>NZ_VTFV01000013.1 GCF_009192745.1 Arthrobacter citreus
CGCCCCAGCTGTCCGGAGGGAACACCGGCCCGGGACTGCGCCCGGCGCTGGGACGCGTCAAACACAGCCGCAGCACGGGCCTGCACCGCCGCAGCAGCAGACTTCAACTCCTCCAACACCCGCATCAAGTCCACCAGGTTCGGATCAGCCCAGGCCTCTGATAGATCTTCGCAGCTAGCCGGGTCCTGTAGGCAGTGCAGACATTCGCTTACGCTGTTCAAGAGCCTTTGCGCCGCCGGGACGAACTCCGGGGGTAAACGAACGGAATGATCCTCTGGCACAGCGGAGCGGTCCTGCTCGGAAGGACGACCAAAGTTCTCCGGAAAAGACGCAGGCAGTCCAGGTAGTCCAGATAGTCCAGACAACGGACCGGACACCGCCGGATGCCGCAATGAGGGTGCTGCTTCCATCTCCAACATGCCCACAGGCTACGAACGCGTCGCCGGCTAAAGACCAGTAGGAAGTCTCGATGTGGACATCGGCATTTGTCTACGGCCCACAAACCCGTGTTGGGGAGGAGAAGAAGACTGGATTTTCAGATCGCCGACTTGATCCTCGCGCACGCACCGCACGCTCCGGCGTCCGCCGCGCACGCACCGCACGCTTGGCCGCCCGCGCCCCGCGCCCCGCTCCCCGCGATTGGCCGCCCGCGCTTCGCGCTCCGGCGTCCGCCGCCGCCCGCGCCCCGCGCTCCGGCCCCGCGGTGCCCGCACCGCTCCGGCCCCGCGGTGCCCGCACCGCCCGCGCCCCGCGCCCCGCTCCCCGCGATTGGCCGCCCGCGCTTCGCGCTCCGGCGTCCGCCGCCGCCCGCGCCCCGCGCTCCGGCCCCGCGGTGCCCGCACCGCTCCGGCCCC
>NZ_VTFV01000001.1 GCF_009192745.1 Arthrobacter citreus
AACAACAGGCACATCCGGCCTACTCGGAAAAACCATTCCCAACCGGGAACTTTCTTTTCTTTTCGCACCGCTGTGTGTTTTACCAGCATATTCCATCCGAACCGTTTTAGCAATTCGGTGAATTCCGAAGAATTCCAACCAAACCGGCTATTCCAGCCCTTCCGGACCCAGCATCCAGTCCCAGGTTTCCCGCCGGCGCACAAGGCACACAGCAGATCAACCATCGAAAGAAAGTTGGGGTTTGGCCGCCATGCTTCAGGCGCTCCGTGAGCGTCCCGGCTGCGGCGACTCAGAAAACATTACAGGCCTGCGGACGGCTGCGCAAATCGGAATGACGTGTCCTGCGACACCCTGAGAATCATCACCAAACTGACAAAATTACGACTCTTGATTCAGGCCCTCCGCCCTGCCGTCCCGCGCAGTCAAGACGAGGCACTGGCTATTGTCAGGAGCCCTATACATAGGGGCACTTCTGCGGGCGGCCATCTATTGGTGCGGCAGAGCCGGCCAGCACCCGCAGGGCGCCTGGCGCAGACGGCGCCGTTCAGGCCCCGGCCGTCGGGTCCCTGCACAAGACGCAGCGCACCAGGCCCTGCCCGCCGGGGTGTGCAGGAGTACGGCGCAGGACCAGCAGTCCTGGATACGCAGGGGCGTCTGTATATAGGAGTCCTATATACAGACCTATATACAGACCTGCGGACGTGTCATCCCCACTGCCCTGTTCCTGGCCGGACAACCCACCCGGTGACGCCGCCTCCGCCGATGTCCTGCGCCCAGAATTCCGGGCAGTCCGCCAACGCAGGCCAAGGCCCACGGAGCCCGGAATAGGCACCCGAAAAATCGGGTAGACTTGTTCCCGGCCCCTCATGTGGTGTCATCCTGTGAACTCCCCCAGGACCGGAAGGTAGCAAGGGTAAGCGGGCTCTGGCAGGTGCATGGGGGGTCTTTAATTTATCCGGAAACAGCGGTGCTGCACCCCGCCCCGGGTCCGGATGCGAACCGTCAGTGCCAACCGATAAGGTTCTATCTGTGAGTACAGCCCTTTACCGCCGTTACCGTCCCGAGAGCTTCGCGGACGTGATCGGCCAGGAGCATGTCACCGAGCCGCTGATGGCGGCCCTCTCAAAGAACCGCGTCAACCACGCCTACCTCTTCTCAGGTCCGCGCGGATGCGGCAAGACCACCTCAGCCCGAATCCTGGCCAGGTGCCTAAACTGCGCGCAGGGTCCGACGCCGATCCCCTGCGGCACATGCGACAGCTGTGTTGAACTGGCCCGCAACGGCGCCGGCAGCCTTGATGTCATTGAAATCGACGCGGCCAGCCACGGCGGCGTGGACGACGCCCGCGACCTGCGCGAGCGGGCCACCTTTGCCCCCGTGCGGGACCGGTACAAGATCTTCATCATCGATGAAGCCCACATGGTCACCTCTGCCGGGTTCAATGCCCTGCTGAAGATCGTGGAAGAGCCGCCTGAACACATCAAGTTCATCTTTGCCACTACGGAACCGGACAAGGTCATTGGCACCATCCGTTCCCGGACGCACCACTACCCGTTCCGGCTGGTTCCGCCGGAGCCGCTGCTGGCTTACCTGGAGAAACTCTGCGTCCAGGAAGGCGTTCCGGTTGCCCCGGGCGTACTGTCCCTCGTGATCCGGGCCGGCGGCGGGTCCGTCCGCGACTCCCTCTCCGTCCTGGACCAGCTGATGGCCGGCGCCGGGGAATCCGGCCTGGACTATGAGCTCGCCGTCAACCTCCTTGGCTACACCCATGTGGCCCTGCTCGACGACGTCGTCGACGCCTTTGCTGCCGGCGACGCCGCCACGGTCTTCAGCGCTGTTGACCGCGTCATCCAGACCGGACAGGATCCCCGCCGCTTCGTGGAGGACCTCCTGGAACGCTTCCGGGACCTGATTGTGGTCAATGCGATGCCCGACGCCGCTGCCGCGGTACTGCGCGGCGTGCCGGAGGACCAGATCAACCGCATGCGCACACAGTCTGCACAGTTTGGCGGTGCAGAGCTTTCCCGAGCAGCGGACATCACCAATACCGCACTGACGGAAATGACCGGCGCCACCTCGCCCCGCCTGCATTTGGAACTGCTCTGCGCGCGGATCCTGCTTCCCGCAGCCGATCAGTCCGAACGCGGAACCGCGGCACGGGTGGACCGGATTGAGCGCCGGCTGACCTACGCGGGCGACGCCGCTCCCCCCGCCGCGGCCATTCCGCAGCAGCGTGCCGCGCAGGTACCAGAGCAGAGCACGGCACCGGCCGCTTCGCAGCAGGGTTCACGCCAGCCGGCCGCGCCGGCAACGAGTGCGCCGGCACCCAGCACTCCGGCGGCAGCTCCGGTTGCCGTCGACACTGCGTCCGACGCCGCAGCCTCCGCCAGCGGCGCAGCCGACTGGGGCGGCACTTGGGCCACCCCGGCAGCTCCGGCAACCCCCGCCGCGTCCAGCGCCCGCCCGGCTCCTGCCGGCGGTTCGATGCCCGATGCCGCGGCGCCCGGCCGCACCTGGGACGACGTCTCCCGTGAGGCCGCGTCGCAGCAGCCGCAGGGACCGGGCGAGCAGCACGCCACCCAGCCGCAGCAGTCCGCCCAGCGGCAGGGCCCTGATCCGGAAGCCGACACAGCGCAGCGCGGTCCAGCCGGCACAGCGCAGGGCGGTCCGGCCGACGCGGTCCACGGCCGTCCGGCCGACGCCGCGCAGGCTCGTGTTCCGTCGACCCCGGCGAACCCGCTGTCGAACACTCCATCAACAGCTCCGGCAGCCGCCGGGGTCCAGTCTGCGGCGCCCGTCCAGCAGGGTGCAGCCGGCAACACTCCGACTGCCCCCACAGGCGCGTCAGGACCCGGTCAGGTGGAAATGATCCGCCGTGCGTGGCCGGAGATCATGGACGCCCTAACCAGCATCCGCCGGGCAACCTGGCTCAATGTCAGCAAGAACGCTTCACCGCGTTCCTTCGACGGCCGGGTGCTGGAACTCGCCTTCTCCAACCCCGGCGCGGCCACGAACTTCAACCGTCCGGACCACCTGGAGAACCTGCGCAAGGCCATCCACCAGGTCCTGGGCGTTGACTGCCAGGTCAACGCCGTACACGACAGCACCGCGTCAGCGGGTGAACCCGGCCCAAAAGCTGGTAGCCGGCTGACGCCGCCGGCACAGACTCCGGCACCGGCTTCCACTTCCGCGCAGCCCCAAGGGAATTCTTCGGTTCCTGCGGCGGCAGGAGCACTCGCGCCCGCACGTGACGGAGCGCCCACCGGCGGACCGGCAGCCGGTGCACCCGTCTGGAACATCCCGCCCGCTGCCCCCGCACGCGCGAAACAGGCTCCCGCAGGATCCGCTCCGGCAGCCCGGCAGGCTCCCGCAAATCCGCAGGCACCCGCAACTCCGCAGGCACCCGCATCCGAACAGAGGGCGCAGGTCCCTCCGGCGGCAGATCCGGCGGCAGGTCAGGCCAAGGGCCAGGCAGCCCCAGCACAGAAACCCATGCAGCCGGCACCGCGAACGCAGCCGCCTGCATCCGGTTCAGGGCCGCGCGGCGGCGCACCTCTGCCCGAGGACTGGCCACAGGAACCCTCAGAGCCGGCTGACGCACCGGAAAGCAACGCCTGGGAAACGGCTGCCGTCCCCGAGGACATCCATGTCAGCAGCGCCGTCAGCGACGACGAATGGGCCAGCACCAATTGGGCGGGCACCACGGCGACGCGCCCGGGCACCGCTTCCAGCGCCGGTCCCGGCACGGGATCCAGCATGCCCGGCCCAGGCTCCACCGCTCCCGGCGGCACTGACACGGCAGGGTCGGGGCGTGGAACGGCTCCGCAGCCGTCAGCCCATGGCGCTTCGGCCCAGCAGTCCGCGGCCCATCCCGCAGCAGGCGCGAACACACCCGGCGCGACCTCCCCCAGCCCGAACAGCAACGGCGCCTCGCCCGCAGCTGCAGGCTCCGCGCCGTCGGGCGTCACAGCGTATGCGGGGGCACCTGGAAGCAGCGGCAGCGCCGCACCCGGCACCCCGCAGGGCGCCCCGGATCAAGCCGGCCAGGTGCAGCGCCAGCCGGCCCCCGGCCAGAAACTCAGCCGCTACCAGCAGCTGCTCAACGAGGCTGCCCAGCGGGGCGGCACTGCGCCGTCCGCAGCGGTCCGCGGCAACGTAGACTTGGCGTACGTCGAAGATGTCCCCAGCGCCGACGATGTAACGCTTGAAGATTCCGGGCTGGTTGGCCGCAAGGCAATCGAACGGATCCTGGGCGGCCGGCTCATTGAGGAACGAAGCCTCGACGGCCACGGCGCCCACCGGTAGCCGGCGGCAATCAGCCGGAACAACAACTATCTCCCTAAGAAGGCCACGTGTACGAAGGTGCGGTTCAGGAACTGATCGACGAGTTGGGCCGCCTTCCCGGCGTGGGCCCCAAGTCGGCCCAGCGGATCGCGTTTCACATCCTCGAGTCCAATGCCGAGGACATGTCCCGGCTGGCTGCGGCCATCGTGACGGTGAAGGAAAAAGTGAAGTTCTGCCAGGCGTGCGGCAACGTCACCGAGCAGGAAACCTGCAATATCTGCCGCGACCCGCGCCGGGACCCCACCATGATCTGCGTGGTGGAAGAGTCCAAGGACGTGATCGCCGTCGAGCGCACCCGCTCCTTCCGCGGCCGCTACCACGTCCTGGGCGGGGCGATTAACCCCATCGCCGGCATCGGCCCCGATCAGCTGCGCATCCGCGAACTGCTCAGCCGGCTCTCCGATGAGCAGATCAGCGAGATCATCATTGCCACCGACCCGAACCTGGAAGGCGAGGCCACGGCCACCTACCTGGTCCGCATGCTCAAGACCCTGGGCATCACCGTCACCCGGCTGGCCTCCGGCCTTCCCGTTGGCGGCGACCTTGAATACGCCGACGAGATCACGCTGGGCCGCGCCTTCGAAGGACGCCGCAGCCTCAGCTAGGCCCCGCCACCCCGGCCCCTACGCGATCCGGGTCCCGGCTGACAGCCTGCGGGCGGGCGTGCGCAGCCGGCGCCAGGCGAGCACCAGTGCCAGCGCCGCACCCGCAAACTGCACGGCCAGCCCCAGCGGCCAGATGGGGGAAGACGACGGCGGCGCCGTGGGGTTCCGTGCCTCGCCGTCCACGCACAGCGGGCCCGTGTATTCGGATCCTGCCTGCACGTACCGCACTGCTTGGCTAATGCCTTCCAGCGGACCTCCGCTGGTGCCTTCGGCCGCGTACGGCAGGGCATCGGCGAGGACTACGAAAGGATTCGCGGCCAGCATCCAGGCGACCCGGTCCGTGTGGATGACATCCACCTCCAAAAGCGGTCCAACGCAGGTAAACCCGGGGTCGCCGTCCACCGGCGGGTAATAGGTTTGTTGCCACTGCGGGCTGTTGGCTTCGGCAGTTCCCCTCACCAGCGGCGTGCTCAGGCCAAAGGCGATGACGGTGCCGATGGAAAGCAGTGCCACCAGCATGTAGGTGACCACGATCGAGAAGAGCGGCCGGTTGGCCAGGGTGGAAACTGCAACACCGAGTGCGCAGACCACTCCCAGTTCGACGCCGAGCAGCAGCAGGGATACCACGGCAATACCCGGGTTCACCCCGCCCAGCGCCAGCGCCCACAACAGGAACGGGACACTGGCTGCCAGGAAACCCAGCGAAGCTGCCCAGGACGCCAGCCACTTCCCGGCCAGGAGCTGCCCCGGACGCAGCAGGGTCACCTGCAGGACCGCCAAGGTTCCGGCCGCCCGGTCACCGTTCACGGCATTCGCGGACAGGGCAGGAGCCACGAGGAGCCCGAAGAACAGCACAAAGGCAACCATCAGCTCGAAGAGCACCTGGCCGGCTTCGGCCTGCTGGTCAGTCACCCAGGCCGTGAAGGCGGCCACAAGACCGATCACCACAAACCAGACTCCCAGCAGGATGTACCAGCCGCGGGAGCGCAGCCGCTGCTTCATCTCCAGCCCAAAGACTGTTCCCACGCCGGTGAAGTAACCGAGTCCCGCCTGCTGCGGGCTGAGTGCTGTGCTCATTCTTTCTCGGCCTCCAGGCTCATGTAGGTTTCCTCCAGTGCTCCGGTGGCGGGCGCGAAGGCGTAAACCTCGACGCCGGAGGCCACCAGGTGCCGCAGCACTTCCGCGGCCTGCTCCTCGCCGCCAAGCTGCACCCGCACGTGGCTGCGCCGGGTCCCTTCCCCCACGGCCGCGGCCAGGCCCCGGGATTCAAGGGCCCGCAGCAGCGCCCCGGTGTTGCGGGCGCTGACGGCGTACCAGCGAAGCTGCGTTCCGGCGTCGTCCAGGCTTTGTGTCTTGACCGTCTCACCGCCGGAGACGAACACGGCGCGGTCCGCCATCTCGTCCAGTTCGGAGAGCACATGGGAAGAGACCAGGATGGTCTTGCCGGCAGAAGCCAGGCGCCGCAGCAGCAGCCGAAGCTCCACCCGGGAGCCCGGGTCCAGGCCGGAGGCCGGTTCATCGAGCAGGAGCACTGCCGGATCGTGGATAAGCGCGCGGGCCAGGCTTAGCCGCTGCTGCTGCCCACGGGAAAAGACCCTGGCCGGTTTGTCCGCGAAGTCCAATAGGCGCACTTCGGCGAGGAGCTCCCCGGCCCGCTGTGCGGCGGCGGCAGGTGCCATCCCATACAGCTTGCCCATTGTGACCAGGATTTCGGCAGCGGTCAGGGAGTCCCAGACCCCAAGGGTGTCCGGCATCCAGCCCACGGAGCGGCGCACGGCCAGCGGATCCTGCACCGGATCGGCACCGGCAATCCGGATTGCCCCCGAATCCGGGGCCAGCAGGGACGCCAGCATCAGCAGCAGCGTCGTCTTGCCGGACCCGTTGGGGCCGATCAGTGCAGTGACGGCGCCCTGAGGTGCCTCAAACGTCATGCCCCGCACGGCCTGCACGGTTCCGAAGCTGCGCGTAACGCCCTGGGCGGAGATGCCGCCGTGTTCACTAGTCCCCATGCGCACACCCTATAGCCCCGGATTGCTTCCACGACCTGTCTGCGGGCACTCGCCGCAGCATGTCCCGGCGGGTAAAGCGCAACTTTCAGTGCGCTGGATTCGTTAAGGACAGGTTGAGCGGCATGTCGGCATCATTTCGGTGCCGCAGGACGGCCGCTATAGACTTTGGAGGTTGGCCGCCGTCGCGCGGCCCCACGGACATTCAGTGCCGCAGCGGCTTACACGCCGCCGGGCAACAAGTTGGAAGAGTTCCAGAGAGCGTGTACGCATGAGCCTGATAGTGCAGAAATTCGGCGGATCCTCCGTATCGGACGCCGAGGGCATCAAGCGCGTTGCCAAGCGCGTGGTGGACACACAGAACGCCGGGAACGACGTCATCGTGGTGGTTTCAGCGATGGGCGACAGCACCGACGAGCTGCTGGACCTGGCCGGACAGATCACTACCGGCGCCTACCCCCGTGAGATGGACATGCTGCTGAGCTCCGGGGAGCGCATCTCCATGGCCCTGCTGGCGATGGCCATCAACGAACTCGGCGCCTCAGCCCAGTCCTTCACCGGCAGCCAGGCCGGCATGATCACCGACGCGATCCACGGCAAGGCCCGGATCATCGACGTCTCCCCGCACCGGATCAAGACGGCCATCGAAAAGGGCGACGTTGCGATCGTCGCAGGGTTCCAGGGCATGAGCCGGGACAGCCACGACATCACCACCCTGGGCCGGGGCGGTTCGGACACCACCGCCGTCGCCCTTGCAGCAGCGCTCGACGCCGATGTCTGCGAGATCTACACGGACGTGGACGGCGTCTACACCGCCGACCCGCGCGTGGCCCCCACAGCCCAGAAGATCGAAAAGATCTCCAGCGAGGAAATGCTGGAGATGGCGGCGTCCGGTGCGAAGATCCTGCACCTGCGCTGTGTCGAGTACGCCCGCCGCTTCGGAGTGCCGCTGCACGTGCGGTCCTCCTTCAGCCAGCACGAGGGGACCTGGGTACTGCCCAGCCCGGATGACAAGATCAAGATTCAAGAGGGAGAACCCTTGGAACAGCCCATCATTTCCGGCGTCGCGCATGACCGCTCCGAAGCCAAGCTCACCGTCGTCGGTGTTCCGGATATCCCCGGCAAGGCCGCGGAGATCTTCGGCATCGTCGCCGGCGCCAACACGAACATCGACATGATCGTGCAGAACGTCTCCACCAAGGGCTCGGGCAAGACGGATATTTCCTTCACCCTGCCGATCGTCGACGGCCAGGCCGCGATGGCCGCACTGAACGCCGCCAAGGCCGAGGTCGGCTTCGACAGCATCGACTACGACGAGCAGATCGGCAAGCTCTCCCTGATCGGCGCCGGCATGCGCTCCAACCCGGGCGTCTCGCACAAGTTCTTCGAAGCGCTCCACCTGGCCGGCGTGAACATCGACATGATCTCGACATCGGAGATCCGCATCTCCGTGGTCACCAGCGCTTCCAAGCTCGACGACGCAGTCCGTGCGGTTCACGCCGCGTTCGGGCTCGACGGCGAAGCAGAAGCCACCGTATACGGCGGCACCGGCCGCTAGCCGCAGCTTGCAGCCAGGGGCGTCCGGGAGACCGGGCGCTCCTTTTGTCTGGGCCCAGCAGGCCTGTCAGTACAGGTGCTCGCGGAACAGCGGCGAGTGCATGTAGTCCTGGTACACCACCGGTTCGGCCGGTTCACGGTGCGGTTTGCCGTCCATGTACTCCCGGTCCACTCCGTAGTGGTGCCCTTCGCTGTCTATTTCAACGACGTAGTCGGGCAGTTCGGATTGCGGAAACTCATCTTCGGGCAGCCTCGGCTCTCCGCCGCTGCCCGGATCCGGCATGGTTGCCATGTGGATCCCCTCCTTCAAGGACCAACGCAGGTTCCTTCAGGATAGGGTTCCGGGGCGGAAAAGGACCCCGCCCGCGAAAAAGTCAGTCCTTCTTGCGGGGCAGGATGTAGCTGCTGCCGTCGGCCCTCTTCACGGTCTCCCACATGGCCTTCTCTTCGGCCTGCTGGGCTTCGAGGAGGCGCTTGTTCTCCTCCGTCATGTCATGGGTAAGGGAGGAACTTTGGGCGGGGCCAAAGATGAGCCGGGCCTTGCCGGTTGCACGCATAAATCTTGCCGTGAAGCTTTCCCGAGCTGCCATGAGATGTCCCTTCCGAGGTGTACCTGTGATCTATAGTACGCTAATTGTTAGTGCACTAAACATGAGGAGGCGGCCATGGATCCGGTCGACGATGATCTGCTGCTGGAACACCAGCTGTGCTTCGCCCTGTCCGTCGCATCCCGGTCAGTGGTCGGCGCCTACCGTCCGGTCCTGGAAGACCTGGGGGTTACCCATCCCCAGTACCTGGTGCTGCTGGCGCTCTGGGAACAGAGCCCCCGCACCGTGCGCAACCTGAGCGAAGCCCTCCTGATGGAACCTGCCACGCTCTCCCCCATGCTCAAGCGGATGGAATCCGCTGGCCTGGTATCACGCAACCGCGCACCGGACAATGACCGGTCCCTGGCCGTGGACCTGACCGAACACGGCCGCGCCTTGCGCCAAAAGGCCCTTGCTGTCCCCGGGGCCATGTTGGAGCGCCTGCAGCTCAGCCGGAAGGAAGTCCTGGAGCTCAACGCCTCCATGCGGCGCCTGATCGAGGCCACCCAGGACTCCGGTGCACTTAACGACGCCCATTAGACAAATTCGCACGTAAAGGGCAACAACAAGATAACAATTGAAGTGTGGTATATAAGTCACCTTATTGCCGCAATCAATAGGACATATAAGGCGTATTCTTCTTCGCGTCCCAAAACGCACCCCATGGGCGGCAGCGCGTCCGCCCCAAGGAGAAGAAACCTGTGGATACACCGCCCTCATCAAGGCAGACACCGCCCTCCGGGCCGTCCGAAGACGGCTCGCCCGGCAGCCCCGGCCGCCGCAAGGGAAGTGAACGGCCGGCCAAGGCCTCCCTGGGCCAGCGGGCCGCCCGCGTGCTCCGCAGGGAGAAGAAAGAGTACCCGCATAACACCCATCCCGGCCTGGTGCCCGGGATCGCCGTCGATGACCAGCGTGTCCGCTACGGGACGGATCCCCTGGTCTTTGGGGTCGCTGCCGTGCTGGTGCTTGGGTTCGTGGCCTGGGGAATCTTCTCCACCGAGACGCTGAAGTCGGTATCCGACCTCGCACTGGGCTGGGTTGTGAAGAATACCGGCTGGCTGTTCAGCTCTCTGCTGGTAGTGATCCTGGTGTTCATGCTGTTCATCGGGTTCAGCCGCTATGGGAAAATTCCGCTTGGCGTGGACGGGGAGAAACCCGAGTATTCAAAATTCTCCTGGGTGGCCATGATGTTCTCCGCCGGCGTCGGAATCGGCCTGTTCTTCTTCGGACCGTACGAGCCGCTGACCTACTTCATGACGCCGGCCCCCGGCGAGGCCGCGCCCGAATCAGCGGAAGCCCTGCACAAGGCCATGGCCCAGACCTACTTCCACTGGGGTTTCAACGCCTGGGCCATCTATGCCCTGGTGGGCGCGGCCGTGGCGTACGGTTCCTACCGCCGCGGCAGGGTTCCCCTGATGAGCGCTATCTTCACGCCGCTGCTCGGACGCAGGCAGGCAGACGGCCCCGCGGGACGGCTGATCGACATGTTCGCCATCGTCGCCACCCTCTTTGGCACCGCCGCTTCCCTGGGCATCGGCGCACTGCAGATCGGCCGCGGCGTGGAAATCGTCAGCGGTATCGGAGCGCTCCCCAATGCCGCGCTGATCGGCATCATCGCCGTCCTCACAGCGGCGTTCATTGCTTCCGCCGTTTCCGGAATAGGCCGCGGCATTCGAATGCTCTCCAACATCAACATGTCCCTGGCGATAGTGCTGGTGGTCTTCATCTTCCTGACCGGCCCCACACTGTTCCTTCTGAACCTGATTCCCGCTTCCATTACTGAATACCTCTCCGACCTTCTGCACCTGATGAGCAAGGGACCGTCCTGGGGTGCGGAGGCGGCGGATTTCTCCGCTAACTGGACTGTCTTCTACTGGGCCTGGTGGATTTCCTGGTCCCCGTTCGTTGGCATCTTCCTGGCCCGTATCTCACGTGGACGGACACTGCGTGAATACGTGCAGTACGTCCTGGTGGTGCCCACGCTGGTGTGCGTGATCGCGTTCGGCATTTTCGGCGGCACTGCGATCTGGATGCGGATGCAGGGGTCGGAGATCTCCGCGGACGGCGCTCCGGAAGCGCTGTTCTTCCAGATCCTGGACGGACTTCCCCTGGGCTCCATCACGCCGTTCCTCGCGATGTTCTGCATCGCAATTTTCTTCATCACCTCAGCCGACTCCGCCTCGCTGGTCATGGGAAGCCTGTCACAGCGCGGCAAACCGGCACCGGACCGCAAGGTCACCGTCTTCTGGGGCCTGGCCATGATGGGCATTGCCGTGGTCATGCTGCTGGTGGGAGGAAACGAGGCATTGTCCGGCCTGCAGAACCTGATTATCGTTTCTGCGCTGCCCTTCGCCGTTATCCTGGCGCTGATGATGGTCGCCTTCACCAGGGACCTCCAGACCGACCCGCTGATTATCCGCCGCGAGTACGCGACGGCCGCCCTGGAACAGGCCGTGCGGACCGGCATCGATGAACACGGAGACGACTTCGCCATTGCGGTCAAGAAGGCTCCGCAAGGGCAGGGCGCCGGAGCCGATTTCGACTCCCACGACAAGACCGTCACCGACTGGTACCAGCGCAGGGACGAGGACGGTAAGCCCGTGGACTACGACTACGACTCCGGAGAATACGCCGACGGCTGGACCCCGGAGGGCGTAGACGCGGAGGAGGGCGCCGGAACGGCTGGCGACCGGGACAGCGGCCTGTCCCCCGACTCGCAGCCTTCACCGGTCCGCTAGGAGGCCCGGCAGCATGGCGGGATAATGGGGGCCGTGAGCCATTCTTATTCCGCCGTGCTGCCTGAGCAGGCTTGGCTTCCCCGCCAGGCCGCCTACCAGGAGCGGGTCCGCCCGTTCACGGACGGTTTCCTGCGCCGCCGTTCTGCCGGGCAGAAGCACCCGGTGGAGGATTTCCTCTTCACCTACTACTCCCTGAAACCGGGCCAGCTGATGCGCTGGCACCCGGGCGCCGGCGTCGTACTGACCGGCGCCGCCGCGGCGGAGCGAACGGATTGGAAGTTCTACCGCGAGCTGACGCCGGAGGAGCTGGCTGCCTCCGGACTGGACCCGGAATCGCCGGCAGTCACGGTGGACCTGGCGGCATTCGCCGCAGCCCGGGGCACGGCCGCCGGATTCACCCGAATGCTGCTCTCCCGCACGGCCGCGAGGAAACCGTCACTGGGCTGCTTCGGCATGCACGAGTGGGCTATGGCCTACAAGTCCGAGGTGAACGGAATCCGGCATGAATACCTCGGGCTGCGGCTGGGCGCCCAGGGCACGAATAACCTGGTGGAGCAAAGCCGAATCCGCTGCACCCACTTCGACGCGTTCCGGTTCTACGCACCCGAGGCCATTGAACTCAATGAGCTGACGCCCACGCGGGAAAACCAGCGCGACCTGGAACAGCCCGGCTGCCTCCACGCGAACATGGACCTCTACAAGTGGGCCTACAAACTGACCCCGCTGCTGCCGGGGGACCTGGTGATGGACTGTTTCGAACTGGCCTGGCGGATCCGCGAGATGGACATGCGCGCTTCGCCGTACGATCTGCAGGACTGGGGATATGAACCTATCCAGGTAGAGACTCCGGCGGGGCGCGCGGCGTACGCTTCCTACCAACGCGGTTTCACCGAAGAATCGCAGCAGCTGCGGGCCCGGATTCTGGACCTGCTTGATCCGCTCCAGGAGCAGCTATGCAGCGCGAACCCACAGGCCGGGTCCACCGCACCGGAGAACACTCCTACAACCTGGTCCTAACCCGCCGGCTTGCCGGCACTCCGTCAGAAGTCTGGACCAGCTTTACGGATGCACGCCAGGCTGCCGCCTGGATCGGACGCTGGGACGGCGCCCCCGGGCCGGGAGCAGAGTTCGACTTCCAGCTGCTCTACGAAGAAGGGCAGCCAACCAGCCCGGCCCGGCTCTCCCAGTGCATTCCCCGGGAGCGCCTGCGCGTGCTCATGGAGGACGACGGCGGCAGCTGGGACGTGGAGGTGCGGCTCCGGGACGACGACGGCGGAACCCGGCTGGAGTTCATCCAGCACCTTGCCGTTCCGGCCCCGGCGGAAGACACCGGTCCGGGCTGGGAGTACTACCTTGACCGGCTTGAGGCCGCCCGCGCCGGCGCCGCCCCGCCGGAGTTCGACCAGCATTACCTTGACCAGGGCCCCTACTATGCCGCCCAGGCCCGGGACGCGGCCGCCGCACCACCCCCCGCCTGACCTTCCCCTCACCACACCCCGGGCCGCTAGGCTGTATGCCAATCGACTCCGGAAGGTCCTGCCACATGCCGAACCGCCTGCCCCGCACCGCCCTGGCCCTGACCGCTGCTGCCCTTCTGCTCGCCGGGTGCGCCGACTCGAATCCCGGCACCTCGCCGTCGTCGTCGGAGCCCGCGCCGCCGGCGTCCAGTTCCGCGGCGTCAACGCCTGCGTCACCTGCCGCGGCAACGTCGCTGAGCGTGGAGCTGATGGCCGACGGCGAGGCCGTTACGGACACATGGACCCTGGAGTGCGACGGCGCCAATCCGGTGGGGGAATCGGGTGCCCCTGATCCCGCAGCGGCGTGCGCTGCCCTCGCCGAGGGCGGAACCGGGCTGTTCGCGGAACCGGGCACCGACGTCGCCTGCACCATGCAGTACGGGGGACCGCAGCGGGCATCCGTAAGCGGCACCGTGGACGGTGAAGAGGTTGACGCGGAGTTCGCGGCGTCGGACGGCTGTCAGATCAGCCGCTGGGAAGCGCTTAGCGGACTGCTTGGTCCGGCAACGGCGGCAATGTAGCGCTGCCGGCGGGGCCTCCGGCGGCGGGCAGGTCCCGCTTGCGGCGCAGGTAGACCTGCTTGCGGACCCGTGCCACGACGTCACCGCTTGAATCACGGACTTCGACGGTGAACCACTCCAGCACTTTCGCGCCGCCGGCCGCCGCCTTCCGCAGCCGCTCAATGTCCGCCTCTGTGATGGCGAAGTGCGCCGCCACGTCTCCCTTGCCCGGCTTGATGAAGTCGATTTCGGCCGCGCGGTCCCAGATGACGTTCTCCTTGCCCAGGTGGCGCAGCAGCAGCATCATCCAGAACGGGTCCGTCATGGCGAAGAGGCTCCCGCCGAACAGCACCCCCGCAACGTTGCGGTTCCACCAGCGCAGACGCAGGCGGACCGTGGCGGACAGGAAGTCTTCCGGCAGGTCCGTGATCTTGATGCCTGAAAAGAGGAAAGGCGGCCAGAGGTTCATGGACATCCGGACAAGGCCCGGGCGCGCAGCAACGAGTTTCACCAGGCCACTCTATCGAGTGTGATCCAGGCCATTCCAACTTCCATAGTAAGTACCCTTAGGGCTATTATTGGATCAGCTTGCTTACTATCCACGTACGGACCGCGCCCCGACAGGCGCACCGGGCTTTACCGGAGGAACCAGATTGTCGATCGAAGCAACACCTGAAGACCCGCAGTGCCCAGCAGCACCGAACGCAGAGGCGCCCGCAGAGTACGTGCCGTGGTGCTCCTACTGCGGCACCGATGAGTACCTGATCATCGAATCCGTTGAACCGTCCAGGACCGCCGATGCGGCCGAGTTCCTGGAAATCAGCTACACCTGCGGCGAATGTGACCGTTTCTACGGGCACCCGGTACGCCATTCCCCGCTGTGGGCCCGCGTGGCCACGGCCGAACCGGCGGATACTGAGTACCTGCACTGCGGCGAGCCGATGAAGCCGAAGGACACCCGCACTGTTTCACTCTTCGAGCCGCTGAGCACCGACCCGGATGCGGATACCGGAGATGTGCGCCTGGAAATCAACATCCTGCGCTGCACGTGCGGATTCCAGATCGAACTTCCGGCCTAATTATCGGGCAACAGTGGAGCGCTTCCGGACTCTCCGGGGGCGCTCCTGCTGTTTCCGGCCACTGCGATTCCTGGAGGGACCCGATGCGAAAACTGAAGATCACCGCCGCTTTCGCAGCAGGTGCCGCATCGCTTTTCCTGACGGCATGCGCCGGCGGGTCACCGACCAGCCTTGACGCTATCCGGAACGAAGGGACGCTGGTTGTCGGCACGGAAGGTACATACCGGCCGTTCAGCTTCCATGCGGACGGCGTTGGAGACCTGACGGGATACGACGTCGAGATCACCGAAGCCGTCGCAGCGAAACTCGGTGTCGAAGCGCAGTTTGGGGAAGCGCCGTGGGATGCGCTTTTCGCCGGCCTGAACGCGGGACGCTTCGCCATGGTCGCCAACCAGGTCTCGATCACCCCGGAGCGCGTGGATTCCTATGAGTTCTCCGATCCCTACACGGTGAGTCCAGGGGTGATAGTGGTGCCGAAGGGAGACACAACCATTACCTCCTTTCCTGACCTGACGGGCAAGACAACGGCACAGTCCCTGTCCAGCAACTGGTACGAGCTGGCCCAGGAAAACGGTGCCAGTGTGGAAGCAGTCGAGGGCTGGGCCCAGTCCGTCTCCCTGCTGGAGCAGGGACGGGTGGACGCCACCATCAATGACCGCCTGACCTTCCTGGACTACATTCTGCAGACTCCGGACGCGCCGATTCAGGTCGCTGCCGAAACTGATGACCCGGCCCTCATGGCTTTTGCCTTCGCCAAGGGCAACACTGAACTGCGGAACGCCGTCAACGCAGCCTTGGAGGAACTGCGCGAGGACGGCACCCTGGCAGAGATCTCAATGAAGTACTTCGGCGAAGACGTTTCGCAGTAAGGGGCCGCCGTGGACCAGCCGACGTGGGACCTCATAGCCGCTTCCTTCCTGCCCCTGCTCCAGGGCGCCGTCACCGGCACCATTCCCCTGGCCCTCATCTCCTTCGCCGTCGGCCTGGTGCTGGCCCTCGGTGTTGCGCTGATGCGGCTGTCCAAAATCCGGCTGGTATCCGGAATCGCACGGGCGTACGTGTCCATCATCCGCGGCACGCCCCTGCTGGTTCAGCTGTTCGTCATCTTCTACGGCCTGCCCTCCATCGGAGTCCTGGTCGATCCATGGCCCAGCGCCATCATCGCGTTCTCCCTGAACGTGGGCGGGTACGCCGCGGAAGTGATCCGGGCAGCGATCCTCTCGGTGCCGCGCGGACAGTGGGAAGCGGCCTACACCATCCGGATGTCTCCGGCACAGACGCTTATGCGAGTGATCCTCCCCCAGGCCGCCCGGGTGTCGGTGCCGCCGCTGTCCAACACCTTCATCAGCCTGGTCAAGGACACCTCCCTGGCATCACTGATCCTGGTCACGGAGCTGTTCCGGCGGGCCCAGGAGATTGCGGCGTTCAGCCAGGAGTTCATGGTCATCTACATAGAGGCTGCCCTTATCTACTGGCTTATCTGCGTTGTGCTCTCAACCGGGCAGTCGGCGCTGGAGAGGAGGCTCGACCGCCATGTCGCAAACTGAAGACGGCAGCGCTCCGGTCCTGAGTGCCCGGGACCTGCACAAGCGGTTCGGGAGCGTTGAGGTGCTTAAGGGCATCGACCTGGAAATCCCCGGCGGCCAGGTTGTGGCTCTGATAGGTCCCAGCGGATCAGGGAAGACCACCGTGCTCCGCTGCCTCAACGGGCTGGAGGTTCCGGACTCCGGAACCGTCCGGTTCGACGGCGGTGAGACCGTGGATTTCGGCGCCAAGCCTCCCCGCTCAGCAGTCTCCGGACTGCGCGAGTACAGCGCCATGGTGTTCCAGCACTACAACCTGTTTCCGCACCGCACGGTCCTGGAGAACATCATCGAAGGACCGGTCCGGGTGCAGCGCCGCCCCAAAGCGGAGGCTACGGCGGATGCGATGGCCCTGCTTTCCCGGGTGGGACTCGAAGACAAGGCCGGAGCCTACCCCAACGAGCTCTCCGGCGGACAGCAGCAGCGGGTGGGCATTGTCCGCGCGCTGGCGCTGAAACCCCGCCTGCTGCTTTTCGACGAGCCGACCTCCGCGCTTGACCCGGAACTGGTGGGCGACGTCCTGGAAGCTATCCGCGAACTCGCTTCCGAGGGCTGGACCATGCTCCTTGTCACCCACGAACTGCGCTTCGCCCGGGACGTCGCGGACCAGGTGGTCTTTATGGACGGCGGGGTGGTGGTTGAGTCCGGTCCGCCGTCCGAGGTGCTTGGCGCCCCGCGCCAGGAGCGCACCCTGCAGTTCGTCCAGCGGCTGCTCAACCATTAGCCCCTCCCCTGCCCCCGCTCCAAATCGAGATAGCAGAAAGTGCTCCTTTGAGCCCTGTAACGGGCACTTTCTGCTATCTCGCGGTGCGGCCGTAGAATGAAGGAGCAAGCTCGCGGAGCGCTGAATCAGCGTGAGACGGCACGGTCCGCGGCCACCCTTTTCACTCACAGGAGTTACCCCGATGCCCCGGATCGTTGTTGACGTCATGCCCAAGCCCGAGATCCTCGATCCGCAGGGCAAGGCCATTGCCGGCGCCCTTCCCCGACTGGGCCTGAACGGCTTCACCGGGGTCCGCCAGGGCAAGCGCTTCGAACTCACCGTTGACGGCGACGTCACCCCTGAAATCCTGGAGCAGGCCCGCACCGCAGCCGCCACCCTGCTCTCCAACCCCGTGATCGAAGACGTCACCCGCGTCGAAGTTATTTCGGAGGCTTAGTCTTGAGTACCCCGCTGATCGGCGACTACTCCGCCGCTCCCGAGGACGCTGCCCTGCGCGCCGTCCGCGTTGGCGTCATCACCTTCCCCGGCACGCTTGACGACCGCGACGCCGCCCGCGCCGTGCGCCTGGCCGGCGGCACCGCCGTCGAACTCTGGCACGGAGACGCGAACCTGCGCGACGTCGACGCCGTCATCATCCCCGGCGGCTTCTCCTACGGCGACTACCTGCGCGCCGGAGCGATTTCCCGGTTTGCCCCGCTGATGGAAAAGGTCGTGGACGCCTCCAAGGGCGGCATGCCCGTGCTGGGCATCTGCAACGGCTTCCAGATCCTCACCGAAGCGCACCTGCTGCCCGGTTCGATGATCAAGAACGACCACCTGAAGTTCATGTGCCGGGACCAGCTGCTCCGCGTGGAGAACAACGCCACCGCCTGGACGTCCGGCTACACGCAGGGCGAAGGCATGGTCATTCCGCTGAAGAACCAGGACGGCCAGTACGTCGCCGACGAAAAGACCCTGGATGAGCTGGAAGGCGAAGGCCGTGTGGTCTTCCGCTACGACGGCTTCAACCCCAACGGTTCTCGCCGCGACATCGCCGGCATCACCAACGCCGCCGGCAACGTCGTCGGCCTGATGCCGCACCCCGAACACGCTGTGGAAGCCGGCTTCGGCCCGGATTCCTCCGCCCGAGGCAACGTCGCACTGCGCGGCGGCACCGACGGAATCGGCGTCTTCACCTCTGTACTCACCTCGCTCGTTGCCGGAGGCAAATAATGACTGTGTCCGCGAACTCCACCGCCGAGCAGAAGAAGTTCAACATCGATACCGTTGAGCACGCGGCGTCCACCCCGGACACCCCGCTGCCGTGGGCCGAACTGGGCCTGAAGGAAGACGAATACAACCGCGTCGTCGAGATCCTGGGCCGCCGCCCCACTGCCGCCGAATTGGCAATGTACTCGGTCATGTGGTCCGAGCACTGCTCCTACAAGTCTTCCAAGGTGCACCTAAAGCAGTTCGGTGACAAGGTCACCGAGAAGATGAAGGAACACCTGCTGGTCGGCATCGGCGAGAACGCCGGCGTCGTGGACATCGGCGAGGGCTGGGCGGTGACCTTCAAGGTCGAGTCCCACAACCACCCGTCCTTCGTGGAGCCGTACCAGGGTGCCGCGACCGGCGTCGGCGGCATTGTCCGCGACATCATCTCCATGGGTGCCCGCCCGGTTGCCGTGATGGATCCGCTGCGCTTCGGCGCGATCGACCACCCGGACACCGCACGCCTGGTGCACGGCATCGTCTCCGGCATCGGCGGCTACGGCAACTCCCTGGGCCTGCCGAACATCGGCGGCGAAGTCGTCTTCGACTCCGTCTACCAGGGCAACCCGCTGGTCAACGCACTGGCAGTCGGCGTCATGCGCCACGAGGACATCCGCCTGGCCAACGCTTCCGGCGCCGGCAACAAGGTGGTCCTCTTCGGTGCCCGCACCGGCGGCGACGGGATCGGCGGCGCTTCGGTGCTGGCTTCAGAATCCTTCGACGACGCCAAGCCTTCCAAGCGGCCCGCCGTACAGGTTGGCGACCCGTTCGCTGAAAAGGTGCTCATCGAGTGCTGCCTGGAACTGTTCAAGGCCTCCGTGGTCGAAGGCATCCAGGACCTCGGCGCGGCCGGCATCTCCTGCGCGACGTCGGAACTCGCTTCCAACGGCGACGGCGGCATGCACGTTGAGCTGACCAAGGTCCTGCTCCGCGACCCGTCCCTGACCCCGGGTGAAATCCTGATGTCCGAGTCGCAGGAACGCATGATGGCCGTAGTGACGCCGGAGAACGTGGAAGCGTTCGAGGCGATCATGGACAAGTGGAACGTCGAATACTCCTGGCTGGGCGAAGTCACCGGCACCGGCCGGCTGATCATCGACTGGGACGGCGAGACGATTGTCGACGTCGATCCCCGCACCGTGGCGCACGAAGGCCCGGTCTACAACCGTCCGTTCCACCGCCCCGAGTGGCTCGACGGCGTGCAGGCCGACTCCTTCGCCGCGGAGCGCCCCTTCGGCGGCGATGCCGTGAAGCAGGCCGTGCTGGAGCTGATGGCGTCCCCGAACATGTGCGACAAGTCCTGGGTCACCAACCAGTACGACCGCTACGTGCAGGGCAACACGGCCCTGGCCATGCCCGACGACGCCGGCGTGATCCGCGTTGACGAGGAAACCGGCCTGGGCGTGGCAATCTCCACCGACGCCAACGGCCGCTACACCTACCTGAACCCGTACGAGGGCGCCAAGCTGGCCCTCGCCGAGTCCTACCGCAACGTCGCCACCTCCGGCGCTCGCCCGATGGCCGTCACCGACTGCCTGAACTTCGGCTCCCCCGAGGATCCCGAGGTCATGTGGCAGTTCGCCGAAGCCGTCCGCGGCCTGGCCGACGGCTGCCAGGAACTCGGCGTGCCCGTCACCGGCGGCAACGTTTCGCTCTACAACCAGACCGGCGGCGTCGCCATCCACCCCACCCCCGTGGTGGGCGTGCTGGGCGTGTTCGACGACGTCTCCCGCCGCACGCCGTCGGGCTGGCGCGAAGACGGGCAGGCCATCTACCTGATGGGCGTCACCCGGGACGAGCTGGACGGTTCCGAGTTCGCCAACCTGCGCGGACACCTGGGCGGCCAGCCGCCGAAGGTGGACCTGCAGGCCGAGAAGCTGCTGGGCGACCTGCTGATCAACGCTTCACGCGACGGCATGATCGACGCTGCGCACGACCTCTCCGAGGGCGGCCTCGCGGCTGCGCTGTCCGAGATGGCGCTGCGCTTCGGCGTCGGTGCCCGGATTGGCTTGGACGAAGTTGCCGAGCGCGACGGCGTGGACCTGTTCACGCTGCTGTTCTCCGAGTCCCAGGCACGCGCCGTCGTCTCCGTGGCCCGCAGCGAAGAGGTCCGGTTCAAGGACATGTGCTCCGCCCGCGGCTTTGCGCACTCCCGCATCGGCGTCGTGGACACCGAGATTGGCGCACTGGATTTCCAGGGCCACTTTGTCCTGCCGCTCGCTGAGCTGAAGGAAGCCCACGAGGGGACCCTGCCGAAGCACTTCGGCTAACCCCTCCCTCTCCGGGATCCCATCGAGATTACAGAAACTGCCCGTTTGGAGCCTCAAACGGGCAGTTTCTGTAATCTCGTTCAAGGGATCAGGCCGCCGGACGGTCAGCGCGCCAGCCCGCCGCCCACAGCGCAGCCCGGACCTTCTCCACAGCGGGCCGGGCGCCGTCGACCATGTGCCGCCGCGATAAGCGCACCTCGGTCCAGCCCAGCGCGCGGGTACGCTCTTCACGGCTGATGTCCCGTGCCACCTGTTCCGGGTCCGAATGCCCGGCGCCTTCATACTGGACTGCCACCCGGTACTTTCGGTATCCCAGGTCCGGCTCATGGTGCAGGACGCCGTCGTCATCCACTATGGGGGCATTTACCTCCGGTTCGGGCAGCCCCGCCGCGCCAAGCGCAAGCCGCAGCTGGGTTTCCGGCGGGGAATCCGCACCCACCCGGCTCAGCTGCAAGGCCTCACGTGCCGTCCGGATGCCCCGCTGGCCCGGATGACGTCCGATGATCTCAGCCAGTTCTTCCTGTGTCGCATACGGATCCGACCGCCCTTCGAACAGCGGCCGGGGAAACCGGATCAGGTAATCCGCGATCACCGTGAGTTCCTCCACAGTGAGGTCTTTCGACAGGTCGAGCCACGTTTTTACCCGTGAGGTAAGGACCAAACCTTCCAGCGTGGTCACTTCGCCGGGCAGTATCCGGCCGGTGTGGCCAACCACACCGAACCGTCTCGGCGGCGCCAGCCCTTCCGGACGGGTGATGTGCAGTTCGGGTGCCCGCCCAGGCACAACCGGAAGTGGAAAACCCCAAGCCTCTGCCGCCGTCCGGTGCGAAGCCACGGAAAATGAGGTGACCCTTGTGAACGGGGCAATCCTCTCCGGCGGCACAGATGAGCTGCGGTCACTCAAATCCAGGTTGTCCGCGGCCCGGATAGCCCTGCTGATACGGCGGATGCGAACGTTGCGAAGAGTCCCTCTGCTTACTCCAAGGGCATCCGAGTCATAGACGGTATACGTCGACTGGCTGAGCTCTTGGGGCAGTTCACGAGGAGTGCGCATGGCCAGCATTATGGTTGTTGAAATGAGGCGGCGTTTCGTTATCCACAGCTCCGCTCATCGAGATTGCAGAAAGTGCACGTTACGGGCCTCAAACGGGCAGTTTCTGTCATCTCGATGGTGGAGAATATTGCCGTGACCATCCTTTCGAATGAGCCGGTACCCGCCAGCAGCCTGCTGACTGAGCGGTTGGAACTGGCGGAAATGTCGGCCGCGGACGTCGACGCACTAATAGTCGGCGCCCGCTGCGAGCTGTGGGCCGACGACTTTCCCCAGGGCGTCGACGAAGACGCCGCCCTGCAGTACTTCCAGGCAGGTTTGCTGGGGCCGCGCGCCGGAACCTTTGGGGCACGGCTGATCCGCGAGCGCGGCGGCCTGGTGATCGGCACCATTGGCTTCCTGGGCCCGCCCGTCGACGGCGCCGTGGAAGTCACCTACAACATCGTTCCCTCGCGGCAGAACCTCGGGTTCGCCACCGAAGCGCTCATCGCCTTGAGCAGGTTCGCGCTGAACCAGCCCGACGTCGACTGCGTCACCGCCTACACCGACGAAGCCAACGAGGCCTCCATCTCGCTGCTGCTGACGGCCGGGTTCATGCCGGTTGAACTCTCCGGACCCGCGCTGGCATTCGTGCTGCACAGCAAGGAACAGCTGCCCGACGCCGCGGACTGAGCTGGTAGGGTCGGCTCAACTTTAGGGGGCCGGAATGAAGAAAGCGTCGCGCAGCGACAGGGCCATGCTTGCAGCAGGCCTGGTGCTTCTGGCTATGGGAACGGTCTCGGTAGCCGTGAACCTCCCGTATCTGCCCGACGGCGGCGGTTGGGACGCCGGCGTGCCCTGGGTCGCTGCGGGATGCGGCGTCGTAGGTTTTGCCTGCGGCCTGTGGTGCCTGGCCCAGTTTTGGCGCACCTCGGAGGTCACCGGCCTGGTGCTGCGAAGCGGCGGCGGCCTTACGTTCGGCGTGATCATGCTGGGTGTTTGCATCGCCTTGCTGCTGGCGGGCCTGACCGTTTCCCAGCCATCCGTGAGTACCGGTCTGCCGTCGCTGATCGCCTTCAACTTCATCCGCAGCCTGTTCACGCCCCGCCGGGACGTTACCCCGCCCCCTCAGCCAACCGCCGGGCAGCGCGGTAACACCGGCAGGTAACCGGCTCCCGCTCCTCCTATGGGGCGGGCGCGAAGTGGTCCTGGGATTGTGCACTGGCCTCAGCGGTCACTGGTTTCCCGAAGAAGCCGGCAAGCACAAAGGCCATGGCAAGCGCCCCGCCCGCGAATGCCGTCCGCTCGATTTTCGTCATACGCCGGCGGAGCAGCGCAACGCCGGCGGCGGTGTTGGCTGCGCTCCACGCGACGTTGGCTGCAGGGGAAGACGGGGCACGGCCTGGCGGGTTGGAAAACGGCGACGGGAACTCCCGGCCCTGAACGCCGCTAACACCGTGTGGAATGGCATTGACCAGAAAAACACCGGCTGCAAGGCTTGAAATCACGCGGGCGGCTGACATATTGCTCCTCAAGACGTTGGTGCTCGGCACTGTACCCGATGCTCCCCGGCCGTCACCGCGGCACCTGCTTCTAGGCACTCCCCACGGCAAGACGCCGGGCAGCGCGGACATAGCGGCGGGTGATCAGTTCCTGGGTCCGCCGGCTCACCGGATTGCCCAGCGCCATGAACCAGTTGGCCGGCCGGCTGTAGGCAGCCACCCGGAAGAACAGCCGCCCGTCCGCTGTGAGTTCCGCGTAGAAGCCTTCTTCCCCGGCCACGGGATGGCCGTGCAGCGTGCCGTAGCCGAACCCGGCCCGCTGGCCGGGAACCGGAACGCCGCCGTCGAGCATCGGTTCAGCACTCCAGAGCACCCGGCACGGTGCCTGCCAGCGCAGCGGACCCAACCCCACCCCGGAGGCCATCTCCACACCGGCCGCCGCCCGCGGCGTCGATGCGGCAACCCGCAGCCCGCTGCCCCGGTGCAGGTCCCAGCCGAGCACGCCGTCCGCCAGCCGCAGGAAAGCAGCGGCGGGCTCCGGCACGTCAATCAGTTCGGACCGCAGCACCAGCCGGTAACCCTCCGGCCATCCGCCCTCCAGGGGCCGGGGATACGGCCGCTCCGTGAACCCGGCGTCCGGGTAGGTCAGCGGGCGGTTGCTCACCCTTCCGCCAATCCTTTCCAGGCCAGTGACTCGCGGTCCCGGCGCGGCAGCGAGGCCACCACCAGGTCATAGGAGTCCTCCACCAGATTCCGCACCAGTTCTTCCTCGAGCTCGCCGGTGAGATCCAGCTGGTTCCAGTGCGTCTTATTCATGTGCCACGCGCCGGTGATTTCGGGGTGGGCCGCGCGCAGCTGCAACGCCAGTTCGGGTTCGCATTTGAGGCTGACCAGGAGCGGATCCGCCTCCAGCGTGCTCATGGCAAACATCTTGGCAGGCCGGGCCGGACCGCCGGCGCGCACCTTGAACACCGAGGTTTCCGGGCCAAAGGGAAAGTCTTCGTATGATCCGGTCAGGGACAGGCAGTACTGCCTCAGCGATGCGGCGTCCATAAACCGACCTTAGCCCGGCGTAGGTCCGGGTGCATCACAGATGGCAGGATGGAAGGGGATCACTAAGCATACGAAGAATTTCACCGGCGGTTCACTGCCGCCTGCGACCCTTGGAGGACCGATTGGCTACGGATCGTAAACACGGGAGCTCGGGCAGGGTTGCCCGGACAGCGGAACGGGCAGCGGATTCGAAGGCCTTCGAACGTGCTGCCCGCATGGGATACGTTGCCAGCGGCGTACTCCATGCCCTGATCGGCTTCATTGCCCTCCAGATTGCCGGCGGAGGCGGAGGCGACGCCGATTCCTCCGGCGCGGTGGCAGCCCTGGCGGACCAGCCGGGCGGCATCTTCCTGATCTGGGCCTGCTTCCTCGGCTGCCTGGCCCTGTCCCTTTTCCAGGCCACGCGCGTGTTCCTGGATACGGGCGAAGACCGCAAGGAAGTCTGGAAGAAGCGGGCCACGGATGCCGGATCGGCTGTAGTCTACGGCGCCATTGGCATCAGCTTCGGGGTATTCGCCCTCGGTGGTTCCAGCGACAGTGAGCAGAGCCAGGTCACCTGGACAGCCCGCATCCTGAGCCAGCCGGCAGGACAGGTGCTGGTTGGCCTGACGGGTGCGGTGATCGCCGGGATCGGTGTCTACTTCATCTACAAAGGCGCAACCCGCAAGTTCCGCAAGGACCTTGGTCCCATACCGGCACGGACCTGGCAGCGTACGGCAACAGCCACCGGTGTAGCCGGATTCGTGGCCAAGGGCATCTCGCTGCTGATTCTTGGCGGACTGGTAGTAGCCGCGGCCGTGACCGCGGACCCCGAGAAGTCCACCGGACTCGACGGCGCCCTGCGCACCCTGCATGAGGCGCCTTTGGGCTGGCTGGCGCTGGGCGCCGTCGGAGTGGGACTGGTACTTTACGGGCTCTATATGGCCCTGATCCGGGCCCGGTTCGGCAAGCTCTAGGCCTGCCACCAGGAGTCGAGTTCCTCCAGCGGATCCGCGTCCCACGGGGTGGGCAGCACACCGCCCATGTAGCCGGCGAACCATTCCCGGACCTCCGGTGACTGGTAGGCCTCCTGCAGGACCTTCGCCTTCTCGGAGTCGGCGAATTCCGCGGTGCCGGCCACGACGCAGCGGAACGGAACCTGGTCTGCTTCAGCCTCGAAGGCCAGCGCGTCATCCGGGGACAGCCCGATTTCGGCGGCCAGCCGCACGAACAGCACACCGGCGTCCACATCCGGCAGCGTCTTGGAGAGGGACTGCTGGTCCACTTCCACGAATTCGAAGTTCTTCGGGTTGGCGGTGATGCTCTCCTGCGAGGTGTGGATGACGCCTACCCCGTCCTTGAGTTCCAGCAGGCCCGCATCGCGCAGCAGCACCAGCCCGCGGCCGTTGTTGGCGGGGTCCACCGGCAGCGCGATCCGTGCGCCGTCGGGCAGTTCCTGCAGGGACTTCCACCGCTCTGACCAGATGCCCGCCGGCGAACCGTAAACGTAGAACAGCGGCTGCACCTCAAGCTTCTGGTCCACGTTGAACTGCTGCAGGTAGGCCCCGTGCTGGAAGTAGTTGGCATCGAACTCGCCGTTGGAGACGGCGAGGTTGGGCTGGATGATGTCCGTGACGTAGGTGGCCTCCAGCGTCCAGCCCTTGGCCTTGAGCAGTTCGGCGGCAATCTTGGTGGGTTCCTGGTACGGAGCGGATTCGGTGGCAATGATCTTGATGGTCTTGTCCCCGGAGGCTGCCGCACCCCCGGTCAGGCCGCAGCCGGTAGCGGCGGTCAGCGAGGCAGCACCTGCGCCGGCGAGTGCGAGTTTGAGGAAGTTCCTGCGTTCCATGGTGTTTCCTTTGAAAGAGTGCGAGTGGTTTAGCGGTAGGCGGAGGGAACCGGTTCGGTTCCGGTGAGGAAGTACCGGCCGAGTTCGTTGTATTTCCAGGCAACGGGGTCGTGCAGGGTGTGGGTGCGGACGTCCCGCCAGTACCGGTCGAACCCGTATTTGCTGGCCGCCGCCCGCGCGCCGGTGACGTCGAAGATCCGCGCCGTGACGTCAAGCGACACCTCGTGGGCGGTGACCTTCGCGGCGGCGATCTGCTCGGCCACGCCGGCGCGGTCGGCGGCAGTCAGCGCGTCCCCGGCGTCGAAGGCCCACTGCAGTGCGGTGGTGGCCTGGTCGACGACGGCGGCCAGCGCCTGGAGCCGGGCCGCGAAGGATCCGTAGTGGTTCTGGATAAACGGATCGTCCGACGCCGATTCCACCTCGGCGTGGAACCACGGCCTTGCGCTGGAGAGCGTGTAGTCCCGGGCCGCGAGCACGGCGCCCTCCGCGGCGGCGAGGTACACGTGGGCGAAGAGCAGCTGGAAGGCGGGGGTGGTGAGCACCTGGTGCGGGCGGCGTTCGCCGTCGTGGGTTCCCAGGTTGGTGATCACCTCGGCGTCGGGCACAAACACATTCCGGAACTCGATGGTGTTGGTGGCGGTGAGGCGGGAGCCCAGGACGTCCCAGTCATCGTGGCGCACCACGCCGTCGGAGGCGGTGTCGATGATCAGCGCCAGCCGGTCACCGCCGTCGAGCACTGCCCGGGCGTAGATCTTCTCTGCGACCCGGCTGCCGGTGGCGAACGGTTTCCTGCCGGTGACCAGGTAGCCGCCCTCGGTGCGGACGGCGGTGGCCTGGGGGCCCTGGGGAGTGCCGGTGGAGGACCAGAGCCACTGGCGGACCAGGCACTGCTCCGCCAGGTCCTGCCCGCGTTCCGGATCGAGGTCGATGTAGGGGAAGGCCTGGAAAATGTAGTGGTAGCCCAGCAGCTGTCCAATCGAGTTGTCCGCGCGGGCTACCCGCTGCACGATTTCGAAGGCGGTGCTCCAGTTGATTCCGGCGCCGCCGTAGCGGGCGGGAATGGTGAGCGGCAGCAGCCCGGACCGGCGCAGGATCTCCAGTTCCGTGAACGGCGGCTTGTTGGCGGCGTCGCGCTCGAGGGCATCCGCGCCGAGGATCGCCGCGACCTCGTCTGCGACGTCGAACCAGCGCTGCGCCTCTGCTGGCACCGTGTGTCCGTATCGGGTGAGCAGGCTGGCAGTCATCGGGTAGCTCCTGGGGTTGCAAGGGTATTTTCGGGGGTGAAGGCGCCGCGGAACTGCGAAGCCCGGTGCCGTTCGTTCAGCAGCGGACCTGCGCCAAAGAGTTTCTCGCGCAGTGTCCCGGGGGCGTATTCGCTCTGTGCCAGGCCGCGGCGGCGCAGCTCAGGCAGCACACCGTCGATGAAGTCGGTGTAGGAGCCGGGCAGGATGGCGTTGATGATGTTGATGCCGTCCACCCCCGCGTCCTGCCAGCGTTCAAGTTCATCGGCGATCTGTTCCGGGGTGCCGGTGACCTGCTGGGCCTCGGTGCGGTAGCGGGCAACGTCGGCCAGGGTGGGATTGCCGCCCGGGGTGGAGTCGATGATCGCCTGCAGTACTCCCCGGCCCCCTTCGGTCTGTACGTCCCCCAGCGGGGTGTCCAGGTCCAGGCCGCCGAGGTCGATGCCCAGGCCGCCGCCGATGTGCGCGATCACGGCATCCAGGTCCAGGAATTCGTCCTGCTCGGCCTTTTTCCGCTGTGCTTCGGCTTCGGTGCCGCCCACCACGAAGGACAGGCCGGTGAAGACCTTGATGTCGTCGGGCCGCCGCCCGGCTTCTGCGGCGCGTGCCCGGACTCCCGCGGAGACCTTGGCCGCGTGGGCGTGGTTGGGGGCGAAGATGAACGTCGCCTCGGCGTTGGCTGCAGCGAACTGCTGCCCCCGCCCGGAACTTCCGGCCTGGAAGAGCACGGGCGTGCGCTGCGGGGAAGGTGAGCTCAGGTGCGGTCCGTCGATCGAGTACCGTTCGCCGCGGTGGTGGATCTTGTGGACTTTGTCCGGATCCGCGTGAATGCCGCTGGTTTTGTCCTGGACCAGGGCGCCGTCGTCCCAGGACCCTTCCCAGAGCTTGTACACGGCGTCGGTGTATTCGTCCGCCCAGTCGTAGCGGCGGTCGTGTTCCGTGAGGCCGTCGCCGCCGAAGTTGCGGTGCGCGTTCTCCAGCACGGAGGTGACGATGTTCCAGCCGGCACGGCCACCGGAGAGATGGTCAAGGGTGGAGAGCTGCCGCGCGAACTGGAACGGATGGCTCTGCACCACGGACGACGTCGCAGCCAGGCCGATATCCCTGGTGGCACCTGAGAGTGCGGCGAGCAGAAGCAGCGGATCGTTGGCCGGCACCTGCAGGCCGCGGCGCACGTGGGATGACCAGCCGCCGTCGTGGTTCCCGTACAGGCCCACGACGTCGGCAAAGAACAGGGCGTCGAACTTCGCCGCTTCGAGCTGCCGGGCAAGGTCTGTCCAGAAGGACAGCTCGTTGAAGCGGTGCTGCTCGGCATCGGGGTGGCGCCACTGGCCGCCGCGGATGTGGCTGGTGGTGTTCATCAGGAAGGCGTTCAGCAGAAGGCGCGGACGCCCGCCGGGAAAACGGGTACTGGGAATGCTCATGGAAGTAACTTTCGGTAGGAGCGGGAAGGCTAGAGGCGCTTGTCGGCGCGGCGGGAGAGCCAGGAGCCGCCCAGCTGCACGGCCTGGACCAGCAGGACCATCAGCACAATGGCAGTGAGCATCAGCCCGGTCTCGTAGCGGTAGTAGCCGTAGCGGATGGCAAAGTCGCCGATTCCCCCGCCGCCCACCAGGCCGGCCATGGCGGAGTAGGAGATGAAGCTGACCGTCATGATGGTCACCGAGCTGATCAGGGCCGGACGGGCTTCAACCAGCAGCACGTCCCGCACAATCTGCCCGCGGGTGGCGCCCATGGAGCGGGCCGCTTCCACTACCCCGCCGCCGAGCGCGGTGATGTTCTGCTCCACGAACCGGGCAAAGTACGGGATGGCGTTGATGGTCAGCGGCACGATAACGGCTGCGGTGCCGATGGTTGTTCCCACCACGAAGCGGGTGAACGGGATGATCGCGATCAGCAGGATCAGGAACGGAAAGGAACGCACCAGATTCACCAGTGAGTCCAGGACGCGGTGCAGCCGCGGTTTGTGCCCCAGCCCGTCCGGCCCAAGGGAGTAGAGCAGCACACCCAGCGGGGTGCCGATCAGCACCGCCAGCGGAATCGCGACCAGCAGCATGGTGCCGGTCTGGCCCAGTGCGGCGAGCAGTTCCGGCCAGACTTCGGCAATTCGCTCAAGCAACGCGGACTCCTTCCCGGCCGGCAGCCCGGTCCAGGGTGATTTCGTCGGAGATCAGGTACCGGCCGATTGCGGTGGCTGGCGTGAACCCGGGCCGGGCCAGCTCCGCGAGCGCGAACTGTTCCACCACCCGGCCTTCCTCCATCACGGCCACGTTGTCCGCAATCGCCTTGATGACGTTCATTTCATGGGTCACCACCACGATCGTGATGCCGAACCGTGCGTTGACGTCGCTGAGGTACTGCAGCACGGAGGCGGTGGTCCGCGGGTCGACGGCGGAGGTCGGTTCGTCGCAGAGCAGCACCTTGGGCCGCGTGGCCAGGGCACGGGCGATTGCAACTCGCTGCTTCTGTCCGCCGGAGAGCTTGGCCGGATAGGTCCCCGCCTTCTCCGAGAGGTCGACGACGGCGAGCGCCTCCAGTGCGCGGGCGCGGCGTTCGGCGGCGTTCTTCACTCCGGCGAACTTGAGCGAGAGCTCCACGTTCTGCGCCGCGGTCCGGTTGTTCAGGAGGTTGAAGTGCTGGAAGATCATGCCGATCTCATGCCTGGCCGCCCGAAGCTCGGCATCACCCAAGCCGGTCAGGTCCGTTCCATCCACCAGTACACGGCCGGACGTTGGGCGTTCCAGCAGGTTGATGTTGCGCAGCAGGGTGGATTTACCGGCACCGGAGAACCCGATGATGCCCTGGATGCTTCCCTTGGGGATGGACAGGGTGACGTTGTCCACTGCCGTGAAGGCCGATTCACCGCCCCCAAAGACGGTAGAGACGTTTTCGATCCGGATCATGCTGTCCTCCTGCGGTCTGAGCCCGGGAAGAGGTGCACGCCTCCGCAGGCTCACGCAGCCGTGCGGAAGGCACGGGGCAGCGGACCGCAAAGAGCAGGTGCTTCTCCATCGGTCCTGGCGGTAGCACCCTTCTTCAGCGGAAAGCCCGCGGAAGGGGGTTGCTGCGGCGTCACGGAGCCAGGTCTCTCAGCCGCTCTGGATGGTTACGGGACTATCTAAACCGCCCAGGCACCGGCGGGGCCAGAAGATTTCCCCGTGCGGCCGAATGCGTCGGTGCGTAACGCGCCGCGGCGTCACAATCCGTTTTGTTACGTCCGTGGGGGTCCCTGCCCCAACCCACGCGCCACCCGCGCAGACGCACGGGCGTTCTGCGGCGCGGGAGCACTGATTCTCCTGGGAATCCGCGAGGATGGGAACGTGAGATCTACGGAACGCCCCGCCCTTTCGCCCTCGCTTGGGCCGGCCGAATTCCGCCGCTGGTACTGGCTAAAGGAAGAGCTGCAGGCGTTCGCGCGCACGCAGGAGATATCCGCTGCCGGTTCAAAGGAGCAGCTGGCAGAACGCATCGCCGCATTCCTGGCGGGCACACCGCTTCCTCCCCCGGCCGGCAGGCCTCACATGTCCCGGCAGCGGCTCGTACCGCCGCTGACCATCCACACCGTGATTCCGGCGGGACATCCGTGCAGCCAGGTGCTGCGGGAGTTCTTCGTCCACGCCCTCGGGCCCGGGTTCCGGTTCGATGCGCCGATGCGGGAGTTCTTTGCCGCCAATGACGGGACCGCGACCCTGGCCGCAGCCCTGGACCACTGGCACGCCACCCGGGATACTGCTGCGCGGCCGATCAGCCCGCAGTTCGAACTCAACCGCTTCTCCAGGGACTGGCATGCAGCACATCCCGGCGGCAGCCGCGATCAGATGATTCAGGCCTGGAAAGCGTACCGGGCGCTGCCCGTGGACCAGCGGATCCAGGACAGCGTCTGATGTTCCGTCGCTAGAGTCCAAACCTTCCGGCCTCGATGACCGGGCAGGTGTTCATGACGACGTCGAGCCCTGCGTTTGCGGCGCGCTTCGCGGCGTCTTCATCGACCACGCCCAGCTGCAGCCACACGGCCTTGGCGCCGATTGAAATGGCCTGGTCCACGATGTTTCCCACCTTGGCCGAATTCACGAAGCAATCCACAACGTCCACCTGGCCGGGGATGTCCGCCAGCTTGCTGTAGCCCTGCTGGCCGTGGACGGCCTGCCCGGAAAGGTTCACGGGGATGATCTCCATGCCCAGGGAATCCCGGACAAACCGTGAAACACCGACGGCGGGACGGGCCGGATTGTTCGAAAGGCCCACTACCGCCCAGCGGCCCTTGGCCGTGAGCAGCCGGGTAATGACCTCGGGATCATTGAGGTGCACCATGCGGTCTCTCCTTTGAGTCTCTGCAGGGCTCCCACCCTACGCTCAGGGTACAAACGCGGCAGACTGCGGACCTATTCCAGGAAAGCGTCGACGGCGGCGGCCAGGGTCTGGTCATCCAGCCCGTGCCAGCTGCCCTCCAGCAGCTGGAATGACCCCTCGGGCAGCAGCTCGGCAGTCTCACGCGCCCATTCGCGCAGCCGGTCATCACTTCCGGAACTCGCCAGCACCAGCACCGGCACGCGGATTCCGGTCAGGGACCGCACGTCGGTTTCCAGCAGCAGGGTCAGGTCATAGGAGATGGTGTGAGCCGCCGGCTCAAACGGAGCCGGGTCCGAGGCCTCGATGATCTCCGCCGGCACTCCGATGGACTCCTGGAACAGCCGAACGGCTCCTGCCCGGTCACCTGCCGCAACCAGCTCATCCAGCTCAGGGCGGATGTCCGGATCTTCGTCAGTGTCCCCGGTGAGCGGAGGTTCCACGGCGATGACGCTGGAGATGACCGCGGACTCCGAGGCAGCCCGGAGCGCGAGGACGGCGCCGGAGGAGGTTCCCAGCAGATCGGCCGTGCCGCCGGCGGTTTCCACCACGGCCAGCAGGTCGTCCACCTCGGATTCCGGGGTGTACTCCTCCCCGTCCCCGCTCTCGCCCTTGCCTCGGCGGTCATACGTGTAGACGGTGTGGCCTGCGGCCAGCAGTTCGGCAACACCTGCCATCCCCGAGGTGGTCCGGTCCATCATGACGGGATCCACCACCACCAGCGGAGGCCCTTCCCCCCGGCGCTGCCACGCAATAGGCGTTCCGTCGGCGGAAAGCACACGTCCTGAAGCTTCGGCTGATGGATCCATGGGGTTCTCCTTACCTGGAGGCTGGGGGTCCCTCAACGGTAGGAGCGCCAGGGGAGGCGGTCAATGGCCCGCCACGGCTCACAGCTCGGCCGCCCCCCGCCGTCAGGACCTCCGTGACGTCCGCCGTCCCCTGCCCGTAGTCGAAGATGGCGGTGGCAGCGTGCGGCTTGCACACGGCCCTTTCCGCACTGGAGGCAGGTGGGATACCGGCACCTGCACCGTCATCTCGCCTCGGGCACGCGCCCGCTTGGAGGTGACGTTCAGGCTGACCAGACGGGCGTCCCCTTGTTCATCGTGATGACGAGGGAAATACGTCAAGCTCCTAGCCGGTGACGGCGGGGGCCAGGCGGAACTTCGCCCCGCGGTGGTCTGCGGGGAGCTTATCCCCTGCTCCGAAGAGCTTCTGCCGCAGCGTTCCCGGCGCGTATTCCGTGGGGTACGCGCCACGCTTCTGCAGTTCCGGCACCACAAACTCAACCACGTCCTCAAAGGTGCCGGGAGTGACGGCATAGGCCAGGTTGAAACCGTCGACGTCGGTTTCCTCCACCCAGCGGATCAGCTCCTCTGCGACCTCCGCGCCGGAGCCCACCAGACGGGGACCAAGTCCGCCGATTCCGGCACTCGCGGCAATGTCGCGCACCGTCCACGGCTCGCCGTCGTCGTTCACCTTCTGGAAGTTCGCCGCAGCTGACTGGATGGCGTTGGACTTCACGGCGCCCAGCGGCTCGTCGAGGTTGTAGGTGGAGAGGTCAACGCCCATCCAGCCGGACAGCAGTGCAAGGGCGCCTTCGTCGCTGGTGTAGCGCTGGTAGTCCTGGTGCTTGGCTTCGGCTTCCTCGGCGGTGGCGGCAGTGATGATGGTCAGCAGGGTATAAATCCGAACTGAGTGCCGGTCCCGGCCGGCGGCCTCAGCGGCGTCGCGGATCCTGGTGACGGTTGCTTTCAGCTTTTCCGGCGTGGGAGCACCCACAAACACGGCTTCGGCGTTTTCGGCTGCGAAGGCGATGCCCCGCGGCGAGGCACCGGCCTGGTAGATCACCGGGGTGCGCTGCGGGGAGGGCTCGGAGATGTGGATGCCGGGGACCTTGAAGTACTTGCCCTCGTGGTTGATGTCGTGGACCTTGGCCGGGTCGGTGAACACGCCGGTTTCCTTGTCGCGGACGACGGCATCGTCTTCCCAGGAGCCTTCGAGCAGCTTGTAGACCACTTCGAGGTATTCGTCGGCGTGGTTGTAGCGCTCGTCGTGCTCCAGCTGGTCTTCGGCGCCCATGTTCCGCGCCGCGGAGGGAAGGTAGCCGGTCACAACGTTCCAGCCCACCCGTCCCTCGGTGAGGTGGTCCAGGGTAGAGAGCCGGCGCGCGAACGGGTACGGGTGCTCGTAGGCCGTGCCTGCAGTGACGCCGAAGCCGAGATGTTCGGTTACCAGGGCCATGGCGGAGACCAGCAGCAGCGGATCGTTGACCGGCACCTGGGTGCCCTGGCGCAGGGTTGCCTCGTTGGACGAACCGTAGACGTCGTAGGTGCCGAGTACATCCGCGATGAAGATGCCGTCGAACAGGCCGCGTTCGCAGGTCTGCGCCAGGTGCGTCCAGTAACTGAGCTTGGTGTAGTCGGCGGAGCGGTCTTCCGGGTGGCGCCAGAGTCCGGGTGACTGGTGGCCCACGCAGTTCATGTCGAAGGCGTTGAAGCGAATGTGGCGGGCGGGCGTGGTGGCCATGAGGGTCCTTTGCATGCGGGACGCCGCGCAGGGGCGCCGTACTTGCCGCCGGCGGTCTTGCCGGTCGACCGGATCGTCATCTGGGGCACCCCGCTACGGGAGAGGGTTGCCGCCCAACCAGCCAGAGCTTCGCGTTGGGACTCATGATCCTGCGGGTTCAGTATGCGCCGGGCCCCGGGGGTGCACGCAAGCCCCGCCTGTCACGGGGCGTAACGGCCGCCGTCGTGCTCCCCCGCCCAGGCACCCAGCCACCCCTCCCCGAACCATCGAGATGACAGAAACTGCCCGTTTCAGCGCTGTAACGTGCAGTTTCTGCTATCTCGATGGAAAGGGAGCGGGATTCGAAATGTTACGCCGGGACTTGCCGGAAACGGACTCTTGGGCGTTTAGTTGGGTCTTGACCATCCCGAGCGGCTGAGAGACCTGGATCAGTGAAGCCGCAGCAACCCTGGTCGGAGTGCTTCCTCCTTGAGGCACTGCGATAGCGAGGTGGACGTCGCAGGAGGCCGCTAACCCGGCCCAGGACGTTTTCCGTAGGGTGCTACTGCCAGGACCGATGGAGTGTTCACATGACTGCAGTACTTTCCTCCGGCTCCCATGCCGTCTCCGCTGCCCCGCGCACCGCGCCTGACACTGCCCTGTCCGTGACGTTCGACGGCGTTGGCCGCAGCTTCGGCTCCGGTGCAGATGCCCACGTGGTGCTTCGGGACATCAACTTCGAAGTGCGCCCCGGGGAAGTCCTGGCGATCCTCGGGTCCAGCGGCTGCGGCAAGTCCACCCTGCTGCGCGCCACCGCAGGGCTCGACGCCGCTTCCACCGGTCAGGTGCTGATCGACGGGACCGCAGTGCGCGGCATCGACGACCGCTGCGCCGTCGCCTTCCAGGAACCCCGGCTGCTGCCCTGGCAGACCCTGCAGGCCAACGTTGCCATCGGCTTGCCCAAGGGTGTCAGCGCCAGCGAAGGCAAGGCCAAGGTTTCCGAGCTGCTCAAGCTGGTGGAGCTGGACAGCTTCGCCAAGCACCAGCCCCGCGCAGTGTCCGGCGGCATGGCCCAGCGTGCTTCGCTGGCCCGTGCGCTGGCCCGCAAACCCGGCGTCCTGCTGCTGGATGAGCCTTTCGGCGCCCTCGATGCCCTGACCCGTTTGAAGATGCAGGACCTGCTGCTGGACGTGCACCGCGCGGCTCCGGCAACCGTCCTGCTTGTCACGCACGACGTCGATGAAGCCCTGCAGCTCGCCGACCGGATCATCGTGCTGGGCCGCGAACCGGGCAAACCCGGCGCCACCATCACCCAAACCATCACCGTGCCCGGCGCCCGGCCGCGGGACCGTGCCTCGGCCGAGCTTGCCCGAATGCGCGGCGAGCTCCTGGCGAGCCTCGGCGTCGACCGCCACTAAGGCCCGTTTTCCCCTGCCCCCGGTGTCCTGCGGGGCGAATCCGCAGTCCCTCTGTGCCTGCACCCGTGCTTTCCCTGAATTTTTCCGCACCACCCGTCTCGAAGGAATCCCCATGAACAGCCGTTCCAGCTTCTCCCGCCGCCCGCCCCGCTTCTCCCGCCGCCCGCTCACCGCACTGGCAGCCACCGCCGCCGCCCTCACGCTGGCCCTGACCGGCTGCGTGGCCGGAGAGGATTCCTCCGGTGCGGCCGCCAATGACGCAGCCGACGGCGGCACCCTGAACATCGACTTCGCCACGTACAACCCGCTCAGCCTGGTCATCAAGGACCAGGGCTGGCTCGAAGCAACCCTTGAAGAGCAGGGTGTGGAGGTCAACTGGGTGCAGTCCGCCGGGTCGAACAAAGCCAATGAGGCGCTGCGTGCCGGTGCGATCGACGTCGGCTCCACCGCCGGTTCGGCAGCCCTGCTGGCCCGCTCCAACGGTTCGCCGATCAAGACCATCAGCATCTACTCGCAGCCGGAATGGGCGGGACTGCTGGTCTCCCCCGATTCGGATATCACCTCGGTAGCTGATCTGGCCGGCAAGTCCGTAGCCGCCACCAAGGGCACCGATCCGTACTTCTTCCTGGTTCAGGCACTGGAAGAGGCCGGCCTGAGCACCTCAGACGTCACGGTCGAGAACCTGCAGCACGCCGACGGCCGCACCGCCCTCGAGAACGGTTCGGTGGACGCCTGGTCCGGACTGGATCCGATCATGGCCGGAGCCGAGCACGCCGGCGCCGAGTTCCTCTACCGGAACCTGGACTTCAACACCTACGGTTTCCTGAACGCCACTGAGTCCTTCCTCGAGGAAAAGCCGGAACTGGCCCAGACCGTGGTGGACGCCTACGAAAAGGCCCGCGCCTGGGCCGCGGAGAACCCCGAGGAAACTGCGCAGATCCTCGCCGACGTCGCAGGCCTGGACCTTGAGGTGGCCCGCACCGTGATCCTGGAACGCAGCAACCTCGACGTCGACGCCGCCCCGGGCGACGCGCAGCGCAAGGTCCTGGAAAAGGTTGGTCCAGTCTTCGTCGAAACCGGCGACGTCGCCAACCAGAAGGCGATCGACGACGCCGTGGCCTCCCTGCTCGATGACACCTTCGTGCAGAAGGCCAACGCGGAAACCATCAAGGACTCCTAATGAGCACCAATCCTTCTCCTGCCGCTGCACCCGCAGCGGCAGGCCCGTTCGGACCTTCCGCAGCGCCGGCACCTGTCCGGAAGACCAGCTCCGGCGGCTTCCTGTCCCGGACCTGGGCGCGCGTGGCCCTGGGCCTGGTGGTTCCCGTCCTGCTGCTGGGCCTCTGGCAGCTGGTCTCCGTGCTCGGCGTCTTCAGCGCCGTGCAGCTGCCCTCTCCGGGCGCGGTGCTGACCTCGGCTGCGGACCTGATTGAGCGCGGCGAGCTGGGCACGCACATTGCCATCTCCACTCAGCGGGTGCTGACCGGCTTCGCGCTCGGCGCGGCCCTGGGCCTGGTCCTGGGCGCCCTGCTGGGCCTGTCCAAGCTGGCGGACGTACTGCTGGGCCCGCTGTTCGGTGCGGTACGCGCCGTTCCCTCCCTGGCCCTGGTTCCGCTGCTGATCCTCTGGATGGGTATCGGTGAGGATTCAAAGGTCACGCTGATCACCATCGGCGCGTTTTTCCCGGTCTTCACCACCGTGTCCCTCGCCCTGCGCCATGTGGACAAGAACCTCGTCGAAGCGGCCCGTGCCTTCGGCCTGAACGGGATCAGGCTGCTCACCACGGTGCAGCTGCCTGCCGTCGTACCCGCCGTGTTCTCCGGCCTGCGGCTCGCCCTGGCACAGTCTTGGCTGTTCCTGGTGGCTGCGGAACTGATCGCGTCCTCCATGGGGCTGGGCTTCCTGCTCACGGACTCCCAGAACAACGGCCGCACCGACCGGATGTTCCTGGCGATCGTGCTGCTGGCAGTTATCGGCAAAACAACGGATGCCCTGCTGGGTGTCGCAGAGAAGTGGGCAGTGAAGAAGTGGGCGTAAGCACAGCACTCCAACCAGCAGCCGAACCGGAGTTCGCCACCGAGGCTGAGCGCATCGCGTTCTGGGAGGACGCCGCCCGGCGCCTGCAGTGGGAACAGCCGTGGCACGCCGCCCACACCTTCCGCCCTCCGCAGCGGCTCAGCGGCCCGGAGGTTCCGGAAGCCGACGCCGAATACTCCGTCCCGGAAATCGAGTGGTTCGCCGGCGGAAAGCTCAACGTCGCCGTGAACTGCGTGGACCGCCATGTGGCGGCCGGCCGCGGGGACAAAGTGGCGCTGCACGCCGAGGGCGAGCCCGGCGACCGGCGCAGCATCACCTACGCGCAGCTGCAGAAGGAAGTCTCCAAGGCAGCCAACGCCCTGCTGGCACTGGGCATCGAAAAAGGCGACCGGGTGGTCATCTACCTGCCCGTCATCGCCGAAACCATCATCATCACCCTGGCCTGCGCCCGGATCGGCGCCATCCACTCACTGGTCTTCGGCGGCTTCTCCGCCGAGGCCCTGAAGTTCCGGGTGGAAAACACCCGCGCCAAGCTGCTGGTCACCACCGACGGCCAGTTCCGCCGCGGCGCAGCCGTTCCGGTCAAGGACAACGCGGACGAGGCGGTTTCCGGGGACAACGCGATCGAACATGTGCTGGTCATCCGGCGCACCGGCTGCGACATTGCTTGGACCGAAGGCCGGGACATCTGGTGGCATGACACCGTGGACACCGCCTCCGACATCCACGAACCCGAGGCCTTCGACGCCGAGACGCCGCTGTTCATCATGTACACCTCCGGCACCACCGGAAAGCCCAAGGGCCTGGTGCACACCATGGGCGGTTACCTCACCCAGGCGTCCTGGAGCTACGAGTTCCTCTTCGCCAACCCGGACGAATCCGCCCGGGATGCGGACGTCCACTGGTGCACCGCGGACCTGGCGTGGGTCACCGCGCACACCTATGAGATGTACGGGCCGCTCTCCAACGGCGTCACCCAGGTGATCTTTGAAGGCACCCCGAACACCCCGCATCCGGGCCGGCACTTCGAAATCATCGAACGCTACAAGGTGACCAGCTACTACACAGCCCCCACCCTGGTCCGGTCCCTGATGGGCTGGTTCCCCGACGGCGTCCCGGACACCTGGGACCTGTCCTCCATCCGGCTGCTGGGCACCGTGGGCGAAGCCGTGAACCCGGAAGTCTGGCGCTGGATGCGGGAGAACATCGGCCGAGGCGAAGTTCCCGTAATCGACACCTGGTGGCAGTCCGAAACCGGCGCCACCATCCTCTCCCCGCGCCAGACGGACACCGTCTTCAAGCCCGGCTGCGCCTCCCGCGCCCTGCCCGGCGTTTCCACCCGGATCGTCGACGAGCACGGCGCCGATGTGCCCCCGAACGTCCAGGGCTTTATTGTGGTGGATAAGACCGGGCCGTCCATGGCGCGCACCTGCTGGGGCGACCCGCAGCGCTACCTCTCCTCCTACTGGCGGCAGTACGCGCAGCAGGGCTGGTTCCTGGCCGGGGACGGAGCCCGCTATGACGACGACGGCGACACCTGGATCCTGGGGCGGGTGGACGACGTCCTGAATGTCTCCGGACACCGGCTCTCCACAATCGAGATCGAGTCCGCGCTGGTCTCCCATCCTTGGGTGGTCGAAGCCGGGGTCTGCCCGGTGGCCGATCCGAAGACCGGGCACGCCATCGCCGCGTTCGTGGTCCTCACCGAGACCGCGTCGCAGGACGCAGAAACCGTTACCGCGCAGCTGCGGGCCCATGTGGCGAAGGAGATCGGACCGATTGCCAAGCCCGCCGCCGTCGTCGCGGTTCCGGACGTGCCCAAGACCCGCTCCGGCAAGATCATGCGGCGCCTGCTCACCCAGCTGTTCGAGGGCACCACGCTCGGGGACACCACCAGCCTGCAGAACGAACCCTGCATTCCCGCGATCCATGCCGTGTGCGAAGCGCGCCGGACCGGGGCCGGGAACTAATGCGCAGTGCTGTGAACCCTGGCCAGGGTCACCCGGTCCAGTTCCACCGCTCCGCCCATGGCACGGTGCAGGCGCAGGAACTCCACGGGGGAGACCTCCAGGAACGAGGTGTCGTTCTTCTCCGGCAGCAGTTCGGGATGCCCGCCGTCCATCATCTCGGTGAACATCTGCTCCGCGGCGACGCGGGTCATCGGCTCGGTGGGAGTGATCTTGTGGTTCGCGGACGCCAGTTTGTAGCCGGTTTCAACCACGATCACGTACTCGTCCATGCCCGCTCCCAGGATTGCCCCGCTGCAACTGTCCTCAACATTGTTGGTATCCAGCACCCAATAAAGCAACCATTGGCGAACCGCCTACCCGCGGTTCCCCCAAGGAAGGAGCACTCAGTCCATGAGTGACCGCCAGTTCGGATTCCGTACCCGCGCTCTGCACGCCGGTGGAACACCCGACGCCATCCACGGCGCACGTGCCGTTCCCATCTACCAGTCGACGTCGTTCGTCTTCAAGGACACCGCCGACGCCGCCAACCTCTTCTCGCTGCAGAAGTACGGCAACATCTACTCCCGGATCGGCAACCCCACGGTCGCCGCGTTCGAGGAGCGCATCGCCTCCCTTGAGGGTGGAATCGGTGCGGTGGCGACGGCGTCGGGCATGTCAGCGGAATTCGTCACCTTCGCGGCGATCTGCTCCGCCGGGGACCACATCGTCGCCGCTTCCCAGCTCTACGGCGGCACGGTCACGCAGCTGGACGTGACGCTGCGCCGCTTCGGCATCGAAACCACCTTCGTTCCCGGCACCGACCCGGCGGACTACGCCGCGGCCATCCAGGAAAACACCAAGGCCGTGTACGCGGAAGTGGTAGCCAACCCCAGCGGCGAGGTCACCGACATTGAGGGCCTGGCCAAGGTGGCGCACGACGCCGGTGTGCCGCTGATCCTCGATGCCACCCTGAGCACGCCCTACCTGGTGCAGCCGTTCAAGCACGGCGCGGACATTGTGATCCACTCCGCCACCAAGTTCATCGGCGGGCACGGCACCACCCTGGGCGGCGTCGTCGTGGAAGCCGGCACCTTCAACTGGGGCAACGGCAAGTTCCCGGCCATGACCGAGCCGGTGCCGTCCTACGGCAACATCTCCTGGTGGGGGAACTTCGGCGAGTACGGCTTCCTGACCAAGCTGCGCTCCGAACAGCTGCGCGACATTGGGCCCACGCTCTCCGCGCAGTCCGCGTTCCAGCTGCTGCAGGGGGTTGAAACCCTGGCCCAGCGCGTGGACGAGCACCTGCGCAACGCCCAGGCCGTGGCCGAATGGCTTCAGGCCGATGAGCGGGTGGCCTGGGTGTCCTACGCCGGCCTTGAATCCCACCCGCACCACGAACGGGCCCAAAAGTACCTGCCCAAGGGCCCGGGTTCCGTCTTCAGCTTCGGCGTCAAGGGCGGCCGTTCTGCCGGACAGACGTTCATCGAATCCCTGCAGCTTGCCTCGCACCTGGCCAACGTGGGCGACTCCCGCACCCTGGTGATCCATCCGGCGTCGACCACCCACCAGCAGCTCTCCCCCGAGCAGCTTGCAGCCGGCGGCGTGCCGGAGGACCTTGTGCGCATCTCCGTTGGCCTGGAGGACCTGGAGGATATTCTCTGGGACCTTGACCAGGCGCTTACCGCAGCCGCCGCGGATACGGCGCCCGCCGCCGTCGAACCCGCCGCGTCCTGCAGCCTTCCGCTTGAAACCGAGGAGTCAGCCAATGTCTGAGAACCGCACCTGGGTGGGGCCCAGCGCCCCGGAACGCCTGTCGCTGCTGCGTTCGGCCACATCGATCGCCATTGTGGGTGCCTCGGACAAACCGTCCCGTGCCTCCTACTTTGTGGCCACGTACCTGCTCTCCTCCTCGCCGTACAAGGTGTACTTCGTGAACCCGGTGGCCAAGGAAATCCTGGGCCAGCCGGTGTACGCCTCGCTGGCGGACCTGCCGGAGACCCCGGACATCGTGGACGTGTTCCGCCGGCACGACGACCTGCCTACAGTCCTGGAGGAAGCCAAGGCCGTGGGCGCCAAGACGCTGTGGCTGCAGCTGGGGTCCTGGCATGAAGAGGTTGCCCGAGACGCGGAAGCCGCCGGAATGAACGTGGTGATGGACCGCTGCGTGAAGATCGAGCACGCCCGGTTCCACGGTGGCCTGAACCTCGCGGGCTTCAACACCGGGGTGATCTCCTCCAAGCGGCAGCTCACCGCCTAGCCTTCCCTCACCGGAGCGGGCAGTGCGCGGGATACTCAGTCGCGGCCGGAGCCGTGCCCGCGGTTGCCGTCCTTGCCCGCATCGCCGCGGCCCGGGCCGTCCTGGCCTTTGTCCCGGCCGGGTCCCTGGCCGTTGTTTCCGCCCGGGCGTCCCGGACGGTCCTGGCCTTTCTGCCCCTGGGAGAAGCCATCACGGTCTGCTTCCGATCCATGCCCCGGGTTGTCGCGGCGGCCGCTGCCGCTGTTCCACCCGGATTCCGCAGGCTTGCCGGCGTACTGCCCGGGCTCTTCGGGAGCCTGCCCGCCGGGCACCGGGGCTTCCTCCGCGGGCACCGGGACGGGCTCAACCGGTGTGGCGGGAGCGACCGGCGGCAGTGTGGCCGGGTCCGGTTCAATGGGTGTGGCGGCCGGAACGGGGGCGGGAACCTGCTCGTACTCCACGGGCGCAGGCACATCGTGGGTGTCTTCGGCCGTGATCCACAGGCCGCCGTTGGTGGCTGCCACTCCGGTGGTACCGGCTGCCATGGCCGCGATGATCGCGCCGCCAAGCATGTAGCCGCGCCTGCGTGAAATCTTCTTCAAGGGGGTCACCCCGGGTGTAAAGAAGGCTTCCAGCTCAGGGGACGGTTCCGGGGCAGGCATGCGTGCTTCAGCCCGCAGGTCCAGGAGGGCGTCGCTCAACTCCCGGGTTTCCCCTACCCCTGATTCCATCAGGAGGCGCCGGATCACATCTGCGTCACTGGGGTTGCTGGACGTGCTGTTCATCTTCCGCGGCCTCCTTTCCTGCGATTTGCTCCCTGAGCGCCAGGAGCGCCCGTCTCTGAAGTTGTTTGACGGTGTTGACCGTCTTCCCCATGATCTGCGCGGATTCCTCCAGCGACAGGTCCGCCACTACCCTCAGCAGCAGGACTTCGCGTTGCGGGCCGGTGAGCCCGTCCAGCATCTGCGCCGCCACCAGCCCGGATTCAAGCACGGTGTCTTCTGCCGAGTCGGTGGATCTGGTGTCGAGCTGCGGATCATACGGAGCAGGGGCCGGCTGGCGCTCACGACGGCGGTGCTCATCCACCACCCGGGCATGGGCTACCGAAAAAGCGAAGGTGCGCAGCCCTGAAGGACCTCCTGTGACCGTGGAGATCTTGGAAAAAACCGTCAGGAAAACGTCCTGCGTCAGCGCTTCCGGATCCTCGCATCCCTTGGACCTGAGATAGCCAAGGACCGCGGGTGCCAGCGACTCGTAAACCGCCCGCAATGCCGCCGGATTGTTTTCACGCGCCGCAGAGACCATGGGCTCTGTCAGCGGGTCAGCCAAGGCGGGGTCCTTCGGTCTGGGACGTTGGGGCGAACCAAATCGTACCCCGCCCAGGCTGATCCTGCTCAGGAGATGGCCGCGCCGTTGCTCGTTGGGGGGATGAGCCACGGCGCGGCCATTACACATACGTAATCGCCCGGGGAATCGAAAAGGTTATGCGGATTCGGGAAAAGTTTTTTGCCGGTCCCCGCTCCCAGAGCGTTCGGAGGAGAATGTGGAAGACTTGACGGCGGTCCGCCCTTCCTCGGCGGATCCGTAACGGCGGCCCAAAGCAACCCACCTGCCCGCTCCAATCCAGCAATACCGGACCCCGCGGGTCCGGCCAGGAAGATCATGCCCAGCACCACGCCTCACCACACAGATCTAAAGCGCGGCCTTTCGCTGCGGCACATCCGCTTCATCGCCCTTGGATCCGCAATCGGAACAGGGCTGTTCTACGGTTCATCCGAAACCATCCAGGCCGCAGGCCCCGCTGTCCTGATTGCCTACATCATCGCCGGGTGCGCCGTGTTCCTGGTCATGCGGGCACTGGGAGAGATGGCCGTCCGCCACCCGGTGGCGGGTTCCTTTTCCCAGTACGCCGGCCGCTACCTCGGTCCGCGCCTTGGTTTCCTTACCGGCTGGACGTTTGCCTTCGAGATGATCATCGTGGCCATCGCGGACATGACGGCGGTGAGCATGTATATGGGCCTCTGGTTCCCGGACACACCGGGATGGGTGTGGATGATCGCGGCGATGCTCCTGATCGGCGGGCTGAACCTCATGCGGGTCAGTGTCTTTGGCGAGATGGAGTTCTGGTTCACCCTGATCAAGGTTTCCACCATCATCGCCATGATCGCCGGAGGGCTGTACCTGATTGTCTTCGGTGTCAGCACCGGCGGCTACGAGCCTGGCGTCAACCACCTGGTGGACCATGGCGGGTTCGCACCCTTTGGCGTGTGGGGCATCGTCATGAGCCTGGGAATCGTGGTGTTCTCCTTCGGCGGGATCGAGACCCTCGGCGTCACTGCCGGTGAGACCGGAGACCCGCAGCGGGCCATCCCCAAGGCCGTGAACACCGTCCCGGTGCGCATCCTGCTCTTCTACGTCCTGTCCCTCGGCGTGATGCTCTGCCTGCTTCCGTGGGACCGGATCGGGTCCGAAGGCAGTCCCTTTGTCCAGGTCTTTGCCGGGATAGGCATCCCGTTCGCTGAGCACGTGATCAACGCCGTGGTGCTCACTGCTGCCCTGTCCGCGATGAACTCGATCTTCTATGCGGCCTCGCGGACCATGTACGGCCTGGCCGAGCAGGGACATGCGCCGAAGAGCTTCACCAGCGTCTCCCGCTACGGGGTGCCGGTGTGGCCCGTGGTCATCATCATGGCGAGCCTCATCGCGGGCCTGGGCCTCTATCTGTGGATTCCGGAGCAGCTGTTCCTGGTGGTCGCTTCCACCGCCACCTTCGCCACGATCTTCACCTGGTCTTCGATCCTGCTCAGCCACCACCGGATGCGCCGGCAGATGCGGCGGGACGGTACGCCGTCGGCCGGTTTCGCCTTCCCGGGGTGGCCGGTGCTGAACTACATCGTCCTGGGCTTCATGGCCCTGGTGACGGTAATCCTCGCGTTCACAGCCCCGGGACGCACGGCCCTGGCGGTCGGCGTGGTGTGGCTGCTCCTGATGCTCGCTGCGTACCGCTTCCTGGTTAAGGACGAAGGCCGCAGGCCGATCGAGCTGCCCGAACCGGCAAGCAACGCCCAGCGCTAACCCGCCCCTCAAGGCAGGCTAGGGCGCTATCTCCTCGGCGGCAGCGAACCGCCGGTTGGCCAGCACCGGAAGGTACTCACGGACTTCCTCGATCCGGGTCCGCACCACGTCCGCCGTTGCTACGGCTTCGCTTTCCTCGCCGAGGAAGACCTCCGGTACTCCCATGGGGTCCAGGATCGCCGAGTGGCCGATGGTGTGGCCGCTGGCTGTTCCGGCCGCGGCCACCCAGACAGTGTTCTCAATGGCCCGTGCCTTCAGCAGCGTTTCCCAGTGGTCGATCTTGTGCTCACCTTTGAACCAGGCTGCCGGAACGGCGATCAGGTCCGCGTCCTGCACTGCCAGCGCCCGGGCCAGTTCCGGGAAGCGCAGGTCATAGCAGGTCATCAGGCCCACCCGGAGGTCGCCCAGCTCCACCACCTGGACGCCCCGGTCTCCGGGCTTTATGCGGGTGGACTCGGAATAGCTGAACGCATCGTAGAGGTGCAGTTTGCGGTACGTGGCCGCAATACGGCCGTCGGCTTCAATAGCCACCAGCGTGTTGTAGGGACGCTCCTCACCGGAGGATTCGTAACCGCCGGCAACGACGGCGATGCCCAGTTGTGCAGCGGCCAGGGACAGCCGCTGCACGAAGGTGCTCCACCCGGCGTCCACGGCAGCTGCCAGCGGACCGTCCACCTTGCCGATGCTGAACATCGACTCTTCCGGGAACACGATCAGTTCCGATCCTTCGGCCCTGGCCTTCTCGGCCAGCGAGCGCATCACCGCCAGGTTGGCTTCGACGTCGCCGCCTGGACTGAACTGACCTACGCTGACCAACATGGGGAACCGCCTTGCCTTCGGGACCGGATGTGACCCCAGCCTAGTGCAGGTCCTCGAAGTGCAGCACAGGTTTCAGGACCCGCCCGGACTTTGCGTCGGCGGCCGCCGTATTGATGTCCCCGAACGCGTAGCGGGTGATCATTTTCTGCAGCGGGAACCGGCCCTGCTGAACCAGGTCCACCAGGGCGGGGAGGAAGAGCTGCGGCGTCGAGTCCCCTTCCGTGATCCCTAGCACCTGCCTGCCGTTGAGCATGAAGTTCACATCCAGTTCCACCGTTGACCCCGGAGCGGGGGCGCCGATCAGGCCCAGCTTGCCCAGCGGTGCCAGGGCGTCTGCTGCCGTGGCCGCAACCCGGGTGCTGCCCGTGGTTTCCAGGGCGTGGGTGACCCCAGCGCCGTCGGTCAGTTCAAACAGGGCCTGCAGTGCGTCGGTGCTGCCGGAATTCACGACGTCGGTGGCCCCCAGCTCGCGGGCAAGCTCCAGCCTCGAGTCCACCAGGTCCATCACCACAATGCGGGTTGACCCTCCAAGGGCTGCAGCCATCACCGCGGAGAGGCCCACGGGGCCGGCACCGAACACGGCAAGGGTGGAGCCCGGTTCGGGACGCAGTACGTTCATGACTGCCCCGGCTCCGGTCTGGATGCCGCAACCAAGCGGGGCGAGGAGCGAAAGGTCGGCGTCGGGATCCACCTTGGTGACGCCGCGTTCATCCGCCAGCACCAGGTTCGAGAAGGAGGACTGCGCGAAGAAATGCCCGTGGACACCTTTCCCGTCCTTGCTGATGGTGGCGCTGCCGTCCAGCCGCTGCCCGCCCACCAGGTTCAGTTCCAGGAAGTACGTGCAGTAGGCAGGGTGGCCGCTGCGGCAGTTCCGGCACACGCCACAGCTGGTGAAGCTGAGCAGTACATGGTCACCCGGAACCACGGAGGTCACGGCGGAGCCGACGGCTTCCACGATTCCGGCTCCCTCGTGCCCCAGGACTCCGGGCAGTGGAAAGGGAATGTGCCCTGCCTGGACGCCAAGGTCCGTACCGCACACGCCGGCTGCCTCTACACGGACCAGGACCTCGTCGGGTCGGGGGTCGTCCAGGACCACGTCGGTTATTTCGAAGGGTTCGTTGATGCCGCGCAGGATCGCGGCACGCGCCTGGGTAGTCATAAGCCCCACGCTACGCGGGCAGGTGCCTGCGCGTCAGGAGTCCGGACACGGATCGGGGCGGCAGGCTGAAAGTCCGCCTGCCGCCCCGATCCGGACGCAGCCCCGTTAGGCGTTGACCGCCTCGGCGTCCTGGCGGTCTTCCGCAGCACTGAGGGAGGCACTGGAGCCGGACTGCACCTCGATGCGGCGCGGCTTGGCCTTTTCGCTGACCGGAATGATCACGTTGAGCACGCCATTCTCATAGTGGGCGGTAATGCCGTCGGTATCGATGCCCTGGCCCAGGCTGAGCTGGCGCAGGAAGGACCCGCCTTCGCGTTCCCGGGTGAGCCACTGGACGCCGTCCGTACCGCGCAGTGTGCGCTCGGCACGGATGGTCAGCAGCTGTCCGTCGACGTCGATGTCCACGGACCCCGGATCGATGCCGGGAAGGTCAACGCTCAGGACGTACCGGTCATCCTGCCGGTACAGGTCCATGGGCATGCCGCGCAGGGATTCACTGCGGACGGCCTGGGCAAAACGGTCAAGTTCACGGAACGGATCAAAGCGTGTTGCCATCACAAATCAACTCCTTCACTCCGCTGTACGCAGCGGGCTGATCTGCCATTTCGATTCAAAGTTGAGTTGGCTTCACTCAACTTTCGGCAGTAGATTAGCACTTGCAACGCGAGAGTGCTAACCCGGGTTGCTGGAGCGGAAATACCCGGTTCCGCCCGCTTTCATTCGAACCTCGTCTGGAAGGAAAGGAAGCAGTGTCCCATCCTGCGTTGTTCCGGTTTGGAACAGCCAACCGCACCGAACACCTGGAGAAACTCCGCACACTCCCCAGCCGGCTGGCCGGCTCGGCCCCGTCCCCTGCACTTGATGCGGCCGGCTGGATCAGCGGACTGTGGCTGGCCGCCGCGCTGCTGGGCATTGGTGTTTTCTCAGGCGGAACAACTTCCCTGGTGCTGGCGGTGGTGCTGCTCTACGGCACCGGCGCCGCGCTGGCCGTACTGGGGTGGCTGGCCTGGCGGGCCCTCAGCCTGCGAATGCGCCGGCGTGCTGCCTCCGAGCCAGGGGCATCGGCGGCCCGGGACTTCCTGGCCGCAACAGCTTCGGCCCGTGAAGAGATCATCCAGGCACTCTTCCCCGCTGGAGCCACCGGAACGCCCGAAGTACTGCGGGCAACGGCGCCGGCACGGGCGGCTGCAGCGGCCGCTCCCAACAGCCCCCTCCCGGCGAAGGCACCCGGCGGCGGCCCCGGTGCTGCTCCCCGGACCTCGCCGCGTTCGGGCAAATCTCCGATCCGCAAGAAGGCCAACTGCAAGTCCGCCCACCGGCGCCGCGGCGCAAAACCGCCCGCCCCGCCGGTGCAGGATGATTTCGCCCGCGCCGCCTAGACTGGGGCGCCATGGAGGAAATCAAGGAACCCGTCCAGCTGTCGCTGGAAAACGGGAAGCTAAACCCGGCTGCGGCAGGCTTCACCCGCTCACCGCTGCACGCGTTTGCGGACCTTCCCCAGGGGCTGCTGCACGGCTGGCGGACCAAGCGCTGGGAGTACTGGGGCGTGCTGACTCCGGACCTGGTGCTCGGCATGACCATTGCGCACCTGGACTATGCCGCCACGCTCCAGCTGTACGTCTTCGAGCGTGCCACCGGCAAGGAAATCGCCAGCGATCCCCTCTCGCTTCCCCCGGGATCCACCGCGCTCCTGCCCGAAACCCTCCCGCCCATCACCGCAGTGGGCACGATGGGCGGGCTGCACCTTCGCTTCCATGACGACGACGGCGGCACGCATCTGCGGGCGGAGTCGCCGCGCGTCGGCGTCGAGCTTTACGCCCCCGCGGAAGGCGACGTGCTTGGAGTCGTTGTTCCATGGTCGGACACGCGCTACCAGTACACACTCAAGGACGTGGCCCGGCGGGTCAGCGGCACCGTCACGGTTGACGGGCGGGAGTATCCGGTGGGCAAGGGCGCCTTCGCCGTGCTGGACCGCGGACGCGGACGCTGGCCATATTCGAGGCGCTGGAACTGGGCCGCCGGCTATGGCGCCTCGGGCGGGACCCGGCTTGGCCTGCAGCTTGGCGGGATGTGGACGGAGGGGACTCCCGCAACGGAAAACGCGTTGATCGTGGACGGCGTGCTGCATCATTACGACGGCGAGCTGGAGTTCAGCTACGACCTCACCGATCCGCACGCGCCCTGGCAGGTGCGCGGGCACTGGATCGACGCCACGCTGACCCCGTTCCACCGGCGCTTCGCCGCAACCAACGTTTTGGCCGTCGCCTCAAAGACCTGGCAGGCCTTCGGCGCCTGGTCCGGCTGGGCCGCTGCTCCGGACGGCACGCGCTATGGGTTGGAAGGCGTGCACGGCTGGATCGAGGAGGCACGCAACCGCTGGTAAGTCGCCCGCGCGCAGATTCCCACCCTCTGTGGCTGCTGTGCCCTGGTGGTTTCCCGCTGGTCCCACCCGTACCGGCGGCTGGGAAACCGCACACCCGGCACGTCCCACCCACACGTTTACCGGCTCTTTCGCCAATGGCACCCGGCTGCTAGGTTCTTACCGACCTCACCGATCCGAAGGAGCTCCACGTGGCCAACAGGTTTTCCTCCCTCGCCCTTGATGCCGTCAACGTGGAGAGCCAGGCCAGTTTCTGGACCGCTGCCCTGGGTTACCGGGTCGCCGAACTGTTCGACGGCGGCATCTCCCTGGCACCGGCGGAGGGAGTGGCAGGGCCTCCGATCGACATCGTCCCCGTCCCGGACGCCAAGACCGCGAAACTCCGCCTGCACATGGACCTGGTTCCCGACGGCTGCACCCAGGAAGAGGAAGTCGAGCGGCTGCTGGCTCTCGGAGCGGTGCGCGCCGACGTAGGGCAGGCACCGGATGTCCCCTGGGTTGTGCTGGCAGATCCTGAGGGCAACGAATTCTGCGTCCTTTCGGCGCGGGACTAGGCGCGCCGCAACGAAAAAGCCCCGCAGCCGTGAAGCTGCGGGGCTTTTACGTACGGATTACTCGCCGATCAGGTCGCGGATCACGATCGTCTGGTCGCGGTCCGGGCCAACGCCGATCGCGGAGAACCGGGTGCCGGACATCTTCTCCAGTGCCAGCACGTAGTTGCGGGCGTTCTCCGGCAGGTCCTCGAGGGTCTTGGCGCCGGTGATGTCCTCGGTCCAGCCGTCGAAGTACTCGAAAATCGGCTTGGCGTGGTGGAAGTCGGTCTGCGTCATCGGCATCTCATCGAAACGCACGCCGTCGACGTCGTAGGCCACACATACCGGGATCTTCTCGATGCCGGTAAGCACGTCCAGCTTGGTCACGAAGTAGTCCGTGAAACCGTTGACGCGGGAAGCGTGGCGCGCCAGCACGGCGTCGTACCAGCCGCAGCGGCGCGGGCGGCCGGTGTTTACGCCGAACTCGCCGCCGGTCTTCTGCAGGTACAGGCCCATGTCATCGAAGAGTTCCGTGGGGAACGGGCCGGCGCCAACGCGGGTGGTGTAGGCCTTGATGATGCCCACGGCGCGGTTGATGCGGGTGGGGCCAATGCCGGAGCCTACGGATGCGCCGCCGGCCGTCGGGTTGGAGGACGTGACGAACGGGTAGGTGCCGTGGTCCACGTCCAGGAACGTGGCCTGGCCGCCTTCCATCAGGATTACCTTGCCCTCATCCAATGCGCGGTTCAGTTCATAGGTGGAGTCAATGACCATCGGGCGCAGGCGGTCCGCGTAGGAGAGGAAGTACTGCACCATCTCTTCCACGTCGACGTCGCGGCGGTTGTAGACCTTCAGCAGCAGCTGGTTCTTCTGCCGCAGCGAACCTTCCACCTTCTGGCGCAGGATCGACTCGTCGAAGATGTCCTGGACGCGGATGCCAAGCCGGGCAACCTTGTCCATGTAGGCCGGGCCAATACCGCGGCCGGTGGTGCCGATGGCACGCTTGCCCAGGAAGCGCTCGGTGACCTTGTCCATGACCTGGTGGAACGGTGCCACAAGGTGGGCGTTGGCGGAGATCCGCAGCTTGGAGGTGTCTGCGCCGCGCGCTTCAAGCCCGTCAATTTCGGTAAAGAGTGCCTCCAGGTTCACCACGCAGCCGTTGCCGATCACGGGAATGGCGTTGGGGCTCAGGATGCCGGCGGGCAGCAGCTTCAGTTCGTACTTTTCACCGCCGACGACGACGGTGTGGCCGGCGTTGTTTCCCCCGTTGGGCTTGACGACGTAGTCGACGCGGCCGCCAAGCAGGTCGGTGGCCTTACCTTTACCTTCGTCGCCCCACTGGGCGCCGACGATGACAATTGCGGGCATGGGATCCTCCCCCATTAGTTACGCTAGGGAGCCGCGCCAGGCGCTGAACCGCTACCGTGCATGAGAATGCCCCTGCACCGTGAGACTGAAGGACACAGGGGTCCATGATCCAGGTTGCGGGGCTCTTACCTGTCAAGTTTAGCCGATCTGCGGGTTTGCCCGTTTGGAAGCCGCGGACGGAGGCGTACGGTTTAGCCATGGAGCGCTTCCGCGGCTATATCGCCGGGCTGGGCACTGCCTCGGGGACCCGCCTGGTTGTTGGGCACTGGCCGGACTCACCGTTCGGCCCGTTCACCGATGTCATGGTGGAGAACCGGTTCGGTTCCCGGCTGCTGCTCGCGCCCAGCGAAGCGGTTGCCCGCTATGTTTCCTCCACCTACACCTTCGACGCAATCGATGTGGTTCCGGTCAGCGCCTTCCTGGCCGAGGACAGGCTGAAGGTCGACGGCGGTCCGCTGCAGCTCAGCGCGCAGCTTGGCCGGGTGACCCTGCTGGGACGCGTCCTTGAAGCCGTTCCCGCCCCGCTGGCCGTCCATCCGCTCTGGCTGCAGGCGATCAACCCGCTGGCCAGCCTGATTGTCCGCGGGGTACGGACTGCAGGAACTACCGGGGACCGCCTGGAGTTCTACGGAGTACGCTCCATCCGCCGCCTCGCCTCCGCGCAGTGTTCCTGGAACGGCGAGGATCTGGGCTCCCTGACGCCTGTCAGCCCGCCTGTCCGGTTCGGGTTTTCCTCCGTGCCGGCCAAGCCGCAGATCCTGGCAGTGACCACCACCATCACCGCCAGGAACCCGGCGCAGAGGGAAGGAACCCACGCATGGAGAACCGCTTTCACCCGCATGCCGAGTCAGTCTGGTCCTATCCCCGTCCGCCCCGAGTCGAACCAAGCAATGAACGCGTCAAAGTCTGGCTTGGCGGAAACCTGATCGCAGACACCTCCGATGCCCTGCGCGTCCTCGAAACCAGCCATCCGCCGGTCTACTACCTGCCCCTGGACGTCTTTGCCCCCGGAGTGCTGCAGCCGGTCAGCGGAATCACGCACTGCGAGTTCAAGGGAGCAGCCGCCTATTTCGACGTCGTCTCCGGCCCGCAGCGGGCTGCCCGCGCTGCGTGGACCTACCCGCATCCGTTTCCCGGCTACGAGGAGCTCTCCCACACCGCCGCCCTGTACCCGGGGCTGATGAATTCCGTGACCGTGGACGGGGAAGAGGTGCAGCCGCAGGAAGGGGACTTCTACGGCGGCTGGATCACCAGCCGGGTGACCGGACCGTTTAAGGGCGCGCCGGGCACCTGGGGCTGGTAACTCCGGCCCCGGGCACAGCAAAGGCGCCCCCCGCACGGGAGGCGCCTTTGCTCAAGGCATGGGCGGTGCTAGCCCTCGATGGCTGCCTTGGCGGACGGGTCTGACGCGTCCAGGAACTTCTCGATCCGGTCCACTTCCTCACTCTCGCCGATCGCCGCTGCGGCACGGCCCAGGGCGTACAGCGCCCGGAGGAACCCGCGGTTGGGTTCGTGCTCCCAGGGGATGGGGCCGGTGCCGCGCCAGCCGGCGCGCCGCAGTGCGTCCAGGCCGCGGTGGTAACCCACCCGGGCGTACGCGTAGGACTCCACCGGACGTCCGTCAGCGAAGGCCTCGTCGGCCAGCGTCGCCCAGACCTGGGAGGAGGTGGGGAACTTGGCTGCCAGGTCCACTGCCTCGTCACCGGCCGCGAGGCGGGCGACGACGTCGGTCTCCTCCGGCAGGTACGTGGGCTCGGGGCCGAGCAGGTTCTTGCGGAATTCGTCTGACATTAGAGGTGCTTTCCTGCCGATCCGAGGGACTGTGCGGCTTCGACCACGCGGGCGGACATGCCCTTTTCTGCGGAGGCACCCCAGACACGCGGGTCGTACTGCTTCTTGTTGCCGACTTCGCCGTCCACCTTGAGCACGCCGTCGTAGTAGCGGAACATGTGGTCGGCCACCGGACGGGTGTAGGCGTACTGGGTGTCGGTGTCGATGTTCATCTTCACAACGCCGTAGGACACAGCGTCTGCGATTTCCTGGGCAGAGGAACCGGAACCGCCGTGGAAGACCAGGTCGAACGGGCGTTCCTTGCCGATCGAACCGCCAACGGCGGCCTGGATCTCGTCCAGGATCTCCGGGCGCAGCTTCACGCCGCCGGGCTTGTAGACGCCGTGGACGTTGCCGAAGGTCAGGGCGGTGAGGTAACGGCCCTTGCTGCCGTCTCCAAGTGCCTCGATGGTGGCCATGCCGTCGGCGACGGTGGTGTAGAGCTTCTCGTTGATTTCGTTCTCGACGCCGTCTTCCTCGCCGCCCACGGTGCCGATCTCGACTTCCAGGATGATCTTGGCGGCGGCGGTGCGGGCCAGCAGGTCCTGCGCGATCTTCAGGTTCTCTTCGAGGGTCTCGGCGGAACCGTCCCACATGTGGGAGTTGAAGACGGGGTCCTCGCCGCGCTTGACGCGCTCTTCGGAGGCTGCCAGCAGCGGCAGGACGAAGTCCTCCAGCTTGTCCTTGGGGCAGTGGTCGGTGTGCAGGGCAATGTTCACGTCGTAGCTCTTGGCCACTTCACGGGCGTACGCCGCGAAGGCCAGCGAGCCGGTGACCATGTTCTTCACCGAGGCGCCGGACCAGTACGCGGCACCGCCGGTGGAAACCTGGACAATGCCGTCCGATCCCGCCTCAGCGAAACCTGCGAGCGCGGCATTGAGGGTCTGGGAGGAGGTTACGTTGACAGCCGGGTATGCGAAGCCCCCCGCCTTGGCCCGGTCGATCATCTCTGCATAGATCTCGGGGGTTGCAATAGGCATGCTGACTCCTTAGCGAAGGTTCGAAAGTGCGGCAGGGCCGGGCCCTCTTTGGCTTCTCCCATCCTAGCCACAAGAGTCCTTTGCGCATCAGATAACACAGGTTCCGGGCTTCGCACATGCTGCTTCAGCCCGGACCAGCGCTGCGTATCAGCTCACCTTCTGCCCAAATACGTGGCGGCGGACCCAGCCGTGCATGGCAATGGCAGCGGCAGCGGATGCGTTCATGGACCGCGTGGAGCCAAACTGGGCGATGGAAAGCGTGGCTTCCGCGGCCTGGTGCACCTCGGGCGTGAGGCCGGGGCCTTCCTGGCCGAAGACCAGGACGCAGCTGCGCGGCAGGTCGTAGGTTTCCAGCGGAACTGAATCCGGGAAGTTGTCGATTCCGATGATGGCCAGGCCCTCGGAGCGTGCCCATTCGGTGAACTCTTCCACGCTCGGGTGGTGCCGCACGTGCTGGTAACGGTCGGTGACCATTGCGCCGCGGCGGTTCCAGCGGCGTCGTCCAATGATGTGGACTTCCTTGGCCAGGAAGGCGTTGGCGGTGCGCACCACGGACCCGATGTTCAGGTCATGCTGCCAGTTTTCGATGGCCACATGGAACTCATGGCGCTTGGAGTCCAGGTCCGCGACGATCGCATCGTGCTTCCAGTACCGGTACTCGTCCACCACGTTGCGCCGGTCTCCGGCGGCCAGCAGTTCAGGATCCCACTGCTCACCCTCGGGCCACGGCCCCTCCCACGGCCCAACACCAACCTGCGGCATTTCGGCTTCTGCCGGCTCTGTTGGGGGAATTGTTTCAGGGCTCTCTATCACCCTTCCAGCGTAAGGTGAAAGACTGGACCATCCCGCATCCGCACCGGGAGACACAGGCCTGCGCCCGGACTCCCGATTGGCTGCGGGTACGAAGCAGAACACGCACTGGAGGCAAACTGTGGGCGAGAACGAGAACATCGAGTGCTGGCTGACGGACATGGACGGCGTGCTGGTCCATGAGAACCAGGCGATTCCCGGAGCCGCGGAGCTGATCAACCGCTGGGTGGACACTTCCAAGCGGTTCCTGGTGCTGACCAACAACTCGATCTACACCCCGCGGGACCTCGCCGCCCGGCTGCATGCCTCCGGCCTGGATGTCCCGGAGGAAAACCTCTGGACGTCCGCACTGGCGACGGCCGAATTCCTCAAGGACCAGCTCAAGGGCTCCTCCACCCCCGGGCGCGCCTTCGTGATCGGCGAGGCGGGATTGACGACGGCGCTGCATGAGGCCGGGATGATCCTCACGGACACCAACCCGGACTATGTGGTGCTGGGAGAAACCCGCACCTATTCCTTCGGCACCATCACCAAGGCGATCCGGCTCATCCTCGACGGCGCGCGGTTCATTGCCACCAACCCGGACGTCACCGGCCCTTCAGCGGAGGGACCCATCCCGGCCACCGGCGCCATCGCAGCGCTGATCACGGCCGCCACGGACAGGGAGCCCTACATTGTGGGCAAGCCGAATCCCATGATGTTCCGCTCCGCCATGAACAAGATCGACGCGCATTCCGAGACCACCGGCATGATCGGGGACCGGATGGACACGGACATCATCGCCGGGATCGAAGCGGGGCTGACCACGGTGCTGGTACTTACCGGCATCACCCAGCGCGAGGACATTGCCCGCTACTCCTTCCGGCCAACCCAGGTGATCGACTCCGTGGCGGACCTGATCAAGACCGTCTAGCCGGAGGGGGCTAGAACGGCACCTTGCCGCCGCCGCCGCCCACGGCAGGCACCGGAACGTAGGTGTCCAGGACCTCGTCCACCACACGCTGGTAGACCACCGGATTCCACTGCGGGCTGGCATGTGCCGGGCGTGCACCCTCGGTGACGAGCGAATTCGAGACCATGTTGTTCGGAAAGACCTCGGTCCAGCGGGCCCGGGCGGTGTAGTAGTTCACCGTCTCATCGCCCGGGTTTCCGATGAAGGCCAGCTCGGCGTCTCCAATGGCACCCGCGAACGCAGCGGCGTCGTAATGGTAAATGTAGGAGGACTCCGACTGGATCAGGGTGCTCGACGGCGCCAGCGGGGAAAGCTGTTCCAGCGTCTGGTCCACCACCGTGCTCCAGCTGCGCTCGTCCTTGTGCAGGATCCGCTCCCCCAGCTCGTAGCCTCCGCGCAGCGCGCTGGGGATCCGGTAGCCCGCTTCGTAGAGCAGCACTACGCCGCGGATCATGTTCTGGTCCAGGACATCGAAACGCCCGGCCGGGCTTGAGTCCAGGATGACCAGCTCCACCTGCACTCCACGGGCCAGCAGCCGTGCCGCCAGTTCCACGGCCACCATCCCGCCAAAGCTGTGCCCGTAGAAATACACGCGGTTGAGGCGCCGGGTACGGATGTGCCGGAAAACCTCGGCCTCGACCGTGTCCAGGTCAAGGCCCTTGTTGGAATACCCCACTGCCGCCATCTGCCCGCGCCTGGCCAGCGCCGGGCGCAGCGAGTTCACAATCCAGACCGCCTCTTCCCAGCTGGTCTTGTAGCCCGGGAAGAGGAACCACATGGCGCGGGGGAACTCGGAGGCAGCGGCGTCGTCGCGGACCGTGAGGATTTGCAGCTCTTCGCGCTGTTCCTGGATCAGGCGTGTGACAAAAAGGTCGGCGGCCAGCGTCAGGCCGGCGGCGGCCCCAACCAGGAACCGTCGCCGGGAAAAGCGGCCCAGGCTCTCCGCATAGCGGAGGACCTTTGCTGGGTCATCGCTCATGGGCTCGGCGCAACCGGTGTGGGTGTTAGTCGAGGCCGAGCTCGTCCTTGCCGAACGCGAACAGGTACGGCACGCCCGCTTCGGCTTCGATGCGTTCCTTGGCACCGGTGTCCCGGTCCACGATCACTGCGACGGCGACGACGTTGCCACCCGCGTTCCGCACACCCTCCACCGCGGTCAGCGCCGATCCGCCGGTGGTGGATGTGTCCTCCAGGACAACGACGTCGCGGCCCGCCACGTCGGGACCTTCCACCTGGCGGCCCATGCCGTAGGACTTCTGCGCCTTGCGGACCACGAACGCATCAACGGTGCCTCCGCTGCGGGCGGAGGCGTTCATGACGGCGGTTGCGACCGGGTCCGCACCCATGGTCAGGCCCCCGGCACTGGCGAACTGGATACCGGCGGATTCGATCATGTCCAGCATGACTTCACCCACCAGCTGTGAAGCCTCGTGGTGCAGGGTGATGCGGCGCAGGTCGATGTAGTAATCGGCTTCCTTTCCGGAAGAAAGGATCACCTTTCCGCGCACCACGGCCAGTTCCTTGATTAGTTCCAGGAGGCGGGCACGGGACGCGGCGATCTGCGGGGAAGTCATGCCCCAATCCTATCCGAGCACCTCCCTGCGGCCCTTCCGGAGGCCGGGCACGGGCGTCACAGAACGTCCGGCCCCTGCCCCGGCAAACAGTGCGTTGTATAGGCTGAACGCCATGCGCGAACTTCAAGCCGAAATCATTGCCGAAATGGGTGTGCACCCCGCCATTGATCCGGAAGCGGAGATCCGGCGCCGGGTGGACTTCCTCAAGGACTACCTGCACGCATCCCACACCAAGGGGTTTGTGCTGGGCATCAGCGGCGGCGTGGACTCCACGCTGGCCGGCCGCCTGGCCCAGCTGGCCGTCGAGGAACTGAACGCGGAGGGTACGGAGGCGAACTTCATTGCCCTGCGGCTGCCGTACCGGGTACAGCACGACGAAGACGACGCCCAGGCAGCGCTGGAGTTCATCCAGCCCAAGACCTCCTGGACCTACAACATCGGGGACGCGGTGGACGGTTTCGAGAAGGCCTACGCGGCCATGGAAACCGGAAGCCTCAGCGACTTCAACAAGGGCAACATCAAGGCCCGGGTGCGGATGACGGCCCAGTACGCCGTTGGCGGGGAACACAACCTCCTGGTCATCGGCACGGACCACGGAGCCGAATCCGTAACCGGCTTCTTCACCAAGTATGGAGACGGCGGCGCCGACGTCCTGCCCCTGTTCGGGCTCGACAAACGGCAGGTCCGTTCCCTGCTCAGCGCCCTGGGCGCCTCGGACAAGCTTGTTGGCAAGGCACCGACCGCCGACCTGCTCGACGGCGTACCCGGCCAGACGGACGAGACGGAACTGGGCATTACGTACAACCAGATCGACGACTACCTCGAGGGCCGCGAAGTCTCCGACGACGCAGCCGAGAAGATCGAGAAGCGTTACCTGATGACGCGGCACAAGCGGACGACGCCGGTTTCGATTCTTGACGGCTGGTGGAAATAATCCTGTAGGTGGGGCCGATGGCCCCGGGACGGCGGCAACGAAACTCCTTCGCTCGCAGAGCTCGCTTGGAGTATTAAAGCCGCCTAACCCGGGACCACCTGCCCGCTCAGGAAGGCAGTGGCGAGCCGCCTATGAAACCACGGCGTCGGCCGTTTCCAGCTGAATGGTGAAGGTCGCTGCAGTGTCTGACCGCAGTGAGTCGATGTCCTGGCCGGGAGCCATGCGGCGGAGAACCAGGGCGTTGTCGACGACGTCGAAGACGGCACGGTCGGTGATGATGCGGTCCACGACGCCAACGCCGGTGAGCGGAAGATCGCACTGCTGCACAATCTTCGGAGTTCCGTCCTTCGCCGTGTGGTCCGTGATCACAATCACCCGCGGGGTACCGGCCACCAGGTCCATGGCGCCGCCCATCCCTTTGACCAGCTTGCCCGGAATGGTCCAGTTCGCCAGGTCACCGGAGGCGGAGACCTGCAGCGCGCCGAGGATCGCCGTCTGCACGTGGCCTCCGCGGATCATGCCGAAAGACGTTGCCGAGTCGAAGAAGCTGCCGCCTGGAAGCACCGTCACTGTCTGCTTGCCCGCGTTGATCAGGTCGGCATCCTCCTCACCCTCATACGGAAACGGTCCCATGCCCAGCAACCCGTTCTCACTCTGCAGGAAAACGCTCACGCCCGGGGGCAGGTGATTCGCCACCAGCGTGGGAATGCCGATTCCGAGGTTGACGTATTGGCCGTCCTGGAGCTCTGCAGCGGCAAGCGCCGCCATTTCATCACGTGTCCACATGCTCTTATGCCTCCGCCCGGACCCGAACGGTCCGCTGCTCGATGTGCTTTTCAGTGTTTTCCGCGGGCACCACTGCCTGGACAAAGATTCCCGGCGTGTGGATGCGGTCCGGGTCCAGGAAGTCCGGGGTGATCTGCTCGGCCTCGGCAATCGTCATCCGCCCTGCGGCCGCCACCAGCGGATTGAAGTTCTGCGCCGTCATCCGGTACCGGAGATTACCTTCGGCGTCGGCCAGGTGCGCCCGCACCAGGGCAATATCCGCCACGATTCCGCGTTCCAGGATGGCACGCCGTCCGTCGAAGACCGCTTCGGGCTTACCTTCGGCGACGGGGGTTCCCACACCGGTGGGCGTGTAGAAGGCAGGGATGCCGGCGCCGCCGGCACGCAGCCGCTCCGCGAGGGTTCCCTGCGGAACAAACTCCACTTCAAGGTCCCCGGACAGATACTGTTCGGCGAACAGTTTGTTCTCCCCCACGTAGGAACCCAGCACCTTGGAAACCTGCCTGTTCTCCAGCAGCACTCCCAGCCCCTTGCCGTCCACGCCCATGTTGTTGGAGACGATCGTCAGCCCGCTGGCTCCGCTCTCCCGCAGCGCGGTGATTAGGTTGACCGGAATACCGCTGAGGCCAAACCCGCCGACGGCGATGGTCATGCCGTCCCGGACGGTCCCCGCCAGCGCCTCGCCTGCACTGCCTAGGATCTTTCGAGCCATTGACGCGCTCCTCTGCTCATAATGTGGACTGTGCCCCTTCTGGCTCCCGAGGCTAAATAGCAGGGTGTAAGCCGTCAACGAATGCGACAGAAGTGTTCGAATGATGGCCGGAATGCCGCTAAACGTTCATAATGTGGACATGGTTGAGGGAGTCCAAGGTGCGCAGGTTGTCCATCGGCTCGCCGGAGTGCTCCGAACCGTTAGCGCCGCGATGCCTCACGGAATAGCCACCAGCGACGTCGCCCGGACCGCGGCGCTCCCTCGCCCCACCGCGCACCGCCTGCTTGCCTCGCTGGCCGCCGAAGGGTTCCTGGACCATGACCGGCGTTCCGGCCGCTGGCTGCTGGGCCCGGAGCTGTACCTCATGGGATCCGTAGCCGCTGAACGCTACGACATTTCCCCGCTGGCCCGTGAACACGTCCGGGCCCTCGCCGAAGCCACCGGTGAAAGCGCCTTCTTCTCGGTTCGCCGCGGGAATGAGACGGTCTGCCTGCTGCGTGAGGACGGCGCGTTCCCTATCCGCTCCTTCGTCCTTCACGAAGGCAAGAGGTTTCCCCTCGGGGTAGCCTCCGCAGGGCTGGCCATCCTGGCGTTCCTGCCGGAGAAGGCGGTAGAGCAATACCTTGCGACCACTGACCTCGCTGCCGACCACAGTGACAGCCACGGCCCGGACGCGATCCGGTCCAGGGTTCGCGACACCCGCGCCCTTGGTTACGCGGTCAACCCGGGACTGATCGTCAGCGGCAGCTGGGGCATGGGTGCCGCGGTGTTCGATCCTTCCGGGCAGCCGGCCTGGGCGCTGAGTCTCACCGGCATAGCTCCCCGCTTCGCTGACGAGCGCCGCCCGGAACTTGGCCGCCTGCTGCTCCACCATGCCCACGAACTCTCAAGGAAGCTCCGCCCTACCCCGGCCCGGTAGCGCGTTCGAGCTACCCAGGCCGGACGAGAAAGGCGGCACCCAGGAACGTAGGCCCTCCTTGCGCGGATTGGGTAACGTAGCAAGGGTGAAGATTGCTACCTGGAATGTGAACTCCATCCGCGCCCGTGCCGACCGCGTTGAAGCCTGGCTGCAGCGCTCCGACGTCGACGTCCTGGCTATCCAGGAGACCAAGGCCAAGGACGAGAACTTCCCCTGGGAGATGTTCGAAAACAACGGCTACGAGGTGGCGCACTTCGGGCTGAGCCAGTGGAACGGCGTCGCCATCGCCTCGCGCGTGGGGCTCGACGACGTCGAGCGCACTTTCCCGGGCCAGCCGCACTTCGGCAAGACCGAGGAAACCACTGCCGCCGAAGCCCGAGCCATCGGTGCAACCTGCGGCGGTGTGCGGATCTGGAGCCTCTACGTTCCCAACGGCCGCGCCGTGGATGATCCCCACATGCCGTACAAGCTCGAGTGGCTGAAGGTCCTGAAGGAACAGGCCGTGTCCTGGGTTGAGGAAGACCCCAAGCTGAACCTGGCGCTCATGGGCGACTGGAACATCGCCCCGCGGGACGAGGACGTCTGGGACATCGACTGGTTCCGCGCCCAGAACGCCACCCACATCACCGAACCGGAGCGGGCCGCCTTCCAGGCATTCCTGGATTCAGGTTTCCAGGACCTGACCCGCCAGTACACCGAAGGCCCCGGGGTTTACACGTACTGGGATTACACCCAGCTGCGCTTCCCGAAGAAGCAGGGAATGCGGATCGACTTCGCGCTGGGCTCCCCCGCCCTGGCCGCCCGGGTAACCGGTGCCACCATCGACCGGGAGGAACGCAAGGGCAAGGGCGCCTCCGACCACGCGCCCGTGATCGTGGAACTGGACTAGGCATGGCCGGGACACCGGAGGCTACCGTGTGGCGGACGTTCCCGTACGTGTCCTACCTTCGTGCCTACGAACCGCTGGACGCATTCGATGACGCCCAGCAGCTGCGCATCCTGAGCCAGCGCTCCCGTGCCCGCCACGAGACGGAGGTGCTGGAACGCAGCGACGCCGTCCGGCGGCTGGTGCGCGCCGTTTCGGACCCTTTCCCGCACAATTCAACCGACCTGGTCCGGGTGCTGCACCACCCCGGTCCGGACGGGATCACCACGCGGCTTTACTGCCCCAACCAGCTTGCTGTCCGGACATCCCTGGCAGCAGAGTCCCTGGGCGAAACGGTCCACGGGCCGCTGGTGGATGTGCTGCTGCCCGAGGTTGCCAGGGAGGCCCACGCAGCCCGGATCGACCCGGACTCCTTCGCGGATTCACTGGCCAAACTGCATACCCGGTCGGCCACCTGGGGTGTGCCGTTTGGCTGGTTCGTGCTGATGCATGAGGATGACCAGACCGAGGTCATCGAGGAGGACGGCCGGGTACTTACTGTCCGGCTCTCAGCTCCCGTACAGCAGTGCATTGAACGTGCGCGGCACGCCGCGGCAGCCCTGGCACTGGCTGCTCCGGAGCTGGACCTGCTGGACGAACTCACCGACCTCGTCGCGTGGATGGAGGTCTTCTCCCCCGCCGCGGTGCTGGAACTGGACTACGGCCCCGTCGCAGACCTGGTCTACCCGGATGATTCCCCCTCCGACGTGCGGCTGGGCATCGAGTCGCTGGCCGACGGCGATATGACGGGCGCGGCCGCGGCGTACCGGCGGCTCGCCGGACGCTGGATCCCTATCCGGCAGCTGGCCCGCGCCTCCTGACCCGGGGGCAGCGGCAGCCCCCGGCGACCGGTCAGCGGACCCGCTCTTCGCGGCCCAGCCGGTAGCGCCGGCCGGCTTCCAAGCTGATCAGCACGGTTGAGCTGCGGCCCAGCGCGGCATCGAGGGCATCAACGAGGTTGGTGGCGTCTGCCGCCACCAGGTGCGGAGCGGCTCCCTGCCGCGGCACGATCCGCACCCTCAGGCCGTTGCCGTCGGCCATGGTCCAGGTGCTGACTGCCACCGAGCTTACGTCCGGGTCCTTGAGCAGGGCTTCCCGCAGTGCCTGCTCAGGCACTGACCCGCTGATGGCGATCCGGCCGGGGGCGCCGTCTTCGCTGTACTCGGCAACCAGGGTGTCTGCCCGCCCGCGGCCCTGCGCGGCAATCCACAGCACCAGCAATACGGCACAGACAATCATGGCCAGCGCCAGGGCAGGCCAGAGCCAGCTTTGGCGCTGGCCCGGAATGGCCGTGTCATTGAGCAGGCGTCCGCCTTCAGCCATGAAGGCCGGGGCGGTGTCCTGCCACCAGCGTGCGGCAGCGGGGTCGACGCTGAGCAGCACGAGCCCGGCGCCCACGGCAAGCAGCAGCAGGCCGCCGAGTCCCAGGAGAAGACGGTTTAGGGAGCGTGGGGTACGGTTCACTGTCCGATCGCCCCCACGGTGGAGACCAGGACGGTTACGGTCGGCTGCGGCTGGAGTCCGGTCAGTGCCAGTTCGTCCTCCACGGCAGCACGCACGGCGTCCGAATCAACCGGAATCCCGGAGGTGGGCCGCACCCTTACCTCCACCCGCGTCCGGCCTACGGTCACCAGGACCTGGTCCGGGGTAACCCCCGCGGTAAGCCGGGCGCGGCGGGCCAGCGAAGAGGCGAGGACTTCTGCGTCCACGACGACGGCGGCACGCGGGTTGGGGATGGCATAGCGGGCACGGCGTCCCGGCAGGACTGCCATCAGGAAGAACCAGAGTCCGGCGACGAAAATCAGGGCTCCGGCGAGGCCCAGCAACAGGGGGTCGGCGTCGCGCGGCAGGCCCGCCACCCAGTGGGCGAAGGTGGGCGGATCAATCAGCCATTCATCCTGTCCGAGGGACTGCAGCACTGATTCGAGCAGGACATACAAGCAGAAAAGGATGCCGGCGACGGCGGCGATCACGGCTGGCACGGTTCGGGCGGCATGGGTTTCCCGCCGGACTATCCGGCCGGTGGAACCCTCGGTGGGCGGGGCGGCAGTGGTATCGCTCATTTCACCCTGCTCCCTTCCTGCACCCGGATGCCGGTGACCCGGATATCCACGAGGGAGAGGATGGACCCGGTGAGGTAGGTAATGCGCTTAAGCAGTGCGGGCTTGGCCGCGTGGGCCCTGTCCCAGACTGATCCACCGGTGCGAGCCACCAGCCCCGGGTCCTTCACCACTGCCCCCAGCGGCGGCATGGTGACCGGAAGTGCCAGCGAGAGTGCCAGCAGGCCCTGGTCATCGCTCCACGTGACGCGGACTGCCGACGCGGGAACGCCAAAGTGCTGGGCCGCAACTGCCTGCGCGGTGCTGGTCAGCGCCTGGGTGCTGATCCGGTTGTGCCCGGCCAGCGGTACTGCGGCGGGGAGTTTGGTTTCCCCCGGTACGACGGCAGTGCTCATGAGGACGAACGACGCCCGGTGAGCGCGTCCCGCACGCTGCGGAAGTCAACCTTGCCTTCAGCGGCCCGGCCGAAGAAGGCTCCGACGGCGATGAACAATGCCATCAGCAGGAAACCCCAGAAATCGAAGAGAAGAGCCGTGAAAGCCAGCACGGCACCTACGGCCATGCCCACCACTGTCGGTTTCATTGTTCCTGCCTTACTCATTGTCCCGCGCGGGGAGGGATCCGCGCTGGTTGGTCTTTCGAAGCCCGGAAGGTTCAGCATGCCCTAGTCCTGGCCGGCGGCCGGCTGGCGCTTGGCTGTCCGGGGATCCAGCGCTTCCGGGATGTGTACGTCTGCCACCGAAACGTTGACCTCTACGACGTTCAGTCCCACAAGGTCTTCCACGGCTGCATAGACGGCCGAACGCACGGAGTCGGCGAGTGCTGTCAGCGGGATGCCGTAATCAGCCACCAGCGTGATGTCCACGGCGGCCTCGGTTTCACCCACTTCAACGTTCACCCCGGCAGTGGCGCTGCTGTCGGAACCGGCGACGGCGTCCCGCACTGCGCCGAGGGTCCGGCCGGCACCGGTGCCGAGCGCATGGACTCCCGGGACTGCCCGCGCGGCGATAGCAGCTACCTTCGCAACTGCCTGCTCCGCGATGGATGTGCGTCCGCCGGGTTCTTCGCCGGAAGCGGCACCGGACGTGCCGGCAGCAGCTGCTCCGGACAGGTTCGGGGGCACGTCAGGCTGCAGTGCCGGCACGGCAGGGCCGGGTTTTGGGCCGGGGCCGGGCGGCGGGGAAACTGCACCGGGACCCGCCTGGGCCGGCGTCGGGCTCACTGGCTGGTTTCCGGGAGCGGCAGGACCGTTTCCCGGAGTGTTCTGGGCATCTTCCATAAGAGCCAAGCCTAGCCCCTCACCTGCTTCGTTGGGCAGGGAGGACGAGGCTCATCCCATCCTGACGCGGCGCCCGGTAACCTGCGTGGGATCGATCCCCACGAACAGGTTCCGCTGCCCGCCGCCGTAAGGAGCCGTGCTTCGCTTCCCCCAGAGCGTGGTCAGGAGCGAATCGTCCCGAACGGCGTTGGCGGGCCCGCTGACCAGCACGGACCAGCCAGCCATCGCTTCGCCGTCGTGCGCGTCCACCTGGAAGGAAGTGTTCAGGTCCCCCGGCAGCAGGGCCAGTCCGCTGCCTGCACTGGTGCGGAAATACACGTTCTTCTTATGCACCAGGTAGTTCACCGGGAAGACCAGCAGCCTGCCGTCCTGCAGGAACGCGATCCTGCCGGTCTCCTGGCCGCCCAGCAGGGACCAGCACTGGGCCTCGCTCAGCTCCTCGTCTTCGTGCGGGCTGACCGAGTCCCACTGGAACGCTTCACTGCTTGGAATCATCGTTGACCTCCACGTCGTTGGGGTCCCAGTGAATCCGGGAACCGCGGGGAAGGGAAGGGTTCCGGCCCCGCCGGGGAGCGGCGCACCGGGATCAGCCCAGGACTGTTCCGCCGGAGGAGGATTTCGGGTCCGGTAGCTTCAGCATCCGAAAGGACGTCAACAGGCCCAGAACGCCGGCAAGGATCGGGATGGACAGCGCAATCTGCAGGGCAGCCGGCCGCGCCTCGGTGTTGATGCGCAGGATTTCTGCCTGGCTCTCCGCCGGCTGGCCCTGCAGCAGATCCTGGAGCTGGGTATCGCTCAGGAGCTGCGCGTCATCCTCAAGTACCCGGGCCACCTGCTGCTTTTCATTGTCCGGCAGGACCGTGCTGGATTCGGACAGACTGGTGAAGATCAGGGACAGCGCCGCCAGCATGATGCCGCCCGCAAAAGCCAGCCCAAAGGACAGGCCAAAGGACCCTGCAGCGGAGTTCACGCTTGCTGCCTCACTGACCCGTTCGTCGGAGATTGGAGACAGGGTGTAGTTGTTCAGCTGGGAGACCAGCAGCCCCAGCCCGGATCCGGCGATGAGCAGCGGAACAAGCAGCCACCATCCGGAGTCGGCTCGCGGTATCACCGGCAGGAGCAGCACGAGGCCGGCGGCAAGGAGCAGAAACCCCCACCTGATCAGGCCGGCGGGGCGTCGCTTGGCTGCCCGTTTCCCGGCAATCAGTGCGACGGCGAACATGGTCAGGGAGAGCGGTGCGATGGACAGCCCTGATTCCATGGCGTTGTAGCCAAGCACCATCTGCAGGTAGATGGGCAGCACGATCATGGTGCCTCCCAGGGCTATCTGCTGCTGCATTTGCCCCGTGGCACCAAACCGGAAGGGTTTCGACCGGAAAAGGTCCGGGTCCAGCAGGGTGGGCTTTCCCCGGCGCTTGCGCCGGATGAGCCACAGGACCAGCGAGCCCAGTCCAACGGCGCCGGCAGCCAGCAGCGCACCCACGGCTTCGCCGCCCTCCTGCCACACCAGGATGCCCAGCACAATCCCGCCCATCCCCAGGATGGACAGCAGTGATCCGGCCACGTCCAGGGTCCTCGGCCCCTCGTAGGGAACATCGTGGACTAGTTTGATTCCGGCCAGCACCACGGCGATGACGAGGGCCTCCAGCAGGAAGGCCACGCGCCAGGACAGGAATGTGGTGATGAAGCCGCCCAGCAGCGGACCGACCGCTGCCGCAATTGCCGCCGAGGCGCCAACGAGCGCGTAGACCCGCTGCTGCGCGGCTCCCTCGAAATTGCCGTGAATGAGGGATTGGATTGCCGGCAGCAGAAGCGAGGCACCAAGGCCGCCGATCACCGCCCAGAAGAGAATAATCGGCAGCAGGCTCTGTGCCAGGGTCATGGCGACGGCACCGACGGCATAGCAAACCAGCCCAATGATGTAGGCCCGCTTGCGCCCAAACAGATCGCCGATCTTGCCGCCGATCAGGATGAACGCTGCAGACACCAGCGCCTCCAGGGCGATCGTCGACTGCAGTCCGCTGACCGTCGCGCCGACGTCGTGCACCACGGCGGAGATCGAGACGTTCATGATCGAGGTATCGACCACAAGCACGAACATGGCCATGGCCAGCAGCAGTGCCAGCCGCCCGTTGAAGGGCGCCTCACCGGGTCCGCCGCCAGGCGCCGGACTCATGAGCCGTTTCCTTCCGGACCGGGTATGACCGGGCTGGCCTTCAAACCGGGCATCTCGCTCCTCTGACGGCCGTGCGCGGGCCGGCCGGCGGTTTGGTCCCCCACCTGCATGCAACCACAGCCCCAGCCGGGAAGGAAGGAGAAACCAAGACTCGTCCCGGGCAAAGAAAAACCCCGCACTCATCGAGTACGGGGTTTTAGCTGGTGGCTCCGACCGGCGTCGATCCGGTGACCTTTCGATTTTCAGTCGAACGCTCTACCAACTGAGCTACAGAGCCGGGCATCATCGAAGAGATGATCACCGAGATCTTCCAAATCGCTTCAGAAAATCTGAGCGACCCTGACGGGACTTGAACCCGCGACCTCCGCCGTGACAGGGCGGCGCGCTAACCAACTGCGCTACAGGGCCTTGCTTTTCACGAGTGTAAACTCTACCAGCTTTTCAGCGGTGCGATTACCACTCTCGTGAGTACCCCCAACGGGATTCGAACCCGTGCCGCCGCCGTGAAAGGGCGGTGTCCTAGGCCGCTAGACGATGGGGGCTCAGAACACGCAGCTTTCAACTTGGCTGGCACCGAAAACTTCCCGGCTCCAGTCGTGTTTCCCGGCTGCGGACTTATAAAACTATAGGGCCTATTCGCGCGATCTTCAAAATCGGGTTCCGGGCGCCCCCGGCTAGAGTGGAAATGTGCCGATCGAGATGAGCCCCGATGACTTCGAAGCCGCCGTCGACGACGCCCTGGACTCCATCCCGGAGGACCTGGCCAAGGCGATGAACAACGTGGCTGTCTTCATCGAGGACGAGTACATTCCCGGCCCGCACGAAGACCCGGAGACTGAACTGCTGGGCCTGTATGACGGCACGCCGCTGACCGAGCGCGACTCGTGGTGGGGAGCGGGCTCCCTCCCGGACCGGATTGTCATTTTCAGCGGTCCGCTGACCCGCATGTGTGAAAGCAGGGAAGAACTGGTTGACGAAATCCGCATCACCGTCATCCACGAGGTGGCCCACCACTTCGGCATCGACGACGCCCGGCTGCACGAACTGGGCTGGGGCTAGCTAGCCTGTAGGTATGGGCGATCATTCCGGCCACAGCCATGGCCTGCCGTCAGGCACAGCCACCGGCAGGCACCGCCGCAAGCTGCTGGCAGTTTTCCTCATCACCATCACGGTGGTGGTCATCCAGGCAGCCGGGGCGCTGATCTCCGGCTCCCTGGCCCTGCTTGCCGACGCCGGGCACATGCTTTCCGACGCCGCCGGGGTTTCCATCGCGCTGCTGGCCGCATGGATTGCAGGCCGGCCGGCAACATCGAAACGGACCTACGGCTACCAGCGGGCGGAGGTCCTGGCCGCGCTGGCCAACGCCGTGCTGCTAATCGTGATCGCCGTCGTCATCTTCACCGAAGCGGTCCGCAGGATCGGAGACGCTCCGGAGGTCCATACCGGGATCATGCTCTTCGCGGCGATCGTGGGCGGGCTTGCCAACCTGGTTTCGCTGCTGATCCTGCACTCGGGACGCAAGGAGAGCCTGAATGTGCGCGGCGCGTACCTGGAGGTACTTGGGGACCTGCTGGGTTCGGCCGCGGTGGTGGTCTCCGCCGTCGTCATCATCCTGACCGGTTACCAGCAGGCCGATGTCTGGGCTTCGTTCCTGATTGCGGCGATGATCCTGCCGCGCGCCTGGTCGCTGCTGCGCGAAGTAATCGATGTGCTGCTCGAAGCCACGCCGCAGGGGGTGGATGTGGAGATGATCCGCGAACACATAGTCCGGGTGGACGGCGTCCAGGACGCCCACGACATCCACATCTGGACCATCACCTCCGGGGTTCCGGTGTTCTCCGCCCATGTTGTGGTGGATGAGGAGTACCTCACACCGCACGGGATGGACACCATTCTGGACCGGCTCTCGAACTGCCTTTCAAGCCACTTCGACACCGAGCACTGCACGTTCCAGCTCGAACCGGAACGGCATGCCGTCCACGAAGGCGAACGGCACGCCTGAGCCAGGTCCTACTCTTCGGCCATCGGGCCGAACTTCGCCCGGTCCGCCAATCGGGGATCGTCGTAGTCGGGAACCACCATGACGGGGCCCTTCGCGTGGTGCAGCACGCTCTGGCTGGTTGAGCCCAGCAGCATGCCGGCGAACCCGCCCCGGCCACGCGTGCCAAGCACCACCAGTTCAACGTTGGCGGTGCGGCCCACCATGATTTCCGCAGGCGGACCGTCGACCAGCTCTACGGACATCTCCACGTCCGGGAAGTGGCTCTGCAGCCAGTTCCGGCCGGCGGTCAGCTGCTCCATCAGTTCCGCATGCAGCGCATCGACGTCCAGCGGGGCCGGAACCCAGGCCAGCGAACCGCTGAACGGAGGAAGTGCACAGACAATGCGCAGCGGCAGCCCAGTGCTGCGGGCCTGCTCGGCAGCCACCAGGGAGGCGGCACGTCCCTGCTCGGAACCGTCAACGCCGACGACGACCGCTTGGTGCACGTCGTCCGTCACCGGGGAGCCTGCGGGGGCCGAAACACCGGATTCGGGCAGCCGGCCGGCGGTCCGAAGCGGAACAATGACAGTGGGGCATTTGGCGTGGGCGGGCAGGGCACTGGACACGGACCCAAGCAGCCGCCCAACGAATCCACCCCGGCCGCGGGACCCGACCACCATGAGTTCTGCGTCTTGGGATAGTTCAAGGAGCACTGCGGCGGCGTCTCCGCTCTCCACCCGGGACATGACTTCGAGTCCCGGCTGGGAGATACGCGCCAGGGCTTTTTCCTGGACGGAGCGGGCGCCGTCGCGAATCACTGCGTCGTCGACGGCGGTGTACCCGGCGTCCATGGAGGACGCCGCGAAGATGGGAACCGTGTAGGCCGTCACCACGTGCAGCGGGACATTCCGGCGGCGCGCTTCCCTGGCGGCCCAGGTGAGGGCGCAGATGCTCTGGTCCGAACCATCCACACCGACCACGATTCCGGAGCGGACCGGGTCCGCCTCAAACTCAGCATCGAACACAATCGGCTCCCTTCGGGTGCACACAACCACCTTTGGCTGCGCTCCTATTGAAAGCCTACCCGCGAAGGTTCCCGAGCGGTGGTACATGTTTCGGCGCGGACCTGCGCATTAAAAGCTCGGGGCACCGCAGGACTAATATCGAAACTGGTGCTTTCGCACATCCCCGAGCCACAACACTCACTCAGAGGAAAACAGTCATGCTCAAGCAAGGTTCAAGACTGGACCGGTATTTCGAAATCTCCAAGCGGGGCTCCACAGTTGGAACGGAGATCCGCGGAGGTCTGGCCACATTCTTCGCCATGAGCTACATCGTGGTCCTGAACCCGCTGATCCTCGGAGGAGAAGACGGTGCCGGCAACGTCCTGGGTGCACCTGCGGTCGCCGCGGCCACAGCACTGGTTGCCGGTGTCCTGACCATCATCATGGGCGCGTGGGCCAAGCACCCGTTTGCCCTGGCCACCGGGCTGGGCGTCAACGCGTTCGTCGCCGTCACCGTTGCCACGACCGATGACCTCACCTGGCCCGATGTGATGGGTTTGGTAGTCCTGGCTGGCATCACGATGCTTATCCTGGTGCTGACCGGGTTCCGGACAGCGGTCTTCAGGGCTGTTCCGGCGAGCCTCAAGACCGCCATCGTTGTGGGCATTGGGCTCTTCATTGCGCTGCTCGGATTCGTCAACGCCGGTTTTGTCCGCCGCGTCCCGGACGCCGCCGGCACCACTGTTCCTGTGGAGCTTGGCTCCGGCGGAGACCTGCTGGGCTGGCCGACCTTCGTGTTCGTTTTTGGCCTGATCCTCACCATCGTGCTCATGGCCCGCAAGGTTCGCGGCGCCATCCTTATTGGCATCCTGTCGTCCACGGCGCTGGCCGTGATCATTGAAACCGTTGCCGCCCCCGGCAGCCAGGGCGCAGGCGTAGCAACCGGCTGGTCCCTGGTCACCCCAAGCATGCCGCAGTGGGGCGCCCCCGATCTTTCCCTGATCGGCAACTTCAGCCTCTTCGGGTCCTTTGAGACGATGGGCATCATCGGTGCGTCGCTGCTGGCCTTCGTGATCCTGCTCAGCATCTTCTTTGATGCCATGGGAACCATGGTGGGTCTCTCCACCGGCGCCGGAAGCATCGACAAGGACGGCAATATCCCCAACGTTGACCGTGTGCTGCTTGTTGACGCAGCCGGCGCGATCGCCGGCGGCGGTGCCAGCGTCTCCTCCAACCAGCTGTTCGTTGAATCAGGCGCCGGCATCGGCGAAGGCGCCCGCACCGGTCTGGCATCGATCGTCACCGGCCTGCTGTTTATCGCAGCCATGTTCCTGACCCCGCTGATCTACCTGGTGCCGTTCGAAGCAGTGGCACCGGCACTCGTCGTCGTGGGTTACCTGATGACCACCCAGGTGGCGAAGATCGATTGGTCGGACATCGGACTGGCTTTGCCGTCCTTCCTGACCATCGTGCTGATGCCCTTTACCTACTCCATCGCCAACGGCCTGGGAGCCGGCTTCGTTTCCTACGTGATCATCCGCACCGTGCAGGGCCGGGCCCGGGAAGTCCACCCGGTGATGTGGATTGTCGCCTTGGCGTTCGCCGTCTTCTTCTGCGTTGGCCCGATCGAAGCTGCCCTGGGCGTCTAGACCCTTATCTCCCCAGCTGCATCAGGGAAGTGGCCCCCCCCGCCGGGGGGGGGCCGTACCCGGTTATGGCCCGCCCGGTCTGGGGGTAAGACCCCGGGCTCGGGGGC
>NZ_VTFV01000002.1 GCF_009192745.1 Arthrobacter citreus
TCGCCGCGGCCCGGGGCGACTCCACCCTTACCCCCCCCGCTCAATCTGGTCTGGGCCCCCCCCGGCGGGGGGGGCCACTTCCCTTTTACGGCCCGGCCTTGTCTGCGGTTACTCCCGCTGTCTCGGCGTCGCGGATCACCTGGGACCCGCGGCCGAAGGACCGGACCTTCGCGTCCTCCCACAGGTGGGCCGGCATCGCCCCGCCCAGCAGCGTGCGCGGCAGCGAGGCGTCCTCGGCGAAGGGAACGTCCGAACCGGCAATGATGATGTTTCCGTAGCGCCTGCCCTTGAGCATGGCGGGGTCCGCAATGATGGCGGTGTGGCGGAAGGCTGACGCGATGGTTGCTGCTTCGCGGCGGGCTGTCTTGAGGTCAGGAGCGTCGCCGCAGTTGACCACGTAGAGTCCGTCCGCCGCCAGGACGCGCTTCGCGTGCGCCAGGAACTCCGCAGAGGTCAGCGGGGCCGGAGTCTTGTCCCCGGCGAAGACGTCGCGGATGATCAGGTCCCGGCTGTCCTCGCTGAGGGATTCGGTGACCTCCCGGGCTTCACCCACGCGCAGCCGCATCAGCGGGGCGCGGGGAAGGTCGAACCAGCCGCGCACCAGTTCCGCGAGTTTCCCGTCCAGTTCGACGACGACCTGCCGGGCACCGGGATACACGTCCGCGAAGTAGCGGGCCATGGAACATGCTCCTCCGCCCAGGTGCAGTGCACGCAGCCTGGCATCTGCCGGGAACCTGGATTCCACGAGGGCCGCGATCCACCGCATGTACTCGAAATCCAGCTCCCGCGGGTTCGCCAGATCGATGTGCGAGGAGTGCACGCCGTTGATTTTCAGGAGCCAGCCGGTGGAGGAGAACTGGTCCGGCAGCAGTTCGCAGGTTCCCGTGTCGATCTCATAACGGCCTGCTACCGGCCCGCTTCCGGGTACGGGTTCTTCCGGCTTGCTCTTGCCGGGGCGCTGGCGGCCCATCAGTTGGCTGCCGGGGAAACATGGGTAGAGCTCATGGTTCCAGCTTAGGCTTCAGCTGCCCGCCGGAAGTTCCCCTCCCCGGGCGCCCGGGTCCGGCCTGACAAGAAGGTGCCGCCTTCCGCGGCGGCTTCTCCGGGCGCTGCGTTGGAGCTAGGAGTGTCCGCGATATTCGTCTTCGGCTGCCAGCACCTGTTCCAGCCGCTCAACCTTGCCGGCCAGCTCCCCGGTATGGCCGGGGCGGATGTCCGCCTTGAGCACCAGGGATACCCGGCTTCCGTACCGGCCCACCGCTTCAGTGGCGCGGCGAACCACCTCCATGACTTCGTCCCATTCACCCTCAATCGTGGTGAACATGGCGTCCGTGCGGTTCGGCAGGCCGGACTGGCGGACGATTTTCACGGCGGCGGCAACGGCGTCGTGCACTGAAGCATCAGCAGAAGGACCGCTGGGACCTGTTTCGGGTCCAACACCGGACGGGGCAACGGAGAAGGCTACTAGCATGCGCCCAGTCTGCCACTGGAAGCGGCGAACCTGAACCGTTGCCCGACGCGGCGCGGCGCGGGAGAACTACTGTTTGGGCTGCTCCTGCGGCGTAACCGCGGTGGCTCCGCCGGCCGGCAGCGGCTGGGCGTTCTTCGGGTTCAGCCGGGAACGGCGCTGGCCGTAGATGAAGTACAGCACAAAGCCGAATGCCAGCCAGAACATGAAGTAGATCCAGGTTTCAACGGACAGGTTGGTCATCAGGTACAGGCACAACAGGGCGGAGAGCACCGGAAGCACCGGGCCGAACGGCACCCGGAAGGCGGGCTTGAGGTCCGGGCGCTTACGGCGCAGCACCAGCACTCCGGCGCTGACGACGACGAATGCCGAGAGCGTGCCGATGTTGATCATTTCCTCGAGCAGGTCCACCTGGGTGAAGCCGGCAACCAGAGCAACCAGGACGCCGCACAGGATCTGCAGGCGGGCCGGTGTGGCGTGCTTGGAGCTGGTCCGGGACAGTGAGCGGGGCAGCAGTCCGTCGCGGGACATGGCCAACACCACACGGGCCAGACCCATCAGCAGCACCATGATCACGGTGGTGAGTCCAATCAGCGACCCAATGGCAATTACCTGCGCGGCACCGGTGTTGCCCACCAGGCTGAAGGCCGTAGCCAGGTTGGGTGCCTCAACCGATGCAAGCTCCGTGTAGGAGACCATGCCGGTCAGCGCCAGGGAGACGCCGATGTACAGGGCGGTCACCACGGCCAGGCCGGCGAAAATGCCGCGGGGCAGGGTGCGTCCGGGGTTCTTGACCTCCTCTGCGGAGGTGGCTACGACGTCGAACCCGATGAAGGCGAAGAACACCACGGCAGCGCCGGCGAAGACGCCCAGTACGCCGTACTGGGCCGGGGCTGCGCCGGTCATGAAGGAGAACAGCGACTGGGCCATGACGCCTTCGCTGCCGGCAGATGCGGTGGAAACCGGGTCCGGAATGAACGGGGTGTAGTTCTCGAAGTCGATGTAGAAGAACCCGACCACGATCACGAAAAGCACGACGCCGATCTTGATCAGGGTGAAGATGTTGCCGACGCGGGCGGAGAGCTTAGTGCCCATCACGAGCAGCACGGTGAAGAGGGCCACGATCAGGAACGGACCCCAGGTCATGTCCACCGGGCCGAGGGAAATGGTGGGCGGAATGTCCCAGCCGATCAGCGCAAAGACCTCACTGAGGTAGATCCCCCAGTACTTGGCGATGACAGCCGCGGCCGTGAAGAGTTCCAGGATGAGGTTCCAGCCGATAATCCAGGCGATCAGCTCCCCCATGGTGGCGTACGTGAAGACGTATGCAGACCCGGCAACCGGGATCGCCGTGGCGAATTCCGCGTAGCACATGATCGCCAGGGCACAGGTGACGGCAGCCAGGATGAAGGACAGCGTGACGGCCGGACCGGAGAACTCAGCCGCGGCTTTGGCACCAACGGAGAAAATGCCGGCGCCTACGGCCACGGCGACGCCCATGATCATAAGGTCCCAGGTGGTCAGGGACCTTTTGAGCCGCCTCCCCTCCTCGTCTGCATCTGCCAGTGATTGCTCAATCGGCTTGGTACGGAACAGGCTCACTTGCTTGGGTCCTTGCTGTGGGGGGATGCCAGGAACGGTCATAAGAAGGCCGCGGGTACAAGTGTAAACACAGGCTGCTGGCTATGTGCAGTTGGCTTTGCAAGTATGGATTAGGCCCGCCTGCGCGCGGGCGCCTTCCTAGAGAACGGACATCGCCATGGCCCGCGGAATCTATGTAAGCGCCATGACTCCGGGATCCGGCAAGTCCCTGATCACCCTTGGCCTGGCGGACATGCTCCAGCGGCACGCAGACCGGATCGGCTTCTTCCGTCCGATCGTGGAGGGCACCGACCGCGAGAACGACCCGATGGTGCGGCTGATGCAGCGCCGCTTTGACCTCAGCACCTCCAACTGCCGCGGCGGCCTCACCCGTCCGGAGCTGCGCGCACTGCTGGTTGCCGGGGAGCGGGGCGAAGTTGATGCCCGCTGCCTGGCGGTCTACAGCGAAATAGCGGCGGACTGTGACGTGGTGATCGTGGAGGGCACGGACCTTTCAGGGCACGACGTCGCCCTGGAGTTCGATCTCAACGCGCGCCTTGCGAACAACCTGGGTGCCATGGTCATGGCGGTGGTAAACGCCCGGGACATGGGTGTGGAAGAAGCGGCAGACGCCGTCGACGTTTCCCGGCGCGAGCTCGCCGCCGCCAAGTGCGATTTGCTGGCCGTGATGGTGAACCGCGCCGAGGAAGGCGCCGTGGATGAGCTGCGCGCCCACGTCCGGCCCGGCGCTTCCCACCGTCCGGTCTACGTACTGCCGGAATTGAACGAAATCTCCCAGCCTTCCATTTCCGAAGTCGCCAAGGCGCTCAGCGCCCGGCAGATAGCCGGCAGCCGGTCCTTGGAACGGGACGTCACCGGTGTGAAGGTGGCGGCCATGACCGTGGGAAACTTCATCGGACAGCTGGCGGACGGCTCGCTGGTGATCGCACCCGGTGACCGGGCGGATGTGATGGTGGCAGCACTGGCGTCCTCCTTCTCCTCCGAGTTTCCGGTCCCCAGCGGCATGATCCTCACCGGCGGCCTGCCCCTGGAAGCGGGAATCCTGGCCCTCCTGGCCCAGGCGCCCTTCCCGGTCTTCGCAGTGGAGTCGGACACCTATGCCGCGGCGCGCGACGTAAGCAACGTCCGCGGCGAAATCGCAACCGGCCAGCCGCGCAAGGTCGCTGCGGCGCTTGGAGTCTGGTCCCGGTACGTGGACGAAAACGAACTGCTTGAACGCCTGGAGCTGCCCCGTCCGGAGAAGACGACGCCGCTGCGGTTCCTGAACGAGCTCATTGTCCGGGCGCGTACCAAGCGCCAGCACATCGTGCTGCCCGAAGGGCTGGACGTGCGGATCCTGCGCGCGGCGGAGATCCTGCGGCGCCGCGACGTTTGTTCCCTGACGCTGCTGGGTCCTGCCGACCAGGTCCGTGAACTGGCCGCCAGCGAAGGCATCGACCTCAGCGGGATCACCGTGATCAACCCGGCTACCAGCGGAATGCGGGACGACTTCGCACGGGAGTACCAGCAGCTGCGGGCGAAGAAGGGCGTGACCCTCGACGAAGCCGCCGAACGTATGCTTCAGGGGGCATACTTCGGAACCATGATGGTGAAGCTGGGCAGGGTGGACGGAATGGTGTCCGGCGCAGCGCACACCACCGCCAACACGATCCGCCCGGCACTTGAGTTCATCCGCACCCGGGAAAACGTGCAGATTGTCTCCTCCGTGTTCCTGATGCTGCTCCAGGACCGCGTGCTGGTCTACGGCGACTGCGCAGTGAACCCCGAACCGGACGCCGGGCAGCTCGCGGACATTGCCTTGGCCTCCGCGGACACGGCCGAGCAGTTTGGAATTACGCCGCGGGTCGCCATGCTTTCCTACTCCACGGGTGCTTCCGGCAAGGGCGGTTCCGTGGAAAAGGTTCGCGAAGCAACCGAGCTGGTCCGCAAGGCCCGCCCCGAACTGCCGGTGGAAGGCCCCATCCAGTACGACGCCGCCGTGGATGCCTCGGTGGCGGCATCCAAGGCACCCGGATCCTCCGTGGCCGGCCAGGCCACGGTGTTCATCTTCCCGGACCTGAACACCGGCAACAACACCTACAAGGCCGTCCAGCAGTCCGCCGGCGCAGTGGCGGTCGGCCCGATCCTGCAGGGCCTGCGCAAACCGGTCAACGACCTATCCCGCGGCTGCACCGTTGATGACATCGTCAACACCGTGGCCATCACCGCCGTCCAGGCGCAGGAGGACTAAATGCTGGTTCTAGTGGTCAACTCCGGATCCTCGTCCCTGAAGTACCAGGTACGGGACACAGATACGCGCGAGGTTGTGGCCAAGGGCCTCATTGACCGTATTGGCGGCCAGGAGGTCCCGGACCACCACGAGGCGCTCGTCCGCCTGCACCGGGAAGTCGCCGAGGCCCTGGACGGGAAGTCCATCGACGCCGTCGGGCACCGGGTGGTCCACGGCGGCGAGCGTTTCAGCCAGCCCGTCCTGGTGGACAACGAGATCACCCGCGCCATTGAACGCCTCAGCCCGCTGGCTCCGCTGCACAATCCAGCCAGCGCCATGGGTATCCGTGCCGTAGCGGACCTGTATCCGAATGTCCCGCAGGTGGCGGTCTTTGACACCGCGTTCCACCGCACCCTTCCCCAGCGTGCCTGGCGCTACGCCATCCCGCAGTCCCTGTACCGCAGGTACGGGATCCGCCGTTACGGCTTCCACGGGACCAGCTGCGACTACGTAAGCGGGCTGGCCGCCGATTTCCTGGGCGTGCCGGCGGAGACGCTCGACGCCGTGATCGCCCATCTGGGCAACGGCGCCTCCGTGACGGCCCTGAAAGAGGGCCGGAGCATCGACACCTCCATGGGCTTCACCCCCATGGCCGGACTCGTCATGGGAACCCGCTCCGGGGACATCGACCCGTCCATCCTGGTGTTCCTTGGCCGGGAGGGTTACGGCCCGGATGACATCGACAACCTGCTGAACCGGGAATCCGGGCTGCTCGCACTGGGCGGCGCAGCGGATATGCGGGAGGTTGAAGTGGACGCCGATGCCGGCAGTGAGCAGGCCCGGCTGGCCCTTGAAATAGCCGCCTACCGGCTTGCGAAGTACATCGGTGCCTACCATGTGGCTGTGGGCGGGGCGCAGGCAATCGTCTTTACTGCCGGGATCGGCGAGAACGCCGGCGACTTCCGTGCGCAGGTGGTGGACATGCTGGGCGCACTGAACGTGCGCCTCGACCCGGAGGCCAACGCCGTGCGCTCGAAAGAGGTCCGGAGGATCAGTTCGGCGGAATCGGCGATCGAGGTACTGGTGGTCCCAACCGACGAAGAGGAAGCCATCGCCGAAGCAACCGTGGATACGGTGCTCGCCTCAGGACGCGAATAGCCACCACGGGCACCGGCGCACCGCAACCCTACTGGCGGGTACTCGGACATTCCGGAACGAGGAGCCCTTCCAAGGCGACACCGCCCGCAAACCGTTGCTATATTGCAGGTCAGGTTAAGCAGAGGCCGCGGATTTTTCTTGTGCGTGGAGCTGGCATGGAGCACACCCTGCGGGTACTGGTACGAATCGACACGAAGACCTCTTCCGCCTGCATTGAAGTGCGCGGATGCCTGGTGCCGGAAAACTGCGGCGACCTGGTCGGGATCCTTCGGCATACTGCCCTGCTGGGCGCACATTTGATTGTGAACCTCTCACGCGCATCCCATCTGGACGCGCTGGCCCTGGACGAGCTCCTTGCCCGCGCAGATGAAGTGCCCTCCCAGCCCGTCGCCGGCGGGCACACGACGGTTTCGGTGCAGATCCCCGAACGGCTGCCCGTATGCCTTCCGCGGGTACCGGAACATCCTGATCCCCTGGACAACGAGCTGGCCTTCGAGCTGGCGTTCCTGCAGCGCAGCACGGAGGTTTTCCGCCGTCCGGGATAGCGCCCGCCTGCAGCGCCGGCAGCACGCATTCTTCCCGTCCGCCGCTTCACCCTCCCGGGCCCCGCCGCGCCGCACAATTGTCAGCAGGCTTATAAATTTGGCAGGATGGTGGCAACTTATCCCGCAGCAACCAGCAGGAGGTCAGGATGAAGGCAGTTACGTGGCAGGGCAAGCGGAAGGTCAGCGTCGAAGAGGTTCCCGATCCGGTGATCCAGGAGCCTACGGACGCGATCATCCGGATCACCTCCACCGCACTGTGCGGCTCGGACCTGCACCTCTATGAGGTCCTGGGCCCTTACATGAACGCCGGGGACATCGTGGGACACGAGCCAATGGGCATCGTGGAAGAGGTCGGCAGCGCCGTCACCAACCTCAAGCGCGGCGACCGCGTGGTGATTCCGTTCCAGATTGCCTGCGGCGAGTGCTTTATGTGCCGCCAGGGCCTCCAGACCCAGTGCGAGGTCACCCAGGTACGGGAAAAGGGTTCCGGGGCGGCACTGTTCGGCTACTCGGAGCTCTACGGCTCGGTTCCCGGCGGACAGGCTGAGTTCCTGCGCGTCCCGCACGCCGACTACGGCCCCATCAAGGTCAGCTCCGAAGGCCCGGATGACAAGTACCTCTTCCTCTCCGACATCCTTCCCACCGCCTGGCAGGGCGTGCAGTACGCCAATGTGCCCGACGGCGGAACCCTAGCCGTTTACGGGCTTGGTCCCGTAGGCCAGTTCGCCGCACGGATCGGCACCCACCTCGGTTACCGCGTGATCGGCATCGAACCGCAGGCAGAACGCCGGGACCTTGCCGCCCGCTACGGGGCCGAAGTGCTGGACTTCTCCAAGGATCTCGGCGATGAGCTGCGTGAGATGACCCAGGGCCGCGGACCGGACTCGGTGGTGGACGCCGTCGGCATGGAAGCCCACGGCTCCCATGTGGGGTCCTTCGCCCAGGCTGCTGTAGGTCTGCTCCCGGATGCACTCGCGCAGAAGGCCATGGAGACCGCCGGAACGGACCGGCTGTCCGTGCTGCACAGCGCGATCGACGCGGTGCGGCGCGGCGGCACGGTTTCCCTGAGCGGCGTCTACGGCGGCACCGCCAGCCCCATGCCGCTGATGACCATGTTCGACAAGCAGCTGAACTTCCGCATGGGCCAGGCCAACGTGAAGCGCTGGATCGATGACCTGCTTCCGCTGGTTGAGGACTCCGCGGATCCGTTGGGCGTCATGGACCTGGTGACGCACCGGGCCGGCCTTGAGGAGGCCCCGGAACTGTACGAGAAGTTCCAGAAGAAGGAAGACGGCTGCATCAAGGTGGTCTTCCAGCCGGGCCTGAACTAGGCATTCCTGAAGTAACGAAAACAGCTGTTCCCGCTCGGACTACCGGGCGGGAACAGCTGTTTTTAGGCTCCTCGAAGGCTCCAGGCCCAGCGGATGAGGGGCAGCTGCAGGGGCAGGCGCACGGCGTGGATCACCTTGTCACGGTCCGAACCCTGCTCCCCGAAGGCCCGCTCCAGGGCACTGAGGTGGCCGGCAATAAAGACCACGTACATCAGCGCTGTCCCGGTGGCGGCTGCCCGCCGGGTGGCCGGAACCAGCAGGGCCCCGGCAGCGGCCGCCTCGATGACGCCGCTGGCACTGATCCACTGGCTGCGGGTCAGCACGCCGAAGCGGCCTCCCTTGTCCCGGCAGAGGCTGTGGGGAACGACTCCTGCGTAGAAGCCGGGGTTGCGGAAGTGGTTGACCGCGCTGATGCCAAGGAGGGCAGCCATGGCCGCGGCAGAGGCGTTCTGTTTGTTCATGGGCTGCTTTCCATCGGTTCGGCTGTCTGGGACCTGCGGCGCAGCAGGCCGGCTTCCGCGGCGTGGATGGCATCCGCCGCCCGGACCAGCGCCAGGTGGGAGAACGCCTGCGGATAGTTGCCTGCCATGCGCCCGTTCACTGTGTCATATTCCTCGCTCAGCAGGCCAACCTCGTTGGCGTAGCCCACCAGCTGGTCCATCAGCCGGATCGCCTCGTCCAGCCGACCGGTGTGGGCGTACTGTTCGGCCAGCCAGAAACTGCAGGCCAGGAAGGGGTTCTCCCCGGGTTCCAGCCCATCCACTCCCGTCCCGCTGCGGTAGCGCAGCAGCAGTCCCTGCCCATTGAGCAGTTCCCGCTCCAGGAAGGCCACGGTCCCGAGCATCCGCGGATCGTCGTAGTCCAGGAACCCGACGTGGGTGAGCTGCAGGAGCGAGGCGTCTGCTTCGGCAGCGCCGTAGCACTGCACGAACGTATTCCGGCCCGCGTCGTAGCCGCGGTCAAGGATCTCAGTACGCAGTCCGTCCCGGATTGCTTCCCAGAGTTCCACCGGCCCCTCCATGTCGCTCTCCCGTGCCGCCCGGGCAGCACGGTCGAACGCCGCCCACATCATGACGCGGGAATGCGTAAAGAACTGCGGCTCCCCCCGCACCTCCCAGATTCCGTGGTCGGGGTCCTCCAGGTGGCGTTCCAGGAATCCCAGCAGCGCGCGCTGCAGCGGCCAGGAGAAGCTGTCTTCAGCGACTCCGCGGTCCCGGAGCCTGGCCAATGCCACCATCACCGTGCCGACGACGTCGCCCTGGTACTGCTCAACGGCACCGTTGCCGAGCCGGACCGGGAGCGAGCCGGCATGGCCGGGGAACTGCGGAAGGATCCTCTCGGGCAGCTCCCGCCCGCCGTCCACCGCGTACATAATCTGCAGGTCACCCGGGTCACCGGCCACGGCCCGAAGCAGCCAGTTCCGCCAGTGCGCCGCTTCGTCGTCGTACCCGTGGGTCATCATCGCCTCAAGCGTGAGCGCTGCGTCCCGCAGCCAGCAGTACCTGTAGTCCCAATTCCGGGACCCGCCGAATTCCTCCGGCAGCGACGTCGTAGGTGCCGCCACAATCCCGCCGGTGTCTTCGTGGGTCAGTGCGCGCAGTACCAGCAGCGAGCGCCGGACGGGCAGCCGGTAGCGGTCCCGGTCCACGCAGAGTCCGGCCCAGTCCTGCCAGTACCGGGTGGTGACCGCAAGGGCAGCGTCAATATCCGCCTCCTCAGGCGTCTCGCGGTGGGAGGGGTACCAGAGCAGTTCCAGGTCCACGGTCTCTCCCTTGCCTACCGTGAACTCTCCGGTATGCCTGTGGTCACTGCCGTGCGGAATGTTCCCTCCGCTCAGGACCATGGCACTGGGACCGGCGATGGCCAGCAGCCGTTCGACGCCGCCCACGGTCTCCCGGCGCATCCAGGGCACAGTGGTGCCGTAGTTGAACCGGCACTGCAGCTCCTGGCGCATCTGCACCGTTCCGGCCAGTCCTTCTACCCGCCGCACCACCGAGGCCCGCCGGTCCTTGACCGGCATGAAGTCTGTTACCAGCACCTCGCCGCTGACGGTGCGCCAGTGGGTCTGCAGGATGAAGGTGGATTCAAGGTATTCCCGCCGCAGCACCCGCGCCCCGGCCTGGCACGGCTCCAAGAGCCACCGGCCGTGCTCCTCGGTGCCCAGGAGCGCCCCGAACACTGACGGCGAGTCGAACCTGGGAAGGCACAGCCAGTCAATGCTCCCCGTCCGGGACACCAGCGCACCGGTATGGAGGTCCGAAATCAGGGCGTAGTCCTCGATTGGAGTGGCCATTGCACCACTCAACCACAAGCCCGCCGCGGGGCCTACGGCTGCGGCGCCGTGCCTGTTCCGGAGCCGGTGAGGTCGTCGAGGATGCGGCGCATCCGGGCGGGATGGTTCGTGGTGAACTCCCGGACTCCCAGTGCGTAAGCGAACTCTGCGTCCGCTGGTTCATCCACTGTCCACGCGCGCACCGTCCGTCCGGACTTCACCCAGTCCCCCACCGTCCCGGGATGGGAGTGGATGTACTCCACTCCCGGACCCGCTATGCCGGCGGTTCCGGCAGCCAGCAGGGACAGGGCCTGGCCCAGGCCTTCCTCCAGCACGGCACGGGCGTCGCTTCCCTCCGGCAGCACGGCTGCCGTTTCGGCAATCGCTGCGGCGCCGACGTCGGACACCAGCTGGCACACGAACTCTGCGTCCACGCTGCGGCGCAGGTGGGCGACCGACTCCGGGCTGAAGCTCATGAAGCTGACGTGGATATTGGCGAGGCGGGATGTGGCCGCGTCCCAGCCCCTGGACGCCAGGAGCGAAAGGACGGTGTCTTCGAGCCGCAGGCCAAACGGACCGGGCTGCTTGAATTCAACGGCCAGGCCCACGTCCCGCCCTGCCGCAAGGAGCAGGTCCAGCAGTTCGGCAAGGGTGAGGAACTGCTCTGCCGCACTGCCCCGGTCCGCCGGAATCTCCACCCCCTTCCAGCTGCTGAAGTCCAGGGAGCGAAGCTGTTCCAGGGTGTGGCCGGACACCGGTCCGGTGCCGTTGGAGGTGCGGTCCAGCACGGAGTCGTGCAGCAGGACCGGCTCAAGGTCGGAGCTGAGGTGGACATCGCATTCCACGCCGTCGGCACCCTCCTCGAGCGCCTGCAGGTACGCAGCCCTAGTGTGCTCCGCGTATTGTCCGCTGGCTCCGCGGTGGGCATAGATCTTGGGCTGCACGTGTGGCCTTTCGCTCGGGTACGGACCTCCACGCTACGTGAGCAGCCTCGAACCGCACGGCAGGCACGGCTGCCCACGCAGCGTGGCGCCGGAGCCGTGCTGCTGATTAGATGGCAGTGCGGGACAGGCGCGGACTTGCCGCGCACCGGGAGACCGGCACCGCAACCGAGCTGGGACTGGAGGAGCGCCGGTGAGCACACCGCTGCTGGAGAAGGATGCCGTCAAAGCCGCGGCGCTGCGCCGCATGAAGCTGGTGGCCACCGGGCTGCTGGTGCTGCTGGGCATCATCTTTGTGATTGCGTTTGCCCTCCAGGACCGCTATCCGTGGCTGCAGTACGTCCGCGCCGCTGCGGAGGGCGGGATGGTCGGCGCCCTGGCCGACTGGTTCGCGGTCACCGCCCTGTTCAAGCATCCGCTGGGGCTGAAGATCCCCCACACCGCGATTATCCCCCGGAACAAGGACCAGATCGGCGCCACCCTGGGCGACTTCGTGGAGGACAACTTCCTCTCCGACGAGGTAGTGAAGACCAAGCTCGACTCGATCGGCATCGCGCAGCGCGCCGGTGCCTGGCTGTCCCGCCCCGAGGGTGCCGAACGGGTAGCCACTGAGGGAGCCGCCGCCATCCGGGGGATCCTGCGTGTCCTGGACGACGAAGCCGTGCGCGATGTCCTCGAATCCCTGTTCCGGCGGCACGTGGTGGACGTCCCGTGGGGACCGCCCGTGGGACGAATGGCCGAACAGGTATTTGAAGAGGGCCACCATCACCAGCTGGTGGATCTCCTGGTGGACAGCCTCAACGACTGGGTGCACCAGAATCCCGAGGTGGTGGCCCGGCTGGTGGCCGAGAGGTCGCCGTCGTGGGTTCCCAGTTTCCTGGATGACCTGGTGGGAGACCGGGTGCAGGTTGAGCTGGGCCGGTTCCTGGATGCCGTGCAGGACGATCCAAACCACCAGGTCCGACGCTCGCTGGACGAATACCTCCGCGGCCTGGCTTCCGACCTGCAGCACGACCCCGGGGCGATGGCCAAGGCGGAACGGATCAAGGAGCAGGTGCTCGATGATCCGCGGGTGAAGGAACTCATGGCGCAGACCTGGGCAACCATCAAGGGCGCCCTGGCCAACGCCGTGGATGACCCGGACAGTGAGCTCACCGCCAACTTCAAATCCGCCGTGCAGGACTTCGGCACCCGGCTGGTTACCGAACCGGAGCTGGCACAGAAGGTCAACGCTTACGTGGGCGACGCCGCGGGCTACCTGGTGCGGACGTACCGCAAGGACATTGCCGGCGTCATCACCGAAACTGTGGAGCGCTGGGACGCCGAAGAGACCTCGGAAAAGATCGAGCTGCAGGTCGGCAAGGACCTGCAGTTCATCCGCATCAACGGCACCGTGGTGGGTTCGTTGGCGGGACTGGCCATCTTTTCGGTGGCCCACGCTATCTTCGGCTAGTGCACCCTCAGGCCCCGCGGCCCTCGGGCAGGTCCCGGATCTCCGCGGCCAGCTCGCCCGGGATGGTCTCCGGCGCTTCACCGAAGGCCCGGTGCGCAGCCTTGATCACGGACCGGCCCATAGTGTAGTTGCCGGCTCCGCCGATGACTGCACCGATCCCCAAGGGGAGAGCCCGGCCAATGATCACCGATCCCTGGCGCGCCAGCATCCTCTTCAGGAACTGTTTGCGAATGGTGGATCCGAGCGTGCCAAGCATCCCCGACGAAGCCCCGCCCATGGCGCTTCCCCAGGGCTGGCCCTTGCTCAGCTGCTGCATCATGGCCGTACCTTCTTCGCCGAGCATGATGGCCATCACCACTGTGCGGGAGCGTTCCGGATCCTGCAGCCGTACCCCGTGCAGCTCTGCGACTGACTGTGCGTAGAGCGCGGTCGCCTCCAGGAAGCCGAAGGTGGCCGCTGCGGAAAGCCCCAGGGCGGCCGCGGTTCCGACGGCCGGGACCACGGCGGTTGCGCCGACCGCGGCACCGCCGCCGGCAACTGCGGCCAGGTAATGGTGCTCCAGGATCTTCACGAGTTCTGCCGCGGAAGCATCGGGATGCCTGCGCTGCAGGCGCCGGATATTTGCCAGCACCAGCGGTCGCTGGACTTCCACGGCACGCTCAATTCCGCGGGCAATGTGGGTCTTGGGGCGTCCGTCGCTGTCAAAGACGGCGCCGCCTGCCAGCCGGAGTGCGCTGTTGGTCTTGAAGCCCATGGATGCTCCTTAGGTAGTGCCGGACACGCAGTCCGGGCGATCCGCGTATTCAGCCTACGCGACGGCCTGTTAACGAAGAACGGGCCCGCGGAAGCATGTTCCGTGGGCCCGTTCTTGGCTGCGGGCGCTGCCCGCATGCTGACTTACTAGGCGCGGGCGCCGCGCTTGGTGATCATGCCGTAGACCAGCAGGACAACCAGCGAACCGAGGATGGCCACGATCCAGGTCTGGATCGAGAAGAACTCCTCGAGGCCGATACCGAAGATTGCGTTACCAATGAAGCCGCCCAGCAGGGCGCCAACGACGCCGAGCACGAGGGTGATAACCCATCCGCCGCCCTGGCGTCCCGGAAGCAGGGCCTTCGCAATGGCGCCTGCAATGAGTCCCAGAATAAGGAAAGCAATGATACCCATGTGAATACTCCTTGCTGTGTGTGAGTGACTAGTGAAAGTCTGCGTGGCCTGTGGGCCGCGCTTTCCATAAGCGTACTTCATAAGCATGCTTACGCGAAGCCGTTTTTCACGGATCCGACCCCCGAAAAAAATATAATGCCTAGTCAGACCGCTAATAAGGGGCCTTATTTTTTTCCGTGGGAAGGGCGAAAGTTCGGAGAAAAATGCCCACGTCACGCCCTTCTTCGCCGCCAATGCGGTGACCCATGCCGGGGTAGGTCCGGGCTGTTAGCGCAGTGTTCGCCTCCAGCCATTGGGCTGCGCCGGCCACGGCACCGGAATGGATTACCCAGTCCGCACGGTCCCGCCCCCAGAAAAAGGGGACCCTCACGGGAAGGGGCTCCGACATCGCGAGCAGCTCACTGGGAACAATGAAGCCCGAGAGCCCGACCACACACGTGAAGTCTTCCGGCCGGAGCCGAAGGGCGGTCACTGCCATGGCCATGCCCTGCGAGAATCCGAGCAGGGACACCCCGGTGAACCCTCCCAGCCGTTTAAGCTCGGCAATGGTGCCCAGGAGGCTGGATCCCGCGGCCAGCACGTCGGCTTCGTCCGATTCCAGCATCGGATCCAGCAGGAACCAGCCGCTGCGCCCACCTGCGTCGAAGGGTCCCCGCAGGGCAGCGCCGGTGACACCCCGGGGCAAATGGCGGAACAGCGGAGTCATCGCGGACTCATCCGAACCGTAGCCGTGGAGCATAACGAGCAGGTGCGTGCCCGCGCGCTCTGACTCGGGCGCGGACCAGGTGACCGGATGCATGCCACCCAGCCTAGGCGCCAGCGGGCACCCGGGACGTTTGCCGCAGCCAGCACCCGGGCCGGACGCCAAAGCATTGCATTGGATAAGCCGGGAACCTACCGTTGCAGACAGCGCATAGTCGTGCGTCGCGGCCACTGAATGCGGGGGCACATGTACGCAGGAAAGAACCGGGGCGCCATCGTGACGCTCACCGCCAATCCAAGCCTTGACCGGACAGTAGAACTGTCAGGAGTCCTGGTCCGCGGCGCCGTTCAGCGGGCCGCAGGGGTTCACGAAGAGCCCGGGGGCAAGGGCGTGAACGTCTGCCGGGCGCTTGCAGCGTCCGGTTTTCCCGCAGTGGCAGTGCTTCCGGGAGACAATGCCGACCCCGTGATGCAGGCACTGCGAACCACGGGCATAGCCCACCGCAACCTGCCCATCGGGGCCCCGCTGCGGGCAAACCTCACCCTCACCGAGACAGACGGCACCACAACGAAGATCAACCTTCCCGGGCCGGAACTGGGCGCTGCGGTCCAAGAGAGCCTGCTGGCCCTGGCAGTCGACGCGTGCGGCGGCCCGGAAGGAACGGACCCGGCAAGCTGGCTGGTCCTGGCAGGCTCCCTGCCGCCAGGAGTTCCTGCGGACTACTACGCCGTAGTTGCCCATGCCCTGCGCGCACGGTTTGAAGCCGCCGCCCCGCGGCTGGCCATTGATTCCTCCGGCCCTCCCCTCCTGGGTGCCCTGCTGCACGACGCGGCACCTGACCTGCTCAAGCCCAACGGGGAAGAACTCGCCGAGGTAACCGGCGTGGCCACCGGAGATGAGCTGGAAGCGGATCCGTCCCTGGCCGCCGGCGCGGCGCTGACCCTTGTGGAGCGGGGCGTCGGGGCGGTTCTGGCCACCCTCGGTGCACGGGGTGCGCTGCTGGTGACCGCCGACGGCGCGTGGCTGGCAACACGTCCGCCCGTCACCCCAAAGTCCACGGTTGGTGCCGGGGATTCCTCGCTGGCCGGATACCTGCTTGCCCACACCGAGGGAAGAACCCCGCCCGAGTGCCTTCGCCAGGCGGTGGCACATGGTGCGGCCGCAGCTTCCCTGCCGGGAACCACCGTGCCTTCCCTCGCGCAAACGGATCCCGGAGCCGTAACCGTGACCCCCCTTGAACTGCATCCGGTGCCCGCTTCGGGCACCAGACGCGGCCCGGCTACACCCACGCCGAAGGAGCATCACTGATGTCAGAACTCATTACCCCGGAATTGGTCACCCTGGACCAGGACCTCGGCGGCACCCGGGAAACGGTCATCCGCCACCTGGCTGAAAAGGTGGTTGCCGCGGGCCGGGCAACCACGCTGGAAGAGCTGTTTGCCGATGCCATGGCCAGGGAACAGAAAACGGCCACCGGCGTCCCGGGCGGAATCGCCATTCCCCACTGCCGTTCCGCGGCGGTGACACAGGCTTCCCTGGCGATGGCCCGGCTGAAGCCTCCGGTGGATTGGGGAGCCAAGGACGGTCCGGCGGACATCGTGTTCTTCATTGCGGCGCCGGAGGGCGCGGACCAGGAGCATCTGCAGCTGCTGGCAAAGCTTGCACGGTCGCTGATCAAGAAGGACTTCACGGCGTCGCTGCGCAGCGCGGCGACGCCGCAGGCAATCGTCGAACTGGTAGACGGCGCCCTGGGCCTGGGACCGGTGCCGGAATCGGCCCAGCCCGGCGCTGCCGGCACTCCGGCGTCGGACGCCGCACCTGCAGGCTCCCCGCATGGCGCGTCCGGCGCCGCGGGTGCGGCCGCCGGCGGGACGGCAGCAGCGGCCTCAGGCGCACACCGCGGCGCCCACGCCGAGGACCGTACCGGCGAGCGCCGCACCGGCGAGGTGCATGGCGGCAGCGGGACAGCGACGTCGGGCGACGCCCCCGCATCAGCGACAGGCCCCCGGCCTGAGCGCCTGGTGGCGGTGACCGCCTGTCCCACCGGCATTGCGCACACCTATATGGCTGCAGATTCCCTCGCTGCCGCCGCCGCGGAGCGCGGCATCGACCTGCAGGTTGAGACGCAGGGTTCCGCGGGCTCCACCCCGCTTGATCCCGAGGTGATCAGGAACGCGGATGCCGTGATTTTCGCCGTCGACGTCGATGTCCGGGACAAGGGCCGCTTTGCCGGCAAACCGCTGGTCAGCGGCCCGGTGAAGCGCGGCATTGACGAACCAGGCGTGATGATCGAGGAAGCCCTGGCCGCAGCCAAGGACCCCAATGCCCGGACGGTGTCCGGCGGCGGCGGGGGCGGGGAAGAACGCGCCTCCACTGGCGGGGAAAACTTCGGCGGCCAGCTGAAGCGGGCCCTGCTCACCGGCGTCAGTTACATGATTCCTTTCGTTGCCGGCGGCGGCCTCTTGATTGCCTTGGGCTTCCTGCTGGGCGGGTATGAACTTTCGCTCTCGAATGACGAGGGCGTCGCCAACGGCGACATCCTCCTGGACGGAACGGGTCTCTTCAACCTTCCCCCTGACGGACTGCTGGCATATTTGGGTGCCGTGTTCTGGAAGATCGGAAACATTTCGCTCGGGTTCCTGGTCCCGGCGCTGGCCGGCTACATCGCCTACGCGCTGGCGGACCGCCCCGGCATTGCCCCGGGATTCACTGCCGGCGCCGTCGCCCTGTACATGGACGCCGGGTTCCTCGGCGGGATCGCCGGAGGCCTGCTGGCCGGTTACGTCGCCATGTGGGTGGGCGGCTGGAAGGTTCCCAGCTGGCTCCGCGGGCTGATGCCAGTGGTCATCATTCCGCTCATAGCCTCACTCATAGCCTCCGGCTTGCTGCTGCTGGTGCTGGGCGGGCCCATCGCGGCGCTGACCCTCGCCCTGAATGACTGGCTGTCCGGGCTCACCGGCGTCGCCGCCATTGGACTCGGCGTGATCCTGGGCCTGATGATGGGCGCGGACCTCGGCGGACCAATCAACAAGGTTGCCTACGCCTTCGCCGTCGCCGGCCTGGGCGAGGGAGCGTTCGACAACCAGGCTCCCTGGCAGATCATGGCCGCTGTGATGGCCGCAGGCATGGTCCCGCCGCTTGGCATGGCCCTGGCAACGGTCCTGGACAAGAGCCAGTTCTCCATGGCCCTGCGGGAGAACGGCAAGGCCGCCTGGCTGCTGGGGGCCGCGTTCATTTCCGAGGGCGCAATCCCGTTCGCCGCAGCGGATCCGCTTCGCGTCATCCCGTCCACCATGCTCGGCGGCGCGGTGGCCGGTGCCATCTGCATGGCCGCCGGAGTCACCTCGCAGGCCCCGCACGGCGGAATCTTCGTCTTCTTCGCCATTGGCAACGTTTTTATGTTCATCGTGGCCATCCTGGCCGGTATGGTCGTCAGCGCACTGGTCCTCGTTGGGCTCAAGCGGCTCACCGGATCGAAGAAGGCGGAGGAACCCGTTGTTGCCTAGGAATCCGGTTTTGGTTTACAGGAAGGTTCAGTGATGCGCACCATCAAGGGAATCGGAGTCAGTCCCGGCCGGGTCCTTGGGCCTTCTCTCCGGATGCCTCCGCCCGTTCCAGAGCCCGACGCCGACTCCAAGTACGCACCGGAGAGCTCCGTCGACCAGGAAAAGGCCCGCTTGAAGGACGCCGCGGATGCCGTGCGGGAGGACCTCTTACACCGCTCCTCCGTTGCTTCGGGCGACGCAAAGGCGGTCCTGGACGCAACGGCGATGATGGCTACGGATCCCATGCTGCTCAAGGCTGCCGGCAAGCACATCAACCAGGGCATGGCAGCGGACCGGGCGGTGTGGGAAGCCGGGCTGGAAGTAGCGGCAATGCTGCAGGGCCTGGGCGGGTACATGGCCGAACGTACGCAGGACGTCCTGGACGTCCGCTCACGCATCGTGGCGCAGCTGGACGGCCTGCCCGCACCCGGCATTCCGGCGTCGGACGTTCCGTTTATCCTCACAGCGGAGGAACTGGCACCGGCCGACACCGCAACGCTGGATCCGTCCCTCGTGATCGGGCTGGTTACCAGCGGCGGCGGCCCGCAGTCCCACACGGCCATCCTGGCCCGTTCCCTGGGCCTGCCCGCCGTGGTAGGTGCCGCCAGCGCGGATTCAATTGCTGACGGCACGGAAGTCTATCTGGACGGCGGAACCGGAACAGTGGTGGTGAACCCCGGCGTCGCCGAGCGCGAAGCCGCACAGAAATACGCCGCCCGCTCCTCACTTCCGGCCTTCAACGGCGTGGGCAGCACCTCTGACGGCCATCGGGTGCCGCTGCTGGCCAACGTCGGGTCCGGCAAGGACGCCGAGGCAGCCGCTGCGGCCGGCGCGGAAGGCGTGGGACTGCTGCGCACCGAGTTCTGCTTTTTGGGCCGGGACTCCGAACCCAGCATGCAGGAACAGGTAGCAGCCTACGGAGCGGTCTTTGATGCCTTCCCCGGCCGGAAAGTGGTGGTACGGACGCTCGACGCCGGTGCGGACAAGCCGCTGCCGTTCCTCACTGACAAAAGCGAACCCAATCCGGCGCTGGGCGTGCGCGGCTTCCGCACCGACCGGTCGGCTCCCGGCGTCCTGGCCCGCCAGCTGGAAGCGATCGCTGACGCCGCCGGCTCACACGACTGCGACGTCTGGGTCATGGCCCCCATGATCTCCACCGCCGACGAGGCGTCCGACTTTGCCGTAATGTGCGCCGCCGCCGGCCTGGCGACGCCGGGGGTGATGATCGAGGTGCCCGCTGCGGCCATCAAGGCCGAGGCCGTGCTGTCCAAGGTGAAGTTCGCTTCGCTGGGCACCAACGACCTCACGCAGTACACCATGGCAGCTGACCGGCAGCTGGGAACCCTGGCGTCCCTGAACGACCCGTGGCAGCCTGCCGTGCTGCAGCTGATTGCCATGACGGTCCAGGGCGGCGCGCTAGCCGGTGCGGCTGACAGCGTGCCCCGCAATGTTGGCGTATGCGGTGAGGCTGCCGCGGACCCTGCCCTCGCCGTCGTGCTGACCGGACTCGGCGTGAATACCCTGTCCATGACTCCGCGGGCGCTGTCCACCGTGGGCGCGGTGCTTTCCTCCGTGACCCTCGCCGAGGCCCAGGCGCTTGCCGGAACCGCACTGGTGGCCAGGACCGCTGCCGAAGCCCGGACCCAGGTCCGCAGCCAGCTCCCCATCCTTGAACAGCTTGGCCTCTAGCGAGGCCGGCAGAACACCAACCCGGAAGGAAGAACCCCGATGCCAGAACGCGAAGCCACCATAGCCAGCAGGGTTGGCCTGCACGCCCGCCCTGCCTCCCTCTTCGCCGAAGCGGCTGCCGCTCAGCCGGTGGAAGTGACCATAGCGATGCAGGGTGAGCCCGCCGAAGAAGCACTGGATGCCTCAAGCATGCTCTCGCTCATGAGCCTTGGTGCCTCCCACGGAGACGTGGTGGTCCTGCGTGCCGAAGGCGACGGCGCGGACGCCGCATTGGATGCGCTGGTGAAAATCCTCGAAACCGACCTCGACGCGACCTAGGAACAGGGTGCCCCGGCCGCCATTCCATAAGGACCCGGAACAAAGCGAAGCCAGCGGCCAATGGCCGCTGGCTTCGATAGCAACTTCACGCTGACCCCCCACAGGCAGCGGACGTTACATATTCATTAGTCTGGCACAGGGTCATGAATTTGTGAACGAATCCAGTGATTTTCAACTCACATTTTTGTAACGTTCTGCAGGCCTGCAGCCCCCGTGGGGCGGCGCATCTGCCGCCGGTGCGACATCCACATGACGGCAAGGCCGAGAGTCACCAGGATGACCGCGGAAAACGGGAGCAGCAGCATAAAGACTCCGATGTCTGCAACCAGGGTGAGCGCGGTGAACAGCACCACCACCGCCAGGCCCGTGCCGAAGAGGCCCGACCCCACGCGGTGCGGCATCCGGTATCGGGAGTTCCTTGCGGCAGCGAGCGCCGGCGCGCAGACGCAGGCTGCTACATAGGCGGGATACATCCTCCCGAGCATCCCGTACACCTCAACGGTCACCTGGTCGTTGTAGTCCAGCAGCCCCGTCGAGGTAACAGGGATGTCGCTGGCGGCAAAGAACCCGGCTGTCAGCACAACGGTGAGCCCAAGGACAGCAAGTCCAACCGGCCCGACGATGAGGCGGCGCGCCCAGTCGGCGCCGAAGGCTGCTGCGCCGCGCACACCCAGGATCACGAAGACCCCGTACAGCGAATAACGCAGCAGCAGGTTCGCGAGGTTGAATCCACCCAGCAGCGGATCAATGAAGTCGTAGATCACTGACAGGCTCAGGCCGGTGGAGACGGCTATGAGCACCATGCAGAAAAAGATGCTGCGGTTGCGGCCGCGGATGGCGTCCGGCAGCCGGAACAGCGCAAAAAGGGAACTCAGCGCGAACGCCGATACCTGTACGGCGAATCCTGCGGTCATCCCAAATTCTCCAAGAGTGCGTGGTCGTACTTTTCGTCTTGTTCGCGTTTGCGCAGCACCTTGGCCAGCGCATCCAGCCTGTCCCTGGCGAGTGAGACAAGTTCAGCGTCGGTGAGTGCAGCCAGGGCCTCTTCACGGCCCGTGGGCGGCCAGCCGCCCTCATCGGGTTCCAGCACGCCGGTAACCACCAGCCCGCTGGTCAGGGATACGCCCGCCTGGCGTGCGGCCTCGACGGCGAGCTTCGTAGCCAGGCGTCCCGCCGTCAGCTGGGCGGAAATGTTCTGGGGAGCGATTCCCGTGGCCGCTGAGAGCGCGAGGCGCAGGTCCCCGGGATCCACGGCGTCGAACCAGGGCCGCACCGCTATTGATTCGGCATACCCTGCCACCCTGGGGACGGCCGGATGCTCTTGGTCGGCACCCGCCCTGGCCAGGAGGTACTCCAGGATGCACTGGTAGGGAACCTGGCTGATGAGCTCGGCGGGGGTAGGGGCGCGGCGGCCTTCGGCCAGCCCGTGGAATCCGTCGAATTCGGAAAGCACGGCCACTGGATCCTGCCCGTAGGCCCGGGCCACGCGGACCACGGTTGCCACGGCCACGTTTCCCCGCACCAGCTGCTGGGCCAGGGTTGAGCGCTTGATGCCCGTCCTGCGGCACAGATCCGCGGTGGATTCATTGGGAGCAACACGGGTCCGCCAGTTCTGGAAGGCCTTAGCGGACACCCCCATTTGACCCCCGTAGCTGCTCGATTGGATTCCCTGCGACCGGATCAGTATACTTCTAGCACTGGCTCCCCCCTCTGCGTTCCCCCCATATGCAGAGGCGGGAGCCAGCTCCAATTAACACGAGTAACGGTAATTAGCCGCGCGCCGATTAAGGCCAGCCCGGCCTGGCTACCCGGCCCGCCGCCTGGCAGCTTCCCTGGCACGCTCCCAGGCAGCTTCAAGATCGCCCACCGCGCTGCCGTAGCGCTCCACTGCCGCATCGTCCGCTGCGTCCGACCCGGCGGCTTCGTGCGCCTCCGTGGCCTCCCGCGCAGCGCGGGCCAGCTGGCTTGTTTCTTTTTCGCGCACGTCCGTCAGTCCCGGGAACTCCGCGCCCTTCCAAGGGTCAAGTTCGTACGAACCCCATTCCAGCAGGACGGCTTCACGCCGCCGGGCGAGGGATTCAAGGCGGCGGCGCCGAAGTTTCTCCACCCGCGCACGCTTTCTGGCCCGGTGCCGGCGGTCCACCCAGTACCAGGCGCCGGCGGACCCGCCCAGGGCCAGGAGGCCGACCACCGCCCCGGCACCCGGGGCGGCGAGTGAAGCCCAGGCAATCGCCGCGACAACGGCCAGTCCGCCGGTCAGGCTCACCCAAAAGAGCCGCTCTCCATCCTCGCGGCGAAGGGCCGAGTCGAGCCCCGGGGCTGTAAGCCCTATAGCGGCAGCGGCCAGAAGGAGGGCAGGCAGGCCTGCCAGAAAGCCTGAATCCACGCGTTGGCCTCCTCTCCGTGCGGCTCGAGGCGACATGCGGCAGCTACATCACCAAAATCTACCAAGTATGCTGATAAACAATGTTTTCCGCCGAGGTATTCGGAAGACTCAAGCATTGCACGACGCCTCACAGCTAAGGAATGACATGTTGGTACCTGCCCCGCGCGGTGAACTCACCTCCGCGCTCCTGACCGTGCTGCATGAGGGTCCGCAGGCGGCTGCCGAACAGTACGGGAAGCTCGACGGCGCCGCCGACCGGATCCTCGCCGGCTCAACGGACGTTCTGCGTGACGATGACCTGCAGCTGGCCCTCTTCCTCCTGTACGAGCTCCACTACAGCGGACTGGACGGCATCGACCCGGACCTGGAATGGCAGCCGGAACTCATCCGGGTGCGCAGGAAGCTGGAGGCAGCTTTCGAAACCGCCCTCCGGCAGGCCGTTCCAGTCCCCGACGCTCCCTCCCCCGTCGCGGAAGACGTAGCCCAGGCGCTGTTCACGCTGGCTGCTGACGACGACGGCCCCAGCGTGTCCCGTTTTATCGCCAGGCACGCCACCGAAGACCAGCTTCGGGAATTCCTGGTGCTGCGCTCGGTGTACCAGCTCCGTGAAGCCGACCCGCACAGCTGGGCGATCCCCCGCCTGGCCGTGGGACGGGCAAAGGCTGCCCTGGTGGAAATCCAGGCTGACGAGTACGGCGGCGGACGCCCGGAACGGATGCACTCCGCACTGTTTGCCCGCACCATGGAAGGGCTTGGGCTGGACACCGCCTACGGACGCTACCTGGACCGCATTCCGGCGCTGGTGCTCGCCTCCTCCAACGCCATGTCCCTCTTCGGGTTGAACCGCCGCCTCAGGGGCTGCATCGCCGGGCACCTCGCAGCCTTTGAAATGACCTCATCGATCCCGAATTCCTTCTACGCCCGCGGCTTCAAGCGCGCCGGCTACGGACCGGAGGTCACCTTCTACTTTGATGAGCACGTTGAGGCGGATGCGGTGCACGAACAGATCGCCGCCCGGGATCTCGCGGGAGGGCTGGCAGAGGCTGAACCCCACCTGCTGGAAGACATCCTCTTTGGCGCCGCTACCGTCCTCACGCTCGATGCCCTGCAGGGCGCGGAACAGCTGGAGGCATGGAAGCAGGGCCGGAGCGCCCTCCGGGAGGATTCGCCGCCCCGCGCGGACGCCCAGGCGCTGGACGCCGCAGCAGCGGCCGCAGGAGTGATGGCATGAGCATCCTGCCCGCCGCCGGCGCGGACGAAGTGTCCGTACCCGGTTCCGAAGTTACCGTCGTGCCGTCCGCTGATGCCCGGGAATCAGAACCGTTCGCGGTTACGGAGTGTCCGGGTGGACCGTTGCTGGTGCGGGGCGACTTCGAAATCACGGACAGCAGCGGCAACGAGGTGCCAAAGAACCGGGAGACGGTTGCCCTTTGCCGCTGTGCCGGATCACGGATCAAGCCCTGGTGCGACGGTACGCACAAACTGCTTCGGCGGGCATCGGAAAACTGACGGCGCCTCGCGCCTCGCCAAACAGCTTCGGACAGCAGAACACCCCGGCTCCATAAGGAACCGGGGTGTTCTCGCTTTTCAGCGGCGGGTGGGCCCTGTGGGGCTCGAACCCACGACCCACGGATTAAAAGTCCGATGCTCTACCAACTGAGCTAAAGGCCCCCCATCGATACGGCGGCAGCAGAGCCACCCCATCGACTTTTCCACTTTATCGCACCCCTTGGTAATCGTGGAAACCCTCCCCGGGGCGATAATCAACCCCTGCCCGCGAAGTGGATTCCACCTGTGGAAAACGGCTTCGATTCCGAAGACCGGCGGGAGTATTCTCAAGACATGACTGAGTCGAATGCATCGGTTCCCCGTCACCACAAGCCCAAGCTGTACGCACCCATGGACTTCGCCAACCACCCCGGCGGCGCCGATCCTGCTCGGGTTTCGGAAGCTGCCCATTTGGCGGCGCAGGCCCTGGTGCACCACGGCAGGGAAAGCGATGACCCCGAAGTCACCCGGCGGCTGGTAGAACTGGCCGACCAGCAGGGCCTCGAGGCCGTCGCCGAGATCTGGGCCACGAGTCCGGCCAGGTCCCTGCCAGGCGCTCTCTGGCGCCTTTACGCCCTGCGCGCAGCGGTACAGCAGAACCCGGAGAAGGTAGCAGCCTTCTACGCCGCCGGCATGGAGGCAGCACAGGTCTCCAGGGTGGTCTCCGGCGTCGCCGAGCCTATGGGCGCCGAAGAGGTCCGCGCCATGGCGGACACCATTCTCTCCGGCGCCTTTGAAGGAGAGTTCGACGTCGCACTGGAGCGTTTCGCCGCATTCTGCCGGGTGGTGGCACTTGGTGAAACCCATCACGCTGACTCTGCGGAAGCGGCCAGCAGTGCGCGGGCTACGGAGCTGACCCGCAATGCCCGGCAGCTGGTGCTGACCGCGGAAGACCTCGAACACTCGGCCGAGGCGTGGCGCCGCGGGGAACTGGACTGAGCCTGCGGCACCGTGCCAGGGCTGTGGATACTCCGGTTGACATCAGGGACCCCGAGTAGAAAACTGAAAGTGGTGTCGGACCGCGGAACCCCCGGGCTTCAACTTAGAGCCGCTTCGAGCGGCCTTCCGCCGAGAGGCGCTCCCGGTCCGGCACCGTTACTCTTTTCCGCATCGGATATTCTTACCGGTGTGATGACCCCCAAGCGCAACAGGCCAGTCCGGTGAAGCTCCGGCTGTTTCCCCAGGAAAACGCCGGCCTTGACCTTCTGTCCCGAATGGCCGCACAGGCCGTCAGTGGTACCGCCACCCTCTCGGAGGCGCTGGGAGCAGACCCAGCAGAGTTCCCAAGGCTCGCCGAGGAACTGCATACCCTTGAGGCGGAGACCACCGAACTGCACTTTGCGCTTATGACGCAGATGCGCACCAGCTTCATCAACCCGCTTCCCCGTGAAGACCTGTACGACCTCTCCCTGATCCTGCTGGCGCTCATGGAGCGGCTGGACAGTGCGGCGGAGATCGTCTCGCTCTACAAGCTGACCAATGTTTCGCGGCGGGCTGCCGAACAGCTGGAGGTGCTGGGCCGGCAGGCCGAGCTCTCGGTGGCTGCCATGCGCACCCTTGCCTCCCTTGAGGATCTGGAAGACTACTGGATCGAAATGCTCCGGCTGAGCAAGCGGGTGGAACGCACGCACCGCATTTGGCTCGCCGAGCTGATCCACGACCACAAGGCACTGGCCTACATCCGCCACCGTGACCTGGCCGACCAGCTGGCCGCTGCGTCCAAGGAACTGCGCCGGCTCGGCACCTACGTCGGCAACATCCTGGTCCGGGAATCGTAGTTGACCACCGTACTGCTGGTGGCAGTATTCGCCTTCGCGGGTGCCTACGCCTTCATCAACGGCTTTCACGACGTCTCCAACTCGGTGGCCGCTGCCATCCGCACCCGGGCACTCACCCCGGGCGTCGCCGTCGTGCTGGCCAGCGTTTTCAACCTGCTGGGCGCCCTCATGAGCACGGCGCTGGCCCTGGTGCTGGCGGACCTGTTCGTCAAGCTGCCCGAAGGCAGCAACGGCCTGGGCATCCTGATAGCCGCACTTGCCGCTGCGTGCGCGTGGGGCCTGTGGACGTGGTGGCGGCGCATGCCTTCGTCCTCCACGCACGCCCTGGTGGGCGGGATCGTGGGTTCCGCTGCCGCTTCCCCGCTGGTAGGCGGGCCGGGCGTTTCAGAGTCCTTCCGGCTCCTCTGGGACCAGATTGCCCTGCCCCTGCTGCTTTCCCCCGTGATCGCCTTCGTACTGGCGTACCTGCTGGTATACCCGGTGATGTGGCTGATGCGGTACAGCTCGCTGCGTCGCGGCGATGCCGGCAACCGGATCGCGCAGTCCGTGCTTTCTGCTGCGTTCTCACTGGGCCACGGTATGCAGGACGGGCAACGGACCATGGCGGTCCTGGTGCTGGGGCTTGCCGCTGCCGGCTACTCCACCGGCGGCGGGATTCCCTGGGGCGTGCAGGTGTTCGCCGGCGTCGCTCTGGCCGTGGGGGCCCTCTTCGGCGGCTGGCGGATTACCCATACCCTCGGCTACCGGCTGGTGCGGATTGATCCGCTGCGCGGCATGAGCGCCCAGGCCGTGGCTACCGGAATGCTCTTCCTGGGCGGGCTCTGGCTGCACATCCCGCTCTCCAGTACGCAGACCATGACCAGCGCAGTTGTGGGTGCCGGCGCGAACCGCCGGTTTGCCGCCGTCCGGTTCATTCCGCTGCGCGAGATCCTCTTCACCTGGCTGGTGACCGCTCCGGCTGCTGCACTGCTGGGCGGCATCTTCCTGCTCGCCCTCAGCCCGCTGCTCTAAGCCCGCACGTTCCGCGCCAGCCCTGACCCAACCCCAAACACGCCGAGAGGCCAGTTACGGCTCTTCTCAGGGCTGAAAAGAGCCGTAACTGGCCTCTCGATGGGTAGGGTGCGCCGGGTTACCCGAAGCGGCCGGAGACGTAGTCCTCGGTGGCCTTAACGGTCGGGTTGTTGAAGATGACCGTGGTGTCGTCGTACTCGATGAGCTTGCCGGGCTTGCCGGTTCCGGCGATGTTGAAGAAGGCGGTCTTGTCCGAAACACGGGCAGCCTGCTGCATGTTGTGCGTGACGATCACTACCGTGTAGTCGCTCTTGAGTTCCTCGATCAGGTCCTCAATGGCCAGCGTGGAGATGGGGTCCAGGGCGGAGCAGGGCTCATCCATGAGGATCACTTCCGGGGACACTGCGATGGCGCGGGCAATGCACAGGCGCTGCTGCTGGCCGCCGGAAAGGCCGGAGCCGGGCTTGTCCAGCCGGTCCTTGACCTCGCGCCACAGGTTGGCGCCGGTGAGGGACTTTTCCACCAGGTCATCGGCGTCGGAGCGGGAGATCCGCTTGTTGTTCAGCTTCACGCCGGCCAGCACGTTGTCCCGGATGGACATGGTGGGGAACGGGTTGGGCCGCTGGAAGACCATGCCAATGTGGCTGCGGACCGTCACGGGGTCCACTCCGGGTCCGTACAGGTTCTCACCGTCCAGCAGCACTTCGCCCTCCACCCGGGCTCCGGGGAGCACCTCGTGCATGCGGTTCAGGGTGCGCAGGAAGGTGGACTTGCCGCAGCCGGAGGGGCCAATGAACGCGGTGACGGAACGTGCATCGATCTTGATGCTGACGTCTTCGACCGCCAGGAAGTCGCCGTAGTAGACGTTGAGGTCCTTGACGTCGATTCGCTTGGACATGTAGTTCCTTCTGTTCTGTTCCTTGGGAGTTCCCGTTCGGGTCCTCCCGTGCCGCCGGGGCGGTGAGGGGTCTGGGGTCAGCGGCCGGTCTTGGGCGCGAAGATGCGGGCAACCAGGCGGGCGCCGAGGTTCAGCAGCATCACCATGAGGATCAGCAGCAGCGCCGCGGCCCAGGCACGCTGGGTACTCGGATCAGTGTTGGTGGGCGAGGTGGGGCTCATCAGCTGCCGGTAGATGAAGGTGGGCAGCGACGCCATCCAGCCGGCAAAGACGTTGAGGTTGATGGTGTTCACGAATCCGGCAGTGACCAGCAGCGGAGCGGTTTCGCCGATCACCCGGGCGATGGCGAGCGTGACGCCGGAGGCAATGCCCGAGATAGCCGTGGGCACCACCACCTTCAGGATGGTCCGCCACTTCCGGACACCCAAGGCGTAGGAGGCTTCGCGCAGCTCATTGGGAACGATCTTGAGCATCTCCTCGGTGGAACGCACCACCACGGGGATCATCAGGACGGAGAGCGCGACGGCGGCGACGAACCCGGTGCGTGTGCCCGGGCCGAAGAGCAGTCCGAAGAAGGCAGCAGCGAACAGGCCGGCGACGATCGAGGGGATGCCGGTCATGACATCCACGAAGAACGTGATGGCCCGGGCCAGCGGACCGCCCTTGCTGTATTCCACCAGGTAGACGGCGGTGAGCAGGCCGATGGGCACGGAGATGATGGTGGCCCAGAGCGTGATCAGCAGGGTACCCATGATCGCGTGGTAGGCACCGCCGAAGACCGGTCCGCCGCTCGCCGCGCTTTCGTTGTCCACGGTGCCGGTCATGCCACCCATTGAATTGAACAGGAAATCCATGCTCAGTCCTGGAATGCCGCGGACCAGCACGGTGAAGATCACCGAGACCAGCGGAACCAGGGCCAGGATGAACGCACCGTAGATCAGGTTGGTGGCGAAGCGGTCGGCAGCCCGCCGGCTGCCCTCCACGAGGCGGGTGGCGATGGTGCTGCCGGCGACGAAAAGGACGGCCGCGAAGATGGCGAAGGTGGCGATGCTGAAGCCCAGCAGCGCCGAGAAGGCAGCCCCCAGGACGATTGAACCGGCCAGGATGGCCCACAGGGACCAGCCAGGAAGCTGGTTCTTGGTGAGGGAGGTGGAGCGGGTCAGTACGGTGTCAATCATCAGTTGGCTCCCGAGAATTCTTTGTGGCGGCTGATGATCCAGCGGGCAATAACGTTCACGATCAGGGTGATCACGAAGAGCACCAGGCCGGCAGCGATCAGCTCGGAGAGGCGCAGCCCGTAGGCCTCCGGGAAGTTCAGCGCGATCTCGGCGGCGATGGTCTGGTTGCCGGGCCGGATCAGGCTGGCAATCAGGCCGCCGGAGGAGAGCACCAGGGCCACGGCCATGGTCTCACCGAGGGCGCGTCCCAGGCCGAGCATGACGGCGCTGATGATGCCGGGGCGGGCGAACGGGATGACTGCCATGCGGATCATTTCCCATCGGGTGGCGCCCATGGCGAGCGCGGCTTCCTCGTGCAGTTTCGGTGTCTGCAGGAAGATTTCCCGGCTCAGGGAGGTAATGATGGGCAGCACCATGACCGAGAGCACGATTCCGGCGGTGAGCATGGTCTTGCCGGTCTGGCTGGCCGGACCGGTGAAGAGGGGGAACCAGCCGGCGTTCTCAGCCAGCCAGTTGTAGGGTCCCACCAGGGCCGGCGCCAGCACGGTCATGCCCCAGGCTCCGTAGACGACCGAGGGAATGGCGGCCAGGAGGTCCACCACGTAGCCAAGGCCCTGGGAGAGCCGCCGGGGCGCGTAGTGGGAGATGAAGAGCGCGACGCCGATGCCCACCGGCGTGGCGATCAGCAGTGCGATCGCAGCGGCAATGACCGTGCCGATAACCAGCGGGAAGATGTAGGCAAGGAAGCCTGATCCGCCCGAGATATCCCCGGAAGAGGCTGTGAAGGTGGGAAGTGCCTGCCAGAGCAGGAACGCAGCTACCGCAAAGAGGACGGTAAGGATCAGACAGCCCGCCAGCAGTGTGATGCCGGAGAAGACTTTGTCCCCCGCGCGCCCGGCACCGCCGGTGCCCTGTATTGACTTGCTTGACACTGCACAACCCTTCGAACTTTGTTGGCAACTTGCTGAATGTGGACAAGACACCGCACTCGCCAGTTTTCACTGATCCCGGGCCAGATTCAAGCTGGCCGGCGGCCGGCAAATGCCCCCGCACCACGCCTTGTGGCGCTGTGCGGGGGCTTCTGCCTGCTCTCCTGCTGCTAGGAAGCGGCCTTGATGGATTCGATCGCCTTGGCTGCCTGCTCCTGCAGGGCCGCGGACATCGGCGCATTACCTGCGGCTTCGCTGGCTGCTGCCTGCCCTTCCTCGCTGACTACGTAGGAACCGAAGGCCTTGACCAGGTCAACGGTCTCCTGGTCCTCGTAGGTGGTGCAGTAGAGGTGGTAGGAGACCAACACCACAGGGTAGGCGCCGGATTCGGTGGTATCGCGTGCCAGTTCCATGGCCATGTCCAGTTCGGGACGCCCCTCGCCCTTGACCGGGGTGGACGCCTCAACAGCCTTGGCAGCGGCGTCGGCCGTGTAGGCCACGTACTCCTCACCGACCTTCACTGCCACGGTGCCCATGGCGCCGACGGCGGACGCGTCTGCGTAGGTAATGGCACCGTCAGTGGAGCTGGCGGCGGAGACGACGCCGGAGGTTCCCTGCGCGTTCTCCTGTCCGTCGAGTTCGGCCGGCCATTCACCGCTGGCTTCCGTGGTCCAGACGTCCGGTGCCGCGGCGGCGAGGTATTCGGTGAAGTTCTCGGTGGTGCCGGACTCGTCTGAACGGTGGACCACGGTGATGGCCGTGGCCGGCAGCTCAGTGCCTTCGTTCTGCGAGGCGATGGCCGGGTCGTTCCAGGTGCTGATTTCGCCGCGGAAGATGCCGGCGATCGTGTCGGCGTCGAGGTTCAGTTCATCCACGCCGTCGAGGTTGAAGGTGATGGCAATCGGTGAGATGTACGCGGGGACGTGCAGCGCCCCGTCGGGTCCGCAGGTTTCCAGGGACGCTTCGACTTCCTCGTCCTTCAGGTAGGCATCCGATCCGGCGAACTGGACCCCGCCTGCGAGCAGTGCCTCCCGGCCCGCTCCGGAGCCGTCCGGGGAGTACTGGATGGAAGCGTTCGGGTTGGCTTCGCGGAAACCTGCGATCCAGGCGTCCATGGCGGAGGCCTGCGAGCTTGCTCCTGCACCGGAAAGGGTTCCGGTCAGGGCGGAGTCCGAAGACTCGGTATTGGCTGCTGCGTTCGTGGCGTTGTCACTGCCGCAGGCTGCCAGGGCAAGCGCTGCAACCGAGAGGACGGCCGCGGTGCGGCCAATGCGGAATACCTTCACAGTCGTGGTCCCTTTCAAGGGTGGTATACCGGCGCGTCAACGCCGGGAGACTTGTCGCTGGAACGTTTTTCTGCGTCCCAAAAAACACAGTGGCCTGCCAAGGTGAACAAAAAGTGAACTGCCGCCAAGCAGAACTGGAATTGTTCCGGGACACGTCACAGACTCCGTGCCTTCTCTTTGCAGACGCCGGGCGTCCTAGACTGTTCCCATGCCAGCCCGTGACCGTCTCAGCGCCTCGAGCAGGTTCCTGCGCAACAGGTTCCGGATCGGACTCAAGCGCAGCGGCGCGTCTGTGTACCCCGCACTGCAGATGACCATCTGCGCCGTGGGCGCCTATGCCTTCGCGGAATACGTGCTGGGCCACCAGGGCCCGCTCTTTGCCGCCACGGCGGCGCTCATCTCCCTTGGCTTCTCGCGGGAACCCCGCACCCGCCGCGTGCTTGAAGTGGGAATCGGCTGCACGCTGGGCATCACCATCGGCGAACTGCTGCTCCATGTACTGGGAAACGGACTGTGGCAGGCCGCCGTCGTGCTCTTCGCCTCGCTGATGCTGGCACGCTTCCTGGACCGCGGGGTTATTTTCACTACGCAGCTTGGCCTTCAGTCCCTGCTGGTGGTGCTGCTGCCTGCCCCCGACGGCGGAGTGTTCACCCGCAGCGTGGACGCAATCGTGGGCGGCGTCTTCGCCCTCGTGGTCACCATGCTTGCTCCGCGGGATCCGCGCCGCGAACCCAAATCCAACATCCGCGAACTGCTCAGCGAGCTGTCCGCAGTGCTGCGCCAGGTTGCCGATGCCCTGGCCCGCAGCGATTCGACCCTGGCCTGGCACGCCCTGGTCCGGGCCCGCAACACCCAGCCGCAGCTGGACATGCTCGCCCGCAGCATCCGGGATGCACGTGAGATCGCCCGCATCTCGCCGGCGTACAGAAGGCATTTGGCGGAGCTGGGAGACCTGCGCGGTTCCGTGGGCTATCTGGACCTGGCGGTGCGCAACAGCCGCGTGTTTGCCCGCCGGACCACTTCGGTCATCAACCACGCCTCCCTCTCCGATACGGCGGTGGACAAGGTCTCCGAAGTCATCAATGACACCGCCGACGCAGTGGACATCCTTGCGCGGGCCCTGGGCGGCGGGGAATCCCAGCCAACCCGCGAGCGCCATCTGCGCCAGGCCCGGAACGAGCTGGCCGCCGTCGCTTCCCGGCTGCATCCGGCGTCCCTGGACGTCACGGACCTCTACGGGGACGCCCTGGTGATGCTTTTCCGTCCGCTGGTGGTGGACCTGCTGGAAGCAACCGGGCTCACCCATGAGGAAGCCGTCAGCTACCTTTCTGAGGTCTAGGCCCCGGCTCCGGAGCTGAACGGTGATGTCAGTGCCGGCAGATAGCCTGTTGGCATGGCAACAAAGACTTCCCGGGCGAAAACCGCCAACTACCGCTGCACCGAATGCGGCTGGACCGCGGTCAAGTGGGTGGGCCGCTGCGGTGAGTGCCAGGCCTGGGGCACCGTTGAAGAGGCCGGCGAGGTCCTGGCCCGCACCACCCCGGCAGCCGTGGTGGCCCGCCCGGCACAGCTGATTGCCGACGTCGATGCCACTACCGCTGCGTACCAGCCCACCGGCGTGGGCGAACTGGACCGCGTCCTGGGCGGCGGGCTGGTTCCAGGTGCGGTGATCCTGCTGGCCGGTGAGCCTGGGGTAGGCAAGTCCACGCTCCTGCTCGACGTCGCCGCACGCGTGGCCGGCCAGGGCCGGGACGTCCTCTACGTGACGGGCGAGGAGTCCACGGCGCAGGTGAAGCTGCGGGCGGAACGCATCGGTGCCGTCTCTTCCAGCCTCTACCTCAGCGCCGAAACCGATCTGGGGCAGGCCCTTGGCCAGGTGGAGCAGGTGAAACCCGCCCTGTTGATCGTGGATTCAGTTCAGACCCTCAGCAGCGCAGCCGTGGACGGCAGCGCCGGCGGGGTCAGCCAGGTACGCGAAGTCGCGGCGTCGCTCATCAACGCCGCCAAGACACGGAACATGACCACCCTGCTTGTTGGGCACGTGACCAAGGACGGTTCAATCGCCGGACCCCGGCTGCTGGAACATCTGGTGGACGTTGTCTGCCAGTTCGATGGAGACAGGCACTCCAGGCTGCGGCTGGTCCGCGCTGTGAAGAACCGGTACGGCCCCACGGACGAGGTGGGCTGCTTTGACCTCACGGAGGACGGCATTGAGGGCCTGGCCGATCCGTCCGGCCTGTTTGTTTCCCGAACCAAGGAACCGGTTTCGGGCACCTGCATCACTGTGACGCTGGAAGGGCGGCGGCCCCTGGTGGCCGAGGTCCAGGCCCTGTTGGCGGAGACCGGCAACGCACAGGCGCGGCGCGCCACCAGCGGACTGGATTCGTCCCGGGTGGCAATGCTGCTGGCCGTCCTGCAGCAGCGGGCATCCATGAACCTGGCCAAGGACGACAGCTACGTGGCCACAGTGGGCGGAGTGAAGCTTACTGAACCCGCCACTGACCTTGCTGTGGCACTGGCCGTCGCGTCCGCCAAGATGAACAAGCCCCTGCCCGCTCGGTTGATCGCCTTCGGCGAGGTGGGCCTGGCCGGGGAGGTGCGTCCCATCCCCGGAATTGCCCGCCGGGTCCAGGAAGCTGAGCGCCTGGGATTCAGCCACGCGGTGGTGCCGGCATCCCCAAACGGCCCCGGCCAAATACCTGCCGGCTTCAAGGTGCGGGAGGTCTCCACCCTTTCCGAGGCGCTCGAACTTCTCTTCTAGGGCGCGTCCCGGCCCGGTTATGTCACTGAAGCTGTCATACTCCGGTGACTGAAGTGGCAGATGGGTGCAGGTTGCCCACTACTATGGGGAAGTGTCTGCGCATATCCACGCCCAGAACGCCCGTGGGCCGGAGTGGCCGGAAGGAAGTGACCATGCCCCGCACGCCCGAGGACGCGCTGAAGGCAACCCTTGCAAGGGTTGCCCCGGGAACGGCCCTGCGCGACGGCTTGGAGCGTATTCTCCGCGGCCGCACGGGCGCACTGATCGTCCTGGGGTTCGACCGCACCGTCGATTCCATCTGCTCCGGCGGGTTCGACATCGGCATTGAGTTCTCCTCCACCCGCCTCCGCGAACTGGCGAAAATGGACGGCGCGATCGTCTGCGACAAGGACGGCGCCAACATTCTCCGCGCTGCCGTGCAGCTGGTTCCCGACCACACCATCGAGACACACGAATCCGGCACGCGCCACCGAACCGCCGAGCGGGTGGCCATCCAGACCGGCTTCCCGGTGATTTCCGTGAGCCAGTCCATGCAGATCATCCAGCTTTACGTCGGCGGCCTCCGCCATGTCCTGGAGGGATCCGAGCCGGTGCTGGCCCGCGCCAACCAGGCACTGGCCACCCTGGAGCGGTACCGCACCCGGCTGGACCAGGTCACCAATTCGCTCTCCGCCCTGGAAATCGAAGCCATGGTCACCGTCCGCGACGTAGCCGTCACCCTCCAGCGCCAGGAAATGGTGCGCCGGATCTCGGAGGAAATCTCGCAGTACGTCCTGGAGCTCGGCGTCGACGGCCGGCTCCTGTCCCTCCAGCTGGAAGAACTGACAACCGGCCTTGGTCCGGGCAGCGAAATGATCGTCCGGGATTACGCGGACATCGGCGGAACCCAGGGCAACGTTGACGAACAGGTCGCCACCCTGCAGGGCCTCAGTTCCTCCGACATGGTGGACCTGGGCAAAATCGCCGCCGTGGTGGGCTTCCAGCCTGGCCAGGATTCCCTTGAAGCCGTGGTCCAGCCGCGCGGTTACCGCCTGCTGAGCAACATCAAGAGCGTCCCGCCTGCTGTCTCCAACCGGCTCGTGGACCACTTCGGCGGGCTGCAGAACCTCATGGCAGCGAACATCGAAGACCTGATGCAGGTGGACGGAATCGGTGAACAGCGCGCACGCACCGTGCGTGAAGGCCTCTCCCGCATCGCGGAGACCAGCCTGCTCGACCGGTTTATGTAGACCTTGAACGATGCGGGATGCCGTCCGGGCTAATCGAGCTGGAAGACTGCCTTTTCGCTGGTAACCTCGCCGAGCCTCGCGGTAAAGACATACCAGCCGGGATTGGGGTTGCTTGCCACCGCCGCGCAGCCCGGAGCCGAGCGGAGCCGTTCCCAGGTGAAGTTCGCTTTCTCGGTTGCTCCCGGCTCGAACTCCTTGAGCAGGTCCTGCGCTCCGTCCTGGCAGTCCGCGGAGGAGAAGATCCGGTCGGACCCGGATGTGACGATGAATTCCATCTGCGTGGTGCCGACGTTGATCTTGCACGGTTCAGGGCCGGTATTGGTGACCGCAAGGGTCAGCAGCGGATTGGCGCCCGCGGCATAGGCGGCAGCATCCGTGGCGGCTTCCACCCTTACGGCGGACGAAGGGCAGGTGCCGTCTTCCGCAGGCTTGGATTCGCCAGTGGGCGCCGGAGTACCGGAGCTCTCCGCATCAGGCACCGGGGCGGGAGGAGAACCGGGCGCTGTCTGGAACGGTTCAGAGGCAGTCGCATCCCTGTCGCCGGAGAGCGTTGCAGCCACCACCACGCCGGCCCACACCAGGGCTCCCAGCACCGCGAGCACCAGCAGGGACAGGACAATCCTGCGGCGGCGGTACACGGCCTTGCTCGGCTTCCGCGCGCTGGCCGGCCCTCGACCGGAAACACCGCTGGTTTTTTGCCCCGCGCCGCGCCGGGGTCCGTTTGCCGCCATGGGTTAAGGCTATGAACCCGGTCCCTGATTACGGCGCACACCACGCCGGTCAGTAGAGTATTGCTGGTCATTACCTAGGGAGTTTCATGGAACCGGAGCCCACGCGGGAGCTGCACGCACGCATCATTTCCTGGTTCTCGGAGCAGGCCCGTGACCTGCCGTGGCGGCATCCCAGCTGTTCGCCCTGGGGCATCCTCGTGAGCGAAGTGATGCTGCAGCAGACTCCGGTGGTTCGGGTGCTGCCGGTCTGGCATGAGTGGATGGAGCGCTGGCCGGAGCCCGCTGACCTTGCAGCCGAGCCGGGCGGTGAAGCAGTCCGGGCCTGGGGCCGGCTGGGCTATCCGCGACGCGCACTGCGGCTGCATGCTGCCGCAGTGGAGATCGCTGCGAGCCACGGGGGAAAGGTCCCGGACACCCATGCCGCTCTCCTGGAACTGCCGGGGGTGGGTGACTATACGGCTGCTGCAGTCGCCGCCTTCGCCTTTGGACGCCGTGAAACGGTGGTGGACACCAACATCCGCAGGGTCCATGCCCGGCTGGTGACCGGGAATGCACTGCCCTCCCAGGCACTGACCGCAGCGGAGAAGAGGCTTGCCGTTTCCCTGCTGCCCCAGAACGACGCCGAATCCGTTGCCTGGAACGCCTCGGTCATGGAGCTCGGGGCGCTGGTGTGCACGGCACGCTCCCCGCGCTGCGGAGAATGCCCCGTCCTGGACGAATGTGCGTGGGTTCGGGCCGGCCGCCCTGAACCGCACTATGTCCCCAAGGGACAGGCCTGGCACGGCACCGACCGGCAGGTCCGCGGAGCCATGATGGCTGTCCTGCGCCAGGCGGACGGACCTGTGCTGCGCGAGCTGCTGCTTGCCGGGCCGGTGGATCTGGTGGTCCCGGAGGCCGACGCCGAGCTGGCGCCGCTGGCTGCGCTGCACGCCTTGGGCGCCCCGCAGGAGCAGCTTGAGCGCGCGCTTCAGGGCCTGCTGCGCGACGGTCTGGCGGAAGCCGCCGGTCCGGGTGTGCGGCTGCCCGCCTGATGCTCTCGAGGTCCCGGGCTAGATCTCCCCGAACCCGTTGCGGACTTCCAGGCCCAGCATCTCCACGGCCCGTGCCGCGTCCGGTCCGTGGGCGGAAACGGACAGTGTATCGCCGGCTTTCAGGCCCAGCGTCATGAGCATCATGACCGACTTTCCATCCACCCCGTTGATGGTGATGTCTGCGTCCAGGTCCGCCATTGCCTGCGCGACGGCGGCTGCCGGCCGGGCGTGCAGGCCCATGGGATTGATGAGCTCCCAAGAGGCCTCGTGTACGCCGTCGTCATCCTGGTCTATGTCATCCAGGGTGTCCGCACCAGCGGACGAGGCACCGTCGTTGGGGGCGCCTGCCGCATTGCCGCCGCCCATGGTGGCTGTGACCGCCTCAGCGTCGCGGATCACGGCAGCCAGGTCCTGACCCGTCTGGGCAGCAACGGCTGCGGCAACGGCACCCTCTACCAGCGGTGCGTCGGCCAGCCTGACCGTTTCCCGCTGGCCGGGGTCCAGGAACTCCAAGGCCATCTCCGCAGTCATCACCGCCGAGCCGAGGTCCGCCAGGAGCGCCACCCCGGCGCCGCCGTCTGCCTGGGCGATTCCGGACTGGATTTTCTCCAGGCTGGTCCCGATCCCGCCGTCGTCCGTGCCCCCGGCGGCGATAATCGCCACATCGGGGGCCATTTGCCCGGCCAGTTCGGAAAGCCCCTCCGCCAGCTTGTCGCTGTGGGAGACGATCACCAGTCCTACCTTCATGCCTGCTCCCCGGCCGCACGGGCGGCTGCCCGCAGGATCAAGGCGGTGGACGCCGCCCCCGGATCCAGGTGCCCGGCACTGCGTTCGCCCAGATAGCTCGCGCGGCCCTTGCGGGCAACCAGAGGCTCAGTTCCGGCAACGCCGCCCTCGGCCGCGTTGGCAGCTGCAGAGAGCGTCGCGGCGCCGTCGGACCCTGCCCCGGCGGCTGTTTCCGCGGCCTCCACGGCGGGGGTGAAGGCGTCAACCATGGTCTTGTCCCCCGGCTCTGCCTTGCCGCGGCTCACGATTCCGTCCCGCGCCGCTGCCAGGAACGCGACGACGTCCCCGGCGTCCAGTACGTCCTTGCCGGAGACTGCCGTGGAACCGCGCAGGAACGCAGTGCCGTAGAGCGGTCCGGCGGCGCCTCCCACCTTGGACATCAGGGTCATGGCGGCGAGCTTGAACACGTCTGCAGGCGTACCCGGAGTCCCGTCAGCGTCGAGCTTTTCAACAATTGCGGTGAACCCCCGGTCCATGTTCTCGCCATGGTCCGCATCGCCGATGGCCCGGTCCAGATCGATCAGCCGCTGCCGGTTCTCGTCCATCGAAACCGCCGCGTCCCGCATCCACTTAGCTGCCCACTGCGCGTTGAGTTCCATGTTCAGACTCCCCACCGCAGGGCCGCGGTGTGGACCGGGGAATCCCACAGATCGATCATGTCGTCGTCGAGTTTCAGCACCGTGATGGAAGCACCCTGCATTTCCAGGGCAGTGATGTAGTTGCCCACAAGGGACCGTTCCACGTGGAGCCCGCGGTCGGCGAGCAGCTTGGCTGCATGCCGGTAGACGATGTAAAGCTCGCTCAGTGGTGTGCCGCCCATGCCGTTGACGAACAGCAGCACCCGCTCACCCGATCCGGCACCAAGGTCGGACAGGATGGGCTCAAGGAGCTGGTCGGTGATCGCGTCAGCGCCGGCCATCGGCATCCTGCGCCTTCCGGGTTCGCCGTGGATACCCACGCCAAGCTCAATCTCATTCTCGGCGAGCTCGAAGCTTGGCTCCCCGGCGTGCGGGACCGTACAGGCACTCAGGGCCACTCCCATGGACCGCACACCGGCGTTGACGCGCTCGGCCAGGTCCGCAACCGCGTCCAGTGAATCTCCCCGCTCGGCTGCGGCTCCGGCGATGCGTTCCACCAGGACAGTGCCGCCTACCCCTCGCCGTCCGGCGGTGTAGAGCGAGTCCTCCACGGCGACGTCGTCATTCACCACCACGGACTTCACCTCGATCCCCTCGGCCTGGGCCAGCTCCGCAGCGGTCTCGAAGTTCAGGATGTCCCCGGTGTAGTTCTTCACGATCAGCAGGACACCGGCGCCCGAATCCGTGTTGGTGATGGCAGGGAGGATCTGGTCAGGAGTCGGGGAGGTGAAGACCGCTCCCGGCACTGCGGCGTCAAGCATTCCACGGCCCACGTACCCGGAGTGAAGCGGCTCATGGCCGCTTCCTCCGCCTGACACCAGGGAGACCTTCCCTGACACCGGAGCATCCCGGCGGGTTACGTATGCCGGGTCCGCGTGGACCTTGACCAGGTCGTGGTGGGCCATGCCGAAGCCTTCCAGCGATTCGGCCACCACGGCGCGCGGATCATTGATGAGTTTTTTCATGCCTGACGCTCCTTTGCCCGGAGGCTCCACTGCGCTGGAACGGGCCCCTTTGCCCGCTCTCCTGAGTGAGCCAACCCTACCCCCGCGGCCGTAGGCCTGCACAGGCTTGGACCGTGCCTTAACGCACTGAAGGAAGGGCCCGCTTGGCCCTTCCTTCAGTGTTTCCCCGGCCAGCAGCGACAACAGCGACCGGGAGTAAACCGGAGTAATCTCCGGATAAGTTAGCCGGCTGCGGCTTACTTGCCCTTGAATGCGTCCTTGACGTGTTCGCCGGCCTGCTTGACGTTGGCCTTTGCCTGATCTGACTGGCCGTCGGCTTCCATGCTGTGGTCGCCGGTGACCTTGCCCAGGCCTTCCTTGACCTTGCCGCCGAGTTCTTCGCCCTTGTTCTGCATCTTGTCGTCTGCGCCCATATTCGGCACCCGCTTTCTGATCGGCCGGAGAGCCATCCAATAAGCGGTTCGCCTCTTGGATAACCCGTCCGGCATTTCTTGATGCTAAGTACCCTTACTGTACCGTTTTCGGATGGCGTTCTCCAGTGGGACCTAAGAGTTCCCCTATGCGCGAACATCCCGGATCATGCGGGTATTGCCGAGCGTATTCGGTTTTACCCGGGCGAGGTCCAGGAATTCGGCAACGCCCTCGTCCTGTGAACGCAGGAGTTCTGAGTAGACTTCGGGATCCACCGCGCTCTGGCTTTCCATGACCGTGAATCCATGGCGCTTAAAGAAATCGACCTCGAAGGTCAGGCAGAATACGCGGGAGACTCCGATTTCGGCGGCATCGGAAAGAAGCTGCTCCAGGAGGACGTGCCCGACGCCGCAGCCCCTCCACTCCGGGTGCGCGGCCAGGGTCCGGACCTCCGCGAGGTCCTCCCACATAACGTGGAGGGCGCCGCAGCCAATCACCCGCCCTTCGGCATCCTCGGCAATCCTGAACTCCTGCAGCCCTTCGTAGTAGGCAACGGTCTCCTTCGCCACCAGGACACGCTCCTGGGCCAGTGGGGCTACCAGGTCCCGGATGTGCCGGACGTCCGAGGTGCGGGCCCGGCGGATGGTGAACGTTGCCTTCTGTGCGGTTGCAGTCATTGTTTCAGTCTAGAACTCCTGGCCCTTTGGCCTGTTTTCGGCAGGACCCGGGGTGCAACACAGCGCCAACGCAAAAGGAGCCCCCGGCTTCCCGGGGGCTCCTTCTATTCAGTGCATTACTGCACCGGTTTGCTGTTTTACTGCCCGTCGCCGACGCCGGCCTCAATGGCCGACGGAGCTTCTTCGATGGCACGCGGGGCGCCGTGTCCGACGAAGGTGAACTTAGCGTCATCACCCTCGCCTTCGACGTCGACCGATACAGTTTCGCCCGGCTTCAGGTCCCCGAAGAGAATCTTCTCGGAGAGCTGGTCCTCGATCTCGCGCTGCATGGTCCGGCGCAGCGGCCGGGCACCCATCGCGGGATCGTAGCCGCGGGTCGCCAGCAGCACCTTGGCCGCAGGGGTGAGCTCGATGCTCATGCCCTTCTCGGCCAGACGCTTGCCCAGGCGCTCCAGGAACAGATCCACAATCTGGACGATCTCTTCCTGGGTCAGCTGCGGGAACACCACGGTGTCATCAACACGGTTGAGGAACTCGGGGCGGAAGTGCTGGCGCAGCTCTTCCGTGACCCGCGCACGCATCCGGTCGTAGCCGGTCTTGGTGTCCGTGCCGGACTGGAACCCGGTCATGACGCCCTTGGAGATGTCCTTGGTGCCAAGGTTGGTCGTCATGATGATGATGGTGTTCTTGAAGTCCACCACCCGGCCCTGGGAGTCGGTCAGGCGGCCGTCTTCAAGGATCTGCAGCAGCGAGTTGAACAGGTCCGCGTGGGCCTTTTCAACCTCATCAAACAGAACCACGGAGAACGGACGGCGGCGGACCTTCTCGGTCAGCTGCCCGCCTTCTTCGTAACCCACGTATCCGGGAGGGGCACCGAACAGCCGGGAGACCGTGTGCTTCTCGGAGTACTCCGACATGTCCAGGGTGATCAGGGCTTCTTCGTCGCCGAAGAGGAACTCTGCCAGTGCCTTGGCCAGCTCGGTCTTACCAACACCGGTGGGACCGGCGAAGATGAACGAGCCGCCCGGACGCTTGGGATCCTTCAGGCCGGCACGCGTACGGCGCATGGCCTGCGAGATCGACTTGATGGCTTCATCCTGGCCGATGACCCGCTTGTGCAGTTCATCTTCCATCTTGAGCAGCCGCGTGGACTCTTCCTCGTTCAGCTTCACAACGGGGATGCCGGTGGAGTTGGCGAGGACTTCGGCAATCAGTTCCTCGTCCACCTCGGCGATGTCATCCAGGCCGCCGGACTTCCACTGGCGCTCCTTCTCCGCACGCTGGTCCTGGAGCTTCTGCTCCTTGTCCCGCAGGGAGGCAGCGCCTTCGAAGTCCTGCGCGTCAATCGCGGATTCCTTCTCCATCTTCAGGGCGGAGATGCGCTCGTCGATTTCCTTCAGCTCCGGCGGAGCAGTCATTCGGCGGATGCGCAGGCGGGCACCGGCTTCATCGATCAGGTCGATGGCCTTGTCCGGCAGGAAGCGGTCACTGATGTAGCGCTCGGCGAGGGTCGCTGCCGAAGCCAGCGCGGCGTCCGTGATGGACACGCGGTGGTGCGCTTCGTAGCGGTCCCGCAGGCCCTTGAGGATTTCGATCGCGTGGGCAACTGAAGGTTCGTTGACCTGGATCGGCTGGAAGCGGCGCTCAAGCGCTGCGTCCTTCTCAATGTGCTTGCGGTACTCGTCCAGCGTGGTGGCACCGATGGTCTGCAGTTCGCCGCGGGCCAGCATCGGCTTCAGGATGGAGGCCGCGTCGATGGCGCCTTCAGCGGCACCGGCGCCCACAAGGGTGTGGATCTCATCAATGAAGAGGATGATGTCTCCGCGGGTGCGGATTTCCTTCAGGACCTTCTTGAGCCGTTCCTCGAAGTCGCCGCGGTACCGGGAACCGGCCACGAGCGAGCCCAGGTCCAGGGTGTACAGCTGCTTGTCCTTGATGGTCTCAGGAACGTCGCCGCGGACAATCGCCTGGGCAAGGCCCTCGACGACGGCGGTCTTGCCGACGCCGGGCTCGCCAATCAGGACAGGATTGTTCTTGGTGCGGCGGGAGAGCACCTGCATGACCCGTTCCATCTCGTGCTCGCGCCCGATGACCGGATCAAGCTTTCCTTCACGCGCTGCCTGGGTGAGGTTGCGGCCGAACTGGTCCAGCACAACCGAACCTGCCGGCTGGCCTTCCTGCTGCTGGCCGCCGGCGGAGACGGGTTCCTTGCCCTGGTAGCCGGAAAGCAGCTGGATGACCTGCTGGCGAACACGGTTCAGGTCTGCGCCGAGCTTGACGAGGACCTGGGCTGCGACGCCTTCACCCTCGCGGATAAGGCCCAGCAGGATGTGCTCGGTTCCAATGTAGTTGTGCCCCAGCTGCAGCGCTTCGCGCAGTGAGAGCTCAAGTACCTTCTTGGCCCGCGGGGTAAAGGGGATGTGGCCGGACGGGGCCTGCTGGCCCTGGCCGATGATCTCCTGCACCTGTTCGCGGACGGCACCCAGGGAAATGCTCAGGGATTCAAGGGCCTTAGCGGCAACGCCTTCACCCTCATGAATGAGCCCAAGCAGGATGTGCTCGGTGCCGATGTAGTTGTGGTTGAGCATGCGTGCCTCTTCTTGGGCAAGCACGACAACGCGACGGGCACGGTCGGTAAATCTTTCAAACATGAGGCACACTCCTAGCTAACGCGTAATTCGATGCTACGGCGGTTACCGCCGCTTAAGGGGCGTGTTCGCCATGGGCGTGACCTCCGCGGGCCTTTTAGCCCTGGGCGGCTCGGTAAGCCTCGATGATCTCGCTGTTCACGCGGCCCCGCTCGGAAACGGTGTAGCCGTTGCTGCGTGCCCATTCACGGATCTGCGCCGCCTCATTGCTGCGGGAAGCACCCGTGCCGCGGGGGCGTCCGGTGCGCCCTCCGGTCTTGCGGCCGGCATCAACATACTGCTTTAGCGCTGCACGCAGGTTCTTCGCATTGTCATTGGAGAGGTCGATCTCGTACTGTGACCCATCCAGTCCAAAACGGACGGTTTCATCGGCACTTCCGCCGTCGAGGTCGTCTACCAGAATGATTTTTACCTTTTGCGCCATGACGAGGCTCCTATGCGTGAAGTGGCGGAATGCTGTTTATTTCGAGACCACTTCGAGTATGGCGCAATTGGTAATGCCCCGTCAAAGCAGGAGAGGCATTTTTCTTTAGTTATTCTTTATCGGCCGAACCGGCAGGGTCTATTTTGGCACCAGCCTCGGGCTGAATATTCTGATCGACTTCGCGTTCAGCCTCAGCAAGGGCTTTTCGCTCGGACCGGTCGGCGTTCAACACTGCCTTCATCACGAAATAAAAGAGAGCCGCGACACATATTGACGGCAGGAGTACTTCCACATATTCCATGTCTAACCCATTTCAGGCTTTAGGAGGGGGAACAGAATTGTTTCCCTGATTCCGGCGTTCGTGAAAAGCATCACCAGGCGGTCGATGCCCAGGCCAATGCCGCCCATGGGCGGCGCTCCGTACTCCAGGGCCCGGAGGAAGTCCTCGTCCAGGGCCATGGCTTCGTCGTCACCGGCAGCGGCCTTGCGTGACTGTTCCGTCAGCCGCTCGCGCTGGATGACCGGGTCAATGAGCTCCGAGAATGCCGTGCCGCGTTCCATGCCGCCAATGATCAGGTCCCAGGCCTCAATCAGGCGGGGATCATCACGGTGCGGGCGGGCCAGCGGCTGGGCCGACGGCGGGTAGTCGCAGACGAACGTGGGCTGCAGCAGCGTCGGCTCGACGATTTCACCGAAGAGCTCGATGACCAGCTTCTGGGCATCCCACTTGGGATCCACCTTCACGTCGTGCTTCTCCGCGACTGCCCGCAGTGTCTCGGCGTCGGTGTCCGGGGTGATTTCCTGCCCCACTGCCTCGGACAGGCCGGGATAGACCGAAAGCCAGCGCCATTCCCCGTCCAGGTCAATGGTCCCGGCCGCGGTTTCGATCTGCCGGCTGCCCGCGGCGTCAGCGGCGTTGAGGATGATCTCCTTGATGCGGTCCGCCATGACGTACTGGTCCGCATATGCCTCGTAGCATTCAAGCGTGGTGAATTCGGGGCTGTGAGTGGAGTCCACGCCTTCGTTGCGGAAGATCCGCCCCAGCTCGTAAACACGCTCGATACCGCCGACGACGGCGCGCTTGAGGTAGAGCTCCGTGGCGATGCGCAGGGTCATCGGCTGGTCGAAGGCGTTCAGGTGCGTCTCGAACGGACGCGCTGCGGCGCCGCCGTGGATCAGCTGGAGCATGGGCGTCTCCACTTCCACGTAGCCATGGCCGTGGAGGGTGTCACGGACGGCGCGGATGATCGCTGCCCGCTTGTAGACCATGTCCCGGGCCTCGTCGCGGACCATCAGGTCCACGTAGCGCTGGCGGACCCTGGTTTCCTCATTCAGGTCGGCGTGCAGCACAGGAAGGGGGCGCAGGGCCTTCGATGCCATGGACCAGGAGTCAGCCATGACGGACAGCTCTCCGCGGCGGGAGGAGATGACCTCGCCCCGGATGAAGACGTGATCGCCCAGGTCAACCGTGGACTTCCAGTCAGCCAGTGCTTCCTCGCCAATGGAGGCCAGGGACAGCATGGCCTGCAGCCGGGTGCCGTCGCCCTCCTGGAGGGTAGCGAAGCAGAGTTTGCCGGTGTTGCGGATGAACACCACCCGGCCGGTGACCCCCACGGTCTCGCCGCTGGCTTCGTCAGCCTGCAGGTGGCCGAACTTGTCCCGGACCTGGCGGAGGGAGTGCGTACGCTCGACGCCGACGGGGTAGGCTTCCTGCCCGCGCTCGAGAAGCTTGGCGCGCTTTTCAGCACGGATGCGCATCTGCTCGGAGGAATCTGCTGCTTCGGGAACGACGTTAGAGGAGGTCACGGTTCTTAAGTCTACCCAGCCCGGCCAAAGCTCAGGACGGGAGCCCGTCCCACAGCAGTTCAGCCATGCAGTTCCGCGTTGTCGATCAGCCGGATGCCGCCCACCCGCGCGGCCACCAGTGCCAGTGCGGGACCGGAAAGAACATCCTGTTCCCCGGCCGGAACCGGCTCGAGAGTCAGCGGATCCACAACCTCGAAATAGTCCAGCTCAACACCCGGCTCTGCCGAAACGAGAGCCGCGGCGGCCGGCAGGTCCAGCGGGCGGCGGCTGGAGGCATTCTCCTGCAGCCGAGTCAGGGCACGGGAAAGGACCAGCGCGCTGCGCCGCTCCCCAGGACTGAGGAAGACGTTGCGGCTGGACTCGGCCAGACCGTCAGCGGCCCGCACTATGGGGACCGGATAGATCTGTACCGGGAAGTTCAGGTCTGCCGCCATGCGGCGGATCAGTGCCACCTGCTGGGCGTCCTTCTGGCCGAAATATGCACGGAACACGGCTGGCACAGCGGGCTGGACACAGTGGAACAGCTTGGCCACCACGGTGAGGACGCCGTCGAAATGCCCCGGGCGGGAGGCGCCTTCGAAGCGGGTTCCCATAACGCCTGAGCTGACCCGCACCAGCGGAAGGCCGCCGGGGTACATGGTGTCCTCGCTCGGGGCGAACACTACGTCCACACCTGCCTCGCCCAGCAGGTCAAGGTCGGCTTCCAGGGTGCGCGGGTACCGTGCCAGGTCGGCGGGGTCGTCGAACTGCAGCGGGTTCACGAAGATGCTGGCAACCACTACGTCGTTGTCAGCGCGTGCGGCCTGCGCCAGCGCTGCGTGCCCTGAGTGGAGGGCCCCCATCGTGGGAACCAGTCCGAGCGCCGGACGGTCCTTGCCGGTGGCTTCCAGGAGTTCGGTTATGGCCTTGCTGAGTTCTGCGGGGGTTGTTGCCAACCGGGGGTGGTTCACCGGGGTCCTTCGGGTTCGGAATTAAGTACTTCAATAATTCTCTCTCCCTGCGCAGGTGTTAGCAGACCGCGTTCAACAGCCCGGCGGGCGGTGGCAGCGGAAAGCGCCTGGTAGGCCTGTGCCATATCGGGTGCAGCATTACGGCCCAGGGCGCGGGTATGCGCCTGGATGGTGCCCGTGTCTCCGCGGGCCACCGGACCGGTCAAGGCATGTTCCCCCGAGGCCAGCGCATTTTCCAGGGAGGCACGCATCAGCGGGCCCAGCAGCCTGCCCGGCTGTTCCACGCCGAGGCCCTGCAGCAGTTCCGAAGACTGCGCCGCGATGGTCACCAGATGGTTGGAGGCGTGGGCAAGTGCGGCGTGGTAAAGCTCACGGTCCGCTTCATCGATAACCACGGGTTCGGCGCCCATTTCCACTACCAGGGCCTGCGCGATCGGCAGCACCGCGGTGGGAGCGGTGACGCCGAAGGAGCAGTCCGCCAGCCGAGTGAGGTCGAGGCTGAGACCGGTGAAGGTCATGGCCGGGTGCAGGGCCAGCGGAATGGCCCCCGCCTGCCGGGCCGGTTCCAGCACCGCGGTGCCGAAGCGGCCCGAGGTGTGGGCCACGAGCTGCCCGGCTTGCCAGGCACCGGTTGCGGCCAGGCCGGAGACCAGCGGCGGCAGGGCGTCGTCGGGCACTGCCAGCAGCACCAGCTCGGAACGCTCAATGATGTCCGGGATGTCAAGCACGGGAACGCCCGGAAGCAGGTTCTCCGCCCGTTCCAGGCTGGCTTCGGAAACAGCTGAAACACCTACGACGGCGTGTTCGGCCGCGCGGAGCGCCGCGCCCAGGACCGCTCCCACCTTGCCTGCTCCGATGACGCCGATTCCCAGCCGGCCGCGCCGGCGCTGATCAGCGGTGTTCATTCCAGTTTTCCTCCATCTTGGGCCCGGCTGCCAGCTGTTCCGGTGCGGCTGCCGGGGGGCCATGCGCATCCGCCGGGGCAGGCACTGCCTCAGGGACGGCCGGGCCGGTGGCGGTTTCGCGGTGCAGCCAGCGTTCGGTACGGTCCCTGCGGCGGGCGTCTGCGGCACGCACGGATTGTTCAGTGAAAAGTTCCAGCAGCACGGCCTGGTCAAGCTGCCGGATTCGCGGGGCAACAGGGCCGGGCGTGGAATGCAGCCGCAGGTCCGCAATCCGCAGCCTGCGTGCCAGCGGGCCCTGTTCCAGTGCCATGGACTGGATGCGTTCGTGCGGAACCACCGTGAGGCTGCGCCACAGCCGGCCGGTACGGCTGAGCAGCGCGGTTTCGGTGAGCGCATAGCCGCTGCGCCGCCACTGCAGGGGCGCAACCCACCGTGCCCGCCGCGGCGAAGTGGTGAATCCATGGTCCGGGCCGCTGCCCTGGAGTCCGGCACGGAAGAGTCCCACCGGATCATCAGTGCCGGGGTTGGGCAGGACGAGCGCCAGGATCTGGAGCGTCTCATCGATGGTTCCGGCCGGCAGCAGCCTGGTGCGCGCACCGTCGGAGCCCGGCGATGCGCCGTAGCCTGCCACGTTGACGGAAATCCGGTACCAGCCGGTCAGCCGCCACAGCAGGGGCTGGGTGACGGACACGGCCTGGATGCGGCCCGGGGGCACTGTCTGGGTCCGGGTGTCCAGGAGTCCGTAGCGAATACGCACGCCGTCCCGGGACGCCGCTGCACGGAAGTTCCAGGCGGTGCTCAGCATTGACCAGTAGCCGCTGGCCACGCCCAGCCCCACCGGAATGAACACGGCCAGCGAAACGCCTTCCCCGGTCACCAGGGTCAGGACCACGACGGCGATGATGCCAAGCACCAGGACTACGCTGTTTCCGGAAAGCAGCGCTGCCCCGATTACCCGGCCGGGCCGAAGGGCAAGAATGGGGTACTCGGGAGCTTCGGCTGCCCGCGGGACAGGCGCCGCGCTGCCGTCCGGCTGACCCTCGGCGGACCCGCCTGGACTGGTGTCGGCCTGGACACCGGAGGCGCGCTCCAGGATGGTGGCCCGCAATGTGCGGGCGTCGTCCAGGCGCAGGTACGCCAGGCGCACGGCCGATTCACCGGCGTCGGCCACTTCGAAGCGCAGCTCGCCCAGGCCGAAGAGGCGGGCGAGCAGGGGCTGGTTGATGTCAATCGCCTGTACCCGGTCCAGGCGCGCCTGCCGGTGCTGGCGAAACAGGACGCCGGACCGGACCCGCACGTGGTCCCCGCTCACCTGGTAGCGGGTAAACCACCAGGACAGGAAAAAGACGACGCTGATCACGAGCACCAGGACGACCAGCCCCATGACGGCCCAGATCAGCGGTGTCCCGTCCGGCAGGGGTCCGCCGGGCCGCTCGCGCAGGAAAAACGCCTCAACCGAATCCCGGCCGACGAAATAGGCGACGGCGGCCAGCGCGATCCATCCCCGCACAAGGGGGGACACCGGGTGGACCCGCTTCCAGCCTGGTTCCGCAGCGCCGGCTGCGCCGTGGGGCTGCTCGCTCACAGCCCCGCCAGCTGCGCCTCGCCGCGCGCAGAGAGGTGTTCACGCAGCCGTGCACCTTCGTCGGCGGGCAGGCCCGGGATGGTGGCGTTGGTGGTCTGTGATGCGGTGTGGAGCTTCAGGGTGCACAGGCCAAAGAGCCGTTCCAGGGGGCCGACGGCAACGTCTACGTACTGCATGCGGCCGTAGGGAACCACCAGCGTGCGCTGGAAGAAGATGCCTGAGCGCAGCAGCAGGTCCTCGTGGCGTTCGGCGTAGCCGATGGCCCGGACCTGGCGGGGCACCAGCACGGCCCGCCAGATGAAGCCGGCCAGGAACACTGCCGGCAGCCCCCACGCGAGCCAGGCCGGGAAACCGGACCAGATGCCGAGGCTGTGCAGCACAAGCGGAATGCTGGCCAGGGCCAGGGTGATGACGGCTTCCACTGCCAGGGACAGCAGCCTCAGCGCCAGGTAGCGCTCGGAGACCCGCCGCCAGTCAAGGCCCTGCGGATCTATGGCCTGGTTACGCATACTCTCCCCCGCTGTTGTTTTCTTCGCCGTTTTTGTCCTCCGGCGGTAGCTTGCAGAAACGCTCCACCACCAGTCCGGTGGCTATCATGATCATCCCGCCGACGGACATGGCAAGTGAAGCCCAGGTAGGTGCATGGTTGGGGCGCATTTCCCACAGCCCCAGCTGGTCCAGGAAGATCCCGCCGTGCCAGCCGAGCAGGAGCGCACCTGCGTACGCCGTGGCCTGGGCCAGGACCAGGGTTCGGGCGGCGGCGATGGGGTCCAGCGGTTTCTCCCGCTCACCGTTGCGCCAGCGCCGCACGCGCAGGCCAAGGAAGAGGGTGAAACCGACAATGAACGCAAGAGTCAGAAGGGCCGTGAAGTTCAGCACCGGAGCCGGGAAACCGTTGCGGGTTGCCCAGGCGTTCACCTGCCAGCCGGCGATGCCAAACGCCGCGGCGGTGACGGCAAGCCAGCGGTACCGGATGCTCCTCACGTTTCGCTCACTCCCCCTCGAAAAGTTCGACGCCGGACGCATCGGCAGCACGGGCGGCCAGTTCGGCCACCGGAATCCCTTCCAGCCTGGCATCCGGATCCATCCAGGCCCAGGGCTGGAGCACAAAGGCCCGCTCCGCTGCACGCGGATGCGGGACCGTCAGGACCTCGTCATCGATCCGCTCCGCACCGTAGGTGATGATGTCGACGTCGAGGGTCCGCGGACCCCAGCGCACCTCGCGGGTGCGGTGGTGCCGGTTCTCAACGTCGTGGCAGTGGTCCAGCAGCGCGTGGGCGTCCAGGGTGGTTTCGAACTCGGCAACCAGGTTCAGGTAGTCCGGCTGGTTCTCCGGTCCGCCCACGGGAGCCGTACGTGCCACCGGAGAAACAGCCACGAGCTTCATCCCGGGATGGTCTGCCAGGGCGGCAACTGCGTTGGCCAGCGTGCCGCGGGATTCCCCGAGGTTGCTGCCCAGCGCCAGGACTGTGCGGACGGGGCTCATGCGCGTTCCCGGTGGATCTGGATTTCGACGTCGCCGAAAGGGACGGTGATGGGCGCATGGGGTTTGTGCACTGTGACGTCCACAGCCTCCACCACATCGAATCCGGCCAGCACATGGGCAGCGATCCGTTCGGCGAGGGTTTCGATCAGGTTCACCGGCTCCCCGGCAATAATGGCGCACACCTGTTCGGCCAGCTCACCGTAGTGCGCCGTCAGGGCCAGGTCGTCGGCAGCGGCCGCAGGGCGCAGGTCCGTGTAGAGGACCAGGTCAACCGTGAATTCCTGGCCGTCGCGCCGTTCATGGTCGAAAACCCCGTGGTAGCCGGTTGCCTTCAGTCCTGAAAGCCGGATCCGGTCGCGGACGGGCGCGGAGTTCTCCGGGGAAGCCACGCTAGCCCTGCCAGGCAGCGGCAACCTTGACCGCGTCCACGTTCGCAGCGACGTCGTGCACCCGGACGGCCCAGACGCCCTGGCTGGCAGCAAGCGCAGTGGTGGCAAGGGTTGCGTTGTCACGTTCGGCAGGCGGCGCGGCCTTACCGGCCGTGGTCAGCAGCGACCCCAGGAAACGCTTGCGGGAAGCGCCGATCAGCACCTTGTGCCCCAGGACCGTCAGCCGGTCTACGTTGCGCAGCAGGGCCCAGTCGTGCTCGGAGTTCTTGGCGAAGCCCAGTCCCGGATCCAGGATGATCTGCTCCGGGGCAACACCGGCTTCGTAAAAGCGGTCCCGCAGGGTGGTGAGTTCGGCGATCACGTCTTCGACGACGTCATCGTAGCTGGCCTTCGGATCCTGGCTGCGGACGCTTCCTCGGCTGTGCATGAGGATGTACGGAACCTTGGTGCGGGCGATCAGTTCCGGCATGGCGGGATCCAGTTCAAGTCCGGAGACGTCGTTGATCACGCCTGCACCGGCTTCGATCGCCTTTTCCGCAGTGGAAGCGTTCATGGTGTCCACGCTGATCAGCGCTCCGGCCTTCACCAGTGCTTCGACCACCGGCAGGATGCGGCGCTGTTCCTCTTCGGCGCTGATGCGTTCAGCGTCCGGGCGGGTGGATTCCCCGCCGACGTCAATGATGTCGGCGCCGTCGTAATGCATCTTCAGACCCGCGCGGATGGCGGCATCGGTGGTGTCATGCTCGCCGCCGTCGCTGAAGGAATCCGGGGTTACGTTCAGGATTCCCATCACCAGGGTGCGGCCCTCGGGCAGGTCCTCGAAACGCCGCTTCCTGGCGCCGGGCCGGATCACCGGCAGCGGGTTGGTGGCGGGCCCGGTTCCGGGTGTGGCAGCTAGCGAATCCATCGAGTCGTCCTATCGTCCGAGTATCAGGCTCATTGCTTCTGCACGCGTCGCGGTCTCGCGCAGCTGGCCGCGCACGGCCGAGGTTACCGTCTTGGCACCGGGCTTGCGCACGCCGCGCATAGACATGCAGAGGTGTTCACATTCAATGACGACGATCGCGCCGACGGGCTGCAGGTTGGCCATCAGGGCGTCCACGATCTGCGTGGTGAGGCGTTCCTGGACCTGCGGCCGGCGGGCGTAGACGTCAACCAGGCGGGCAAGCTTGCTCAGCCCGGTGACCTTGCCGTCGTGGGAGGGGATGTAACCGATGTGCGCCGAACCGTGGAACGGAACCAGGTGGTGCTCACAGGTGGAGTAGAAGGGGATGTCCTTGACCAGCACCATTTCCTCATGGTCCAGGTCGAAGGTGGTGGCCAGCAGGTCCGAGGGGCTCTGGTGCAGGCCCGCAAAGATCTCCGCGTAGGACTTCGCCACCCGCGCGGGGGTTTCCTTGAGTCCGTCACGGTCAGGATCCTCCCCGATGGCAAGGAGGATTTCGCGTACCGCCCGTGCAATGCGGGGCTGGTCCACTTCGGAGGCCGTCTCTGTCAGCTCGGCCAGGCTCAGTTCGTCGTCGAAATCCGTCACTGCACGATCCTACCGTGGACGCTGGAAGCGGCCGGACGGCCGGAGCCTGCTGCTCCGGCCGTCCGGCCTGCGGTTATTCGTGGTTCGAGGAGCCGGTGTGGCTTCCCCGGCCGCTGTTCTCAGGCTCCGGGAGCCCATTGGCGGAGACATCGAAGTCCTGCGGGATGTCTGCGTCGGCAATCTGGTCCTGCGGTGCCACGGTGTCCGGGTTGGGTTCACCGGCGGCTGCGGCCTCTTCGCGTTCGCGCGGGGAGACCACCGGAGGAATGTCATGCACCGGGCGGGTGGGCTTGGAGAGCCAGACTTCACGGACGTCGCGCTTGCGCACGTCGCGGAACACATCGGCAATTTCAGCCTGGTTCAGGGTCTCGCGCTCGAGCAGCTCCAGCGCCAGGCGGTCCAGCACGTCACGGTTCTCGGTGAGGATCTGGTAAGCCTCGTCGTGGGCGTTGTCCAGCAGGCGCCGGATTTCCTCGTCCACCACGTAGGCAACCTGGTCGGAGTAGTTCCGCTCCTGGCCCATGTCACGGCCCAGGAAGGGCTCCCCTCCGCCGGAGCCGAGCTTCACGGAGCCGATCCGCTCGCTCATGCCGTACTGCGTGACCATCTTGCGGGCAGTGGCGGTGGCCTTCTCGATGTCATTCGAGGCGCCCGTGGAGGGGTCGTGGAAGACGATTTCCTCGGCGACGCGTCCGCCCATGGCGTAGGCCAGCTGGTCCAGCAGTTCGTTGCGGGTTACCGAGTACTTGTCATCCTGCGGCAGGACCATGGTGTAGCCCAGGGCGCGCCCTCGGGGAAGGATGGTCACCTTGGTCACCGGGTCGGTGTTGCGCAGGGCGGCAGCCACCAGGGCGTGGCCGCCCTCGTGGTACGCGGTGATCTTGCGCTCGAGTTCCTTCATGACGCGGCTGCGCTTCTGCGGGCCGGCGATCACACGGTCAATTGCCTCGTCCAGGGCACGGTCATCGATCAGCTGCGCGTTGGACCGAGCAGTGAGCAGGGCGGCTTCGTTAAGGACGTTGGCCAGGTCCGCACCGGTGAAACCGGGCGTCTTCCGGGCAACGGTCTCCAGGTCGATGCCGGGCGCCATCGGCTTGCCCTTGGCGTGGACCTGCAGGATGTGCAGGCGGCCCTGCATGTCCGGGGCCTCGACGCCGATCTGCCGGTCGAAGCGGCCCGGGCGCAGCAGCGCAGGGTCCAGCACGTCCGGGCGGTTGGTGGCGGCAATCAGGATGACGTTGGTGTTGCCGTCAAAGCCGTCCATTTCCACCAGGAGCTGGTTCAGCGTCTGCTCGCGTTCGTCGTTGCCGCCGCCTACGCCTGCGCCGCGGTGGCGTCCGACGGCGTCGATCTCGTCAACGAAGATGATGGCCGGGGCGTTGTTCTTGGCCTGTTCGAAGAGGTCGCGGACACGGGAGGCACCCACGCCGACGAACATTTCCACGAAGTCCGAGCCGGAGATCGAGTAGAACGGCACGCCTGCTTCGCCAGCCACCGCGCGGGCCAGCAGGGTCTTGCCGGTTCCGGGCGGGCCGTAGAGCAGCACGCCCTTGGGGATCTTGGCCCCGACGGCCTGGAACTTTGCCGGTTCCTTCAGGAACTCCTTGATTTCGTGGAGCTCCTCCACCGCTTCGTCAGCGCCGGCAACATCCGCGAAGGTCACCTGCGGCATGTCCTTGTTGGTCAGCTTGGCCTTTGACTTGCCGAACTGCATGACCTTGGACCCGCCGCCCTGCATGCGGGTGAGCAGGAACCAGAAGATGGCGCCCAGGATGAGGATGGGCAGGAAAAGGCCAAGGAAGCTGGTGAACCAGTTCGTCTGCACGGGCTGGTCCGTGAAGCCGTCCACATCGGAGTTGTTCACGGCCTCCACGATGTCCTCACCGCGTGCGTTGCCGAAGAAGAACTGGATGTTCTCGCCCTTGTCTTCGTACGGTTCCCGCAGGGTGAGGTCCACCCGCTGCTCGCCGTCGTAGATCTTCGCCTGTTCCACCTTGTTATCCGCCAGCAGCTTCAGGCCAACATTGGTGTCAACCTGGGAAGCGCCGGAGGGGGCAAGGTTGGGAAGGATGATCAGCAGCGCGGCAAGAGCCAGCACGATCCAAATGATCGGTCCCTTGAAGAAGTTCTTGGATTTCATTCGTCGTCAGGGCAGATGCCCCGTCCCTCCTGATCAACAACGCTGATACTGCGCGAAATTCGTTGGCTAGCAATGTCTAGCTATACACCGTCTCCAAGAAACACACGGTCCAAGGGGTGCATTAGTTCCCTCAGGGCGTAGCCCGGCTCCGTGATTCCCCTCATGCGGACAGGGTACGAAAAACCCGCCGGTCCGCGCCGGGCACCGGAGTGCGCCGGTTTGGTCCAGCGGGTTCAGCAGGGTAAATGAACCGCCTGCAGGCCTTATTCGTAAACGTGGGGCGCCAGGGTGCCGATGAAGTCCAGGTTGCGGTACTTCTCGGCGAAGTCCAGTCCGTAGCCGACCACGAATTCGTTGGGGATCTCGTAACCGACGTACTTCACGTCGATTTCGACCTTGGCGGCGTCCGGCTTGCGCAGCAGAGTGCAGATCTCAACGCTGGCCGGTCCTCGGGACTGCAGGTTGGTGCGCAGCCAGGACAGTGTGAGGCCGGAGTCGATGATGTCCTCGACGATCAGCACGTGCTTGCCCAGCAGGTCGGTTTCAAGGTCCTTCAGGATCCGGACGACGCCGGAAGACTGGGTGCCCGAACCGTAGGAGGACACTGCCATCCAGTCCATGGAGACGTGGCTGTGCAGGGCACGGGACAGGTCCGCCATGACCATGACGGCACCCTTGAGCACGCCGACAAGCAGGATGTCGCGTCCGGCGTAGTCGCGGTCAATCTCCGCCGCCAGTTCCTTGATTCGCTCGGCAATCTGTTCCCTGGTGTAGAGAACGTGTTTGAGATCTGACTGGACGTCGTGTGAATCCACGAATGGCTCCCGGGTACGAGATGTTGCAGCTGGACTTAGGCGCTGCTCTTTTTCCTAAAAACAAGATTGCCATAGCTTGGGCTGCCGTGGGGAACCGGCTTTGCCCGCACCTGCCTGTAGGCGGAGACCTTGCCTGCCAGCTGCACCGGCCCGGCCGAGCCCTCACGGCGCAGCAGTGCCTCCACCGCACGCACCCTTTCCCAGCTGGGACGGGCGGCTCCAAGCTCCGCGGCGGCAAGCGCCAGCACCCGCTGCCGCAGCGCCGGGGGCAGCTCACGCAGCGCCTGCTCTGAGAGCAGGATCTCTTTTGGATTGTCTCCGTTCACAGGATTTCCGGCTGCCGCACGCAGCCGTTCGTAGGTTTGAGACGCCTGGGCGTCCAGATAGTCGGCGTCCTGGGCAAGGATCCGGGAGCTGCGGAAGAGCGCTTCGGCGATTCCGGGCCCCAGTTCGTTCTCAAGGAACGGCAGTACCGAGGTCCGCACCCGGGAGCGCGCAAAGGACGGGTCGGCATTGGTGGGGTCATGCCAGGGATCCAGTTCCTGTGCAGCGCAGATCTCTTCGACTTCCTCCCGCCGCAGGCCCAGGAACGGACGCAGGTAGGTTCCGCGGCGGGCGGGCATGCCGGCAAGGGAGCGCGTTCCGGAACCCCGGGCGAGGCCAAGAAGGACCTGTTCAGCCTGGTCATCAAGCGTGTGGCCGAGCAGCACCGCGTCCGCTCCCGCCGCGGCAGCAGCGGCGTCGAGCGCTTCATAACGCACGGTGCGCGCGGCTGCCTCCGGACCCATGCCGGATTCCGGAACGTCCACGCGGTGGACGGTAACCGGGGCCAGCCCCATGGCACGCAGCTTCGCCGCCGCGGCTTCGGCGATCCCTGCCGAGCCGGGCTGCAGCCCGTGGTCAACGACGGCGGCACCGACCTTATAGTCTCCGCGCCGGTTGAAGAACGACGCCGTCTCCGCCAGGGCAAGGGAGTCCGGCCCGCCGCTGCAGGCAACCAGGAGCACCGGCGGTTTGGCCGGATGAGGAGGCAGGCCCGCCTCCCGCAAGAAGTCCTTCAGCATGGCGCGTGCCTTGCCGAGGGTGGGGTTGAGGCGACGGCGGGCGCGCGCTGCCGGCACCAGGGGATGCGTTGGGGTTTCGCTCACGTGCTGCCTAGAGTCCCATCCGCTTGATCCAGAGGTCCGGGTTGTGGATTTCCGCCTCGGTAGGCAGGTTTCCGGCTTCTTCCCAAACCCGGTTGAAGCCTTCCATGCCAACCTTGTCCACCACGCCGCGGACAAACTTGGAGCCGTCGGCGTACTGCCGCATCTTGGCATCCAGCCCCATGACGCGGCGGAAGAACTTGTCCAGCCAGCCGCGGTTGATGCCGCGGTCGTTGAAGCGGCGGCGAATGGTTTTCACGCTGGGAATGATGCTGGCATCCACCGCGTCCATGACCACGTTGGCATGTCCTTCCAGCAGGCTCATGACGGCCGTGATGTGTGACAGGCGGGCCTTGTCCGCGGGGTCCTGCAGCAGGGTCAGGACGTCCAGCTGGCGGTCCGGAACGCCGTCGGACGGGGATTCGTCCCTGCCGCCGGCCGCGGCGGAGAGCTGCTTTGCCATGGAGCTGATCCGCTCCGGCAGGGTCTGTGCCTTGTCCATCAGTCCGGTGCTCAGCAGCCGGATCTGCTCCAGCAGGTGGTCCCGCAGCCAGGGGGCGGCAGCGAACTGCACGCGGTGGGTCTGTTCGTGCAGGCATACCCAGAGCCGGAAGTCGGCAGGCTCAACGTTCAGCTCCTGTTCGGTGCTGATGATGTTGGGGGCTACCAGCAGCAGGCGTCCGCCCCGCTTGCCGGGGTTATCCGAAGCCAGCGCCGCAAACGGGTCGTACTGCCCCAGCACCTTGCTGGCCAGGAACGCCAGGACTGCTCCAAGCTCAGCGCCCGTGACGGTTCCGGCAACTGCGGTGTTGGTGGCCTTGACCGCTTCCGGCCTGGTTTCGGCCAGGTGCTCCAGCATCGGATTCATCAGGGCGGCGAAACTCTGGGAGTTGGCTTTTGCCCAGGAAGCCCGGTCCACGATCAGGACCTGGGAGTCGCGCAGGTTCTCCGCGGCGTCCAGCCCGGTGATGCGGTGGACGTGGGAAACGGACTCATCGGCCAGCCGGCGCAGGTCCGCGACGGCAGCCTGGATTTCGCGGCGGCTCATCTTGGGACCCGGTGCCACCAGGGTGGCAGCGGTGGCAGCGGCGAAGTCCCAGTTCACCAGTCGCGCGGCGGTTGAGGTGCTCGGGTGCTGCTGGTTGCTCTCCATTGGTCCATTCGATCACAGCCACGCCGCAATATGCTCCCGGAGGACCCAATCCCGGCCAGCAGCACTAGCGGCAACCGCAGCCGGCCAGCACCGCCGCGGCGTCGTCCACGGCAGAGCGGGCCTCGGCGGTATTGCCGTCCAAGCCGCGGGCCACCAGGGCGAAGGACAGCAGGCGGCCGTCAGCGTCAGTGACGTAGCCGCTCAGCGCGGTTACGGTGCGCAGCGTGCCGGTCTTGGCCCGCACCAGGCCGGCGGCGGCCTCGTCCCCGTACCTGCTCTGCAGCGTGCCGCTGAGCCCGGCCACCGGAAGCCCCCGGGCAACGGCGCGCAATCCGTCGTCGTCCGTTGTCAGGACGGTACGGACGGTGTGCTCCAGCTGGCGGGGGGTGACGGAGTTTTCTGCGGCCAGTCCGGAGACGTCGGCAAGCGACATTCCGGCGGTGTCCACGCCAAGGCCAGCGATCTCAGCTGCCACCGTTTCCGTGGCACCCGAGAAATCTGCCTCCCGGCCCGATGCCTTCGCCGCAGACCGGGCGAGGGCTTCGGCCAGGTAGTTATCCGAGACCAGCAGCATCTGTTCCACCTGTTCGGCCACGGTGGCCGATTCAACCGCAGCCAGCTCCCGGGAGCCGGCCGGCGCGGTGCCGCGGTTGACGCCGTCCGCAACTGTGATCCTGCTGGCCTCCGCGGACGCGGCCAGCGCATCCCGAAAGGCGGTGCCTGCCGCGAGTGCGGCGTCGGCGGACCGTTCCCCGCCCTGCCGGGACTCATCCACCCACGCTGAATTGAGTGCCAGAGCGTGCACCGGGGCAATCTCCCCGGCAGCGACGTCGGCCTCGTTCCATGCCCCGGACAGTGCGGGTCCGGTGAACAGGGTGTCATCGACCTGCACACGGACCGTCCCGGCGTCGGGGCCCAGCTTCTGAAGCGCCTCCGCAGCCAGGGTGGCCAGTCCGGCGCGGCCGACGACGGCGTCCTCCCGGGAGTTTCCGCTGCCCAGCAGCACGTCACCGCCCCCGCGCAGGGTGAGCACGGTTTCCCCGTCCGCCTTCGCTGCGTGGACGGTGGTTTCGAAGCGGGACTCCGGGTCCAGGGTCCGGACCACTGCGGCAGCAGTAAGGATCTTCAGGGTGGAAGCGGGCATTCCGGCGGTTTCTGGGCCCCGTTCATAGAGCACGGTGCCCGTGAGGGCGTCGGAGACCACGGCCGAGACCGTGCCGCCTCCCGTGAAGCCAAGTTCGGCGTCGAGCAGCGCACCCAGCACTGCGGCGTCCGGGACCGGCGCAGCCGGATCCAGGGGCTTAATGAAGGGGTTTTCGGTCAGCTGCGCAGGCGGGCGCTGATGGGACGGCACCGCGCTCTGGCGCTCAGGAGCGGTACCGGTGAGGGCCTTGAGGACCGGCGGACCGGCGTAGACGGCAACGGGAACCAGCAGCAGCGCGAAGGCAAGCAGCAGGGCAATGCCGGAGAACATCCTCGCCAAAGCCCACCATTTCCTTCTTTTTTCTGTGCCTGGTTACCCAGGTTCCGCCTGCGTCGGCGGGAATTGGAGCAGCTGGAAAACGCCGGGAAACCCGCCAGTGCCTCAGGACATATATCTTTAACACTAGACCGGCGCAGTGAACCAAACGGACATTCCCAAAGGGACGGGGGGATTCCGGCTGCGTCCATGCTCGCAAAGTGCATGTGCCATGCACGATCTTCTCTGTCCGTTTGACCGGCCCTTTTACGTGGCCGCACCCCTAGGAGCCGTTATGAAACTCGACGTAACGATCGAGATCCCCAAGGGATCCCGCGTCAAGTACGAAATCGACCATGAGACGCACCGCCTGCGCCTGGACCGTGTGCTGTTCACTTCCATGCAGTACCCGACGCACTACGGCTACTTCGAAAATACCCTCGGCGAAGACGGCGATCCGCTGGACGCCATGGTGATGCTGCAGGACTTCGACCTGATCCCGGGCGTGCTGGTGGAATCCCGTCCGATCGGCGTTTTCAACATGGTTGACGACGGCGGCGGAGATGCCAAGGTGCTGTGCGTTCCGGCGGATGTCCGCTTTGACCACATCCAGGACATCTCCGATGTTCCGGACTTCCTGCTCGATGAAATCAAGCATTTCTTCACCAAGTACAAGGACCTGGAGCCGGGCAAGTGGGTTGAGGCAGCTGACTGGGCCGGCCGCGAAGCCGCTGAGGCCGAGGTCGAAGCCTCCCTGGCCCGCTTCGAGGCACTGGGCGAGCAGCGCGAAGAGGACGAGCCCCAGGGCCGCGACGTCGACGCCAGCCCCGAGAACAACTAGGGCTCACTCCCCCATCGAGATAACAGAAACTGCCCGTACCAGCGCTGGTACGGGCAGTTTCTGTTATCTCGGTGAACGCGGCACGCCCGGTCAACCGATATCGGTTGTTTCAGGAGATGCTCTGGCATGCTGATGCCATGCATTTTGTGCTGACCATCAACCAGCGGGACACCCGCGAGGCGGGAGACCAGGTCCCCGACCTGCTGCGCTCCCTGCGGCACATCCCTGCTGCGGTGGACTTCCAGCGCTCGGTGGGCGATGAAGCCCAGGGCATCCTCGCGCACCCCTCGGCCGCTGTTGACGCGGCTCTGGTAGCCATCCGCGCCCGCCGCTGGAACGTGGGAATCGGCATCGGCGAAATCCGCAGGCCGCTGCCCGCTGATGTGATGCAGGCGGAGGGCTTTGGCCTGGTCTATGCACGCCGGGCCGTGGAACGGGCGCAGCGGTCGGGTGACCGCATCCCGCTGGCCGTTCAAGGTCCCGACGCCGAGGTGGCCTCCGAGGCCGAGGCAGTGCTGCGCCTGCTGGGCCAGATCGTTGCCAGCCGGACCGCCGCCGAGTGGAAGGTCCTGGACCTCATGACTCCAGGGGCCCGGGGGCAGCAGAAATACGTGGCGGAAGAACTGGGAATCACGGCACAGGCGGTCAGCAAGGCCGTGGTCCGCTCCCACTGGGTTGAGGAATGGGCCACGCGGCCGGCCGCCGCACGCCTGCTGGACCTGGCCTCCGGGCCGGTTTCGCTCCCGCCCGCTCCCCTGCCCTACTCGGCGCGGTAAGCCGCTAGCGCCGCACAAGCAGGCTGCGGAGAACCTCCGCTGCGCCGTCCTCGTAGACCGAGCCGGTCACTTCGGAGGCTGCCGCCACGACTTCCCCCGGGGACTGGCCCATGGCCACTCCGCGGGCTGCCCAGGACAGCATCTCTATGTCATTGCGCCCGTCGCCTACGGCAACGGTGTGCATCGGGTCGATGCTGAGCCGGCGCCGAACCTGTTCCAGGGCCGAGGCCTTGGTGACGCCGGCAGCCGCGATATCCAGCCAGGCAGTCCAGCCCACGGAGTACGTCACCCCGTGCAGCCCGATTGCCTCCACGGCCTGGCCGAATTCCTCGGCAGTGCTGTCAGTGCTGAACACCACGACGCGCACGGCCTTGCAGTCCCGCAGGTATTCGAAGTCAACAGCCTGTGCTTCTGCGCCGAAGCTGGCGTCCTGGAAGCGTTCAGTGGAAAGGAAACGGCCCTCATGGTCTTCCAGCGCGAACTTGGCGGTGGGCAGTTCCACGCGCAGGGCGTCCAGGGCCGGGCGCGGGTCGAAGACCACACGGTCCACGATTTCGTAGCCGTCCGGCAGGGAGGTATCCACCTGCAGGGTGACGCCGCCGTTGGAACAGACGGTGAATCCCTCCGTGAGGCCGATGTTCTCCAGCACCGGGAGTGCGGCGCCAAAGGAACGGCCGGTGGAAATCACCAGGTGGTGTCCGGCGTCGATTGCGTCCCTGGCCGCGGACCGGACATTCGGGGACATGTGCCCGTCGTGGTCCACCAGGGTTCCATCGACGTCCAGGGCTACGAGGTGCTTGCTGTCTGTGTTGAACCGGTCTTCGGTGCCGGCTGAAGTGAGAGTAGTCATCGACTCATATAAACAGAAGCCGGTAAATACCGGTAGGACGAGGTTCACACTCCGGGCAAACAGCCGGTGAACTCTTCCGGGAGGGACTTCGCTGCCCCCGCCGGGCGGGGGCAGCGAACGCCTGCTACTGGACCGGGAGCACTTCCAGGCCACCCATGTAGGGCTGCAGTGCCTTGGGTACGTTGACCGAGCCGTCCGGGTTCTGGTGGTGTTCCAGGATGGCGACGATCCACCGGGTGGTGGCCAGGGTGCCGTTCAGGGTGGCCACCGCACGGGTCTTGCCGTCCTGGCGCTCACGGATGTTCAGGCGGCGGGCCTGAAACGTGGTGCAGTTCGAGGTGGAGGTCAGCTCGCGGTAGGCGCCCTGCGTGGGAACCCATGCCTCGCAGTCGTACTTGCGGGCTGCGGACATGCCCAGGTCTCCGGCAGCGGTCTCGATCACGCGGTAGGGAAGCTCCACCTTGGCGAGCATTTCCTCTTCCCAGGCCAGCAGCCGCTGGTGTTCCGCGGCGGCTTCCTCGACGGAGGTGTAGGTGAACATCTCCACCTTGTTGAACTGGTGCACGCGGATGATTCCGCGGGTGTCCTTGCCATGGGAACCGGCTTCGCGGCGGTAGCAGGAAGACCAGCCGGCGTAGCGGACGGGCCCCGAGCTGAGGTCCATGATCTCGTCGGCGTGGTAGCCGGCCAGCGGGACCTCGGAGGTTCCGACCAGGTACAGGTCGTCTTCGGCGAGGCGGTAGATCTCGGCGTCGTGTGCGACGTCGAAGCCGGTGCCCTGCATGGTCTCGGGACGGACCAGGGTGGGGGTAATCATCGGGATGAATCCGGCCTTGATGGCCTGGTCCATGGCCATCTGCAGCAGGGCCAGCTCCAGGCGAGCTCCAACGCCGCGCAGGAAGTAGAACCGGGATCCGGAAACCTTGGCGCCGCGTTCCATATCGATCGCACCGAGCAGTTCGCCCAGTTCAAGGTGGTCGCGCGGAGTGAAGCCTTCGGCGTCGAAATCACGTGGCTTTCCAACGGTCTTCAGCACGGTGAAGTCGTCCTCGCCGCCGGCGGGAACGCCGTCCTCGACGACGTTGGCGACCCGTCGGACGAGGGCCTCCTGTTCGGCCTGCACTGCGTCGGCTTCGGTGCCGGCAGCCTTGACGGCGGCAGCCAGTTCCTTCACCTCTGCCAGCAGCGCCTGCTTCTCCTCGCCCTTGGCCTGGGCGACGCGCTTGCCGAAGGCATTCTGCTCGGCGCGCAGGGTCTCGTAGCGGGTCCGGGCAACCCGGCGGCGGGCATCCGCGGAAATGATCGCGTCCACCAGCTCCGGCTCGGCCAGCCGGGCGCGCTGGGATGCTCGGAACTTCTCAGGATTTTCTCGCAGCTCATTTACATCGATCACGTCTCAAGAGTACCGAAAACCGCATCTGGGACCCGCACCCTGCCCGGCGGCTATCCTGAAACCACCATGCCCGCCGAAATCGCCGTACTCCTGCTCATTGTGGCCACCGCCGTCATCGCCTCGATCGCCACCTGGCAGGTGACCTCGCGGCGGCATCGCCGGCAGGCGGCTGCCGGCCGGATCACCCGTCCGGTTGCATCGGCAAGCCAGCGGGTGGCGGTGGTGATCAACCCCATCAAGGCCCAGGCCGCGGAAGCGAAAGCTGCACTCGCGGCCGCATGCGAAATGGCCGGGTGGGAACCGCCGCTGGTTTTCGAGACGACAGTGGACTCCCCCGGCTACCGCCAGGCGCAGGACGCGCTGGCGGCGGGGGCCGACGTCGTACTGGCCGCCGGCGGTGACGGTACCGTCCGCGAGGTGGCGCGGGCGCTGGCCCACCAGCGTGCGGCGATGGGACTGCTGCCGCTGGGAACCGGCAACCTGCTGGCCCGGAACCTTGGGGTGGCGGTAAATGACCTGCCCGGCAGCATCCAGGCTGCGTTGCACGGCACCGAACGGCGGATCGACATGGGCCGGCTGGAGCTTGAAAACTCACGCACGGGTGCACGCTCGGCCAGCAACTTCCTGGTCATGGGCGGCATCGGCCTGGATGCTGAAGTGATCGCCGCAACCCGTGATGACCTGAAGCGCCGGGTGGGCTGGCTGGCCTACAGCGAGGCAGGCATCCGGCTGATGCCTGGGCCGCGGCGGCGGATGCGGATCCAGCTCGACGACGCCCCCGCCCAGGTGCGCAAGGTCCGCAGCGTACTTTTCGCGAACACCGGGAAGCTGCCTGCCGGAATCGACTTCATTCCATCAGCCGCCCTGGACGACGGGATGCTGGACATTGTGGTGCTTACTCCCCGCACGGTCCTGGGCTGGATGGCGGTTGCGGGCAAAGTGGTGACCCGGCACCGCAAGGAGCTCTCCCTGATCGACTACACCAGGGCGCGCAAGGTCACCGTCAGCACCGAGGAGCCGATCATCACCCAGCTCGACGGCGACCTGACCGGCGCAGCAACGCGGGTGAGCGTAAGCGTGGACCCGCGTTCCCTGCTGGTGCGGGCTCCGGACGCAGAAACCGGTCCCGCCGCCGTGACAGGCGGCTGGACCGGCGGATTCAGGCGTTTCGGTGCCGCTTAGCCGCTTAGCGGCTTAGCGGCTTCGCCGCTTAGTCCTGCGTGCCTTCTGAGTCGGTGTAGCTGCCTTCGGTTTCCGCGGCAGAATTCGAGGTCGGCGGCGGCTGCTTGCGCCCGTCGGCGTCGGTGTACTCGCCTTCTTCATGCTTCACGGATGCCGGAGAAGCCTGTTCGCGGATGAGCTCCTGCTCTTCGGCGAAGCGGAGGTCGTTCCCCTGGTCGCCAATGTCGCCGCGGTAGTTGTCATCACCGCTGGCCTGCCCGCTGGGCTTGGGGTTGGTGAGCTGCTCGTCTTCGTTCGGGTACTCGCTCATGGTCCGCCTTTCACATTGATGGCTTCTCCCACCGGCGCCGGGCCGGTGGTCTATAAGCATACTTACCATAAACCCGGGCCCTTTCGCGGGTTATTCGCTCAGCAGTTCCCGCACGGCCGTCTCGGAGGCGGAGTATCCGGCAACCGGAATGACCTCCCCGTCCAGGAAACGGTCCACCAGCCGGGGATCAACATAGGACTTCCGCGCCACGGCCGGGGTGTTGCCCAGCCGTTCGGCAACCTCCCGAATAGTCTGCGCCACGGCCTGCTGCTGTGCCCGCTTGGTTGAGGCCGTCCGTGCAGCCCGGGCAAAGCCCATTGCCGCAGAGACGGTGGCCTGCCAGGTCCGGAAATCCTTGGCACTGAAATCTCCGTTCGTCACTTCCCGAAGGAAGCCGTTCAACTGGGAGGCGTCAATGCTGTGCCACTGCCCGTCCACACCTACGTAGGCAAGGGCAGTGTCCGGATCCGGACGCTCCAGCATTGGCGCGAGCGCCGCCACGAGGTCTTCGTCATCAAGCTCCACATGCCATTCCTGGCCGCTCTTGCCCGGGAAGTCCAGCAGCAGGCGGGTGTCCCGGACCTGGACGTGCTCCACCCTCAGGGTGGTGGTGCCGTAGGACCCGTTCATTTCCGCATACCTGGATCCACCCACCCGCAGGGCCCCCGAATCAACGATCCGCAGGGCCGCGGCCAGCGCGCGTTCGGGCCCATTGCCGTCCGAGCGGAGGTATTTGGTGATGATCCGGCGTGCGGACGGCAGCGCCTGGGCAAATTCGAGCGCGCGGTCGAACTTCTCCCGGTCCTTCATTTGGCGCCACTGCGGATGGTAGATGTACTGCCGCCGCCCCGCCCCGTCCTGGCCGGTGGCCTGGATGTGGCCATTGGCGTAGGGGCTAATCCAGACGTCCTGCCACGCAGGCGGAATGGCAAGGGCGCGGATCCGGCGCAGTTCCACCGGGTCCTTCAGGACCTCGCCCCGCAGGCCGCGGTAGCTGAACCCCTTGCCCCACCGCAGGCGGGTGTAGCCGGGATGTTCGCAGTTGCTGCGGCGCAGGCGTGGCATGTCAGCCGTTAATCAGGGATTCGAGCCACTGGTCCGCTGCCTCGAAGGCGGAGTCGGAGGTGTGCGGCAGGACATGCGCGCGGCGGTGGTCCGCACGCGGGTAGGAGCCCAGGAACCTCAGCTCCGGCGACACCCGGTGCAAGCCCTTGAGCGCATCCGCCACCCGGGCGTCGGAGACATGCCCGTCGGCGTCGATGCTGAAGAAGTAGTCCCCCAGGAAGGCTCCGGTGGGCCGCGACTCGATCCGGCTGAGGTTCACTCCCCGGGTGGAGAACTGGTCCAGGATCTCCATCAGGGCACCCGGGCGGTCCTCGGGCAGCGGAATCACCACAGTGGTCTTGTCCGCGCCGGTGGGTTCCGGCAGCAGCCCGGGGAGGCTGATCAGGATAAACCGGGTCACGGCGTCGGAAATGTCCCCAATGTCCCGGGCAGCCACGTTCAGGCCCAGCCGCGAGGCAACCAGCGGGGCGCAGATAGCGGCGTCGAATCCGGAAGAATCATCCTGCAGCCCGACGGCGGCGGCGGCTGTTGACGAAGCCGGAATATATTCCGCTTTGGGAATATTCGTTTCGGCCCAGTTGCGGCACTGGGCCCAGGCGTGGCTGTGGGTTGAGACCCTGCGAACGTCTTCGAGTTCAATGCCGGGCCGCACCGCCAGCACGAAGGTGATGGGCACCAGGATCTCTCGAAGGATCCGCAGCGGCTGCCCAATGGAAATGGCGTCCAGCGTTGCGCTGACACCGCCTTCCACGGAATTCTCGATCGGCACCACCGCGGCGTTGGCGTGCCCCGAACGGACCATCTCCAGCGCGGACGTGACGCTGGTGGACGGGATCCTTACCGCGTCGGCGGCACCGGGGACCTGCAGCAGGGCCGCTTCGGTGAAGGTCCCCTCGGGCCCCAGATATGTGTAGACCATGGTTCCCGGGAGCTTGGGCTGCCCGGCGGTGCCCGCAGGACTCATACGACGGTCGGTTCCTGACCGTTTTCGGAAACCATTTCCTTGCCCGCTTCGAGCCAGGCACCCATTCCGCCGGTGACGTTGACCGCAGAGTAGCCGTGGGATTCGAGCCACTGCGTTGCACGTGCGCTCCTCCCGCCGGAACGGCAGATCACAGCGAGGTCCTGGTCCGGATCAAGGTCATCGAGGCGGTCGGGGAGCTGGTCCAGGGGAATGTGCACGGCGTTCGGAATGTGCCCTGCTTCCCACTCGTAGTCTTCGCGGACATCCAGGACCCGGGCACCTTCGCCAATCGCGTCCACAGATACGTTTTCCATCTCGCTCACACTTCCTCGCAGTCTCTCTTACCGGGGTCTGACAAGGCACAGAACCAACCCGCTGCGGGGGCGCCCGTGCTGTTTATCCCAGCCTATAGTGGGATGCACCGCCAGAGAACAAAGCCCCCCGCGCACCGGAGGTAACAATGCCCAATGGTCCAGCCGCCCCGTCCCGGTCAGGGACGCCTTCCGGGGAGGGGATCGGTTCGCTCAGCGCCCTCGCGCTGCGCGATGCCCTGGCCTGCGGCGACGTTTCCGCCCGGGAAGCCACGGAATACTTCCTGGGGCGTATCGAGGCCTTGAATCCGGACTTGGGATCCTTCATCACCGTCACCGCGGACACAGCGCTGGCTGAGGCACGGCGGGCCGACGACGCAATGGCCGCCGGGCGCCCGCTGGGAATCCTGCACGGCATGCCGCTGGCACACAAGGACCTCACCGACGTCGCCGGCGTTCCCACAACCATGGGCAGTGCCGCCGTTCCCCCGGTTCCAGCTGGTGCAGACGGCCCCCTGCCTGCCGTGCTGCGGGCGGCGGGTGCGATCAACTTGGGCAAGACGCAGGTGCCGGAGTTTGGCCTCAGCAGTTACAGCGAGAACCTCGTGGCACCCCCGGCCCGGAATCCCCTGAACCCGGCGCTCAGCCCGGGCGGCTCCTCCGGTGGCAGCGCAGCCGCAGTTGCAGCAGGCATGCTGCCTTTCGCTCCCGGTACCGACGGCGGCGGTTCAGTGCGCATCCCGGCGGCCGCCACCGGGCTGGTAGGCCTGAAGCCAAACCGCGGCAGGGTGCCTTCCGGCGGGGGCCAGCGGGATCTGGGCCAGTTCGTGGTTGCCGGGCCGCTGGCACGAACGGCTGCCGACGCTGCTCTCCTGCTCGATGCGATGACTGCTGAACCGAACTACCACGCCACCAGCGCACCACCGGCATCCGGCTCATTCCTTGAGGCGGCACTGCGGGCCGAGGGGAGGTTCCGCATAGGCGTCAGCACCCGCTCCCCCTTCGAATCACGCCTGGACATTGAACTGGGGCCGGAGGCGCTGCTGGGCCTGGAAGCCGGAGTCCTGGCCCTGACCGGAGCAGGACACGAGGTCTCCGAAGCCGACGTGCACTACGACGAGCGTTACCCCGACGCTTTCGAACTGGTGTGGACCGCGCCGCTGGCCAACATCCCGCTGCCCCCGGAGGGCGAGCAGAAGCTGACCCCGCTGACGGCTGCCATGCGCCGCCGCGCGCTCCAGCGCTCCGCCGCGGACCTGGCCGGCGCCGTCGAGGTGCTGCGCGGCTTTGAAGAGGAGACCATCTCCCAGTTCTCCGCCTGGGACATGGTCCTCACCCCGACGGTGGCGATGACTCCCCGGCCGATCGGCTGGTACTGGACCGGGGACGCCGCGGATGACTATGCCCTGCAATGCCGCTACTCGCCGTTCACCTCAATGGTGAACGTATGCGGCCTCCCCGCCGTCACCATCCCGGCCTATGTGACCGCCGATGGCCTGTCCATGGGCGTGCAGCTGATCGGGCGCCCGGGTGCGGAGGCTGACCTGTTAGCGGTGGCTGCCCAGTTGGGTCTCTAATAACAGGCAGAGCCTTAACGGGGAGCCTTTTTGTCCAGCATGTGGACAAATGTGCCGTTTTAACGGTGATGCTGGCCACATAGCCTTGCATGAAAGCGGGTAAAACACCTTGATTTCCGCTTTTGGCGTTGAATCCGTCACAGCGGTGTTTTGGGACTATTAAACGATGAGTCCAAGCCCCACCACTACCAGCCCCGCGCCAACCGCGCGGAAGGCATTTTTCGGCCATCCCCGGATGCTCGCGAATCTCTTCAGCGTTGAGCTCTGGGAACGCTTCTCCTTCTACGGCATGCAGGGCATCCTGCTGTACTACATGTACTACTCCGTCACCGACGGCGGACTGGGCATGTCCGAGGGAGTGGCTGCAGGCCTCGTTGGCGCCTACGGCGGCGGCGTGTACCTCTCCTCCATCGTCGGCGCCTGGGTAGCGGACCGCCTCCTGGGATCCGAACGGACCCTCTTCTACTCGGCCATCCTCGTCATGGTCGGCCACATCTCGCTGTCACTGGTTCCCGGTTACGCCGGACTGGCAATCGGACTGGTACTCATCGCCATTGGCTCCGGCGGCCTGAAGGCCAACGCCACCGCCCTGGTGGGAAGCCTGTACGACGAGAAGGATGAACGCCGCGACGCCGGATTCTCCATCTTCTACATGGGCATCAACATCGGCGGCCTGATGGGCCCCATCCTCACCGGCCTGCTCTGGGATTCCCTCGGCTTCCACTTCGGCTTCGGCCTCGCCGCTGCCGGCATGGCCATCGGCCTGGCCCAGTACGCCGCGACCCGCAAGTACCTGCCGGAGTCCGCACATCTGGTAGCCAACCCGCTGCCCAAGAGCCACTTCGTCCGCGTTGGGGCTATCGCCGCAGCGGCAATCGTCGTCGTACTGGCCGCAGTTGCCTTCGGCTTGATCAACAGCGAAAACCTGGTCGGCCTGATGGCAATCCTCGCCCTCGGCGCAGCGATCGCATACTTCGTGGTCATCCTGTCCAGCAAGCGTGTAAGCCAGGTTGAACGCCGCCGCGTGTTCTCCTTTATGCCGCTGTTCGTAGCGAGCACTGCCTTCTGGGCGCTGTTCCAGCAGCAGTTCACCGTTGTGGCGCTCTACGCAGACACCTCGCTTAACCGGGAGATCTTCGGCTGGGAAATGCCGCCCAGCTTTGTCCAGTCCATCAACCCGATCTTCATCATCATCTTTGCCGCCGTGTTCGCAAGCATGTGGACCAAGCTGGGCACCCGCCAGCCGGGCACCCCGCTGAAGTTCGGAATTGGCCTGGCCGTGATGGGCCTGGCGTTCCTCGCCTTTATCCCGTTCTCCGGCGGCGGCCCTGCCAGCACCCCGCTGCTGGCGCTGGCCGGCATCCTGCTGCTGTTCACCTTCGCTGAACTGTCGCTGTCCCCAACCGGCCTCTCCGCAGCGACCAAGCTGGCTCCGGCCGCGTTCCCCACGCAGATGGTTGCACTGTTCTACCTGTCGGTCTCCCTGGGCAGCACGCTCTCCGGCTGGCTGGCACAGTTCTACAGCCAGGACACCGAAGTCAGCTACTTCTCCTTCCTGGGCATCACCGCAATCGTCTTGGGCATCGCCCTGGCCCTGTGCGCCCCGGCAATCAAGAAGCTCATGGGCGGAGTACGGTAACCCGTTCTTTCACTTCGCCTAGCAAAAAGTGCCCGTTTGGATTCCAAATGGGCACTTTTTGCGTATCGACTGCTTGCCGAACCACGCCCCAGCGTGTGGACACTCTGGGGATTTTGAACCCGCAGTGTCGATCATTTGTCCGGCTGCCCCGCGCTCTGGCATGCATCTGTCTCCACGTCGTGCGACACATTAGACATTGTGACTGCCCTCACAGTTAGTATCGTTCAATCAGCCGGTGCTGAACTGCACCCGTTTGCCGGGCTCCGATCAACGACGTCGGGCCGGGGACCGGATGCCAGCGTCCGGCACAACGACACCCTGCCCGGCCGGCGCCGTCCGCCCCCGGGCAGCGCACTGAAAGGGCAACGATGAAGCGTTCAAAGACAGGGGCACTGGGGGCCCTGCTGCTGGGTGCATCCCTCGCGGCGACCGGCTGCGGCTCGGATTCCGCCGCAAGCGGCGATTCGGACATGGTGAGGATCGGCATCACCCAGATCGTGGAGCACGATGCCCTGACCTCCGCCAAGGAAGGATTCAAGCGGGCGCTGGCCGAGAACGGCTACACCGAAGGCGAGAACATCTCCTACGACGAGCAGAATGCAGCCGGGGAGCAGGCCACTGCCACCTCCATCGCCTCAAAGTTCGCCTCTGACGACCTGGACCTGGTGCTGGCGATCGCGACGCCGACGGCACAGGCCGCTGCCCAGGCCATCACCGACATTCCGATCCTCATCACGGCTGTTACCGAACCGGAAGAAGCCGGGCTCGTCGATTCCTGGGACGCACCGGGCGCCAACCTCACCGGCACGAGCGACCTCAATCCTGTTGCAGACCAGCTGGCACTGATCAAGGAACTGGCGCCGGACGCCAAGACGGTGGGAATCGTCTACAGCTCCGGTGAAGTGAACTCCGAAGTGCAGATCGAACTGGCCCAGGAAGCGGCAAAGGATCTTGGCCTCGAACTGAAGCTCGCCGCAGTGAGCAACACCGCTGAGGTGCAGCAGGCTGCCGAGTCCCTGGACGTGGATGCCTTCTACATCCCCACGGACAACAACGTTGTGGCTGCCCTGGACTCCGTCGTCCAGATTGCGGAAACCAAACAGATCCCGCTGGTCACCGGTGACGCCGGTGCCGTCGAAGCCGGCGGCCTTGCCACCTGGGGCATCGACTACGAAGCGCTCGGTTACCAGACCGGCCTGATGGCCATCAAGATCCTGGAAGAGGACGCCGACCCGGCCACCATGCCCATCGAAACCCTGGATGAAGTGCAGCTTGTGGTCAACAAGACCGCCGCCGCCAACATGGGCATCGAGATTCCCGCGTCGATGCTCGAAAAGGCCGACAAGGTCATCGAGTAATCCTCGAAGCTGCCTTTCCCACCCTGCTGTAAGGAACAGAACTTCCATGATCACTGCTGTTGAACTGGGGCTTATCTACGCCGTTATGGCCCTGGGCGTTTACCTCACCTTCCGGATCCTGGATTTTCCGGACCTTACCGTGGATGGCAGCTTCACCACCGGCGCAGCCGTGGCGGCCATTTCCATCACCAACGGGGTTCCACCCCTGGCCGCCACGGCCGCCGCGTTTGGAGCGGGCCTGGTAGCGGGCTGTGTCACCGGGCTGCTGCACACCAAGGGCAAAATCAACGGGCTGCTGGCCGGCATCCTGACCATGATTGCCCTGTACTCCATCAACCTGCGGATCATGGGAACGTCCAACCTTTCCCTGCTCCGCGAGGACACCCTCATCACACCCCTGCGTGAAAACGGCTACCTGGGCGGCGCCGTCGCGATTGCCCTCTTCGCCCTTTTGGCCCTGGGCGTGAAGCTCTTCCTGGACTGGTTCCTCCACACGGACCTGGGCCTGGCCATGCAGGCCACGGGCGACAACCAGGAAATGGTCAGCAGCTTCGGCGTCAGCACGGACCGGATGAAGATCCTGGGCCTGGCGCTCTCGAACGGTTTCGTCGGCCTGTGCGGTGCCATGGTGGCCCAGTACCAGGGCTTCGCGGACATTGGCATGGGCATCGGACTGATTCTTGTGGGCCTCGCATCGGTGATCATCGGCCAGGCCATCTTCGGCAGCCGGCTGATCGTGGTTTCCACCCTGGCAGTCGTCCTGGGTGCGGTTGTCTACCGGATCGTCATCGCCCTGGCCCTGGACCTGGGCTTCGAGCCCAACGACATGAAGCTGATCTCTGCGGTGCTGGTTGTGCTGGCCCTGATTCTGCCGCAGTGGAAACTCTTCCGCAGGCTGCCCACCTTCAGCAGCCTGCGCAAATCCACCGTCACCACGGCCAGCTAGCAGGAAAGCCAAAACGATGCTGAAAATCGACAACGTACAAAAGACCTTCTTCGCCGGCACCGTCAACGAACGCGTGGCACTGGCGAAAATCGACCTGGAACTGCACGCCGGAGAGTTCATCACGGTGATCGGTTCCAACGGTGCGGGCAAGTCCACATTGCTGAACATGGTTTCGGGCAAGCTCCGCCCGGACACCGGATCCGTGCTGATCGACGGCAAGGACGTCACGAAGCTGGCCGACTACCAGCGGGCCAAGTTCATTGGCCGGGTGTTCCAGGACCCCATGGCCGGTTCCGCCCCGCAGCTGAGCATCGAACAGAACATGTCCATTGCCTACGAGCGCGGCAAGCGCCGCGGCCTGGGCTGGGGCGTTTCAGGCAAGAAGCGCGAGCTGTTCCGCGAGGACCTCAAGTCCCTGGAACTGGGCCTTGAGAACCGGCTGAAGGCCAAGGTCGGCCTGCTCTCAGGCGGCCAGCGCCAGGCGCTCTCCCTGCTGATGGCAACGTTCAGCGAACCGAAGATCCTGCTGCTGGATGAGCACACCGCCGCCCTGGACCCGCAGCGCGCGGCACTGGTTTCACGCCTCACGGGTGAAATCGTGGCCCGCCACAAGCTCACCACGCTGATGGTCACGCACAACATGCAGCAGGCCCTGGACCTGGGAACGCGGCTCATCATGATGCATGAAGGCCGGATCATCCTGGACCTGGACAGCACCCAGAAGGCCGCAATGACCGTCCCGGACCTGCTGCACGAATTCGAGAAGATCAAGGGCGGGCTGGACGACCGGACGCTGCTCCAGTAGCCCTTCCCCTTCCCAACCCCCCATCGAGAGGACAGTTACGGCTGTTTTGAGCGCTCAAAACAGCCGCAACTGTCCTCTCGTGGAGTTGGGCGGGAGCGCCATCGTGAGGCACAAAAGCAAGGTGCCTGCCGGATCACCCGAATGTTTGGCATGCTTGGAGCTATGCCTAATCGAGCCGGTACCCCCGCCCAACCATCCGACCTCGTCGACCTGACGGCCCTGCTTGACGCGTATTACGACGTCGCACCGGACCTCTCCGATCCCGGCCAACGAGTAGCCTTTGGCACCTCCGGGCACCGCGGCAGCTCCCTCAAGGGCTCCTTCAACGAACCCCACATCGCCGCCATCACACAGGCGATCGTCGAGTACCGCACCGGAGCAGGCATCACCGGCCCGCTGTTCATGGGCAAGGACACCCACGCTCTTTCCGAACCGGCGCAGAACACTGCACTGGAGGTCCTGGCCGGCAACGGCGTCAACGTCCTGATCGACGCGCGGACCGGTTTCACGCCCACCCCGGCCCTGAGCCACGCGATCCTGACGCACAACGCCACCCGCACGGACCAGGCGGACGGAATTGTCATCACCCCGTCCCACAACCCTCCGGCTGACGGCGGTTTCAAGTACAACCCGCCCACCGGCGGGCCGGCCGATGCAGAAACCACGGCCTGGATCGCCAACCGGGCCAACGAACTGCTGGAGAACGGGCTGCGCGGCGTGCAGCGCGTACCGCTGGGTGAGGCACGGCTGGCCGAATCGGTGGGCGCCTATGACTTCCTGCAGCACTACGTGGGCGACCTGGGTTCGGTGCTGAACATGGACGCCATCAAGGCCTCCGGCCTGCACATCGGCGCGGATCCGATGGGCGGCGCGTCCGTTGACTACTGGGGCGCCATCGGCGAGCAGTACGGGCTGAACCTGACCGTGGTGAACCCCAGCGTGGATCCTCAGTTCGGTTTTATGACCCTGGACTGGGACGAGAAGATCCGCATGGACTGCTCCTCCCCCGACGCGATGGCGTCCCTGATTGCCCAGGCCGGCCGGTATGACATCGCCACGGGCAACGACGCCGACGCCGACCGGCACGGCATCATCACCCCGGATGCCGGGCTGATGAACCCCAACCACTACCTCGCCGCCGCCGTAGAGTACCTCTACGCAAACCGCTCCGGCTGGCGCGGCGACGCCATGGTGGGCAAGACCCTGGTCTCTTCCTCCATGATCGACCGGGTTACGGCAAGCCTGGACCGCCGGCTGATGGAGGTTCCGGTGGGCTTCAAGTGGTTCGTTCCGGGACTGCTGTCCGGCGAGGTGGCGTTTGGCGGTGAGGAATCCGCGGGTGCGTCCTTCCTGCGGCTGGACGGCTCGGTCTGGACCACGGACAAGGACGGAATCCTGCTGGCCCTGCTGGCTTCAGAAATCACCGCCACCACGTCCAAGACCCCGTCCCAGCACTACCGGGAACTGACCAACCGATTTGGGGACCCGGTCTACGCACGGGTTGATGCCCCGGCCACCCGCGACCAGAAGGCGGCATTGTCCAAGCTGTCGCCGTCGGACGTCACCGCCACTACGCTGGCAGGCGAGGAAATCACCGCGCGCCTGACCGAAGCGCCGGGCAACGGGGCAGCAGTCGGCGGGCTGAAGGTCACCACGGAGAACGCTTGGTTCGCGGCGCGGCCTTCCGGCACCGAGGACGTGTACAAGATCTACGCCGAGTCCTTCAAGGGCGCCGAGCACCTCAGCGAGGTCCAGGCGGAGGCGAAGGCCATTGTGGACTCCGTGATTTCCTAGCCCGTTCCTCCAACGACTTAAACGAGATGACAGAAACTGCCCGTATGAGCGTTCATAAGGGCAGTTTCTGTCATCTCGAAGTTAGAGAAGGCGGCGCAGGATCCGGGCCTTGAAACCGTTGTACGGCGGGTAGGCCACGCGCAGTGTGTCCAGCAGCGTCCCCTTGGAGAACACCGGGCGTGCCTGGCTGAACGTGTCGAAGGACTGCTTGCCGTGGTACGCCCCCATACCGCTGGCGCCGGCGCCGCCGAAGGGCAGATCCGGCACTGCCAGCTGCACAATCGCGGCGTTGTGGTTCACCGAGCCCGCCCGCACTCCCTGCTCGAACCGGCGCTGCTGCGCCGCCGAGGACGTGAACAGGTAGGACGCCAGGGGGACGGGGCGGGCGTTGATGATCTCCATCGCCTCCTCCAGGTCCCGGACCGTAACCACCGGAAGGATGGGCCCGAAGATTTCCTCCTGCATCACCGGCGCGTCCAGCGGTACCCCGGCCAGCACCGTGGGTTCGATGTAGAGGTCATCCCGGCTGCTGCGGCCGCCGGAAACGACGGTCCCGTCAGCCAGATAGCCCGTGAGCCGGTCAAAGTGCCCCTCGTTGACGATCCGGCCGTAGTTGGCGCTGCGGGACGGGTCCTTGCCCACAAACTCGCGGAGGACCTTGGACAGGGCCTTGAGGAGTTTGGGGGCTGCATCCTCGGTAACCAGCACGTAGTCAGGTGCCACGCACGTTTGCCCCGCGTTGATCAGCTTGCCGTAGGCCAGCCGGCGGGCGACGGCGGTCAGGTTTCCATCCAGTACGACGGCGGGAGACTTGCCTCCCAGCTCCAGCGTCACCGGGGTCAGGTGCTCAGCGGCAGCGCGCATGACAATTTTGCCCACCCGTTCACCGCCGGTGTAGAAGATGTGGTCGAAGCGTTCGCCGAGCAGCGCCTGGGATACCTCCTGGGCACCTTCGATGACCACCACTGCCTCCGGGTCCAGGTACGCCGGGAGGATCCGGGCTACCGCAGCGGACGTGGCTGGTGCAAGCTCGCTGGGCTTCAGTACTACGGCGTTGCCCGCGGCGAGCGCACCGATCAGCGGGGCGAGGAGCAGCTGAACGGGGTAGTTCCACGGCGCGATGATCAGCACCACGCCCAGCGGCTGCGGTTCAACCTTGGCCGACGCCGGCTGCAGGCCCAGCGGCACCGGTACCTTGGTGGTCCGGGTCCAGTCCGTCAGGTGCTTCAGCGCGTGGGCTGCTTCGGCCCGGGTGATGGAGATTTCGGTGAGGTAGGCCTCGAGGGGGTTCTTGCCCAGGTCCTCGCGCAGCGCTGCGGCAAACTCCTGCTCCCGCTCGGAGAGCATCCGCATCAGGGATTTCAGCTGCTCTTTCCGCCATGCCAGCGGGCGGGTACGGCCGCTGGCATAAACCTTGCGGACCGCAGCTACCTGGGCCGGAACGCTTCCTGCCGGGGAAGGCGCCGGGATGCCCGCGCTCATGCCCGATTCCCGGTGCCGGCCGCTGGCGAGGCTGATGCCCCCGGGTCCGCGGCCGGACGGCCGGTGAAGTGGTCCATGGACTGGTAGACCTTGAAGACCCTGCCTGCCACCACGTCCCATGCAGGCTGGGGCAGCAGTCCGCGCAGGGCGCTGCCCAGCGGGACGGTCCACGGCAGCTGGACCCGGGCCTTGCCCTCAAGCAGCGCCTTCCAGGCCTTGTCCACCACGTATTCAGGTTCCATCAGCGGCGTCATTAGCGGGCCGCGGGCACCTTCGAACATGCCGGTCTTGATGTAGCTGGGGATCAGGGTGGTGACCTGCACGTGGCCGTGTCCGGCTTCCTCCAGTTCCAGCCGCAGTGAATCGCTCCAGCCGATCACAGCCCATTTGGAGGCGGTGTAGACGCTCATCTTCGGCACCGACAGGGTGCCGGACGCGGAGGCGACGTTCAGGATCCGGGCGGGGGTGCGCCGTTCGATCATGCCCGGCAGGAAGGCGCGGGTGATGTGCATGGGGGCCAGCGTGTTGACGTCCATGACGGCGTCAATGTCCGTTCCGGAGTGCTCCCAGAAGTACTTGCCGCGGACAATGCCCGCGTTATTGATCAGCACGTCCGGCGCACCGAGTTCTGCCAGCACCGCCTCGGCGTTTTCGGCAACTTCGGCTGCTGACGAGACGTCCAGCGTGTACGGCAGGATCTGGGAGGATCCGAGTCCGCGCAGCCGCTGTGCTGCGGCATCCAGCGCCTCGGCATTCCGGTCCCAGAGCACCACGGCCCGCGCGCCTTCGCGGACTGCCCGTTCGGCGTACAGCTGGCCCATGCCCATGGCTGCGCCGGTGATGAGTACTGTCCGTCCAGAAACTGAAATTCCCACGTATGATCCGTCCGTCACAGGCCGCCTTAGGCCCAACTGCTTCCCCGGTAAAATTACCGGTGCGTGCAACATAGCGTGGCACAGAAGCCCCGCCGGTAACATTCTCCACGAATCAATCCCCCTTTGTCCTTTGGAAGGCACACGCATGAGCAGGTTCGGCACAGACTGGAAACTCCACGGGAACGGCAAGACAGTTACTCCCGGCTCATTCGTCGCTCCGGATGAAAGACTCAGCTGGCCGCGCACCATCGGCATTGGCGCCCAGCACGTGGTGGCCATGTTCGGTGCTACGTTCCTGGTGCCGCTGCTGACCGGCTTCCCGCCGGCAACCACCCTGTTCTTCTCCGGCGTCGGAACCATCCTGTTCCTGATCATTACCGCCGGGAAGGTCCCCAGCTACCTGGGTTCATCCTTCGCGTTCATCGCGCCGATCGCGGCTGCGGTGAACCAGCACGGTCCGGGCGGCGCGCTGGGCGGCATCATCATGGCCGGCGCCACCCTGTTCCTGATCGGCCTTGCTGCACAGCTGGCCGGCACCCGGTGGATCCAGGTCCTGATGCCGCCCACCGTCACCGGTGCGATCGTGGCCCTGATCGGCCTGAACCTGGCTCCCACCACCCGCACCAACTACGAGGCCGGTCCCATCACCGCCACCGTCACGGTTGTGGTGATCCTGCTGACCACAGTGCTTTTCAAGGGCCTGATCGGCCGCCTCTCCATCCTGGTTGGTGTCCTGGCCGGCTACGCCGCCGCCGTCATCCAGGGTGAGGTGGACTTCTCCGCCATCAATGACGCAGCCTGGTTCGGCCTGCCCGAGTTCACGGCTCCCACGTTCCACTTCAACGTCATTGGCCTGTTCGTCCCCGTGGTGCTGGTGCTGGTTGCGGAGAACATCGGCCATGTGAAGTCGGTGGCTGCCATGACCGGACGGAACCTTGACCCCTACACCGGCCGGGCACTGATGGCCGACGGCGTTGCCACCATGCTGGCCGGCGCCGGCGGCGGTTCGGGCACCACCACCTACGCGGAGAACATCGGCGTCATGGCCGCGTCCCGGGTCTACTCCACGGCTGCCTACTGGGTTGCCGGCATCACCGCCGTGCTGCTGAGCCTCTTCCCCAAGTTCGGCGCCCTCATCGCCACTATTCCGCCCGGCGTCCTGGGCGGAGCGGGCGTGGTGCTCTACGGCATGATCGGGATCCTCGGTGTCCGGATCTGGGTGGATAACCGCGTGAACTTCTCCAACCCGATCAACCTTTCCGTGGCCGGTGTTGCACTGGTGGTCGGCATCGCGAACTACACCTGGAACGTTGGTGGCCTGACCTTCGAGGGCATCGCCCTGGGCACCGCCGCCACCCTGGTGATCTACCACGGCATGACGGCGATCGCCCGCTGGCGCGGCACCATGCCGGATGAGCCCCAGGAAGACGTCGGCGCCACGCCGTCCAGCCTGGGTTAGGAAGCTAGGCCCCTTCGAGGGCCGCCTGCGTGGCGCGGGCGACGTAGAACTCTGCCCGCGCCATGGCGTCCGCCGGTCCCTGCGCCAGGTCAAGCAGACTGACCGCTGCCTCCACGCCATACTCGGCCAGGACCTTCGGGCTCAGCGTGATCGCACCGGCCACCAGTACCACCGGGATTCCCCGCTCCGCTGCCAGCCGGGCCACCTCCAGGGGCGCCTTTCCGTAACGGGACTGCTCATCGATGGAGCCTTCGCCGGACAGCACCAGGTCTGCCTGGGCCAGCGCCGGTGCCAGGCCCACCAGATCGGCAATAAGTTCAAAGCCGGGTTCAATCCGCGCATCCGTGAAGGCAAGGAACGCCGATGGGAAACCACCGGCCGCTCCGGCGCCCGGGACATCGACGTCGACGCCGGTTGCCTCCCTGAGCAGCCGGGCCCAGTTTCCCAATGCTTCGTCCAGCAGCAGCCGGGCCGAGGAATCGGCGCCCTTCTGCCCGCCAAAGATATGGGCCGCACCGTTGTGTCCCGTGAGCGGGTTGGTCACGTCCGCCGCGATCCGGATGGTTGTGTCCTTGATCCGCGGGTCCAGCCCGGAGGCGTCGACGGCGGCTGCCACTGCGAGTCCGGCACCGCCGGGCGGAACCGGGTTACCGCCGTCGTCGAGGATCCGCAGGCCCAGGGCGGTTAGCGCTCCGGAGCCGCCGTCGGTCATCGCCGACCCGCCGATCCCCAGGATGATTTCCTGCGCCCCGGCGTCCAGCGCCGCCGTGATCAGTTGCCCGCTGCCAAAGCTCGACGCCGCGAGGGAAGTCTGCACGGACGGTTCCACGAGCATCAGGCCCGAGGAACGTGCGGTTTCCAGGACCGCCGTCGTGCCGTCCATCGCCCACACCGCCGTGACTTCGCGGCCCAGCGGCCCGCGGACCCGGGTGGAGCGCTCTTCCGCTCCGGCGGCCAGGGCAGCTTCGAGGGTTCCCTCACCGCCGTCGGCAACCGGAATCCGGGTGACGTCCGCGTCCGGATAGACGGAGAGCACCCCTTGTGCCATGGCAGCAGCGGCTTCTTCGGCGGTGAGGCTGCCTTTGAACTTGTCCGGGGCTATGAGCACGCGCATGGATTACATCCTGCCAGCGAATGCGCGCTGCGGCACAGCGTGGCCGCCCCGGGAATCAGGCGCTGCCTGCACCCTGCGGCCAGGCACCGCGTACAGAGAGCACCTCGGACAGCAGGTCCGCCCGGTCTGAAACCAGTCCGTCCACGCCCATGTCCAGCAACCCCTCCATCAGCGGACGCGTGTTGACGGTCCAGACGTGGACCTGGATTCCGGCCTTGTGGCAGCGCCGCAGGAACACGGGACGCACCACGGGGATCCCGTGGAAGCTGACGGGAACCTGCACACAGCGGAACCGGCCCAGCCGTGCCACCAGCCCGGCCAGTCCCAGGGGTGAGAGCAGCAGCAGGGCTGCCGTGCCGGCGGACCCGGCGGAGGTCGCCGCCGGCCGGGAGAGCCGGCGCAGGCAGTCCAGCCGCCGCCGGTCCGAGAAGGAGGTCACCAGCACCCGGTCATGGGCCTGATGTTTTTCGATCAGGGCGGCCAGTGCAGCAGCGCCGGCGGTGTCCTTGATATCAACGTTCAGCCGCACGTCCGGCCAGCGGACCAGGACTTCCCCCAGCGTGGGGATCGGCTCGGTGCCGCCTACCCGGACTTCGCGCAGTTCACGCAGGCTCCGGGCACTGATCGGGCCGGAGGCGTCGGTGACCCGGTCCAGGGTTTCATCATGGAATGCCATAAGCACACCGTCGCTGGTGGTCCGGACATCGGTTTCCAAATAGCCGAATCCCAGGTCCACCGCGGCTTCGAAGGCTGCCATGGTGTTTTCCAGCCCGTCCGGACTGAACCCCCGGTGGGAGAGTCCCAGCGGACCCCCGCAGGACAGCAACGCAGACGGCGGGGTGAAGTACGGCAGGAGTGCGGTCACAGGGGTACTTTATCGCCTGTCAGCACGCGATCTTGTGAGGCTTCCCGGTCCCTGGGCGGACTCCCGGAATTAGACTGGCTGCACCCGGGGGACGGAAGCCTTCCACCGTTGCCGGCAAGCCATGGAGGTGGCCGTATGCAGCACGCTTCTGCCCGGCAAACAGCGGGGCGCTGGCTCCGCTGGCCCGCGGACGGACTGCGCGGAACCCTCGCCAAGTCCCCGGTGACGCTGGTGTTCGTGGTGCTGTTCTGGTTCCTGGGCATCCTGACCTCTTCCATCGTGGACGGTCCGGATGATCCCCTGCTGCCCTGGGTGAGCGTGTCCGTGGATACCCTGCCGGAATACTGGCCTGCACTGCTGCTTTCCGCCCTGTGGGCCAACGGGCTGGCCGGATACATCAGCGGAACGCTGCTGACACTGGCCGTGGGCCTGCCTGCCGAGCGCCTCCTGGGCAGCCGGCGGTTCCTTGCGGCCGCGGTGGGAACCCAGGTCATCGGTGCCCTGGCCGGGATCGGCTTCGCGGCCGGCCTGAACGGTGCCTTCGAGAACTGGGGCAGGGAACTCAGCACGGATTCGTTTGTTGGCCCGGTGGCTTTGGTCTGCGGGGTCGCCGCGGCCGCGTCGGCAGGCATGGGCACTCTTTGGCGCCGCCGGGTGCGGCTGGCACTGTTCACCCTCCTGGTGGTCCTCGCCCTGTACTCAGGCGCGCTGCGTGACGTGATGTCCCTGGCCGCGGCAGTCACGGGCGGGATCTGGGGACCGTACCTGTTTGGCCGGCGTCCCCGCTGGCCCCGAAGCCTGGTGTCCAGCCGGCGCGAAGCCCGGGTCCTGGTGGGGCTGCTGGTGGTGGCTACCGCCGTCGGGCCGGTCCTTGCCGCACTGAATGTGCGCGCCGTCGGGCCCCTGGCCGTCCTTGCGTACCTGTTCACCAACGCGGAAACCCTTGACCCGGTGGCGCTGGCCAACATCTGCGCCGATCCGGGCCTGCAGGCGGAGTGCCGGACCGCACGGCTGGAACAGAGCGCCGGACTGGCGGGCTTCTTCCTGGCAGTCCTGCCACAGGTGCTGCTCATTGTTTTCGCTGACGGACTGCGCCGCGGCCGCCGGTTCGCTTGGATCAGCGCCCTCATCCTGCAGGGCCTGATGACCCTGGCAGCCGCCATCCGCACCGGCTTCTTCCTCCTCGGCCACACCGGCGGAGTGTATGGCGTCGGCGGACCCGTGCAGCCCCTGGCACTGGTGCTTCCCATGCTGCTGCCGCTGCTGGTGTTCGTGCTGCTGGCCCTGTCCGGAAGGCTCTTCGCCGTCTCCGCAGCGCCGGGAACCTACCGCCGGCTGTTCCTGACCTGCGCCACGGCCGGGGTCATCCTGGCCGCCGCGTGGGTGGGAGGCGGGCTGCTGCTGCGCAGCGGTTTCACGCCGCAGGCAGATATGGAGTCCCTGCTGGAAGACCTGCCGCTGAGGTTCCTGCCGGTGTCCGAGATCATTTCCAGGCCTCCGGAGCTGCTGCCGCAGTCGCTTCCCGCCATCATCCTCTACGAAGGGGTAGGCGTAGTTTTCTGGATCCTCACCTGTGTACTGCTGCTGCGGTCCTTCCTCGAGCCCGCCTACAGCCGCTTCGCGCTTGCCGAAGAGCGGGCCCGGACCCTGCTGACCTCCAGCGGCGGCAGCACGATGGCGTGGATGACGCTCTGGAGCGGCAACTCCTACTGGTTCTCCCCCACCGGCAATTCCTATGTGGCGTACCGGCTTGGCTACGGCGTTGCCCTGACTGTTGGCGACCCGGTGGGCCCCCCTGCCGAACTCCGGCAGTCGGTGGAGGGCTTCGCGGCGTACTGTGCGGAATCCGGTGTGACCGCATGCTTCTATTCGGTGAACGAAACCACCCGGGAAGCTGCCGCGGCCCTGGGACACACGGACCTGCAGGTGGCGGAGGAAACCCTGCTTCCGCTCGGGTCCCTGGCCTTCCGCGGCAAGCGGTTCCAGGACGTGCGTACGGCCTTCAACCGTGCCGGGAAAGCCGGGATCCGCGCGGAGTGGACCACCTACCGGACCGCCCCGCTGTCAGTCCTGGACCAGATCAATGCCATCTCCGAGGAATGGGTGGCGGAAAAGCAGATGCCGGAAATGGGCTTCACGCTGGGCGGGATAGAAGAGATTGACGACGACGGCGTGCGGCTGCTGCTCGCAGTGGACCAGGACCGCACGGTGCACGGCGTAACCTCCTGGCTGCCGATCTACCGGGACGGGGAGATCACCGGGTGGACCCTGGACTTCATGCGCCGCCGTGCGCACGGTTTCCCGGCGGCCATGGACTTCCTCATCGCCTCTGCGGCACTGTCCCTGCAGGACGAAGGGTTTCACCTGCTCAGCCTTTCCGGTGCCCCGCTGGCCCGGAGCCAAGCCGCGGCGGCAGCACCGGGCGGAGGTTCGTCCGGGGAGAACGGTTCCGGGCGCCGGGACGCCGGGACGCCGCCGGTCCTTGAGTGGCTGATGGAAAGGCTCGGCGCCACCCTTGAACCGGTGTACGGCTTCCGGTCCCTGCTTGCCTACAAGGCCAAGTTCCAGCCGGAGTACGTTCCGCTGTACATGACGTACATGGATTCCGCGTCCCTGCCGGCGATCGCGAACGCCCTGGCCCGTGCCTACCTTCCGCATGTATCCGTGGGACAGACCTTCACCATGGCCCGCCGGATCGTGGGCAACCAGCGATGAACCTGTCGCTGACCTCGGGAGCTGTGCCCGTGCTGGTGCTTAGCCTCGGTGCTGCCGGACTGTGCTGGCTGTGCTGGGGTCCGCGGCGGTACCTCACCAGGGTGGTCCCGTTTGCCCTGATGGGCGCCATGGCCGGAACGGTGCTGCTTTTTGTGGGGGCCGAGCTCTGGCTTGACTGGTGGAACGCTTCCTTCCCGCGGTACCTGTACTTATATTCCGCCTCAGGAATATTAGCGCTGCTGCTGGTAGTTCCCCGCTGGCGCCTCTCCCGGGACTTTCTCCCGCGGATCCTGACGGTCCTCTCAGCCGCTGCGGTGCTGCTTGGCGCGGCGTCAGCCACCAACGTAGCCTACGGCCAGTTCCCCACGCTTGAATCCCTTGTGGTGCGTCCCGGCGACTCAAACGGCGAGGTCCCCCTCCGGAAACTCGTTCCGGGGCAGGACACCACGCCCAGCACTGAAGCGAACTGGACACCGCCGTCGAACATGCCCGCGGAAGGCGGGGTCTATGAGGTCCAGATCCCCGAATCCGGTTCCGGCTACGCCGCCGCTTCCAGCCTGGTGTACCTGCCACCGGCATATCTGGGGACTCCGCATGCCCAGAACCTTCCCGTGCTGATCGCACTGCACGGGCAGCCCGGCGCACCCGCAGATTGGTTCGCGGGCGGCCAGCTGCAGGAGGTGATGGATGACTTCGCTGCCCGGCACCACGGGCTGGCTCCCATAGTCGTCCTTCCGGACCTCTCCGGAGGAGCCAACTCCAACTGGTCCCTTTGCCTCGATTCGAAACAGGGCCGCGGAGCGACTTATCTCGCCGAGGACGTGCCCCGCTGGATCCAGGCCAACCTGTCCGCCGGACTCAGCGGTCCGCAGCAGTGGGCCGCCGCGGGCTACTCCTACGGCGGTACCTGCGCCGTACAGCTGGCCGTGAACTTTCCTGCTGCCTTCCCCACGTTCATCGACATTGCCGGGGAGAACGAACCGACCATCCCCGGAGGCATGCAGTCCCTCCTGGACACGTACTTCGGCGGCGACGCATCCGCATTCGCGGCGCAGAATGCGCTGGACATCCTCAAGCAGCAGTCCTTCCCGGACACCGCCGGGATAGTAGTGGTCGGCAAGGACGACAGCGTCTACAACGGGGAGGGCCGCGAGGTGTACAACGCGGCCAAGGCCGCGGGAATGGACGTCCAGCTGCAGGAGCTGCCCGGCGGCCACTCCTGGCAGGTGTGGAAGGCGGGGCTTGTCAACAACCTCGACTGGCTCGGCCACCGCCTTGGCATACTGGGATCATGAGCGACGCCCCCATTGACCGCATCCAGCGTCTGCTCTCCCGGTTGGCGCAGGCCCTGGGCCGCCACGGCATACTGCTGCTGACACTTGCTGCCGGACTGGTCCCGGCCCTGCTGCTGGCCCTCGTGGCCGGAGGCGTCTACGAGGCCGTAGCGGAGGAGGACGGCGTTGCCGTCCTGGACCACCCGGTACTCGCTGCCGCCAAGTCCCTGCGCTCCCCGGGACTGGACACGGCGCTGACCTGGCTGACGAATCTGGGCGGCACCATTGGGCTTCCGATCCTGGCAGCAGCGGCCGTGGCGGTCCTGTGCCGGTGGCAGCGCAGCTGGACGCCGCTGATCCTCACGGCCTCGGCCGCGGCAGGATCCCTGCTGATGACGGTTGCCGGCAAAGCCCTGGTGGGGCGTTCCCGGCCGCCGCTGACCGACGCCGTTCCACCGTACGAGTACTCGGCGTCCTTTCCGAGCGGACATTCCCTGAACTCCGTGGTGGTGGGCGGAACCATCGCCTATCTGCTGTTCATCTACCTGGAATCGAAGCGGGCCCGCATCATCACCGTCCTGATGGCTGCGGTGTTCATAGCGGCCGTGGGACTGAGCCGGGTCTACCTTGGCCATCACTGGCTGACCGATGTGCTGGTGGCCTGGAGCCTGGGACTGGCTTGGCTGGCCATCCTCATTACGGTTCACCAGCTGCTGCACGCCCGCCGGATGAGGATGCTTCCGGCGGTGTAGGGCTTCCCGCAGCTACCGGCCGCGCAGCAGGTCCTCGAGGACCTGGGCCACACCGTCCTGCGCGAACGGCGGCGCCTGGCGTGGCACGGCCGCCCGGACGGCAGGATGCCCGGACGCCATGGCGTAGCCGCGGCCTGCCCAGCCCAGCATGCCAAGGTCATTTGGCATGTCGCCGAAGGCAACAACGTCCGCGGCGTCAATCTTCAGGGAGTCCGCGTATTCTGCCAGTGTCACGGCCTTGTCCAGGCCGGGAGCGGACATTTCCAGCAGCGGAACCGACGGCGCGGAATGCGTGGTGGAGACCAGGTGGGCCACTTCGGGCTTCACCCTGCGGAGGAACTCATCCGGGTGGATGTCTTCCATCTTGGCGAGGAACTTCACCACGCGGCTTCCCGGGCCCAGTGATTCGGTGAGCGGTGCGGGGGCGACGGCGCCGAGCAGGTCCGCTCCGGCATCCTGCAGGAATCCCGGTTCCAGGTGGAAACCTTCCACAGTCTCGGCTGCGAACCGCACTGCCGGGTAGAGGCTTCGAATGATGCCTGCCGCCTGGAACATGCCGTCCAGTGCCAACGGCTTAGACCAGGTCACCTGCGCGGATTCCAGGTCGTACAGGATCGCACCGTTGGAGCAGATCACGGTGCCGGTGTGGCCAAGCTGTTCCCTGACGGGTCCCAGCCAGCGCGGCGGCCGGCCGGTGACGAAAACGACGTGGATGCCGGCGTCCGCGCATTTGCGGAACGCATTGACGGTCCGGTCACTGATCCTGTTGTCCGGGCCGACTATGGTCCCGTCCAGGTCACTTGCTACCAGCCGCATGCCCCGCCCTTCCGTTGGCTACCAGCCTAGCCGGAACGCGGAGTTTGCGGGCCGGGAACTAGTGGTCCGGACGCTCCGCCGTTCCCACGATCAGTCCGCGTGCCAGGGTGCGTCCGCGCAGCGCCATGGACAGCACTCCGGGCCTGGCGTCCTGGGCCACATCCAGCAGCGGCACATCCACTGCGTGGACCGTGAGGAAGTAGCGGTGTTTTCCGTGCCCCACCGGCGGCGCGGCACCGGTGTAGCCGGGTTCGCCCATTTCGTTGAACAGCTGCAGCGTGCCCTCCGGCATGCCGGCGCGGGAGGCGTTCTCGGTGATGGATGTTTCTTCCACCGGGATGTTGACCGCGGCCCAGTGCCAGAAAACGCCGGGGATGGGGGCGTCAGGGTCCACCATCGTGACGGCGAAGCTGCGGGTTGCTTCCGGCCAGCCGGACCAGCTGAGCTGCGGGGAAGCATCCCTTCCTCCGGGCACGGCGCCGGTGGCGTACTGCGACGGCGCCAGCGGACCACCGTCGTCAAAGTTGGCGCTGGTGACCTCGAAGGAGGGAACCGGGGGCAGGTCTTCGGTGGGATCGTACGCTTCCATGGGCGCTCTTCCTCTCATCTGCCGGCCCCTTTAGAGGGTCCGGGACTCTAGATCAGTTCACTCCGCCGGGGCGGGTCCGCACCCGGGCGGGAAACGGTGATGGCTGCTGCCCTTGCCGCATAGGCGATGATGGCTTCCAGGTCACCGACGCCAATTTTCCGCAGTTCCGGGCGGCGGGCAGCGCCGTCGTAATTCCGGTCCATCAGCCCGGCAATCAGCGCTGACATAAACGAATCTCCCGCACCCACCGTGTCCGCGACCGACACGGCCGGCGCCGGAGCCTCGCAGCTCCCGGACTCGGCCACCGCCCAGGGGCCGCGGGACCCGCGCGTAACCACCACGACGGCCGGACCCATGCCGAGCCAGTCCCGGGCGGCATCCTCCACGGGAAGGTCCGGGTAGAGCCAGGCGAGGTCCTCGTCGGAAGCCTTTACGACGTCGGCCAGCCGGACAAACTTTTCGGCCTGGTCCCGGGCATAGGAAACGTCGGTGATGATGGTGGGCCGGCAGTTGGGATCGAAGGTGATGGTGGCCTGCGGATGCGCCCGCTCAACGGTGGCGAGCACCTCGTGGGCGCCCGGGGAGAGCATGGTGGCGATGGATCCGGTGTGCAGCAGCGTGGTGCCTTCGAGCAGCCGGGGAAGTTCCTCGTCCAATCCGGGCAGCGACCACTCCAGGTCGAAGGTGTACCGGGCTCCGCCGGCCGGATCCAGGGTAGCCGTGGCAACACTGGTGGGCCGGTCGTCCGCCGGCAGGGCAGCGAGGACCGAGTTGTGCTTGAGGTGCTGGGCAATCAGCACGCCGTAGGCGTCATTGCCGTAGCGGCCAATGAACTGCACCGGCCGGCCCAGCCTTGCCACCCCCACGGCCACGTTCAGCGGGCTGCCGCCGGGATGGGAACGGCGGGGCGCCGTGTCGCTGAGAACTTCGTCGATAAGGGCTTCGCCGATGACTGTGATCACGGACTCAACCTACCGAGCACGGACCCGGCGGCGCTACCCGGCGGTCTTTGCGGCCGCGTCGTCGAGGGTCCGCAGCACCCCCGCCCAGCCCGGCGTTCCGGGGGTGATCATTTCAAAGTGGTCACCGGGAATCAGGCGCAGTTCCGCCGTTCCGCCGGCCGCTTCCGCGGCTTTCACGTAATTCTCCGCCAGCTCCAGCGGCACGGTGATGTCCTGGGCACCGTGCAGCGCGAAAATCGGCACAGGTACCGGCACCATCCGTACCGGGTCCGCCTTCCGCCAGCGTTCCGGGTCGATTTCCGGGGCTGTTCCCAGGAAATTCTCCGCAGCCCCGCTGCTCAGTCCCAGCTCATGCGCACGCCCCAGATCCAGCACCCCGGACTGGCTCACGACGGCGTCAAGCGGCACCCGGGGCGCCTTTCGTCCGGCCGCCCAGACCGCCAGATGCCCGCCTGCCGAGTGTCCCAGGGCGATCACCGGGACCGGAAAGCCTGCAAGTTCCGGGAGATCTGCCAGTGCGTCTATCCCGGCGCTGATGTCCTCAAACGTCTGCGGCCAGCCGCCGCCGTTGCCCGCACGCCGGTATTCCAGGTTGACCGCGGCCCATCCCCTCCCGGCCAGGTCCGCGGCGAGGGGGCGCCCCAGTTCCAGGGAGTAGATGGACCGCCAGTAGCCGCCATGGATGACAACGACAGTTCCGCGCAGCGGCTGTCCTTTCTGCGGGAGCGTCAGCTCCCCGAACTGTTCGGCATGGCTGCCGTAGGTGAACCGCTGTGGCATGGGGTGGCTTCCTTAATGGGGGCGCGCGCGTGCCGCGGAGGCACCGAAGCGGGCCGCCGTCGTCCTAATCTGGAGATGAGCCTAACGGCCGCCCGCCGGACGAGTGTCTGCGGCGTGCCATAGGCTGGCAGAAACTGCGAAAGGACTATCGTGAGCGCGTGGGACACCCTGGATGACCGGCTACGTCCGGTGGTCCAGGCCAGCACGGACGAGTACGCCCGGGTGCGCCCGGCGCTGGAATCCGTGACGGCGGAAATGGAAGCAAGCCTGCGGGCCGTCTTCGAGGACAGCACGGTCAAACCGCTGTTCATTGCTTCTCGTACCAAATCCGTGGAGTCCTTCCGGGACAAGGCGTCCCGTACGCTGCCTTCGGAAAACCCGGACGAGGTACCCACCCTGCTGTTCCCGGATCCGCTGCGCAACCTCACCGACCTGGTGGGCGTGCGGGTCATCATGACTCTCCCGCATGAGGTTGATGAGGCAGCCAACCTGATCAAGCGGCAGCGCGCCGAGTTCGACTGCCGCGGAGACCGGGAGAAGGACATCGGCTCCATCGAGTCCGGAACCTACGGCTATTCCAGCCGCCACCTGATCCTGCGCACTATCCAGAATGAAACGGTCCGGAACTACCACCGGCTGCTGGAGCCGTCACAGAAGCCCAACGGCAGCTACCTCTTCGAGGTGCAGATCCGCACGGTGCTGGCCCATGCCTGGTCGGAGATTGAACATGACATCCGGTTCAAGGCCGGCGACCCGCGGGCCTGGAGCCCGTACTTCGACCGGCAGTTCATCGCCACTGCGGCCATGCTGGAGACCGTGGAGAACGAGTTCGCTGAACTGCACGAACGCTACGAAACGGTGACCGGGTTCTGGGACGAAGACGGCGAGGGGTCGGCGCCGCTGACACCCAACCGGATCCGGCATGTCTGGATGACCCTGCTGCCGCACGTGAACCGCAAGGCCGGGGACGACTGGGGCTGGGCCGCGGAACTGCTGGCCGCGCACGGGCTGAAGACCACCATGGACCTGGCCGGGCTGCTGCAGGCCGAGGCCATCACCGAAGTCCGTGCCGCCCTTGACCACCGCTACTCTCCGGGGCCCGACCGCCTGCTGGATGACCTGCTGCTCTGGCGGTTCGGGAAGAAGCACATCGACCTCACTGCCGAGCCGGAGGACGCACCGTCCAAGCCCCGGCGTGAGTCCCTGGGCCGGCGCTACCGGCAGATGCAGCTGTACCGGGCCCGCGAAGCCGACGCCTGAGTTTTTGCTGCCGCTTAGCCGTTCTGCTGCCGGTTCTAAACGGCAGCAGAACGGCTAACCGGACGATTTCCTGCGAAGCGGAGCCGATCGCTAGGCGGAGGCCCGGCGAACGAGGGTCACCGGAGGCACCGGCTGCGCTGCGGTACCTTCTGATGCTGGCCGTGTGCCGCCCGCCTGCCTGCCGGCATCTGCATCGGCGTCGGCGCCCAGGAGCGGGGCGATTGCCAGCTGTGCGAACAACGCTCCGAGCATCCTTGCGTGCACGCTCACCGTGGTCAGCGGCGGCACTGCCAGCCCGGCTAACGGAAGGTCTTCGGCACCAATCACGGCCAGGTCCCCCGGTGCGGAGAGGCCGTGGGAAGCGAGCCCCGACAGCAGGGCGAAGGCGTAGTCGTCGTCGAACGCGCAGGCCGCCGTCACCGGTTCGGGCCCCTGCGTCCAGCGCCCGACGGCGGCTGCGGCGTCGGCTGCCTCCAGGCTGATCCGCTCGACTGCGGGCGGGTGGAGCCCGTGCCGGGCACAGGCATGTTCAATGGCCGCAAGCCGCACCTGCACGCGCCAGGCGTAGCCGGGGGAATCCGGTACGGCGACCCCGAGGCGCGTGTGGCCTGCTTCCGCCAGATGCTTCACCTGCAGGGCGCCGATGCCGAGGTCCGGCCCCAGCGGGTCGTCCATCTCCTGCTGCAGGAAGGCGAGCGGCACCTCAAGGGAGCGCAGTGCCGAAAGTTCCTCATCGGGCAGCGGCGTGGTGAGGATCAGCGCGGCTGGAGCGAGTGAGCGGACCAGTTCATTGGCCCCGCCCGAGGCGGGCAGCCGATGGGCCATGAGCCGAAGTCCATAGCGTTCAACCTGGTCCGACGCAGCGTCAAGCACCATGGCCAGGGCGCGGCCCAGGGGTTCGGGCGGCAGAAGCATCAGCACAAGGTCGCTTTGGCCCTTGCGCAGCGTCCGGGCGGCGGTCGACGGCGCATAACCCAGTTTCGCGGCAGCGGTGAGGACCCGCTGCCGGGTGGTTGCCGAAATGCTCTGTCCGCTCCGGCCATTGAGCACGTAGCTGACGGTTGCCCGCGAGACGCCGGCAGCCTGGGCGACGTCGTGCGAAGTGACCTTGCGGTGCACGGAGTTCCTTTCGTGACCAACTGACCCTTCGAAGATACACTTTACTTACACGTGTAAGTAACGGTGGCCGCGCATTCACGGCCGCTCCGTCGATTGAAAGGAACGTTCATGGCGGCCAACAAGCCCCTGACAGCCCAAAACACCATTCAGGAGTGGCTCGACCACCCCGAGGGCGGCCCGATCCTGCGCGGTTTCCTGGCCCAGACCGGGAGCGATGAGGCATCCCTCGGCCCCGCCCTCGGCCTCAAGCTTCAGCAGCTTGTGGACCTGAGCCAGGGCCAGATGCCGCAGGCTGCCGTTGACGGACTGGTGATGCAGGCCAACGGCGGCGTTATGCCCGAAATCGAAGAGGATGCCCTGCCCACGGTTGCAGGCCGGTTCACAGGGAAGACCATCATCGTCACGGGTGCCGGCTCCGGCATCGGCCGCGCCACCGCTTCCCGGATCGCCCGCGAAGGCGGCCGCGTTATTGCCGTTGACATCGCCGAAGCAAAGATCAATGAACTGGCAGAAGAACTCGGCGAGGCCATTGTTCCGGTGGCAGCCGACCTGACCGATCTTGCGGCAGTGGACCGGATCGTTGCCGCCGCCGGCGGACAGATCGACGGCCTGGCGAACGTCGCCGGGATCAATGACGACTTCAGCCCGCTTCACGAGGTCTCCGACGCAATGTGGCAGAAGATCTTTGCCGTGAACGTGGACGGCCTGGTGCGCCTGACCCGCGCCGTCCTGCCCGCCATGCTCGAAGCCCACCGCGGCACGATCGTGAACGTCACGTCCGAGGCCGGCCTGCGCGGCTCAGCCTCCGGCGTGGCCTACACCGCGTCCAAGCACGCCGTTGTGGGCATCACCAAGAGCGCTGCGTTCATGTATGCCAAGGAAGGCATACGTGTAAATGCGGTTGCTCCGGGCGGCGTGGCGACCGGCATCCCGATGGGCGGCAAGACCTCCGAGTACGGCGAGGCCCGGCTGACACCGGCCCGCGTCATGATCCCGGGCCTGGCCTCTGCCGAGGACCTGGCAGCCTCCATCACGTTCCTGCTCAGCGATGACTCAGTGAACATCAACGGCGCCATCATGCCGTCCGACGGCGGCTGGTCTGCAGGCTAAACAGCAGCAAACACTGCGACGGCGGCCGGTTCCCATCCATTGGAAGGGAACCGGCCGCTGTGCTCCAACCGCTGCCAAGCAGCAGCGGGCACTTACCCGATCTACCAGGAAGAGACCATGAAATCTGTTTACGTCACCGGACCGGGCACCAATGCGTGGGTGGAGGTGGAGCGCCCCTCCGCCGGTCCCCGCGATGTGCTGCTGAAGATGAAGGCCTGCGGTATCTGCGGCTCCGACGCGATGTACAGCCACATGGGCGGCATTCCGCCCCGCCAGGGCGCTACCCCGCTCGGACATGAACCCGCCGCCGAAGTCGCTGAAGTAGGCGCCCAGGTGGAGGGCTTCGCCGTGGGCGACCACGTCGTCATCGACACGATGGCCTTCACCGACGGGCTGCTGGGCAGCGGCGGTGCCCAGGGCGGGCTGTCCGAATACGTCCTGGTCCGGGACGCTGAACCGGGACGCCAGCTACGGGTCATTCCGCAGGAGATCCCGTGGGAGGTCGCCGCCCTCAACGAGCCCATGGCCGTTGCCTACCACGCGGTGAACCGCACCAATCCCAAGCCCGGCGACAAGGTGGTGATCTTCGGTGCCGGCCCCATCGGACTCGGCGCGGTCCTGGGTTACCGCCGGCGCGGTGCCTCGCACATCGTCGTCGTGGACATCATTGGCTCCCGCCTCGAGAAGGCCCTCGAGGTCGGCGCGGACGCAGTGATCAACTCGGCCGAAGAGGACGTTGCCGCCCGCCTGGTGGAATTGCACGGCGACGGAGCCACCATGATGGTGCGCGGCACCCGCTCCGGAACCGATATCTTCCTTGACGCCGCAGGTGCTCCCGTGGTTCCGCAGACCGTGGCCGGAGTCGCGAAGTCCGGTGCGGTGCTTGGCATCGTGGCGGTCCACAAAAAGCCTGTTGAGCTGGACTTCGGTTCCATCCTGACCACCGAACTGACAATCGTCTTCGCCATGGGCTACCCGACGGAGATCTTCGAGGTCACCGACGACATCATCGAGAACTGGCAGAAGTACGCGCTGATCATCAGCGATGTGCTGCCTTTCGACCGCTCGCTCGAGGCGCTGGAACTGGCGCAGACCCCCGGGGCTGCGGACAAGGTCGTCGTCCGTTTCGACTAAGCTTCGGCCTCCTGCCAAAACCGGCGGCGGCCGGTTCCCCTTCCTGCGAAAGGGAACCGGCCGCCGTCGTCGCTCGAGCCGCCGTCACTAATCGCGAGGCCAGTTACGGCTCGTTTCACGCCTCTTAAGAGCCGTAACTGGCCTTTCGGCGGGGGCTAGGAACCGGAAACCGCGGCAGCGAGCTTGTTGAGCGAGCCTTCGAGCTCTTCCTTGCTGACCATCGGGAAGGAGACCTTCTTGAGGGTTTCCTTGTCCGTGACCTTGCTCCAGTCGTACGTCAGGGTCACTTCGGTTGAATCCGGGCCCATGGACTCCAGCTCCCACATCCACTCCCAGCCGGCAGGCTCGGTACCGGCGACGGCCGTCTGCCAGGCCAGGAGCTTATTGTGGTCGAACCCGGTGACGTGGTTGTCCGTCTTGTAGTCGCCCATCTTGGAGTTGTTCATGTTCATGGTGAACACATCACCCACTTTGGCGATGCGGTCGGTCTTCTCGTCCGAAACCACCATTCCCGACCCGTCCAGCTCATGGTGCCGCTCGGGGTTGGAGAGCAGGTGGAAGATGTCCCCTGCCGGTGCGTCAATGACACGGGATACGGAAATGGTCGACTGTTCGTTGGACATAGTGCTCCTTCGTGTAGACGGATCATGCCATCCCGGCGGGCGGTAGCCCGCGGGAAACCTAGTCTTGCGTGGACCTCTGGGCCTCTTCGAGCGTCCAGCCGCTGATGAAGGGCGGGTCCTGCCCCTCGTCGCGGGTGTACTGGCGGCAGCGCTCCCGCTCATCCTGCAGCCACTGCCGGAAGCCTGCCTGGGTGGACCCCAGCGACGGTACGCGGTCCAGCACGTCGATGGCCAGCTGGAACCGGTCGATCTGGTTCAGCATCGCCATGTCGAACGGCGTGGTGGTGGTGCCCTCTTCCTTGTACCCGCGCACGTGCAGGTTGGAATGGTTCGTGCGGCGGTAGGTCAGCCGATGGATGAGCCACGGGTAGCCGTGGTAGGCGAAGATGATGGGTGATTCCTTGGTGAACAGGGTGTCGAAATCACGGTCGGAAAGCCCGTGCGGATGCTCCGCAGCGTCCTGCAGCCGCATCAGGTCCACCACGTTCACCACCCGGATCCGAAGCTGCGGCAGGCGCTCCTTCAGCAGGGCGGCGGCAGCAATGGTCTCCAGGGTGGGCACATCCCCTGCGCAGCCCATAACGACGTCGGGGTCCGGCTGCGGTCCGGGCCCGCCGCCTTCGCTCCCCGCGAAATCCCAGACGCCGATGCCCCGCTTGACGTGCAGCTTCGCCTGCTCCGGGTCCAGCCACACGGGAGCAGGCTGTTTCCCGGAAACCACCACGTTCACGCGGTCCCGGGTGCCCAGGATGTGCTGCGTGACTGCGAGCAGGGTGTTCGCGTCCGGCGGCAGGTACACCCGGATGACGTCGGCTTTTTTGTTCACCACGTGGTCGATGAACCCGGGGTCCTGATGTGAGAACCCGTTGTGGTCCTGCTGCCAGACGTGGCTGGAGAGCAGGTAGTTCAGCGAAGCGATGGGCTGGCGCCAGGACAGGTCCTTGCTGACCTTTAGCCACTTGGCGTGCTGGTTGAACATTGAATCGACAATGTGGACAAAAGCTTCATAGCAGTTGAAGACCCCGTGCCGCCCGGTGAGGAGGTAGCCTTCCAGCCAGCCTTCGCAGAGGTGCTCGCTGAGTACTTCCACCACCCTGCCGCTGCGGGCCAGGTGCTCGTCGACTTTCTCGATCCGCTGCTGCCACACCTTGTCCGTGACGCCGTAGACCTCCTGCAGCCGGTTCGACGCCGTCTCGTCAGGACCGAAGATCCGGAAGTTCTCCGGGTTCAGCCGGATGATCTCCGCCAAATACCTGCCCAGGTTCAGCATGGGGCTGACCCGTTCGCTGCCTGGTTCAGCAATGTCGACGGCGAACTCCGCGTAGGAGGGCTGCCGCAGGTCCTGCAGCAGCCGCCCGCCGTTGGCGTACGGGGTGGCACTCATGCGCAGGTTCCCGGCTGGCGCCAGGGACGCTATTTCCCCGCGGAGCCGGCCCTCGCCGTCGAACAATTCCTCCGGCCGGTAGGACTGCAGCCATTCCTGCAGCTGCGCGAGGTGTTCGGGGTTGTCATGAACCTCGGACAGCGGAACCTGGTGAGCCCGCCAGGTTCCCTCCACCGGCTTGCCGCCCACTTCCCGCGGACCCGTCCAGCCCTTCGGCGAACGGAAGACGATCATGGGCCAGCGCGGCGCGTGGGGGTCGACGTCGGCGGCCCCGGGCGCGTCGGCCGGAACCGCAAGCTTCTCACCGGTCCGGTACGGGGCCTGGATCGCCTGGATTTCGGCCAGGCAGGTGCTCAGGGCCGCGGCGAAGTCCTCGTGGGCGGCCATCACGGCGTCGGGATCCTGCACGGTGACGAAGTGCGGGCGGTAGCCGTAGCCCTCAAGCAGCTTCACCAGCTGGGATTCCGGCATCCGGGACAGGATGGTGGGGTTCGCGATCTTGTAGCCGTTCAGGTGCAGGATGGGCAGCACAGCACCGTCCACCGCCGGGTCCAGGAAGCTGTTGGAGTGCCAGGACGCAGCCAGCGGGCCGGTTTCCGCCTCGCCGTCGCCAATAACCGTGGCGGCGACCAGGTCCGGGTTGTCGAACACGGCGCCGTAGGCGTGGGCCAGGGAGTAGCCCAGCTCGCCGCCTTCGTGGATTGAACCGGGGGTTTCCGGTGCCGCGTGGCTGGGCACGCCGCCGGGATAGGAGAACTGCTTGAACAGGGTGCGCAGCCCGTCCTCGTCTTCACCGACGTGGCTGTAGATCTCCGAATAGGTGCCCTCCAGCCAGGCGTTCGCCACGTTCGCCGGGCCGCCGTGCCCGGGACCGGTAATGAACAGGAACTCCTGGCCGGTCTCATTGATCAGCCGGTTCAGGTGCGCATAGATGAAGTTCAGGCCCGGCGTGGTTCCCCAGTGCCCCAGCAGCCGGGCCTTCACGTCCGCCCGTTCCAGGGGACGGCGCAGCAGCGGGTTGTCCCGCAGGTAAATCTGCCCGGCCGAAAGATAATTCGCGGCCCGCCACCACGCGTCCACCGCCTGCAGCTGGCTTTCCGGCGGCAGGGCCGTGCCGGGCAGTCGTTCTTCAGGCGTCCGGGTGTCGGTCATCGCTGCGTTCCTCCCGTTAGGGGGTGGTTGACGGTCTGAGGACGGTGCCCCTAGGACGGGGCTGGGATTTCCGGTACGACGTCGGAGGGCTTCTTGTCCGGCCGCAGCCCGCGCCAGACGGGGTGTCGGAGCTTGCCGGTTCCCGTCCGCTCCGCATACGTCACTTCACCGACCAGGACCGGGCGGACCCAGCGGGCGTCGGAAGCGTCGGCGCGGGGCACGTCGTCCAGCGGAGCGGTCTTGCGGGATAGTTTCTTCAGCCGGGAACCCACCAGGGCGAGGTCCTTTTCGCTCAGGCCGGATCCCACCCGGCCGATGTACTGCAGTTCGGTTCCGTCCGGAACTGCAACGAGCAGGGAACCCACCTTGTTTGCCCGGTTGCCTTGGCCCGGCCGCCAGCCGACAATGACCACTTCCTGGCTGAACTGGTTCTTGAGCTTGATCCAGCTGCGGGAGCGGGTGCCGACGGAGTAGTCCGAGGAGCGGCGCTTGGCTACGACGCCCTCCAGACCGAGTTCCCTGCTGGCTTCAACGGCGTCGTCCATGCCCAGGTCCAGGGCCGGCGGAACCTGGACGTGCCCGTCGTCTTCACTGGATTCGACGGCTTGTTCCAGGATTTCGCGGCGCTGTTCCCAGCTGAGCTCCAGCAGGGAGTTCCCATCCAGCCACAGCAGGTCAAAGACCATGAACTGGACCGGGGTCTTGGCTGCAGCTGCCTCGGCGTCGCGGGCCCGGGTCAGGTGCATGCGCGGCTGGAGCAGGCCAAAGTCCGGGCGCCCGGCCTTGTTCAGGGCCACGATTTCCCCGTCCAGCACGGCCCGCTCACCGTTCAGCGAGCGGCCAAGCTCCTGCAGTTCGGGGTAGGCCACCGTCATGTCGTTGCCGTTGCGGCTGATCAGCCGTGTTCCCTCCGGGGTTACTTCTGCGATGGCCCGCACGCCGTCCCATTTCATCTCAAACGCCCACTCGGCGTCGTCATTGATGTCTGCCCGGGAACCGAGCGTTGCCAGCATGGGTTTCAGCGACGGCATGCCGGAGTCCTTGATGTCCTTTTTCAGGGCTGCCGTGTCCGGCAGGGGCATTGGATCCGGGCGGGCTTTGGCAGCGGCTTTGGTCACTTGGACCGGGTCTTCTTTCGGCTTCGATGATTTCTTCGCGGCCGGTTTCCCAGGCACGGCAGGTTCCGCTGTGGCCGGCTGCTCCTTCATCAGGTGCAGCAGCCAGTTGCTCTTCCCGTCCTGCCCGCCGGTGTGGATAAACGCGAAGCGGCGCACGGCCGAACCGTCACGGGCCAGTCCGCCGTCGGGCTGCCCGTGAACGGTGACGATCACTTCCTTGCCGGGGCGCCACTTCTCCGTTTCATAGGTGCCGTGGTCCCAGATGGTTACCTCGCCGGCGCCGTATTCACCCTTGGGAATGGTGCCTTCGAAGCCGCCATAGTCCAGCGGATGATCCTCGGTCTGGACCGCCAGGTTGTTCTTGTCCGGTGTGGTGGGAGGTCCCTTGGGGACCGCCCAGGAGACCAGGACGCCGTCGCGTTCCAACCGGAAGTCCCAGTGCAGCCGCCCTGCGTGGTGTTCCTGGATGACGAAGCTGTTCCCGTCCCCTTCAACTGCCTTCGGGGCTTCCTCCGGCACGGGTTCGGGGGTCTTCGCGGCGTCGCGCATGCTCCGGTATTTGTGCAGCTTGTCCGGTCCCTCACCGGCTTCCAGCACCTCGGGGTCGGCTTCGCCCGTGTGCATCCCCGCCAGCGGATCACCGATCTCTTCCACGCGCTCCAGGACCTGCTCGTAGTCCAGCTGAGCCAGGTCCGGATCCTCCAGCTCCTCCCAGGTCCGCGGGGCAGCGACCATGGGACGGAACCGTCCGCGCAGCGAGTAGGGGCAAATAGTGGTCTTGTTGGCGTTGTTCTGGCTCCAGTCCACCAGCACCTTGCCCTTGCGCAGGGTTTTTTTCATGTCGCTGACCACCAGGTCCGGGTGATCGGCTTCCAGTGCCCGGGCCAGTTCATGCGCGACGGCGCTGACCTCGTCCGAGGTCTGCCCTCCGTCCAGCGCAGCGTAGAGGTGGATGCCCTTGGAGCCGCTGGTGACCGGCCGGGCGTCCAGGCCCATGTCCGTGAGGATGCTGCGGGCCAGGCGGGCAACTTCGGCGCAGTCGGCCAGGGAGGCACCTTCTCCGGGGTCCAGGTCCAGGACCAGGCGGTCCGGATTCTGCCGCACTCCGCGCGGGCCAAACTGCCACTGGGGAACGTGGATTTCCAGGGCCGCCAGCTGGGCGAGCCAGGTCAGCGTCGCCAGGTCGTTGACCAGCGGATAGACGTTGTTGTGGTCCTTGTGCTCGATTGTGTACCGCTTGACCCAGCTGGGGGCAGAGTCGTCAATGTTCTTCTGAAAGAAAACCTGCCCGGGGTCATCCGGGGTTCCCACGCCGTTGACCCATCGCTTGCGCGTGGCCGGGCGGTTGTGTGCGTAGGGAATCAGTGTTGGGGCAATGGCCGCGTAATAGGAAAGGACATCTGCCTTGGTGGTGCCGGTTTCCGGGTAGAGCACCTTGTCCAGGGAGGTCAGGCGCAGGCGGTGTCCATCCACGTTGACCGTTTCCCGCTGCTTCGGGGCCGTTCCCGTTGTCGCCATGCCCTCTAGTCTTACCGGGATTATGGGGCAATTTCCAGTAGACATCAGCATGCTTACAAAATCTTGAGGCGTTTTTGGGAGGGATAGCGCAAGGGTCACCGAAGCGGGTCCCGGTGTGTGTATGTTGGGGCAATGGCGGACACTCAGCGGGTCTTGGTCACCGGTGCGACGGGCTATATTGGCGGACGCCTGGTTCCTCTGCTGCTGGCGGACGGGCGAACGGTGCGGGTACTGGTCCGGTCCCCGGAAAAGCTCAACGACGTTCCCTGGCACGACGACGTCGAGATAGTCCAGGGCGACCTCTCCGACGCAGAGTCGGTCGAAAACGCTTTCCAGGACGTGGACACCGTGTACTTCCTGGTCCACTCGATGGCTTCCGGAAAGGGTTTCGCGGCCCAGGAGGAGAACATCGCCAACATCGTGGCCGCCGCTGCCGAGAAGACGGGCGTCAAGCGCATCGTCTATCTGGGCGGCCTGCATCCGGATGAGGGTGAGCTCTCCCCGCACATGGCCTCGCGGACCGCCGTCGGAGAGATCCTGCTGAACGGCGCCGTTCCGGCGGTGGTGTTCCAGGCCGGCGTGGTGATCGGATCCGGTTCCGCGTCCTTTGAAATGATCCGCCACCTCACCGAAACCCTGCCCGTCATGCCTGCCCCGAGCTGGGTGCGCCGGAAGATTGAACCGATCGCCGTCCGCGACGTCCTGCACTACCTGGTCCGCGCCGCAGACCTGCCCGAAGGCCTGAACCGTACCTTCGACATCGGCTCCGGCGAGGTCCTGGAGTACGCGGACATCATGAACGGTTACGCCGAAGTCGCCGGACTGCCCCGCCGGCGCATCTATGCCCTGCCAATTCCTGCCCCCAAGCTGGCCGGGCTCTGGGTGGCCCTGGTGACCCCGATTCCCCTTTCAATGTCCCGGCCGCTCGTCGAGTCCCTCCAGCACGACGCCGTAGCCAAGGAACGGGACATCAATGACTACATTCCGGCCCCGGAGGGCGGACTGACCAACTACCACGACGCCGTCACCCGGGCACTGGGCAAAGAGGCCCGCAATGAGGTGGAGACAACCTGGGCAAGCGCCTCAAGTGCCGCGGACCTGGCGTCCGAGCCGCTGCCCTCGGACCCGGACTGGGCCGGGCAGACCGTGTACGTGGACCAGCGCCGTCGCGGTTCCTCCGTTGACCCGGCGCACGTGTGGCAGGTGATCGAGGGGATTGGCGGCAAGAACGGCTGGTATTCCCTGCCCATGGCGTGGGCAATTCGCGGTGTGCTGGATAAGACTGTGGGCGGTGCCGGCCTGACCAGGGGCCGGCGGAATCCCGCCACCCTGCTGACCGGGGACGTCGTTGACTGGTGGCGGGTGGAGCTCCTGGAGCGCGGCACGCTGCTTCGGCTGCGGGCGGAGATGCGGGTTCCGGGGAAAGCCTGGCTGGAGCTGCGGGTGGACCCCGACGGCGGGGGCAGCGTCTACAGCCAGCGGGCGATCTACTTCCCGCGCGGGCTGCTGGGACGGCTGTACTGGTGGCTGATCTACCCGTTCCACGGGCTGATCTTCCCCTCCATGGCGAAGAACATCACGCGTCAGGCCGCGCGGATGGCCGAACTCGACGCAGCCTAGACCACCTGCCGCGGAATGCCGCATTGTCAAGGGTTTGGACAGTTTTTCGCCCTGCCGCGCGCTAAGTGGCGGGTAGGAGCAACGCCGGGCTAGATTCGTTGCAGCCCCCACCGTTGAAGCGAAAGCGAATCTTTGTCCGCGCCTGCCACCCAGCCTGCCTCCCGCGCCCGGATTCCCGCCCGGCCGCGGCACCGGCCGGGCGGCAGCTTCCGCCACGACATTGAAGGCCTTCGCGCCCTGGCCGTGCTCGCCGTGCTGGCCCACCACCTGCTGGCCTGGCCCGCCGGGGGCTATGCCGGAGTGGACGTCTTCTTCGTCATTTCCGGGTTCCTGATCACCACCATCCTGCTTCGAGAGATCACCTCCCCGCAGAAGCTTTCGCTGCCGGATTTCTACCGGCGCCGCATTCGCCGCCTGGTTCCAGCCGCCGCAGCGGTTCTCGCGGTGACCTCTGCAGCGGCGTTCCTCGTCTTTGGGCCCGGACGAGCCGCTGCCATCCTGGAAGACGCCGTCTGGTCCTTCTTCTTTGTGGGCAACTGGCGCTTCGCTGCCTCCGGCACTGACTACCTCCATGCCGGAACCGCGGTCTCTCCGCTGCAGCACTTCTGGTCCCTGGGCGTAGAGGAGCAGTTCTACCTGGCCTGGCCCTGGGTGCTGATGGCGGGCATCGCCCTCACCGCTGCACTGCGCCTCACCGACCGTGGAATGCGGGTGCTGCTGCTGCTTTTTATTGGGGCGCTGTGCGCCGCCAGCTTCACGTTCGCAGTCTGGGAGACCGTGAACCGTCCCACCACCGCCTACTTCTCCACGTTCTCCCGCGCCTGGGAACTCGGCGCAGGAGCCCTGCTGGCTGTGGCATCCCCGTGGCTGTCACGGCTCCCTGCCCTGGGCCGCGCCGCGGCGTCATGGATCGGACTGTCCGGCATAGCAGCGTCCTTCCTCCTGCTCTGCGCGGACAGTGCGTTTCCCGGACCCGCCGCCGCACTGCCCGTGCTCTCTGCACTGCTCGTCTTGGGGGCTGGAACCGGAGCCCGCGGCCCGGGGCATAACCGGATCATGTGGCCGCTGACCAATCCGGCCAGCCGCTACCTTGGCCGGATTTCCTATTCCCTGTATCTCTGGCATTTCCCGGTGGTGGTTTTCGCGGCTGCACTGGCTCCAGCGGCATCACCGATCCTGCCGCTGGCAGTGACGGCCTGCCTGGCGGTGCTGTCCTTCCACTGGATCGAGGATCCGGTCCGCCGGTCACGCTGGCTGCAACCGCGCTACGCCGCCAGGGAACGCGGACGTCGCTACCGCCGGCCGGCGCTTGAGCCGCGTCCGGCCCGCCTCGCGGCCATGGCTGCTGCCGGAGGCCTGCTGTCCGCCGCCCTGATCGCCGTCACCCTGGATGCAACGCTCCAGCCGTCGGCCGCTCCCGCAGCTGCCAACCCGCCGTCGGCCTCGGTTCCGGCACCTGAACGCCCGGCCGTTTCCCGGCCGGATCCCCTGGCACTCCACACCTCGGCTCTCCAACAAGCGCTGGACAGCACGCAGTGGCCTGTACTTTCACCGGATCCGTCGACTTTCACGGAAGGCGGCAGGAGCGCCAAGCCCGCCGAGTGGATCGTGGACGGGTGCTTGGGCGGAAACGAAGCGCGGGAGGAAGATCCGGTGGCCAACACCGGGCACTGTGTTTACGGGGCACCGGACGCACCGCGGGACCTGGTCCTCTACGGTGACTCTGTTGCCATAGCCTATTTGCCGGCCCTGCGCGCCGTCCTGGACCCGGAGGAATGGCGGATCCACGTCTACACGGCTGCCGGCTGCGCCCCCGCCGACGTTCCGCAGAACCGGATCGGTGGCGCTCCCTACCCGGAATGCCCTGCGTTCCGGGACTGGGCCGTAGGGCGGATCGGGCAGCTGGCTCCGGACGTGCTGCTGATGGCGTCCTTCCGCTATGACCCGGCGCTGGCCAGCGGTGCCGCCTCAGAAGCAGCCGACGCCGAATGGCGGGAGGGCACCAGGCGGATACATGGAGAGCTGGCTGGCAGTGCGGGCCGGACGCTGGTGCTTTCCGCGCCCCCGGAGGCGAAGGACCCGGCGCAGTGCGCCACCCGGTTCAGTACGCCCGCGGACTGCGAGACCCGGCTCGCCGGGAACCACGGTCTTCGGCTGGACCTAGAATCCGCTGCGGCGGCGGAGGGGAATCCGGACGTGGAATGGGTCGACACCACGCCATGGTTCTGCGTCCAGGAGCGATGCCCGGCATTCGTGGGGAACACACCGCTTTATGCGGATGCGTACCATCTCAGCGCTGCCGGGTCCCTGGCCCTGGCCCCGCTGCTGACCGGCGTGCTGGAAAACGCCGGCTGACAGACCAGCCCGCCGGGCGGCCTAACGTAGGATGACTTCAGCAAAGAGAGACGTAGGGGACAGACACAGTGCAGGAAAAGAGCAGCCGTAAGCGGTGGATTGCCTTGGCCGCGGCGGCGGGGGTATTGGTGATCGGCGGCGCCGCGGGCGTCGCGGCCGCCACGGGCGCATTCGACGCCGGAGCGCCATCCGCGCAGAAGTCACAGCCTTCCACTTCCCCGACGCAGGCCGAACCGGCGGTCCCCGTTGCCTTCACGGCTGAACCGGCCGACAGCTCGGTTGAAGTGAACCCTGTCTCCGTGCCCGTCCTTAAGGTCCAGCACGGCACCATTGAATCAGTGCGCCTGGCGCCCAAGGCCGGCGGAGAAGATGTTGCCGGAGACTTCGCAGCCGGTAAGACCGAGTGGGCGGCCACCGAGCCGCTGCAGTTCAACACCGAGTACACCTTCGCTTTTACCCTCGCGGACGCCAACGGCAAGACCACCAGGGAATCGCAGACCTTCCACACTGTGACGCCTCCCAACGAGGCCAACGCCTTCATGGCGCCGCTGGACAAGTCAGTGGTCGGCGTCGGGCATCCCATTGAGATCAACTTCAGTGAGCCGGTACTGAACAAGCAGGCCGTCGAAGCCGCCATTACCGTCACGAGCACCAGCGCCCAGACGGGTGCGTTCTACTGGATCTCGGACACCAAGGCACGCTACCGCCCGGAAACTTTCTGGGAGCCGAACAGCACCGTCACAGTGGACATGCAGCTCTTCGGCGTGGACTTCGGCAATTCGATGATCGGGAACTTCAACGAGACGCGCACCTTCCAGGTCCACAATTCCCGCGTCGCCGTCGTAGACAACCTCACCAAGACCATGCAGGTGTTCATTGACGGGCAGCTCACCCGCACCTTCCCGGTGACGCTGGGAGATTCGGCGTGGCCTTCCCCCAGCGGATACCAGGTAGTGATGTCCCAGCACGAGAAGCTGCCCTTCCGTGCCGAGAGCATTGGCCTCAAACCCGGCGACCCCGACTACTACGAGCCTTTTGACGCATCATGGGCCAGCCGGCTGACCAACAGCGGAGTGTTTGTGCACCAGGCGCTGCCCGGAGCCATGGGGGCGCTGGGCGTCATCAACGTATCCCACGGCTGCGTGGGCATGTCGCCCGAAGGCGCCAAGTACTTCTATGACATGTTCGAGCCCGGGGACCTGGTGCAGGTCCTCAACACCGGGGTAGGGCCCGCGGCCATGTGGGACGGCTACGGCGACTGGAACGTGCCCTGGGCTGAGTATTCCTCCCAGCCCAAGGACTAAGGTCCTCCCGCCGGACTAGCTGCGGCGGCGGCCGAACACGAAGTAGCTGATCGGACCAATGAAGTTCACGGCGCAGGCAGCGCTCCAGGCAGCCTTCGGTCCGCGGATTTCACGGCCCGGGCGGCGCCAGATGTCCACCAGTGCCGCTCCGGCAAGCAGGAACTGGATGCTGGAGAGGACGCCGAGGCCCTTCTTCTGGCCTGAGGTGAGGTCGTTCAGGGTCTTTTTCCTGCTCATGTGAGCTCCTTTGGAGTATTTACCCGGAGAGATCTTCACCGGCCCGTACGCAGCCGGAAGGCCTGCACCTGTTCGATGAACACCTGCACGGCGGCGGTCAGTATCCCCAGCATAATCAGGTTCGGTGCCGCCCAGCGCAGCTTCTGGGTCCACGGCTCTACCGGGTACCCGCTCCAGTTAGGCGGCACAGAGGTGGTCTCGGGCGGGAAAATGTTGTCGGCGAACATAAAGAATGCGCCCATCGCCACCAGTCCTCCGGCCAGGACCCAGGCCACAATCCGGTACTTCCGCTGATGCCGCTCCAACTCTGAGTAGGCAATCTGTGAGGTCCTGGGCTGTGCGGGCGCGGGCGGCACGTCGGATATCTCCACGACCGCCGGGTGGTCCTCAACGCTGCGCGAGAGGGACAGCTCTCCGCCACCGCGCTGGTAGGCAGGGTCGTACCTCGGATCGATCTCGTCTTGCCTGCTGGACATGGCCGTTCCCCTCCGGACAAGCTGGGTGCCCCCCAATGGCCGCACCCATGGTCCAGCAACTGTATAGGACCCGGACCCCTGAGGCCCGGGTCCTACGAGGGAGTTTGCCTATGCCTCTGCCGGAACCTCACGTGTTTCCGGCTTGGTGTCCTTGGCCAGGAAGGAGAGCAGCGCGTCATTCACTTCCTGCGCATGGGTCCAGAGCAGTCCGTGCGGGGCCCCTTCGATCTCCACGTACTGGGCGGACGGCAGCGCCTTCGCGAAGCGGCGGCCCGTGGCGTCGATGGGCAGGATGTTGTCAGCTGTTCCGTGCACGATCAGCGCCGGGACATCGATCTTGGGAATGTCGCCCCGGAAGTCGGTGAGCCAGGTTGGCTGGGCGGCCAGGGAAGCGATGGGGCTCGCGGAGGAGGCGAGGTTCCAGCCTGCGTTGACTACTTCCTGGCTGAGACGGTCGGTGCCCAGGAAATCATCCGAGTTGTAGAAGTTCTTGAAGAACTCGGTGAAGAAGGCGTACCGGTCTGCCGTAGCGGCCTCCAGCAGTCCGTCGAAGACTTCCTGGGGTACGCCTTCGGGGTTGTCCACCGCCTTGAGCAGGTATGGTTCCAGCGAGCCGAGGAATACTGCCTTGTCTACGCGGTCGGACCCGAAGGTCGACAGGTAGCGGGCCACTTCGCCGGTACCCATGGAGAACCCCACCAGCACTGCCGAGTGAAGGTCCAGCGTATTCATCACAGCGTTCAGGTCCGCGGCAAAAGTGTCATAGTCGTAGCCTTCTGCGGGCTTGTCGGACCGGCCGAACCCGCGCCGGTCATAGGTAATGACCCGGTAGCCGGCCTGGAGCAGTGCGGCCGTCTGCTTCTCCCAGGACGCACCGTCCAGCGGGTAACCGTGGATGAGCACCACCGGCTGTCCCTTGCCGTGGTCTTCGTAGTAGAGCTCGATTGGACTGCTGTTCTCCGTGCTGACGCTGATACGCCCCATGGCGATGCTCCTCTCAATACACTGTGAGAATGATCATTCTCAGGAGTTCCCAACTATAGGGAACGATCATTCTCAAAGCAAGTAGAATGAATCCATGAACCCTGGTGAGGAACGTGCACACGTGATCGAAGTGGCCGACCGGCTCTTCTACGAGCGCGGCATCCAAGCAGTCGGCATGGCCGAACTCCGGCGTGAAGTAGACCTGCCGCTGAAGAAGCTCTACTCACTGTTCCCTTCCAAGCAGGCCATAGTATTCGCAGTGCTGGACCGGCGCCACCGAATCTGGACGGCCGGGCTTCAGGAGCGGATCGACGCCGCCGCGAATCCCCGGGCCAGGTTGCTGGCCGTCTACGACTACCTCTCGGACTGGTTCGCCGAGGATTCATTCCGCGGCTGCGCCTTCATCAACGCCTTCGGTGAACTGGGCAGCCAGTCACCGGACATCGCCGAGCGCACCCGGACACACAAAGACTCGTTCCAGCGCGTGCTTGCGGACCTCGTGGCCGCAGCCGGCGGTGAGCCTGCACTGGCTCCGCAGCTGGCGCTGCTTGCCGAGGGCGCCCAGACGACGGCGGCTATCTCCGGCTCAGCAGAGCCGGCCCGGCAGGCCCGCCAGGCCGCAGAGATCCTGATCGACGCACAGGTTGCCGGCACGGCCTAGGGCAGGCAATGCCTGGTTTCCAACAGACTAGAGTCCGGTGCCTTCCTCGTTGAACATGGCAAGCCGCACGTCCCTGGCAGCAAAGAAGTGGTCCAGGGTGACACCGTAGGCACCATCCAGGTCCCGGGCCGCAATCCTGTCAGTCACGGCAGCCTGGAATTGCCGGGACTTCGCCCATCGGCCCGGCGCAGCGACAGCCGGGCGCGCTTCAACGGTCCGGGCCAACTGCAACTTGACCCGATTCAAGGCATCCTCGAGTGCACTGTTGCGTGCAATCCTCAAAACATGTCCCATAAAGCTGCGGGAGTACTTCACCATCTCTTCGGCAGAGTCAGGATCAACATTGTCGCCATTTGCCAGCGTCGCCCGGAGCATTTGGAGGTCGCGATCCGTCCGCCGGTCTGCGGCGGTACGCGCCGAAGCCGCTTCCAGATAGGCACGCACCTCGTAGATATCGAGAATCTCCTCCGGCTCCAGCGCGCGCACCACCAGGCCATTCTCATTCCAGGTAACGAGCGTGTCCTGCTCCAGACGCCCGATGGCCTCTCGAATGGGGGTCCGAGACACACCGCACCACTGGGCGAGGGCCGATTCGCTTAGCGGCTGCCCAGGGGCAAACTCACCCGAAATGATGGCATCGCGAATCTTGGTATATGCCGCAATCCGCCCCTGGGAAGTCGGCATCGCCTTCTGGGACTTGGGTTCTGCTGGAGTCATTGCCTGCCTTTGGGGACGCACGGAACACACTTACATGCGATCGTACACGACGGTGATTTTGGTGCAGGAGCATGCCTGCACGGTGTTCCGCACTGCATTTGCCGGCATCTCACGGCATCGTCAGGGTCACGGTTTTTTCCCGGGACATATCCCGGATCGCATAGGCGGGCCCCTCAGCTCCGCCGAATCCACTCTGCTTATGACCTCCAAACGGCATCAGGTCTGCCCGGCTGCTTGAGGTCTGATTGACGTACAGATTGCCCACGTCCAGTGCCTCGATAGCCCGGAACGAAGCATCCAGGCTATTGGTAAAGATCCCGGCTGCGAGTCCGAAAGGCGTCGCGTTGGCATGTGCAATCGCCCGGTCCAGGGAGGCGTAGGACTGCAGGACTACAGCAGGTCCAAAAAGCTCGGAGGCAACAATTCTGGCATCGTCCGGAACGTCAACCAGCAGGGTTGGCTCCACTACCGAACCGCGGCGCATCCCACCGTGAACCAGCTGGCCGCCCAGCCGGACAGCTTCCTGGATCCACTCCTCCACCCGGTCCGCTTCAGAAACAGCGATCAGCGGTCCAACCGTGGTTGCCGGATTCCCCGGATCCCCGGGGACTTCCCTTCCCATCCCGGCAGAAACCAGCCGGATCAGCTCTGCCTCAACAGTTTCATGGACATACACACGCTGAACTGAGGTACACACCTGCCCCGACTTTCGGAGGGCCCCGGCCACAATGGCGTCGGCTGCGAATTCAAGGTCGGCATCGTGGCACACAAACGTGGACGAGAGGCTGCCCATCTCCAGTTGCGTGCGCCGCATACCCACAGCCCGATGCAGTTCCCGGCCAACCTGGGTGCTTCCCGTGAAGGCGTAGTAGCCAATCCCGGGCTCCTCGGCGAGCCACTTCCCCAGCTGGCCGCCCGGCCCGTAGACAAGTCCAATCTTCTCGGGCGGCAGCCCTGCGTCCAGCAGCACCTGGACGAAGGCATGCGCAGAGAGCGGCGTGAGCGAGGCCGGCTTGAGCAGAACCGAGTTGCCCGCGGCTATCGCCGGACCCACTTTGTGGGCCACCGTGTTCAATGGTGAATTGAACGGCGTGAGTGCACACACCAAGCCGTACGGTTCACACCTCGTGTAACTGACCCGGCCTGCAGCGTTCGGAGCACCCGAAATCGGGACCATGTGCCCCACCAGCCTTTTGGCTTCTTCAGCACAGAGCGTGAGTGTCTCCGCAGTCCGGTCCACCTCCTTTGTTGCATCCGACAAGGCAAAACCAGTATCAGCCTGAACTGCTGCGATCAGCTGCGTGCGGCGCAGCTGCACGATCCCTGCGGCCCGGTGCAGGATCTCCGCCCTCTGCCGCGGCGGTAAAACCATCCCGTCCTGCGACGCCGCCAGTGCCTCCACCGCCTCATGGACCTGGGCACGTTCCGTCACTGCAACTTCGGCAATGACCTCCCCGGTGAACTTATCCACGAGGTCGGAGGTGACCCCACCGGAGTTGACCCAGTTCCCAGCAACAAACCCTGCAACAGCTGTTCTTTTCACGCCTGCCTCATTTCTGCTTCGGTCCCGCACGCACCTGGGCGGATACTTACACCTACACCTACATCTGCCGCCATGCTACGGTATCCATACGTATACCGATAACAACGAGGGAGAAAAAGTGGCATACAGTTCGATGACCCTGTGCATGTCGCATAGCCCAGGCTTTGCCCGGGACCGCGAAGAGGTTGACGGCCACCAGTTCCGCGCAGGCGTTTCATCCGCGCGCGGCATTGTCGAAGCGTGGGATCCCACTCTCGTGGTCTTCTTCGGATCGGACCATCGCCGTGCTTTCGGTGAAATCCTGCCCGCCATCTCGGTGGTTCTGTCCGCCGAGGGCCTGGGGGATTCGGAGTCACCGACGGGCCCCTACGATGTGCCGGCCGAGACCGCCCGCGGACTTGCCGCGCACCTCCTCGACGCCGACTTTGACGTCGCGATCACGCGGCATATCGCTCTTGACCATGGTTTCGGCCAAACGACGGCGGACATCCTGGGCGGTCTGGCTGCCCGGCCGGTCATTCCCATCTTCATCAACTGCGCCACTTTCCCCCTGTCCCGGCCGGGACGTTCCGCTGAGCTTGGACGCGCGGTGGCCGCCTACTTCGCTGCTACGAACGAGCGTGTCCTGTTCATCGGCTCCGGCGGCATGTCCCACAACCCCCCGACGCTGGCTCTGACCTCGGAAGGACTGAGCGAGGAAGAGCGGCGCGCCGTCAGCGCCGCTCACCGCGAGGCAGCGAAGGATGACATCCGCCCGGAATGGGACAAGGAGATGCTTGCCCGGCTGGGCGCTGACGACACCAGCTGGGTGGACGAGGTGACCACTGACCAGCTGCAAGCCGGAGGAGTCGGCGCCCATGAGCTCCGCACCTGGTTTGCCGCCTACGCTGCGGGCAACGAAGGGCTGGAAACCGTGGCCTATGAACCCGTTCGGGAGTGGCTTACCGGCCTGGGCATCGCCGTCTCACGCCAGGCCGCCGAACTCCGCGTGCCGCGTTAGGTGAAGTTGCCGAACATGGATACGAACACCTTCGAATGTGACGTTGCAGTAATCGGACTGGGCCCGGTCGGAGCCATCACAGCAAATCTGCTGGCCCACCAGGGCCTCCGGGTGGTGGCTTTGGACCGCGAACCGGACGTGATGCAGGTCCCCCGCGGCGTCGGCATTGACGGCGAAATCATGCGGGTCATGCAGACCCTCGGGCTCGCGGCTTCCCTGGAACCGTTCCTGAAGGTTTTTCGCGGAGCCCAGTACATAGACTCAGCCGGCTCCGTTGTCGCGTCCCGGCCGGCGGCAAGCAGCGTCGGAAGCCAGGGATGGCCCGACCGGTACAACGTTCACCAGCCGGAATTCGAAGAGGTTCTCCGGACTGCACTTCGGTCGAACCCCCTGATCACCGAACTGGTATCAACCGAAGTGGAGAACATCATCCAGTCTCCCGAGGCAGCGCAGGTTCTTGCGCGCAGCACCAAGGACGGCTCCGCCCTGACCGTCACTGCGAAGTATGTGGTGGGAGCGGACGGCGGCCGCAGTACTGCCCGCAGGATCATAGGCTCAACCTATGAGGACTATGGACTGAACCAGCCCTGGATAGTGGCGGACTTTAAAGTCTCCGACGCCGCTGACCTGCCCGCAATCAACACGCACTACGCCCATCCGGTGTCCCCGGCGATTTACATCCACGTAGTCCGGGACATTCGCCGCTTCGAGTTCCGTGCAGCTCCCGGAGAAGATCTGGAGGCTGCGGTTATGCCCGACAGGATCTGGTCAAGGGTCGCTCCCTGGCTCGCGCCGGAGGATGCTGAGCTCCTGCGGGCAGCGGTTTACACACACCGTTCGCTCGTTGTGGACACCTGGCGCCACGGCAGAGTGCTGCTGGCCGGTGACGCCGCGCACCAGACCCCTCCCTTCCTGGGCCAAGGCCTGTGCACGGGGGTCCGTGACGCTGCTGCGATAGCCTGGCGTTTGCGCGATGTCCTCCTGCGGGGCGCCCCCGAGGATTTGCTGGACAGCTACGGCAAGGAGCGTGCGGCACACGCACGCCACTTCATCACCACAGCCACGGAATTGGGCACGAAGCTAACCCAGCCGACCAAAGAGTCCATCGAACTGCTCAACAGCCGTGTTGGACGGGAGGGCCGCGGAGTGCCTCCGCGCCTCGGTGACGGAATCTACGATGCGGCGTTCGGCGGGGGATACCTGTCTGCCCAGCCACGCAACGGATCAGGTGTGCTCGTCGACGATCTCATTGGGTACGAATTTGGCCTCATCATCACTCCCGAGGCCTTTTCCGAACTCAGCGAGGAGGTCCGTTCCAGCCTGCCCGCACTGCGCGTGATCCCGCTGGTGGCAGACGCTGCACTTCACGCTTGGCTGCATGAACAGCAGGCACAGGCCGTGCTGGTCCGGCCCGACCGGTACGTTTACGGTTCCTACCCGGAAGTTGATGACCTGCTCGCCGGCCTGGACTCCTTGGCCGCCGCACGCGGCCAAAAGGAAAGGGCTGTGTCTGGATGAAACGCAACCACTTCCTCGACAACCTGGCTGCGGGCCGTCCGCAGCTGGGTTTGTGGAACAACCTCAGAGGCATGGCTGCCACTGAAATAGCGGCCAGCGCCGGATTTGACTGGCTCTTACTTGACCAGGAGCATTCTCCGCGGTCGCTCGACGAGCTGGCCATATCCCTGAGCGTCATTGAGGGCTGCGGCACTTCAGCAGTCGTTCGTGTCGGCAGCCATGATCCGCACGAGATCGGAAGGGTCCTCGATCTGGGGGCAAGGACCGTTCTGGTGCCGATGGTTGAAACTGCTGAACAGGCGGATCGCATTGCTGCGGCCTGCGACTTCGCTCCCCGGGGCATTCGCGGGGTATCTGCACAGACCCGCGGCGGAAGCTGGGGGAATGACGCTGGCTATCTTCAGGAAGCCCGCGGAAACATCTGCCTCATACTCCAGATCGAATCTCTCGCCGGGCTTCAGAACGCCAGCGGGATCATGGCTGCCGGGGGCGTCGATGCAGTGTTCCTGGGAACAGCCGATCTGGCTGCCAGCATGGGGCACCTCGGAGAGCCGAAGCACCCGGAGGTACAGGCCGCTGCCCGTCACATCGTTGAACTGGCCGCGTCCCTGAAGATGCCGCTGGGCACCCTCACTAAGAACCCGGCTGATTGTTCCACAGCCCTCTCAAGCGGCTACGCCTTCGCTGCGGTGGGCACCGACACGGCCATGCTCGCGGCTACCTACCGCGAAACCCTTTCACACTTCATCAGCACGGAAAAAGGAAACCGAAATGAGTAACTCCGCTCCTGAGTACGCGAGCATTTGGACAGCACTGCGCGAAGTCGCTTTTACGCAGCAGTACATCGACGCTGAGGGGGTTCGGACCCGCGTGGTGACCGCCGGCGATCCTTCGAAGCCCGCTTTGGTCATGCTGCATGGAACCGGGGGCCACTGGGAAGCCTTCTCCCGAATCCTGGGGCCGCTGTCCGAACACTTCCACTGTGTCGCCTATGACATGGTTGGCAATGGCTTTTCCGACAAGCCCGACCGCCCGTACGACACCTTTGCCTACGTTGCCCACCTGAAGGCTGTCCTGGCGGCGCTGGGAATTGAAAGGACCAGCGTCATGGGTTCTTCTCTGGGCTCCTGGGTCGCTGCCCGCTACGCCCTCGAAAACCCCGAGCTCACCGATCGAGTCATCCTGGTCTCGCCGGCGGGCCTCATAGCCAGCGCTGACAACATGGCACGAATCATCCGGGAACGTACCCGTGCAGTCAACGAGGCGAGCTGGGAGTCCATCAGCGCTGTCTTCAGCCACCTCATCGCAACGGATGAAAACCGCATCCCGGATCTGATCGCGCTGCGCCTTGCCATCTACCAGCGCCAGGACACCCGGGACACAGTGCACCGCATGCTGACCCTTCAGCAGGAGGGCGTGCGCCAGGAGAATCTCCTGACCGAAGACCAGTGGCGCTCAATCCAGGCACCCACCCTTGTGGTCCTCTCGGGCAAGGACCACCGGGAATACGAGACAACCGCCCGCCGCGTCCTGGAGATGCTCCCGGATGGCCGGGAACTGGCGATGCCCCACGTCGCCCACTGGGCCGCGTTCGAGGACCCCGGAACATTCGTGGACGCGGCGATCCCATTCCTTAAGGGGGAATAGATGCTCACCTCGGAGCAGATCCTCGAAACTGCCCGGCGCCTGGAACACGCTGCTCAGACCCGGACCCCGATGACTCAGTTGTCGGTCCAGTTTCCGGATATGACAATTGATGATGCCTACGCCGTTCAGACTGCATGGCGCCAGTTGCAGATTTCACGCGGCCGGAAGCTTGCCGGCCGGAAAATCGGACTGACCTCCCGCACCATGCAGAAAGCCCAGGAAGTCGATGAACCGGACCGGGGCTTTTTTCTCGACGACATGATGTTCGGGGATGCTGAACTGATTCCACGGGACCGGTTCATCAAACCCCGCATTGAGGTGGAGATCGTCTTTGTCCTGAAACGGGATTTGACCGGCCCGGATCTGAGTGTGACCGACGTGCTGGACGCCACTGCGTGGGTGCAGCCCGGCCTGGAGATACTCGACGCCCGTCTCGAGATGCGCGATCCAGCCAGTGGCCAGGCACGCAAGATCGTCGATGCCATCGGTGACAATGCAGCAAACGGCGGGATGATTCTGGGCGGCCGGCCCATGCGCCCGGATCAGGTGGATCTTCGGTGGGAATCAGCCATGTTGTATGTCAACGGAACCGTTGAGGAATCCGGCGTTGCGGGTGCGGTCATGAACCATCCCGCAGCAAGCGTTGCGTGGCTGGCAAACAGCCTCGCGCCTTATGGAGAGAGCCTTGAGGCAGGGATTCCCATTCTCTCCGGTTCTTTCACACGACCTGTTTTCGCCAACGCCGGCGACACGTTCCATGCCGAGTTCAGCACCATGGGCTCAGTTACGTCCCGGTTTATCTGAGTATCCCGAAGCTTGTTGGCTGCGCTTCCGGCAGGTATTGCCGGAAGCGCAGCCCGGCTGCTGGTATTCATCGGACCGCTGACGGCGGGACAGCTTAGTTTCGGAAGAGCCCGTCAACGGATGGCAGGTGCACAAGTTGCCTGAGCCGGGCCAAGAGCTCACAGGCTTTATCCACATGCAGGACCGATCCCGCCGTTGACATGAACTTTTCATCCACCTCCGCTGGGGTCAGTGGACGCTCCGCAGATCCCCGGGCGTTTTCGACCCGCACCCGACGAAGGCCCCCTCCCCGCAGGAAGAGGACCAGGTCGGCGTAGCGCCCATCCATGGTCGCGCTCAGGTCTCCCCGGGCAGTGTCTTCAGTGATGTCTATTGTGTCCATGAGCATACGAACAGCGGGCTCCCGGACTGCGGCGTCAGTGAAATGTTCCATCCGCGGCGTACCGCGCACCAGCGCTGTGGCGACGGCATAGGGAAGGCTGAACTTGGCCTCCATCCCGCTGGCCGGTTCGTCATACAAGAGGGCCGTGCGGGTCCCCCAGGGAACCAGCAGCTCGATCCGGTCGATGACCGTCCCCTTGGGAAGGTCCGCGGCCGCGTCCAGAGCCGCGTCGATGGCCAGATGAGATCCCCTGCAGCACGGATAGAGCTTGATACCCAAATCGTCGGCTGCTCCCGCCGCCACCTGTTGCAGTGCCTCCGCTGAGAGCAGCTGCGATTGGCTGCCCCGCTCACCAAAAAGGGCTGTCCCGCCATAGCGGCCGTCCAGGGCCACGGGTGATGCGGTAACTCCGGCCTCTGAGAGCATGGACGCCTCCACGCCCGCCCGTGCCGCCAGCCCAGCGTGGATGGGTTTCATCAGGGTGCCAAAGTTCGCCCTCACCCCCTGGGTCATTGAAATGGAAATGCTGATGGCATTGGCGACGGCGGCTGCCGGCTGTCCGCGCACCACCGCACTGCCCACTGCGGCACCCACCACCCCGCACGTCGACGTGGAGTGCCACCCCCTCGAATAGTGTTCAGGTCCATACAGGGCGGCGACCGCGGACATTGCACCCAGCCCGGCCAGATATCCGCGGACAATGGAGGCCCCGGAGGCGCCGGTGGGGGCCGCAGCGAACACGGCAGGGAGCACAACCGTGCTCGGGTGCCCATGGATCTGGTAGTGCGTGTCGTCGAAATCGAGCAGGTGACCGGCTGTCGCGTTGAGAAATGCCGCACCAGGCGCAGTGCTAGCTGCTGTTCCGTCCCAGAAAGGAACTCCGCTTCTCAGCAGGGGCACCAAGGCTGACACAGGGTCCAGGTCCGGCTGCGCCAGACCGAGGACCGTCACTCCAACGGTGTCAACGATTGAGTCAAGGACCTTCTCCATCCGCGGCGGAGCGACGCCCAGCCCTGCGCCTACCGCCCACTTCCCCAGCTGGCCGGCCAATGTGGGACCAGCTTCCCTATCGAATGTGTTCATCTGCATACAGTACGGGACAGTTGAATACATTTGGCGCGTGCGCGGCCAGGTCACATTACGCACATTTGGGATCGCCCGGCGGCAGCGTCTAGTTTTTGTGAGATACGTCGCATAGTATCTGTTGAAATGCAGATGCATTCAGCTGAATGCCGCTACACATGGAAGAGAACAGAGCTATGACAACAAGCACCGAATTGCAGGGGAACCCACCTGCCGAAGGGCGCACGGAAGGTGGTGGACACCTACCCAAGATCGCCGTCAAAAACGTCAGCAAAGTGTACGGACGCAAAAGCACCGTCACGGCGCTGCAGGATGTGGATCTCGAGATTCAGGAAGGTCAGTTCGTTTGCCTCGTTGGCCCCTCCGGCTGCGGCAAGTCAACCCTTCTGCGCATGATGGCCAGTTTGCACCATCCCAGCTCGGGGACCGTAGAACTGAACACCTCCCGTGCAACCCACGGAGTGGCGATGGTGTTCCAGAACTACAGCATCTACCCCTGGAAGACCGTTGAACAGAACATCGGGCTTGGTCTCCAGGTAAAGGGACTGAGCGCGGCGGAGCGGGCAAGCCGCGTAGGTCCCCTGATGGAACAGATGGGACTCACGGATTTCGCCGACGCCCTGCCCTCAGCCCTCTCCGGCGGAATGGCTCAGCGCGTGTCCATTGCGCGCGCCCTCGCCGTCCGGCCTGACGTCCTGCTGATGGACGAGCCCTTCGCGGCCCTGGACGCACAGATGCGCCGGGTCCTGCAGGACGAGCTGCTGGCAATCTGGCAGCAGGACAGGCGCACGGTCGTGTTCGTTACGCACAGCCTGGAGGAAGCCATTCTCCTCGGAGACCGGGTGGTCGTTATGTCCTCGCGTCCCGGAAAGATCATCGGCGACTATCACGTGCCCTTTGAACGCCCCAGGCGCCCCGAGATCCGGGGAACTGCCGAATTCGCCGAACTTGAACAGCAAATCTGGTCCCAGATGCGTATTGAAGTGGATCGAGCCAACTCATGAGTGAAACAGCAACCCGAAAAGTAGTCATCGCCCCCCGTATGTCGGACAAGGACCCGGCGCGGTACGCCCGGAGCCAGCGGCTGCGCTCACGGATCCTTGGCATCGGCACCCCGGTCATCCTGCTCTTGGCTTGGCAGATCGCCGCAAGTGTGGGAGCAGTTGACGCCCGGTTCTTCCCGGCTCCGACGACCATCTTTGCAGAAGGCACCGAGCTGGTCTCCAACGGCCAATTGGCGACTGACCTATGGGCAACCCTGCGGAGTCTTTTGATCGGCTACGGACTCGGTTTTGTGGCTGGCCTGGCTACCGGCTCCATCCTCGGCCTGTCGCAGACCGCCCGTGCGGCGCTCGAACCCATGCTTTCGGCGATCTACACCATCCCGAAACTCGCGATCCTGCCGCTCCTCCTCCTCATCTTTGGCCTGGGCGAGCTTCCGAAGATCCTCCTCATCGCGCTGGGTGTGTTCTTCGTGATTTGGGTGACAGTCCTGGAAGCGCTGGAAGACATCCAGCCCACCTACCTGGAAGCAGCCCACATTTTCGAAATCCGGGGATGGCAGCGCTTCCGCCATGTCCTGATTCCGGCAATCCTCCCCTCACTCTTTACCGGAATCCGCCTGGCACTGGCCAACGCCGTCCTCATTGCCGTGGCCACGGAATTCGTCAACGGTGACTCCGGCATTGGCTATCGCATCTGGCACAGCTGGTCCCTCTTCCAGGCAAGCCAAATGTACGTAGGCATAGTCGTGGTCGCTTTCATGGGCTTCCTTCTGACGTACTTCGTCAAATGGCTCAGCAGCAAGCTGGTGCCCTGGGCGCCCCGTGAGAACAAGCGTTCAGCCACCTAGAAACGACGTGCGGGCAGGGCCCTTCAGTGTTGAAGAGTCCTGCCCGCATCCAACCCACATCGAGAGTAAAGGTAAGAATCATGTCGACGAAAATGACGCGAAGGTCTTTTGCTGCGCTGGCCGCGGCCGCCGGACTTGTGCTGTCCGGCTGCGCTTCCTCGTCTGAAGCGGCCGGCGGAGCTTCGGAGGAACTCACCGAAGTGACAGTCGCCGTATCCTCGAAAATTGCGTACTTCGTTCCCTATCTCATGGAAGAACACTGGGGGGAGTTCGCAGCGGAGGGCATCGATCTCAAGGTCGAGATCGCGCCGGCCCAGGATGCCCTGGTCATGCTGGCCACTGGGAAGCTGGACGCCATGGTGACCGGCCCCAGCGCCAACCTCCTCAATGCCGTGGCGGACGGCACGAACGTCAAGATCGTCGCTCCGGGCGGAATCGAACCGGCTGACTCGATCAACGGGTGGTATGTCAGCAAGGCTGCCCTGGGAGACCAGGAGTTCGACATTTCCATGCTCAAGGGAAAGACGCTTGCCTCTTCATCCGGCGTCGCCGGCCCGCCTCTCCTGAGCCTGGCCCGGACGCTGGAAACCGAAGGACTGACACTGGCGGATGTCGACATTAAGTCAATGAAGCAGGCCGATACCATCATCGCGATCGAAAACGGGGCTGTCTTCGGCGGTACAGCGTCGCAGCCGAATACAGCGATCATCGAAGAAAAGGACTCCGGGGTATTCTTCGCCAGAAGTGCGCCCGAGGACTATCCTTCCGTAAACGTTTGGTTCGGTTCGACACTCCTGGACGATGCGCCGGAAGTTGGTGAGCGCTTCATCCAGGCCCTGCACAATACCTACATGAACCGCCTGCAAGGGGATTGGCTGCACGATCCGCAGAACATTGAGCTGATCTCCGAAGTGCTCGAAACAGACGTGTCCATCTTGGAGGATATTCCTTCCACGGTGTACCCCGAAGAATTCACCTTTCCGGACGGTTTCATCGAATCCTACGAGGAAGCCTTCCGCCAGATTCCGGGAGTCCTGACCTACGGTGAGGATGACTCGCTTGGCGACTCTGTCATCGACACCAGGTTCATGGACAAGATCAACTCAAAATAAACCCAAAACAGGTGACTGAATGGCAGGCATGGGGGCTTCTGCAGCCGCCGTGCCTGCCATGCCCCTATTGATCCTCCGGCGGCACACCCAGCTTCACCAGGACGTTCTCGTGGATCATTTCAGCGTTCCCGGATAACTCTGCTCCATCCATGTAGCCGTCAACCACCAGGACGGCCATACCCGCGCGTCCGTCCAGCGTGGTCCCCGGGGAGGTGCCGGAGACAACGTTTCCCTCCCTGAGCGGGCCCTGGCGGCAGAAAGCGGAGTAGCTTTCACCGGACCCGGTGCGCACCACCACCAGGCAGTAGCCGCCCCGGCCGCGGGAGACGTAGTAACTGCCCGTACCGCTGGTGGTCAGGAACCGCACTTCGTCCCGGCCGGTATCCAATTCCACCCAAGCGGGCAGCTCATCCTGCTCTTTCGGTTCGGCTTCGAACACCGCGAAGGGCGGATCGGGAAGCGGGTCTGCCCGGGAGGAGGAAATCGTGGAGAGCACGAAGACACCGGCGGCCGCCAGGACGGCGGCGCCTGTCCAGAGGAGGCCGGCAGGCACGGCATCCCGCCGTCCGGTTCGGCGTTTGGCGCTTCGACCCATAATGTTCCCCGTCCTCCGTGGAAACCGGACTTCCCTGCGGGGCCGGTCCCGGCGTCCTGCCGCTGCGCCGAACTGTAACAGTTCCGCACGGCGCTGGGCCCGCGAGACGTCAAAGCGATCCGTGCAGGAGGCTGGCGGCCAGCAGCACCATAAAGACTGCGATGGCTGCGTCGAGGATCTGCCAGGCCCTGGGGCGAGCAAAGACCGGAGCAAGCAGCCGGGCACCAAACCCGAGCGCAGTAAACCACACGGTGCTGGCCGCGACGGCGCCCGCCGCAAAGACCCACCGGCCGTCCGGGCCGTGGGTCGCGGCCAGTGATCCCAGCAGCACCACCGTGTCCAGGTAGACGTGGGGGTTCAGCCAGGTCAGGCTCAGGCAGGTCAGCACGGCAGCGGTCAGCGTCCCGCCCGTCCGTCCGGCGGCCTGCAGGCCCGAGGGGTTGAGGGCACGCCGCAGCGAAAGGAAGGCGTAGGCCAGCAGGAACGCGGCGCCCGCCCAGCGAACGATGTCCAGCGCAAGCGGAGCGGCCTGGGTCAGCCGTCCGATTCCGGCTGTTCCGGCCAGGATGAGGACGGCGTCGCTGAGGATGCACACGGCAACCACGGCCGCCAGATGCTCGCGCCGAAGCCCCTGCCTCAGGACAAAAGCGTTCTGCGCCCCGATGGCAACGATAAGGGCCAGCCCGCTGCCGAATCCGGACAGTGCCGGGGCCAGGCTCATAGTGTTCATGAAACCAAGTTATGACCGCACCGTTGAGAAGACTAGCTAATTTTTCTGGACTGTCTTTAGTATTTCTTAATATGGAGTTCAATGCGGATCAGCTGCGCGCACTTGCCGCCGTCCTCGACCATGGCAGCTTTGATGCCGCTGCTGCGGCCCTGCACCTGACCACGTCTGCCGTCAGCCAGCGGGTCAAGGCTTTGGAGACACGGACCGGGTGCGTGCTGCTGAAGCGCACGCGGCCCATCGCAGCCACTGAACCCGGGGCTGTCCTGCTGCGGCTGGCCCGGCAGATCAACGCACTGGAGAATGACGCCGTCGAGCGCCTGGGCTTGGACAGCCAGCCCGGACGCACGGCAGTCCAGTTGGTCATCAACGCCGATTCGCTCTCTACCTGGGTACTTCCAGCACTGGCGCAGGTAGAGGGAATTGGCTTTGAGTTCACCTTGGAGGACCAGGACTATTCGGCCGAAGGCCTAAGGAACGGAACTGCCATGGCTGCAGTAACCTCCAGCCCGGAACCCGTGCAGGGCTGCTCTGTCACCGGCCTGGGGACCATGCGCTACCGGCCAGCCGCCAGCCCGGCTTTCCGCAGCAGGTGGTTCGACCGCGGTTTTGATGCCGTCCAGGCGGCCTCCGCCCCCATGGTGGTCTTCAACCGGCGGGATGCGCTTCAAGCCCGCTTCCTGGAAGCGGCTTTTGGGCCGGGACTCCAGCCGCCCCGGCACTACGTTCCTGCATCCTGGGATTTCCTGCAGGCCGTACGCCTTGGGTTCGGCTGGGGAATGCTCCCGGACCTGCAGTCCGAGGAACTGCTCGCAGAGGGTTCAATCGTGCTTTTGGATCCTGACGCACACCTGGACGTTCCGCTGTACTGGCAGCAGTGGCGGGTAGACCTGCCCGCGCTCTCGCGGGTGGCCGGAGCGCTGTCCGCGGCTGCCGGAAAGGGACTTCTCTACTGAGGCCGGCGCAGCGCCGAGTGGGCACCCAAGTGGTGGTACGTGCGGTCGTGGTAGACCAGCGGGGCGGAAGCCGGCCCGGCGTGGATTTCCAAGACCTCTGCGGCGATCAGGGTGGAGCTGCCCGCGTGGGTGCGGGAAAGGACGCGGCACAGCAGCGCCCGCGGCACTCCGCCCAGCAGCGGCTCTCCACCTGGAAGCGTGCTCCACTCCAGGTCCGGACCAAACCGTTCCGCACCCCGGGCTGCGAAGAGGGAGGCCAGCTCAGCGTTTTCCGCGCCGAGCAGGTGGACCACAATGGTGTCTGCGCCGGCAATCACTCCTGCCGAACCCACCGTGGAGGCGAGGGAGAAAGCCAGGATCGGCGGCGCTGCGGAGACCGAACTCACGGAGGACGCCGTCAGGCCCACGGGACCTTCGGCACCAGCGGCCGTGATGATCGCCACGCCTGCCGGGTGTCCACGGAACGCGTCCTTGAATTCATCCACCACCGGATGAGTCACTGCCGTTGAAGTCATGCCTCCACGGTAAAACCTCAACAATAGTTGAGGTCAAATCAGGAGTCCGGCTCCAGCAGCCGGGCGCCACGGAAATCACGCCCGGAAGCGTCGTCCGGGTTTATGAAACTGCATTCCGCCAGGGAGAGGCAGCCGCAGCCAATGCATCCGCCCAGGCGGTCCCGCAGGGCCTCCAGCTGCCCAATCCGGTTGTCCAGTTCTGTTCGCCAGGCTGCACTGAGCCTGCGCCAGTCTTCCTGTCCGGGCACGCCGTCCTCAGGCAGCTCAGCGAAGACTGCGGCAATATGGGAGAGCGGAATACCCGCCCGCTGCGCGGCGCGGATCACTGCGACGCGGCGCAGGACGGACCGGTCAAAACGACGCTGGTTGCCGCCGGTACGCCGGCTGCGGATCAGGCCCTGCCGTTCATAAAAATGCAGGGCGGAAACAGCCACGCCGCTGCGCTGGGCAACCTGCCCTACAGTGAGCTCTTCCAGGGCCCGTGGTGGACCGTCCATGTGATTGCTGCCGCCTGTTCGTTCAGACCGGCCGGGATTCAGCCGCTTGCCGTGTCCATTAAACCAAGGGGCGGGACGGCATGCCCGAACCGAAACAGGTTCTGCGGATCCCAGTCGGCTTTCGCGTTGCGCAGCAGCTCATAGGCCGCGGGTTCCCATGCCCGTGCACGGTCCAGTTCATCACCGGCGGGACCGTGGAAGTTGATCAGGCTGCCGGCCGCGTAGGGTTCGAATGCCACGGCAAGACGCACCAGCGCAGCCTCCGCCTGGTCAGGCGCAGGAAGTCCGGGCACACCCAGCACAAAAAGGTGGAATCCTGCGCTTCTCCCGGAAACAGTGTCCGGGAAGGGCGGTTCCTCGGACAGGGCGCCGCCGAGGACACGCAGTTCCAGCATGACCAGCGGGGTGCCGGAACCCGGCCCAATCTGGCGCAGCAGTTCGGCGGCAGCGGCGTCGTCCAATTCCGTGAGCAGCATGCCGCGCTCCATGGAGGGAGACGGATCCGCGGGATCATTGTGCACGGCGTCTATTCCGAGGTAGTCCATGGTCCCGGCCGTGTCACTGACGGCAGGAAGCAGGCGGAAGGGCTCAAGCAGCCTGTCCCCCTCCCCCTCATCACCAAACAGGCCGAAGCGCAGGATTACCGGGGCCGTTCCACGCAGTTCCGGCGGCAAAAAGGGCACATCCGGCAGGTGCATGAAGGCCAGCGATGCGGACGCCTCCTTCGGCAGCCCGGGAGCCCATGCGCGGAACGCATCCAGCACCTGCCCCGCCTGGTCTTCGGCAAAGACCAGCTGGCCGCCATAGAAATCGCCCAGCGGAACGGCAGCCATGGTCATTCTGGTAATGATTCCAAAGTTGCCTTTTCCACCGCGCACGGCGGTGAAGAGTTCCGGCTCGGTTTCCGGATCCACGCTCCGCTGCGTTCCGTCCGGGGTAATGACGTCGAAGCTTCGGACGTGATCGGAGGCAAATCCAAGAGTGCGCCCCATCAACGGAAGGCCACCGCCAACTGTGTAGCCGACAACCCCCACCCGGCCACTGGAACCGTGGGCGGCAGTCAGCCCGTGCGGTACCAGCTCCTGCAGCACTGCGTCCCAGCGCACGCCCGCACCCACGGTGAAAGCGCCCGCTTCCAGGTCGATGTCCAAGTCCTGCAGGCGCGAGGTGTTGATCAGCAGGCCCGCAGCCATGGGCGCCGACGCATTGTGGCCCGTGGCCTGCACCGCCAGGGGAATACCGCGGCCGGAAGCCCAAGCCACCGCAGCCTGCACATCGCGGTCATCCAGGGCGCCTAGGACGGCATCAGGGTGGTGGACCTGGGCCAGGTTGAATGCCGCTGTGTCCTGCGCGTAGGCCTCCTCCCCCGGCAGTGACACGATGCCGCGCACGGACCGTCGGAGTGAATCCAGGTCAGCTTCTTCGATCATGGGAGTCTCCGGAGAACGAGTAGGAAACCGGCCCCGGCACCGGCGAATTGCTCATTAGGGTAGGACGGCGGCAGGACCACGCCAAGAGGGGCTGGAAAAGAGGCCGGAAGCGGCGGGGCAGCAGAGGCCCTGATACGGCTCTGGAGATTCACAGCCTGCTTGGTGTTCACTTGGTACATGAGAGCCATCTGGAAAGGTGCCATTGCGTTTGGGCTGGTCAACGTGCCGGTCAAGGTGTACTCCGCCACCGAGGACCACGATGTGAGCCTGCATCAGGTGCACGAAAAGGACGGGGGGCGCATCCGGTACCAGCGCCGCTGTGAAATCTGCGGTGAGGTGGTCGAGTACAAGAACATCGCGAAGGCCTACGACGACGGCGAGCAGACGGTGGTGCTCACAGACGAGGACCTGGCGTCCCTGCCGGTGGAGAAAAGCCGGGAGATCGAGGTGGTGGAGTTCGTCCCCAGCGACCAGGTCGACCCCATTCTGTTTGACCGCACCTACTATCTGGAACCGGATTCAAAGTCCACCAAGTCCTATGTGCTGCTGCGGCGCACCCTGGAGGACACGGACCGGACGGCAATCGTGCAGTTCTCGCTGCGGCAAAAGAGCCGGCTCGGTGCCCTGCGGGTGCGCGGCGACGTACTCACGCTGCAGACCCTGCTGTGGGAGGACGAGGTCCGCGAAGCAGCGTTCCCGTCCCTGGAGGAGTCGGTGCGCATCTCCGCGAAGGAGCTGGAAATGTCATCGGCGCTGGTTGATTCCTTCAGCTCCGACTTCGACCCGTCCGAGTTCACTGACGAGTACCAGGAACAGCTCCGCACACTGATTGAAGCCAAGCTGGAGAAGGGAGAAGCCCTGGACACCCAGGAGACCTTCGGAGAAGAAGCCGAGGATGAGGGTGGAAAGGTGCTGGACCTGATGGAAGCACTGCGGCGCAGCGTGGAGAAGAACCGGGACAAGTCCGCCTCCGGAAATGCTAAGGGCAGCCGGAAAGAGGCGAAAGACGACCATAAAGAGGATAAGGAAGAACCAGCCAGGAAACCGGCGGCAAAGTCCTCCGGCCGTAAATCCAGGAAAGGCGCGTAGACAATGGGTGTTTCCACTTACTTTCGCGACCGCACGGGCCGGCAGACAGTCTTCCTCCCGCCAAACCTCCCAATCCTGGCATGGGCCGGTCTTGGGACGGCGTCGGCAATGGCACTGACACCGCGGTACCGGGACCTGCTTCGCCGGGCCAGCCAAGGCGCCATGATGTGGTGGGCGGCCGGGGAAACCTTCCGGGGCCGCAGCCCGTTCCGCCGGACAATCGGCGCAGCCACGCTGGTCCGCACGCTGACCCGCTAGGGCCCCGGACCGTTATTGCCGGTAGCCCTCCACTTCCCCCACCGGCCGCACGGCTGCGGCGTCGGGATCTTCTCCGGCGTCCATCCGGGCGCGCCGCTGGCGCAGGAGGTCCCAGCACTGGTCGAGCTGTTCACTGATGTTCCGCAGCTGCTCGGCGTGGGTCTCGGCGCTTTCACCCGGGCCTGCGCTGCGAAGCGACTGCTCCTGCTCGACCAGGCGTTCGATTTGTGCGTGGATTTGCTCAGAGTCCATTCCCCCACGCTAGGGCGCCGCCGGCGCCGGCACCACAGTACGCAGCTAGTTAAGCAGCCCGCGGAGGTAGCCGGAGAAGCCTGCGGGCGCGCGGCCGGCCATGCGCCCGGAGGTGACGGCACGGATCCAGTCAGTTGCGATCCAGGGGACGCGGGCTGCCTTGATCCGCTCTGCCAGGTCCACGTCCTCACCGGTTGTGCCAGGCATGAACCCTCCCCCAGCCCTGTATGCCTCTGCCGAGAATCCCAGGTTGGCGCCGTGGACGTAGGGGTGCCCCTCCCCGAGGGTGTGCCGGGCCTGCCACAGGGCAAGATGGTCCGCATCCAGGTCCCTGGCATCCGGAACCACGGTTCCCAGCACCATGCCGTAACCGGCTGCCGCAAGGCTGACCTGCGTCTGCAGCCAGCAGGCGGGAACGACCGTGTCCGCGTCAGTGCCGGCGATCCACTCGGCTCCCAGTTCCAGTGCCGCGGCCGCGCCTTCGGCACGGGCGGCGCCAACGTTCCCTGCTGCGGTTTCCAGCAGGTGCAGCTCAAGTCCCTGGGCCAGGGACGTGCCGGCGGCTGCGGCGGCGGAGTCGTCGGCGCATGAGTCCAGGACCACCACCACGCTCACCCGGGCCGGCAATTCAAGCCCCCGGGAGGCAGCGGCCACGGAGGCCAGGCAGCGCGGGAGCAGTTCCTCTTCATCCCTGGCAGGGATCACGACGCCGATGTGCGCAGGCGTCAAAGCAGTCCCTCCCGGCGCGCCACCGATTCGGCGGGCGGATGCACCAGGACGTCGATGCGGAAGTCTTCTTCCACGTGGGCGGAGAGCCGCTCCAGCCCGCTGGATTGAAGGAATGCGTCATGGACACCGTCTCCCGTAAGCGGCCAGCCCTCGTTGGGGTGCCGCCAGTGGCAGAGCAGGAGGACCCCGTCCCGGGCGAGTGAACCCGCGGCACGCCGAACCGTCTCCGTGAGCTGCCCGGGTGTCAGGAAGTAGCCGATTTCGGAGATCACCACCAGGTCGAAGGTGCCGTCAGGCCAGTTTTCCGGGATGCTGCCTTCCAGGAGCTCGACGCCGGCTTCAGGTCCTAGGCGCTGCTCCGCCAGCCGCAGTGCACGGGTACTGATATCCATGGCGGTCACGGTGTCCGCGCGGCGGGCCAGCTCTCCGGTCAGCACCCCAATGGAGCAGCCGGGCTCGAAAACCCTGCCGAACCGCTCCCGGGGCAGCATGGCAAGGGTCAGTGCCCGCTTGCGGGACTCGTAGAAGCTGGCCTCAAAGTTCCATGGATCCGCCGAACTTTCGTAGAGCTCCTCGAATACCCCGCGGGCGCTGCGCGGAATGGTCAGGATGAAAGGTTCAAAGGGTCGTTCAAAATGCGCCAGGACTTCAGGGCTGAGAAGCACCTCGTCGCCCGGCCGGTCGGAGAGCGGGTTCACCTGGCTGTGATGGGAAGCCATGGCCGCACGCTTCGCCTGTGCCGCCTCGCTGTCCAGCCTGAAGGCGTGCAGCGTGGATGGGATGTCCTCTGGAGTTCCCCAGTGCCACAGCCAGATGGGGTACTCCAGGAGCGGTATCCGCGCGGACCGCGCGAACTCGGCTGCCGTCTCGCCGGCGGTGTCATGGTCGGTGTGTCCGTCACCGCGCCACGGTGCGGCGACCCACAGGGTTCCGGTTCCGGCTGCTGCTGAGTCCCGCAGTGCCTGGCTCAACTTGTCACGGCACCCAGCAAGTCCGCCGTCCGGGAGTCCCAGCAGCCGAACGCGTGCCCCGGGGGCAAGGGCCGCGACGGCGGCACGCACTTCCTTTTCCCGGATTTCCGCAAGCTGCCGGGGGGTATGGGTCTCTGAGTCCGGGTGGGATCCTTCGCCCGCTGTTGCCACGATTACGTCTACGCTGGTTCCCCTTGCTGCGAGGGCCGCGATCAGGCCTCCGGCTCCGAGGGTTTCGTCATCAGGGTGCGCGGCGAGGACCAGGAGCCGATCCGGAATGCCGGGAAGCAGGGCCGGGAGGTCAGGGGTATGTTCCAGGGCCTGGACCCAGACTGCCTCGTCCTGGCTCACGTCCCGGTGGGTGAAACTCACCACGGCTCTTCCTCCCGCGCCAGCAGGAGCTTTCCCAGTGAAGCGTGATCACGTTCGGCGTGATGCTGACGAACGTACACCTGCAGGTCTGCGATCCTGCGGGCGTGTTCTTCCTCGGTGGTGAGCGGACCCGGTCCGAGTCCGTGCGCGGCCGCAGTCAGGACCCGTTCGACGGCGTCGGCGACGACGCCGCGCACACGCTGGGCCAGCAGGGCTCCGCTCTCCCCCGCTGCACGGCCGGCGTCGACCTCTGCGGCCGCCCCGGCGAGCATCCTTGCGGCAGCCTGCAGGGAAAGGTCTGCTGCTCCGATAAGTGCCTGTGCGATCTGGTCCGGCGTCCGCTGCCGGGACGCCTGGAAAAGCCTGCGGGCGACCGCCACGGCACCTCCGTACCAGACCGCTGCGACGCCTATCCCGCCCCACGCGAAACCGTCCCGTTCCAGGTACCAGTTCTCCCCTCCAACCGGAACCGCTGGTACGCAGTCAAAGTCAACGGACCGGCTGTCCACCGCTGCCAGGCCGCGGCTGATCCATGGCCCTTCCGCAACCTGCACGCCGGCGTCGCGGAGGTCCACGGCGAATGCGCGCCTGTTCCCTTCACCGGTGTGGGCGGTAACCACGGCGTAGTCGAGCTGGTCGGCCAGTGAGCACCAGGGCTTGCGGCCGGAAAGCTGCCAGGCGCCGTCGTACTCCGTGGCCTGCAGGGCCATGCCCGGTCCCTCCGCGGCGTACACGCCCCAGGTTCCGGCATTGAAGTCCGTTCGCTGCGCTGCGCTTGCCGGCGGCAGCTGCGATGCCTGGGCCAGGATCGCCTGGGCGTCGAGGTGCGGCTCCACTACCCGGGCCGCCGTGAGGTCTGCCGCTCCCAGCGTGGCCAGCAGCTCCCACAGGGCCAAGGTATCGCCGGAACCGGGCAGCTCGGCTGCGTCTGCAGCCGGCTTCAGGATCAGCAGGGACGTCACGGCCGAGCCATCCGTGTCCGCAGCGAGTGCCATCAGTTCGGTCAGGGTCTTCGCGTGCGCTGTGGACGCGGCGCCGGCTCTTAGGAGAACCGGGCGCCTCATGCGCAACCTCCGGCACGGGTGGGTGAATGCTCCGCAGCACGCGTGAGGTCATGGGGAAACGACACGGGCCTTGCCTCCGTCCTAGATAAGGGTGCTTCCAAATTACATGGTGCATGCCCTGGACGGGGAATAAACGCGTAACAAGGTTCCAGGCACGGCGCAAGGCGCAGCCGTGTAATTGGCCGCGCCTTTACCGTCCCGTGCCGCTAGTTCGGAATACTGCCCTCACCCGGTGATCCTCGGCTGGGGCCACGGCTTGTCCCCCGGGAACGCTCGGAACCGAGCACGAATCCAAGGATGATCATGACCGCGGCCAGTGCCAGGTGCAGCCAGTTGTCCGCCCAGTTGAACGGGACGAAGTTCGCAGCCGAGTTCAGCGGGATAATCAGGCCGTAGATAAACAGGAGCAGGTACAGGACGCCGGCACCAATGAGGTAGGTACGGGCGGATGAGTTGCTCCGCGCCATCCACAGGCCCGCAAAGCCGAGCAGCATGTGGACAACGTTATGCAGGATGGACACTTGGAAGAGGCCCAGCAGAACAGCCTCAGAGCCATAACCGGCGAAATAGAGTGCGCCGTAGTTCGTGGTGATTCCGGGAATGAAGCCGAGAACCCCAATGGCCAGGAAGATGATGCCGAAAACCGTTGCGGCAATCTGGGCACTGGTCCTGTGGGCGGAAAGTCCTCGGTTGCTGCTTGCATAAGACATGGCCAACTCCTTATCTCCAAGGGAGAATCATGGACTCCGGCCAGACGGAGGCCTTAAAAACCTACGGTTAAACTGTGGCACAGTGACCACCCCCTGGGAAGTATGCTTACTAACCCGGCGCCCTTGGCTCCGCTGATCCGGATGAGCCCCTTGACTCCGGACCGCAGGACAGATGGGCTGGATGCCAAACCTGAGGAAGGAAGCACATGGAATCACTCTGGCTCGACACCTCCCCCGCCATTGAAGCCGACCCCTTTGTGCCCGGTGGAACCTATGACACCGTTGTGGTGGGCGCCGGCCTGACAGGCCTTGCCACCGCCGTCCTGCTCGCCCGCGGCGGGCAGCGGGTGACTGTCCTGGAAGCACGCCGGACCGGAGCAGTGACCACCGGCAACACCACGGCCAAGATCAGCCTGCTGCAGGGTACTGTGCTCTCCCAGGTTGCCCGGCACCACGATGTTTCCGCTGTCTCCGCCTATGTCGCCGCCAATCGCCGCGCGCAGGAGTGGCTGCTCGCTTTCTGCGCCGGAGCCGGTGTGGACTGTGAAACCCGCGACGCATGGACCTACGCCGTAACACCCGACGGCGCCGCCGCTCTGGCCCAGGAGCGCGACGCGTGCCGGGCAGCTGGTCTTCCAGTCGAAAGCACCACCGAGACTGAGCTGCCCTTCCGCGTCGAGGCGGCACTGAAGCTTCCGGGCCAGGCACAGTTCCATCCGCTGCAGGCCCTGGCCGCCCTGGCATCGGAACTTCGTTCGCTATCCGGAACCCTCGTTGAGGGCATCCGGGTTAGCGAAGTTCACCATACCGACGGGGGCAGGGTTCGGGTGGTAACAGAACCGGGGGACCTGGAAGCGGGCCGGGTTGTGCTGGCCACGGGCATCCCCATACTGGACCGCGGCGGATACTTCGCCGTCGTCAAGCCCCAGCGGTCCTATGCCAGCGCCTTTCCCATCACGGGCGATGTCCCGGAAGGGATGTACCTTTCAGCTGATTCGCCGTCCCGGTCGCTGCGGACGGCAGTGGTCAACGGGAACAAGTACCTGCTGGCTGGAGGCAACGGGCATCCGGTTGGACGCACTGCCCACACCAGGGACAGGGTGGCCGGCCTCCACGAATGGACCCGCCAGCACTTCCCGGTTGAAGAGGCACGTTATGACTGGTCTGCCCAGGACTACTCCCCGGCTTCTGCGCTGCCCTACGTGGGCGAGCTGCCGCTGCTCGGCCGGAACATCTACGCAGCCACCGGTTTCAACAAGTGGGGCATGACCAACGGCGTGGCAGCCGCGCAGTCCCTGGCGGCCAGGATCCTCGGGGAGGCAAACCCGAACGCGGAGCTTTACAAGGCGAAAGTCAGCTTGCCGGACGCAGTTTCCACCGTGAAGGACAACGCCGAGGTTGGCCTGCAGATGATTAGCGGCTGGGCCGGCGGCCTCTCACGGACCGCGGGAGGGGAACCGCCGGAGGGGCTTGGCGTCGTGGTGCGCGAGGGCGGCTCCCCGGTTGCTGTCTGCACGGTTAACGGGGTCACCACCCGCCGTTCGGCCATCTGTCCGCACCTGCATGGCGTCCTGGCCTGGAACGACGCCGAGGCTTCCTGGGACTGTCCGCTGCACGGTTCGCGCTTCGCGGCGGACGGCGAACTGCTGGAAGGGCCGGCAGTCAGAGGGCTCGACCCGGCATAGCCGCCCAGCCACACGCAAAAGCCCGGCGTCCTCCCCCAAGGGAAGGCGCCGGGCTTTTGTGCCGCTTCAGGCGGAACCGCGGGCTACACGCCAGCGGCTCGGGGCCCGCCTGACTCGGGATCATCGAGGGAAGGATCAGCCGTTGGGGCGGCTTTCAGTCCCGCGCCTGTGTCTGCTGTTGGGGCAGCGTCCACGTTGCCGCGCCAGGATCCCGTCTCGGAACCCTGTGACTCAATGAAGTCCTTGAACCGCTTCAGGTCGCCCTTGACGCGGTGGTCGTCAGCGCCCACCACGGCGCCGACTTTCTCGGCAAAGGTTTCCGGATCCCAGTCCAGCTGCACGCTGACCCGCGTTTCGGTGGCGCTGAGCCGGTGGAAGGTCACCACACCGGCCTGGGACTTGCCGTCCGTGCTCTTCCAGGCGACCCGCTCGTCGGGGTGCTGTTCGGTGATCTTGGTGTCGAAGGTCCGCTCTACGCCGCCGATTTTGGTGACCCAGCGGGACTCGGTGTCGGAAACCTGGGTGACGGACTCGACGCCCTTCATGAAATGGGGGAAGGACTCAAACTGTGTCCACTGGTTGTAGGCGGTGGTCACGGGTACTGCAACGTCAATTGACTCTTCTACGGTGCTCATACTGTCCCTTCGGTCGCGGATTGCGCTGTTCCTGGCGGAACGAACCTCCGATAGTAAGGAGCCTTAGCTCCCTCTGGTCTCACGGTAACGAAGTGGACAACAGATCACAAGCTGAAGGTAAGCTTACTTACATCCGGACTTTCGCCGGACGCTTCCGGCAGGATTTTCCAAGTCTTGGGTTCGTCAAAACAGGAGGAACAATGAAGGCATCACAGCAGCTGACCACCAACCTGCAGTCCGTACTGGTGGACCTGATTGAACTTCACCTGCAGGGAAAGCAGGCGCACTGGAACGTGGTGGGCAAGAACTTCCGCGACCTCCACCTCCAGCTGGACGAGATTATCGACGACGCACGGCTGTTCGCGGATGAGCTCGCCGAGCGGATGCGTGCCCTGCAGGCGGTTCCGGACGGCCGCAGCACTGCGGTTGCCGAAGGCACATCCCTCCCCCCGTTCCCGGCAGGGCTGGTGGACACCAAGGACACCGTCACCCTGGTGGTTTCCCTGCTCCGCGGCACGGTGCAGACCATGCGGGACGTCCACGACCAGGTGGATGAAGAAGACCCGACGACGGCGGACATCCTCCATGGATTCATCGGCAAGCTGGAGCAGTATGCCTGGATGGTGGACGCTGAAAACCTGGCACCCACGGCCACCGTGGTCAGCCCGGAGGGCGCCGACAAGGCACCCACCACCTAGAGTGCGTGGCCCTGGCGCCGGCGCAGGATGGCATCCTCCACTTCCAGGAGAAGATCTGCCGCCCGCGCCCGCGCAGCCGCGGGGTCACCTTCGGCCACGGCGGCGGCTATGGCCTCATGTTCGTCCAGCGCCTCCGGCCTGGGGCCGTCTGCAGGCATGAGGTCCTGCCGGCTCCGGCCGGAGAGCACCTCTGAGACCACACCGCTCAGCGACGCAAACATCTCATTTCCACTGGCCCGCAGCAGCAGCGTATGGAATTCAATGTCCACGGCCAGGAAGGCTTCCGGATCGGCGGCATCCTCCCGCATCCTGCGGGCCAGCTGGAGGAGGCGTTGCCGCTGATCCGGGGATGCCCTGCGCGCGGCCCCGGCGGCCGCAAGGGGCTCGACGGCGATCCGGAGTTCGGTCAGGGATTCGAACTGCCCGCTTCTGCCGGGCCCGGCAAGCCGCCAGCGGATGATTCGCGGATCGTAGACATTCCAGCGGGACGGTTCCTGGACCACTATGCCAATCCGCCGCTTCGAGTACACGAGGTTCAGGGCTTCCAGGATTTGCATGCAGTCGCGGATCACCGTGCGGGACACACCAAAACGCTCCTGCAAGCCAACGAGCGTCAGCCGGCTGCCCGGTTCAAGGGAACCGGTGGCGATATCCCGGCCCAGCACCTCGATGATCCGGTTATTCATCACTTCTGCGGCAGGGCGCACCTGCTCCACAACTTCTTCGTCCTGCAAGGCACGTCCTTCACACAGCATCGGGGCGGAACCCGTTAGGACCAGCGTAGTGCCGGATTCAGCCGGCAGCCAGCCTATGGTGATACCTTTATGGTCCGGCGAAATGCCCAAAACCATCACCGGACAACGGCGTCCCGAGGAGCAGTACGTGAACGATGTGCCCCGCCACCTGGTCATTATGGGCGCGGCCGGATCGGGTAAGACCACCGTCTCCACCACGCTTTCCGAACACCTGGGCTGGATCGCCGCCGAAGCCGACGAGTTCCATCCACCGGCAAGCATTGCGTCGATGACGGCTGGGATTCCCCTCACCGATGAGGACCGCTGGCCGTGGCTCGAGTCCATCCGGGAATGGATGAGTGCACAGGCGAGAAATGGACGTTCAACAGTCATTGCGTGCTCAGCCCTCAAGCGGAGCTACCGCGACGTTCTGTCCCGGGCCGAGGGCCGGGTGCAGTTCGTCCATCTGGACGGCGCCCCGGAGGTGCTGAGCGACAGGATGGTCACCCGGCGCGGCCACTGGATGCCGGTGTCGCTGCTGCCCTCACAGCTGGCTGCGCTGGAGCCCCTGGACGCGGAAGAAGACGGACTGACCGTGGACTTCCTCAGCACGCCCGCCAATATTTCGGCGCAGATCCTGGAGGGGCTGCTCCTCGCAGATTCCTAGCCTGCACTGCCCGGTTCGGTCAATGTCAGAGGCGGCTGGGAGTATTGAGGTACGCCGGGTAACCGGCTGATGTGGGACTGCCCGGAAGGAAAGCAAGACACCATGATGGGTGGCCATCACGCCGCGAGCGGCGCAGCGGCATGGGTAGCCGTAGCCTCAACAGCCCCTTACGCCCTCGGCCTCTATCCGGTCAGCCCGCTCGGCGTCGTCAGCGGAGCACTGCTGACCGCAGGAGCGGCCCTGCTGCCGGACCTGGACCACCACAGCGGAACCATTGCCAATTCGCTGCCTCCCGTGACGCGGATCCTGGCCCGGATCACCGAACAAATAAGCGGTGGACACCGGCGCGGCACCCATTCCCTGCTGGGACTTGCCGTGTTCGTCGCCCTCGCGGGCGCCCTGGGCGAGCTCACTGCCGAAGTGGGAGGGTTCGGCACCGTGGAGGTTGGGGCCGGACTCTTGTCCATCCTGCTGATGGGGTTCGCCCTCAAAGCACTGAAGATCGCCGGCGGGGCGGGGCGCAGCTGGCTGCTGGCCATACTGCTCTCCGTGTTCATCGCCCTCTACGCTCCGGAAAACAACGGCTGGCTTCCCCTCGCCGTGGGGCTGGGCGTGGCCGTCCACATTGTGGGCGACCTGCTCACCCACCAGGGAGTCATGATCCTGTGGCCGCTGCGGATCAAACGGCCCCGGAAGATCGCATCAATGCCGCTCGTATCCAAGCTTTGGAAAACCAGCGGCTGCCTCTCGGTACCGATCATTGGCCGTGCCGGCTCCTGGCGGGAGTGGGCCATCATGGTGCCCGTTTCCGTCTATGCCATCTACGGTGTCATCGAAGCGGCGTTCAACGCGCTGCGCGGCTGGCTGGCCTAGCGCGCTGATCGCAGGCTCAGCCCCGGCCCTTGCCCGGCTTGCGGCGAGGTGTCCTGGCGGCACCGGGCCTTCCCTGCCGCACCGGCTTGCCCCTGGCCGGCTTTCCTGCGCCCTTCCCGCCTGATGCCTTTGATCCGGCCGCGGGAGGCGGAGATTTCCTTACCTTCTTAACCGGTTCCTGCTGCGACGAAGGCTGCCGGGAGCTGTTGGCGGTCCGTCCGCGGACAATGCCGATGAACTCGTCCACATCCGGGTCCTCAGTGTCCTGCAGCCAGGCAACAGCTATCCGTGAACCGTCAACGCCGTGGACCGGCCGGGTCAGGACATCCCGGCGGGAGTGGATCCGGGCAACGGACATAGGCAGGATCATCAGGCCGGCGCCGGAGGCAACAATTTCAAGTGCCATGGCAGTGGAACCAAGCTCAGCGGCCTCCAGGAAGCTCTCACCGGCGAGGTCTGCCAGTTCAACTTCATCGAATGCGGACAGCGGGTGGTCCTTGGGGGCGGCCACCACGGGTTGTTCACGGTAAAGCGGTATCGCGTGCAGGTCGGCGGGGCGTTCGTAGCCTTCCTCGGGGATGCGGAGGAACACCAGGTCTGCTTCGCGCCTGCGCAGCACAGCGAGTATCTGGTCCTCTTCTACCTGCTCCGGGGTCAGCGTTCGGCCCTGGCGTTCAGTCCAGCGCGAGATCCACTTTCCCGGCGTGACGCCTGGAACATAGGCGATTTTCAGCGGTAGACGGGCCGTACTCGCCGGCTGCGGGGACTCTTGGGACACCTGTTCACCCTAGCCCAACACATCTCCGTCAGCCCTGCGGATACCCTTTAAGCATGACCCCCGAAAAATCCTCCCAGTCCATGAAGCCTGCGACGGCTGCCAAGAAGCTGGGCATCTACCTTCCGGCTGCTCCCCAGGAGTTCCAGGACAACCCCGTTACCCGGGCACAGCTGGATGAGATGCAGTCCACGCCGCCGGAATGGCTGGCGGAGCTGCGCCGCAACGGCCCGCACCCCCGGCCCGTTGTCGCCCAAAAGCTGAACATCTCCATCGGCGGACTTGCCCGCGGCGGTATCACCGACCCGCTGACCACTGAGCAGATCAACGAGCTGCTTGCTTCGCCGCCTCAGTGGCTTGTCGCCGAAAGGGCCAGCTTCGCAGCGGTCCGCGCCGAGAACCAGCGCCTTAAGAAGGAAGCAGATAAGAAGCCCCGCGGCTAATGCCCTAACCGGCCCGCACTGCTTTGGATCCAACGCCTTCCTGCCGCACTGCGGCGGAAGGCGTTGCTTGTTCCTCCGGCCAGGTCTTCGGGCATAAAAAAATCACCCCGGCCCTTCGGCCGGGGTGATTCTCTCTTTGTGCGCGAGGGGGGATTTGAACCCCCACGCCCTTTCGGACACTGGCACCTGAAGCCAGCGCGTCTGCCGTTCCGCCACTCGCGCAAAGTGATCTCCCGCGTCCTGGGATGCTCATTCGCTCACATCAGTTTGTGAGATTCGCATCCCGATTCCTCGGGAACAGCAGAATCAAGCATACCGGCAAATTCCTGAAACACCTAAACGGCTCCCGGGTGGCCCTTGACCCGGTCCTGACCGGGGGCCGAAAAGCCCGCGGTACCGCGCCGTCGACCCCCTAAACGCTGCCCTTGGAACCCCGCCCGGGCGGGGCCTGAACCCGGAAAACACGGAACGGATTGCTCCGGGGACACCGCTAGGGTGTTAAGACAATTGCAGGCGGTCCCCAGTAGTATCGGAATGGACATACCCTGCCCCGCCCGCACAACGCCTGCTCCCCGCATGGGATGAAGGTGCGGTGCAGGAGCAGGAAATGTACGGCCACGGAAGTTCCACAAACAGGGAAGGAGTCGGAGATGGGCATACTCGACAACGTCGAGCGCGGCATTGAACGAATGGTCCGCGGCGCTTTTTCCAGCGGATCCTCCGGCCGCGTGGAACCCCTTGAACTGGCGATAGCCCTGCGTCGTGAACTGGATGAGAAGTCCATGACCCTGGGCCAGGGACGAACGCTGGCCCCCAATGTCTTTACTGCGCGCCTCTCCGACGAAGATTTTGCGCGCGCCCAGGAATGGGGCGCCCCCCTGGCCGAAGAACTTTGCGACGTCGTCATCAAGCACGCGCGCAGCCAGTCCTACACGCTCCAGGGTGCCGTCCGTGTCTCCTTCACCCGGGATTCGTCGCTGAAGCCCGGATCGCTGGCGATCGATTCCGCTACCGAAAAATCCCGCGCTGCAGCCGCCCGTACCCCGCAGCCTCCTGCCCCGCGCCAGAGCCCTGCCCGCATGCAGCCTGTGCTGGACATCGACGGCCAGCGATACTCGCTCAACGCATCCTCCGTCGTCCTTGGCAGGTCTTCGGAAGCAGACATCCTTGTTGATGACACCGGCGTTTCCCGCCGCCACCTGGAAATCCGGACCGACGGCGGCACGGTCCGCGCCGTCGACCTCGGTTCCACCAACGGCAGCTACGTCAACGGCCAGAAAGTCCAGGGGGAAACCATCCTTACCGACGGCTCGACCATTGCCATGGGCAGGACCCGCATTGTCTTCCGGCTGCTCCCGGTCCGATCCGGAGGGCGCTGATGGACGGCTCACTGACTCTCACCCTGCTTCGCTACGGGTTCCTGATCCTGCTGTGGGTCATGGTCCTGGGCATTGTCGGCGCAATCCGCCGCGACCTTGTGCTGGGCGCCAGGAACCGCACCGGCGCACCCACTGCCCGGCAGGTCCGAAAGAATCCCGCCCTGGAGCGTGAGGTCCCCCCGCCGGCCAAGGTGCAGGCCCGCCAGATGGTTGTCACTGAAGGTCCGCTGCGCGGAACCACCCTCGACCTGGCTTCCAGCCCGATCCTGCTTGGCCGCGCGCAGGAGGCCACCCTGGTTCTTGAGGACGATTATGCCTCCGGCCGCCATGCCCGGCTTTTCCCGCAGGGCAGCCGCTGGTTCATTGAAGACCTAGGTTCCACGAACGGGACGTTCCTTGGAGGGTCCCAGCTCACCCGCGCCCAGCCCGTTGACCCCGGAGTGCCGATCCGCATCGGCAAAACAGTCATTGAATTGAGGCCCTAGCAGTGGCCCTGGTCCTTCGGTACGCTGCCCGTTCCGACGTAGGCATGGTTCGTTTCAAGAACGACGATTCTGCCTACGTGGGGCGCTACCTTGCCGTCGTTGCAGACGGCATGGGCGGCCACGCCGGCGGCAACGTGGCATCGGCTTCAACGGTGCTTGACCTGGTCCACCTGGACCGCCCGGACCTGGAAGACCAGGCAGAGACCGTGCTTGCAGACGAGATCCAGGCGGCGAACTCGCTGCTCTCGGAACTGGTGACCACAGCCCCTGAACTCTCCGGGATGGGAACCACGGTTACGGCCATGCTGCTGCAGGGAGACCGGGTAGCCCTGGCACACATCGGGGATTCACGGGCGTACCGCCTCAAGGGCGGAGTCTTTGAACAAATCAGCATCGACCACACCTTTGTGCAGCGGCTGATCGATGAAGGCCGCCTGAGGCCCGAAGAAGCCGAGACGCATCCGCACAAGAACGTGCTGATGCGCGTCCTGGGGGATGTTGACGCCAGCCCGGAACTGGATCTGGCAACCTTCGAGGTCGAGCCCGGCGAAAAGTGGCTGCTCTGCTCCGACGGACTAAACGCCGTGCTGCGGGACAGCGACATCGAAGCCGTTCTCAGGGATTCCACGGATCTTTCCACTGCAGTGGACACCCTGGTTGAGCTCACCCTGGCCGGGGGTTCCCCCGACAACGTGACCGTGGCGATCATTGAAGTGGCCGATGAAGCTGATGCTCCGGCACCGGCCCGGGAACCCGCGCCCGTCACGGCAGGGACAGCAGCAGTCCCGGCCCCGGCCGCCGACCGTCCCTCCCCGTCGACGGATTCAGCGCAGGCCGGCGCCGATGAAACGTCCTCCCAGGATGAAGAGGAACACGAAGCCGGCAGCCCCGTCCGGGCCGAAGTCATCCGGCGTGACCTCGCTTCCCGCCCGCATCTGCTGGTGGGTGCCGCATCACTGGCCACCGAAACCGGCCAGATCCCTATTGTCACCAAGCGTTCAGCGGAACGTCGCGCTGCCCGCCTGCTTATGCACAAGGCCGACGACGACGGCGCTGCCACCCCCGAGGTGCTGACTCCCGAGACGCGGCCCAAACGCCGGCGGTGGATCCTGGTCACGGTGCTCGCCGTGATCGCAGCCCTGCTCGCCTCGGTGCTGTGGGTGGGTTACGCCTGGACACAAACCCGCTATTACGTGGGCACGGCGGACAACCGGGTGGCCATCTACAACGGCGTCTCGCAGACGCTGGGTCCGATCAAGCTCTCCCAGGTCACCGAAACCACCAACATTCCCGTAGACAGCCTTCCTGAGTACTGGCGCAGCAGGGTCAATGACACTGTTCCGGCCCGGGACCTCGTCCACGCTGAACGAATCGTTGACCAGCTTCGCGGGACTGCCAAGGCCATTCTGTGCCCGCAGCCGGCCCAGCCTTCGCCTTCTCCTTCCCCGTCTGTGCTGGCTGACTCCCCTGGTGCCACCGAGTCACCGGATGGACCTCCGGCCGTCGATTCATGTGGAGGGCAGCAGTGATGTCAGACATCGCAGCCCCGGCCAAGCCGCGCCGGAACATCGAGGCAGTCCTGCTGGTACTTGCGCTCGGAGTCGGCGTCGGCGCCAATATGCTGGTGGGCATCGACGAAGACCGTGCCTTCGATTCCGATTTCTGGGTCCAGGGCGGAACCCTCGTGGCTCTGGTACTCGCTTTCCACTTTGTTCTGCGCTTCCGCGCCAAATATGCCGACCCGGTAATACTTCCGATTGTCACTGCCCTGAACGGCATTGGCCTCGCCATGATCCACCGCCTGGACATCGCCAACGGTGACGACGCAGCCGACCGACAGCTGCTGTGGAGCACAGTCGCCGTAGCCGCTGCCATCGCCGTGATGTTCTTCATCAAGGACCACCGGATCCTGCGGCGGTACACCTATATCTCCCTGATTGTCAGTGCCCTGCTGCTCCTGCTTCCGCTGATGCCGGGCCTCGGACAGGAGATCAACGGCGCCCGCATCTGGATCAACGTCGGGTTCGGCACCTTCCAGCCCGGTGAAATCGCCAAGATCACTCTGGCCATATTCTTTGCCGGGTATCTATCGGCGAACCGCGATCTGATCCTTCTCGCCGGACGCAAGGTGGGGCCCCTGCAGCTCCCCAGGTTCAAGGACATGGGGCCCATGATGGCCGCGTGGGCCGTGAGTATCGGCGTTCTCGTCTTCCAGCGGGACCTGGGTTCTTCCATCCTGTTCTTCGGTCTCTTCATGGCCATGATCTACGTGGCCACCAGCCGGGTGAGCTGGGTGCTAATCGGCCTGGCCCTGATCGGCGCCGGCGGCTTCGTTGCGGTGCAGCTCTTCAGCCATGTTGCGCTGCGCATCGACAGCTGGCTGAACGCGTTCGATCCGGAAGTCATTGCGCGCGTACCCGGCGGCAGCTTCCAGGTGGTGAACGGTCTCTTCGGCCTTGCCAGCGGCGGCATGACCGGAACAGGACTGGGCCAGGGACGGCCGGACCTTGTTACCTACGCGAACTCCGACATGATCATTGCCGCCCTCGGCGAGGAGCTTGGCCTGATCGGCATCTTTGCCATTGTCCTGATGTACGTGCTGCTGGTTTCCCGCGGCTTCCGTGCGGCGCTGGGTACCAGGGACGGTTTCGGCAAGCTGCTGGCCTGCGGGTTGTCCTTCACGATCGCCTTGCAGTGCTTTGTGGTGATTGGCGGCGTGACCCGGCTCATTCCGCTGACCGGACTGACAACACCGTTCATGTCCGCGGGCGGTTCGTCGCTGCTGGCTAACTGGATCATCGTGGCCCTCCTGCTGCTGATTTCCGACGCGGCGAGGCGTCCTGCCGCCACCGGGCTGCCCACGGACATGGAGCCGGCCCTGGCGGCACCGGGTGCAGACAGGGGCAAAACGTACGGCAAGGGAAGGAATGAGGTGGCAGGCGCATGAACCAGGCAATCCGTAACTCATGGATGGTGGCGCTGGCCATGTTCCTGGCCATCCTGGCTTCGCTGACCTACGTGCAGTTCTTTGCCGCGAGCGAGCTCAATGCCAACCCGATCAACAACCGGCAGCTCTACAAGGAGTTTGGCCAAAACCGGGGTTCCATCCTGGTTGACGGTGCTCCGATCGCGGAGTCCGTCCCGTCCAATGACCAGTTCAATTACCAGCGCGTCTACAACAATCCGGAGCTGTACTCGGGCCTGACCGGTTACTTCTCCCTGGTACACGGCAGTTCACAGTTGGAGCAGGCCCTGAGCGATGAGCTCTCCGGAAACAGTGACCAGCAGTTCTACGACCGGCTGGTCCAGCTCTTCTCCGGTGCCCAGGCACAGGGTGCCTCCGTGGAACTGACGATTGATCCGCAGCTGCAGCAGCTGGCCTACGACCTCATCCCGGAGGGCCAGCGGGGTTCGATCGTGATGATGGACCCGAAGACCGGTGACATCCTGGCCATGGTTTCCAAGCCTTCCTATGACACGAATCTCCTGGCGGGCCACGACACCGAAGCGGTGGAAGCCAACATGGACCAGCTCCTCTCGGTTCCGGGTTTGTCCCCCTACCTGAACCAGGCCACCCAGTCCCTCCTGGCACCCGGGTCAACGTTCAAGCTCGTCGACGCGGCCGCTGCACTGGAAACGGGCAAGTTCACCGCCGAGTCCGTCATCCCGAACCCGCCGGCACTGCCGCTGCCTGGAAGCACCGTGTCACTGCCCAACTACACCAACGGTGCCTGCGCCAGCCGCAGCGAAGCGGACATCCAGTTCGCACTGGAGCAGTCCTGCAATACGGTCTTCGCCCAGATTGCCTGGGAGGTTGGACAGGATGCCCTGGCGGAACAGGCAGAGAAGTTCGGTTTCGGTGAGTCCTTCAGCATTCCGACTCCCGTCACCGCGAGCCAGTTCCCCGAGACCGAAGACCAGGCGGAACTCGCCCTGTCTTCGATCGGCCAGGGCAGCGTCACCGCAACCCCCCTGCAGGTGGCCATGATTTCCGCTGCCATCGCCAACAACGGCGTGCAGATGACACCGAACCTCATCAAGACGGTCCGTGCCCCGGACCTTTCGGTGCTCGAGGAACCCGAACCCAAGGTGCTCAACGAATCGATCAGTCCCGGCACGGCTGCACAGCTGACCGACTGGATGGTCAGCGTAGTAGACAACGGCACCGCCTCCGCAGCCAGGATCCCCGGGGTCAAGGTTGCGGGCAAGACCGGCACGGCAGAAGTCCAGGACCGCGGCGACAACGCCTGGTTCACCGGTTTCGCCCCGGCAGACGACCCGGAGGTGGTCATTTCAATCGTGATGGAAAACGTTGACCTGGCCACCGGATCCCAATTGACCACCCCAAGCGCGCAAAAACTCCTAGAGGCGGTGTTGAATAAGTGAGGCCTACATCGGGTATCACCTTAGGCGGCAGGTTCCAGCTGACCGATCGTATAGCCATCGGCGGTATGGGCGAGGTCTGGAAGGCTCGGGACCTTGTCCTGGGCCGGATCGTTGCCATCAAGATCCTCAAGGAGGAGTACACCGGTGACCCCGGCTTCCTGAACCGCTTCCGTGCCGAAGCGCGCCACACGGCGCTGCTGAACCACGAAGGCATCGCCAACGTGTTCGACTACGGCGAGGAGGAAGGTTCCGCCTACCTGGTCATGGAACTGGTCCCCGGCCAGCCGCTGTCCACCATCATTGAACGTGAGAAGGTCCTGTCCCCGGACCGGACGCTTTCCATCATCGGCCAGACCGCCACTGCCTTGGCCGTGGCGCACCGGCAGGGACTAGTCCACCGCGACGTCAAGCCGGGCAACCTCCTCATCATGCCTGACGGCCGGGTCAAGATTACCGACTTCGGCATTGCCCGCCTGGCTGACCAGGTGCCCCTCACCGCTACGGGACAGGTCATGGGCACGGCTCAGTACCTCGCTCCCGAGCAGGCCACCGGACAGCAGGCCACTGGTTCCAGCGACATCTATGCCCTGGGTGTCATCGGCTACGAGCTGCTGGCCGGAACACGTCCGTTCTCGGGTGAATCCCAGATCGCTATCGCCCTGGCCCAGGTCAACGACACCCCGCCGCCGCTGCCTGAGTCGATTCCAGCGCCGGTGCGGGCCCTCATCATGTCCATGCTGGCCAAAGACCCAGCGGACCGTCCTGCCGATGCCGAGGCCCTCGCCCGCGCGGTGGCTGCCATCCGCCGCGGAGATATCGCTGCTGCCGAGCAGGCCGTGCCCGGAATGCTGCTCTTCGGACCGGGCGGAACCGCAGCGACCAGCGCTGTCACTGCACCGGTTCCCATGCCCGGAAACACTTCTGCCACTCGCGTGGTGGACACCTCACCTTCAACGTCTGCGCTTCCCGTGGCGTCGGCCGGGGAGCAGACCGGTTCGCTCGCTGCTTCCCGGGAATGGAACGAGGAGGACGGTGACGGCGGCGGTTACGGCGACGGCTATGACGACTACGATGAAGAGTCGCCCAAGCGCAAGAAGTGGCTCATCCCGCTGATCATCGTCCTCACGCTGGTGCTGGCAGGCATCATTGCGCTGGTGGTGGTAAACCTGAACTCTGATCCGGCAGGTGACACCGATCCGACAAGGTCGTCGTCCCCCTCTGTTTCCAACAGCCCCACGCGAAGCAGCGCCTCCCCGACGTCGAGCTCCCCGTCCCCGACGCGGTCCTCAGCGAGCCCGACTCCGAGCGCAACGGTGGAAGAGATCACCATCAACGCCTCCCAGTACCAGGGCCGGAACGTCAATGCCGTATCCCAGGAGCTCAGTGCCCTGGGACTGGCCGTCAGCCGGAACCCTGTGCCCTCTGACCAGCCCGAAGGCACGGTCCTGGACGTCAATCCGGTGGGCACGCTCTCCCGAGGAGACGCCGTCGCCATTACCTATTCCTCCGGTCCCGAACAGGTGACCGTGCCCGGCGGCCTGCTGAACCAGCCCGAATCCACGGTGAGCCAGCAGGTAGTCAATGCGGGGCTCGTGCCGGATGTGGTTCGCCAGCCCTCGGCCGATGTTCCGCAGGGCCGGGTTATCAGCGTCAATCCCCAGCAGGGCGCTACCGTGGCCAGGGGAACTACCGTAACCATCGTTGTCTCCACTGGTCCAGTACCTGATCCCGGCGCCAGCGGTTCAAGCACTGACGGGTCCTAGCAACCATGAGTGCTGACTTCCTGAAAGGACACCCAACGCTGAACACCGACCGGATCCTTGACGGCCGTTACGAGGTTGGTGAACTGATCGGCCGCGGCGGCATGGCCGACGTGTACCTCGGCCGTGATTCGCGGCTGGGCCGCGCCGTGGCCATCAAGGTGCTGCGTCCGGATCTGGCGCGTGATCCGCTGTTCCAGTCACGGTTCCGCCGGGAAGCCCAGGCCGTTGCCGGCCTGAACCACTCTTCGATCGTCTCCGTCTATGACACTGGTGACCAAGCACCGGCAAGCGGGTCACCGGATGACGCCCGGCTGCCCTTCATCGTCATGGAATACGTGTCCGGGCGGACCCTGCGTGACCTGATTAAGTCCGGAGATATCAGCACTGACGAGGCCGTGACGTACACGCTCGGCGTGCTGGCAGCCCTCGAGTACAGCCACCGCTCGGGCATAGTCCACCGGGACATCAAGCCGGCGAATGTCATGGTCACCCATGACGGGCACGTCAAAGTGATGGACTTCGGCATTGCCAGGGCGATGGCAGACTCGGCTGCGACCATGACCCAGACCCAGGCCGTCATTGGTACCGCGCAGTATCTCTCACCCGAACAGGCCCGCGGCGAGACCGTCGATGCACGCAGCGACCTTTATTCAGCTGCCTGCCTGCTGTTCGAGATGCTCGCCGGAAGGCCCCCGTTCGTGGGGGACAGCCCGGTGTCAGTTGCCTACCAGCACGTGCGTGAAGCTCCGCCCAAGGCCGCCAGCTTCAATCCGGAGGTTTCCGACGCACTTGAATCCGTGCTCGAGCATGCCCTGGCCAAGGATCGGAACGAACGGTTCCAGAGCGCGCACGATTTCAGGGACGCCCTTCTTGCGGCACGAAGCGGAACACCGGATCCCTACCGGTCAGCTGCCACAGCTGCCACGCAGGCAGTTCCCCGTTCCCCGGTTTCCTCCACCCCGGTTCCGGAAGACGAACCGCGCACCCGTGCCATGGCACGGGTGCTTGAAGGCGGCCCGCTGACCAGCATGTCTGCCGACGACCTTGAAGAAGCTCCGGCACCGCCCTACGAAGACACCCGGAACCGGCATGACGAACGGCGCGGACGCCGCAGGGCCTGGATCATCACCTTGTTCGTGGCGATCGGACTGCTCCTCGCTGCGGGCGGGATCTACGCCTACAACCTGGCTAATCAACCCCCGCCGCCGCCCGCCACCGCGAGCATCCCGGATGTGGAGAACATGACGCAGACGGCAGCGATCAACGCGCTGCTCGAGAAAGGCTTCCGCGCTCCGGCCACAGAGTCCCAGTACAGCGACACAGTCGAATCCGGCATGGCCATCGGTACAAAGCCGGAGGCAGGCAGCACCGTGGCCCTCGACAGCGACATAACGCTCTACATCTCGCAGGGACCCTCTGCCGTCCAGATCCCGGATACCCTGCCCGGCATGAGTGAAGCCCAGGCACGGGACACGCTGCGGCTGCTCGGCCTGCAGGGCGGGAACACCACAACGGTAAACAGTGCCACCGTCCCCGAAGGCAGGGTTATCGAAACAATCCCCGGCGTCGGCACCTCGGTACAGGTGCGCAGCACAGTGGACCTGGTTCTCTCCACCGGTAAAGTCGCGGTTCCCAACGTCGTGGACATGAAACTCGAAGAAGCCAAGGCTTTCCTCGCTGATCCTGCCTACGGCCTGGGAACAGAGGTGGAGGAAGTCGAAAACAGTGTGGTGGAACCGGGAACCGTCACCGGACAGAGCGCACAGCCCGGCAGCGACGTGCCGCAGGGAAGCGCCATCAAGCTGACCGTTGCGAAATCCCCTTCGCCTTCTCCCTCGGCCTCACCGAGTTCTTCGGAGTCCCCGACGGCGCCGGCAAGCCTCAGGGGCGGCGACTAACGTCAAGAACCGGGGCCCTAGGCCCGGGAACTAATGAGGGGACTCAGCGTGGCCGCGTGCGTGGCTGCTCCGGCCAGCCCGAGGGTCTCGAGCCAATTGCCCAGCATCTGGTAACCGCCCTCGGTGAGCACCGATTCAGGATGGAACTGGACACCTGACAGCGGCGCGGTGCGGTGCCGCAGGCCCATGATGATGCCGCTGCGCGTCCGGGCAGTCACTTCCAGTTCCTGCGGCACGGTCTCCGCAACCGCCGCCAGCGAGTGGTAGCGCGTTGCAGTCAGCGGGCTCGGCAGGCCGGCGAAAACATCGGTTGACGAGTGCTGCACCTCTGAGGTCTTGCCGTGCATGAGTTCCGGTGCGTGTGTCACGGTGCCGCCGAATGCCTCGGCCAGGGCCTGATGGCCCAGGCAGATGCCCAGCATGGGTTTTCCGTTGTCGCGGCACCAGCGGATCAGCTCGACGCAGATGCCAGCCTCTGCCGGCGCACCGGGGCCGGGGGAGACCAGGACACCGTCCCGCGCGGCCGCGAGTTCCTTCGCTTCGTCCAAGCTGACGTCATCATTGCGGATGACGGTTGTCTGGGCGCCAAGTTCCTGGAGGTAGCCGACCAGGGTGTAAACAAAGCTGTCGTAGTTGTCGACTACCAGGATGCTGGTGCTCATTGTGTTTCAGAACCGCCAATCGTTGAATCCGTGAGGGGCGCCAGGAAGCTGAATTCCGAGAACCATGGAAAAACCCAGGTCATCAGGACCAGCACAACTGAGGCTGCCAGCAGCAGGGCCGTGATGATTCGGACCCAGACCGGCCCGGGGAGATGCCTGAATATCCAAGCGTACATTTTATCCCTGTCCTTCAGCGTCCGGTTACGAGTGCCGCGATTGCTTCGGGCGGCCCGGCCGAAGCAGGCTGCCACGATTCGAAGACCGCGTAGGAAATGAAACGTTCTTCTGAACCAAACCGGGGATTACAAGTGGTCAGGGTCAGGATCCGTTCCTCGGGAACCACACCGGGCTGCGCTGGTACGGGTGCCAGCACGTCCACCCTGTCCGGGAGCACTATCTGGCTGTTGCGGTATACATAGGTGTAGAAGCCCTGCGAGGTCTGGACGTAGATCCGGTCTCCGGGCACCAGGGTATCCACTGCGTCCAGTACCTGTCCGTGGGTCTGGCGGTGGCCTGCCAGGGCGAAGTTCCCCACCTCACCGGGCATGGCCGTCTCCGGGTAGTGCCCGAGTCCAAGGCTGTCGAGTACCTCCCGTCCAACGCCTTCGGTCACAGGCCTCGCGTGCTCGGCTCCGAACCTCGGAATGTAGATGGCCGCGAAGGTTGTCCCCTCGGACTCGGGGGCTGGAAGCGACGCCGGGTCCCCGGGACTTGCCGGAGCAGGTTCGCCGGGAGCCTCCTGGACAGCGCCAAAACCCGCGAAGAGCTCTTCCATGGCCGCTTCCTGTTTGCGGTCGGCCTCAATGTTCGTCCACCAGAGTTCCCAGACCACGAACAAGACCATAATCAGCCCCAGGGTAATCAGCAGTTCACCGGCCACCTGGACCGCGAAGGCACCTTTGCCCCGTTTTCGCGCACCGGCCGTCAGTTGTTTGCCCGACCGAGGCTGCGGCAGCGGGGATTGCGCGTCGCCGCCTTGCCTGACCGTACTGTCCACGTGGTCCTCTCTGGGCCTGCTGTGAATCCGGGCACGTCCCCGGCTCCCATTCGCTACGATTGGAAGAGAGGGTTTCCTTCACGAACACCCGCTCACCGCAGCTACCCGTCAGGATATAGCTGCAGGCCCGAGCGGGCGAACACCAGGAGCCCCAAAGACCATATCCGTGCCGGCATCGATTGAGCCGGTTCCGCTAGGAGGATCCGTGCCCGAGTCAAAGTCCCGCAAGAAGGCCACAGCCGCGCCAGCGGCCCCCACCACAAGGGGAAAGGCGGAACCCAAGCCGAACCCTGTCTGGTACAAACCCGTGATGTTTGGCTTGATGATTATTGGCCTGATCTGGATCATCGTGTTCTACATCTCCGAGGGTGTCTATCCCGTACCGGCGCTGGGTGCAGGCAATATCCTCGTCGGCTTCGGCGTCGCGATCGTGGGCTTCCTTATGACCACCCGCTGGCGGTAGCTGCACACACGCGTAATCGAGAGAACTCCCTGGATCCCATCCGGGGAGTTCTTTTTTGCCTCGTGACCACCTGTGGAGGACCCGGAGGTTTTAAACAGGGATACCCACAGGCACCCTGTTTCTCCACACATAGTTATCCACAGGCGTGGATAACTATGTGTGTGACTCTTCACCCACTTTCGTCTCACGAGTCACTCTCATGGCAGCGTTATCCACACGGCACGGTGGAAAAGCTGGGGACAACCCGGAAGCTGAAGATGCACACTTATACCCAGCTTGTGCAGATAGTTATCCACATCTGTGGGTATCTCTGTGGCTACGCAGCGGTAGTTCCTTGCAAACACAGGGATTGGAGTTATCCACAGCTGTGGAATTACATGTGTGTAACTAGAGATCCGCACTGGATAACTTTCCACAGAGGTTACCCACTGGCTGTGCATAACATTCAGTACACCCTGTGGATAAGTGCAGTGGGACTGGCCCCAGCCAACCTGATGCGCTGTGAAGGAGGATCCCAGTCCCTGAGTTACACAGCTGTAAGTTATTAACAATGTGGGTATCTCTGTGGATAAGGTGGCCGCAGCCTGTGGACAGACGCTCTTCGTTGTCCCTCCGCATTGTCACTCCGGGCCGCTGTCCGCGTTCGGGGGCATAAAAAGGGCCCCGCAGCGTCTGCCGCGGGGCCCTGGGAAAGCGTTCGTCCCTAGAAGCTCGGGGTCCAGAAAAAGCCCAGTGCCACCAGGACCAGTGCGATGGCGGCCAGTCCGCCGAATTGGACGAGGGACCGGCGGCGCCCCTTCGGGGCGTAGGCAAGCACGGCACCGCAGGCGGCGCCGGTCAGCAGGCCGCCCAGATGCGCCTGCCAGGAAATGCTCGGATAAAGGAAACCCAGCACGAGGTTGATACCGATAAGGACCAGCAGGGCCTTGACGTCACCGCCGCGCTGCCTCTGGATGACAAAGAGGGCTCCGAACAGCCCGAAGATGGCCCCGGACGCGCCCACGACTGCCTGGAAGGCGGGGGCGAGGATCAGCACACCGATAGACCCGCCAAGCGCGGAGACCAGGTAGAGCAGGATAAAACGCATCCTGCCCAGCAGCGGTTCCAGCGACCTGCCCAGCAGCCACAGTGCGTAAAGGTTAAAGGCGATGTGGAAAATGAAGCCGGGGGAGTGGAGGAACGCGGCAGTCAACATCCGCCAGGGTTCAATCTGGGCATACACCGGGGCGAACCACAGCAGTTCCGTGAACCCCGGGACCAGCCACTGGAGGGCATAGGCCGCGCCGCACAGCACCATAAGGGTAATGGTGACTACCGGCTTCCCGGTGCGAACGGCGCCGCCGTACTGTGTCCGGTAGGCAGGTGCCTGCCGCTGGTTCTCCCGGTAGCAGTCCACGCACTGAATCCCCACCGGAGCCGTGTGCTGGCACTCGGGGCAGGCAGCCCTGCCGCAACGCTGGCACCTGATGTAGCTGACCCGGTCAGGGTGCCGCGGGCAGACAGGCACTTCGTGTGCCGGGGTTCCGGCGGGTACTCCGTAGGACATGGTGTTTTTGCTCCAGGAAGTTCTAGAGAGGTATGCCCCGGCCGGCATGGCCGGCCGGGGCACCGGCGAAGCGGCTAGAGCTGCTCGACGGTAATGCTATTGATGACGATGTCTTCGTTCGGCTTGTCCCGCATATCGGTGGGGACAGCGTTCAGCGCGTCAACCACGGCCTTGGACTCGTCGTCGGCAACTTCACCGAAGATGGTGTGCTTGCCCTGGAGCCAGGTGGTGGGCACCGAGGTGATAAAGAACTGAGATCCGTTAGTGCCGCGGCCCATCTGGATACCGGCGTTGGCCATGGCCAGCTTGTACGGCTCGGTGAAGTCCAGGTCGGGGCTGATCTCGTCGTCGAACTGGTAACCCGGTCCGCCCGTGCCGCGGCCCAGGGGATCGCCGCCCTGGATCATGAAGTCCTTGATGATGCGGTGGAAGATCGTGCCGTCATAGAGCGGGCGGCTGGTCTTCTCGCCGGTGGCCGGGTCGGTCCATTCGATCTCCCCGGTTGCCAGGCCAACGAAGTTGCGGACGGTCTTCGGCGCGTGGTTGCCGAAGAGGTTGATCCGGATATCGCCCTTGGTCGTGTGGACGGTTGCTTTTGCGGTAGGAATAGCAGTCATAAGCCTCATTCTTCCACGGCGGCCTTACAGGCGGCTGGAAATCGCCCTGTTCAGCGCACAGTGAAAATCCCGCGGCCCGGGGTGCTCTGATAGCACAGAACCGGCATTACACGTAGGCTAAGGCTGAACCGTCACTATCCTGGGAGGTAGTTTTGAACAAGAAGGACCGCATTGCCCGTGACTTCGAAGCGAATGTCACCGCAGGCGTGGAAACGGCGCGTGACTGGGCAACCCCCAAAGTAGAGGCCGCCGTCGGATGGGCAGTTCCCCGCATCGAAAAGGGAATCGAGACCGCCTCTCCGAAGATCCAGGACGGACTCAAGCGCGCAGCCGACGAGATCGCGCAGGGCGTAGCTGTCGTGACGCCGCGGCTCCAGGACGGTCTGCAGAAAGTCGGCCCCAGGATCAGCCAGGTTGTTGACGACGCTGCACCGAGAATCCAGACCACGCTGGACAAGGCGTCTCCTGCCCTGACCCATGCCAAGGACAAGGTTGTGGACAGCTACATTCCTACCCTGTCCTCCCGCATTGGCGAGGCCGCAGACTCCGTGTCCCGCCAGCTCGGGACAGCCACTGTTCCGGTCCAGACGGCCGTTGCCAAGGCAACCGGCAACAAAAAGGCACTGAAGCGCGCCCAGAAGGCTGCTGCCAAGGCCGCCAAGGAAGCCCGGAAGAGCAAGAACGGCGGCAAGGGCTGGCTCATCTTCGGCATCATTGCCTCCGCAGTCGTGGCCGGCGTAGCTGCCTGGCGTGCCTCCCGTCCGGTCGAGGATCCATGGAAGACTCCGGCACCGGCTCAGCCGAATGCCTCCGTTCCGGTTCCCGCTCCGGCTCCGGCAGCACCTGCTGCTCCGGCTGCTGAAGCCAAGCCTGCTGCCAAGGCAGCGGATACTCCCGCTGAGCAGGCCAAGGATACGGCGGCCACCGCTGCGCAGAAGGCCAAGGAAGCGGCACAGACCGTGAAGGAAGCGGCTGCATCCAGCACCGCGAAGGCCACCGACAAGGCCGGCGAAGCCGTGAAGAAGACGCAGGACGCAGCCGCAACGAAGTCCGGCGGCGCCCATGCAGATACCAAGGCTGACAAGCCGCAGAAGTAACCTGCTCCGGCTCACCGCCGGATAAGCCCCTCAAAGAGGACCGGACGCCGTGAGGCGTCCGGTCCTCTTCGGTTTAAGTCACCGTTCCACGTCCCCGCCCAGCGCCGGCGGGGCCGGCGGGGCCGGCGGCAGCGGGTCCTCAGCACCGGAAGGGCGGCCCGTTCCCTTCTTCCTTGCCTGGCCCAGCAGAACGACGGCGAGGCCCGCCAGGATCACGGCCAGGCCTGCGTAGGTGCCCGCAGGAAGCGCCTCGGAGAGAAAGACCGCTGCGAGGATCGCTGCCCCCGGAATTTCCAACAGGATGATCATCGAGACGACCAGCGGGCTGATGACTGCCAGCAGATGGTTGAAGACAGTGTGCCCGAGCAGCTGTGCCATCACGGTGACGCCCAGGATCCCTGCCCAGGCGGCGGGAGAAAATCCGATAACGGGTTTCTGGAAGACCAGGCACAGGACGGCAAGAATGAGGGCACAGGAACCGTAGCAGAGGGTGGTGTACGTACCGGTGGACATGGTCCTCCGGGCTTTGCCGCCGGCAATGGTGTAGAGCCCTGCCAAGGCCCCTCCGGCAACCGCCAGGGCGTCTCCGAGCAGCGCTTCCGGAGACAAGGCCACATCGAATCCGGTGATAACCAGGACGCCGGCGAAGGCCAGCACTAGTCCGGCAAGGGTCTGGGCAGCAACCGGCCTGCCGCGAAAAACGTCGAAAAGCGCAATCCATCCCGCCTGCAGGCAAACGAGCGCGGTGGCAACCGCGACCGATGTCAGCTGCAGTGCCGTGATGAAGCAGGCAAAGTGAAGTGCCAGCGCAAGGGACGCCAGTGCAGTCCAGCGCAGTTCCGTCCGGCCCAGGCTGCGGAACTGGTCCTTGCCGCGAAGCCCGGCGGGAACTCCCATGATGATGGCGCCTAAAGCGTTGCGCCAAAAGGCAATTGCTAGGGCCGGCGCGGCCGTGGCTGCCATGATGGGTCCGGACGCAGAGACGCCCAGCACGCCGACAACGGCGAGGAAAAAGGTCATTCCCCGAGGTTATTGCCTGTGCCCGTTCCCTGGCCGTACCTGTGACGTACAGGCGCTCTTGTGTCGGCCGCCGCCCGGCGTCGGCTGGTGCGGGCGCAGGACTTCGGTTAAAGCAGAAAGTCCCGGCCAGTTGGCCGGGACTCTCTTTCGGTGGAGGCACGGGGACTCGAACCCCGAACCCCCTGCTTGCAAAGCAGGTGCGCTACCAATTGCGCCATGCCCCCGAATTTGGAACTTCACCAGTATATCCCACCTGTGAGGGTGGTCAAACCGGGCCGTTCCTAAGTGGAGCTACTCAACCTTGTCGGTCGAGGCCTTCCAGACGGATTTCTCCGCAGCAGTTTCCTGCCATTTCTTGAAGGCGAAGACTCCCGCTGCCGTTGCCGCTGCAATTGCAATCAGCTTCTTCACAGTGTCTCCTTGCCGTTGTGGTCAACCATTCTCATGGTCTTCCGTGGGCGTACCAGGACTTGAACCTGGGACCTCTTCGTTATCAGCGAAGCGCTCTAACCGCCTGAGCTATACGCCCCGATACCTCACCGGGCCGAGATAAGACTCTACCGTACCCTCGACCAGTTCAACAAATCCGCTGCGTTCTTCCGGTGCGGGCGTGCTGCCCGCACCGGAAAAGACGCGCAATTAGTCGTCGGTGAGGGTGACGCCGATGCCGCCCACCAGGGTGGAGGCGATGTTGTACAGCACGGCCGAAAGCATCGACAGTGCAGTCAGAAGCAGGACATTGACGACTGCGATGATCGTGGCGAATGACACCACCTGTCCCAGCGACGCAAACTCCCGCAGGTCGAATCCGCCGGATTCAGACCCGGCGATTTCACCCAGGAGCCGGTTTACCTGGTCGAAGATGCCGGTGAGGTCCAGGACCGTCCACAAGACAATCGCAGCCACAACCGTCACCACTCCGAGGGCAACGGAGAGCAGGAAGGACATCTTCAGGACCGACCACGGGTCGATCTTGCTCACCAGCAGGCGGGCCTTGCGGGCCTTCGCCTTGGGTGCCGGCTTGACCAGCGGCTGTCGGTTGCCGCCTGGCGCGCTCTGACCCGTCCCAGGCCGCTGGGCAGGCCGGGCCGGGGTCTTCACCCTCGGTCCGCCGCCGGACCTGGCGTTAGAGTTGGTCGAGCTCACTCGGTACCTCCATCTTCAGCAGACTGCGCGTCGCGCCCAGCCGTTTCGTCTGTAGACAACGGTACTTCATCCACGGATACCTCCACAGATTCGCCGCCGGCAGCTGCCTCGTCCTCGTCCGCATCCACGGCGAGGTCACGCTCGGAGTTCCGGGCCACCGCAATAATGCGGTCGTTCTTGTCCGGCTTGGCAAAAATGACGCCCATGGTGTCGCGGCCCTTCGCGGGGACCCCTGAGACTGCGGAGCGCACAACCTTGCCGCCCTGCATTACCACCAGGACCTCGTCCTCTTCCTGGACAACCATCGCGCCCACCAGGTGGCCCCGGTCCTCGTTGTACTTGCCAACCTTGATGCCCAGTCCGCCTCGGCCCTGGACACGGTATTCATCCACGCTGGTGCGCTTGGCATAGCCGCCCTCGGTCACGATGAAGACATAGGAGTCTTCGGTCACCACGTCGGCTGCGAGCAGCTCGTCGTCTTCGCGGAACTTCATGCCGGTGACACCTGATGTGGCGCGTCCCATGGGACGAAGAGCCTCGTCGGTCGCGGTGAACCGCAGCGACTGGCCCTTGCGGGATACCAGCATCAGGTCGTCCGTTTCGGAGACCAGCTGGGCCGAAACCACTTCGTCGCCTTCACGCAGGTTGATGGCGATGACGCCAGCCGAGCGGTTGGTGTCGTAGTCGGAGAGCTGGGTCTTCTTGACCAGGCCGCGCTTGGTGGCCAGCACCAGGTACGGAGCAGCGTCATAGTCGGGCAGGTCCAGAACCTGGGCGATATGTTCGTCCGGTTGGAACGCCAGCAGGTTCGCAACGTGCTGGCCCTTGGCGTCGCGTCCGGCTTCGGCCAGCTCATAGGCCTTGGCGCGGTAGACCCGGCCCAGGTTGGTGAAGAAGAGCAGCCAATGGTGCGTGGTGGTGACGAAGAAGTGCTCAACGACGTCGTCTCCGCGCAGCTGGGCACCGCGGATGCCCTTGCCGCCGCGGTGCTGCGCCCGGTAGTTGTCGCTGCGGGTGCGCTTGACGTAGCCGCCGCGGGTGATGGTGACGACCATTTCCTCTTCGGGGATCAGGTCTTCCATGCTCATGTCGCCGTCGTAGCCCATTAGGACCTTGGTGCGGCGCTCATCTCCGTGCTTGTCCACGATCTCGGCCAGCTCTTCGCTGACAATGCTGCGCTGGCGTTCCTCGGAGGCGAGGATGGCGTTGTACTCGGCGATTTCAAGTTCGAGCTTGGCGTGCTGGTCCTGGATCTTCTGCCGTTCCAGGGCTGCCAGGCGGCGCAGCTGCATGTCCAGGATGGCCTGGGACTGCAGTTCGTCGATGTCCAGCAGCTGCATCAGGCCGGTGCGGGCTTCGTCCACGGTGCTGGAGCGGCGGATCAGGGCAATGACCTCATCCAGTGCATCCAGTGCCTTGAGCAGGCCGCGCAGGATGTGAGCGACTTCCTCGGCCTTGCGCAGCCGGTAACGGGTACGCCGGACGATGACCTCGAGCTGGTGGGTGACCCAGTGCCGGATGAACGCATCCAGGCTCAGCGTGCGGGGCACACCGTCAACGATGGCAAGCATGTTGGCACCGAAGTTGTCCTGCAGCTGCGTGTGCTTGTACAGGTTGTTCAGCACAACCTTGGCGACGGCGTCGCGCTTGAGGACGATTACCAGGCGCTGGCCGGTGCGGCCGGAGGTTTCATCGCGCATATCGGCGATGCCGGTGATCTTGCCGTCCTTGACCAGTTCGGCAATCTTGATGGCCAGGTTGTCCGGGTTGGCCATGTAGGGCAGCTCGGTGACAACCAGGCAGGTGCGCCCCTGTATTTCCTCCACGTTGACCACGGCCCGCATGGTGATGGAACCGCGGCCGGTGCGGTAGGCGTCCTCGATGCCCTTGTGGCCCAGAATCGTGGCGCCGGTGGGGAAGTCCGGTCCCTTGACCCGCTTAATCAGTTCCTCGAGCAGCTCCTCGTTGGAAGCCTCCGGGTGCTCCAGGTACCACTGCACACCGTCAGCCACCTCGCGCAGGTTGTGCGGGGGAATGTTGGTGGCCATGCCGACGGCGATGCCGGAGGAACCGTTGACCAGCAGGTTCGGGAAGCGGGCCGGCAGGATGGTGGGTTCCTGGTTGCGGCCGTCGTAGTTGTCCATAAAATCGACGGTTTCCTCGTCGATGTCACGGACCATCTCCATGGCCAGCGGTGCCATCTTGGTTTCGGTGTAACGCGGTGCGGCAGCGCCGTCGTTGCCCGGAGAGCCAAAGTTGCCCTGGCCAAGGGCCAGCGGTGCTCGCATGACCCAGTCCTGGATCAGGCGGACCAGCGCATCGTAGATCGCTGAGTCGCCGTGCGGGTGGTACTGGCCCATGACTTCGCCAACCACGCGGGCGCACTTGTTGAAGGACCGGTCGGGCCGGTAGCCGCCGTCGTACATCGCGTAGATGACGCGGCGGTGCACGGGCTTCAGGCCGTCGCGCACGTCCGGCAGGGCGCGCCCGACGATGACCGCCATGGCGTAGTCCAGGTAGGAGCGCTGCATTTCAGTCTGCAGGTCAATCTGCTCCACGCGGTCGGAGATGACGTTCCCGCTGACGGGTTCGAGCTCGCCTCCGGGGACCTCCGGGGTCTCATCACTCATTGGTTGTGTTCCGTTCTAAGTTCTTAAAAAGTCCGGGTAGCTGCGGCACTAGATGTCCAGGAACCGGACATCCTTGGCGTTCTGCTGGATGAAGTTGCGGCGGGACTCGACGTCCTCACCCATGAGCACCGAGAAGACCTGGTCCGCGGAGGCGGCATCATCCATGGTGACCTGCAGCAGCGTGCGGTGGTCGGGGTCCATGGTGGTGTCCCAGAGTTCGGTGTAGTCCATTTCACCCAGGCCCTTGTAGCGCTGGATGCCGTTGTCCTTGGGCAGGCGCTGGTTGTTGGCCAGGCCGCGGGCCACGACTTCGTCGCGCTCCCGGTCGCTGTAAACGTAGTCGTGCGGGTGGTTGGACCACTTGATGCGGTACAGCGGGGGCTGCGCCAGGTAGACGTAGCCCTGCTCGATGAGCGGACGCATGTAGCGGAAGAGCAGCGTCAGCAGGAGGGTCGTAATGTGCTGGCCGTCGACGTCGGCATCGGCCATCAGCACGATCTTGTGGTACCGGGCCTTCTCCACGTCGAAGTCCTCGCCGATCCCGGCGCCGAAGGCCGTGATCATGGACTGCACTTCGGCGTTGGAGAGGGCACGGTCAAGGCGGGCACGCTCAACGTTCAGGATCTTGCCGCGCAGCGGCAGGATGGCCTGCGTTTCGGGATTCCGGCCGCGCACGGCCGAACCGCCTGCCGAGTCACCCTCCACAATGTAGATTTCGGACCTTGAAGGATCCTTGGAGGAGCAGTCCTTGAGCTTGCCGGGCATTCCGCCGGACTCCAGCAGTCCCTTGCGGCGGGTGGATTCGCGTGCCTTGCGGGCAGCGAGCCGCGCCTGGGAAGCCTGGATGGACTTGCGGATGACGTCGCGGGCCGGACCGGGATTGCGTTCCAGCCAGTCACCAAGCTGGTCGGTCACCACGCGCTGGACGAAGCCCTTGACCTCGGAGTTGCCGAGTTTGGTCTTGGTCTGGCCTTCGAACTGCGGTTCGGCGATTTTCACGGAGATGACTGCGGTAAGGCCCTCACGGATGTCGTCGCCCGTGAGGTTGTCGTCCTTCTCCTTGATGATGTTCTTCTCGCGCGCATAGCGGTTGATCAGCGAGGTCATGGCTGCACGGAAACCTTCTTCGTGCGTGCCGCCCTCGTGGGTGTTGATCGTATTTGCGTAGGTGTGGACGCTTTCGGAGTATGCGGTGGTCCACTGCAGGGCCATTTCCACGGCCATCTTCTTGTCATTGTCTTCGGTTTCGAAGGCAATGATGTCGTCGTGGATGACCTCCACCTTTTTGGAGCTGTTCAGGTGGTGGACGTAGTCCAGCAGGCCGTTGGCGTACATGTAGTCGACCATGCGGTGCTTTGGGGCGTCCTCGGCATCGGTGGCGTCGTCGGCGATTTCCTCAGCCGTCTCGTCCGGTGCACGCTCGTCCGTCAGGACAATGCGCAGGCCCTTGTTCAGGAACGCCATCTGCTGGAAGCGGGCGCGGAGGGTCTCGAAATCGAACTCTGTGGTCTCGAAGATTTCCGGGTCCGGGTAGAACGTTTGGGTGGTTCCGGTTTCTTCCGTTTCCTCACCCTTACGCAGGCTGCCCACCGGGTGGCCGCCGTTCTCGAAGGTCTGCCGCCATACGAAGCCCTGACGCTTGACTTCGGTTTCGACGCGGGCGGAGAGGGCGTTAACCACTGAGATGCCAACGCCGTGCAGGCCGCCGGAAACGGCGTAGCCGCCGCCGCCGAACTTGCCGCCGGCATGCAGGATGGTCATGACCACCTGGACGGTGGGCATGTTTTCCGTCGGGTGCATGTCCACGGGGATGCCGCGCCCGTTGTCGGATACCCGGACACCGCCGTCAGCCTGGAGAGTTATATCGATGCGGTCGCAGTATCCGGCGAGGGCTTCATCAACCGAGTTGTCCACCACTTCGTACACCAGGTGGTGCAGTCCGCGGGGACCGGTGGAACCGATGTACATACCCGGGCGCTTGCGCACAGCTTCCAGGCCTTCGAGGACAGTGATCTCATTGGCACCGTATTCGTGCGGCGCCAGGGCCTCACTGTCTTCCTGGGGGACGGGCTCCGTGTTGTCTAGCTCGTTGCCAAGCTCATTGTCGTTAGCCACAGGTGCTGTCGACTCCTCTTGTGTCGGTCAGAATTTGGCACCCCGTCCTGCAGCGGACAGGGGACCTCTATTACCAATTCTACCGTGCTAAGGGGACCTTTGCTGGCCAAAACACCCCTCCAGCGGCCACTAAAGCGGGTTATGAGCGGTTTTCAAGCGGTTCCACGGCTCCGGATACGTCCTGCGGGGTTTGCAGCCCGCAAACCCGCACGGAAGGCGTGTGAACGCGAGCACAATTAGAGCGTTTTTTCAACAACTTTTTTCGCACCCACCCCACAGTCAACTATCCGTAGGTGTCCCGGGGGCCGCGGCCCTTGACGCTGCGCAGGCCCTTGCGCCAGTTAGGCGCCGCCGGACCGATCACTTCGATGCGTGTGACGACGCCGCTGCCGAGTTCGGCGTCGAAGCGTTCAATCAGTGTCTGGCGCAGCAGCCGCAGCTGGGTCGCCCAGGCTGTGGAGTCACACCGGACCTGCACGGTGGTGTCGGAGAAGGACTCGGGCTTGCAGTGGGCGCTGACATCCGGACCAACGAGCTCTTCCCAGCGCGAGATGACAGACCCTACCGCCACCGGCGAATTCCAGCCGCGTTCGTTAACGAACCGGCTGAAAACCTTGCCCAGGCCCTGGGGGTCGCGTCCGGTGTACTCCCCCGGAATGAACGGCGTTGATTTTCGTGCCTGTTTCCGTCTGGTGGCCGGCATCCGCTGGTTCCCGCGGGCCTGCGCTGCCTGCCGCATCCGGTTCAGCTGTTCCTGGGCGGCATCCGGAAGATCATTTGCGACGGGTTCCGAACCGCTCCCGCCAGGTGCCTCATCCTGCGGCTGCACGGATTCCTCCGGGGATGACGGGGATCTGGTCTCCGGCCAGGGCTTCGGGGATGTCTTCGGCAACTGCAGCAGTCACGAGTACCTGTTCGGCTCCCGCCACGATCGATGCGAGCCGGCCGCGGCGGCCGGCATCGAGTTCAGCGAAGACATCATCCAGGATCAGGATGGGACCCGACCCGGGCGTCGGATCGTCGTCGCGCAGCAGGTAGTAGGACGCCAGGCGCATAGCCAGGGCAAGCGACCAGGTCTCGCCGTGGGAGGCATACCCCTTCGCCGGTGCCTGCCCCAGGGAAAGCTCGACGTCGTCGCGGTGCGGGCCCACCAGCGATACTCCCCGGTCGATTTCGCGTTTCCGGTTCGCGGCGAACGCCTGCAGGAACCGCTCGCGGAGCTCTTCCTGAGTCAGCCCCAGCAGCTCCGCCGGATCGGCGCCGGAGGGTGAGGCGCCGTCGTCGTCCACTTCGCCCAGCAGCGTTGAACGGTATGTCCCGCTGACTTCCTTCGAACCGTCGGTTAGGTCTTGGTAAGCACCTTTCAGATGCGGGCTGAGCCGGTCAAGTGCCTGCAGGCGCGCGGCAACCAGCTGCGCACCGGCCTCGGCCATGTGATGGTCCCACACCTCGAGGGTAGCCTCATGGGCAGAGGTGAACCGGCCGCTGATCCGGGCGGATTTCAGCAGGGCATTGCGCTGCTTGAGGACCCGCTCATAGTCCGCACGGGTCGCGGCGTGCCGCGGAACCAGGGAAACGATCAGGTCATCGAGGAAGCGGCGGCGGGACGACGGGTCGCCCTTGACCAGGGCAAGGTCTTCCGGAGCGAACAGGACGGTGCGGCAGATGCCCAGGATGTCCCGGGCACGCACCGGGTTGGCGCGGTTGATGCGTGCCCGGTTGGCCCTGCCGGGGTTGATCTCCACTTCCAGCGCCGTGGACTGGGAACCGCGGACAACGCGTGCCCGTACCAGGGCCTGCTCGGCGTCGAATGCGACCAGCGGCGCATCGGAACTCACGCGGTGGGATGAGAGCGAGGCCAGATAACCGATCGATTCGACGATGTTGGTCTTGCCCGTGCCGTTCGGGCCCACGAATACGCTGACGCCGGGGTTCAGGCTGAGATCCAGCTGCCCGTAGCTTCGAAAACCGGTCAGGGAAAGGTAATCAACGTACACGCTGCTCCACCTGGGCCTGCCTTCCATTCCTTGCATCTGCCATCCGGCCGCCTGCGGCCTTCCGCATCCAGCCTACAACCGCTCACTCCGGGGCGCCGGTTTCCCCGATTGCCTGTTCGGCCTCCGTCTGGGAACGCTGCGCCGGTGCCGCGGTGTCCGGACCGGAAGCCTGCCTTACGGCGTGGCCGCCGAATTGTCCGCGCAGGGCCGCGACCAGCTTCATGGCCGACGAATCCTCCTGCCGCGAGGTGAAACGGGCAAACACTGCCGCTGAGATCACCGGGGCCGGAACTTCAGCGGCCAGCGCTTCCTCCACGCTCCAGCGGCCCTCACCCGAATCCTCGACAAATCCCGCTATCCGGCTGAGCCCCGGGTCCTCCTTCACGGCCCTGACGGCCAGTTCCAACAACCAGGAGCGGATAACCGTTCCGCTTTGCCAAGCACGGAGAATGCCGCCTACATCCTGGATGATTTCCTGGGATTCGAGCAGTTCGTACCCCTCGGCGTAGGCCTGCATGAGCCCGTATTCGATGCCGTTATGCACCATCTTGGCGTAATGGCCCGCACCGACGGAGCCAGCGTGCACGAACCCGTCGGCCCGGTCCCCTTCAGGGCGGAGGGCGTCGAAGACCGGCATTGCTTCGGCGACGTCGGTCTCGTTTCCGCCCACCATCAGGCCGTATCCGTTTTCCCGGCCCCAGACTCCTCCCGAGACACCGCAGTCCAGGTACCGGATGCCCCGGGACGCCAGCTGTTCGGCATGCCTGAGGTCATCGGTATAGCGGGAATTTCCGCCTTCGATCACGAGGTCCCCCTCGCTGAGGACCTCAGCGAGGTCGGTAACCACCGCCGAGGTGGCGCTGCCGCTCGGGACCATGACCCACACGAGGCGCGGAACCGTTAGCTGGGCGGCCAGTTCCGTCAGCGAGCCGGCGTCGGAGAGCACCGGGTTCCGGTCGAAGCCGGAGACCTGGATGCCTTTGGAACGCAGCCTTTCCCGCATGGGCAGGCCCATTTTTCCCAGTCCGATCAGGCCAATGTGCATTTCGGTTCCTTCCTGCTCAGGTCCACAGGCGTGGACTGGAAAGGCTCTCGAGATGCGGCGGAAAGCCTTACTGGTTAGGCAGCCGGACCGGCATCAGCAGGTACCGGTAGTCTTCCTGGTCGTCGCCGGTGAGCTCTTCCTGTGCGGAGATCACGGCCGGCTTCGGCGGGGTAGTGAAGGAGAAACGCACGTACTTGCTGGGGAAGGCACCAAGGCCTTCGCTGAGGTAGTGCGGGTTGAACGCGACGGTGATGTCGTCGCCGACGAGGGATGCTTCAAGCGCCTCGGAGGCCTGGGCATCTTCGCCGGTCCCGGCATCAAGGGTGACCTGACCGTCGGTGAAGGCAAGGCGCACCGGCGTATTCCGCTCCGCGACGAGAGAGACGCGGCGGACCGCTTCGACCAGGGCATGGGTTTCGACGGTGGCGTGGATTGGCGTGTTCTCGGGGAACAGGGACCGGATCTTCGGGTAGTCCCCGTCCACCAGGAGCGACGTCGTTCGCCGCCCTCCGCTTTCGAACCCGATAAGTTCGCTGTCCCCGGACAGGGCAATGTTCAGGTCCCCTCCGCTGCCGAGCGTTTTCGCCACTTCATTCAGCGTTTTTGCCTTCACCAGGGCGGAGGTCGAGATTCCCGGGGTGGCGGGCTTCCAGGGGAGTTCACGCAGGGCGAGCCGGTAGCGGTCGGTGGCTAGGAACGTAATGAGATCGTCTTCGATCTCCATCCGCACACCGGTGAGGATCGGCAGGGTGTCATCACGGCTGGCGGCGATGATCACCTGGGAAACAGCCTGCGCGAAGGCATCGCCGTCAACCACTCCGCTGACATCCGGGAGTGCGGGGAGCTCAGGGTATTCGGAGACCGGCATGGTTGCCAGGTTGAAGCGGCTGTTGCGGCAAGTCAGCGTGACCTTGGATCCGTCAGTTTCCACGTCCACCGGCGCCGAGGGGAGGCTGCGGCAGATCTCTGCCAGCAGCCGGCCCGATACCAGGATGGTGCCCTCTTCAGAGATGTCTGCAGGGATCTGCAGCCTCGCGGAAATCTCGTAGTCGAAGCTGGCAATGCTCAGGGAGCCGGACTCCGCTTTGATCAGCAGGCCCGAAAGCACCGGAACCGGCGGGCGGGGGGAGAGGGACCGTGCTGTCCACGTAACCGCCTCGGCCAGGACATCCCGCTCAACTCTGAACTTCACTGCAGGGTGCCGCCTTTCACAACGTACTTATCAGTACTACTGAATTTTCATGAACACGTGAGGGAGCAAATCGTGCGGCGCTGCCGCCCGGGCTGTCCGCCTGGGAATCACAACAATACTCTGTGCCAGCTTACCGCCAGCTTGGTTTTCCCTGCACGGAGTACGGGCAGGGAGGAGGCTTTGTGCGTTTGCCCAACAGGACCGGACACCATCTTCCCTGACCTTGATGAGCCTGCTTGGGAAGATCGGATGTTTGGCCCGGAAGGTCAGATGTTATTTGGTGGAACCCAATTTCTTAAGATTCGTAGTGTTAATAACTCCTGTGGATACTGTGGACAACTCGCCTCACCGGCCCGGATCTGCGATTTAAGCCTGTTGATAACTTGTGGATGGCCAGCCTACGCGCTGAGGCCGGGTGTTGGGAACTTTTTTGTCGTTCCGCGTATCCACAGGGAAGTCCACGATGTTCTGGGTTGTCCACCGAGTTATCCACACCCTTGTCCACATCTGTTAATTTCGAGCCCCTTCGGGGCCCTTACATCCCTGTGCTGGCGCGGATTTTCTAGGCTTCGCGCTGCTGCTGCTTGATCCGGTTCGTCAGTTCCGTGACCTGGTTGTAGATCGCCCGGCGCTCAGCCATGAGTTCGCGGATCTTCCGGTCGGCGTGAATCACGGTCGTGTGATCGCGTCCTCCGAGCTCCTGGCCGATCTTCGGCAGGGACATGTCTGTCAGTTCCCGGCAGAGATACATGGCGATCTGCCGGGCCGTCACCAGTGTCCGGGTGCGCGACTTGCTGCACAGCTCCTCCAGGCTGATCTGGAAGTATGCTGCCGTCTGCCCGAGGATGGAGGCCGCCGTGATTTCCTGGGCGCCGTCGTCAGTTATCAGGTCCTTTAGGACAATCTCAGCCAGTCCAACATCAACCTGCTGCCGATTCAGGCTGGCGAACGCGGTTACCCGGATCAGGGCCCCTTCAAGTTCGCGGATGTTGGTCGAGATCTTCGAAGCGATGTACTCCAGGACATCGTCCGGGGCGCTGAGCGAATCCCCGATGGCCTTTTTGCGCAGGATCGCAATGCGGGTTTCCAGCTCCGGAGGCTGGACATCAGTGAGCAGGCCCCATTCGAAACGCGAACGCATGCGTTCCTCGAAGCCCGAGAGCTGTTTGGGCGGCAGGTCGGAGGTGATCACAACCTGCTTGTTGTGGTTGTGCAGGGCATTGAAGGTGTGGAAGAACTCTTCCTGGGTCGCGTCCTTGTTGGCGAGGAACTGGATGTCGTCAATCAGCAGGATGTCAACGTTGCGGTAGAGCTGCTTGAAGCTCGCACCCTCGTCATAGCGGATGGAGTTGATGAAGTCGTTGGTGAATTCCTCGGAGTTCACATAGCGCACCCGGATGCCGGTGTAGAGGTGACGGGCGTAATGTCCGATCGCGTGCAGCAGGTGGGTCTTGCCCAGCCCCGAGTCGCCGTAGATAAAGAGCGGGTTGTAGGCCTTAGCCGGGGCCTCTGCCACGGCAACTGCTGCAGCATGGGCAAACCGGTTGGAAGAACCGATGACGAAAGTCTCAAAAACGTACTTGGGGTTCAGCCGGCCGAATTCCTGGGAAGTGCTCGGAGGGGTGGGAGACGGTGCGCTCTCACCGGAAGGCACAGGTGAGGGGGAGGACTCTTCCGGTTCCGGTTCCGGTTCTGCCTGAACTACGGGGGTCAGGTCGGCGTCGATAACGAATGCGCACTGGATATCGGCCTGGAAAACAGTCTTGAGGACCTCGTCAAGGATGTTCTTCAGCTGTGTCTGGAGGACTTCGCGCGTCAATTCATTGGGAACGGCCACCAGCAAGGTGGTTCCGATCAGGCCCTGCGCCTGGGCCAGGACAACGAAGCCGCGCTGCCGGGGCGAGACCCTGTCATCGGACTCCAGCGTTCGGATGACCTTGCGCCAGGAGCTGCCGACATCGTTGATTTCGTCCGTACCCACAAAAACCTCTCGTGACGCCCGCTGGGGGCGGTCTAAGAAACCGGGATCCAGGCCTGGATCCCGGAGGGCTCATCCACAGACTTATACACAGCAGTGGATAAACGCCCCGCGCCAACTCTAGATCAAGTTTTCCCCAGCCGGTAGCTGGATTCCCGCGGTCCCCCGCGACTTGGGATGTCTCTCACAATGCCACGCCATGGCGCGATCTGGGGCACTTGTCCACAGGTGTTGATAGATCCAGCCCCACAGGCCGCGCACCGCCGGTTTGACTGGATTCGGGGTCTCACCTAACGTTGAGTAGTCCTTTGTGTCTGCTATCTGCACTCATTCATGCCCATCAGGGTTCTGGGAATCAGGGTCCAGGTCCGGGTTGAGCGTAGTCAGTCACATGAAAACTTAGCGCCGCTTGTGCTTCCCCCTTGATGCAGCAGGCGCAGCGCATATTGTCTTGGAGTAACCACCGTGAGCAAGCGGACTTTTCAGCCGAATAACCGCCGTCGTGCCAAGAAGCACGGCTTCCGCCTTCGCATGCGTACCCGTGCCGGCCGTGCCATCCTTTCTGCACGCCGTTCCAAGGGCCGCACCGAACTGTCGGCGTAAAACAGCCTTAGGTTTGCCGATGCTGCAGCAGCAGCTCAGTCCCACCACCTTGGCGTCCTGAATGCTGGCCGCGAGGAACCGGGTACGGTCGTCGGCGGATTTTTCCCATACCGTACGTTCCGGTGCCCGAAGCGGGCGCCGGAACGTAGTCTTATATGCAGTGCCAAACCCGGCCGCGCCTACGCGCGTCGGGTTCATTGTGTCGAAGGCGGTCGGGAACGCCGTGACACGCAACCTCGTTAAGAGAAGACTGAGAGAAGCAGCAGCGCAGAGCCTGGCAGAAAACCCCACCGGGTTGGACATTGTCGTCAGAGCCCTGCCGGCGGCGGCGTCGGCGTCGTGGGCGCAGTTAAGCGCCGACTACGCGGCTGCCCTCTGCGCATGTTTGAACAAGCTTTCCCAGCAAGTTCCACACAGATGAGGGAGGGGCAGAACATGGGCCGCACCGGAAGTGATCCGGCGAAGGCCTCTGTCAGTGCTGCCTTTTTCCGCGCTGTCCTGCTCTTTTTCTGGCACCTGCCGCGGAATCTTCTCATCGGTTTCCTCATCGCCTACCGCAAGGTAGTCTCCCCGCTCTATGGGCCGGTGTGCCGCTTCTTCCCCTCCTGTTCGGCTTACGCCCTGGAGGCCGTTACCGTGCACGGCGCGGTTAAGGGGACCTGGCTGGCTGCCCGGAGGCTCGTTCGCTGCCACCCCTGGAACGACGGCGGAGTGGACCATGTGCCCGCGGGCCGCCGGAGCTGGCCCCAGGAGTCAGTCCCCAAGATTATTGTGCTGAATCATCCCGTGATTCCGGCAGACGAAGACAGCCGCTCGGCGGCTTGAGGAGTGTAAATGGGTTTCTTCGACACGATACTGTTCCCCTTCAAGTGGGTGGTGTCATGGATCATGTGGATCTTCCACGAGGGATTCGTCTTCCTCGGAATGGATGCCGCCTCCGGTTGGACCTGGACACTGTCCATCATTGGCCTCGTGATCGTGATCCGGGCTGCGCTGATTCCCGTCTTCGTCAAGCAGATCAAGGCCCAGCGCGGGATGCAGTCGCTGCAGCCGGACCTGCGCAAGCTGCAGCAGAAGTACAAGGGCAAGACCGACCAGCTCTCCCGTCAGGCAATGACGCAGGAGCAGATGGCGCTCTACAAGAAGCACGGCACCAACCCCTTCGCGGCCTGCCTGCCGATGCTGATCCAGATGCCGTTCTTCTTCGCCCTGTTCCAGGTCCTCAACGGTGTTTCCAACGCCAGCGCCGGCGGTGAGGGCATTGGCGCCCTGACGCCCGCGGCGATCACCCAGTTCGATGAAGCAACCATCCTGGGCGCACCGCTTTCCTCCTCGCTGCTCCACGGTTTCGGCACTGAGGGCCACACTTCCGTCATCGTTCTCTCGGTCATCATGATCATTGCCATGACTGCCTCGCAGTTCATTACGCAGAAGCAGATCATGTCCAAGAACATGTCCGAAGAAGCGCTGCAGAGCCCGTTCATGCGCCAGCAGAAGATGATGCTGTACGTACTGCCGCTGGTATTCGGCGTTGGCGGCATCAACTTCCCGATCGGTGTCCTGATCTACTGGACCACCACCAACCTGTGGACCATGGCGCAGCAGTTCTTCGTGATCCGCCGCATGCCTACCCCCGGATCCCCTGCCGCCAAGGCACTGGCCGAGCGCCGTGCACGCAAGGGCCTGCCGATGGTTCCGCTGCTGGGTGAGAAGAAGGCCGAGCCGGCCGAAGAAGTACCCGTCCCCGCAAAGGGCCAGCGCCAGCAGCCCCAGCGCAAGAACAGGAAGAAAAGATGAGTACTGAGCACGTCGACGAGACCGTAGAAGAACTGGCCGCCGGGAACGGTGCTGCAAGCCGCCTGGAGGAGGAGGGCGATGTAGCCGCCGACTACCTCGAGGAACTGCTTGATATTGCCGATATCGATGGTGATATCGACATTGAGGTCCGCAGCGGGCGTACCTACATTTCGGTCGTTTCCGAGGAAGGCGACGACTCCGGGCTCCAGTCCCTCGTAGGGCACGACGGCGAGGTCCTGGAAGCGCTTCAGGAGCTGACCCGCCTCTCCGTGCTGACGGCTACGGACAACCGCTCACGCCTCGTGCTGGATATCTCCGGATACCGCAAGGAGCGCAGCGAGGAACTGCACCGCATCGCCGAGGACGCCGTCTCACGCGCCAAGACCTCGGGCAAGGACGTTGCCCTGGCTCCAATGAGCGCGTACGAACGCAAGATCGTGCACGACGCCGTCGCCGAGCTGGGACTCGTCAGCGAATCCGAGGGTGAAGGCGCAGGCCGGCACATCGTGGTTTCCCTGTCCGACGCGTAGCGCCGTCAGTTCCGGAATCCGCGAGTACTCATCTAAGACAAGGATTGTTTTCACGTGGTTGAGATAACGCCTGCCGAACACTCGGCGGCGGTTAAGGTTTTTGGTGACCGCCTGCCTCTGGCCGAGCGTTACGTTGAGCACCTGGCAACATCGGGCATGGAGCGGGGCCTTCTGGGGCCGCGGGAAGTTCCCCGGCTGTGGAGCCGCCACGTGCTTAACTGTGCCGTTGTCGCAGACCTTATTCCGCAGGGAAGCAAGGTCGCCGATGTAGGATCCGGAGCCGGGCTGCCGGGCCTATGCCTGGCGATCGCCCGTCCAGACCTTTCCATGACGCTCATTGAACCCCTGGAACGACGGGTGACGTGGCTCAACGAGGTCATTGAGGATCTCGAGCTCGGCAATGTCACGGTGATCCGCGGGCGCGCTGAGCAGGCTGTGGGCAAGGTGGACGTTGACGTTGTCACCGCCCGTGCCGTGTCGGCCCTCTCCGGTCTCTCCGGTCTAACGATCCCGCTCCTAGGCGGATCCGGTGTGGTCCTGGCCATCAAGGGCCGAAGTGCAGCCGAGGAAATAGAGAAAGCCGCCAAGCAGATTCGCAAGCTTGGAGGGAAAGAAACCACGGTAGTGACTGCCGGGGAAGAAATCCTTGAGGAGCACACCACAGTCGTACGGATTGTGGTCTAGTCCCGCACAGCGTTCATCCGCTGTGCACACACCCGGACCGATCCCGGTATTTCGCGGGGCAGCCGATAGGCTAGTGGCAGTAATGCCTTATGTTGTGAAAGTGAGCATGTCCCGGTGAGTGTGCGCGATTCTGCCGCAAAACGAATTCCCCCCTTTGCCGCGCTCGGCTCTGCCTTCTCATCGCCTTTCTCGAGGTCACAACCTCAAGAGGTTGAGGAGCCGTCCGCTCACTTGCCTGTTTCACGTGAAACAGGACATGCTGTTGCAACACAGTCTGCCGGCGCATCCGATGTGCCTGATTCCGAGACCAGCGAAGGTGGTGTAGCCGGCCAGGCGGTCCTCCCGTCCGAGTCGGTAGACGTTATGGATCTGATGGACGAAAGCACGCCCCTGGCCCGCGAGTTGGCCAGCGAGACCCGCCGCCGCGAAAAGTTGATGGGCCGCGTGCTGCCGCGTCCGGCTGAAACCCGGATCATGACTGTGAGCAACCAAAAGGGCGGGGTGGGCAAGACGACTACCACCGTCAATATTGCGGCCGCGCTGGCCACCGCAGGCCTGAACGTGATGGTCATCGACATTGACCCTCAGGGAAATGCCTCAACGGCCTTGGGAATCGATCACCGAGCCGACGTTGAGAGTATCTATGACGTCCTGATCGACGACCTGCCGCTGGCTAACGTTGTGGCCCAGTGCCCTGACATCAAGAACCTGATCTGTGCCCCTGCAACTATCCACCTCGCCGGTGCCGAGATTGAACTGGTGTCCCTGGTGGCGCGCGAGCAGCGCCTTCGCAGGGCAATCGATGTGTATGCCGCGGAGCGCAAGGCCGCGGGTGAGGAACGGCTGGACTACATCTTCATCGACTGCCCGCCAAGCCTTGGCCTGCTGACCGTGAACGCGTTCGTGGCAGCTAGGGAAGTCCTGATCCCCATTCAGTGTGAATACTATGCGCTGGAAGGCCTCAGCCAGCTGCTCAAGAACATCGAAATGATCCAGAAGCACCTGAATGCGGACCTCGTAGTTTCGACCATCCTGCTTACCATGTACGACGGCCGAACCAACCTGGCTGCCCAGGTTGCCGCCGAGGTTCGGGAGCACTTCCCGCAGCAGGTCCTTTCCGCCGTGGTGCCGCGTTCGGTGCGCATCTCCGAAGCACCGAGCTACCAGCAGACCGTCATGACGTACGACCCTTCGTCCACGGGCGCACTGTCCTACCTGGAGGCCGCTGCTGAGATCGCTCAGCGCTCCGTCTAGACACTCCCTCCTGGTTGCCGGGCACCGGCTGCCGCGAACCGTAGAATACATTCACAATCAATCCATGCCGCTTGCTGTGTGTGCATAAGGGAAGGACTTACCCATGACCGAAAAGCGTCGTGGTTTAGGCCGGGGTCTGGGTGCGTTGATCCCCAGTACCGCTGAGCCTGTCGAAGCAACTGAATCCGGCCAGCCTGCGCGTGCAGGCCGGCCGGTTGACCTGTTCTTTACTTCCGTGAGTGAGGAGACAGGCCCCGGACGCAGCAGCGGACCCCGCCGTGGAGCGGGAATCAACAAAGAAGCGTTGCGAGCCCCGGCTAAGAAGAAACCTGCAACGCGTTCGACGTCGACCCGCGCGGCCAAGGGAAGCGACAAGCCCGTACCCTCCGCAGGGGAAGCTGCATCGGCCGAGAAAACAGGGCGTACAGCCCCTGTAACGGCTGGCAAGGCAGTAACCGGTGCCGGCACGCGCAAGGGCGTCTCGAAGCCCGCAGAGAAGCACGCCAGGCCGGCAGGAGGCGATCCCGCGCGGACTGACACGCGGGTAGCTGCGGCCACCAAGGATGGGGGTGTGGTCCCGACCGCCGCGGCCGAACCTGATGACGTTTCACGTGAAACCCTGATGGAAGTCCCCGGCGCCCGCTTTGCTGAGCTGCCTATTGATTCCATCCACCCCAACCGCAAGCAGCCACGCAGTGTCTTCGATGAAGAGGACATGTCGGAACTGGTGCATTCCATTCGCGAAATCGGCGTCCTGCAGCCGATTGTGGTCCGTCCCTCTGCAGAGGGCGACGCAGAGCACCCTTATGAACTGGTTATGGGTGAAAGGCGGTGGCGGGCGAGCCGGGAAGCTGGCCTGTCTGCAGTCCCGGCAATCATCCGGTCGACCCAGGATGTTGACCTTCTTCGCGACGCGCTGCTGGAGAACCTGCATCGCAGCCAGCTGAACCCGCTGGAGGAAGCCGCCGCTTACCAGCAGCTGCTCGATGATTTTGAGTGCTCCCATGAAGAGCTCGCGGAACGAATCGGCCGGTCCCGCCCTCAGATCTCCAACACGCTTCGGTTGATGAAGCTCCCTCCGCTGGTGCAGCGGCGCCTTGCTGCCGGCGTACTTTCGGCGGGTCACGCCCGCGCGCTCCTAGGCCTCAATGTGCCGGCCGAGATGGAGAAACTTGCGCAGAAGATCGTGGCTGAAGGCATGTCTGTCCGCGCCACGGAAGAAGTCGTATCGCTGTCGGACGGTATTCGACGGCCAGCTAAGGAAGCAAAACCCAAGGTTGGAGCCAGGCACGAGCGACTCGACTACCTGGCAAATTCGCTGTCCGATCGGCTGGATACAAACGTCAAGATCACCCTTGGGGCGCGAAAGGGAAAAGTTAGTATCGAATTCGCCAGCGTCGATGACCTGAATCGCATCATGGCAGTGCTGAACCCCGTTGAAGGGCCGGCGTCCTAGAGCGTAGTTAAAAAGTGTCCCCTGTTTCACGTGAAACAGGGGACACTTTTTTGCACTTAGTATGGGGGCCGGGACCGGAGCCCCGCGTTACGAAGCCGGGAGCTGCTGGACACATATATATCGACGCACTCAGAAGCGCACCAGTCGCACGTCACCAGCACGGGCTTTTGCGGACAAGGGCGTTTCACGTGAAACAGTTCGTTTAGTTGCCACCCGTGAGTGCTCTGTCGCTGTAGCTGGTTGACCGTAGCGATATTGCACTACGCCCTAGCAGCCTTAGTGGTAGAACCAGCAGACGCCTGGCGCGTTCCGATGTCCCGAATGCACCTCTAGGGCTTGGTATTCTCTGCGTCGGCGGTCAGCTCGTCTCTTCGACCGATCCAGAATGAAAGCGGCTGTCCGGTGATAGTGCTGTTTCACGTGAAACCAGTGCCGCGCTTTGTGAGCGAAAGTAGAGGTGGCCTGACTTTGATGAGACTTTATCCTGCGCCCTGGAGCTCCCCAATGGATCCTCTTCGACGATCACCGCTTAGCTCTGGCCTCGCTGCAGGGGAAAGTTGGTCTGCTCAGTTGTTTCCCGTGGACTTTGTTGTGGTCCAGTGGGTACTCATCGCCTTTGTAGCTGCGGCTATTTAGTCGTGTTTTGTTTGGTCATAGGCAGGAACGTCTACTTGTTCTTTGAGGAGGGTTCTGTACGACTCCGGGAACGTGAGACTGGCGCACCCGAGGATGCGTGCAGCCGCGCTGTACCGCGAGAGTGCCGCGGTAACTGACTCAGAGTTTCACGTGAAACGTCGGCCGTTCCTGCACTGCCATGGCCGGGGCCTCTCGAGCAGCGATGGGTCCCATTGCCAGGTGCGCGAAATATGACCATGGATGTGCAGGTGTTCATCTCCAGGCGCCCCGCGCGATCGGACGGAGAGAACCATGCTCATACGTGAAAGGTTGTGAAACGCCACCACGTACTCAGAGCCGCGCAGAACTGAGCGTCCGCTACCGACCGATTAGTCCGCGAGGCACGGTCTCTGTAGGAGGGTGGCGGAGGCACCATCCGCTTGTTTCACGTGAAACAAAGCTCGGACCGCCGGGAGGCCGCAATCCCTGCAGTCGACGGCGAGGACCAGCCTGGTCGCTGCGGGAGTGTGCGGGGTCCGCCCCGGCGAGTCTGACACAGAGGGACCTGGTTGCTGAAGTTTGCTAGCTCGCTATGGGGCTTTGGATGGCCCCAAGATGTGGCGGGCTAGTCTCGTCACCAGTCACCCCACGAGCAGGTGGAGGTGCGGTCGGTAAGCCGGAAGAGCCGCGTGGCTGTGCCAGCTGATCCCACCGCTTGTAATGACTGGAGCATCTCTTCGGGCGATGCGGGTTGGTCTCTGCAGTTTCCGTGTCGCGATACTGGTGCGCATTCTCGTGCATTGCCAGCATTGGTTTGTATATGGCAAGGATGCCAACGTCAGGGGACGTCCCTATGAGACGGCATGAGGTTTGCCCAGATTCCCATCAGTAGGGGGGGTGGCACACCTATTGCGTACTAGAAGGAAGTCCGTTCCACGTGAAACAGACGCACTTCGGAGGACCAGCTTTAGGATCTGCCACGTACAGAAAGGACAGGCCTTGGCCCTGTACTGCAAGCCCGTAATGGGAGGGAGCAGCGGCGCTTACGTCGGTGGCGCCGGCATTTGAGATCTCATCCTCGGAGTAGCTAGGCGCGGATAGCCACAGGATGTGCCATAGGGTAAACAGCGGCCGCCCACGGGTGGATATGTTTCTAGAATCGGAGAATCATACAGGGGAAGAGTTCTGAGCTCATGGCGGATGCCTCTGTGCTGGCGCTCAGCGGCCCCAAACTCTCTCTTTCTGCCACTCTGTCGAACTGCCCTCGGAGCCTCAATCTGGCCTGGTGAGTTAGCGCTCTCAGGCTCAGCGACATTCTGGGTTGGGGCCTATTCCCTGACGATGTAACGGAGGTAGCTGGCCGGGTAGAGCACGCTGGAGCGCGCCAGCCAGCTGGTCAAGAAGCACTGCGGCGGCCTCGGGGCGGTCGGCGTCCAATCCAGATGTGCGGCAGACGCGCGAGAGTGCCGCCATTGTTCTCTTGGGTCCTGCACAAGAAAGCCGAAACTCATTTTCCATGCCTCAGCAGGGATGGGGTATCGCCGAGCAACAATGCTTGGCCTCCTCGGTCAGGGCACTTCAGGCAGCAGCCCTACCCCGCTGTCTGCCAGCAGGCCCGCGCACGACTCCTTGACCACTCGTAAGCCGGTGCTCGGTTTCACGTGAAACGCCGGGAGCAATGGCTCTTCTTGCCGCAAACGTCCGGTATCCGGTGTCCCTCCAGCGGCGTTGGCGGGTTGGTGCCACCGACTTTGGATAGTCCCTTCGAGGACTCCTTTGGAAGCGGTGTTTAGCCCACAAACCGAACGGGACGAACGAAATCGGCTCAACAGAGTAACGGAAGAACCAAAAGGTCCAGCACCAGCAGACCTGTGTGCCAGTTGGAGGTGTTCACCCTCGGCTAGCCCCTGCCCTGTTGTCGACTTCACGCTGGCATCATGTATTGGGCAAGACTGACTCCCAGTCCCACGGTGCGGACTTCCGACAAGGACCACAGGACAGGTGCCGGCAGAACTCACGGGTCCGGTTCCGTCGGCGGCCCGCAGGTTCGACCTAGAGACTCCATTGCATCGGGACAGGTCATGCACGCCTGGCCACCCCGGCCGGCTGGGCTGGTGTGAAACCAGCGGATGACTTGGGAACTGCAACAGTATGTGGGTGCGGTCTGAGTGGATCCTGCAGGTGTAAATGGCAGGCCAGACATGAAGCCAGCTAAATAAGACTGGACCCGCACCGATGCGGGTAGTCTCGACGAGCTGTTTCACGTGAAACACATCCCGCCCACATGGACAGGGATGCTGGGCGTACCCCACCTAACAGGCACGCTGCGCGCACACCACAAAACAGGCACGCTGCGCGCACACCACCTCGTCCGCCGCCTCCGGAAATACAGCGGACCTTCACGGACATAGGCCGCTACCAGCAGGGCCTGAAGAATCCCGCTGGTGATCCCGAAGCTCAAGGCAACCATAAAGGTGAGCGGCGCCGAGCACCCGTTGGCTGAGAGCACGCGAGACAGCACGAGCCGAGACAGCACTCAGCACTAAGTACTATTTCTGGATTAGCCAAGTAACCGGCCTGGAACACCGAGTAATTTCTCAAGGGATCATGCGTAGGGATTGACCGTCAGCAGGTATCTACCGCTCAGTGGCTGACGCTATACCGCAAGTGGAGAACTCGGTTGCCTGCCACCACGTGAGGATCGCCCAGGGAACGCGGCACATCGACGGCCCCAAAGAACGGTCTGCCGGATCCGAGGACGACAGGAGCAACATCCATTCGAACCTCGTCAACGAGACCGGCCGCGAGTACCTGCCCTCCGACGTCGCCCGCGGCGACTTCCACAATCCGGTCGCCGGCAAGCTCTTTGGCTTTGGCAACAGCTTCTTCCACCCCGCCGACAAAGAAGAACGATCCGCGGGGGTTCCAGCCCTCCGGGGGAGGCCTGTGCGTCACCACGACCATATGGTCCACGCCCGAAGGGGGCGTGCCGTCCCAGCCATCCGTCAGGTCAAACACACGGCGGCCGGCAATCGTCACACCGATCCGGTCCCAGTAGGCCGTGGTGTAGTCGAAGGAGGGCTGTGAGACCATAAGCTGCCCGTCAGTACCGAGCGGGACGTCACCGCTGGAGAGCCACTCGAACAATGTCCCCGGCTGGTCGTGTTCATCGGCAATATAGCCGTCAACGGAGACGGAGCCGTACATGACCACCTGGCTCATGCCGCTCTCCTTAGCTAGCTTCGGGTGAGCTCAAAATACAGGTCAAGGGTCCCAGCCGCTAGGGGCGAAGATTGCACAGATTGTGCCGATATCCGTCTAGCGTGGTCAGGCCGGGCCCGGTCCTCCGCGAATCGGCGGCACCGCGCCACTTGGCGCACACATCCGGATTCCATCAGCACGGCAACCCATTTGCTCAGTACGAAGGCAGATCTCCCGGGGACCCAGTAACGGAATGCGACATGGTTTCCGGAGAGGACAGAGCGATGCCGTGCAGACCGGACCCGGTCTGCACGGCATTTACAGGTGGTTGCTACAGGCCGGAAACCCTGCGGCGGTCTTCCATGGGGTTGAACCGGCTGACGTCATCCAGGGCGAGGGTGCCGGTGGGCTGGTCTTCCTCCTCCAGGAGGTACAGGCGCTGGATAGCAATGACAATCGAGTCCGCCACTGTTTGCCGGAATACGGGATCGGCGAGCCGGTGCGCGTCGTGGAAGTTGCTGAGGTACCCAAGGTCGATGCCCACGGAGGGGATGCCCGGCAGCTTGAGTGTGTCCCAGGTGCGGGCATGGACCCCAAGGCTTGCCATATCGGTGCGTGCGGCAAGTTCCTTGATCATAAGGATGGCTGCACGCTGGCCGATGGGGGACCGCGGCTCACCGGTGACGGGCAGGCCCCAGTAGTAGGCGGCAATGCCTGACGCCGCCGGCTGGTCCAGCCAGTCGCAGTGGATGTTCACGTTCAGGCTTGGTGTGCGGCCCGGAGTTTCCTCGGCGGCGGCAGCGGCATCGAACTCCACTACCTCGGCACCAAACTCCCGCAGGATGCGCTCCACCCGTACGCGGACATCAGTGGCCACGAGGAGTTCGGTGAGTGGCTCTCCGGTCAGCCGTTCGGTGACGTGCTCGGAGGAGGTCGTGGATTTCCCGGTGTTCAGGGTGATGGTGCGTCCGCGCAGGGCCGCCGTGGAACGGTCCAACCGTTCGTAGTCACGCAGCGCGTAGGCCTGGCTGGGTGAAATAGCCCGGTTGACGCGTGACATGGCAGTCATCGTGTCGCCGTCGCACACTCCGGTGCCGGGGATCCCCAGGTTTTCCTGCAGCTCTGCCACGGCATAGCGGGTTCGGACCCCAAATTCTCCGTCAATGTGCCCGTAGTAGAAACCAAGGTGAGAGAGGTGCCGCTGCAGCTCAGCGACATCGTCGCCGCGCACTGCAGGCTGGTCCTCGGCGAACGCAAGCACCCGGTCGCCAAAACGGAACTGTGCCTCCGCCAGGGCCCGCTGGGTGTCGGGCCCTGCCACGCCGTCGACAATCAGTCCGCGGCTCTGCTGGAAGGCGCGCACGGCGGCGTCTACATGGTCGTCGAAGACCGCGGGATTATTGACCGAGTCGGGGGCGAGGTAGGACATGGAAATGCCGGCACGCAGCAGCGCTTCACGAAGCGCCACCACGCGCCGGCTGGAGTCCAGCCTCCGCAGACTCTCGTCCGTCGGATGCATAGTGGGACCTACTTCAGGTAGGCCGCGAATTCCTGCTCAAGGACCTGCTTCGGCTTCGCGCCGATAGACGTGGCCGCAACCTCACCGCCCTTGAAGACGTAGACCGCCGGAATGGAGGTGATGCCATACTTGGCCGCGATGGCGGGGTTGTCATCCACGTTGACCTTCACGACGTCCACCTTGTCCGAGTACTCAGCGGCGATGTCATCCAGGATGGGGGAGAGCATGCGGCACGGTCCGCACCACTCGGCCCAGAAATCCACGATGACCGGCTTGTCGGCTGCCAGCACGTCGGTGCTGAACGAGGAATCCGTTACGTCTTTGGCGTTGCTCATGGTTCTTGCTCCTTGTGGATCTCTAGACGGAAGCGTTTTCGGAAACGGTTTCCGACGCCGGGGTGGGAACGGTGGCTGCGGTCGCCGCGGAGGCAACGTCTGCCAGGTAATGCTCGACGTCGAGGGCGGCTACGCAGCCGGACCCGGCGGCGGTGATGGCCTGGCGGTAGGTCGGGTCGATAACGTCGCCGGCGGCGAAGACGCCCGGGAGGGAGGTCTTCGAGGTGCGTCCCTGGACGGCGATGGTACCGGCTTCGGTCAGTTCCAGCTGCTCGCGGACCAGGTCTACGCGCGGGTCGTTGCCGATCGCCACGAAGATACCGGTTACGGCGAGTTCGGACTCTGCTCCGTCAACCGTGTTGCGAAGCCGCAGGCCCGTGACCTTGTCTTCGCCGTGGATACCAACAACCTCGGAATCCCAGACGAAGCGGATCTTCTCGTTTGCCAGGGCACGGTCCTGCATGATCTTGGAAGCGCGGAGCGTGTTGCGGCGGTGAACGATGGTTACCGAGGAAGCGAATTTGGTAAGGAACAGTGCCTCTTCCAGTGCGGAGTCCCCGCCGCCGATCACGGCGATGTCCTGGCCCTTGAAGAAGAAACCGTCGCAGGTTGCGCACCAGCTCACGCCGCGGCCGGAAAGCCGCTTCTCATCGTCGAGTCCCAGCTCGCGGTAGGCGGAGCCGGTGGAGATGATCACCGAGCGGGCCAGGAAGGTTTCCCCGGTACCGATGGTCACCTTCTTGATGTCGCCGGCAAGGTCCACCGAGGTGACGTCCTCAAAGAGGATCTCGGTACCGAACCGGTCGGCCTGCTTCTCGAGGCCTGCCATCAGGTCAGGACCCATGATGCCTTCCGGGAAGCCCGGGAAGTTCTCCACGTCAGTGGTGTTCATCAGTTCGCCGCCGGCGGTGACCGAGCTGGCGATCAGCAGAGGCTTGAGGTTCGCCCGGGCCGTGTAAATGGCGGCGGTGTAACCGGAAGGGCCGGATCCAACGATGATGACATCTCGGATTTCCTGGCCGGAACCAGCGGCTTCGGGACGAATATCTGTGCTCACGTGCTGTGAACCTCTTTCCTGGTGTTTCCTTGGCTTTTTGGAGTTCCGGTAGAACGATGCTGGCGGAACACTTCGAACCGCTAACCACACCTCACAACACTGACAGGGAACAGCTTATTCCGAATGGCTCCCGCGTCACATGATGGGCTGCCGGGCCGGTTCCCGGCAGCCTGAATGCGTGGATCAGGACACTCCGATTTCAGCGATACGAAGGCCCCAGGGATACTCCGCCTGCACTCCGCTGAGGCGTGGCAGCTGGGTGAAGTTGATGATCACGTAACTCGCCGACGCCGGTTCCCCGTCCGGGCCCTTGGGCACGGTGATGGAGGTGGTCGGTCCGGTGAAGCCGCTCTGTGCCACAGTGGTGGCTCCGTCCAGGGAAGGGGAGTCGTTGAGCATCACGGAGAAGTTGCCGCCGCTGCCGTTCAGCTGGGTGATGTCCACCTTGGTGATGGCGGATTCCTCTTCCAGTTCCACGACGAGGGCCAGGCTCGGTGCGAGGCCGCCGAAGGTATCCGAGGCATAGACGTAGCTGGACCAGTAGCTGGCCGCATTGCCGTCGATGATCTGCGGCAGGGCGGCGTCGTTCACCGAATCGAGTTCCTGGTTCCCGGGGACCAGCCGTGTGATTCCCGCGGTGACGGGGGCAGGAAGCGCCGCACCGGGGACATCGGCAGGTTCCTCGGTGGTTGCCGGTGACTGGGCAACCGTCGCCGAGGGATCATCGGAGGCGAACATGTCCCCGACCCGGCCAAGGTTGCTGAAGACGAGCACCACTGCCACCAGCAGGATGACGCTGAGGATGCCGCCTACCAGGAGGCGCCCGGATTTCCGGTCGCCGCCCCGGGCTGGCTGGTCGTCATCGTCGTCGTAGCCGTCGTACTCTTCCTCGGCTTCGTATTCCGCACCCAGAGCCGTGCGCGGGAAGTTCGAGGCCCTGCGGTCTCCGGAACCGGCCGTTGCATAGCCTTCGGCCGGGAAATCGTCCTCGTCTTCCCAGCGGCTCACCTTGGGTGACTGCACGGGGGTGTCGCGGGTTGGCGCCGAGTAGGCGGCTGTGCGCGGGCTCTGGCTGGGCGGCGGAGGCACGACGGCGGCACCCGTTGCGGCCTCGGCGGGGGCCTCCTGCGGGCCACCGTATTCCAGGTCCCGTTCAGCTTCTGCCTCAGCACCTGCCCCGGCAGCTCCTGCCGCGCCGGCACCGGTTGCCCCGGCTGCGCGCCCGAAGCGCGGAAGGTGGGGCTTGGGCAGGTTGGAGAGCAGCGGCTTGCGGTCCCTCGGAGCGTGCTCTTCGACGTAGCGGTCTTCCTCGACCGTCTCCGGTTCACGCGAGCGGGCTACGCCGAAGATCTCCGACCCGAGTGTGTCCGTAAAGAACGGCTCCACGTAGGGCGCGTCGCGCTCGATGACCAGGTCAAGCAGGTCGGCAGCGCTGCCGTTTGAAGTGACCAGGTAGGTGCGTCCGTCACTGACGCCCAGATCGAGGATCTGGACCGTGGAGTGACGCTCGCCAATCGCGATTTCGCGGGCGCTGGCGCTGACCTGGCTGGCGTTCTGGGGTGCAGCGACGAGGATGCTCACGGCACGGTTGAGCACCTGGTCCACGCCGTCGAGGACGAGGTCATTCTCTGCTGAGGCCAGGACCTGTGCGGTGACCTTGTATCGGCCGCCCAGCACTGAACCAGCATTTACCGGCTGTGGCACGTGTTCCTCCCGTGGAAACGGCTGTGACTGCAAGCTGTGTTGCCACCGGCGCCGGTAGGGCGGCCGGTGTGGACCAAGGCAGTATCTTCAGGGCCAAACCCATCCGGTACTGCCCACTTTGTACCCATGCTACCCGCGCGGGGAGCCAAAGCCTGAGTTGGTCGTCTTAGCCCCGGCGCTGGATCTTGGCCAGAAGCGGTTTAAGGAGGGCGTCGAGCTCCCGGACTTTCAGCACCCGCAGCATGGCGAAATAGACGGCGGCCATCAGCGCGCCGCAGATCATCAGGACCACGGTGGCAGTGGAGAGGGAACGCCAGGCGAAGCCGTCGGCGCTGTATCCGCCCAGGAGGGCAAGTCCAGCGGCGCCGGCGGCAGCGGAGACAAGAGCGGCAACGGTGAGCCGCACGTGGACGTCGAAGATGTGTCCTGCCCCGTAGCTGCCCAGTTTGCGGGTAAGGAAAACATGGCTGAGCACCACGGCGGCAATGTTTCCTATCGAGTAGGCGATCGCCAGGCCATAGACGATCCGGTCCGCTGGAAGGGCAGCTGCGCCCAGCGCCAGGCCGATGCCCAGGACGGCGAGGATCACCTGCATGATCATTGGTGTCTTGGCGTCTTCGTTGGCGTAGAAGGCCCTGTTCATGAGGAAGGTGGCGCTGAGGAACGGTGAGCTTACGGCCAGGAGGACGAGCACCTGCCCCTGGATCGCCGCAGAAGCGTTCGAACCGCCGCCGAACCACATGCCGATTGGTCCGGCGAGTACCACCATGACTGCGGCACAGAACACCGTGGCTACGCCAATGACACGCAGGCCGCGCGAAATAGTGGCCCGAACGGCGTCGAGGTTCCTTTCCACATACGCGTGGGACATGCGGTTAAAAAGAACGGTGGCCAGCGAGAGGGCGATGACTGAGTGCGGAATGATGTACAGCATTGCCGCAGTCTCAAGGTTGACCTGCCCGGCGATCTGCTGCGGCGGATCCATCGCCAGGAACGCGGGCCTGGCATCGGTGGCGATCGTGGCCACATTTGTGTAGACGAGGTAGGCCCCGTTACCCACCAGCATGGTGATGATGGTCCATTTGGCCACCCGGGCGGTATCTCCCAGCCCTACGCCGCGCAGGCCAAAGGAAGGCCGCAGGCCCAGCCCCAGCTTCTTCAGCGGGAACAGCAGGACCAGTGCCTGCATGGCAACGCCGAGCGTGGTGCTGCCGGCCAGGATCAAGGTGGCCGTGGGCGTCCAGTTATCCGGTGAGAACTGTTCCGTGGTTTCCCTGCCGATCAGGGAAATGAACAGAATCAGCCCGCCGATCGCCACCAGGTTGTTGACCACGGGCGCCCACATATAGGCGCCGAAGCGGCCATTGGCGTTCAGTACCTGGCCGATCACGGCGTAGGCGCCGTAGAAGAATATCTGCGGCATCAGCCAGTAAGCGAACGTGGTGGCCAGGGCCAGCTGGTCCCCGGTCAGGCGGGTAATCAGGGGAAGAATGAGCGGAGCGGCAACGGTAACCACAAGGGCAACAGCGGCCAGGAACATCAGGCTCAGCGTCATGATCCGCGACACGTAGTCGGTGCCGCGGTCTTCGCGTTTGCTGGCCTTGATGATCTGCGGGACCAGCACGGCGTTGAAGACGCCGCCGGCTACCAGCAGGTAGATGAAGTTGGGCAGGACGTTGGCGACGCCGAAGAGGTCGGTGACGCCGGCAGTGCTGCCAATCGCTACCGCTAGCAGGGAGGTACGGACCAGCCCGAGTACACGGGAGACCATGGTTCCCGCGGCCATCACGGCACTGGAGCGGGCGGTACTGGGAGCAGGATTCTGTACGGCCATTATGTCCTTATGCTCTCACCCGTTGGGCCCTTTTCCTCAAAACCGGGGGCTGGCCGCCCCGCGCGGCGTCAGCGGTACTTGGGCAGGACTTCGCGGGCCAGATCGGCGATACGGCGCTCATTGGGGAAGGACAGGCGCCTGCCCAGGACTGCCAGCGGAACCCAGGCGACGTCCACTGCCTCGTGGTCCGGATCATTCTCGATGGTCAGTTCCCCGCCTACGGCTTCGAGGAGGTAGTGGTGCACTGTCTTGTGCACCCGGTGCCCGCTCACGGTGAACCAGTAGTCGATGCTGCCCAGCGGCGTGAGGATCCGTCCGTCGATCCCGGTTTCCTCGGCGATCTCCCTCACCGCGGCCTGCTCGTTGTCTTCTGCGTCCTCGGGATGGCCCTTGGGCAGGCACCATTCAAGGCGGCCGCCGCGGTTGAGCCGGGCGATGATCGCTACGGGCAGGTCGGGATCCGTGCAGTTGACCACAATTCCGCCGGCGGAAACTTCTTCCACTGTGGGAAGTGCCGCATGTGCCGGATGCGCGGCTGAGCTGCCCATTGACGCTGTCAATGGGGTCCGCTTGGGCGCACTCGGGACGGGATGGGCCATACCCCCACTGTAACTATCTTTGCCTGCCGATGATGACCGTTCACAGCTGGACCCCTTGGCACCGCGCCAACCCCGGCGTGTCCGGGCCGCGGAGCGGACGCATTGTCCGCAGGGGCTGGATTATCTGGCACGCTTAAAGCACTATGGCGCACCTTTCCGACAGTTCATTTCCCATCACCGAGCTCCCCGGCGTGATCGAGCAGCTCGGGGAGCTCTTCCAGGCCGCCGGGTTCGAACTCTCCCTGGTGGGCGGGCCGGTACGTGACCTGTTCCTGGGCCGGGTATCCCCGGACCTGGACTTCACCACCAATGCCCGTCCTGATGACATCATTGCGGTGACCCGGCGCTGGTGCGACACGTACTGGGAGATGGGCCGGGAATTCGGCACGATCGGGATGCGCAAGGACGGCTTCCAGATTGAAATAACCACTTACCGCTCCGAGGCTTACGACCCTGAGTCACGCAAGCCGGTCGTAGCCTTCGGGGACCGCCTCGAGGACGACCTGTACCGGCGCGACTTCACCATGAACGCCATGGCCCTGCGGCTGCCGCAGATGGAGCTGGTGGATCCCTACGGCGGCGTCCGTGACCTCCACGAAGGAATCGTGCGCACCCCGGGGGCGCCGTCGTCCTCTTTCTCCGACGACCCGCTGCGGATGATGCGGGCCGCCCGGTTCGCCTCCCAGCTAGGCGTCACCGTGGCACCGGAAGTCTTCGAAGCCATGAAGGATATGGCCGGGCGGATCGAGATCATTTCTGCCGAGCGTGTCCGGGACGAACTGGTGAAACTGATCAACGGCAAGACGCCGGCCGACGGCGTGGACCTGCTGGTGGAAAGCGGCCTGGCTGAGTACGTTCTCCCGGAAGTGGCCGCCCTGCGCCTGGAAATCGACGAACACCACCGCCACAAGGACGTGTACCAGCACTCCCTCACCGTCCTGCGGCAGGCCTGCGACCTGGAGACAGGCCCTGAGGGCGAGGTGCCCGCCCCGGACTTCGTGCTTCGTTTCGCGGCGCTGATGCACGACGTCGGCAAGCCGGCCACACGGCGCTTCGAAGGCACGGGCGCGGTGAGCTTCCTGCACCATGACGTAGTGGGAGCAAAGCTCACCGCCAAGCGCATGAAGGCGCTGCGGTTCGACAATGACACCATCAAGGCCGTCTCCCGGCTCGTAGAGCTGCACATGCGCTTCTACGGCTACGGCGATGCCGGCTGGAGCGACTCCGCCGTGCGCCGCTACGTTACGGACGCCGGTCCGCTGCTGCAGCGCCTGCACCGGCTGACACGTTCGGACGTCACCACACGAAACCGGCGGAAGGCCGAGAGGCTGGCGTTCGCGTACGACGACCTCGAAGCCCGGATCGAGAAGCTGGCTGAGCAGGAAGAGCTCGCCTCCATCCGCCCGGACCTGGACGGCAGCCAGATCATGGAACTGCTGGGCATCCGGCCCGGCCCGGTGGTGGGCCGCGCGTACCGCTTCCTGCTCGAAGAACGCATGGAGAACGGCCCCGGCGCGCCGGGGGAAGCCGAAGCGAAGCTGCGTCAGTGGTGGGAGCAGCAGCCGGAGGCTGCGCAGGCCCAGGAACGTCCCGAACCAGGATCGGCAACAGAAGGAATGTCATGAGCGCACTGAACCTGGGGCCCGCGGTTCCTGACCTGACGCCGGCGGGCACCCCGCTGCCCATCCTGTGGCTGGTGCGCCACGGCGAAACCGAATGGTCCCGGCAGGGCAACTACACCGGACTCACGGACATTCCCCTGACTCCGGAGGGTGAAGCCCAGGCCACCGCCGCACGGGAGAAGATTGGCGACGTCGAATTCGACCGTGTTTTTTCGTCCCCCCTGATCCGTGCCAGGCGTACGGCCGAACTGCTGGGCCATCCCGCTCCTGAAGTGCTGCCGCACGCGCACGAATGGGACTACGGCCGGAACGAGGGGCGGCGGAACACCGACGTCCGTGCGGAGAACCCCGGCTACATCATCTGGAACGACGGCGTTCCGGGCGGTGAGACGCTGGCCCAGGTCGCGGCACGGGCGGACCGCATCATCTCCACGGTGCAGGCGGGCTGCGGCACCTCCATGGACCAGGAACCGGATTCAGCTCCCATTGAGCGCGCCCTGCTGGTGGCCCACGGCCACTTCCTGCGGATACTGGCTGCCCGCTGGCTGGGACTTGCTCCCGACGCCGGGCGGCACCTGGTTCTGGGAACGGCCGCTGTCTGCGTCCTGGGCTGGGATAAGCACACTCCCGCGATCCTTAAATGGAATATGTAGGAAGCTTTTTAAAAGTTTTTACAGAAAAGGCTTGGCAGGCGCGGCCCCGCCGGGTTATATTTTTTTAGCCCGCAAGAATGCGGTGCTATCAGCACCCCGGATATGCATGAATGTTATGCATGGACATGGCTTGCCAAGTCCCGGGGAACGGAGCCACTTAACAGGAGGTGGAGTGTGGTGTTTGATTACACGGATATGTTCCGGCGGACCTCGGTCCCCGCAGTCATCTCCCTTCGGTGGTTCCCGGGCGAAGCGGGCTTTCAGGCCTAAGCTGCATCCCGCGGTGCCGTCCAGCCCCTGCTGCCAGTTCAGCAGCTGAACCGCACCAGGACCCGGGCTCCCGCCGAACGGACCTCGTCTGCACCTGACCGTGCTTCGGCAAAGCAGCCTCGCCGGCGTCTCCACCGCCATCGTTCGCGCCCCCTTGGCCCGTTCAGCGGATCAATCTGCATGGCTGCGTGCCGGCATCCGGAAAATTACATTTGCCTTCCTGCACCCTAAATCAGCAGTTGTAGTTTCCGTGGAGAGCAGGCGCCTTTTTCATCGTCTTTCCAGACGTTTCCCCATTTATCATTCATGTGCTTTTGCGCACCCTTTTCCCGGAGTTTTGCCATGCCTTTTTATAAATTGCCCTCCGCCGGACTGAAGCCGGCAGCCTCTCCTCCCCGCGGCCAGGACACAGCGCGTGCCCGGCACGCCGGCGTACCCGCCGGCGCGGCATTGGCTTCCTACCGGGCAGCACCGTCCCGCCGCCGGGCAGCACCGTCCCGCCGCCAGGTGGCGGCAGGCCTGCTCCGCCTGCTCCTGCGGGCCGTTGCGGTTCGTGCCGCAGCCAGCGGACGGCTGGTGGATGAACAGGAACAGCGTCAGCTGCACCTGCTCAGGCTCAGCGCCCCGGCATCCGTCCACGGGCGGTGAGACTGCACACCCTTACCCGGACTGCCCCGGAATTCCGCGGCAGTCCGGGTGCAAGGAAACAAAGCGGGACCCGTTGGCGTTGTAAGGTCGATAGGTAGGGAACACAGGCCAGCGACGAAGGGAGTGCTGTGCCCCAGGTCAACCGGGTGGCCATGCTCTCGCTGCATACCTCGCCGCTCGAACAGCCTGGTTCCGGCGACGCGGGCGGGATGAATGTCTACGTTCGTTCCGTTGCCGTCGAAATGGCGAAGATGGGCGTGGAAGTGGACATCTTCACGCGTGCCTGCGCACCGGACCAGCCCCATGCCGTTGAACTGGCTCCCGGGGTCACGGTGCACCACGTCACCGCCGGTCCGCGCCGCAAGGTTGCCAAGGAACTTCTTCCCAAACTGGCCGGCGAACTGGCTGAGGGCGTAGCGCGCTCTGCACTGCACGGTCCCCGTTTTGATGCCCTGCACTCCCACTACTGGGTTTCCGGCGTTGCCGGAATCAGCCTCGCCCGGCACTGGGACGTCCCCCTGGTTCACACCATGCACACGATGGCCCGGGTGAAGAACCTGCAGCTCCAGCCGGGTGAAACACCCGAGCCGCAGGTCCGAATCCACGGCGAGCAGGAAATCGTGGACTCCGCCGCCCGGCTGATCGCCAACACCACCACCGAAGCCGATGAACTCGCGGCATGGTACGGGGCGGATCCGGAGTCGATCGACGTGGTTGCCCCCGGGGTGGACCTGGAGGTCTTTTCCCCAGCCGGCCGGTTCGAGGCACGGACCCGCCACAACCTCCGGCGGGGTGAGTTCCACGTGGTCTTCGCCGGACGCATCCAGCGAATGAAAGGTCCGCAGGTCCTGGTGGAATCGGCTGCCCGGCTTCGGGCCTGCCGCCCGGATATTCCGCTTCGCGTCAGCATCCTTGGCGCCCCCAGCGGTTCAGAGGTCCTCGATCTTGAAGCCGCGATCCGTGCCCACGGGCTGGAGGGCGTCGTCCAGCTGCACCCTCCTGTGGCTGCCAGTGACCTGGCCGGATGGTTCAGGTCCGCTGACGTGGTTGCCGTACCTTCTTTCAGCGAATCGTTCGGGCTGGTGGCGCTGGAGGCCCAGGCCTGCGGCACCCCGGTCCTCGCGGCCGACGTCGGCGGCCTGCCGAAAGCCGTCAGTTCCGGACGCACCGGAGTCCTGGTCCAGGGCCATGACCCGTCACGATGGGCTGTTGAACTTGAAACGCTCTACGACCACCGCGCGTGGCGCGGGGAGCTCGGCCGGAGCGCGGCGGAGCACGCGCGGTCCTTCGGCTGGCGCAGGACCGCAGCCCTGACCACGCAGTCCTACCTGCACGCCGCAGAACAGTCCGCAGCCCACGCAGTCGGGAACTGAATACGGTCTCCCGTGCGCGGGTGTGCCGCATTGACGGGCGCCCGTGCCGGTGCCAGCGTTGAGCTATGGCCAATGACCTCGAAATTTCCCGGGCTGCGACGCTGCAGCCCATCACCGACGTCGCACGCTCAGCAGGCATACCTGAGGACGCGCTGGAACTTTACGGACGCTACAAGGCAAAGGTAAATCCTGCCCTGGTGCCCAGGCGGGCAGAGCGCGGCAAGGTTGTGCTGGTAACTGCCATGAGTCCGACACCGGCGGGGGAGGGCAAGTCCACGGTAACCGTTGGACTCGGAGACGCCTTGGCCCGCGCCGGGCAGAAAACGGTGATCGCGCTCCGGGAACCGTCCCTGGGCCCGGTGCTTGGCATGAAAGGCGGCGCCACCGGCGGCGGCTATTCGCAGGTGATACCCATGGAAGAGATCAACCTGCATTTCACCGGGGACTTCCACGCCATCACCAGCGCCAACAACGCCCTGGCCGCCCTGGTGGACAACCACATTTTCCAGGGGAACGAGCTGGGCATCGATCCGCGGCGCATAACGTTCCGCCGGGTCATGGATATGAATGACCGTTCCCTGCGGCACATTGTGGTTGGCCTTGGCGGCCCGGGGCAGGGCACGGTCCGCGAGGACGGGTTCGACATCACCGTGGCCTCGGAGATCATGGCTGTGTTCTGCCTGGCAACGGACATCGAGGACCTGACTGCACGGCTGGCCCGGATCACCGTTGGCTACACCTGGGACCGGAAACCGGTGACCGTGGCGGACCTCAAGGTCCAGGGGGCACTGGCACTGCTGCTCAAGGACGCACTGAAGCCCAACCTGGTGCAGACCATTGCCGGAACTCCGGCGCTGGTCCACGGCGGACCCTTCGCCAACATTGCCCACGGCTGCAACTCGGTGATTGCCACGTCCCTGGGCCGCGACCTTGCCGAGGTGGTGGTTACCGAGGCGGGCTTCGGCGCTGACCTCGGTGCTGAAAAATACATGGACATCACCTCCCGGGTGGCAGACGTGGCTCCCGACGCCGTCGTAGTGGTGGCCACCATCCGTGCACTGAAGATGCACGGAGGAGTGCCCCGGGAACGGTTGGATGAACCCAACCCTGCGGGACTGGAAGCCGGCACCGCAAACCTGCGCAGGCATGTGCGGAACCTTGGCAAGTTCGGATTCTCTCCGGTGGTGGCCATCAACCGCTTCACCACCGACTCCGCGGAGGAGATCGAATGGCTCCTGCAGTGGTGCTCGCAGGAGGGAGTCGATGCCGCCGTGGCCGATGTCTGGGCGCAGGGCGGCGGCGGTCCCGGCGGGGACGACCTCGCAGCCAAGGTGCTGGCCGCGCTGAAACGGAATGTGGATTTCCGTCCGCTGTATCCGCTGCAGATGGGCGTTGCGGAGAAGATCCGAACGGTGGTGCGGGAGATCTACGGAGCAGACGACGTCGAGTTCTCCGTTCCGGCTCTGCGCCGGCTGGAAGAAATTGAAGCCAACGGCTGGGAGAACGTTCCGGTCTGTATGGCGAAGACCCAGTACTCGTTCTCCGACGACGCTGCCAAGCTTGGTGCACCCCAGGGGTTCACCGTCCATGTCCGGGACCTGGTGCCCAAGACCGGGGCAGGGTTCATCGTGGCACTGACTGGTGCGGTCATGACCATGCCCGGGCTGCCCAAGCAGCCCGCCGCGCTGCGAATGGGGGTGGCCGGCGACGGCACGCCGTCGGGCCTCTTCTAGCCTGCCTACCCGCCTAGCCTGCCTACCCCAACGAGATAGCAGAAAGTGCACGTCCCAGCGCTGGGACGTGCACTTTCTGCTATCTCGATTCTTGGGAGAAAGGGAGAGCCTAGCGCTCGATTTCTCCGCGGATGAACTGCTCCACCTTTTCGTGGGCGATGTCATCGTTGAACTGCTCCGGCGGGGACTTCATGAAGTAGCTGGAAGCCGAGAGGATGGGGCCGCCGATGCCGCGGTCCAGGGCGATCTTCGCCGCACGAACGGCATCGATGATCACGCCGGCAGAGTTGGGGGAGTCCCAGACCTCGAGCTTGTATTCCAGGGACACCGGGGCGTCGCCGAAGTTGCGGCCTTCCAGGCGGACGAACGCCCACTTGCGGTCATCAAGCCAGGCCACGAAGTCGGACGGGCCGATGTGGACGTCGTTGGCGGCCAGTTCGGCAGAAACGTTGGACGTGACCGCCTGGGTCTTGGAGATCTTCTTGGATTCGAGCCGCTCGCGCTCAAGCATGTTCTTGAAGTCCATGTTCCCGCCCACGTTGAGCTGGTACGTGCGGTCCAGCGTGACGCCGCGGTCTTCGAAGAGCTTTGCCATCACGCGGTGCGTGATGGTGGCACCGATCTGGCTCTTGATGTCGTCGCCCACAATCGGGACACCGGCAGCGGTGAACTTGTCAGCCCACTCCTTGGTGCCGGCAATGAAGACCGGGAGGGCATTGACGAAGGCCACGCCGGCGTCGATTGCGCACTGGGCGTAGAACTTCGCTGCCTGCTCGGAACCCACGGGCAGGTAGCAGACCATGACGTCGACGTTCGCGGCCTTGAGCTCGGCGACGATGTCTACCGGATCCTCCTCGGACTCGCTGATCGTCTCGCGGTAGTACTTGCCCAGGCCGTCCAGGGTGTGGCCGCGCTGCACCTTCACGCCGGTCTGCGGAACGTCGGCGATCTTGATGGTGTTGTTTTCGCTGGCGCCGATTGCGTCAGCCAGGTCCAGTCCGACCTTCTTCGCGTCGACGTCGAAAGCTGCCGCGAACTGCACGTCGTTGACGTGGTAGTCGCCGAACTGGACGTGCATCAGGCCTGGGACGGTTGCTGAAGGGTCGGCGTCGCGGTAGTACTGGACGCCCTGCACCAGCGATGCAGCGCAGTTACCAACACCAACGATTGCCACCCGGATCGGGTTATTTGCCACGGTTCTCCTTTGAAGACATTCCTGTGCCGCCGCCCGCCGCTGACTCGCGGATGTGCCGCAGCAGGCGGCCAAGGCAACTGCCCCAGTCTACTTCTTCCAGCAAACAGTCCACCGAGTTGTAGGCAGGGACTACTTTCCGGCTCCCGGGCCTCATTGAAGGGCAGAGGGATAGCGCCGGGCACCAACGCCGCTGACGCGCTGCTTCACCAGCTCAAAACCGAGTCGGGTGCCGTGCAGACCCAGACCCGGCTCGCCCTTCGCTAACCGCATTTGGCCCGCGGCCGGTGGCAGGGCCAACCGGTGAGCCTACGCTGGAAGAACAGTGCCGGAGCCCTTCCTCCGCTAGGAGTGCACCATGAATGACATTCCAGCCGCCTTCCGCACCCGCGCCGCCGTCGTACTGGCAGCCGCCGGCCTCCTGGCCGGAGGCGGGCTCACCGCCTGCACCCAGAACGGCGGCGAGTCCACGCAGAGCCCGACGGCGGAATCCCCCTCCTCCCCGCAGCTGGCCGATGAGTGTGAACTGCCCGAGCCGTCGGCGACACCCAGCCCGGAGGACAAGGACTTTGCGGCATCGGACGCGGACAGCTCCGCCCTTGAGGTGGGCAGCGGGGAACAGAAGGCCGTGGGCAGCTCCACCATCCGCAAGTCCGGAGACACTTCCAACACTGATTCATCCAGTTTCACCGGACTCAATGCTGCCGTGCTGATTTCCGGAGGCGGCTCCCTGGCGATGAACGGGACCACCGTTGAAACCTCGGGCGCCGGCGCCAACGGGGTGTTTGCTACCGGCACGGGTTCATCGGCGTCCCTGCAGGATGTGAGCGTAAAGACCGAGGGCAGCTTCTCCCACGCCCTGGACGTCACGGATGGTGGCAGCATCACGGCCGTGAGCCCCCAGCTCTCCACGGCGAGCGACCATTCCAGCGTGATCGCCACGGACCGCGGCGGGGGAGACGTCCAGGTCAGCGGCGGGAACGCCACTGCCGGCGGAGAACTGTCCGCCGTCATCTACTCCACCGGGACTATTTCCGTGTGCGGCCTTACCGGAACATCGGCGCTGGCGGAGGCTGCCGTCGTCGAGGGCGCCAACTCGGTGAGCGCCACCAGTTCCGAACTGACCGGCGGCACCCACGGTGCCTATATGTACTCAAGCACGCCGGGCAACACCGGAGGCGGAACCTTCAGCATGTCCGGCGGAACGCTGACGGCCAAGGACGGAAACGCCGTTTTCGTGGACGGCGTCAGTGCCGCGATCAACCTCAGCAACGCGGCAAAACTGGACCCGGGGGCGGGCGCGCTGATCAGCGTTTCCAACAACGGCAGCGCGTCGGCGTCGCTGCAGGAAACGGTACTGGAAGGACAGCTGACCGCCGACGCCGGAAGCACGCTTTCGGTGTCCCTGACCGCCAACAGCAGGATCACGGGCACCCTGAGCAACGTAGGGCTGGAGCTGGACAACACCAGCACAGTGGACCTCACGGCGGACAGCTCCGCTACCTCCGTGGCCGGAGCACTGGTCAGCGGCTCGGAGATCACCAACATCACCGGCAATGGGCACACCCTCACCTACGATCCGGGGGCCGAGGGCAACGGCTACCTCAACGGACAGGACTACCAGCTGGCTGGCGGCGGGACCCTGCAGGCCGCTCCCTGATCCCTTTGACCCAGGCTATTCCGGCAGCGGTGAAGGCCCGGGCCATTTGGGCCGTTCCGCCAAGCCGGCGGCTGGTACGCCTGCATACTGGTAGGCATGGATTCAACTCCCCGCCGCCGGCCGATGCGGATCGTGGTGCCCAGCCGGAATGACCGGCTGCTGAGCCGCTTCACCGAGGTGCTGGGCGGCCCCCTGGGGCGCTACACGGCCCCGGGAATTGTTTCCCCGGGATTCTTTACCATCCCGCGGGTGCTGATTCTGCTGACCACCGGTGCGGCCCTGCTGGCTCTGCTGGCGAAGACCCCCTGCCGCCTCAACGGCTGGTCCGACCAGTTCTACCAGGCGTGTTACTCGGACTGGCCTGCGCTGTTTGGCGCCCGCGGACTGGGGGCCGGCAGCTATCCCTTCATCAGCCCCGGATCCGAGTTTGAGTACCCCGTGCTGCTGGGACTGCTGGCCGGGTTTGTGGCCTGGCTTGTGCCCGCCGGCGCGGAATCGCGCGGACTGGTCTACTTCGACCTGAATGCGGTGTTTGCCACGGCGGCCTGGATCGTGACAGTGATCGCCACCATGCGGATGGCCAACCGCCGTCCCTGGGACGCTGCCATGGTGGCCGTCGCCCCGGCAATGATCCTGTCCATGTTCATCAACTGGGATATCTGGGCCGTGATGCTGGCGGCCCTGGGCATGCTGGCTTTCGCCCGCAGCAAGCCGCTCCTGGCCGGTGTCCTGCTGGGGCTTGGAACCGCACTGAAGCTCTATCCGGTGCTTATCCTCGGAGCCGTCCTCGTACTGGCACTGCGAACCTTGAAGCTGCGGGCCGCCGCAGTCACCTTTGCGGCCACGGCCCTGACCTGGCTGGCGGTCAACGTCCCCTTCATGCTCCGCGACTTCCAGGGCTGGAAATACTTCTACGAATTCTCCCGCGACCGCGGGGCCGGTAATTCCAGCGTCTGGCAGGCATGGAACATCACCTTCCCCGAATTTACGGTGGACGCCGCGTTCATCAGCTTCTGGGCCTACTTCCTGTTCGCCCTGGCCTGTGCAGGAATCGCCGTCCTGGGCCTTGCAGCCGAGCAGCGGCCACGCATCGCGCAGCTGGCTTTCCTGATCGTGGCGGCGTTCATCCTCACCAACAAGGTCTACTCGCCCCAGTTCGTGTTGTGGCTCGTGCCGCTGCTGGCACTGGCGAGGCCGCGCTGGCGCGATTTCCTGATCTGGCAGTTCTTCGAGGTAATGCACTGGTGGGCCATCTGGCTCTACCTCGCCGCCCTGATTGGCGGGGGAGCCCCGGAGAACAACCTTGATTCCGGCTGGTTCGTGCTTTCGGTAGTGGGGCACATGGGAGCCACCATGTACCTGATGTTCAGGGTGGCGATGGACATCTGGGACCCGCGGACCGATCCGGTGCGCCGCATGGGCATCGACGATCCGCAGGGCGGGCCGTTCAACCAGGCTCCGGACCGCTGGCGGCTCAGGCTGCCCCGCCGCCCTCGGGTACCCTTGGAGACGGACGCAGCCCCGGCGAAAGAAGCAATGTGACCCCCGCTCCCTACCGTTTCCAGCAGCTGTCCCGCGAGGACTTCGAGTCCCTGGCGGCCCGGCACCCCGGTGTTGTCATCCCGCTGGAGCAGACTCCCTACTGGGCGGACTTCGAAACCCGCCTGGGCCGCGAACCCTACGGCGTGTGGGCCTATTACGACGGCGGGAAGCTGGTTGCCACCGCCAGTTACCTGCGCTCCCGCCGGCGCCTGCGGCCCTCCCTGGTGGTAGTCAACGGCCCAACCTGGTTCACCGAGCGGACCCCCGACGCCGAGGCACGGCTGGTCGCCACTGTGCAGGAGCAGTTCCGCGCGGATCCCGCCGTGGACCCCTTGTATGTGCGGATGCAGGTGGAGCATGTGAGCCCGCCGGTCACCGGACCGCTGGAGCACGGCTGGTACGAACGCGAAATCGTGGTGGACCTGACCCCGGACACCGAGAAGATCTTCGCGGCCTTCCGTCCCAACGCCCGAAACCTGATCCGCAAGGCGGAGAAGCTTGGGGTGGAGGTCCGCACCGTGGAACGGGAACGGTGGGCCGAGGTCTTCCGCACGGAGCTGTTTCCGATTATGCAGGAAACCGCTGCCCGTGACGGGTTCTCCAGCTTCGATTCAGCCTTTTACGAGACTCTGCTCACCGAACTGGGCGACCACCTGCGCCTCATGGTGGCCTACGTCGAGGGCAAGCCCGTTTCCTGGCTGATCACCACCGAATACCGCGGTTACGCGGTGTACTACTTCGCCGCCAGCTCCCGGGACGCCAGGAAAACGAACGCCCCGTACCTGCTGCTCTGGGAAGCGTTCAAGGTCCTCAAGGCCGCCGGCAACACGGCCTGCGGACTGACCGGGATCGAGAGCGAGAACTACCCGTCCCTCGCCAACGTCACCACGTTCAAACGCAACTTCTCAAAAACCGTGGTCACCGTTCCGACCACGTACGATATTCCGCTTTCTCCGCTGCGCTACCGCGCCCTGGCAGCCGCACTGCGGCTGCGCCGGGAAGCTCCGGGACTGCTGCGCAGCGCCCGTTCCCGTCTGAAGCGCGGCCGTCCCGGGGCCGGCGGTGACTGACGTAACCGTGGTGGGAGCCGGGCCCAACGGCCTGGCCGCAGCGGTCACCATGGCCCGCGCAGGTTTGGCCGTGCGTGTCCTGGAAGCTGCTCCCACCGCAGGCGGAGGAACGCGCACCAGCGAGCTCATCCGGCCCGGCCATCGGCACGACGTCTGTTCTGCCGTGCACCCCATGGCACTGGCCGCTCCCTTTTTCCGGGATTTCGCCCTGTCCGAGCGGATTCGGCTGGAAGTGCCCGAGGTTTCCTACGCCCAGCCGCTGGACGGAGGCCGCGCCGCAGTGGCCTACCGCAGCCTGGAGCGCACCGTCCAGGGACTCGGGGCGGACGGAAAAGCCTGGGCCGCGCTCATGAGCCCCCTGGTGCAGCACAGCGAAGCCATCACGCGCACGCTGATGGACCCGCTGCTGAAGATTCCCCGCGAGCCGCTGGCCGCCCTGCGATTTGGGCTGGCAGCCCTGGACCAGGGGACCGGGGCGTGGAACCGCCGCTTCGCCGAAGACGCGGCTCCTGCCCTGCTGACCGGCGTGATGGCCCACCCCGTTGGACGGCTGCCCTCCCTGCCCTCGGCCGGCGGCGGCCTGCTGCTTGCCCTGCTGGCCCACACCGTCGGCTGGCCCGTGCCCGTGGGCGGCTCCCAGGCCATCACCGACGCCATGGTGGAGGACCTCCGTGCCCACGGCGGGGAACTGGAGACCGGACACCGGGTGGACTCGCTCCGCGAACTCTCCGGCTCGCGCGCAGTCATCCTCGATACTGCTCCGGCAGGACTGCTGCGGCTGGCCGAGGGTCAGCTGCCCGCACGCTATGAACGCGCGCTGCGGCAGTTCCGCTACGGCAACGCCGCCTGCAAGGTGGACTTCATTCTCTCCGGGCCGGTGCCCTGGGCGAACCCGGCCCTCGCCGGTGCGGGAACCGTGCACCTGGGCGGAACCCGCGCTGAAACCGCTGCCGCCGAGGCCGCCGTCGCCGCCGGACGGCATCCGGCGAGGCCCTACGTGCTGCTCTCCCAGCCCAGCACTTTCGACCCCACCCGCGCACCTGCGGGCCGGCACATCCTGTGGACCTACTGCCATGTGCCGGCCGGATCGGACCAGGACATGGCTGCTGCGGTGACGGCACAGATTGAACGCTTCGCACCCGGCTTCCGGGACGTTGTCCTCGAAACACGGACGACGACGGCGCGCGGCCTGGCTGCGTATAACGAGAACTATGTGGGCGGTGACTTCGGTGCCGGCGCGGTGACCCTGGGACAGATGATCCGCCGTCCGGTGCTGTCCCCGGTTCCGTGGAAGACGCCGCTGCAGGGTGTTTTCCTGTGCTCCGCCTCGACCCCGCCCGGTCCCGGCGTGCACGGAATGGGCGGCTACCATGCTGCGGGCCAGGCCCTTCGGAAGGTATTTGGGCTCCCCCTGCCGTCCCTCTCACCGAGGTAGCAGCCGGCGTGTTCCGGGCCTACCCCTTGCACTGAGGTGCACGGCGTGGGGAACTTGAACGAGGAGGTTCCCATGACGGATACACCCGAACACCTGAACAACCACCACCGGGACACGCTGAACGAGATCCTGCGCCACCCCGTGTCCCACAACATCGAGTGGAAGCGCGTGAGGTCGCTGCTCGAGGCCGTTGCGGACACCACGCGCGAGCACAACGGCAAATACGAGGTCACGCTGGCCGGGCACACCGACTACCTGACCCCGCCCAAGGGCAAGGACATCGACGAACAGACGGTGGTGGACCTGCGGGAGATGCTGGAGCGCGCCGGCTTCTCTCTGCAGGAGTAGCCCGTGCAGGAGTAGCCGGCGCGTTCCGGAGCCCTACTTAACCTCGAGTTCGCCCATCCGGGACCATTCCTGGCCGTCGATCAGCGTGTTGATGATCTTCGGAGTCTCAACCAGTGCCGGGAGCATGTCCTTCATGGCCTGCTGGAAGTGGTCGCTGTTCACGTGGGCGGCAGCGGCGTCGTCCTTGAATGCCTCAACCAGCACGAATTCGTTCGGGTCCTCAAGGCTGCGGGACCAGTCGAACCAGAGGTTGCCCTCCTCGCCGCGGGTGGCAGCGGTGAAGTCGGCCGTGAGCTGCGGCCACCGCTCGGTCCATTCCGGCTTGACCTTGAACTTGACGACGATGAAGATCATCTTTTTCTCCTGGTTTTCTGCGGTAATTGCCAACACAAGAGCCTATGCCCGCGGCCGTCCGCCGTCACGCTGGCGGAAGCCCATCCCCGCGATGGGAGGATGGAAGCGTGGCTCATCTCGACGTATCCGGCATTGACTACTTCCTCTCCGACGGCAGGCAGCTGCTCAGCGGCGTCAGCTTCAAGGTCGGAGAGGGACACAAGACTGCGCTGATTGGACCCAACGGCACGGGCAAGACCACCCTGCTGCGGATCATCGCCGAAGACATCAAACCCGACGAAGGCACTGTGTCCCGCTCCGGAAACATGGGCATCATGCGGCAGTTCGTAGGGCAGGTGCGCGACGGCAGCACCGTCCGGGACCTGCTCGTCTCCGCCGCCCCGCCCGCCATCGCGGCCGCTGCACGGGCCGTCGACGAGGCTGAAGAAGCCATGATGGAGAACGACGGCGAACCCACCCAGATGCGCTACGCCCAGGCGATCGCAGACTGGGGAGACGTTGGCGGGTACGAACAGGAAACCGTCTGGGATGAAGTCACGACCGCCGCCCTGGGCATGCCCTTTGATACGGCCCAGTACCGCCAGGCAAGCACCCTCTCCGGGGGTGAGCAGAAGCGCCTGGTCCTTGAGGCACTGTTCTCCGGCCCGGATGAACTGCTGCTGCTTGATGAGCCGGACAACTACCTGGACGTGCCGGGCAAACGCTGGCTGGAGGCCAAGCTTGCGGAGTCGAAGAAGTCCGTCCTGTTTGTCTCACACGACCGCGAGCTGCTCGCCAACGCCGCCACGCGCATCGTGACGCTTGAGCCGGGCATCAACGGTGCCTCGGCCTGGATCCACGGTGGAGGCTTCGGCAGTTACATCAAGGCCCGCGAAGACCGCAATGCCCGCTTCGAGGAGCTGCGCCGGCGCTGGGACGAGGAGCACGTGAAGCTCAAGGAACTCGTCAACATGTACAAGAACAAGGCCGCGTTCCGCTCGGACATGGCCAACCGGTACCACGCCGCGCAGACCCGCCTGGCAAAGTTCCTGGAAGCAGGGCCGCCCGAAGCGCTGCCGATCGAGCAGAACGTCAAGATGCGGCTGCGCGGCGGCCGTACCGCCAAGCGCGCAGTGGTGGCACAGAAGCTGGAACTGACCGGACTGATGAAGCCGTTCAGCACCGAAATCTGGTTTGGCGACCGGGTTGGCGTGCTGGGGTCCAACGGTTCGGGAAAGTCCCACTTCCTGCGCCTGCTGGCCCTGGGCGGCAGCGATCCGGACAAGGAACACGAACCGGTTTCCGAGGTGGAGATCGCCCCGGTTCCGCATGAGGGTTCGGTCAAGCTGGGCGCCCGGATCCGGCCGGGTTTCTTCGCGCAGACCATGCTGCGCCCGGATCTGCTGGGCAAGACCCTGCTGGACATCCTGCACCGCGGGGACGAGCACCGCTCCGGCCTGGGCCGGGAGGCCGCGGCCGGCGCCCTGGACCGCTACGGCTTGGCTTCCTCCGGCGAACAGAAGTACGACTCGCTTTCGGGAGGGCAGCAGGCGCGCCTCCAGATCCTGCTGCTTGAACTTTCCGGTGCCACCCTGCTGCTGCTGGACGAGCCAACGGACAACCTGGACCTGCACTCCGCCGAGGCCCTGGAGAAGGCCATCGAAGCCTTCGAAGGAACAGTCCTGGCGGTGACGCACGACCGCTGGTTCGCCCGCAGCTTTGACCGCTTCCTCGTCTTCGGCTCGGACGGACGGGTCTATGAATCCGAAGAGCCGGTCTGGGACGAAAAGCGCGTCGAGCGCGCCCGCTGACAGAGCCCGAAGGGCACATTTCCCTCCGGCGGGGTCCGGGTTCCAGAATGAAGGTGTGAATACCAAATCCCTGGACCGGGCCCTCCTGGCTGTCTTCGCAGTTTTCGCCCTCAACGGCCTGATCTTCGCCAGCTGGGCAGCGCGGATTCCCGCTGCGGCCCAGGCCCTGGACATCGGTTCCGCCGGCGTGGGGCTGCTGCTGCTCTTCTCCGCGGTGGGCTCCGTTGGAGCGCTGCCCCTGGCCGGTGCCTTGGCCCAGCGGGTAGGCACCGCCAACGCGGTCCGGACCGGCGGGCTGCTCGCATCCGCGGCTGCACTGGTCATAGCGGCAGGACTGTCCGCGGGATCGATTCCCCTGACGGCAGCCGGGCTGCTGATCTTCGGTTCCGGCATTGGCCTCTGGGATGTCGCCATGAACCTGGAAGGCACGGAAGTTGAACGAGGCCTGCGCAAAACGCTGATGCCCAAGTTCCACGGTGCCTTCAGCGGCGGCGCCTTCCTGGGCGCGATGATCGGCGCCGGACTGTCCGCCCTGAACGTCAGCCTGCCGGTGCACCTGATCGGGATCGTGGTGATCGCCGTCGTGCTGGTCACCCTGGTTCCCAGGGCCTTCCTGCCGGATTCCCCGGAGATGCTTCATCCGCACGATGGCGGCGCCTCCAAGCCTTCCAGCTTCGGCGCGTGGAAAGAAGGCCGCACCCTGCTGATCGGCGTCGTCGTCCTGGGTGCGGCACTGACCGAAGGTGCCGCCAATGACTGGGTGGCCAAGGCCACCGTTGACGGGCTCGACGCGTCAGAAACAGCAGGCGCGGTGATGTTCGGCGTGTTCGTCGCAGCCATGACCGCCACCCGCTGGTTCGGTGCCCGCCTGATTGACCGCATGGGCCGGGTCCGGGCGCTGCGGCTGTGCATGGGCGCCTCGCTCGCGGGCCTGATCCTGTTCGTGTTTGCCCCCAGCTTGTGGCTGGCCGGAGCCGGTGTCGTTTTGTGGGGCATTGGTGCAGCACTGGGCTTCCCCATGGGGATGTCCGCTGCCGGGGACGATCCTGCCCATGCTGCCGGACGCGTCTCGGTGGTTTCCACCCTCGGCTACACGGCCTTCTTCGTCGGACCGCCGCTGCTCGGCTTCCTCGGCGAGCTTTGGGGGCTGCGCAACGCCCTGCTCGTCGTCGGGGCGGCAATGCTGATATCCATTGTCTTTGCGCCGGTTGCGGCCGAGCGCAAACCCGAGGAACTCGATGCAGGAAAACCTGCCTCCTAGGGTGCATTTCCAGCCAACGTTCCGGCTCTCTTGCCTTCCGGACTGAACCTGTCCGGATAACCCCTATCCAGCGGGTGCGGGCAGTCCTAACCTGTTCGCATGTCCCTTCCCCCCAACCCCAACCACCAAGTGCGCCCGGTCTCGGAGGGCCGCCGCGATCCGCTCATCCAGGCCCGCGGCCTGACGAAGGTCTACAAGTCCAAGTCAGGCCCGGTATTCGCCCTCGACGGACTGGATATTGGCGTACCCCAGGGCACCGTCACGGCGCTCCTCGGCCCGAACGGGGCCGGAAAAACGACGGCGGTCAAGGTCCTCACCACCCTGATCAAGGCCAACGCTGGAACTGCGTCCATCGACGGGATCGACGTCTCGGCGCGGCCCAAGGACGTTCGGCGCATCATTGGCGTGTCCGGCCAGTACGCAGCGGTGGACGAAAATCTCACCGGCATCGAGAACCTGCGAATGGTCGGCAAGCTCTACCACCTGCCCACGGCCCAGGCGCGGCAGCGTGCCGCTGAACTCATCGAGCAGTTCGACCTGGCGGACGCCGGCAACCGGCCGGTGAAAGGTTATTCCGGGGGCATGCGCCGCCGGCTGGACCTGGCCGGGGCGCTGGTGAACAATCCCCGGGTCCTGTTCCTCGACGAGCCCACCACCGGCCTGGACCCGCGCAGCCGCCTGGCACTCTGGGACGTGATCAAGTCCCTGGTCGCCGCCGGGACAACACTGCTGCTGACCACCCAGTACCTGGAGGAGGCAGACCAGCTGGCGGACACGGTGGCCGTGATCGACGGCGGCAAGGTGATCGCCGAAGGCACCTCGGACCAGCTCAAGGCCAGGATTGGCGGACACCGGGTAGCCGTTGCGCTGGTTGAAGGCTTCGACTCGGGCACCGCGCGGCAGATCCTGGCCCGTTACGGCAGCGGAGAGGTCCATACCGCCAGCGACGGACGCGCCCTGGAAGTGGCAGTGACCGAGGGCCCCGCCGCGCTCCAGCGGGTCCTGCGTGACCTGGAAGCCGCAGGAATTGAACTGCACGACGCCGGCATCCGTCGCCCCACCCTCGACGACGTGTTCCTGAAGCTCACCGGACACACCACCGAGGAAGAGAAGGAAGACGCCAGGAAAGCGAAGGCAGCACGATGAGCGCCGCAACAGCAGCGGTCCGGTTCCGCCCGGGGGCGGGGACCACGGCCGGCAGCTGGGCATCCGACGGCTGGACCGTCACCAAACGCAACCTGATCAAGATCCGCCGCACACCGGACATGATCGTGTTCGCCGTGCTGCAGCCAATCATGTTCGTGCTGCTGTTCAGCCAGGTCTACGGCGGCTCCATCCAGGTGGCGGGCACCAACTACACGCAGTACCTGATGGCGGGCATCTTCGCGCAGACAGTGGTTTTCGGTTCCACGTTTTCCGGATCGGCCATGGCCCAGGACCTGAAGGAAGGGATCATCGACCGGTTCCGCACGCTGCCCATGAGCCCTTCGGCGGTGCTGATCGGACGGACCAACTCCGACCTGGTGCTGAACGGTATTTCAGTGATCATCATGATGGGCACCGGCCTCCTGGTGGGCTGGCGCGTCAACACGTCCTTCTGGTCCTTCCTCGGCGGGGTGGGGCTGCTGCTGCTGTTCTCCTATGCCTTCAGCTGGGTGATGGCCCTGCTGGGCATGTCCGTGCGGTCCCCGGAGGCGATCAACAACGCCTCCTTCATCATCCTGTTCCCGATCACGTTCATTTCCAACGCGTTTGTGCAGAGCTCCACGCTGCCCGAACCCCTGCGCACCATCGCTGACTGGAACCCGGTCTCCGCGCTGGTCCAGGCGGTCCGGCAGCTGTTCGGAAACCTGGGATCGACACCGGTGCCGGATACCTGGCCCATGCAGAATCCCGTCACCACGGTGCTGATCGGTTCCGCCATCATGCTTGTGGTGTTCGTCCCCCTGGCCGTACGCAAGTTCGAGGCGGTGAGTTCGCGCTAGGCCCCGTTCCTCCGAACCAAAGGACTGAGCATGATCGAGGCACATGAACTCACCAAGCGTTTTGGCGGCAAGACCGCCGTCGACGGCATCACCTTCAACGTCCAGCCCGGCAAGGTCACCGGGTTCCTGGGCCCGAACGGGGCCGGCAAGTCCACCACCATGCGGCTGATTGTCGGCCTGGACCATCCCACGGCGGGGAACGTGCGCGTCAACGGGAAACCGTACGCCAGGCACAGGATGCCGCTGCATGAGGTTGGTGCGCTCCTCGAGGCCAAGGCCGTGCACCCGAGGCGGTCCGCCTACAACCATCTGCGGGCCCTGGCCGCGACCGAAGGCATACCCGCCGCACGCGTCAACGAGGTCATCGACCTCACCGGGCTGGGTCCGGTGGCCAGGAAACGGGTCGGCGGCTTCTCCCTTGGCATGGGCCAGCGCCTCGGCATTGCCGCAGCGCTGCTGGGGGACCCGCAGACGCTGATCCTGGACGAGCCGGTTAACGGGCTGGACCCCGAAGGCGTGAAATGGGTGCGCTATCTGGTCAAGGGCCTCGCGGCCGAAGGCCGTACCGTGTTCATCTCCTCCCACCTGATGAGCGAGATGGCTGTTACCGCGGACCACCTGATCGTCATCGGCCGCGGCCGCATCCTGGCTGATGCCCCCATCGAGACGGTCCTCACCGGCGGTCAGGCCGAACGCGTCCTGGTTCGGACGGACGACGCCGAAGCGCTGGCGGCCGCTGTAGCCGGCGACGGGGTGCAGATCCGCAGGGAGGCTGCGGATGAGCTGACTGTCCTCGGGCTGCCCGCACGCCGCATCGCGGAGGCGGCCTTCAGCCGGGGCATCCTCATCACCGGACTGATACCGCAGCAGGAAACCCTCGAAGACGCCTACATGGAACTGACCGGCGGAGAGGTCGAATACCAGTCGCAGCAGATCGGCGCGCAGCCGCTCCCCGCCAGTGAAGGACAGACCCAATGAGCACAGCCGCAGCCCCCCGGTCCCGGTCGCAGCGATCCTGGGGAGGTCCGGTCACCTTCGGCCGCGTGCTGCGCTCTGAATGGATCAAGACGGCCACGGTCCCGTCAACAGTCATCCTCCTGGCCGTGAGTTTCGCAGTGATGATCGGCCTGGGCGCACTTGTCGCCTGGGGGCTGGTCCAGCTGGCCAATGAACCCGAGTCCGGCCCGCCCGAGGGAATCGGGCAGTCCCTGCAAAGCGCGGCGTATGACATCCCGTCCTCCGGCCTGCCGTTCGGGCAGCTGCTGATCGCCGCCCTGGCGGTAGTGGTCATCGGCTCCGAATACACCACCGGTATGATCCGCTCCACCATGGTGGCCGTGCCCACCCGCGTCCCGGCGCTGCTGGCCAAGACGCTGGTAATCGCCGTCATCTCTTTCCTGGTGGGCGTCCTTTCGGCCTTCGCAACGTATCTGCTGGCGCAGCCGATCCTGTCCGGTTCGGACCTGGACTTCGGACTGGACGCGGAGTGGGTGCTGCCCTCCATCATCAACACCGGCACCGTCCTGGCACTGATCGCCGTCATGGGCGTGGCCATCGGTGCCCTGCTGCGCAGTACGGCCGGAGGAGTGGTGACCCTGGTGGGTGCCCTCTTCGTGCTGCCGATCATCGCGGGACTGCTTACCGGCCTGGCGGACTGGGTGGAAGATGCCGCCCGTTTCCTGCCCAGCAGTGCGGCGGCGCAGCTGGTAGCCACCCGAATCCAGCCCGACGCCTTCAACCAGGTGGAAGGCGGCCTGATCCTCGCGGGATGGGCGGCGGTGCTGCTGGCGGCTGCGGTGGTGGTCATCAAAAAGCGTGACGTCTGAAACCGTCCCCGGCCATACTGATGACTCAGGGTCCTCCCTGAGTCATCCCTAAGGGGGACGCCTGATTTCCCCCGTTTCATCCCTAGGAACGGTCCGCAGCGGACGGCGGACGCATAGTGTGGAAGTACACCCCCGTACTTGTACGCTCCTAGATGAGGATCACCATGATCGAGGCACACGGCCTCTCCAAGCGCTACGGCAGCAAGACCGCCGTCGACAATGTTTCCTTCACCGTCGAACCAGGGAAAGTAACCGGCTTCCTGGGCCCGAATGGTGCCGGCAAGTCGACGACCATGCGGATGATCGTGGGACTGGACCGTCCCACCTCCGGAAACGTGACCATCAACGGCCAGCCCTACGCCCGCCACAAGGCTCCGCTCCATGAGGTGGGCGCCCTGCTTGATGCGAAGGCGGTGCACACCCGCCGGTCGGCCTACAACCACCTTCGCGCGATGGCCGCCACGCACGGCATCTCCAACAAGCGCGTCAACGAAGTCATCGAGCTCACCGGACTGGGCCCGGTAGCTAAGAAGCGCGTCGGCGGATTCTCGCTCGGCATGGGCCAGCGCCTCGGCATAGCCGTCGCCATGCTCGGGGACCCCAACACCCTGATCCTGGACGAGCCGGTCAACGGCCTCGATCCCGAAGGCGTGCTTTGGGTCCGCAACCTTGCCCGGGGCCTGGCCGCCGAAGGCCGCACCGTCTTCCTCTCCTCCCACCTGATGAGTGAAATGGCCGTCACGGCAGACCACCTCATTGTGATTGGGCGCGGACGCATCATCGCCAACGCGCCCATCCAGGAGATCATCGACGGCGGCGGACGCCAGCGCACGCGGGTGCGCACCGACAACGCTGCCGATCTCCTGCCGGTCCTGGAGAACCAGGGTGCTGAAATCAACCGCATTGAAGACGGACTGTTCGAGGTCAGCGGCGCCGATTCACGCTCCATCGCAGAGATCGCCCTGGACCGCCGGATCCTGCTCACCGAGCTGACCCCGATCCAGGTTTCCCTCGAGGACGCCTACATGGAACTCACCCGGGACGACGTCGAATACAAGTCCCACGCATTTAGCCAGGAACCGGCTGCTGCCGAGCCTGTTGTGGAAGGAACCCGAGCATGAGCACCACAACCGCACCCGCGCCGTCCCGCCGGACGGCCCGCACGGACGGCAGCGGCGTCAACTTTGCCAGGGTCATGCGCTCAGAGTGGATCAAGGTAACCACCCTGCCCTCCACCGTGATCCTGCTCTCCGTCACCCTCGTGGTCATGGTGGGCCTGGCTGCACTCGTTGCCTGGAGCTGGGCAATGACTGCTGAAATGCTGGCGGACGATCCCAGCATGGGACCGGCCATGGGCGTTGGGAACGGCATGGACCTGCAGGCCATGGTTTATGACACCCCGGCCTCCGGCGTACTGTTTGGCCAGCTTCTCATCGCCGCCCTGGCCGTGGTCCTGGTTGCCTCCGAGTACAGCACCGGCATGATCCGCTCCACGATGGTGGCGGTTCCCACCCGGACGCCGGCAATGCTGGGCAAGGCCATCATCATCGGCGTCGTAGCCTTCGTTATCGGCGTAGTCGGTGCCTTCGCAAGCTACCTCATCAGCCAGCCCCTGCTGGCTCCGGAGAACCTTGAATTCGGCCTGGACGCACCCTGGGTCCTTCCCAGCATCATCAACACGGGCACCCTGCTGGCGGCCATCGCCGTGATGGGCGTGGCCACCGGATCCCTGCTTCGCAGCACCGCCGGCGGCGTCGTGACCATCATCGGCGTCCTGTTCGTCCTGCCTGTGATCGTGCAGCTGATTTCAGGTCTTGCGGACTGGATTCCTGACGCCGCACGCTTCCTGCCCAGCAACGCCGGTACCCAGCTGGTGGCCACCAATATTGCCGACGGTGCGCTGAACCAGCTCGAAGGCGGACTGGTCCTGGGCGGCTGGGCGGTTCTCCTGCTGATCGTCGCACTGATCGTGAACAAGCGCCGCGACGTCTAGCACCCCACACTTCGGTGAAGGCGGAAGCGGAAGAACGGCCGCAGACGCCTTCACCGGACATCTCCCACGGATCCCCCGGGCAGCAATGCCCGGGGGATCCTTTCTTCGTGGGGCGGCGGTTACGTGCCCGCCGCCGGCTCTGGTTGAATCGGAGCATGTCTGACGCACTGGCTCACGTAAACGACCTCGGCGAATACGTCGCCGCCTCGCCCTCCAGCTTCCACGCCGCCCGCGCTGCCGCGGACCGTCTCGCGGCGGCCGGATTCACTGAAGTTGCTGAGGACCAGGACTGGCCCGCAGCGCCCGGCCGGTATGTGGTGGTGCGCGACGGCGCCTTCATCGCCTGGATCGTCCCTGAGGGCGCAGAACCGGGGACCGGATTCAATATCTTCGGGACCCACACCGACTCACCGACCTTCAAGCTCAAGCCTTCGCCGACTACCGGGAAGTTCGGCTGGCTGCAGGCCGGCGTGGAGGTCTACGGCGGGCCGCTGCTGAACTCCTGGCTGGACCGTGAACTGGAGCTCGCCGGACGGCTGGTGACCCTCGACGGCGTCGAGCACCTGGTTGCCACGGGTCCGCTGCTGCGTTTCCCGCAGCTGGCCATCCACCTGGACCGCGCCGTGAACGAAGGCCTGAAGCTGGACAAGCAGCAGCACATGAACCCGGTGTGGGGGCTCGGTGATCCGTCAACCGCCGATCTCCTGGGGCTTCTGGCAGCCAAAGCGGGCGTGGACCGCGAAGAGATCGGCGGGTACGACGTCGTCGCCGCCGACACCCAGCCGGCCCGCGTCTTTGGTGCCGACGGGGAATTCTTCGCCTCAGGCAGGCTGGACAACCTTTCTTCGGTGCACGCCGGCCTGCGTGCCCTGGAAGCTGCCGCCGAATCCAAGACCGGCGGAGCAATTGCTGTCCTGGCGGCGTTCGACCATGAAGAAGTTGGCAGCGGATCGCGCTCCGGCGCGGCCGGCCCGTTCCTCGAGGACGTGCTTGCCCGGATCAGTGCAGGACTCGGAGCCGATGCCATGCAGGCGCAGCGTGCATTTGCTGCGTCGTTCTGCATCTCTGCCGACGCGGGCCACGCAGTGCATCCCAACTATGCCGAACGGCACGACCCGGCCAACCGGCCGGTCCTCAACGGCGGTCCGCTGCTGAAGATCAACGCCAACCAGCGCTACACCACCGACGCACCCGGTGCGGCGTACTGGGCGGGACTGTGCCGCAGGGCCGGTGTGCCCTACCAGGAGTTCGTGTCCAACAACTCCATTCCGTGCGGCTCCACCATTGGCCCGCTGACCGCGACCCGCCTGGGAATCCGCACCATCGACGTCGGCATTCCGCTCCTGTCCATGCACTCGGCCCGGGAGATGGCCGGAGTCAACGACCCGTTCCAGCTTTCCCGCGCAGCAGAGGCCTTCTTTGCCCGGTAACCGGCGCGGCGGGGGACGGAGCGCTGTCCACAGGTGAACTTTGGAGTCGGGAAAATCCGATAGGATAGGGAAGTCTGTGCTGTCGGCTTCGGCTGGCAGGCTTCCGGGCATAACGCGGGTTCACCGCCGGCCCGGACGCAAAGACAACGCTAAAGAACCTCCTGTTACGGAAAGACCGTGACCGTATAGCCCAAAGGAGGTGGGTTCACAAATGCGTGCTTATGAACTGATGGTAATCATCGACCCCGAGGTCGAAGAGCGTACCGTGGAGCCTTCGCTCGACAAGTTCCTCAACGTTGTCCGCAACGAGGGTGGAACCGTCGACAAGGTGGACATCTGGGGTCGACGCCGCCTGGCCTACGACATCAAGAAGAAGTCCGAAGGCATCTACGCGGTGGTTAACTTCACCGCCAGCCCTGCAGCTGCTGCTGAGCTTGACCGCCAGCTTGGCCTCAACGAGACCATCCTGCGTACCAAGATCATCCGCCCCGAAGACCAGAAGGTTGTTGCCGAGTAATTTCGGTCCAACCTTTATTCGTCAACGAAAGGCCCGGGTACTCCGGGCCGAGACACCAGGAGGCATAAATGGCAGGCGAGACAACGATCACCGTGGTCGGCAACCTGACGAACGATCCGGAACTCCGGTTCACCCCGTCCGGTTCAGCAGTGGCGAACTTCACCATTGCCTCGACGCCGCGCACCTTCGACCGGCAGTCCAACGAATGGAAGGACGGCGAAACGCTGTTCCTCCGTGCGTCGGTCTGGCGTGAAGCTGCGGAAAACGTCGCCGAGTCCCTGACCAAGGGAACCCGCGTCGTCTGCCAGGGCCGCCTGAAGTCACGTTCGTACGAGACCAAAGAGGGCGAAAAGCGTACCGTCATGGAACTTGAGGTCGACGAAATCGGCCCCTCGCTTCGTTACGCGTCCGCGAAGGTCACCCGCACCCAGCGCTCCGGCGGTGGCGGCGGTGGCTTCGGCGGTAACGCCGGCGGCGGCTTCGGCGGCAACTCCAACTCCGGTTGGGGCGGCCAGCAGCAGCAGCAGTCCGCACCTGCGGACGATCCCTGGGGTGCCCCTGCAGGCGGCAACTCAGGCGGCTGGGGAGCCGGCCCGGATTCCAACGATCCGCCCTTCTAAGCAATACCTCTGTGCCGCAAGGCACAACCTCTGACGGCAACCGCCGTCGAGCCCATCCCGTGGAATTGATCCACGGGCTCCACCAGACATAAGGAGCTCCACGATGGCTAAGGCTGAACTTCGCAAGCCCAAACCAAAGTCCAATCCCTTGAAGGCCGCTGACATCACTGTCATCGACTACAAGGACGTAGCATTGCTGCGCAAGTTCATTTCCGACCGCGGAAAGATCCGCGCTCGTCGCGTAACTGGCGTAACCGTGCAGGAACAGCGCAAGATCGCACAGGCAATCAAGAATGCCCGTGAAGTTGCACTCCTGCCTTACTCCGGCGCTGGCCGCGGCTAAAGGAAAGGAACCTAACTCATGGCAAAGCTCATTCTGACCCACGAAGTCACCGGTCTCGGTGCTGCAGGCGATGTTGTTGAGGTGAAGGACGGTTACGCACGTAACTACCTGGTGCCCCGCGGCTTCGCTCTCACCTGGACCAAGGGTGGCGAGAAGCAGGTTGAGTCCATCAAGGCTGCCCGCGCTGCGCGCGAGCACGCTTCGCTGGAAGATGCCCAGAAGCAGGCTGCTGCACTCTCCGCCAAGCCGGTCAAGCTGACCGTCAAGGCCGGCGAGTCCGGACGCCTCTTCGGCACGGTCAAGCCTGCTGACGTTGCTGCTGCCGTTGAAGCTGCCGGCCTCGGCAGCATCGACAAGCGCAAGGTTGAACTGCCGACTCACATCAAGTCGGTTGGTTCCTTCCAGGCCAACGTCCGCCTGCACGACGACGTTGCTGCTGTCATCGACCTCGAGGTCGTTGCCAGCTAGCACCGCTTCAACGCACACTGCGTGATGTGCAGCGCCCCCGCCTCCTGTGAGGCGGGGGCGCTGCTGTGTTGTCCGTGCCCCGGCATAGCAAGCAGGCTTAGCGGCACGAGTAATTCCAAGTAGCGCACAGGTATGTGGATATCTGCTGTGGATAACGCCCGCCGTATGCCCCATCCGGGAATCTGTCAACCTGAAGGTTGAGCCTGAATGTTGACCAAAATTGATGGCTTTGCACAGGTGTGGAGAAGTGTTTTGCCTAGTCAGAGCCATATTTGGCCTGAAACTAATTTCTTATCCACAGCCTTATGCCCAACCTGTGCACAAGACACGCCCAGTTATGAACAGGCTATCCACAACTCCTGTGGATAACTCGTTTGTTGAGGGGGCCTTACGGGGCTACGGTTGCGGTGGACTCCCTCATCGGCGCACCCGGAAGTATCGGCGAGGGCACGGCGGGCCGCTCGGCCCAATGTCAGTGCCGTCGGCTAGAAATACAGCCAGCCTTACACATCTTTTGGGTCTGCCTGACGGGACCCTTGGATAGAACATTCTTGGAAAGGGTGGCCTCGTGTCGCTTGCACATGCGGATTCCGCTGAATCAACCCGTACTCCCGATTTCGGCCGGACTCCGCCCCAGGACCTGGTAGCGGAGCAGTCGGTGCTTGGCGGCATGATGCTCTCCAAGGACGCGATCGCCGACTGCGTTGAGGTGCTTCGGGGCGTGGACTTCTACCGCCCCGCGCACGAGGCCATTTACGAGGCCATCATCGACCTGTACGGACGCGGCGAGCCCGCGGATGCCGTCACCGTTTCCGATGAGCTGACCAAGCGGGGGGAAATCACCCGCATTGGCGGACCTGCCTACCTGCACACGCTCATCCAGTCCGTCCCCACCGCGGCCAACGCCGGCTTCTACGCCGAGATTGTCCGTGAGCGCGCGGTCCTGCGCCGTCTGGTGGATGCCGGTACCAAGATTGTCCAGCTGGGCTACTCCAATGACGGGGAAGTCGACGACCTGGTCAATGCTGCGCAGGCCGAGGTCTACGCCGTCGCGGAACGCCGCACCGCGGAAGACTATGTCCCGCTGAAAGACATCATTGAAGGCACGGTGGATGAAATCGAGTCCGCCGGCCACCGCGGCGAGGGAATGACCGGTGTTCCCACCGGTTTCTACGAACTCGACGAACTGACCCAGGGCCTGCACGGCGGCCAGATGATCGTCATTGCCGCCCGTCCCGCCGTCGGCAAGTCAACTTTCGCGCTGGACTTCGCCCGCTCGGCGGCCATCAAGCACAACATGACCACCGTGTTCTTCTCCCTGGAAATGGGCCGGAACGAGATAGCCATGCGCCTGCTCTCTGCCGAGGCCACCATCGGGCTGCAGGACCTGCGCAAGGGCACCATCAAGGACGAGCAGTGGGGCAAGATCGCCACCACCATGGGCAGGATGAATGACGCACCGCTGTTCATCGATGACAGCCCCAACATGTCCCTGATGGAAATCAGGGCCAAGTGCCGCCGCCTGAAGCAGCGGCACGACCTGAAGCTCGTGGTGCTGGACTACCTGCAGCTGATGTCCTCCGGCAAGCGCGTTGAATCCCGCCAGCAGGAAGTTTCGGAGTTCTCCCGTGCGCTGAAACTGCTGGCCAAGGAACTTGAAGTGCCGGTGATCGCCCTCTCGCAGCTGAACCGTGGTTCCGAGCAGCGCACCGACAAGAAGCCGATGGTCTCCGACCTGCGTGAATCCGGCTCGATCGAGCAGGACGCGGACATGGTGATCCTGCTTCACCGCGAGGACATCTATGACAAGGAGTCTCCGCGCGCCGGTGAGGCCGACGTGATTGTGGCCAAGCACCGCAACGGTCCCACAAAAACCATCGTGGTTGGATTCCAGGGCCACTACTCGCGCTTCTCCAACATGGCCGTAGAAGGCGGCTCCGGCTTCTAGCCGCAGCCAACAGCAGTTTCCACCCCCACCCCAAGGAGATCCGCCGTGCCCAAATCCAAGCCACGCAAGAAGGCCGTCCATAAGAAGAAGCAGGCCCGCCGTGCAGAGCACGAAGTCAACGCGATGCTGCGCGGGGAAACTGCCTACTTCAGCGACGACGCCGAGGCGCTGCTGACAGCCCGGGGCTGGATCAGCGAGCGGGACCAGCCGGGCGGCGCCGACCAAGGGGATGCCTGGTACTGGATGCCCTCGCAGCTGCCTGCATACCTGGAGGAGGGTGAACCGGTACCGACCTCGATCTACCCGTCATCGGAGACCACCTTCGTTGCCCAGCTGGCGACGCCGGACGGTTCCGTGCCGTCCGAGGCGCAGACCGAATATGATTCCCTGGCCGGTCTGGAGGCAGACCTGGAGCGCCTGGAGGCCTACCGCGTCCCCGCCGGCCGCTGGACCGTCCTGCCCGGCGTGCAAGAGGAGACTCCGGCGACTCTCATCGACTCGATCTCCGAGGAATGGGAGCTGATCGCCGAACTGATCCACTACCCCTACAGGGACGGCGATGAGTCCCGTTCCTTCGCCGTCGTCGAGCAGGCCGTGCAGGACGGACGGCTCACCGGCTATGCGTACCGGTCAATTCTTGCCGGACGCGGAACAGCCTCCCGGGACTAGGGTTCCAGGGCGGGGTCAGGACCGCTTCCGGGGATCCGCAGGCCTTGCCCGCAGGTGTGCCTTCTCTCCCTGCGGGCCGAAGAGGGCGAGGAACTCCACTGCCTCCCGGTCGGCGTTCCCCATCCAGTGCGGCACCCGGGTTTCGAACTCGGCAGCCTCTCCGGCACCGAGGATGAGTTCGGTACTTCCCAGCAGCAGCCGCAGCCGGCCGCTGAGCACGTACAGCCATTCATAGCCGTCGTGGGTCTTGGGGTCCGGGACGGCCGGCTCCTTCGGTGCCGGAAGAATGTACTTGAAGGCACCGATCCCGCTGGCCTTCTCTGTCAGGGCAATGATGGTTGCCCCCTGGCGCCGGACTGAACGCATGTGTACGCGCGGATCTCCGGTCCTGGGGCTTCCCGCCAGTTCATCCAGGGTTACGGAGTAGGTCCGGGCCAGGGGCAGCAGCATTTCCAGGGTGGGCCGGCGCAGGCCGCTCTCCAGCCGGGACAGGGTGCTGAGGGAGATCCCGGTGGCGCCGGCTACTTCCGTGAGGGTTTTTCCACGGGAAATGCGCAGCGAACGCAGCCGGGACCCGATCCCGGCCACAATGGCTCTGTCCTCTTCGGTCATGATGCCGATCTTGCCATAACAGCAAAAGTTGTTGTGCGTCCGTACGGCGCGGGAAAGACTGGCACGCAGAATGCCGGTACAGATGCCGGACGAACGGCCGAAGGAGTTTCATGACTACGCAGAACTCAGACCAGGAAGCCACAAAAGCCGCGGACTACGACGTCGTCATAGTGGGAGGTGCCGCAGCGGGGCTCAGTGCCGGGCTGGCACTTTCCAGGGCGCGGCGGAAGGTGGCAGTGGTTGATTCGGACGAACCGCGCAACGCTGCCGCCGAACATGTCCACAACTACCTGGGCCGCGAGGGCGCTGCACCCGGCGAGCTCTATGCTACAGGCCGGGAGGAAGTCCGCAGCTACGGCGGAACGATCGTATCTGGGCGGGTGGAGAACGTGGAGCGTGCCGGTGACGGCAGATTTCGGGTCTTCCTGCAGGACGGGAGGGCGCTGGCCTGCCGCAGGGTTCTTGCCGCCAGTGGAGCCCTGGATGAACTCCCGGCGATTCCGGGGCTGTCGGCGTACTGGGGCACGGATGTGCTGCATTGCCCGTACTGCCACGGCTGGGAGGCAGGAGGGAAGGCCCTTGGCGTGCTGGCCTCGGATCTGGACACCGCCGTGCACCAGGCCCTGATGTGGCGGCAGTGGTGTGATGACATCGTGCTTTTCCTGAACGGTACGGGGGAGCCCGGCGAAGAGCAGGGCCGGGACCTGGCTGCCCGCCGAATTCGGGTAGTGCCGGGGCAGGTGTCCGCGGTGGAGGGCGACGACGCCGGCCTGGCCGGGGTACGCCTGGCCTCCGGGGAGTTTGTGCCCCGTCAGGCACTGGTGGTGTTGACGCGGCTGCGTGCCCGGGCCGGCTACCTTGCGGGCGTGGGACTGGCAGCTGAGGAACAGCACTTTGGCGACTTGGCCGTTGGCACTGCCGTGCCCGTGGACTCCAGCGGTGCGACGTCCGTCGCAGGGGTGTTTGCCGCAGGTAACCTGACATCCCCTATGACGCAGGTCATCGGGTCGGCCTCCGCGGGACTCGCAGCGGCGACCGCGATCAACGCCGAACTGATCGCGGAAGACACCGCTGCCGCCGTGGCTGCCGCCCGCGGGGGAGTGCTGCAGGGGTAATGCCTGGCACGGGCGCCGCCCGGTTGCTGCTAGGTTCCCGGGGTGGTGGCGTCCGGGTCCGGCTGCACGTCCGGTGCCGGCTGGGCATCCTGGCCGGCCTGCCGTGACGCTGCGGCAGCTTCACGGCTGGACGCCAGCTGCCACGGAACACTGGCAACCATAATGCCCGGTTCAAAGTGCAGGCGGGCCTTGATCCGCAGTGCCGTCTGGTTGTGCACGAGCTGCTCCCACCAGCGCCCGACGACGTACTCGGGAATGTAGACCACAAACAGTTCCCGCGGCGAGGCGCGGCGGGCCTCGCGCAGGTACGCCAGGACGGGCGAAACGGTTTCCCGGTAGGGGGACGAGAGGACCGTCAGGGGTACCGGGATGCGCAGCCGCTCCCACTCGCGGACGGTCTTCTCCGTCTCATCCGGATCCAGGTCCACAATGATCGCGTTCAGGCTCGACGGACGCGATGCACGGGCGTAGGCCAGGGCCCTCAGGACAGGCTTGTGCACCTTGGATACCAGGATCACTGCGTTGACCCGGCTGGGCAGTGCCAGGACAGAGGGGTCTTCCTCAACCCGCAGTTCCTCGGCGACCGCCGCGTAGTGCCGGCGAATGCTGTCCATCACTGCGTAGAGGAATGCCATGGCTAACAGTGCGATCCAGGCACCGTGCTCAAACTTGGTCACCACTACGATCACCAGCACCAGGGCCGTCATGCCGAAACCACAGGAGTTGATCAGCCTGGAGCGGAGCATCCGACGCCGGTCTTCCGGTTTGCGTTCAGTGCGCAGCTTGGCGCTCCAGTGCCGGATCATGCCCAGCTGGCTCGCCGTGAAGGAGACAAAGACGCCGACGATGTAGAGCTGGATCAGCCGGGTCACATCGGCGTTGAAAATGAGGATCAGGACAAGTGCCGCCAGTCCGAGGACAATGATTCCGTTGCTGAAGGCCAGCCGGTCACCGCGGGTGCGCATTTGCCGGGGAAGGTAGCCGTCCTTCGCCAGCACGGAAGCCAGGATCGGGAAACCGTTGAAGGCGGTGTTCGAAGCGAACACCAGGATCAGTCCGGTGGACGCGACCACGACGTAGAAAAGCAGCGACCCGTCCCCGAACACGGTCTCCGCCAGCTGGCTGATCACCGGATGCTGGATGTAGTCCCGTACCGGCGAGCCGTTTTGCAGCAGCTGCGTGGCAGGATCCTGCACAAAGTGGACTTTGGTGAGGTTCGCCAGGGCGAGGATGCCGGCCAGCATGGCGGCTGCCAGGCCCCCCAGCAGCAGCAGGGTGGTGGCGGCATTGCGGCTCTTGGGCTTGCGGAACGTGGGTACCCCGTTGCTGATGGCTTCCACACCGGTGAGCGCAGCGGCACCGGAGGAGAAAGCACGCAGCAGCAGGAAGGCGCCTGCCAGGCCCGTGAGTCCGGCGTCAAGCCCGGCCTCGGGGAGCAGGTCAAACCCGGCCGACGGCGCCTGTTGCAAGGTGCCTGTGGCCGCCTGGAAAAGTCCAATGGCGCACATGCCGAGCACTGAGGCGAGGAAAAGGTACGTCGGCACCGCGAACACGGAGCCCGCTTCCTTGACTCCGCGGAGGTTGATGAGCATGAGGATCACCACTCCGGCCGCGGCAAGCAGCCCCTGCCGCCCGTGCAGTGCCGGCACGGCCGTGACGAGGTACTGGGCTGCTGAGGACATTGAGACCGCAACAGTGAGGACGTAGTCCACCAGCAGGGCGGATCCGACCGTCAGCCCGGCCCGGCGGCCCAGGTTCTCGCTGGCGATTTCGTAGTCGCCGCCGCCGGAAGGATAAGCGTGGACGTTCTGGCGGTACGAGGCAACCACGGTCAGCAGCACGACTATGACGGCCAGTCCCACCCAGGGGGAGAGGGTCACTGCGGCAACGCCGGCCAGCGCCAGCGTGAGAAGGATTTCATCCGGAGCATACGCCGCTGAGGACAGTGCGTCCGAGGCGTAAACGGGCAGGGCCACGCGCTTGCGCAGCAGTGTGCGGGAGAGCTGCTCGTTGCCGTACGGACGCCCCACCAGAATGCGCTTGAGCGCATTGAAGAATGTGAGCACGAGGACAAACCCTAGACCGGTTGCAGGACCAAGTCCAGACAGTCGGAAACCCGCCTTTTCACACCCTGTGGCCAAGTCCACAAAGCCCCGCCCGATCGGCATGAGCATGCGGATCGGGGCAATGGTTACGGCTCCTGCCGGAAGGTCTCGGTTTGATATCGATTTGAGTCTTCCTTACCTTGGATGAGTGCCCGATACACGGGCGGTAGCCGGGTCCCGAAGAGCTGAACCTGATCCGGCCGGCAGCACCCCATCTGACGGTGCAGCCGAATGCACAGGTGCCCCTCGCCACCCCACGTCGCTGCTGAGGGAGCATCCAGACCAGACCTCTATTTAGTCGGGGCAGGCGACGGCGTTATGAAGCCCGGGGACGGGCGGAGCGTAGGTGGGTCCTAGGAGCAGATACAGCTAATGAAGAACTCGAAGATCACCCGTTACGTCCGTCGTGGACTCGCCGCCGCAGCCATCACCGGCGCCGGCGCAGCCGGCCTTGCCGGCATGGCCGCTCCGGCCAACGCAGCCTCAATGGACTGGGATGCCCTCGCACAGTGCGAAAGCGGCGGTAACTGGGGCATCAACACCGGTAACGGATTCTCCGGAGGCCTGCAGTTCACACCCAGCACCTGGGCTGCCTTCGGCGGCACCGGCGACCCCGCCAACGCCAGCCGTGAGCAGCAGATTGCCGTAGCCGAGCGCGTCCTGGCCGAACAGGGCCCCGGCGCCTGGCCTGCCTGCACTGCCAAGCTGGGCATGACCGGCGCAACCGCCAACCCGCAGGCTGCGGCTCCGGTGCAGCAGGCACCCGTAGCCGAAGCCCCGGTTCAGACCTACTCCGTTCCGGCGGAGGCCCCGGCCGCACCGGTTGAAACCTACGTTGCACCGGCCCAGCCTGAAGCCGTTGCACCCGTAGAGGTCCCGGCCACGTCGCAGGGCCCTGCCGCTGCGGTTCCGGCTCCCGCTGTGAGCGGTGAGACCTACACCGTCCAGGCCGGCGACACCCTGTCCACCATCGCTGAAAAGCTTGGTATCGAAGGCGGCTGGCAGGCTCTGTACGCAGCCAACACCGGCACCGTGATCCACCCTGACCTGATCCTCACCGGACAGGCCCTGCAGCTCCCGGCCTAACCGGTACCTGAAGCGAAAACGGCCGGACACCCCCAAGGGTGTCCGGCCGTTCTTCCGTTAACTCCCGAGAACATCCCACCTGCCGGCAGGAAGATCCTTAGCCGCCGGCGATGGACTGCAGGATCAGCACTTCGGCCCCGGGACTGACCTCGCTGTGCTGGCGGTCCAGCCCGCGGATGTCCTCGCCGTCCACATATATATTGACGAACCGCCGAACAGTTCCCCGCTCATCGCGGATACGCCGTTCCAGGATGGGGAAGCGGGAACCCAGTCCGTCCAGCAGTGTGCCCACCGTCAGGCCTGCCGTTCCGGGAACGCTGAGTTCCCGGGTTCCGCCTGCGGCAGCCGCCAGGACATCCGGAAGCAGGATCCGCACTTCGGTGCCGGTCACGGAGCTGAACTTCCGACGGCGGCGGCCCGGACGCAGAGGACATCCGGCAGATTGGACGTGACGAGGGCAAAGGTTCCGCCCTCATCGGCACTGGCATACACATCGCCGGCCCGGGTCCCGAAGTAGACTCCGGCTGGCTCAGCCGTGTCCACCGCTGCGGCATCGCGCAGGACTGCGTTGTATTCGGCCGTGGGCAGCCCGCTGTCCTGCCTGGTCCAGGATTGTCCGGCATCCGTGCTTCGGTAGACGGCCAGCTCGCCGCCGGGCGGAATGCGCTCGCCGTCGGCAACCAGCGGAATGGTCCAGAGGGTGCCGCCGGTGTGCGGATGCGCCAGCATCACGAATCCGAAGTCCGCCGGGAGGCCGCCGGCAATCGACACCCACGTGTCTCCGGCATCGTCACTGCGGTAGACCCCGTGGTGGTTTTGCGCGTACAGCCGGTTCGTATCTGCCGCGTCCCGCGCCACCTTGTGTACGCACTGGCCGAATTCCGGGTTCGGATCGGGCAGGAAATAGGCGGAAATCCCCTGGTTGCGGGCCGTCCAGGACGTTCCGCCGTCATCGGAGCGGTAGACCCCGCCGGAACTGATCGCCACATGCACGCTCTCGTCCGCCGGGCTCGGAAGCACCGTGTGTGCCGCCGCTCCGCCGTAACCCTCGCCCCACTCCGGACGGTGGGGATGGTTCCACAGTGCCTCATTCAGTTCGAAGCTGGTGCCGCCGTCGGTGGACTTCCAGACCGAGATCGGTTCACAGCCGGCCCAGATGACCCCCGGGCGTTCTGCCGAGTCCGGCTGCAACTGCCAGATGCGTCCCAGTGCCTCCCCGGTTTCGGGCGGAAACGCGATGGCCCCCGCCTCGGGCTCCGTCCAGCTTTCACCCAGGTCTTCAGAGATCACGACGGTGGGCCCCCAGTGCGGGGAGAGCAGCCCGGCCAGGATGCGCGGCGGCGAATGCCTGGTGTCCAGGGCGACGCTGGCTACCTCATTCATAAGGAAAAAGGGCCCGCTGAGCTTCCAGTCTGTACGGTCGCTGCTTTGGGCAAGCCACAGGCCCTTGCGGGTGCCAATGGCAAGGAGGGTGTCCCCGGTCTGCGTCATGGCAGATATTGGACCACCCGGAGGGCGGCTGGACAAGGGAGTTCCGAAGCCGGATGGCGCGCCGGTTAAGGGCCGGATGGAAAATGCGCAGCCGGTGGGCTAAGGATGGAGGAATGGTTCCTGCAAATTCCCTGGACGTGCGCGCTTGATCTACATCGATCCGCCGCTCTGGCCGGCTCACGGGACGTACTTCTCCCACCTGGTTTCCGACTCCTCGCTGGAAGAGCTTCACGCCTTCGCCGACGCAGCGGGGATTCCCCGCCGTGCCTTCGACCGGGACCACTACGACGTGCCGCAGCAGCGCCATGCGGACCTGGTGGCCGCCGGAGCCACCCCGGTTGACGGCGCCACCCTGGTCCGTGCGCTGATTGCCGGTGGACTGCGCATCCCGGCACGCGAACGGGCAGCATCGCTGGTGCATCCGCTGCGCAGGCGCTGGGACTCCCTTGTCCCCGGCGCGGAGGACCTGGGTGCCGAGCTGCTGAACCGCTGGGGTGAGCCCCACCGGCACTATCACGACCGGCGGCACCTTTTGCAGGTGCTCGAAGCGCTGCACCGGCTGGGTTGTTCAGACCGTCCGGTGCTCCTGGCCGCCTGGTTCCACGACGCCGTGTACGACGGCGTGCCGGGGGCTGATGAGGACGCCTCGGCAGTACTGGCCGAGGAGCTTCTGCCGCCCGCCGGGATCCCTGCAGCGGAGTCCGCCGAGGCCGCACGGCTGGTCCGCCTTACGGCGGCCCATGACCCCACACCGGATGACGAACGCGGGAAAATGCTTTGTGATGCGGACCTGGCAGTGCTGGGCAGGGCACCGGCGGACTATGACCGCTACGCGGCCGACGTCCGGCGGGAATACCGCCATGTGGAGGATCCTGCCTTCGCTGCCGGCCGGAGACGAGTGCTGGAAGCACTGCTCGCCCGGGAGGGCGGACTGTACCGAACCCGCCGCGCAGAAGATCTCTGGGGAACCGCAGCGCGGGCCAACCTGGCCCGTGAACTGGCTTCCCTGGCGCGGAGCAGCTCCCCAGCCGGGACCAGCAGCGAATCCGGTGCGGGCCGTGGCTGAAACTGCCGGTTTCGCCGGCCACACCCGGGGCAGCTCCGGATACCGCAGGGTGCTGGTGGGCCTGGCCGCCGCGGGAGTGGCAACCTTCGCGCAGCTCTACTCGGTGCAGGGCCTTTTGCCCCAGCTCGCCGCAGACTTTGACATCAGCGCAGCCACGGCGGCGCTCAGCGTATCGGCGGCAACACTGGGCCTGGCCGCCGCGGTCATCCCGTGGTCAGCTGCGGCGGACCGCTTTGGCCGCCTGCCGGTCATGCGCGCAGCGATCATCACAGCCGTTGTCCTTGGGCTGATGGTTCCGCTGTCCACTGACTTTTCCGTGCTGCTGGTCCTGAGGTTCGCGGAGGGTGCGGCGCTGGGAGGGATTCCTGCCGTAGCACTCGCCTACCTGAGCGAGGAGGTCAGTCCGGTCCACGCAGCAGTGGCCGCCGGAACATATGTTTCGGGAACCACTGTTGGAGGTCTTGCAGGACGCATCCTCGCTGCGCCTGTAGGAGAATATTCCTCCTGGCGCATAGGTGTGGCGGCGGTGAGCCTGCTCGCTGCTGCCGCCGCCGTCGTATTTATGCTCGCCGCGCCGCGGCAGCGCGGCTACGTTCCGCAGCGCAGGGCCCGCGGCGGGGGTTCGCTGGCTTTCCGCCTGGCCGTAAACCTCCGTTCGGGGCGCCAGCTGGTGCTGTACGCGCAGGCCTTCCTGCTCATGGGCGGGTTCGTGGCCGTATACAACTACCTGGGATTCCGGCTCGAGCTTGCTCCGTTCAATTTGCCCCAGTCCCTCGCCAGTTCCCTTTTCCTGGCCTATCTGGCCGGAACCTGGTCCTCGCGCTTCGCCGGCAAGGCGTCAGGACGGGTGGGCGGCGGACGCCGGACCGTGCTGCTGGCGTGCACGGCAGTAATGGCCGGCGGTCTGGTTCTGACCGTGCTGCAGTCCCTGGCGGCCGTGATTGCGGGCCTGGTGATCTTCACCGCCGGTTTCTTCGGAGCCCACGCGGTGGCCTCCGGCTGGGTGCCGGTCCTGGCATCGGACGGCCGGGCCCAGGCATCCTCCCTCTACAATCTCGCCTATTACACCGGTTCCAGCCTGGTGGGCTGGGCAGCGGGACTGTTCTTCCAGGGCGCAGGCTGGAACGGACTGGCCGCATTTGTGCTCGCCCTCATGGGTGTTGCCGCGGCCCTGGCAGCAACCCTGCCCAGAGAGCAGAAGCAGCCGGGAAGCGCCCGTGCCGGCCGTAGGCTTAAAACGTGAAAACCCGGACCCCTGCCTCGAACCGGACGCTCGGCCGGCAGATCCTTGCCCTGGCCCTCCCGGCTCTGGGCGCACTTATCGCCGAGCCGCTGTTCCTGCTCGCCGACGCCGCCATTGTTGGCCATCTTGGCGTCAACCAGCTCGCCGGCGTCGGGCTTGCTTCCACCGTGCTCCAGACCGCCGTCGGACTGATGGTTTTCCTGGCCTACTCGACCACCGGAACCGTGGCCCGGTTCCTCGGCGGGAACCGGCGCCGCGAGGCCATTGCCGCAGGCAGGGACGGTATCGCCTTGGCAGTCCTGCTGGGCGTGGCGCTCTCCACCGCCGGCATCCTGCTCGCACCCTGGCTGACCGGAGCACTCGGAGCGCAAGGGGAAGTACAGCAGTTCGCGGTGGACTACCTGCGCTGGTCGATGCCCGGCCTGACAGCGATGCTTGTCGTTCTGGCCGCCACCGGCGTCCTGCGCGGCCTTCAGGACACCAAGACGCCGCTGGTCGTTGCAGTTGCCGGGTTCAGCGTGAACATTGGACTGAATTTCCTGCTGGTCTACGGATTCGACCTGTCCGTCACCGGCGCTGCGCTGGGCACCAGCATCAGCCAGTGGGGCATGGCTGCGGCCTACCTCGTCATGGTGGCGCGGATGGCCCGGCGACAGGGCGTGTCCCTGCGGCCAACTGCTGCAGGCATCACCGCCGGCGTGCAGGTTGGTTCCTGGCTCATGCTGCGCACGGCGAGCCTGCGCATTGCGGTGCTTGCCGCCGTCGTGGTTGCCACCGCCCAGGGGCCGGTCTCCCTCGCTGCGCACCAGCTGGTCATGACGTTCTTCACTTTCCTTGCCTTCGCGCTGGATGCCCTGGCGATTGCAGCCCAGGCCATGATCGGCAAGGAACTGGGCGCCGGGAACCGGGCGGCGGCCAGGGAGCTGACCCGAAAGATGTCAGTGTGGGGAGTGGGTTTCGGCATCATCACCGGTGTGCTGCTGGCTGCAGCGGCACCGTTCGCCGGCTGGATTTTTACCACCGATCCCTCGGTGGTCCACGCTCTGACCGCAGGCCTGTGGGTGCTGGCTGCGGCGCAGCCTGTCTGCGGCCTGGTCTTCGTCCTGGACGGAGTTCTGATCGGAGCCGGAGATGCCAAATACCTGGCCGTGACCGGCGTGCTTAACCTGCTGGCCTACCTTCCACTGCTCTGGTGGGTCCATGTCTCGGGCCTGGAAGGGGGCTCGGGAATCGCCTGGCTGTGGGCGGCCTTTGGGCTGGGGTATATGACAGCGCGTGCGGTGACGCTTTACTGGCGGGCCCGCTCGGATGCCTGGATGGTGACCGGTGCGGCATCCGGCAAAACGAACGACTAAGCTAAGAACCGGCCGGACCGGCCGTCAAGCAACCTGAAAGCGGAGGCTCGCCGTGGGCGCACCCCACCCCAAAGCACCCTGGGTTCCGATTCTTCTCCGTTCCGCGATCGCCGCGGTCTACGGCGGAGTGACCATCTTCTGGCAGGAACCCACACTTTCCGTGCTCGCATTCGCGGGCGGACTGTACTTCGTCCTGACGGGCGTAAGCCTGTGGCGCATGTCCGCGCTGGCCCGTTCCTGCCAGGTCCCGCAGGTTCCGGGAGCCCTGCTGGTGTCGGCCGCGCTGTACACCGTGGCCGGCGTCGTTGTTGCGCTGGCCCAGTCCACAACCGTCTTTGCCTACGTGGGCGGAGCCGCCCTGCTGGTGGGCGGCCTCATTGAGTTCGCCTTCTGGTTCCGGGTCCGCAGGGACTTCACTCCCGCACGTGACTGGCTGATTACCGGTGCCGCCGCGATCGGCGCCGCAGCCCTGATGCCGGCGTTCCTGGCACTGGCGGAAAGCAGCCATGTACGTGCGCTGCTGGGCGTCAGCGGAGGTTCCGCCGTCATCATTGCCGTGGTTCTGGCGATCTCCGGCCTGGGGCTGCGCCATGACGCGAGCCTGGCACCGGAGAGCAGCGAAGCGTCGAAGGCCGTAAACTAGTACCATCCGCGGTCTTCTACCAAAGGTAGAAGACCGCCCAGCCGACAACGCAGGAGGACAAATAGTGGCGAAGAGCCAGCCCGGCGGGACGCAGAAACGGAACTCCGTGAAGGCCCCGCTGGTTTTCTCCGCAGTCCTGGCCGTCATTGCCGGCATCACCACCATGATCTTCGCCACCGGCGGAGCCACCAAGGAACTGCGCCTCGACCTTGGCCTGACGGCCGCCGGGATCGCATTCATCGCCTCCCTGCTGATTTCCTCGCTGCTCCTGATGACGGAGAAGCCGAACCCGGACCACCTCAGCGAAGGGTCCGGCGTCAACCGGACCTCCGCCAAGATCCCGGGCGGCGCCGGCAGCGTCGGTGCACCCGCCCCGCGCAATGACAAGGCGCCTGCTGAAGGCACCGCTTCTGCCGACCCGGAGCCCAAGAACGCAAAGGGCGGCAGCGAACAGTAGGCGGGAAGCTGGTTCGCAGACTGCGGTTCAGCTTTTCCGGCGCTTCCTGGGCCGGTTTCTTTTGGCCGGGACCGTTCCGGCGGCGGCCGGCTCGGGAGCCAACGGCCCGTTCAGCAGCTGGTCAAGACCCGTTTCCTCGGCCTGGTCCAGGTGCGATTCCGGCTCCGGTGAGTCATCCTGCTCTTCCAGCGGCCTGCTTTTGCGGCGGTGCAGCAGCAGGGCTGCGACTGCGGCGGCAGCGGCCACCGCGCTGGCAAGGGCCGCCAAGGCATTGAGGTACAGCCACAGGAACATCAGTACCGGAGGTACTGACGAGGGCAGCTGCAGCAGTCCAAGGGCTGAAAGCAGCCAGAAAAACGCACAGATTCCAAGGACGGCCCATGCCGTCCGTGCGGGCAGGGCAGAAAGCAGCTTTTGCTCCATAAATGGCTCCAGGAGGCTTGGGGTGCCGTACTGCTCGACCCGGCAAGTCTAATTTTCCCCACTGCGCGCCGGACCCCCCTGTGCCCGAAAGCGCCGGCTCGAAGCAAACATTTCCTGCCCCGCGCATACAAGGCCCCGGCGGTCCGGGGGCCTGCACCGATGCACAGGCCCCCGGGCCGCACTGTTTACCGGAGAGCCGCCGCTTCCCCGCGGGTACGCCGGCGGCTGAGGCCGATGCCGGCGGCACCACCCGCCAGCAGCACCCCGGCGGCGGAGAGCAACGCCGTGAGGGATCCTCCGTCAGCACCGGTTGAGGCCAGGCCGCCCGGAGTCCGGGTCACGGCTGCGGCTTGGAGAGCCGTCACCGAGAAGGTGGCTGAGGCCGGGGCCGAGCCCACGCCGTCGAGTTCCTGAACGGCTGTGACGGTGAACTCCCCGGGCACCCAGGCGCCTGCCTCCACGCTCCAGGTCCCGTCCGCGGCGACCACGGCGTTGAGGGGTTCACTGCCGGCACTGAGAGTAAGCACTGCTCCGGCAATTCCGGTGCCGGAGATGCTCCTGGGTGCAGAAGCCTCAGTAAAGACCTCACCGTTGCGCAGCGAGGTAATGGCCGGTGCGGGGTGCAGCACCGAGAAGGCTGCTGCGGCGGCGGGGGAAACCGTCTTTCCGCCCACGCCGTCCTGGGTTGCGGCCAGGACGTAGTAGCCGGGGGTAAGCGGTTCGTCCAGTGTTGCGGCGAATGTGCCTGAGCTGTCCGCCGTGACAGTCACTGCCGCGGGCACCGCCAGGGCGCGGGCGCCGTCCTCTGCCGGGGTTCGGGCAGTTCCCAGCGCAATCTCCACCGTGGCGCCGGGCTCGGCGAGCCCTTCAACGGTGCTCAGCGCGCCAACCGCTGAAGAACCGTCAACGGGAGAGAGCAGAACCGGAGCATCCAGGGCGGAGTGCGCGGTTACCAGGTTGTACACGGCAGTTTCTGACGTGTTGAAACCGTTGACGGCGGTCAGACTGAACCGGGCGGACTCGCCGTCCTGGACGGTCCGGGGAACCAGCATGGACCAGCTGCCGTCCGCTGCCACCGGGATCTCGCCGCCGACTCCGGCGACGGTGACCCGGACAACCGCACCGGCCGGGGCGGTCCCCGAGAGCACCTGGTCGGTGTACACGGTGTCACCGTCTTTCACGTTCAGCGCGGGCGCTTCCAGGTGCACAGCGACGGAATAGCCGGGAACGTAGGCCAGGGCGGTTGCCAGGTCTGCAGATCCAACCTTGTCGATCGCGCCGTCCTTGTCGGTGTCAAAGCCGGCGCTGACCAGGCCCAGGGCAGTGCTGCCGCTGATTACGGGTCCGCCGGAGTCGCCGGGAGCGCCCTGGAAGTCCGAGATGAACCCGGTCACCGCGCGGATATCCGCCGGGTCGGTTCCGTTGTTGTGGCCCGGGACGGTGAAGATGGCCAGTTCCTGGACGAAACCGCAGGTCCAGCCGGTGGTCAGCCCGGAGCGGCACACCGGCGCCCCCACGACGGGCGTGCCCACGCCGGTGATCCGGGTTGTGGTTTCGGACAGATCTTCACTGGCCCAGTGGGTCACCTCCGGCACCAGCTCGAGGTCCGGGTTGATTGAATCGATGACGGCCACGTCGGTGCCGAAGGTTGCCGGGTCCGGGTTGTCGGGATTGACTGTTGCGTTTCCCGGACCGCCGAAGACCGAAGCGCCGAAGGTTCCCAGGGCAGTAGTGACCGGATCCTGCTGGGTTTCCGGTGCCAGCAGCGTGTTTTGAACCGTTCCGTCGAGCGTGCAGTGGCCCGCGGTAATGACGGCCGGGTTTCCGGAGGGATCCCAGCCGTTGAAGCCGATGGAGCAGGCTGCATATCCGCCCCCGGCATCGCCGAGGAAGCCCTGCCCGCCGAATACCTCCTGGGCCAGCGGCGTTCCGGTGCCGGCAGCGTCCTGGATGGTGACGTTCGTGAAGCCCGCCGCGTAGTCAGCCGGGGACGGGGATGACGCGGTGGCCATGCGGGCATTGTTTGGTGTCCGGGACACTTCGGGATCGGCAACCCGGATCGTAAAGCCGTCAGCACCCAGCCCCACGGACTGCAGCCCCTGGACACCGAAGGCGGCGATGTAGTCACGGGCCAGTTCGGCGAGGTCGGATGCCGTGCGCTTGGGTTTTTCCGCTTCATCTGCCACAGGAACCTCTTCCGGAGTGGCGGGGGCCGGTTCCTGGTTCTCCTCCTCCAGGACCTGTTCGCCGGACTGTCCTTCGGTCTCCGGCGCGGCAGGCTCCGTCCCAGTGGCGACGGCGACGGCGTCCGTGGCAGGTGCCGGGTCCGCAACGGGCGCGTGAAGGGTGGCGCCCAGGGCATCGGCCTGCGCCTGCAGCGCGGCGCCGGTTCCGTAAACCAGGATTTCGCCGTCCCGAAGTTCGAGTCCGGAGAAGCCTTCCGTTGCCTGGAGAGCCGGCAGGGCCGCGGCAGCGCGCTGTCCGGCCTCTCCTGCGGCCTGGAATGCCTCCTCGGTGATGCCGAGATCCCGCAGCAGTGCTTCCGCCAGTCCCGGGGGAAGCACAGAATCGTAGGCGGCGGCCAGTTGTTCCGGCGCGGCGTCGGCGCTGACGTCCGAACCGGGTGCAGCCTGGGCCGGCACTCCTATTAGAAAACCTCCCGCGGCCAGTGCAGCGGCTGCTGCCATGGCCCGTGCCGGTGCGGGTGTGGCCCGCGTTGCTCTTTTCATCTTCCAAAACCCCCATTAGGCGCTGACCAGCCCCGGTTAGGCCGGGCACGCCACAGAGGTTTTGTGAACCGGAGCTTCGAGACTGGAAGTTGAGCCGGCCATGGGCGATGGCCGGTCTGCCGGAGGCTAACGGCCAGCAACCGGGAGGACAATTCGAAAGGCTACTTGTTTTTCTGCTCAGGTACGGGCCCCGCGGAGGCGAGCCTGCGCCGATACGCGCGGACGTGCTCCCGGTTGCCGCAGTTGCCGGTGTCGCAGTAGCGGCGGGACCGGTTGCGGGACAGATCGAGGACAGCGTTGCTGCAGTCCGGTGCCGCACAGGTTCTCAGTCTGGCCAGCTCGCCGGCCCGGACGACGTCGGCCAGCGCCATTGCTGCCTCAGTGGCCATCCTGTCCGCCAGCTCGGCTTCCGGTGGAGTGCAATGGAGGTGCCAGTCCCAGCCGTCATGCCGGACAAGTTGGGGGAGCGCTTTGGCCCCGAGGAGGAGGCGGTTGATTCCCTCCACCAGGTCTTCCTCGCCGGCAGTCCACATGGCTGCGAGATCCGTCCTCAGGCGGTGAACCGCTCGCAGCTCCGAAGGGGTGTGGCTGCGGGATCCGGAGAAACGTTCCTGGGCCAGGAAGCGGGTCAGCCCGGCGTCGTCTGCCAGTGGGTCGGGCTCCTGGGAGCCGGTGTTGACCAGCGCCGCAGCAGTGGCCAGCGCCAGTTCGGTGTCATAAGTGAAAACCATCTTGACTCCTGACATTGGCGACCTTAGTGTCACTAGCATAGGCCCTTATAGCTCGTGACATGCCAGCGGGGAGCGGGCCCGTCTCCTGAAAGGTCCACCATGGCAAAGCCCATCTCCGCAGTTGCTGCACGGACTCCGCGCATACGTTCCGCAGGGGCCTCGGGCCTGCTGATCGCACTGCTCTCATCTTCGGTCTTTGGCCTTTCGGGTTCATTCGCCAAATCCCTCATGGAGGCGGGCTGGACGCCTGCCACTGCAGTCGCCGTCAGGATGGGGGGAGCCGCAGCGGTCCTGCTCATCCCCGCCCTCATTGCGCTGCACGGGCGGTGGTACCAGGTAAGGCAGAACTGGAAGACCATCGGGCTCTTCGGCCTGGTGGGTGTGGCAGGTTGCCAGTTCTTCTACTTCAACGCCGTGGAGCGGCTCTCGGTGGGTGTGGCCCTGCTGCTGGAGTTCCTGGCTCCGGTGCTGATGGTGCTGTGGATCTGGCTGCGGACGCGGCGCCGTCCCGGGGCGGCCACCATTGCAGGTGCCGCCGCCGCAGTGGTGGGCCTGATCCTGGTGCTGGACCTTGGCGGCGACCTGCGTGTGGATCCCCTCGGGATCATGTGGGGCCTGGCTGCGGCTGTCTGCCTCGCCATGTACTTCTTCATTACGGCCAAGCAGAACGACACCCTTCCTCCGCTGGTCCTGACCACGGGAGGGCTGCTCGTGGGTGCAGCGACCATGGTCCTCCTGGGCCTCACCGGGCTGCTGCCCGTTGGATTCAGCACCGACGACGTCGAACTGGCCGGCTGGGTCACGCGGTGGTGGGTCCCGCTGGTGGGCCTGGTGCTGCTCTCCACCGTCCTGGCCTATGTCACCGGCATCATCGCGGCCCGGGCCCTTGGTCCGCGGGTGGCATCCTTCATCTCCCTGACCGAAGTCCTGTTTGCAGTGCTCTGGGCCTGGCTGCTGCTCGCGGAACTGCCGCGTGCCGTGCAGCTGGCAGGCGGCGCGCTGATCGTCGCAGGCCTTGTGCTGGTGCGTCTGGACCGGAAAACCGATCTGCCGGACGTATCCGGTGAAGCGGTTCCGGCTGAGTCCCCTGAACCGATTGCCGGCAGCCGGAATGACCAGCGGCTGATTCAGGGTAGGCTCACCGGCAGAGACAGGCACTAGGACAAAACGGGAGAGCCACAACGATGTACCCCTCCACTTCGCATCCTCTCAGGAGACCCTGCCGGACCGGCAGCGGAGCGGCGGAGGCAGCGAAATGAGCCGCAGCGCCGTTAAACCGGCGGTACGCTCCCGCTGGACGAAGCTGATATGGCTGATTCCGGCGTCGCTCGCCGCGCTTGCCTTGATAGTGCTGGCAGCCCGGTGGCTGCGCGAAACCCCCGGTGGCCAGGAGTTCCTCAGTATGTATCCCGGGCACACCGACCTGCCTGCCGGCGCTCCGGTAGGCCTGCCCGCCTGGGTGGGATGGCAGCACTTCCTGAATTCACTGCTCCTGCTGCTCATTGTCCGCTCGGGCTGGCTTATCCGTACCCGGCAGCGGCCGGTGGGATCGTGGACCCGCAACAACAAGGGGCTCATCCGCACCAGGAACCAGCCCAAGAGGATCAGCCTGGATCTGTGGTTCCACCTCAGCCTGGACGTGCTGTGGGTGCTCAACGGCCTTCTCTTCTACATCCTGCTCTTCGCGACCGGGCAGTGGATGCGGCTGGTTCCCACCAGCTGGGGCGTTTTTCCCAACGCGGCCTCCACGGCCCTTCAGTACGCCTCGCTGGACTGGCCCATGGAAAACGGCTGGGTGAACTACAACAGCCTGCAGGTCCTCTCCTACTTCTCCATCGTTTTCATCGCCGCTCCGCTGGCCATCCTCACCGGCCTGCGGATGTCTCCGTCGTGGCCCTCGAAGGCCAAGCGGCTAAACCGCGTTTTCCCCATCGAAACTGCCCGGGCCCTGCACTTCCCGGTGATGGTCTACTTCGTGCTGTTCATCATTGTCCACGTGACCCTTGTCCTGACTACGGGTGCACTGCGGAACCTGAACCATATGTACGCTGCCTCGGACGGCACCGGCTGGACCGGATTCTGGTTCTTTGCCGCGTCACTGGCTGTGATGGTGGCGGCCTGGGTGGCTGCCCGCCCCCTGTTCCTGCGGCCGGTGGCTGCGCTGACCGGCAAGGTTTCCCGGTAGGAAACCCTGCCGGCCAGCCCAGGGCGGGCTAGGCCTCTGCGGCCGTGGCCGGCACACCTGACTGCTCGTCGCGGATTTGGCGCTTGAGGATCTTGCCGGTGGGACCCTTGGGCAGCTCGTCGGTGAAGATCACCCGGCGCGGATACTTGTACGCAGCCAGCCGGTCCTTGGCGAACTGCTGGATCTCGGCAGCCAGGGCCTGCCGTCCATCATCCCCGGCGGGTACGGCATCGGGTTTCAGGCCGATGACTGCGGCCACTTCCTCGCCGTTGAGCTGGTCCGGAACACCAATGACGGCAGCCTCGGAGACTGCCGGGTGTTCATACAGCACTTCCTCGACCTCCCGCGGGTACACGTTGTAGCCGCCGCGCAGGATCATGTCCTTCTTGCGGTCCACTATGTAGATGTTTCCCTCGTCGTCGAAGCGGGCCAGGTCGCCGGTGCGGAACCAGCCGTCCGGGATTGCTGCTTCGGTCGCCTCCGGGTTGTTCCAGTACCCCTTCATCACGCCCAGGCCGCGGACGGAAAGCTCCCCGATCTCTCCGATCGGCACGTCGTGGCCCTCGCCGTCGAGCATTCGCACCTCCATGCCGTAGACGGGCTTGCCGATTGAGCCGGGCCGGCGGCCTCCGCCGGGGAGATTGAACGACACGATCGGGGAGGTTTCGGACAGGCCGTACCCCTCAAGCAGGTCGATGCCAAAAACCTCCTCGAACTCCCGCAGGACTTCAAGCGGCATGGGTGCCCCGCCCGTGATCGCACCCCGCAGCGATGATGTGTCTGTCTGCGCGAGGTCAGGGTGGCGCAGCATCGCGATGTACATGGCCGGCACGCCCTGGAAGATGGTCACCTTGTCCCGTCCGATGATCCTGAGCGCTTCACCGGCATCGAAACGCGCCAGCAGGCTGATCATGGCGCCGGTCAGCACTGCTGCGTTCAGCGCAGAGGTCTGGCCGAACACATGGAAAAAGGGCAGTCCGCCAAAGATCACGTCGTTTTCCTGCGTGTCCAGGAGGTTCCGTGCCACTTCGGCATTGCTGAGGAGGTTGTCATGGCTGAGGGCGGCACCCTTTGGCCGGCCCGTGGTTCCGGAGGTGTAGAGGATGACGGCGATGTCCCCGCCGTCCACTTCCGCTACCGAATCGTCCGCATCGCTGTCCGCCAGGAGCTGCCGGAAGCTGCCGGTATTGACGGGAATGACGTCGACGCCGCCGGCTTCCTGGGCGCCGGCTGTTGCTTCCGGGAGCATCAGTTCGAACGCAAACAACAGCCCGGCACCTGAATCCTGCAGGGTATGGGCCACTTCGCGGCTTTTCAGCAGCGGGTTCATGGGCACCACCACCGCCCCGTACCGCAGCACTCCGTAGTACACCGAGGCCATGGGCGGGATGTTCGGCATCATGAGGGCCACTCGGTCTCCGCGCTGCACCCCACGGGCGCGGAGCAGTCCCGCCACCTTTGCGCTCATCGCGTTCAGCATTGAATAGCTGATGACCGTGTCATTGATCCGCAGGGCAGGACGGTTGGGCACCCGCGCAGCGGTTTCGGTCAGGATTCCAGCGAGGTTGGGCATGGACGATCTCCTTTGATCGGGCCCGGGGCGAGCCGCAGTGCTGCGAGGCTACCAACCTGCCGCCGCCGGGGGAATGCCTGACGCACCATTCCGTAACTTAACGATAATGATTCTCATTAAGTTATGGTTTCTGTATGAAGACTTCGAGCCTCCCAGTTACCGCACTCACTCTTTCCGTCCTGCTGCTCTCGGCGTGTGCTTCACCGTCCGGTTCTCCGGCGGCCTCTCCTGATCCGGAACCCGATCCGCGGCCCGCCGTGCAGGAGCAGCCCTCTGCCTCGCCGCGCCTCGTCGTGACCCATGAGGGCGGGCTCACCGTGCTGGACACTGAATCCCTTGAATCCGTTGCCGAAATACCCCTTGAGGGATTCCTCCGCCTCTCAGATGCCGGAGACGGCCGCCACCTTGCCGTCTCGGCTGCCGGCGGTTTCCACCTGCTGGACACCGGAAGCTGGTCGGAAGCGCACGGGGACCATGCCCACCACTACACGGCGGAGCCGGCTCTGACCGGAGGGCTTCTGCAGGCGGACAAGCCGGGGCATGTTGTTGCGGGTGCCGGCCGCACGGCTTTCTTTGACGATGCCTCAGGAGAGGTGACCCTCGTTAACACCGGCCAGCTGGCTGGTTCCGTGCTCGACGCCGAGCAGATTCAGCTGCCGGCGGCGCACCACGGAGTGGCGGTTCCGCTTGGCGGGGACAGCTTGATTGTCTCCCGAGGCTCCGATGAGGGCCGGACGGGTGCGGCAGTGCTGGACAGGGACGGAGCGGAGATCCTGCGCAGTGATGAATGCCCTGGCCTCCATGGAGAGGCAGGGGCCGCCGGGGCCATAGTGTTCGGCTGTGACGACGGCATGCTGGTCTACCGGGAAGGGGCGTTCAGCAAGGTGGCGAGTCCGGACGGCTATGGCCGGATGGGGAACCAGGCGGGCTCACCGAAATCGCCGGTTATCCTGGCCGATTACAAGACGGATCCCGGTGCGGACCTTGAGCGTCCGGAAACGGTGGCACTCGTGGACACGGCTTCCGGCGGGCTCCGGCTGGTGGATCTGGGCACCAGTTACACATTCCGCTCGCTGGGGCGGGGTGACGCAGGAGAGGCTGTGGTGCTGGGAACGGATGGGGCACTGCATGTGATTGACCCAGGAAGCGGCGCCGTCGTTTCCAGGATCCAGGTTATTGACCCCTGGGAAGAACCCGTTGACTGGCAGGAGCCCCGTCCCGCCCTGCAGATGGCCGGCGGAACGGCGTATGTCACGGATCCGGTAGGCTCGCGGGTGCTGGCGGTGGATTTGGAGTCCGGGGCGGTGCTCCACAGTGCTGCCCTGCCTGCGGCGCCCAATGAGATCCTGGCCGCGCAGTAAGTTCAGCCGGGGCCGGCGAACCACCGTAACCCTTTTCCATCTCGATTGATTTGCATCTAACTTGGAGTGGGGGCACTGCCGAGCGGAGGACCGTACCATCAGAGATTTGCAGGACAGGGCGAAAGCCACGCGCGATGCCATCCTCGCCGGAGCGGCGTCTGTTTTTGAAGAGATGGGCTACGGCCGGGCCTCGCTGAGCCAGGTGGCGGAAAGGGCCGGGGTCACCAAAGGGGCCCTCTACTTCCACTTTCCGTCCAAAGAGGACCTGGCTAGGGCGGTTATTTCTGAACAGCACGGGTATATCACCGCGGACAACACTGCTGTGCTCAACCGGGGTCTGCCTCCGCTGGAATCCATGATCGTGCTGTGCCGGAGGTTCGCCTGGAATCTGCTGCAGGAGCCCATCGTCAGGGCGGGGACCCGGCTGACCCTGGAGGCATCAATTTTCCATGAGGATGTCCGCCAGCCGTACGACGACTGGGTGGATGTCATGGCGAGCCTTGCCTGCCAGGCACAGGAGCAGGGCCAAATTCGAAAAGAAGTGGATGGTCCAGCCTTTGGCCGCCTGGTCGTTTCCGCCCTGATAGGTGTGCAGATTACCTCGGCAGTGCTGACTGCCCGCGCGGACCTGTTGGAGCGGGTGGAGCAGATGTGGGCGCTGATGCTTCCCGGCGTCGTGGCTCCTTCACTGCTTGATAGAACAGGCGAACTGGCCCGGTATTCACTGGACAGGGATTAGTTACTGATGCAAAACCGGTCAACCGCCTTGTTTTAATCGGGTAAACAATTTAGGCTCATGGGCTGTGGGGGGTACTGGGAGAAAAAAGCCGGTTGTCCGCTGCCCGCCTATCGGGCACGCTGTGTGGACGCAGCGGGTTCTGAACCAGACCGGGGCGGGTATTGGCTTTCCGGTCTCGCAGTAGGGGAGGGCGGGTGGAGGCTTGGGCCGCCACCCGCCTGTACTGTCCTGGCCGCCGGGGCGGTGCTTACTCCTTCTTCAGTTTGTCCTGAACGGACCCGGCAATTTTCTCCACGGTGTTCGGCAGCTCGGTGGTGCCGTAGAACCGCGAATCCGGGTGGGTGGGCGGAGGCATCGGCGCCGAAGTGGTGGGCCCGTCGTGATACGTGAACTCCCCCTTCCCGTCCGGTTTCGTTGTGGGTATAGCCAAAGACAGGGCCCTGGTCAGCATAGAAGCCGCAGTCCGGTGCTGCGACTGCCGTGCCGAGGTCGCGGCAGGCTTCCAGCCAGCCCGAATGGGTACCGAAACGGTAGGGCAGCACTGAGAGGTCGAGGCTGGCCAGGTACTCCCAGAGCTGGTCATCCGGCAGGAAGTCATGGATGCGCACATCCAGCCCCCCGCCTGCCGACTCCTTTTCGAGGAATGCGGCCAGGGCGGCGTCGTACCGTGCGCCGCCGGGCTCCAGGACGTCGCAGTGGCCGTTGACCTGGACCACCATTCCGCCGTCCTCCCGTGCCACCTCCAGAAGTGTCTGGATGACCGGCAGCGGGTCCATGCTGGCGCGAAGGCTCTTGACGTGGACGCCGGCCCGGAAGGGAGCTCCGGCGGTACGCGGCCGGCTCGCGTAGTCCGCCATGGTGTCGAGTTCGACGACGTGCGGGTGGGGGATGACTTCGGCCCTCCGGTCCCAGCGGCGCTCGATTTCCGCTGCCGCGCCCTTCGTGAGGGTGATCAGGGCATCAGCGGCGGGGATGAGCACATCCAGGTGCGCGTCATGGGCAGCAGGGGATTGGTGGTGGGGATTGCGCAGGTCGTGAACGGTGTAGATCAGGGGTTTGCCGTGCCGGCGGAGTGCGGTGACGGCCTCCTGCAGGGCGGCCGGGTCCTGGGCATCGAAGCCGAAGTGAATGTGGAACACATCGAACGAGCCCGCGTTCGCGTCGATCCAGCCGGCGTTCAGCATGACCGGCGGCCACCACTTGCCCGTTGCCGGATTGTCCGGGGATTCCGGATCCGGGTCAGGGAGGCGGAGAACCTCGGGCAGCCCCGGAAGGTTTCCCTCCACCGGACCAAGGTGGTGGATGTAGACGTGTCCTGCGGGGACACTGGCGACCCGAATGCGGTTTTGCGGCGGCAATCTGGGACCCCTTTTTCGGTTGTGGCAGCGGCCCTGGGTGAGGGTGCTGCCGTGCGAGTGGGCCGGGTTCCTTGGAAGGACAGCCCGCAGGAACGGTGTTTATCGGATGGAGCCTGCACGGCGAAACAGGCTCCACCGGGTACTCCTTCGACGGGGATCCGGCGGAAGTGCTGAAGAAGACGGAGGCCGCGGCGCTGCAGAAACTGTACGACCTGGCCCGGAAGGTTACCGCTTCCCGAGACTAGGGCTCCTGCAGCAGTCCCTTTTCCAGCACCAGTTCCACGGAGAGTGTCTTATAGCCCGCGGATTCAAAGAGCACCGTGACGGTCTCGTCCTCATAGCTCATGACAGTCCCAAGCCCCCACTCGGAGTGGATGACTTCAGACTGCAGGGGGAACGGCTGGGCCGTGTCGGATTCCTTCGGTCCCAGCTCTTCGCCTTCTGCTTCCGCGCGCTCGCAGTTGTCGCAGTAGCCGCACATGTCCGGGGCGTCTTCACCGAAATAGTTCAGCAGGAAGCGGCGCCGGCATTCGGTGGTTTCGGCGTACTGCCGCATCATCTCCAGCCGTGATTCTTCAATGTTCCGGCGCTGTTCGGAGAACTCGAGGGCTGCCTTCACTGCGGTCTTGGCGCCCACGCCGCTCCTGGCGGAGTATCCGTCGTCGGCGGCGGTGACGGAACCGGACTGCTCCAGCAGCCCCAGGAGCGATGAGAAGCGGCGCGGGTTCAGGTCCAGCTCCTCCCTCAGGCCGGCCTGGGGTACCGGTTCAGTGTGTTTCTTGACCGCTTTGAACAGCTTCGCCAGTGCCTCCTCATCCGGTGCCTTGGCGGCAAAGAACCGCCGGATCCCCAAATCTTCGGGACGGTAGTGCAGGAAGATTTCAGTAGGTTCACCGTCGCGTCCCCCGCGGCCGATCTCCTGGTAGTAGCTGTCCACGGAATCCGGAATGTCCGCATGGACGACGAAGCGCACGTTGGGTTTGTCGATGCCCATGCCGAAGGCGGTAGTCGCCACCACGATGTCTACCTCATCCTGGAGGAACTCTTCGTGGATGCGGTGCCGGTCTTCGTGGCTGCGGCCCGCATGGTAGGCGTCCGCACGCAGTCCGGACTCCTGCAGTGCAGCAGCATACTCTTCGGTTTCCGCGCGGGTGGCTACGTAGACAAGGCCCGGAACGTCCAGCTTGCCCGCCTGTTCCAGCACCGCGCGCCGCTTGTCTTCGGCGTCCTCGTACCGGGCAGCCGCCAGATGGAGGTTGGGCCGGTCGAACCCCAGGGAGATCTCCCGCGGGCTGCGCATGCCCAGCTGCTCGGCAATTTCTGCGCGTACGGGCGGTGCGGCCGTGGCTGTCAGTGCCACTACGGGTTTGTCCAAGGCGCGGACCAGCTGGTCCAGCTGGAGGTAGTCGGGACGAAAGTCATGCCCCCAGGCGGAAACACAGTGCGCCTCGTCGATCACCAGGAGTGACACGTCCAGTGCCTGCAGCAGCTCCAGCACTTCCTCCCGCGCTGCCTGCTCCGGGCCGAGGAAAAGGAACTTCGCTTTTCCCGGCCCATCGTCCTTTCCGGCAGCAGCCCAGGCTTCATCCCAGTAACCCTGCGGCTGCGCGGAGTTCAGGACATAGGCGCGGGTGGCGCCGGCGGCTTCATTGATGGCCTCCGTCTGGTCGCGCTGAAGCGCAATCAGCGGCGAAATCACGACGGCGGTACCCGGCAGCGTCATGGCCGGCACCTGGTAGACGGCGGATTTTCCGGCGCCTGTGGGCATCACGCAGATGACGTCCTGCCCGTTGACAGCCGCTTCCATCGCCTCGAGCTGGCCAGGGCGGAAGTCCTCCCAGCCAAAGACCTCCGAAGCGGTGCGCTGCAGGTCGGCGCGGGACGGTGACATGGGCATTCCTCCTGGGGATTTCGCGGATTATCAGCTTACTGATGACCCCCTCCCCGTGTCGCATCGGAGGCCTACCCCAGGCCAAGCTCCTCAACGACGCCGGCAACCCGCAGGCGGTCCCGGGCACCGAGCCCCCGCACCGGCAGCGGCAGGCAGTTCCGCTGGACCAGGCCCAGCTCCTCAGCGACCGCGGCAATGACACGCACACTGCCGTGTTCGGCGAAGAGCTCCCAGAGCGGGGCAAGCCGCGCAGACTCTGCCGCTGCGTCGTCGTACCGCCCTTCGGTGACAGCCCGCACGATCCGAACCGCAGGCTCCGGCAGGGTGCCCGCCACCGCGGAGTACCAGGCATCGCAGCCGGCGTTCAGGCCGTCGCATGCGGCAGCATCACCGGAGATTCCAAGGGTCACATGTTCCGGAATGACCGCCCGGACTGCTTGGACTCGGGCAGCAGCCGCGGCGGGGGAAACCGGAGGAATCTTGATGGAGGCTATGCCGGGAAGCTCGGCGATCCTTCCGTAGAGCGCGGTGCTGAAGGTGAAATGGGTCGTGCCGGGGTTGTCGTAAACAATGACAGGTAAATCCGTGGCGTCGGTGACATCGCGGAAGAGGCCGTACACGTCCTCGTCCGTCAGCACCTGGTAGCTCACCGGGGCCAGCAGGATTCCGGCGGCGCCGGCCTCCTCCGCAGACCGGACATTCGCCAGGACCTCGGAAGTGCGCAGTGCGCCGACGCCGGCGATCAACGGCTTCGATCCCTTGTGAGCGGCAGCCAGCTGCACCACGCGCCCGCGTTCTTCCGGGCTCAGGTAGGCGTAGGAACCAGTGGAGCCCAGCACTGCGATCGAATCGACCTCCGACTCTGCCAGCCGGCTCACCAGGGCGGAGAAGGAAGCCTCATCCACGGCGTCGTTCTGCAGCGGGGTCAGTGGGAAAGCGCTCAGGCCGGTAAACAAAATGCGACTTCCTTCCGGTACCGGCAGCGAAGAGGCATCCTCCGCTGCACATTAGTATTCGGTTATGTTCCCAGACATCGACGCCGAAGCCGTGGACCGCATCCTTCATGACGCCGCCTCCCGTCATGAGTTCTCCGGAGCTGTCCAGCTGTCCCGCGGCGGCAGGGTCCTGCACGAAGGCGCCTACGGTGTGGCCTCCCGCCGCTGGAATGTGCCGGTCTCGACGGGCACGCGGTTCGACGTCGCTTCCATCACCAAGCTGTTCACCTCCGTCGCGGTGCTGCAGCAGGTGGACGCCGGGACACTGGCGCTGGACTCGCGGATTGGGCGGTTCGTTGAGCTGGAGGGAACCCGGATAGACCCGAGCGTTACTATTGGCCAGCTCCTGACCCACACCTCCGGCATCGGCGACGACGCCGACGAGGAAGCCGGCGAATCCTACGAAGACCTCTGGGTAGACAAGCCCACCTACTCGGTCACAACGACCGCGGACTTCCTGCCGCAGTTCGTGCACAAGGAGCCAAACTTCGCTCCGGGAACCGGTTGCCGCTACTGCAACTGCGGCTACATCCTCGCCGGTCTGGCGCTGGAAGCCGTTACCGGTACGAGCTACCGGGACTACGTCCGGGAACATGTCTTCGGTGCGGCGGGCATGCAGGACTCCGGGTTCTTTTCAATGCGCGACGCCGCCCCTCATGTCGCCGAGGGATGGGACCCTGTACAAGACGAGGCCGGGACAGTGATCTCCTGGCGGCAGAACATTTTCAGCTACCCGCCGATCGGATCGCCCGACGGGGGTGCGCACGCAACGGCGGCGGACCTTGTCCGGTTCCTCGACGCCGTCCGGGACGGAAAGCTGCTCTCCGCCGAATCCACTGCCGCGTTCCTGAGTCCGCAGGTCAAGCACTCGGACCTGGACGCCGGCGAGCTGCACTACGGCTACGGACTGGAGTTCCGGCTGGGTCCCACAGGCGAGGTCCGCTCGCTGTACAAGGACGGCATCAACGCCGGGGTCAGCGCGTTCCTGGGGCATTACCCGCCGGCGGATGTGACCCTCGCATTGGTATCCAACTCGGAGGACGGGGCGTGGGTGCCGCTGAAGGACATCACTGCCCTGCTGCAGGCTGGCTGACTTCGGCGTCGATTCCAACGGATGGATCCAGGGCTAAAAATGCTCGGTCTCGCTCTGGATACCGGAGACCCGGTCCGCGGGGATCCAGCCAAAAACACTCTGGTGTGAGAGCGGTTCGCTGGCATAGATCGGGGAAAAGTCCCAATAAGCGATGACCCGGCGCTGATCCGACTCGTCCCAGTGGTTCGACTGGATGACAGCCAGCCTCCCTTCCGCGTCTTCAGCGAGTATTTCCACCTTCCGGTTTCTGCCCAGGTCTCCTGTGGCGGTAACCCGGACGATGCCCGATACCTCAGCAACGGGAACACCGAGCACGTGCTCCACCGGGGTTGCAGCGAAGTTGTTGGGGTGGCGGCGGATGGTCTTCCACTCGGGCCCGGGGGCGTCATCAGACCGGCTGACCAGCACCAGCTCCCCCTCCTGGGACGGTCGGACACCCCTGAGCTCGTACTCCCGCCCCCGCCACATTCCAAAGGATGCGGTGAGCCTGGTTCCGTCAGCGCGCCATCTGCTGACGCCGGGTACAAATGAGTGTTCCTCGTTCAAGGTTCCTCCTTTCGTTTTTGGTGTGCCCAGTCTGCAGCATGCTCCGGCGTCCGCAGCGCCGTATAAACCTGCATGTCCCGCCGCTCTCCGCCGGCCAGGGGCTGCTCCCGGCGCATGCCGGACCCATTATTGCCGGACGCGCCCGCTGCCGCGGGGATTCGGGGCGGTGGCTGCGGCGGTAATCTGGAACCGGATCCGATGAACGGCCCCGGCAATCCGCCCCGGCCGCCGGATTTCCCCGCACTCGAAATGGAACCGCCTTGTCCCTTCCTGGTCCCGTCCCCGCACCGGGCGCAGTCCCCGCACCGGACACCGCCACTGCACCCCGGCAGACCGTCCTGCGCACCCTGCGCTCGCCGCGCCTGCTGAAGACAGAGATCCTGGCCGGACTCGTCGTCGCGCTGGCGCTCATCCCGGAGGCGATCGCGTTCTCGGTGATTGCCGGCGTTGATCCGCGCATGGGCCTGTTCGCCTCCTTCACCATGGCCGTCACCATTGCCTTCGTCGGCGGCCGGCCGGCGATGATTTCCGCGGCTACCGGCGCAGTCGCCCTGGTGATCGCGCCCGTGGTGGCCACCTACGGCGTGGAATACCTGGTGCCAACGGTGATCCTGGCCGGGGTCCTGCAGATCCTGCTGGCCGCAGCGGGCGTTGCGAAGCTGATGCGCTTCATTCCCCGTTCAGTGATGGTTGGCTTCGTCAACGCGCTCGCGATCCTGGTGTTTTCCTCCCAGCTTCCTGAACTCATCGGGGTGCCGTGGCTGGTGTACCCGGTTGTCGCCGTCGGGCTCCTGATTGTGTTCCTGCTGCCGCGGCTGACGACGGCGGTTCCCGCCCCGCTCGTGGCGATTGTCCTGCTCACGGTCGCGGCGGTTGCCGCCGGCTGGAACATTCCCACGGTGGGGGACAAAGGCGAGCTGCCGGAGTCCCTTCCGTCGCTGCTGTTCCCGGACGTGCCGCTGACCCTCGAAACCCTGGAGCGGATCCTGCCCTACGCCGTGGCCATGGCGTTCGTCGGACTGCTCGAATCCCTGCTGACCGCCAAACTGGTGGATGACATCACCGACACTCGCTCCTCCAAACCCCGCGAGGCGGCCGGCCAGGGCATCGCCAACATTGTCACCGGGTTCTTCGGCGGCATGGGCGGCTGCGCCGTCGTCGGCCAGACCATGATGAACGTGAAGGCTTCCGGCGCCCGCACCCGGATTTCCACGTTCCTGGCCGGAGTTTTCCTGCTGGTCCTGGTGGTGGTGCTTGGCGACGTGGTGGCCCTGATCCCCATGGCTGCGCTGGTCGCCGTAATGATTTTCGTGGCCTGGGCCGCGTTCGACTGGCACAGCATCCGCCCCTCCACCCTGCGCCGCATGCCCAAGTCGGAGACAGCAGTCATGCTGATTACCGTGCTGGCCACAGTGATCACGCACAACCTGGCGATCGGCGTCGGGGCCGGCGTGCTGACCGCCATGGTGCTGTTCGCCCGGCGGGTGGCCCACTTTGTGACCGTGCAGCGCACGCTGGCGGACGACGGCGGCGAGGTCACCTACCTGGTGCACGGTGAGCTGTTCTTCGCCTCCTCCAACGACCTCTACACGCAGTTCGAGTACGCCTCGGATCCCGGGCGGGTGGTGATCGATCTCAGCGGCTCGCACCTCTGGGATGCCTCGACGGTGGCGGCATTGGATTCGATCACCGAGAAGTACCGGTCCCGCGGAAAAACCGTTGAGGTCACCGGGCTGAACCAGGCGTCGGCCTCCATTCGGGACAGACTGACGGGGAACCTGCCCTAGCGGGGCCCGGAAGCACCATCGAGAGGCCAGTTACGGCTCTTTTGAGCGTCCATACGAGCCGTAACTGGCCTCTCGCGGGAGGGAAAACCGTTGACTTTCTCAACTATTGTCGACAGGATGAGGTAAATCCGCTGGTCAGCTACAACAGGAAGTACCCCACTCATGGTTTACACACTCGGCCTCGACGTCGCGGCCCTGGATGCCATTGACACCCACGTCCACATTGAAGTGGATGATCACGGGCACAACGCCCTGCCCCAGCCGCTGGTTGACGCCGCGTCCAAGCATTTCAAGACGGACGGGCCGCGTCCCGGCCTGGACGAGATCGCGGCCTATTACCGGGAGCGGAAGACCGCGGCCGTTGTCTTCACCGTGGATGCTTCCAAGTCCCTGGGACACCCGCCGAACTCCAGCGAGGACATCGCCGAAGGTGCAGCCCGCAACAACGACGTCCTGATTCCGTTCGGCTCCGTGGACCCCACCTCCGGTACGGACGCACTTGCCCGCGCCAAGGTGCTGGCCGGGGACTACGGGGTCCGCGGCTTCAAATTCCACCCCACGGTGCAGAACTTCGACCCGAGCGACCGCGCTTTCTACCCCCTCTGGTCCCTGATCCAGGATCTGGGTGTTCCGGCCCTTTTCCATACCGGCCAGACCGGCATCGGCTCCGGTCTTCCCGGTGGTTTCGGGCTGAAGCTTGGCTTGTCCAACCCCATCCTGCTCGACTCCGTGGCCGCTGACTTCCCGGAGCTTCAAATCATCATGGCGCACCCCTCGGTCCCGTGGCAGGACGAGGCGATTGCCGTGGCCACGCACAAGGCCAACGTCTGGATCGACCTCTCCGGCTGGTCGCCCAAGTACTTCCCCGCGAACCTGGTGCGGCACGCCAACTCGCTGCTGCAGGACAAGATCCTCTTCGGCTCGGATTATCCGCTGATCACCCCCGATCGGTGGCGCCGGGACTTCGACGCCCTGGAAATGAAGGATGAGGTCCGGCCCAAGATCCTCAAGGAGAACGCCGTCCGGCTGCTCGGGCTGGACTCATGAGCGGGCTGTATTCCTCGGACCGGTACGGGTATTCCGAACTGCTGACCGGCCCCGAGCAGGAAGCGCTCGGCAAGCTCCGCGCCGTCCTGGACGAACAGGTCTCCCCGCTGCTGGCCGACTACTGGGAAGCGGGTGAATTCCCCGAACAGATCCGCCAGCCCCTGGTGGACCTGAACCTGATGGCCCCGGACGGCGCCAGTGACGGCCAGGGCCGCACCTCCGGGCTCTACGGCGGATTCCGCAACTTCGAACTGGCCCGCACGGATGCCTCCGTGGCCACCTACTACAACGCACAGTCCGGGCTGTTCCGCTCCACGGTGCTCCACGGCGGCAGTGCCGAACAGGCCGCCGACCTGGATCCCAAAATCCGCGCCTTCGAGTACACGGGTGTTTTCGCACTGACTGAACCGGAGCACGGATCGGACATCGCCGGCGGACTGGCGACGACGGCACGGCGCGACGGCGACAGCTGGATCATCAACGGAGCCAAGCGCTGGATTGGCGGAGCCGGAACCGCCGACGTGCTGGCGGTCTTCGCCCGCGATGAAGCCGACGGGCAGGTCAAGGCGTTCCTGGTTCCCAGGGACGCCCCGGGTGTCACGCTGACCAAGATCCTGCGCAAGACCTCGCTGCGGATGATGCAGAACTTCGACATTGAACTCCACGGCGTACGGGTTCCAGGTTCCGCCCGGCTGGAGAACATCAACTCCTTCAAGGATGTTGCGGCGTTGATGCGCCGGCTGCGCTCCGACGTGGCCTGGATCGCCGCCGGCATGCAGGCCGGTGCCTACGAGGCCGCCGTCCGGTACACCCTGGCCCGGGAACAGTTCGGCCGCCCGCTGGCATCCTTCCAGCTGACCCAGCAGAAACTCGCCACGATGCTGGCCAACCTAACGGCGTCCCTGGGGATGGTCGTGCGCCTGACCCAGCGCCAGGAAGAGGGGATCTTCCGGGACGAAGATTCAGCCATGGCGAAAATGTTCACGTGCACCTCCCTCCGGGAGACCGTCGCGCTGGCTCGCGAAGTCGTTGGCGGCAACGGGATCACGCTGGATACCGGCGTCGCACGTTTCCACGCGGACGCTGAGGCCGTCTACTCCTACGAAGGCACGCATGACATCAACGCCCTGATCCTGGGCCGCTCAATCGCCGGGGTGGGCGCCTTCCGCTGATAGGGTCTGCGGCCATGGAGAAAAACCTCGCCGCCTTCCTGGCCAGCTTCAACACCGCCGTCGAACTGGCCCAGCAGCAGCGTGCCGCGTCCTCGGACCGGCAGCGCCTTCGGGATGCCCTCAGCGAGCACCTCGGGCTGCCTGCCCAGGACGTGCCGATCGTGGTGGAATCGATTCCGTTCCACCGCTTTGCCGACGTGGACATTGCCATGGAACAGATAGCTGCCCAGGACCCGGAGAGTACGCTGATCGGCCTCGGCGGGGGACAGCAGCGCCAGCACCTCGGTCTGTCCGACATTGTGCAGGAGGAAGGCTACGGGTATATCCCGGTGGGCCAGCCGGACTTCGTCAACATTGCAGTCGGACCCGACAGCAGCCGGGAAGCGGTAGGCCTCGGTGTGCGGCTCTTCTCGCACGGCGGGGTCCCGGTAGCCGTCCTGCAGAGAAAGGGTGATCCGCAGACCGGCAGTCCCGACGTGCAGCTGGCCGTCATGGCGGCCGAGCGTCCCGCCGCGGCTGCTGTCCTGGCAGCCGTCCAGGAGCACCTGAGGGTCCACAGCATCCTGCGGGGCCAGGTTATCTCGCTTGGCTTCGATCCCTACGGGCCCGGCGGTGCAGGCGTGAATTTCCTGCAGCGACCCTCGCTCCCGAGGGACAAGGTGATCCTGCCCGACGGCGTCCTCGAGAGGGTCCGCAGCCACGTCCTGGGTATCGCCGGGCACCGGGGACGCCTGCAGGCCGCCGGCCAGCACCTCAAACGCGGAGTCCTGCTCTACGGCCCGCCCGGGACAGGGAAAACGCACACCGTCCGGCACCTGCTCAGTGAGAGTCCGGGCACGACGGCGGTCCTGCTCACCGGCGCTGCGCTCGGCGCCATCTCGCAGGCGGCGAGCCTCGCCCGCGCCATGGCTCCGTCCCTGGTGGTCCTGGAGGACATCGACCTTGTTGCCGAAGACCGGAGCATGGGCCACGGTCCACAGCCCCTGCTTTTCCAGGTGCTCGATGCCCTGGACGGTCTCGATGCCGACGCAGACATTGCGTTCATCATGACCACCAACCGGGTGGACATCCTGGAGCCCGCCCTGGCCCAGCGCCCCGGACGCGTGGACCTCGCCGTCGAAATCCCGCTGCCCGGTTCGGCGGACCGCGTCCGGCTCATGGAGCTCTACGCTCCCGCCGGCGTGTTCTCCCCGGGCGCCCTCGCTGCGGTGGCGGAACAGGCGGACGGGGCGACGGCGTCGTTCGCCCGGGAACTGGTGCGCCGTGCCATCCTCGCGGCAGCCGAAGCCGGAGAGGGTCCGGCCGACGGGCACCTTCTCGCGGCCGCGGCGGACCTGTCCGGGCAGCGCGAAGCCATGACCCGCTCACTGCTGGGCGGAACGGACCCATCCGCCGGTTTCACTGCGAACGGTGCGGGGCCTTCGCACGGCGTGCCCGCGCCCGGGCCCGGGATCGGCTGGGAGTACGGCCCGCTGAGATGACGTGATGGCGACGGCGGGGGTGCCCACCTCACAAAACACCGCTGCCGCGCGTTTACAGTATGTGGAAGTGAAACCGTTCGAAGCGATCGTCAGGGAACACGGAGCTGTGGTGCTGCGCGTCTGCCGCGCTGTCCTGGGACCGGACGACGCCGAGGACGCGTGGTCGGAGACGTTCCTCGCGGCGCTGCGCGCGTACCCCTCGCTGCCCCCGGGCGCGAACGTGCAGGCCTGGCTGGTGACGATCGCCAAACGCAAAGCGATTGACGTGCACCGGGCGGCTGCGCGCCGTCCGGTCCTGGTGCCCGAGCTGCCCGACCAGGCCGGCGCCGAGACGGCCGGCCCCGGGCAGCATGATGGGTTGTGGGCGGCACTCCGGACCCTGCCGCAGCGCCAGCGCGAAACCCTGGCCTACCATCACTTGGCCGGACTGCCCTTCGCGGAAGTCGCCGTCCTCCTGGACAGCACGGAAGCTGCGTGCCGGCGGGCAGCAGCAGACGGCATAAAGAAACTTCGAACCCTGGAAACGGAGGAACTGCGATGACGCCGGACACCCTGGCCGGACTCAGCACCGGTGAAGACGCAGCCCTTGCCCGCCTGCACACCCGGCTCACAAGTGCAGCGCAGGAGCAGGACCTGCTGGACGTCGCCTACACCGTGATGCCCTCACCGGTGGGTGAGCTGCTGCTCGCCGCGACCCCGGCCGGCCTGGTGCGGGTCGGGTTTGGAATTGAAGGGCACGACGCCGTGCTGGCGCAGCTGGCGCTGCGGGTGAGCCCGCGGATCCTGGAAGCGCCGGAACGCCTGGCCGAACCGGTCCGGCAGCTGGAGGAGTATTTCGCCGGGACGCGCAAGGTGTTCGACCTGGCGCTCGACTTCCGGCTGGCCACCGGGTTCCGGCGCACCGTCGTCGAGCATCTGCCGGATATAGGTTACGGTTCCACCGCCAGCTATGCGGCCCTCGCTGCCCTTGCCGGGAGCCCCGGGGCCGTCCGCGCGGCCGGCACGGCATGCGCCCGGAATCCGCTTCCGGTGGTGGTGCCCTGCCACCGCGTAGTCCGCTCGGACGGGAAGATCGGCAACTACCTGGGCGGCACCCAAGCCAAAGCCGCCCTTCTGGCGATGGAGGCTGCAGCATGACCGGAGCGCTGTTCCCCCGCGAACGCTCCGCACCCTCAGCAGGGGCTGTGCACGTACCCGGCTGGCTGGAACCGTCCCGCCAGCGCGAGATCGTCGAAGCGTGCCGGGCCTGGGCCGTGGGGCCGGTCCCCATGCGCTCCGCGGTGCTGCCCGGCGGGCACAGGATGTCCGTGCAGACGGTCTGCCTCGGCTGGCACTGGCAGCCCTACAAATACACGCGAACAGCCAACGACGCCGGCGGCGGCCGGGTCGCCGACGTCCCCGGCTGGCTGATCGAACTGGGCCGTGATGCCGTCCGCGCCGCGTACTTCGCAGAAGGGGAAGCAGGCTACGCGCCGGACATCATCGCCCCGGAGGATTACACCCCCGACACTGCGCTGATCAACTTCTACGCCCACGGCGCCCACATGGGGATGCACCAGGACAAGGATGAACGCTCCAGTGCTCCGGTAGTGTCCTTCAGCATTGGCGACACCTGCATATTCCGTTTCGGGAATACACAGACGCGCACCAAGCCCTACACCGATCTTGAGCTTGTATCGGGTGACCTGTTCGTCTTTGGCGGCCACTCCCGATTCGCCTACCACGGCGTACCCAAGACCCTTCCCGGCACGGCCGATCCGGAGACCGGCCTCGAATCGGGGCGGATCAACATCACCCTGCGGATGACCGGGCTCGAGTGACCGGGAAACCCGCGGAGCCAGCAGTGTCGAGGACCCACCTTGTGCCCGTGGCGGAGCCGTTTCCCTGGATTCCGCTGGTCCGCAGCCTCGCTGCCCATGCGGTCCCCGGGCTCGAATCCGTGCAGTTCGGCGGTACGGCCGCCTCGGTCTCCCGCCTGCTTCCGGCGCCAGGGGGCACGATGCTGGGAAGCCCGGTGCTGGTGGAGGTCGCCTTTGGCGCGCCGGGCAGTGTGACGGTCCGGTTTGCCGGCGGGGAGCCGGCGGACGACGATGCGGTGCTGGCCCGGCTGCGCAGGTGGCTGGACCTGGATGCCCCGGCCGCCGCCGTCGACAGCTTCCTCTCGGGGTTTCCTCTCCTGGCTCCGCTGGTGTCGGCGCGGCCGGGACTTCGGATCCCCGGAACCGTGGACGCGTGGGAAACGGCCGTGCTGACCGTGCTGGGACAGCAGGTTTCGCTGGCTGCGGCACGGACCTTCGGCTCCCGGCTGGTTGCGGAATTTGGCACACCCGGGCCTGGGGGTTTCCGGCTCTTTCCGTCGCCGCAGCGCCTGGCCGGGACCGGGGCGGACGAACTGCAGTCCGCCGTGCGGATCACCGGTTCCCGGGCAAGGACCATCCAGGCATTGGCAGCAGCAGTGGACGGCGGGCTCGAACTGGCAGGGACCGGTGCCGGTACCCGTGCCGACCTCCTCGCCCTGCCGGGAATAGGCCCGTGGACGGTGGATTACCTGGCGGTGCGGGCCGCCGGGGACCGGGACGCGTTCGTTCCCGGCGACCTGGTGCTGCGTCGGGCACTCGGCGTCGGAACCCCGCGTCAGGCCGCTGAACTCTCGGAACCGTGGCGGCCCTGGCGTGCCTACGCGCTATTTCATCTCTGGACCGCTGCGGCCTACGACGCCCCCGCACCCGCATAGCGAACGCCCTCCGGGCAACCGCTGGGGGCTCAGGAACCCATAAGGGCCAGCACCAGTGCAAAGAGTGCCGGAATGCCCCGGATCATCGCGATCCGTGCCAGCGGCCACCTGCTGGCCAGCAGCACCACGGAGGCCAGCACCATGCACGCTGTGGAAAAGCTGATGAGCGTCATGCCGGCCACGGGGTTGCCTACCCCCACGAGCAGCACTCCCAGCACTGCCCCGACGCCGAGGAACAGGTTGTAGAAGCCCTGTGTGTAGGCCAGCGGCTGGGTGGTCTGCGCATCATCGGAGGATGTGATTCCGTACACGCCCATGGTCTCCGGGACATTCCAGCGCAGGGACTCCAGCACAAAGAAATAGAAGTGGACGGCGGCGGAAACCAGGGTAAAAATAGCGGCAGCGACCAGCACGGAACCCCCTCGGGGCAGGGACCGCGCTGCCGTGCGCCTTTTCGGCGGGACGGTCCGCAGCGGTCCGCGGTCCGGCCAATCTTTGCACCTGGGCGTTGCCCGGCCAAGGGTGGGAGGCGCTCCCAGTTGGCGGTGGAGACTAATCGGCGGCTAGCCTTGAACTGGCGGCAGCACCGCTGTGCCCCTGGGCATGCCCAGCTGCCCGCCAAAACGCCGTTAACGCCGGTTGGCCCCAAGAACAGCCCCTAAAGGAGCACCTTCGTGCGCACTTCCCGTTCACTCCGCGCCCTGGCAGTTGCCGCCGCCGCTGCGCTGGCGCTAACCGCCTGCGGATCTGACTATCCCTTGGGTGAGGAGCAGCGCGAAGCGGCCGAGAACAGCACATCCACGCTGTCCGGCATCATCTCCGGCTCGGGCTCCACTGCCCAGGGCCCGGCCATGGATGCCTGGATTGGCGGCTTCCGGGTGCTGCACCCCAAGGTGCAGGTCCAGTACTCCCCGGACGGCTCGGGCGCGGGCCGCAACGCCCTGCTGGCGGGCGCGGTGCAGTTCGCCGGCTCGGACGCCTACCTGCAGGACGAAGAGCTGGGGGAAGCGCGTGAGGTCTGCGGGCCCGACGGCGCACTGGACATCCCGGCCTACATCTCCCCGATCGCCGTTGCCTTCAACCTGCCCGGAATCGAGTCGCTGAACATGGATGCGGACACGATCGCCAGGATCTTCCGCGGCGACATCGAATTCTGGAATGATCCGGCAATCGCAGCCCAGAACCCCGGTGTGAAACTGCCGGAAACCCGGGTCACGCCCGTCAGCCGCGCCGACGATTCCGGCACCACGGAGAACTTCACCGAATACCTGCACGAAGCCGCTCCCGAAGCCTGGCCGAATGACCCCTCCGGCTCATGGCCCGGAGGCCTTGGCGGCGAAAACGCGCAGGGCAGCGCCGGCGTGATCAGCACCGTCACCCGCACCGAAGGCTCCGTTGCCTACTCGGATGACTCTGTGGTGGATGACTCGCTGGGCACCGTGAACCTCAAGGTGGGAGAGCAGTACGTTCCGATCAGCGCCGAAGCCGCCTCGATCGCCGTCGAGCAGGCCACACGGGTCCCTGGGCGAAGCGACCATGACATTGCCCTGCACCTTGACCGCACCACCACTGCTCCCGGAGCGTATCCGCTGGTGCTGATCTCCTACCAGATCTTCTGCAGCGGCTATGAGGATGCCGACACCGTGGAGCTGGTGAAGACCTTCGGGCAGTACGTCATCAGCCCGGAAGGCCAGGAAGCCTCCGCCGAAGCGGCCAAGTCGGCGCCGATCCCGCAGGGCCTTGCAGAAGATGCCAAGGCGGCGATCGAGAGCATCACCACGCTTCCGTAGCTGCGGCGGACACCCCCCGCGAAGCTGAATACGGCCGCTGAGAAGGCGGTTTATCCCCCCGGCGAATATTCCCTGCCTGCCATCCTCGGCGGTCTTCGCTGGACCCCTTGCGCCCCTTTGTGGCCGGTGGCACCGTGGACTCACCGCGACGGAAAGGGGGCAAACCATGCAACCCATCAGGATCGAAAGATGGTGGCCGTATCTCGACACCACCGCCAAGCAGTGGCTGCGGGAGAACCTGCGGCAGGACGGGATTCCGCCCAAGGTTCAGGACCGGATTGCCGAAGCGGGAGGCCCCGTCATAGACCCCATTCTGGGTGTTCAGGACTGGGACTTCATCGAAACACAGTCTGAGCTGGTGGATTAGCCCCGCGCTCCGGCCATGTTTGCTCATTTGAGTGGAACTGTGATGCTCACATGATAAATTGAGCCGCACCTATCCGCTCGTCCCACAGGTGTGACCCATGAGCAAACTGAAAACCGAGTCCCTGGCCGGCCTCACCGAAGCCCTGGCCGTTCCGACCTACGACCGCGCCGCGGTACGCACCGGCATTGTTCACTTCGGGGTGGGCGGATTCCACCGCGCACACCAGGCCATGTACCTGGACCGGCTGATGAACGAGGGCAAGGCCCTGGACTGGGGCATCTGCGGGGTGGGTGTGCTGCCGCAGGACTCGGCGATGAAGGCGGTCATGGATGCCCAGGACTGCCTCTACACGCTGGTGCTCAAGAATCCGGACGGAACCCGTGAAGGTCGGGTCATCGGCTCCATTACCGAGTACCTGCTGGCTCCGGAGGACCCTGAAGCCGTCATCGCCAAAATGGCCTCACCGCAGACGCGGATCGTCTCCCTGACCATCACCGAGGGCGGGTACAACTTCCACCACGTCACCGGGGAGTTCGACGCCGGCAACGCGGGCGTGCAGGCGGACCTGGTTCCGGGGGCGGTCCCGGCTACGGTGTTTGGGCTGGTCACCGAGGCCCTTGCCCGGCGCCGCGAGGCAGGCACCCCGCCGTTCACCGTGATGTCCTGCGACAACATCCAGGGCAACGGCGACGTTGCCCGCCGAATGTTCACTGCCTTTGCCGACCTGAGGGATCCGGAGCTGGGGGAGTGGGTGCGCGCGAACGTGGCTTTCCCCAATTCGATGGTGGACCGGATTACCCCGGTCACCACGGATGCCGACCGGGACATGGTCGCGGAGGACTTTGGCGTCGAGGATGCCTGGCCGGTAGTCAGCGAGGACTTTGAGCAGTGGGTCCTGGAGGATCACTTTCCGCAGGGCCGCCCGCCGTTCGAGGACGCCGGCGTGCAGGTGGTGGGCGACGTCGAGCCCTACGAACTCATGAAGCTGCGGCTGCTCAATGCCAGCCACCAGGGCCAGTGCTACTTTGGCTACCTTGCCGGCTACCGGTACGCCCACGAGGTCTGCCAGGATCCGCTCTTCTCCCGCTTCCTGCTGGACTACATGGAACGCGAAGCCACGCCCACGCTCAAGCCCCTGCCCGGCGTCGACCTCGATGAGTACCGGCACAAACTCATCGAACGATTCTCCAACGAACACGTAAGGGATACCCTGGCCCGGCTCTGCGCCGAAAGCTCGGACCGGATTCCCAAATGGCTGCTCCCGGTGATCCGCGAAAACCTCGACGCCGGCGGCGAGATCCACCGCTCGGCAGCCATTGTGGCCAGCTGGGCCCGCTACGCAGAGGGAACCGACGAGCAGGGTGCGGAGATCGACGTCGTCGACCGGCTGCGCGAACCGCTGATGGCGGCCGCGGCACACAACCGCGAAGATCCGCTGGCCTTCATTTCCCAGCCCGAGCTCTTTGGTGACCTGGCCTCCAACGAGCGCTTCGTCGAGGCCTACACCCAGGCGCTGGCCTCACTGCACGACGCCGGTTCCCGCGCCACGGTCGAAAACCTCGTCCGCGGGCACGGGAACCGGGAGGGCGGCTAGCGCCGGGAAGCGTCCGCCGGTTCCTGGGCGTCAGCCGGCGCCGGGCGGGTGCTGGCCGGCAGGGCGGCGGCCACCGCAAACACGATCACCAGGGCTGCGCCCCAGATGATGGCAGCGAGGTTGCCGCCCACCAGGAACGGGAAGTTCCAGAGGGAGAGTGCCAGCACGCCGAGCAGGCCGATTCCGCCGGCCACAGCCGCGGCCCGCACCATGCCGGGAGCGGAGACTCCGCCGCCGCGCGTACCGAAGCCTACGATCGCGAAGCTGGTCAGGGTCATCATGACGATCACGCCGATGGCCCCTGCGCCGGAGTACCAGGTGTAAATCTCCAGTACCGGATCCAGCTGGGCCACGGCGGAGACCAGCACGACGGCGGCGGTCACGCCGGTAACCCAGAAGGAGGCACGCGAGGGTGCGCCGTGGGCGGGGTGGACGGCGGCCAGGCCGGCGGGCAGCACCCCGCGCTGGCCCAGGGTGAAGAGGTAGCGCGAGACGATGTTGTGGAAGGCCAGCATGCAGGCGAACATGCTGGTCACCACCAGCACCTGGACGATGTCCGTCATGATCGGGGCGAGGATTTCCCCGGCAAAGCCGACAACCACGCTGTCCGGGCTGTCCGTGGCCAGGGCCACGGCGTTGCCGGCCCCGAGGCCGCTGATGATCAGCCAGGAAGAGAGGATGTACAGCGCGCCGATGGACAGCACGGCGATGTAGGTGGCCCGGGGGATGGTGCGCTCCGGATCCTTGGCCTCGTTGCGGAACACCGCCGTCGCCTCGAAGCCGAAGAAGCCAAGGAAGGCGAACAGCAGGCCCAGGCCGGGTGCACCGGACATGGCTTCGGCCGGGCTGAACGGGAGGGCGGTGAGTTCCCGGCCGGAGAAGAGCACACCGAGGTCGATGGCCAGGACAGCAGCAACTTCCAGGACCAGGACGGCGCCCAGCACCTTGGCGGAAAGGTTGATGTCCCGGTAGCCCAGGAAGCCGACGACGGCGATCATGGCAGCAGAGATTGCCCACCAGGGGACCAGCACCCCGGTCCAGAGCTCAATCAGGTTTCCTGCCTGCACGCCCAGGTAGCAGGTCATCGAGACCGTCAGCAGGACGTAGGCGAAGAGCGCCAGTCCTGCGGTGCCGAGCCCGGCCCGGCGGCCGAACCCGCGGTCGACGTAGGAGTAGAAGGCGCCGGCATCCGGCACGTGGGGGGTCATCCAGGCGTAGCCGACCGAGAACAGCAGCAGGATGGCCGTGGCGGCCAGCACCATCAGGGGCATGCCGACTGATTCGGAGACGGTGAGGATGAGGGGGAAGTTGGCCGCGACAACGGTGATGGGGGCCGCAGCGGCGACCACCATCAGGACGATGCCGGGCACCCCCAGCCTGCGGGTCAGAGCGGTTTGCACAAGTTCTTCCTAACTATGGAATGTGGTGAAAAGAACCACGTGCATGTAGGAAGTACTCCTGCACCGCTGGGCTGCCGCATGGACAGGCGAGCCGTGGCTTCAGCCAACGTTCCCGATATTAGCCAAGGGAAGAATCCGGCTATCAATGCCGGCGAATATCCGCGTCACATCGCGTCAGCGATGAGTCCCAGATCACGTCCGCTTCTTTGGGTGGACGCAGAAGGCGGAGATGCAAAAATGGCCCTGATCCGGCGAACCGGTTCAGGACCATTTTCTTTGGTTGCGGGGGCAAGATTTGAACTTGCGACCTCTGGGTTATGAGCCCAGCGAGCTACCGAACTGCTCCACCCCGCGGCGTGCTTAGAACTCTACCGTACGCCTGCCGGAGGGACTAATCGCGTGGTCCGGGTCACTGGTTTGTGCGCGGGAACAGCTCACCGGCCGGAGAGGGCGACGGCCAGATCCTCATCGATGAGCAGCGTGGTCACAAACCCGGCGGCAAGCACCGCACGCACCGCATCGGCGCGGGCGGCCCCCTGCGCGACCGCCACCACCCGGGGAGTGCTCTGCAGCTGTTCGAGGCTGACGGCGAGCACCCGCTCATCCAGTTCCGAACGCACCGGCCGCCCGTCGGCGTCGATCAGCCTGCCGGAGCATTCAGCCACCGCGCCGGCCTCGGCCGCTTCGAGCTTGAGGTGGTTGTCCACGCGGTTCCAGACCGTGGATAGTCCAGGGACCCAGGCGCCCACGGCCACCACGGCGGCGTCGAGTGAGCTGGCCTTGGCAAGTGTGTCCGCAATCTCCGGCTGGCGGCGGAGGCTCTGTGCGGTCAGGGCGTTTTCCACCACCAGCGGAGCCCACAGCGGCCAGGTGGCAACGCCGTCGTGCCGGCCAAGGTTTTGGATCAGTTCCAGGGAATTGCCGCTGCCGGGAACTGGCAGGGCACCGGCCAGCTGGACGATGTTGCAGGGCGGCAGGTTGGTGACGTAGCGGGCCGCCAGGTCCAGCGTGCGGGACCAGGAAACCCCGATGCTGGCTCCCGGCGCGGCTGCCGACATGATTTCAGCCGCCGCATGCTGGGCCATTGTCTCGCGCGTTGCGCGGTCGTCAGCACCGGTGGGGCTGATGCGGACATGTTCGACGCCGAGGGCGGCAGCAAGGTGCTCCGGAGCAAGTTCTGCGGCTGCTTCCGGAAAGCGGACGTCAATGCGCACGATTCCCAGTGCGCGGGCCTCGTCCAGCAGGCGGGCCACCTGGAACCGGGAAATCCCGTAATCCTTGGCAATGTCCACTTTGGAGTGGTTGCTGAGGTAGTAATCCCGGCCAATCCTGGCTAGGAGCTCCTCGTGGGAGGCACCTGTTCCGGTAATGATTCGGCCCTCCCTGTTCCCGAACGAGCAATCCTTTGTTGCTCATTTGAGTCTATATGACTAGAGTCACTCCCCAAATGAGCGCAAGGAAAAATCTCAAATGAGCAAGGGTGACGTATGAGATCAGGACGCAGCCGGCCGGAGCGGCGCGGACGCACGGCAAGGCAGCTCGCAGCGGCCTCCGCGGCAGCAGCATTGGTGCTAACCGGCTGCGGCAGCGCTAATGCTGACGGACGCCAGGAGATCGTGGTGGCCATCGTCTCGAATCCGCAGATGACGGATGCCATCTCACTGCAGGACCAGTTCAAGGAAGAGCACCCGAACGTCGACGTGCGGTTCGTGTCCCTGCCGGAGAATGAGGCCCGTGCCAAGATCACCGCCTCGGTTGCCACCGGCGGCGGCGAGTTCGACGTCGTGATGGTGTCCAACTATGAAACGCCCATGTGGGCGGAGAACGGCTGGCTGACCAACCTGCAGGACTACGCGGACAACACCCAGGGCTACGATCCGGATGACTTCATTCCCAACATCCGCGAAGCGCTCAGCTACGAAGATGACCTGTACTCGGTCCCGTTCTACGGCGAATCAGCCTTCCTTGCCTACCGCCAGGACCTCTTTGACGAAGCCGGGCTCACCATGCCGGAACAGCCCACCTGGGAAGACATTGCCGGGTTCGCCGAGACCCTGCACAACCCGGACGACGGATTCTCCGGCATCTGCCTGCGCGGACTGGCCGGCTGGGGCGAGGTCATGGCCCCGCTGACCACCATGATCAACACGTACGGCGGCAGCTGGTTTGATGAGGACTGGAACGCCACCCTGGACAGCCCCGAAGTGAAAGCTGCCGTCACCGACTACGTGGACCTGATCCGCAATTCCGGCCAGCCCGGGGCGGCAACCAGCGGCTACGGCGACTGCCTGACCCGTTACAGCCAGGGCAACGCCGCCATGTGGTTCGATGCCACCGCCATGGTTTCCACCGTGGAAGACCCGGACTCCTCCCTGGTGGTCGGCAAGACCGCCTATGCCCCGGCGCCGGTCGAAAAGACCGATTCGGCGGGCTGGCTGTACTCCTGGTCCCTGGCCATCCCCTCCACCAGTGAGGAAAAGGACGCAGCGTGGGATTTCATCTCCTGGATGACGGACAAGGACTTCATCGAACTGGTGGGGGAGGAAATCAGCTGGGAACGTGTTCCCCCGGGCAGCCGGCTCTCCACCTATGAAATCCCCGAATACGCCGAAGTGGCACAGGCCTACGCCGAGCCCACGCTCTCCGCAATGGCCGGCGCCTCGCAGGAAACGTCCATGACGGGCAGCGTGCCCTATCCAGGACTCCAGTTTGTTGGCATCCCCGAGTTCCAGGACCTCGGCACCCGGGTGGCGCAGCAGATCTCCGCCGCTATCGCGGGCCAGAAAACCGTCGAGGAAGCGCTGGAACAGTCCCAGCGGTACGCGGAAACCGTCGCCGAGAGCTACCAGTCAGGAGAGAGCTCATGACCACGCTGGTAGAGCGGCACAACGCGAAGGCACGCCGCGACGTCGAGAAGCGGCAGTCCGGCGGAATGTCCCGGGCGGAAGGCTGGCGGCGGCGCGGACCGCTGCTGCCGGCGCTGATCTTTACGATCATCGTCACCCAGGTCCCGTTCCTGTTCACCATCTGGTACTCGCTGCAGAACTGGAACCTGCTCAATCCTGAAGGTGACAGGTTCGTCTGGTTCTCCAACTACGTGGAGATCTTCGCCGATTCAACATTCCGGCAGGCAGCCCTGAACAGCGTGATCTTCACCCTGGGCTGCGTGTTCTTCGCGATGATCCTCGGCATCATCTTCGCCCTGCTGCTGGACCGTTCCTTCGCCGGCCGCGGCATCGTGCGGACACTGCTGATCACACCCTTCCTGATCATGCCGGTTGCCGGCTCGCTGCTGTGGTCCGTGTCCATCCTGAACCCCAGCTACGGCCTGCTCAACTGGCTAATCGGCCTGGTGGGCATCTCCCCGGTGGACTGGACCTCCGCCCACCCGATCGCCTCGATCCTGATGTCCCTGGTGTGGCAGTGGACGCCGTTCATGATGCTGCTGGTCCTGGCCGGACTGCAGGCCCAGCCCAAGGACGTGCTGGAGGCCGCGCAGGTGGACGGGGCCGGCTGGTGGCGCACGTTCTTCTCCGTCACCCTGCCGCAGCTGCGCCGCTACATCGAGCTGGGTGTGCTGCTCGGCGCGATCTACGTGGTGAACACGTTCGACCAGATCTACCTGATGACCGCCGGCGGCCCCGGCACCGCCAGCGCCAACCTGCCCTTCTACATCTACCAGCGGGCCTTCCTCGGCTTCGACATAGGGCAGGCCGCAGCCATGGGCGTGGTGGTGGTGATTGCCACGATCATTGTGGCCACCTTCGCCCTCCGCCTGATCTTCCGCAGCTTCGACACGAAGGACTAGCCGTGGCCACCCAGACACCGCCGGCTCCGGCCGAACGCACCCCCGCAGTTCCCGGCACCCCGCCGCAAAGGCGCAAACCCAAGCCGCGCGCCGGGGCGTCGCTGATTACCGTCTTCACCTGGATCATTGCCATCGGGTTCTTCTCGCCGGTGCTCTGGATGGTACTGACCTCCTTCAAGCAGGAATCAGCGGCCGCCTCCAATCCGCCGTCGTTCTTCTTCACCCCCACCCTGGACCAGTACCGGGCGGTACTCGACGCCGGCGCCGGCAGCTACTTCGTGAACTCGGCGATTGCCACGGGAGTTTCAACCCTGCTGGTGATTATCCTGGCGGTCCCTGCGTCCTACGCCCTGAGCATCCGCCCGGTGAAACGCACCCAGGACGTGCTGTTCTTCTTCATCTCCACCAAGATGCTGCCGGTGGTGGCGGTGATCATGCCGATCTACGTGATTGCCGGGCAGTTGAAGGTCCTGGACAATGTCTGGACGCTGGTGGTGCTCTACACCTCCATGAACCTGCCCATTGCCGTGTGGATGATGCGTTCCTTCTTCCAGGAGGTTCCCTCCGAAGTGCTGGAGGCAGCGCAGATGGACGGCGCCGGCCTGCTGAAGACCCTGTGGCGGGTGCTGATGCCGATGGTGGCTCCGGGCCTCGCGGCGACGGCGCTGATCTGCGTGATCTTCGCCTGGAACGAGTTCTTCTTCGCCCTGAACCTTACGGCGGCTAAATCGGCCACGGTGCCGGTGTTCCTGGTTTCACAGATGACCAGCGAAGGCCTGTACCTGGCACAGCTGTCCGCTGCGTCCGTGCTCGCCTCCCTTCCCGTGGTCATTGCCGGCTGGGTCGCGCAGAAACAGCTGGTCCGAGGCCTGTCGATGGGAGCGGTCAAGTGAGCGGGTCGTCCACTATGCGCGTTTCGGTACTCGATGCCCCGGGCAAGCTCCGCCTCGAGGACAGGCCCGTGCCGGTCCCCGGCCCCGGTGAGGTACTCGTGCGGATCGCGTCCGTGGGGGTCTGCGGCTCCGATACGCACTATTACCGCGAGGGGCGCATCGGCAGTTTCGTCGTGGAATCCCCGCTGGTGCTGGGGCACGAGGCGTCCGGGCGGATCGAAGCGGTGGGCGACGGTGTTGACCCGGCCCGGGTGGGGCACCGGGTTTCACTTGAGCCCGGCATTCCGCAGCCGTACTCGAAACAGACACTGTCCGGGCATTACAACCTGGATCCCGACGTGCGCTTCTTCGCGACGCCTCCGGTAGACGGGACCTTTGCTGAATACGTTGTCCATCCGGCAGCCTTCAGCCATCCCGTCCCGGAGCACGTATCCGACGACGCCGCTGCCCTCCTCGAACCGCTTAGCGTTGCGCTTGCTGCCCGGGCAGCCGGCCAGGTGCAGCTGGGCGACAAGGTGCTGGTGGCCGGAGCCGGGCCCATCGGGCTGCTGGTTTCTGCCGTCTGCACGCTCGCCGGTGCCGACGTGACGGTGACGGATGTCCGTGCCGAACGGCTGGACGCGGCGGCCCGCTACGGCGCTGCACACACCTTCACCTCGGCCGATGCGCCCGAACCTGCCCCGGAGTATCAGGTCTTCGTCGATGCTACCGGCGCCGAACCCGCTGTGCTGTCCGGGATTCAGCGGCTGGCACCGCGCGGCCGCTGCGTGCTGGTGGGCATGGGGGCGGACACCATCGCACTGCCGGTTCCGCTGGTCCAGGGCCGTGAACTCACCATCACCGGGACGTTCCGGTACGCCAACACCTGGCCGCTCGCCGTTGACATCGCCTCCCGCGGGTTGGTGGACCTGGACGGGCTGGTCACCTCACGCCACGGGCTCGACGACGTCGAAGCAGCCCTGGTTGCCGGGGCCCGGGAAGGTGCGCTGAAGGCCGTCATCACGCCGTAACCCTGCCGCCCGACCTCAGCCCATGGTGATAGGTTCAGCTGAAACAGGCCGGCTCAGTGCGGAGGACAGGCATGGTCAAATCAGCGGACACGGCACCGGACGTAGCCCACGCGTCGAGTTTCCCGGAGTGGAAGAGACTCGTCTCCGAATCGTTCGTGCCGCTCGAAGCCACTCCGGTGGAGCCGGGCGCTGCGGCGTTCTCCGGTCGTCTGACCGGCCGCCGGCTGCGTGAGCTGGCCATTGTCCAGGTGGACGCCATGCCGCACTGCGTCGAGCGGACACCGGAGCTGATCAACGGGGCCGACGGCGGGTTCTACAAACTCAGCCTGCAGCTCTCCGGAACCGGGATCCTGGTCCAGGACGGCCGTGAAGCCGTCCTCGAACCCGGAGACCTGGCCATCTATGACACCGGCGCGCCCTACACCCTGACGTTCCACGAGCAGTTCACCACCCTGGTGCTGATGTTCCCGAAGCAGCTGCTCGGGCTGGCACCCGAGGACATGGCGGAGATGACCGCCGTCCGGCTGGGCCGCGGGCACCGGCTGGGCCGCGCCGTCGTTCCCTTCCTGACGCAGATCGGGCGGATGCTGCCCGAACTGGACGGCCCGATCGGGCACCGGCTGGCCATGAACACCGTAGATTTGCTCTCCACTCTGTTGGCGGATGAGGCCCACGCGCTTCCGGACGCGGAAGCCGGCGGCCAGGAGCGCCTGCTGCGCCGGGTGCAGCACTTCATCGACGGGCAGCTGGCGAACCCGGACCTGTCCCCGGGGTACATCGCGGCCGCGCACTTTATGTCCGTCCGCAGCCTGCACAAGCTCTTCGAGGACTCCGGCACCACCGCTGCTGCGTGGATCCGCGCCCGGCGCCTGGACGGTGCCCGCCGGGACCTCGCGGATCCGCTGCAGGCAGACGTTCCCGTCGGGGCTATCGGTGCGCGGTGGGGGCTTCCGGATCCGGCGCACTTCAGCCGGGTGTTCCGTGCGGCGTACGGGCAGTCGCCGTCGGCGTACCGGGCAGGCCGCTGAGAACCCGTGCACGGTTAGTCAACTGGCGCACGCGCAAAGCCAAGCAATAAAGCGTGACCTGGCACACAGTGGGATGAGCGATCCGTCCCGCCGTTTGCAAAGGAGCAATCATGCACACCACCGAATCCCTCACCAGCTTCCAGGACCTGCTGGGTGCCATTCCGGCAGCGCCGGAGTCCCGCGACATCCTGGACCCGGCTACCGGCGAGGTGGTCGCGGCCGCTCCCGTCCACACGCTTGCAGACCTTGAGGCTGCCGTTGCCTCCGCGCGCCTGGCCCAGCCGGAATGGGCCGCCCTCGGCCACGCCGAACGCTCCGCGTACCTGCTCAAGGCAGCCGACGCCGTCGACGCGGCCGCCGAAGGCCTGGCCGAACTGCTCTCCCGCGAACAGGGCAAGCCGCTGAACGGTCCCAACGCCCGCTTCGAAGTGGGCGCCTGCGCCGCCTGGCTGCGCGCCACGGCGTCGTTCGAACTCGAACCCGAGGTGCTGGTGGACGACAACAGCGGCCGCGCGGAACTGCACTACCGTCCGCTGGGCGTGGTGGGTGCGATCGGCCCCTGGAACTGGCCCATGATGATCAGCATCTGGCAGCTCGCCCCGGCCCTGCGGATGGGCAACACCGTGGTCATGAAGCCCTCCGAATACACCCCGCTCTCCGTCCTCGCCCTGGCCGCGGTCCTGAACCAGGCGCTGCCCGCGGGCGTGCTGCACGTGGTTTCCGGCGGCCGGGACGTGGGCGAGGCCCTGGCCGGGCACGCGGACATTGACAAGGTCATGTTCACCGGCTCCACCGCCACCGGCAAGGCGATCATCCGCTCCTCCGCGGACACGGTGAAGCGCCTGACCCTCGAGCTCGGCGGCAACGACGCAGGCATTGTGCTGCCCGACGCCGATCCCGCCGCGATCGCCGAGGACCTGTTCTGGGGTGCCTTCATCAACACCGGCCAGACCTGCGCGGCGCTGAAGCGCCTGTACGTGCACGAGGACATTTACGACGCCGTCGTCGATGCCCTGGCCGGCGTCGCGAACGCCATGCCGATGGGTGTGGGGCTGGATGAAAACAACGTCCTGGGCCCGCTGCAGAACAAGGCACAGTTCCAGATCGTCGCGGACCTGGTCCAGGCCGCGAAGGACGCCGGTGCGCGGATTGTCACCGGCGGAAACCCGCAGACGGACCAGCCCGGCTACTTCTACCCCGCAACCCTCGTGGCGGACATCGACAACGACAATCCGCTGGTGGCGCAGGAACAGTTCGGTCCCGCCCTGCCGATCATCCGCTATTCCACTGTGGATGAGGCAGTAGAGATGGCCAACGCCCTGGACGTGGGCCTCGGGGCTTCCGTCTGGTCCTCGGACAAGGACGCGGCCCTGGCCGTCGCTGCCCGGATCGAAGCCGGAACCGTTTGGATCAACAAGCACGGCGCCGTGGATCCCCGGATGCCGTTCGGCGGCGCCAAGCAGTCCGGCTACGGCCTCGAATTCGGCGTCGAAGGCCTCAAGGCCCTCGGGGCCCCGCAGGTCCTCAGCTACTAACTCCACCGTCAGAACGAACGAAAGCAACGAAGCTTCCATGGAAACCGAATACCTTGTGATCGGCGCCGGTTCAGCCGGCAACGTCGTCGCCCGCCGCCTGCTCGACGCCGGCAAAAAAGTCACCGTCCTCGAAGCCGGGGACCAGGACACCAACCCGGACATCGCCCACCTGAACACCCTCGGCGCGCTCTGGCACAGCCCGCAGGACTGGAACTACTACACCACCGAGCAGGCCGGAGCCTCGGGCCGCCGCATCCATCTGCCCCGCGGCAAGGTGATGGGCGGATCGCACGCCCTGAACGCGTCCATCTGGGTTCGCGGAGACCGCTGGGACTACGACTCCTGGGCTGATGCGGGGTGCGAGGGCTGGTCCTGGGAGGATGTCCTGCCCGTGTTCAAGCAGATTGAAAACTACGACGGCGGTGCTTCCGAAACGCGCGGTACCGGCGGCCTGCTGGACGTGGTCCAGGACTTCCCGCGCAATCCCGTCCAGGAGGACATGCTGGCCGGTGCGCAGGAGATCGGCCTGGAGCTGAACCCTGATTACAACTCCGGCAGTGTCGAGGGTGTCTCGCGGATGCAGCTCAACGTCCGGGACGGGAAGCGGTTCAACACCTGGCATGCCTACCTGAAGCCGGTCATGGACCACGCGAATTTGACTCTGGTGACCGGTGCCCATGTGCGCCGGCTGCTGGTGGAGGACGGCGTGGTCCGCGGCGTCGAATACGAACTTGGCGGGGAACTGCAGACGGCCCTCGCGGGGGAGACCATCCTGTGTGCGGGTGCGATCAACTCGGCCGAGCTGCTGCTGCGCTCTGGGATTGGCCCGGCCGCGGAACTGGAGGCCGCCGGCGTCGAACCCGTCCTGGACCTGCCCGGGGTGGGCAAGAACCTGCAGGACCACCTGCTGGCCCCGGTCATCTTCTCCGCCGGTGCCCGCCCCGTGCCGGACGGCGAGGTTGCCCCTGCCGAAGTGCACATGTTCGCCAAGTCCCGCCCGGAGCTGCCGGTGCCGGACACCCAGCCGATCTTCTTCTCCGTGCCGATGTACTCGCAGGATTATGCGGGCGGCGAGATGACCGGCCCGGAAAACGGGTTCTCCATGCTCGGCGGGCTGGTGCGTCCGGCGAGCCGCGGCGAGATCACGCTCACCGGACCGTCGCCGGAGGATCCGCTGCGGATCGACCTGGGTGCGCTCAGCGAGCAGGCCGACGTCGATGCACTGGTGGCATCGGTGCGGCAGTGCCGGGAGATCGGCCGGTCCGAGGCGCTGGCCAACTGGGAACCCAAGGAACTGCATCCCGGCCCCGCAGTCTCAGACAGCGACGAAGACCTGGCCCAGTATGTGCGCGACTCCGTGGTCACCTACCACCATCAGGTTGGCACCTGCCGGATGGGTACTGACGACCTCGCCGTCGTCGATCCTGCTGACCTGACGGTGCGCGGGCTGTCCGGAATCCGAATCGCCGACGCGTCGGTTATGCCTATGGTTCCCACGGGCAACACCAACGCTCCCACAGTGATGATCGCCGAGCGTGCTGCGGGGATGATCCTGGGCTAGTTCCCTTATTTCCGACCCCCGTCGAGGGGCCAGTTACGGCCGGTTTGAGCGCTCAAACCAGCCGTATAACTGGCCTCTCGATTGATGATCCTCGGTTAGTAGGCGGCAGCTGCCGCAGCAGCCACCCGCCGGCCGGCAGAAATCGGGTCCGCCGGGCAACCACGCAGGTACGCGGCAAGCGTGCCGTTGTAGGCCAGCACGACGTCGTCGGCCAGCTCCGCGGCGTGGTTCCCAGCCAGCGGCTTGGCAAAGTGGCGCAGCCTTTCGGTCAGCAGCGCCGTGTCCGCGGCGAGGACGGCAGATATTTCATCCCCGGCGTCGGGCAGTTCAGTGGCAGTAGCGAGGAAGGCGCACCAGCGGGCCGCCGCCTGCCGCCCCCGAAAGGCGGCCAGGGCATCGAAGACGGACAGCAGCCGGTCCAGGTCGCTCCCGGCGTTGACCGCGCACTCGTCCCAGACGGACTGCCATTCGGCGAGGCGGACGCGCAGTGCCTCTGCCACAAGTCCGTCCTTGCTGCCGAAATGCGAATAGAGGCTGGCAGCGGACACGTTGGCAGTGCGCAGCACTTCGTCCACGCCGGTGGCGCGGATACCCCGGCGGAAGAACACGTCTTCAGCTGCCGCGAGCAGCCGTTCGCGGGCGGGGAGTTTCGCTCCGGTGGTCATGCGGTAACTCTAACCAGCCTTGATCCACAACGATAGTTCTGCTCTACTGTAACGATCGTTCTGGTCGAAGGGGAGGGGCTGCAATGCGGTGGAAGCTGGTGGCCAGCGGTCTCGCCCTCATAGCGGCCACCTACGGGCTGGCCCGCTTCGGATACGGCCTGTTCCTGCCCCGTTTCGCCGAAGCCTTCGACATGGGTCCCGGCCTGTCCGGAGCGATCCAGGCCGGAAGTTTCCTTTCCTACTGCGTAACTGCTTTGCTCGCGGCCCGGCTGGGATCCCGGCCCCGGCTGGTGATCGTGCTGGCCGGGGCAACAGCTGCGTTGGGTGCCGCGGGCGTCGCCGCCGCTCCGAACGCGGAAGTCCTGGCGGCCGCAGTGGTCCTCGCCGGAGCCGGGGCAGGCTTTGCCACGCCCGGACTCGTGACCCTCATCGAATCCAATGTGGAGTCCCGGCGGCAGGAGAATGCGCAGACCATCGTGAATTCGGGGACGGGCGCCGGCCTTGTGGCGGCCGGGTCGCTCCTGATCCTGGTGGGCAGCCACTGGAGGCTCGGCTGGGCGGCGATTGCCGCCGTCGTCATCCTGGCGACCGGTGCCACGCTGCGGTCCGACCGGAAGAAGAAGCCGGCGGCCCCGGCCCCAGCCCCGGGCAGAAAGGAACTGGTGCTGCTGGGCCGGCCCCTCGTTGCTGCTGGCCTGGCGGGTGCGTCAAGTGCCGCAGTCTGGACCTTCGGCCGGACTGTTCTGGCGGAAGGAAGAGAGACTGAGCTTTACTCCATCGGTGCGTGGATGGTTCTCGGAGCCTTTGGGGTGCTCGGGGCAGGAGCAGGAAGAATCGTACAGGCGTGGAGCCTGCGCACGGCATGGACGGTGACCACCCTCCCGATGGCCGGAGCAACCATGCTGATGGGTGCATTTCCCGGGACAGCGGCGGCCGCCTACGCTGCCGCGGCGCTGTTCGGAGCCAGCTACATTGCGATGAGCGGGGTGCTGATCGTGTGGGCGTCCGGATTGTGCCGGAGCAGGCCTCCGCCGGAACGGTTGCCCTCTTTATTGCGCTCGCCGTGGGCCAGGCCGCCGGATCAGTCGGCCTTGGGGCCGTGCTCGCGCCGGATGCGCCGGTGGGAGCCTTCAGCCTCGCCGCCGCCGTCGGGGTTCTTGCCGTCTTCCCCGCCTGGATCCGTGGATGCGCCGCTCCCAAACATTCGGACGACACCGTCTCCATTCCATCGAGATGACAGAAACTGTCCGATACCGCGCTGATACGGGCAGTTTCTGTCATCTCGACGGGGAGGTTTTGGTCCGGCCACAGAATTGCTCGTACCGTTGTCCTGCGAACGTACGGGGCTTGTCCTCGGGGGAGAGGACACCGGAGACATGAGCAACACCGCCACAGCGATCCAGGCGCCGGAACGCACCGCACCGCCGAAGGCCCCCACCCGGCGCAGCGCCGGCATCCTGCTGGCCGTCTGCATTGTGCTGATCGGCCTGAACCTGCGCACCGTCTTCTCCAGCTTCTCTGCCATCCTTCCCGAGATCACCGAAGCCTCCGGCATGCCCGCGGCCCTGGTCAGCGTGCTCACCACCGGCCCGGTGCTGCTGCTGGGCCTGGTGGCTCCCGCTGCGCCCGTGCTGGCCCGGAGACTGGGGATTGAGCGCACGATCCTCGCCGCGATGGTGGTCCTGGCCGCCGGACTCGCGGTCCGCGGCACCGGCGACTTCACCGCCATGGCCGCCGGAACCATCGCCGCCGGGGCGGGCATCGGCGTCGTCAACGTCCTGCTCCCCACCCTGGTCAAGCGCGACTTCCAGCACCGGCTGGGCCTGATGAGCGGCCTGTACACAGGCTCGATCTGCGCCGCAGCCGCGCTGGGCGCCGGCTTCACCCAGCCCTTGCTGCAGGCCACCGGCTCCTGGCAGGACGCGCTCGCGTTCTGGACCCTGCCGGCAGCGCTGGTGGTACTGCTCTTCGCGCCGCTGGCACTGCGCCGCGGCCGCACCCCGGCGGACAGGACCAACGACGCCGGCCCCTCGGTCTGGCGCTCACCGCTGGCCTGGCAGATCACCGGATTTATGGCCCTGCAGGCCATGATGTCCTTCAGCGTTTTTGCGTGGCTGGCCCCGATCCTGCGGGAACGCGGAATCGACGGCGCAACAGCAGGCTACGTGGTGGCAGGTTCGATCGTGGTGCAGGTCCTTGGGTCCTTCCTGGCTCCTCCGCTGGCCGCCCGGCTGCGCAGCCAGGGCTGGCTGAACGCATTCATCGCGCTCCTTACGGGCGCCGGTTTCGCCCTCACCATCCTGGGCCCGCTGGATCTCGTCTGGCTTTGGGCCGTGATGCTCGGCGTCGGGCAGGGCAGCCTGACGGCGCTGGCGCTGACCATGATCGTGCTCCGCACCCATGACGCCGCCACCGCGGGCCGGGTGTCTGGAATGATGCAGTGCATTGGCTACGGCGTGGGCTCCTCCGGAACCCTGCTCGTGGGTATCCTGCACACGGCTTCGGGCTCCTTCACACCCGCAGCGGTGATGTTCCTGCTGATCGGTTCTGCCGCGGCGGGCATGGGCTTTTTGGCCGGGCGCGCGCGGTTCGTCGGCGGTTCCCGGCAGGACTAGGGCAGGACCTCTGACAGGGCTGCTGTGAGGGTGCAGCCGTCCAGCGGCCCCGGGTCTGAGAGGCCGGAGGCGGCGCTGGTGACCAGCACCAGGTCCCCGGTGACCAGCACGCTGGTGGGCTGCCGGACCGGCACCGGCACGGCGGCCAGGCGTTCGCCGTTTTCGGAGTACACGTCAAGCCGCGCAGCGCCCCAGACCGCGCTCCAGATCCGTCCGGAAGGGTCCACGTGCATGCCGTCCGGGTTTTCTCCCGGCGCCCGGGCGAACTCCTCCGCTGACCCGGGATTCGCCGTCGTCGTCCGCAGGATTATTCCGGCGTCGGTATCCGAAATCAGCACGCTGTGTCCGTCCGGCAGGAACAGCGGCCCGTTGGGAATGGGGATGCCGCCGCGCAGGCGCACGACGGCACCGCTCGCCGGGTCCCAGCGCCACACCGCGCCGTCGGGGTCGGAGCCGTCGTGGACCATGGTGCCGAACCAGAGCGACCCGTCCGGTGCAAAAGCGCCGTCGTTGATGCGGTAGCGCGCCGGGTCCAGTCCCGTGTCGGCCAGCGGAACAGACGTGCCGTCAGAGAGCAGCTCGACGACGCCGGTGCCGGCAGCGCCGATCAGCCGCCCGGAGGAATCCTGTTCGGCGAAGCCCAGGGGTTCGGCGAGGCGGTGGGTGAGCACCGGAGCGCCGCCGCCTGGGGCCCAGGCATAGAGTTCCCCGTTGACCAGGTCCACCCACCGGGCGCCGTTGGGCGTACGCCGCAGCCCTTCACCCAGTTCCAATGCGGAAGTGCTTACGGGAATCCACGGCGTCTGGTCCATGCCTGCCTCTCAGGGGAGTTGTGGTGTGGAAGTAATCTACCGGACCCGCCTGCCGCGGACGGTGGACGTGGTGCTAATCTCGATTCTGCGAAGGCGGGCACCGGCCGGTGCTAACTACCTGGCATTTCCCGGCCGGAGAGACCGCTGGGGCCAAGATCGCAGGGGGCAGCACCCATGAATTCAGACGCCGCATACCTTTCCCGGGCCATCGAGCTGGCCACCGCCAACGTCGCAGACAATGGCGGACCGTTCGGCGCCGTCATCGTTACCGCGGACGGCCAGGCGTTCGACGGCGTGAACCGGGTTACCGCTAATAACGACCCCACCGCGCACGCGGAAGTCACGGCCATCCGCAACGCATGCGCTGCGCTGGAGACCTTCGACCTCAGCGGCGCGGTGCTCTACACGAGCTGCGAGCCCTGCCCCATGTGCCTGGCCTCGGCGCTGTGGGCACGCATTGACCGGGTGGTCTACGCAGCGGACCGGCACGACGCCGCTGCAGCCGGCTTCGACGATGCCGTCTTCTACGAATACTTTGAGACTCCCGTCGAGGAGCGCTCGATGCCCGTTGACCAGCTGCCCGGGGACACCCGCAACGCCCCGTTTGACGCCTGGACCGCAGCGGCGTCGCGCATCGACTACTAAGTCCTCAAGGTCCGGGTCCGGGCCTTTGGCCGCAGTCAGCCAGGCCGGGGCTCCCGCCCGGGCCACACGAGCCGTATCCTCCAAGGATGGACCCGGTTCGTGTGTGCCTGTGGATCTTCCTGGCGGTCACCGCCGCAACGTGGATCCTGTCCCTGATCACCCGGGAATACTCCTGGACGGACCGGATCTGGTCGATCGTCCCCGTGGCCTACGTCTGGGTCTTCGCGGCGGCGTCGGGCTTCGAGTCACGGCTGGTGCTTATGGCTGTGTTGGTGACTCTGTGGGGCGGCCGGCTGACCTTCAACTTTGCCCGCAAGGGAGGCTATGCGCCCGGCGGGGAAGACTACCGGTGGGCGATCCTGCGCGGCCGGCTGCGGCCGTGGCAGTTCCAGCTGTTCAACCTGGGGTTTATCAGCATCTACCAGAACGTGATCATCTGGCTGATGACGCTTCCGGCGCTGACGGTGTTCCAGAGCCCGGGACCGCTCAGCGCCTGGGACTGGGTGCTCGCTGGGCTTTTCCTGGCCGCCCTGGCGGGGGAGACCACCGCGGACCAGCAGCAGTGGAACTACCAGCAATGGAAAAAGGCTGAACGGGCGGCCGGCAGGGAAGCCGGACGGGGTTTTGTACAGACCGGGCTTTTCCGGTATTCGCGCCACCCGAACTTCTTCTTCGAACAGGCCCAGTGGTGGCTGTTCTACGGTTTCGCCGTAGCTGCCTCCGGTTCCTGGCTGCACTGGACACTCGCCGGACCCGTGCTGCTGACCCTGCTTTTTGCCGGGTCCACGGTGTTCACCGAGAGCATTTCCGCCGGCCGCTACCCGGCCTACGCCGAGTACCAGCGGAGGACCTCACCCATTATTCCGCTGCCGCCGCACGGGCACTCCCGCCCCCTCGAAGCCGGCTAAAAGTTCCTAAAGGATGCACTCAGCTCCGTTGAACGCACGCCGGGTTCGATCACCTTCGCAAAACACATGGAAAGCGGCAGATCCTCGTACGGCCCGAAATTCGGCACCTCGGCATACCCCGCCTGTGCATAAAACCGCTTCCCGTCGGTCTGGGCCGAGCCCGCCTCCGCAGTAACCGCGCCGAACCCTGCGGCACGGGCCCGGAACTCCAGCGAGGACAGGATCGCGGTCGCTATGCCTGAGCCGCGCGCATAGGGCAGCACATAGATCCGCTTGATTTCCGCCGTGGAACGGTCCAGCCGCCGGAGCCCCCCACACCCCAGCGGCTGTCCCGAGCTTCGTTCGTAGGCGATCACGAACACCGCCGTGTCCGCTTCGGTAGGCGGAGAAGGGTCGTGGTCCGGGCGCCCGTAGCGGGAATCCAGTTCAGCCTGCTGGGCCCTCCGCAGGTCAGCGCCCACCGGGTTGGACCAGGGCACCTCACGGATGGAAAGGTTCGGGGGAAGCGGGAACACGTGAACCTCCTGGGCCTGCGGGACTGGTTCACCTCAATCTACGAAGACCGGATTTCGGCCGTGTTTCCGCTGTGTGAGAACTGGGCTAAGCCAAATACACGATTCGCGAAGGCATGCAAAAATGGAAGGGATGACTTCCCCCAAAACTTCCCCAGCTGCCCTGAGCGTATCCGGCGACAAGCCGCAGGTACGTCCCGCAACCGAAGGCTGGGAGCAGGCCAAAGAGCCAGACGGCCGCCCCCTGCTGCAGTTCAAGTCCCCGCGTGTGTCACAGCCGCCGGAACACCTGGCCGACCTGACGCTTGCCGAACGCCAGGAGAAGCTCAAGTCCCTGGGCCTGCCCGCGTTCCGCGCCAAGCAGCTCTCGGTGCACTACTTCCAGCACTACACCACGGACCCCGAGAAGATGAGCGACCTCCCCAAGGAGCGCCGCGACGAGCTGGTCAAGGAGATGTTCCCGACCCTGCTCACCGAGGTGAAGCGCCTGACGACGGACAAGGGCGACACCATCAAGTTCCTCTGGCGGCTGTTCGACGGCTCGCTCGTTGAATCAGTGCTGATGCGCTACCCCGGCCGGATCACGCTTTGTGTTTCCAGCCAGTGCGGCTGCGGCATGAACTGCCCGTTCTGCGCCACCGGCCAGGCGGGCCTGACCCGCAACATGTCTGCCGCGGAAATCCTGGACCAGATTGTCCAGGCCAACCGGGTCATCGCTGAAGGCGGGCTGGGCGGCAAGCGCCGCGACGGCGGGCACGACGCCGAGCGCGTCACCAACATCGTCTTTATGGGCATGGGTGAACCGCTGGCCAACTACAAGCGCGTGATGAACGCCGTGCACCGCATGGCCGCCGAAGCTCCCGAGGGCTTGGGCATGAGCGCCCGCAACATCACGGTCTCCACGGTGGGCCTGGTGCCGGCCATCAAGAAGCTGGCCGAGGAGAACATTCCGGTCACGTTCGCGCTGAGCCTGCACGCACCGGATGATGAACTGCGTGATGACCTGATCCCGGTGAACAGCCGCTGGAAGGTGGACGAGGCCCTCGACGCCGCGTACAACTACTACCGCGTCACCGGCCGCCGTGTCTCCATCGAGTACGCACTGATCAAGGACATGAACGACCACCCGTGGCGCGCTGCGCTGCTGGCCAAGAAGCTCAACTCCCGCGGCCGCGGCTGGGTCCACGTGAACCCGATTCCGCTGAACCCGACCCCGGGTTCCATCTGGACCTCCCCGGAACCCGAGGTGATCCAGGAGTTCATCGACACCCTGATCGACGCCGGCGTTCCCACCACGGTCCGCGATACCCGCGGCAAGGAAATTGACGGCGCCTGCGGGCAGCTGGCCGCTGCGGACTAGAAACCGCAGAACAACGACGGCGGGAGGCCGGGTTTGAAACCCGGCCTCCCGCCGTCGTTGTTTGGTGTGGAGTCCTACTTCTGCAGGTGGTCCACGAGGTTCTCGGCGATGCCGATGTACTTCGCCGGGGTGAGCGCAAGCAGGCGTGCCTCGGCCTCGGCGGGCAGGCCCAGCCCGGAAACGAATTCCTTCATGCGCTCGGCGTCCACACGGTGTCCCCGGGTGAGTTCCTTCAGCCGCTCGTACGGGTTTTCCATGCCCGGTGCGCCGGCGATGGCCTCGGCGCGCATGACCATCTGGATCGCTTCGCCAAGGACTTCCCAGTTGGTGTCCAGGTCTGCTGCTAGGACATCCTCTGCAACGTTCAGCCGCTCCAGGCCCTTCGCCACGTTGGAGATCGCCAGCAGGGAGTGGCCGAACGCGACGCCGATGTTCCGCTGCGAGGAGGAGTCAGTGAGGTCGCGCTGCCAGCGGGAGGTCACCAGGGTGGAAGCCAGGGTGTCCAGCAGGCCGTTGGAGATCTCCAGGTTCGCCTCGGCGTTCTCGAAGCGGATCGGGTTCACCTTGTGCGGCATGGTGGAGGAGCCGGTGGCGCCTGCGACGGGGACCTGGGCGAAGTAGCCGATGGAGATGTAGCTCCACACATCCGTGCAGAAGTTGTGCAGGATCCGGTTGAAGCGGGCCATGTCCGCGTACAGCTCGGCCTGCCAGTCGTGCGACTCGATCTGGGTGGTGAGCGGGTTCCAGGTCAGGCCAAGGCCCTCGACGAAGGACTTTGCCACCTGCTGCCAGTCGGCGCCCGGAACGGACGCGTAGTGCGCCGCGTAGGTGCCGGTGGCCCCGTTGATCTTGCCCAGGAATTCGGTGCCGGCTACGCGGTCCAGCTGGCGGGTCAGGCGGTGTACCGTGACGGCCAGTTCCTTGCCCAGGGTGGTGGGGGTGGCGGGCTGGCCGTGGGTCCGGGAGAGCATGGGAACGGCGCGGGTTTCTTCTGCCATGGCGGCGATCTGGGCCACCATCTTCCGTGCGGCAGGCAGCCAGACGTTCTCCACCGCGCCCTTGACGCCCAGGGCGTAGGAGAGGTTGTTGATGTCTTCCGACGTGCAGCCGAAGTGCACCAGCGCGGTGAGGTCCTCAATGCCGATCGTGGCCAGCCGGCGGCCAATGTAGTACTCCACGGCCTTTACGTCATGAACGGTGACCTGCTCGATTTCCGCCAGTTCGTTGACGGAGTTGCCGTCGAAGCCGGACACGATTTCCCGCAGTGCGGCCTGCTGTTCCGCGGTCAGGGGCGAGGTGCCCGGCAGGACGGAGTTGGAGGTGAGGTGGATCAGCCACTCGACCTCAACGTGAGTGCGGTCGCGGTTCAGCGCAGCCTCGGAGAGGTAGTCGACCAGAGGTGCGGTCGCGGAGCGGTACCGGCCGTCCAGTGGGCCCAGCGCGATGGCGGGGGTCACGGAGGCAAGGGAGACGCGGGGTGCGGAAGAAGAATCGGCCATGGGGCAATTCTTCCACGGTCCCGCGCCGGGGCCGATTCCATGACAGGACGTTCCAGCTACCCTCCACAACGCTCCGGTGAAGTGCTGGTTTCCCCTGTGCGGGAGGAGGCGGCGCCGGCACGTGTGCGGGCTGCCTAGAGTTGCCTTTCCGGTGGGCGGCAGGTGCCGCCTCACCCGGAGGCTCTGGTCCGGCGGTGCATGAAGGAGCAGGTGTGGCAGGCGGGGAGACAGCGGCCCAGGCACTGAGGGCCGCGGAAACGGCGGAGGCTTTGGAGGAGCATGCAGCGGAGCTGGGCAGCTTGCAGCGTGAACTGGGGAACAGGGACGAAGAGCAGTGGCGGTCCACGGCGGGCACGGCTTTCCGGGAGCAGGTGTATGCCCTGGTACTTGAATTGGCCGCGTGCCGGGAGGCCCTGGAGCGGGCAGCGTCTGCGCGCCGTGTGGTTTCCGCGGCCGAACAGCTGGGGGAGTGGGGGTGGCCGGAATGAACGGCACGTGTCCGCTGCCACCGCCTGCCTATACGGTCCGCGGCGGGCCGAACAGCATTCTGGTGGAGTTCGACGCGCTGGAGATCCGGGCAGCGCGGCTGGAAGCCATCGCCGGAACCCTGCGGGAAATTGGCGCAGACCTGCAGCGGCTGTGCGCGGAGGAAACAGCCTGGAGCCGGATGCAGCCTGCCCATGCGGCCGAAACTGCCAGGGTGGAGCTTGACCGTGCTGTTTTCCTCCTACGAGCCTGTACGGAAGCGGCCCGTGATGCGGCCTCGGGGCTGCGGACTGCAGCCGCCAACTACCGCGACGCCGAGGGGCGTGCCGAGCGCCTTGCCGGACTTCCCGGGCTGCTGCCGCTGGGCCTGGCGCTTCTGGACGCCGGTCCGGGCGGATTCCCGAAGCTGCGGTGGGTCGAGTCCCTTCCCCTGCGGTTCGTGGACACTCCCGCACTGCTCACCATGGCCGGGCTGTTCGGCGGACACCGCGCGCTCAGCGAGATCAACGTGGAAAAGGTTGAGTCTGCACACGGTGCGGGGGGATTGGTCCCGGTCTCCGGAACCGCGGCCGGGCTGCTGGAGCGGAGTGCCGTCCTGCTGCGTGAGGATGATCCCGGTGTGGTGGAAGTGCTGCGCCTGGAAGCGGCGGACGGAAGCACCGGGCGGGGGAAGGTCTTTGTGGTGACACTTCCGGGAACACAGCCGGGCCCCGGGAGGGCGGGGGAGAACCCGTTCGACAACTACGGCAACGCTGAAGGCCGGGCGGCCGAAAGCCGGTTCGTCGCGGCTGCTGTGGCAGAGGCGCTGCGGCAGGCCCAGGCCGAAGCAGGTGACTCAGTCATCCTCGTCGGTTACAGCCAGGGAGGCATTCACGCCTCCCGCGCCGCGGGTTACCTTCAGGAAACAGCAGGACTGGATGTCCGTTATGTTCTCACTGCAGGAGCCCCGGCCGGCGATGCCGAGATCCCGCCCGAGATTCAGGCGCTGCATCTGGAACATGCACAGGACTGGGTGCCCGGCGCCGACGGTACCTCGAATCCGGACGCATTCAACCGGGTGACCATGACGCTGACTGACAACGTTCCGGTACTCGCCGGGGACAACGGGCTGGGCCCGGCCCACAAGCTGCCCGTCTATCTGGAGGGAGCTGCGGCGGCGGATGCCAGTGAAGACCCGTCCCTTCGCGCATCCCTGTCGGGGGTCGGCGCTGTGGTGGGGGCGGGCGGTATTGCTACCCGCGAGCTCTACCGTTTCAGGCGCCGGCACCGCAGGCCGCCGCTGCGGGTAGTGCCGAACAGCCTTCCCGGTCCGGCGCCCGGGCCGGTATCGCCCCGTACGGTGAGTTCAGACGGGGACTAGCGGCGGGTGCCGGCGAGCGACCCCGCCACCAGGGACACCAGGGAGATGATGATCGAGGCGAAGATTGCCGTCCAGAAGAAGGAATCAATCTCGAAATGCACCGGCGTGAAGCTGGTGAGCCAGGCCGTGAGCATCAGCATGGCGGCATTGATGATCACCGTGAAGAGACCGAGGGTCAGGATGGTGAGCGGAAGGGCAAGCAGCCGGACTATGGGGCGCACCAGGGCGTTCACGACTCCGAACACCAAGCCGATGAAGAGGTACGCCAGCACAATGTCCAGAGTGGTGTTACCGGTGGCCGGCGTACCGGCTTCTCCCACCGCGATCCCGGGCAGCGCCCACGCGGCAACCCACAGGGCGAGGGCATTGATCAGGACTCTCAGCACTAGGCGCATGCCCTAATGCTGGCACAGCGGCGGCGCCCACCCAAGCGCCGGACCGCTTCGGCCCCGAACTGCCCTGTGCGTCACGTCACATAGGCACCCGGAAATCCGGACTAGTCTTAAGCCATGACCACTACCGAGAATGACACCAGTGCTGTGGCAGGCCAGGCGTCCGGAATCAGCCCGCGCCCGGTCGTTGACCGGCTGCCGCGCTACGCTGCCGGAAAGCCCCCTGTGGCAATTGAAGGGCTGGAGAGCTACAAGCTTTCCTCGAATGAGAACCCCTTTCCGCCGCTGCCTTCAGTCCTGGAAGCCATAGCTGCCCACCCGAACGTAAACCGCTATCCCGATCCGCTGGCAACGGCGCTGCGGACGGAACTGGCCTCTTTCCTGGATGTTCCCGCCGAAGACATCGTGACCGGCGGCGGAAGCCTTGGAGCGCTGAACCAGCTCCTGGCCACCTTCGCCGGGCAGCGGGAAGACGGCACCCAAGACGAGGTCATTTACCCGTGGCGCTCCTTCGAGGCCTACCCCATTTCAGTAGGGCTGTCCGGAGCCCGCAGCGTGCAGGTGCCGCTGCTCGCCGACGGACGCCATGACCTGGACGCAATGGCGGCCGCAGTCACGGACCGGACCAGGATGGTCCTGCTGTGCACCCCGAACAACCCCACCGGCCCGGTGCTGAGCACGGACGAAGTGGAGGGATTCCTGGCGAAGGTCCCCTCGGACGTGATTGTGGTGATTGACGAAGCCTATGAGGACTTCGTGCGTGATCCGGACGCCGTCAACGGTGTTGAGATCTACCGCCGCCACCAGAACGCAGTGGTGCTGCGCACCTTCTCCAAGGGTGCGGGCCTGGCAGGGCTCCGGGTGGGCTATTCCATTTCCCATCCGCACCTGACGCAGTACCTGCGCGTCACCGCAGTGCCCTTCGCCGTCTCCCAGATCGCCGAACAGGCGGCAATCGCCTCCCTGAAGCACCACGGCGAACTTGTGGAAAGAATACAAGCGCTGGTCGCCGAAAGGACCCGCGTAGTCGAAGGCCTGCAGGCGCTGGGATGGTCCATTCCTCAGGCAGAAGGCAACTTCGTCTGGCTGGATTTGGGGGAGAATACCCCCGAGTTTGCAGTGCTGGCGGAGCAGCAGGCGTTGGCAGTACGCGCCTTCGGAACCGAGGGGATGCGGGTCACCATCGGCGAGGAGGAAGCCAACAGCCGGTTCCTCGCTTTATGTGCAACCTATACAAAAGGCCCACGGGTTTCCTAGCGTGTCCTGAGTGCTTTCGGGGCCCCGGCCCTCGCTAGGCTGTGGGAAGTAACTTCCACATATATGCCACCAGGGGTACATATTCCTGCAGTGGCATATTTCTAGCGGGGGCTGGACCATAAAGTCCTCCCCGGCGAGGAGAGGTATGGCCCTGGAGCACTTGCCCGCCACCGAATTCGATTCGACGGCGCTGAATGAGACGTTGGTGCCTGCCCCCGGCAGCTCACCGGACGGCATGGTTCAGCTGCTGACCCCGGAAGGGGAGCGCATCGGACACGAGCTGTACGGCCGGTACGCCGAAGACGTCGACGGCGAAGCCCTGCGCTCCTTCTACCGGGATATGTTCCTCATTCGCCGCTTCGATACGGAAGCTACGGCCCTGCAGCGCCAGGGTGAACTGGTGATGTGGGTTCCGCTCACCGGACAGGAAGGCGCGCAGATCGGTTCCGGGCGTGCACTGGCCGCCCAGGACTACGTCTTCCCCACCTACCGTGAGCACGGCGTCGCGCTGACCCGCGGCCTGAAGCTGTCCCATCTGCTGCGGCGGTTCCGCGGAATTTCCCACGGCGGTTGGGACCCGCGTGAATCAAACTTCCACCTCTACACCCTGGTACTGGCAGCCCAGGTCCCGCACGCTGTTGGCTACGCCATGGGCATGGCCCGGGACAACGCCGCCGATGCGTCCTCCCCGGCCGGTGCCGCGGTTGCCTACTTCGGCGACGGAGCCAGCTCTGAAGGCGACGTCCACGAGTCGATGGTCTTCGCCGCCTCCTACGACGCCCCCGTGGTCTTCTTCTGCCAGAACAACCACTGGGCCATCTCGGTTCCCACCGAAGTGCAGTCCCGTATTCCGCTGGCCAACCGCGCCCAGGGCTACGGATTCCCGGGCATCCGGGTGGACGGCAACGACGTCCTGGCGGTCCATGCCGTGACCCGGTGGGCGCTTGAACACGCCCGCAGCGGCAACGGCCCGGTGCTCATTGAAGCCTTCACCTACCGGATGAGCGCCCACACCACCGCGGATGACCCCACCAAGTACCGCCTCTCCGCCGACGAGGAGGCATGGATCGGCCGCGACCCGCTCACCCGCCTCGAAAAGCACCTGCGTGCCACCGGCGCCGGTGATGATGCCTTCTTCGCATCCCTCACCGCCGAGGCAGACGAACTGGCGGCCCAGCTGCGCTCGGATGTGCAGGCGATGGAACCGCCGTCGTTCGCTGACTCGTTCGCGGATGTCTACGCCGAACCCCACCCGCTGATCGCGGAGGAACTGGCCTTCCACAAGGCCTACGAGGACGGCTTCGCCGACGCAGGGTCCGCCACTGACACCGACGAAGAGGACGGCGCATGAGCACCATGACCATGGCCAAGGCCATCAACGCCGGCCTGCGCGCAGGCCTGGCAGCTGATCCCAAGACCCTGCTGATGGGCGAGGATATCGGGGCGCTTGGCGGCGTCTACCGCATTACCGAAGGGCTGCAGGCCGAGTTCGGAACCGACCGTGTCATGGACACCCCGCTTGCGGAGTCCGGCATCATCGGCACCGCGATCGGCCTGGCGCTGCGCGGTTACCGGCCGGTCTGCGAAATCCAGTTCGACGGCTTCGTCTTCCCGGGGTTCAACCAGATCACCACGCAGCTGGCCAAGATGCACTCCCGCAGCGAGGGTGCCCTGAGCGCCCCGGTTGTCATCCGGATCCCCTACGGCGGGGGTATCGGATCGATCGAGCACCATTCGGAGTCCCCGGAAGCGCTCTTCGCCCACACGGCAGGGCTGCGCATCCTCGCCCCCTCGAACCCGCAGGACGGCTACTGGATGATCCAGCAGGCCATGCAGGGCAAGGATCCGGTGATCGTCTTTGAACCCAAGCGCCGCTACTGGTTGAAGGGCGAGGTGGACACCTCCGCGCCGTCCGGCGACCCGTTCACGGCCCAGGTGCTGCGGACCGGAACCGACGCCACCATCGTCGCCTACGGGCCGCTGGTTCCTGTGGCGCTGGCGGCCGCAGAGGCCGCCGCCGAGGACGGGCGGAGCGTCGAGGTCATCGATCTGCGCTCCATCTCCCCCATCGACTTTGACACCGTTACTGAATCGGTGCGGCGCACCGGCCGCCTGATCGTGACGCACGAGGCCCCGACCTTCGGCGGGATCGGCGGAGAAATCGCCTCCCGGGTGGCCGAGCGCGCCTTCCTGCACCTGGAAGCGCCCGTCCTGCGCGTGGGCGGGTTCCACATGCCCTATCCCGTTGCCGCCGTCGAGGAGCACTACCTGCCGGACATAGACCGGCTCCTGGATGCCCTGGACACCGTGTTCTCCTACTGACAGAGCCCCTGCCCACAGCTTCCGCCGCCGGTCCGCCGGCCAACGCCAGATCGAGATGCCATGACTGAGAAAACATTCAAACTGCCCGACGTCGGGGAAGGCCTTACCGAGGCCGAGATCGTCCAGTGGCGGGTCAAGGAAGGCGACACGGTTGCCATCAATGACGTGATCGTCGAGATCGAGACCGCGAAGTCGCTCGTGGAACTGCCTTCACCGTTTGCCGGTACCGTCAGCGGGATCCTGGCCGAGGAAGGCACCACCGTGGAAGTGGGCACGCCCATCTTCCGGGTGGCACCGGCCGGAGGCAGCAAAAAGGCGTCGGCGAAGGCGCCCGAAAAAGCGGAAAAGGCTACGGCGGCCCCGGCTTCCGGCGACGGCCCGCCGTCGGCGTCGCTGACCGGAACCGGCCCGAAGGCCGACGCCGTCCGCCGGCGTCCGCGCCGGAACCGGACAGTTCCCGGCCAGGCAGCATCCGCCGCAGCCCCGAGCGCAGCACCTGCCGCAGCCCCGAGCGCAGCACCTGCCGCAGCTCCGGATGCTCCTGCGCCCCGGGCATCGGCTCGGCCGGATCCGCGCGGCGCAGCCGTGGCGGCAGCTGGTGCGGCAGTGCAGGACCGTTTCAACCAGCTCATCCAGCGCGTGCTGGCCAAACCGCCGGTCCGCAAGGCCGCCAAGGACCTCGGCATCAACCTTGCCGACGTCCCGGCCACCGGCGCGGGCGGCGAGGTCACCAAGCAGGACTTGATCAGCTACCAGGCCCAGCGCGAGTCGGAAGTCGACTCGGCAGATACCTTCTGGTCGCCGTCCAGCAAGCCGCAGGAAGGCCGGATCGAGCGCATTCCCGTGAAGGGGGTCCGCAAGGCCACTGCGAAGGCCATGGTGGACAGTGCCTTCAGCGCCCCGCACGTAAGCATCTTCGTGGACGTTGACGCCTCGCGCACCATGGAATTCGTCAAGCGGCTCAAGGCCTCCCGCGACTTCGAGGGCATCAAGGTTTCGCCGCTGCTGATCCTGGCCAAGGCCGTCATCTGGGCTGCCGCCCGGAACCCTTCCGTCAACGCAACCTGGGCGGAGGACGAAATCCACGTCAAGCACTTCATGAACCTCGGCATTGCCGCGGCCACGCCGCGCGGCCTGATGGTTCCCAACATCAAGGATGCCCAGGACCTTTCACTGAAGGAACTGGCCGGAGCCCTGAACGAACTGGCCACAACGGCACGGGCCGGCAAGACGCCGCCCGCGGACATGCGCGGCGGCACGCTCACCATCACCAATATCGGTGCCCTTGGCATCGACACGGGCACACCGATCATTAACCCGGGCGAGGTTGCCATCGTCGCTTTCGGAACGATCAAGCAGAAGCCGTGGGTGCTGGACGGCGAAGTCATCCCGCGCTGGATCACTACCCTTGGCGGGTCGTTCGACCACCGCGTGGTGGACGGTGACCTTTCAGCGCGGTTCATGGCCGATGTGGCGGCCATCCTGGAGGAACCGGCCCTCCTTCTGGACTAGGCTCGATAAGGGAACCAACGATCGGAGCAGCATGGCTATGAATCCCGGACCCGGAAACCGCGGGGGCGGACCCCAGATCGACTGGAAGCGGACGGCCTGGATCCTGGTGGGGGCCTTCATTGTGTCCAGCCTGCTGATCATCCTGTTCCCGAACCTGGGCATGCTCTGGCGGCTGGCGATCATGGCACTGCTGTTCGTGATTGTGGTGCCCCTCTTCGACCGCAGGCGCCGGAAGTAGCTACCGGGACGCCGGCGTCCCAGGCTAGGACGCGCCGGCTGCTTTCAATGCCCGCCGAATAACGGGAGCCAGCCGCCGCACGCCTTCAGCGATGTCCTGTTCGGAGACCGCGCTGAACGCCAGCCGCAGCTTGGAACTGGGCTCATCGCCCGGCGTGAAGGCCGTGCCGGGAATGAACACCGTTCCGGCTTCGATGGCCTCAGCGAGCAGCGGATAGGTGTCGATTCCCTCCGGCAGGCTCAGCCAGACAAAGAAGCCGCCGTCCGGCACCGTCCAGCTCACGCCGTCGGGCATCTCTTCCTGCAGCGCAGCCAGCATCGCTGCGCAGCGGCCCGCATAGAGGCGGCGTGAATCCCTAACTCGGCCCATCCAGTCAAAATCGCGCAGGTACGCTGCGGTGATCATCTGGGTCAGGGGCGAGGGGCACAGCACCACGGCCTCGCAGGCCAGATAGAACCGGCGGAACAGGTGCTTCGGGACAAGGGCCCAGCCCAGGCGCATGCCGGGCGCAAAAATCTTGGAGAACGAGCCCAGATACAGGACGTCCTCCGGGTGCGAAGCCCGCAGCGGGGCCAGCGGCTCCCCGTCGAACCGGAGCAGTCCGTACGGATTGTCTTCGAGCACCAGGATGTTGTTCTCGCGGCAGATCCGCACCACTTCGTCCCGGCGGCTGTTGGAGAGCGTGATGCCGCTGGGGTTGTTGAAGCTGGGGATCGTGTAGAGCATCTTGATGGTCTTGCCAGCCGCGCGCAGCGAGCTGATCCGCTCACGGAGCGCCTCGGGAATGAGCCCCTCCGCGTCCATGGCGACCGGCTGGATATCGACTTCGTAGGATTCGAAGGCGTTCAGCGCACCCACATACGTGGGGTCCTCGCAGAGTACGACGTCTCCGGGGTTGCAGAAGACCTTCGCGGCCACGTCCTGGCCGGACTGCGAACCGGTGGTGATGACGACGTCCGCCGGATCGGCGTTCAGGATGCCTTCGGCTGCCATCACCTCGCACGCCAGTTCGCGCAGCTCGGCGAGTCCCTGGCCGGGACCGTACTGGAGGGCCGCCAGGCCCTGGCTGCGGATGATCGACGCCGTTGCGTCGGCAAGCCCGTCCAGCGGCAGTTCCTGCAGGTAGGGACTGCCTCCGGCCAGGGAGATGAGCCCGGGCTGGATGGAAATGTCGAAGACATCCCGGACGGCCGACTGCTTGATGTGGAACGCGCGGTCAGACAGGAGGTCGTGGTGGCGGTGTGCCGAGCCCGTGGCCCGGTCGAGGGCCACCTGTGCTTCCGGGGTCAGCACTGCCCCCGTGGTTTCCTCAAAAGTCATGCCACATCATGGCACTCAGGTTGACCGGTAAGCAACACAAGTTTTCTAGATCCAACCTGCCTTGTGAGCCTTGATTCCGGCCTGGAAGCGGCTTTCGGCCTTGAGCTCCTCCAGCATCCAGGCAATGTGCCGGCGGCAGGTCCGCACGCTGATGCCAACCCGGCGGGCTATGACCTCATCAGAGTGCCCGGCAGCAAGTCCGGCCAGGACGGACCGCTGCGTGCTCGTGAGGCCGGCCTTGCCGGGATCATCGGCCAGGAAAGGCTCCGCAAGGCTCCAGGCGAACTCAAAAAGCTTGGTGAACAGGCCGATGAGGTTTGGGTCGCGGATGACCAGGCCCGCCCTGTCGTAGGTGTGCAGCTGGCGTGCCACCACGGCAACCTTGTCATCAAAAATGAGCGTGCGCATAGGAACGTAGGGCAGGGTCCGGAACTCACCGCCGGCTTCACTGATCCGCTCCACGGCCTTGCAGGTGGGTACATGGTCCCGCGTGCTGGAATGGTAGAGGGTCTGCCGTTTTACGCCGGCCCGCAGCAGGGCAAGGTCCTTCTGCACGCTTTCCTCCTGGAAGTCCGCATTGGAACCGTGCCCCGGCCGGGCTATCAGGACGCTTTCCGAAGCTGAGCGCCCGTACTCAATGAGCACCCGCTGCACCTGCTCCGGGTCCTCGAGCACTTCAACCGAGGCGTCTGCGGCAACCTGCCGGCGCGCTTCGGCGAAGGTGGGCACCAGGCTTGCCAGCTCCCGCCGCTTGGCACCAATGCGGGCGCGGAGTTCCAGCATTTCGCGTTCGTCGGGGTCTACCAGTTCGGCCAGTGCCACGTCCGGGGAGACCGCGGTGTAAACGGGGCTGTTGGGGCCCTCGGAGAAGAGCAGGCAGCGGGAACGCAGCTCATCCACTGCCCGGTCGATGGCGCGGCTTGTGTACCCCAGCGCGTCCGAGGCTTCAGCAGGGGTCCAACCCGGGTGGGAGACCGCGTAACGGTACACCTCAACCGACACCTGATCCAGCAATTCTCCTCCTACAACTGCGGTGCTGGGGACAGCCGGTATGGGTCCGGCGCGCACCTGATGCCCCATGAACTGCCGGCCTCCGGGCAACGCCCTGAGCCCCCAAAATTGGAACCCGAAGAGAGTGACATGACAGCTTAATGCCATTCTCCACCTTAGCCCGGTAGTTCGGTACCCAAAACGTCGATTTCCGCTAGTCTGCGGGCTATTTCGGGCTCTGCGGTGAACGCGCAAAAGGGCTCAGGGGCACCAACCGGACATGACAGGAAGCTGAAATTGGTAACGGTGGACACACCCTTCCGGCCCGGGGGAAGCTTTCGGAGTCAAACACGACCGGCTGTGCAACCAGCCGAACCAAAAGAGGGGATACGACCATGAAGAAGGCAACTGCACCGGTTTCCATCAAGAGCTGGGAATGGTTCTAATCTAGGCCCCTCATTTGGGGGATGAACCAACCAGCAATACATATAGACCCGCCCCAGCGGTGGTAACCAGACTTGAACCCGGAGGAAGAACGCCATGAGCCAGCTAACAGCAGTTCGAAACGCCTCGCGAACTAATGCAAGCACTCATTGGTGGACACTATCCATCTATACCGGCGGCTTCGATGTAGCGGACGGCATCATTGGAGAACTGGTTACCCCGCTGGCGGCGCAGGCCCAGCTATGGGGGGCGCAGCGGTGGTTCTACACCCGCTGCTCTGAGCCTGCAAACGCCCACGTACGCATGAAGGTGCTGGCACCCCAGGAGACCCTGGACCGGCTGAAGTCCCTCCTCGGCGCGCTCCAGGAGCAGGCCAGCGGCGTCATCGGCCACCTCAGCGTGACCCACGCCTTCGGGGACCCGGCCTGCGACCGGCTGAGCCCGGGCGGAATGGAGCAGCAGGATCCCCGGATCGAAGCTGATCTGGCGAAGTACGGCGGAGTCGAAGGACTGGCCCTGGCTGAGGAAGTCTTTGAGCTGTCATCCGATCTGGGTACCTGGGCAACGGCCCGGTTCCCCAAGGTGCAGAACCGGTGGGCGCTGGGCTCGCTGCTGCTCTTCGATTCGGCCCGCAGCATGATGAAGGGTCCCCGGGCCTCCAGCTGGCCCGACCGCCGCAGGCTGTCCTGGGACTATTACTGGGACAGCCACCTGCGCAGCTGCACTGCCGGCTTTGGCCCGCGGGCCGCGAGTGTCCGTCAGGCCATGACGGTCCAGGTGGGCGCGAAGGTCATGCCGACCCACCGACTGATGGCAGCCACAGCCGCCGAATCTGCAGTCGAAAACTGGCGGCGGCGCTGGTTCCGCACCATGGATACCTACCTCTACCGGGCGGACAAGGCGCGTGTCAGCCGCAGTGCCCAGCACCTGACGGTCTATCAGGCACACATGCTCCTGAACCGGCTGGGCCTGTCCCTGCGAGAGGAAGCGGCCATGGGCCTGTATGCCCGGACCTGGAGCACAGAGCGCGAAGCCATGCTCCTGGACAAGCACTGATTCTCCCGGTGGACCGGAGGGAAGTCGTCGAGGAGAAAGAGGGGGTCGCTGTGTCGGATTGGAATGAAGTAGTTCTGGCTGCTGACGACAAAGACCTGGGGTCGGCCCTGGGCTGCGATGAGGAGACCGTAGAGGACATGCGGGGCATGGGCTACGTCGAGTCGCGCGGTGAACTTTGGAGCGTCGGGCCGGCCAGGGACTATCTGAGGGACGCCGCCTGGGCGGACTGTCTCTGGGAGTAGTACCGCCACAGCACTTCCGCACTTGGCTGCGGAAACAAAACGTCCGTTCCGGCCACGGAAGCCCTGCGGGGCTGGGAAGCCGGGACGGTAGGGGACGAATCCCCACAGAGGACGGATCTGCCTGTACCCCCCACAGGCAGATCCGTTCTTTGCGTTTGCGGCGGTGTTTCCGGCTGCTTGTTAAGTAGCCTTACTATTTTTTCGGTACGCTGTTTTTGGAGCTGCGCCCCAGGCGCGGCGAAAAGTTCCACCAGATGGAGGCCACATGTCAGATCAGAGCACATCAGCCAACGGACTTCCGATCCCCGGCGCCCCGGCGCCGCAGCAGCCCTCACTCGCAGAACCAACCGAACCGCACGACCCGCTGCCGCCCAAGGCGGACCAGGACGGTCCTGAGACCGTCTCACCGACCGGCGTCCCCACCGGAGCACCCAAGACGTCCAATGCCCAGTCGGGTCGATACCTGACCACCGCCCAGGGTGCCCGACTGCGGGACACCGACCATTCCCTCAAGGCCGGACCGCGCGGGCCGGTTCTCCTCCAGGACCACCACCTGCGGGAAAAGATCACGCACTTCGACCATGAGCGCATCCCCGAGCGTGTTGTCCACGCCCGCGGCGCGGCAGCGCACGGCGTCTTTGTCGCCAACGGAGCAGCTGAAGGTATCACCCGGGCAGGTTTCCTGGCACGCGATGCCCAGACCCCGGTTTTTGTCCGTTTTTCCACCGTGCTGGGATCCAGGGGGTCCGCTGACGCCGTCCGGGATACCCGCGGGTTCGCCACCAAGTTCTACACGGATGAGGGAACCTTCGACCTGGTGGGCAACAACATCCCGGTCTTCTTCATCCAGGACGCCATCAAGTTCCCGGACGTCATCCATGCCGGCAAGCCGCATCCCGACCGTGAAATCCCGCAGGCGCAGAGCGCGCACGATACCTTCTGGGACTTCGTCTCGCTGCACACCGAGGCCCAGCACCACACCATCTGGAACATGTCCGACCGTGGCATCCCGCGTTCCTACCGCACCATGGAAGGCTTTGGCGTCCACACCTTCCGGGTAGTCAACGCCAAGGGCGAGACCTCACTGGTCAAGTTCCACTGGAAGCCGCGGCTGGGCGTGCACTCGCTGGTCTGGGAAGAAGCACAGATCATCAACGGCATGGATCCGGACTTCCACCGCCGGGACCTCGCGGATGCCATCGAGGCCGGCGCCTATCCGGAATGGGACCTGGGCGTCCAGGTGTTCCCGGACACCGAGGACGAGATGTTCGAGGGCATCGACCTGCTGGACCCGACGAAGATCGTCCCCGAAGAACTGGCCCCGGTGCAGATCATCGGCACCATGACGCTGAACCGTAACGTCACCAACTTCTTCGCCGAGACGGAGCAGGTGGCATTCCATCCCGGACACCTGGTCCCGGGCATCGACGTGACCAACGACCCGCTGCTGCAGGGCCGTCTTTTCTCCTACATCGATACCCAGCTCACCCGGCTGGGCGGACCGAACTTCGCCCAGATTCCCATCAACCGGCCGCACGCACCGGTCAACGACATGCTCCGCGACGGCTTCCACCAGGACGCAGTGCACAGCGGAACGGCCCCCTACCAGCCGAATTCCCTGGACGGCGGCTGCCCGTTCCTGGCCGGAGCAGACATGGGTGCCTTCATCGATGTGCCCGCCCCGGTGGCCAAGTCACGCAAGGTCCGGGAGAACCCGGCAACCTTCGACGACCACTACAGCCAGCCGCGCCAGTTCTTCCGCTCGCTGACTCCGGTGGAACAGGACCACGTCATCCAGGCGTACACCTTCGAACTCGGCAAGTGCTACGAGGAGAACATCAAGGTCCGCCAGCTCCAGGCGCTCGCCAACATCGACGAGCGGCTCTGTGCGGAGGTTGCCGCCGGCCTGGGCCTCCCGGCCCCGGCGCCCACGCTGAAGGTTGAAGAGGCCGACCCGAGCCCTGCCCTCCAGCAGGTCGGAGGCACCTGGCCGGTTGACGGCCGCATCATCGGGATCCTCGCTGACGGAAGCACCGACCTGGCCGCCCTGGCCCGGATCCGTGCTGCCGTAGACGCGGCGGACATGGTGCCGCTTGTCATCGCACCGCAGGGCGGCATGCTTGGCGGCCAGATTCCCGTGCAGCGCACATACCTGACGGCGCGCTCCACTGAGTTCGACGCCATCATTGTTGCGGGCACGGGTGAGTACGGCACGGATGCGGTGGACAGCCTTGATGCCAAGGCCGGCAACCCTGCCGGACACCCCGCGGTTGATCCCCGCGTGGCTATCCTGCTCACCGAGGCCTACCGCCACTCCAAGGCACTCGGGGCCTGGGGCAGCGGAGCAGGCGTGCTGGGCGCGTCCGGCATTCCGGAGGATGCCCCGGGCATCCTCGTGGAATCACCGGAAGAAATCGTTCCGGGCCTGGTCACGCTGCTGAGCCGGCACCGGGTGTGGGATCGGTTCCCGGTGGCCGCCGCCTCGTAACGGCAGGCACCTCTCACCAGAGAACGACGGCGGGCCCGGAACAGCATGACTGTTCCGGGCCCGCCCCTGTTTTCGTGGCAGTGAAGAGTTACACCGGATCCGGGGTTTCGTTGTCCTCCATGGACTGGATCAGCGTGTAAAGCGCCTGGCGAAGTTCCGTTTCCCCGGCGCGGGCGTCGCATCTTTTCCTGACAGCCGCGAGTTCCTCCACCATGGCGGTGCCGGAGGGGGTGCGTGACCACCGGCCCGGACGGCGGGGACGGGCGTAGCCGGCCTGGTGCAGCGACGCGAGACCGAAAGAAGCCTCTTCCAAACTCAGGCGCGTCAGCTGGGCCACTCGTGCGGCCGGCATGCCCGGCGCGGTGAGCGCCTTCAGGACGCGCACTGAGTTTTCGGTCAGCGAAAGCTCCGCCAGGAAAAGCCGGCTGGCTTCGGCGGAAAGGTGTGCCGCGGCACCCAGCAGCAGGGTGAGTCCTCCGGGAAACGGGGACGGCGAATCAGTGCCCAACGCGCCACCCGGGGGGAGCCCAGCCGGCGGGCACTTCATGGCCGGCGAAGGTCTCGCACGCAGAGCAGGTGTAACTCACAACACCGGGATCATTCCCGGTTGGTGCTGTGTAGAACTCGTAGATCAGGTAGTCGTCAACGCCGCAATGGTGACAGATCGGCAAGTGCGCCGGCAGGCCCATCGATAACTCCGTAAAGGTGTGCAGAAGCCGTGGCCGCGTCTTGACCGTATCCGGATATCGTAGTATCTAAGCTCTGACACGACAATCGTGGGCGCACAGTGCGGTTCACCGGGGCCCGAAAAGGAACATTGCACTATGGACGACCTGAGGTCTGCGACTGCCACCGCAGCACAGCTGCAGGACCTGCTGATCCACCATGAAGACGTACTCGAATTCCTGCAGCAGCTGGCCCGGCTCAGTGCTTCTTCCCTCTCCTCCAGGGGTACGGTTTACTGCGGAATCACGCTGCAGCGCTCCCGCGGGCACAGCTACACGGTGGCCAGCAGCGAAAGCGCAGCGCTTGAAATGGATGAGATGCAGTACGCCTTCGACGACGGCCCCTGCCTCCATGCACTCCGCGTCCATGAAGCCGTGGATGTTCCGGACACCTCCGCCGATGAACGCTGGCCGGAATACATGCAGCACGTCGTGGCGCAGGGCATGAGGGCCATCTATGCCGTGCCGCTAACGCTGGAGGGCCACGCGCGGGCTGCCCTGAACCTCTACTCCCGTTCAGCCAATACCTTCGATGACGATTTCAAGCGGGTCGCGCGGACGTACGCCGAGGAAGCGTCAATGGCTCTCCGGCTGGCCGTTCGGATGTCCCAGCGTGCCTCCACTGTCGAGGACCTGCAGTCAGTGCTGCAGTCGCGGACGGACATTGACCTGGCAATTGGGATCATCATGGGCCAGAACCGTTGTTCCCAGAGCGAGGCGTTCGAGACACTGAAACGGGCTTCGAACAGCAGGAACCTCAAGCTCAAGGTGCTGGCAGGGGAGATTGTTGCCAAGCTCAACGGCGCTCCCTCCGAGACGCATTTCCAGACGTCATGACCGCAGCGGCCCCGTCCACGGGTTCCCCGCCACTGCGCACGGTGCTCTTCGGCTACGGGCTGGGCGGCCGGGTCTTCCACGCACCGCTCCTTGAGGCGGACCCGCGGTACTCCCTGGCTGTGATCGTCACGTCCGACCCCGCCCGCGCCCGGGCGGCCGCAGCCGCCTACCCTGCTGCCGCCGTCGTACCATCTGCCGAAGCTGCCCTGGCGCTGGCAGGAAACCTGGATCTGGCGGTGGTCAGCACGCCTCCGGCAACACACGCTCCCCTGGGTATCGCCGCCCTGGAAGCCGGACTTCATGCCGTAGTCGATAAACCGTTTGCGCATTCTCCCCAGGCAGCGCAGGAACTGATGGATGCGGCAGCCGCGGCGGGGAAGGTCCTTTCTGTTTTCCAGAACAGGCGCTGGGACGGAGACTTCCTGACGCTCAAGGGTCTGCTGGAACGTGGTGAACTCGGCACCGTCAGCCGGTTCGAGTCACGGATGGAATCCTTCAAGCCTGCCGTCACCAAGGCCTGGAAGCGGGAAGCGGGAACGGCCGACGGCGGCGGGATCCTCTTTGACCTGGGGCCGCACCTGATCGACCAGGCCCTGCAGCTTTTTGGTCCGGCCGAGCCGGCCTACGCGGAAGTCCGTTCAAGGCGGGAAGCCGGCGGACCGGACGACGACGTCTTTGTGGTCCTGCAGCATGCCTCTGGTGTGCTCTCCCACCTGTACATGAACTCGCTGGCACCGCAGGCAGGGGAGAGGTTCCGGGTTACCGGGTCCAAAGCCGCCTGGACGAAGCGGGGGGCGGACCCGCAGGAAGCGCAGCTGGACGCAGGACTTCTGCCCGGGGATTCGGGCTACGGGGTGGAAGAACCGGCCAGCTGGGGAATGCTCGGCACAGACGCGTCCGGCACGGCTGTCCCCACGGAGGCCGGCCGCTACCAGGACTTCTACGCCGGACTGGCTGCTGCAGTCCTGAACGGTGCCGCACTGCCGGTCCACCCCGCGGATTCACTGCGGGGGATGGAAATTATACGGCAGGTCCATGCCGGAATCTGATTCTCCAGAGGCTGCCGCGTAACCACCCCGAACTAACGCGACCGAAATCACGTTGTGTCCCTCATCTCCTTTAGCATTTGAGGAATGCACCTCAAAGACCGGATCGAAGATTCCACCCTGAGCCGGCGGCAAGTCGGAATCATTGCAATTTGTACAGCCCTCTACATGATCGACGGTTTCGACGTCCTGGTCATGGCTTTCAGTGCCTCCGCCGTCTCGGCGGAGTGGGACCTGAACGGTGCCGAGCTTGGGTTCCTGCTCAGCGCAGCCCTGGTCGGCATGGCAGTCGGTTCCATTTTCGTTTCCACCATTGCGGACGTGATCGGCCGCCAGAAAACCCTCCTGATCGGCGTCTGTGTTGTGGCCGCCGGCATGTTCGCCTCCGTTTTCGCTCCGTCCTATGAGGTCCTCTTGGTCCTGCGCCTGATCACGGGCGTCGCAATCGGCACGCTGCAGGCAACCATCAACGTTTTCGCTTCGGAGTTCTCCAATGCCAAGCGGCGGTCAACCGCCCTGGCAATCGTCAGCATCGGCCAGCCCGTGGGCGGTGTCCTGGGCGGCCTGGTTACCGGCCTGCTCATCGCTTCCTTCGGCTGGCGCTCAGCTTTCGCCTTTGGCGCCGCCGCCACCCTCGTGATGATCCCGCTGGTGGTGAAGGTGCTGCCCGAATCCATTGACTACCTGTCCGTGCGCCGTCCCGCCAACGCGCTGGAGCGCATCAACAAAACGCTGCGCAGCATTGGCCAGGAACCGGTGGCGGAACTGCCCGAACCCGCACCGCGCGGGGAGAAGAAGTCCCGCTTCGCGGACGTCCTCACCGGCGTCAACGCCCGCCGCACCATCCTGCTCTCGCTGGCCTACTTCATCCTGATGGCCAGCTTCTACTTCGCCAATTCCTGGACCCCCAAGCTGATCACCGCCAGCGGCTTCAGCGCGCAGGACGGCATCAATGCCGGCGTGCTCTTCAGCGTTGGTGCCATCACCGGTGCCGTGGTGCTTGGTGTGTTTGGTTCCCGCTTCGACATGCGCCGGGTCCTGGCCGTCTTCTTCGTGGTCGGCGCAGCCACCTTCGTGGTGTTCGCCAACTCCACCGAAGGATCACTGCCGCTGGCGCTGTTCGCAGCCGCACTGGTGGGCTTTGGTTCCAACGCGCCGATCGCCGGCATGCTGGCCATCAGCCCTACGTACTACGACTCCGAGGTCCGCGGCACTGCCCTTGGCCTGGTGATTGGCATGGGCCGCGTGGGCGCGATTGTTTCCCCGATCCTGGCCGGCAGCCTGATCGACGGCGGCTGGACGCCGGGGGATCTGTACTTCCTGTTCGTCATCCCCATGGCCCTGGGCGCCGTCGTCATCTCCATGCTTGGAGCGCCCGTGCTGCGCGGGGCTGCAGCAAAGGTCCCGGTTTCGCACTAGGACCGCCACAGACGTCAAAGGCCGGCAGCCCCGCGGGGCTGCCGGCCTTTTAGTGCTCCGGGCGAATTATGGAGCGACCAGTTCCTTCCAGCCCTCAGTCAAGGCAAGGCCGTGCGCGTCGGACACCGAGTGGTGCGCAACGGCACCGTTGGCGATGTTCAGGCCCCGGGCCAGTGCCGGGGAATCCTCGAAGGCCTCACGCACTCCCTTATCCGCCAGTGCCGCGGCGTAGGGCAGCGTGACATTGGTGAGGGCGTAGGTGGAGGTGTTCGGGACAGCGCCGGGCATGTTCGCCACGCAGTAGAACAGGGAGCCGTGCACACGGAAGGTGGGGTCCTCATGCGTGGTGGGACGGCTGTCCTCGAAGCAGCCGCCCTGGTCCACGGCGATATCCACCAGCACGGAACCCGGCTTCATCCGCGCCACCATGTCATTGGTCACCAGCTTCGGTGCCCGGGCGCCGGGAACCAGTACGGAGCCGATAACCAGGTCCGCGTCCAGCAACGCGCGCTCAATCTCGAACGCGTTGGAGGCCACGGTCTTGATGCGCCCGGCGTAGAGCGCATCAAGTTCGCGCAGCCGGTTGATGTTGATGTCCAGCACCGTGACGTCCGCGTGGGCGCCTACGGCAACAGCCACGGCGTTGGTCCCGGCGACTCCGGCACCCAGCACCACAACCTTGGCCGGCCGCACCCCGGGAACACCGCCGAGCAGCAGCCCGGGGCCGCCGGCCGGCGCCATCATGCACTGGGCGCCCACCTGGACAGCCAGTCGTCCGGCAACCTCGGACATGGGAGCCAGCAGCGGCAGCGCCCGGCCTTCCTGGACAGTTTCATAGGCGATCGCGGTGACGCCGGATTCCAGCAGCGCGCGGGTGAGTTCCTCCGTGGCCGCCAGATGCAGGTAGGTGAAGAGGATCAGCCCGGGCCGGAAGTACTGGTACTCCGATGCGATGGGCTCCTTCACCTTCAGGATCATGTCCGCGCGCTTCCAGACATCTGAGGCTGCGGCGGTCATTTCCGCACCGGCGGTCGAATATTCCTCATCGGTAATATTCGATCCGGCACCTGCGCCGGCCTCGACCAGGACAGTGTGCCCACGGGTAGTCAGTTCGTGGACGCCGGAGGCCGTAATAGCCACCCGGTATTCGTTGTTCTTGATTTCTTTGGGGATACCGATAATCACGTTTTGCTCCGGTCAACAGATAGAAAGTACGAGTGGAACCAAGTGCTAGCGAGCAGGTGTGCGGAGCCGCACGACGGCGGTGCTCCTAGGTATCAGTCCCCCCTGAAGTGCCGTCCCCGTCCTGAGCTGCCGCCTTCGCAGCGCGCTGTTCGCGCTGGGACTGAAGCCAGGCCTCGACGTCGGACATCCTGATCCGGCGGTGCGTGCCCCGGTATTCAACGGGGATGACGCCGGCATCGGTCAGGTTGCGCAGGTACGTATGGGAGATCCCGGCCGCCGCAGCGGCCTGGGAGGTAGTGAGCAGCGGATTATGCGCCGGGGAATCGCCGGGGGTGTTCGTCTCCGCCGCGGCAGAGACGGTCACGGGCTGTCCCGCGGCGAGCCGGCCGAGCAGGTCAAGAACCGCATCCCGGGCTGCCGGGGGCAGCCGAAGTGCCGTACCGTCAACGAACACCGTGACGTCACCGGACGAGAGTGCCCGGTTCAGTGCGGAGGCATCCTTGCCGGTCAGCGCGGGGAAAGTCCTGCTCTGTTGGCTCATGGATCACATCTTGCCAAATGAAACGGGCCGGAAACATGATCTGGCGTCACAGAACTGCGCGCCGCGTCGCCGGGTGCCTCTTTGGCAGCCGGACCGGGCCGTGCTGGAATGGGACCCAACACGCGCCGGTAACGGCGCGGACCGCCGGTTCAAAGGGGAATCATGAGCAGCCGCACCATACGGGGAGCCATTCTGGAACGCACCGGGGCGGAACGTCCCTACGGCGGCAGCCGGCCGCTGAGCGTGACCGAACTCGAACTGGATCCGCCCGGTCCCGGGGAGGTGCTGGTCCGCATCGAGGCGGCCGGGGTGTGCCATTCGGACCTCTCCGTAGTGAACGGCAGCAGGGCCCGTCCGCTGCCCATGCTGCTGGGCCACGAGGCCGCCGGGCGGGTCGAGGAAGTGGGCCGGGACGTTCCAGGCCTGCGTCCTGGCCAGCGGGTGGTGATGGCCTTCCTGCCGCGCTGCGGGGAATGCGCCGCTTGCCGCACCAACGGCAAGATGCCCTGCACTCCCGGCAGCGCAGCAAACAATGCAGGCACCCTGCTGGGCGGGGGAATCCGGCTCAGCCGGGGTGGCGAACCCGTGCTGCACCATCTGGGCGTGTCTGCCTTCGCAACCCACGCGGTCGTCAACTACCGGTCCGTCGTTGCCGTCGATGATGATGTTCCGCCTGCCGTGGCCGCCCTGCTCGGCTGCGCCGTGCTCACCGGTGCTGGAGCAGTGCTGAACGCTGTCCGCCCCGGCCCGGATGACGACGTCGCCGTGGTAGGGCTGGGCGGCGTAGGAATGGCGGCGCTGCTGGCCGCCAGGGCAGCCGGCGTGCACAGCGTCATCGGCATCGACGCGCTGCCGGGAAAACTGAAGCGCGCCCTGGAACTGGGTGCGGACGCCGTGTACTCCCCGGAGGAAGCAGCCGCTGGGGGAATCCGCGCCGCGCTCACCGTGGAGGCCGCAGGCCATCCCCGTGCCTTCGAGACTGCCGTGAGCCTCACGGCCCCGGGCGGCACAACAGTCACGGTTGGGCTCCCTGCCCCGGACCAGCGCTCCGAAATAACGCCGCTGACCCTTACAGCGGAGGCCCGGACCATCATCGGCAGCTACCTTGGCTCCGCCGTTCCGTCCCGCGACATCCCCGTCTATGCGGAGCTGTGGCGGCAGGGGAAGCTGCCCGTCGAGGAGCTGGTTTCCTCCGAGGTCGCCCTGGAGGACATCAACGAAGCAATGGACACCCTGGCGGACGGGCAGGCCATCCGCCAGGTAATCCACTTCGACTAGACGGAAAACGTAAAAGCGGCGGACGAACCTAGTCCACCAGCTCGTACGCAGGCAGGGTCAGGAAGTCCGGATAGTCCTCGGCCAGGCTGATCCGGCCGATCAATTCACTGGCCGGGGCGTAGTAGCGGTTGAACTTCTCCTCATCCACCTCCGAGCGCAGGCGCTCGGTTTCCTCGGCCAGGAGACGCTTGACCAGGTCTTCGGTGACCGTCTCTCCGGTGTCCTCAAGGGTCACCCCGTTGCGGACCTGCTGCCAGACCTGGGACCGGGAGATCTCGGCCGTGGCCGCATCCTCCATCAGGTTGTGGATCGCCACCGCTCCGTTGCCTGAAAGCCAGACGGCGGTGTACGCCACCGCAACGTAGAGGTTGGAGCGCAGCCCCGCCTCGGTGATCGCGCCCTCCGCCGTGGTGACGTCCAGCAGGTCCCCGGCCGTGACGCTGACGTCTTCGCGCAGCTTGTCCACCTGGTTGGGCTTATCCCCAAGCACGGAGTCGAAAACTTCCCGGCACGTCTGAACCATGTCCGGGTGTGCGACCCAGGAGCCGTCAAACCCGTCGTTGGCTTCCCGGGACTTATCCGCAGTCACCTTTTCAAAGGCCTTGGCGGTGACCTCCGGCTCCCGGCGGTTGGGGATGAAGGCTGCCATCCCGCCCATGGCAAAGGCGCCGCGGCGGTGGCAGGTCTTGACCAGCAGCTCGGTGTAGGCGCGCATGAACGGCGCGGTCATGGCGACGTCGGCACGGTCGGGCAACAGGAAATCCTTGCCGGAGTCGCGGAATACCTTGATCATGCTGAAGAGGTAGTCCCAGCGCCCGGCGTTGAGGCCGGAGGCATGGTCGCGCAGCTCATAGAGGATTTCCTCCATCTCGAACGCGGCAGGAATGGTCTCGATGAGCACGGTTGCACGGACCGAGCCCTGTGGAACGCCCACGTAGTCCTGGGCGAAGACAAACACGTCGTTCCAGAGCCGGGCCTCCAGATGGCTCTCCATCTTGGGCAGGTAGTAGTAGGGGCCCTGGCCGTTTTCCAGCAGCTGCCTTGCGTTGTGGAAGAAGTGCAGGCCAAAGTCCACCAGGGCGCCCACCGCGGGTTCGCCGTCGATCAGCACGTGCTTTTCCGGAAGGTGCCAGCCACGCGGCCGCATCACGACGACGGCGAGGGGTGCGTCGGTGCGCAGTGCGTACTCCTTGCCGTCCGGGGAGGTGAAGGACAGGTCTCCGCGGGCGGCACGGTAGAGGTTGTATTCGGCGTCCACCACGTTGTGCCAGGTGGGGGTGGACGCATCCTCCAGGTCGGCCAGCCACACCTTTGCGCCGGAGTTCAGGGCGTTGATCGCCATCTTCGCGGGGGACGCCGGTCCGGTCATTTCCACGCGGCGGTCCTGCAGGGCCGGCGGGGCCGGGGCAACCTGCCAGTTGCCTTCACGGATTTCGGCCGTGTCCGGCAGGAAGTCCAGGGATTCCCCGGCCGCGATGGCCTCCCTCCGGGCAGTGCGGGCAGCCAGCAGGTCATTGCGGGTGGGTGCGAAACGGTGGTGCAGATCTTCGATGAACGCCAGCGCCTCTGGGGTCAGGATGGTTCCGGCGCCCTCGGCCGGGTTCGGATCGGTTACTTCAATGGCCATGGTTTCTCCCTCGCTTACCGGTCTGGTCAGTGCCGGACCGCGTCGTCGAATGCAGCGTGCCCTGAACGTACGGGCCGAAGGGTGGGGTGTAAAGCCGCAGGATGGCGCAGCTGTACCCCGGTGTCTGCTCACGGCGTGAGCAGGCCTTCGAACGCAAATGAAAACTTATTTCCGTATCGTGAATATTATGGCCCACTGTTGGAGACAGCAAGGGCAGGGGAGGGGCCCGGAGCCGGGCGGGGCCGCGGACGGGTCCGCAATTCCGGGTCTGCACCGGCGAAAAGTTCGGCAGGGCGTGACGTTCCCGCCCCCGGGCGCCCTTAATGGAAGGTACGGCGATCCCCCTCCGGGATCCCCCTCTTCAGGAGATGAGTGCCATGGCAGAATCCTCCAAAATCCCCGGACAATCCACTGCATCACCGGGAACCACCACCGGGGAAAGCGCTGAAAGTGAGAGCGGCCTTTCGCAGCACCGGCCGTCGGGGCCGCTGCATACTCCCCGCGGAGACACCACCATCGAAGAAAGCGTGGTGCAGAAGCTCGCAGGCATAGCCACCCGTGAAGTCCCGGGCGTCTACGCCATGGGAAATGCCGCCCGACGCGCGTTCAGCGCTGTCACCGAACGCATACCCGGATCCCAGACGAATTACGGCAACGGCGTGAGCGTGGAGAAAGGCGAGCGGCAGGCAGCGGTCGATGTGAGCGTGATCGTGGACTACGGCTACTCGATTGTGGAGGTCAGCCAGGCCATCCGCACCAACGTGATCCGCTCCGTGGAGAACGCCACCGGACTGGAAGTCCTGGAGGTCAACGTGAACGTCACTGACGTCCACCTTCCCGACGAGGACAGCGAGGACGACAGCCAGTCGCAGAAGAAACAGTCCGGACGGCTGGAGTAGCGCAGGCCCGGCGCTGTGCCGGGTCCATTTCCATAACGTACTAATACGTCCTAAGGAGAGCACCGATGAATGCAACAAGATGGTGCCTGGTAGTTGGTTTGGTTTTGGGCATTGTGCTGGCGTTCGGGGGGTGGTTCGCGTTCCTCGTGACCATACTCTTCGGCCTGGTGGGACTGCTGGTGGGGTTGGTGGCTGACGGCAAACTGGACATGGCCGGTCTGTTTGGCCGTGCCGCAAGCCGATGACCACGATGCAGATGGGAACAGCGCGCCGACCCCGGCTTGCCGTTGAAGACCGGGGCAGCACCTCGATGGCCCGGAAGGTCCTGGAAAAGATAGCCAGCCAGGTGGCACGTGATGAAACGGAAGCCGGGGGTTCCTCGGGAGGTTTCCTGGGAATCGGTGCCCGGGCGGATTTTTCGGCCCGGCCTGAAGCATCGGTGGAGCTGGCAGGGAACATTGCCAGCCTCCGCGTGAGGGTTGGGCTGCCCTATCCGGTTCCCCTGCGCGCGGCCACGCACGAGCTGCGCGAGCGGATCGCCGGCCGGGTGACTGAGCTGACGGGTGTGCAGGTGCGGCAGGTGGACATTACAGTGGCCTGGCTGCGGCCCCGCCCGGCTTCCTCTTCACGCAGGAACCTGTTGTGAGCGCCGAGTCGCCGCCGGTGGCGCTGCGCCAGCGGCCCAGCCGCTCCGTTCCGGCGACCATCTGCGCCGTCGTGCTCCTGGCGCTGGGCGTCGCCGCCGTTGTGGCGGCACTGGTCCGGCTGACTTCGGGAATGTGGCCGGAAGCGCTCACGGCTCCGGTGCAATGGCTGGCCGATTCGGCCTGGAACAGTCCCGGTGTGTGGGCGCTGGGAATCGCGCTCGCCGTCGCCGGCCTGGTGCTGCTGCTGGCCGGCATAGTTCCCGGCCGCTTCCATGACCTGCCCGTCCGGGTGCCTGCTGCCGGGGACCCCGCAGCAGAACGAGCAACAGCCAACGGACCCTCAGCGGTCATGTCCCGCCGGGCGGTCGCCCAGCTGGCGGCCGCAACCTGCGAACACATCGACGGCGTCTCGTCTGCCTCCGCCACGGCCACGGACCGCGACGTGCGGGTCTCGGTCACGACGGCGCTGCATGACACCCGGGACCTGGAGCGGTGGGTTGGCGACGGGGTGCACTCTCGGCTGGAAGCATCAGGCCTGGATCCCGTTCCGCGGGTCCGGGTCACCATCCACCAACGGGACTGACCCGGCGTACCGGGAAGGACACAGCATGAGACACCATGCAGGAGCCATGAACCGGACCTGGCTGATCATTCTAGGGATTGTCCTGCTCGCAGCCGGGACGGCCTCTATTCTCTTCTCCTCCGGACTCATGGACCAGATCACCAACGGAAACCTGGCCGGTGCGGACGAGCCCGTCCTGACCAGCGGATCCGGCATCCTGGACACCGTTCCGGCAGGAGCCGTGCTGATTGGCGGGCTGGTCCTGGGGCTGCTGGGGCTGTGGTGGATCCTGGCGGAGGTGCCGCGGCGGCGGTCCGCTTCGAGCTACCGGCTCCACGAGGATGCCGCCCGCGGGATCACCCGGTGCGACCCGGAAGTGCTGGCAGCCGCGATTGAAGACGACGCCGCGTCCCTGCCGGGAGTCGTGTCCAGTACCGCGCTGCTGCGCGGTACTGCTGAGTCCCCGGACCTGGCCCTGCGCTTGACCCTGAACGAGCGCGCAGATATTCAGGAAGCGCTGCGGCTGGTCCGCACCGACGTGCTGGCGAACCTGAGCCGAGCGCTGGAAGTCCCCCTGCACACCGCAGGAATCGCACTGGAAGTGAGTGGCCGTCCAGCCAAACTGGGCAGCACAGTGGGATCCACCGGCACCGTCGTCTACTGAGGTTGCCAAATCGTTACCCGGACGGCGCAGCTGATCTTCCCGACACGGTGTTGCCCAGGGAGCGAAGCGCGGTAGCCTAAACCGCACTTCGGCCTTTCCTGGTGACGGACGGGTATATGACCATGGTGCAGCATTACCGGGAGGCACTGCCTCCGAACGACTATCCGATCTGCGTTACGTGCGGAACCCAGTACGGGGAAACCCGCGCGGACTGTCCGGTGTGCCTGGATGAGCGGCAATATGTCCCGTTGTCCGGGCAGGCCTGGACTTCACTGTCCCGGCTGCGGTCCGGCGCCCGTCGGGCCAGTGTCCATCCTCAGGGGCCGGGTGTGCTGGGGATCGGCTGCGAACCGAAGTTCGCAATCGGACAGCGGGCGCTCCTGGTCAAGGCCGCGGACGGGAACGTCCTCTGGGACTGCGTGCCCTACCTGGATGAAGAACTGGTGGACCTCGTCAACGCCGAAGGCGGCCTCACCGCGATTGCCATCAGCCATCCGCACTACTACGCCACCATGGTGGACTGGGCCAGGGAATTCGGCGTGCCCGTCTACCTGCACAGCCAGGACCGGGAATGGGTGGGACGCAGCGACCCCGCCTTGGAATTCTGGGACGGCGACCGCATGGAACTGGCCGAGGGGCTGGTCCTCTACCGTCCCGGGATCCACTTCCCGGGCGGCACGGTGATGCACTGGGAGGACGACCCGGACGGGCTCGGGGCACTGTTCAGCGGCGACATCATCCAGGTGATCCCGGACTTCAGCCACGTTGCCTTTATGTACAGCTATCCCAACCTGATCCCGGAACGGCCGGACGTGGTGGAAGCAGCGGCCGAACTGCTGGCACCGCTGTCCTACGAGCGGCTGTACGGAGCCTGGTGGGATTACATCCTGCCCCGCGGGGCGGACCGGATCGTCCAGGATTCGGCCCGCCGCTACCTCAAGTTCACGCGCGGCTGAGCTGTTTCACGGCCTCCCGCTCGGCGTCCGCCATCGCCTTGTACTCCGCTACCCGGGCCTGGTGCAGCGGCGTGCGGCGCAGCAGGGCGTAGGCCCCGCCCAGCAGGGCAAACCAGATAGGCGTGACCAGCAGTGCGGTGAGCGTGTCCGGCTGCGTGGTCAGCGCCCAGACGATGAACACGAAGAAGGCCAGCACCACATAGACCATGACCCGGCCGCCGGGCAGCTTGAACTTCGACTCAGCATGCAGCTGGGGCCGCCGGCGGCGGTAGGTCAGGTAGCTGAACAGGATGATGGTCCACACGAACATAAAGCAGAGCGCGGAAATGGTGGTCACCAGGGTGAAGGCCGCGCTGACCGAGTCGCCGGCGTACAGCAGCACCACACCCGCCAGCAGGAAGGTGCAGGAGAAGAACAGGGCGTTGCGGGGTACCTGCCGGCTGGACAGGCGGCCGAGCGCCTTGGGCGCATCGCCGTCGTGAGCCAGCCCAAAGACCATCCGAGAGGTGGAGTAGATGCCGGAGTTGGCGGAGGAAGCGGCGGAGGTCAGCACCACAAAATTGACGACGGCGGCAGCAGTTCCCAGCCCTGCCAAGGCAAACATGCCCACGAACGGGCTTTCCTCGGCATTGAATTCGGTCCAGGGAATCACGGACATCAGCACCACCAGCGCGCCTACGTAGAAGAGCATGATGCGCAGCGGAATGGAGTTGATTGCTTTGGGCAGGTTTTTCTCCGGGTCCTTGGTCTCCGCGGCTGCGGTGCCGACCAGCTCGATGCCGACGAACGCGAAAACGGCAATCTGGAAGCCCGCCACGAAGCCCATGGGACCGGTGGGGAAGAAACCGCCGTTTTCCCACAGGTTCCCGAACCCGGCGGTGGAGCCGGCGCCGGAATCAAAGCCGGTGAGGATCATGACCAGGCCCACCACGATCAGCGTCAGGATGGCGACGATCTTGATCAGGGCGAACCAGAATTCAGTCTCGCCGAAGGCCTTCACCGTGGGCAGGTTGAGGGCTACCAGCAGCACAATGCAGGCCAGCGCCGGAATCCAGAGCGGTATCCCGCCCCACCAGAACCTCACGTAGTGCGCGATTGCCACCACGTCCGCTATGCCGGTAACCACCCAGCAGAACCAGTAGGTCCAGCCGGTGAAGAACCCGGCCCAGGGGCCCAGCAGGTCCGCGGCGAAGTCGCTGAAGGACTTGTAGCGCAGGTTGGAGAGGAGCAGTTCGCCCATCGCCCGCATCACGAAATACAGCATGAAGCCGATGATCATGTAGACGAAGATGACCGAAGGGCCCGCCACGGAGATGGTCTTGCCCGAACCCATGAACAGGCCGGTGCCAATAGCTCCGCCAATGGCGAGGAGCTGGATGTGGCGGCTGGACATCGAACGCGCAAGGCCCGGGTCTTTGGAGCTGGAAACCGCAGCTGAATGGTCCGTGGCTGAAGCGGGGGTGGAGCTACCTGGCATGGAGTTCTTTCTCGTTGGCGCCGAGCCGGCGCACCGCAACCACGACACGCGGCTGGCACCAATATGCACAGATATTCAATGAAGCCTCATGAGAGGTGGCGGATTCGCCGACCAATTCAGTTTCGGCAGTGCTTTGGGGCATGTCAATTTGGCCGTCCGGCCCTCCGGGCCTTCCAGCGCCGTTCCGGGCAGGACATGCGGCCAAAGTCATACCTTGATGGGCGCTGTCCGGCGGGCTAAAGTCAGGGTGCAGCCACAATTGAATACGCCTTTACCAGCCGTGGCGGGAGAGTCCCGCGCACCAATGCAGGCAGCACTGCGATGCGGGCGCCGTAGGAGCAAACCCTCCCCGGGAATCTCTCAGGCCCCTGTACCGCCATGGCGAGGCAACTCTGGAAAGCAGGACCGGCATGCCGGTTCCTCACCGACGGTGCAAGCGGATCACACCCGCGGAATCTCTCAGGTCCAATACAGAGCGGGGAGGAAGCCCGTCGCATTCGGCGTACCCTCGCCCGCCCCTTGGAGCCTCCCATGACAGCAGTCCCGTCCACCGCCGCCTTTGTAGACCGCCATATCGGCGCAGGCGCCACTGAAACCGATGCCATGCTCAAGGCCGTCGGCTACGACAGCCTCGAGAACCTGGTGGACAGCGCCGTTCCCGCGGCCATCCGCCAGGACGCCCCCCTGGTGCTCTCCGCGGCCCGGACCGAGCAGGAAACCCTGGCCGAGCTTCGTCGCATCGCCGCGAAGAACAAGACGGCCGTGCAGATGATCGGGCAGGGCTATTTCGACACCCACACCCCGCCGGTGATCCTGCGCAACGTCGTTGAAGACCCCGCCTGGTACACCGCCTACACCCCGTACCAGCCCGAAATCTCCCAGGGCCGGCTCGAAGCGCTGCTGAACTTCCAGACCATGGTCCAGGACCTCACCGCACTGCCGGTGGCCAATGCCTCCCTGTTGGATGAAGCAACGGCCGTCGCCGAGGCCGTCCTGCTGATGCGCCGCTCCAACAAGGCCAAGTCCGAAGGCAAGATAGTTCTCGACGCCGACGCGCTGCCGCAGACCATTGCGATCGTCCGCGGCCGGGCCAAGGCCCTGGGCTTCGACGTCGAGGTTGTGGACCTTGCTGCCGGGCTGCCCGACGGCGAGCTCACCGGCGTCGTGCTCCAGCAGCCCGGCGTTTCCGGCGCCGTCCGGGACTTCTCCGGCATCATTGCCGATGCCAAGGAGCGCGGTGCGCTGGTCACCGTCGCAGCTGACCTCCTGGCCCTCACCCTGCTGACCCCTCCGGGAGAACAGGGCGCTGACATCGCCGTCGGCTCCGTTCAGCGCTTTGGTGTTCCCCTGTTCTTCGGCGGACCGCACGCTGCCTACATGGCGGTGCGCAAGGGCCTGGAGCGCTCGCTGCCCGGCCGTCTGGTTGGCGTCTCCAAGGACTCCGCCGGCACGCCTGCCTACCGCCTCGCGCTGCAGACCCGCGAGCAGCACATCCGCCGCGAGAAGGCGACGTCCAACATCTGCACCGCGCAGGCACTGCTGGCGATCGTGGCCTCCATGTACGCCGTGTACCACGGTCCTGAAGGACTGAAGGCTATTGCCCTGCGTGCCAACGGCCACGCCCGTGCCCTGGCCACCGCGCTCACGAACGCCGGAATCGAACTGGCTTCGGACACCTTCTTCGACACCGTCACCGCCCGGGTTCCCGGCCGTGCCGCCGAGGTCGTGGCTGCCGCTGAAGCCAAGGGCATCAACCTGCGGCTGATCGACGCGGACACCGTGGGTGTTTCCGCAGACGAGACCACCACGGATGCGGTAATTGCCGACGTCGCGGCCGCTTTTGGCGCTGAGGCTGCTGAGGCAGCCGGGTTCGGGCTGCCGGCTGAACTGCTGCGCACCTCGGACTACATGACCCACCCGGTGTTCTCCTCCTACCGCTCTGAAACCCAGATGCTGCGCTACCTGCGCCGCCTCTCGGACCGCGACCTGGCGCTGGACCGCACCATGATCCCGCTGGGCTCGTGCACCATGAAGCTCAACGCCACCGCTGAAATGCAGGCCATGACCTGGCCGGAGTTCGCCTCAATCCACCCCTTCGCCCCGGATTCCCAGACCGAGGGCTGGCGCGAACTGATCGCGGACCTCGAAGCCCAGCTGGCCACGATCACCGGGTACGACCAGGTGTCCATCCAGCCCAACGCCGGATCCCAGGGTGAGCTGGCCGGCCTGCTCGCCATCCGCGGCTACCACCACTCCCGCGGCGACGAGCAGCGCAACATCTGCCTGATCCCCGCTTCTGCGCACGGCACCAACGCCGCCTCGGCCGTGCTGGCCGGCATGAAGGTTGTAGTCGTCGGAACCGCCGGAGACGGCGCGATCGACCACGCGGACCTGCGCGCCAAGATCGACGCGCACCGCGAAAACCTCGCCGCGATCATGATCACCTACCCCTCCACGCACGGTGTGTACGACGACGACGTCCGCGACGTCTGCGAAGCGGTGCACGAGGCAGGCGGCCAGGTCTACATCGACGGCGCGAACCTCAACGCCCTGGTTGGCCTCGCCCAGCCCGGCGAGTTCGGCGGCGACGTCTCCCACCTGAACCTGCACAAGACCTTCTGCATCCCGCACGGCGGCGGCGGCCCCGGCGTCGGTCCGGTTGCAGCGAAGGCGCACCTGGCACCGTTTATGCCCGGCAACGCCGCAGCCTGGGACGGCGGGGACGACATCCCGATTTCCGCCTCCCGCTTCGGTTCAGCCGGCGTCCTGCCCATCTCCTGGGCCTACGTCCGCCTGATGGGCGGCGAAGGCCTCACCGCGGCCACCAAGAGCGCCCTGCTGGCCGCCAACTATGTGGCAGCCCGCCTGAACGACTACTTCCCGGTGCTGTACACCGGCAAGGGAGGCCTGGTGGCGCATGAGTGCATCCTGGACCTGCGCGAGCTCACAGCGAAGACCGGCGTCACCGCCGAGGACGTGGCCAAGCGCCTGGTGGACTACGGCTTCCACGCACCCACCCTGTCCTTCCCGGTGGCAGGCACCCTTATGGTGGAGCCCACCGAGTCCGAGGACCAGGGCGAGATTGACCGGTTCATCGACGCGATGATCGCCATTCGCGGCGAGATCGACCAGGTTGCTGCCGGTGATTTCCCGGTAGAGGAAAGCCCCCTGCGCCACGCCCCGCATACCGCGACCGTGGTGGCCGGCAACGAGTGGAGCCGCCCCTACCCGCGCGAGCAGGCCGCCTTCCCGCTGAAGACCCTGCGCATGGACAAGTACTTCCCGCCGGTGGGCCGCATTGACGGCGCAGCGGGGGACCGCAATCTGGTGTGCTCCTGCCCGCCGATCGAAGACTTCGAGAACTAAGGGGATCGCCGCTATGACTGAGCAGTACACCGCGCTTTACGAAGAGCACAAACGCCTGGGTGCCTCCTTCACTGACTTCGGCGGCTGGCAGATGCCCCTGAAATACAGCTCTGAACTGGCCGAGCACCACGCAGTCCGCAAGGCCGCGGGACTCTTCGACCTCTCCCACATGGGCGAAGTCGAAGTCGCCGGACCGGACGCTGCCGCGTTCCTGGACTACGCGCTGACGGGCAAGCTCTCCGCCGTGGCCGTGGGCCGCGCCAAATACTCGCTGATCACGAACGCTGACGGCGGAATCATCGACGACCTGATCAGCTACCGCCTGGGCGAAGAGTCCTACCTCGTGGTCCCCAACGCGGGCAACGCCGCCGTCGTCGCCGCTGAGCTGGCTGTCCGCGCCGAAGGTTTCGACGTCGCGGTGCAGGACAAGACGGCCGAGACTTCCCTCGTTGCGGTCCAGGGCCCTGAAGCCGAGGCCATCCTGCTGGATCTGGTGCCTGCCGATTTCCGGGACGCGGTCACTGGAATGAAGTACTACGCCGCCGCGCCTGTTGAGCTGACCGTGGGGGGCAGCTCGCACAGGCTGCTGGTGGCCCGCACCGGCTACACCGGCGAAGACGGTTTCGAGATCTACGTCCCGAATGACGACGCCACTGCCCTGTGGCAGGCGCTTCTTGCCGCCGGGGAAGGCCGCGGACTCGTTCCGGCGGGCCTTGCCTGCCGTGACTCGCTGCGCCTGGAAGCCGGTATGCCGCTCTACGGCAACGAGCTCTCCCTTGGGGTGGATCCGTACGCTGCCGGCCTGGGCGGCGTCGTCGCTCTGTCCAAGGACGGCGACTTTGTGGGCCGCGAAGCCCTCGCCGCCAAAAAGGAGCAGGGACCTGCACGCAAACTCGTTGGCCTCAAGGGTTCCGGCCGCCGTTCGGCCCGTTCCCACTACCCGGTCCTGAAGGACGGCGAGACCATCGGTGAAGTCACCTCCGGCGCTCCGAGCCCAACCCTCGGTTACCCAATCGCCCTGGCCTATGTCGACGCCACCTACGCCGAACCCGGCACCACCCTCGACGTCGACCTCCGAGGCAAGCCCGAACCCTTCGAAGTCGTCTCTCTCCCCTTCTACAAGCGCGACAAGTAGCTCTTACCGAAATGACACCGAGGTTGGACCGGACCCGGCGGTGGCGGGGCTTTTCGTGTAGCCCCGCATCGCCGAGCGAGGAACGAGCGAGACAGTGAAAGATCCAGGGCCCCTCTCCGAGCTTGCGAGGAGGAGGGCGGGATCTGGAACGCTAAGGGGCGGCGAAACGTCCCGTCAACGCCGCCCCACCTAGACTCGAACCAACAACTCCATGCTTCCGAAAGGCACATCCCAATGAGCAAAGTTGATCCGTCCCTCCGCTACTCCGCCGAACACGAGTGGGTGGACGCATCCAGCCCCGTAAAGGTTGGCATCTCCGCCGTTGCCGCTGACGCCCTGGGCGACGTCGTCTACGTCGACCTTCCCGCCGTCGGCGACACCGTCACTGCAGGCGAGACCTGCGGCGAAGTCGAATCCACCAAGTCCGTTTCGGACCTGTACGCTCCGGTTTCCGGCACCATCGTGGAGATCAACCAGGAAGCCGTGGACAACCCGGCCATCCTGAACGAAGACCCCTACGGCGCCGGCTGGCTGTTCACCGTTGAGGTCACGGAGGAGGGTGCGCTGCTGAGCGCCGCAGAGTACGCGGAGAAGAACGGCGGCGAGCTGTGACCGATTTCCTGAACTCCCACCTCGCGGAGATCGATCCCGAGGTTGCCGAGCAGATCGACAACGAGCGTCGCCGCCAGCAGGAGGGGCTGGAGATGATCGCCTCCGAGAACCACACTGCGGTGTCGATCATGGAAGCCCAGGGATCCGTGCTCACCAACAAGTACGCCGAGGGCTACCCCGGGCGCCGCTACTACGGCGGCTGCGAATACGTGGACGTCATTGAGCAGCTGGCAATCGACCGGGCCAAGGAACTCTTTGGCGCAGGTTTCGCCAATGTCCAGCCGCACTCCGGTGCGCAGGCCAACGCCTCGGTGATGCACGCGCTGATCCGTCCGGGTGACACCGTGCTGGGGCTTTCCCTGGCCGACGGCGGCCACCTGACCCACGGAATGAAGATCAACTTCTCCGGCCGGCTGTACAACATCGTTCCCTACGGTGTGGACGAAACCACCCACACCGTGAACGTGGACGACGTCGCGCGGCTGGCCCGTGAGCACAAGCCGAAACTGATTGTCGCCGGCTGGTCCGCGTACGCCCGCCAGCTGGACTTTGAGGCATTCCGCGCCATCGCGGACGAGGTGGGTGCCTACCTCATGGTGGACATGGCGCACTTCGCCGGACTCGTCGCGGCCGGACTGCACCCCAGCCCGGTTCCGCACGCCCACGTGGTTACCTCCACGACGCACAAGACCCTTGCCGGTCCGCGCGGCGGCATCATCCTCTCCAACGACGCGGACATTGCCAAGAAGATCAACTCCGCCGTCTTCCCGGGCCAGCAGGGTGGGCCGCTGGAGCACGTGATTGCCGGCAAGGCGACCGCACTGAAGATCGCCGGCACCCCCGAGTTCCGCGAACGCCAGGAACGCACCCTGGCCGGTTCACGGATCCTGGCCGAACGGCTGCTCTCCGATGACGTCGCGGCCAAGGGCATTTCCGTGGTTTCCGGGGGCACTGACGTGCACCTGGTCCTGGTGGACCTGCGCAACGCTGAACTGGACGGCCAGCAGGCCGAGGACCGCCTCGCGCAGATCGACATCACGGTCAACCGCAACGCCGTACCGTTCGATCCGCGGCCGCCGATGGTTACCTCGGGTCTTCGGATCGGCACTCCGGCGCTGGCCACCCGCGGCTTTGACGAGAAAGCGTTCCGTGAAGTCGCGGACATCATCGCACTGGCCCTCATCGCCGGGAACGGCGAGGATCTCAGTGCACTCAGGGACCGCGTCCACACCCTGGCCGCGGCCCACCCGCTCTACCCGCAGGTCGCCGACCTGGCCGGAGCACCCGCCCGCGCCTGATCGGCGCGAACCAAAGGACACCGCATGGCTGTAGGCGTTTTCGACCTCTTCACCGTGGGCATCGGCCCCTCGAGTTCCCACACCGTGGGGCCGATGAGGGCAGGCGCGGCCTTCGCCTCGGAGCTCGCCGACGCCGGTGTCCTTGCCTCCGTGGCCGGTCTCCGCGTGGATCTTTACGGGTCCCTCGCGGCGACCGGCCGCGGGCACGGCACCTTTCCTGCCGTCCTCCTCGGGCTGGAAGGCTTTGCGCCGGAGGAAATCCTCCCGGAGCAGATGGAGGAACGGCTCGCGGAGATCGAAGCGAGCGGCAAGATCCAGCTGGGCAGCGAGCTTGAGGCTTCCAGCGGCGTCGGCGTGGTCCTTGAATACGGGATCGAGGACATGGTGCTGCATCCGCTCACGGTCCTGCCCCGCCACACCAACGGCATCCGGTTCGCCGTCAGCGGCGCCGACGGCGAGGTGCTCCATGAAGCCACGTTCTTCAGCGTGGGTGGCGGGTTCATCGTGCGCGACGGCGAGGAGGAGACTGCCGCCGTCGAACTCGAAGCCTCCAAACAGGCACTGCCGTATCCCTTCCGCACCGCCGTTCAGCTGCTGGAACACTGCACTGCCAACGGACTCTCCATCAGCCAGGTGATGCTGGCGAACGAGCTGGTGTCCCGGTCCGAAGAGGAGGTTCGAGCCGGGCTGCTGCACATCCGCGACGTGATGGACCAGTGCAAGGATTCCGCGATCGCCCGTTCCGGCCTGCTGCCGGGAGGACTCAAGGTCCGGCGTCGGGCACCCCAGTGGCATACGCGGCTGCGCGAAGAAGACCCTAACCGTGACCCTCGCTTCTGGCAGGAGTGGGTGAACCTGGTGGCGCTGGCCGTCAACGAGGAAAACGCGTCCGGCGGCCGCGTTGTCACCGCACCGACCAACGGCGCTGCCGGAATCATCCCCGCCGTGCTCTTCTACGCAACGCACTACGGCCCCGGCATGGACACTGCCACCCCGGAACAGAAGGACGACGCCGTCGTCCGCTTCCTGCTCGCCGCCGGCGCGATCGGGGTGCTCTACAAGGAGCAGGCCTCGATTTCCGGCGCTGAGGTGGGCTGCCAGGGCGAGGTGGGGTCGGCGTCGTCCATGGCCGCCGCAGGCCTCGCCGAAATCCTGGGCGGTTCCCCGGAGCAGGTGGAGAACGCCGCGGAAATCGCGATGGAGCATAACCTGGGGCTGACCTGCGATCCCATCGGCGGGCTGGTGCAGGTGCCGTGCATCGAGCGCAACGCCATCGGCGCCGGCAAAGCGGTCAACGCCGCCAAGATGGCGCTGTGGGGCGACGGTGAGCACCGGGTTTCCCTCGACGAGGTCATTGTGACCATGCGCGAAACCGGCCGGGACATGAGCTCGAAGTACAAGGAAACCGCCATGGGTGGCCTCGCCGTGAACGTTGTGGAGTGCTGACGCTTGTGGGTTGAGGCGGGCCGGTCCGGGTGGTAGACAGTAAGGACGCTTAGTAAGTCGCCGACCGGAAGGAACGCATCATGGCCGAACGCGGAAACAGCACCCACGGGCGCCGCATGGATGAGGAAATGAAGCAGGAGACACAGAACCTGACTCGAAATGCCGTCCCGGACCACGTGGAGGAATGGCGCCAGCCGGAGCCGGTGGCCGATGACACCGACAGTGTCGAAGTGCAGGATGTGATGAGGGTTGCCCAGGAAACGGAAGCTTCCGTCATTCAGCCGGAGGGGGATGACTAAGAATGCCCAAGACCACCAAAACCGGCAAGGCCAAAAAGAGCGAGCTGCCATCAACCCTTGAGCGCTCAGATAAGAAGGCGCAGGACACTTTCGCGAAGACCTATGACTCCGCGCTGGAGGAGTATGGCGACGAGCAGCGGGCAGCGCAGACGGCCTATGCATCGCTCAAGCGCACGCATGAGAAGGTGGGCGACCATTGGGAACCCAAGGATTCCAGCGGGCCGTCGGACAAAAAGGCCGAACAGGGCCGGAAATCCAATGCCAAGACGGCCGGGGGAGTGGATGCCAATGCGTCAAAGGAGCATCTGTACGACGTCGCGTCCAAGCTCGACATCAGCGGCCGCTCGACGATGAACAAGGACGAGCTGGTGGATGCCATCCAGAAGGCCAACGAGAAGGAAACCCGCAAGGGCCGGTCCTAGAATCAGGCAAGGTGTGACTTGTGTTACAGGCGGGACTTAAGTAAAGCTGTACAGCAGTTCAATCAGCTTGCTTACTAGTTCCGGAGGTGCCGCATGGCCACAAACACCCGTGTTCCGCTGGCATCCGAGTCTGGAATTTTGGGGACCATAGACGGCACCGTCAATGAGCTCATGGAACCCGTTGCCACGGCGTTCAATGACATCGTCTTTTTCCCGCTCACTATTGGGGACTTCAGCTTCCCCATAGTTGTGGCCTGGCTGATCATCGCCGGCATTGTCATCACCTGCTATTTAGGGTTCATCCAGTTCCGCGGGCTGAAGGTGTCGGCAGAAGTGGTTCGGGGCAAGTTCTCCACCAAACAGGACCCCGGCGAAGTCCCCCATTTCCAGGCCCTCACCTCAGCCCTTTCCGGCACAGTGGGATTAGGCAACATTGCCGGCGTCGGTGCGGCCATGGCACTCGGTGGTCCGGGAGCAACGTTCTGGATGATCCTGGCGGGCCTTCTGGGCATGGCCACGAAATTCGCGGAATGCACCCTGGGGGTCAAATACCGCCAGGTCCATGAAGACGGCACGGTCAGCGGCGGACCGTTCAAGTACCTTCCCGTGGCGTTCAAGCGCTTCGGCTCGCTGCCCGCCAAAGTGCTGACAGGGATCTTCGCCGTTGCGATCCTGCTCTTCGGCGTAGCAGGCGGCAACATGTTCCAGGCCAACCAGACCTTCGCGCAGGTCCGCAATGCCACCGGTGGGGAAGAGGGTTTCCTAGGATCCGACGGCGCCGCACTCATCTTCGGGCTTATCCTCGCCGTCCTCGTCGCCGTCGTGATCCTGGGCGGCATCAAGTCCATCGGCGCCACCACGTCCAAGCTGGTCCCCGCCATGGCTGCGGTTTACATCCTCGCCTGCGGTGCGGTCATTGCTGCGAACTTCGAAAACGTTCCTGCTGCATTCGGCGCCATCATTGAAGGTGCGTTCCGTCCTGAAGGTTTCGCCGGCGGAATCCTCGGCGTCATGATCATCGGTTTCCAGCGGGCCTCCTTCTCCAATGAGGCCGGTGTGGGTTCGGCCGCGATTGCGCACTCCGCCGTCAAGACCCGCCGCCCGGTCAGCGAGGGTTTTGTGGCCATGTTCGAGCCGCTCGTGGATACCGTCCTGATCTGCACCATGACCGCCCTGGCGATCATCATGGCCGGCGCGCCGAGCCTGCAGGCCGGCATCGACCAGGTGCAGGGCGGCGGGGGAGCGCCCGACGGCGTCATCCTCACCTCCGACGCGTTTGCCACGGTGCTGCCGTGGTTCCCGGCGATCCTGGCAATCGCCGTCGCACTGTTTGCCTACTCGACGCTGATCACGTGGTCCTACTACGGGCTCAAGGCCTGGGAGTATCTCTTCGGTCGGGGCCGGAAGCGTGAAATCACCTACAAGGTCATCTTCCTGACCTTCACCGTGGCCGGCTGCATCCTCTCCTTCAGCCAGGTCATCAGCTTCACCGATGCAGCGCTGTTCATCTGCGCCTTCGTGAACCTGCTCGGGGTGTACCTGCTGCTCCCGGTGATCAAGCGGGAAATGAAGAAGTACCTCGCCGACCGGAAGAGCGGGAAGCTGGACATCCTGGGCATCGAAGACGAGGAGATTGAGGAAGCCGCCCCGGCACGCTGAACGCTGCTCACCGCGGAGGGGCGGGGCCGGAACGACTCAGCCGCGGCCAAGGAACGGCATGCCGGCAGCCGTCAGCACCACTGATCCGGGATTGGCCGACGCCGGCAGCTCCGCCATGAACAGCACAGTGCGTGCCGCTTCTTCCGCGGGGAAGGTCGGCTCCACTTTCCGGCTGCCGTCCGGCTGGAGCGCTCCGCCGGTGGTGATTCCGGCCAGCAGTTCCGTGGCTGCGTTGCCGATGTCGATCTGCGCGCAGCTGATCCCGTAAGCCCGTCCGTCCAGATCGATCGACTTGGTCAGGCCGGTAACGGCGTGTTTCGTCGCCGTATACGCGGCGGCCAGCGGCCGGGGCGCGATTGCGGAGAGTGAGCCGTTGTTGATGATCCTGCCGCCGGGCGGGTCCTGCGCCTTCATCTGCCGGACTGCCGCTGCCGCACAGAGCATGGTGCCGGTCAGGTTCACGGCGACCGTCTCATTCCAGTCGGCAAGGCTGATCTGGTCCACTGACCCGGACGGACCGAAGCTGCCGGCATTGTTGAACAGCACATCCACCCGGCCGAACCTTTCCGCGGCCTCGCGGAAAAGGCGGTCGACGTCGCCGGGCTGCGTAACGTCCGCCGGGACCACCAGGGCGCGGGGATCGCCGTCGGCCGTTTCCTGCAGCGCCTCCTCCCGGCGACCGGCAAGGACAACCTGCCAGCCTGCGTCCAGAAACGCCCGGGCGGCCGCCCGCCCAATCCCAGATCCGGCTCCGGTAATGACCGCCGTCCGCAACCCCTCAAAACCCATGCCCATATCCTGCCCCATTCACCGAGATGGCAGAAAGTGCACGTTTCAGCGCTGAAACGTGCAGTTTCTGCTATCTCGGGGGAAAGAAGCCCAAGGGCGTTGACCGCCGGGAACTGCGCGCCTAGGGTCAACCCAACTTGTGAACGGGCAGGACCGGATCCAACCGGCCCAGCAAAAACAAAGGGGTTTTTGTGCATATTCCGGCAGCGCAGTACGAACAGGTCCTTGATCCTATCGGCGACTCGCTGGTGCTCTCCGCTATCCTCGCCGCTCTCCCGCTGCTGCTGCTGTTCGTGATGCTCGGTGTGTTCCGGCTCAAGGCCTACCAGGCGGGGATCATCTCCCTGGTCCTGTCCATCCTCCTGGCCCTCTTTGGCTGGGGCATGCCGCTGGACCAGACCCTCTCCGCCACCGCGCTGGGCGCGTTCTACGCCATCTTCCCGATCCTCTGGATCCTCATCAATGCACTGTGGATTTACAACCTGACGGTCGCCACTCCGTGGTTCGACGTGCTGGGACGCACCATCCGCTCAATCTCCGATGACCTGCGAATCCTGTCCATCCTGATCGCGTTCTGCTTCGGTGCACTGCTTGAATCGCTGGCCGGGTTCGGCGCTCCGGTGGCCATTGCAGCGGCCATGCTGATGGCGGCGGGCATGAAACCGCTGAAGTCGGCCATTGTGGCGCTGCTGGCCAATACCGCGCCCGTGGCGTTCGGTGCCATGGCCGCCCCGATCATTGCCCTGAACGGTGTCACCGGTATTCCGCTGCATGAGCTCTCCTCCATGACCGGACGGCAGACCCCGTTCATCGCACTGGTGGTCCCGCTGATCCTGGTCTTCCTGGTGGACGGCAAGCGCGGTGTGCGGCAGACCTGGCCGGTTGCGCTGGTGGCCGGATTCGTATTTGGGCTCGCGCAGTTCGTAGCGTCCAACTTCTTCGTGGTGGAACTGACCGACGTGGTGGCGGCGGTTGCCACGGTCATTGCCGTTCTGCTGATGCTGCGGGTCTGGCAGCCAAAGGAACTGATTGGCATGTCCGGGGAATCAATGCACGACGACGCCGGTGCGGCGCTCGGCGCAGCCGCCAGCGAGCGGAGCGGGGAGCGGGCTGCCGAAGAAGGCGGCACCGACACGCTCACGCGCACGGGCGGAGACAGCGGCACGGTCCCGGCCAATAGGACAGGCGGCCGCCACGCTGCAAGCGGGGAGGGAACAGCATCGAGAGGGGAAGGCGAAGGCGAAGCCGGCAAGCAGGAAGAGACCGGTGCTGGGGGTGGTGACGGTGAACGCGATAACAAGCGCCCGCCGGCACGCAGCGTCTGGCTCTCCGTGGCTCCCTACCTGATCATCATTGTGGTCTTCTCACTCGCGCAGATCCCGCCCATCAAGGCATGGCTGACGCAGGTGGGGGGCGTGACCTTCCACTGGCCCGGCCTGGACGTGGTGAATTCTTCCGGCGATCCCGTAGGCGCCCAGAACCTGCGCTTCGACCACCTGAAGGCCACCGGCACGCTGCTGCTGATCTCCGGGATCCTGACCATGCTGCTGTACCGCATTGCACCGGCCAAGGGCGTCCGGATCTACGGGGAGACCCTGAAGACCCTGCGCTGGACCATCGTCACGGTGTGTTCGGTGCTCGCACTCTCCTTCGTCATGAACCTGTCCGGCCAGACCACCACCCTGGGTGTGGCGCTTGCCTCGGCCGGCGGGTTCTTCGCACTGCTCTCGCCTCTGCTCGGCTGGATCGGGGTGGCGCTCACCGGCTCCGACACGTCGTCGAACTCCCTCTTCGGCCAGCTTCAGGTTGCCGCCGCCGAGGAGACCGGCCTCTCACCCACCCTCATGGCAGCGGCGAACTCCTCCGCCGGTGTGCTGGGCAAGATGCTCTCGCTGCAGAACCTGGCCATTGCTGCAGCCGCCGTTGGGCTCAACGGCGTGGAGGGCACCCTGCTGCGCAAACTGATCGGCTGGTCCCTGGGCCTGCTGGTCCTGATGACCCTGCTGATCTGGCTGCAATCCACGCCGGTGCTCGGCTGGATGGTCCCGTAAGTTGCCAATGCAAGGAGAACCTGTGAGCACCGAGCCCCTGAACGCTCCCGGCATTCCTGTCGCGGAAGGGGCGGCCGCCGTGCTGGGCGCGGCAGCCAGGTTCTCCGTTGATCATGGGGACCGGCTGACGGCCAGTACGGACCGATCCGGCTTCGTGGCTGACAGCCTTCCGGAGGGCGTGGTCTTCGCCCAGGACGCCGGGGAAGTGGCGGACGTCCTGCGCATGGCGACCAGGCACGGCGTCCCCGTGGTTCCCCGCGGAGCCGGAACCGGATTGGCCGGAGCCTCTTCGTCCAGGCAGGGCGAAATCGTCCTGGATGTTTCCGGTATGAACCGGATCCTGCGCATTGACCCCGAGGAACAGCTCGCCGTGGTCCAGCCCGGGGTGCTGAATGCTGAGCTGAACGCTGCCGCCGCTGAGTACGGGCTGTTCTACGCTCCGGACCCGGCCAGCACCGCCATCTGCTCCATCGGCGGGAACGTCGCCACGAACGCCGGGGGGATGCGCTGCGCCAAGTACGGTGTCACCAGGGAAGCTGTCCTGGCCCTGCGCGTCATCCTTGCGGACGGGCGGGAACTGCGCACCGGACGGGAAACCATCAAAGGGGTCAGCGGCTATGACCTGAACGCCTTGATGATCGGGTCCGAAGGCACGCTGGGGATCGTCGTGGAGGCAACGCTGCGGCTGCGGCCGCTGCCCGTGCAGACCGCCACGGTTGCCGCCTTCTTCCCGAACGTTGAACAGGCGGCCCGGGCAGCTTCGGCGGTGGTTGCGGCGCGGATCCAGCCCTCCATGATGGAACTGATGGACGGCCAGACCCTGGAAGCAGTCGATGCCGCGCTTGGCACGGACTACCGCTCCCGTGGCGCGTCCTTCCTGCTGGTGCAGACAGACGGCCATGGCGCGTTCCTGGAACAGGACGTGGTCATGGACGCCGTGTCACCTTTCGGGATCTGTGAACGGGCGGTCGACGACGAGCAGGCTGCCGCACTGGTAACGGCACGTCGGGAGGCCATCCCGTCCCTGGAAAAGCTCGGCCGGGTATCGATCGGGGACATCGGCGTTCCACGCGGGAAGCTGGCCGACGTCGTCGCGGGGCTGGAAGACATCGCCGAACGCACCGGGGTGCGGATCTTCACCATCGCCCATGCCTCGGACGGCAACCTGCACCCGATGATCGTGATGGACCTGGAGGACTCCGTGACCGAGGGGCCGCCAAAGGTGGCGCTGGGTGAGATGTTCCACCTGGCCAAGTCCCTGGGCGGCACGCTCACCGGGGAACACGGAATTGGCCTGCTGAAGCGGGACTGGTTGCAGGAGGAGCTGGGGGACGTCTCGCTGGAGGTCATGCACACCATCCGGGCAGCCCTGGACCCCATGGGCATCCTGAACCCCGGCAAGGCTATCTAGGAGCCGGCTGCCCTACTCGAAGAGCAGTGAGACGCGCAGGTTCTCAATGGGGGCGGGTCCCACGCCGCGAACCCACAGGACGAGTTTCTGGTTCTGCGCCACGGCCAGCGATCCAGTGCGCCCACATTGGGAGGTAGTAGTGCAGGACATGGCGGGTTGGAACAGGCCGTCACGGACGAGGTACACGTCGATGCTGCTGCTCCGTTCCGTCATCTCGACTCTCATCTCGGTGATGGTCCCGGCGCGCGGCACTCGAATTTCGTTAGCGGCTCGCGAGCTGGAGGGAGCCACCGAGCCGGAGATCGGGAAGTAAGCCGCACCGTCGGCGAAAGCTGCGGGATCTATGGTGCCGGGCAGGAAACTGACGAAGACCGTCCCGGCCCCTGCCGGTCCCTGGGGCCCCTGCGGTCCTGCCGGCCCGACCGGTCCTGCCGGTCCCTGTGGTCCGGCTGGCCCGATGGGTCCGGTATCGCCGGTGTCGCCCTTAACTCCCTGTAATCCTTCGGCGCCTGCAGGCCCCTGGATGCCCGGCGCCCCTTGGGCGCCCATCGGCCCCTGTGGTCCCACCAGACTTTGTGTGCCGAGCGGCCACGCCCCGCCGGTCTTGGGCCCGTAGACCACGAAGCTGGCGGTATCGAGGTAAAAATCACCGTCGATACCCAGAGCTGCGGCGGGCAGTCCGGAACCGCTGCGGATGCTGTTTCCATCCCGTCCCGGAAGCCCTGCTGCCCCTGCCGGGCCGGAAGGGCCGGTGAGACTGTTCTGTCCGGGGGCGCCGTCGTCACCTTTTTCTCCCGGTTCGCCTTTCTCCCCTCTTTCCGGGCCCGCTGGCTTGGCAGTGGCGTCCACCTGCGGCGCATCGTCCGCCGGGCCGGCCGCCAGCCAGGACACGGGCACTTCGTCCGGGCCGCAGGACAGTTCGCCGGCGTCCGTGGAGATCCCTGTGAACTGCAGCGAAGACCCGTCAAGGCAGGCGTGGAAGGCGCCGGCGTCGTCGGGTGATGAGGCGGGGGTGCAGGCGCTGAGCAGCAAAGCGGCGGCAGTCGCTGCGGCAAGGGCCGGCACGCGCGCGTAGAGGGGGCGGTTCACGGTACGTATCTCCTGGATAAGCGGCGGGGGACCGGCTGGAGGTTGAATCCGGCACCGCGCTGATCTCCCCGGGATGCGGCTGCGCCTTGAACTTCCTTGGACTGGAGTCATTGATGGACTTAATCCAATTAACATGCTGGGGGATCTTGGACTGAGTCCATAATATGTTGCGGGAATATGACGCACGCCAAATAAAAACAGCAGCTGTCCCGGCCGGGCCGGGACAGCTGCTGTTTGGAGTTGACCGGTTAACCGCTGTGGTTCGCGGGTTCCGGTTCGCGGTGCTCCACGTGCGGGTGGCGGCGCTCAAGGGAGGAGCCTTCGACGTCGACATCCGGCAGGATCCGCTCCAGCCACTTAGGCAGCCACCATGCCTTGTCTCCGGCCAGGTGCATCAGCGCCGGGATCAGCAGCATGCGGACCACAAATGCGTCCAGCAGCACACCGAATGCCAGCGCGAAGCCGATCGGCCGGATCATGGCGCTGTGGGAGAAGACGAAACCACCAAAAACGGAGACCATGATGATCGCCGCGGCTGTCACCACGGCACGTCCGGCACGGACACCCTGAACCACGGCAACCCGTGACGGAGCGCCGTGCGCGTAAGCCTCGCGCATGCCGGAGCCGATGAAGAGCATGTAGTCCATGGCCAGGCCAAACAGGATGCCCACAAGGATGGTCGGCAGGAAGTTCAGGATCGGGCCGGGGGACTCCACATTGAAGATCCCGGACAGCCAGCCCCACTGGTAGATGGCCACGACGCCGCCCAGTGCACCGAAGTAGGAGAGCACAAAGCCAAGCGTAGCGATGACGGGAACGTAGATGGACCGGAACACCAGGATGAGGATCAGCAGGGACAGGCCCACCACCACGCCGAGGTAAATCGGCAGGGCGTCGGAGAGCTTGTCCGAGATGTCGATGTTGCCGGAAGCGGTTCCAGCCACGCCGATCTCATATTCACCGTTCAGCGGGGACATGTCCCGGAGCGTGTGGACCAGGTTCTCGGTGGACTCACTCGTGGGTCCCTGTTCTGGAACCACCTGGAACGCGACGGTGCTGCCGTCCTCGGATGAACCGATGGGCGCAACGGCGGAAACGCCGTCCTGCTCGAAGAGGATCCCGGCGATCTCGGCCTGGATTTCGGTTGCTTCGGCTTCGGTGGGTTCGGAGTCAAGTTCCGCCACCACCAACAGGGTGCCGTTCTGGCCCTCGCCAAACTTCTCCGAAAGGGTGGAATAGGCGCGGTACTGCGTGGAGTCGTGGGCTTCGGAAGACCCGTCCGGCAGGCCGGTGCGCAGGTCCAGGGCAGGGATGGCGATGACCAGCAGTGCCGCGATTGAAACCAGTGCGGTGAGCACGGCGCTCATGGTGGACATCGGCTTGGCAGTGGTGGGGGCAGGTGCCGGTGACGCTGCTTCCGCGGCCTGCGTGACAGCGGCGCGTTCCTTCTTGCTCAGGATGCGCATGCCGGTCAGTTTCAGAAGTGCCGGGGTGAGGGTCACTGCGATCATCACGGCGATGGCGATGCAGGCTGCACCCACGGTGCCCATGAGGCCAAGGAACGGGATGCCGGTGATGTTCAGGGCCAGCAGTGCAATCAGCACGGTGGAACCAGCGAAGACGACGGCGTTGCCGGAGGTGCCGTTGGCCAAGCCAATTGACTCCTCCAGCTCGTAACCCGCCTTCAGCTGGCGCCGGTGCCGGTTCACGATGAACAGCGCATAGTCGATGCCTACGGCCAGGCCCAGCATCAGGCCCAGGACCGGCGTTACGGAGACCATTTCGACGACGCCGGAGAACGCCAGGGCGCCCAGGGCGCCAATACCGACGCCGATCATCGCGGTGATCAGCGGCAGTCCTGCCCCGATAAGGGTGCCGAGCATGACCACCAAAACCACTGCGGCCACAACCAGGCCGATGACCTCGCCGATGCCGAAGATAGAGGGGATGCCCTGGGCGATGTCCGTGGAGAAATCAGTGGTCACACCGTTTACGGGGGCGTCATTGAAGACAGCCACCAGTGCGTCCTTGGTTTCCTGGGTGACTTCCATCTGGGTGTCTTCGAAGACAACGGTCACAATGGCGGCGCTGCCGTCCTCGGAGACCATGCGGATGTTCTGGGCCATGTTGAGCAGTGCGGCACCCTGTTCCAGCTGCGGTGCCTGCTCTTCCGCGGCGGCGGCCTGCGCCTCGAGTTCGGCGCGGCCCGCGTCGATCTGGGCCTGCTGGGCGTCGAGCTGCGGCTGGGCAGCGGCCAGGGCGCCGGCGGCCTCGGCTTGGGCGCGGGCGGCATCGAGCTGCTGCTGGCCCGCGTCGAGCTCGGCGCGGGCGGCTTCCAGCTGGGCGCGGCCGGCGTCGAGCTGTGCCTGGCCTTCCTCCAGCTGGGCGCGCTGCGCTTCCCGCTCGGCTTCGGTGGCGAAGGGGTCGACGGCGTTTTCCACGCCGTCCACCTCGGACGCATCGGTCACCAGGGCGGCGATGGCGTCCTTCTGCTCCTGGGTGAAGGGTGAGCCGTCCTCGGTCTGGAAGACCACCGAACCGGTGCCTCCGGAGGCTTCCGGCAGTTCCTGCTGGAGCCGGTCCGTGACCTGGGTGGTGGGGGTGCCGGGAATGGAGATGGCGGTGGAGAGAGTGCCGCCGAAGAGCGCGAAGGCAATGCCGGCAACTGCCAGCACCGCTATCCACACGCCCAGCACGGTGCGGGCGCGGCGTGCGGCACCCTGCCCCAGGCGGTAGAGGAATTCAGCCATTGGTGGTCCTTATCGAAATCATGGGTTCTGCTGCGGACGGGGGCGGCGGAGGTGAACCGCTGCGAGCGAAAACTTTAGGACCGGCCCGGGGGTGTGCCCGCCCCGGTGCCGGTTCGGAGGGCCGTGACGAGACGCTGGAGCAGCTCTATCCACGCGGTCCGGGATTCAGGGCTGTCAACAGCGCCTGTCTGCGCACACCAGCGTTCGTAGAGCACGCTGATGCCACCGGCAAAGGTGCCCACCAGCAGCTGGATGTCTTCAGGATCCGCTTCAGGGTGCCGGGCGGCCAGGGCCGCCATCACCTGGTCCCCGGCCATGGTCACGGAACGGAAAGCCATAATTGCCTGCTGGGGAGAGGAACGGGAATCGGCGCGGCCAAGGACCTGGGTGAGGTAAGAGACCGCTTCGATGAACCTGGGTGAACTCACCAGGTCCACGAGGTCATCCAGGGGTGAATAGCCTTCCGGGGCAGTGCCTTCCGGCAGCATCAGGGACGAAGCGACGACGTCGGTCCCCACCTCGGTGACAACGTCATCCAGGGAGGCAAAGTGGTTGAAGACGGTACGCCGGGAGACGTCGGCCCGCTGCGCGAGCTCGTCTACGGAAAAATCGGTTCCACGGCGCTCGGACAGCAGGGCGGCGCAGGCGTTCACTATCGCCTGGCGGTGCCGGCTTTTGATGGCGGACCTGCGGTCGGGAGCGGTACTGGCGGGAAGCACACTCCTACACTAAGTGCATCGTTGCACCCGGTGCAACTAATCCCGCTCGGGTTCCGATGCTTCCGGGGTGCGGCTGGTGGCAGCGGACCTCCGCGATCCCAGGAAATGCACCAGCACGCCAGCGCCGATCAGGGTGAGTGCCGCGCCTCCGTACACAGTGGCCAAGGAGTACACGCCGTCCGGGGCGCCTGAGAACAACCTGCTCAGGAGTCCTGGAATCTGCGGGCCGGCGAACAGGAGCACCGTCAGCAGCGGCCCTCCGGTCAGCCAGCCGCTGCGGCCGGGCTGCGTGTTTTTCCCGCTGCTCTGCTCACTCATGGCTTAAGTCTTCCAGATTTCCGGCCGGTCCGTTTCCGCAGCTGCCGGCTGTGTTCACTGAACTGTGAGTGGGCGCGCTGGAACACCGGCTTCGCGCAGCGCCAGGTATACCCGGTCGCGGGCAAACGGAGGCCGGGTGAACCGCAGCCCGGTGGCATCCCGGAGGGCATTGGCCAGTGCCGGTACTACGGGATTGAACGGACTCTCGCTCATCGATTTGGCGCCGAGGGGACCCAGTGAATCGCTGGTGGAGGCAAAGAGGACTTCAGTGTGCGGCACATCGGCGAAAGCAGGTACGTGGTACTGGCGCAGCACCCTGGTCTGGACTTCTCCGGAGCCGTCCACCAGCACTTCCTCGAACAGTGCCGCACCGATCGCCTGCGCCACGCCGCCTTCGACCTGGCCGCGGCACTGCAGCGGGTTCACCACCACTCCGGCGTCGGCGGCCTGCACACTCTGCAGGATCCGGATCTCCCCGGTGGACGGGTCAACGGCCACGCGGAAGCCCTGCACGTTGAACGCCACGGAGCGCGGTGTGCCGCCCCAGCGTCCTTCGGCAGCAAGCTCGACGCCGGCCTCCCGTGCCCGCAGATACACCTCCGCCAGCGGCACGCGTTCGTCCCCGCAGGCCACGGCGTCCGCCTCAAGACTGACCTGGGCAGAGGTGTTCCGGAACAGCGACGCCGCGAAGCCCTGCAGTTTCGTTGCCAGATCAGCGGCTGCCGCCAGCGTTGCCTTGCCCGCTACAACGGTGCCGGTGGAGCCGTACGCGCCCGTGTCATGGTCCACCAGGTCCGTGTCCGACTGGCGGATCACCACGTTCTGCGGCTGCGTGGACAAGGCGCTGCAGGCCAGCTGGGTGTGGACCGTCGTGGTGCCGTTGCCGAACTCGGCGGTGCCGACGTCGAGCCCGTACCTGCCGTCCGGGCGCAGCGCGATCCGGGTGTGGGCAACGTGCCCGCGCGGCGGCACGGTGTCGATCATGGCGACAGCGGTGCCCTCGCCCACCAGCCAGCCCGGGGCAAGGCGTGCTCCGGAGCGCTGCGGATCCCGCGACCCGGTTTCCAGTGAAGTGCGAACCAGGTCCACGCATTCATCCAGGCCGTAGCTGCCGTAGAGCACGTCCCCGGCCGCTTCCGGCGACGTGGAAAGCATTGGGTCGCCCTCAACCACCAAATTCCGGCGTTTGAACTCGAGCGGATCAAGGTCCAGCGTCCGGGCCAGTTCGTCCAGCGCCGACTCGATCGCGAAGATCATCTGGCTCAGCCCGTAGCCGCGGAAGGCGCCTGCCGGAACTGTGTTGGTATAGACAGCGCGGGCGTCCACTTTCTTGTTCGCACACCGGTAGACCGCCACGGACTCACCGCAGCCGTGGAACATCACGCCCGGCCCGTGGTTTCCGTAGGCACCGGTGTTGGTGGTGACGTCCACGGCCAGTGCGGTCAGCATGCCCTGCGCGTCAGCCCCGGCCTTGACCCGGACCCGGAAGGGATGCCGGGTGGTGGAGGCGGTGAACTGCTCCTCCCGGCTCAGCTCAATCTGCACCGGCCTGCCCAGCCGAAGGGCAGCCAGCACCGCTACGTCCTCCACGAGGACCTCCTGCTTTCCCCCAAAGCCGCCGCCCACCCGCCCGGAAACCACCCGCACCTTCTCCAGCTGAAGGTCGAACACCCGGCTGAGGGTGCGCCGAACCAGGAACGGCACCTGGGTGGACGTCCGCACAACCAGCCGTCCGTGCTCATCGAAGGAAGCGATTGCCGCATGGGTCTCCAAAGCCACGTGCTGCAGGCGCTGGCTGTAGTAGGTCCCCTCATGCACTGCCACGGCCGCGGCGAACCCGGCCTCCGGATTGCCCAGTTCAGCATGCAGTTCGGCGACGATGTTGCTGGGAGCCGGAGTGCCGACGCCGGGTTCCGCCGCCGCGGCCGCATGCAGCAGCGGTGCCCCGGGCGCCAGAGCCTCGTCCGGTTCGAACACTGCGGGCAGGATTTCGTAGTCGATCCGCAGTGCCCGGACCCCGGCCTCAGCAGCGGCCACCGAGGCTGCCGCCACCACAGCCACGCGCTGCCCCTTGAACCGCACGACGTCGTCCAGCACCCGGGTGTCCGCCGGGTCATCCGTGTGCAGCTCATGCTGGGCGGAGGAAAACCGGAGCGCCGGGGCGTCCTCGTGTGTAAACACGGCCTCGACGCCTGGGACGGCCAGGGCAGCTTCGGTGTCGATCGATACGATCCGGGCGTGGGCATGCGGTGACCGGGCCAGTGCCAGATGCAGCAGGTCCGGGTGGATTCCGGGAGGCAGGTCAAGGGCGTAACGGGCAGTGCCGGTGACGATTGCCGGCCCGGCAGGCGCGGCAACGCTGTCTCCCACCCCGTGGCCGCCGTCGTCAACGCGCTGCGTGCCGGCTATGGCGTCTTCCACGGCCCGGTAGCCCGTGCAGCGGCAGAGGTTGCCTTTCAGCGCACGGGGAAGATTGGCCCGATCGGCCGGGCCGAATGCTGCCGCGGTCATGATCATCCCTGCGGTACAGAAGCCGCACTGGAATCCCTGGGCGGCCAGGAACTGCTGCTGCATCGGATGGAGGGTGCCGCCGTCGGCCAGCCCCTCGATAGTCGTCACGTCCCGGCCCTCTGCCCGGCGGGCAGGGAAAATGCAGCTGTGGACCGGTATCCCGTCAACGTGGACTGTGCATGCTCCGCAGTCGCCCGCGTCGCATCCCTTCTTCACACCGGTGTTGCCCAGTTCGCGCAGGAACGTGCGCAGGCACTGTCCCGGCGCGGGTTCCGCCGAAACTGGCTGTCCGTTGACGGTATAGCTCACGGGCTCCGCTCCTCCGGTTCTCCGGCCAGCTCGGACCGGATCTCCTCGCTGAACTGTTCGGTCATGAACCGCCGCCACTCGGGCAGCCCGTGTACGTCATCGTGATAGAGCGAAGAATCAATCGCGGTGTCCAGTGCACGCCGCAGTTCCGGTGCGTCAGGCAGCTGGTCAAAACGCAGCTGGATCGGCCGGATGGTTGCGGCGGTAACGGTGAGGACAAACGCTCCGTCCGGATCAACCCGGCCGATGAGAAGCACGGCGGAACGTCCCAGGGTGGTTAGCGACTGGCGGCGCATGGCGGTACGTGATGCCAGGGCATGCGCAGGCAAGCTGATGCTGCGCAGCAGCTCGCCGCAGGTAAGTGCGGTCTGCCCGTCGCCGGTGACGAGTTCGGTCACGGCAAGGGTCCGCCGGGTGCCGGCAGGGGAGAGGAGCAGCGCCCGGCCGTCCAGTGCTGCCGCGAGGGCGGTCATGGGTCCGGCAGGCAGCGCGGTGCAGAGGTTGCCGCCCACGGTGGAGACGTTCCAGACCTTGTGCGAGGCAACGAACGCGTCGCAGCACGGGTGAACCAGGTCCAGGGCCGGCCAGCCGGCTGCGGCCGGAGGCCGGGCCGCCGCGAAGCCGTGAAGCTGGGTAATGGTGCAGGTGGCGGCGATCTCCAAGCCGTGTCCGCTCACCGTCAGTGGTTCCCAGCCGGCACCGCTAAGGTCCAGCAGCCGGCGCAGGGTTGAACTGCCGTTGGAAAAGAGCACCGTGCCGCCGGCCAGCCACGCGTCCCCTGCGCGGTAGTCGGAAGGGTCGGAGGTGGGAACCAGTTCTTCCACCGTGTTCAGATCCACTCCAGCTCGCTTTCCTCGCTACCGGCCCTGCCGGACGGTTTTCCCACCTATATTCCGGGAATAGCGGCAACCGTCAAATGACCGGAGCGTAGGAGACGCACCGGGGTAAACGAGCCATAGAATCCCTGCATTCTGCTGTGTCCGGGTCCGTAAATTGGATGGAGCTTACCATGCCGGGCCGCAGCTGGAACGGGTTTGCGCCAGGCCGCCTGAGCAACAGGAGAAACGGGCTGGAGACCGTGGAATGAACCCATGCCGCAGCCTTGACACTGCCTTCGCGGGAACTGAACAATGGGCGGACCGTAAATGCGGCAGAGCACAACATTGTGCGGAAACACCGAAACAAAAACCGTGCCGCAGCCGCTGCCGGAAAATGCGGCAACGGTGGTGAACGGCCTATTGAAAGACGGACATTCATGGACGCAGTTCCCCGGCGGGATTTTCTCGCCGAGTTCAACCAAGCTCCTTTCGCCCGGGCCGAAGAGATGCTCAAGCCCTGTGTGGACCTGCCGCGCTGGACCTCGGAAATCTCCTTCGCCAGGCCGTTTGGGACCGGTGCGGAACTGGTCTCCTTCGCCGAACTTGCGGCTCCGGACTGGACTGAAGCCGAGATAGCTGCCGCACTGGTAAGCCACCCCCGCATCGGTGAGCGCTCCTCAGGTGCCGGGCGCGAGGCGGAATTGTCCCGGGGCGAACAATCCGGGATTGCGCTTTCCGCTGGCATTCGGGAGCAGCTGGAGGAAGGCAACCGGCGCTACGAAGAGCGGTTCGGGCGGGTCTTCCTGATCCGTGCTGCCGGGCGCAGCGCGGAGGAAATCCTGGCGGTCCTTTCCGAACGGCTTGAAAACACCGACGAAGCCGAACTCGCTGCCACGGCGGCCGCCCTGCGGGAGATTGCGGTCCTTCGGCTGGAAGGACTGCTGAACCGATGACAAGCCGAATCACCACCCACGTACTGGACACCTCCACCGGGCGCCCGGCGCCCGGCATTCCGGTTTCCCTCCAGATCCGCGGAGACCTGGACTGGGAGGAGCTGGGAACCGGCACCACCGACGCCGACGGCCGGATTCCGGACCTGGGGCCGCAGGACCTGCCCTCCGGGTCCTATCGGCTTGAGTTCGCAACCGAAACGTACTTCGCCGCGGCGGGCACGCCGTCGTTCTTCCCATCCGTCACCGTGACGTTTACTGTCGCGGAGCAGGAGCACTACCACGTGCCCCTCTTGATCAGCCCGTTCGCCTACTCCACCTACCGGGGAAGCTGAGCATGGAATCCACCGAAAGCGCTGCCGTTGCGTCCCCGCGAATCATCCTGGGGCCGAACCAGTACGGGAAGGCTGAAGTCCGCCTGGTCAAAACCACCCGGGACACCGCGCGGCACAGCCTGGAGGACCTCAGCATCACCTCCCAGCTGCACGGTGATTTTGCTGCCGCGCACACCGAGGGGGACAACGCCCACGTCGTGGCGACTGATACGCAGAAGAACACCATCTACGCGTTCGCCCGGGACGGGGTTGGTTCCCCGGAGGCGTTCCTGCTCCGCCTGGCGGATCACTTCACCTCGAGCTTCGACTGGGTCAGCGGCGGGCGCTGGGCCGCCGAGCAGTACTTCTGGAACCGGATTCACGGACACGACCACGCCTTCAGCAAGGACAAATCCGAGGTCCGTACCGCGGGGCTGCTTGTGGACGGAGCCGGCCGGCACCTGGTGGCAGGCATCAGCGGCCTCACCGTGCTGAAGACGACCGGCTCGGAGTTCCACGGTTTTCCGCGGGACCGCTACACAACCCTTGCCGAAACCACGGACCGGATCCTGGCCACGGACGTCACCGCCAAGTGGCGGTACTCGGATGTGGACGTACCGGATTTCAATGCCGCCTATGCCTCCGTGCGGTCCGCGCTGCTGGACGCGTTTGCGGATACACATTCCCTGGCCCTGCAGCAGAGTATGTTCCAGATGGGCCGCGCCGTGCTCGAAGCCCATCCGGGCATTGACGAAGTGCGGCTCTCGCTGCCTAACAACCACCATTTCCTGGTCGATCTGGAACCTTTTGGACTGGATAACCCCGGCGAGGTCTTTTTCGCCGCCGACCGTCCCTACGGGCTGATCGAGGCTGCTGTCCTGCGGGAAGGCGCTGAAGAAAACAACCCGGTGTGGAATACCATCGCGGGATTCTGCTGAGCAACCCGGGGGGCTTGAGGAAAGTAACGGTGGTCACACCTCGGGCCCCTGCATTGGGGTATCGCCGGGCCGGAAAGTAGGCTCGACCGTATGGCTCCCTTCCGAAACAGCCGCGCTGCGGCGCTGCCCGCGAAACTGTCCCGTTCCTGGTTGCTGGCTTCTGCCGCGGACGAAGCGAATTTTGCTCCCGCGCTGGCCTCGGAAGCGGACTCTGTCGTGTTCGACATGGAGGATGCGGTACCCGCCGAAGGCAAGGCCGAAGCGCGTGAGCGCGTGGTGGAGGCACTCTCCACCGGCATGACCGCCTGGGTACGCGTCAACGGCATCGAAACCGACTACTGGGCCGATGACCTGGCTGCCCTTTCAAAGGCCCCCGGCCTGCGCGGCGTCATGCTGGCCATGACCGAAAAGCCGGAGCAGGTCACGCACACCGCCATGCGGCTGCAGGCCGGCACCCCGGTGCTCGCGCTGGTCGAATCCGCGCTGGGCATCGAAAATGCGACGGCGATTGCCAGCGCGCCGGGCACGTTCCGGCTGGCATTCGGCGTCGGCGACTTCCGCCGTGACACCGGTGCCTCGGATGACCCCATGGCCCTGGCCTACGCGCGCTCCAAGCTGGTGGTGGCCTCCCGTGTGGGGCAGCTGCCCGGCCCGATCGACGGGCCGACGCCGGGAACGCTGGGTGAGAAGCTGCTTGATGCCTGCAAGGTGACGGCCTCGATGGGCATGACCGGCAAGCTCTGCCTGATGCCCGAAGCAGCGGACACCATTAACAAGGGCCTGTCGCCGAGCGAATCCGAAATCGTCTGGGCACACGAGCTGCTGGAGGCACACGCGGCCGGCGCAGTGGTGGGCGACGGCTCCTACCTGCCCCGCCTGGCCCGTGCCCAGAAGATTTCTTCCCTCGCGGACTCCTACGGTCTCTGGAACGCCTAGCTCCGGACTGAACCGGCCGGGCTAGCGTTCGACCAGGATGCCGTCCTCGTCGGCGTAGAGCACGGCGCCGGGGCGGAACTTCACGCCGCCGAACTCCACCGGAACGTCCACTTCGCCCACTGAGTCCTTCGCGCTCTTGCGTGGATTCGAGCCGAGTGCCTTCACGCCCAGCGGCAGCTTGGCGACGGCGGCACGGTCGCGGATCGGGCCGTGAATGACGACGCCGGCCCACCCGTTGGCGACTGCGGCCTCGGCAATCATGTCCCCCATGAGGGCGGTGTTCAGTGAGCCTCCGCCGTCGACCACCAGCACGGAGCCGTTGCCCGGTGAATTCAGGGTGGACTTCACCAGGCCATTGTCCTCATGGCAGCGGATGGTGCGCACTGGGCCGCTGAAGCGGGTGCGGCCGCCCAGGTCCTGGAACTGGAGGGAGACCGAAGCCAGCGCTTCGCCGTGTTCGTCATAGAGGTCTGCTGTGCTCTTTTCCATGGCACATACTGTGCCACAGGGCACATCGATGGGACGGCAGGTGCTGCGCAGCTCTCAGGCGTGCTTCACCGCAGCCTGGGCCTTGAGCAGGTCCACAACCTCCAGCAGTTCCTCCACGGACCCGGAGGTGGGGGAGTTCTCTTCCTGCGGCCAGCCGCCGGGGAGGCCCTCGTTGTAGTAGAGTCCGTCGCCCAGCAGCATGATGGCGCGGGCAATGGCACGGTCTCCGACTTCGCCCAGAACCAGGTCGAACCAGTCGCGGTGGATCTGCTGCAGCAGTTCGGAGGCAGCGGCGTCGTTGGCCTGCGCCAGCCGGACCGCTGCAATCAGGGCACGGTCCAGGCCGCTGTCCACGTAGACGGAGGTGCGGACCAGGAAGCGCGCCGGGCCCTCGGCATCGGTGCGCATGCGCTCGAGGTCGGCGGCGGCGAGGATCCGCAGCCGGTCCAGCAGGCCTGTTGCCAGGGCTTCCTTGTTTTTGAAGTGGTAGAGCAGCCCGCCCTTGGAGACGCCGGCAAGTGCTGTCACGGCGTCGAGAGTTGCCCCGCGGGGACCTTCATTGATCAGCAGTTCCTCGTAGGCGGAGAGGACGCGCTCCCTGGCGGGTGTCTGTTCAGGCATGGCTTTACGCTACGCCATCCAGTGCTGTACAGTCTAGACGGTACAGTAACGTACGGGTTGGCCCCGGCGGTTGCTGGCATGTCTTTTTAACCCACCAGTTTTCGGCAGGCGGAGCCCTGCCAAGTCCAAGGAGGAATTGTGCCTGCGGTACAGGAACGGCCCGCGCTTCAGCGGGCCGGAAAGCGTGAATGGCTGGGACTGGCGGTGCTGATGCTCGCCGTCCTGCTGGTAGCGGTAGACAACACCGTGCTCAGCTTTGCCGTCCCGTCCCTGTCCCGTGCCCTGGCGCCGACCGGGACGGAACTGCTCTGGATCATCGACATTTATGCGTTGATCCTGGCTGGCCTGCTGGTCCCGATGGGCAGCCTGGGGGACAGGCTGGGACGGCGGAAGCTGCTGATGATCGGTACGGCCGGTTTTGGCTTGGTATCGGTCGCGGCGGCGTTCGCACCCACGGCCGGCGCCTTGATTGGGGCCCGCGCCCTGCTCGGCTTCTTCGGCGCCATGCTGATGCCCGCCACACTGTCCATCATCCGGAACATGTTCGTGGTGCCCGGCCAGCGCCGCATCGCGATCGCCGTGTGGGCTGCCGGGTTCTCCGGCGGCGCAGCGCTTGGGCCGATTGTGGGCGGAACCCTGCTGGAACACTTCTGGTGGGGCTCGGTCTTCCTGCTCGCCGTGCCGGTGCTGATTCCGCTGCTGGTCTTCGGGCCGAAACTCCTGCCCGAATCCCGTGACCCCAAGCCGGGCAAGGTTGATCCGATCAGCATCCTGCTGGTCATGGCCACCATGTTCCCGCTGGTCTACGGCATCAAGTCCATCTCCACGCATGGACTCGATGCGTACGCCCTGGTTCCGATGGCCGCCGGCCTGCTCTTTGGCTTTGCGTTCGTGCGGCGCCAGCTCAGCCGTTCCGAGCCCATGCTGGATGTGCGGCTGTTCCGCAACCCCGTCTTCACCGGGTCCATCTCCGCGAACCTGCTCAGCGTCTTCGCGCAGGTGGGCTTCATCCTCTTCCTCTCCCAGCACCTGCAGCTCGTGCTGGGGCAAACCCCGCGTGAAGCCGGACTGATGATGCTTCCGGGCCTGATGCTCACCGTGGTTGCCGGCCTCGCCGTCGTTCGCGTGGTCCGCAGGGTCCGCCCGGCCTATGCCGTTGCCGCCGGCCTGGTGTTCAGCGCCGTCGGCTACACCGTGGTGCTGCTGACAGGCCATGATGAGAGTCCGCTGGGACTCGTGATCGCGTTCATGATCCTGGGCATCGGAGTCGGCTCCGCGGAGACCATCTCCAACGACCTGATCCTGGGGTCTGTCCCGCCGGCCAAGGCGGGAGCGGCGTCGGCCATTTCCGAAACCGCGTATGAAGTGGGCGCAGTTCTCGGCACGGCCGTGCTGGGAAGCATCCTGACCGCCGGCTACCGGAACGGCATTGTGCTGCCGGACGGTATGGATCCGGCCGCTGCGTCAGCTGCCTCGGAAACACTGGGCGGCGCCGTCGAGGCAGCCAAGACCCTGCCCGCCCCGCAGGCTGCGGATCTGCTGTCCTCAGCCCAGTCCGCGTTCGATTCGGGCGTGGTGGCGACGTCGCTGATCGGCATTGTGCTGATGGTGGCGGCAGCAGTGGGTGCCCTGTTTATGCTGCGCCGCGTGGCCGCGGACAACGATGCGGCGTCCAACGGCGGCGCCCCGGCCGAGCCTTCCGCTGCGCCGGAAGCGGCGCTCGCCGCGTCCGGTACAGCCATCGAAGATACGGCTGCTGAAGAGCACTCCACGGGGAAGATCGACAGCGCGGACCTCCAGACGGAACTGGCGGAGCAGGATGCCTGCCCCGCCCGCCGCTAGCGGAACCTGCTAGTCCGCTTCCGGAGGATGAACGATCAGCACCGGGCAGTGGGCGTGGGCTGCGGCGGCGGAACTGACTGAACCAAGCAGCAGTCCCGCAAAGCCGCCCCTGCCCCGGCTGCCGACAACCAGCATTTCCGCGCTCTTGCTGGCTTCCACCAGCACCTGCACCGGCTGCCCGGACACCACGGTCTTCTTGAGTCCTTCCGGAATGTCCTGGCCGAAGGCAGCCTGCAGGGTTTCTTCCAGCGCGTTGTCCGCCTCAACCCGCGGCGACCACTCGGTGGACGGAATGGGCACGGCCAGGGCGATCGGGTAGGACCAGACCGTCACCGCCTCCATCCGGCAGTGCAGCAGGTCGGCGAGCCGCCGCGCTGTTCGCAGCGCTACCAGTGAGAGTTCCGAGCCGTCCACGCCGACGACGATTCGCTTGCGATTGTCCTTCGCCATGGCCCTGATCCTGTCTGTCCGCTGCCAATGTTTCCTGCAAGAAGTCTGCGGCCCGGGTCCCGTTTTCACTAGAGGCGGGCATTGTTCGTACTATCAGCAGGTGCCAGCCAACGAGTCCAAGCTCCGTGCCGACGCCCCGATAGGCGCCGGCCTGCTGCTGGTGCTCGCGTTCCTGGCAGCCACCGGGCCGTTCACCACGGACCTGTATCTCCCCTCTTTCCCGGGCATCGCCGCGGACCTGGATGTCTCGGCGTCGGGCGTGCAGCTGACCCTGACGGCGTTCCTCATTGGCATGGCGGCCGGCCAGCTGGGATTCGGCCCCCTCTCCGACCGTTACGGCCGCACCCGCCCCCTGTTGCTCGGGACCGGAGCCTTCGTCCTCGCCTCCATTGCCTGTGCAGCCGCACCGAACCTGGGCGTGCTGATCGCCGCCCGCTTTGTGCAGGGACTGTGCGCAGCTGCCGGGCCGGTCATTGCCCGCGCCGTGGCCGCCGACCTTACCTCCGGACCGGCCGCTGCCAGGACGTTCAGCCTGCTCATGACCATTGGCGGCGTTGCCCCGGTGGTGGCTCCCGTCATTGGCGGCGTGCTCACCGGGTTCTGGGGCTGGCGCGGTGTGCTGTGGACTTTGGCCGGAATTGCGGCGCTGATGTTCATCTGTGCAGCCGGTGCAGTCAGGGAGAGCCTGCCCGCCGCCCGCCGCTCCACCGGACCGCCCTTTGCGGGATTGGGAGTAGTGCTGCGCCGCGGAAGGTTCCTGGGCTACGTACTGCTGTTCGCGAGCTCCTTTGGGGTGCTGATGAGCTACATCTCTGCATCCCCTTTCGTCTACCAGAGCATCATGGGCCTGGGCCCGGAAGCCTACGGCCTGATGTTCGGCCTGAATGCAGCAGGGATGGTCACCTCAGGGTTCATTGCCGCCCGGCTGAGCCGCCGGGTGCCGCCCCGGCGCACCGTCCTGCGGGCTGTGGCGGTGCTGGTGGGGTTCGCCGTCGTTCTGCTGGTCCTGGTGCTCGCGGCCGTTCCTGCGCTGCTGCTGGCCGTACCGCTTTTCTGCATGGTCTCTTCTCTGGGATTCATCATGGGAAACACGACGGCGCTGGCACTCGCGCAGGCCGAGGGCGCAACCGGCAGCGGCAGCGCAGTGCTCGGCGGAGCGCAGTTCCTGATGGGTGCGGTTGTTTCGCCGCTGACCGGACTGGGCGGAGAGTTCACCGCGCTGCCGCTGGCGCTGGTGATGACGGGTTCGGCCCTGCTGGCGGCAACGGCACTGTTCCTCACCCGGGAACTGCAATCCGCGTAGACTGTGCAGACCATGCGACACATGAACAAGTTCCGCACGCCCATTGTCTGGCTCCTGATTATCGGCCTGGTTGGCAGCATCAGCGTCGGCTTCCTCGGCCTCTTTTTCTAGGCCCCACCCCCACTCTCCGTCCGGTCCGCGCCCGGGTTTGCCCGGTGCCGCTGTTCCGCAATAGGATACTAAGCATGCTTACCTAACGTAGGCGGCCGCGAGTTGCGGCTCCATATCCATGAACAATGGGAAGTGGGGAAACTTAATGGCCAGCGAAAACACTTCGGACCAGTACACATTCCAGGACCCGGTCAACCGGTATCCCTCCGTCAGTCCGCCCAAGCAGGACCAGCCCGAACCCGGCCTCGACGCCGACCTCGAGCCCAAGACCGACCGCGGCGAAGATTCCTACCGCGGAACCGGGCGGCTCGAAGGGCGCAAGGCGCTGATCACCGGCGCGGACTCCGGCATCGGCGCGGCAGTCGCCATCGCCTTCGCCAGGGAAGGCGCCGACGTCGCTCTCTCCTACCTCCCGGAGGAAGAGGAAGACGCCGCCAAGGTCATCCAGCTCATCAAGGATGCCGGCCGCACCGCCGTCGGGCTTCCCGGTGACCTCAAGGATCGCGAATACTGCATCCAGCTGGTGCAGGACGCAGTTGACGGCCTGGGGGGCCTGGACATCCTGGTCAACAACGCCGGCAAGCAGGTTGCCGTGGAGAACCTTGAGGACCTCAGCGACGAACAGCTCGATGACACCTTCAAGACGAACATCTACTCGTTCTTCCGGGTGACCAAGGCTGCGCTTCCGCACCTGCCGGCCGGATCGAGCATCATCAATTCGACCTCGATCCAGGCCTACAGCCCCTCTCCGCACCTGCTGGACTACGCCAGCACCAAGGCGGCGATCAACAACTTCACCAAGGGCCTGGCCCAGCAGCTGGCACCCAAGGGCATCCGCGTGAATGCCGTGGCTCCCGGTCCGTTCTGGACTCCACTCCAGGTGTCCGACGGCCAGCCTAAGGACGCCCTGCCCGAGTTCGGCAAGGACACTCCGCTTGGCCGTGCAGGACAGCCCACGGAGCTTGCCCCGGCCTACGTCTTCCTGGCGTCCCCGGAGTCCAGCTACGTGGTTGGTGAAACGCTGAACGTCAACGGCGGTATGCCTTCGCCCTAAACTCCTCCCACAAGAAACCGGCCCCGCACTTGCGCGGGGCCGGTTTTTTTGCGCTCTGGGGGCACAGCAGCTTGTCCATGAATAACAGGCAACACGATTCACGTTCCCATCGGCTTATCTAAACGGAGGGCTCAGGTTGGGCGTTACAGCCAAAGACAGCCCAATCGCCCGGTCCTAGTGTGATGCATAGATCGGCTGCACCACCGGTCACGCGCAACCGGCAATGTGGCCGTTACTTGCCTTCCGGATGCGGCCCGCTGCACAACCCACGTGAGAGGACTTGGCATGCACGCCACCTTAGGAACCATTGAGACGGAACCTGTCCGTAACGGGCAGGGTGCTGGCCATGACGAGTACGCCCGGCGCGCGTACGAAGCCGGCGCCAACTACCTTAGCGCCGTCGACGACATCCTGGATATCATCCGGAACGGACGTGCAGAGACCGAACGAATCGGGCAGGTTCCGACGGTCACGGTGGAGGCTATGCGCCGCGCCGGTGTATTCCGGGCGCTGACGCCCAGGCGTTACGGAGGCCTCGAAATGGCGCCCGACTGCTTCTTCGAAGGCATCATGAAGATCGCCGGTGCTGAATCCTCCGCCGGCTGGATTGGCGGGCAGCTCAATGTGCACTCGTTCGAGATCGCGCTTATGGACAAGCGGCTCCAGGACGAGTTCTGGCAGGACGGCCCGGACACGCGCGCTTCGAGTTCGTATGCCCCTACCGGCAAGTGGACGGAGGTCGAAGGCGGATACATCGTGAGCGGCACGTGGGGATTCTCCAGCGGCGTCGACCATGCCGACTGGGTCATTCTTGGTGGCGGCGACCGCAACTTCGTCATCCCGCGCACCGACTTTTCTGTGGCACAGGACAGCTGGGACGTTGCCGGCCTCAAGGGCACCGGAAGTAAATCCGTGACAGTGAACGACGCGTTTGTTCCCGACTACAGGGTTCATTTGCTGAGCAACACCTACAGTGACCAGAATCCCGGCTGGGAGGTCAACGACGGACCTCTTTACCGGGTCTCGTTTATGTCCATCTTCAACTCCACCATGGCTAACTCCGCCATCGGCGCGACACTGGGCGGCCTGGAGGAGTTCATTACCGAAAGCAAGGTCCGACGGGCCCGGCGAGGCACAGGGGTGTCGGTCACCGAAAACCCTCATTTGCTGGTCCGCCTGGCGGGGGCAATCTCGATGGTGGAGACGGTGAAGAAACGGCATCTCCAAAACTGGCGAAGCCTGTTCGCAATCGCCTGCGACGGTGGAGTGGCGGATCCGGAACAACGCATGAAGGTGAGGTTTGAGGCGGCGGATTCCATTGCCATCAGTCTCAACGCCCTGCAGGAGATCTGGCCGGTGGCCGGAGCGGGCGCGATCCTCTCGACCAACCACCTGCAGACGGTTGTCCGGGATTTGCACGCAATGCGCGTGCACGGTTCGGCCGGCAGGGAGGCCGCAGCGACCTTGTATTCACAGTGTTTGCTGGGCTTGCCGGGGCCGAGCTTTGAAGACAGCCCGTCCATGCGCACCCTGGCGTACCACCGATGAGCGTCGTGGCGGCTCCGGGAGCCGAATACCACATCAGTGATCCCGTTCAGGACCGAAGGGCGTTCCGCAGTGCGCTGGGCCAGTACGGCACGGGCGTCGCCGTGATTACCACCCTCAACGGAGGCCTGCCTGTTGGCATGACCGTCAATTCGTTTGCCGCAGTGTCACTGGACCCGCCGCTCATCCTCTGGTCCGTGCAGAACACCTCGGGGAGGGCTCCAGCGTTCGTTGGAGCACAGCATTTTGCCGTCAATGTGCTCTCTGCCGATCAGGTGGATGTCTCTCGAATCGTCGCCTCTCCGCAGGGAGGGACCGGTGCTTTCGAGCAGATCGAGTGGACCGAAGGCCTGGCCGGGGTTCCGTTGATCGAAGGAGCCATCGCCCGCTTTGAATGCCGGACCTACGATGTCCTGCCCGGCGGTGATCACCAGATCCTGGTCGGACACGTAGAGCGCTGCGCCGTGGCCGAGGGGGAGCCGCTGCTGTTCGTCCAAGGAGGCTACGCGGCATCAGCTCCCTTCCCTTCCTCTGGTCCCGGGAGCGAAGCCACCACGGAAGAGACCTCGCCGGAGAGCGAGCCTGCTCCCTTCGCCCAGCTCGTGACCGCGGTGAATCACCGGCTTTCACGGGAATTCGATGAGCACAGGTCCCGTTTCGGCCTCAGCGCGGGCAGCAGCCGGGTGCTTAAGAGGCTCTCAACGGGGCCGCAGACCGTCGATGAACTTGTGTCTTCGGCGTTCCTGGGGCCGCAGGCCATCGAGGACGCGTTGAGCGAGCTCATCGAGGAGAACCTCGTCGAAGTCACCGGTTCGGGTTTCCGGCAGACACCTCAGGGCCGCACCCTCCGCCGGCAGGTAGCCGAGAATGCCCGCCGCTTCAACGAAGCCGCACTCTCAGGCATCCCGGAAGCCGACGTCGAAGCAGCCCACCGGGTGCTGACTGCGCTTGCCCGCAGCGATCAACCTATTCGGTTTCACCACACAAAGGAGAATGCATAATGATTGGTCTTGGCTTGGCATGTTCCCATGCGGCTGGAATGTTCCGTCCCCCGGAGCATTGGCAGAAGTGGATGACTGACAGGGTTGCTCCCGGCGTCTTTGAACGCTACCCGGAGGCGGCACGGCAGCGGGACAGCCTGGAGTACTGCAAAGAGCTCTATGCGCGGATCCACGAAGATTTCGCAGACATGCGCAAAGCGGTCGAGGAATACGAGCCTGACGTACTGGTCTTCATTGGCGATGACCAAGGCGATCTGTTCAACCTCTCGAACAACCCCACGCTGGCCATCTATACAGGCGAGGAAGAGATGTGGGGGCATCAGGCGTACGAGTGGGACGTTCCCATGAAAGACCGCGCAACCATTACCTTCAAGAACGACGTCGAGGTTGCCAAAGCCCTTGCGCACGGCCTGGTCAAGCGGAACTTCGATATCGCTACCCTGAACCGGTTCAACCCCCAGGGCCGGGACGGCTACGGGCTGCCTCACATGGCTGCCCGGATTGCTCCCGAGCTCGACCCGTCGCGTGAGATCCCGATCGTCTGCATCCTGATCAATGAGTACTACACCCCCCTGGCCGGAGGGGAACGGTGTGCCGACCTTGGCCGCGCGATCGCCGAGATCCTGAACATGCGGGAGGAAAAGATCGTTCTGGTCGCCTCTGGCGGACTGAGCCACTTCCCTTCTGATAAGGACTTCAACCGAGGCGACATCGATGTCCCGCTCGATAAGTGGGTCTTGGAGCGCGTCGAGCGGAACGACGTTGATGCTCTGGCCAAGCTGTTCAGTTTCGACTCGGACACCATGCGATCGGGTACAGGAGAGATCCGTGCCTGGATTTCGCTGGCTGCGGCGATGAACCGCCCCGGTGAGGTCATCGACTACCTGCCTGTCCACGCCTGTTTCACAGGTATTGGTTTCGCCAAATGGCCAGTCCTAGCCTGAACGGTTAACAATGCGCGCAGATGATTCTTCACTCATTGCCGAGTACTTCGGCTACGAATCCCGTTGGCTCTCCACCCGTCCGGGTGAGCACATTCATTACTTGGATGAGGGACGCCCGGACGGCGTCCCGGTGGTCCTGCTCCACGGCTCGGCCATCGGCATCACAGCAGCAGCGAACTTCTACCTCACCATCCCGGCCCTCGTAGCCGCAGGCCACCGGGTTATCGCCCCGGACCTCTACGGCTATGGCTTCACGGAGACACCCGGGGATGTTCCGGCAGTTCGGCCCAACCAGGTTGACCTGGTCGTCCGGCTCCTTGATGCCCTCGAGCTGCCAAAAGCCTACGTAGTCGGCAACTCACTCGGCGGAATGGTGCTCTCCAGCCTGGTACTGGAACATCCTGAACGGGTGGCAGGGGGAGTGGTGGTCGGGACCGGCGGAGCGAGATGGGAATCCGGATCACGGTTCGAGCCGAATCTGACTTCCCACAAGGACATGGGAGGGTACTCCCCGGCCATGGTCCGTCGGTCAATGGAACACCTTGTACATGATCCGCGCATGATTCCGGAGCCGCTGGTGGAGTTCCGAACACGAATGGCGGAACGTCCCGGGGCATATGAACAGCACCAGGAGTCCACTCGGCTAAGGGAAGCCAGCAAAGTGGACTATCCGTTTGCGGTGGACCGGGCCGGGGCCTGCCAGGTGCCAATGCTGTTCCTCTTTGGGAGGGAAGACAGGGTGAATCCGCCTGAAGACGCGCTGGCGGGAATGGAATCCTTCGCTCACGCGGATCTGGTGGTCTTCGGGCAGTGTGGTCACTGGACCATGGTTGAGCGAGCAGACGAGTTCAACCATTTTGTCCTCCGTTTCATCGCTGGATGGGACCGCCGAATCGTGGCACCCCCGCTGCAAGGGGATGCCTTGCGGATGTCCGGGTCGACGTCGGGCCAGCATGCTGACGTATGACACGACCTCCCGGTTTGCCCAGGCTGGCAGGGTCCGTGTCCATTACCACGAGGCCGGTGAAGGTCCTGTGCTGCTCTGCATCCACGGCGGTGCCCCGGGGGCTTTCGGCTGGGGTAATTTCGGCCGCAATATGGAAGAACTCTCGCGGCACTTCCGGGTGATCGTCGTGGATCTGCCCGGGTACGGAAAATCAGACAAGCCCGACGTCGTGAGCGGGCGTAATGCGATGTACGCCGAGGTCATGGTGGCATTCCTTGAGTCTTTGGGAATCGACCGTGCACATGTCCTGGGGATGGCCACAGGAGGAGCTGTAGGCATCCGGCTGGCTGTGGAACATCCGGCCCTGGTAGACCGGCTGGTACTGGTTAGTTCCGCTGGTGGGCAGACCATGTTCGGCCTGCGCCGAAAGGTAACCGCCAGCCAGGTTTATTACGGGGGCAACGGGCCGACGCCGGAAAAGATGCGTGATTACCTTTCCCAACTGCTTTACGATCCGTCCCTTATCACTGAGGACGTGGTGCGTGAGCGGTATGAAGCCAGCGTTGAACCGGAGTTTATGGAACAGGCGCCGGAGGGGAGGACAACCACCCGGCACACGCCGGAGGACTTGTGGAAGCGGCTGGATGAGATCCAGGCCCAGACGCTGATCGTCTGGGGCAGGGAGAACCGGGCCCAGTCGTATGAGAATGCGGTTTTTATGCTCAGCCGTATTCCACGGGCTCAACTCCACGTTTTCGGCGAATGTGGTTTGTGGGTGCCCTTCGAAAAGCCGTCAGAGTTTAATTCGCTTGTGACCGGCTTCATACAGGGTAAAAAGGCTGGAGCTTATCCTGGCGGCGACTAGTCTCGGAGAGGTCATGGACACTTCTCAATTGGCATACGTGGACCTAGTCCGCGCCTCGGGGTCTAAATACCCGATCTCTGCAATACTCACCTGCCTTACCGACAACAGTGCCGCGTGGGCAGCTCTGGTTACTACCAGCGGCCGGCTAATCGAGTCTGTGCAGTCCGGAACCTCAGGGGAGGTAGACCAGGAAACGCTCGCTGAAGCAGTGTCCATCATTCCCCGGCCATCGCTTAAGCCGGCCACCGGCCGATCGGCTGCCGGGCAGGAGCTGATGACGTTCCCTGTGGGTGCGGAGGGGCGGGCAACGGCGGTTCTGATTGTGGCCTGCGATGCCCCGCTGCATCCGGAGATGCACAGATTCGGCGGTAGTGCTGCCATGCTTCTGCGGCTGCTGCTGCGGGACATGCGCCGGCTTCAGACAGCGTCTCGCATGGTACGGGACTCAATTACCCGGCTGATCTTTTCCCAGCGGATAGACAGCGCCTTGGAGCTCGCGGCGGAGATGGGCCTGGCAACACCTCCCAGTCGCCCCCACATTGTCTGTGTCCGAGGCGTGTCGGCATGGGATCCGGACGATCTCCTGGATTTGCTCGAAGCGGCAGTGCCGCCCGACGCGCGCCAGTTGCTGGCGTATATCGACGACGACGAGCTGTGGCTCCTGCTGAACCGCGTCCAATTCCAGGCTATGGCGCCCGAACTCGTGGCGCTCGTTGACAGGCACCCCGCTCTGAGGGTGCTGCTGACCGAGCAGGTGCCCGCGAACAAGCTTTCACATCGATGGCAGCACTGGATGAACGACATCCGAAAGGCGCCAGCCGGCACCGTGGTGGACCGCTCCCACTACCAGGGCGAAACTCCCAGTGACTGGGTGCACAAACTCCAGCGGGACGGGAGCCCCCAGGTGGTGGAAGCGGTGGTCGAATACCTGCGCTGCCGCGGGCGCTGGGAAGCGGCAGCGGAGTCCTTGGAGCTCCACCGGAATACCCTGCGGTACCGTGTCTCTTCGGCAGAAAAGATGCTTGGCCTGGACTTGACGGACCCTACGACGTCCAGCCGCCTTTGGCTTGCCCTCCGCAGTGAAGGGCTTGCTGACTGAGGCCCGTTGAACATTTAGACAATTGCAGCCCCCGAATAACTTCGGCCGGGCTGCTTTTGCGTCCAAGGGGGTCATAAATACCACCCTCTGTCCATTCCAGCAAGGGGCGTCCTGACGTAATGGTCCATTCATCTAAATGTGCGGAAGTGCTTGGTTAGGCTGTCCCGAGACGTAATTCACCAGACGCAGATAGTGTCCTATGACCCAGTGACAGCCGTCACATTGTTGGAATCCCGCCACAGTGCAGTGGCGACACCTTTTGGAGCAATCGATGAACTCTGCGTTTAGCACCATTCTCCCTCGAGTCGCCTGTCTTGCTTTGGCTGCCGGCGCTCTGACCGCCTGCGGAGGCCAGAGCGCAGCATCAGAGCTTGGTACCGACTTCACCGATGTTGAGCAGCGCGCGGCAGCCGAAGGGGAGCTGGTCGTCTACTCGGCGGCTACCGAGGACGTCAACGCGGCACTTGTTGAGGCATTCAACCAGGAGTATCCGGACATCTCCGTAACCATGACCCGCCTCTCCACCGGTGATCTGCGCAGCCGGTTCGCCTCGGAAACGTCAATTGGCGCCCAAAGCGCCGATGCCGTGATCGTCACGGACCCGCTTATGTTCAACCAGGATCCCGACTGGTTCCTGGGCCTGAACGAGGACGTGGTGCCGAACCTTGCCGATGTCCGGGAAGGATTCGCCCATGATGCCCACGTGGGTTTGGTGACGTCTCCCTGGGTGCTTACGTACAACACGAACAAGATTTCTTCTGCACCCCAGAGCTGGAAGGAATTGGAGAATCCTGAGTTTCTAAAGGACGCCACCTTGACGGATCCGCAGGTGGCCTCTGACAGCGTCCTCTCCTTCTATCAGCTCCTACTGGATGAATACGGCGCCGGCTATCTCAAGAATCTTGGAGACGGGAACGACGATTGGTTCGATTCATCGGTTTCGGCCATCCAGAAGGTGGCCGCCGGGCAAGTCGCCCTTTCGGCCCCGGGAGCGAAAGGCCACTCCCAGACACTGGTCAATTCGGGTGCCCCGCTGGGAGTAGTTATCCCGGAACCGGTGTTTGCCTTTACCAATCAGCTTGGTGTGGCCGCAGACGCCACCCACCCCAATGCCGCATTGGTTTTCACGAACTTCATGCTGAGTGCTGCGGGCCAGTCCGCGTTCTGCGGGGATGGCTTGTACCTCTCACTGGTTGTGGGGGACGTCGAAGGCTGCAGCCCCACACCGGATGACGCACGCATTGCAGACCCACTGCGCGCAGTAAATGAGCGCGACACCATCCTCAGCGCGTTCGAACTCGACTAAGTCCAACTCTTCCCCCAGAAGGAGGCCACCTGTGAGCCTTACCCAGATTCAGCCCCTTGCCCAAGGCGCCCCGGCAGCCGCTGAGGCCAAGCCAATCCGTCTCTCCGTTCAGAGAGTCGTGAAGGAATTCCAGCGGCATGAAGGAGAGTTCGTCAACGCCGTCGACGATGTGTCCTTTGAAGTGCGAACCGGCGAACTGCTTGTCCTGCTTGGCCCAAGTGGCTGCGGTAAGTCCACGCTGCTCCGGTGCATCGCCGGCCTGGAGTCACCGACCAGCGGTTCCATAAGCATCAGCGGACAGCCCGCCTATGATTCCGCCACCGGGATCTCCCTCGCCCCCAACGACCGGGACGTCAACATGATGTTCCAGTCCTATGCTCTGTGGCCGCACATGAACCTGCTTGAGAACGTGGCCTATCCGCTGCGTACGGCCGGGGTGAAGAAATCAGCGGCGCTCAGCCGGGCCGCGGAGTATCTCGATCTTGTCAGCCTCGGAGGGCTGGGCAAGCAGCACCCGGGAATGATTAGCGGCGGCCAGCAGCAGCGTGTTGCGCTGGCGCGCACCCTCATCTCGGAGCCGTCAGTCGTATTGTTCGACGAACCGCTCTCCAACGTGGACGCGAGAATCCGGGTAAAGCTCAGGTCGCTGCTGGTTCGGCTTCACAAGCAGTTGGAGTTCGCCGCTGTCTACGTCACCCACGACCAGGTTGAGGCTATGGGCCTTGGCACCAGAATTGCAGTAATGCGGCACGGAAGAGTCGACCAGCTCGCTTCGCCGGTGGCAGTCTACGAACGTCCGAGCAACCGCTCGACAGCGGAATTCATCGGCGAGGCCAATTTTATGGAGGCCACCGTAAGCGAGCAGTCGGCGGACAGCATGCTGGTGAAGCTGTGCGGCAGGGAAATGCAGGTAAGCCGGCGTGCCGACGACCCCGCGTTTGAAGCTGCGCCCGGCGACACAGTGACAGTGATGATCCGTCCGGAGAAGTGCCGGATTGCGCCAGCAGCAGCCGGAACCGGCGACGACGCGGCCTGGCATGGCGTGGTTATGTCCAGGACCTTCTCCGGGTCGCACACCGAATACCAGTGCCAGTTGGGTGAGCAGGTTGTGACCGTGTGGGCTTTCGGCGCCCCGGACCCGCAGTTACGGGAACTTAGCGAGATCGAAGTGAGCATTCCCTCGGAGTTCCTGCGGGTGGTAACCGATGACTAGCAGCTCAACCCTTTCAAAGCCGCAGGCGGAAGACCCGCAGCAGACACAGGTAAATCCTCCCGCTCCCAGAAGCTGGGGAAAGCTGCTGCGAAGCCGCGCGTTTGGTGGATTACTGCTCGTGCTTTCGGCCTTGGTGGTCTTCCTGGTTGCATACCCGCTGTTCCAGATGTTCCAAAGGGCCGGCGGGCCGCTGGAGGCCTGGATCGAGCTGGTAAGCGAGCCGTGGTTCCCCGGGATGATCCGGGACACTGCGGTGGTGGTAGGCATCAGCGCTTTCCTGTCCCTGGCAATCGGTGCCCTCCTGGCCTGGGTCAACGAGCGCACGGACGCGGGTCTGGGTTCGGTAGGTGATTCCTTGCCGCTGATCCCGCTGTTCCTGCCGGCGGTAGCCCTGGCAGTTGGGTGGGTGGTCCTGGCCAGCCCTGAGGTCGGCCTGTTGTCGGCTGTGCTGGAACCCATGGGGTTCCAGATCTACTCGGCCGCCGGAATGATTCTTGTGTACGTGCTGCTCACCGTCCCTTACACCTACCTTCCAATCGTTGCGGCGATGCGGTCCCTCGACCCATCACTGGAGGAAGCAGCACGCGCCTCAGGCGCGAGCACCCTGCGGGTCATCCGAACCATTTCGCTTCCGGCAGTAGCCCCGTCGCTTCTCTCCGGATTCATCCTGGCCACAATCATCGGGGCGGGAGTGTATTCCGTTCCTGCCATTATTGGCAGCGGAACGGATCTGGACATCATGTCCGTGCGGATCGTCCGCTCTATCCAGAATTCCTACCCAGTGGACTATGGCACCGCTGTGCGCCTGAGTGTCCTGCTGCTGGTCGTGCTGCTGGTTCTGTACTATCTCCAGCACTCCGTGATCTCAAAGCAGCGTTTTGCGCGAATGGGCGGCCAGGCGCCGAAGGTGGCCAAGATCGCGCTTGGCCGCTGGCGTTGGCCGGTGCGGATGGTGGGACTGGCTTACATCCTCTGCGCCGCCGTACTTCCACTAGCTGCGGTGATCTACCTGAGCCTGCAGCGCTACTGGCAGCCGGACATCTTTGCCTCGAACTGGACGCTGGAGAATTTCAAGGTAATGGCCTCCGGCGCCGGCGGGGCACTTGAAGGAATTGGCAACTCAGTTTTCCTGGGAGTGACGGCCGGCTTTGTGGTTGTCATGGCCGCAACTCTGATTTTGACGTATGCCCGCCAATCCAATAACTGGGTCTCGAAAGCAGCCGGTGCGGCGGCAAAGTTTCCCGGAGTTGTCCCTGGTGCAGTCCTGGCAGCGGCGTTCATTTTCGCGTTTGCCGCTGCCCCGTTCAACCTCGGCGGCACACTGCTGATTATGGGCATGGCGTACTTCGTTTCGTTCCTGCCCTACGCCGTGATCTCCCTTGAAGGTACCTCCGCTCAAATTGACGGCAGCTTGGAAGACGCCTCCCGTCTCTGCGGGGCGGGAGCCGGGCGGACCTTTGGACAGATTGTGCTCCCGCTGCTGCGTCCTGGCATTTTTGCCACCTTTGCCCTCGTGTTCGTGCGGATCATCGGCGACCTCGAGGTGGCAGTGCTCCTTGGCACCGGTCAAACCCCGATGGTCAGTGCCTTGCTGTTCCAGGTATGGGGCGAAGGGCTGTTCACCCAGGTGGCAGCTGTCGCGGTGATGATGACAGCGGTTTCCGCCGTCGTCGTGATCCTGATGATGTGGCTCTCGCGTCCTGCTTGGGTGCGGAAGATGCACGCCCGAAACCGAAAGGCTCTGAAGCGTTGAACGAGTTGGAAACAGCCGCTGCGGGGCCGCTCTCATGACCCTGAAGGATCAGCTGGCATCCGGCGAACCCCAGTATGGGCTGTGGATGGGGCTCGCGAATCCGTACTCAGCCGAGATCTGTGCCGGATCAGGTGCGGACTGGGTGCTGATCGACGGTGAGCACGCGCCCAACACCCTGACAACTGTTCTGGGACAGGTACAGTCGGCCCGCGGCGTCGTGGAGGTTGTGGCGCGAACTCCGGACCGCGATCCGACGCCAATTAAGCAGTACCTCGACCTGGGTGTGCGGAACCTGCTGGTGCCGGGAGTCGAGACTTCACAACAGGCAGCTGAGGTGGTTGCAGCGACACGCTACCCGCCGGCGGGTAACCGGGGCGTCGCGAGCACCCTGAACAGGGCAGCCGGCTTCGGGCGCCACACCGATTACCTCAGGACAGCCCACGAGTCCATCTGTCTTTTCGTGCAGATCGAATCGGCTGCCGGATTGGAGTCGGTCAAGGAAATCGCCCAGGTCCAGGGCATCGACGGTGTTTTCGTTGGGACGGGAGACCTGGCGGCCTCACTTGGCCACCTCGGGAACCCAAGGCACCCGCAGGTTCGTGAAGCGCTGGGCCATGTCCTTGAGACAGTCCAGGGTGTGGGCGGGCACTTTGGACTCTACGCAAGCTCCCCCGCTGACAGTCGTGAGTGGGCGATGAAGGGCGCCGCCCTGGTTGCGGTCGGCAGCGACGTCGGTGTCCTTCAGCGGGGGACCCGCCAACTCTTTCAGCAGGTGCGAGGGGACGCCATCCGGACCGGATGGTGAAGCCCATGCCCCCCGCGCCATCAAACCCTCACCCTCAATTGAAAGGCTGACCATGCTCAGTGAGGAGACCATCACTGCCATAGCCGACGAGCTCGTCGAAGCAGGTCGGACCCGCGTTCCGATTGAACGGCTGACTGCACGGTATCCGGACATGAATGTCCAGGATTCGTACCGGGTGCAAGACCTCTGGCGCAGGCGCTCTGAAGCTAACGGGCGCCGGCTTGCCGGTCGCAAGATCGGTCTGACATCCAGGGCAATGCAGGCGGCCGTCGGGATTACGGAACCGGATTACGGGATCATTTTTGATGACATGGTGCTGGAAAACGGCAGCAGCATCCCGTGGGACGAATTCACCCATCCGCGCGTGGAAGTGGAGCTGGCATTTGTCCTGGGCAACGATATCCGTGGGCCCGGGGCCACAATCTTCGATGTCCTGCAGGCCACGAAATACGTGGTTCCGGCGTTGGAGATCCTGGATTCGCGCATCGAAATGGACGGTCGGACCATCGTCGACACCATTAGCGACAATGCCGCAATGGGAGCAATGGTTGTTGGCGGGAACCCCGTCGACCCCCATGACGTGGATTTGCGCTGGATCTCGGCGATTCTTTATAAGAACCAGATCGTCGAAGAAACGGGTGTAGCAGCGGGCGTCCTTAACCACCCGGCAGCCGGAGTCTACTGGCTGGCAAACGCGATCGCTGCTCACGGCGAAGGGCTTGGAGCCGGAGAAATAATCCTGGCCGGGTCCTTCACCCGCCCGCTGTGGGTCCAGAGAGGTGACACCGTCGCCGTGGACTACGGAAGGCTCGGGACGATTACATGCCGTTTCGAATAGATCCGCCTATGTCCTTCAAGGAGCTCTTCAAAGACGGCGGCACTGCCGCAGGCATGTTCCTGAATTCGGGCGATGCCGGCGTCGCTGAGATCTGTGCAGGTGCCGGACTGGACTATCTGCTCATCGACGGAGAGCACGGGCCCGTTGGCATCGAATCCGTCCTGGACCAACTCCGGGCGATCGCTGGCTACCCGCCGGTGGCCGTGGTCCGGGTCCCGGCCAACGACCCGGTGGTGATCAAGCAGTTCCTGGACATCGGCGCCCAGTCGCTGATTGTGCCCATGGTCCACAACGCTGATCAGGCGCGGCAGGCAGTTCAGGCAACGCAATACCCTCCGGAGGGCGTGCGCGGTGTCGGTGCCGCACTGGCGCGTTCAGCCCGCTGGAACCGCGTCCCCGACTATCTGGCCCGGGCGAATGACTTCATCTCGCTGCTTGTGCAGGTTGAGTCTGTTGAAGCGGTAGACAACGCCGCTGCGATCGCTGCCACGGAAGGGATCGACGGCATCTTTATCGGACCAGCGGATATGGCAGCCACGATGGGCCTGCTCGGGCAGCAGGACCACCCCGATGTCATCGAATCGGTGATGCGTGTTATCCGGACCGTTAAGGCTCAAGGCAAGATCGCGGGCGTCAATGCCTTCCAGGAGCCGCAGGCCCGTGCCTATACCGAGGCCGGTGCGGATTTCATCAACGTTGGTGCCGATGTAGCCATCCTTGCCCGCGGTGCTGAAGCGCTTGCCGGCAAGTACAGCCGGAGGGCAGCACGGGCCGCCTCGGCGCCGTCGAGCTACTAGCCGTTTTCATGCAGCGTGTAACCCTTGATCAGGGAAGTCAGGACAAGATGCCTCAGCCCTTAAACAACATCAGGATCGTCGACCTCTCGCGGATCCTGGCCGGACCCCTGGCCTCGATGATGCTTGCGGATTTCGGAGCAGACGTCCTCAAGGTTGAAAGCCCGTATGGGGACGAAACCCGCAGCTGGTGCCCGCCGGTAACACCGGACGGAACGAGCACGTACTTCACCGCACTCAATCGGAACAAGCGTTCCGTGGTGGTCGATTTCAATAATCCGGACGACTTGGCTGCCCTGATGACGCACATCAGGAAAGCCGATGTCGTAATCGAGAACTTCAGGCCCGGCGTTCTCACCAAATTCGGTCTCGGCTACGAGCAACTCAGGAGCCATAACCCCAAGCTGATTTACTGCTCCATTTCAGGTTTTGGGGACAGGCACGGCGCCCACCTGCCGGGGTTCGACCTTCTGGTCCAGGCGCTGGGAGGACTCATGAGTATCACCGGGGAGCCGGATGGCCCACCCAGCAAGGTTGGAGTGGCGCTTGTAGACGTGCTCGCCGCACAGAACGCAATATCTGGAATTCTTCTGGCGCTGCGGGAGCGGGAACAGTCAGGGGAAGGCCAGCAGGTTGGGATTTCGTTGCTCACTTCGCTGCTTGCCGGGCTGACGAACCAGGCCAGCGGGACACTCGCCACAGGGGAGCCGCCGGCCCGTCTTGGCAACGCCCATCCAAGCATCGCGCCGTATGAAACGTTCAACACGGCTGACGGCGTACTCGCGGTGGGAGTGGGAAACGACAGGCAGTTTGCCTCTCTGATCGGTGAGCTTCGGCTTCAGGACCTGGTCCGGGACGCCCGCTTCGCTACGAATGCCCTGAGGGTGAAGCACAGACAGGAGTTGAAAGTGCTGATCGAGGAAGCGCTTCAAAGCCGGACTGCCGCGGAATGGCAAGGTCAGCTGATGTCAGCCGGCGTACCGGCCGGCAAGGTGAACTCCGTGCTGGAGGCCATCGAATTTGCCGGGTCCCTGGGCCTGGAACCGGTTGTTGCCATAACCGACGAATCGAACGGGCGAACCACACGCCATATTGCTAATCCCATCGGGCTCTCCCGGACGCCCGCACGCTACACCCGGGTGCCCCCGGAGTTGGGCGAACATCAAAATCTTCTTTGCACTGCAGACACCATCCACCATTCGAACCAGGCCAATAAGGGAAACAGATGACTACCCACCCACTCGTCACCGAACCGAGCGACCTCATCGATTTCGATGATCTCCTCTCCGCCAGCGAACTGGAATTGCGGAACCAAGTCCGGGAATTTGTCCAGGCGGAAATAAAACCGTACATCGCAGCTTGGTACGAAGACGCGCACTTTCCGCTCGAGATCGTCCCCAAGATGGCCGAGCTTGGCCTGCTGGGAATGCATCTGGACGGTTATGGCTGCGCCGGGCGTTCCGCGGTGGAGTACGGATTGGCCGGGGCGGAACTGGAAGCCGGTGACTCAGGGCTGCGGACGTTCGTCTCGGTCCAGGGCTCGCTTGCCATGTCCGCCATCCACAAACACGGTTCGGAAGAACACAAGAAGCAGTGGCTGCCGGCCATGGCTGCGGGCAAGGCCATCGGGTGCTTCGGCCTCACTGAACCCACAGCGGGCTCCGACCCCTCCAGCATGACCACCTTTGCCCGCCGCGACGGCGAAGACTGGGTGCTCAACGGAACAAAGCGGTGGATCGGCCTGGCGTCAGTGGCGCAAGTAGCAGTCATCTGGGCGCAGACCGACGGCGGGATCCGCGGATTCGTGGTCCCCACCGAAACCCACGGATTCACTGCCACCCCGATCGAACCCAAACTCTCCATGAGGGCCTCGATCCAGTGTGAAATCGAAATGACAGATGTGCGCCTGCCAGCTGATGCGGTGCTCCCCGGAGTCGTAGGACTGAGAGGCCCCTTTTCCTGCTTGAACGAGGCCCGATACGGCATCATCTGGGGTGCGATGGGCGCGGCGCGGGATGCTTTCGAAGACGCCCTGGCCTATGCCCAGACGCGAATGCAGTTCGATAAACCGCTGGCCGGGTACCAGCTGACCCAGCAGAAGCTGGTGGACATGGCTCTGGAGATCAATAAGGGCTTCCTCCTGGCCCTGCACCTAGGACGAAAGAAAGATGCCGGGACGCTGGACCTGCATCAGATCTCCGTGGGCAAGCTGAACAACTGCCGGGAAGCCATAGCCATCTGCCGGGAAGCCCGGACGATATTGGGCGGGAACGGCATTACGTTGGACTACTCCCCGCTGCGGCACGCGAACAACCTTGAGTCAGTTCGAACCTACGAAGGAACGGATGAGGTTCACACATTGATTTTGGGCAACAAGCTCACCGGTGTCCCGGCCTTCCGTTAGGGATCTCCGGCTGTGCCAGCTGACGAAATGAACAGGAATATGGAAACGACCACCGACCTTGTGCAGGAACCGCCCGTTGATCCAGTGGCGCTGCGGATTTACGTTAACGGCGAATGGAACGAGGGCAGGGGTGCCGCGCTGGTCTCTGCGAATCCCTCACGGCCCGGAGAAACTGTTGCGCACGGGTCGGAAGCGATCCCGTCCGATGTAGGCGCGGCGATGGCGGCAGCCCGGTCAGCCGCGCGTGGCTGGGCCCGCACTCCTATGCATGAGCGTGGAGCGGTGCTTATACGGGCTGCAGAGCACCTCGAAACCAACACCGAGGCGTGGGGACTCGAGCTGGCACGCGAGGAGGGAAAGACCCTGGCGGAAGGTATTGGGGAGGTAGCGCGGGCCGCCCAAATCCTCCGGTATTACGGCAATGAGGGTGACAGGCCGGTTGGAGAGGTTTTCTCGTCTCCGCGCCGGGGTGAACGTATCCTCGTTGCGCGCAGGCCCTTGGGGGTTGTTGGGGTAATAACGCCGTTCAACTTTCCGATCGCCATCCCGGCGTGGAAGATCGCGCCCGCACTCGTTTATGGGAACACCGTGGTGTTCAAACCCGCGAGCCTGGTGCCGCTCCTGGCCATGCGGCTGGTGCAGGCGCTGGACGCGGCCGGGCTGCCGCCCGGTGTCCTAAACCTGGTGTTTGGCCCGGGTGAACTTGGCAACGAATTGCTTGAGCACCCCGAGCTGGACGGCGTAACCTTCACTGGATCCACACGCGTGGGCCGTGCCATTTCCGGAAAAGCCGCACAAAGGGGAATCCCGGTTCAGGCGGAGTTGGGCGGAAAGAATGCGGCCATCGTCCTGGCCGATGCGGATCTTGAGCTCGCCGTTGAACAGGTCCTTTCCGGAGCGTTCCGCTCCAGTGGGCAGAAATGCACCGCGACGTCCCGATTGATCCTCCAGGAAGAAATCGCAGACGAATTCCTGGAACGGCTCCAGGCCCGTCTGCGGCACTGGGTCGTTGGCGACCCGGTGGATCCTGCCACTCACATGGGCCCGGTGGTATCCGCTTCGGCCGCCGAGGAAATACGCGCCGGTATCCGTACCGCTCTGGACCAGGGCGCCAAGCTGGTCTGCGGAAGCACCCCGGACCCCGCTGAAAGCGAAACATGCCAGGCCGCAGGCAGTTTCCTGGCGCCTTCGGTCTTGGAGGTGCCGGCGGGGACCATGGCCCGGAAGAATACTGCATGGCGGGAGGAACTATTCGGACCAGTGCTGGCCGTACGCCGTGCAGCGGATGCTCAGGACGCCTTCGACCTTGCCAACGAAAGTGAATTCGGACTGAGCGCCGCAGTATTTACCCAGGACACCACCCTCGTCCTGGCCGCCATGGATGATCTGGACGTCGGCATTCTGCACATAAACTCCGAATCGGCAGGGGCGGATCCGCACGTTCCCTTCGGGGGAACGAAAAAGTCCGGATACGGCCCCAAGGAACAGGGCGGCGCTGCCCGGGAGTTCTTCACCCACACCACTACTGTCTATCTGCGCGGAGGTATTCCGGCATGAGCTCCGCTGTGCACACGGACCCTGGGCTTCGGAACATCCGCGTCATGGTCGTGGGGGCTGGGACCATGGGCGGGCAGATTGCCATGACGGCCGCGCTCGCGGGATTCCCAACCATCCTTCAGGACATCTCAGCTGAGGGCCTGACCGCAGCGGAACACGATTTGGCGCGCTGGGCCAAGGGCCGGGTGGGCAAGCAAAAGTTGAGGGAGGAGGACGCGTCAGCGGCGCTGGGCCGCATCGAGTATGCAGGCGACCTGTCCGCAGCGGCCCGTGCCGACGTCGTCATCGAAGCCGCTACTGAGCGGCTGGAAATCAAGCGGGACATTTTCGCGGAACTTGGGCGCATTTGCCCGCCCCATACGATCCTTGTCACCAATTCCTCGACGCTGGGGTCCTCCAAGATCGCGGGGGAGTCAGGCCGGCCCGACAAAGTCTGCAACATGCACTTCTTTAATCCGGCCCTGGTGATGAAGTGCGTCGAGGTGGTGCGCAATGACGCCACTTCGCAGCAGACTGTGGAGGCGGTCATGGCGCTGGCGCGAGCGTTCGGCAAGGAACCTGTGCTGATTAACCGGGAGGTTCCCGGGTTTATTGCCAACCGCCTGATGGGGGCGGTTCAACGGGAGGCCCTGGCGCTGGCAGAGGCCGGCGTGGCCTCCCGTGAGGACATTGATTCCACCGCCCGGACTGCCCTCGGCCATCCCCTGGGCCCGTTCGAGCTCATGGACATGGTGGGACTCGACGTCATTCACTTCATCGCCGAGTGCACCTACGCGGAGACGGGGGATACCGCGGATAAACCGAATGCCGCGGTTGCTGCGCTGGTGGAACAGGGGCGCCTGGGCCGGAAAACGGGGGCAGGGTTCTACGAGTACGCGCGGGCCGCTGCCGGCTAGCAGTGTTCAAGACGCGAAAACCGGCCCCGCACTTGCGCGGGGCCGGTTTTTTCTGCGCTCCGGACTAGGCCGGAACCGGAGTGAACTTGGCACGGTCCACCCGGCGGTGGAAGCGCATGCCTGCCAGCCCGCCGAGGATAGCGCCGACCAGGCTGACCACCACGGTGGCCAGCAGTGCCAGCCAGGAACCGGCGCTGACGTCACCAAGATCCTGCGGCAGCGGTGCGACGGAGTTGAGCTGGGTAAGACTGCGGATGTCGTCGTTGAAGATCAGGCCAAGGATTATGACGACGGCGGCGGCCACCAGGGCCCACAGCCAGACGGCGACCCCCTGCTTGGCTCCGTTGAAGCGGGCCATCCGTCCGGCGACGTAGCCGCCGGCGTAGTAGGCCAGCAGCAGGACTATCAGGGTGATGATCGCGCCGATCAGCCCGGAGGACTGGTTGGCGGCGGCCTGGTCCAGGGCGGCCCCCAGGTCCGTATCGGTGGAGACACCGACGGCGGCGCCAATGGCGGCAGCAAGCGCGGAGAGCAGCACCACCATTCCGGTGGCGGTCAGCCAGCCAAAGAACGCTGCGCCAAACTTGATGCCGCCAAAACGCTCGCGTTCGGCTGCCAGGAGTGCCTCCCGGTTCGGCATCACGGGCTCTTCGGCCGTCCGGGCAGAGCCGGTGTGCTCGGCGGCGGCCGCGGCGCGTACGTCACCGTTTTCGCGGTGCGTGGCCCGCCGGGTGCTCCCTGCGGGTGCGTCCCCGCTCCGGTAGGCGGCGTCGTTCGGGTCCCTGGTTCCGGTGATGCCGGTGTTCAGGACTTCCGTGTCGTTGCTGCGCGACCCGGCCCGGTGTCCGGTGGGATCCGCATACTCGGTGGAGCCGGCACGGCCGGCGGATCCCGCACGGCCGGTGGTTTCGGCCTGCGGCGGGGTTTCCAGCCGGCGGGTGACGTCGGGTTCCTGCGGGGTGTGGTTCGCCTGCGGTGCCGCGGCGTCCGCGTTTCCACCGGCAGGCACGTCCTCTGCCTGGCGGCGTCGGGGTTCGCCCGCTGCGGTGCTGCCTGAATCGGTACTCATCTGTTTCTCCTGTTGCCGTTGGGGGTGCCGGACTGAAGGTGATGACTTCATAAGTAACCTTACTGTAGCGTCAGCGGCGCCGGTTCAGCCGGATTCGGCGGTCCTGTGCCTGGCACACCGCGTGGAAGACTGGGCAGCATGGACACGGACCTGATTATCACCATCGTCGCCGGCCTGCTGATCGCGGTAGGTGTGGCCGGCATCGTGGTGCCTGTGCTGCCTGGCAGCATCCTGATCCTGCTGGCCTTCCTGGGCTGGGCCATCGGCGTCAGCAGCGGCGCGGGCTGGTGGTCCTTCGCTTTCGGAGCGCTGTTCGCCCTGAGCGGGCTTTCCGCCAGCGCCGTCCTGACCGGCCGGAAACTGAAGCAGCGGCAGATCCCCAACCGGTCCGTCCTCATTGGCCTGGCCGCAGGAATCGCCGGGATGTTCTTTATTCCGGTGGTGGGGCTGATCGTCGGTTTTGCGGGCGGCCTGCTGCTCAGCGAGTTCGCGCGGCAGCGCAGCTTCCCGGCAGCGGCGTCCTCGTCCTGGGCGGCACTGAAGGCCACCGGGCTGGGCATGCTGGTGGAACTTGGGCTGGCGCTCGCGGCCGGAACCGCGTGGATTATCGGCGTCTGGATCCACTTCGCCACGCGCTAGCGCAGCAGCTCACTGGCGGGCGGCCCGTTTTGGCCGGTAGGTCCGGCCAAAGCTCCGCTCCGCCCCCGCAATGATGCCGGTCAGTTCCCAGTCATAGCGCCGGCCGCCGGGGAAATCGAAGATGCGGATCCCGTCACCCAGCATCACCGGAGCCACGAACACCTGCAGCTCATCAATGAGGCCGTGCTCCAGCGCCTGGCGGGCTATGTCCGCGCTGATGATCTGCACGTCTTGCTCCCCGGCAATCTCCCGGGCCCGGCGGACAGCCTCCGCCACGTCACAGTTCAGTGCGGTCACGGTTGGATCCCCGGCCAGTTCCTCCGGGCGGTGCGTCAGGATGAACTCCGTCCCGGACCAGGCGCCCCCGTATGCCTCAGCGGTGGCCCCCTCCCGCTCATCCTGCTGGGCCTTGGCGGCGTCATACCCGTTACGGCCGGAGATGATCACGCCCACCGCCTCGGCCATCCGCCCGGTGAGCCCCGGCGGCAGCGGTTCCAGTGCGTCGAACCACGCCATGTCGTGGCCGGGTCCGGCAATGAACCCGTCGATCGAACTGGTGAATCCCCATGCGACCTTGCCCATGCCCTGCCTCCCGTGCCGTGCCACACGCCAGCCGTGTGCAGGCGAAGCTATCCAAGGGACCGGCGGCCCGCAAGGATGCCCACCAGGCCTGCGGACATAAGCTGTCCCCAATCTGGGGAATACTCAAGGGATGCCGCCCCGGCCAGCTTCCCCGCCCCAAGGACATCGCCAATGACTGAACGAGCCGCCCCGCCCGAACTGGTTGTTGCCGACGCCGCCGCCTGGCGGGCCTGGCTCCAGGAGAATGATGACGTGAGCGACGGCGTCTGGTTGATCCTGGCGAAAAAGGGGACCCGGATTCCTACGTCGCTCACCTATGCCGAAGCGCTGGAGGAAGCGCTGTGCAGCGGCTGGATTGACGGCCGGAGGAACACTGTGGATTCCGCAACGTTCCGGCAGCACTTCACGCCCAGGCGGGCGCGGTCCCTGTGGTCGAAGCGGAACGTGGAACTGGTCGCCGGACTGATCCAGGCGGGCCGCATGCGGGTGCGGGGGCAGGCCGAAATTGACCGGGCCCAGGCAGACGGCCGATGGGACCGGGCCTACGGAGGACCCGCGGCGCTTGAAGTTCCAGCTGAGCTCGACGCTGCACTGGCGGCTGCCCCGGACGCGGCTGCGGCTTTCGCGGACCTGGGCCGCTCAGCCCGGTATCCGATCCTCCACCAGGTTGTCACGGCGCCCAACGATGCCGTGCGGGCCGCTCGAATCGCCAGGCAGGTGGCCAGGCTGGCCGACGGGCCACTCTCGGCCGATTAGTCCGCGGGCGGTGCTACGAACTCGGCCAAGGCGGCAAGCTGCCCCAGCCGTGCTTCGGGCTGCAGGTACATCATGTGCCCGGCCTCGTAATAGTGGTGCGTGAACCGTGAGCGGGCCGCGTCGGACAAACGCAGGTGCGCCCAAACGTACTCGGCCGCGAAATGGGGCGTGGCGCCGTCGTAATAGCCGTAGTCAACGTGCACCCGCAGGCTCGGGTTGTGTGCCATCAGCCGTTCAAGGGTCTTTGTGACATCAATGGGTACGCCCTCGAACTCCTTGTAGCTCCACGGCTGGACCCTGCCGGTGAGGACTTCGTACGGCAGGTCGTTCTCGTAGCCGAGCTCGGCGCGGACGTAGTGGTTGATCGCTGCAGCGTAGGGGCCGTTGATGGCGGCGAGGCTGGGATCGTCCCAGTTGACCGAGGCCTGCGGGTCCTCCGCGGGAGCGGTGAAGCGCCCATCGATCCGCCCTACGGCCAGTCCCTGGTCCCGGAGCAGCTCGGCGGAGAACTGGGCATAGTCCCAGCGCAGGTTGGTGCGGCGGATAAACCCGGGGTCCAGGGTGGTGAGTTCGGCAAGGCGCTGGACAGCGGCGTCGTACTCCTCCGTGGTGAGCCGGGAGCCCTGGCTGAGCGCATAGCCGTAGTCCCTCGCCGCATACTCCTCTGCCTCACGCACCACATCGGCCAGTTCACGGTCCGGATGCCGCCCGTGGAAGTGCGCTATCGCCGCGTAGGTGGGCAGGTGAAGGGCGTACGGCGTGTCCACACCCGGTGCGAACATGACGGTGCCCAGGTTCAGGACGGTGGAGATCAGCCCAAGCCCGTTGACAGACATGCCGTACGCGTCAAAGAGGCGCCCGGCGACGGCGACGGCACGCAGGGTGCCGTAGGACTCTCCCACCAGGTATTTCGGGCTCAGCCAGCGGTTGTTGCGGGTGGTCCAGAGCCGGATCACTTCCGCCACCAGGTCCCGGTCCTGCTCGAAGGCGTGGAATTCATCCGCGGTGTTGCCGTCCACAACCCGGGAGAAGCCGGTGTTCACGGGATCGATCATCACCAGGTCGGCATGCTCCAGCAGTGTCTGCGGGTTGTCGACCAGGCCGTACGGGGGAGGGGTGAGGTTCCCGGCATCGCCGGAGTTCACGAGCCGGGGACCCAGCAGGCCAAGGTGCAGCCACACGGAGGATGAGCCGGGTCCGCCGTTGAACGCGAAGACCACCGGGCGGGGGTTCGGAGTTTCTTCCGCGGCGTGGTTGGCCGTGTAAGCGGTCAGGAAGATCTCTGCCTTGGGCTTGAATCCGTCTGCCTTGCCGTCGGAAGTTTCCTCCCGGCGGAACACCACACGGCCGGTAGTGGAGGTGTATTCCAGGCCGGAGGGCAGCCGGTGGCTGCGCTGCACCAGGTCATCGGCCACTTCCGCAGGGCTGCCGGTGTCCGACGCCGATGCTGCGGACGGTGTCCCGGTGGGCGGTGCGCTCGTGGGTTCCGAAGCGGGGCTGGTCTCTGCGGGCTGTGAAGGCATCCGTTCAGCCTAACGGCCAAAACCCGGGCTTGTGTGCTGTATCACACGTCATCTATAGTTCCACTAGTTCGCTATCAGAAACAGATGTTCAATTATCGAACACATCGTTTTTGGACACGAAGTGGTGGGGAAGCGCGGGTGAGATCCATTTCGCCGCTCCGCCGCCGCCCGGCCCGGGATGTTGGGATTGCTGGATTTCTGGCTGTGCGCCAGGGCAGCGACATTTTCCTGCGGCCACTTGTCATAAATGGAACATAGTGTGTTCCCGGTCACAGATCAGGGTATCTTGAGGCGACAGGTTACCGACCGTTCTTTCAGTAATGTTTCCCCAGTCAAAAAATAATGGAGTTTCAATGACTACTAAAAGCGCGTCTGCTGCGCCGTCCCAGCGGATGAGCCGGGAGGAACGCAAGGTACTTGCGGGCACCCTGGTTGGTACCACCATCGAGTGGTACGACTTCTTCATCTACGCCCAGGCCGCAGGCTTCGTCCTGGCTACCCTTTACTTCGCGCCCGTCGGTGAAGGCACTGCCCTGGCGCAGATCGTTTCCTTCGCCTCCATCGGCATCAGCTTCCTGTTCCGTCCGCTGGGCGCCATCGTCGCCGGCCACCTGGGCGACAAGCTCGGCCGCAAGCAGATGCTTGTGTTCACCCTGATCATGATGGGTGCCGCTACTGCCCTGATCGGCGTGCTGCCCACCTACGCGCAGATCGGCGTCGCAGCACCGATCCTGCTGCTGGTCCTGCGTATCCTGCAGGGCTTCTCCGCCGGTGGCGAATGGGGCGGTGCTGCTCTGCTCTCCGTTGAGCACGCACCCGTGAACAAGCGCGGCTTCTTCGGTGCCTACCCGCAGATCGGCGTTCCCGTCGGCATGATCCTGGCAACGTTCGTCATGTTTGTCATCTCCAGCACCCTCAGCGAAGAGGCCTTCCTGGAGTGGGGCTGGCGCATTCCGTTCCTGTTCTCCGTTGTCCTGATCTTCGTGGGCTACTTCATCCGCCGCTCGGTCGATGAAAGCCCGGTCTTCAAGGAGATGCAGCAGCGCAAGAAGGAATCCTCAGCTCCGCTGGGACAGCTGTTCAAGTACAACTCCCGCGAGGTCATCCTTGCCGCACTGATCTTCATCGCCAACAACGCAGCCGGCTACCTGGTTATCGCGTTCTTCGCCTCCTACGCCGGCAAGGCGCTGGGCATGGAACGTCCGGCCGTGCTGCTGGCCACCACCGTAGGCTCCTTCGGCTGGCTGATCTTCACGATGTACGGCGGCATGCTCTCTGACAAGATCGGCCGGGTGCGCACCTTCCAGATCGGCTACGCCTGGGTGTTCCTGTGGGCCATTCCGATGTTCCTGCTGATCGACACCGCCAACGTGTTCCTGTTCGGCCTGTCCATCTTTGTGCTGACCATCGGCCTGGGCCTCTCCTACGGACCGCAGTCGGCGCTGTACGCCGAGATGTTCCCGGCCCGTGTCCGCTACTCCGGCGTCTCCATCGGCTACGCGCTCGGTGCCATCCTGGGCGGCGCATTTGCGCCCATGATTGCCGAGATGCTGCTGAACGCGACCGGCTGGTCCGGCTCCATCGGCATCTACATCATGGTGCTCTGCGTGATCTCCTTCGTGGCAGTGACCATGGTCAAGGAAACCAAGGGCGCCGATCTTGGCGTCGAGGAATCGCACCGGGCTCCGCAGCCCAAGTAGTTCTCTCTCACCCCCAACGAGATAACAGAAACTGCCCGTATGAAGCTTCATACGGGCAGTTTCTGTCATTTCGGTGAAGGGGAGGAGGCTACCGGGTGAGGGAGCCGATCTCGTTGCCTTCGCCGTCGTACACCAGCAGTGTCTGCTCAGAGGGAACCGCAGTGGCCGCCGAGGCCAGCCACTGATCGACGTCGGGACAGGCCATCATGGTCATGGCCACTTCCTGGAAGCGGACCGTCCCGTCCTCCAGGACCCAGCGGCCCATCAGGCGGTTGCACCCGTCGGTGCCGGTCAGGCGCCCGTCCCCATGCAGCTCCAGGGACGGCTCGCGGGTGTTCTCCGGGTTCCCCCAGACGCCTTCGGGTGCGGACGGCGCCGCATTCGGTGATGCGGATGACGACGGCGTGTCCCCGGCAGTCCCGGAATCGTCCGGGGAGGTGCCGGGAGCGCCGGGATCCGTGGCGCAGGCAGCTACGCCGAGCAGCACGGCCAAGGCCAGGAACGTGATCCGGGTGCGCATAGCGGGGCCTCCTACAGCCAGTTGTTTCGTTTAAAAGCTGCATAAAGCAGGATGCCGAGCACCACCATCAGGGCCAGGGCCATCGGATAGCCCAGCGGCCAGTCGAGCTCCGGCATGTTCTTGAAATTCATACCGTACACGGTGCCCACCAGGGTGGGAGCAAACAGGATTGCGGCCCAGGCGGAGATCTTCTTGGTCTGCTCGTTCTGGGCGATGGACGTCTCCGCCAGGCGGTTCGAGGCCAGGGTGGAGCTGAGCGCCAGGGCGTTGTCCAGCAGGGAGCGGTAGGCGGTGATCCGGTCGATGAGGCGCAGGACGTGGTCCAGCACATCGCCGAGCCGGTCCCTGAGCTCGGGCGGGACGGCGTACTTGTCCGGATTTCGCTGCAGCTGGCCCACTACGGTTTCCAGCGGGCTGATGGCACGCTGGCAGCCAATGACTTCGCGCGAGAGTTCGTAGATTCTTCGTGAGACCTCGCCGTCGCCGCCGAAGAGCTGGTCTTCGATTTCATCGATGTCGTTCTCGAGCCCGGCGGAAACCGGTGCGTATTCGTCGACCACCTGGTCCAGGATGGCGTAGAGCACCGCCTGCGGACCCAGGGACAGCAGGTCGACCTCGTGCTCCATCCGGGTTCGGACCCGCGCCAGGTCCGGAGACTCGGCGTGCCGGACGGTCACCACGAAGTTGGGGCCCACAAAGAGGTGCAGCTCGCCGATTTCAACGCGTTCGACGTCGTCAAGATAGCGGGCGGGCCGCAGCACCACAAAAAGCTGGTCGCCGTACTGTTCCAGCTTGGAACGCTGGTGCCCGGCGAGGGCGTCCTCCACGATCAGCAGGTTCAGCCCGAATTCCTCGGCGACGGCCAGCAGCTCAATGTCGTCTGGGCGGTAGAGCCCGATCCAGGCCATGCCGCCCGTCTCCCGGGTGAGGTCGAAGGTCTCCTCAAGGGTTTCCGGGCTGTGCAGGCGTTTGCCGTCCACATACACGGCGTTGTCCACCAAAGTCACTGCTGCTCCTCACACTGCCAAGCCTGCTTACCTGATGAGCCTACGTCGCCGAGCCGCCCGGAGCGGCCATGGGTCCTCAGCCGGTTTCGACGACGTCCCGATTGCGGGGCAGCCACGGCGTACCCGTTCCCGGATGCCGGAATGCCAGCGGCAGGCCGCGGGCCCGCTCCCAGTCCATGGAATCGCAGACCTGGAGGTGGACGTGCGGTTCGGTGCTGTTGCCCGAGTTGCCGCATTCGCCCAGTTGCGTACCCGGCCGGACAGTATCCCCGACTGCCACGGCGGTGGAGCCGCGCCGCAGGTGGGCCAGCAGGATGTAGGCCGGAGCCGCCCCGGAGCCGGTGGCGAGGACGACGTGGTTGCCCGCGATCCCCGCCGGACCCTGCCGGACCCGTTGACGCTGGGTGAGTGCGTACCCGGCCAGCGCGAACGGTGAGCGCCGCGCCTTATGGTCCGGTTCGCCGTCGTGCACTGCCGCCACCGTGCCCGCAGCAGGAGCCAGCACCGGAACGCCGAACCCCGTGAACGCCTCCGGCGCCTCGGTGCCGAAAACTGCCCGGAACGACGGCGGAGCGGAGCGGCCGTGTGCATCGACGGCCACAAAGTCGATGGCGTAGGTGGTCCCGAGCAGGTGGGTTCCGTGGCTCGGCACCCGGTTGGCCGGGCTGTTCTGCACCGTCCAGCGGCCGGTGAAGGGGAAGTCCAGCAGCACGGGGTCCATGGGTTCAGGCTAGGGCGTCAGCAGCACTTTGACGGCACGCCGCTCATCCATGGCGCGGTAGCCTTCCGCCGCGTCCTCCAGTGGAAGGGTGAGGTCGAAGACGCGGCCCGGGTCGATTTGCCGGTCCCAGATGCGCTGGATCAGGTTCGGCAGGAAGCGCCGTACCGGTGCCGGACCGCCGAGCATGTTGATTTCGGCGAAGAAGAGTTCCATGCCGGGCAACGCCACCTCATGGGTGACTCCCACAAAGCCCAGGTGTCCTCCGGGGCGGGTGGAGCGGATGGCCTGCAGCATCGATTCCTGGGTGCCCACTGCTTCGACGACGGAGTGCGCGCCCACGCCGCCGGTCAGTTCCTTCACCGCCTCAACGCCCTCGTCGCCGCGCTGGGGGAGGATGTCGGTGGCGCCAAAGTGGCGGGCGAGTTCCTGGCGCCGGGGATTGCGGCTCATGGCAATGATCCGCTCAGCCCCGAGTTCTTTGGCAGCCAGGACCGCCATCAGCCCGACGGCGCCGTCGCCCACCACTACTGAGGTTTTCCCCGGGCCGGCCTGGGCTGCGGTGGCACCAAACCAGCCGGTGCCCAGCACATCGGATGCCGCCATCAGTGAAGGAATAAGCTCCGGCGGGGGAGTCCCGGGCGTGGCTACGAGGGTTCCGTCGGCCAGCGGGATGCGGGCACGCTGGGCCTGCGTGCCGATGGCTCCCATCGGCACGGCGTTCACACAGCGGCTCTGGAAGCCCGCCCGGCAGATCACGCAGGTGTTGTCCGACGCCCAGAAGGAACCGACGACGAAGTCTCCGGGCTTGATGGTCCGCACCTCGGTGCCGACCTCCTCGACCACCCCGATGTACTCGTGGCCCATGGGGGAGTCCTGGACTTTCTCGATGCCCCGGTACGGCCACAGGTCCGAGCCGCAGATGCAGGTCGCTGCCAGCCGGATGACGGCGTCGGTGGGTTCTTCGATGGCGGGATCGGGCCGGTCCTCCGTGCGGACCTCTCCAGGTGCATGCATTACTACGCCGCGCATGGGTCTCTCCTTGGGGTGGGGGGTCCACCAAGGACAGCACTTTTGCTGCTGTTGGAACAGCCCCAAAAGGCGAGGGGCCATCCCGGTTGTCCGGGATGGCCCCTCGCTTGGGGTGTCAGGGGACTGCGTTAGAAGCGCACGCTCCGGAGATACCGGTAGCCCACCTCTGCGGTCTGCAGTGGAGTGACATCCGGCTGGTCGTTCTCGACGATGTATTCCTTGGGCTGGTGTGCCCGGAAGATGCGCGGAAAATCGATGGTTCCGGTACCCAGGTCCGCAAAATCCCCGCTCGGTTCCCGATCCTTCACGTGATACTGGAGGACCTCCTGCGGAGCTTCCTGGATCGTGTCGATGGCGAACTGGACCGGGTCGGCAGCGCCGACTCCCACACCGCCCGTGACCGCCCAGTAAAGGTCCACTTCCAGATGGACCAGCTTCGGATCCAGGCGGCTGGTGAAGATGTCCCAGGGAGTCAGCCCGCCGCCAAGGTCCGTCGTGAACTCGTGGGCGTGGTTGTGGTAGCCGTACTTGATTCCGGCCCGGCGAACTACGGCTGCTTCGGCATTCATCTGGTCTGCCCAGCGGTACCAGTCGTCTGCGCTGGTCGAAGCGAGGTACGGAACCACCATGTACGTCTGGCCGAGGGTGAGGGCATTGGAGATCTTGGCCTGCAGGGCTTCCGGCGTGGCGCTGATCCCTTCGTGGCTGGAGGAAGCCCGGATTCCCACTCGGTCCAGGGTTTTCCGCATGTCCTTGGCGGTGCGCCCATACAGGCCGGCCAGTTCCACCCGGTTGTATCCGTATTGGGCCAGCCGGGTGAAGTTCTTATCAATCTCCGCGCCGTTCATGATGGAGCGCAAGGTGTACATCTGGATGCTGATTTGGCCCGGAGGGACCGGACGGTTGCCCTTGTGGCCGGGTTTTCCGTGGTGGTCGGGTTTGCCGTTCTTGCCGGGGTGGGCCACTGCAGGCACCGCCCCGAGTCCTGCGAGGCCGACGCCGACGCCGGCGGCAAATGCTCCGCGGATGAAATTGCGCCGGTCAACACCCTTCTTTTCAAGAGAACGGCTTAGCGCACCTGTTGCGTCAAATCCGAAGCACATACTGTTGCCTTCCTGACAGTTGGACGCGTTTTCGCTGCCTTCGTCGGCAGTGCGAAAACCCGTGCGGGGTCACTGGGGAATTCACTGGGCTTATGCGGATAGCTCATCGTCGCCGGCGGGCTATCCACGTTGATCAGCACCAGCATTTAGGTAGCTATGTTCGTTTTTGTTGTCTGAAACCACTACCAGGCGCCCGGGCGTACCTTAGGGGGTTAGGTCAGGAAAGCATCCCTGCTGTCCGTCGTTTCCTCCGGAGGCTGCGAGTGTGAAGTAAGAGCGGTGACTGGAAATGAGTCCGTCGCATGAGGCTATGGCGGACTTTTGGTGTCTGTCAAGCAAAAGTCGCCGACAGGGGTGATTAAGTTCGGTGAGTTTCCCGGTCAGGCGTTGCTCAGGCCGGACACCATGGCGTCAATCCGCTGGGGAGACATGGCATGGTGAATCGCCAGCATGCTGGCGCCCAGTACTCCGGCGTCGAGGCCGGAGCTGGAATGGACTATCTGCAGGTGCTGGGTGGCAAGCGGAATGGTGCGCGAATACACGGTCTCCCGGATCCCGGCGATAAAGTGCTCACCGGTCAGTGCCATGGATCCGCCAATGACTATCACCGAGGGGTTGATCAGGCTGATGCACGCGGAGAGGACGTCCCCCACGTCGCGCCCGGCCTGCCGCACGGCGTGGATGGCTTCGGTGCTTCCGGCGCGGACCAGCGCCACAACATCCTCGCTGCCGCTGGCATCAAGGCCCAGCTGCCGCAGCTTGGCGGCGATCGCCGGTCCGGAAGCGATGGCTTCCAGGCAATCGGTATTTCCGCAGTGGCAGGGCACTCCCGTGCCGCCGTGCACGCGGATGTGCCCAATGTCCCCGGCCACGCCGTCTGCCCCGCGCTGGAGCATTCCGCTGGAGACGATGCCGGAGCCGATCCCGGTGGCAACCTTGACGAACAGCAGGTCATCCACCTCCGGCCAGGCCATATTCCGCTCGCCCAGGGCCATGATGTTCACATCGTTGTCGACCAGCACGGGGACGTGGAACTGCGACTGCAGGAATCCGGGCACGTCGTAGGCGTTCCAGCCCGGCATGATGGGCGGATTGATGGGGCGTCCGGTGCGGTGTTCCACAGGCCCGGGCAGCCCGATGCCCACCGCCAGAAGGTCTTCGGGCGACCGCCCGGTCTCGGCGAGCAGCTCGGAGCCGATTTCCACCACGGCTTCGAGGACGGCCTCCGGCCCCAGGGTAATTTCCAGGGCCCGTGCGGACTGGGACAGCAGGTGGCCGGTCAGGTCGGTGACGGCCACCTGGAGGTGCGATGCTCCGATGTCCACGCCCAGCACAACCCGGCTGCCGGCCTTTAGCGCGATGCGTGAGGAGGGGCGGCCGCCCGTGGAGACGGCGTCTTGGACAAATCCCACGAGTCCCAGGTCCATAAGCGCTTCGATCCGGAGAGTGACTGTGGAACGCGCCAGTCCCATCTGCTCCGCCAGCTCGGATCTGGTCCTGGGCTTCCCGTCGCGAAGGATTTGGAAGAGCTCGCTCGCTCCGGATGAGGCCAGCCCGCTGACGTTACTTATGTCACTCACCGACTCATTACAGCACAGATGGCGACGGAACTATTGACTTCAATCACTCCGCGTGCCATAGGTCCACCTTGGTTCGGTTGATGCGTCTCCAGCCGTCCCGCAAACCTGAGGCGCTGGGGATCATCACAACTCCCACGCTGGATTGTAAACATTCGACTGAATGACGGTACCGCTAAGCACAGATATATCGGAATACCTCATAAGTCCGTTGTTGCCTGACATTACCTATGTTAGGTTCCCTGTGACGGGCGTCTCACCCGAAGGTTTCGAATCCTGGGTCTGGCGCAGGCCCGCCGACGGTTCGTAAAACTTCGAGGAGGAAGTTTGATCAGGGACACCCATGAGGGACTGAAAGCTGAGCCGGGCGGAAGAGCCGCTTCCGGCGGCCCGCCTGCCGGCGGCAGTTACGGAAAGACGGGCATCTGGCTCATCGGAGCACGGGGCTCGGTGGCAACGACGGCGGTGACGGGCCTGGCAGCCATCGCATCACGCCTGGTGAAACCACTGGGGTGCGTCACCGAACAGGACGCCTTCCACGGCGTCAGCCTCCCGGATTACGCAGACCTGGTGGTAGGCGGCCATGACATCAGCGGTGTTTCAATCCTCAAACGGGCAGAGAAACTTGCCGAGGCCGGGATGATTCCCGGGCATCTGCTTGAATCCGTCCGGTCCCAGCTCCAGGACGCTGACGGGCGGGTGCGTCCCGGGTACGATCCCGCCGGTGCCCCGGAACCACAGTCCGAAGCCATAAGGCGGCTGTCCGGAGACATCCTTGCGTTCAAGGAAGCGCACGGGCTGCGCCGGGTGATTGTCCTGGATGTCGCTTCCACGGAAGCGCCGCCGGTCCAGCTCGACGAATACTCGGATCCCGGTCTCCTGGAAAAAGCCCTCAACGATCCCGAACGGTCTGTGCTTCCCGCCAGCTCGGTAGCTGCCGGCGCGGCGGTCCTGGCCGGATCTCCGTATATATGTTTCACCCCGTCAACGGCCCTCAACATTCCTGCCCTGTATGAACTCGCGGGAGCCTCCCGGGTGCCCACGGCAGGACAGGACGGCAAGACGGGCCAAACCTGGCTGCGCTCGGTGCTGGCCCCGGCACTTTCTGCACGCGGACTCCACGTCCTTTCCTGGGCCGGCACCAACCTGCTGGGCGGTGGAGACGGAGCCACTCTGGCAGACAGCCGGGCGGTCTCGGGAAAGCTGCTGTCGAAGAACCGGGGACTGCGGGAGCTCACCGGCGGCGCTGTCACGCCGCTGCACATTGACAACGTGCCCGACCTGGGTGAAACCAAGGTGGCGTGGGACCACATCCATGTGGAAGGGTTCCTGGGTTCCCGGCTGACCATCCAGACAACCTGGACCGCCTACGATTCAATGCTGGCCGCTCCCATGGTGCTGGACCTCGCCCGCCTGATGGCGCTCGCGGACGCCGCCGGAGAAACAGGCCATGTTGGCGCCCTCGGGTTCTTCTTCAAGGATCCCTGGGGCAGCGCGGAGCATTCCTTCGCGCAGCAGGCAGGCAACCTGGTGCAGTGGGCGCACGAAGCCAGCAGCAGGATCCCCTCCACGACGGGGGGTGGCAGGCAGTGAGCGCGGCCGGTGATTACCTGGAGCTGGTACGGGCCCCGGCCGTCCTGACCGTGCTGGGGGACACGGTGGCCGGCGGCGCTGCCGCCGGGCGTGCCCTCAGCGGGCGGCGGGCACTGATGCCGCTGGCCAGCGCCTGCCTGTATGCCGGCGGAATGGCCCTGAACGACTACGCGGACAGGGATCTCGACGCCGAGGAGCGGCCCGAGCGGCCCATCCCTTCCGGGCGGATTAGCGCGCGCAGTGCCCTGGCCGCGGCATCTGCCCTCACGGCCGCGGGCCTTGGCTTGTGCGCTGCGGCCGGCGGCCGCGGTGCCCTGGTTGTGGGAGTTCCACTTGCCCTCTCAATCTGGACATACGACCTTGTGGCCAAGAACCATGCCCTGCCGGGCGCCGTCTCGATGGGAACCTGCCGGGCCCTTGACGTCCTGATGGGCGCGGGCGCCGGACATCTCAGGCAGGCGCTGGGGGCAGCAGGAATCATGGGGGGCCATACGGCAGCCGTAACCCTCCTCTCCCGCGGAGAGGTTAACGGCACGGACGCCGCCACCGCTTCCGGCGCCGCGGCAACCACAGGGTTCCTGGCCGCATCGGTTGTCGCAGGGACCGCAGGGCCGCCGGCCAGGACGCTCGCCGTCGTGGGAGCCGCAGCCGCCTATGCCCTGAGATGCGCACCGGCTCAGATGCAGGCAGCGCGCAACCCGGCCGCCGGCAACGCACTGAACGCGACTAAGGCAGGCATCCGTGCGATGGTTCCGCTGCAGGCAGCGCTCACGCTGCGCCATGGGCAGCCGGTGGCCGCAGCCGCGCTGATCGGCGTGGACATCGTGGGCAGGATCATCCGTTCCCGCCCCAGGGGCAGGAGAGTGAGCGAGTCATGACCACCACACCGTCTGCACCGCCGTTCAGCATCGGGTACGGCACCAACGGGTTCACGGACCATCCGCTGCCGGCGGCGCTGGAGCTGCTGCACGAATGTGGCTACGGCGCCGTGGCCCTCACCCTTGGCCATCCGCACCTGGACCCGTTCGCCCCGGATCTGGATGCCCGCCTCAGCCGGCTGCGCCGCAGGCTCGATGAACTGGATTTCCGGGTGGTGATCGAAACCGGAACCAGGTTCCTCTTGAACCCCCGGGAAAAGCACCGTCCGGCGCTGGTTGATGACGACGCCGCGGCCCGCGTGGATTTCCTGCACCGTGCGGTGGACATCGCAGCAGCGTTGAAGGCCGAATGCGTGTCCTTCTTTTCCGGCATCCTGCCGCCCGGCACCGGTCCTGAAACCGCATGGCACCGTCTCGAAGAGCGCGTGGGCGAAGTGCTGGGCCATGCTGCGGAGAAGGGGGTTGTGCTGGCGCTTGAACCGGAACCCGGCATGTTCGTGGAGACTGTCGCGCAGGCGCTTGAGCTCCGGGCCCGGCTCGGTGAGCCGGAAGGGCTCCGGCTCACCGTGGACATTGGACACTGCGTGGTGGTGGAACCTGGCGGGATCCGGGGTGCGCTGATGGAGGCCGGGCCGCTGCTGGCTAACGTCCAGCTGGATGACATGCGGTCCACTGCACATGAGCACCTGCCGTTCGGGGAGGGGGAGGTCGACCTGCCGCTGGCCCTTGCCACACTGGCGGAACTGGAATACCGCGGAGTGGCCGCCGTCGAACTCCCCCGGCACTCCTTTGACGCGCCGGGCCTGGCCTCGCGGAGCATGGCTGCGCTCCAGGGCGCCTGGCAGGACGTGCAGGCAGAACGCGTGGTGGAACAGTGGCTGCAGCAGGCCGTAGCGCGTGTCGCTGCGGATCCCGGTGCGCTTCCGGCAGTCTTCGCGTCAGCAGGCCGCAGTGTTGGCCGGAGCCCGCTGAAGCCTGCCGCCGATCCCACGGCAGTGCTGCATGGCAGCAGGAGCGACTACGCCCGCAGCGAGTTCCTCCGGCGGCTGGCCGGGTTCCTGACTCCCGCGGAGCTGGCAGAAACTCTGGTGGAGCTTTACAACGGGGGCGACTCCGCAGAACGGCGCGGAGTGCTCCGGGGTCTGGGAGCGCTGGCCAGCCGCGAGCCGGGTCTTCCTGCTCCGGTGGTCGCGGCGGGCCTGCAGGTGACGGCGGAGGCGCTCCGGACCAACGAGACCGGACTGGTTGCCGCCGCTGCCGGCCCCTTCGCCGCCGCCCACCTTGACCAGCACAACTGGCGGCATGCAGTCCTGAAACTCATCTTCATGGGCGTCAGCATTGCCGCCGTGACCGACCTCAGTCACCGTGCCGACGACGAACTGGCGCGCATGGCTGCCGACTTCGCCGCCGAACGGCGGGCAGCGGGCCGCCCTGTACCGGACGACGTCGTCCTCCTGCTGCGCAGCGCAGCCGGCAGTGCAGCCACCCCCTCCACATCCCTCAAGGAGTCCCAGGCATGAGAATTTTCGACCCGCACATCCACATGACCAGCCGCACCACCGACGACTACGCGGCGATGTATGAAGCCGGGGTCCGCGCCCTGGTTGAGCCCGCCTTCTGGCTGGGGCAGCCGCGGACCAGCGTCGGATCCTTCATCGACTACTTCGATGCCCTCCTGGGCTGGGAGCGGTTCAGGGCAGCGCAGTACGGAATCCGGCACCACGCGACCATCGCCCTGAATCCCAAGGAAGCGAACGATCCCAGGTGCGTGCCTGTCCTGGATGAGATTCCGCGCTATCTCGCCAAGGAAGGTGTGGTTGCCGTTGGCGAGATCGGCTTCGATTCAATGACCCCGGCTGAGGACAAGGCGTTCACCAGGCAGCTGGAGCTGGCTGCCGAGCACAACCTCCCGGCACTGGTGCACACCCCGCACCGGGAGAAACTCCGGGGCACGCAGCGGACACTGGACATAGTCCGGGAGTCGAACCTTGACCCGTCCATGGTTGTGGTCGACCACCTGAACGAAACCAACGTGGCCATGGTGAAAGACGCGGGCGCCTGGATGGGCTTTTCCATCTACCCGGACACCAAAATGGACGAAGAACGCCTGGTTGCCATCCTGCACGAGTACGGAACCGCCCAAGTGCTGGTTAATTCGGCTGCAGACTGGGGCAAATCCGACCCGCTGAAGACAGCGAGCACGGCAAAAGCCATGCTTGCGGGCGGATTCTCGGAAGAGGACGTGGACCGCGTCCTCTGGCGGAATCCGGTGGAGTTCTACGGCCAAAGCGGCGCCCTGATCCTGGATCCGATTCCCGGCTTCGACGAAGTGGAACTCGGCGGAGCCGGAGCCACGTTCGAGGGAAACTCGCTGCTGCGGGGGGTCCGTGCCTGATGCGGCTTTCCTACTGCACCAACGTCCATCCGGCAGAGGACCTGGACGGGGTGATCCGCCAGCTTCGTGAATACGCCGGTCCGGTCCGCCGCCGCGCGGGGCTGGACGTCCTGGGCGTGGGGCTTTGGCTGCCTGCCGGGCTGGCTGGCCGGTTGGCCGACAGTGACACGGATCTGGCACTGCTGCGGGAGGTCCTGTCCGAGCAGGGGCTGCAAATCCATACTCTGAATGCGTTTCCCTATGGCGGGTTCCACAATGAGGTAGTCAAGACCGACGTCTACATCCCCACCTGGGCGCAGCGCGAGCGGCTGCAGTACACGCTGGAGTGCGCCCACGTCCTTGCCGCACTGCTTCCCGACGGCGTTCCCGGGTCCATTTCCACGCTGCCGCTGGCCTGGCGCACTCCCTGGGGCAGGGAGAACGACGAGGCAGCCGTGCGAGCGTTCGCCATCCTGTCCGACGGGCTCAGGACGCTGAAGGAGTACACCGGGAAAACGGTCCGGATCGCCGTGGAACCTGAACCGGGCTGTGTCCTGGATACCGTCTCGGATGTCACCGCGTGGCTCGCAGCCGGGGTCCCTCGAGGGATTGATCCCGAGTACATCGGCCTGTGCGTCGACACCTGCCACCTGGCAGTCTCCTTCGCGGACCCGGCGGCGGCCGTCCGGGGCATCGGAACGGCCGGCCTGCGCGTCGTGAAGGTCCAGGCATCCGCCGCACTGCACGTGTCCGCGCCCTCCGGAAACTCGGCCCGCCGTGCGCTCGAAGCGTTCGCGGAGCCGAGGTACCTGCACCAGGTCAGGGAACTGGAGCCCGGCGGAACGGTCCTGATGGCGGACGACCTGCCGCAGGCGCTCGGCGAGCTTCCGGGCAGGGGGCCATGGCGGATCCATTTCCACATGCCGCTGCACCTGGTGCCGGAGCATCCCCTGGAGACGACGGCAGATGTGCTCCAAGCGGCCGTGGCCGAAGTGAGCACCCTGCCGTACGCGGAGGACGTGCACCTGGACATCGAAACGTACACCTGGAGCGTCCTGCCCGGGAACCACACGGACCTGGTTGAAGGGATTTCCGGGGAGATCGCCTGGGCGCAATCCCATCTGCTGGCCCACGCTCGGTCCTGGCCCGCGTTGCCCCAAACCTAAGGAGAGCCCTTGAAACCGGTATTGCTGCTCGACGTCGTGGGACTCACGGGACAGTCACTGCGCCACATGCCCCATTTGTCCAGGCTCGCTGCCGGGGGATGGTCGTCCGAACTGGCCACCGTCCTTCCGGCGGTGACCTGCACTGTGCAGTCCACCATGCTGACCGGCCTGCCGCCGTCCGAGCACGGGATTGTTGGCAACGGCTGGTACTTCCGTGAACTCGGGGAAGTGTTCCTCTGGCGCCAGCACAACAAGCTGGTCAGCGGGGAGAAAATCTGGGAGAGCGCCCGCCGCAAGGAACCGGACTACCGGGCAGGCAACGTCTGCTGGTGGTACGCCATGGGCATGTCCACGGACCTGACGGTCACGCCCCGCCCGATTTACCACGCGGACGGCAGGAAATCCCCGGATGCGTACATCCGGCCCTCGGAACTGCATGACGAACTGGTGGCCAGGTTCGGCGAGTTTCCGCTGTTCCAGTACTGGGGGCCCACTGCGGCCATCGCGTCGACCCAGTGGATTGCGGAGTCCACCAGGCACATCATGCGGACCCAGGCACCCGACCTCCTGATGGCCTACCTGCCGCACCTCGACTACGACCTCCAGCGCTTTGGGCCCAGCCATCCCCGGGCAGCCGCCGCGGCCGCAGAACTCGACGCCGCACTGGTTCCGCTGCTGGGGGAGGCCGTGTCCCGCGGATACGCGGTGATAGCCGTATCTGAATACGGCATTGAAGAGGCGCACCTGCCGGTGGACATCAACCGCGTCCTGCGCAGGGAGGGCCTGCTGGAGGTCTATGTGCAGGACGGAAAAGAGCAGCTGGACACGTGGACGTCCCGCGCCTTTGCGGTTGCGGATCACCAGGTGGCACATGTTTACGTTTCGAACCCCGGTGACGTCGCCCGGACGGCCGCGATCCTGAAGGAAACCAGCGGAGTTGACGAAGTCCTGGACCGGAACGCGCAGGCGAAGTACGGGCTGGACCATGAGCGGTCCGGTGAGCTGGTGGTGATTGCCGAGCCCGGCGCCTGGTTTACCTACTATTTCTGGCTGGACGATGCACGTGCGCCCGAGTACGCGCGCGGCGTGGACATCCACAGGAAGCCCGGCTACGACCCGAGTGAGCTGTTCTTCAACCCGGAGGACCGGCTGGCCAAGGCCAAGGCCGGCCTGAACCTGGTGCGGAAGAAGGCAGGCCTGCGCTACGCCATGAGTACGGTGCCGCTCGACGCCCGCCATGTGCGCGGTACCCACGGCCGGCTTCCGGGGTCCCGGGAGAGCACGCCGCTGGTCATCTCTTCCGAGCAGGCCATGCCGCCGTTCGCCGAAGAACTGATGCGGCTCGGGAAACAGATTCCGGCAGCCGCGGTGAAATCGCTTGTGCTGCAGACCCAGGGGTTGCCTGAATGACGCCGAACTGACTTTCGCTCTGCATACAACAAACTGCCGATAGGCCTCTGTGTCGCCCTCGGCCTATTTTGCTCCGCCCTTGTATTCCGGGAGTTGTAGAAAGTTTTTAGAAAGGAGGCCTTTGTTTTTTCAAACCACTAGCGGTTCCTGAAAGCCTCAATTAGCGTTCTATCTGACCTGACTCCGGCTGGTCCGGGTCCTCAATGGCGAGAAGAGAGAGAGCGATGACAGTCAAAAGACACGGGTTAGCGCAATCACCCGGGCATCAGGCGGATGCCAAAACCTCCGCCAGGCGTACACGGCGGACCGGGGCAGCACTTGCACTGGCCGCGCTGATGGCAGTTTCCCTGGCAGCAGTTCCGGCGCAGGCTAAACCGAAGCCCGCTCCGCCCACAGCCCCGCCGGACTCCGCGTTCCAGAAGGTGACGCTTAATGACTACCCGGGCGAGCCCGTTGACCTTGCCGTGCTCCCCAACAGCGACGTCCTGCACACCACCCGCCAGGGCGAAGTGTGGCTCAATGACGCCGAGTCCGGTCTGAACACCCTGGCCGCAACGGTGGACGTCTATGAGCATGACGAAGAAGGCCTGCAGAGCATTGCCGTTGACCCGAACTTCGGAAAGAAGGGCAACAACTGGGTCTACATGTACTACTCCCCGCCGCTGGACACGCCGGTGGATGACCCCGCTACACCGGGCATCAACGAGGGCGATGCGCCAACAACCGGCACGGCTGAGGACTTTGAGCCGTTCAAGGGATATCTCCAGCTCTCACGGTTCCAGTTCGATGGAAGCACCATCAACATGGACAGTGAACAGCGGATGCTGCAGGTCCCGGTGGACCGCGGAACCTGCTGCCACGTCGGCGGAGATATTGTTTTCGACGCCAAGGGCAACCTGTATCTCTCCACGGGTGACGACACCAACCCCTTCTCCTCCGGAGGCTACACTCCGATCGATGAGCGGCCGGAAGTCAACCCGGCGTTCGATGCGCAGCGCACTTCCGCGAACACGAACGACCTCCGCGGAAAGGTGCTTCGCATAACCCCCACGAAGGACGGCGGCTACACGATTCCGAAGGGCAACCTCTTCGCTCCGGGAACACCGCTGACGCGTCCCGAGATTTATGTGATGGGGCTCCGCAATCCGTTCCGCATTGAATTGAACCAAAAGACCGGTGAGCTCTTTATTGGGGACTACTCTCCCGACGCCGGCACGGCGGACCCGCTGAGGGGCCCGGCTGGAACCGGCAAGTGGGCAGTGGTCACCGAACCGTCCAACTACGGATGGCCGTACTGCGCCACGGCCGAGCTGCCGTACGTGGACTACGACTTTGCCACGGGAACGTCCGGAGAACCGTTCAACTGCGCTGCGCCCGTGAACGAGTCGCCCAACAACACCGGGATGCGCGAGCTGCCGCCGGTGGCACAGCCCCAGGTCTGGTACTCCTACGGGCCGTCTCCGGAGTTCCCGGAACTTGGAACCGGCGGAATCGGTCCCATGGCCGGTCCGGTCTACCACTTCGACAAGAAGGCCAGCAAGGGACGGGCGCCCGTTGCCTGGCCCGAGTACTACGACGGAAAGTCCTTCCTGTACGAGTGGACCCGCGACTACATCAAGGCCATGACCACCAAGGGCGGCGCGCTCGTCTCCATTGAAGACGTTGTGGATTCCCTCATCGTGGACAACCCCATGGACATGGAGTTCGGCCCCAACGGTGCGCTCTACGTGCTGGAATACGGCGACGGGTACTTTGGCGAGAACCCGGACGCCCAGCTCTCCCGCATCGACTTCATTGGCGAGGGCGGAAACCACACGCCGGTCGCCGTTGCCACCGGCACCCCCACAGTGGGCATGTCACCGCTCACCGTCCAGTTCTCCAGTGCGGGAACCACGGACGCGGACGGCGACAGGCTGCGTTACGCCTGGGACTTCAACTCCGATGGAGTGGTGGACTCGCGCGAGCCCAATCCCACCTACACCTACGGGGAAATCGGAACGTACACGGCGAACCTCCAGGTGACAGACCAGGGCGGGAAGCACCGGGGCAAGTACTCCTCGGCAGAGGTGTTCATTGAAGTGGGCAACCAGGCGCCGGTGGTGGAGTTCGTGACTCCCGTTGCCGGACAGTCCTTCCAGTTCGGTGACACTGTCAGCTACGAAGTCCGGGTGACGGATGACCAGCCGGTTGACTGCTCGCGTGTCCAGGTGACCTACATCCTGGGCCATGACAACCACGGCCACCCGCAGACCACCACCACCGGCTGCACCGGATCCATCGTCACCACAGTGCCTGAGGGGCATGATCCCGCTACCGACAATCTGTCGGGCGTTTTCAGCGCCTCCTACACTGACTCGGGCGACGGCGGCACAGGTCCGCTCACGGGAACCGCGGAAGTTGTGCTGGTCCCCGGCAACTAAGGCCGCAGGCTGCATCAACAGGACCGACCTATAAATAAGGAACAGGAAAAGGACCCCTGCGCCGGGAAACCGGTGCAGGGGTCCTTCGCTGTGGGGCAGCAGAGGGCCGTTACTGGGCTGCCGGCCGCTGCAGGAAACCGGCCGGGTCCGCCAGGAGCGGTTCGAAAACCAGCTCCGCGGCTCCTATCAGGATGGGGTCGTCGCCCAGCGGAGCAAGCTCGATCCTCACGTTTTCCCATGGCCCGCGGGTTCCGGAGCCGGCCAGCGCTTCTTCCAGGGCCCCCGGTGCCGCCCGGACCAGGATGCGAAGGAAACCGCCCAGGACTACCACTGAGGGGTTGATAAGGCTCATCACCGATTTCAGGCCCACTGCCAGCAGCCCGATTTGCTGCTGGATGACCGAGCGCAGCCGCTCGTTGGCGGACCCGTCCCGGAGTTTCTCCAGGAGTGCTTCCTCAAGGTCTTCGATTTCGCCGGACGGCAGGCCCACCGCCTCAATCAAAGCCGCCCTGGTGACCTCCGCTTCCAGGCAGCCGAAGGAACCGCAGGTACAGGCCGCTCCGCCGGTGCGTACGTGGGTGTGCCCAAGCTGTCCGGCAAATCCGGTGGCCCCGCGGATCAGGCGGCCGTCGCTGATGACGCCGCCGCCGATTCCGCTGGCCCCGCCGTACAGGTACACCAGGTCTGCCACGCCCCGCCCGGCACCAAACGCGGCTTGGGCGCGGGCGCCCACAACGGCGTCGTTCGCTGTGAAAACCGGCAGCCCCATGGCCTCGCCCAGGCGGGAGCTCAACGGTTCGTCCTGCCATCCCAGGTGCGGCGCGTCGATGACTGTTCCGTCATCAGGGCGCACCAGCCCGGGTATCGCCAGGCCCACGCCCATGACCCGGTGGCCGTCCGGCAGGGAGGTGCGCATGCCCGCGTAGATGGCGGACACGATGTTGACCACCTCAACCCCGGACGGTGCCCGGACAGTATGGAAACGGACAGTATTAACGATGTGCCCGCCGAGCGAGACCAGGGCGACGCTGACGACGTCGACATCCGGGTTGACGGCCAGCGCCAGGGCGGCGGGGCTTGGCTCGATCATGATGCTGGGGCGGCCGTGCTGCTGCGCTGGATCCAGGTCGCTTTCAACGGCCAGGCCCAGCTGGGACAGCTCACCGACCAGGGCCGCAATCGTGGAACGGTTCAACCCGGTGGTGCGGGTGAGCTGGGCACGGGAAATCCCGCCGGTGGAGTGGACAAGCTGCAGGACAGTCGAGAGATTGTGCTGGCGGCTTGAATCCCGGTTGCTGCCCAGATACGTGCGGGCAGGGGTCCTGCCCAAGGCTGAGTCAGTCATTCGGCACGGCCGCATTCCACGCAGACATATTCTTCCCCCGTAGTAGGTCCTTCTGGCGGACGGGCCAGAACCGGACTAGTTTCCCATAGTATTCCCGCTCCAGGCCGCCGTCCGCGGCGGACGGGCTCAGGGGGAGTGAAGCCCGGCGACGAGCGAGTGCATGAGGCTCTCCAGGCTCTCCGCCAGGGCCGCCGGAATCTCTTCCCCCAGTTGTTTCACGGCAGCATGCGCATGTTCGGATGCCAGCTGCACTGCATGGTCCCGGGCGCCGCACTCCGTGAGCAGGTCCCGGACCTTCTGCACCTCTGCCGCTGTCATCCCGGCCCCGCCCATGAGCTCCGAAATCCGGCCCCACTGCGGTTTGGAGGCTGCGTAGGAGAGCAGGACAGTCCGTTTGCCTTCCCGGAGATCCCCGCTGTTCGTCTTCCCCGTGTCCGCTTCGTCCCCAAATGTCCCGCGGACATCGTCGGCAATCTGGTAGGCAATTCCGGCGTCGCGTCCGAAGGCAGCCAGCGTTGCAGCCGCGGGGGCTGCGGCGCCTGCCAGCACCGCACCGGCCTGGAGCGGTGCCTCGAAAGAGTAGACGGCGGTCTTCCTGCGGGCCACCGTCCGCACCTCCCCGGGTGAGGGCATTTCAACTGCCCGGGCGAACTCGACGTCCAGGAGCTCCCCGCCGATTGAAGAGAAGACGGCGTGGTCCAGGATCGCACTGAGCTCGGCCCGGACCCCGCTGTCCGCTGCGACGCTTTCATGGAGGCGGTACGCCCCGGCAAGGACCAGGTCTCCGGCCAGCAGTCCGGCAGCCATGCCGGCATGCTGCGCAGCTTCCTCGGTGGCGCCCGCACGCCGCGACTTGTTCGCGTAGTGCCCGGAGAGGTTGGGAACACCGTGCCTGACTACGTCCCTGTCAATCACGTCGTCGTGGATGAGGAACGCGTTATGCAGGAGTTCATAGACGGCGGCGAGCCGCGCAGCGGCCGCCGGGTCCCTTCCGCCCAGCTGGCGGTAGGCGAGCATGAGGAGTCGCGGACGGAACCGCTTGCCGCAGGCAGCGTTCCGTTCAATGGCTTCCCAGAGGCTGAGGTAGGCCGGATGGACGGAGACCGCCCGGAGCTTGGCATCCGTGAAGAACTGGTCCAGGACGTCTTCAACCAGTCCCAGCCCGGGGCCGGTTTCCACTGCGTACTCTGCGTCAAGGAATTTCACTGGTGCGCGCCCTCTGCTTCGTTCTTGATGCCCGGCTGGTGTGCCCGCGGCTGTCCGCGGGCGGTTATCCGCCCCGTTTGGACGGCCGCTTGGTAGCGAAGCGCTGCTGCAGCAGGACCGCGACAACGATGATCGTGCCCTTGACGATGGCCTGGACGGAAGTGTCCAGGTTGTTCTGCGTGAAGATGTTGGTGAGGGTGGCGAAAATCAGCACGCCCAGGACGGTGCCCGTGATGGTGCCGCGGCCGCCGATCAGCAGGGTGCCGCCCACCACAACGGCGGCAATCGCGTCGAGTTCCAACAGCAGGCCGTGGGTCGAGGTGCCGGCCGTTGTCCGGCCAAGCATCATGACTGCGCCGATGCCGGCGAAAAGTCCGGACAGGACATACAGCGCTACCAGGTGCCGCTTGACCTTGATGCCGGCAAGCCGGGCGGCTTCGCGGTTGCCGCCGATGGCAACGGTCCGCCGCCCAAACGTGGTGCGGTTCAGCAGGAACCAGCCCACGGCGGCGGCCAGGATGAAAATCCACACGAGGACCGGAATGCCGAGGAACTCACCGCGCATGGCCTTGGAGAAGTCCCGATTGGTGACGATCTGCGTGCTGCGCCCTGAGATGAGCTCAGCCAGGCCGCGTGCCCCCACCAGCGTCGCGAGTGTCGCGATGAAGGCAACCACGTTTCCGTAGGCGATCACCACGCCGTTGAGCAGTCCGACTCCCGCGCCGACGGCAAGAGCCACCAAAACCATCAGCAGCCACGACGACTGCGTTGCCGCGAGCTGGACGCTGGTGAGGCTGGCGACCACGGTAGCCAGCCCCAGGACCGAACCCACGGACAGGTCGATGCCCCCGGCCGTAATGACAAAGGTGACGCCAATGCTGACGACGCCAAGGATGGACGCGTACCGCAGGATGGTTAGCCAGTTCTCCACATTGAGGAACCGGTCACCGCTGGTGATGGCACCGACGGCGACGAGCAGGCCCAGAGCGACGACGAGCCCAAGGCTGCGCCCGGCTGAACCACCCAGGGCATTCTTCAGCGGGTTGGTCCCGGAGGAGCTGCTGCTGCTGCCGCCCGGCGGGGTGTTGGTCGGATCAGCGACCGTGGTGTTTGGCTCGCTCACGCGGCACTTCCCTTCATGATGAGATCGAGCACGCCATGCTCGTCAATGTCGCTTGGATTCTTTTCGGCCAGGACGTTGCCGTCGTCGATGATGAGCACCTTGTCCGCAAGCCCCAGCACTTCTTCGATTTCGCTGGAGACGACGATGATGGCTGTCCCGTCGGCTGCGAGCCTTCGGATCAGGTTGTAGATCTCCGCACGTGCGCCGACGTCGACGCCCCGGGTGGGTTCGTCGAGCAGCAGCACCGGTGTTCCGTGGACAACCCAGCGGGCCAGGAGGATCTTTTGCTGGTTGCCGCCGGAAAGCGTGCGGGTGGGCCGGTCCGGATCCGCCGGACGCAGTTCCAACGCGGTGATCTGGTCCCGGGCTGCGTCCCGCTCCGCCTTTTCATTGAGGTAGCCGGCGCGTGCGAACCGTTCGAACGTGGACAGCGTGACGTTCTTGAACAGGGGCTCATCCAGGATGAGGCCCTGGCTTTTCCGTTCTTCGGGAGAGAGCCCGATTCCTGCTTTGACGGCAGCGGGCACTGAACCCGGGCGGAGGCGTTTTCCGTTGACCGAGATCCTGCCCGAGGTAGGTTTGCGGACGCCGCAGATGGTCTCCAGGATCTCTGAGCGCTTGGAGCCCACCAGCCCGGCGAATCCCAGGATCTCTCCCGCCCGCAGCTGGAAACTGACCTTGCTGAACTCTCCCCGCAGCTGGAGGTCCTCCACGTCCAGGACCACCGGAGCATCCGGAGAAACCGGCTTCCGCGGCGGAAAGACGTTTTCGACGTCCCGTCCGGTCATCAACCGGACCAGTTCCGACCGTGAAGTCTCCGTGACCCGAAGTCCGCTGGCGGTGCTCTTGCCGTCCTTGAGGACCGAAATCCGGTCACCGATCTGGCGGATTTCCTCCAGGCGGTGGGAGATATACACCACCGCGATTCCCTGCGCAGTGAGCTCCCGAATCACGCGGAAGAGGTTCGCCACCTCACCTGAATCGAGGATGGCGCTGGGCTCGTCCATGATGATGAGCTTCGTATCGCGGGACAGGGCACGGGCCAGGCTGACGATCTGCTTGTTCGCAGCGGACAGTGTTCCCACCTCAGCCGCCGGCGAGAGCCTGCTGTGTCCGAGCCGCTTCAGCAGGTCACGGGTCAGCCCGCGGGTCTTCCTCACATTGAGGATCCCGCCCGCCGCCTTTTCATGGCCCAGGAAAATGTTCTCCGCCACGGTGAGTCCGTCCACGACGTCCAGTTCCTGGTACATGGTGGCGATGCCCAGGGCCAGGGCTTCCGTCGGATGGCGAAGCGAGACTTCCCTGCCCTCCCACAGAATCGCCCCGCCGTCCGGTTCATGCACTCCGGAGAGGGTTTTGATCAGGGTGGACTTGCCGGCCCCGTTTTGGCCCATCACGCAGTGGACCTCTCCGGGAAGCACCTGGAGGTCCACGCCCTTGAGTACCTGTACGGCGCCAAAGTGCTTCGAGAGGCCGCGCACCTCGAGCAAAGGGGGCTGATCTTCATCGAACATGTGAGGAACCTAACACATTATGTCGGCAGTCGGTATAAGGTCGTCGATTATTTTCAATCTTCTGTTATTGTGATGCGGGTCACGCAAAGTTGCGGCTTTCAGAGGTGGCCGTGTCCTTGCCTAAGACGCAGCGAAGACGCACCGACTCAATGAGGAGACACAGATGCCTGCAGTTCTTAAGAAACGGAAAATGCTCATCCACGCCGGTGCCTTCCTGGCAGTAGGCGCCCTGGTCGCCGGGTGTTCATCCGGAGATGACGGGGGCGACAGCCAGCCCACCAATGCGTCGGTCGAGGGCAACGAAGCCGAGGGTGACACCGTCGTCATCGGATTCTCCGGCCCGGCAGCAGACCACGGCTGGCTTGGCGCCATCAACAGCGCCGCGATTGCTGCCGCAGAGGACCTCCCTGACGTTGAACTGCGGGTCGCGGAAGGCACCAACGACGCCAACCTCCAGATCAGCCAGGTTGAACAGTTCATCAACGACGGCGTCGACGCCATCGTGCTGCTGCCCACGGACGGTGCCGCGCTGACCCAGGTCGCCGCCCAGGCCACCGAGGCCGGTATTCCGGTCATCAACGTTGACCGTGAGTTCTCCAGCCCCACCGCCGCACGTGCCACCGTGCTGGGGGACAACTACGGCATGGGCGTGAGCGCCGGCAACTACATTTGCGAGAGGCTTGAGGGCCAGAACGACGCCGTCGTCGCGGAAATCGCCGGAATCGACTCGCTGCCGCTGACGCAGGACCGCAGCCAGGGCTTCGCTGACGCCCTCGAGTCCTGCGGACTGGAAGTAAGCAACCGGGTGGCCGCAGACTTCACCGTCCAGGGCGGGGAGGCAACGACGTCGCAGCTGCTCTCCGCAGCCCCGGAGATCGACGCCATTTGGAACCACGACGACGATCAGGGCATCGGTGTGCTGGCAGCGATCGACAATGCCGGCCGGGATGAGTTCTTTATGGTCGGCGGAGCCGGATCGGCCAACGCCATGCGGGAGATCCAGTCCGGTGAAAGCGTCCTGGAAGCCACGGTGATCTACCCGTCCACCCAGGCAGCCGACGGAATCCGTCTGGCCCGGCTGATCGCGCAGAACAAGGCAATGAGCGACCTGGTTGAAGTTGAGGTCCCGAAGCGCATTGTCCTGAACGCGCCGGTCGTCACCAAGGAGAACGTCGAGCAGTACCTGCCGACTGCCTTCGAATCCTAGGACCGAAGGGCGGGGCGCCTGAACAGGCGACGGGTGCCCCGCGCTGCCGCTGAGCTTTTCAACCGCCGGATAAGAGGAAACATGCTGAACGACGTCTCACCCCTGAGAGTTGCCATGATCGGCCACGGATTCATGGGTGCTGCCCATTCGCAGGGATGGCGGGTTGCACCCCGCTTCTTTGACCTGCCTGCAGCTCCGGAAATGACCCTGCTTGTGGGGCGCGACGCCTCGCGGGCGGAAGCGGCAGCACGCAAATGGGGCTGGGAGCAGACGGAGACCGACTGGCGGGCAGCGGTGGCCCGCGATGACATCGACGTCATAGACATCGTTACCCCCGGCGCATCCCACGCCAAGATCGCCATTGCCGCCCTCGAAGCCGGCAAGCACGTGCTCTGCGAGAAACCCCTGGCCAACACCCTCGAGGAAGCAGAGGCCATGGCCGCCGCTGCCGAGAGGGCCGACGGCATGGCCATGGTTGGCTTCACCTACCGCAGGGTGCCCGCGGCATCCTTCGCCCGGGACCTGGTGCAGTCCGGTGCCATTGGCGAGATCCGGCAGGTGCGTGCCGTCTACCTTCAGGACTGGCTGGTTGACCCCGACGCTCCGCTGACGTGGCGGTTGCAGAAGGACGCCGCCGGCTCCGGGGCGCTGGGAGATCTGGGTGCCCACGCCGTCGACCTGGCGCAGTTCATCACCGGCCAGAAGATCACCTCGGTCAGCGGCACCCTTAATACCTTTGTCCACGAGCGCCCCCTGCTGGGTGAGGCGTCCGGCCTGGCCGGGACGGGGACAGAGGAACGCGGTCCGGTCACCGTGGACGACCTCGCACTGTTTAACAGCCGGTTCGACGGCGGTGCCATGGGTTCCTTCGAAGCGACCCGGATGTCCACCGGTCGGAAAAACGCGCTACGGGTGGAAGTGGCAGGTTCGCGCGGTGCCGTCAGCTTCGACCTGGAAAAGATGAACTCCCTGGGCTTCTACGATGCGACGGCGCCGGCAACCCGCCAGGGATTCACCGACATCATGGTCACCGAACCCGAACACCCCTACATGTCAGCATGGTGGCCCACCGGGCACATGCTGGGCTACGAGCACGGATTCACGCACCAGGTGAGGGACTTTGTGGAAGCCATCGCCGCAGGCCGCCAGCCTGAACCGTCCTTCGCGGACGGGCTGCAGGTGCAGAAGGTCCTCAGCGGGGTGGAACGCAGCGCGGCAAACGAGAGCACCTGGACCAAAACCGAAAGCTGATGAGCTCCGGACACAGCTGTCCGGCCAACACCGAGGAGAAATTCAATGGCACGTAATTTCACCCTTTTTACCGGACAGTGGGCGGACCTCCCGTTCGAGGAAGTCGCACGGCTGGCCTCGTCCTGGGGATACGACGGCCTGGAAATCACGGTTGCCGGAGACCATCTGGACGCCTGGCGCTGGGACGACGAGGATTACGTCGGCGAAAAGCTTGAGCTGCTGGAGAAGTACAACCTCAAGGTCTGGACCATCTCCAATCACCTCAAGGGCCAGGCAGTCTGCGACGATCCCATCGACTTCCGGCACAAGGCGATCGTCGGTTCGCGGGTCTGGGGCGACGGCGACCCCGAAGGTGTGCGGCAGCGTGCAGCGGAGGAAATGAAGAACACGGCCCGCCTGGCCCGCGCCCTCGGCGTGAAAACGGTGGTCGGGTTCACCGGTTCCTCCATCTGGCAGTACGTGGCAATGTTCCCGCCGGTCCCGCAGAGCGTGATCGACGCCGGCTACCAGGACTTCGCCGACCGCTGGAATCCCATCCTGGACGTTTTCGATGAGTGCGGTGTCCGGTTCGCACACGAGGTCCACCCCTCGGAGATCGCGTACGACTACTGGACGACCAAGCGCACCCTCGAAGCCGTGAACCACCGGCCGGCCTTCGGGCTCAACTGGGACCCCAGCCACTTTATGTGGCAGGGCATCGACCCCGTGGGCTTCATCTACGACTTCAAGGACCGGATCTACCACGTTGACTGCAAGGACACGCTCCTGAACCTCAGCGGACAGCGGACCGTCCTTGGATCCCATCTGCCCTGGGGCGACCCGCGGCGCGGCTGGGACTTCGTCTCCGCGGGGCGGGGGAGTGTCCCCTGGGAAGCGAGCTTCCGTGCCCTGGCCGCCATTGGCTACGACGGCCCCATCTCCGTGGAGTGGGAAGACGCCTCGATGGACCGCCTGCACGGTGCACCCGAAGCGCTGGAGCGGCTGCGCGCCTATGACTACCCGGCGCCGTCGGCCTCCTTCGACGCCGCCTTCGGTACCGACGACTGACGCACCCGGAGCGGCCCTGGGACCAGGGCCGCTCCGGGTTGCCCACCTCCGGCTGGGACCGCGCAGCTTCAGTTTTTCGTTGGATGTGCCGGCTGTTCCTGAAAACCCACGCGACACGACCAAACCGGCTTCGCTCCCCGTATCCAGAAGCCAGAACTTTCGCTAGGCTCGCGGCGCATGGAGATCATTGAGTATCGCCCCCGCCCGGACCAGCTGGTTTACACCTTCGGCGGTGCTGAACCGGTGATGCGGATCAACCCGGGAACCGCGCTGAAACTTTGGTCGGAGGACGCCTTCAATAACGCGCTCACCTCTGTGGAGGACCTGTCCAGCGAGAAGGTCAACCTGAACTTCGTGAACCCGCAGACCGGCCCGTTCTTTGTTGAAGGCGCCGAGCCGGGGGACACCCTCGCCCTGCACATCGTGGACCTGACGCCGGCCCGCAGCTACGGCGCGTCCGCCACCATCCCGTTCTTCGGCGGGCTCACCAGCACCGACCGCACCGCGTTCCTGCAGGACCCGCTGCCGGACACCACCTGGATCTACCACGTCGATTCCGCCCGGCAGACGGTGGGGTTCTCCGCCCGGTTCGGGGACTTCGACGTCGCCCTGCCGCTGGAACCCATGCTCGGTACCGTTGGCGTGGCTCCGCCGGGCGGTCAGGTGCGGTCTTCGCTGGTGCCCGAGCGTTTCGGCGGGAACATGGACGCCCCCGAGGTGAAAGCCGGAACCACCGTGTACCTCGGCGTAAACCAGCCCGGTGCACTCTTCTCGATTGGCGACGGGCACTACCGGCAGGGCGAGGGCGAAGCGTGCGGCACCGCCGTCGAGGGTGCCATGCACTCCACGATCCTGGTGGAGCTGATCAAGGGCGGTGCGCCGGCGTGGCCGCGGCTCGAGACCGACGCAGAGTGGATGGCCGTGGGATCGTCCCGGCCCATGGAGGATTCCTGGCGGATCGGGCAGGTGGAGATGGTGCGCTGGTTCGGCGAATTGTTCGGGCTGCACCAGATGGACGCCTACCAGCTGCTCACTCAAACCGCGCAGGCACCGATCGCGAATGCGGTGGATGCCAACTATTCAGTGGTGGTCAAAGCCCGGAAGTCCCTGTTCCCCGCGGCCGACGCCTACGACGGCCTGCACGCCGACCTGCGCCGGCGCAGCGCAGAACTTCTCTAGCCACAAGGAGCAGTCATGGACCTGCAGTTGAACGGCAAGACGGCGCTGGTCACCGGCGGAACACGGGGGATCGGGCGGGCCATCGTGGAGGCGTTCGCCACTGAGGGAGCGAACGTTGCTTTCTGCGCCCGCGATGCTGCGGAAATCGCGGACACCGAGGCTGCCCTCGCTGACAGCGGGGTCAAGGTGGAGGGCGCCATCCTGGACGTGGGCGACGGCGACGGCGTGGCCGCCTGGGTGGACGACGTCGCCGGCCGCTTCGGCGGACTGGACGCCGTGGTCAGCAACGTCAGCGCCCTGGCGATCCCGGAGTCGCCCGAGTCCTGGGAAGCGAGCCTGCGGGTGGACCTGATGGGAACCGTGCGTCTGATGCAGGCGGCCATTCCGCACGTGGGGCGCAGCGAGTCGGGCTCGCTGCTGGCGATCTCGAGTGTTTCCGGACGGGAAGTGGATTTCGCCTCTGGGCCGTACGGCACGGTGAAGACGGCACTGATTGGCTACATGGCCGGGCTGGCGTTCCAGCTGGCCGATACGGGGATCCGGGCCAACACGGTCTCGCCCGGCAATACCTATTTCGACGGCGGTGTGTGGCAAGGTCTGGAGGCGAATGCTCCGGAGATGTTTGGGGAGTCCCTGGCCCTGAACCCCACCGGCCGGATGGGCACGCCGCAGGAGGTGGCCGACGTCGTCGTTTTTGTCTCCAGCCCGCGTGCTTCGCGGATGACCGGTGCGAATGTGCTGGTGGACGGCGGTCTGTCGCGGGGGATTCAGTTCTAGGGGGTCCGGGCTGCGCGCGCCGCGGTGCCCCCGGTTTTGCACCGGTTTTGTGCCATCTGCTCCGCGGCGTACCGGAGCGATCAGCACAAAAAGGAGCGGAACGCCGGAGATCGGGCATGAAAACCCCCGTTTCGATGGGCGGGTCGGCCGGGACGAATCCGGGGCAGTGCGGCAGGATCGGACAATCATCCGTCTCAACAAGGGGGAGCTCGAATGGGGATTTTTGGAAAGAAGCGCTCATCAGGGAAGGAACCGGCACAGGAGGAGGGCCCCGACCCGTACCTGACGGTGTTTTCAGCCTCGGAAGCCAACGACTTCCGCGCCCTGACGCGTGAGGTTTTCGCCGAGATGGGTTTCGAGGTCGGGATCCATCCGGACCATGCGGTGGACAGCGAGGGGCGGAAGTACGGGTTCTGGAATATCGCCGCGCTGTGCAGCGGGTTGCCGCGGGCAGACTGGAGGCCTGCGATCGCCGGTCACCTGAAGAACGTGCTGGCAGGTTTCGACCAGGATCCCTTCGCCGCCCTTACGCCCGAGGACGCCGCCCAGCAGACATATTCCCGGCTCTATGAGGAATCGGCGTTTCCCAGCCTGGAGGGGTATCCCTACCGCGAGTTCGCCCCGGGGATCGTCGAGCTGCTGGCCTTGGACCTCCCGGATTCCGTTGCCATGTTTGATCATCAGAAGGCCCAGCAGTTCGGCGGGTGGGAGGCACTCAGGAACCAGGGGATCGCCAATCTGCTGGGCCTGGATGTCGAGCGGCTTGAAACCATCCCGGCTTATGGCTCAACCTTCAGCTGCCTTTCCGGCAACTCCTTCTACACGGGCAGCCGGGCAGTGCTGCTTCCCGGACTTGCCACGCAGGTCACCGGCAAGCGCGTGCATGAGGACTTCGGATGGCTTCTGTGTGTGCCCAGCCGGCACCAGGTTGCCTGGCACATCATTGAGGACTCATCAGTCATGGGAGCCATCCAGGGAATGGCCGGCTTCGGAATCGATGCATACAGCAGCGTTCCCGGTCCGGTAAGTCCGCACGTCTACTGGTGGAACGGCAGCGGCTACGAACAGCTCACGCACAGGAAGGACGACGGCGCGGTGGCGGTCCGGGTCAGTCCGGGCTTCCAGCGGGTCCTCGCATCGGTCGCCGCTGTCATACCCGAATCCTGATACCCAGACCCAACGAAAACGGGAGGGACAGCCAAAGCTGTCCCTCCCGCCGTCGTACGCGGTACGCCCCGGAATTAGAGCTGCGAACCGACCTTGAAGTCGGTTTCGTCGCCGCGGGTGTAGGAGAAGCCGTCAGCGCCGATGGTGACTTCCATTTCGGAGGAGTCGGTGCGGGCCACAACCTGCTGCGGGTTGCCGTCCAGGTCCAGGACCAGGGAGGCCTCGGTGTACCAGGACGGAACAACCGGGTTGCCCCACCAGTCGCGGCGCTGGTTGTCGTGCACGTCCCAGGTGATGGTGGGATTGTCCGGGTCGCCGGTGTAGTAGTCCTGGGTGTAGATCTCGATGCGGTGGTCGTCCGGATCCAGGATGTAGAGGTAGAACGCGTTGGAGACGCCGTGGCGTCCGGGGCCGCGCTCGATCCGGTCGGAGATGCGCAGGGCGCCCATCTTGTCGCAGATCTGGATGATGTTGTGCTTCTCATGGGTCGCGAACGCGACGTGGTGCATGCGGGGACCGTCGCCGCCGGTGAGGGCGGTGTCATGCACTGTGTCCTTGCGGTGCAGCCACGCAGCGTAGGTGACGCCCTCGGAATCCTTGATGTCCTCGGAAACGCGGAAGCCCAGGTTCTCCAGGTAGGCGCGGCCGCGGGGAACGTCCGGGGTGACCTGGTTGAAGTGGTCCAGGCGCACCAGCTCGCCGGCGGAGTAGAGGTCGTAGCGCTGGGTCAGGCGCTCCACGTGGTCAACGTGGTAGAAGAATTCGTACGGGAAGCCCAGCGGGTCCTCCACGCGGACGGAGTCGCCCACGCCCTTGGTGAAGCCGTTCGCGCGGCGCTCGGTGCGGCAGCCCATTTCCTTGTAGTACGCCTCGGCAATATCCACGTCTTCCGGGGTGCGCACGCGGTAGGCGAAGGACGCGACGGCGGCGACGGGTCCCTTGCGCAGCACCAGGTTGTGGTGGATGAATTCCTCGAGGGAGCGCAGGTAGATGGCGTTCTCATCTTCCTCGGTCACGTGCAGGCCCAGGACGTCCACGTAGAACTCGCGGGACTTGGCCAGGTCGGTGACCACCAGTTCCATGTAGGCGCAGCGGACAATGTCCGGCGGGTTGATGGACGGCTTGGGAATGGGGTTGGCGTTCATGGTTCTCCTTCGAACAGAGCGGGGGGATTTAGGCGTCGGTCTTGGCGGCGTCGTCGGTGCCGAACTTGGGCGTGTGCACCTTGCCGAGGGTGATGTGCACGGCCTGCTGGTCGGTGTAGAAGTCGATCGAGCGGTAGCCGCCTTCGTGGCCCAGGCCGGAGGCCTTCACGCCGCCGAACGGGGTGCGCAGGTCGCGGACGTTGTGGCTGTTCAGCCACACCATGCCGGCCTCGGTGTTCTGCGCGAAGTTGTGCGCGCGGGTCAGGTCCTGGGTCCAGATGTAGGCAGCCAGGCCGTACTTGGTGTTGTTGGCCAGTTCCAGGGCTTCTTCTTCGGTGTCGAACGGGGTGATCGCGACGACGGGACCGAAGATCTCCTCCTGGAAGATCCGCGCGTCGGGCTTTACATCGGCGAAGACGGTGGGAGCAATGTAGTTGCCCTCTTCCAGGCCTTCGGGGCGGCCGCCGCCGGCCAGCAGGCGGCCTTCGGTCTTGCCGATTTCCACGTAGGAGGCCACCTTGTTGAAGTGCTCCGGGTGTACGAGCGCACCCACCTGGGTCTTCGGGTCGTGGGGATCGCCGACGACGATGGTCTTTGCGCGGGCAGCGTACCGTTCGCAGAACTCGTCATAGACCGGGCGCTCCACCAGGATGCGGGAGCCGGCGGTGCAGCGCTCGCCGTTGAGGGAGAAGACACCGAACAGCGCGGAGTCCAGGGCGGCGTCGAGGTCCGCGTCCGCGAAGACCACGCACGGGCTCTTGCCGCCGAGCTCCATGGACAGGCCCTTCAGGTTCTCTGCCGCGTTGCGGAAGATGGTCTGGCCGGTGGTGGTTTCGCCGGTGAAGGAGATCAGCGGAACGTCCGGGTGCTTCACCAGCGCGTCGCCGGCTTCCTCGCCAAGGCCGTTGACCAGGTTGAACACACCGGCCGGAACGCCGGCTTCGGTGAAGATGTCCGCCCAGAGGGAGGCGGAGAGCGGGGTGAACTCGGCGGGCTTGAGCACCACGGTGTTGCCGGTGGCCAGCGCCGGGGCGAGCTTCCAGGATTCCAGCATGAACGGGGTGTTCCACGGGGTGATCAGGCCGGCGACGCCGATCGGCTTGCGGTTCACGTAGTTGATCTGGGATCCGGGGACCTTCATGGCGTCGTCGAACTGGGCGACGATCAGGTCCGCGAAGAAGCGGAAGTTCTCCGCGGCGCGCAGGGCCTGGCCCTTGGCCTGGGTGATCGGCAGGCCGGTGTCGAAGGTTTCCATCTCCGCCAGGCGTTCTTCCTGGGCTTCGACGGCGTCGGCGATCTTGTTGAGGATGCGGGCGCGCTCACGCGGCTTCATCTTCGGCCACGGGCCGTTCACGAAGGCTTCGCGGGCGGCAGCGACGGCGGCGTCAATGTCTTCCTTCTGACCCGCGGCGGCGGTGGCGTAGTTCTGGTTCGTTACCGGATCCAGCACGTCGAAGGTGGCGCCGTTGATGGAATCAACGAATTCGCCGTTGATGAAGTGCTGGATGTGGGTCGGAAGGTTCTCCGGGATGTAGTGCTCAGCCATGGGGCGTCTCCTTTGATGCGGGGGTCTGGACTATGGGTTTTGGTTAGGGGGTGGAGCTTGCGGGGGAGTGCTTCAGGTACGCGTCGAGAGTGGCAATCCGGTGGGCGCGGGCCGCGGCCTCGATGATGCCGGCGTCGGCCTTTGCCTCGATCAGTTCGAGCAGCCGCTCGTGCTCGGCAACGGAGTCCTGGGCCCGGCCGGGAACGTAGCTGAAGGTGGAGGAGCGCAGCGCGCCCAGCCGGTTCCAGCCGCGGTGGACCAGGTCCAGGATGTGCGGATTGGGGCAGTTGGTGAACAGTGCGGAGTGGAAGTCCCGGTTCAGGGCCGTGAAGCGGACCGGGTCGAAGTGCTCCAGGCAGTCGCGCATTTCTGCATTGATTGCCTTGGCCTTCGCCAGGTCCTCCGCCGTGACGAGCGGCGCGGAGAGCGCCGTCGCGTACCCTTCCACCAGGCTCAGCGTCTGCATGGTGTAGAGGTATTCGGTGGGGTCGATGCCGGTGACGGTGGCGCCGACGTTCCGCTCGAACCGGACCAGCCCTTCGGCCTCCAGCCGGCGGATCGCTTCCCGGACCGGGACGGCGGAGCAGCCCAGGTCCGCGGCGATCCGGCCAAGCACCAGGCGGTACCCGGGGCCGTATTCACCGGAGGAGATCTTCGACTGGACGGTCTGGTAGGCCTGTTCGGCCTTGCTCACTGTCCCGTCTTTGGACGAGGTGTTCACGCCTGTTCCGCCGCCCAGGCCTCGTACTTTTCCTTCCACGCGGCGTTCATCGGGTAGAGGCCGTCGACGCCGTGGCCGGCCTTGACCATTTCGGCGATGAACTCTTCCTGGTGTTCCTGCTTGATGCAGGCCTCCACCAGTTCCTCGGCGATGGCCGGCGGGATGACCAGGATGCCGTCGTCGTCGGCCACGATGATGTCACCGGGCTGGACGGTGGAGCCGCCGCAGGCGATGGTGATGTCCGTGTCCCAGGGGATGTGCCGGCGGCCGAGCACTGCGGGGTGCGGGTTGGCGCAGTAGACGGGCAGGTCGAAGCTGGCGACGGTGGAGTAGTCGCGGACACCGCCGTCGGTAATGATGGCTGCGGCGCCGTTGTGCATGGCGCGCAGGGCGAGGATGTCGCCGAGGGTGCCGGTGCCCTTTTCACCGCGGGCTTCCATGATCAGGACTTCGCCTTCGCGGACGGAGTCGATGGCGCGCTTCTGCGCGTTGTAGCCGCCGCCGTGGGTCTTGAAGAGGTCTTCGCGGTTGGGCACGTAGCGCAGGGTGCGGGCGGTGCCGACAACCTTGCGGCCGGTCTTGGTGCCGGTGAGGCCGTCGATGGAGACGTTGTTCAGGCCGCGGGCGCGCATCTGCGAGCTGAGCGTGGCGGTGGCGACGGATTCAAGCTTGGCCTTCAGCTCCGGGGTGAGGGCCGGCGTCGGTTCCTCCGCGGGCGCGAGGCCCGCCTTCTCGGCGGAGCCCCACGCTTCTTCGCGCTGCTTGTCATCGATCTTGGGCTGCGCGCCGAAGGCAGCCAGCGGCGTCGTGCCTTCGGTGACGGTGGTGGTCAGGCGCCCGGTGGTCTGCCCTGTGGAGGGGGAGTCCACCTCGATTTCGACGACGTCGCCCGGGACGGCCACGGAGGCGCCGGCGGGGGTGCCGGTGAGGATCATGTCCCCGGGTTCGAGGGTGAGCAGCTGGGAGAGGTCGGCGACCAGCTGCGCGAAGGGGAAGAGCAGGTCTGCGGTGGTGTCATCCTGCGCGAGTTCGCCGTTGACCCAGGTGCGGACGCGCAGGGCTGCGGGGTCTACGGAGGCGGCGTCGAGGATGGCCGGGCCTACGGGGGTGAAGCCGTCGCCGCCCTTGGAGCGGAGGTTGGATCCCTTGTCTGCCCAGCGGAGGTCGTACACGCCGAGGTCGTTGCTGGCGGTGACGCCGCTGACGTAGCTCCAGGCGTCTTCGACGGAGACGCGGCGGGCGGTCGTGCCGATGATCAGGGCGATTTCGCCTTCGAAGCCGAGCAGTTCGCAGCCGGCCGGGCGCTCCACGGTGCCGCCGGTGAGGGCGAGGGAGGAGCTGGGCTTCAGGAAGTAGGAGGGCTGTTCCGGGGTGCGTCCGCGCTCTGCTGCCCGGCTGGGGTAGTTGATGTGGACGGCGATGACCTTGCCGGTCTGTGCCAGTGTCTCCGATGTGGCGGTGTTGCTCGTGGACATCTCACTCCTGGATCAAGTACGAAATCGTATACGATCCAGTGTGCCTTGTGGAGTGGGTCACGTCAAGGGGCTGGAGATGCGCGTGAGTGACGGTAAAAAAGAACTATGAGCGTGCACAATAGGTTTCGATGCTGTGCTGTGCTGAGCGGTGTGTGATCTGACAAGCATCTACACCCGTGCGACGATTACCTACCCGGGAAACCATTCCTTGAGGGGGAACGAAGCTCGGACATCGACTATACGAAGAAAAGGCACGGAGAGATGGGCGTTGGGGGACAGAGCAGCTACTTGCTGAAAGAGAGTTGGTCAGGCCTTTTGTCGGGTCACCCGAGACCATCCGTCGAGACGCAAATCTTCGCCGTCGCAAAAGTGGCGGACACAGGATCACTTCCATTTTTGGGCCTTGCGACCGACGGGAACTCATACTGGGTCAAGTATCTAGGCAACGCTCACGGCATCGATTCTCTAATCGCCGAGCGAGTGGTTGAGGCGCTGGCCAGAAAACTTTCCGCACCGATGCGGCCGTCCATGCTGGTTGAGGTTCCCCCATCTCTGCTTCGTCACCCAGAATTGCTGTCCTCCGGCATTCAGGCTGGCGTGGCGCACGGCTCGCTTCTCCTTGGCACATGCCAGGAAAGAACAGTGTTGGACTCAGCGGCCAGAGATGGCAACGCCGCCCGACAACCCCGGTTTATCGCCTTATGGGAACTCTGTTACGGCGAAGACGGCCAGTGGTTGTATGACCGCTCGGGAGAAGAGCAAGTCTGGTCCTTCGATCACGGATACTGGATTACGGGAGGAGAGCCGGCGCCCCTGACGCCTGCCGACTTGGAAGTCACCGTCAACCAGAAGAGGCCATGGTATGGGTCTGTTCGCGGAATGGATCCAGGAGCTTTTCTCGGTGTTGCGGACGATCTTGCGTTGTTATCAGTAACCGACTTCATAGACGCCGTTGCCAGTGTGCCCGTAGCATGGGGCGTTCCGGATAGCCTTTTGGAGACACTAGCGTGGTGGCTCCACTACCGAAGAAAACACGTCGTTACCAGAATGCGCGCACTTGCGACGGAAGCAGCAAGGGCAGCCAAAGCTTAGTAATGAGGAAGGGGTGAAGTGATGTTCTACCAATATTGGGTCGTCCGGTACGTGCCGGACCCTATACGCGGTGAATTCGTAAACATTGCTTTGCTCGTCGGTAAAGATGGGCATGACTGGGCGTTTCGCCCTGTTAGCAACCTGCAGCGAGCCAGCCGCCTCGGGGGTGACCCCACGATCGCGAAATATTGGCTCGGAGAGCTCGAAAAAATGGTCGGAACTCTCCGGGCAGGAGGAGCCCCTCGTTCTGAACCCTCATTGGTGCTTCTGGCCGACTCTGAGCGCAGCTTAAGTGCAGCAGCCATCTCCCGGATAGCCTCTCGGCTAAACAACGCAGTGCAGATATCTGCTCCCTACCCAATGGAAGCTGACTCAGCTGCGGCTGGACTTTCGATGTTATTCGAGCACTTAATTGCAGATCCGCAGGTAAAGCCTCGAGAGCTTTTTGGCACGCGGGTAAGCAATTTCGTTTCGACCGAACTGCGGCGCGTGTTGCCAGACAGTGGCGTGGCCCTACGTTCGCGCCCACAAATACGTGTTGGCACAATCCCTCGAACCGCCAACTTTGCGATTACCGATAACGCGGTAGAACAGATTACGAATGCTTGGTCTTTCAACTTGTCTGACGTTGACAAGGTGTCGACGGAAATACAAGCCTGGGTGGCGCATATGGACCGCCTACGACGGCGCGGAGGAATACTCGAATCGAGAGGGCAGCCGCCCCTGTCTATTTCTCCTGATGTCCAGCTGCGGGTTGTATATGAGGAGCCGCGACAAGAGTCAGCGAGGCCTGCGCTGGAGATAGCCAAAGAGGTTTGGAAGGAAGTGCCCGACCTCGTGGCATACTCACAGTCTGAGCAGCACTTTCTCGTGAGGGATGCCGTCAATGCGGTTGCAGTCTGAGCCATCCCCGCTCGTCCAAGAGGCCCAACTAGCGGTAAGGGATCTCGCTAACCGCAACCTTGACATCGTGATATCCCAGGAATGAGAGCAACTGCTCCAGCCCAAACTTGGCTTCCTCCGGGTAAGGCGTCGGACCAATGTTTATCTGCCGAATGGGAAGCCTTGCCGGGAGCCCGTCTCCTTCGTCTGTTTCGGCTTTGGAACGCGGAGGCGGCGTACTCGCGGCAAGTTCAACGTACGGGATCATTCCAAAGCGGCCTGGACGATGGAGAACATATTTCCATGACGGAGTTACCTCCGCTATTATTCGAGCCTCTTTTTCATCTCGGAATCCGCTGTCTTTGATCGTGCTCAGGGCGGACTGAAGGGCCATATGTGCAAAGAACCGGCGGAACCGGAACTTTTGCTGACCACCGTTCGGGGTCTGAAGCTCGTCGATAATGCGATCTAGCTTCTCTTTGATGAACGCTTCCTGATCGGAAGGGTCATAGATAACATCGACCCATGGGTCTGCGTTTTCAGACTCCCGATCGGGATCAAGTTCCAGGGTCCCGTCCGGGTTCCTGGGTCCATCGTAATAGCCAGAAGGGGGGAACGGATGGGCGTCCCTGAGGTTCTGGGGCTGAACATGCAGGTCTACGTCTCTGTCGAGTCCGATTGCAAAACTCACTTGTTCCCTGCCGTAGTAGCGCCACAGCGTGAGGCTGTCAGGGTCGTTTGAAGCGGACAGGATGAACTTGCTTTCGCGTGAGGAAGAGTACGTCCCCACAGTATCCAAGAGAGCCTGAGCCTGGAGTTCCGGAAATTCGGTCTGAACCTCCCGGAGGCGGTCAGCCAATACCTCATTACCGCTCATCAGTTCTTTCGAGTCGTTCATATAGGCGGCTGAACTTGCCCAAAGCACTCTACTGTTTAAGGCGTTCTTGAGGGCCGCACCGTCACAGTAGTGCCAAACCAGATTCCCGGCACCCGACATAAGATCCTTGGACATGCCATTCCTGTCTTTATTTTCGGTGGTCCTCGGTGCTGCGTTAGAGATTGCTAGACCATATAGTTGCATACTCAGCTTCGAAGGCTTCTGCGACATGGCGTGGAAATTTTGGAACGATCTGAGTACGTCCGCTAGCCGGTGTTGTACGGCGGTGAGCAAAGCTTCGTTCAATTTGATGATGGCGTTGAACCCGGCTAGTTGCGCTCCCTTGATCGTTGGCCGGAGTGTCTGGGTAATACCGCCAGCCCCGTGATCACGGCATCCTGAGTGGGAGTCGCCCGCGAGTCGCATCCGGACAACAGGACACCTGCGGCATCAGCAGAAGCCTGCTCAACTCCGTCTGTGAGGCAGGTGGACCGAATATCAAGCAACGGCAATTTGCGTGAATCCGCCAGTTACATCGCGGCGACATTGATTGCCAAAGGGAACCTATCCGGGTTTTATCTGGGCTGTGAATACATCACCACAAGAACACAAACGGCCGAGAAACCAGCCTGCGCCAGCAACAGCACTCCGGGCACATACCCCAGGAACAGTCCGAGCAACAGCGGAACCAGCGCCAGCAGCGTCGTGTCGAAACCGCGGATCATCGTCCCGGCCTGCGCGCGGGGCATCGGACCGAACGGGGTGTCGATCGGAGGGACGGTCCAGTCGGGTTGCGGCCGGTAGGCGCCCCGCACCGCCGACGCACCAAAACCCACACCAGCCAGAGCACCCAGAGCAATCAGCGCCGGGCTACCCGCACCGAGCAGCACCAGCACCGCACACAACACCGCCGTCCACAGCGTCAGCGCGGCGGCAGGCAGGGCCATGCGGCTCAGAAGCACGACGGACACCGACAGCGGCAGCAGCATGTCCAGGCCCGGCATGATCGCCGTCCGCCGCGCCACCGCACCCAGCGCCGGAACCGCCGCAAACACAGCCGCTGCAATCATCCCCAGCTGCACCAGCGGAGGCTGCGCCCCGCCGGCCAGCAACACGACCACGAACACCGCCAGCACCAGCACCGGACGGACCCACAGGCCGCGGGTCCGCAGGAACGCCGCCGTATCCGCGCGCAGCAGGGCACCAAACGGCGTCCGCCCGCCCCGCGCATACCAGCGCGCAGCACGGGCGGAAGCAACGCCGTCGGGCTCTGTCGAAAGCGCGCGGCCCACCTCATTGAGATCCATCAGGTACACCGCGGCACCGGTGTGCCCGGACACCGCGCCGCCGCGGATCAGCTCCCGGCCCGGGATCCGGTCCAGCCGGGCGAACACGAGCAGTCCGAGCGCAACGGTGACACCCAGGCTGCCGACCGCCAGCACCCAGGACCCCGCGGCAACCCGCACCGTGACCAGGCTCAGGAGCGCCAGCACCAGCAGGCCGGGAAGGCTGCCGCTGCGCCGCTCAGCCGCCGACTGCGGAGCCGGCCGGGCCTGCTGCAAACCCGCGAGCAGCACGGCAGAGACCGCAGCCACCCCAAACGTTGCAGCCGCCAGGACCTGTCCCCGAACACTGGTCTCCAGGTCCATCACAAACCCGAACGGCAGATACAGCACGGCGGTGCCCGCCCACACGAGCAGCAGGCGCCGGACCAGCCGGCCGGCCAGCATCGGCCGCCGCTCCAGCGGCAGGCTCAGCCACCAGTACCCTTCGGGACCGCTGACCGCCGCGGGACCCAGTTTCCGGGCGATCACCATCACCGCAGCCAGCGCCGCGAACACCAGCACAGCCGCTGCCGCGCCGTCGGGCAGGGCGAACGACGGCGGCGCCACCAGGGTGCGCCCGGAACCGACGTTCCAGGCCTGGGCGACCTGCTCGCGCAGGGCCAGGACGAGTCCCACAGCCAGGGCTGCAATGGTTCCGAGCGCCAGCACAGCGGTGTAGACGTCGACGAAGACATCCCGGAACCGGGTCCGGCCGCGGGAAAACGCCCGCGAGGCCTGCCGGGTGTAACGGACCGGGTCGAACGGGGGAGGTGCCTGGACGGTGTCGGCGGTCATAAGTCAGCGTCCGGCGATTTCCGCGGCGGCGCGCTCGGGCGCGATCTCCCGGACGTCGTCGTCAATCAGCAGGCACCGCTGCGCGGTGGCCAGCAGCAGCGCCGGATCGTGGGTCACCAGCAGGACCGTGCCGCCGCCGTCGGCATAGGCCTGGATGCGTTCCCCCACCCGTTCGCGCATGGCGGGGTCCAGGCGCTGCTCCGGTTCGTCGAGGATCAGCAGCGACGACGGGCGGATCAGGGCCGAAGCCAGCAGCAGGCGGCGGCGCTGGCCGGAGGAGACGGAGGCGGGAACGGCGTCGGCCCGCTCCTGCAGGGCGAAGAAGTCCAGTTCGGCGTCGACGGCGGCGTCCGGGTCCGGGACCGAGTGGCCGCGGGCGACCAGCTGCAGGTGCTCGCGCAGGGAGAGGGACGGGAAGAACGCGTCCTCGTCGAACAGTGCGGCGACCGAGCGGCGGAACGGGATGGCGTCCTCGTTGACCGGCAGCCCGTGGACCCGGACCTCGCCGTCGAGCATCTGCTGCTTCCCGGCGATGGTGCGCGCGGCCGTGGACTTCCCGGCGCCGTTGAAGCCAACGACGCCGAGGATCTCGCCTGAGTCGGCGCGTGCCGTGATCGGACCGCAGACCGGCAGGCCGCCGTAGCCTACGGACAGGTTGGAAATATCGAGCACGGCCCCCGGGAAAGTCATGGGATTAATCTAGCCGGGCCAGTGATCGTTGCGGGCCGCCGCATCCGCCGGCGGAAGATGGACGGCATCAACCGGCATGGGCCAGCGGCCCGTAGCCCGGTGGAAATCAATGGCCTGCATCATCGGCGCCACATTAAAGGCATTGACGTTCAGGCTGTATTTGACGCCATTGGCGAATCTGACCCACAGAAACGGCTGTCCTTTCATCCGCTGCATCCGGTAGTCAACAATGTCGCTGTAGGGGAGCACGTGTTCCGGCCCAAAGATCTTCCGGAAAGCCAGCTCGTATTGGCGCGGTGCCACATAGACCTTCCGGTAGATCCAGAGGAACATCAACCCGCCAAGGAAGATGGCCACGGAACTGATGACCATCCCAATCTCCGGGTCTTCAATGGACAGCGCGGCCAGGCCCATCAGGAGCCCGACGGCGATGAAGAGCCATCCGACTCCCGGCACCACCTTGGGCGGGCGGATCCGTTCCGGATGGTCCTTGGAGCGGTTGGGGTGTTTACGCGCCCACCACGAAATAAGGGCGATAAACACGGTCACGCCGGTCGTGATCGCGATCTGCAAGATCGTCGCCGTTGACATGCTTCCCCCATGACCTTTGCCTACAGCGTGTTCCCCGCTGATCCTGCTTGGAAATCTACCTCAGCGGGACCCTCCCGGTCCGCGCGGCTGCGCCCGGAGAAGTTTGTGCCGGGACGGTTTGACTCTCCCGAACGGGAATACGCTGGATAAACGGCATTGGAACCGGATCAAGCGAGGCAGCCATGGCAGGGAAATTCGAGGTCTATCAGGACAAAGCCGGCGGATTCAGGTTCCGCCTGAAGGCAGGCAACGGAGAGGTCATCGCGTCCTCCGAAAGCTACAAATCGAAGGCTTCGGCGCTCAAGGGAGTAGAGTCCGTCCGCTCCAACGCCAATGCGAAAATCACCGATCTGACCTGACGGCCCGGACGCAGCCCAGTGAAGTGATGGACGGTTCCCGCTGCCTGGCCCTCGTCGTCGCGCACCCCGACGACGACGCGTACGGGCTCGCCGGAACCGTGGCTCTGCACGAGCACGATCCCGGCTTCCGGTTTGTCCTGGTCCACGCGACCGACGGCGGCGCCGGACTGATCGATCCCGCCTACCCGCCGGCCAGCCAAGACCTCGGCAGTATCCGCCGCCGGGAGATGGACGCTGCGTGGATCGCGCACGGCCGGCCGCCGGACCGGCACGAATGGCTGGACTACGACGACGGCGCCGTGAACCAAGTGCCGTTTGCCGAGCTGGTGGAACGCATCGGCGGAATCCTAGCGCAGGAACGGCCCGACGTCGTCGCCACCTTTGGTCCGGAAGGACTCACCGCGCATCCCGACCACATTGCCGTGGGAGCCGCTACCGACGCCGCATTTACCCGACGGCGGTCCGGGCCCGCAGCGCCTGCTGCACGGCTGCGTCCGCCGCTCCACGTGGGAACGCTGGAACAGCGGACGGATCCGGCGCGGCCTGAAGCCGTGGGAAGCAGGCCGGATGTATGACGTGAACCCCGTTCCGGACGAAGAGATTGGCATCGAGGTGGATGTCAGCAGCGTCGCGGACCGGATAGTGGCAGGGCTGCTGCAGCACCGGACGCAGCGCCACGTGATCTCGCCCGGGGTGCCGCCGGACGCGGAGGAGGACTCCCGCTGGAACCGCATGGTCGGCGTCGAACCGCTGGTGCAGGCCTGGCCGCCCAGGCAGCCGGGAGCTCCCGTGCTGGGCGACGTGTTCGAAGGGCTGGGCTGACTGCGCGGGGGCGCTGAAGAACGGCTGCGGGACCGCCTAGTCCTGGGCTGCCCTTTCCCGAAGCAGGGCAATGAGGCTGCTGTCCTCGACGTCATACGGATCTTTCGGCAGGTCCAGATCATGCTGAAGGTTGGCCAGATACTGAAAGAACCTCTGGTCGTTTCCTGACCGCTTCCAATCGGCCGCAACCAGTTCCAGCAATTCATTGATCCGGTCGGCGGGACGGGGAGTCAGAGTCGAGTAATCGTTAAGGCTGTCCTCATGCATCCCCGAAGCCTAAAGGATTCGGGCTGCTACTGGTCTACCGCCCGTGCACCGGCCTCGCGTTAGCCGGAGGTTCGCCGACCTCCTCGACGGTGTGGCCGGTGCATGCCATCGAGGTGACACTCGCCCGGTCGATGCTGGAGACGGTGAACCACCGGATCCCGTTCCGCAGCCTGCACCATCCCACCAGGAACCACCGGCCGCTGGTGGAGGCAAAGAGGATGGGTTCGACGTCGCGCGTTGTCACCGCGCCGTCCTTGGCGGTGTAGCGGATGCGGACCACCCGCTGGTCTGCCATCGCTTCTTCCAGTGCGGACCGGACCGCGCGGGAGGACGCGGGCGGGGCGTTGACCCATACGCGGGATGCCAGCTCATCGGCCCGGGCACGGGTGCGCGGGTCCAGGACGTCAAGGATTTTCCGAACGCCGGCGGAGGCTAGATCAGCGTAGGGAGCGTCCGACGCCGCGGAGACAGCGGCCATCAGCGCCACGGCCTGCGCGGGGGAGAGGGTGACGGGAGGCAGGGAGCCGCCGCTCGCCAGACCGTATCCGCCGCCGGGCCCGGGGCGGGACCAGATGGGTGCGCCGCTGTTCTCCAGAGCATCGAGGTCCCGCTTCACGGTCCGCACGGAGACGCCGAACTCCCTGGCTAGGTTCTCGGCCGAGCAGCCCCGGTTACCGCTGCGGCGCAGCATCTCGGACAGGGCCACGAGCCGCTCGGTCCGCCTCACGCGGGCACTCCAAAATTCATGACATAAATAGTGACATACACCTGCCCATGCGAGGGGAGAAGGTTGGAACATGAACACTACGAAGAGCCCCATCGTCCTGATCGCCGGCCACTGGCTGGGAGCCTGGGCCTGGGATGAAGTCCTGGAACACCTTGACCAGACCAACGCCGTCGCACTCACTCTCCCCGGGCTGGATCCGGAGGACCCCGCCCGCACGGCACGGACTCTCGATGAGCAGGCAGCGGCGATTGCCGACGTCGTTACCGGCCTGGGCGGGCCGGTGACCCTCGTGGCGCACAGCGGCGCCAACTTCCCCGTCAGCCTGGTCCTGGACCAGCACCCCGAGCTGATTCACCGAATGGTGTGGGTCGACTCCGGGCCCGTAGGGCCGGGAAGTGTCTTCCTGCCCGGTTTCCCGGAAGACGCGGCTGAGCTGCCGCTGCCGGCCTTCGATGAGTTGGGACAGCAGGCCAGCCTCGAGGGCCTGAGCGAAGAGGTCCTTGAACGGTTCTGTACCCGGGCCGTCCCGGAGCCCGGTCCCGTGCTGCGCGAACCGCTCGAACTGACCAACGATGCCCGCCGGCAGGTCCCCACCACGCTGGTGTGCTGCTCGATTCCGGGTGCACAGATGACGGAACTGGCCCGCTCGGGGCACCCCATGTTCGCCGAAACCGCAGAGCTCACGGACGTGGAAGTTCTCGACCTCCCCACCGGCCACTGGCCGATGTGGAGCCGGCCGGGTGACTTGGCGGACGTCATTGCGGCTGCTGCCAGCTGAGGCGGCCCGGTCAGCTCCCTGGCGCCGCAGGGCCGGTAGGCCAGCGGAGCAGGGCAGCAACATCGATGCCGTGCGGAAGGACGCCGTTGGGCACCAGCAGCAGACTGGCATCGGTCAGGGCAGCTGCCCGGATCAGCGCTGCCGGAGCGGGAACCTGCCCCAGGACCTCAGCGCCGAGGGACTGCTCCGGGGCGCTGGCCACCCAGGGTTCGGCTCCCAGGGCCAGCAGCTGGTGGTCCACCAGTGCTTTGTCATTGAGGATCAGGAGGTCCACCTGGGCCTGCTGCAGGGCCGTAAGCACCCCGCCTAAACCGGTCGCGGACTCCGGGTTGGCCTGCCCCTGCTGCTGGGCCAGACGGTCCATGATTTGTTCCTGCTCCGCAGCCCACAGCAGGGCAATGCGTTCCTGGACCTTGTCCTCGAAAGCCCGGCGGCCAGCCCCGGACTCCGGCATGTGGGAATCGATCATGCTGACCAGCGGCTTGTGGGCTTCGGTGAGCTGGTCCCGTACCAGTCCCCGCGCCCGGACGTCGCCGGCAAGCACGATCAGCCTGGCTCCGCTGCTGTCCACGACCCGGTCGATCTGCTCCGCGACCTGGTCCGCGTTGCGCTTCCAGACCTGCTCGGTCTGCCGCTGGAACTTGTCCTGTGACCAGCCGCCGGCAGGCAACTTGGTGATGTCTTCCTTCTCGCCCTCCACATCCTCGACGGAGGACTCTTCACGGCCGACGAAGAGCAGGCGGATCTCCGCGTCCTCCCGCGAGACTTCCGCAACAATGTAGGGCAGTTCCTCGGGGCGGTGCTTGAGCAGCGGCAGCAGATCGGGAATCGGATCCACCGAGACCCGCTCCGGCAGTACCAGCTCTCCGGGCAGGAGTTCGTTTAACGCCACCGTGCCCTGCTGGACAAGGAGGTAGCGGGAGACGGGGGAAGGATATCCCTCAGCGGGAAGCACCGCGGTTTCAGCCGCTTCCTGGTCCTCCGCTGGTGCGCCCTGTTGAGCCAGCGCCCTCCTGACGTCGACCGGGCGGACCTCTGCGGCTTCCAGACTGTCCACATTCCCCGCGGAAGCGTCGATGTAGGCGACGCACCAGGGGCCGCTGCGCCGGTACAGGTCGGCAAATTCGTGGAGTTTACGGGTCATGACGATCTCCTTCCGCAAGGCCTGGGGCCCCACAGCGAATCAATCCCTGCTTCACGCTAGCACCGGCGTCGGCGGCATTTACAGGGTCGGCGGAGCTGCAGCCCACCTTGCCGCGGACTCTCTCCGGGTGTGCTTGGCTGCCCCGGATCTGCCTAGGCCCTGATGCTGCCGGAAACGCGGGCCGGCACCCGGGGTCGATCCCCGAATGCCGGCCCGCCGCCGTCGTCGTTCCCCCGAACCTAGACCTTCACCTTCGCCGCGAACTGACGCCCCGGCGCGGTCCGGGCGTGCGTCCCGTAGATCATCAGGCCCACGAAGGTCAGGCCACCCACCAGGTTGCCGAGCACCGTGGGGATCTCGTTCCAGATCAGGTAGTCCATCAGCGTGAATTCGCCGCCGAGCATCAGGCCCACCGGGAACAGGAACATGTTCACCACCGAGTGCTCAAAACCCATGTAGAAGAAGAGCATGATCGGCATCCACATGGCGATTACCTTGCCCGGCAGGCTGTCGGACATCATCGCGCCGACGACGCCGGTGGAGACCATCCAGTTGCACAGCACCCCGCGCACGAACAGCGTGAGCATGCCGGCCGCGCCGTGGTCCGCGTAGCCGACCGTCCGTCCTTCACCGATGTGCCCGATCGCCTGGCCCACCTCGCTCACTCCGGAGGAGAAGCCGTAGGTCCAGACAATAGCCATCAGCACGGCGGTGGTCAGTGCGCCGGCGAAGTTGCCGAGGAACACCAGCCCCCAGTTCCGCAGCATCGACTTCCAGGTAACGCCCGGCCGCTTGTCCAGCCAGGCCAGCGGCACCAGGGTGAACACGCCGGTCAGCAGGTCAAAGCCCATCAGGTAGAGCATGCAGAAACCCACGGGGAACAGAATCGCGCCCAGCAACGGCGACCCGGTCTGCGTGCTGACCGTGACGGCGAACGCCGCGGCCAGGGCCAGGATGGCGCCGGCCATGTAGCTGCGGATCAGGGTGTCCCGGGTGGAGAGCATCACCTTGGAGTGTCCGGCGTCGATCATCCGGACCGCGAAATCCTTGGGAATCACATAGCTCATCGCGGGCCCCCTACCACTGGTACTTCAGGAACTTGCCGTCGATGATCACGCGCACGCGGTCACCGTCCGGATCCTCGCGGCGGGTCAGCTCCACGTTGCAGTTGATCGCGCTCATGATGCCGTCGCCAAACTCCTCGTGGATGGCTTCCTTCAGCGCCGGGCCGTAGACGGCCAGCAGTTCGTAGAAGCGGTAGATCGTGGGGTCGTCCTTAAGCGAGTCCCCGGCAATCCGGTACGGCTGCTCCTGCAGCGCCAACACGGTTTCGGTGTCCAGCTCCAGCAGCTCGCCCGCCTTCTCCGCCAGTTCCGCGGGCACCGGATGCGAACCCAGGAGCGCTGCGATGGTCCACAGCAGCGGACGGTCCAGCTTTTCGGCGAGCTCGGCCCAGGATGACTCCGAACGGGCGACGGCGGTGCGCACCTTGAGTGTTGCCTGGTCTCGGGTGGTGTTCCAGTTCGTCATTTCTGCCTCCTCGTAAATGGCCTGCAGGCACTTGCCCTGAACTCAAAGTAGGAGTGCCCGGAAGCGGCGCGTCAGGCTTTTTACGCAGCCCATCCAGCAAAAAACGCAGCCAGCACGGCCTTTTACCTGCCTGAAACAACCAGGCAACGGAACTGCCTTTCAGGGTTCCTACGGTGTTGAACTGGGGGCCGTGTGAGAGCCGAGGGAAAGGGCAGGAAATGGATCTGCTGGCACAGGTGGTCCGCGAAGCACCCGTACCGCTGTGGGTCATTGATTCCCGCGGTCTCGTGGCGCTCGCCAACCGTGAAGCGATCCGGTTCCTGGGCTACCGGGGAGACGACGACGTCGTTGGCGGTCCCAGCCATGACCTGCTGCACCGGAGCCGTCCGGATGGAACCCCGTACCCCGAACACGAATGCCCCATTGTCGGATCCGGCGGATCGGAACCCGCAACAGAATGGTTTGTCACCCGCGAGGGGGACACCCGTCCGGTCCGCTGGTCCACGCGCAGCATCTCAGACGGTCACGCCACCCTGCTGAGTTTCAGCCCCGAACCGCGCGCCGAGGCACAAATAGTGCGGGAGCTGCGCCGCCGGGGCTCAGGGGCGCGCACCTCGCCGGCACAGGCCCGCGCAGAACTGCGCGAGTCGCTGTGCCGCACCATCAGCACCCGCTTTACTGACCCGCAGTTCACGACGGCGGAACTTGCCGCCGCGGCGCATCTCTCGGTGCGCTCCGTCCAGGCCCTGTTCGCCGAAACCGGAACGTCCCCGGCAGCAGAAATCCGGCGGGTCCGGCTCGAGCACGCCCGGGAGCTGCTGGTGCGGGGCCATGCCGTGCAGACAGCGTGCCTTGCTTCCGGGTTCCTTGACCCCGGCACGTTCGCCCGGGCCTTCCGGCAGCGGTTCGGCTGCGCACCAAGCCAGGTGCCGGCGTCGTTGTCCGCATGAATGGCCGGACGCTATTCGAGGCGTTCCCCCGCCACGTGTGATTGGGTAGCCCGATGGATAACTACGTCAGCTCCGGCACCTTCTGGTTCACCCTCGCCCTGATTAACGCAGGCCTGGCGGAACAGAAGAACCGCTCACGCTGGAACTGGTTCCTCATCTCAATCCTGCTGGGCCCGATCGCGACCCTGCTCATCGTCGTCTGGCGGGCACCGGAACCGGTGCCGCCGTCCATGACGCACCGCGGAGGCTGGCAGGAGCCGGCACCTGAACAGCCCCGGTAACACAATCGGTTGACCGTGCCGACGGTCACCGGCCGAAGGCAGCGCCAGTGTCAGCGTCGGCGGTGTCTTCAACCGGGCAGGAAATCGTTCCCAGAAGCCTCAGGGCGGTGTCACTTGGAGAGAATGGTTCCGCGCGGTAGACGATCAGCTGCTGGCCCGGGGCGCTCCGGACATCGAAAGAGGTGAATTCGAGCGTGAGTGATCCGACCTCCGGATGCAGGAATGTCTTGGCCTCATGCGTTTTTCCGCGTACGTTGTGGCTGGCCCAGAGCGCGTCAAAATGCACGCTGCCGGCGCTGAGTTCCTCGACGAGCGCGAGGGCGGCATGATCGTTGGCGTCGTAGCCCAGGGCCAGCCGAAGGTTCGCGACGCACGCCTCCGCAGCACGATGCCAATCGGCGAAGAACGCCGGCCCGGCTGGATCCAGGAAGGTCATCCGGGCTAGGTTGTCCGCGTTGGCGAACCCGCGGTAGAGAGAGGCAGCCAGCGGGTTCCGCGCCAGAATATCCAAGCGGCGGTTGAGCAGGAACGCCGGGGTCTCGGACCATGAGTCCATGAGGGCGAGCAGGGATGGGTCGACCTGCTCCCTGACCGCGACGGGAACGGTGCCAGGGGCGACGCCGGCCAGTCGGAACAAATGCTCGCGGGCATCGTGGGCCAGGTTAAGCGCCCGGCAAAGGGCATCAAGAACCGACGCCGAGGGGTGGAGTTCCCGCCCTTGTTCGAGCCGGGCATAGTAATCCACGCTCACTCCGGCCAGAATGGCAACCTCTTCGCGCCGGAGGCCTGGTACCCGGCGAACTCCGCTCCAGCGAATGTTCGCAGCCTCCGGAGAGAGGGCAGCCCGGCGGGCAGACAAAAATGGCCCAAGGCCTGCGGAAGTCATGCCCACATTCTGCCCGACACTCCTCCGGCCAGACAGGACGTAACGCACCCTGGCTAAGAACGCGCCTCTGCAGGCGGTTCGTGCCTGGGCGCTTCAGCCGGACGGCCGGTTGAAACAGGTTGAGTTTAGCCGGGGTGCGGCAGGGCCTGTTTGTACCTCAAACCGTCATGAATGATGTTGAAGCGGTTTTATCCATAATCGCCGCTAGATTCCAGACGATATCCCAGGAGACACCCATGACCGAACGATCAATGCACCCCTACGTGGGAATGTGGAAAACAGCGGATTCCCACGTGCGCCATGAGCTGTTGGCCAACGGGCGCTATGTCGAGGCCCGCGGGACACGGGAGGCAGCGTACACCGGAAGCTACACCGTCACCGGAAACCACATCGACTATCTCGATGACACCGGTTTCACCGCTGATGGAGAATTCGTGGACGGCATTTTTTACCACGCCGGAATGACCCTGTACCGGTCCTCGTAGACGATCCGTACAGGTGAACCATGCTCAACTGCCCGTGCTGCTCTGACTGAATGGAAAAAGAAACCTTGCATATTCGAACCGCTGCCACCGCCGACTCCAGGGCCCTTGCCCGGCTGGACGCCTCAGCGTGGGCACCGGAAGTCCAAGTCTTTCCGCCCAACGATGCTGATGCTCCGTTCTTCGACAACCGCCGCGGTCCCGAGGATGTCATCGTCGCAGTCGACGGCGATTCCATTGCCGGTTACGCGCATCTGGCCCGCCACATTCCCATCCCCAAGAACGATCATGTGCTGCACCTGAATGCCCTGGTGGTTGCCCCCGGCCAACGGGGCCGGGGCATCAGCCACCAACTCCTTGATGCCGCCGTTGATGAAGCGCGACGGCGCGGAGCACGTAAGCTCGGGCTCCGCGCACTGTCAACCAACACGGTTGCCGTTGAGCTTTACCGCCAACACGGCTTCGCTGTGGAAGGGCAGCTCCGGCAGGAGTTCCTTCAGCCGGACGGCAGCTGGGCCGACGACGTTTGGATGGCCCTCTTCCTTGACTGAGCGATGGTCTGCGAACCGCAGGCTTAAGAGCCTGGCCGGCTCCCGCCGTCGTACCGTGCCCGCATTTCCGGACCCGCCGCTGGCCCGGCCGTAAACACAAACCGGGGATCCTCCACACCCAGTCCGCTCCCGGGGTCGATGACGGCAGGTTCCACTTCCTGACCCGTCTCCGAGTCGACCAGGATCATTGCCCGCTGTTCCGGGAGGAGCTGCGCGTTGCGCCATGCTGCCATGGCCACGAGTACGGGGCGCAGCGACCGTCCGAAGTCCGTCAGCACATACTCGTGGCGGATGGGCTTGTCCTGGTACGGGCGCTTGTCGAGGACGCCGTTGTCAACCAGCGTCTTGAGGCGCGCGGTCAGCATGCTTGAGGAGAGCCCGATGTTGGCCTGGAACTCGTCGAACCGGGTGTACCCGTCGAAGCAGTCGTGCAGGATCAGGATGGTCCACCACTCGCCCACGTAGGACATGGCCGTGGACAGCGGGCATTCCCGGTCTTCCATGCGCACGCGTGCCGGCATCGGTTCTCCTTTTCCAGACGGGCCGCTCGACGTTCGGTCCACTTACTGCTAATTTAGCACCCACTACTTACTTCTAAAGTAAAAGCTACCGAAGATGGACGGAAAAGAGCAGAACCATGAGTCAAACGCCTACGGAGTACGACGCCGCTGCCCTCCCCTCCGCGGTCACCGCTTACCTCGATGCGCGTGACGCCAAGCGGCACGCTGATGCCTCCGCACTGTTCACTCCGGATGCGGTGGTGGTCGACGACGGATCCACCTACCAAGGCACCGACGCGATCAGCAGCTGGATAGCAAACACCTCCACGGAGTTCGAGTACACCGTCACGCGCATTGGCCAGGCCGTGGAAGGTTCACGCGCGGAGGTGCTGGTTCGCCTGGACGGCAACTTCCCCGGAGGCACCGTAATGCTGTGGAACCGCTTCGACCTCGCCGACGGTGCAATCCGTGCCCTGACCATCGAGCCCTGAGAGCGGGAACAGGGTGGCCTGCGTGGGTCCCGACGGACCGCCCGTGTCTGGCGGCCCCCGCGGCCCGCCTAGGCAACGCCGTCGAAGGCCGGTCCCGTAAGGACCTGCGCCCATTTCGCCGGACCGGAGTTCACTCCTTCCACACAGAACCACAGCGTGCAGCTGCGCTCCTCGTCGGAAAGCACCATGAGGTCCCCGCCGCGGCCGTCCTTGGGCAGCTGGACGACACCTTCCCGCCCGGAGGGGAGGGCAGTGGGTGCCACCGATACCGGGGGCGGATACGTGCCCCGAAAGAACCCGGGGATTAGTTGGATTTGTGCAGCGTCATCCGATTGGAAGGTTCCGCCGCGGTCTCCTGAGGACGTACCTTCCACCCCTGCCCCGGCAAGCCCCCGGCCGTGAACGCCAACCGGTCCGTGGCCCACCACGCCGAATCCCAGGGTCTGGTTGCTGGACGGGATGGGGACGCCGCCGGCGAGCCCGATGACGCCGGAAGCGTTCCGTACCCGGGGATCCGTCGATTCGCCGCCCCTGCCAAGCACGCCGGCGCCTGCTGAACGGGGGCCGCTCGCAACATTCGGTCCGGGAATCGTCCCGGTTTCATCCTGCTGGGGAACCATGGTCAGGGTGAGTTCTGCCCCCTGGCCATAGACGCCGACGCCGCCGGTGTCGGACAGTGGATGGGCAGGAAGCAGATCCTTATTCGGACCTGTTCCTCCGCCAAGGCCAATGACACCTGCCGCGTGGGGAAGCCGCAGCCGGTTGTCGAACTCTGACTGCCGGCCGCCCTGTCCCACCAGGCCGGCGCCGGGCGGGGTGGTGTAATCCGCGAAGAAGTCGGCCTGCGGGCCGCCCAAACCGTGCACCCCGATTCCGCCCGCACCGCCGTTGCCGGGTTCCGGCGTCCCGCCGCCCAGGCCGAACACTCCGGTTCCCTGGTTGCGGCCTCCCCGGCCCACCACTCCAGTTCCTCCGGGCGTTCCGCCGAAGTTACTGGCGCTGCCGCCGCTCCAGCCCTTGCCGACGATCCCGTCGAAAGAGTTGGACGGAATGAACGAGTCGCCGTCCTCATAGTCGTCCGGGTCATCGGCGTCCTTGGCCACCTCCGCAATAAAGATTGCCGGCCCGTTGAAGTTGGACTGGCCCGGCGGCACCTGAGCCCAGAGGATTGTTCGCCCCTCTGCTCGGTTTGTCCGCCCCGTTTCGACTTCTTCGCCGCTTCCGCTTGCGCCTGACATGGGTCTCTCCTCGCTAGTTTGCCCAGCCATCCCCATGCCCTGCTTCAAGAAGACGCGCCGTGCCGTTTTAGTGTCAAGGACATTCGGAAGGGAGCGTGGGCAGCTGACCTCCGATCATTTCGGACTGTAACCGGAGGCGGGAAACTCGTACGTACCGTCACAATGGAAGGAGCCGGCGCGGGCGAAACCTCCGCCCCGGGGCAAACTTCCAGCACCAACCCCACGGCAGGACCACATGACTTATCACCGGATCAACGGCGTCGACCTGTATTCCGAAGTGGCCGGCGAGGGCCGGCCGATTCTGTTCCTGCACGGCGGGTTCTGCTCGCTGGAGGCGCTGCAGGAACAAGCCGACGCCCTGGCCGCTGAACGGAAGGTGTACGCGTTCGAGCGGCCGGGCCACGGACGGTCGGCGGACATCGACGGCGGCTACAGCTACGAGCGCGGGCTCTCGGACACCCTGGCCTACCTCGATGCCGAAGGCCTGGAATCGGTCGACGTGCTCGGCTTCAGCGACGGTGCTGTCCTCGGGGTGATGCTGGCCCTGCACCACCCTGATCGGGTCCGCTCCCTGATCGCCATCAGCGGGAACCTTGACCCCTCGGCGTTTCAGAACGACGCCGGTGCGCTGCCGGTGCTCGGCCCGCCCGTCCACGCGGCACCCAAGGACCCCAACAAGCCGGACCGGGAACGGCTCGCCTACGAGCGGCTGTCACCGGACGGCCCGGGCCACGCGGACGCCGTCATGGCAAAACTCTTCCGGCTCTGGACCACCGAACCGCACATCAACCCGGCGGACCTGAGCCAGATCACGGCGCCGACGCTGATCATATCGGGGGACCGGGACAGCATCCGCCCAGACCACAGCCTGCTCATGGCCGCCTCTATCCCGGGAGCGCAGCTGTGCATCGTCCCCGGCACCGGCCACGGCCTGATCGCCGAGCGCCCGGCGCTGGTCAGCGCCGTCGTCCGCGGGTTTCTGGACCAGCTTCCGTAAGGCTAACCATCGCTACCCCCGCGACCGCCGCAGCAGCCAGACAAAATACGGCGCACCAATCAGGGCAATCATGAGGCCGGCCGGGATCTGCGCCGGCGCAATCAGCGTCCGGCCCAGCGTATCCGCCACGGAGACCAGCAGCGCGCCCAGCAGCATGGACAGCGGAATCAGCCGGCTGTGCCGCGCCCCGGCAATGAACCGCGCCAGATGCGGAGCCACCAGGCCCACAAATCCGACGGCGCCAATCGCCACCACGCTCAGCGATGCCAGTACCGCGGCAGCACCGAGCAGCAGCAAGCGGGACCGCTCCAGCCGGACGCCCAGGATGCGGGGAGTGTCGTCGTCGACCGCCAGCAGATCCAGCCGGCGCCGCAGCCCGAACACCAGCGGCACCGCCAGCGCCAGGCCCACCGCCACCGGCACGACGTCGGGCACCGTCCGGCCGTAGGTGGTGCCGGAAAGCCAGGTGAGGATGCGCGGTGTGTTCCACGGGTCCGCGCGCAGCAGCAGGAACGTGGTGAGCGCGCTCAGGCCGTAGCCGCAGCCGATGCCGACCAGCACAAACCGGTCCGGCAGCAGGCCGCCGCGCCAGGCCAGCAGGGCGATCAGCGCGAAGGTGGCCAGTCCCATCAGCACCGCCATGGTGATGAGAATGGGACGGCCGCCGCCGATGTTGGAAGTCACCACCGTGACCGCACCCAGCCCGGCGCCGGCGGTGATGCCGAGGATTCCGGGTTCGGCCAGCGGGTTGCGAACGGTTCCCTGCACCACGCAGCCGGCCAGACCCAGGGCCGCGCCGGCCAGCACCGCGGCGGCAACCCGCGGGAAACGGTCGTCCAGTGCCCGGCCGATCAGGTCCGGGGCGGACCCGTTCAGCCACAGCGCGAGATCGCCTGTGCGCAGCCACAGGCTGCCGGCGAGCAGGCCCACCAGCACCGCGGCCGCGAGGAGCAGTGCGGAGACGGCGACTGCGGCGAGGAATCGGCGCCGCGTCCGGACACCGAGGCGGCCCTGCGGCGGCATCGAGATTGGGCCGGAATCCCGCATCTGCATCGCCAGGACCACAATCAGGACGGCACCGAGCAGTGCCGTGGGAACACCGGTGGGAATGGAACTGGCACCTTCTGCGCCGAGGATTCCGCGCAGCCCGGCGTCGGCCAGCAGGATGAGCAGCGCTCCCAGGAGGCCGGAGACGGGCAGCAGGAAAAGGTGCCTGCCGAGCACCGGTGCGCGGCCGGCCAAGAGGCGGGCCAGCACCGGGGCGCCGAGCCCCACAAAGGCGATGGGCCCGGCGAGCGTCACGGAAATGCTGGTCAGCAGCACGGCGCAGAGCACGGACAGCACCCGGGTCGAGGCGACGGGAACACCCAGGGATGAGGCGGTATCGTCGCCGAGCTTCAGGACATCGAGCCGGCGGCAGAGCAGCAGCGCGACGCACAGCATCGCAATGATCACCGGGGCCGCCCGGACGGAGGCGTCCAGGTTCAGCTGGGCGAGCGATCCGCTGCCCCAGGCGAACAGGCCGGTGGTGTTTTCCTTGAACAGGATGAGCAGCATTGCGGTGCCGGCGTCGAGCGCCATGGCGATCGCGGAACCGGCAAGGATCAGGCGGGTGGTGCCGGACCCCACGGAGCGGCCGGCCAGGCCCAGCACGACGGCGGCGGCCAGCACCCCGCCGGCGAATGCGACGGTGCCGGAGGCCCACAGCGGAACGGACAGGCCGAAGGCCGCGACGGCGGTCAGCGCAAAATAGGAGCCGGCAGTGACGGCGAGGGTGTCCGGGGAGGCCAGCGCGTTCCGGGTCACCGACTGCAGCAGCGCGCCGGCCACGCCGAGGGCAAACCCGACGGCCACCCCGGCGAACAGGCGCGGCAGCCGTGAGCCCACCAGCACATCGGCAATGGGAACGCCGCCCACGGTTTCCTCGGCGCCGCCGAAGAGCCGCCACAGGTCCGCAAGCCCCGCGCCGGAAGTTCCCTGGGTCAGGTGCCAGGCACCGGTGAAGACGACGGCCAGCAGCAGCACCGCCAGAACGGCCAGGCCGCCGGCAGTGTGCTGGAGGAAGTTATGCAGGGGCAGCCGCAGGCCCGTGGGGGCCTGCGGCTGCGTTATGTCCCGCGTTTGGTGAGGTGCGCTCACTCCGCCAGCATGGCGTCAACGTAGGCGTCGATGGCCTGCTGGTTGGACAGCGGGCCGCCGGCACCCCATACGCCTGCGGGGAAGGCGAAGGCGCGGCCTTCCTTCACTGCGGGCAGTGAGGTCCAGATGGGGTTCTTCTCGAGTTCGGAGACGTAGCCGCCCACTTCCTCGTCATTGGAGTAGAAGAGGTTCGCGCTGCCAACAGCGGTGAGCCCTTCAATGTCCGTCTGGCCCAGGCCGTAGGCCGGATCCACGCCGCCGTTGCCGTACTTCGAGTCAATGTCGTCGGTCCACGCGGAGGTCAGGCCCAGCTCTTCGCCGAGGGCGGTGAAGAGTGCACCCTGGCCGTAGGGGCGGATGGTGACGTTTCCGCCCTCCACCCAGCCGTCGAAGAAGAGGAAATCGGTGGTTGCCAGATCAGCATCCGCGACCTTTTCCTTGGCGTCGGCCAGGTGCTTGTCAAAGGTGTCCAGGACCTGCTCGGCGCGGTCGGTGCGCCCGGTGGCTTCGGCGATCATCGAGAAGACGTTCTTCATGTTCCCGATCGGGTCCGCGCTGTTGGCGCCGAGGGTGGCGAGGACCGGCACGCCGCGCTCTTCGAGCTGGGCAATGATCTCGTCGTCGGCGCTGAAGGCCTCCACGATGATCAGGTCCGGGTCCGCCGCGTACAGGGTGTCCAGGTCCGGCTCGCCGCGGGTGCCGATGTCAGCGACGCCTTCCTCCGGCAGGGTCTCGGCGCTCACGTACGTGGCGTAGCCTTCGGCGTCGGAAACGGCCACCGGCGTGACGCACAGCGTGAGCGCGTCCTCGATCTGCTGCCATTCCAGCACGGCGATGCGCTCGGCCGGCTTCTCCAGTTCCACGGTGCGCCCGACGCCGTCGGTCATCGAGACCGGGCCGGTTGCCGTGGCGGTGGTGTCGGCTGCGCAGGCTTCAGACGTGGCGGCGGTGGCGGCGTTCGCCGGCTCCTCCACCTCGGTGGTGCCGCAGGCGGACAGGGTGAGTGCGGCAGCAGCGAGCATGGAAGCTGCTGCGGCGAGCGGGCGGACTCGGTTCATTCTTGGGGTGCCTCTCGGGTGGGTGTTCAGGGTGAAACGGGAGCTGTGGTCCGGTGCCGGGCGGTGTGCCGGCCGAGCGGGTCGATGCGGATGCGCCGGGTGTCCGGCTCCACGGTGACCTGGACCCGGAGGCCGTAGACCTCCGAGATGTTCTGTTCAGTCAGCACCTGGTGCGGTTCGCCGGCGGCGTGAATCCGTCCGGCGGACATCAGCAGCAGCGAATCGGCTACGCGGGCGGCGTGATCGAGGTCGTGCAGCACAATGCCGACTGCGACTCCGCTGTCCGCGAGGTCCCGCACCAGGTCCAGGATCTCGATCTGGTATCTCAGGTCCAGGTGGTTGGTGGGTTCGTCCAGGAGTACGACGCCGGTGTCCTGGGCCAGGCAGGCAGCCAGCCACACACGCTGGATCTCACCGCCGGAGAGTTCGCTGACGGAACGTGCCGCCATGACGTCGACGCCGGTGGAGACCATTGCGCGGTTGATAACCGCATGGTCTTCGGCGTCGAGTCCGGCGAAGCGGCGCCGGTAGGGATGCCGGCCGAAGGCCACGACCTCCCGCACGCTTAGTCCCTGCGGGGCGGGGCGGGACTGGGAGAAGAGAGTTACTTCCCGGGCGAAGTCCCGGGAGGTCAGCGCTGTTGCGGAACGTTCACCGCCGGTGCCGCGGAGGACGATCTCGCCGGCGTCCGGGCGGTGCAGCCGGGCCATGGAGCGCAGGAGGGTGGACTTGCCGCTGCCGTTGGGGCCCACCAGGGCCGTGACCTGCCCAGGCTGGAAGGTCAGGGAAACCCCGTCCACCACGGTGTCCTTGCCGTAGCGCAGGAGCATCTGCTCTCCGGTGAGCGACGTCGACGGCATGACCTCCGGCTGCGCTGCCGGTTCCCGGGTGCCGGTCCGCTCAGGGCGCGGGGTGTTACTCCGGGACATGGCAAACCTCAGGGCTGAAGGAAAGAAGGACGGGCGTTGCAGGCGGGCGCGGCCGTGCCGCTGGAACCGCTGCGGAGTTGGTAAGGCTTGCCTTGCCTAAGCAACAATAGAAGCTGGGCCGGGCGGACGCAATCTGTGTCTGCCGGGACGTCACACAGCGTCCACAACCCGGCCTGACCTGCCCGTACGGACCAAATCAACAGAGCGAGAACGCACCATGAGCACTACCCCGGCACCGGCTGACCGCCCCGAAGCTACTCCCGTCCCAAACGCGGACCGCACAGTGACCGTCTGGGAGGACGGCATGAAGTTGGACTTCACCTTCGCCGACTGCATGCGCTACCACGGCCCGGGCTTCCCCGGCGGTGTGGCCCATGCGTTCGCTGCGCTGGGCCGGGCGCTGCCGGAACTGGCGGACCGCACTGCCGGCGGCCGCGTCGAGCGCAGGCAAATCCGGGTGCGCACTGCCTTCCCCGGGCCCGGTGGGCGGGACGCCATCGAACTGGTCACCCGTGCCGTGACGGGGGAGCGCTTCGAAGTAGTGCCGGAATTGGCCCGGCCCGAACGTGGCAGCACCCTGGCCCGCTACGTTTTTGAGATCAGCGCCGGTGATTCGACGGTCACCTGCGTGCTGCGCGATGACGGAATTGTGGCCGATGAGTTCATTGAGCTGGGTGCCAAGGCGGAGAAGACGGACGCGGAACTGGCCAGGGTTGAGGTTCTCAAGGTGGAGATGCGGGACCGTATCCTCAGCCGTGATCCGGCGATGGTTTACGACCTGGAGGGTTAGGGAACGGCAGCCCCGGCCAGGTGCTACTGCGCCGGGGGCGGCGGCTGCACTGGAGGCGGCTGTACCGGGGGCGGCGGAGGCTGTCCGCCGTCGTACCGGGGGCCGCCCGCCGGCCCTGTGACCGGCCCTGTCCCCGGATCAAAGCCAGCGCCAGCCGGCAGCTCGCGGCGCCACGGCCGCTTCTCGTAGATGGCCAGGAGCTGCGCGCCGAGGCCGAAGAACACCATGGCGAACCAGACCAGGACGTTCAGCCACGGGATCTGCAGCGCGATGATGAGGATTAGCCCGCCAACCAGGGCCATGATCACGGGGTGCCGGCGGCCGCGGAAGATGAGCCGCCCGATGTAGTACGCGCCGAAGACGAACGTAGCCAGCATGAGGGTGAGCCACACCAGCAGGGCAGCCAGGGCGAGCGGCGCTCCAATGACCGTAAACAGCAAGAGCACCAGCACCAGGGGGACGGCAACGAACGCCACGAAGCCCACGAGCAGGGCCTTCCAGGGCCGGGGGATCAGCTGGTTGGTCACCCGGTGCAGCAGGCGGGGGAGGAGCCACCCGGCCGCCACGGTGATGAGGCTGAGCGCAACCAACGCGTACAGCAGGCCGAGCAGCCACCCGGCGAACTTTTCCCCGGCGGTTGGTTCCTCGTTGGGCTCCGGAACGATCTGCTCAATGGTCCCGCTGACCGCGCCGTCGGAGATGTCTGCTTCGTTCGCAGAGTTGTAGGTAACGTTGCCGCCCACTGTTCCGTCAATCGTGAGGTCACCGACGCCAACGGCCATGTCCCGGCCAATCTCACCGGCAATGTCGATGTCGCCCGCGGCGCCCACCAGGTCATCGCCAAAGGAACCCGATTCCGTGACATCGATCGTCGAAGCGAAGATGGTGCCGCTGCGGGAGACTTCCCCGCTGATGGTCACATCCTGCCCGGCGAGGCGCACGTTGCCGTCAACGTCTCCGGTGATGTTGATCGTCTGGCCGGCCGCAATGACGTCGCCCGTCACGTTGCCGGAGATGGTGATTCGCTGTCCGGACACGTAGACGTCGCCGGACACGTCATCCCGGACATCGACGTTCAGCCCGCTGTAGAACTGCGGGCCCGAGCCGTCGTTGTCCCCGTAGGGTGCAGCCGTCAGGGACTTAGGGGTGGAGGCGAATGCGCCGGTGCCGGTCAGCAGGAGCAGAAGCATGGCGGCGAGAACTGCGGGAAGAACCCGTCTCTGGGATGAAGGAGGTCTCATTGCGTTGCCTTTCAGGTATCTGCAAATGAACGCATCTACGACGCTTTTGATCCTGACTCGGGCGAAATCCGTTGTTTACGTCAGGGTTCACGGCAGCGGAGTCCCTGCGCCCATGATCGCCCCGGCGAAAGCAGCTGTAAAGGCACCGCCGGCAGCTGCGGCAAACCCCTACAGATCCCGCACCGCGCGGATCGCAGCCGCGGCTCGGGGAAAACCGACGTACGGAAAGCACTGGACCAGGGCCGCGATGACCACCGTTTTGGAGCTGCCCGTCTGCAGGCAGGCCCTGCCGTGCGGGCCAAGCTGGGCCGCGGTGTCTCCGATTGCGGCCAGCGCGCACAGCACCAGCAGCTCCCGCTGCGCCAGGGTGAGCCCTCCGCGGGTGTAGAAATCGCCGAAACAGAACTCCGTCAGGAACCGGGGGATCGCTTCGTTGAACGGCTCCGGCAGATCCGAGAGGTCGTCCTTGATTTCCGTTCCGTACAGCGGAGTCTGCAGGGCCAAGCCGCGCTGGTACCTGGCGGCGTCGTCGACCGTTCCCTGCTCCGGCAGCGGGAGGGCGATGCCGTGCTCCGTGAACACCGCATTGATGGTGGAAACAGCGTTGAGGGTCCGCGGAAAGCCGATAAAAGGCGCCAGCTGGTACACCGCTTCCCGAAGCTGCACCGGCGTGACACCCGTGGCAAGCGCGCCGGCGGCATGGGCGCGGAGCTGCGGCAGGGTCTGCAGGCAGGTCAGCACTGTGACAGTAATCAGCTCACGGGTCTGGTCATCCAGCACCCCGGTACCGAAAACGTCGCCAAAGATGAAGCGGCGCAGGATTTCCATCAGCTCGGGATCATCCTCGTGGGCACCCTGGTCCCTCGGCCCGAACAGCCGGGCATACGTCACTTCAGCCTGCTCACGCCGGGATGAAGGCTCCAGGGGACGGTCTCCTGCGGTCACGATGCGCTCCTTCGGCCGGGTTCTGCGCGGCTGGACCCCTTTCCCATGCAAGCACGCAGGCGCGGGGTCTGCCAGAGACCCCCGGGGGAATGAGCGCAGCCGGGCTCGCGTTGTTCCAGGCATGAGCAGCACACCGCCCAGTACCCTGCACGTTTCCTCCTCCACCGCCGACGCCGCCCCGGACACGCTCCACGTCGCCGTGATTGGCGCCGGCAAGGCCGGCACCGCCATTGCCCGCTCACTGCTCGACGCCGGCTACCGGGTTTCCATCTCCGCCTCCGGCGATCCGTCCCGGCTGGAGCTGATGATCGACTTCGTGACCCCCGGAGCCGAGCCGAAGTGGACGCACGACGCCGTTACTGACGCAGACCTGGTGGTCCTGGCCCTGCCGCTGCACCGGCTGAAGAACATTGATCCCGCCCACCTGGCCGGCCGCGTGGTCATCGACACCATGAACTACTGGCCTCCGGTAGACGGCGAAATCCCCGCCTTCGCGGCGGGGGACCGGCCCTCCTCCGAAGTGGTGCAGGAAATGTTCCCGGGTGCCGCCGTCGTCAAGACCTTCAGCCACACCGGCTACCACCACCTGGAACCGGACCGCCGCCCCGCAGGGCATCCGGAGCGCCTGGGCCTGGCCGTGGCGGGGGACCAGCGGGACGCCGTTGCCCTGGTTTCCTCGGTTGTGGAACGGATCGGCTACGATCCGGTCCCCGTGGACTCGCTGGCAGGCACCGGTTTCCTGCAGCCCGGCGGACCCGCTTTCGGCGCCCGGCTGACCGCGGCGGAGCTGCGCGGACTCGCCGCCGTCACGGCGCCCGTGGCCTAGGTCCGAGGCTGATGGAGCGCCCGCGTTAGATCAGAGGCGCGGGGTGCTCGAGGCGAAAGCCTTCTCACATTTTGGCTTCCAAATTGCCACGGCTGAGCTGAAACTCTTCCGCCACGTAATCCGTCCGGAACTCCACTACTTCGACGCGGTGCTGCTTGAGCGCCTCCAAGACCTGGGTGGGGTTGACGTAGAAGAACTCTCGCCGGGTATTGATTTTGTTGACGCGCTGTTCTGCGAAAGTGCGGTGGAGCATGGCCTCCACGCCCACTGCATCCTCGGCGAAGAAGAGTGCATGGACATCGAAGGTGAACGGCACCGACGCGTCGCCCAGTTCACGGACCCGGTCCATCGGCTCAAGCCGCCGTGTCATGCCAATCTTGACCATGTTTTCTCCGAAGGCGCCCACATTTGATATGACGTAGACGTACCCGGCACGGATATTGGCCGCACGGTAATCCACGTCGGCAATTGCCCGTTCGGCGTCCAGGACGAGTTCCCTCATACGAGCTGCCCCGTCAGCATCTCCCTTGGCTTCAAGCGCCGCCAAGGTTGTCTGGTAGTGATTGAGTTCTTTCTCCAGTTTCTCTTTTGCCTGTGCCAGTTCCTGTTCGACGCGGCGCTGTTCCCTAAGCTCTGCTTTCCGTTCTCGTTCTGCTTCCTTTTCTGCTTGGAGAGCCTGCAGATGGCGGGAGGCTAGGGACAATTCGATCAATCTAAGACGGTGATACTCAGGGCTCACTGCCAGATCGATCATGGTGCCCTGCCTCATGATCTGTTCCCGGGCTTTTGAAAGCCGTGCCTGGGCGGTCTGAAGGTTCCCGGCTTTGACTGTCTTGACGCAATTCTCCGCTTCCGCGTTGTAAGCACGAAGCATGATTTGCGACATCTGGGCGACGAATTTCTGCCCTTGCTTCGCCGAATTATTGAAGGTGAAGTTGCTGGTCGCTGTGATAGCAGCCTTCGACCGAACCATGTCCTTGATCTGAGACCGCACGACTTCCAGCTCCGCAGCCAGTTCGGCGGAGCTTTCGGCGGGGTGCGAGTATGCGAACAAACCGGCGTCCTGGAGTCCCGCTTGGTCATGGATGGAAACGATCTCTCTCCGTGCCACCGCGAGTTCTTGCTGGATTGCTTCCCGCTCTCGCCCAGCAGCTGCCATCTCGGCCTGGAATTCTGAGCGGAGTCGACGGAGCTGTTCTTCGGCTTCCTCTCTCAGCCGTGATATCTCTGCGAGGTCTTGGAGCCCGTGTGCGTCAATCAGGCGCTGCAGCCGTTCGTTCTCGGCGAGCTGCTCCTGAGCCACCTGGCGGGCGTTGAACAGTCCCACCTTTTTTCTACCCGGTCCCGTCCGTGTCCGGTCTGTGCTCTCTGGGGTTCCCACAGTTTCCTGGGAGGTGGACGGTGGCACCGAAGAACCTGTATCAGGAACCCCCGGATGCTGGATGGGCTGGGTGTGTTGAGTCCATTGCTGGCCGTCCCACCAACGCACAATCTGTGGGTTCTGGCCGTCCGGGTACCATCCTGCGGGTGTCTGCATGTCACTTCCCATCGTGTGCGTCTTCGCTGGTCCACGTTCTTCAGTCGTACTTATTCTTTACCACCCGTCTCCGACACCGAACTCGCCGCCGTCACTGCCCCCGTGGGCTAGGTCCGAGGCTGGGACCCGGGAATTATCCGCGGCAGCCTTTGCTTGCACACACCACAACCACCGAAGGGATGCAGACATGGCGACACTGGGAATCATTGGAAGCGGAAATATCGGATCAGCCGTGGCACGGCTGGCCGTGGCCGCGGACATGAACGTGGTCATCGCGAATTCACGCGGTCCGGAATCCCTTCAGGATCTGGTCGCTGAGCTGGGCCCGCTGGCCAAGGCCGGAACGGTGGAAGAGGCAGCCAACGCGGGCGACGCCGTCGTGCTCTCAATCCCGCTTGTGGCGGTGAAGAACCTCCCCGAGGGACTGCTGGCAGGCAAGCTGGTGCTGGATACGAGCAACTACTACCCCTCCCGGGACGGACGTATCCAGGAACTGGATGACAGCACCGTGACCACAAGCGAAATGGTGCGGGACCAGCTGGGCGCGGACCAGTACGTGAAAGTCTTCAACAACATCACCGCCGCGCACATCCCGGCGCTCGCCCGGCCCGAGGGTGCTGCGGACCGCTCGGCGCTGCCGATCGCAGGTGATGACGCCGCTGCCAAGTCGGAGGCCGCAGCCATCATTGGACAGCTTGGCTTTGACACGGTCGACGGCGGGACGCTGGCTGAGAGCTGGCGGTTCGAGCCGGACACCCCGGCTTATGGGCGGATCTATTTCTCGGACCCCAACGCCTCCGATCAGCAGCTGGCGAGCACCCCTCCCGGCATGACGCCCTCGGACCAGGTGCAGTCAGCGCTCGACGCCGCCACCCGGGTCAACGTGGCACAGCGCCGGTTCTAGACGGGCATCAGCATCAGAGGACGCGTGTCAGGCGAAGGGTGAACAGTCCCACGGAGATCACGACCGCAGCGACGGACACCCACAGGGCAGCCCGCTGCAGGGACCGGTTTCCGGCCTGCTGGCGCAGCCTCAGGACCGCCCACGTGAGCATGGCGATGGAGAGCAGCGGAAACACGTAGAACACCAGGCCTGCGACCGAGCCGGCAAGCAGCCAGATGTCCGCCCAGGACCTGGCTGCTGCCGGCGCCGGGACGGCGGGTGCGGCGGTGCTCGCGGCGGCCACGTCCTCCACCGGACCAAAATCGGCGATGACGCGCTCAGCGGTCTGCTCGGAGTTCCCGTGCAGGCTGAGTACCTCCGCCGCGTGCTCACGCATGGCCTGGACCGTCTCGGCGTGTTCCCGCGGGTCCGAGCCCGTCAGCGCCCGGTCCAGGTCGGCGAAGTACGCCTCCAGCAGTTCCGGCATTCTTTCGGTGGTGCTCATGAAGTCTCCTTAATAGCGGCTGTGACATCCGCGGCGAACACGTTCCAGGTGTGGGTAAAGACCTTCAACGCGGCCTCGCCCTCGCCGGTGAGGTGGTAATAACGCCTGGGCGGTCCGACCGGTGACGGCTCCAGCGTGGTGGTGACCCATCCCTGCTGCCGCAGCCGTGAAAGCAGCGGATACAGGGTGCCTCCACTGGCGAACAGGATCTTTCCTTCCCCGAGGCGCTCGGCAATCTCCAGGCCATAAGCGGGTCCGGAACGCAGGCAGGCAAGAACGCAGTAGTCCACAGTGCCTTTGCGGAGCTGCGTCAAAACCGACTCACGGGATGGTGTCATGCAGTGCAGGCTACTGGTAGCTTGCATTGCATGCAACCCCTCGGGTGCATTCATCCAGTGGCACGGTACCGGCCGGTGCGTGCCACGAAACCACGACGCCCATTCCGCTGGCCGGACGCACGCGGGACCATGGCAGGGGAAGAACGATCCGCCAATCCGGAGGAGCCGGACCATGATCCTGAACGAAACCTATACCCTCGCCAACGGCGCCCCCATTCCCAAACTGGGGTTCGGCACCTGGTTCATTGAGGACGGAGCCGCTGCGCAGGCGGTGCAGGACGCGATTGGAATCGGCTACCGCAACATCGACACTGCGCAGGCCTACGGCAATGAACGCGGCGTCGGTGAGGGTGTGCGCTCCAGCGGTGTGCCGCGGGACGAGCTGTATGTCTCCAGCAAGCTGGCCGCGGAAATCAAGGATTACGACGGCGCTGTGTCAGCGATCGACGGATCGCTGACACTGATGGGCCTGGAGTATCTGGATCTGATGATGATCCACAGTCCGCAGCCCTGGAACGACTGGCGCGGCGGATCCTATGCCGAGGGAAACCGGGCGGCGTGGCGGGCGCTGGAGGAAGCGCACGACGCCGGGAAGCTGCGGTCCATCGGCGTCTCCAACTTTGAGCAGTCAGACCTTCAGAACATCTTCGCCGCGTGCACCGTTCCTCCACAGGTCAACCAGGTGCTGCTCCACGTGGGAAACACGCCCACGGAACTGCTCGACTTCTGTACGGAGAACAACATTCTTGTGGAGGCATATTCACCGATCGCGCACGGGGAGATCCTGGGCAACGCTGAGGTGGGCGTTATGGCGGAGCGGTACTCGGTCTCCGTGCCGCAGCTGTGCATCCGGTACGCCCTGCAGCTGGGCACCGTGCCGCTGCCGAAAACCACGAACCCCGAGCACATGCGCACCAACGCGGACGTTGACTTCGTCATCTCCGACGCGGACATGGAAGCCCTGCACGGGATGAGCGTGACCGACTACGGAAAGTCCGGCAAGTTCCCGGTGTTCAGCGGGAAGTAGCTGTCTTCGGCGGCTAGGAAGCTGCCGCTTCTTCGCCGGGCGCCTCTTCCCAGCGGCGCGAGTACTGGCCGATTGGCTGCAGGGCGCGCAGCAGATCAATGCCGCGGCCGGTGAGGTGGTAGCGGATGCTTACCGGCACGGTGGGTTCCACGATGCGTTCCACGAGTCCGTAGCCCTCAAGTTCACGGAGCCGGAGGGTGAGCATCCGTGCGGACAATCCCTGGACCCGGTTCTGGATCTCCGTAAACCGCTCGGCGCCGGTGCCCAGGGCCAGCAGGATGCCACCCACCCAGCGCCGCCCAACAATCTCCATGACAGTGGTTAGCCGCATGCATTGCTCATCATCGATGCTGAACGGCGGGGCTGGTCTGTTTTTTGACGTCACTTACGAAAAGTAAGTCGCTTATGCGGTGGTTGTCAATGGTCCGGGGCGAGCAGATGCTGAAGGCATGCCTGATTACCTGCACCCGCTGCGTTTTGGCAGCTTCATCACCCCGCTGGCTTCCGCGCCGCAGGTTCCAGTCGACCTGGCCCTGCTCAGCGAGGAGCTGGGCCTGGACCTGGTGACCTTCCAGGATCACCCGTACCAGCCGAAGTTCCTGGACACCTGGACCCTGCTCTCCTGGGTAGCTGCCAGGACCTCGCGCATCCATGTCTCGGGGAACGTGCTCAACCTGCCGCTGCGGCAGCCCGCGGTGCTGGCCCGCTCCCTGGTAAGCCTTGACCTGCTCAGCGGCGGACGGGTGGAACTCGGCATCGGTGCCGGGGGCTACCTCGACGCTATCGCAGCAATGGGAGCGCCGAAGCTGACCGTGGGAAATGCAGTCAGCGGACTGGAAGAGGCGCTGGAGATCATCCGCGGAATCTGGGACTCCGAGAACCCTGAGCCCTTACGCGTGGAGGGCCAGTTCCACCGGGTAGACGGCGCCGCGCGGGGGGCCGGCACCGGCTCATGACATCCCCATCTGGCTGGGGGCATACAAACCCAGGATGCAGCGAATCATCGGCCGGAAGGGCGACGGCTGGCTGCCCAGCCTGCCGTGGATGAAACCCGGCGACGTCGACCGCGGCAACCAGGTCATCGACGAATCCGCCCGCAAGGCAGGGCGGGACCCGCGGCAGATTACCCGTTTGCTGAACGTGACGCCGCAGTCCTCCGCGGAAGACCTGGCAGAACTGGCCACCGGGCACGGCATGAGCGTGTTCATCCTTGCCTCAGACGACCCGGCGGAGCTGCGGCGGTTTGCCGAAGTCACCGCGCCCCGGGTCCGTGACCGGGTGGCGCAGGCGCGGACGGCCCGAGCCCGTGCCGGCAGCGCAGTTCCGGAGTCAATCCCGAATACGGTGCCGGGTTCCACCCCTGCTGAACCGGCACCGGCACGGACGTTCCACGGTGACCCGATCCCGGAAGCACTGGCTGCCCGGACAATGTTCCCGGGCGATCCGGGGTACGCCCGCTACACGTCCAGCTACTTCCGCGGCGCCCGGCCCGGCGTCGTCGTCCGCCCCGAAAATCCAGCCGAGGTGCAGGAAGCGGTGCGCTTCGCCGCCCGCCACCGGGATGTTCCGTTCGGGATCTTCAGTGCCGGGCACGGGCTCTCGGGCAGGTCGCTGAACACCGGTGGAATCGTGCTGGCGCTCGATGCGCTGAACTCCATCACCGTCAGCGGCGGCAACCGGATTCAGGTGGGGCCGGGCGCCCGCTGGGGCGAAGTGGCACAGGCACTGGCCCCCTATGGACTGGCGGTCACCTCCGGGGACTACGGCGGAGTCGGCGTCGGAGGCCTGGCCACAACGGCCGGGTTCGGCTGGTTCGCCCGCGAACGCGGCCTGACCATCGACTACCTGCGCTCCGTGGACATTGTCACCGCAGACGGGGCCCTGGTGCACGCCAGCGCGGACGAAAACAGCGACCTGTTCTGGGCTGTACGCGGCGCGGGAGCGAACTTCGGTGCCGTCGTCTCCTTCGAATTCGAGGCGCACCCGGTAGCCGCTCAGGTGGGTTTCGCGATGCTCGTGTTCACTCCCGATGACGTCGCCGCCTTCATGCAGGCGTGGGGAACCACCGTTGAGGCAGCGGATCCCATCGTCACCGGATCACTCATGGTGGGACTCACCGGGGCCGGCAGGCCGTCCGCGGTCCAGGCGGTGATCGTGGTGGACTCCAGTGATCCGGACGCCGTACTTCAGCAGCTGCAGCCCTTCGCCGGGCTGGCGCCGCTGTCCGATCAGCTGGTTCAGATGGTGCCTTACACGGCCTTGATGGAGGTGCCGCTGACAGGCGAAGGGCAGTCCGGCAGAGGCGAGCCGCACGGCCATTCCGGCCTGGTCCGCCACCTGGACGCCGACGTTGCGCGCGGCCTGGCGGAAATCATGGCCACTGACCGGCCCTTCTTCCTCAGTGTCCGTTCGGCCGGGGGAGCCGTGGGCAGTTATCCGGCCGACTCGACGGCGTTCGGCTGGCGGGATGCCAACTTCCTGATCTCCCTCCTGGGCGGCCGGTCCGACGACGTGCAGCAGCGCTGGCGCGACCTGCTTCCGCTGATGGAAGGCATGTACCTCAGCTTCGAAACGGACACCGGGCCCGACGTCGTTGCCCGCGCCTTCCCGCCTGGCCACCTGCTGCGGCTGCAGGCGCTCAAGGCAACCTGGGATCCGTCCGGACTGTTCCGCGACAACTTCTTCATCGCCCCTGAGCCCCATCCCGCCAAGGTGGCGCAGCAGGCATAAGCCTCAACCTTTGGGGAGATAACGCAGTTTAGGAGGGGTTCCGCTCAGCCTGTGGGGAGGTACAGCTGTTTAGGCCGCGCCATTCCAGCATTATCTCCTCGAAGGTTGGTGGACATCCCGCCATTCGAGCGTTATCTCCCCAATGGTTCATTCGCGAGCAGGCGCATTCCCTGCTCCAGCACTTCCGAGTGCCCGGGTTCTTTGCTGAGGCCGGCTCCGGCGGTCAAGGCCGGCGCGCGGCCGTGTGATCTTGGCTGCCCAGCGGAATACCCGCGGGCAGGCTTTGGGTTGTTGCTGGGTGTACGAACGTCGGGACAACCCCTGCCCTGATGCGATCGAGAGAAAGCACCCGTCCTAGTGAACCTGTTTACCCCGCTGACCGTCGGCACCATGGAACTGCCCAACCGGCTTGTCATGGCCCCGCTGACCCGCATGCGCGCCAACCTCGACGGCGTCCCCACCGACATCATGGTGGACTACTACCGCCAGCGCGCCTCGCTCGGCCTCATTGTCAGTGAAGGCATTTACCCGTCCTTCACCGGCCAGGGCAACACCCGGATGCCCGGCCTGGTCACCGAAGAACACGTCGCCGGCTGGAAGCGCGTCACCGACGCCGTGCACGAAGCCGGCGGGCGGATCGTCGCCCAGCTGATGCACTCCGGCCGCGTCGGCCACGAGAACGTCAGCGGCCGCCAGCCGGTAGCTCCCAGCGCCATCGCGCTCTCCGGTGAGGCACACACGTACGACGGAAAGCAGCCCTACCCGGTGCCGCACGCCCTGACCGAAGCCGAGCTTCCCGGCGTCGCACAGGAATTCGCTGCCGCCGCCGCGAAAGCCATCAAGGCAGGGTTCGACGGCGTTGAGCTGCACGGTGCCAATGGTTACCTGCTGCAGGAATTCCTCTCACCCGTCTCCAACACCCGCACTGATAACTACGGCGGATCCCCGGAGAACCGTGCCCGCTTTGTCCTGGAAGCCTTCCGGGCCGTAGTTGACGCCGTTGGCGCAGAGCGCACCGGCATCCGGATCTCCCCGGAGCACAACATCCAGGACGTGCTGGAAACCGACCGCGACGACGTGCTGGCCACCTACACGGCACTGGTGGACGGCATCGCACCGCTGAAGCCGGCCTACCTCAGCATCCTGCACAAGGACCCTGCAGACGATTTGGTCCAGGAACTGCGCCGCCGCTTCGCCGGACCGGTCCTGCTGAACACCGGCTTCGGGGTGGAGACCACCCGTGAGTCCGCCCTCGCGCTGCTGGATGAGGACCTGGCTGACGCCGTCGTCGTCGGCCGCCCGGCCCTCGCCAACCCGGACCTGGCCCGCCGCTGGCAGGAAGGCGCGGACCTGAACGCACCGGACTACTCCACGTTCTATACGGATGGCGCTGCCGGCTACACGGACTACCCGGAGCTTGCCCCGGTTTCCTAGCCAGCCTGGTTCCGGCCGGCTGCAGCCGTGTGTTCTCCTGCAAATGGGAGGAACTAGCGGCTGTGGCCGGCCGCCCTGCGCGGATCGGGCCGGCGTCTAGGCTACCGGCACGATGTAGGAGTCCACTTCGCTGATCAGGCCGTCGCGGAACGTGATCACGTCGCAGTAGTTGAAGAAGACCGGGCCGATGGTCCGGTGCACGCCGTGGCCGGCTCCGGTGATGGCGGTTGTGTTGCCTTCGGTGACCATGCGCTCCAAGCTGAGGTCCGGGGAGCCCTCGAAGCCCGGCTCGCCAATCTCCGCGTCGAACTCTGCCTTGCCGCGGGCGGTACGTGACCCGTGGATGCGCCAGACGACGTCGTCCGTCAGGCAGGCGAGGATCGCCGGGTGGTCACTGCGGCGGAAACCGTCCAGGTATTTGTTCACCAGTTCCTGCTGCGTGCTCATGGCTGGACCTTCCTTCACCTGGCATCCGGGGCGCGGGGACCACCGCCGGGTGCCGAATGCTGGCTACGCTAGCGGTTTTTGCCCGTAACAGGAACAGCTTGGGGTTTCCGGCGCCCAGGCCGCCGGTAGGATCCCGGCCACAGCTCGTGCCGCAGGACAGCCAAGGCCGCTACCGCCAGGACCAGGGAGACTGCGGCTGACAACAGCAGTGATTGCCGGACCTGGAATAAGTTGACCAACGGACCTGCCAGCGACAGGCCAAGTGGGAGGGCGGCCGTCAAACCCGCAGTCCACAGCGTGAAGACGGGCTGCTGTTCATGGTCTGCCAGCTGGCTCTGCAGGACCACGAATACCAGCGGATTGAAAGGGCCGTACACAAATCCCGCGGCCGTAAATGCGGCGAAAGCCGCCGTTCCGGTGGTGGCCAGCCCCAGCACTGCAACGCACAGTGCCCAGCCAATGATCACGGCCACCAGGACCGGGGCAGGGGGAAAACGGCGAAGGTATCGGCTGCGGCTGTCTCTCGATGTCCGCCTGCGGCATCCTGAATCCCCGGGATCAGGCAGCCGGAGAAGGACCGGGCGCCCGCTGGTCGGGTCGCCGGGGACGTTCCAGGGGTAGGAACTAGCCGGCGTGCGCCGGTACCGCCGCGGCACCGCTGCCGGCAGGGCCGCGTACTGCCTGCGCTGCATTGACCGTGATGATTCCCGCCGCAGCAATGGCTGCGAGCATCCAGACGGAGGAAGCAAGTTCAAGCCACCACGGCCCCCACCCCCGGATAGTCCCGGAATGGGCCAGGCTGAGCGTCAGTGATGAGAACAGGAACAGCAGATACAGGAAGCCCGCCCCGCACCGCAGCCGCCGTTTACGCCGCCGGGACACTCCCGGCGGGAACACCAGCGCAGGAATCAACAGGACAAACCACACCCAGTGGTGGAACCAGCTGATCGGCGAAATCACCAGCATTACCAGGGCAGTGACGCCTACGGCGGAGAGCGGGTCGTTCGCGGCGAGCAGCGTTCGGACGGCTGCGTATCCGCCACAGATGACGGCCAGGCAAAGCACAGCCCACAGTGCCGCCGCGGAGCCGTCGGAGAGGCCCAGCCGCTGGGTGAAGGCCCGCAGCGTGAGGCTGTACATATCGTCGTCGTTCCCCACCCGGGTGGTGGAGAACAGCGCCTCCGTCCAGTAGTGCACCGCCCCCTGCCACGTCAGGGCGAACCCGATCCCGACGGATCCGAAGAACCCGGTGCCCATCCAGAGGACCGCTCTCCAATCCTTTCGGGCTGCGAAGTAGAGGCCCATGGCCAGAGGAGTCAGCTTCACTCCTGCGGCCAGCCCCGTGAGCAGCCCTCTCGGCAGGAACCTGCCCGGTTCAAGCAGGTCCCACAGGATGATGAGCATCAGCACGGCGTTGATCTGGCCGAAGGAGAGGCCTTCCCGCCACGGGGCTGACAATCCGATCAGGGCCACTACTGCCCCGATGGCCAACGCCCGGCGCCGGGGCGGCAGGACCTGCAGGCGGCGCTTGATTTCCGGAGTGTGCCGCACGATCAGCAGAGAGACGGCAATCAGGGAACCGGTTAGGAGCACAGTGTGTGCGGCCGCCCCAAAGGCGGGAGGCAGCACGGCGTAGGGCAGGAAAAAGACGACGGCGAACGGCGGGTACGTGAACGGCAGCCAGAAGTCCTCCCGAACCTGCCACAACTGCGCATCGTAGAGAGCCACGGGGCCATCCATGCCCAGGAAGGCCCGCGCTCCTGCCCGGTAAATACTGAAATCCAGGTTGTGCACGCCGGCAGCGAGTACTGTCAGGGTCCCGGCCAGGAACAGCGCCGCCACCAGCGGCAGCCGGTGCGGAGCTCGGAATCTGGGAGGCATCCGGCCAGCCTAGGTTGCAGGCCGAGCCGTCGGCGGGCCGACTTGCCGCCGTCTGGCTATCCCGCTGTAGCCGGGAACGCCGCCACAAGGCGGGCCAGCGGCTCCGGAACGTTCCCCGGAGTCAGGGCACCCACCAGCAGCGGTGCGCAGCGGATCTTGTTGCCCGGGCGTCCGGCCAGCACCTGGAGTGCCTGCCGGCCGCTTTCGGCTTCGATCAGGATCGTCGTCGTGCGCATGCCTCCAGTATGGCTGCCCTAGCGGGTGGCGTCGGTGAGGACGAGCGCAAAGGACAGCGGCTCATCCACGGTCTCGACAGTGACATCAAACGCGGCACCCCGCGGGAAGTTATCAAAGAGCGTGCGGGTGGGGTTCTCCGTGGTGCCGCAGGGCACCGTGCGGGCCTCCTGTCCGGTGACCAGCAGCCGCAGCTCACCCGGAGATGCGCCCCCGGATCCGCAGGCAAGATACCCGGCGACCGTCTGGCCCTCGGCGGTGAAGGTGGATGTCACACCGGTGGAGGAAAATCCCTCGACGGAACCCAGCCCCTTCTCCGGGGCAGGGTGGACGGGCAGCCCGTCCTGTACAGGCGGGACCGGCTCCGCCGGGGTGGACTGGGAACAGCCGCTGAGCAGCAGGGCCGCGGCGCCGGCGGCGGCGAGGAATTTCAAGCGCATGGTGCCTCCCGGATTCGGGCAGTCCAGCTGCCAGGCGTCCTGGGAACGGCGGCTGGTCCACGTTGACCTGATAAATCGACAGCGTACAGCACTCGTTTTTGCAGCCTGTGCGGGCTCACCAGCCCTCGGACAGCACCCGGTCCAGCGCTCCCAGGAAGAACCGGGCACTTTCCGCCGTGAAGCACAGCGGCGGTTTGACCTTGAGGATGTTCTGCCGGTCGCCCGTGGGCAGGACGATCACGCCGAGTTCGAGCATCCGGTCACAGATCGCACGGGTTTCATCGGTGGCTGGTTCCAGCGTGTTCCGGTCCCGGACAAACTCCACCCCCTGGTACAGGCCCATGCCGTGCACCGCGCCGATCAGCGGATGCCGGTCCATCAGCGCACGGAACCCCTCAGACAAAACCTGACCCACGGCGTCGGCGTTCTGCTGCAGCTGCTCCTTCTCGATCACGTCCAGGACGGTTACCCCGATCCGGCTGCTGAGCGTGCTGCCGCCGCCGGAGGAGAAGAAGGAGCCTTCGGACGCCAGCGCCGCCGCGATCTCCTTCCGCGTGATCACTGCTCCGAGCGGATGCCCGTTGCCCATCGCCTTGGCCATGGTGATGATGTCCGGCACCACCCCGTGCTCCTCGAAGCCCCAGAAATGCCGGCCAAGCCGGCCGTAGCCCATCTGCACTTCATCGCAGACACAGACCCCGCCCTGCGCGCGGACCGCGGCGTACACCTGTTCCAGGTACCCCGTCGGGGTGCCGACCGCGCCGGCGTTGCCGTTGCGCGGTTCGGCGATGAAGGTGCCCACCGGGGTGCCGGCGTCGTGCAGCTGCTGCAGTTGGTGCGCGACGCCGGCGGCGTAGGCAGCGCCCGCGCCCTCACCGCGGTGCCGGCCGCGGTAGGCGTTCGGGGCGTCCGCGACATGCACCCAGCCGGGCCGGGTTTCAAGTGCCCGGGGGTTGTCCGAGACGGAGGTGGAGACGGCATCGGCGCCCAGCGACCAGCCGTGGTAGGACTCGTGCACACACAGCACGTCCTCGCGGCCGGTGAACGCCTTGGCCAGCCGCAGGGCCAGCTCCACCGCCTCGGAACCGCTGTTGACCAGCAGCACCGTGTCGAAAGAGTCCGGCACCTTGGCCAGCAGCCGTTCGGACAGTTCGGCCACAGATGCGTAGTGGAACCGCGAATTGGTGTTCAGCCTCCGCCACTGGCGTGCCGCAGTTTCCGCGACCTCGGGGTGGCCGTGCCCAAGAGCGGTGACGTTGTTGACCATGTCCAGGTAGTGCCGCCCGGTGGTGCTGATCAGGTGTTCTTTCCAGCCGCGCTCGATCCGCGGCGGGGCGCCGTAGTAGTGCGTCTGCAGGGCGTCGTAGGCGCTCGTTCGGCGCCGCAGCAGCTCGTCCGCTCCGGCGTCGGCCGCTGCCGCCGGCGCGGTGCTGAGCAGCGGCGCCGGATCCTGGAACACCGCCGCGTAGCCGGAGAACTCACTGGCCTTCACAAAGCGCGGCGGTGTCCCGGCCACCGGATAGGCACCGGGCACCTGGAGCCAGACCGTCAGCGCATCCGGCCCGGTCTGTCCGATCCGCGAACCGGCCTCCACCGGCCCTTCGGCCAGGTCCAAAACGGCACCGGAGAGCACGACGGCGGCGTCCCCGCCTTCCAGCCGCATGGTCCCGTCCCCGCCCGCGGACAGTGTCCCGGCGAACGGCGCGTAGATGGCCAGCGGCTGAGGGGAGTGGACCTCGACGGCGAGGGCAACGTTCGCCGGCTCTTCGGTGCTCAGCGCGGTGGCCCTGGTCAGGCGGGCTTCGCCGTAGGCAGTGACCGCTGGGGCGCCCGGACCGCCGGCAGCGGCGAGAATCCGGTGCTCCTCGGCTTCTCCGTTCTGCCAGGACCCGTCGCGGAAGTCCTCGCTGTTCCAGCCGAAGTCCACGCGGCCCGGTTCGGCCAGCTCAGGCAGCAGGGGCAGCCAGGCGGAGGTGTCCGGCGCCGCCGGAAGCGGCTGGCCCAGGGCGGTTCGGATCGCGGCCTCGGCAGCGTTCCAGTCATAGCGGGCCGGAACCTCGAACATGGTCCACTCGCGGTCCAGGGCGTCGGAGGCGTAGTCGTTGCCGGCGTCGACAGTGACCTGGTGCTCACCGCTGACAGCGAGCACTGCACCGCGCAGGACGATTAGCGGCCACAGTGCCCGCACTTCGGCGTCGGACAGCGGTGCCTGGGCGTGGAAAGCCTGGATCATGGGCAGCACGGTGAGCGGGTTGGTCGGATCGTGGTGGAACAGCGCAGAGCAGCCGACCGCCAGCTCCGCCACCCGCCAGCTGTACATTGCATCGCTGAAGTCGATGATGCCGGTGAGCTCGACTGCCCCGCCCGCGGCAGGTTCGCAGACCACGTTGTCGTCGGTCATGTCTCCATGGACGGCCTGGACCGGCAACTGATGCTTCAGCGGTTCCAGGGCAGCATTGATGCGCTCCAGCGTCTGTAGCAGCAGGGCCCGTTTCCAGTCTTCGCGGACGAAGGACACCAGCGCGGCGACCACGTCTTCACCGGCACGCAGGTCCCACTGGAGTGCCCGCTCCAGGCCCGGATGCTCCAGCCCAGCCAGCGCGGCACTGGTCCGTCCCAGCCAGTCCCCGAGAGCGGCGCGCAGGGGAGCGCCCAGATGCGGCCGGTCAATGACCGGGGTGCCGTCCACGAAGGTCAGCAGCCGCAGGCAGTGCTCCTGTTCGTCCAGCACGGCGGTTTCCACCAGCTCCCCATTCACCGAGGACAGCGGCAGCGGAGTGGCGAAGCCGGCCGCGGTGAGCCGCTCCATGGCGGCGTTCTGCGCTTCGATCTCCGTGCGGGTGAAGGCCGGGTTGCTGATCTTCAGCAACAGCTTGGACCCGTCGGCAGCAGTCAGCCGGAAATTGCGGTCCTGCTGGCTGCCCAGTTCCCGAACCCGGGAGACCGCCAGCCCGTAGAACTCCCCGGCCAGCCGGACGGCGTCGTCCGCGGAAACCGCGGGGCGGGGCAGGCCCTCGGGGGCAATGAGTGCAGACATGTTCCATCCCGGATCAACGGCGGTTCAAATAGTGCCCCGATCGTATTCGGCCCCTGAACAGGCCTTCAATGAATTGGGAAATTATGACGCCGCGGCTAGACGGAACCGGGGACCGGCGCCGAAGCCACCGCAGCCGGTTTGCCTGCCCGCCGGAACAGGGTCTTGCCGTGCAGGGCACGCAGCGCGTTGAGGATGGTGGCGAGGTCCACCAGCTCCTGGGTCAGGGCGCCGGCCACAGCCGGAATGTAGCCGAAAGCGGCCACCAGCATGAGAACCAGGCTCAGGGCGATGCCCAGCCAAATACTGCCCAGCGCCACCTGCATGGTCCGCCTGCTGATGTCCACGGCGGTGGCAACCTTGGAGATGTCATCCGCGACGATAACGGCGTCGGCGGACTCGCTGGCCGCCGTCGAGCCGCGGGCACCCATGGCGATTCCGACGTCGGCAGCTGCCAGCACCGGGGCGTCGTTGACGCCGTCGCCCACCATGATCACCGGCCGCAGGGGCAGTGCCGCCACAGCCTTCACCTTGTCTTCGGGCAGCAGCTCGGCGCGCACATCGGAAATGCCGACCGTGCGGCCCATGCTTTCGGCGGTGGCCAGGCCGTCGCCGGTGAGCATGACCGTCTCGCGGATCCCCAGCCCGCGCAGCCGCTGCAGGGTGGCGGCGGCGTTTTCGCGGGCCGTATCGCTGAGGATCAGGGTGCCGGCGAAGCGTCCGTCCACACTGAGGTAAACCACCATTTGGCCCGGTGCGAGGTCCGCCGCCTGCGTCGCCGGGTCCACTTCCTCAACGAACCGGCGCTTTCCTACCCGCACGGTTCGCCCGTCAATGAAGGCCTCGACGCCGTTGGTCGCCACCTCCTGGGCGGTGTCCGCAGGGTGGACCGGCAGACCGCGTTCCTCGGCGGAAGCCAGCACCGACGCGGCCAGTACATGGGAGGAGTATTGCTCCGCGGACGCGGCAAGGGCGAGCAGCTCATCGGCGTCGAAGCCGTTGACCGGATTAACCGAGACCAGCTCGGGACGGCCGTAGGTGAGGGTGCCGGTCTTGTCGAACGCGGCGCTCTTCGCGGTGGAAAGCTGCTCCAGCACCGCGCCGCCCTTGACGATGATGCCGTGCCGGGCGGAGCGGCTCATGCCGCCCATAAACGCCACCGGTGCCGCGATCAGCAGCGGGCACGGGGTGGCCAGCACCAGCACTTCGGCGAACCGCACCGGATCCCCGGAAACGGCCCATGCAATGCCGGCAATCAGCAGGGAAACGATCGTGAAGGGCACTGCGAAGCGGTCCGCGAGCCGCACCACGGGAGCCTTGGATTCGCTGGCCTCCTGCACCAGGGCGACGATGCGCTGGTACTGGCTGTTCGCCGTCGTCGCTGTGGCCTGGATGCGTACCGCGTGTGTGCCGTTGACCGAACCGCTCATCACTGCGTCGCCGGCAGCACGGGAGACCGGAATCGCCTCACCGGTCAGGGACGACTCATCGAAGGCCGCGGCGGGGGAGAGCAGGACGCCGTCAACGGGCACCACTTCGGAGGGTTTGACGAGCAGGATGTCGCCCACCGAAACCTCGGTGGCGGGGATGTCTTCGGCCAGTTCGGCGGCAGCTTTGCCGGAGGCCGCATTGCCGCCGGTATCCGCGCCGGAAGGCAGCCGGTGCGCGATCTGCGGGGCGCGGTCCAGCAGGGCATCGAGTTCGCCCTTGGCCCGGCCCGCGGCGTAGTCCTCCAGCGCCTCACCGCCGGAGAGCATCAGCACGATAATCAGCGAGGCAATGTACTCGCCCACGGCAACGGTGGCGAGCATGGCGATGACGGCCAGGATATCCAGGCCGTAGTGCCCGCGCTTGATGTCCTGCACCATGCCGTAACCGGTGATGCCTACGATTCCCAGCGTGTACAGGCTGGCGATCCACTGCGCCGGCCCGCCGGCCCCGGTTCCCCACAGGATAAGGACGACGGCGAGCACCACCACGGTTGCCGCAACTACCGGGTAGTGCCGGACGGCCTTCTGGAAGGACACACGGTTAAGAGCCATGCTTTCGTTTTAGGCTCCTTTGCACCGGGTTTCCAGCAAGAGAAAGCTTGCCTAACCCCGATGGGCCCGGAATCGCTCCGTTGTGGGTCAACGGCCCGCCGCGCAGCGGAGCAAAGGCCACAAAGCGGAGCGAGGCGCACCAACCGGAGCGGAAGCCGGTTTCTAGGTCAGCTGCGCTTCGATCTGCCGGACGCTTTCAATAAGCCGCGCGCCGATGCCGGCATCGTCCTTCCCGGTACCGAAGTACACCACGGACAGGGATGCCGGCAGCTGGCCGGGCACCTGCACCGGAACGGCCACGGAGCCGACGCCGTCGATCACCTCGCTGTGGCTGGTGGCGTAGCCGCGGCGGCGGGCCAGCCGAGCCTCGTCGCGGTACGGCTGTCCGGGGGCGAGCCGGTTCCAGTGCTCCTCGGAGACCGCTGACTGGATCGCGATGCCCGGTGCGCCCGCGGTGAAGGAATGCCGGGTGCCCGGCCGCTGGATCAGCGCGGTGCGGCTGTGCCGGGGCTCAACGGTGACCAGGGTGACGCAGTCGTGCTGGTCCCACACGGCGATGAAGGCGGTCATGGACAGTTCGTTCGCCAGGACGGTCAGCTCCGGCAGTGCGGCGGACTGCAGGTCGCGGGAGACTCCCCGGGCCAGGGCAGCGAGTCCGGGCGCAGCTGAAACCCGGCCGGCTTCGTCGCGCATCACCAGCGAATGCGCCTCCAGCGTGCGCAGGATCCGGTAGGCGATGGAGCGGTGCACGCCCAGGCCGGCGGAGAGCTCGGCGATGGTCAGCGGCGCCTCGGATTCGGCCAGGAGTTCCAGCGCCTGGATCCCGCGGGACAGGGTCTGGGACTGGGAGCCGGAACCGGTGGACGCAGAAGTCATGCGCCCATCATAGGCTCAGGCCACCGCCGCACGGCGCCGCCTTCCGGCAGCGATTGCGCGACCAACCACTCCCTGACGTGGGCTGAAAAGATACGCGAGGGTGAAAACGGCGCCCTGGGCCAGCACCACCATGGGGCCGGTGGCGGTGTCCAGGTAGTAGCTGGCGTAAATGCCGGCGACTGCGCAGCCCGCCGCCATAAGGGGGGCGATCAGCAGCATTCGGTTGAACCGGTCGGTGAGCAGGTAGGCGGTGGAGCCGGGAATGATCAGCATCGCGACCACCAGGACCACACCCACGGCCTGCAGGGCGACGACGGCGGTGAGCGCCAGCAGCCCCAGCAGCGCTGCGCCGAGCAACCGCGGATTAAGCCCGACGGCGTGGGCCTGGGTGGGGTCGAAGGCGTACAGGGTGAAGTCGCGGCGTTTGAACAGCAACACCGCCAGGGTCAGCGCGGCCAGGACGGCGACCTGCGCCAGGTCCGCGGAGCTTACGCCCAGCAGGTTGCCGAAGATGATGTGGTTCAAGTCGGTCTGGCTTGGCGTCACGGAGATCAGCACGAGTCCGGCGGCGAACAGTGTGGTGAAGACGATGCCGATCGCCGCGTCCTCCTTGATCCGGCTGGTGTCGCGCACCAGGCCGATCAGGCCGACGGCCAGGAACCCGAAGATTACGGCTCCCAGCGCGAACGGTGCGCCCACCACATAGGCCAGTACAACGCCGGGCAGCACGGCGTGGGAGACGGCGTCGCCCATGAGCGACCAGCCGATCAGCACCAGCCAGCAGGAGAGTACCCCGCAGACCACCGACGCGATGACGGCGGTGGCCAGTGCCCGGACCATGAAGTCGTAGGAGAGGGGGTCGGTGAGCAGCTCGATCACGGTTGGCCTGCTTTCAGCGTCCCGGCATTCACTGTCCCGGCCGGAACCGGAGTGCCGTCCTCCAGTACATTGAGCCCGAATGCCCGGGCCAGCTGCTCGGGCCGCAGCACCTCCTGCGGGGTCCCGTGTGCCAGGACGCGGCGCATCAGCAGCACGGCTTCGTCGGCAAGCTGGGGGAGAGCATGCAGGTCATGGGTGGAGACGAGGATGGTCCTGCCGTCAGCGGCCAGTTCCCGCAGCAGAGCGGTAATGGTTGCCTCCGACCGCTTGTCGACGCCGGCGAACGGCTCATCGAGCAGCAGCACCGACGCGCCCTGGGCAATGCCGCGGGCCACGAAGGCACGTTTTTTCTGCCCGCCGGAGAGCCTGCCTATTTGCCGCTCCGCCAGATCGGTCAGTTCCACCCGTGCCAGGGCTTCGGTGACGGCGGCCCGGTCTGCGGCGCGGGGCCGGCGGGTGGGCCCCATGTGTCCGTAGCGTCCGGTCATCACCACGTCCTTGACGCTGAGCGGAAACGTCCAGTCCACGTCCTCGCTCTGCGGAACGTAGGCGACAAGTCCGGATGTGCGAGCCTTCGCCGGGGACAGTCCGCTGAGCCGGACCGTCCCGGCGGCCGGCTTCACCAGGCCCATGAGGGACTTGAACAGGGTGGACTTGCCCGAACCGTTCATGCCGACGAGTCCGCAGACGCGGCCCGGCTGGACGGTGAGGCTGACGCCGTCCAGCGCCGTGACGTCGTCGTACTTCACCGTCACGGAGTTCAGTTCCAGTGCCGGTGCGGCCATCAGGAACCGGCTCCGGCCAGTGCGGCGATGATGGTTTCTGAATCGTGGCGGATCAGGTCGAGGTAGGTGGGCACCGGTCCGCCTTCCTCGGAAAGGGAGTCGACGTACAGGACGCCGCCGAACTTTGCGCCCGAGGCCTCGACCACCTGCTGCATGGGTGCGTCAGAAACAGTGGACTCGCAGAAGACGGCGGGAACCTGGTTGTCCTTGACGAATTCGATGGTGGCGGCGATCTGCTGCGGGGTGGCCTGTTGTTCCGCGTTCACCGCCCAGATGTAGCGTTCGGTGAGTCCGGCGTCGCGGGCCAGATAGGAGAACGCGCCTTCACAGGTGACCAGCGCCCGCTGGGATTCCGGCAGGGCACCGAGCTTGGTGACCAGCTGGTCCTGCACCTCCTGCAGTTCCTGCTTGTACGCCTCCGCGTTGGCTCGGAAGGCATCGGCGTTCGCCGGATCGAGTTCGGCGAAGGCCTCCGTCATGTTCTCCACGTAGACCTGCGCGTTCAGCGGGGACATCCACGCATGCGGATTGGGCAGGCCGGCATAGGCGTCCTCGGCGATGCTGACCGGGTCCACGCCTTCGCTGACCGTCACCCGGGGGACGTCCAGGTCAGCGGTGAACTGCTCGAACCAGGCCTCGAGGTTCATGCCGTTATCCAGGATCAGGTCCGCCTGCGAGGCGCGGCGGATATCTCCGGGAGTGGGTTCGTAGCCGTGGATCTCGGCTCCGGCCTTGGTGATGGACTCGACCTGCAGGTGCTCGCCGGCCACGTTCTCAGCCATGTCTGCCAGCACCGTGAACGTGGTCAGGACAACTGGTTTTTCACTGCCGGGCTCGGACGCGGCGGTGCCGGAGCAGGCGGACAGGGCGAGCAGAAGGGCGGCAGCCGGCAGCACTGCCAGGCGGCGGAAACTGTGAACGGTCTTCATGCGGAAAACCATAAGTTCGGTGCATCGATTAAACAAGTTCGGTGCACCTAACTTTGTCACATCGGGCGAATGGTCCGGTTCAGGCTCGTCAAACACATCAGGGAAGGCGGCGGCGGCTCAGCAGGCCGGACCCGAGCAGGAGCAGGCCGCCGGCCAGCGGCCACCACAGGTACATGGAAATGGTCCCGCCCACAAAGGCGGTCACCAGCACGGCGATCATCACGGCGCTGACCAGCAGCACCCCCGCCACAATCCGGGCCCGTCCGCGGTGCGGAGGCGGGATGGGCGGCAGCCAAGTGGGACGTTCGTCGATCCACTCCATCCGGCCAGTGTAAGAGTGTGCGGTCCGCCTGCAACCCGGCCCCGGCAAAAAATCCGCCCGGGCGCCAAAGCCGGCGCTCGCCGTCGTGCATCCCTTTTGTCCGCGCTGCCGAACTGGCACAGTGGCGTTCAACCACTTCCAAACCTGCAGAGGAGTTCCCATGGAATCGAGCGACCTGTTAGTTGACGCATTCGGCCGGCTTCCCTCTACCGTGCGGCGGGTGGTGCACGGACTGAGTGCGAAGGAACTGAACCACCGGCCGTACCCGGATGGCAACTCCATCGCGTGGCTCATTTGGCACCTCGCGCGGGTTGAGGATGCCCAGGTGGCCGACATCGCCGGGCACCAGCAGGTGTGGACCGCCGAAGGCTGGGCAGGCCGGGTAGGACTGCCGCTCGACGCCGAGGACACCGGCTACGGCCATACCTCGGAGCAGGTCGCCAAGGTGCAGGTGCAGTCCGGTGACGTGCTGCAGGGGTACTACGACGCCGTGAGCGCCCGGACCATTGCCTTCGTCTCCGGCCTGTCTGCGGCGGACCTGGACCGGGTAGTGGATACGGCGTGGGACCCGCCCGTCACGCTGGGGGTGCGGCTGGTCAGCTCCCTGGCCGACTGCCTGGAGCATGCGGGGCAGGCAGCCTACGTGCGGGGAATGCTGGCCGCCGGGCGATCCTGAACATCGTGGCCAGCCTGTCCGAGTCCTCCAAATCCATGGCGGTCACCCCGGGCCTGCGGTGAGCCGGAGACCCGGCCGGCAGCTAGACCGGCCGGCCTAGGAACCGATCGTCAGCAGCAGCGCATCGCAGGCAGCCGCACAGCGGTGGCAGGCCTCGGCGCAGATACGGCAGTGGTCGTGCGCGGAGGCGTGCTGCTCGCATTCATCCGCACACCGGCGGCACGCTGCGGCGCAGGCGCGGACAAGCTCAACGGCGGACGCGTAGTCCTTCCCCGCCCGGGCCAGCACCTTTCCGGTGGCTCCGCAGATCTCCGCGCAGTCCAGGTCGGTGCGGATGCAGCTGACCATGTCCCCGAGCATGTCTTCGCCGAGGCAGGCATCCGCGCAGGCAGTGCAGGTCTGGACGCAGTCGAAGCACGCTTCGATGCAGGCGGCCAGCGCATCCATGTCCACGTTGGAGTTCCCTGCGGGGTGGGACGTCAGCATGTCTTTGATCAGGCTCATGGTGTGCTCCTTCTTCTCCGTGATGCGGCGGCAAGCTCCCGCCGCGGGCTTGCCGCGAGCCTAGCCAAGCGGCTGCCGAGCCCTCAAGGAGCCTGCGGCATTTTGCCCCCGGACTAGGCGGGTGCATAGAATCGGCGTAGCCTGACAAGGCCGGTTATCCGGAACAGGCCCGGGGCTTTAGCTCAGTTGGTAGAGCGTTTCGTTCGCAATGAAAAGGTCAGGGGTTCGATTCCCCTAAGCTCCACAGATGTGGTCCCGTCCTCTCCGCCCAGCGGGGAGGACGGGACTTTTTTGTGCCCGAATATGAAGTTCCCAAATAGGCGGCAGTGCAGGCCTCCGGCCTATATTGGCCGCAGTCATGTAACGGGCATCACAGAAAGGGAACAGCGTGAACAACAAGGAACTGGTTCTCGATTTCTACGAGAAGTACAACAACCGCGACGTCGAGGGCGTGATGGCCTACCTCGGGGACACTTACATCCAGCACAATCCCTGGGTCGCCGACGGCCCCGAGGCATTCCGCCGCTTTGTGACCTACCTGCGCGAGAACTACCCGGACGGCCGCAACGAAGTAAAGCGCGCAATTGCCGACGGCGACCTGGTGGCACTGCACGTTCACTCGCGCCGGGTTCCGGGCGAAGAAGGCCGGGCCATCGTGGACATCTTCCGGGTCGAAGACGGCAAAGTCGTTGAGCACTGGGACGTCATCCAGCCCATCCCCAAGGAGATCTACCCGCCCATCAATGACAACGGGTACTTCTAGCCAATACTCCAGGCCCGCCTAAGCTGGAGAAATGCTGCCGCCGGACACCCCAAGACTCCGTTTCCGCGAGATGACGCCGGAGGACCTTGACCTCATGGCTGCGCTGCTGGGCGATCCGGCGGTCATGACCTACTACCCGGCGCCCAAGACCCGGGACGAGGCGGCCCAATGGATCGCCTGGAACGAAGCCAACTACGCCCGGCACGGTTATGGCCTGTGGATCGTGGAGACGCACGACGGCGAGTTCCTGGGGGACTGCGGCCTCACTTGGCAGAAGATCAACGGCCAGGACACCGAACTGGAAGTCGGCTACCACATCCGCACCGGCAGGCAGGGCCACGGCTACGCGACCGAAGCCGCAGCCGCCTGCCGGAACTTTGCCCGCGACACCCTGCAGGCGCCCCGGCTGGTTGCCATCATCCATCCGGAAAACACGGCATCGCGGCGGGTAGCGGAGAAGCTCGGCATGGGCCCTGTCGATGAGGACCACGGCGGACCCATCCCGGTACGAACGGTGATGGGCATGAACCTCCGCTAGGCAGATTCCCGTCCGTGCCGGTAGCCCCGCCGGACCTCGGCGATGGCCCGTGCAATGTTCGGATCCCGCCCGGAGGCGGTCATGATCGTGTCGAAGTCCGTCAGCCCTACGTCGCCGTGGCGGACGGTTACCTCAATCTCCGTGCGCTTGGCGGCGTGCGGACGGCGCGGCGGTCCGGCAATCGCCGCGTTCCCCGCCAGCGCGGCGCGGCCGGTGCGCACCATCCGCATCTCGCCGCCCACGTCATCCCGGAAACGGAAGGTCTTTCCCTTCCTGGTGGTCATCAGCGCACGCCACTGCTCACGCTGCACCTTCGGTGCGGCGGGGAAGAACTGCGCGACGGCGTCGTTCAGGGCAGCGGTCTCCGCCTCCTCGCGGCGCGGACGCAGGACGAGCCGCTCCCTGAGGATGAAGAGCGGGTAAACCACCAGGAGGATGGCCAGTGCCACAGCGATGAAATTGAAACCGCCGAAAATGATGAACGCTGCGGCCGTGAAGACCAGCCGGCTCACTGCCTTCTCCGAATATGTTCGCGGCGGCGTATACGGAACTCCCACCCGCACGCTGGATTCTTCACTCATGCCCATCCGCCTTTCAGCTCTGCCAGGGCTTCTGCTTCCCGCGCCAGCCGGGTGGCCTCGCGCAGCTCGGTATCGAACGGATTGCCGGGACCGGCAGGAATTCCGGCAGGAACACCGCCCAGCCCATCCAGCCTTAGCCGGCTCTGCTCCACGGTGACGGCTAGGCGCAGCTCAGCCTGCGCCTTAACCAGGTCTGCCAGCAGCTGGTGGACCTTTTCACGCCGGGAACGGATCTCCTCGAGGTGGGCGGAGGCCATCTCCCCGCGCTCGGTTGCCAGTGAGTGCATGCGCCGTGCTGTCCCGGCCAGCGTCAGTACTGCGGGGGACGGTTCGGCCGGCATGACGGTCTCCACTGCTTCGCGCCGCAGCCTGTAGGCCTCGGAGACTGAGGCGAAATGGGCGGCCATTTCTCCCGCTACCCGTTCCTGTTCCTCGAGGGTCCGTCCGGCGGCCCGGGCTGATGTCATGGCGCTTTCCAGCCGCGCATGGATTTCTTCATGGTTGGCCCGCGGCGGCGGAAGCGTTCCCCGCCGCGCATCAAGGTTCGTCCGCAGGGTGCTGCTCACGCGACGCAAATCCTGGAGTAATCGGGCCATGATTCTCCTCAGCCGGGAATTGTTCCGGACCCCTAATGCCCCTCAGCTCTCTGCCCCGCAGCTGCCGTGCATCAGAAGGAAGTGTGCAGGAGTCTAGCAGTGGCGGAGAGCGGCCGGGATGGGGTTGCACAGATTAGTTGTGCGCGCTGCCGGAGTTGGCTGGGCGTGAGTCCTGCCACGTCGGGCCGGTGCGGATTATCCTCATCTGCCGCCCGGATGCAACGGTGTTGCCCGGTATCGGCAGCTCAACAGAACCAGAAATCCCATGTTCCTGCGTTATGCTCCCATATCATGGCTGCGCGTAAATCTCCCGTGTTCACCACGGCAACCACATTCGGACGCCTGCTCTCCTTCCTTGGGGTCAGTGTGATCTGCGGAGTGCTTACTGCCGGGCTGTTCGTGCCCATGGCAGCCGGAGCCGGATCCGCGGCGTCGGCCTCCATTTCCTTCTTCGATGGCCTGCCTGCCGATCTGGAGCGTGCCACGCTGGCCACGCCAACCCGGATCGTTGCGGCGGACGACTCGCTGATCGCCACCCTGTACGAGGAGAACCGCCAGCCGGTCACCCTCGACCAGATTTCCCCGCACATGCAGGACGCCTTGATCTCCGTTGAGGATTCCCGTTACTACGAGCACGGGGGTGTGGACATGCAGGGCATCTTTGGTGCCCTTGCCAGCAACGTCTCCAAAGGAACCAACCGCGGCGCCTCCACCATCACCCAGCAGTTCGTGACCAACGTGCTGGCCAATGGAGCCAGGGAACGCGGGGAAGAAGCGGTCTATAACGGCAGCAAGGGCGTTTCCGACAAGGTCCGGGAAGTCCGGCTGGCCATTGCCGTGGAAAACGAGATGACCAAGGACGACATCCTTGAGGGCTACTTCAACATTGTTTCGTTCACCGGGAGCACCTACGGCGTCCAGGCAGCAGCCAAGTACTTGTTCAACGTCGATGCCAAGGACCTGAACATCCAGCAGAGCGCCCTGCTGGCAGGACTCGTCAAGGGCCCCAGCGTCTACGATCCCGTCACCAACCCTGATCTGGCCGTCGAGCGCCGCAACGTGGTGCTGGGCACCATGCTTGAACACGGCAAGATTGACCAGGCGCAGTACGACGCCGCAGTGGCCAGCGGCCTGGACCTCAGCATTACGCCCACCAAGCAGGGTTGTGTGGCTGCCGAACAGGCACCGTACTTCTGCTCCTACGTGGAGCACCTGGTCCTGAACAGCGAGGAATTCGGTGCCACCAAGGCGGAGCGTGCATCGGTGCTCTACCGGTCCGGACTGACCATCAAGACCACCCTGGACCCTGCAGTGCAGCAGGCTGCGCAGGAAGCCGTCACCGAGACCGCCAATCCGGACACCACCGCCGGCCAGGTGGGGCACTCGATGATCAGCCTGCAGCCGGGCACCGGCAACATCCTCTCCATGGCGCAGAACACGCGCTTCATCCCGGGCGAAAACCCCGGCGACTCCGTCCTGAACTTCAACGTGGACCAGTACCAGGACGGGGATCCCGAGAAGAGCCTGGGCGGTGTGGGCGGATTCCAGCCCGGATCAACGTTCAAGCCCTTCACCGTTGCTGCGTGGGTTGACGCCGGCAAGTCGCTGGGGACCCAGCTGGACGGCCGCAAGAAGACCTACCCCCAGGGTGACCGCTGGACCGCCAGCTGCCTCGACGGCGGAGCCTACGTTGAAGGTGCCGCCAACGGCTGGACTCCGCAGAACTACGGGGACACCAACTATGGGGATGCCACGGTGCTGCGCGGACTCGCGCAGTCGCTTAACACCATCACCTTCTCCAGCGCCAAGCAGCTGGATCTGTGCCGCATCATGGAAATCGCTCAATCGATGGGCATCCATGACGGAAAGAGCGACTCAGGCGAAGAAGAGCCGCTGATGATCAACCCGTCCGCCCTCATCGGCGGTGTGCAGGACGTTTCCCCGATGGCGATGGCACAGGCCTTCGCCGGCTTCGCCGCGGAAGGAAACGTCTGCGAACCGCGGGCGCTGCTGGAGGTCACCGCGGCCAACGGCAAGACCTATGACGTCCCGGAACCTGAATGCGAGCAGGTGATCTCCAAGGAGACCGCCCGCGGCGTGAACTACGCGACCCAGGAAGTCATGAAGTCCGGCTCCGGCTCCCTGCTTAACTACGGCAACCAGCCCATGGCCGGCAAGACTGGTACCAATGACTCCCGGTCCCAGACCTGGTTCATTGGCTACAACTCCGGAATGGCCACCGCGTCCTGGATTGGCAACTGGAAGGCCGGAACCGAGTCGCTCTCCGGGCTGGAGATCGGCGGACGCTTCTACCCTGAAATTGACGGTTCGCTCATTGCCGCCCCGTCCTGGGCAAAGTTCATGCAGCAGGCGGGCAGCCTTTACCCCGGCCAGCCCTTCGCCAACCCGCCGGCCAACCTGCTGGTGAACCCGAGCCCCAGCCCGAGCCCGTCGGAGACGGAGGAAGCCGAGGAGGACGCGGACAAGGACCAGGCCACGCCGTCGGCAACTCCGGTGCCGCGGCCGACGACGGCTCCCGCTCCGGCCCCGTCCCCGAGCCCCTCGACCACGACGCCGAACCCCGCGGTCCCGAACCCCGAAGTGCCGGAGGTTCCGGAGGTGCCGGGGAACCCGCCAGCCGCAGCGCCCAAGCCGTAGCACCGCCCGCCGGATAACCGAGAAAAGCAGCAGGTCAGGACGCAGGGCCCCGAGTCGGATAGTGTTTCGGCTCGGGGCCTTCTGCGCTCCCGCCGCCGGCGGGACCGTGCGGAGAACTCTTCTGGAGGATGAAGTGACTGAAAACCTGCCGGCCATATCGGTCCGGGGCCTTACCAAGAGGTACGGCACAAAGACTGCGGTGGACGGCCTGTCCTTCGACGTTGAGGCCGGAAGCGTCTTCGCTTTCCTGGGAACCAACGGCGCCGGAAAATCCACCACCATCAGCTGCCTCACCACGGCCATCGCCTTCGATGCCGGCACCGCCGAGGTTAGCGGGTATGACGTGCGTTCCGCAGGGGAAGGTGTCCGCGCCCGCATCGGCGTCGTCTTCCAGGAGTCCATCCTCGACCCGCTGCTTACGGGACGGGAGAACCTGCGTGTGCGCGCCCGCTTCTACTCCGCGGACCGCGCGGCCAACGAGGCACGCATCAACGAGCTTTCGGACCTGATTGGGCTGGGCAGCTTCATTGACCGCCGCTACGGCACGTACTCCGGCGGCCAGCGCCGGCGCGTGGACATTGCCCGCGCCCTGCTGCACGCCCCGCCCATCATCTTCCTGGACGAACCCACTGCCGGCCTGGATCCGGCCAGCCGCGCGATCGTCTGGTCCACGATCCACGACCTCCGCGACCGCCACGGACTGACCGTCTTCCTCACCACGCACTACATGGAAGAAACCGAGGAGGCAGACCGGGTCTGCATCATCGACAGCGGCCGGATCATCGCTGACGGCACCCCCGCGGAACTGCGGGCGGCCTACAGCTCCAGCATCCTCACCATTACGACGGCGGACCGGGCAGGCCTGACGGCGGCCGCCGTGGAACTGGGCGGCACAGTGGAAACCGCGGAAGGCGCCGTCGTGCGCATTGGCGTGGAGACCGCCGAAACTGCCCGGCAGATCCTGGCCCGCCACGGGTCAGCCGTACAGGACTTCGAGTTCCGGCACGGCACGATGGATGACGTCTTCCTGGCACTGACCGGCCGTGAGACCCCTGCCGCAGACGAGGCAGCTGAAGGAGCCGAAAAGTGAACGTGGTCCTGGACATCACCACCCGCAACCTCAGGCTTTTCTTCCGGGACCGGCTGGGCGTGTTTTTCTCGCTCGTCTCCGCCCTGGTGGTCTTCCTGCTGTACACGCTGTTCCTGGGCAACCTGCAGACCGAAGGGCTCGGTGAATCCTTCCCGCAGGCCACCGAGGACGAGATCCGCGGCTTCGTGGACAGCTGGATGTTCGCCGGGATCCTGGGCATCACCACCATTACGACGGCGCTGGGCGCCATGGTGGTGTTCGTCGAGGACTCCGGGTCCGGCCGCTTCCAGGACTTCCTGGTCTCCCCGATCCGGCGGGAGAAGCTGATCCTGGGCTATCTGCTCTCCGCCGTGCTGATCTCGATGGTCATGACTGCCTTGGTCCTGGCAGTGAGCCTGGCCTACCTGTTCGTGGTCAGCGGCGTGACCATCGCCTTTGTGCCGCTGCTGAAGGTCTGTGCGTATCTGGCGCTGTCCTGCTTCGCGTTCTCCGCCCTGAGTGCGTTTGCGGTGTCCTTCATCCGGACTGCGGGCGCCTACTCGGCGCTGTCCACGATTGTGGGGACCGTCCTGGGCTTCATTGCCGGGTCCTACATTCCGGTTGGCAACTTTCCCGAGGGCGTGCGCGAATTCGTGAGCGCCCTGCCGTTCCTGCAGTCCTCCATGCTGGTCCGGCAGGAAATGACCGCTGAAACCCTGCCAGCCATGACCGGGGACCAGCCGGCCGCGATCGAGGAGATGCAGAGCGTCTTCGGAATCACGGCGCAGGTGGGGGACTGGCAGGTGGGCACCGGGTACGTGATCTTCGTGCTGGTTGCTATGACCGTGGTGTTCACGCTCGTGGCGGCCATCCGGATCCGCGGACGGGTCCGCGCCTAGCTCTTTTCCACGGCCTCTGGGCAGGGCCTTCCGGCGGTTCCACACTGGAGGGACTGCCGAGAGGAGCAGTCATGCCCACCGACTCCGTGATCATCATTGGCTCCGGCCCCGCCGGGTACACCGCCGCCGTCTACGCCGCCCGTGCGGGTTTGTCTCCACGGGTCATGGCGGGTTCCGTGACGGCCGGCGGAGCGCTCATGAACACCACCGAGGTGGAGAACTTCCCCGGCTTCCCGGACGGGATCCAGGGGCCGGACCTCATGGAAGCGCTGAAGCGGCAGGCCGAAAAGTTTGGTGCCGTGGTGGAGTTCGACGACGTCGCCTCCGTGGACCTGTCCGGCCACACCAAGCGGGTGGCCACGGCTGCCGGAACCACCAGGAAAGCACGCGCCGTCATCCTCGCCACCGGTTCGGCTTACAAGGAACTGGGGCTGCCCGAAGAAAAGAAGCTCAGCGGCCGGGGGATCTCGTGGTGCGCCACCTGCGACGGGTTCTTCTTCCGCAAACAGCACGTAGTGGTTGTGGGCGGCGGCGACTCGGCCATGGAAGAGGCGCTGTTTTTGACCCGGTTCGCGGCCTCCGTGACGGTGGTGGTGCGCCGGAACCAGCTGCGTGCCTCCCGGATCATGGCACAGCGGGCCACATGCCATGACAAGATCCAGTTCGCCTGGAACAGCGAGGTCACCGCCATTCACGGCAGGGACAAGGTCACCGGACTAACCCTGACGGACACCGTGACCGGGCAGTCCCGGGAGCTGGCGGCGTCGGGCATCTTCGTGGCGATAGGGCATGTGCCGCGCACTGAGCTGCTCCGCGGGCAGGTGGCCTTGGACGAGGCCGGGTACATCAAGGTGGCTGCTCCCACCACCCAAACGGACATCGACGGCGTCTTTGCCTGCGGAGACGCCGTGGATCACCGCTACCGGCAGGCCATCACAGCGGCCGGTACGGGATGCTCGGCTGCGCTGGACGCAGAGCGGTACCTGGCCGCCGTGCAGGACGCCGATGCCATCGCGACCGCCCTGGTGGAAGGCGCCCTGGACGATTGACCGCGCAGGCCGCTCCGGGGCACTTACTGGGCCGCAGCCTATCCGGAACCAGTAAACGTCAGGTACAGCAGCACCACGTTCAGCGTGATCAGCAGGCCGGCCACCAGGACGCCCAGGGCGGTGGTCCACCACCGGTTGCGGTGTTCACCCATCAGGTCCCCCCGCGTGGTCAGCCACAGCAGCGGCACCAGGGCGAACGGAATGCCGAAGGAAAGCACCACCTGGCTCAGCACCAGCGCCCAGGTAGGGTCCACGCCAGCCGCCAGGATGGCCAGTGCCGGAAGCAGCGTGACCAGCCGCCGCAGCAGCATGGGGATGCGCACCTTGAGCAGTCCCTGCATGATCTCCGCACCGGCGTAGGCGCCCACCGACGTCGAGGCCAGGCCGGACGCCAGCAGTCCAAGGGCGAAAAGGAGCGCGACGCCGCTGCCCAGTGCGCCGCCGATTGCGGCATGGGCACCTTCCAGGGTGTCTGTGCCGTCCACGCCCTGCAGGGACGTCGCGGCGAGCAGCAGGATGGCGAGGTTGACGGTGCCAGCCACCGCGAGGGCAATGGTTACGTCCCAGCGCGTGGCCCGGATCAGCGTGGAGGTTGTCAGGCCGGCGGTGCGCTGGGGGAACCGGTCCCGGGTCAGCGCGGAGTGTGCGTAGATCGCGTGCGGCATGACGGTCGCCCCCAGAATCGACGCTGCGAGCAGCACCGAATCGGGACCGTCAAACCGCGGTACCAATCCTTCCGCCACGGCGCCGGGATCCGGGGGAGCCACAAAGACGCCGGCGGTGAACCCGATAGCGATGATCGCCATCATTGAAACAATCACGTATTCGAAACTGCGGTGCCGTCCGCTGCCCTGGACAGCCAGTACGGCCATGGACACACCGCCGGTAATCACGCCGCCAAGCAGCAGCGGAAGGTCAAAGAGCAGCCAAAGGGCGACGGCGCCGCCAATCACCTCTGCGACGTCGGTGGCCATGGCCACCAGCTCCGCCTGCAGCCAGTAGAGCCTCCGGCCGGCGGTGGAACGTACCCGTGCGCCAAGCAGCTCCGGCAGGCTGCGTCCGGTGGCCAGGCCCAGCTTCGCGGAAAGGTACTGAACCAGCCAGGCCATCACGTTTCCGGCGACCACTACCCACACCAGCAGGTAACCGAAGCGGGCGCCGGCGGTCATGTTGCTGGCCACGTTGCCTGGGTCCAGGTAGGCCACCCCGGCTACGAGTGCAGGGCCAAGGAGCCAGGGCAGGCGCGTGCCCGCCTTGGGCCGGGAGGTCCGGGGCGCAGGGTCCGTGGGGGCTGCCTTGCGGAGCATAAGGCCAAGGTAACACCGGGAGTTCGGAGTGCCTAACAGTTTCCGGCAGGTGTGCTCAACAACCCTGGAACTGGTAACCCAGGTCTCAGGGCATCCCGGCGGGTCCTATGCCAGGGGTTCGGTTCCGGACTCTCCGGCGGCCGCTGCACGGGTGCTGTGCTGGAGTACGGCAAGCCACGCTATTGCCCCGGCAACGGGAAGCAGAAGCACCACCGCAAACCAGAACACCCGCTTTCCTCCTGCGGTTTCCCCGGTCCGGAACAGGCTGATCAGGGCACCGGCCGTCAAGGTAAGGACAAGCAGTGCCAGCAGGGCCGCGGCAGGTATCCACATGAGGTAATCGACGGACATGGTCTTGGGGCACTTTCAGGCAGGTCAATAGGAAGTAGAGCAGGAAGCGCGGGGGGTCACTGAGTGCCGGAAGAGCTGTTCGGCCAGTGCTGAACCAGCCTATGGCCCGGCAGGGGTCCGGGCCATCATCCCTAAAGATGACTTTTGGAGGTGGCGGCCTCATCCCGTGGTTCCGGGGACGGGAGCCGCGGAGATTAGTGTTGAAGCATGCCTGACAGTCCGTCCTCCGCTGTGTTCCGAACCTTCACCGCCGTCCTGGCTGGCGCAAGCCTTCCGATGGCCCTGGTGATACCGCTGTGGATCACTGCGGGGCGGATGCTTTTTGGCGTCGACGGGCGCCTGGTTTCCATTTTCGCGCTGACGGCAGGACCGCTGCTGGCCGTGCTGATGCTTGCGGCGGCAGTGAAGATTACTGCCGCTGCTGCGGCACGCCGCCCGTTCGGAGCGCCCCTGAAAACCTCGTTGCTGCTGCTGGCGAACTATGTGCTGGCCGGTTGCTTCGGGTTTTTCGTTCCGGATTTCGGCACGCCCCAGGCGGGGTCGGTTTTCTCCGCCCTGGCCGGACCGGAGGTTCTGGGATACTCGGCAGCCCTGGCCAATCCTTTCGGCATTGCCACCCTCATGGTGACCGTGGCGGTGCTGGTATCCGCCGTCCGCACGCGGCCCGAGCCTGCTGGACACCAGACCGCAGCACACCTATAGCGGCTGCTTCGGGCCGGCTGGCTCCACGGGGCCGGGCTGCCGCTGCCACGGCAGCCTGCCGGTTACTTCCAGCTGCAGTGAATAGCTCAGGAAGGTCCGGATCAGCACAATGACTGCCAGCACGCCGAGCGACTCGAACGTGGGGGTTACCGCGACCGTGCGGATGATGTCCGCCGCCACCAGCAGCTCCAGGCCCAGCAGGATGGCCCTGCCCAGCTGCTGCCGGTAAACCTCATAGACCTTTTCGCGGCGGCGCAGCAGTCCCCGGGCAGCCAGCACTGTAGCAACGACGGCACCGGCCACTATCGCGGCAACTCCGGCGAGGTCCACCAGGGAACCGGCCGCCTCTATAAGGTCATGAAAGTCCATCCCGCTGACCGCTCCCACCCGTCTGGAAGGTGCTCTGCACACGCTTCTCCATCAACTGAGCTCCGGCCGGCAGCGCGGTGTCAACGCGAAGGAGCGCTGGGGGCCTGCACGGACGGATAGTAGAAGTCGAAGTCGTCATAGGGATCCCGCCAGGCTGAGTCGTCCCGCGCAATACGCACGACGGCGGCTGCCGGCACCCAGCGGTTGTGGGCCTGGCCGTCGTCGTCCATCCAGTGCACCAGCACCTCGCTGCGCGTCCAGGCTACGGCTTTGCCGTCCACCGCCAGGGAACCGAAGCGGCAGCGCACGTACGGCTCCTGCCGGTACGGGGCGTGCGAAACCGGGGGGCGGGCGGCTGAGGGGCTGCGGAGCGGGACGGGATGCGCGGTAACGGTCATGTGCCAACTCTTGCCGACGGCACTGACAATGGGCCCGCAGGAGTGTTCCGCGCGGACCGGGCAGGCTAGGAAGCCAGGTCCCGCCATTTCGCGGCGGCGCGGTTGCCCAGGGAAGCGCTGCTGTCCTTGACCTTCCGCGGAATCATCCGGATTACGGGAGCCAGGTCGGCGCGCACCGAACGCTGCGGCTGCACTGAACGCTGCGCCGTCGCGGCAGGAGCCTGCTGCCGGGTCGATCTACCCGGCCTGTTCATCAGCAGGTAGGCAAGGGCAACGGGCGCGATCAGCAGGGAGATCAGAGTGAGGGTGCCCAGCGCGTAGAGCGCAAGCATGGCGTAGAACGGCCGGTCGAACAGGGACGCAACAAAACCGGCACTGCCCAGGAGCAGCCACAGCCAGAAGAGCACGAGGGCGCCCAGGACAGTCCGGGCGCGCCGGAAAAGCATAACGGAGCGACGGCGTGCCGAAGGCGCGCTTGCCTGAGACTCACTGCCCATTTGGTTCTCCCCCAGCTACAAGAGCCCAAGACCGGCGGACCCTACCGCTGATATTAGTCTCTTTTGGTCTGTAACTCTGGCATACACAGGCAACAATGGTCTGTGTCGTCCCACGAGAGGAATATCTTGCGTTCCACCCCCGGCCCCGGTTTGCTGTTCGTGCTGGTCTGCGCCATGGGAGCCGGGCCGGTCATGAACTACGGCATCTCCGCTGCCAGCACGCTGATCATGGATGACCTGGGCATCAGCGAATCCCAGTTCGGCCTGCTCGCGGCCACCTGTTTCGCCAGCGCGGCGCTGTCCTCGATGTCCCTGGGGCGGTTGAGCGATCACATCAGCTCCCGCTCCCAGATGCTGATCATCTTCGGCGGAACGGCCCTGGCCCTGGTGCTGATGGCAGTGTCCGGGAACTACCTGTGGCTGCTCGCCGCCGTCCTGCTCTCCGGGCCTGCCCAGGCCATCTCCAATCCCACCACTAACCGGATCATTATCCACGCGGTCCAGCCGGACAAACGGCCGGGATGGATGGGCATCAAGCAATCCGGGGTGCAGGCCAGCCAGCTGTTCTCAAGCCTGTTCTTCCCGGCCGCAGCCCTGCTCGCTGGCTGGCGGGGAGCCGCCGTCGGAGCGGCGCTGGTGCTGGGCCTGCTGCTGGCCTACGCCTGGCAGCGGCTGCCCGCAGAGCCCCGCCGCAAGTCCGGTACAGGGCTGAAACGTCCCCCTGCCGAACGCCGGTTCCCGGCTGCCGTTTGGCTCCTGGCCGCCTTTGCACTCTTCTCCGGTGCCGGCATGCAGGCCACCAACGTCTACCTGCCGCTCTTCGCCCAGCGGGAACTTGGATTCCCGCTGCTGCTCGCCGGCGCAACAGCCGCTGCTGCCGGCGTTGTTGGGGTAGCCTCCCGGGTGCTGTGGGGCCGGCGCATGGCCGAAGGTGTCCGTGCCTCCACGCTGCTGCTGATCCTGGCCGCCGGGGCGATCTGCGGGGCCGGGCTCCTGCTTGCCGCCGGAGAGACCGGGAACCCGGCACTGCTCTGGGCCGGTGTGCTGTTCCACGGTGCGTCCGTCCTCGGCGTGAACGTTGTGGTGATGGCCGGAGTGCTGCGCGAGGTGCCGAAGGAACGCGTGGGGGCGGCGTCGGGTGCTGTTTCCCTGGGCATGTACGCCGGGTTCGCCTCCGGGCCGCTGGCGATGGGCCTGCTCCTTGAGTTCTCCGACGGTTTCCTGGACGGCTGGATCTTCATTGGAACGTCCTACCTGGTGTGCGTGCTGGTGGGCCTGGCGTATCGCCGTGTGGGCCGGCGGTCGTCCCGATCCGTTCCTCGCAGCCCGCGCACGGCAACGGATCAGGCCTAGCCAGCCTCCGCAGCTTCGCCGCGGCTCACGGCACCGGCAGCTATCCCGCGGTGCCCGGTTCCGGCGAGGTGGACGGCGACGGCCCGGTTCCGCCGGAATCCGTATGCCGTGGACTGTCCGGGTTCAGCAGCGAGTGTTTCCGGCTGTAGAACCAGTACACGGCCATCCCGATGACCAGCCAGACGGCGAAACGCAGCCAGGTTTCCCAATGCAGCTGCGAGATGAGGAACGCCGAGGCCAGGACGCCGAAGGCCGGGATCCACGGCATCAGCGGCAGCCGGAACTCCCGCGGTGCATCCGGCTGGGTCCGCCGCAGCACAATCACGGCGATGCAGACCACCACGAACGCTGCCAGGATGCCGATGTTGGTCAGGTCGGCCACGGCCCGGATCGGGAAGAACCCGGCCAGCAGCGCTGAGACTCCGCCGGCGATCCAGGTCACGCGCTGCGGGGTTCCGTTGGAGTCCGTAGCCGAGAACCAGCGGGGAAGCAGTCCGTCCCGGCTCATCGAGAACCAGACGCGGGTGACACCGAGCAGGAAGGTGAGCATTACGGTCAGGATGGACAGGACGGCGAACGCTGAGATCACGGTGGCGATGACCGGCAGGCCCACGTTCTGGAACGCGGAGGCGAATCCCGCCGTCGGGCTGATCTCGGTGTAGTTCTGCATCCCGGTGAGGACCAGGGTTGCCAGGATGTAGAGCACCATCGCTACGCCCAGCGAGAGCAGGATGGCCTTGGGCATGTGCTTCTTGCCGTCCTTGGCTTCCTCCGCGGCGGTGCTCATGGCGTCATAACCGAACACCGCGAAGAACACCGTGGCGGCACCCGTGAACACTGCGCCGAAACCGTTGGGCAGGAACGGGGTGTAGTTGGAGGTGTTGATGAAGAAGATGCCCAGCCCAATGATGAACAGGATCAGCAGGACCTTCAGGCCCACGGCCACCAGTTCAAAGCGGCCGAAGGTCTTGGTGCCGCGGCTGAGGATGAACGTGATGAACACGCAGACCACCAAGGCCGGCAGGTTGACCAGCCCGCCTTCCACGACGTCGCCGGTGCCCTGCATCCACACCGGCACGTCCAGCCCTATGCCGGCCATGAACTCGGTGAAATAGCCGGAGATGCCAATGGCGACGACGGCGACGATCGCCGTGTACTCCAGCAGCAGGTCCCAGCCGATAAACCAGCCGATGATCTCCCCCAGGGCCACGTACCCGTAGGTGTAGGCGGACCCGGCGCGCGGCACCATTCCGGCGAATTCAGCATAGGAGAGCGCTGCCGCGGCGCTCGCGAGGCCAGCGATCAGGAAGGAGATCAGGACCGCCGGACCCACGCCCTCGGCGTCGGGCCCCCCGTTTGCCACCAGCCCGGCCAGCGTGAAAATACCGATGCCGATGATGCCGCCGACGCCGATGGCCGTGAGTTGCCACAGGCCCAGGCCCTTGAACAGTTTGGAACCGGAGACCTCGTCTTCGGTGAGCTCGATTGGCTTGCGCCGGAAGACGGATCTTTCCTTGTTGGCCGCGGTCATATTGGCTCCTTGGACATCATGGACGGTGGTGCTGCATGGAAGTATCTGCCGCGTACGCCCCGCCCGGAACCCCCTGCGGCTTTTTCGCAGCCGATCCCGGCCAAGCGGTTCCCCGCGCGCACGGTAAAGGCGCAGCCCGTCCGGGGACTGCGCCTTTACCTTTGAAGCGCCTTTGACGCGGGGTTTGAGCCGTTACTCGCTGGGACGGGTGGTCTGCTCGGCCAGGGTGTCCCAGATGGAGGTGTCGGTGCTTTCGATCGAGCCGTCGGCGATGGCCCGGGCGGTGGCGTCCAGCGTGGTGACGGTCTGCTTGATCAGGTAGCCGTTGCTCTTCTGGCCCAGGACGGCGGAGGGGTTGGTGTTGTCCGACATGCCGCGCATCTCGAACAGCAGGGTGGAGATGCCGTATTCAACCGCGATCCCGTTTCGGCTGATGGTCTCGGCGGAACCGCCCACATAACGGCCCAGGTGACCCCAGCCGGTCGGATCGATCGCGTTGAAGACCACCGCGCCGAGCTGCTTGGAACCCTCCACCACCTCGGGAGAGGCATTCGGCGTCGTGGGGTAGAGGATGGAACCCGAAACCAGCTCGCCGTCCCGCTCGCTCTGCGTGCCCTGATGGTGCAGGTCGATCATGTAGTCGATGTTGTAGGCGCGCATCACGTTGTTGTGCAGTGCCTGGGTCTCGGGCTGGATCTTCGCTACGTGGTCCCGGTTCAGATCCGTGCCGGTGGCGTTGGCACGGGTGAGGGTGCGGCCGCTGGCGATGTAGCCGTCCAGCGGGAAGTCGACGTCGCCCATCGCCCCGTCCGGGTTGAGCATCGGCACGATCAGGATGTTGACGCCGTCCAGCACGCCCTTGGTCTTGCCGGTGCCCAGGTGCTTCACGAATTCCAGGGCACCTTCGGTGGTGAGCTGCTCGTTGCCGTGCTGCTGGGTCAGGTACAGGATGGTGGGGTTGGACGGATCGCTGATGTACTTCGCGAGGTAGAGGTCACGGCCCTTCACTGACTGCCCGATCACTTCCAGCTCCATTGCCGGCTGCTTGGCGTCCTGTTTCTTCAGCTCCGCCACCATCTCGTCATAGGTGCGCAGGATCGAGGTATTGATGGTCTCGTTGCCGTTGTAGTTCGGCCCTTCGCCGACGGCGGCGGCGGGAACTGCGGTGCCGGCTGCAAGCAGGACCGCAATCGAGAGTGCGGCAGCGGTTTTCGGGATCCTCATGGGGGTCTCTCCTCAGATAGCGCGGGGTGCGGTCCAAGCAGTGAAACCGGGCCGGATGGATGTGTCAATCGAAGTGCCTGCAGTCTGGTCTTTTCGCAGGGCCTCCTATATAAGGCCACGTCAGAGTGCGATTTCCGCTCCCTCAGAGCCAGCGGCCGGGTCCGCCGAATGTGAGCTGCGGCTCAGCTGCGGATAGGGTTGTTTGATTCGTTCTCTGAAAGGCCAGTTATGCGCGACCGTATTTCCCATCCCGGACTCTCCGAACTCGTTATGTCTGCGGAGCAGGCAGCAGCGATGATCAAGCCGGGAATGACGGTTGCGATGAGCGGCTTCACGGGCGCCGGCTACCCCAAGGCCGTTCCGCAGGCGCTCGCCGAACAGATCGAACAGGCGCACACGCGCGGCGAGGATTTCCAGATCAAGGTGCTCACCGGTGCCTCCACCGCCCCGGAGCTCGACGGCGTGCTGGCCAAGGCCCGCGGCATGGAGCTGCGCCTGCCGTACCAGTCGGACCCCACGCTGCGGAAGCGGATCAATGACGGCGAACTCGAGTACATCGACATCCACCTTGGGCACGTGGCCCAGTACGCCTGGTTCGGGTTCTACGGCCACATCGACCTGGCCGTCATCGAGGTAGTGGGCATCAACGAAGACGGCAGCCTCATCCCGTCCTCCTCGGTGGGCAACAACAAGACCTGGATCGAGCAGGCAGACAAGATCATCCTCGAGGTGAACCGGCAGCAGCCCGCCGCGATGGACGGCATGCACGACGTCTACTACGGCACCGCACTGCCCCCGCACCGCAAGCCGATCATGCTGGTCAACCCGGACGACCGGATCGGTGAGCCCTACCTGCGGCTGGACCCGGAGAAGGTCGTCGCCGTCGTCGAGACCGACGCCCCGGACCGGATGACGCCGTTCGCGGCACCGGATGAAACCTCGCAGATGATCGCCGGGCACCTGCTGGACTTCTTCGAATCCGAAATCAAGGCCGGACGCCTGACGGACAAGCTGTTGCCGCTGCAGTCCGGCGTCGGCAACATTGCCAATGCCGTGCTGGCCGGCCTCTCCACTGCGGGTTACACCGGGCTCACCGCGTACACCGAGGTGATCCAGGACGGGATGCTGGAGCTGATCCGCGACGGCGTGATCCGGGTGGCGTCGGCTACCTCCTTCTCGCTGAGCCCGGCAGGCATCGAGGAGTTCAACTCCAACATCGAGTTCTACCGCAAGCGCATCATCCTGCGGACCCAGGAGATCTCAAACCATCCCGAGCTGATCCGCCGGCTGGGCTGCATCGCCATGAACGGCATGATCGAAGCGGATATCTACGGCAACGTGAACTCCACCCACGTGGGCGGTACGGCCATGATGAACGGCATCGGCGGCTCCGGGGACTTTGCCCGCAACGGTTTCCTCTCCGCGTTTATGTCACCCAGCACGGCCAAGGGCGGAAAGATCTCCGGAATTGTGCCGATGGCGTCCCACGTGGACCACACCGAGCACGACACCATGCTCATCATCACCGAACGGGGCCTGGCGGACCTGCGCGGACTCTCGCCCAAGCAGCGCGCGCGGACGATCATCGAGAAGTGCGCCCATCCGGACTTCCAGCCCCTGCTGCAGGACTACTTCGACCGGGCCAGCCGCGACTCGGTGGGCAAGCACACCCCGCACCTGCTCGATGAGTCGCTGGCCTTCCACCAGCGGTTCGTGGAGACCGGCACCAGCCTGCCCGAGGCCGCGAGGATCTAGCGGTGCCTTTCGGGGCCGGGACGGGCTCCCAATCCCGGATTAGGAGTGTGAGCCCTCGGACGGTTCGGAAGCAGGTGCGGGCTTATCCACGAACTTCAGCCCGATCACGCAGCCGATAATCCCGGCCAGGAACAGCACCTTCAGCACGCCGGGTTCCTCGGTGCCGGTGAACATGGCCCAGGCCACCGTGAGCACGGCGCCCAGCCCGGTCCACACGGCATAGGCGGTGCTGATCGGAATGTGTTTCATGGCGTAGCCCAAGCCGGCCATGGACAGGGCCGCGGCCACGGCAAAGATGATCGACGGCGCCAGGACGGTAAAGCCGTTGGAAGCCTCCAGGGCAGTGGCCCAGACAGCTTCAAGGACAGCGCTGAGAAGCAGGATGATCCAAGCCATGGTTATGCCACCAGCTTCAGGCCGATGACGCAGCCGACGATTCCCATCAGCAGCACCACCTTGATCACGGTGGCTTTTTCCCCACCGAACACCATGGCGTAGCCGGCCGTCAGCACGGCGCCGATGCCCACCCACACGGCATAGGCCGTGCCCACCGGGATGCTGAGCATCGCCCAGGCCAGGCCCGCCATACTGGCAGCGAGCGCTACGGCAAACACGAGGGTGGGAAGGGGTTTCTTGAAATTGTTCGACTTCCCCAGCGCTGTAGCCCACACGGCTTCAAGCATTCCGGAGGCAATGAGGACAACCCATGACATGGCTAGCTCCTTTGGCCAGTCTTGTCGCGTGCCGGGTACTGAACCGTCGTCCGGGGGCCGGAGTGTCACGGCCCTGACCCTAAGGTAGCAAATCCGGCAATCCCGTGCCGTGGGATTCGCCACCCTTGCGCCGGATGGGACGAGGCGGGGCCAAGGATAAGCACCCGCCTGCGGTGCGCCAAATCAGCTCGGCGGCCGTTCGGGCCCGGTTCCGGACGACGGCGAATCTTGCCTCCCGGCGCCGATACCCTTAACAGGGTGCCCGCCCAGCACGGGCCTTAGGCGCTGACCGGACCCCCTCCCAGAGAGCCGGCCCGGCAGCCGCCAAGACACTCCTGCATATCCGTTTACGTCCCCCTGCGGTGCGCAACGGGTGTGTCAGAGAAGGGCACTGCGACGCCGGGATTCCGGTCCCTGGCGTCTGGAACCTCAACGAAGCGGAGAAGCAATGCCCCACAAAATCATCCTGGACTGCGATCCCGGCCACGATGATGCGGTCGCCCTGCTGCTGGCACACGGCAGCCCGGAGATCGAGCTCTTGGCGGTTACCACCGTCGTCGGAAACCAGACCCTGGAGAAGGTAACCCGTAACGCGCTGGCGATTGCGCGTGTCGCAAATATCACAGGTGTTCCGTTCGCCGCAGGCTGCGACCGGCCACTGGTACGCACCATCGAAAACGCTCCGGACATCCACGGCGATTCCGGCATGGACGGCCCCGAGCTGCCCGAGCCGACCGTCGAACTGGATTCCCGCCATGCTGTGGACCTCATCATCGACACCGTGATGTCCCACGAGCCCGGCACCGTCACGCTGGTTCCCACCGGCGGGCTGACCAACATCGCCATGGCCGTGCGCAAGGAACCGCGCCTGGCTGAGCGGGTGAAGGAAGTCGTGCTGATGGGCGGCGGCTACCACGTGGGCAACTGGTCCGCAGTGGCCGAGTTCAACATCAAGATTGATCCCGAAGCTGCCCACATCGTCTTCAACGAGAAGTGGCCGCTGACCATGGTGGGCCTGGACCTGACCCACCAGGCTCTGGCAACGGACGAGGTAGCCGAGCGCATCGCCGCGGTTGGCACCAAGCCCGCCAAGTTCGTTGGTGAACTGCTCGAATTCTTCGGGCACACCTACAAGGACGCCCAGGGCTTCGACTTCCCGCCGGTGCACGACCCCTGTGCCGTCGCCTACGTGATCGACCCGTCCGTGATGACCACCCAGCGCGTACCGCTGGACGTGGAGCTGACCGGCACGCTCACCCTCGGCATGACCGTGGCTGACTTCCGGGCCCCGGCTCCGGCGGACTGCAACACCTCCGTCGCCATGGAACTGGACCAGGACAAGTTCTGGGGCCTGGTCGTGGACGCCCTCGAGCGCATCGGTGAGGTGGACCTGTGAGCGAGACTACCCAGCGCCGCGTCAATGTAGGTGCCCTCATGGCAGCACTGCTGGCCGCCTGCGTGGCGTTCCAGCTCAACGCTTCCATGCTCTCCCCGGCCCTGGTCACCATCGAAGAGGAACTGAACACCACTTCTGCTGCCGTGGGCCTGACGCAGACGGCGTTCTTCACCGCCGCAGCACTGTTCTCCCTGTTCCTGCCCCGGCTGGGTGACATCATCGGCCGCAAGAAGGTCCTTGCCGGAATGCTGGTGGTCCTGACCATCGGTTCCGTCGTGGCTGCCCTTGCCCCGAGCATCGAGGTCCTCTTCATCGCCCGCCTGATCCAGGGCGTCTCCGGACCCGTGGTCCCGCTGACGCTGATCATGCTGCGCGTTGAAATCCGCGACGCGAAGCTCTACGGCACGCTGATGGGCGTCATCACCGCCGTCAACGGCGGCATTGCCGGCGTTGACGCCATCGCCGGAGGCTACCTGGCGCAGAACCACGGCTTCGCCTCGGTCTTCTGGGCCATGGCCGCCGTTGGCGCCGTCGCCACCGCGCTGCTGCTTTTCCTGGCACCTGAATCCACGGCCGAGAAGAAGGAAAAGATGGACTGGGTCGGCGTCGTGCCGCTGGTCATATCGGTGGGCACCCTGCTGACCGCCTTCAACGAGGCCGGCAAGCTGGCGGACGCCAACTGGCCGCTGGTAATTGGCCTGATTGTCGTTGCTGTTGTCGCGTTCGCCGTTTTCTGGAAGGTGGAGAACCGCACCGAACAGCCGCTGGTCGCCACCTACCACCTGAAGCAGCGCTCCACCTGGGCCCTGCTGCTGACCACGCTGCTGACCATGACCGGCGTCTTCGCCGTCATGAACGGCATCATCCCCGCACTGGCGCAGGACGGCGTCATCGGCTTCGGCATGGGTGCCGAGGAATCCGCCTGGTGGACCCTCACGCCGTACGCCCTCGCGGGCCTGATCGTGGGCCCCATCGCCGGCCGCCTTGCCGCAACCTGGGGTTACGGCAAGGTGCTGCGCATCGGCATGATCGGTTCCGTCATCGGCCTGACACTGGTGCTCCTGGTGGTTGGCAGCGATTCGAAGCTGGGCCTGCTGGGTGTGTCCCTGCTGATCGGCGTCACGTACGCCGGCATTGGCAACATCATGCTCAACGGCCTCGGGATTGTGCTCTCGCCCAAGGAGAACCCGGGCTTCCTGCCCGGCCTCAACGCCGGCGCGTTCAACCTGGGTGCCGGCCTGAGCTTCGCCGTGATCTACGCAGTCAAGACGGCCACCACGCCGGCCGACGGCGGTGCCGGAGGCTACTACGGCGGTATTGTTGCCGGTCTGGTCATCCTGGTGCTGGCCCTCGCCGCGTCCTTCCTTATCCCCAAGCCGGTCGCCGCCGAAGTGTCAGCCGACGCACCGGCTGACCGCTGACGCCAGACCGTTCCCAAGGAGAATCCCGCATGCCTGCAGGAAAAGTCGTAGTTGTAGGGTCGCTCAACGCGGACCTGACCGTGCGCACTGAGCGTTTCCCCTCCCCGGGGGAGACCCTCAACGGATCTGAGCTGGTGATCGTCCCCGGCGGCAAGAGCGCCAACCAGGCCGCCGCCGCGGCGATCCTCGGCGCGGACGTGCGCCTGTTCGGCGCCGTGGGCGCCGATGGTAACGGGGACCTGCTGCTTGAGGCGGCGGCCGGTGCCGGCGTGGACGCGTCCCGCGTGCTGCGCCGCGCCGGCACCGCCACGGGCACGGCCATGATCGTTGTGGACGCCTCCGGTGAAAACACGATCATTGTGTCCCCCGGAGCCAACGGAACGGTGACCGGAACCGAGCTGCCGGCGGACCTGTTCGACGGCGCTGCCGTGCTCACGCTGAGCCTGGAGGTTCCGCTCGAAGCGGTTACCGCTGCGGCGCGGGCAGGGCACGACGCCGGCGCCCAGGTGCTGCTGAACCTTTCGCCTTACCGCGAGGTCCCGGCGGAGCTGCTGGAGCTGACGGATGTGCTGCTGCTGAACGCGCACGAGGCCGCCCTGGTAACGGGACTGGCCGACCCTGCTGCGGACTGGGAAGCGGTTCTCGCTGCCCTGGACGCGCTGGGCGTGCGCCGGACCATCATCACCCTCGGCGGGGACGGCGCCGTCGTACTTGATGGAACTGCCTCCGGCGAGGGGCGCGTGGTGGCTGTTGCACCAACGAAGGTGAGCGCTGTGGACACCACAGGCTGCGGGGATGCCTTCACGGCCGCCACCGCGGCGCGGCTGGCTGCGGGGGATAGCCTTGCCGACGCGGCCCGGTTCGCTGCCCGTGCCGGTGCGCTTGCTGCTACGCGGGAGGGTGCACAGTCCTCCTACCCGGTCCTGCGGGAGCTGCTGGACTAGTACGGGTAATCCCGGCTTTTGCCGCTTAAAACGGAAGAGGCCCTGCACCGTCCGGTGCGGGGCCTCTTCCGTTTTATGCGGGAAGCTGCAGGGGAATGTCAGGGTTTGGGGGCCTTGTGGGCCCCGGCAGTCCGCCGCCACTGCTTCTTCACTGCTGCATCCACCTGGTCAGCCATCTGGTCCTCGTACTGCTCCTGCATGCTGTCCTGGACCTGCTCCGTCACGTGGGCGGTCAGCTCGTCACGCGCAATCTTCCGCTGTGCCCGCATCAGGGTCTCGTGTTCCTGATGGAAGGCCTTGGCGGTGGCAACGCACATCAGCAGGATCACCACGCTGAACGGAACAGCCGTGAGGATGGCTGCTGTCTGGATGGCTTCCAGGCCGTTGGCGAGCAGCAGCGCAATCGCAACTGCGGCCGCGGACAGGGCCCAGAAGATCCGGATCCAGTTCTTCGGTTCCACGTCGCCGCCGGTGGAGAGCATGCCCGTGACCAGGGCGCCGGAGTCGGCGGAAGTGATGAAGAAGATCGCGATCAGCACGATCGCGCCGATCGTCAGCGCCGTGCCGCCGGGCAGGCCCCCCAGCATGCCAAAGAGCGAGCCTTCCGTGTCTACCGTGCCGTCGGCGCCCACCAGGCCGCCGTCACCGAACAGTTCACGGTAAATAGCCGTGCCGCCCAGGACGGAGAACCACAGGAACCCGACGATGCTGGGAACCAGCAGGACGCCGGCAACGAACTGCCTGACTGTGCGTCCCTTGGACACACGGGCAATAAAGATGCCCACGAACGGTGCCCAGGAAATCCACCAGCCCCAGTAGAAGGTGGTCCAGGCGGCCTGCCAGGCCTCACCTTCCGCGCCGGAGAATGCCAGCGTATTGAAGGTCAGGCCAATGACGTTCTGGAGGTAGTTGCCGATCGACTGCACGAATTCGCGCAGCAGGAACAGGGTGGGGCCGGCGAACAGCACGAACAGCAACAGCAGGCCGGCCAGCGCCAGGTTGATATTGGAGAGCCACTTCATGCCCTTGCCCACGCCGGAGATAAGCGAGGCGATGGTGAGGGTGGTGATGCCCAGGATCAGGCCCACCTGCGTCATCTGCGTGGCCTGGAGGATGTTGGCCTCTTCCAGCCCGGCCGAAATCTGCAGCACGCCCAGGCCCAGCGACGTTGCCACGCCGAAGAGCGTTCCGACGAGGGCAACGACGTCGATCAGGTTGCCCCAGCCTCCGGAGACCCGGCGCTTGCCCAGCAGCGGCTCCAGGGTCCAGCGGATGGAGATGGGCCGGCCACGGCGGTGCACGGCATAGGCAATGGAGACGCCGACGACGACGTAGATCGCCCAGGCATGCAGGCCCCAGTGCAGATAGGTCTGGGTCAGCGCCTGCTGGGCCAGCTGGATCGGGGTGCCCTCCACTCCCGGACGCGGGGCTGCGAAGTGGTTCAGCGGTTCTGCAACGCCGAAGAACACCAGGCCAATGCCCATGCCCGCGGCGAACAGCAGGGAGAACCAGGACCGCAGGGAGAACTCAGGCTCATCGTCGTCCTTGCCGAGCTTGATGTCCCCGTACCGGCTTAATCCGATCCACAGGGCGAACACCACGAAAATGGCGATGGCGGCGACGTAGTACCAGCCGAACCAGCGGATGACGTTGCTCTGCACCGAATTGAACATTTCGGTTGCCGTCCCCGGAAAGATGATGGCGAAGAGCGCGAAAACCACAATAATGCTGGCGGCCGGCCAGAACACCCAGCGGGCAATGCCTGTTCCAGGCTGCACGTCGTCAGCGGGAGGTTCCCGGTCTACTTTCCCGGGGACCTCAGCCTTGGCGGCTTTGGATTGTGCGTCTTCGTCTGTACCTGCGCCTTGTATGGCGGTCATTCCCAGTTGCTCCTCCTGCGCTTTTTATCAAGCGCTTCAGATGTTTTCTGGCGGATGCTCTTGCGGCGGCGATGCACACCGTCTATAAGTCTACTGATTTGTGGGCGCGCGGCCTCATCGGGGATATAACAATCCGGGGCGCCGCAGGCTGCCGGCACCGCGCCGATGGTGGCAGGACAATCTCCAGTTACCAACGCAGAGCACCGTGCACGGGTTCCGGCATAGGGCCGAACGTCAGCCTTCTCACTCCGGAAGACACCCGCCGGCCACTACCGCAGGGCCCTAAGCCCTGCGGTAGTGGCCGGGCCATTCGCCAGCCGGAATCCGGGTGATTTCCCGGACCTCTCCGATGGTTCCCCATTCGTTGAGGCCCAGCCGGGAGAGCGGGCGCAGGGCCTCGATGCGCGGGTGAGAGTCGCCGTCGAGCGTTTCCGTGCTGATGGCGGCCCGGGTGATTTCGCCGTAGACCACAAAGCAGTCACCCACGGGATGGATCTCGTGCAGCCGGCATTCCAGGGCCACCGGTGAACCGGCAACCCGGGGTGGACGCACGGTGGCGCTGGCCTCACGGGTGATCCCTGCGGCGTCGAACTCGCTGACGTCGGCAGCGAAACCGGTGCCGGTGGCGTTGACGGCTTCGAACATGTCCTCCGGCGCCAGGCTGATGACAAACTCGCCCGTTTCCCGGATGTTGCGCAGCGAATCCTTCTCGCCCACCGAGGTGAAGGAGACCACCGGCGGGTTGACCGAGGCGATAGTGAAGAAGGAATGCGGGGCCAGGTTCTCCACGCCGTCAGGGGACACGGTGGATACCCAGGCAATAGGCCGCGGGACCACCACGGAAGTCAGCAGGCGGTAGAAGCTGCGGCCGCCCATTTCGGCGGGATCGAAGTCCGTTCTCATGGTGCCCAAGCCTAGTCCGGTTTGCGGTCAGGACCGGCAGCCATAATGGGGGCATGACCATCATCAAAATCAACGCGATCACTGTTCCCGCGGACTCCGGTGACGAACTGGCCCGCCGCTTTGCCGCACGTGCCGGCGCTGTGGACAACCAGGACGGGTTCGAAGGCTTTGAGCTCCTGGAACCAACGGACGGCCGGAACACCTGGCTGGTCCTTACCCGCTGGCGGGATGAGAAGTCCTTCCAGGACTGGGTCGCGTCAAAGAACTTCGGGCACGGACACGGACACGGCGAAGGAGCCGACGCCGAACGCCGCAAACCGGTGGGTGTCAGCGCCGAACTGTGGAGCTACCGTACCGCCGGGGGCAGCACCCCGGAGGCATAGGCGCCGGGGCGAATCTCCGCGCCGGCGTTCCCAAATGCCGGCGCGGCTGGAATCGTGGAAGAGGGGTTTGTTGACCGACCTACACGAAACCAGGTGCAGCATGGAACTCATTCCGGGAAACACCCTTCTGACCGCTTCGCCGGAGGAGGGCCGCAAACTGGCCCTGGAACTGGCGCTGCACAGCATTTATGCCATCCAGCCGGACGAGAAGGTCCTTAAGGCGGGCCGTGATGTGTACACGACGGACCCGGAAGAACTGATCGCGTCCTCGCACGTGGTGGCCATCGAGTTCGCCACCATCGCGGCAGCCAACAACTACTGGCGCTGAGCTCACCGCCGGCCGCGCATTTACGCGGCACCCGGGGCGATGTTGTGGTTGCGCCGGAAAAGGTTGCCCGGATCGACTGCCTGTTTCAGCGCGGCGAGCCGGGCAAGCTTTTCGCCGGAGTACACATCCGGTGCGGCTGAGGCAGGATTCTCAGCGCCCATAAAGTTCACGTACTGGCCGCCGCCGCTGAAGGGTTCCGCGTCCGCTGCCACTCCGCGGACAAATGCGGTGTGGTGCACGTCGTTTGCCGGGTCGGTCCAGAAGCCGTAGACGTTCAGCCAGTAACGCGCGTCGCGGACCGGGAACGACGTCGCCTCCTCCGGGATCCTGCCGAACGCGCCGCCCATGTGGTGCAGGTCGAACCCGGTGCCGCGCCAGGACTGTTCCCGTGCACGCCGGGCCAGGACATCGATGAGCCCGGCGTCCAGCGCGTTGAAGGACGTGTTCTTCCAGTAGGCGCGAGAGCCGTGCGGAAACAGGCCATCCACGGCCGACTGCCAGTCCAGCCACGGCACCGGCTGTACCAGTTCGGCATCCGGGACGGCCAGATCCCGCAGCCGGTCCACCACGGCGGCGGCCGCCTCCTGGTCCTCTCCCGCCCAGGCGAAGCCGACCGCCATGATCGGCTGATCTCCCTGCTCCCATTCCGGCGGCGGCACCAGGAAGGACACGATAGTGGTGAGTTCATCCGGAACGTCTGCGCTCCACGCGGAGAAGGCATGCAGCGCGTTCTCGAAGCGGTCCGCTGTGTAGATGAGGTTGCCGCTGTAGACCTCCTGCGGCAGCGGCCAGGCCTGGAAGGTCAGCGAGGTAACGACGCCGAAGTTCCCGCCTCCGCCGCGCAGCCCCCAGAAAAGTTCCGGTTCCTCGCCGGCCGAGGCGTGGACGGCGGTGCCGTCCGCGAGCACGACGTCGGCGCCCAGAATGTTGTCAACGCTCAGTCCGTGCGAGCGGGTCAGCCACCCCACGCCGCCGCCCAGGGCCAGGCCGGCGACGCCGGTGCGCGACACGACGCCCAGCGGAACGGCCAGCCCGAACGGCTCCGTCGCCAGGTCGATGTCGCCCAATGTCGCGCCGCCGCCGGCCGTCACGGTTTGCGCAATCGGATCGACTTCCACGCTGCGCAGCCCGCCGACGTCGAGCACTATGCCGCCGTCCACGGTTCCGTTGCCTGCCACGTTGTGCCCGCCGCCGCGTACTGCCAGCGGCTGCCCGGTCCGGCGCGCGAACGCGAGGACGGGTGCGACGTCGGCAGGGGTGAGCGCCCGGATGACGGCGGCCGGCTGCACGTCCACCATTCCGTTCCAGACCCGGCGCCCGGTGTCATAGGCCGGGTCTCCGGGCAGCGTCACCGTGCCTGCGATGGCATCCGCCAGGGCGGGGTAGAGACTGGAATCGGGCTGCGGCCAAGGAACGGCCGGTGCTGTTGAGGCTGTAACTGGGTTCATGGTCCACCGCCTGGGGACAAGCCCGGCCGTCCGGACCGGGACGGGAAAGCACTCGGGAGGGTCTGCTCCCATTCTTGGCCCGTCCCGGACCGGGTTCAATGCCTTCCCGAAACCGCAGGGATGTCTACCGCCGGTGGTGCACCTCCTGCAGCCCGTAGACCGGGGTGGGCAGGCCTTCCATCCGCGCCTTGAGCTGGAGGGCCAGGAAGATCGAGTAGTGCCGGCTCTGGTGCAGGTTGCCGCCGTGGATCCAGAGGTTGTCCACGTTGGTCGGCTTCCACATGTTCCTCAGCTCGCCCTCCCACGGACCCGGGTCCTTCGTGGTGCCGGAGCCGTAGCCCCAGCACTTGCCCACCTGGTCGGCCACCTCCGGTGAGATTAGGTCCGCGAGCCAGTTGTTCATGGACCCGTAGCCGGTGGCGTAGATGATGACGTCCGCGTCCAGCTCCGTGCCGTCGTCGAGCACCGCACCGTTGCCGGTGAGCTTGGAAACCTGGCCCTGCTTCAGCTTCACCCGTCCGTCAATCATCAGCTGGGAGGCGCCTACGTCGATGTAATAGCCGGAGCCGCGGCGGAGGTATTTCAGGAACAGGCCGGAACCGTCTTCACCGAAGTCCAGGTTGAACCCCGCCTCGCGGAGCTGGTCATAGAAACCGGCGTCGTGTTCGGCGATTCTCTCGTAGATGGGGATCTGGGCGTCGGGCAGGATCCGGTAGGGGAGCGAGGCGAAGAGCATGTCCGCCTTCTCCGTGGTGGTGCCGGCGGCCAGGGCACGTTCGGAATACAGGTCTCCAAGGGCGAATTCCATCAGTGAGTCGCTGCGGACAATGTGCGTGGAGGAACGCTGCAGCATGGTCACATCCGCACCGTGTTCCCAGAGATCCGCCGCGATGTCATGGGCCGAGTTGTTGGATCCGATGATCAGGGCCTTCTTGCCGGTCTGGTCGCCGCCGCCGGGGTACTTGGAGGAGTGGTACTGCTCGCCGAGGAACGCGTTGGCCCCTTCGAACTCGGGGACGTTGGGGTAGCCGGAGACTCCGAGGGCGAAGACGAGCTGCTGCGGGCGGAGTGTCACGTCCTCGCCGCGGCGGCGGACCCGCAGTTCCCAGGTGCCGGCGTCGTCGTCGTACCGGGCGCCCAGGCACTCGGTGCCGGACCAGTAGCCCAGCTCCATGAGCGCGGTGTAGTGCTCCAGCCAATCGCCGATCTTGTCCTTGGGTGCGAAAACCGGCCAGTCATCGGGGAACTTCAGGTACGGAAGATGGTCGTACCAGACCGGGTCATGCAGGGCGAGGGACTTGTACCGTTTGCGCCAGGAGTCGCCGGCGTTCTCATTCCGCTCGATCACGATGGTGGGAACGTTCAGCCGCCGCAGCCGAGCCGCCAGTCCGATGCCGCCCTGACCGCCGCCGACGATTACGCAGTACGGCTGGTCCTCATAGCCCAGCCGGTCCTGGTGGTCCTGTTTCTGCTCGAGCCAGGATTTCCGGCCGCGTTCCACCGTGTGCTCCACACCCTTGGGACGGTTGGTGCCCTTCTGCTCCTCGAAGCCCTTCAGCTCCTGCATGGTGGTTAGCAGCGTCCACGCCTTGCCGTCCCGCAGGCGCAGATGGCCCCATCCCCGGGAGGCAGCCGTTTCGAAGCTGATCCATGCCTCGGTCACGCCGTCTGCCGCGGTTGGCTGCTCGGTGAGCTGCCAGTTGGCGGGCTGGACGTCATCGAGGACCGTATCCAGCATGTCCGAGATTTCCCGGCGGCCCTCCAACGTTTTCAGGTTCCAGGTGAAGGACACGAAATCCCGCCAGAGCCCGTCTTGTTCGAACAGTTCCGCGGCGGCCGTGGTGTCCCTCCCGGTCAGCGCAGTGCTGAAGGCGTCCAGCCAGGTTTCGACGCCGGTCTCCAGTGCAGAATCAGCCATCTCCACTCCTTTGTGGTTGCGGTTTGGAGGGTTCCAGTAAACGCCGCCGTGCCGCAGATAGGTAGGGGTCCGAACTGAATCAGTCCCCGCTTCCCCCCAACGGCCGAGAGGCCAGTTACGGCTGTTTTGAGGGGCTAAGGAGCCGTAACTGGCCTCTCGATGAGCGGGGTTAGGCTGGGAGCAGTCCAATCGAAGGAGAAAACCGTGGCATCTTTGCTGACCCCGCTCATCACTTCCGCCGGCCTGATCGGCGGCTACAAGACCGCCCGCGACACCGGAAACCGCCAGCTCGGGGGAGCCGTCCTCGCCGCAGCAGGGGCTGCTGCGTTCGCGGTCTGGAAGCGCGACGCCGGCACCGGCACCGCCGTCGCCCTCACCACCACCTACGTGGCCGCCTTTGGACTCTCCCATCCGCTGGCCAAGAAGCTTGGTGCCTGGCCGTCGGTCTACACGGTGACTGCGGCTACCGCGCTCGCGTCGCTGGTGTTCGGGCGCAAGAAGTAGCCTGCCCTCCTCCCTCCCCACCCATCCACATAGCAGAAACTGCCCGTTTGGAGGCTCAAACGGGCAGTTTCTGCTATGTGGATTTGTAGGACGCCGCGCATTCGCCGTCGAAGGCCTGGACCGTGCCAGTGTTAGGCTCCCTGCCATGCGCCGACGCCGATACCTGCTCGTCATTCCTGCCACGCTCGCGGTCGGGCTGGCGTCCTGCACATCACCGCCGGAACCTGATTGGGGGGCCGCTCAGGCACAGGCGGACGCCTTCATCGAGACTGTTAGGAAGAGTGGGGACTTCCTCGGCGCTGGCACTCTGCGCGCAACGCAGGACGATGAAGTCCCGTTGGACGGGGAAGGCATAACGCTGGACTACCCGTCGGAGGTACGCGTCGACGGCATCCGCGCAGTCTGTTTCGGCGGCGGCGAAGCTACCTTCGGTCTGCTCGTGCGCGCAGAGTCCTCTTGGGAGGTCATCGGTCCCCCCGCGCTGACCTGCGACGGCGAACCGCGCACGGTGCCCCTCGACGAACCGCTCGAACGGATCAACGCGGTACGCTTCAACGGTCAGATCCAAGACGGCGCCGGCGCAGTCATCGCCGCCGCCCTCACTGGAGTCTCCCAGTGAACCGGTCGTTTACCTCCAGCCGGCGTCGGGCGCCACAAGCTTGACGATGTTCTCCAGCAGCGCCGCGTTGTAGTCGACGCCGAGCTGGTTCGGCACGGTGACCAGCACGGTGTCAGCAAGCTGGACGGCGGCGTCGTCGGCCAGTTCCTTGGCGATGACATCCGGCTCGCCGACGTAGCTGCGCCCGAACCGAGCCAGCCCGCCTTCGAGGCGGCCCACCTGGTCCTTGGCATCTGCCTGTGCGCGGAGACCGAAGTAGCGCCGGTCCTGGTCGCTGACCAGCGGGATGACGCTGCGGCTGACGGAGACCTTGCCCTGCCCGGGGTGCCCGGCGGCCTTCCACGCCTCGTGATAGGCATGGATCTGCTCGGCCTGCAGTTCGTCGAATGGAACGCCGGTGTCCTCGGTGAGCAGGGTGGAGCTCATCAGGTTCATGCCCTGTTCGCCGGTCCACTTTGCCGTCGCCCGGGTGCCTGAACCCCACCAGATCCGGTCACGGAGACCGGGGGACTGGGGCTCGATCGGCAGCAGACCGGTGTGCCCGGTCATCTGCGGGTTCGCGGGCGCCATGCCGCGGCCGGTGATGGCGGCACGGAAGATCTCGGTGTGGTGGCGGGCCATGTCCGCGTCGGTCTGTCCGTCGCCGGGCACGTAGCCGAACGATTCAGCGCCGCGGAGCGCAGGCTCGGGGGATCCCCGGCTGATGCCGAGCTGCAGCCTGCCCCCGCTGATCAGGTCCGTTGCGGCGGCTTCTTCAGCCATGTACAGCGGGTTTTCGTAGCACATCTCGGGGTTGTGGCACCCGTTGTTTTTGGAAGCTCCGCATCGGACCCGCGTAAATATGGCGCTTGTAGGGTATCTTGTTCATCTCGCCCGTCGGGCGGCGATGACACCCCTATTAGTATGCCCGGGAACGTGACGGCTCACTCCAGTTCGGGGCGCCACCCTGCGCCTCAGATCAAATACAGCACGTAGTGGATCGCTCGATAATGTTGCTCGCCCGGGCTATTGCGCGGTAACTTCGCGTGCCTAAAACAGCTTTTGGAGCCCTGGGGGGACAATGTAAGCCATGAGTGAGATCTGCTTATATGGTCGCGAGAGCGAGCGGGACACCATAATGGCAACGCCTGCTGGGTTCGTGCTCGTCGTAGGTGATTCCGGCATCGGGAAGTCGAGTTTTCTCTCGAGTCTGACAACTTGGCCGGGTTCACCCCTGGTATCAAGCCCAATCGTTCTGAAGTCGGTCGAGGGTTCATTGCAGACAGCTCTCGCCGACGCGATTAGTGATTGCATGTCGCAGTACCTGACCGATGAGCCAGACGCGCGCACCGCTTGGACCATCGTGAAATCCGTTGGGGATCGAGCGAAGACGATCACAGGCGGTGAAATTGGTCGTGCAGTCTTCGCACGCGTTCTTACCTATGCCGAGTCGAAGCTCGGCGAAGAAGTCGTCGAAATTGGTCGAAAAGTGCTTGGTGACGTTTCCAAGGGGGGGATTTTAGGCTTTGACGATCAACTAGCGTCGATCCGAGTTCCTGATCGCGCGAAAGAATTGTGCGATATAGCTGCAGAATTCAGCCAAGCTGTGGATCGACCAATTGTGCTCCGACTCGATAACGCCGAGCGCCTCGTCCCATCCGATCGCGGGCTTATGGCAGAACTTGTCGACGCCTGTGTCGGCCCGGTGTGGATCGTGGCTTGTGTTACACCTCATCATGCGGCGGGCGACGAGATCATTCAGCAGGTGAGGATGCGAGGCGCTGAGCCGCATGAGCTACTTCCCCTCGCCCCTCCCGCTATCGAGGAGTGGCTCATTGCCAGTCATGTGCCCCCGGCTCGCTGGGACACAATTGTTCGGCTCTCAAACGGGTACCCGTTCTTCGTTGCCGATGCCATCCAGTTATCAGGCGCAGGTGCATCCCTGGATGGAATCACCGCTCCGAATGGTTTTGAGGCGCTAATGCGCGAGTCCTGGAACAACATCCCTGAGAATCTTCGAGCGATCGCGGCTCGGCTGGCCCCATTCGTTGACCCACCGAGCGACGATTTCCTTCTTCGATACCTTAGATTCGATGTTCTGGAATGGGCCATTTTGACCGATTCGTTGCTTGAGTCCGGCATCTTCGTCCGCCGCTCGGATGGTTCAGCATGGTTCCACGAACGGCGGCGCACCTTCATTTGGGAACGGATCGGTGATAAAGCGCGCAAGCATGTTGCTGGGAAGGCATTCGCCGACGTGTCGTCGTGGGTGGACGGTCGGAGCAATTTTGAGCTGTGGGTGCCCTCCGCAACAGCGGTTCTCGTAAGAGCCGCCGACATGTCCGCTATGGGGAGCCTCACTCAGGACCTTCTCGCCCTGCCCGACGAAGGCATCGCGCTGCTGTGGGGTCTGATCGAGGTGATAGAGCCAGCTTCTACACTCGCTCCCTTCGCCGAGATCGGACAGGTGGTGCGCCATGCCGAGGCGCGTTCAGGGCAAGTGATAGACGCGCTGACCACCATGACCCAACTCGAAGCGAAAGGCCTGATTGAGACGGGAGAGGTGGGTCGCACCCGCCTCGCGCGCAGCAATGTGCGACAAAACACCGACTACGCAGCCCTGCTCGGTGAGATTCAACTGCGCTTCCACGCCACTCCAAGGCCCCGTCTCGCAACGGCAGCCTTCGACGGGTTTATTCGACCCGTGATCGGTTCTTTCGACGGAGCGATGATTACTTTGGGCAAATCGAGCCTCGTCACCCATAAGGATGAGACGGAGATGCTGCGGGATCCTTCCGTCCTCGGAAGTGCTGGCGAGCCGATATTTCTCGGAGCAACGGTGACCGTTGATGGCCAGCAGTTCAGCTTCACTGCTAAATTCCCCAATCGGGAGGCTAGAGATGAGGCAAAGCGCGCGGTGCTTGCCATCACCGACGTGACCTCTCGTGCGCAACCCGACCGAGTGCTTGACCTACCACGACCCCGCCTGCGCCACGCCCGCTATCGAATGGCGACAAAATTACTAAAGCTAAAGCTGGCGAACACTTCGGCACCTACGCCCGAAGACATCATCACCTTTTTGGATTCGCGGGCGCATTACGCGGAAGCACTCGGAACAGTCAGTACAACCGATGAGATTGAAGTACTCAACCTAGGGCGGCGACGCTTCATCGTTGACACGCGGACAGCGCCTGACTCCTGGACCTGGTTCGATGTTGCCACTGACAACTTGCGGTCTACACAAGACATCGCGGGCTTTGGGCCAGACATTCACGATCCTCTTCTCGAGCTCCAGCTACGTGCTGGCGGCTTTTTGGCTGGAGAGGAACACATCGTTAGGACCGTGACTCAGCACGGCTCGAAGCCGTCGATTCCACATCCACTGACGGCAGTACTTGACGACATAGACGCAGCTGGCAAGGAGTACAACTCCGGGCTCCGCTCGGTGCTTTTCATGCCGGATGCCGAGATGCTCGAGCGAGAGATTCGCGCCGAGCGTCAGCGGCTCTTCAGCGTCGTCGACGCGTTGGCCTCGGTTGGCGTCGAAGGGGCGACAGATCACCAACCATCGTTACTCGTCGGTTTTTGGGAAGACACAGACGCGGGATGGGTGAGCGACTTCGGTAACTGGAGTGCGTGCGCTTTAGAGGTTGATGATGGCGAGGGCGCCGTGGTCGTTCGGAGACTTCCAGGATCGCCCTTTGATCCCTCCGCTTGGCCCACTCTCACTGTGCCTAGCGTGTTTTCGGACCACGCCGGCGCAACTGTTTCCTCATGGACGAGCGGCTTTGCGGACTCAGTTATCTCGCCGCTGCTGGGGTACCTCGATCGTGACGCACGGATGATGGATCTAGATACGCCGATCGGCCGAATGGTTCGCAGCACGCATGACATCGTTGGAGAGAGCGACATCGCCCCGTAAAGCCAGCAAGATTGTAGTTGCCCGATGAGGTGAGCCAGACGGCTCACAAGAGGAACGATCACGATAATGTGTGCTAGCGCATCTTGGGGTTGATGCACTCGCGCGGTCCGCAGCTATCACGGTCCGACCCCGAGTGTCCTTTAGAACTTGGTCTACCGCCTGACGTCCATCATCGATGGAAGGAAAGGACTCTTAAACAGAAGGACCGCCGGTGTGTTTGCTCGGTACGGGTGTCCAATGCCAGCCGGTATGGTTATGGACATGCTGACCTGGGAATATTATCTAACCGTCCTCCTGCCGATGCTGTCAGTGTTGACTACTATGCTGCTGGCCTACTGGATGCTCCTGCGGCAGCGCTACGAGCGCCGCCATCAACGCGTCCTTGACGAGATCAGGCTTCGCGAAACCGAGCTTAGGTACGCTTCTGCGGTCAGCACGCGGGGCACGCACGAACTGATCGAACTCGTGTGGAAAAGCGTGCATACGGTGAACGAGTTAGAGAAGGATGAGGCCGCACAGCAGTCAGCGGCGCTGCAACACGGCCTAAACGAGCTTCGCGAGATCCAGTACCGGGAGATCGAGATGCTCCTGGCAAACCTCGACGATGATCGCGGAGAGCGGGAATTAGCGCCCTTGCGTCGGCTGCTGGACGAACGTCGTACAGAGTTGAGCGATCTGACAGATTCGGGAAGAAGCGACGCATGACCGAAGGAACTCAAACTTCCGCCGCGCTGATTCCGAATGCCGATACCGACGCAGCTCCAGAGAACTTCTCATCTGGACCGGCTGAGGCGATCGTTGCGGCATTCAAGACCAACCCTTCGGTCAAGATTGTACTTAACGACGCGCAGCATGCCCTCGTCAACATGTCGGACGACTTCACACGGGATGTGGGGGTCCGTGCTGTTGAGATCGCCGGAGCACGAAAGGCGAGCGCCGTCGACGTGCCAGACGTAGTGGCAGCTTTGGCTGAAATTCGTCCCAAAGACCCGGAACGTGGTCCTGCTTGGGCATGGGGCGTGCTCGGAATCGTGGCCGGAGGATTGTTGTCATTACTGATAACGCTAGTCGCGCCAAACGTTCCCAATGACTGGAAGGGACTTGTCACCACCGGTGTGATGGTGGCCATTCTCATCTGCGGCATCTGGGGGTACAAGCTGGTCTTCCCCAAACGTGCGAAGAAGATATGATCAGCGATTGCGATTGGGGATTGCGCCGGCTGCACAAACCCACAGAGCAAATCCCGCCGGCTCGCCTACGATCTCCCCAACGAGAATGAGTGCAACGCACAGAACACCTCGTAAACGAGGCTTGAGACGCGGTGACGTTTCACGAGCGTTAGAGACTAGGCTGGCTCCGCGTCGACGTATTGCCTGATCGCCCGCTCATCCGCCGCCTCGACGCATGACGACGACCTTCGTCTCGGCTCGCTCCAGCGACGGTCACCAGGTGATGGAGGCGATTTCTCCTAGCCGTGCCGTCCCCAGATTTAGCATGGACACAACGAAACCGCAGCGAGGCGATCCGCTTGGCTGACTCCGCGTGAAGGCATCCACCTCCGTCGACAAGCCGGTTGCGCCTCAACACTCTGGCTTCAAAGCCCACAACATAACTGACATTATGGTGTGCCATATTCTTCGGTTACAGGGTGAAAAACATTGGGCCGCCTGGGGTGGCAGGGTCCTCTGATGCAAGCCGCAGCTTGCCAAATTCATCCCTGATCCAGCGCTGTCCCAGTCCGTCTCCAAACATGACCCATCGTTCCGTAGGGCGAACCACGGGGGACTCGTTCGGCTCATACTTTCGTCCTTCTATCGTCCGCTGCCCCCCGCCCTCGATAATGGGCCAATTACCTATTACGTGGTGGGTGGAACTCAGCTCACCGTTCACGAACGGACGCTCGGTGATCTGCACAGCAGTAATCGGTTCCTCCCCGCCGTTGTGAACCCGGTATATCCGAAATCGTTGACCGAAATCGTTGTATGCTCCCTCGGAGGAAAGTGTGACTCGACTTGCCAGCCGCCTCATCCGCTGCTCGGCTTCTTGAGCCTGCATTCGGCGGAACTCTGCGCGATCTTCCGCAGCCTCTGCCCTCTCAGCCTTCAGACGTTGCCCGTCGCGCGAAGCGAGATAAACGGATATTCCGACTGCGACTAGGGTCCCTGCTGCAGTTAGCCACTCGGGGAGCGCACTCCAGTCAAAGCCAGTATCACCAGCGGGGGCATGCATGGGAGGCATCGTGGGCAGCACCGGTCAGGGGCCCTCCGGGGGCCGCTGCGCGGGGCCTTCTCGGCGCTGCGCGCCTCGATCCAATGACCCGCCAGCGCTCCACTGGAGCCCTGGCGGATCGGCTGCTGCTGGCCGTCGAAGGTGCTCATCGCGCACCTCCCGCGACCAGCAGACCGCCGTTCGCCCGGAGCCGCTCGACCTTCCGATCAAGCTCGGCCCGGCGCGCTTCGAGGCGCTGGCGACGGTCCTCCTCGGTGAGCACCGGGCAGGCGTCCCCATGCCTCCCGTAGGAGCCGGCGGGGCGCGGCGTGCATGTGCACATCGCCGCCAGACGCTGCTCCGCCTGCCAGCGCTCGATCTCCTTCAGCCGCTTCTTGGCCGCAATCTCGGCAGCACGCTGCTCGGCCTCCTCGGCGGCTGCGGCAGCGGCCTGCCTGCGCCGTTCGCTTTCCTCGGCAGCCGCGACCTCGATAGCAGCTTTCTGCGCGAGGTACGCGGCCAGCTCGGATTCCGGGATCAGCTCGATCACGTCCCGGTTGTTTTCCATCAGGATCGACACGGCGAGGAAGCGGGCCGCATCCTGAGCACCCTTCACTACTGCGACCGGAGCCATCTCGTGCGTCGTCGTGATCTCGCCCAGCGGCTGGCCTTCGCGATTCAGCACCGGCTCGATCCGGCGCACGGAGTTCACCCTGACCCTGCGGATGCTCACGAGCATCTCGGCGCGGATCACCGGGTAATCCTCATGATCGTTGCCGGTCAGCTGCAGCGACTCCGGGATCGAAACCTCGACTGCCCACCCAATGCGGCGCAGGAACTCGTCGATGTCCACAGGAGGGAACCGCTTCGCACCCTGAGCGTTGAACGCCAGCACGTCGCTGGGCTTGCGCGCCTTCATGGTAAGTCCGAGCGACTGCGGCGTCTCGGTGCTCGACATCATGATCAGCCGCGGCGCGACCACCTGCCCGCTGCGGCTGTGCCGCTTGTACGCTTCCGTGGCGCGGTGGTTATCCGTGTACCGCAACGTCTCGTCGTACGTCGGCGTGATGTCGAAGCGGGCATCATCGTGATGCGTGATCTTCGCATCCCCGACGGCTTCCAGCGCGTTGCGCCCCGGAGGCTGCACGTACGGCCAGTCATAACCAGCCAGAGCCACCAGCGCCTGAGTCTGCGTGGCGACCTCATCAGCAAGGATGCCCTTGCCAGACCCCTTCGGGCCGCAGATCGCCAGCACCGACTTGTGCCACGTCGTACCGAGCCCGTCGGCGACCAGAGCGCCACGCTTCTGCTCGTACCGCGAGTGGAGCATCTCCAGCCGCGGCAGATCGTCGGCGAACGCGTCTCGATCAGCGACCTCGGCCACATCGAGCGTCATCCCGTCCATCACCGCGCGCCGAAGCTTCCGCTTCCTGGCAGTGAGGCTCTTTCCTCCCTCGGCAGCCGACACGCGGCCAACCATGTGCGCGTCCAGTTCGGCGCTGAAATCGAAGTTCGCCACGATGCGCCCGCGCCCGTACTGGTACTTGCCCGGATTGCCATCCTGCTTGTTGTCTGTTAAGTACGTACGCTCGATCTGACGCACGCCCGGAATCGCATCTGCCCGCCGCGACTCGTGCGGCAGGTACTCACAGAGGTCGAAGAACGCCTTCGGTGCAGCACCGGAACCCTTGTGCTCGTCCCCGCCCTCCTCGGCCACGACCTCCTTCGGCACCCGCACGCGAGCACTCGGGATCTCCAGCGCGTTCGAGACCGTTCGGGTCTTCGGGCGCTTTTCCTTGAACCACAGCACGAGGTGCCAGTGCAGGCCCTTGAGACCGGTACACCGACAGTCCACTGTGCCCTCGTCCACTTCCACGATCCGATCGAGCGGGTGAGCTATGAAGGCCGACCACATCGTGCCGAACTGCTCTTCGAGGAGAGCGAGGCCGGCTTCAAGCTGCTCCTGGCTATACATCGGCTCGCCCGTCTCCGGGTGGTTCGCGTACTGCATCACTGAGAACACCCGCGAGAGCGTCTGAGCACGCTTCACCTGCTCCTGCGTCTCGGAGTTCTTCTGCCTCTCGAAGAAGGCGCGCGCAGCCTCAATGTGATCAGGCGACGAAGCCACCTCGAACGGTTCCACGTCGTCGCTCGAATCAGCTCCCGGCACCTCGAACGTGGAGTAGTCGACCGGGGTATCCGTTGGAGCAGATGAGGTATCCGTTTCTGAAACGGATACGCGCGAACCCAAGGAGTCGCGCGTGCACACAGGCTTTTGACCTGCGGAAACATCGTTCTCGGTGGTGTGGTCGTCGGTCGTGTATCCGATATCGGTATTCTGAGCGGGATAAAATTCCGGCTCAGACCCCATGTTTTCGCTGTTCGGAGCGGCGACGGGCAGCCCGCCTGCGGCGGGTGCCAGGCTGGGCCCTCCGGGCGGGTTCAGATCGGCGGGAGCAGTGCTGCTGGCGCGGTCCGGGGCGCTCATCGGCGACCACCGCCCTTACCGTAGCGCTTGATGGCAGCCTGGTGCGTGACGCCGAGGGCATCAGCGATCTTGACCCAGGTCGCGCCGTCGGCGCGGGCGTCAGCGACGGCCATCTCGACGACCTCGTTGAGCACGGATCGGAGTATGCCGAGGTCGTAGAGGCGGGCCTCGGCGTCGGTCAGGGAAGGGTCTCCCAGGCGCCAGCGGAAGCCTTCGATGTGGTGGGACGCGGCGGCGTTGGCGTTCATCGGACACCGCCCATCACGGAAGCGACGACGGCGCATTGTCTCGGGGTCAGGGGCGTGCAGGCGAGTCGCTCACCAGCCAGACGGCCGGCAGCGAGGGCAGCGGAAAGCACGGGATCAAAGCCATCGGCTTTCTGATCTGAGGTCGAGTCCGGGACCTGAGCTGGGCGGCCCGGCGCGAATGCGCGCGGAGTGTCAATAACGACAGACATCACGAGTGTCCTTACAGGAGGAGCTTTCCGCTCCACTCCCAACAGCGGGGGCGGACTGTTCCCCGTCGCCTTGGACTTATTCTCGGTTCAACCGGTGGTTACGGTCTCCCCGTGTCTCGGTCTGTCGCCACCCGAGACGCCATGAGCGAGGTGGAAACCCGGTGGCGAACCGGGCTGGCGCCGACCTCTGTGATGTCTGCAACTATTCTCACATGACACGACTTGCACCGCAATGACCGATTAACCCGTGCGTCAGTTGCGACGCGCCTCTATTCGTACAAGGTCCGGGTCGAACTTCACATGCCCCGGCTGGATCGGATCAATGGTCACAGTTACCAGCTCGTTCACCAGCATCCGGCGACGATCCATGTCCAACGCCTCCCACTTCCGCGCGACTGATTGGTGGCGCTGCCGGGTGCCCGCCGGATCGTCGATGCCGGCCAGCAAGCCGGCCGACGGCGACACGGTACGGTCCAACAACGCGACGTCGAGCTCAGTGATGCGCGCCTGGGCCAGCGCGAGCCCCTCGCTGATTTTCTTGACAGGCTGACGAATGTCAGCGAGCAGCGGGGTCAACTCCTCAATTCTCTCAACCAATGCCTTGCGCTCGGAGAGCAGCGCTTCGCGGTCGACCGACACGTCCTCCGGAGGTGCGACCAGGTCATGCACGTCCACCGCTGACAGCCGGGTGAGCACGGCCTCGATCACCATCGCATCGACCGGATCACGCTGACGCGACAAGTGGAAGTGCACGCCGCACTTGTACGTCCCGACGCCCCGGCTGTTGTTCCCCGAGACGAGGGTCGCCCCGCACTTCCCGCACAGGCCGACCGATGACAGCAGATATTTCGGCTGATTGCCCTGTTTGCCCGCCCGCCGCACGTTGTCCTCCAGCTTCACCACCGCCGCCCGCCACGTCGGCTCGCTGACGATAGACGGGAACTTCTCGCCCTGGACCGGGAACAGCTCCCCGGTCGAGTACTTCTTGATGAAGCCGGCGTAGAGCGGGTTCGCCAGCAGATACCGAACAGCGTCGATGGAGAACGCAGAGTTTCGGGCCGTGCGGTGACCGGCGGAATTGAGATCCTCGCGGATGCGGCGGATGGACAGCGAAGGCTCGCCGAGGAAGGCATCAAACGCCCTGCGGACCGCAGCCGCCTGCTCGGGGATAAGCTCGCCATCTTTCGTCCAGCCGAACGGAGTCCAGGCCGAGGCGGGGATCCCTTCAGCCCGTCGCCGGGCATTCGACCGCAGCTGACGTTCGGACTTTCGACGGGTCTCGAACCGCGCCATGATCGTAAGGAACCCAGCGCGCATCTCGCCGTCCGCCGTGGAGAGATCGATCTCTCCGTCCACCGTCGCCACGTTGACTCCGGTGTCCATCAGTGTGTTCATGTCGCGTGTCGAGCGCAGCAGCCGATCGATGTCGACGGCGACGACCAGCTCGAACTGTCCCGCCTCGGCGTCGCGGAGCATCCGTGCCCAGTCCGACTTCGGCCCACGGGGCTTTGAAGCCGAGACATCATTGTCTTCGTACCACTCCACGATCTGCCAGTCACGGGCGCTGGACAACTCCGCGATCTTTCGCCGCTGCGTCTCGACGCCCCACCGCTCGCCAGTAGCGTCCATTGAGATCCGTACATACGCGGCGACCCTTTTCATGCAGCCAACGCTACAACCTCGACGTGCGCGACCTCACACCGCTGGTCAGGGTCTTGTCGGCCCATGGCTTCGGGAGACGGCAGCCAAGACGTCCGCCCCGCCGAACAGGACTCAGTTGCTTCCCCCCGCCGCAGATTCCGCGGCTCCTAGAAAGTCGCCGATGGCTAAATCCGCCCACTGTCGAACCTACAATGAGACGCGTGCATCAATCGGATGGAGAACCTGACTCGTTTGTCCCTCCTGACTGGGGAGGCTGGGCGGTGCCGGCTGCCACAAATCCTCCTGACTGGTCCGGCAACTGGGGAGCGCCAGTCCCTGCCACGAATCCTCCTGACTGGTCCGGCAACTGGGGAGCGCCAGTCCCTGCCACGAATTCCCCTGACTGGTCCGGCAACTGGGGAGCGCCAGTCCCTGCCACGAATTCCCCTGACTGGTCCGGCAACTGGGGAGCGCCAGTCCCTGCGCCCGCACCCACCCCTGACCCTGCCCTGGTTCTCTTCGAGACACCCAGCCAGCACAAGGTCTTACCGAAGGTTCACGTCTTCGTTGATGAGTACGGTGATAGGAACTTCAAGAACAACCGTGAATCCGAATGGTTCACCATGACCGCTCTCATGGTCGAACAAGAGCATGTGGATCACATGCGGGCGGCCGTAGCTGGGCTGAGGTCCGTCTACAGGATCCCGGCGGGCAACAAACTGCACTGGGTTGACCACTTCAAGGTGAAGCAAGAAGCCAGGAGATTCACTGCCCTCCACCTTCTGACCTCGATCCCCAACATAAGGTTGGTCAACGTTCTGCTACACAAGCCTTCGGTGGGCCTTGGAGCCCACATGCGCAACGAACAAGCACGCTCATACCATTTGATGACGCAGTACCTCATGGAACGAGTAGCACGCGCGGCCGCAGGTTGGCCTGGCGGTCCGCGACTTGCCAAAGTTTCACTTGGCGTCGTCGGAGGTGTGGACCACGATGAAACCATGATGCAGCTTCATGCTGCCGCACTTCGCAATGATGCCCGAACACCCTTCGGCAACCTCCTCTGGCCATTCAAGTGGTTCGATTCCGCGAGGCTCGATGGCCTTCAGGCCGCCGATGTGTTCTCCGGCTTTTTGACCGCTGCCCTAGTTAGTGGTGACGGACGCTATTACTCCCGCGTCTTACAACTGGTCTGTACAGATCCTCGTGGAAACCACTTGGGCGAGGGGATGAAAATTTTTCCGAACAACGCCATCCGACTGGTGACGGAGTCCGCCTGGTGGCGAAGCTGCCCAGGTGCTCATTACTGGGATGAGCAGGGACTCCGGATAGTTTCGGGACAAAACTAAGGCCTTTGGGCGGGGCTCGGGTGGCGTTTCTCGTGTGGTGGCGAGTGATCCGGTGTCCCGGCTCCGGCCAATTCCTCGCAGCCCCTTCCGAAGGCCTTAGTGGTCTCAACCCTAATGATTCGCGCGGTCCTGTGCAATCCTCCGGCGTAGGCGTTCATGAGGGGGCTCTGGTCCCCGTGACGGTTCTGTGACCGCCTAGGTTCTGCTCAAGTGCATCAACCCCGAGATGCGCTACCTCATGTCGATTACGCCGGTGCCCAGATCGATCCGGGACGTGCGCGCAGCCATCGCGGCGAGCAGCGGGAACGGCGACGCCTGCTGCGGCGCGAAGTGGTGCACACGTACGAACGCACCATCGCCGCCGACCTCTTCAGCCGCGACCGCCAGGTCGATGGCCTGCAGCAGCGCGTCGCCGGCCGTGGGGGTCAGGGAACCCGGGACGTCCTGATAGTGGCCAAAGGAAAGGAATCCAATCTTCTTCACACCTTCTCCAGCGCCCACGCACCGGGGGTTATTCCGGCGTGCAGTTTCCTTCGCTCCCTGTCGGTTCGCCTGCGGCGCGTCTACACTCCCGGACCATGGAAAACGAACTCGTGGAACTTGAAACGGCCGGCTGGCACGCGCTGTCCACCGGACCGGAAGAGGCAACCGCCTTCTACTCCGAGGTGCTGGCGAGCCAGCCTGTGGTCCTGCTGACCAACGGGCTGCGGATCACCGACCGGGAGCAGATCATCGAGTCGATGGGCGGACCGCCCTGGACTGCCTTCGAGATCATCGAACCCCGGGAGGACTACCTGGGGAACGACGTCGGTGTCCTCACCTACAAGGTGCGGGCGGACCGCGAAGGAACCCCCTATACGGCCCTGCTCAGCAGCGTGTATGCCAGGGAAGACGGCAGCTGGAAACTCGCGCTGCACCAGCACACTCCGTTTGAGGGGCAGCAGCTGTAGCTACGCACTCACCAAAGGTTCGCTCGTTTTAGGCGTTTTGCACTTGTACCCAACCTCGATTAGGGAATGATGTTTACAATAGTTGGACTAGAAATTTAGGGCTAGGGATGCTCAGAAGAGCCGAAAATGTATCTTTCAGTCATCGCAGGGGTTTTTGGACCAGCAATGGTCCCGCCGTCATAACGATTGGGAGAAAGTCTTACGAGCTGAGGAAGATCACCGAGCGTGAATTTCTGGATCATTATGAACGGCAGAGGCAATATCCCAAACTTGTGGCGCGCGTCAGTGGGCGCCGATATTGGCACTATCAGGATAGGTTTTATTGGGAAGCTGAAGGCCTCAATGCCGATCAGGTGTATGCGCTCATCACTTCGAAGGCTCATCGGCAGCGTCAGCAGGTGGAGCGGGCTCAGGCCATCGTCGCCATGGGCTCAAACCCCAGGCAGAATACGAAGAGAGCGCACATACCGGACGACCTGAAACAGCTGGTGTGGCTAAGGGACGGCGGAAGCTGCCAGGCATGTGGATCTTCGTCGGAATTGCAGTTTGACCACGTTATCCCAGTAGCGCTGGGAGGAAGTAGTACAGAGGATAATCTCCAAATCCTCTGCGGGCCGTGCAATCGGTCCAAATCCTCAGGGCTCACCGTGCGGAGAGGGAGAAACTAAGCCGAAGCGGAAACCCGCTCCGCAACCAGCGCCTGCAGATCCTCAACGGTGTGGCCGGCCAGGGTTTCCCAGCGGGTAATCCCGGGCTGCTGGGGAACCTCGACGGCGTTGGGCACGGCGAGGGTGACCGCACCTGAGGCCTTGGCAGAGGCAACTCCTGGGAGTGAATCCTCCACTGCAACAATGCGGTCCAGGTCCATGGACGTGCCCAGTTCTTCCCCCATCAGCTTTGCCGCCAGCAGATAGGGCTCCGGATCGGGTTTGCCCAGGGAGACCATCTCGCCGGTGACCAGGAAACGGAAGGTTCCCTCCGGGAGCTGATCGGCAATGACGTGGGCCAGCAGCGCTTCACTCATGGTCACCATGGCGCACGGGATCTCGGCGGCATACAGCTCGGCCAACAGTTCCCGGGCTCCGGGACGCCAGGGGATTTCCTGCTGGACGGAGCGGACAACGCTGTCCAGCATCCCGTCAAGGATCTCCCGGATCCCCAGCTCGGCCCCCGCAGCCTGCAGTGCACGGGCAGAATCCGGAAGCGCATTGCCCACCAGTGCCATGGCCTGCTCGTCGCTCCAGCTCACCCCAAACCGGGCCATGAGTTCTTTCTCGGCAGCGAACCAGTACGGTTCGGTGTCCACCAGGGTTCCGTCCATGTCCCAGAAAACTGCCTGCAGGGCGGGGTTGGGTGCCAAAAGTCCTCCTGGACAAGCGCCGCAGGAGCCCGCGGCAGATCAAGCGAATAGTCGATAACGGCTGGGCGCCAGGTGGAGCGCAGCGCACTCACTGATCGTGGCAGTGCCGCCGGGTTCCGTCAAAACAGAAGACGCCGGGCAGAGTCCTGGCGAACCTTCGGGGAGCTGACGTCCCTTAGGGACCTTCAGCGACAACCCTCGGGGAGTAAACGCTGCTTTGGGGCGTTCAAAGCGACGTTATCTCCGCAATGGTTTGGGCTGGCGCCCTCAAAGCGACGTGATCTCCCCGGAGGTTGCGACCAGCCCTGCCGCTAACTCCGGTGGGAACGCATGAAGTCCAGCACCGGCGCGGCCAGTGACGCCCCGATCACGTCCTGCGGCCGCTTGTTCCCGGCGACCTCGAACATGTGGTTTCCGCCTTCAATACGCTCGACGACGGCGTTCGGCCCGATCCTTTCGGCCACCGGTTCCAGCTCACCCGGCAGCGCGAACGGATCCCGGGTGCCTTGGAGGAACAGCATCGGCAGGGTGAGCCCATACAGGTGCTCGTCGCGCAGCTTCTCCGGCTTACCCGGCGGGTGCAGCGGGTAACCGAGATACACCAGGCCCGCAGCCTGCATCCCCTCGGCCACGGCCATGGAAGCCATCCGCCCGCCAAAGGACTTGCCGCACGCCCACACGGGCACGCCGCCGGCATTGTCCTCCGCCGCAAACATCACGGCCCGCCACGCGGCAATCGCGGCCGGCGCACGGTCAGGGAACTTCTTGCCGGCCTCCCGGTAGGGGAAGTTGAACCGCCAGGTCGCCACGCCGCCGTCGTTCATCGCGTCGGTGAAACCGGTGAGGAAGGGGTGCTCCATGCCGGACCCGGCTCCATGCGCCACCACCATGGACGCCCACGCATCGGCGGGCCTGGCGAACACGGCACTAACGGTCCCGTCCCCAACGTTGACGGTAAGTTCCTCGGTTTCAGTGGGCATAGGTTCCAATTTACGGGAGGCCTCCGCGCCGCTCACCTCACAGCGGCAGACCGGCTTCTTCCTTGACGGTCTTCATCACGATGGTGCTGGTGAGCTTCTCCACCCCGGGCAGGTTCACCAGCACATCGTCGTAGAACTGCTGGTAGCCGGGAAGATCCGCCGCAATCACCTTCAGCAGGAAATCCGGATCACCGAAGAGGCGGTCCGCCTTCACAATCTGCTCGTGCCGGCCGACGGCCTCCTCGAAAGCCAGCATCTGCGTGCGGTCGCGCAGGGTCACGAACACCAGGGTCTGGAAGCCCAGCCCGACGGCGGCAGGATCCACCACGGCACGGTATCCGGTAAGCACCCCGGCTCGTTCAAGCTCCTTGATCCGGCGGTGGCACGGTGCGACGGTCAGTCCCACCCGGGCGGCCAGCGCCGTCGCACTCATCCGTCCGTCATTTTGGAGCAGGCGCAAGATTTCACGGTCAATGGCGTCAATCACGCAAAAACCATATCGTGAAACCCGTTTGTGCAGCATATTCCGGTCAGCACTTCGCGCCATGTTTTTCCTAGGGTTGAGGAATGGATCTTTCACAGCTCGCGGGGTTCGCGGCGGTTTCGATCACCCTGGCCATGACCCCGGGTGCTGACTGGGCGTACTGCATCTCCTCCGGCCTGCGCGCTCGGCGCGTGGCCCCCTCCGTGGCCGGGCTCTGCGCCGGCTACCTGGTCCACACCGCGCTGATCGTCGCCGGGCTCGCGGCATTGATCGCGGCTTCACCCGGGCTGCTCACCGGCCTGACCCTGGCCGGCGCGGCGTACCTGTTGTGGCTGGGCATCTCCACGATGCGTTCCTGGCGCGGCGCCGGATTTACAGACGGAAGTACGACGCCGGTGCCCGCGTCTGGGGCGGAGTCAGAACCGGCCGTAGCGGAGGGCTCCGGTTCAAGTGGCTCCGGGTCCGTGGCCCTGGCCGTCCGCGCGCCGGTCCGCTCCCGCCGCGCCGTCGAACGCCGCGAGTTCCTCAAGGGGCTGGGAACCTCAGGCACCAACCCGAAGGCGCTGCTGCTGTACCTGGCCCTGATCCCGCAGTTCGTGGATCCGGCGGCAGCCCTGGCGCTGCCGCTGCAGTCCCTGGTGCTGGGGCTGTCCCACTTCGGTGTCTCCGTGCTCGTCTACACCCTGGTGGCGCTCGGTGCCCGGCGGTTGCTCCGCTCCCGGCCTGCAGCAGCCCGCGCGGTCACCCTGGCCAGCGGCATCCTGATGGTGTGCGTGGCACTGGTCCTGCTCGGCGAGCGGCTCCTGCTCCTCGCCTGACCCGGCCCGCCTACCCCGGCCCGGCCCGCTAATCGAGATGGCAGAAACTGCCCGTTTGAGGGCTCAAAAGAGCAGTTTCTGCCATCTCGATGGGGAGCGGGAGGGGGGAGGGGGAGGAGGCTAAGCGGACGACGACGCCGCGACGGCCTGCCGCGCCAGTGCCTTCAGGCTGAAGCCGGGGGCAGCAGCCTCCTCAAGCGCCGGACTGATCCCGGCCGCCAGCAGCTTCCGCGCACCCAAATGCTCCCCGGGCGAATTCACCGACTCCACGGCGGCCAGCCGTTCGTTCCGGAAACACAGCACAGAGAACTTTCCGGACTCCGGATCGCCGCTGAACACGGTCCGGTCCCCGGGTGCGGACAGACCGGCGATCTGCAGCCGCAGGCTGCCCTGGTTGCTCCAGAACCATGGCAGGTCCGTGTACGGCTCGGCCGGTCCGAGGATGGACCGCGCCGCATGCCGTCCCTGGTCCGTGGCGTTCTGCACCGACTCGACCCGGATCCGCGTGCCCGCATGCACCGACGGGAAACTGGCGCAGTCACCCACGGCCAGGACCGACGGATCCGAGGTGCGCAGGGAGGCGTCCACCACTATGCCGTTCCCGGTTTCCAGCCCGGCCGCGGCGGCCAGCGCATCATTGGGCACGACGCCGATGCCTGCCACCACCAGATCCGCCCGGTACCGGGAACCGGTCGTGGACACCGCCCAGCCAACCCTGCCGTCCATGCCCGGCTCGAAGGAGGCGATGCCTTCGTTGAAGCGCAGCCGGATTCCGGCACGGGCGTGGGCCCCGGCGAACCAGGTACCCATGGCGGGGCTCAGGGCCCGGCCCATGGGACTCGGCGCGAACTCCAGCACCGTCACTTCACAGCCGCGTGCCCGGGCAGCGGCGGCGACTTCCAGTCCGATGAAGCCGGCACCCACCACCACCACCCGGCGGGCCGCAGCCAGGGCAGAGTGGAGTGCCTCGGCGTCGGGCAGTGTCCTCAGCAGATGCACGCCGGGAAGGTCTGCGCCCGGGCAGGTGAGCGCACGGTTCGCGGTGCCGGTGGCAAAGACCAGGTGCCGGTAGCCCACCTGTTCCCCGCCGGATAGGGTCACGGTCCGGGCAGTGCGGTCCACAGCGGCTGCACGCACGCCGCTGCGCAGCGTGATCTCCTTGTCCGCAAAGAACGATGCCGCGCGGAGCGGCAGCGGTGCAGGGTTGCCCTCGGGTGCCAGATAGTCCTTGGACAAGGGCGGACGCTGGTAGGGCAGGCCCGGTTCCTCGGCGATGACCGTGATGCCGTCCTGGTAGCCGCCGCTGCGCAGCGAGTCCGCAACCTGCAGCCCGGCCTGCCCGCCGCCGATGATGACTACGGACATCTCAGACCTGTTCCGACGGAACGTCGACAACGATCCCGTCCAGTTCCGCACAGGCCTTGATCTGGCAGCCCAGGCGGGAAAGCTCCGTCCGTTCAGCTGTGGTGCAGTCCAGCATCTCCTCTTCGTCGTCACTGGGCTCCGGGAGCGCGGCGGCGAACTCGGGGCGGACGTAAACGTGGCAGGTGGCGCACATCGCCTGGCCGCCGCATTCCCCGACGATGCCGTCCACTCCGTTGGTGACGGCAGCGCGCATCAGGGACGTGCCCGGCTCCACGCTCACAGTGGCCGGCGCGCCCGAGGGCTGGATAAAGGTAACGGTGTTCATGGTTCTCCTAGGAAAGTCGGGGTTAGTCCCAGCGCACGGGCATCTTGAGCATGCCGCGGAAGACCCAGCCGGCGTCGACCGTTTCTGCCGCCGGGTCCAGGCGCAGGCGCGGGAAACGGTCAAAGAGTGCGGGCATGGCCACCTGGGCCACCTGGGTGCGGGCCACCCAGGTGCCGGCGCAGAAGTGCGTTCCGCCGCCGAAACCCAGGTGCGGTTTCCTGGGCCGGTGAATGTTGTAGGTTTCCGGGTCCTCGAAGACCGCCGGGTCACGGTTGGCGGCACCAATCACGACGCCGATGCGCGCTCCCTTGGGCAGGCGAATGCCCTCCAGCACGGTGTCCCGGGTGGCTTCCCGCGGGTACATGCCGATGGGGGCCACCCAGCGGACGGATTCTTCGAAGGCCGCGGCGTACAGCTTGGGGTCCTCCTGGAGCGAGGCGAGCTGGTCCGGATTCTCCAGCAGTGCCCAGACCGTGGTGCCCAGGACGTCCCGCGGCTCGTTCAGCCCGCCGCCAATGGTCATCTTCAGGTTTGCGCGGATGGCTTCCAGGGGGATCGGCATCGAGGCCAGCCCGGAGAGCAGCGAGTGGTCCGGGTTCTTCCGGAAGTACGGCAGCATTTCGTCGATCGCGGCATCCACCTCCGCAGAGGAGCGGGCGCTCTTTTCCCAGACATCGGCGTCGTCCGCGTAGTTCCCGGTGCCGTCGATCATCGTCTGGCTCCAGCGCTGCAGGTCCTGCTGCGTGGCGTTCTTAAACCCGCAGACCAGGCGCAGGTTCTCCGCGGCGTAGGGCGCTGCGTAGTCCCAGACGAAGTCGGCGCCGGAGCCCTTGGCCTCCAGCTCCCCAAGGTACTTCTCGTTGTTCGCCTCGAAGAGGGCTTTCCAGTGGTTCTTGATGGTTCCCGGACGCAGTGTGGACCCGTAGGAGTCCCGTTCAACCCGGTGTTCCGGATCGTCCTTGCGGAGCATTGAATGGCCCATGGACCGCTTCATCAGTGAACCGGTTTCATCGGCGGAGAAGGTTGCGTCGTCCTGCTCGATGGTGTGGCAGGCGGCGTAGCTGGTCACCATGTAACGGTTCACCGCCGGCACCCAGTGCACCGGGGCTTCCTCGCGCATCCGCCGGTAGATCGGGAACGGGTCCCGGTAAAGGTCGGGGATGGTTACCCAGTCGGCCACGGGCGCCTCGCGGATTCCCCCGGCCGGGGGAATGGTGCCGGGAGCGCCGGCGGCCGCACCAGGGAAGACGGCTTCGGTGGAGCCGTTGTCCGCCGGCACGCCGGAAAAGGGGCAGCCGGGGGACTGGGTGGTATCCGGGGTGGTCATCGGTGATCTCCTCGTGTGCGTTGCGGCGGCACCCGCCTGCCTCCCAGTGTGCCGTGCGTCATATCCCCGGTAAAGTACAAGAAATCATTGAATATCCACGCTTTGAGTGAGGTTAAGTATGCTCAGGTACACCCTGCGGCAACTGGAGGTCTTCGCCGCCGTCGCTGACCAGGGCAGTATTGCGGCTGCGGCCCAGAGTCTGCATGTCTCCGAGTCGGCAGTGGCCGGGGCGCTGAACAACCTTGAACGGGCCTTCGGGGCGCAGCTGGCGATCCGGCGGAAGGCGCACGGCATCACACTGACCACGGCCGGGCAGAACGTGCTCGGCCGGGCGCGGAGCCTGCTGGTGGACGCCGTTGACCTGCAGCTCCACGCCGGCGGCAGCGACGTCGAGGTGCGCGGTTCACTGGTCCTGGGCTGTTACCTGACGCTGGCCCCGACGGTGCTGGCCCGCCTGATCGAGCACTACGGGCGGCGGTATCCGCTGGTGGAGCTGGACTTCTATGACGGTCCGCAGTCGGAGATCCACCGGCGGCTGGCGGACGGACAGCTCGACGTCGCCATCGCCTACGATCTCTCGCTTCCGGCGGGGCTGAACCGGCAGCCGCTGTTCGCGGCCGAACCGGCCGTGGTGCTCTCGGCAGGGCACCCGCTCGCGGAACGGACCGAATTGTCCCTGGCCGATGTGGCGCCCGAACCCATGATCCTGCTGGACGTTGATCCCAGCCGGGAGAACACCATGACCATGTTTGATGCCGCCGGCCTGGTGCCGAACGTCCGGTTCCGCACTACTGACTATGAGGTGACGCGCTCGCTGGTGGGACGCGGGATGGGCTACGCCATCCTCGTCCAGCAGCCGGCCGGGGAACTGTCCTATGAAGGCCGTCCGCTGGTAGTGCGGCCGCTTAGCCCCGCGGTCCGTCCGGTTCCGGTCTCCATGGTGTGGCCGTCGGCCCTGCGGCCCTCCCGGAGTGTGGCCGCGATGCTCGGCCTCGCCGCCGAGCTGTACGGCTGAACAGCAACGGGGTGCCCGCAGCAGCCGGGGAAGGCTCCGGATTAGTCCGGCACCGCAGTACCCCCGGATACTTGGAAACATGACATCAACGCACACTGACACCCTTCCGGCCCGCGGGCCGGAGGCGGTGACGGTCTCCATCACCCGGCGGGTCGATCCCCGCCGTGTGCCTGAGGCCACCCACTGGGTCCAGGAGGGCGTCAACCTCGCCAACACCTGGCCCGGGTTCCTCGGCTCCGGATGGGTCCGCACCTCCGCCACCTCCGATGAATGGCACATGCTCTACCGCTTCTCCGACGCCGCTGCCCTGGATGCCTGGGAGCATTCCGAACCGCGCAGGGAATGGCTGGAACGCGGCCGGGACATGGTTGAAGACCGCACCGTCACCCGCCGCACCGGGATTGAAGGCTGGTTCGACTCGCCGTCGTCCACCACCGACCTTCAAGCTCCGGTAAAGCCACCGCGCTGGAAGCAGGCCGTGGCCATCTGGCTGGGCTTCTTCCCGGTGAACCTGGCTTTCACCTGGTTGGTGGGCCTGGCGGTTCCGGAGTGGGACAGCCTGTTTATGCCGCTGCGCGTGCTGATCACGACGGCGATCCTCACCCCGATCATGGCCTATTGGGTGCTGCCCTGGGTCACGGGCCTGCTCCAGCCGTGGCTTCAGCGCCGTCGTGGTTTATCCGGTGCCTAGCGCACGGTTGCCGGTGCCTGCGCCGGACGTCCGGCCCTGAAGGCCTTGAGGAAACCGTCCCCGATGTCCCACAGTCCGATGAACAGGACCACTGCGGCGGTAATTCCACCGATCCAGGTGGATGCGTCCGCACCCCAGTCGACGTTCGCGAGGAAGCTCCAGTCAAAGACCTGGTCCGTGGACAGCAGCCACAGCACCGGCACCATAAAGGCCAGCGCAAGCACGGTGTTCACTGCGGCAAAGGCATAGGTCCAGCGTCCGGCCAGATAAAGCACGACGGCGAAACCCGCCTCGAGGACCAGCAAAACGATCACGTACGGGAGCCAGAAACTCCACAGGTCTTCCTGCAGCACCACCACGGGTTCGCCGTTGAGGTACAGCAGCGACCCGATCCGCTGCCAGAGCAGCACGCCGATGAAGAAGGCAACCAGCACCACCGAGGCGATGGTGTCGCCGAGGGTGACCTGGGACTTTCGCGGTACCTGCGGCAGCGCGGCGGGGGACCACGGCTGCAGGCCCAGATCCTTCCGCCGGGTGCCGTTGAACTGGATGATCGCGAAAACCAGGGTGACCCAGAAACCGAGGTGCACCAGTACGCTGATGGCCGTGCCGATCGCGGCGCCGAAGGCTCCGGCTGGCTCGCCGGGCTCGAGGGCCATCCGCACCACTATCGACCCGACAAAGGAGAGCGGCGTGATGATGATGGCGAGCGTCTTCAGCAGGCGCCACCAGTCCAGGAAAAGGTCCGGGCCGATCAGGTAGAGCTCACGGCCGGTGTACTGCGCGGCAAGCCGGGCGGGGTCCCCAAGTTCGGTGAGGACGGCGGTTTCGGCCTCGGCCGGTGACTGCCCGCCTTCCACCCGCGCCTCGACGTCGTCGGTGATTGAACCGCGCAGTTCCCGCTCGATGTCGCCGCGCTGGCCTTCCGGGATGGAGCGCAGGGCCGCAAAGACGTAACGGTCAGTGAGGGTACTCATGATGACTGTCCTTCGTTGAGCTGGCGGATGGAGTTGTGCAGGTTCTCCCAGTCCTGAAGCAGGGCCCGGAGCAGTTCCCGGCCTTCCTCGGACGTGGTGTAGAACTTCCGCGGGCGTGCCTCTTCGGTATCCCACGAGCTGGTGAGCAGTCCCTGCTTTTCAAGGCGGCGCAGCAGCGGGTAGAGAGTGTTGGCTTCCACGCCGAAACCTGCCTGTTCCAGCGCTTCCAGCAGCCCGTAGCCGTAGCCGGGCTGTTTCAGGATGGAGAGGCAGGCCAGCACCACAGTTCCGCGGCGCAGTTCCTGGAGATGTCCACCCAGCAGTTCTTCGTCCATGCCTCACACTATGGTGTGTGACGCACACTAATGCAAGAGGCAGATTGTTTTATTTTCTCCGAACGGGTTGGCGCAGCACGGTCTTCAGCCTCTCCGGGGCAGTGCGGCGGGGGTCGCTGAGATAGATCTCGTGGTGGTCCCCGTTGAAATCCAGGTGGTTCTCCGGCATGAACTCATGGTGCAGCCGGGCCAGCAGTGGAGCTTCGTCGTCGTAGGAACCAATATGGAGCACCTGCACCGACAGGCCCTCGCGAAGTTCCAGCCAGCGGATGCGAGCGGCTGCCTCCAGGCCCTTCTTGGTCCGTACCTCCGCAGCAGTTTCCCCGGCCATTTCCGGGCTGATCCACTCCGGCTGGCTGATCAGCATGGTCCAGTCCCAGGAGTCTTTGTTCCCCTCCGCGAAAACCTGCGGGTTCTCCGCCCGCCACAGCCCTTCCAGCGGCGCCACCACCGAGTCCCGCCCCAAACTGCGCTTCGCAGCGAACTTCAGGGCATAGGCCACTGAGTAGAGCGCCTGCACGGCGGCGGCGTAATCCGGGGAGGTGTTCGGGTTCCCATGGCCGTCAACGGCCAGGAAACGCTGCGGCGGAACCTCCACCAGCGTGAAGCTGCGCCCGGGGGAGTAGATTTCCCGCTCTGCCTTTTTGACGTCGTACTTCGCCCTGCCTGCGGATGAGTCCATGGCTGTTCCTCCTGGGTTCATTGAAAGGGCACCCGGTGCCGGCGGGCAACGGTGCTGAGCCGGAGCGTGCGTTCGTTACGATCCATGGAGGAAACAAGTCCTTGGACAGGGAAATGACAGGGGAATGATGACACTGGTTGGCACAGCCGCAACGGTGGTCCTGCTGCGCGACGGCGAGCATGGGATTGAGGTCCTGCTGCTGGAGCGGCCGCGGCACACGGGGACGTTTGCCGGTGCCTGGGTTTTCCCCGGCGGACGGGTGGATCCGGAAGACTACGACGCCGCCGGGTCGGTGCCGCCGGACCTGGAGGCTGAGCCGCGGAACCCTGAAAAGGACCTGCCCGCAGCGAGGATCGCCGGGGTGCGGGAGACTGTTGAGGAAACCGGACTGGAGCTCGCACCGGAGTCACTTGTTGAACTCTCCTGCTGGGTTCCCCCGCTGCAGGCGCCGAAGCGGCTGGGCACCTGGTTCTTCCTGGCACCGGCGCCGGCGGGGGAGATCAGGCTGAACCCCGGCGAGCTAATCGACTATGCCTGGCTGAGGCCGGGTGATGCCCTGCAGCTGCACCGCACGGGCAAAATGCTCCTGGTTGCTCCGACCTTTGTCACGCTGACGCTGCTGCAGCGGTTCCAGGATGCTGCTGCCGCACTGGAGCATGCTGCCGGTGCCGTGCCGGAGACCTTCATCAGCCGCCTGCTGGACGGCTACGAACCCGACGCCGTTATTGCCTGGCACGGCGACGAAGAGTATCCGGGGGAGGGGACGGGGCAGCCCGGTGACCGGCACCGCCTGGTGATGCGGGGCAGCGACTGGCGCTACGAGCGGAATTAGCTGCCAGGCTGTGCCGCGGGCCGCTGCCGGGGCAGTTCCGGCAGCACGCGGTCGCGGCCGGCGAGGAAGGCCATGGCGCAGCTCAGCCCCATAATCCCGGCGCTCGCGGCCAGCGGGACCGTCCAGCCGCCGCTGAGGTCGTACAGGAAGCCGAAGAGCACAGGTCCCGCGGCTCCGATTGCATAGCCGACTGACTGGGCCATGCCGGACAGGGCTGCCGCCTGGACGTGGTTGGTGGTCCGCAGGCTAAACAGGGACAGGGCCGTGACGATCATGCTGCCGCAGCCCGAGGCGCTGACAACCACCCACACCAGGGACAGCTCGGGAGCAGCCAGCAGTCCGAGGAAGCCGGCCATGGCCAGCAGGCTGCCCGCCATGCCCAGCAGGCGCTGGTCGGCAAACCGGCCCAGGACGGCGCCGGTCAGCAGGGATGACGCTGTGCCCACCACCAGGAAAGCGGAGACGTGCAGTCCGGACGTGGTCTCGGAAATTCCCTGGTCACGTTCAATGCTGGGCAGCCAGGTTGTCACGACGAAGAATCCAACGGACTGCAGGCCCATGAACAGGGTTACCTGCCAGCCAAGCAGAGTCCGCCAGGGGGAGCGGAACCGGACCGGCGCGGACGGCTCCTCTACTGCCGAACCGGCTGCATCGCCGTCGGCCTTCCCGCGTTTCAGGCCCGGGAGCAGGATCGCCATGGCGATCAGCGCCAGCCCGGCCCAAATGCCCAGCGCCAGGCGCCAGCCTGAACCGGGGACCAGGGAAACCGGGACGACGACGGCGGCGCCCAGGGCCGTGACCAGGCTCTGGGCGGCAATGTAGAGGCCTGTGAGCTGGCTGATCCTGCCCGGGAAATCGCGTTTGATCAGCGAGGGCAGCAGCACGTTGAGGAACGCAATCGCGATGCCGATCAGGACGGTTCCCGTCCAGAGTGCTGTGGGAACTGGTGTGGATCGGAAGACGGTGCCGGCCGCAAGCAAAGCCAGCGAGAGCCACAACGCCCGGTCCAGGCCGATCCTTATGGCAACGGCGGGAGCCAGCGGCGAGAACAGTGCGAACGCGATGAGGGGCAGTCCCGTGAGGAGGCCGGACTGGGCGCTGCTGAAGTCGAATTCGCGGCCGATGTCTGCGAGCAGCGGGCCCACGGAGACGAAGGCTACGCGGAGATTTACGCCAATCAGGAGGACGCCGGTGAGTGCCAGTCCCGCCCTGACAGGGGGCGTCCTTCGGGTCCTGCTGAAAACCGCCACGCTTCTCCCTTGCAGCTGCGGATGTGTCATGGAACACGTTAGCGCGAGGTGGGGGGACTCGGGCTAAGAGTACTTATATGACACGCTGCTGCGGTTGCGGCGAGAAGCGTGGCGGGGGCTGCTGTGACTAGGAGGCGGTGCCTTCGGCGGAGATCTTCTCGATTTCTTCCGTGGTCATGCCGGCCACGGCTGCGATGCTGCCTGTCTCCAGTCCTTCGCTGACGGCGCTCTGCACCAGCTCGGTGAGGACCTGCTCGGCACGGTCAACTGCCCACTGCTGTGCTTCCAGGTTGGAGGCGGCCATGGCCAGGGAGGAGAGGGGCTCGTCGTCCGGGGCGGGGTTGGCGGGGACCTGCTGTGAATCTACGACCGTCATGAACTGCACCCTTCGATAGGTAGGCTAGCAACTAGCTAGCTTGACTATTTATAATGTAAGGTTCCTAGGATGTAAAGTTTGGAGACCTATCCTACCCGTCGCTCTCCAGGACCCGGGTCATTTCCTGCAGGAAGCGCGTGATAATCACGGCCTCCTCAGGAGTCAGTGATTCGGCGGTGTCCAGCATCTTGCGGTGCATTTTTCCGAGGGTTTCCCGTACCTCATGGTCAGCATTCTCGGTGGGGATGATCTCCAGGGCGCGCCGGTCCGTGGGGTGCGGCCGCCGGGTCAGGTAACCGCCCTTCTGCAGCCGGTCTATCAAGGCGGTCGTGGAGGCGGTGGAGATGCTCAGGACGCGGGACAGATCCTTGGGGCCAATGGATTTGCCGGCCTGGCGGGCCTGCATGACGTAGCGGATGGCCAGCAGGTCCGTCTCGTTCATCCGCATCGAGTCGCGGGTTCTGCGGCGCATGGCAGCTTCGGCTGCGCGGTAGGCGCGGAGCGCGTTCAGGACGTCTACACCGCCGGCGGTCTCAGCTGACTGGTTGTACCAGTAGCCCGCGCCTGTCGGGTTCGCGGTTTCAGGCATGCGCACAATTCTAGCCCAACGGAATACTAGTCAGTCTACTTATTCGAACTGGTCGATACTCAGTTCGGCAGCAGTCTTATGGCATAGGGTGGAAACCCCGGCAATTACCGCACCTTCCGGCCCGGCCGATGCAGGGCAGGATCGTGCACGTGCTGCAAAGGAGAATCCGCAATGGCCACACCCTTTGAAGAACCCGCAATTCCTTCCGGCAACGAAGAAGACACCCTGGAGCAACAGCTCCCCGCCGCGCCGGAACTGGAAGAGGACGAAAACGCCGGCGATCCGGTCCGCCCACACGGGGATCCACTCCTGCCCGGAGGTTCAGAGGCAGACCGGCTGGACCAGGAACGCGACGGCACGGCCCCCGACGGCGAGGACGACTACCCCCGGGACACCGGCGAGGAGTACCCGGAAGCCGGGGAATAACGCAGCCGGCTCCCGCCGCTCAGCCTGTCAGGATCCCCGCCAGGCCGTGAATCAGGCGGGGATGCCACCAGGCCCAGTCGTGTCCTCCGGTGATGGACTGGAAACCCGCATCAACCCCGCCGTTCACCAGGGCACGGCTGAGCGCTTGTGCCGGTTCATGGATGCTGGGCTCGTAGATCCCTGCCTGCAGCCTGACCAGGAGCCGGCCCGGGGCCGTCAGCAGCGGCTGCTCCAGGCTGTACCGCCACAGCGAGGGCGACTGCGCCAAGGCAGCAGCTGCCGTATGGGGGTATCGAGCCACCTGCCAGAGGGCAGCGAGCCCTCCGTAGCTGGCTCCGGAAATGATCGTTCGCAGCGGATCCGGTGAGAGGGGCAGGGAGCGCCGCAGCTCCGGGATGAGGTCACAGGCGGTGAAATCAACGGTGCCCGTCGGACCGGAGAGCTCCAGGCTGCGGGTCGGCACGTCCACGGAGTCCACCATGGCCACGTGCAGCGGCGGGATGATGCCGGCAGCAATCGCGGCGTCCAGGGTGCCCGCCAGGTTTTGGTACTTGGCCCACACCTGCCCGTCGTGCAGTACCAGGAGCGGGGTTGAACCGGAATTGGCTGCCTGCGGCCGGTAGAGCCACACATTCCGCAGCCGGCCGGCACGACGGTCACGGACCCGGCGCAGTTCAAGCCCCCGGACAAAGTTGCCCAGGACCCGCGGCGGTGCCGGTGCCCTGCTGCCCGCCCCGGTATCCTCCCGGCCAAGTCTGCGCAGGGCGGACGGCTCACCCATGATGCTGGTGCCGCGCGGGGCGGATGGAACCGGAGCGGCAAGCCAGGGGGAAGGCGGCACGGCAGGCAGCCGGACCACCGACGTCGCCGCCCCCGACATGCCCGTGGACTGCGCTTCGTTCCGGGGATCCGGCCCTCCTGCATCCGCGGCAAGGCGGACGCTGCGGCGGTCCGTGGCAGCGCGCCAGGGCGGGGTGCCGGGTCCGCTGTGTGCGGTGATCCGGTAGCTGGCTTCCCAGGAAGCCGGCATCCGCCAGCTCAGTGCCCAGAGACCGTCCGGCAGGGCTTCGAACTCACAGGCCCCGAGAGTGTCCGGGTGCACCATCGCATTGGCGGAGAGGACTACGGCGGACGCGGCCGGGTTCCGGTACAGGAACGTGACGGCACGGTAACCCGGGTCTGCCTCGGGGTCGTCTTCGATGAGCGGCGTTTCCCAGGCGTCCCGATCTGCCAGCAGCTGCTGGCGTTCCGGCGCGGACAGGGTGTCCCAATGGGCACGGAAATGTCCGGCCAGGACACGGATGGGAACGGGCGGCTGCGGGACAGGCTCGCGCGGGGGAGGGAACGCCGGCGCGGTCGCCGGAGGCTCAGTGGGCATGGGCGTGGGCATGGCGCCGCTCTTCCTGGCCGGGGAGAACCGTATCCAGCTCCCCGTCCACCCGGTCGTGGTCCGTGGCACGTCCGTAGGCCACTTCGTCGATTCCGCGGTTCCAGTAGCCGATGATCAGCTGCTTCCGGCGCGGGAACCCCGCCTCCTTCAAATGGCGGCGGGCGAATCGTACGACGGCGGATTCCGCTGACACCCACACCGCCACCTGCCCGGCTGACAGCTCGGCGGCGGGCAGTGCCACCGCAGCCAGCGCATCGGCCAGCAGCGTGGTGGTCCCCGGAGCGGCCCCGTTCCGGTGCAGCCAGCGCACCTGGACCCCGTCCGGTGCAGGAAGGACCTGCTCTTCCTCCGGGCCCGCCACCTCAATGACTGCCAGTCCGCGCTGCTGCGGACCGAAGCGTTCCAGCGTCCCGGCGATGGCAGGAAGGGCGGTTTCATCACCGGCCAGCAGGACCCACTCCGCTTCGCCTACTACCGCGCCGCCTCCGGCGAGGGCCGCTATCTGGTCACCGCGGGCGGCGGATTCGGCCCAGGACGCGGCAACGGACGTTCCGCGGTGCCGGACGAAGTCCACGGCCATAGTGGAGGCATCCTCTGCCAGGCGGCTGACGGTGTAGGTGCGCACCCGTTCACGCTGCCCCGGCTTCCAGTCCCAGCCATGCTCGCCCCGATCCGGCAGGTCAAGCGGCCGGCCAGGGGCCGGGAAGTAGAGCTTGACGTTGGGAACATGGGGGCCGGCGTTGACGTAGCCGGCAATTCCGGGCCCGTCGAAGTGGACCCGCCGCATGCGCGGGGTGAGGTCTTCGATGTGTGTAACGGTGAGCAGGTGGCCGCTCATGCGGGAGCTCCTTCGGTCAGCGACAGCGGAACATCCGGTCCGCTTCGGGGTGTTTCAGGTCCGGAATGTCCGGGTTCCAGGGGCACCACCAACGGTCCTCCCGTAGCCGGATCCGGGATGACAAGGGCGTCAATCCCGTAAATCTCCTTCATAAGTTCCGGCGTCGCGATCTCCGCCGGAGGGCCCTGGGCTACGATCCGCCCGTCTTTCATGGCGATCACATGGTCCGCGAAGCGGAACGCCAGTCCCAGTTCATGCAGCACTGTCACCAGTGTGTAATTGCCGGTCCGGTGCAGGGTGCGGCACAGGCGAAGGACTTCAAGCTGGTGGGAAATGTCCAGGAACGTCGTGGGTTCATCCAGCAGCAGCACGGGAGTGTCCTGTGCCAGCACCAGGGCCAGCCACACCCGTTGGCGCTGCCCGCCCGAAAGCTCGCCCACCGTCCGGTCAGCGAGGTCCTGCACGCCCGTGGCTTCCAGCGCCGCGCTCACGGCTTCCTGGTCCGCGGCCGACCACTGGCGCAGCAGGGACTGGTGCGGGAAGCGTCCCCTCGCCACCAGGTCCGCCACAGTGATGCCGTCCGGAGCGGTGGAACTTTGCGGCAGGAGCGCAAGCCGCCGGGCCACGTCCCGGGTTGGATAGGACTCGATGTCCTTTCCCTGCAGGAAAACGTGCCCGGCCTGAGGTTTCAGCAGGCGCGAGAGCGCGCGCAGGAGCGTTGACTTGCCGCAGGCGTTCGGGCCAATGATGGCAGTGAAGGATCCTGGCGGAATCCTCACATCCAGGTGTTCGGAGACGGTTCGGCCGTCATAGCCGATGGTCAGGCCGCGCCCGGAGAGGACGTCTTCCATGGGGTTCTCCTTGGTGTTCATGGGTTAGACCTGCTTGCTTCGGGTCAGGAGCCAGAGCAAATACACGCCGCCCACCAGTCCGGTCATCAGCCCGATCGGCACGGCTGCCTGGATGGGCAGCCGCTGCGAGAGAAGGTCCGACCCGGCAACCAGCACCGCGCCCATCAGCGCACCGGTGCCGAGGTGGACGCCGGGTGAACGGGTCAGCCGCGAGGCAAGCTGCGGTGCGGCGAGGGCCACGAAGACAATCGGACCCGCAGCCGCGGTAGCCACCGCCGTCAGTCCCACTGCCGCGGCCATCGCCAGGATCCGCGTGCGTTCGGTGCGGATTCCCAGTGCGCGGGCGGCGTCGTCGCCCATTTCCATCTGGTTCAGGTTCCGGGACAGCGCCAGCAGTACGGGCAGCAGGATCACGACGGCGGCCAGGACCGGCACGGCGTGCCCCCACGTGCGTGCGGCCAGGGAACCGGAAAGCCACAGGTGCGCCTGGGCCGCGAGATCCGAGTCGCCCTTGGCCAGCAGGATGGTGTTAACGGCCGTCAGCATGGCACCGACACCGATGCCGACCAAGACCAGCCGGTATCCGCCGGTAATTCCGCCGTTGAGCGAGAGCAGGTAGACGATTCCGGCCGCGAGCAGTCCGCCGGCAACCGCTGCCAGCGCAGTGGCCCCCGGACCGGCGTCGAACAGCACGATTTGGGCCACGGCCCCGGTCGCGGCGCCGGTGGTGAACCCGATGATGTCCGGCGACCCCAGAGCGTTGCGGGAAATCGACTGGAACGTGGCCCCGGCGGCGCCCAGGCAGGCGCCGACCCCCAGGGCCGTGAGCGTGCGCGGCAGCCTGATCTTCTGGACAACCTTGACGCTGCGGTTCTCGCCCTGGCCGAAAACCGCACCCAGGACGTCGCCAAAGGCCAGCGCGATGGTGCCGGTCTGCATGCCGGCAAGGCCAAGCACGACGGCGGCGGCAGCCAGGACCACGCCGGTCATGAGCGTCCGGCGCCGGCAGCGCAAGAGGACCGGGCCGAGGGACAGGGTGCGGGTGCGCGGGGGAGAGCTTTTGGAGATGGTCACAGTTTTGCCAGCTTTCGCCGCCGGGCCAGGGCAATAAAGAAGGGTGCACCTACCAGCGCGCTCATGACACCGGCGCCGATTTCCGCCGGAGCGGCCACCAGGCGTCCGGCTACGTCGGCGAACAGCAGCAGCAGCGCCCCGAAGAGCATGGACAGCGGGAGCAGCCGCCGGTGGCTGGGGCCGGTGACGAGCCGCGCCACATGGGGTGCCGCCAGTCCGAGGAAGGCGATAGGGCCGGCAGCAGCAGTGGCAGCGCCTGCCAGCACGAGGATGGCGACGGCACCGAGGACCCAGATGCTGCGGGTCCGCACGCCCAGGGTCCTGCCGAGGTCAGCGCCGAGGGCCAGCGAATCCAGGCTTTGGGAGAGCGGCAGCGCTGCCAGTACGGCGATCAGGCAGGCCCCGAAGACCCAGGGGAGCACGTCGTAACCGCGGCCTTGGAGGGACCCGGAGGCCCAGGCGGCATAGGCGGTGATCGTCTCGTCGGGTCCGCCGATAAGGATGATCTTGGTTCCGGCGCCGAGCATGACGGAGAGCCCGGCGCCGGCCAGGACCAGCCGAACCGGGTTGGTGCCGGCGTCATGGGCCCGGCCCAGCAGGTACACCAGCACGGAGGTGGCTGCCGCTCCGGCAAAGCCCAGCCACATGTACTGGTAGGGGGAACGCATGTTAAGGAAGCCCAGGCCTATGGCCACGGCGAATGCGGCGCCCGCGTTCACACCGAGCAGCCCGGGCTCGGCCAGGGGATTGCGGGTGAGCGCCTGCATCAGCGCTCCCGCCAGGCCAAGGGCGGCACCAACGGTGATGGCCAGGAAGGTGCGCGGCAGCCGCAGTTCACGGACCAGCAGGTGCGAATCCCGGGAAGGATCGAAGGCGGTCAGGGCTGCCCAGGTATCGGCCAGGGCGATGGTGCGTGACCCCGAGGCGAAACTGGCAAACGCCAGCAGCACCAGCAGGGCCAGGCCGAGGGCCCAGGTGATTGCCTGCCGGTGCTGCCTGCGCGGTGTTTTGAACACTGAACGTGCCAGCCGGGGTGTTGTTACTTCGCCGGGAAGGAGGCCGTGAACCACTCCACGATGTCGCTGGCGCTGAAGTAGTCGAGACGGAAGGACTCCGGGCCCATGGAATAGACCTTGCCGGCCTGGACCGATGGCAGGTTGGCGAGGGTCGGGTCGGCAGTGAACGCTTCGACGGTCTTCTCGGTGGAGCTGATCAGGAAGGTGTAGTCACCTGTCACCGATGCAGAAAGGCCTTCGTAGGACGTGAAGGCGAAGTCTTCGCGCTTCTGCGTGGAGGTGTCGTACTGCTCGTCCGGTTCCGCGACGGTGAAGCCCAGGGCGGTGAGCAGCTGGGAGTGCGGGCCGGTGCCCTTGCCCACCGGGGAAACGTCGCCGGCGTTGTAGCTGACAATCGACGCCGTCGTGCCTTCTGCGACGTCCAGTTTCCTGGCCGCCTCGGCGAGGGAACTGTCGAACTCCTCCACCACGGAGGCGGCCTTGTCCTCCAGACCGGTGGCCTCGCCCAGCTCCACGGCAAGGTCCTGCCACGTCTGGTCGCCGTAGTTGACCACGATGGTTGGGGCAATATCGCTCAGTGCGTCGTACTGATCCAGCACGGAGTCAGCTCCGGAGGTGGAGACGACAATCAGGTCCGGGTCCTCGGCGATGACGGCTTCGAGATCCAGTTCTCCGATGGTGTAGAGGGGTTCGACTCCGCGTTCTACGGCGACGTCGGCCCACTGCGAGAAGAAGCCGTTTTCGTCGGCGGTGCCGCTGCGGGCCGTGCTCACGGACGTAGCCGTGACGGGGGCGTCGATTGCCAGCAGGGTGCCGGTGACGGACAGCGAGGTGGAGACGATCGTTTCCGGCATGGCGTCAATGACCGTTTCGCCGGCTTCGTGCGTGATGGTGCGCGGCCACTCGGTTGAGGGCGAGCTGCTTGCGGCCGGATCGGCGTCGGCAGCCTCGCTGCTGCAGGCGCCGAGGGTGAGGGCCAGAACAGCCGTGGCTGAGAGTGCCAGGGCCTTTTTGGGCAGGGGAAAGCGCAAGAGGTACTCCTAGGGTGCTCGCCGCCGCGGCAATAAACGTGCGGCGCTTGACGGTGAAGTATGCGGACTCAATTCCGCAGCAGGGTTAGCCTAACCTAACTTGGAGCGAATTACGCAACGTTACTGTTCGCTAATACTCTGACGTGGGTCCGTGCCCCTCGAATGCTCCAATTTGGGCCGGCTCAGTGAACCTCAATCTAAAACCTCTGGTGTTGAAGGCCGTGCGGACCTAGGGTAATTCGCATGCGAAATATTGAGGCGCCCCGAACTGAGGCGCGGCAGGTCAGCATCGGTGTGCGGACCGCGGGAACCATCTTCGGTACGCTGCGTCTTCCCCTGGAGGATGAGCCGCTTGCCGCCGTCGCAATCCATCCGGCCACTGCGGTTCCGCAACGGCTGTACAGCGGCTTCGCGGAGTATCTGGCAACCCGTGGGTTCGCCGTGCTCTCCTACGACTACCGCGGCACCGGCGCATCCGGCAGCGCCCGGGAGAACCGCCGGCTGCGGATGCGTGACTGGATGGACGTGGACGTTCCGGCCGCCGCAGCCTGGCTGCGCGAACGCTACCCGGAGCTGCCGCACGTCGCGGTGGGACACAGCCTGGGCGGGCATGCGCTCGCGCTGAACAATGGCGGGGAAGGCCTGCAGGGTTTTATGACGGTGGCCTCGCACGCCGGTGTCACCCGCTCCATACCCGACCGTGCCGAGCGCGCCCGGGTGGAACTCATCCTGCGCGTCCTGGGGCCCGGAGCGGCACGCGTCCTGGGCTATGTTCCCGGACGCAGGATGGGCCTCGGCGAGGACATGCCTGCTGCTGCCATGCTGGAATGGAGCAAATGGTCCCGCACGCCCGGGTACTTCTTTGATGACCCCACCATGCATGCCCGGGAGCGGACAGCGCGGGTGCGGACCAGGGTGCTGTGCGTTGGGCTCGACGACGATCCCTGGGCTACGCCGGAACAGATCGGCGTGATTGCCCGCCAGCTGGTCAACGCGCAGGTTCAGACCCGAACCTACGCGCCGGAGGACGCCGGTGTGCCGGCAATAGGGCATATGGGATATTTCCGCCGCGGTCCCGGCGCGGTGCTGTGGCCCGACGCCGCTGCCTGGCTCGCCGCGCGTGCGGGAATAAGCGGGTCATGAACGGCGGTAAGCCTCCTCGGCTGGTCTTCCTCACCCTGGAAGCCCAACGGCGGCTGGCGAGGTGGATCAGCCGGCGCGGGCGCCCGCACGGCATCAGCGCACCGGCTGCCGGAGTGCTGTTCCACGTCGCGGCCGCGCCAGGGACCACCACGGGCGAGGTTGCCTCAGCGCTGCACGGCTCGGCGGCAGGTACTTCCGGGCTGCTGTCGAGGATGGAACAGTCCGGGCTGATCACCCGCAGTCCTGACCCCGCGGACCGGCGGACCATCCGGGTGGAGCTCGCTCCAGCCGGGGAAGACGCGATGGCTGACATCCGCGAAGCGATCACCGACCTCAACGCCCTGATCACCGACGGCTTCAGCGCGGAGGAACTCGAGACCGTGGCACGCTGGCTGCGGCATGTTTCCCGTTCCGTGGGATAGCAGCGCCGCGCTAGGGCTGGTCCACCGCAGCCGGCAGAGTGAGGACGCCGTCCCGCATCCTCACCACGACGTCCGCAAGCGGGAGGAACTCGACGTCGTGCGTCACCAGGATGGTGGCGACATTGAACTCCTCCGTGACGTCCCTGAGCAGTTTCATGATGGAGGCGGACCGGTCATGGTCCAGTGCGGCGGTGGGCTCATCCACCAGGAGCAGTGACGGATTCCCCATCAGCGCCCGGGCAATGTTCACGCGCTGCCGCTGGCCGCCGGAGAGCTGGTGGGGCCGCTGGTTCACCTGTCCGCCCAGCCCGACGAGGTTGAGCAGTTCTCCGGCGCGCTCCGCGGCCGGACCGGTGCGTTCCCCGCGCAGATGGGCAACGGCCACGAGCTGCTCCACGGCGGTGAGTGCCGGCAGCAGGTTGGGCTGCTGGAAGACGATGCCGATCTCCTCCCGCCGAAGACGGGCACGCTCAGCGTCATCCAGCCCGCCGACGTCGGCCCCGTTGACCAGGACTGTTCCGGAGGTCGGTGGGATCAAGGTTGCCGCGACGGCGAGCAGGCTGGACTTGCCGGAGCCTGAGGGCCCCGCCAGCCCCGTGACGGTTCCGCGGACGGCGGACAGGCCCACGTGATCCAGGGCCCGGACGGTGTTGTTCTGCCCGTCAGGATACTCCAGGGTGACGTTCTCCAGGATCAGGGCAGTGGTGGTGCTGTTCATGGGATGTTCCGTTCTCTAGCTGGTGTGGTCTGCACGGTGGCGATTCAGTTCCCGCCCAGGGCCAGGAGGGGGTCCACCTTCGTGACGCGGCGGACGGCGAGCGCTGCGCCCGCGAGGCCCAGAACGAAGACACCGGCAACCGGGAGCACCGTCGTGGCGGCTGTGGCAGCGAAGGGTGCGGCCTTGGCGGCTACGGCACCGGCGGCAGCACCGAGCAGCCCGCCGGCAACAGTTCCTGCGGCCAGGATGACTGCGGCCTGGGCGAGGGAATCGCGCAGTACGTAGGAACGGGTTCCGCCGAGTGCCCGCAGCACTGCGATGTCCCGGGTGCGCTGGAGCGTCCACACCGTCAGGAAGGCTACGATCACCAGGGCTGAAATGCCGTACAGGAACGCCTGCATCATCAGCAGGGACCCGTTCTCGGATGAATAGGCCGGGAGCGCGGAGAGGCTGGCGGAACGTTCCATGCTGGTGGTTCCGGCTTCGGTGTTGGCGGCGTCCAGCGCACCACTGTCCCGCTGGCCGCCGTCGTAGTCCACGGCCAGTACAGTGCCTGCGACGTCCGGTTCGGTGTGGGCGGCGGTCTTCCAGTCGGGAAGCGATATCCAGGCGACCGGAGTGTGGCTGTACCACTGGTCTTCAACGACAGCCGCGACAATCAGCTGCTGGCCGTTGACGGACGCTTCCGAGCCGGGCTGCAGTCCAAGGTCATCGGCGAATTGCTGGCTGACCACTGCCTTTCCCGGTGCCACCCCGTCAGGGGCAATGCTGCTGCCGGGGTTTACGCCGAAGATCGCCGCGGATGCCGTGCCGCCGGCCTGGATCCTGCCCTGGGAGATGCCCAGCGGCTCGGCGCTGCTAATTCCCGGCGCGTCCTGCCACGCCTGCTGCTGTTCCGGGCTGACCGAGGATTCGGTAAACGACGCCTTGGGTTCGGTACCGGGGGGCGCCCCGAAGACGACTTCGTCCGCTCGCAGGGACTTGATGCTGGAAGTGGACTGGTCGGCAAGGCCGGCCGTGAGGCCGGAGAGCATCACGAGCAAAAAACTGATGAGGGCAACGACCGTTCCCATCAGGGCGAAACGGCCTTTCGCGAAGCGCATTTCTCGCAGGGCCAGGTACATGTGGGGTTCCTTCGGTCTTGTAGTCTGCAGGGCCCGGACTGTCCGGGATTTCCCTTGCTTCCACTCTTCCGCCGGGAAGGAAACCCGGCATCGGTGGACCGTACGGTCCGTGCGCATCAAAAGGTGCAGCGGACGGTCAACCATTCGGTTGATGCGGCACGGTGCGGCCGTGGCTAGGCTGGCGGTATGTCCGCTGAGTTGGACCGGCCACGGGCCGGCGAGCGGGTCCTGCGTGTGCTGCGCCTGGCCCTGCACGTCGGTTTTGCGCTCCTGCTCGCCGTCGCCGTTGGCCGGATGCTGCTTATGGGCCCGCTGTCCTGGGTGTCCTTCTTGGCGCTGCTGCTGTCCGCGGTGCTGGCGGCGGTCTATGTGATCGGTACGGTGGCCGAAAAACGAGCGTCCGACGGCGGCCGGGGACGCCGTGCCCTGCGCTTTGACCCGGAGCGGCACGGCCTGGCCTGGCTGGGTGCAGTCACAGGTCTCTGGGCTGTGCTGCTGGTGCTGAGCCCGGACTTTTCCTGGCTGGCCTTTCCGCTGTTCTTCCTCCAGCTGCATCTGCTGCCCCTGCGGCCGGCGCTCCTCGGCGTCACGGCAACTACCGCCGCCGTTGTAGCGGCGCAGTGGGCGCACGCCGGGGAGTTCCACGCCGCGATGCTGTTAGGCCCGCTGATCGGGGCCGGGTTCGCCGTGATCATGGCGCTCGCCTACCAGGCGCTGTACGCCGAGGTGACCAACCAGCGAGAAGCCCTGGATGAACTGCACCGCACCCGCGCAGAACTGGCACGCAGCCAGCGGGAACAGGGGGTGCTGGAAGAGCGCGGGCGGCTGGCCCGCGAAATCCACGACACCCTGGCCCAGGGACTGGCCAGCATCGTATTAATGAGCAGGTCGGCCCGCGCTTCCCTCGATGCCCGGAACCTCGAAACCGTGCGGGAGCGGCTGGGAACGGTCGAGGAAACCGCGGCGGAGAACCTGGCCGAGGCCCGGCAGTTTGTTCGGAACCTGCGTGGATCCGAGAACGGCGGCGGGTCACTCGTGGACCGGTTGGAGCGTGCCTGCCGGTCTGTCCAGGAACGGGCTGCCGCCCAGGGCCAGGAGCTGGCCTGCAGTTTCCGGTTGGAGGGCATCCCGGCAGCGTTGCCGGCGCCCTATGAAGTTGCCGTGCTGCGGGCAGTGCAGGCTACGCTCGCGAACGTCCTGCAGCACGCCTCCGCTTCCCGGGCCGTGGTGACGCTGGCCTTCGTCGGCAGGGACGTGACGCTGGACATTTTCGACGACGGCCGAGGGTTTGACCCGGCCGTCGAGCGTGCCCGTTCGGGGCCGCGCCACGACGGCAGCGGCTACGGACTTATTTCCATTGCAGACCGCGTTGAAGCGCTGGGAGGCAGGATGGACCTTGAGTCAGTGCCGGGAGAAGGAACCGCCGTGGGCATCCGCCTTCCCCTGCCTGACGCGCGGCAGGCCCCGGCCGCGGCGGATCTGCCCGCATCCGTTCCGGGACAGGTTCCCGACGCGGGAGGGCAGGGCCGTGGCTGAACTGCGTGTGCTCTTGGTGGATGACCACCCGGTGGTGCGGGCCGGGCTGCGGGCGATGCTTTCCGGCTTCGAGGAGGTTTCCGTCGGCGAAGAGGCAGCGGACGGGGATGAAGCGCTGAAGATCCTTGGACGCGAGGCAGCCGTGGGCGAGAGGATTGACCTGGTGCTCATGGACCTTCAGATGGCTCCGGGCATGGATGGCGTGACAGCCACCCGTCGCATCAAGGAACAGTACCCGGACCTGCCTGTGCTGGTGCTGACCACCTACGACACCGACGCGGACATCCTGGCGGCCGTCGAGGCCGGCGCCAGCGGCTACATGCTCAAGGATGCCCCGCCGGAGGCGATCCGGGACGCCGTCCGGTCGGCTGCGGCCGGACAGACCGCGCTCGCTCCGGAAGTCGCCGCCAGGCTGATGGGCCGCGTGCGCAATCCGGAGCCTTCCCTGAGCGCGCGTGAAATCGAGCTGGTTGAGCTCCTGGCCACCGGGATGTCCAACCGGGCCATGTCCCGCCGGCTGTTCATCAGCGAGGCCACCGTGAAGACCCATCTGGTCCACATTTACGAGAAGCTCGGCGTGGACAACCGCACCGCGGCCATCGCGGTGGCGCGTGAACGGAGAATTATCCGGGCCTAACGGGCGGAGATCGACTGCCCCTCTGGTGACCGCCCGGACCGGAGGTTAGTCTCGGCGGCCAGAGCCGGCTCCAGCAACCCCGTTTCGGACCGGGACCGGCTCCGCCTGACGACTCGCACCCGAGGGGAACCATGAACACTCAGCAGTCTTCTGCCCACCGTGAAACCACGAATCGAAGGCTGCGCCGGAGGATCAGAGGCCTTGCCGTCTTTGTCATGGCGCTGCTGCTTCTGCTCCCGTTCGCCGGACCGGTCCAGGCACGCATTGACGAGCCGGTCCGGAACGACCCTGTGGGCACCTCCGACGAGACGGACATCGTCATCACGTCCCTGGGATTTGGGCAGGCCGTCAACGGGGCGATCCCGCCCGTAGGAGCCACCTGGCCCATCACTTCCTATCCCACAACGCGGCCCGCGGGCTACGAAACAGAGAACGTGGACTTCGCGGGAATCATCGAGACCCAGGACGCCCAGGGCACCACCACCGCCCAGATGTACTGCATCGACCTGCGCACCTCCACCCGTGTGGGCATCGGCTACGTCAACGGCACCTGGTCAGAAGCCAACGTTCCCAACATCGGATACGTGGAACGGATACTAAATACCTACTATCCGTCCTCCAACCTGCCCGCGGGCCTCAACAACAACCAGCGTGCGGCGGCAGTGCAGGCAGCCATCTGGTTCTTCACCGACGGCTACGTGGTCAGCGTCAGGGATCCCCTCTACCCCGCCGTCGCCGGAATCGTGAACGCGACCATCGCCGCCGGCCCCCAGACCGAACCTCCGGCGCCGGATATCTCCGTCACCCCTGCCACGGCAGAGGCCTCGGTCAATGGTGTGGCGGGTCCCTATACCGTGCAGGCGCAGGAGGGGGCCGAGATCACTCTCAGCGTGTCCGACGGCTTCACCCTCTATGCCGACGCAGCCGGCACTGTGCCCATCACCAATCCGGTTGGATCCGGGACCCAGGTATGGGTGAGAAGTGATGCCGGGGACACAGGACCGGCCACCATCCTGGCCCAGGCCGCGGTTCCGGTTCCGACTGGAAACGTGTACCTGTACGACGGCGCCACCCCGGGAACCGCAACCGCCCAGAAGCTGATCCTTGCCGCCACCCGGACACTGACTTCCAATGCGACGGCGCAGGCGGAGTTCTTTGAAGTCGGTTCCCTTGCAGTGACCAAGACGATCGACGGCGAGGCAGCCGGCAGCCAGGAAGCCGTAGCCATCAGCATCAACTGCGGCGAGGGCTACCAGTTCACGTTCACCATCGATGCAGGCACCACAGGATCCGTCAGCCAGACCTTCAACGAGATTCCGGTGGGATCCACCTGCACTATCACCGAGCCCACCAACGGCGCCACGGCGACCGTAGCGGTGAGCACCGTTCTGCCGGACCCCGTGCCCATCACGGCGGGGACCACCGCGACGGCCACCGTCACGGACACCTACACCTTCGTGCCCGGGACGCTCTCCGTGGGCAAGACCATCGCCGGCGAGGCTGCCGGTGCCCAGGGCGAGGTAGTCATCACGGTGGTCTGCACCTCAGGCGAAGCCCAGGTGGTCAATGACACCATCACCATCCCGGCCAACGCCACGGAAGTCACCCCCACCGAGTACGGAAACCTGCCGGCTGGCACCAGCTGCGTCGTCACGGAAACCAGCAGCGGAGAAACCACCAGCATCGCGGTGGAGACCACGGGAACGGGGACATACACCGTTCCCGCTGCGGGCAGTGTGCAAGCCGCTGTCACCAACACCTACACGTTCAGGACCGGTGTCCTGGCAGTCCGCAAGCTGATCGACGGCGCTGCCGCCGGCCAGCAGGGTCCCGTGACACTGAACGTCGTCTGCACCGGGGCTTCTACCCTCAACGAGACGATCACCATCCCAGCGGGAGCCACCGAAACCGATCCGGTGGAATACCCGGGCCTGCTCGCCGGCACGAGCTGCACCGTCACCGAAACGGCCAACGGATCCAGCACCGAGATTGGCGTCGAGACGGTGTTTGAACCGACCACGGGTACTGTCACCATCCCGGCGGAGGACGGCGTGGAAGTTACGGTCACCAATACCTACTCGGTGAACCCGGGCTCACTGACTGTCTCCAAGACCATCGCCGGAGCAGCGGCAGGTCAGCAGGGTGAAGTGCAGATAGACATCCTCTGCCGCCTCGACGACGTCACCACCTTCAGCACCTCGGTCACGATTCCGGCGGGGACTACCGCACCGCAAGCGCAGACGTTCACGGACATCCCGGCGGGCAGCGCGTGCGCAGTGACGGAGTCCGCCACCGGCGAGACTGACGAGATCGCCGTCGTCGTTGATCTGCCGGACACCGCGACCATCCCGGCAGGAGGCACCGCAACTGCCGCGGTCACCAACACCTACACGCAGAAACCCGGCATTATCACGGTCTACAAGAATTTCGAGGGTCCGGCCGCCGGCAGTCAGGAAGGCGTCCTGGTTGAGGTCACCTGCACGCTGAACGGGGCGACCGTCCTGGAAGAGACCTTCCAGGGCCCGCCGCAGGCAGCTTCCCCGGTCTTCGGCCGCTTCCTGAATGTGCCGGCGGGGGCATCCTGCTTGGTCACGGAACTTGAAGACGGCAGCACCCCCGCAATCCTGGTGGAGACGGATCTTCCGGATCCGTTCACCGTTCCTGCCGGAGGTGAAGTCGAAGCCACCGTCACGAACACCTATACCTTCGCTCCCGGATCAATCTCCGTGAGCAAGGTCATCGACGGCGAAGAGGCCGGGAACCAGGGTGAAATCGTGCTGCGAACCGTCTGCATCCTGGACGGCGAAACGGTCCTCGACGAAACATTCACCATCGCGGAGGGATCCACCGGCACTGAATCGACCCAGTACGAGGACCTGACGGTCGGCACCGAATGCACCGTGACCGAGACTCAGGACGGCTCCACCGAAACCGTTGGGGTAGCCACCGTGCTGCCGGATCCGGTCACTATCGCGGCCGGCGCCGGGGTGGAAGCCACGGTCACGAACACCTACACCTTGAATCCGGGTTCGCTCAGCGTCAGCAAGGTGATCGACGGTGAGGCAGCGGGGGCGCAGGATGACATCGTCCTGGGCATCATCTGCACGCTGGACGGCGTGAGCGTGCTGGATGAGACGGTCACGATCCCCGCGGGAACCACCGGGACTGAAACCCAGGTGTTCGAAGACCTGGCTGCGGGTGCCGAGTGCGCGGTCACCGAACCGGGCAGCGGTGCGACGGACGCCGTCGCGGTCACCACGGTCCTTCCGGAACCGGTAACCATCGCCGCGGCCACCGCGAGCGAGGCGACGGTGACCAACACCTACACCTTCAATCCGGGCACGCTGGTTGTCACCAAGCAGATCGCCGGTGCAGCTGCCGGGCATCAGGGCGAAGTGGTGCTGAACGTGGTCTGCACCCTGGGGGAGGAGACGGTGCTGGATGAGACCGTGACGATACAGGCCGGTGCCACCGGCGACGTCATGAACACCTACGGCGGGCTTGCCCAGGGTTCTGAATGTGCCGTGACGGAGACGGCCACGGGCGTAACCAGCGGGCTGGAAGTCAGCACAGACCTCCCCGAACCGGTGGGGATTACCGCGGCTGGTGCCTCCGAGCTGCGGGTCGTCAACACCTACACCTCAACGCAGCCGGCACCGCGCCCGACGCCGGATCGGCCGGGCAAGAAGCGTCTGCCGTCCACGGGCGCCGAGTTTGCCGGGGGCTTCCTGGCCCTCGGCGCCGGCCTGATCGCAGTGGGCGGTGCAGGCGTAGCGGCAGCTAAGCGCCGCCGCGGCAGCAGGAGCTAGCCAGTAGTAAAAGGATTGGGCGGCCGGGAAACCGGCCGCCCAATCCTTTTACTCGTTAATCGTTCCTGGATTCGTCCGGGTCCTTGTCCTCGGAGCCCGGAACCGCACCGAACCTGCGGTTCACCCCGGAGCCGTGTCCCATTGAATCCGGATTGGGTTTACCGGCAATGATCATCAGCAGGAACGTCAGCAGACAGACAATGAACGTAATGCACCCGGCAGCCAGCCCCAGCTGCCAGCGCAGTTCGTTCTCGGCGCCGCCTGTGGAAACCACCGCCGTCGTGACGGCTACGAATCCGGCGATGACGCCGGAGACTATGACGGGGACGTTGCCGTAGTCCGGTCCTGCTGGTGTCCGCTGCGGTTCGGCCATGCGATCAGCTCCTGGGCTGGTGCTTGGGTGCTGCCGTTCTGCGGGACATTCTGCCACTGCACCCGTGCAGCAAAAAGGGCCGCAGGCAAATGCCTGCGGCCCTTTAGCGGGACTGCTCTAAACCTGCACCTCAACGGCAGCCGAAGCTGCCGTGCTGGAGAGCGCGGGAGCGGTATCGAAGCTCATCTCCACGGCGGATACTCCTCCTGCCACGAGGGCGGAAGCGACTGCAATGCCTGCCAGGAGAGCGGTTGTCCGGTTTGAAGTCCGTTGGCTTGTCCGGGTCTGGAACATAGGTATGTCCTCCTTTCCAGAACGGGAATGGGACCAGCACGCAGGCCGGAATGCCCGCGCCGCTGTGCCTCTATTAAGGCTAGGCTCCCTGGCACGCCGGATTGCATAACGCGCCTCACAATGCGGGGATTTACCGCCGTGGTGTTGGCCACGGCGTGCCGTGTGCCGGGTTACGTCCTGCCGGTATCAGCGCTGGCGGCGGTTCCGGATTGCCCGCCATGCGCCCGTGGACCACAGGGCCCAGACCACCAGCAGCGGCTGGAAGAACAGGCGGATAAGCCGCTTCTGATCGGTGTCCAGGCCAAATCCGTCAGTCTGCGTGACGTACTGGGAGATGTTGCCCGGGAAGATCGCAATGAAGAAAGCGGCTGCGGCCAGACCCACCGGTATGCGCCGGCCGGGCAGCAGGGCCAGGGCGGATCCCAGCCCGATCTCCGCAATGCCGGACAGCAGCACCACCGTGTCCTTGTCCAGCGGAACCCAATCGGGTACCTGGGCCTGGAACTCATCCCGGGCAAAGGTGAGGTGGCTGGTCCCGGCGAAGGCCAGGAAAAGGCCCAGAACGACGGCGGCGGCCCGGCGCGGGCGGCTGGCCTTGGGGGCACGGGCGGTCAGGGTGCGGATCAGGGGGCTGCGGGACATGCCCCGACGCTAACGTATCCGCCCGCCGCCGAAAAGTGCGGCGGCGGGCGGCGGGGGTCAGTGGCCGAAGCTGTCGGAGTCCAGAATCCCGGCTTCTCCGGTGTCCAGCGCCGAAAGATCCGCGATTTCCGTTTCTTCCAAGGCGAAATCGAAGACTGCCAGGTTTTCCGCCAGGTGTTCCCGCGAAGATGCCTTCGGGATGGGAACCAGCCCCTGCTGGACGTGCCAGCGCAGTACGATCTGTCCCGGGGTCTTCCCGTACTTCGCGGCCAGCGCGGTGACTGCAGTGTCCTCCAACAGGCCGCCGTCGCGCCCCAGCGGGCTCCATGACTCGGTCACGATGCCGAGCCTGTTGTTTGCCTGGCGGGACGCTTCGCGGATGTGGCGGGGATCCACCTGGATCTGGTTCAGGTCCGGGATGACACCGGCGTCAGCGAGGCGCTGCAGGTGGGCCGGCTTGAAGTTGGAAACTCCGATGCCGCGGATCAGGCCTTCTTCGAGCAGATCATTCAGCCCGAGCACTGCTTCAACGTACTGGTCCTGGTCAGGGTTGGGCCAGTGCACCAGCAGCAGGTCGATGTAGTCGGTGCCGAGCCTTTGCGCTGACGCGGAGAAGGCCTGGCGGACGCCGTCGCGGCTGTGCCAGCGCTTGTTGAATTTGGTGGTGATCACCACGTCACTGCGGGCAATGCCGCTGCGCCGGATGCCTTCGCCGACTCCTGCCTCGTTGCCGTAGTTCTCCGCGGTGTCGAAGAGGCGGTACCCCGTCTCAACAGCGGTGGCAACGGCGTCGGCGGCCTGCGCATCGTCCATGGGCCACGTACCCATCCCGAGGGCGGGCAGTTCGAGTCCGTTGCGGAGGGTAACGGTGGGGACGGCGGAGTTCGGCATGAAGCTTCCTTTCACTGTGGCTGTTGTCCGAGCCTAGCCAACCCAGCTCACGGTTTCAGAAACGTCCAGGACCCGCACCTCCCACGGGCGAAGGTTCCCGGCACCGCCTGCCTCGGCGTAGTTGCCAAGAATCAACGGACCGTCGTCCGCGAGCCCCAGCGGAACCTCCAGGACGTCCCCGGACACGTTGGCGAGGACCAGCCAGGCCGCGTCGTCCAGGGTCCTGCGGTAGGCGAACAGGTGCGGGTGTTCAGGCGCCTCCAAGTGGAAGTCGCCAAGAACAACCACATCGTGGGTGTGCCGGAGCCGGATGAGGTCCTGGTAATACCGGAAGACCGATTTCGCCGCGGAACGGTCGGTATCGGCATTGATGTGCACGTGGTTCGGGTTGACGTCGATCCAGGGCCGGCCCTCAGTGAAGCCCGCGTTCGGTCCGGCAGTCCACTGCATCGGGGTGCGGGGATTGTCCCGGCTCATGGCGCGCAGTGCTTCGAGGGCCTCCCCGGCGGGCATGCCCTGCGCTGTGGATTCAGCGTAGAAGTTCAGTGACTCGACGTCGCGGTACTGCTCGATCGTGGTGAAGCCGGCGTTGGTCATGCCGATTTCCTCGCCCTGGTACACATACGGCGTGCCGCGCTGCAGATGCAGCAGCGTGGCCCAGAGTGTGGCTGATTCGTAGCGGAATTCGTCATCGTTCCCGAACCGGGACAGATGCCGCGGCTGGTCATGGTTGCTCAGGTACAGGCTGTTCCAGCCACGGTCCGCCAGTCCGCGCTGCCAGCGGTTCCAGGACGTTTTCAGGTCCGGGAGACTCAGGGGCCGGTAATCCCATTTCCGCCCGCCGGCCTGGTCCAGGCTCACATGCTCGAACTGGAAGACCATGTCCAGTTCCGCCCGGTACGGGTCGGTATAGAGCAGCGCCTGGTCCACCGTGGCGCCGGGGGTTTCGCCCACGGTGAGAAAGTCGCCGTCGCGCCCTGAAAAGACCTCGCGGCCCATCTCCTGCAGGAACTCGTGGATCCGGGGCCCGTTGGTGAAGTGCGGGGAACCGTCGCCCCAGACACTGCCCGGTCCCACCAGGCCGTCGGGCAGTGCCAGGTCCTTGGAGATGAAGTTGATGACGTCCATCCGGAAGCCGTCCACGCCCCTGTCCAGCCACCAGCGCATCGTCTCGTAGACCTCGTGCCGAACGGCCGGGTTCTCCCAGTTCAGGTCCGGCTGGTGCGGCGTAAACAGGTGCAGGTAGTACTGTCCGGTCTCCGGCTCGAAAGTCCAGGCCGGTCCGCCGAAGTGCGATCCCCAGTTGTTCGGCTCCGCGCCGGGTTCCCCGGGTTCAAAGCCCGGCCGGGCGTCCCGCCACCAGAAATAGTCCCGGTACGGGTTCTCCCGTGACTTCCGGGCTTCCTGGAACACGGGGTGCTCGCTGGAGGTGTGGTTGACCACCAGGTCCATCACCAGTTTCATGCCGCGCACATGCAGCTGTCCGAGCAGCTCGTCGAAGTCCTCTTCCGTGCCGAACAGGCGGTCGATCCGGCGGTAGTTGGAGATGTCATACCCGTTGTCCCGCTGCGGCGACTCGTGCACCGGGGACAACCAGACGACGTCGACCCCCAGATCCTGCAGATAGTCCACATGGGCGAGGATTCCGCGCAGGTCCCCGATTCCGTCCCCGTTGCCGTCCGCGAAGCTGCGCGGATAGATCTGGTAGACGACGGCGCTGGTCCACCAGGCGGGCTGGTGCGGATCGCTCATGGCCGGGCTCCTTTCGCAGGCAGTGCGTGGAAGTCTACGCGCCGGGAAGGGCGGGCCAGAAGGGACCCGGCGCAGCCCCGGCGCGCTCCGGCGGCGGAATCACTCCATCGAATCTCCGCGGACCAGCCGCCGCGCCACCTCGGTAAGGAGTTCGACGCCGCGAACGGCGTCTTCATCACGGGTGAATTCAGCTTCGTTGTGCGAGATGCCCTCCACGCTGGGTACAAACAGCATCACGGTGGGCACATGGTCCTTGAGGTTGGTGGAGTCATGACCTGCCACGGTCATGATGTCCCTGTGGCTGAAACCAAGGGCGGCTGCCGCGGCACGGCCCAGCTGGACGCCGGCGGGCTGGTACGGGTTCAGTCCCCACTGGTGCGTCAAGGCCAGGGAGACCTCCGTGCGGGAACGGGTTTCAGCCTCGGCGATGCGCTTGCCCAGCAGTTCCATGGCTCCGGCCAGCACGGCTTCATCCGGTGAACGCAGGTCCAGGTTCATGACCACCTGGCGGGCGATGGTCACCGGGGAGTTGGGCAGGACCTGCAGTTGGGAGACCGAGCTGTGCAGCAGGCCCGGTTCGAATTCCTCCGTAAGCTCCCGGGCCGCGGCGATAACCAGCGCTGCCCCGTACAGGGCATCCCGCCGGTCAACCATTCGTGTGGACCCGGTGTGGGACTGGTCTCCGTCAACCGTGACCCGGTACTTCGCGGCAGCCCAGGTCTTGTCCACAATGCCGACCTGGGTCCCGGTCTCCTCCAGGATCCGGCCCTGTTCAATATGGATTTCCGCGTAGCGGGCAACGGAGTCCAAGGTTGGGGCAGTGCCCGGCGCGGACGGGCTGCCCAGCGCCTGGGCCACGGTGGTGCCGGCCAGGTCAGAGGTGGCGCGCGCCGTTTCGAGGGGCAGCTTGCCGGTAAAGACACCGCTGCCCATCATGCTGGGGGTGAAGCGGCTGCCTTCCTCGTTGAACCAGTTCACCACGGCCAGGTTGAAGACGGGGACCAGCTCGCCTGCTTCCGCAGCGGCAGCCGCCCGAACCACTGCGTGGGCGGCTGCCAGAACCCCGTAGGCGCCGTCGTACCGTCCAGCCAGCGGCTGCGAGTCCAGGTGCGAGCCGAGCAGGACCCAGGGGGCGCCGGGAACGAGCTCGGCCAGCCCGAACTGGTTGCCCGCCGGGTCCACGGCCTCGGTGAGCCCGTGGTCCGCCAGCCAGGTGCTGAACCAGGCACGGGTGGCGTGGTCTTCGGCTGTTCCTGCCTGGCGGTCAACACCGCCGCCCGCCGTGGCGCCGAAGCTGGACATGACGGCGAAATCCGACAGGAAACTGGAGTTGCTGGTGCTCATCGGGAGTCCTCTGCTGTGTTGGGAAAGGAGGGGAGGTCTGGGTGCGCGTAGCGGAGCTCGCCGCCCACCATGGTGCCCAGGACCTGCGTGGCGCCGATCCGGGAAGGATGAACCGTGGTTGGATCCTGGTCCAGGAAAACCAGGTCCGCGAGGAGGCCGGGGGAGAGGCTTCCCTTCTCAGCGGACGTGCCGGTGGCTGCGGCGGACCCGGTGGTGTAGGCGGCCAGTGCCTGCTCGGCGCTGATCCGCTCTTCCGGCCCGTACGTCCTGCCGGAGGGGGTTAGCCGTTCGACGAAGGACTGCATCACATCCAGCGGCCGCCCGTTTGAGACGGGACGGTCGGAGCTGCCGGGCAGGACGGCGCCGCGGCGCAGCAGCCCGGCGGCCGGGTAGGAGAGTTCGGTGCGGGCGGGGCCAAGCAGCTCCGCCATGCCGTCGCCGAATTCGGTGATGAAGTGCGGCTGCGGGACCAGGACAATCCCCGCCTCCGCGATCCGGTCCAGCTGCTCCGGCTGCACCACGCCGCCGTGCTCGATGCGGTTGGGGAAGCAGTTCAGGCCGTACGTCTCCTGCGCCTCGGTGATGATGCTGATGGCATGCTCCACCGCTGCGTCACCAATGGCATGCATGGCAATCGGCCACCCTGCGCGGTAAGCGGCGAGGGCCTGCTCTCGCAGCTCCCCGGCGTCCATCTGCAGGTAGCCGTGGTTATGCGTGCAGCCCACATAGTCCTCGGACATGTATGCCGTGCTGCCCAGCAGCGACCCGTCGCTGAAAATCTTCACTGGACCGATCCGGAGCCATTCATCGCCCAGCCCGGAACGGATGCCTGCATCCAGCCCCAGGCCGCCGCCGTCGTCCGAGTGCCCGGAAAGGGGACGAAGGGCGTCCAGCACCAGCATCGGCTGCATCCGCACCGAGAGGAGGCCCTTGTCCCGGGCGGACTGATAGGCGCCGAACTCCCGGGGGGAGTGGCCAATCCAGCCGCCGGCAATTCCGGCGTCGGTGACGCTCGTGATGCCTTCGGTGAGGTAGTGCGCGGTGGCGAGTTCCAGTGCTTTCTCGATGGTCTCCAGCGGATACGGCAGCATGAGTTCCTGAACCAGCCGCATGGCGTTTTCTTCGAGGAGGCCGGTTGGCCGGCCGTCGGCTCCGCGGACCACGACGCCGCCGTCAATCCCAGCCGCCAGGTCCTGTGTCCCGGCGACGAGGTCCAGGGCAGCGCCGTTCAGGGTGCAGGCGTGGCCGGAGGAGTGCTTGATCCACACCGGCCGGCCGCCCGAAGCCTCGTCCAGCCGGTCCCGGTCCGGCTGGGCGCCGCCGAGCAGGAGGGGACTGAAACCCGAGGCAACCACCCAGTCATCTGGTGCAAGCTCTGCTGAGGCAGCGCCAATTGCGGCATAGACGTCCTCCAGCGAACGGGCATCCCCCAGTGCTGTTTCCATCAGGCCGAGGCCGAACCACACACTGTGGCTGTGCACATCGTTAAAGCCGGGCACCACCGTCAGCCCCTCGGCGTCGAACACCGTGCGGGCGGGGACATCCATGTCCGGATCCACAGCCAGGATCCTGCCGCCGTGAATGACCAGGGTGCCGGCCCGCGGATGTGCGGGATCCTGGGTGAGCACATGGGCGTTGGTAATCAACAGGTCTGCAAGCATGGGTTCCTAGCCGTCGTTCCGTCCCCGGGCGAGCACGGAAATGCACAGCCTGCTGGGTGTTGTTCCCATTCAACTATGGCTAAATGTCTCACTCAATGGACATAAGCCGCCATAATTGGCGGCTAAATTATGCATATCCATAAAGTGGCAGGATGACCGAAATTCCCGTCCCCATCCTGGTGCCTTCCGCCCGGACCTTTCCGCTTGAGGCTTCCGCCGGACACCAGTGGGAAGACCTGATCCGGAGGCTGTGGACCCAGCGTGATTCGCTGGTTTCGGACTTCCTCTCCCGGTTCGAAGCCGTCTCCTATGACGACGCGAAGGTGCCCGAGGAGGACGTTTACCAAACGGCCGTGGACACCATGGACATGTTCCTCTACCAGATGGCCGGATTGGAGCTCCCTCCGGACCTGCGCAACCTGCCCCGCGAAGTGGCTACGCGCCGTGCGTCCCAGGGGGTTCCGCTGCAGTCCTTCCTGGAAGCCGTGCGCAACGATTTTCGGGTCCTCTGGAAAGGCCTGGAGCGTGTGGCGCACGGGGACGGCGTCAACGTCCTGGTGTCCAACATGGACCGGGTCATGGACGTGGTGGAAGGCTACGTTTCAAGCATCCAGCAGTCCTTCGTGGAAGCCGAAGCACTCCTGGCACGGGACAAGCAGCTGTACCGCCAGCGCCTGCTCTCCCGGCTGTTCAGCGGAGAACCAAAGACGCAGCAGGATGTTGAGGACATCGCAGCGGGGCTTGGGGTCCGGGCTGCGGATACCTTCGAACTGCTGGCGGTAATCGGAGATGCCGTAGCCGAAGCACAGCGTGCGTTCCTGAATGACCGCCGGCTGCATTCCTATGAACGGGCCGGAGTCCTGTACATCTTCCGGCAGCAGCGCGCCGGCTCCTGGCAGCAGGAGCCGCCCGGGTTCGCAGCCGGCTACATCCCGGACATTGCGGGACTGGCGGCAGTTCCGGCCGCCGCCTCATCAGCCCTGGTGCTGGCGCGCAGCGGCGGCCCCGGCCTGCAGACCGTCCAGGAAGCCTGGCAGCGGATCGCAGCCGAGCTGCTGGAGCAGACACTGCCCGGATTCTGCTCCGGCGTGCAGGAGGCGCTGCGCAAATGCACGGACCACGAACGTGCCCGGCTGCTCCAGGTGGCCGAAAGCTATGCCCGCACGGGGTCCATCAAGGAAACATCGGAGGAGCTTTACTGCCACCGCAACACCGTGGTCAACCGGCTGCATTCACTGCAGCAGGTCATTGGACTGGACCTGGCCGTGCCGGGGGAGGCCTCCTGGGCCCTGATTGCCCTCAGTACCCTCCCGGAATATCCCCGCACTGTCTAAATGCCCAATCTTTGCGTAAAAGGTGGGTGAAATTTGTCATTGTTTGGTCAATTGCCGCCTGACTACGCTCAGGGAGATACCTCCCACACCGGCCCGCATGCCTCCCACTTATCGCGGTGCGGCCAGCTCGAAAGGCAACATCACTCGTGACTAACACCACCACTCGACCGGGGGAACGCGGCGCACCCGTGACCATCTCCGGAAAGGACGCGGGCACCATTGCCCGCGCCTCCTTCGTCGGCACCGCGCTGGAATGGTACGACTACTACCTGTTCGGCACCGCCGCAGCCCTGGTCTTCAACCGCCTGTACTTCACCACCATGGATCCGACGGCGGCACTGCTGGCCTCCTTCGCAACCTTCGGCGTCGGCTTCGCTGCCCGCCCCATCGGTGCCATCCTCTTTGGCTACATCGGTGACAAGTTCGGCCGCCGGCCGGCGCTGCTGGCCACCATCGTCATGATTGGCATCGCCACCGGGCTGATCGGCCTGCTGCCCGACTTTGGTTCCATTGGACTCGCTGCGCCGATCCTCCTGGCGGTCCTGCGCCTGGTCCAGGGCCTGGCAGTCGGCGGCGAATGGGGCGGTGCGGTCACCATGGCCATCGAGCACGCGCCGGTCGAGAAGCGCGGCCGGTTCGCGGCCCTGGTCCAGGTCGGCTCTCCCGTCGGTACCCTGCTCTCCTCCGCTGCCTTCTCCCTGGTGCTGCTCTTCCCGTCGGAGACCTTCGACGCCTGGGGCTGGCGCATCCCGTTCCTGATGGCCTTCCCGCTGCTGCTCATTGCGCTGTGGATCCGCATCAAGGTTGAGGAATCCCCCATCTTCAAGGACCTCCTGGCCCAGGAGGAAACCTCCAAGGTTCCTGCCCTGGACGTCTTCCGCAACGCCGGCGGACGCCTGGCTGTCGCCGTGATGGCTGCACTGCTGGGTGTGGGCGGCTTCTACATGATCACCACCTTCATTGTCAGCTACGGTTCCAACACCCTCGGCGTGGACCGGCAGATCATGGTCAATGCCACGCTGATCGCGGCCGTTGCCCAGATATTCGTCACCATTGCGATGGGCCGGCTGTCCGAAAAGATCGGCCCGGGCAAGGTCACCATGTGGGGCGGCATCCTCACCGCTGCCGCAGCATTCCCGATCTTTGCCATGGTGGACACCAAGTCCACGCCGATGATCATGCTGGCCATCACCCTCGGCATTGTGCTGATTGCCGTGGCCTACGCCGTCAACGGTGCTCTGCTGACCGAACTGTTCCCGCCGAAGCTGCGCTACTCCGGCGTTGCCCTGGGCTACAACATTGCCGGCGCCACCAGTGGTTTCATGCCGCTGCTGGCCACTGCGATGCTCGGGTTCTCCGGCAACCAGTCCTGGGGCGGCGCGCTCATCCTGGCCATCATTGCCGTGATCACCGCCGTCGGCGGTTTCCTCGGCGAGCGGCTGCGGGTGCAGGACAAGAGGATTGTCTCCGCGGACTGACCCAACCGCCGCCGCCTCATGCGCGGCGGCCACCATAATCCGGCCGGCAGGAAGGACCCGTTCCCCCATGGACTTCCTGCCGGCCTTTCAGGCAAGGCCCCGCCGGTCCCCGCGGCGGGGCCTTTTGCTGTCAGCGGGCAGTTGCCTGGCGGCCTACAGGGTCAGTCGCATCAGGACCCGGGGAAAACCGTTAAGGACAGACGAGGTGTCCGCGGCCTTGACGAATCCAGCTGCCTCAAACAGGCTGCGGGTGCCGACGTATGCCATGGTCAGGTCCACTTTTTCGCCCTGGTTGTCCACCGGGTAAGCCTCGACGGCGGGTGCCCCGTGCCCGCGCGCGAAGTCGACGGCGCCGGACACCAGTGCGTGGGAGATTCCCCTGCCGCGGTGGCCGGGACGGACCCGCACGCACCACAGGGACCACACCGGCAGGTCATCGATGGCAGGAATCCTCCGGTTCTTCGCGAACGAGGTGTCCGCCCGGGGATGGATCGCGGCCCACCCGGCCGGCACGCCGTCGTCGTATGCCAGGACGCCGGGAGGAGGCACTTCGCCCAGCAGGCCCCGCATCTTCTCTCCACGGGCCCGGCGCTGCAGCGACTGGTTCTCCTTTGACGTCAGCAAGCGGTAGCTCAGGCACCAGCAGGCGTTGGAATCAGGATGCTTGGGCCCCAGGACGGCGGCAGTATCTGCGAACACCGTGGCGGGCCGAACCTCGAGGGGCATGCGCACACCCTACCGCTGAACCTGGACGGAGCTGAGATCCCCGCGGAAACGGGCTAGACTAGCCGGTTCATCCCGGCGGATCCTCCGCCGGAAGACATAAGCAGCAGGAAAAACGAAAAGAGAGCGCAATGTTCGCCGCTGGAGCGTCCATTACCGAGATTGAGCAAGACGTCGAGGACATGATCGTGCAGCTGGTGCACCGGCTGGGAGACCTGGCCGATGCGGACCCGGATCCGGTGGGAGCCCAGGAACGGGCCTACATCAAGGCCTTCTCCGACGTCCGGGCCAACAGCTCCATGGACCAGGCCGCACTGCTGGAAACAGCCATCAGCCGGCCCAACCTCGCAGAGTCGCTGCTGTACCTGAACCGCCGCCTGGATGAGGCCAACCTGAGCCCGCGGGACCCGGCGGGAATCATCGGCGTCGTCATCCGGCTGGCCATGGACGGACTGTGGGTCAGCGACATCCTGGACTCCAGCCGGTTTACCAAGGCGGAGCGGGAGCGGATCACCAGGCTGCTCAGTGCCCTGTCCCGGCTGAGTGATGAGCGGATGGCGGAGCTGCTCCCGGAGTGCGCCGCCACCCGCTAGCTGTTACTTCTTGTCATCCCCGGTGAGCCGCTGGGACAGGTAGACCGGGATCATCGACGCCACGATCAGCACGGCGGCAATGACGTTCACCACCGGCGCCTGGTTGGGCCTGGCCATGTTGTTGAAGATCCAGATCGGGAGCGTTTCGGTGCCGGGCGGGGCGGTGAACGTGGTGACCACCACCTCATCGAAGCTCAGGGCAAAGGCGAGCAGCCCGCCGGCAACAAACGCCGAACGGAACCCGGGGAACGTGACCTGGAAGAAGGTCTTGACCACGTTGGCGCCCATGTCCATCGCCGCTTCCTCCAACCCGCGGTTCATTCGGCCCAGCCGTGCCTGGACGTTGTTGAAGACCATCACGATGCAGAACGTCGCATGGCCGACAATCACGGAGAACAGCCCCAGGCCGATTCCCAGCGGTTCCAGCACGGTCTTGAACGTGTTGTTCAGGGCCACGCCGGTGACGATGCCGGGCAGCGCGATGGGCAGCACCACCAGCAGGTTGATGGTGTTCTTGCCGAAGAAGTCGTAGCGGGACAGGGCGAACGCCACCATTGAACCCAGCACCAGGGCAATGACCGTGGCAACGGATGCGACCTTCAGCGAGGTCCACAGCGCCTCCCGCACGCCTTCGTTATGCCAGGCGGCAACCCACCAGCGGGTGGTGAATTCCTGAATGGGGAACGCACCCGAGGTGGTGGCGTTGAACGAATTTGCGATCACCAGCAGCAGCGGCAGGTAGATCGCAGCCATGACCAGGCCGGCGAAGACCCGCAGGGTGATTTTGGCGGAAGCCGATAGCCTCATGTCTCTCTCCTACAGTTGCTTCAGGGCGCCGGACTTGCGGGCCAGGAACAGGTAAAGCACGACGACGATGATCGGCACGGTGCCGAAGGCTGCGGCGAGCGGCGGGTTGAGGTTGATGTTCGAGGCGATGACGGTGCCAATCACCTGGGTCTTGCCGCCGACGAACTGGGCGGCGATGTAGTCGCCCAGGCTCAGCGAGAAGGTGAAGATGGACCCGGCCACGAAGGCCGGCTTTAGCAGCGGAACCGCCACGGTCCACACCGTGGACCAGGGCTTGGCGCCCAGGTCCGAGGACGCGTCGAACAGGCTGTCCGGGATTTGGCGGAAGGCGTTGTAGACCGGCACTGCCATGTAGGGGAACCACAGGTAGGCCAGTGTCACGATCAGCGCGGCAGTGCCGTAGCCGGGACCGGTCATGCCCAGCGGTGCCAGCAGCCAGTCCAGCGGGCCGCCGGAGGAGAAGGTGATGCGCCAGGAAAAGACCTTCACCAGGTAGCCTGCCCAGAGCGGGAGCGTGATGCCGATTGCCAGAGCCGCGCGCATCTTCGGGGAAGTCACTTTGGCCATGTAGAGCCCCAGGGGCAGGGCCAGGGCGGCGCACAGCACGGTGACAGCCAGTGCGATGCCGATGGTCCGCAGGGCGGTCTGCTGGTAGGCCGGGACCGTGATGATCTCCGTGAAGTTCTCCAGCGTGAACGCGGGAATGACCTTGGAGGTGAAGCTGTCCGTGGTCCAGAACGCGGTGATGAACAGCAGGATCAGGGACCCGATGTAGAGGACGCCGAGCCAGCCCAGCGGCAGCAGGAGCAGGCCGGTAAGGCGGGCTTTGGGCCGGGCATAGAGCATGCGGGACATGCGGTCGCCCAGGCTGTTCCGGGGCTGCACCTGCGCTGCTGCGGGCGGGGGCGGGGTTTCGTGGATTACTGCCATGGCGCTTTTCCGGCGGGTTTCCGCCGATTCTCCTCTTGGGCCGGGCCTGTGGGACGTGGTGCCGCGGTGCGCGGCTGGGAGTTTGGAAGCCGGTGGGCGGCGGCAGTTCTCTTCGCCGCCCACCAGCGGTCAGTGCGGGGTGGAACTAGCCCTTGATCTCAGTCCAGGCCTTGGTCCATTCCTGGTAGTTGGTGCAGGTCACGTCCGTACGTCCGTCCACGCACTGCTCAACCGGGGTGGTCCACATCCAGACCTGCTTGTAGTAGTCCTCGTCGGTGGCGTGGAAGGTCTCGCAGTGGGCTGCGTTCGCTTCCGAGCCTTCGCAGGCCAGGGCGTTGGCCGGAGCCATGCCGAAGTTCTGCGAGATCTGGGCGTTGACCTCGGCGGAGGAGGCATAGTCCATCCACTTGTAGGCGCAGTTCGGGTTCTTTGCCTCTGCGGCGATCATCCAGGTGTCCGACCAGCCGGTGGCACCTTCCTTGGGCAGCACGGACTCAACCTTGCCGCCGTCGCCCTGGGCCAGGTTCACGATGACCTGCCAGCCCGTGCCCATGTGGGCGGTGCCGGAGGAGATGGAGCTGACGGCCTTCAGGGCGTCGTTCCAGTACTCGCCCACCAGGCCGTTCTGGGTCTTGAGGAGTTCGACGGCAGCAGCGAGCTGCTCCTCGTCGAGGGCGTAGGGGTTGGTGATGCCCAGGTCCGGCTGGGTGGCCATCAGGTACACGGCAGCGTCGGCGATGTAGATCGGGGAGTCATAGGCCATGGTCTTGCCGGCGTACTCGGTGTCTTCTTCCCACAGCGGGGCCCAGGAATCCGGGGCCTGGGCGACGTGGTCGGTGTTGTACATCAGCACGTTGGCGCCGCGGCCAATCGGAACGCCGTAGCTCTTGCCGTTGAGCGTGTCATAGACCTGCCCCTTCAGCCCGTCCACGATGTTGCCGAAGTTGGGAATCAGGTCGGTGTTGATCGGAGCCACGTCGCCGCCGGCGATCAGGCGCAGGGAAGCGTCGCCGGAGGCGGATACCAGGTCGTATTCACCGCTGCGCATCAGCTGGACCATTTCATCCGAGGTGGCGCCGACCTTGCGGTTCACCTGGCACTTGGTCTCTTCCTCGAACGCGGAGACCCAGTCGGCGTCGGGGTTGGTGGATCCGTCTTCCACGAAGCCGGCCCAGGCGATGATGTTGACCTGGCCTTCGCTTTCGCCGATTTCCGTGGCCATGGGCAGGTCCGGGACCTGGATGCCGGTGGTGCCGGAGTCCGTGGTGGAGGCGTCCCCGCCGCAGCCGGCCAGGACCAGCGAGAGCGAGGCGAGCGCTGCCAGCGGCAGGGCCTTGGTGATCTTCATGGTGAACCTTTCATAGTGGGGTGCGGAGCGGGTGGTGCGGGCCGGTCGAGGCCGGCCGGGGGTGGAAAGCTGCTAGGAAACGCGGAAGTTGAAGCGTGAAGGCCACTGGAGTTCGACGGCGTCGCCCCGGGAGGCAGCGGTGGCCCGGGAGTCGTTCTGCTCCTGGACGATCAGCCGGTCTCCGGTGGTGGTCGCGGCGACGTACCGTGTGGTGGGGCCGGTGTAGACGATCTCTTCGATCCGTGCGGACACGGCGGAGAATCCTTCGGGTGCAGGCGTTCCGGCCGCTGCCAGGTGGATGCGCTCGGGGCGGATGCTGACCAGTCCGTCAGTGCCGGTGAGCTGGCGGGCCAGGTCGCCTTCCACCAGGTTGGTGCTGCCCAGGAAGGTGGCCACAAAACGCGTGGCGGGACGCTCATAAAGGTCTTCCGGGGTGCCCACCTGTTCGATGCCGCCGTTGTTGAACACCGCAATCCGGTCCGAGAGGGTGAGGGCCTCCTCCTGGTCGTGGGTGACGAAGATGAAGGTGATGCCGACTTCGCGCTGGATCTGCTTGAGCTCGATCTGCATCTGCTCACGCAGCTGCTTGTCCAGGGCGCCGAGCGGTTCGTCCAGCAGCAGGACCTGCGGGCGCAGGATCAGGGCCCGGGCCAGGGCGATGCGCTGGCGCTGGCCGCCGGAGAGCTGGGACGGCAGACGCCCGGCCACCTGCGGCAGGCGCACCATCTCCAGGGCTTCGGCAACCCGGCGCTCCCGCTCAGCCTTGGGTGTCTTGCGCAGCTTCAGGCCGTAGCCCACGTTCTGTGCCACTGTCAGGTGGGGAAACAGTGCGTAGTCCTGGAAGACCGTGTTGACGTTGCGTTCAAACGGAGCCTTGCCGGTGACGTCGGTGCCGTGCAGGCTGATGGTGCCGCCGGTGACGGGTTCGAAGCCGGCGACCATGCGCAGCACGGTGGTCTTGCCGGACCCGGAAGGGCCCAGCAGGGAGAAGAATTCGCCGGAGCGGATGTCCAGGTCCAGGTCCTTGACCGCGGTGAAATCGCCAAAGCTCTTGGTCACGGAGGAGAGGCTGATGGCGTTGCCGGAGAGCGCCTGGTCCTCGGCGGCGGGGGAGAGTGGGGCTGTGCTGGCTCGCACGGTGGATCCTTTCACTTCAGCTGGAAGCGCCGAAGCGCGTCAGGTAGTAAAGCTATGAAACCAGATGTTATATGTAATTCAGGTCACTTCAAGTAAATTTCTTGTTACGGATGCGCGGCCCGGCACGCCGGCACCGTCCGGTCCGCCAAGCTGGAAAGATCGTGAACATGCCCCAGAACACCGCTCCGCAGAAACGCCTCCTCACCGCTGTCTTCGCTCCGCTGGGCGACGCGGGCAAGGCCAGCCGCGTCGAAGAGCGCATAGTTCAAGGGATTTCAGCCGGTGCCTTGGCGGACGGCGACCGGCTGCCAACCGAAATGGAGCTGGCCGCCTCGATGGGCGTGGCCACGGTTACCGCCCGGGAGGCGCTGGCCGGCCTGCGTTCCCGGGGGCTGGTGGAAACACGCCGCGGGCGCGAAGGCGGCACGTTTATTACGCTGCCTTCCGGAGACAGGTCGGTGCTGGTGCGCCGGCGCCTCACCGGCATGAGCCGCGTGGAACTGCGTGATCTGGCCATCCACTACGCGGCGATCGCGGCCACCGCTGCGGAGCTCGCCGCCGACGCCGCCGACCGCGAGGATGTGGAGGCGCTGGGACACCTGCTCGATGTTCCCGCCGGCAGCAGCCGCGCCGTCGGCGATTTCCTCCTTGAACTCGCCGCGCTCAGCCAGTCAGCCCGGCTGACGCGCGAGTACGTCCGCCTGCACACGGACTACGGATCCCTGCTGGGGCTGGCACACGCGGATCCCGCTTTCAACTCCGCCATGGTGGACCTCTGCCGGGGGATTTGCGCGGCCGTGGCCGACGCCGATGCCGCCGCCGCACGGTCCCTGGTCCGCCAGTATGTCCAGGCGTCCGTGGCCTGGCTGATCGATGAACACACCCGTCTTCACTCCTCCGCCGCCCTCACTACGGCGGAGCAACCACCCGCACCCGCCAGGAGGAAAGCATGAGCATTTCCCGCAGTGAACCAGTACAACCGTCCCCGCCAGCATTGCCGGTGGACCTCGGCACGTTCTTCCGCGAGCTCCTGGAGATCCTGCAGGACTGGAAGCCGCGGCTCCAGCCGCTTTTCAGCGGTCCCGGGCCAGGGCCCTCGTGCCGGGAAGTGGACGCCGTCGCCGAGCCCCTGACCATCGCGCTGCTGCAGCGCACCGATTATCCGCTGGCCGGAGGTGGTTTTGTTGCCGCCCACAATGCCCTGAGCGACGCCCCCTGGCACATGGCCTGGTGGCAGGGGCGGAGTAAGGAAATCCAGGTGCTCTCCTCCGTGGAGAGCATGGGCGAGGCATATTCCCGGCGGGAGTGGTTCACCGTTCCCGTGGAGACGGGCGCCAGCCACGTGACAGGCCCGTATGTGGATTTCATCTGCACCGATGAATACACCGTGACGCTGACTTCTCCGCTCACTGTGGGCGGGAAGGTGGTGGGCGTGGTGGGAGCGGACGTGTTCGTCGAGTCGCTGGAGGAAGTCCTGCTTCCGGACCTGCGCAGCGTGCACCCCGAGGCGTCACTGGTGAACCGCGTGGGCCGGGTAGTGGTTTCCGCCGACCCCCAGCTTGCGGCCGGACGGCTGCTGGTGGGGGACTGGCGGCAGGCTGTGGATCCGGCGCGGATGGAACTGCGCGGGCCGGAGTACACCGGCCGGTTCGCAGCCGTGCATCCGTGCGGGAGCCTGCCGCTCGCCGTCGTTGTCCCGCTCTAGCGCTTCGTTCCCGCCCCGCCGAAAGGCCAGTTACGGCTCTTCTCAGCCGTCAGAAGAGCCGTAAGTGCCCTCTCGACGGAGGACGGGCGGGCTCAGACAGCGGACGCCGGGCGTGCCGGGATGTGGAAGAACGGCACGGTGCGGTTGACCATCGGCCCGATCAGCAGGGCGAAGGCCACGGTGCCCAGCCCGACGGCGCCGCCCAGCGCCCAGCCGATGGCAAGAACCGTCACCTCGATGCCGGTGCGCACGGCCCAGAGCGGCCAGCCGAAGCGGGCGTGGATCCCGGTCATGAGTCCGTCCCGGGGACCCGGGCCCATGCGTGCGCCGATGTAGAGCCCGGTTGCCACTGCGAGGAGCACCAGCCCTGCCGTAAACAGCAGGATCTGCCCCCACAGCTGTGCCGGTTCATCCACAACGGCCAGAGCCACCTCAGCGCTGGGCCCTACCAGCAGCACGTTGAGCACGGTCCCGACTCCGGGCTTCTGCCGCAGCGGAATCCACAGCAGCAGCACCACCAGTCCGATCAGGTTCGTGACCAGCCCAAACGCGATGCCGGTCTGCAGGCTGGTGCCCTGCCCCAGCACGTCCCACGGGGAGACGCCCAGTCCCGCACGGATCATCATGCCGATGGAGAAGCCATAGAAGAAGAGGCCGGCCAGCAGCTGCAGCACCCGGCGGAGGAAGTTCGCGGACATGAGAACAACCAAACTCCTCCGGCGGCTTTAATCCAAAAGCTGCCCGGTTACCGGAAGACATACGCGGTAATCAGCGAGCCGGCTAGGAGCGCAGGCGTACGACGGCGTCGGCGCGCCCTGCGTGCGCAGCCACCAGGTCAGCGTTGGCCTGGTCGCTGCCCAGCGCCCATTCCCGGGCTTCTTCCCGGCTCTTGCCGAACGCCGCGTGCCGCTGCTGAAGCCGCCGGATGCGCTCGGCGTCCCCGAGCGCCAGGAACCACACGGCGTCGAGCTGCTCCCGGGCCAGCGGCCACGCCCCGGAATCCAGCAGCAGGTAGTTTCCCTCGGTGATGACCAGCGGCACGTCCCTCCGGACCGGCACCGCGGAACCGATGGGCTCTTCCATGTCCCGGCGGAACTCCGGCGCGTAGACCACCGGTTCATCCGCCGCGCGGAGGCGGCGCAGCAGCGCAGCGTACCCGCCGTCGTCGAACGTGTCCGGTGCGCCTTTCCGGCCCCTGCTGCCCCTCGACTCCAGCACCTGGTTAGCCAGGTGGAAACCGTCCATCGGAACCACGACGGCGAGTTCGGGTCCCAGCTCGGCGGCCAGTGCTGCGGCGAGTGTTGACTTACCTGCGCCCGGCGGGCCGGTGATGCCCAGGATGCGGCGGTGGCCGGCAGCCAGCCGGCGGGCTTCAGCGGCGAGCTCCGCCAGCGAACGGTCCAGGATCTGCATATGAATATCTTGTCCCAGGAGCTGGAATGTTCTGCGGACCCGGTGGGTTAATAGGGGTGTAACTGAATATGGGGATGATCGGTATCGACGATGTTTGCCGTGTGTGGGGAAGCGGGCCGAGGATGCAGGGTTATCTCGCAAACGCCCCCTGTAAACCAATAAGTGCCAAACCTATGCGCACTGACTTCGCCCTCGCCGCCTAGGCCAGAGTGAGTCCGTCAGATTCGAAAAAACGCTTCCGTTCCGGATCCTGGCGTCATTTAGGAAGCCACTGCCGGACACTGCCGCCGTTCAGGTGTCCGGGACTTTTTGAACGGCTGGGCCCGGATCAGCCACTTGCCTGCACAGATGGCTGGGGCCAAGAAAATCCAGAGCAGGCTGCGCCCGGAGAAGTCCAGGCACTCCAGCATCGGACGGGGGTTCGATTCCCCCCATCTCCACTGCTTCACCTCAAAAGGCTGCGCCCCGGCTCCAAAGACCGGGGCGCAGCCTTTTGAGCTTCGGCGCAATGAGGTCCCGGTGCTTCCGCGCGGCCAGGCGCTTAGAAGCTGCCGGTCGACTCCCGCACCACCAGCTCCGGCTGGAATCTCACGTGGCGGTGGCGGTGGTCTTCCGCCAGCTCATCCTCCAGCAGCTCTACCGCCGTGCGCCCAATCAGCCGGGCCGGCTGGCGGATGGAAGACAGGGGAACGATCGCGGACGGCGCGAAGTCGATGTCGTCATAACCCACCAAAGCGATGTCCTGGGGCACCCGGATGCGGTGGTCGAAGACGAAGGCCTGCAGCAGTCCGATCGCCAGCAGGTCATTGGCGGCGAACACTGCCTCCGGCCGGGACCGGGCCGGACGGCGGAGCAGTTCCTCGCCCACGCGCCTGCCCTCGAGTACCGTCAGTGCCGTGGTGCCTACGACGTCCAGGAAGGCTCCGGGCACCGCGTCCACGGCCGCCTGGGCGCCGGCCTGGCGGTCGGTTACCTGGTGCAGGCCTGCAGGGCCGCCCACGAACGTGATGCTGCGTGCGCCGCCGGAGAGCAGGTGGGCGACTGCCATTCGCCCACCTTCGACGTCGTCCACTGCCAGGGAACAATACTGGGAGGCGGGAGCCTGTTCATCCACCAGCACCACCGGGGTGCCGCGGGAGCGAAGCCGGTCGATGCGGCTGCGGTCCTGGGAGGACTGCGGCGTAATGAGCACCCCGCGCACCCGCTGTTCCTCGAACAGATCCAGGTAGACCTCTTCGCGTGTGGGGGAGAGCCCCGAGTTGCCCACGATGACGGCCTGGCCGAGCGTATCGGCAGCGGCTTCCGCTCCGCGGGCGATCTCGTTGTAGAAGGGGTTGCCGGTGTCCTGGACTACCAGTCCGATAGTCCGGGAGCGTCCGGCCTTGAGCTGGCGTGCGACGTCGTTGCGGACATATCCCAGGTCCTCGATCACCTTCAGGACCCGGCGGCGCCGGTCCTCGGAGACGACTTCCGGCCGGTTGATCACGTTGGAAACCGTTCCAATCGAGACCTTGGCTTCCCGGGCGACGTCCTTGATGCTGACCGGGAATCTGTCCATTTCTCTTCTCTTCCGTCCGGACGGGGTCCACTTCTCCTGGCACCGTCACCGGCGGGCCGGGCCCGCGGGACAGGTTCTTATTGTAAGCAGCATGTCCTTTGGGCGCCGGAGCGCCGGCAGATGTTACAGGGCGGCCCGGACCCTCGGCTCGTAGCGGATCGGTTCGAAGGTGCGGGCAACCAGCCGGCGCAGCTCCTCCAGCCCGCCTGAAACCAGGCCCGCAGCCCGTGCCTGGACCAGCACGTTGCCAATCGCGGTGGCTTCGACCGGCCCAGCGTAAACCGTGCGCCCGGTCCGGTCGGCCGTGAGCTGGCAGAGCAGGGTGTTCTGCGAGCCGCCGCCCACCACATGCACGGTGGGGATACTGCGCCCGGTGAGGGTTTCCATCTGTTCGATGACGTCCGCGTAGGCCGCTGCCAGCGATTCAAGGATCGAGCGGACCATTTCGGCCCGCCCGCGGGGCGGCTGCACTCCGTGCTCTTCGCACCAGGCGGTAATCCGTGCGGGCATATCGCCCGGGGCCGTGAAGCGTTCGTCCTGCACATCGAACACCGTTACCGGAGCCGTGACCGCCGCCGCCTGGCTGATCAGCTCGGCCAGGTTGCTGGTGCGCTGGGAATCGGTGGTGCCGGGTCCGTCCCAGGTGCGGATGGACTCGGAGAGCAGCCACAGCCCGGACACGTTCTTCAGGTACCGGATGCGCCCGTCCACCCCGCCTTCATTGGTGAAGTTGGCGGCATGGCTCTCGGGAGTCAGAACCGGGCCGGGCAATTCAACACCCACAAGCGACCAGGTGCCCGAGGAGATGAAGGCTGCATTCTCATCAGCGAACGGAACCGCCACGACGGCGGACGCAGTGTCGTGGGAGCCGACTGCGGTGACCGGAACGCCGGCCGGGGCGCCGAGCTCTTCGGCCACGAAAGGCAGCAACCCGCCGATCCGCTTCCCCGGAGCGATGAGCGGAGCGAACAGGTCAGCGGAAAGCCCGAGCCTGTCCATCAGCGCGGTGTCCCACTGCCGGGTGCGGGCATCGAGGAGGCCGGTTGTCGCGGCGTTGGTCTCCTCGGTGACCTCCCGGCCCGTGAGCCAGTAGGCAATGAGGTCCGGAACCATCAGCGCCCGCTCCGCCATGGCCAGGTCCCCGCGCTGCCGGTCCACGGCCAGCTGGAACACGGTGTTGAACGGGAGGTGCTGCAGCCCGCTGCGGGAATAGAGCTCCTCCGGGGAAACTGCCGCGTGCACGGCCTGGACACCGCCGGCGGTGCGGTGGTCACGGTAGTGGTAGGGCAGGCCCAGCAGCTTCCCGCCGCGCAGCAGCCCGTAGTCCACTGCCCAGGAGTCGACGCCGATGGACCGGACGTCCGGTTCCTCCCGGAACGCCTGGGCCAGCCCGTCGGTCAGGGACCGGTAGAGCTCGGTGATGTTCCAGTGCAGGCCGGGCCCGTCTCCCTCGTGCAGCCGGACCGGCTGGTTGGGGAAACGGGCCACGTGCCGCATCCGGATCCGCCCGCCGGACACGCCGCCGAGGATGACCCGGCCGCTGGTCGCCCCGAGGTCGACGGCCGCTACGGATGCCGTTTGCTCCATGGTCACTCTGTCCTTTCCTGCCGCGCCGCTTAGCGCAGGAACGCGGCGGCGACGCCGGCGTCGACCGGGATGTGCAGGCCGGTGGTGTGGGAGAGGTCGGAACTGGTCAGCACTGCGGCTGCGTTGGCCACGTTTTCCGGCAGGACCTCACGCTTGAGCAGGGTTCGCTGGGCGTAGAACTTGCCCAGCTCATCCTCGGGCACACCGTAGACCGCTGCCCGCTTGGCTCCCCAGCCGCCGGCGAAGATGCCGGAGCCGCGGACCACGCCGTCGGGGTTGATGCCGTTGACCTTGATGCCGTGCTCGCCCAGTTCCGCTGCCAGCAGGCGCACCTGGTGGGCCTGGTCGGCCTTGACGGCGGAGTAGGCAATGTTGTTCGGGCCGGCGAAGACGGAGTTCTTGGAGGAGATGTAGAGGATGTCCCCGCCCATTTCCTGGGCGATCATGGCCTTGGCAGCGGCCTTGGCCACCAGGAAGGAGCCCTTGGCCATCACGTCGTGCTGCAGGTCCCAGTCCTTTTCGGTGGTTTCTAGCAGCGGCTTGGAGATGGACAGGCCGGCGTTGTTCACCACAAGGTCGATTCCGCCGAAGGCCAGCACCGTGGCGTCGATGGCGGCGGCAACCTGCCCTGCATCGGTCACGTCGGCGCGGACACCAATAGCCACGTCGGGGCCGCCCAGCTCGGCTGCCACCTGCTCGGCGGCCTCAAGGTTCAGGTCGGCGATGACCACGCAGGCGCCCTCGGCAGCGAGGCGGGTGGCGATGGCCTTGCCAATCCCCGACGCCGCGCCGGTGACCAGCGCGATGCGGGTGGCGTGGCTGCGGGGTTTGGGCATCCGGGCCAGTTTGGCTTCCTCGAGGGCCCAGTATTCGATCCGGAACTTCTCCGACTCATCGATCGGGGCATAGGTGGAGATGCCTTCGGCGCCCCGCATCACGTTGATGGCGTTGAGGTAGAACTCTCCGGCCACGCGAGCGGTCTGCTTGTCCTTGCCCCAGGAGAACATGCCCACGCCGGGTACCAGCACGATCGCCGGGTCGGCTCCGCGCATGGCGGGGGAGTCCGCATCAGCGTGCCGCTCGTAGTAGGCCTGGTAATCGGCCCGGTAGACCTCGTGCAGTTCCTTCAGGCGTGCGATGCAGTCTTCGACGGGTGCCTCGGCAGGCAGGTCCAGGACCAGCGGCTTCACCTTGGTGCGCAGGAAGTGGTCAGGGCAGGAGGTGCCCAGCGCAGCCAGCCGGGGATGTTCGGCGGCGGCGAGGAAATCGAGCACCCGCGGATCGTCCATGTAGTGGCCAACCTGGGGGCGGTCGTGCGATGCCAGTCCGCGGATTACCGGGGCCAGGGCAGCAGCCTTGGCGTGCCGCTCGGCTTCCGGCAGTGCTTCGTACCCGGGCAGCGCCGCACCGAACGGTTCAGCCTTGGAGTGTTCGGCGATGTACGCCTCGGCGGTGTCGATGATCCACTGCGAGTTGGCCTCTGCCTCGTCGCTGGTCTCGCCCCAGGCGGTGATGCCGTGGCCGCCGAGGATGGTCCCGACAGCGCCGGGGTTGGCTTCCTTGATCGCGGCGATGTCCAGGCCCAGCTGGAACCCGGGGCGGCGCCACGGTACCCAGACCACCTTGTCACCGAAGATCTTCGCGGTGAGTTCCTCGCCGTCGGCTGCCGTTGCGATGGCGATGCCGGAGTCGGGGTGCAGGTGGTCAACGTGGGCTGCGTCAACCAGCCCGTGCATGGCGGTATCGATCGAAGGCGCCGCTCCGCCCTTGCCGTGCAGGCAGTAGTCGAACGCCGCAACCATTTCATCTTCGTGCTCCACGCCGCGGTAGACGTTCTTCAGTGCCTGTACCCGGTCCAGGCGCAGCACCGCGAGGCCCTTCTCCGTGAGGGTTCCGAGGTCTCCGCCGGATCCTTTGACCCACAGCAGTTCGATGTCCTCACCGGTAACCGGGTCCGCCGCGGTGCCCTTGGCGGAGGTGTTGCCGCCGGCGTAGTTGGTGTTCTTCGGGTCTGATCCGAGCCGGTTGGAACGGGCGATGAGGTCTGCGGCGACGGTCCGACCGGTCGTCGTGTTGCTGGCGTGGGCGTTCATGCGGAAGTCTCCTCGTGGAGTGGGTGGAATTCGTTGGGAGCGGGACGGCGCGGCGGCTTAGGAGCCCCAGGAAGCCTGGGTTCCGCCAACGCGCTCTTCAGTGATGCGCTGCTGGTATCCGGATGCTGCGTAGGCTGCCATCGGATTGGCCGGCAGGCCGCGGGATTCGCGCCAGGCAGCCAGTTGCGGGCGGACGTCGGTGTAGAACGCGTCCATGAGGACTTCGTGGGCCCCGAGGACATCCCCCGCTGCCTGTGCGGCCGCGAGCGCGTCGCCGTCGATCAGCAGGGCACGGGCCGTCATTTCCTGGACATTGAGCACCGAGCGGATCTGGCCGGGGATCTTTTCCTCGATGTTGTGGCACTGGTCGAGCATGAAGGCCACGCCGTTTTCCGGGTTGAGTCCGCCGCCGCGCACCACCTCGACCATGATGCGGAAGAGCTGGAACGGATCTGCGGCTCCGACAATAAGGTCGTCGTCGGCGTAGTTGCGGGAGTTGAAGTCGAAGGAGCCCAGCTTGCCCAGGCGCAGCAGCTGCATCACGATGAACTCAATGTTGGTGCCCGGTGCGTGGTGGCCGGTGTCCAGGCAGACCTTGGCCTGGTCGCCCAGCGCGGCGACCTGGGCGTACGCCGTGCCCCAGTCCGGTACGTCGGTGTGGTAGAAAGCCGGTTCGAAGAACTTGTACTCCAGCACCAGCCGCTGCTCGGAACCCAGGTTGGAGTAGATCTCCGCCAGGGACTCGGCCAGGCGGTCCTGGCGTCCGCGCATGTCCTGCTGCCCGGCGTAGTTGGTGCCGTCTGCAAGCCAGATCTTCAGGTCCTTGGACCCGGTGGCGTTCATGATCTCCAGGCACTCCAGGTGATGGTCGATCGCTTTGCGGCGCACCCCCGGATCGGCGTGGGTGAGTGAACCGAACTTGTATTCCTCGTCCTGGAAGGTGTTGGAGTTGATGGTGCCCAGGGATACGCCATGGTCTGCTGCGTAGCGGGCGAGGGCGGCGTAGTCGTCCACCTTGTCCCACGGGATGTGGAGCGCGACGGCCGGTGCCAGGCCGGTGAAGCGGTGCACCTGGGCGGCGTCGGCGATTTTTTCCTGCACCGTACGCGGAGTTCCCGGCGTCGAGAAGACCTTGAAACGGGTTCCGGAGTTGCCGAAGGCCCAGGACGGGAGTTCGATGGCCTGTGCGGCCAGCTGGGGGGCGATGTCGTCGAATACAGGCATGTGCGTCACTTCTCTGTGGTAGCCGGCGGGCGGCACCGGGTCATTCTGGGCACCGCATTGAATCGTTTCATCAAAGTATGCCGTTCAGGCTGGGAAGGTCAAACGTGGTCCCGGTAAAGAACTATGGCAGCGGGAGTAACGACTTCTTGAAACGTCTCAATTTTTGGGTACTATGAGTCCGGCAGTGCATGAGAGGTCCCTCACAGGATCCGCTCGGCCGGCCCATCCTTCCGGAGTGGCCACCCCTGCTGCCGCCACAGGTGCGAAGTCCTCCCGGACCCGCCACATTACGAAGGAGTGATGCATGGGATCTCCCCTAGCCACGGCCGAGCTGCAGGAGCTGGTTCAGCTTCCTGCCGGGGTCACCAGGACCCGCGGGTGTTTCCTGCTGCACATCCGCCCGGAGCGGCTGGCCGAGTACGTCGAGGTCCACCAGCGGGTCTGGCCGGAAATGCTGGACGCGCTGCGCGAGACCGGATGGCGGAACTACTCGCTGTTCCTTCGCGCGGAAGACGGCCTGGTTGTGGGCTACTTTGAGGCGGAAGACGCCGAAGCCACCCAAAAGCTCATGGACGCGCATCCCGTCAATACCCGGTGGCAGGCCGAGATGGCCCAGTACTTCGTGGAAGGTACCTCGGCGCAGGCGCTGACGCAGTACTTCCACCTCTCCTAACCCAGTTTTATCCGGGGCACAGCCGTGCCCGCTTCACAGCACCTTCTTCACTGTTGCAGAAAGGCTCGCCATGAGCACCACGAAGCTCGGCGGATGGAAAGCCACCATCGCCGTGTCCATGTCCAACTACATCGAGGCCGGTTCGATCATCGCGCTGGCCACCAGCCTGTCCCTGTGGCAGGAGTATTTCGGGTTCAGCAACCTGCTGGTGGGACTCGTCGCGGCCCTGAGCGCCAACGCGTTCGGTGCGGCCATTGGCGCACTCATCGGCGGACCGCTGGGTGACCGGTACGGCCGGAAGTTCATCTACACCTATGACCTCATCCTCTACATGCTGGGCACCCTGCTGGTCATTTTCGCCGTGGCTCCCTGGATGCTCATTGTCGGCGTCATCCTGACCGGCATCGCCGTGGGCGCCGGTGTACCGGTGGCTTGGACCTACATCGCCGAGGAAGCCCCGGCTGAACACCGCGCAAAGCATGTGGGCACCGCCCAGCTGGCCTGGTCGCTTGGCCCGGCACTGGTGTTCCTGTTCGCCACCATCGTGGTGCCGCTTGGCCTGACGGGCAGCCGAATCATCTTTGCCCACCTCTTTGTGGTCGCCTTTGTCACCTGGTGGATCCGCCGGGGCCTTTCGGAATCTGTCACCTGGAAGAAGTCCGACGAAGAGCGCCGCACGGCCGAAGCCGGTGGAATCAAGCGCCGGAACTACCGTGAACTGCTCACCAACGCCACCAACCTCAAGGCCCTGCTGTTCCTCACCGGCGTGTACGCGCTCTGGAACCTGGTTGCCGGCCAGATGGGCATCTTCATGCCGCGCGTCTACGAAACCGCGGGCGTCGAATCCGCCACCCAGCAGAACCTGCTGCAGGTGCTCCTGTGGACCCTCACCGTGGTAGCCACCTACTTCGGCTTCATGAAGTACGGCGACCGGGTTGACCGCCGCAAGCTCTATGGCATCGGAGCCGTGCTGGGCATCATTGCCTGGCTGCTGCTCGTCTTCGCGCACGTCACCATGCCGGTGCTGATCCTGTTCGCCGCCCTCTGGGGTATCTCCGCAGGCATCGGCGCCCAGGCCTTCTACGCTCTCTGGGCCGCAGAAATGTTCCCCACCCGCCTGCGCGCCAGCGCCCAGGGCGTGCTGTTCTTCGTGGCACGCATCGTCGTCGGCGTGCTCAGCTACTGGTTCCCCACCCTGCTGGCCGAACAGGGCGTGCCGTTCGTTGGCATGATCATGATCGGTGCACTCGTGGCAGCCATGGTGATCGGCGTCCTGTGGGCCCCGAACACCCGCGGCCGGACCCTGGAAGACATCGAGGCGGAGCGCTACGGCAACGCTCCGGGTGCCGCCAAGCAGACAGTCTAGGCGCACAAAAACCACGGGCCTCCGTCCCGGTACCGGCTTCGCGCCGGGCCGGGGCGGAGGCCTTTGTGCTGCTGCAGGCAGTTCAGCGGATGTCCGTGCAGAACACCTCCACTGCAGTGTCCACCCGCTACCGGGTCCGGGCGCCGGCCGTCCCCACGCGTGCTGTAACAATGGGGCGCATGGCCATGCACAGATTCCCGGTCCGCCGGCTGGAGGAAGACCCTGCCCACGTTCTGGCGCGCACTATTTGGCCGGCAGTGCTGCCGCCCGTGGCCCAGATACTGGACCGCGGCCTCGATTTGGGGCCCGCTACCATCCTTGTAGGGGAAAACGGCTCAGGGAAGTCAACACTCGTGGAGGCCGTTGCCCTTGCCTACGGACTGTCAGCAGAAGGCGGGTCGACCGGCGCGCGGCACTCCACGCGGGCCACGGAATCCGTCCTGGCCGACCACCTGAGGCTGATTCGGAACGTCGGTGCCACCCGGAGGGGATACTTCCTGAGAGCCGAAACGATGCACGGCTTCTACACGTATCTCGAAGAGAATCCCCGCATGGACCGGCCAGACATCCCCTTCCACGAAATGTCCCATGGAGAGTCCTTCCTGGAGCTGGCTGCCGACCGCTTCCGGGGACGCGGGCTCTGGGTGCTGGACGAGCCTGAGTCGGCACTGTCCTTCTCCGGCTGCCTCAGGCTTCTCTCGGTGCTGAAAGGGCTGCTTGCCGACGGCCGGTCACAAGTCATCATGTCCACCCACTCGCCGCTGCTGGCGGCACTGCCCGGGGCGGAGATCCTGGAAGTGGGCACTTGGGGGCTGCGGCGCCGGACGTGGGAGGAGCTTGACCTGGTGGAGAACTGGAGGTCCTTCATGAGTTCGCCGGAGAGGTTCCTCCGCCACCTCTAATCCGGCAATCCGTGACTTCCTGGGCACTGGGTAGTTGGATGTGCACATGGCAGTTGCCAGGGGTACCGACGCCCCTGCGGCCAATTCGAGGAGGTTCCATGGGACGGGTTAGCGGCAAGACGGTTCTGGTCAGCGGAGGTTCGCGGGGCATCGGGGCCGCCGTGGTGCGCCGGCTGGCGGAGGAGGGTGCGCAGGTACTCATTGGAGACGTGCTCGACGGCGATGGGCGGGCACTTGCCGATTCGCTGGGGTCCGCTGCGGCTTTCGTCCACCTGGATGTCACCAGCCCCGAAGACTGGGCGGGCGCTGTCAGGGAAGCCGAAGACCGGTTCGGAGGCTTGGACGTACTCGTGAATAACGCCGGGATCGCGAACTTCGGCAGCATCGAGGACTACACGCTGGAGCAGTGGAACTCGATTATCGGCATCAACCTGACCGGAGTGTTCCTGGGCATCAAAGCCGTGGTGGAACCCATGAAGCGGTCCTCCGGTGCGTCCATCATCAACCTGTCCTCCACAGCTGGACTCCAGGGGTACAAGGACCTGCCCGGCTACACGGCTGCGAAATACGGCGTGCGCGGACTGACCAAGTCCGTTGCCATAGATCTTGGGCCCTACGGAATCCGGGTCAACTCGGTGCACCCGGGCGCGGTGCGGACGCCGATGACCGACGGACTGGAAGGCGGGCAGGAGCATGTGGCGCTGCACCGCATGGGTGAGCCGGAAGAGATCGCGAACCTCGTGCTGTTCCTTGCCAGCGACGAATCGAGCTTTTCCACGGGCGCCGAATTCGTCGCCGACGGCGGAGAGACCGCCGGGCTGGCACGTTATGAGGTGGCGGAACTGAGCTCGGAGCCGGGTCAGGCGCCGTCGGCACCGGCAGGTGCGGCCCTTCCGGGCCAGCCGCCGGCAGCGCCGGAACCGCCTGCCATGCGAGGCTAGCGCTGCAGTTCCGCGTCTTCCCGGGCGGGAGCGCCGGTGCTGCCCTTCGGCTCGGTGAACACGATGTACCGGTAGGCGAAATAGCGGAAGACGTTGCCCAGCAGGACGCCGATAAGGTTGCCCGAAATGTTGTCGGCGAACTGGCTGGTGAAGCCGAGGACGTAGTGGGAAACAAACAGGCAGCCGGTTGCGATCCCCAGCCCAATAAGGTTGGTCAGCGCGAACAGGACGGTCTCCGACCGCACGCTCCGGCCCCGGGTGCGGCGGAAGGTCAGGTACCGGCTGCCCAGCCAGGAAATCGTCGTCGCGACGACTACTGAGACGATCTTGGCTGAGATGGGGTTGTCGTCAAGGACGGTGGCAACCAGGAGGTTGAACAGGCCAATGTCCACCAGGAAGGCGACGGTACCAACAAGAGAGAACGAGCCCAGTCTCCGGAATACCCTCCGGGCAGTCGAGATGCCGTCCATGCTGCTACCAGTTCTTCTTCCAGCCCGGCGCGGGCCGAGGGGTGTTGTCCCGCGGATCTGCCGCAGGCCCAAGAACCACGGAAAGGGGCTCTGCTTCGATGTTTCCACATGCACCAAAACCGGACAAAATCGCCGCGCCCCTGCGTTACCGGGCCGGGAGGGGCAGCCGGACAGTGAAGACTGTGCCTTCCCCGGCCTCGCTCTGCAGGGTAATGGTTCCGCCGTGGGCCTCGACGATGTTCTTGCTAATGACCAGGCCAAGTCCCACACCGGGGATGGCAGCCTTCCGGCTGGTCCCGGAGCGGAAAAACTTCGTGAAGACCTCTGCCTGCTCAGCCTGGGTCATGCCTATGCCGGTGTCGGAAACCTCGAAAGTCAGGCTATCCGGAGTGTTCCAAGCCCTCACCGTGACCCTGCCGCCGTCGGGGGAGTATTTCACTGCGTTCGAAAGCAGGTTGTCGATCACCTGGCTTATCCGCTGCGGGTCCAGGAAAGCGGGAAGCTCAGCCGGGAAATCGGGGACAAGCTGGACCTTGTTAATCTCTGCCCGGGGCGCAGCGGAGGTCAGGGAACTGCTCAGCAGTTCAGACAGATCGGCGGGCACGCGTTCAATGCTGCTTGGTCCCGCAGCGGCGGAGAGCAGGTCGGAGACCAGTTCCAGCAGCTTTTCCGAATTGCGCAGCGCAACGCGGAGCGACGCCGCCACATACGGAGGGATCTGGTCCTCATCCTCCAGGGCCAGGTCCAGGTAACCCATGATCGAGGTCAGCGGCGTCCGCAGCTCGTGGGACACATTGGCCACGAAGTCTTCCTTGACGGCCACCGCGTTCACCAATCCCGTCACGTCGCTGAAGGCGAGCACGGATCCCTGGAAACCGCCTTGGCGCTGGACGGAACGGGCAGTCACGGAAAACGCCCGCTGCGCATCGCCGCAGCCGAACCACACCAGCTGGTCCGAGAAGGACTGGCCCAGGACGGTGCGGCGCACGGGCCGCATTTCCGGCGGCAGGGGGGTTACCCTGTCCGGCCCGTAGATCAGCAGCTCGCACTCGTTCGCCTCGTCCCTGCCCGGCGGAAGCGCACGGCGGTTGATGAAGCGCTGGCGTGAGTTGGTGAGGATCGTGTTCCCTTCTTCATCCACCACCGAGACACCCACCTCCACCGTGTTCAGCACAGTCTGCAGGAGGGATTCCTTGCGGCGGCTTTCCGCCAGGCTTTCCTGCAGCACGCGGTCCTTCTCCTGCAGCGCATGCTGCTTCTCCAGCACCACGGCTTCGGCGCTGGCCCGGGCGGTTTCGGCCTGCTCTGCCGCGCGGAGGGCGGTCACGAGCTCGCGCTCATACAGGCGGCGCTCGTGGGCGTTGAAGACCACAACACGGTCCATGGCCGGCCGGGTCCCCTCGGCAGGCTGCCGGTTAGCCGAGATAAGGGCCGGCAGCCGGGTGCCGTCCGCGCTGAGGAAGTCGACCGCCAGCTCGGCGAAGGACCGGCCAACGCCGAGCTGCGGCAGGGCATGCGTGGAGTACACGATCCGGTCACCGATGGGCAGGAGAGAGAGCAGGCTGGTGCCGATCAGGTCTTCGCGGGGGCAGCCGATCCAGTTGGCGAACGTGGCGTTCGCTTCGGCAATCGTCCCGTCCTCCAGGGTCACCAGGTACCCGGACGGTGAACTGTGGAAAAGCTCCTGGTAGTCCAGGCCGATTGCAGCCGGAGCGAGCTCCGCCCCGCCAGGCTTATCGCTCACGCCTGTGTCCGTGCGAGGTAGGCGAGGATAGCTTCCGCCGTTTCCTCAGGTGCGCTGACGTGGGGCAGGTGGCCCGTAGCCCGCAGCTGGACCAGGGTGGCATTGGGCATCTTGTCGCGGGTGTAGGCGCCGATGTGCGCGGGGGCCAGCAGATCGTCGGAGCACTGCAGGATCAGCGAGGGAACCTGGACGTCCGCCAGCCGGCTCCGGACATCGGAGCGGAAAGAAACGTCGGCGAAGTCGCGGGCAACGGCCGGGTCGAGGCGGCAGAAGCTGCCCTCCAGCTCGTTGTGGAGTTCCGGGCTCTGCGGGTTCCCCATGATCATGGGGGCCATTGCCGCCGCCCACACAAGGTAGTTGGTATCCAGGGAGACCAGCAGTTCATCGATGTCCTGGGCGCTGAAGCCTCCCGAATAACCGTCTTCCGGGCGGTCCATATAGCTGGGGGACGATGCCAGGAGAATGAGGTTCGCGAATCTCTCCGGCGCCTGGGCTGCGGCTGCCACGCCCATCATGGCGCTGACGCTGTGTCCTACAAAGCTCACATCGCGCAGGTCCAGCGCTGAACAGATTTCCAGCACGTCCTGCACATACCCGTCGAGGGAACCGTACTTTGCGGGGCTGTAGGCGTCCTTGTCTGATCCGCCCGCGCCCACGTGATCGAAAACGACCACCTGGTAATCATTGGTGAAATAGGGAAGGACCCGCCGCCACATCCCCTGGTCGCACCCGAATCCGTGTCCGAACATGACCACAGGGCCGGCGCTGTTGCCCAGGATTCGGACATTGTTACGGGCAGAAACGTCAGTCGTCATGGGACGGCGGCCTTTGGTTGTGTGTTATGGGGGTGGAGGTGCTGGAGTGAACTTTACCGTCACCGATGCCCACCAGGGAGAATCCCCGGATGCACGACACGCCTTCCGCCGTCCCGGCGTGTACTGCGCCCGGGGTCAGCCCCGGGCGAAACGCAGTTCCGCCGCGCCGCCGTTGAAGGACGTGGTGCCGATCAGGTGCATGCGGCCGGTCGGGGACGACACCGGGAGCAGGGGCCGTCCGGCGCCCAGGGCGACCGGCATGTAGGTGACCCAGAGTTCGTCCAGCAGCCCGGCGTCCGCGATCTGCGCTGCAACGTCGCCGCCGCCCACCACCCAAATGTTCTTGTCTCCGGCAAGGGCGCGGGCCTGTTCCAGGACCGGCCCGGGATCCCCGCTGGCAAACCTGACTCCTGATCCGGCCGGAGCCTGAAGCTCACGGTGGGTCAGCACCAGGCAGGGCAGCTCGCCATAGTCCCAGGTGTCCGGCTGTTCCCGGCGAATCCACTCGTAGGTCTGCGCACCCATGATGAGCGCGCCCACTCCCGCAATGAACTGGTCGTAGTGGTCCTGGAAAGATGCGAAGCCAAAATCCAGCAGCCAGTCAAGGCTGTTGCCTTCGGTGGCGATGAAGCCATCCAGTGACGAAGCGACGTAGTAGATGACTTTTGGCATGCCCTGAGCCTACCGCCGGCCGGTGTTCCGGGGTTAGGCCGCGGGGGCATCCCTCCCCGGCGAGATGGCAGATACTGCTTGTTTGGGCGCACTATCGGGCACTATCTGTCTGTTCGCAGAGCGAACCCTCCTATTTATATGCATATGCATGTACCATGAGGGAATACCTGTCACACGGAATGGATTGGGAGAGGCATGAGCAACGTCGAGACTGCCCCGCTGGAAGTCGAGTGCGCCAGTACCCCAGCCGCCGACGTCGAAATACACACACCACGCGATGTGCCGCTGGGCGGGCCCCGGGCCATGCCGGTGCGGCGCACCCTTCCCCAGCGCGGCCGCAGCCTGATCGGAGCCTGGTGCTTCGTGGACCATTACGGGCCCGACGCCGTTGCCCGCACCGGAGGAATGGTGGTGCCTCCCCATCCGCACACCGGGCTCCAGACGGTCAGCTGGCTCTTCACCGGCGAAATCGAGCACCGTGACAGCACCGGTGCCCACGCGATGGTCCGTCCGGGTGAGCTCAACCTGATGACCGCCGGCCGCGGCATCGCCCACTCCGAGGTTTCCACGCCGCAGGCCAGCATCCTGCACGGCGTCCAGCTCTGGCTCGCCCTGCCGGAGGCATCCCGTCACACTGACCCGCGCTTTGAGCACTATGCCCCGGAGCCGGTCCGCGGGCAGGGCTGGGAGGCACGGATTTTCCTGGGGGCGCTGGCCGGGTCAGTCTCCCCGGTCCGCACCCATTCGCCGATCGTCGGTGCGGAGCTGCTTCTTGAGCCCGGGACCGTACTGGAGCTCGAAGCCGACCCCCGGTTTGCGTACGGACTCCTCGCGGACACCGGGGCAGTGCACTTCCAGGGTGCCGCCGTCGCCCCCGCGGAACTGGCCTACCTGCCGCCCGGCAACAACACACTGAGGATCAGCGCACCGTCCGGTGCGCCGGTTCGAGCCGTGCTCATCGGCGGGGAACCGCTGGGTGAAACGATCGTCATGTGGTGGAACTTCATCGGCCGCAGCCACGAGGAGATCGTCCAGTACCGCCGCGACTGGCAGCAGCACATCGGTGCGGAAACCCATCCCGGCGCAGATCACGCAGTCCGCTTTACTGCGGTCCCGGATGATCCGCTTCCGCCCCTGCCGGCGCCGGTCCTGCCCAACGCCCGGCTGCGTCCGCGCGGCTGACAAAGAAAGGCAACTCAATGAAGATGCAGCACAACCCCGCGAAGCACCGCTACGAGGCGATCGACGACGGCGACGGCACGGTTGCCGGCTTTGCCGCCTACCGGGACCGGCCGGGAAGCCGGGCATTCACCCACACCGAGGTCTCCGACGCGTACGCGGGGCAGGGCGTGGCCTCGGAACTCGCCCGCTTCGCCGTCGAGGACGTGCGCGACTCCGGACTGCGGCTGGTCCCGTACTGCCACTACATCGCCCGCTGGCTCACGAAGCATCCTGAATACACCGGCTTCGTGGACTGGCCGAAGACCACTGAAAACAGCAGCGAGGAGCCGGCACGTTGAGTGAGAAGGTCTTTATCGACAAGCAGCACCGTCCGGTCTACCAGGCGCTGGCTGCCACCGCCGCGTCCATTAGGAGCGCGGCCGAAGAGGCCGGCCTGGGCCGCATTGTGATGGAACTGGTCAACGTGCGTGTTTCGCAGCTTAACGGCTGCGCCTTCTGCCTGGATTTGCATACCCGCCAGGCCCGGGAAGCCGGGGAGAGCGAACAGCGGCTCGCGGTCCTGCCTGCGTGGCGGGACACAGCCCTTTTCGATGACACGGAACGGACGGCCCTGGGCCTGGCCGAGGCCCTGACCCACTTGCCGCCGGGGGAAAACCGCGAAGCGATCTTTGCCAAGTACCGCGCGCAGCTAAGCCCGGAACAGTTCTCCGTGCTCAGCTGGGCGGTGGTGGCCATGAACGCCTTCAACCGCGTCTCGATCATCAGCGGTCACCCCGTCCGCCCGCGCTAGCGGGCCAAAAAGCCCGGGTCCCAATCCGCCAGCCGGCCGGAGGGCCCGGGCTTTCTGCATCCCTAGAACGGGTACGGAGCGATCTTCGGACGCACAGTGAGCCACTGAATTTCGGTAAAGGCATCGATGTTCGCCGCAGCACCGCCGAAACGTGAACCTGTCCCTGAGGCACCCATCCCGCCAAACGGTGAATTCGCCTCATCGGAGACCGTCTGTTCGTTAATGTGGACCTTGCCGGAAACCACCCGGTCAGCCACTTCCATGGCCAGTCCCACGTCGCCCAGGATCCCTACGGACAGTGCGTACTCCGAGGCGTTGGTCAGGGCGATGGCTTCCTCGATGGTGGAGAAGGACAGCACCGGAGCCACCGGCCCGAAGATCTCCCGGGTCCAGGCCGGGTTTTCCGGGGTTAGGCCGGTCAGGACGGTGGGGGAATAGAACAGGCCTTCATAGGTGCCGCCCGCGGCGATCTGGGCTCCGGCGTCCTTCGCTTCCCGCACCAGCCGGTCAATGTTGTCCCGCTGCCGTTCGTCGATGATCGGTCCGAGGGCCACCTGTCCGCTGGCCGGGTCGCCCACCGGCAGGTTCCTGGCCTTGTCCGCGAGCCGTGATGTGTAGTCCTCAGCCAGGGATTCGTGGACAAGGTGACGCCCGGTGGTCATGCAGATCTGCCCTTGGTGCAGGAAGGAGCCAAAAGCACCGGCCGACGCCGCAAGGTCAAGGTCCGCCCCCGGGAGCACGATCAGTGCGTTGTTTCCGCCCAGTTCGAGGTGTGCCCGCTTGAGCAGGCGGCCGGCTGCTTCGCCCACCTTGCGGCCTGCCGCCGTCGAGCCCGTAAAGGAGATGACCCGGACTTCCGGTGCTTCCACCAGTGCCTGGCCGACGTCCGTCCCGCCGGGCAGCAGCTGCAGCAGGCCAGCGGGAAGTCCGGCCTCTTCAAACACCCGCATGATGACGACGCCGCCGGACACAGTGGTGCGCGGGTCCGGCTTCAGCAGCACGGCATTGCCCAGTGCCAGAGCCGGGGCCACGGAGCGGATCGAGAGGATCAGCGGGAAGTTGAACGGGGAAATGACCGAGACGACGCCGGCCGGCCGGCGCCGCGCGAAGGACCAGCGGTCCTCGTTGCTGGTGAGGACGTCTCCGGCCGGGTGCGCCGGAAGGGCAGCGGCGTCGAAGCATTCGTTGGCGGCCACGTGGGTCTCGAGCCCGGCCTTGGCACCGATGCCGCCGGTTTCCCGCACAATCCAGCCCTGGATCTCCTCGGCATGTTCTTCGAACAGCTGGCCGGCACGGCGCAGCACGGCGGCGCGGACTTCCGGCTTGGTCCGCGCCCACTCCTGCTGGGCGGCAGCGGCGCGGGTGGCGGCGGCCAGTGCATCATCGCGGGTGGCCGCTCCAACGGTTCCCAGGCTGGAGCCGGTGGCCGGTTCGATGACCTCAATGGTGCCGCCGGAGCCGGCGGTCCAGGTGCCTGTGTGGATCTTGCCGTGCCAATCGGAGGTGGTGAGGAGGGACATGACTGCTCCTAGGTATGGGTGGTGGCCTGATGCTGGCAGGGACTGATGGGAAGTGGCCCCTAGGGTACGCCACAAGTGATATATGTCACGCCATATGACGCCCGTCTGGGGCAAGGGCGGTTGCCCGCCCCTGCTTGGCTCCGGCGGGCGGCCCATGGAATAGTGGCAGCCAAGCCCGTAAGCAAGCTGACTAATGGAGGTTTCCATGGCAGAACGGCTCGTTGCAGATGTGATTGTTGAACGTCTCCAGGCCTGGGGTGTTGAGCGGATCTTCGGCTACAGCGGCGACGGAATCAACACGGTCCTCGGTGCCCTGCGCCGCTCCGGCTCCCCTGAGTTTGTCCAGGCCAGGCATGAGGAAAACGCTGCTTTCATGGCCGTGGGCCACGCTAAGTACACTGGCCGGCCCGGCGTGATGCTCTCTACCCAGGGGCCGGGAGCGGTCCATCTGCTCAACGGCCTGTATGACGCGAAGATGGACAGCGTTCCGGTGGTGGCGATCATCGGCCAGCAGTCCCGCAGCGTCCTTGGCTCGGCCTACATGCAGGAAATCGACCTGCTTAACCTCACCCGCGACGTCGCCTCCTCCTTCCGCCAGCAGGTCAACAGCCCGGAGCAGCTTCCCCTGGTGCTGGACCGCGCGTTCAAGGCAGCGCTCGCGGACCGTGCCCCCGCCGTCGTGATCATTCCGCACGACGTCCAGCAGGCGCCTGCTCCGGACCTGGACCACGAACACGGGATCGTCACCAGCGCACCGGTGTGGAGTCCGCCGAACCTGGTGCCGGCAGCCGGAGATCTTGAGGCCGCAGCGGCGGTAATCAACGACGGCGAGCGGGTGGCCTTCCTCGTTGGGCAGGGCGCACGCGGCGCCTGGCCGCAGGTCAGGGCACTCGCGGAGAAGACCGGCGCCGGAATCACGACGTCGCTGATGGGCAAGCCGTACGTGGATGAGTCCCATCCGCTGGCGGCCGGCGTGATGGGGCATCTGGGTACCAGCGCCAGCGGCTTTGTCCTGGGGGAGTGCGACACGCTGGTAATAGTTGGCTCCAACGACCCCTGGACCGAGTTCTATCCGCCGCCCGGCGCGGCGAGGGCCGTGCAGATCGATGTGGATGCTGCGGCAATCGGCAACCGGTACCCGGTGGAAGCGGCCGTCACCGGCGACGCCGCAGCCGCCCTGGACGCCCTGCTGCCGCTGGTCACCGAACGCAGCGATTCACCGTGGCGTACCGCGGTCGAATCCGCCGTCCAGGACTGGGACCGGCTGGCCGCCGAACGCGCCGCAACTGCCGCCAACCCGGTGAACCCGGAGCTGGCGGTGCGGGAGCTGAACAGCAGGCTGCCGCACAACGCGCAGGTGGCAGTCGACGTCGGAAGCAGCGTGTACTGGTACGCCCGTCAACTGCGCCTGCCCGCGGGCGTGCCCGCGCACCTCTCCAGCACGCTGGCGAGCATGGGCTGCTCGATCCCCTATGGACTTGCGGCCAAGCTGGCAGCCCCGGAGCGGCCGGTGGTGGCGCTTTCCGGCGACGGAGCCATGCAGATGGCCGGGCTGTCCGAGCTCATCACCGTCAGCAGGCTCTGGCCCCGCTGGGCGGATCCGCGGTTTGTGCTCATGGTCCTGAATAACCGCGAGCTGGCAGAGGTGACGTGGGAGCAGCGCGAGATGGAGGGTGATCCGCGGTTCGAGCAGAGCCAGGCGCTTCCGGATTTCTCCTACGCCCGTTACGCGGAGCTGCTGGGGCTGCAGGGCATCAGGGTGGAGGATCCTGCGCAGATCGGTCCGGCCTGGGATGCGGCCCTGGACGCGGACCGGCCGGTGCTGATTGAAGTCCTCTCCGATCCGGACGTACCGCTGCTGCCGCCGTTCCCGGCCGGACGCAGTAAAGGCAAGGAGATGATGGACGCCCTGGAGAAGGAAGGGCCGGATACCGCCCATGCCCGCGAACTGCTTCAGGAGTACCTGCGGCAGGAAGAGGACCTTGCCGGTTCCTAGCGCCCTCCCCGAGATAGCAGAAACTGCACGTACCAGCGTCCTAACGGGCAGTTTCTGCTATCTCGCGGCGGGGATAAACCGAACGGCCGAGCCGGGACGCAGCTGCGCTGCCGCGTCCAGGTCCGCTTCCACGACGACGCCGATCACCGGATACCCTCCGGTCACCGGAGCATCGGCCAGGAACAGGATCGGAAGGCCCGACGGCGGCACCTGCACCGAACCCGGCAGCATCGCCTCACTGGCGAGCTCCCCGTCTTCCCGCCCCGTGAGGGCTTCTCCGTCGAATCGAATACCCACCCGGTTGGACCTCTCGCCCACGGTCCAGATTCGGGATTCGAAGGCATTGGTTCCGTCCGTGCCAAACCAGTCCTGGCGGGGCCCGGGAATGTAGCGCAGCTCCGTGACGCCGCCGCCGGGCAGGGGAGGAGGCGTTTCCGGATGCCCGACGGCGGTGCCCGGGTCCCTGCCTACGTCAAGGATGTCTCCGTCCCGCAGCGGCCGCGGTCCGAGTCCGGCGAGGGTGTCGGTGGATCGGCTGCCCAGCACGGGTGCGGCCTCGATCCCGCCGCGGAACGCCAGGTAGGAGCGCAGGCCAGCCGCCGGAGCGCCGAGGGCCAGCTCGCTGCCGCTGCGCAGGACAAACGGTTCCTCCAGGGGTGCAGCTCGTTCCGTGCCGTCCGAGGTGCGGATGGACACTGGTGTATCCGCGCCGGTAACCGCCAGCACCAGGTCCTTCCCGGCGCGCAGCCGGAGTCCGCCGAAGAGCACTTCCAGCCCGGCAGCGCCCGGGGGATTGCCGGTGAGGCGGTTGGCCCGGAGCAGCGCCGATCGGTCCGCGGCACCGGACCGGCCGACGCCTACGTGGCTGTGTCCGGGGCGCCCAAGGTCCTGCACGGTGGCCAGCGGGCCTGCTGCAAGGATTTCGGCGCCCGGCCGGGGAACCGGCCCGGCCTTCGGTGTTTCAGTACCGTCGCGGAGCGCCTCCTGCGTCCCCGGTTCGGAGACCAGCACCTGCTCCCGGACCGGAACAAAACGGACGCGCGTTCCCGGAGAGATCAGCGCCGGGAACTCCCGTTCAAGGTCCCAGAGCGCTGCGGAAGTGCGGCCGATCAGCTGCCAGCCGCCCGGTGAAACTCCCGGATAGGCCGCCGAATACTCGCCGGCCAGGGCCACTGCACCTGCAGGAACGGCCGTGCGGGGCTCCTCCCGGCGGGGAACCTCCAACTGCGGGCCGCCGCCCGTCAGGTAGGCGAACCCCGGAGCGAAACCGCAGAACGCCGCTGTCCACAGTGCCGCAGTATGGGCCTGAACCACTGCCTCAGCCGACCCGAGTCCGGTGAGCCGGGCGACGTCGTCCAGGTCCTCGCCGTCGTAAATCGTTGGAAGCTCAACCAGGGGAGCATCAGCGGCGGGTTCCGGGGAAGCACCCGGTTCAAGTTCCGCCGCGGGCCCGGCGGCCTGCCGCGCCTGCGCACCGGTGGCGAAACGGACCAGCACCGTGCGGGCGGCGGGCACGGCCTCAACCTGGCCGGGCAGGGGAGCGGCGGAAAGGTACTGGTGCAGGGCAAAGGCCTGTGCGGTCCCCGCGGTTTCCAGCAGCAGGGCGCGCTCGCCGGCCGGGCGGACGGTCAGGGCAACCTGTGCGGAATGCATGCTAGGCGAAACTGGCAATTCTGACGCCGCCGGCTTCGAGGGCGCTGCGCACGGACTGTCCCATGGCCACTGCCCCCGGGGTGTCTCCGTGCACGCAGATGCTGTCCGCGGCCACATCGATGACGGTGCCGTCCAGGGCCTGGATCTTGCCGTCGATGGCCAGGCGCAGCACATGGTCCGTGATTTCCGCCAGGTCTGTCAGCACGGCGCCGGGCAAGCTGCGGGAGACCAGGCTGCCATCGGGGTTGTAGGCGCGGTCCGCGAAGGCTTCGGCGATGGTCCGGAGGCCGGACTGCGCCGCCAGCTGCTCCATGACTGAGCCGGGAAGCACCACCAGCGGCAGGTTCGGGTCCACGGCACAGAGCGCATCGACCACGGCCTGGGCCTGCACCGGATCCGCGGCAATCCGGTTGTACAGCGCCCCGTGCGGCTTGACGTACCGGACTTCGGTTCCGGCCGCCCGGGCGAGGGACTGCAGCGCGCCGATCTGGTAGATCACTTCGCCGGTAAGTTCAGCAGGCTCTACGTCCAGTGCGCGGCGGCCGAAACCGGAAAGGTCCCGGTAACCGGGATGGGCCCCGACGGCGGTGCCGGCCTGGGCAGCGGCAAGGCAGGCTGCGTACATGGTGCTGGCGTCCCCCGCATGGAATCCGCAGGCCACGTTGGCGCTGGAGACGGCACCGATCATGGCGGCGTCATCCCCCAGGGACCACCGGCCAAAGGACTCACCGACGTCGGCATTGAGGTCGATCGTGGCCATGCGGGGAATCCTTCCTGGGCGTGTGCTTCGCTCCAGCTTCGCGGTTTCCGCAGCCAACTTCAACACGTGTCCCGGGCGGCCCCCGGGCGCCGGTCCGGCGGGGCCCCGCGCTAGCGGACCCCCGCCGGCCTGCAGCATCCCCTAGGGCCGGACAGGTGCGCCCAGCTCAGCGGGCTCTTCATCCGTGAGGTAGGCCGATTCCGAATGCGCGGCAAGGTCTATGCCCTTGACCTCGTGTTCTTCCGGGACCCGCAGGCCCATCACCAGGTCCAGGACCTTGGCGATCGCCCACGTGAGCACGAACGAGTAGGCCAGCACTGCAATCGTGGCAACGGTCTGTACTCCCAGCAGGGACCAGCCGCCCCCGTAGAACACTCCGCTGACACCGTTCGGTGCCGCTGCGGTCGCGAAGAACCCGATCAGCAGGGTGCCGATCACGCCGCCCACGAGGTGCACGCCCACGACGTCGAGCGAATCGTCATAGCCCAGGCGGAACTTGAGTTCGATGGCCAGCGAGCAAACCAAACCGGCGATCGCGCCGATTGCCACGGCCCCCAGCGGGCTGACTGCACCGCAGGCGGGTGTGATGGCCACCAGGCCGGAAATAAGGCCGGAGGCAGCGCCCAAGGTGGAGGAACGGCCCAGCCGCAGCCGTTCCATCAGCGCCCAACCCAGCAGGCCGGCAGCGGCGGCAACAGCGGTGTTGAGGAAAACGACGGCGGCGGTATGCCCGGCGCTCAGCGCGGATCCGGCGTTGAACCCATACCACCCCACCCAGAGCAGGCTCGCGCCCAGGATGACCAGCGGACGGTTGTGCGGCTGGGTGATGACGTGCGGCCAGCCGCGGCTGCGGCCCAGGACGAGCGCCAGCGCCAGGGCGGCCACTCCGGCGTTCATGTGGACTGCAGTGCCGCCGGCAAAGTCGATCGCGCCAAGGCTGTTGGCAATCCAGCCGCCGGTGACGCTGCCGTCCTCGCTGCTGAACGCGAACACCCAGTGCGCCACGGGGAAGTAGACCAGCGATGCCCAGAGTCCCGCGAAGACCATCCAGGCGCCGAACTTCATCCGTCCCGCGGCAGCTCCGGCGACCAGCGCCGTCGTGACGCAGGCAAACATCAGCTGGAAGGCGGCGAAGAGGGCAACAGGCAGCACTGCGGCCGGGTCATCGGTCAGCAGGCTGTCCAGGCCAAAGAACTCCAGCGGGTTGCCGAGTATGCCCAGCGGCGTCAGGGAGTTGCCGAAGGCCGCGGAATAGCCGAACAGCACCCACAGCACGGCCACGAGGCTGGCGCTGCCAAAACACATCATCATCATGTTGAGGATCCGGCGGGATCCAACCATGCCGCCGTAGAAGAAGGCGATGCCTGGAATCATCAGGCAGACCAGTGCCGAGCTGGCCAGCAGCCAGGCAGTATTTCCTGAATCCATGTGCGGCTCCAATCCGGGTGCGCCCGGCGCGTAGGCCGGTACGGGATCTGTACGTGAAGGAGACCGAGACTGGGGATGCGGCTGGGGGCCGCACCGCTGTCCTTAGCGTAGGAGCCGCCGTGTTACAGCCGGCAGCGCCGGCAGGTTAGGGCTGTGTTAACAGCTGCTGGGAGGCTGCTGGGGACCTCCTGAAAGTCCATGTCAGGCGGTGCGGACGCTGCCGCGGCCAAAGGTGATGGCGCGGACCAGCTGCACCACCCCCAGCACCACCAGGAAGATTCCGCCGAAGACCACCAGGGCAGCAAGCGACTCAACCGGCAGGAACAGCACCACTATTCCGGCCACGATGCTCAGGATGCCGAACGTGATGGCGTACCAGCGGGAACCGCCGGATTCCGTCTCCGCCAGTGCCATGATTCCCTCGATGATCCAGGCGATGCCCACCAGCATGCCAAGTACGGCCAGCGAGGAGAGCGGGTTGCGGATCGCGACGATGCCCACGATGAAAAGCAGCAGCCCCACAATGATGCTCAGCACCCGCAGGCCCGGCGTCAAAGGGGCGGCAATTCCGCTGACCACCCGCAGTGCACCGGAGATCAGGAAATACAGGCCAAAGAGGAACGCGATGACTGACAGGGTGGCCTCCGGCCAGAAGAGAACCAGCAGGCCAAGGATTAGGGACACCGCGCCGACTACGCCAAAACCTGTCCGTACCGCTGAAATGGTTCGGGCAGAAAGCTCGCTGGTATCCAGCCCGAGCCCTCCCCCGCCGTAGAAAGCACCGCTGGTCATGGACATTGTGTGCCTCCAAGGCTCTCGGAAATCCTGTCCCAAGCCCTTTGGATTATCCTCCGGGCCTCTGCCGCAGACCAGCAGGGAACCGCTTTGGGCCCCCGGGACGGGACTAAACAGTCAGGTGATGCCCAGCAGCATGCGCACCTCGGCCTCGCTGGTCTGGCCGAACCGGCGGTACGCGGAGCCCACTGCCGGCAGCCCGCTGTCCGGCCACGGCAGGACGACGTCGTCCGCGGCGGCGGTGAGGGAACCGGCAGCCGTGCAGGACATCGGGGCGGCTGCCACCAGCCGGCACGGATCCAGGCTGCGCACCGCGGCCAGGGCGGCGCGCATGGTGGCGCCCGTGGCAATGCCGTCGTCCACCACTATTACCGTGCGGCCCGTGATGGCTTGTACCCCGCGGTCCCCGCGGAAGACCCGGGCCCGCCGCTGAAGTTCCTTGCGTTCAGCGGCCAGGACGGCGTCCAGGTCCGTCTGCCCGCGGGGCCCAGCAGAGGACAGCCATGCCCGCACGATCGCCTCGTTCCAGACTTCCGCTGCGGCGCCGCCCGCCTCTGCCACTGCCCCCGCTGCCAGCTCCGGCTGGCGGGGATGGCCGATCTTGCGGACCAGCACCACGTCCAGGGCCGCGTCCAGGGCAGCAGCGGCTTCCGCCGCCACCGGAACACCCCCGCGCGGAAGGCCCAGGATCAGCAGGTCCTGCCGGCCGCGGTAGCCTTCCAGCGCGCCTGCGAGTACCCGGCCGGCGTCGGCCCGGTCGGCGTAGGGAAACGGATGACTGGCCTGGGAAACCACGGCACTCCTGGATTCAAGGCATCGTGCTGCACGGTGCGGGGGTCCTCCCACGGTAGGAGGGTGCGGGCAGCCAGGCAACGCCGCGCCGAGAGTGCACGTTGCCAAACCCATCGCGGGAGTAGCAGGCTGTCCCAATGACTGAAACGGCAGTAATTACCGGAGCCACCGCCGGGCTGGGTGCTGAATTCGCCCGTGCCCTTGCCGAACGGGGCTATAACGTAGTCCTGACCGCGCGGGACGAAGAGCGGCTGCAGGCCAAGGCCGGGGAACTGTCCCGGCGCTATCACGTTGAAGCGTCCGTAATCCCCGCCGATCTGTCAACGACGGACGGCGTGGAAAAGGTGGCCGCGCGGGTGGCCTGCCCCGACGTCGCTGTCCTGGTCAACAACGCCGGGTACGGGCTGAAAAACGACTTCCACGCCAACCCGGCACAGACAGAGATTGACCACCTGGCCGTCCTGGTCCAGGCGCCGCTGCTGCTCAGCCATGCTGCCGTGAACTCAATGCTGGAACGCGGCGGCGGCCGGATCATCAACGTTGCCTCCGTGGCGGGGTTCATTCCGCGGGGGACCTACAGTGCGGCCAAGGCCTGGGTGATCAATTTCAGCCGCTGGGCCAACCTGCACTACGCCGGCCGCGGCATCTCCGTCACCGCAGTCTGCCCGGGATTCGTGCACACGGAGTTCCACCAGCGCATGCAGATGGACAAGACGGTTTACCCCAAGTGGATGTGGCTGGACGCGGACCGCGTGGTCCGCGAAGGACTCGCAGATGCCTTCGCCGGCAAAGGAGTTTCCGTGCCGTCCAAGCGCTACAAGGTACTGGCCGCGGTGGGAAGCCGGGGGCCGCAAGGCCTGGTTGCAAGGATCTCCGGCCGCGGGCGCTAGGCCGGACCGCGGGGGCGAAACTGGAAACGGCGGCGTAATCCTAGAGGGGTCCGGCCTGCACGGGAACCCCCGCAGCGGGACAACGCGGCACCGGCAGGAATCGCCCGCGGAACGGTCATAGGGTGGGCTGCATGACTGAGCCAACGCAGCCAAGCACTGACTACCTGGACTATCTGGACAAGGAGACGCAGTTCCGCCGCGGTCACATCCAGCACGAGGATTCCCCCTTCGCCGGAGCGCCGGAAGAGCTCGCTGAGGCAGTCCTGGCGCGTGTGGACGCACTGGGCCCGGAACTGGCCGAACTTGCTGCCGAGCTTCACCAGGACCCGGAAACCGCGTATCAGGAACACCGCAGCGCCCGACGAGTGGCTGACCTGCTCGAACGGCACGGGTTCGACGCCGAGACGGGGGTCCATGGCCTGGACACAGCGGTCCGGGCGCAGGCCGGTTCCGGGGCTCCGGTGGTGGCCGTCCTGGCTGAATACGACGCCCTTCCGGGAATCGGCCACGCCTGTGGCCACAACGTCATTGCTGCAGCCGGCGCCGGTGCTTTCCTGGCCCTGGCCGAAACCCTGCGCGATGATCCTGGTGCTTTTCCCGGCACCGTGGTCTTCCTCGGCACCCCGGCGGAAGAAGGGTACTCCGGCAAGGAAGTCATGATCCAGCACGGCGCCCTGGACGGTGTGGACGCCGCGATGATGGTCCACCCCCTGGGCACGGACGTGGTGGACCAGGTCTGGCTGGGACGCCGGGTGCTGACGGTGAAGTTCTTCGGTGTTGCGGCGCATGCCTCCGCCCAGCCGTTCATGGGCCGCAATGCGCTCGACGCCGCCACCCTCTCCTACCAGGGCGTGGGACTGCTGCGCCAGCAGATGCCGCCGTCGGACCGCATTCACGCTGTCATCTCCCAGGGCGGGGAGCGGCCGAGCATCATTCCGGAGTTCACCGAAATGAAGTTCTATGCGCGCTCCAAATACCCCGAAACGCTGCGGGAACTCAGCGGCCGGATCGAGGACATTGTCCGCGGGGCAGCGCTCATGACCGGCACTGGGGTGGAGATTGAGTGGGACGAAGAGCCGCCCTCGCTGCCCGTGCGCTCAAGCCGCGCCCTGACGGGCCGCTGGCTTTCCGCCCAGCGCCGGCGCGGACGCGACCCGCTGCCGGCAGGAGTCGTCTCGGAAACGCTCGCAGCGTCGACTGACTTCGGCAACGTCAGCTACCGGGTCCCCGGAATCCATCCGCTGATCGCCATCTCCGCCCCGGACGTTGCCCTGCACACCCGGGAGTTCGCGGCGGCAGCCGGCTCGCCGGCCGCTGCGCTGGGCGCGGCGGACGGCGCGGCAGGGCTGGCGCTGACGGCCCTGGACTTCTTCTGTGATCCGGAGCTGCAGCGTGCAGCAGCCCGGGAGTTCGCCGAAGCCGGCGGGCCCGTGGACGTTGCCGGCTACTTCGATTGACCGCTCCTGCTAAGCCCGCCTTAGGATCCCGCACTACCCGAAGGACGCCCCATGAACGCTGCCCCCGCTGCCACCCGTTCCTCCGTCACGGACCGGCTTCTTGCCGGCGTGGAGCGGGTCGGGAACCGGCTGCCTGATCCGTTCATCCTGTTCCTGCTGCTGTTCGGGATCGTGGCTGTCGCCTCCACCGCCATGGCCTGGGCAAACGTGAGCGTCACCGTTCCCGGCAGCGATGAAGCCACCCGCATCCGTGGGCTGTTCACTGCGGAGGGAATGAGCTGGCTGACCACCACGCTGGGGGAGAACTACCTTGGTTTCCCGCCCCTGGCCACGGTGCTGCCGATCCTGCTCGCAGTGGGGGTCGCGGAAAAGTCGGGGCTGCTTGCTGCCATGATCCGCCGGGCCTTCGGAGCGGCCCCGCGCTGGGCGCTGCCCTACGCCGTCGGGCTGGTGGGAGTGGCCGGATCCATCATGGCGGACGCGGCCTTCGTGGTGATCCCGCCGCTTGCCGCGCTGGTCTTCAAAGCTGCGGGAAGGCATCCGGTAGCCGGGCTGCTGGGCGGCTTCGCTGCCGCAGGTGCCGGGTACTCAACCTCCATGCTGGTTACTTCGCTGGACGCCCTTTTCGCGGGAATCACGACGGCGGTGACCGGTGCGCTGCCCAACCCCGGGGAGCCGGTTAATCCGCTCTCCAACTACTTCTTCAACGTGGCCTCTTCGGGAATGCTGATCCTTGCTGCAGGGTTCCTGATCGACAAGGTCCTCGAACCCCGGCTGGTGAAACAGTCCGTGCCGCGCAGCGAAACCGAAGAGGAGGATGCCGGTGCGGACGGCGGAGCGGCTTCAGAGGTCCTGGACCCGAACCTGACCCCTGTGGAGCGGCGCGGCCTGCGCTGGGCACTGGTACTGGGTGCCCTGGTGGCCGGGGCGATTGCCGCGGCAGCGCTGGTGCCCAATTCGCCGTGGCGCAACGAGGACGGCGGGTTCCTGCCCTCCTCCCCGCTGCTCTCCTCGATTGTCTTCATCGTGTTCGTGATGTTCGTGGTCCCCGGCCTGGTGTACGGGCGGATTACCGGAACCATGCCCGGTGCCAGGGACATCCCCCGGGTGATGGGCCAGTCCATCAAGGAGATGAGCGGGTTCCTGGTCCTCGCCTTCGTGCTGGGGCAGTTCATTGCGCTGTTCAACTGGTCCGGGATCGGCAACTGGATCGCCGTCGCGGGAGCCTCCGGGCTTGAGTCCATCGGTCTCACCGGTTACCCGGCCATCCTGGCCTTCATTGTGCTGGCCTCCCTGCTGAACCTGTTCATCATCTCCGGCTCGGCGATGTGGACCCTGATGGCCGCCGTCTTTGTGCCCATGTTCGCGCTGCTGGGATACGAACCGGCATTTGTGCAGGCGGCGTTCCGGGTGGGTGATTCGGCTACCCAGGTCCTCACTCCGCTGAACCCGTACATGATTGTGCTGCTCACCATGCTGCGCCGGTATGAACCTTCCGCCGGGCTGGGAACGGTCATCTCACGGATGCTGCCCTTCACGGTGGTCTTCTGGATCGCGTGGGTAGCGGTGCTGACTGTCTTTTATGTCTTCAACCTTCCCCTCGGCCCGGGCAACGGCATCTTCATCCAGTAGGCTTCCATCACGCTCCAACGCTGTTGAAAGGTCTCCCCATGGCACTGCCCGTATACGCCCTGCACGAGAATCCCGAGTGGTTCCCGCCCTTTGCCAAGGCCTTCGAGGCCGAAGGGGTCGAGGTGCATGAATGGCTGCTGACGGACGGCATCCTTGACGTGGACGCAGCGCCGCCGGAAGGAATCTTCTGGTCCCGGATCAGTGCCTCCTCCCACACCCGCGGGCACGGCCTCTCCAAGGACTATGCCCGCGCAGTGCTGGCCTGGCTGGAGGCGCACGGCCGCCGTACGGTCAACGGCCGCCGGGTGCTGGAACTTGAAATGAGCAAGGTGGACCAGCTCACTGCGCTGCGTGCAGCAGGCATTGAGACGCCGCGAACTGTGGCTGCGATTGGCCGGAACCAGATCCTCGCTGCCGCCAAGGAATTTCCGGTGCCGTTCATCCTGAAGCACAACCAGGGCGGCAAGGGCCTGGGCGTACGCAAGTTCGAATCCCACGGGGAACTGGCGGACTACGTGGCGTCGGACGAATTCGAGGAGCCGCAGGACGGCATCACCCTGGTGCAGGAATTCATCCAGGCGGCTGAACCGTCCATCAGCCGGGTGGAACTCGTAGGCGGGAAGTTCGTCTACGCCATCCGCGCAGACACCGCCCGCGGGGGCTTCCAGCTCTGCCCCGCCGATGCCTGCGCCATCGATCCGGCCACCGGAACGCCGATTATGCCGCCGGGGGCATCGATCGCACCGGAACCGGACACCCAGCTCTTCAGCCTGCGGGAAGGGTTCGACCATCCGATCATCGCCCGGTACGAGGAGTTTGCCCGCCGGATGAACCTGGAGGTCTGCGGCATCGAGTTCATTGAGGCGGCCGACGGCCGGGTCCTGACTTATGACGTGAACACCAACACCAATTACAACGCAGTGGTCGACGCCGCTGCGCCGGTCTCCGCGCCGCGGCAGCTCGCACGGTATCTGGGCGGGCTCGCAGCGCAGTAGGAGGGGCGGAAATCCCGGTGCTTTCTCCATCTATGCGGGGACTGGAATATAGTCGGAAAGTACCGAAACTAAGGAGCTCCGTCCATGACCGCTGCCCAGGAACCGCTGTGGGTTAAGCACTACCAGCCCGGCGTGCCGGCAGAAATTGAACTGCCCACCGAATCCCTGACCGCCGTGGTGGAAGACGCCGTGGCCCGGTTCGGACCGAAGGTTGCGCTGGAGTTCTTCGGTGCCGAAACCACCTACGCGCAGCTCGGAGAGAAGATCAACCGTGCTGCCGAAGGGCTGCGCGAGCTGGGCGTGAAGAAGGGGCACCGGGTGGCCATCATCCTGCCCAACTGCCCCCAGTACCTCATCGCCTTCTACGCAGTGCTGCGCCTGGGCGGCGTCGTCGTGGGCCACAACCCGCTCTACACCGAGCGCGAACTGCGCCACCAGTTTGAAAACCACGGGGCCCAGGTGGCGATCGTCTGGGACAAGGCAGTGGAGAAGGTCCAGGACTTCCCGGACGACGTCGCCGTGCCCAGCATTATTTCCGTGGACATCACCAAGGCAATGCCGCGCCTGAAGCGCCTTGGCCTGCGGCTGCCGATTCCCTCCCTCCGCCGCACCCGGGCCGGACTGACCACCAAGACTGAGAACACGATCCCCTGGGAGAAGCTGCTCGCCAACGACCCGATCGACCCGCAGCACCCCAAGCCCGCGGTAACGGACCTCGCGGCCCTGCAGTACACCTCCGGCACTACGGGGGTGCCCAAGGGCGCCATGCTCACGCACTACAACCTGCGCTCGAACGCGCTGCAGGGCCAGGCCTGGATGCACGGTGCTAAGGAAGGCGAGGAAGTTATCTACGGCGTGCTGCCGATGTTCCACGCGTTTGGCCTGACGCTCTACCTGACGTTCGCCATGCTTACGGGCTCCCGGCTGGTGCTCTTCCCGAAGTTCGACGTGGATCTTGTCCTGGACGCCGCCAAGAAGTCCAAGCCCACCGTGTTCTGCGCCGTTCCTCCGATCTACGAGAAGGTTGCCATCGAATCGAAGAAGCGGGGGATCGACATCTCCACGATCCGCTTCGCCATTTCCGGTGCGATGACTCTCTCGCCCAAGACCGTTGAAATCTGGGAAGAAGTTTCCGGCGGCCTGCTGGTGGAAGGCTACGGGCTGACCGAATCCTCCCCGGTGGCACTGGGCAACCCGTTCGCCGAGACCCGCCGGAACGGAACCATCGGCGTGCCGTTCCCCAGCACCCGGATGCGGGTCGCGGATCCGGACGATCTCTCCCGCGACGTTCCGCAGGGAGAGCCGGGCGAGCTGCTGCTTAGCGGGCCGCAGGTGTTCGCCGGTTACTGGAACAACCCGGAGGAAACCGAGGAGATCCTCACCGAGGACGGCTGGCTGCGAACCGGGGACATTGTCACCGTTGACGGTGACGGCTTCGTGAAGGTGGTGGACCGGCGCAAGGAACTCATCATCACGGGCGGTTTCAACGTCTCCCCGTCCGAAGTGGAGGAAGTGCTCCGCAGCAACCAGGGCATCTCCGACGCTGCAGTGGTGGGCCTGCCCCGCGGTGCCGGCGGCGAGCAGGTGGTTGCCGCCGTCGTTATGCAGCCGGACACCGAACTCGATGAGCAGGCACTGCGGGCCTTCTGCCGCGAACGGCTCACTCCCTACAAGGTTCCCCGGCGGATCGTGGCAATCGATGAACTGCCCAAGTCCATGCTGGGCAAGGTTCTTCGCAAGCAGGTGCGCGAGTCCCTGCAGGATTCGCTCTAGCCTCCTCTTCCCCACCCGTTCCTAGCCGTTTTCCCACACCGGAGGCGTGTTCGGCGCTCCTTCGAGGCTCCTTTGCGCGGGTTCCCGGGCTTACCCGGTTTCCTATTGACGCGCCTGCATGCAGGCAGTGGAATAATAAGTAGGCTTGGCAATTCAGGCCCGGCCGGAGAAATGGCCAGAGGAGCCGGAACCGGCGCCGGTGAAACGGCGCCGCCCGGGCGGCTATCCGCCCGGCACGGCGATCGGGCAGCTGCGGGCGGAAGCTGCTTCGATCGGATCCCGGCTCGAGAATCGTGATCGCTGTGCCGGACCCCCGGCGCAGATTCGCTGCCGAAGGAGAAAACACGATGATCAGCAACGAGCAAGTCGAAGGACTCATGGCCGCTTCGGGAAACGTTCTTGGTCCCAACGGCGACAAAATCGGATCAGTGGGAACGTTCTACCTCGATGACCAGACCAACGAACCGGCCTGGGTCACGGTAAACACCGGCCTGTTCGGGACGAGCGAGACGTTCGTCCCGCTGAGCGAGGCCAGCGTGGAGGGCGTCGACGTGCTGGTGCCCTATTCCAAGGACGAGGTGAAGAACGCGCCGCAGATCGCCAGCGACGGCTCCATCAGTGCCGAAGAGGAAGTCACCCTTTACCGCTACTACGGCTTCACCTACGACGACGGCACCTCCGACGCCGATTCGCTGAATGCGGATGCGGGCACGGACACGCTCATCGAGTCCGACACCGAGAGCATTTCCGGAACAGACCGGGGGCGAAGCGGCCTGGTTGATGATACGCAGTCCGGCTCCGGAGTGGGCTCGGGTATGGGAACCGATACCGGACATTCGGGTACCACCGGGCTTTCGGATTCCTCCGGCTCGCGCTCCGGTATTGACGACGCCATGACGCGTTCGGAGGAGCAGCTGGACGTTGGAACCGAAAGCCATGAGACGGGCCGGGCACGCCTGCGGAAGTACACGGTGACGGAGAATGTCACCACCCAGGTGCCGGTTAGCCATGAGGAAGTCGTGATCGAGCGGGAGCCGATCACGGATGCCAACCGTGAAGCCGCCCTGAGCGGACCCGAGATGCGCGAAGACGAGTACGAAGTCACGCTGCATGCCGAGGAGCCGGTGGTCCACAAGCACACCGAACCGGTTGAGCGGGTGCGGCTGGACACTGAAACGGTCACTGGAACGGAGAATGTTTCCGAGGAAGTGCGCAAGGAGAGGATCGAGAGTGAAGTGGAGGATGCCTCCGGCCGCTCCATGTCCACGGGATCTGAGGGCAGCACCGGTTCCGGACACCATTCCTCCGGCTCGGGCCACGACTCAGGCCACGACGACTCCTCCGGCTCGGGATCGGGGAGCTCGCGCTGAGCGCTTCCGCGTAATGTAGGCCGGAATCAGCCGGCTAGTCGATTGTGGACGGAACCCCGCTGCGCCATAAGGGCCGGCGGGGTTCTGTTCTGCGCGGTCCACGGCAAGTTTCGCCTTGACGCGGACGAGCCGCCACGCGTAGCCGAGCCCGGGCGCACTCCGTCTTCATGAAACCCCTCCTGACCTGCGAAAACGGCCTCGACGGCAACCAGTTCGTGGGCTATTATCCCTTCGGTCGCGTAAACAATAAGCGGCCTTCACGTTAGCTACAGGGGGAAATCCGAAATGTCACAGCACTCTGCACCCAACCCGTATGTGCCGGCCCAGCCCGGCGCCACAGACCTGTCCCAGCCGCTTTACGGCGCAGGCATCGGAGATGCCGTCAAGCGGTTCTTCAAGAAGTACGCCACCTTCTCCGGCCGGGCGAGCCGCAGCGAGTACTGGTGGTGGATGCTGGTGAACTTCATCGTCATCACCGCGCTGGTCATCTGGATGTTCGCCGCGGCCGTCGGCAGCGTGGATCCGGTGACCGGCGATCTGGAAGGCACCGGCTTCCTGTTCCCCTACGCGCTGATTGGCCTCTGGTCGCTGGCCACCCTGGTGCCGAGCCTCGCGCTGACGGTGCGGCGCCTGCACGACGGCGGTTTCAACGGCTGGCTGATCCTGCTTGGCCTGATTCCGGGTGTGGGCGGCATTGCCATCCTGGTGTTCTCCCTGATGCCGAGCAAGCCGGAAGGTGCCCGGTTCGACGCCGGCGCCCAGCAGTACGGCGAGTACCCGCAGGCACCGTACCAGTCCTAGCCATCCAAGGACCCGGGAAGCATAACCGCAGGTGAAACGGGGTGCCCCTTCCGATTGGGAGCAAAGACTCCAATACTGGGAGGATGACCCACACCACATCGCCACACCCCGGCAATGATGCCCCCTACAGCTCCGATTCCCAATCCGCCAACCTCGCGGAGGAATCCATCCAGCTGGTTCGAACCTGGCTCGCAGAGGCGTCCACTCTTGAAGTGGACGCCTCTGCTGCGCAATTGGCCGGGGTCCTCAAGGACCCCGGAGGCCTCGGTTTTACTGTTGGCTTCGTTGACGGGGTGATCCGTCCCGAAGACCTGCAGGTCGCTGCCCGGAATCTCGCCAAGCTTGCTCCCCGGGTTCCCGGGTTCCTGCCCTGGTATTTGAAGACTGCCGTCCGTACTGGCGGAGTGCTGGGCCCGGCCGTTCCCTCAGTGGTGGTCCCCGCGGCCAGGCGGGCGCTGCGGAGCATGGTCGGCCACCTGATCATTGACGCTTCCGAGGACCGCCTGGGCCAATCCATCCGCAGGCTGCGCCGCGACGGTGTCCGCCTGAACATGAACCTGCTCGGCGAAGCAGTGCTGGGACGCCGGGAAGCCGAACGCCGGCTGGAAGGCACACGCCGCCTGCTGGAGCGCAGCGACGTCGACTACGTCAGCATCAAGGTCTCCTCCACCGTGGCTCCCCACGCACCGTGGGCTTTCGACGAAGCCGTGGCCGACGTGGCGGAAACCCTTGCTCCGCTTTACTGGCTGGCAGCAGAATCACCCCGCCCCAAGTTCATCAACCTGGACATGGAGGAGTACAAGGATCTTGAGCTGACCATGGCGGTCTTCATGGAACTTCTGTCCCGGCCCGAGTTCCGTAACCTTGAAGCGGGCCTGGTGCTCCAGGCTTACCTGCCTGACGCGCTGGCCGCCATGCAGCGGCTGCAGGAGTTCGCCGCTTCCCGCCGCGCCGCCGGGGGTGCACCCATCAAGGTGCGGCTGGTCAAGGGGGCCAACCTCCCCATGGAGCAGGTGGAGGCTTCGCTGCACGGATGGCCGCTGGCCACCTGGGGGTCGAAGCTCGAAACGGACGCGAACTACAAGCGCGTCCTGGACTACTCGCTCAACCCGGACCGGATCAGCAACGTGCGGGTCGGCGTCGCCGGCCACAACCTGTTCGACATCGCGTATGCCTGGCTGCTCGCCGGTGCCCGCGGAGTCCGGGACGGCATTGACGTGGAGATGCTGCTTGGGATGGCCACCGCGCAGGCTGAAGTGGTCAAGAAGGAAGTCGGTTCACTGCTGCTCTACACGCCGGTGGTGCACCCGCAGGAGTTCGACGTCGCCATTGCCTACCTGGTGCGGAGGCTGGAAGAAGGCGCCAGCAGCGAGAACTTTATGTCCGCAGTCTTTGACCTGGCGGAGGAGGAAAAGCTCTTCGAACGCGAAAAGCAGCGGTTCCTTGATTCCCTGGCGGCTGCGGACAGCAGTGTTCCCGCTCCCCGGCGCCGGCAGGACCGTACCCGGGCCCCCGAGCCCGGGCCGGAGGAATTCGGGAACACGCCGGACACCGATCCTTCGCTGCCCGCCAACCGGGGCTGGGGACGGGAGATCCTGTCCCGGGTACCGCAATCGAACCTCGGCCTTGGCCTCCTGTCGGCGTCACGGGTGGAAACCGAAGAACAGCTCGAAGACGTCCTGACCGGAGCGGCGGCTGCGCAGGAAAAATGGGCTGCCCTGGGGGGCGCCGGACGTGCGGAGATCCTGCACCGGGCCGGGGATGTCCTGGAAGCCCGGCGCGCCCAGCTGCTGGAGGTCATGGCAGCCGAAGCGGGCAAGACCCTGGACCAGGGCGACCCAGAGGTGTCCGAGGCCATCGACTTCGCCCGCTACTACGCTGAGCGTGCCCGTGAACTGGACGCGGTCGACGGCGCCCGGTTCCACCCGGCCCGCCTCACGCTCGTAACTCCGCCATGGAACTTCCCTGTGGCAATACCGGCCGGTTCCACGCTGGCAGCCCTGGCGGCGGGGTCGGCCGTGATCCTCAAGCCGGCCGGACCGGCAGCACGCTGCGGTGCGGTACTGGCGGAAGCACTGTGGGAAGCGGGTGTGCCCGGGGACGTCCTGCGGTTTGTGCAGCTGGGCGAGTCCGAGCTGGGCCGCGAACTTATTTCCCATCCGGCGGTGGATCGGGTCATCCTGACCGGCGCCTATGAAACGGCGGAACTGTTCCGCTCCTTCCGGCCGGACCTAGACCTGCTGGCTGAGACTTCGGGCAAGAACGCGATAGTGGTGACCCCCAGCGCGGACTTCGACCTCGCCGCCCGCGACGTGGCGGCGTCGGCATTCGGGCACGCCGGGCAGAAGTGTTCTGCTGCCTCGCTGGTGATACTGGTCGGTTCCGTGGCTGAATCGCGCCGCTTTCACCACCAGCTGCTGGATGCAGTGCAGTCCCTGGCGGTGGGAGAGCCGGAGGACCCCCGGACGCAAATGGGACCTGTTATTGAACCTGCATCCGGCAAGCTGCTGCGCGGACTCACCGAGCTGGGCCCGGGGGAGACCTGGGTGCTCCAGCCCCAAAAGCTCGACGCCGAAGGCCGGCTTTGGTCTCCGGGCATCCGATCCGGTGTGCAGCCGGGCTCGGAGTTCCACCTCACCGAGTACTTCGGCCCGGTACTGGGCGTGATGCGGGCTGAAACGCTCCAGGACGCAGTCCGGCTGCAGAACCAGGTGGATTATGGGCTCACCGCCGGACTGCATTCGCTGGACCCGGAGGAGATCAGCTACTGGACCGGAGCCGTGGAAGCGGGCAACCTCTACGTGAACCGGGGCATCACCGGTGCTATTGTCCGCAGGCAGCCCTTCGGCGGATGGAAGAAATCATCGGTGGGTGCCGGAACCAAGGCCGGTGGTCCCAACTACCTGCTGGGACTGGGCAGCTGGAGCACCGAAGCCTCGAAAGCCGACGCAGCTCCGGGCGAAAAGGTTGGCGCCCTGCTGGAGCAGGCCGGCAGCGCATCAGTGCTCTCCAGTACCGACCTCGGATTCCTGCACCGTGCTGCGGCTTCCGACGCCGCTGCCTGGGCGGACGAATACGGACAGGCCAAAGACGTCTCCGGGCTCACGGCGGAACGGAACCTTTTCCGCTACCTGCCGGTTCCCGTCCACGTCCGGCTGGCCGAGGCCGAACCGCTGCCGTCGGTGCTGCGCGTCCTCTCGGCGGCGCTGCTGGCGGAATCAGGGGTCACGGTCTCGGTGCCGGATGCGCTGGCTCCCGGCATTACCGCTGTCCTTGCGGCTTTTTCCTGTTCCGTCACGGTGGAAAACGACGCCGAATGGCTTTCGCGGGTGGCGGGCATGGAAACTCCGCCGTCCAGGATCCGCCTGCTGGGCGGAGACCGCCGCGCCTTGGCGGCAGCACTGGGAGGACGTCCGGACTGTGCCGTGTACTCTCAGCCGGTCACCGAATCGGGCCGAGTGGAACTGCTGCCGTTCCTGCACGAACAGGCGATCAGCATTACGGCCCACCGCTTCGGAACCCCCAGCGCGATTGCCGACACTGAACCCGGAAGGCCCTGAGCGTGGACAATCCCCTGCCGCTGGCAGGCCGCACCGCCGTCGTCACCGGAGTGAGCCGCCGCCAGGGCATCGGCTATGCCGTGACTTCACGGCTCGCCCGGATGGGAGCGAGCCTTTTCACCGCCCACTACCGCCCGCATGACCTGGACCAGCCGTGGGGCGGGGACTCCCTTGACGCGGTCGCGGACGGGCTGCGCGGGCAACTCGCCCCGGATGCCGTTTTGGCACACCAAAGCACCAACCTGGCCGAACCTGATGCGGCTTCGGAGCTGATCCGCGCGGCGGCAGCAGAACTGGGTCATTTGGACATCCTTGTCTGCAACCACGCGCGCAGCGGCGGGGACGGCCCGCTGGCGGAGATGACTCCGGAGATGCTCGACGCCCACTGGCAGGTCAATGCCCGCTCCACGCTGCTCGCAACCAGGGAGTTCGCGGCGCAGCATGACGGCAGGTCCGGCGGCCGGGTTATCTGGATGACCTCGGGGCAGATCAACGGAGGGGTGATGGATTCGGAGATCGCCTATGCCGCGTCCAAGGCGGCGCTGGCCGGCATCACGCCGTCCGTGGCCGCGGACCTGGCGCGCAGGGGAATCCTCCTCAACACAGTGAATCCCGGACCGGTGAATACGGGGTACCTCAATGGTGAAACGGCTGACCGCCCTCCGGAGGTCCTCGCCGATGTGCTGGCGCGGTTCCCCTCCGGCCGGTTTGGCGAGCCTGACGACCCAGCCCGGCTCATCGCGTGGCTTGTCAGCGACGAAGCCCAGTGGATGGTTGGCCAGGTCCTGAGCAGCGACGGAGGATTCCGCTAGATTCCTGCAATGTGGGTTTCGCTCTTTTCAACACCCTCCGGGTTTGTTAGGGTCCTGCCCATGGACATGCTCATTTTCGAGTAGCGAACTGCGCCGGCCGGAGATTGCCGGCCTGGTCAAACTGGCGCGAACCGCTCAACGCAGACCCACATAAACCGCTTGTCGAGGCCTTTGGCCTAGCGCGTCCTTCCGTCTGCAGCTCGAAATCCCGCCGGTGGCGTTCAGCCCCGGCGTGCCCGGAAGGGCTCAGCCCTGGCCCAGCCAAGCCAGAGATGAACTGGAGCAAAACCATGACCGAACCGACATCCAACTCGTCACAGAATCCTCTCGACGAAGCCGGCCTGCTGAACCAGCCGTCCGCCGGGGCCGAGCCGCAGCTGCAGGTCAACATCGCCCCCGCAGCCGCCCGGCGGCTCAGCGAGGAAGGCCAGCAGCGACTTGCTGCAGCCAGGCAGCAGGAAGCCAACCTGCCCGGCTGGCAAAGCCTGGGCAAGGGCGGCAAGCCGAGCCATGCCAATGGCCGGCAGGGCCGACGCGAACGCAAGGTCCGCTGGTAGGAGGGCGGCACACCCCAGCAAAAACACCGGTGCGCCGGCTGCGGGCATCCAGGCCCGCAGCCGGCGCATCTCTGTTCCGGACACTGCCCGGAGTTGGGCCGAAGGAAAAAACTTGGGATGCTAGCGGGCATGAATTCCTCGCCTGCCCCCGCACCGGTTCGAACATCCACGCACGCCACTGAAGAACTCCAGGCCTGGACCTCCGGCACTCTCGGAACTATCCGGCTAAACCGTCCGCAGGCGCTGAACGCCATGACCCTGGACATGGTCCAGTCGATGGACCGGGTCCTGCAGGACTGGGAAACGAACGACGCCGTTCAGGCGGTGGTGCTTTATGGTGCCGGTGAGCGGGGCTTGTGTGCAGGCGGGGACATCCGCGCCATTGCCTCGGGCACGGACGCCGAGGCAATGGAGTTCTGGACTGCTGAATACGCCCTGAACGCGCGGGTGGCTGCCTTCCCCAAGCCGTACGTTGCGGTTATGGACGGCGTTGTGATGGGCGGCGGCGTCGGAGTCTCGGGGCACGCCGGAATCCGGATCGCCACCGAGCGGACCAAAGCCGCAATGCCGGAAGTGCGTATTGGGTTCAGCCCGGACTGCGCCGGGTCGCTGCTTTTGGCACAGGCTCCCGGAGAGCTTGGCACCCACCTGGCCCTGACGGCTGGAACGATGACCGGTGCCGACGCCGTGCTGTGCGGCTTCGCGGATTTCTTTGTCCCCTCCGACTCGCTTCCGGAGCTGCTGGCCGCCCTCGAGTCCGCGGGCAGCGGGGCATCGGATGTGGCGGCGGCGTTCGCCGTCGAACCTCCGGCCGCACCGCTGGCTGCCGAGCAGGACTGGATCGACGAGTGCTACGCAGGTGAGGATGTGGCTGCCATTCTCCGGAACTTGGAGCGCCACCCGGCGCCGGCCGCGCGGGATGCGGCGCAGGCCATTCGCCAGATGGCGCCGTTCTCGCTTTGCGTTGCCTTGGCCGCCCTCCGCGCAGCCGCCCGGGAACCGGCCCTGGCCAGGGTCCTGCAGCGGGACCTGGTGATGGCGGAGAGGATGATCGGACGCCCCGATTTCAGGGAGGGTGTCCGCGCACGCCTCCTGGACCGGAACCAGCCGCAGTGGAATCCGGCCCGCCTTGACGGGGTTGATCCCCGAGACGTTGCCTGGACTCTGGCCCTCTGATCCGGCCGGTGCCAGAATGAGGCGCAGTGCGGCTCATTCCCTTCAGACAAGGACACCGGCATGCTCCTCAACGGCAGGAACGCGGTTATCTACGGAGGCGGCGGATCAATCGGGGGCGCCGCTGCGCGGGCGTTTGCCCGCGAGGGTGCAAGGGTGTTCCTGGCCGGCAGGCACGCAGGACCGCTGCAGGAGGTTGCAGCGGAAATCCGGACGGCGGGCGGGCTGGCGGAAACCGCAGTGCTGGACGCACTCAACCAGGACGCGGTCAATGCCCACGCCGACGACGTCGCCGCGACGGCGGGGAGCCTGGACATCTCCCTGAACGTGATCCAGCACGGTGACGTTCAGGGCACGCCCATGGCAGCCATGGATTTGGAGGATTACCTGCGGCCGGTTTCGACGGCCGTGCAGACAACGTTCATCACGGCGCAGGCAGCTGCCCGGCACATGATGGAGCAGAAGTCGGGGGTGATCCTGGCCTTCGGCGGTTCCGGAACCGAGGACCGGGGACAGTATCTTGGCGGGCTGGTCACGGCCCTGGAAGCCATTGAATCGATGCGCCGCCAGCTGGCCATCGAACTGGGTCCGTTTGGCATTCGGGTGGTGACGCTGCGTTCCGGCGGTGTCCCGGAATCCCTCCCCGCCGCCATGGAGGGACGGGAAGGGATTGCCGGAACCATCGCTGCGGCCACGCTGCTGAACCGGGCCGCAACGCTTGAGGATGTTGGGAACGCCGCCGTTTTCGCTGCCTCGGACATGGCGGCGAGCATAACCGGGGCCACTATCAATATCAGCGCCGGAGCGCTGCTTGACTGAGCCGGGGGATCCGGCAGGCAGGCGTGGTTAGCGCTGGGTGCGCCAGATGGTGAAGTCTTCCGTGCTCACGGCCGTGTGCATCCCGGTTTCCTCATCATTGAGCCACAGGGTTGCGAGTCCGGGCGCTGTGTCGCGCACTTCACCGCGGTAGTAGACCTGATCGCCGCTGCGGGCTTCGACGTAGTCTCCGCGGTGGACGGAGCTCACACTGCGGACACGGCGGGCAGGGGCATTGGAACGGGATGGGGACGCGCAGGCTGAGGGCAAACTTAACTCCTGGATAGTAGGCATAGGTCTTCGAAAGGGTGCCTAGTTATGTCAACCAACCAAGTGCGTGAAAATATTCCCGGAACGCCCGCGGACCCCTGACGCGGGGGATGCCCGGCGCGTAAAGTCTGGGCATGGACATCGTGGATTTCCTGCTTACGCGCTTTCACGAAGACGCCGCGGAGTCACGCAAGCTGCTGGGCGGCTCCGAGATTTCCCTCTCCGACCGCTGGTATGAGGAGCGCCTGCTGCGCGAATGCGAGGCCAAGCTGATGCTCATCGACATCATTGGTGGAGCCCGGCGCAACGCGCTCTCCCGCATGCTGCAGGATGCGGAGGCGGACAGCCGCAGCTACGCGGACGAACTGGAATGGACCACGCTGGCGCTGGCGGCGCTTGCCGCACCGTATGCGGAGCATGTGGACTACCAGGACGTCTGGCGGCTGGTGGAAAAACGCCCCTGACCTCCAGCACCGCTGTGCTTTGGCAGCACGAACCATCCCGCCCCCTGTCTTTGGGATGCCTTTGCGCCTAGATTGGCACGCATGACTGTGGAGACCCCATGACGGAACACGACGACGGCGCCGCACCGGATAGGGAGCTGCTGGAGCAGCTGGCACAGGCCAAGAACGTTGCAACAACATTCACTGGCTGGGACGGCGGTGTCCAGCAGGTATCAGATGCCTCCCTGAGAAGCGTGCTGGCTGCCCGCGGGGCACCCGCGGCGACCCGGGAACAGGCTGAGGCATCCCTGGAAGAAGCGGCCCTGGCGCCCTGGCGGCGCACACTGCCGCCCACAGTGGTCCTTCGCCAGCAGCAGCCGCTCCCGGTTCCAGTCCATCTGCCCCGCGGAGCCGAGGCGCGGGCCTGGATCACGATGGAGGACGGCAGCTCCGTGCCGCTGCCTTCCCTGCCGGCTGCGGGGCAGGCGGTCGAAACGGCGATTGTTGACGGACTTGAGCTGGAAGCCAGGCAGCTGCAGCTTCCGGCCGGACTGCCGCTGGGATGGCATGCGCTGCATGTGTCCCACTCCGGGCAGGAAGCTGAGTCCGTTCTGGCGGTCACCCCGGACCGGCTGCCGGCCCCGAAAACGGGCGGCCGCGCGTGGGGCATGATGGCCCAGCTGTATTCCGTGCGGAGCGAGCGGTCCTGGGGGATCGGGGACCTTTCCGACCTGGCAGACCTGTCCGCCGTGTCAGGCAGCGCGGGAGCGGCCTTTATGCTCATCAACCCGCTGCACGCTGCGGAACCCGTGCCGCCGGTAGAGGACTCTCCTTATCTTCCGGCTACCCGCCGGTTTTTCCACCCGCTCTACATCCGGGTGGAAGCCATCGAGGAGTATGCCTACCTTCGCGGCGCGGAGCGCGCCGCCGTCGAAGCGCTGGCTGCCGGGCAGCAGGCAGTGGACCGCGATGCACGCCTGTTGGACCGCAACTCTTCCTATGCCGCCAAGCTGCAGGCCCTCCGCCAGGTCTACCGGGTGCCCCGCAGTCCCGCGCGGGTGCAGCAGTTTGAGGCTTTTGTCCGGGAAGCAGGCCCGGGCCTGGACAGCTTTGCCCTGTGGTGCGCCCTGGCAGCCGAGTATCCTCCCGATGCGCCCGAATGGCAGGAAGGGCTGCACAGTGCCATGACGGCGGCCAAATCCACCGAACTCGCGGGCGAAATCCTGTTCTACAAGTGGCTGCAGTGGATCTGCGACGAGCAGCTCGAATCTGCCCAGCGGGCAGCGCTCAGCGCGGGCATGGAGATCGGAATCGTGCACGACCTCGCCGTGGGAGTCCACCCCGGCGGCGCCGATGCCTGGACCCTGCGGGATGTGATGGCACCGGAAGTCTCCGTCGGAGCGCCTCCGGACATGTTCAACCAGATCGGCCAGGACTGGAGCCAGCCGCCCTGGGATCCGGACCGGCTCGCGGAAAGCGGCTACGGTGCGTACCGGGACATGCTGCGCACCATACTGCGCCATGCCGGGGGTGTGCGGGTGGACCACATCCTTGGCCTGTTCCGGCTTTGGTGGATTCCGCGGGGGCAGGAGCCGGGCCTGGGGGCCTACGTGTACTACGACCATGAGGCGCTGGTGGGGATCCTGGTCCTGGAAGCGCAGCGGGCCGGCGCCGTCGTCATTGGTGAAGACCTTGGGGTCTTTGAACCCTGGGTCCAGGGCTACCTGGCCGAACGGGGTGTGCTTGGCACCTCGATCATGTGGTTCGAACAGACCCCGCAGGGGCCACGGGATCCCGCGGAGTACCGGCCTGGAGCGCTGGCCACGATCGGCACGCACGACCTGCCTCCGGCAGCGGGTTACCTTGCCGGTGAGCACGTCACGCTGCGGGATTCGCTTGGGCTGCTGAACCGGCCCGTGGAGGAAGAACGGGAACTGGACAGTGCAGCGACCCGGGGCATCCTGGACCTGGCACGCAGGCACGGGCTGCTGGGGCCGGATGCCTCCGAGCAGGGAACGGTGGAGGCGCTGCACCGGCTGATCGCCTCGAGCCCCTCTGCCTTGGTGGGAGTTGGACTGGTGGACGCCGTCGGTGAGCACCGGATACAGAACCAGCCGGGAACATCACGCGAATACCCGAACTGGTGCATTCCCCTGGCCGGCCCGGACGGGCGGCCGGTGCTGGTCGAAGACCTGGCTGCCAATCCGCGGTTTGTTTCCCTCACGCGCGTGATGAACAGCGCGCTGGGGACCGGCTAGGCCTGGTCGGCGAAGGCTACCCGGCGCAGCAGGTCGCGCAGCTGGTTCCGTTCGGCGGGGGACAGCGCTCCGAGTGAGGTTTCCCCTGCCGCCTGGACCACGGCTGCCGCCTGGGCATACAGGCGCTTGCCTGCCGCCGTTGGGGTGATGATGTTGGACCGGCGGTCCCGGGGATCGGCCTTCCGCTTCACGGCTCCGCGCTTCTCCAGCTGGTCCACCAGTGCCACGATCTGGCTGGGGTCCAGGAACAGGAACTCCGCCAGCTCCCGCTGGGAGGGGTTAAGTCCGCTGCACGCCAGGGACAGCACCGAATAGGACCTGACCTTCAGGTCAAGCGAAGCCAGATCCTCGTTGGCACGGCGCGAACCCACCGAACGTGCCCGTGCGGCAAGGAACTCCGTCTCGTTGGCCAGTTCGGATGAATAGAGCCGCTCGATTCCGGTTTCGGCTGACGGGGATGCCGCGCTGCGCGCAGTTGGATGGGCCGTCTCAGTCATGGGTCAAGAGTACGCCTGATTTCAACTGTTGACTTTCTCAACTATCTCGGATGTCATGGTGTGAGACAGGACACAATTATGAGGAGTTCGAATGTCCCTTCAGGGCAAAGTAGCGATCGTTACCGGCAGTGGACGGGGCCTGGGCCTGGCCTACGCCCGCGAACTGGCACGGCAGGGCGCGGCAGTGGTGGTCAACGACGTCGACGCCGCCGTCGCTGAAGAAGCCGCGGCCACAATCACGGCCGACGGCGGCCGTGCCGTGGCCGTAGTGGCTCCAGTGGGTTCCACTGAGACCGCCCGGGCGCTGGTGGGCGCTGCCGTGGAGAACTTCGGCGGGCTGGACATCCTGGTCACCAACGCCGGCGTGCTGCGGGATAAGTCGCTGCTGAAGATGACGGATGAGGACTTTGACCTGGTGATCAACGTGCACCTGCGTGGAACGTTCACCTGTGTTCGGGAAGCCTACGCGTACTTCAAGGAAAACAACGTCCAGGGCCGGATCATCGCCATTGGTTCCCCCACCGGCCAGCGCGGAAACTTCGGCCAGACCAACTACGCCGCGGCTAAGGCCGGGATTGTTGGCATGGTGCGGACCTGGGCCATGGAAATGAAGAAAGCCGGCGTCACCGCCAACGCGGTCATTCCGGTGGCAGCAACTGCCATGACCAAGACCGTGCCGTACTTCGCTGCAGCCGTGGAAGCGGACGAGCGCGGCGAGGCCATGCCTGATTTCTTCCGCAAGACCCTTGGCTTCGGAACCGCAGAAGACGTGGCCGGCCTGATCGCCTTCCTGGCCTCCGAAGGGGCCGCCGGCATCACCGGCCAGGCAATCGGTGTGGGCGGTGACCGCCTGCAGCTCTGGTCCCATCCCGAAGCAGTGGAGTCCGAGTACCGGGACGGCGGCTGGAGCTACGAGGAACTGGCCTCGGCTTTCCCGTTCGCTGAAAAGCAGCAGAGCGTCGGCGAGAAGTTTCCGCCGCTTCCCGCCGACCTGCAGCCCCAGACCGCTACCAACTAGACGCTAGGAAAAACCACATGAGTGCCACTGTTGTCACCTTTGAAGAACTGCCCTCCCTGGTAGGCAAGGATCTCGGCTACACCGACTACATCGAGATCACCCAGAACCAGATCAACACCTTCGCCGATGCCACGGACGACCACCAGTGGATCCACACCGATCCCGAGAAGGCCAAGGACGGTCCGTTCGGTGCTCCCATCGCCCACGGTTTCCTGACCCTGTCACTGATCATTCCGCTGTGGAGCTCGCTCTTCGACGTCGAAGGCGTCAAGACCAAGGTCAACTACGGACTGGACCGGGTCCGGTTCACCAACCCGGTGAAGGTGGGGTCCAAGGTCCGTCTCCACTCGGTGATCTCCGAGGTCACGGAGGTCAAGGGCGGCGTGCAGATCAAGACGTCCAACACCATCGAGATCGACGGCGAAGAACGTCCCGCCGTCGTCGCAGAGTTCCTGGCGCGGTTCTACGCCTGACCTGCCCCTTCACTCCCGGCCCCGTCCGCGGTTCGGGCAGCACCACCGCACCACCAGCACCACCTCCAGCAGTATCCATTTCTCCCCTCAAGGAAGAGGAAAGTCATGAGGCACTTCATTACCCGGCGGGCTGCCAAGGCCCTTGCGCTCGGCGCCGTCGCTACCCTGGCACTGGCGGGCTGCGGCGGAGGCAGCCTGTCCGGCACCGATTCCAGCTCCTCCCCGTCCGCGTCCGGTTCCGCTGCTGCGGGCGGCGAGCTCGAAAAGATCGTCGTTGGCGTCATCGGCATCGCACCTTCCGCCGCCATGCAGTACGGCGTGGATGAAGGCATCTTCGAGGAGCACGGACTGGACGTTGAACTCCAGACCGGCCAGGGCGGCGCGGCTATGCTCCCGGCAGTCTCCACCGGAGACATGAACTTCGCCGTTGGCAACCCGCTGACCGTCATGGTGGCCAAGGACAAGGGCCTGGACATGAAGATCGTCACCGGGTATTCCAACTCCTACGCAGAAGGCGAAGACATCAACGGCGTGGTGGCCCGGGCAGACTCCGGTATCACCACCTTCGCCGACCTGGAGGGCAAGACCGCCAGCGTCAACGCAGTGAACACCCAGGGTGACCTGACGATCATGGAGGCGGCCTCCCTCGCCGGGGCCGATCCCACCCAGATCAAGTTCTCCGAAATGCCGTTCCCGGACATGGAAGCGCAGCTGGACCTCGGCAACACGGACGCCATCTGGATCCCCGAGCCGTTCCTGAGCAAGGCACTCTCCAACCCGGACAACGTCCTGGTGGGTTACTCCAACCAGGAAGCCGTTCCCGGCATGCCCACCATGGTGACGTTCACCTCCGGGAACTATGCCTCCTCCAGCCCGGAAACCGTGGAGAAGTTCAAGAGCGCCATGGAAGACCTGCTGACCCAGGCAGAAGCCAACATTGACGACGTCAAGGCAGTCCTTCCGGCCTTCATGAACATGCCGGCTGAAGTAGCCGCCAACCTGAAGATGGAGCAGTACGACGCCGAGCTGCGCACTGAGGAGCTCAAGGAGATGGGCGAACTCATGGTCAAGTACAAGTTCGTTGAGAACGCCCCCGATCTGGATGCCATGACGGTCCAGTAATGAGCCGTGCCGGGGCCCGTCTGTACCTCCTCAGGCGGGCTCCGGCACACCAGCTCGTCAACACCCAAACCACCCGGCACGGATGAAGGACGTTTTAGCAATGCAGAACCAGGGCCTTGGTTCATGGATCCACCGCCAGCGGATTAAGTCCGGTTCCCGAACCGCACTGGTCTTCCGCGAGCAGGCAACGAGCTATGCCGAGCTGGACGAGAGGATCAACAGTCTGGCCGCAGCACTGCGAGCCGCCGGCGTCGGGCAGGGAACGCGTGTGGCCTTCCTGGGCGATAACCATCCCTCCTTCCTTGAGACTTTTTTCGCCGCCGGATCCCTGGGCGCGGTCTTTGTTCCGCTGAACACCCGGCTGGCCCCGCCCGAGATCCAGTTCGCTCTGCAGGACTCGGGCAGCACCGTCCTGGTGAACACCCTCGCCCTGGACGAGCTGGCCGTGCGCGGTTCCCGGGGCACCGGCGTCGAGCTGCGCTTCCTCGTGGACGACGGCACGGGTGCCGCCCGAGCTGAGGCGGCCGCGATTCCGGTACAGCCGTATGAGGCAGCATTCGAGGACCCGGCCGGCTTTGCCGATGCCCCCGTGGCGCTCGAGGACGGTGCGATCATCCTCTACACCTCAGGCACCACGGGCCAGCCCAAGGGTGCACTCCTCACCCACGCGAACCTGGCGTGGAACTGCTTCAACGTGCTGGTTGATTACGACGTCGCGGAGAATGACATTGCGCTGATGATCTCCCCGCTCTTCCACGTCGCTTCCCTGGACATGGGTGTGCTCCCGAACCTTCTCAAGGGCGCGACGGTGATTTTGGAGACCAGGTTCGAGCCCGGGCGGACCCTGGAACTGATCGAGAAGTACCGGGCAACCTACGTCAGCGGCGTGCCCACCACCTACCAGCTGTTGTGTGAGCACCCAGACTGGGACAAACGGGACATCAGCTCGCTCCGCAAGCTCACCTGCGGCGGGTCGGCCGTGCCGCTGCGCGTGATCGACGCCTACGAACAGCGCGGCCTGAGCTTCTCCGGCGGCTACGGCATGACCGAAACGGCGCCCGGCGCTACTGCGCTGCCGCCGGCGTATTCCCGGGAGAAGGCGGGCTCCGCCGGCGCGCCGCACTTCTTCACTTCCGTCCGCGTCGCCCGGCCGGACGGCAGCACCGCGGACCCCGCCGAGGTGGGCGAGGTCCAGATCAGCGGACCGAATGTCATTAAGTCCTACTGGAACCGGCCCGATGCCACTGAATCGGCCTTTGTGGACGGGCACTGGTTCCGCTCCGGTGACATGGGCTATTTCGACGCCGACGGCTTCCTCTTTATCTCCGACCGGCTCAAGGACATGATCATTTCCGGCGGCGAGAACATCTATCCCGCCGAAGTGGAACAGATCATCAGCGAACTCGAAGCCGTCAGCGGGGTGGCAGTGATCGGTGTTCCGGATGAGAAGTGGGGCGAGGTTCCCAAGGCAATCGTCACCCTCCGTGAAGGCTTCACCCTGGAGCCGGCTGCGGTTGCTGCCCACCTGGACGGCCGGCTGGCACGGTACAAGATTCCCAAAACGGTGGAGATCGTGCCTGATTTTCCGCGGACTGCCAGCGGCAAGATCCGCAAGGCGGACCTGCGCAGGGAGCACGCCGGGTAATTCCTGCTGATTGTCCGGTCCGGTATGAAACACTCAGCCGGATGGCGGACAGGTACAGTGCATGACCCACTTTCCAGGTGAACCTGACCGGGAGCAGCAGTTCCGGACTCTCTATGCCGCGGTTTATCCGGACCTTCTCCGGTTCGTCCGCCGCCGAGCCGATGCCGACCGCGCCGAAGACATAGGCGCGGACACCTTCCTGGTGGTGTGGCGCCGCGTTGGGGAAGTTCCTTCCTCTGCCGGTGACGCGCGTGCCTGGATCTTCGGCATCAGCCGCAACATCCTCCTGAACAACGGCCGCGGTGAGCGCAGAAGCGGGGCCCTCGGCCTCCGCCTTGCGGATGCAGCGGATCTTCCGGTCTCCACTGCCGACATTGATCTGGCCACCCGGCGCATCGACATCGCACGGGCCTGGCGGATGCTCTCGGAAACCCATCAGGAGACGCTCGGCCTGGCCGTCTTCGAAGACCTCTCGGGGCCACAGGCCGCAGCTGTCCTTGGCGTTTCGCCGGTGGCTTACCGGCTGAGGCTCAGCCGTGCCCGCCGGGCGCTCCGGCTGCTGCTCGACCATCTTCCGGCGTCATCTGCTACGCCGCAGCCCGTTCTTGGAAGGACACCGTCATCATGATGCGAGACGAACAGACGGACACACTGCTCCGGTCCCTCGATGCTTCGGCCTCCGGTGCCCCGTTTGACCAGCGGCGCGCGCAGCGTGACCTCGAACGGATCCTTGGGGCGGGGCGTCCTGAGAAGCTGACGCCGATACCCGGCCGGCCGCGAAGGAACCGCCGGTTGTTCCTGGCCGGTGCTGCAGCGGCGGCTGCCTTGGCGATCCTTGCAGTTCCGGTGCTGGGCGGCGGTGATCCTGCGTATGCCAGCTGGACGCAGACAGCCTCTTTGCTGAGTCCGGGGGCCAGCGAAAAGGCCGGAAATGCATGCCGTGGCTTAGACCGGCAGGACGAGTCCTTCGGAGCCAATGTGGCGATTGCCGAGCGTCGGGGCGAGTGGACCACCGTTGTCCTTTCCGGCCCTGGGGGATTTTCCGCCATGTGCGTTACTGACGGGTCCCTCTTCGGCGGGTCCTTTGGGTACTCAGGCAAGACTCCCGGCGGAGCTGAGCCGGCCGCGCGCGGGCTGCTTCCTACCGCCATGGGTATGGGATCTACTTCAGCAGGTGAGCTTTCCATGGTGGTGGGTGCCGCGGGAGCCGAGGTCAGTGCTGTCTCCTATGCCAGCCAAACCCAGGGCGACGTGAGCGGCAGTGTTGCCAACGGCTACTTTGTGCTGTGGTTCCCCGGGGACGAGCTGCGGGACTATCCGGACGACGGTGTCCTTCTGCAGGTCAGCTACACGGACGGTAGCCAGGAGCAGGTCCGCGCGTCGCTGGACTGGGCCAACAGCTAAGCAGGGACCTCCGCTGCTGAGTGGCCGTCCTGTGAGCCCGGCACCGGTAAACCGGGCCTTGCGAGCCGCAAAAGCTGGGTGTAAGTCCCGTAATTTCCGGTGCTGAAAGAGGCCGGTTTTGGCCTCTGAATGTCAGTGGCAGCTGAAAGTCTTGGGGTATGAACCGCTCTTCGGATTCACCGTTTTTCCGGTCTGCAGACCGGAAAAACGGTGATGCGCAAGGAACGGAAGCGCACTGTCGGGGCATGGATCCGGGTGCTACCGGTTCGGAGCAGGGCACGTCTTCGCCGGGGCCGTCCGGACCGTCCACCCGTCCCACGCCTGATCCGTCGTCTCGTCCCACCTCCAAACAAAACCACGATCCCGGCGTTACCGCCGGCTCCGTGTTCTGTGCTGATCCCGCGCCGGTGGAGGACACCGCGGCGCCGTTGCTGCCTGAGGGTTTCGCGGGACGGCTGTCAGTGCGGGGTGCCGAGTCCCTGGGGTATGGGGAAACCGTGTCCGCGCTTGAGCGTCTGGGCATGCTGGTCTCCTGGGCGCAGGCCCAGCAGGCACGTGTTGCCGCCCGGCTGGAAGTGCTTTTCGCCAGGGATATCGCTGAGGCCTCCGGACGCGAAGAACCCGCCCTGGCCATGAGTTTGGCTGCAGCCGAGGCATCCACTGTCCTGAACATCCCGCACATGACGGCGATGCAGCTCATCAGCGAATCCACCCGCCTGTGTCTTCAGGCTCCGCAGACCCTGGCCAGATTATCCGAGGGAAAGATCGCTCTCCAGCACGCCCGCATCATCCTCGAAGAGACCCAAAACCTCCCCGCCGATATCCTCGAACCGCAGCCGGAACCGGGTGCTGGCGCGGGTTCAGATGACGCAGCCGCACTAGCCGGCGCCGGGACACCGCCTGATGGGGAGTCCGGCCAACTGGACCTCCAGGACCAGGGCGCGCTGTTCGGGCAAACCGGGCCGGGCGGACCGGAGGGAGCAGGCGGAGACGGTGGAGCAGCCGGACCGGATGGGGCAGATGGAGTGCAGGATGGGCCGGGGGATGCAGCCAGCGCAGGCGATCGGGAGGCCAGTCCTGTCCTCACAGTCCGTGCTGCGTTCGAACGGGACCTGCTGGCAGCAGCCGAGGGCAGGACCGCTGCCGGGTTCGGGCGCCGAGCCCGCAGGCTCCGCGAGTCCCGCTTCCCCGATCTGATCCCCGTCCGGCACCGTGAGGCAAAGGACAAACGCCGTGTGATGTTCCAGCCCCTGCCCGATGGCATGTCCTGCCTCAGCGCGATCATCGCCGCGGAGAAGGGCCAGGCTATGTTCGCCGCACTCACCGGTGCAGCGAAAGCCGGCAAACGAGCCGGCGACCCCCGCACCATGGACCAGCTCCGCGCAGACACCCTCACCGAACTGCTCCTCACGGAGCAGGCCGGCACACAGCCCACCGAGCCCGAGGACGCTCCATGCCCGCACTTGGGGACAAGTTCCACAGGCACAGGTTCACCAACCGGATCCGGGACTGGAATCGGAACAGGAACAGAGGGGGTTGCTGATGTACAGGGTTGCACCGGAACCGCAACCGGAACCGGAACCGGAACCGCAACAGAAAGAGGAACAGGAGCAGGCGCAGGCGCAGGAGCTGAGGCGGCTGCTAGTACACCGGGCCGCACCCCTACCGGTACCACCAGCACTGCCGCCGGTAGTTCCAGGCAGGACAGGCGACCCCGCCGGGCCGAAAGATACCGGAGCAACAACCGGGACCGCACCAACAACCGCGACCGCTCCAAAGTCCGTACCGAGGTCATGGTTCTGATCAACGCAGACACCCTTGCCGGAATCGACGAAAACCCGGCAGAACTCAACGGCTACGGGCCGATCAGTGCCGAGACTGCACGCTCGATGATCCTCGAGGCCCTGCACTGGACGCCCCTGCTTCAGGACCCGGCTACCGGTGAAATCCTCACCGTGGGACGGACACGGCGTATCCCTGCAGGACTCAAACGCTGGCTCCAGGCCAGGGACGGAACCTGCAGGTTCCCCGGCTGTTCAGTAAATGTCACCCACGCAGAGATCGACCACACCACCCCGTACGCACGCGGCGGACCAACAGACCACACGAACCTGGAACACCTCTGCCCCAAACACCACAGGTTCAAAACCCTCGGCCACTGGAAAGCACGCCAGCCAGAGGCCGGAACCATCGAATGGAACTCACCCACCGGCCGCACCTACACCACCGACCCCACACTGGACTACGCCAAGAGCGAGCCCACCTCCAGAGCTCTGCGAGGTCGGAACAATGCACGAAACAATGCAGGAGACGCGTATCCCGGTCTGTACGAAGCCGGTGTCCGCGCCGCCGGGTCCGCCCCAATACCTGCCCCCAGCCGGTCCGACCCAACACCTGCCGCCGGTCGAAAGTACAGCCAGCGGGCCAGCTCAACAACGGATGGGATCGAAGACGATCCACCGCCGTTCTAGCGACCACGCCAGCGACAGCTAGAACGAGTTTGCTTCAAGGCGTACGTACTGGTCGGCTAAGCGGCACCGCGGGACTCAACAAACACGGTCAAAGCCAGCCAGATACCGGCCAGTCAGGCCCCGGCCAGCCAGGCACCTGTCCGCGAGGCATCGGCCCGCCAGCCGCCGGCGCTGCCAAGCCCGTCACCGGCCATCAAGCCAAAGGCACGATGAGAGCTGGGCTGAAGCAACCCACACTGCCGATAACCTAGGTCCCGAGAGCGTTTGGGACGGGAACGGCTGGACGGCGCACCGGAAGGGGATTCGAATGACAACCAGGGCGCTGCTGATCGCCGACACCCATCTGCCGAAGCGGGCCAAGGTGCTGCCGGCGCAGGTGTGGGACGAAGTTGAAGCCGCAGACCTGGTAATCCACGCCGGAGACTGGGTCAGCGAGGAGCTTCTGGACGAGCTCCAGGACCGCTCGAGGAAGCTGCTGGGCTGCTGGGGCAACAATGACGGACCAGGACTCCGCGCCAGACTGCCGGAGGTGGGCACCGCAGTCATCGACGGCGTGCGGATCGCCGTCGTGCATGAAACCGGAACGGCCAAGGGACGTGAAACGCGCATGCAGGATGCCTTCCCGGACACGGACCTGCTGGTCTTCGGACACAGCCACATCCCCTGGGACACCACAACACCCAACGGACTGCGGCTGCTCAACCCGGGATCACCCACAGACCGGCGCCGCCAGCCGTACTGCACCTACATGGTGGCCCACATCGATGACGGAACGGTCGACGTCGAACTGCACCGGCTGCCGCTGCGCAACTCCCGCACCTCATAGCTTCCACGGCAAAACCCGGTCCGCCTCAGCTTCGACGCAGGAGTTTCCCAACAGGCGCTGCGCTTGGGGAGACCTCCGCACCGCGCAGGAAGGTCCGCCGCACCACCCCGGTCAGTTCCCTGCCCGCATAGGGGGTCACCGGATTCCGGTGCTGGAGCCGCTCCGGGTCCACCACGAAGGAATCTTCCGGAGCGAACACGGAAAAGTCGGCATCAGCACCAACCTCCAGCCGGCCCTTGCGCGTCAGCCCGGCCAGATCCGCCGGACGGCAGGACATCCACCCAACCACGGACTCCAGCGGGATTCCGCGGGTCCGCGCCTCAGTCCAGACGACCGGTAAGCCAAGCTGCAGCGAGGACACCCCGCCCCAGGCAACCCCGAAATCTCCGTGCTCCGGGTCCTTGAGGTCCGGTGTGCTGGGGGAGTGATCCGAGACAATCAGATCAATGGTTCCGTCGGCGAGCCCCTGCCACAGCTGCTCCCGGTTGGCATCCTCCCGGATCGGCGGGCAGCACTTGAACGCTGTGGCACCGTCCGGAACCTCCTCGGCTGCCAGAGCGAGGTAGTGCGGGCAGGTCTCAGCCGTCACCCGGATTCCCTCCCGTTTGGCCGCGGCAATCAGCGGCAGCGCTTCGCCTGAGGACAGGTGCAGGATGTGCGCCCGCCCGCCGGTCCTGCGGGCAGCATCGATCACCCGGGAGATGGCCTTGTTCTCTGCTGCGCGCGGCCGGGAAGCCAGGAACCGGCTGTATTCGCGGCCGGACGGCGACTCTGCCGAAGCGATGACCTGCGGATCCTCGGCATGGACGATCAGCAGGGAGTTGAAAGACGCGATCTCGGTGAGGTCCTTCTCCATCTCCTCCGGCTCCAGATGTGGGAATTCGTCCACTCCCGAGTGCACCAGGAAACACTTGAACCCGAAGACCCCTGCGTTGTGGAGCGGCCGCAGGCTGGCGGTGCTGCCCGGTACAGCACCGCCCCAGAACCCTACGTCAACGAACACTTGCCCGGCAGCAGCTTGGCGTTTAGCCTCAAGCGCCGCAACGGACACAGTGGGTGGAATCGAATTCAGCGGCATGTCGATCAGGGTGGTGACGCCGCCGGCGGCAGCAGCACGGGTGGCGGAGGCAAATCCCTCCCACTCGGTGCGGCCCGGTTCGTTCACGTGGACGTGGGTGTCCACCAGCCCCGGCAGCAGTACTTCATCCGGTGCCAGCTCCATTTCCAGCGTTCCGGACAATCCGGTGCCCAGCGGCTCGACGGCGGCAACGGCACCATCGCGGACCCCAACCTCCCAGGCACCGGTGCCGGCGGTCGCGAAGACCCTGCGCCCGCGGATCACCAGGTCGAAGCCGCCGCTCACGAAGTGCCGTTCGCGCCAGCGCGGTACGGCTCAAGCCAGGCAAACGCTTCCGTGCTGGGGCTCAGGTATTCAAGGCTGATGAACCCGCTGTAGCCGCCCGCAAGGGCCGACGCCGTCCACTCTGCCAGAGGGAGATCGCCGGTTCCGGGTGCGCCGCGTCCCGGGGCATCAGCCAGCTGGATGTGGCCAAACGACGCCGCATGCTGGGCGATGAGGGCCGGTACGTCCTCTCCGTTCACCGCCAAATGGTAGAAATCCGCGAGCAGGGCGATGTTCGGTCGCCCGGTGCCGTGAACCCTGTCCAGTACGGTGAAGCAGTCGGCAGCGGTCCGAAGGGGATAGTCAGGCAGACCGCTGAGCGGCTCAAGCAGCACTGTCCCGCCCAGATGGGCGACGGCGTCGGCGGCCGCAGCCAGGTTCTCCACCGCGCAGTCGGCCTGGACGGCTGGCGCAACATCTTCTTCCGACAGGCCGTACAGTGCATTGAACCCCCGGCAGCCTGTTCGCTCCGCAATCCCGGCGATGGACTCCAGGCTGGAACGGAACGCAGCACTCTTCGGCGGCGATGAGAGCACGCCGCGTTCCCCGGCAGACATGTTCCCGGCATAGAAGTTGAGCCCCGTGAGGCGGACACCGGCGTCGGCGATTGAAGCCAGGAAGGCATCGACCTCCCGGTCCCCGGGCACCGGCGACTCAAACGGCCACCAGAACTCGACGGCGTCGAACCCTGCGGCCGCTGCGGCAGCCGGGCGCTCCAGCAGCGGAAGATCCGCCAGCATGATCGAGCAGTTGACGGTCAGGTCCGGGCTGGGGAGGGCAAATGCGGAGGGCATGGGTTCCTTCGGGATCACAGCAGAACCTGCCTGTTGACGTCCTTGTAGAGCAGATAGCGGAAGTTTGACGGGCCGCCGGCATAGCAAGCCTGCGGGCAGAACGCGCGGAGGGACAGATAATCTCCCTCCTGCACTTCCACCCAGTCCTCGTTGAGCCGGTACACGCCCTTGCCCTCCAGGATGTAGAGCCCGTGCTCCATGACGTGCGTCTCGGCAAACGGAATGGACGCCCCGGGCTCGAAGGTGACCACGTTGACGTGCATGTCATACGCCAGGTCATCAGCGGGCAGCATGCGGGTGGTCCGCCACTTATTGTCCGTTCCCGGCATAGCCGCCGGTTCAATGGCGCCCTCATGTCCGACGACGACGGCCGGGGTGTGCCCGGCCAGCGGCTCGTACGCCTTGCGGATCCACTGGAACCTTGCCGGTTCCGCGCCGTCGTTGGCTGCTTCCCAGATCCGTTCCGGCGGCAGGTAGGCGAAGCCGCCGGGGCCCAGTTCGTGGCGCTCGCCGTCGATAGTGACCGCCAGGGGACCGCCGTCGAGCACAAAGACAAAAGACTCGACGTGCTGCTGGGGCTCCGGGGCCCGCGACCCGCCGCCCGGGGCCACTTCCACCAGATACTGGGCAAAGGTGGTGGCCCCGCCGGCCACGGGCCGGTTCAGGATCCAGGCCCGGGTGCGCTGCCACTCGGGCAGGACGCTCACCACGATGTCCCGCAGCACGCCGCGCGGGATGACCGTGTACGCCTCGGTGACCACTGCACGGCCGGTGAGGAGCTCCGTCTGCGGCGGCAGGCCGGCTTCGGGGGAGTAATAGCGGCTCACAGGGGTTCCATTCCTCGAGGGCGGGTAAGGCGGTCCAGTTCCTGGGCGGACACCCCGGCGGCGGAAACCTCCGCCTCCGTTACTGCTCCACAGGCTGCCGCCCGCTGGATAAACCGGGCCAGCGCCCGTGCGGTGGCTGGTTCATCCAGGATGGCGCTTTCCCGTCCGTTCAGGTAGTTGCCCAGCCTGGCAGCTGCGGCGGGGAAGCCGCTGCGGAAGAAGGCGTAAGTAGCGAGGAAGCGGGTGGGCAGCTGTGCCGGGTGCAGGTCCCAGCCCTGGTAGAAGCCGGCCGCGAGGGAACGTGCCACCAGGCGGGCGTGGAGTTTCCAGGCACGGAACATGTTCTCCGGTCCGCCCACGGGCAGGATGTTCGTTGACCCGTCGGAAAGCCGTACGCCGGTACCGGCGGCAGCGGCCTGCATGACGGTTTTCGCGTAGTCAGCCGCCGGATGATCCAGTGACTGGTGCTCCGGGGCGATCCCCACGGCCGCGGAGTAGTCATAGGTGCCGTAGTGCAGGCCGCTGACCCGCCCCGGTGCAGCGTGAAGGAGGCGTGCCACGGCAGCCGTGCCGTCCGCGCCGAGGATCACCTGCGGGGTCTCCACCTGCACCTCGAAACGCAGGCAGCCAGGAGGCAGGCCGTGTGCATCCTCCAAGCGTCCGCAGACGAATGCCATGGCTTCCACCTGTGCCACTGTGCTGACTTTGGGCAGGGTGAGCACGAGTCCCTCCTGCAGGCGGGACCCGTGCGCTCCCGGTCCGGAAAGCAGTGCTGAGAGGAAGAGGTCGAGTGTGCGCAGGCCCCGCCCGCGGGTGCCGGCTTCCATGGACTTGAATCGGATCCCCATAAAGGCCGGGCCCGTCCGGGCAGCAGCAGCTGCTGCCACGGCGCGTCCGGCCTCGGCTGCATCGGCGTCTTCGACGTCGTCCGGGCGGACGCCGTAGCCGTCTTCGAAATCCAGCCGGAGGTCTTCGACGGGTTCCGTGGAGAGCTTCCGCGCAACAAGATCGGCAAGGACGTCCGGATCATGGAGTTCCAGCCGTGAAGCGAGCCGTTCCAGCCCATCCTGTCCCTGTGCGGCAGCCAGGGCTTGCCGGCCCCATTCGGTTGAGAGCCCCGGAGTGAACGCGTCAGCTGGAACGTAGACCGTGTGTACCGGCTGGCGGCTGCCGTCGTCGCCGGGATACGACCCTGCCAGCAGCTCATCCGTTGGGCGCAGCGAGTGCGCAAGGTGCTGGTAATCTGCGGCGTTGAGGACAGGAACGGGTTCGCGATGTTCAGCCATTGCAGTGCCCCCTATACGCCTTCCGTATGACGGATAATATTGTTTGCGATACGGAATGACAATGGATTTAGTGCTGAACTGTTCGCCTCGGTGAACCGTACCGGAAGGACCTGCCGTGATGGCTGAGCGAACCGCTGGCTCGGGAGTGCAGTCGGTGGAACGGGCCTTCGAGTTGCTTGAACTCATCACGGACGCCGGCGGTTCAGCGGCGCTCAGCGAGCTCGCCGCCACAGCGGACCTGCCGCTGCCCACGATCCACCGTCTGCTGCGCACCCTGGTGGGCCTCGGCTACGTCCGGCAGCTGCCCAACCGCCGCTACGCGCTGGGACCAAGGCTGATCCGGCTTGGCGAAGGGGCAACCGCCCAGCTGGGCGCCCTGGCCCTGCCGGTGCTGAAGAAACTCGTGGACCAGCTGGGCGAAACAGCCAACATGGCAGTACTGGATTCGGACCAGGTGCTTTATATCGCCCAGGCACCCTCCCGGCACTCCATGCGCACCTTCACCGAGGTGGGCAGGCGCGCCCACGCCCACGCCACCGGCGTCGGAAAAGCAGTCCTTGCCCAGCTCCCGGACGACCACGTGCGCCGGATCGTCACCCGCACCGGCCTGCCTGCGGTAACAGAGGCGAGCATCACCGGCCTTGATGAGCTGCTGGCGGACCTGGAACTGATCCGTGAGCGCGGCTGGTCCGTCGATGAGCAGGAGCAGGAGCTGGGCGTGCGGTGCTTCGCCGCAGCCGTACCCGGTGCGCCCAGCCCCACCGCGATTTCAGTTTCCGGGCCGGTCTCACGTGTGGATGAAGCCTTCGGAGAGCGGGCTGTTCCGCTGCTGCAGGCCGCTGCGCGGGAGATCGCGGAGGACCTGCGCCAGGGCTGATCCGGCTGCAGAACGAAGGAAGGGCCGGAAACCGCGTACGGTTTCCGGCCCTTCCTGCATCAGACGGGGCTGCTAGGCGTCTCCGCCTGCGTTGCCGCTCGTGCCTGCGTTCACGTTGAGCAGGTCGTACTTCTCCATCGCCAGGCGCGGAGCGTCCTTGTCCACTTCACCGCGGCCGGCAAGCAGCTGCAGGGTCTTGACCACCATGGAGTGGCTGTCGATCTTGAAGTAGCGCCGGGCGGCTGCACGCGTGTCGGCGAAGCCGAAGTCGTCTGCGCCCAGGGACGCGAAGTCGTTCGGCACAAACTGGCGGATCTGGTCCGGAACGGCCTTCATGTAGTCCGTGGACGCCACAATCGGTCCCTCTGCACCGGCCAGCTGCTTGGTTACGAACGGCACGCGCGGTTCGGAGCCGGGGTTGAGGAAGGCCTCTTCCTCCGCTGCCAGGCCGTCGCGGCGCAGCTCGTTCCAGGACGTTACCGACCAGACATCGGCGGAGACGCCCCAGTCACTGGCGAGCAGCTTCTGTGCCTCCAGGGCCCACGGAACTGCCACGCCGGAAGCGAGCAGCTGGGCCTTGGGGCCCTCAGCGTCGGAGGCCGAGACCTTGTAGATGCCCTTGATGACACCTTCAACGTCCAGGTCTTCCGGTGCCTTCGGCTGAAGGATCGGCTCGTTGTAAACCATGATGTTGTAGATCAGGTTCCGGTCTTCGGAATCCTCTCCGTACATCTCTTCGAGGCCGCGGCGCATGATGTGGCCGATCTCGTAGCCGTACGCCGGATCGTAGGTCTTCACCGCGGGGTTGGTGGAGGCCAGGATCGGGGAGTGCCCGTCGGCGTGCTGCAGGCCTTCACCGGTGAGGGTGGTGCGGCCGGCAGTGGCGGAGATCAGGAAGCCGCGTGCCATCTGGTCAGCTGCTGCCCAGATGTAGTCGGCGGTGCGCTGGAATCCGAACATCGAGTAGAACACGTAAACCGGGATCAGCGGTTCGCCGTGGGTGGCGTAGGCGGAACCGGCAGCGGTGAACGCTGCGATGGAACCGGCTTCGTTGATGCCCACGTGCACAATCTGGCCCTGCGGGGACTCCTTGTAGGCCAGGACGAGGTCCCGGTCCACGGAGAGGTAGTTCTGCCCCTTGGGGTTGTAGATCTTCGCCGTCGGGAAGAACGAGTCCATGCCGAAGGTACGGGCCTCGTCGGGGATGATCGGCACAATGCGCTTGCCGAATTCCTTGTCCCGCATCAGGTCCTTGAGCAGGCGGACGAAGGCCATGGTGGTGGCCGCCAGCTGCTTGCCGGAGCCGCGGTTGGCTACCTCGTAGGCAGAGGCCTCCGGCAGCTTCACCGGTGCGTGCTTCTCCCGGCGCTCAGGCACGTTGCCGCCCAGTTCCCGGCGGCGTTCCAGCAGGTACTTGATCTCCGGCGAGTCAGCTCCCGGGTGGTAGTACGGCGGCTGGTACGGATCGGCTTCCAGCTGCTCATCCGTGATGGGGATGCGCAGGTGGTCGCGGAAAGCCTTCAGGTCCTCCAGCGTCAGCTTCTTCATCTGGTGCGTGGCGTTGCGGGCTTCGAAGTGCGTGCCCAGGCCGTAGCCCTTGACCGTGTGCGCCAGGATGACCGTTGGCTTGCCCTTGAACTCGGTGGCAGCCTTGTACGCGGCGTAGACCTTGCGGTAGTCGTGCCCGCCGCGCTTGAGGTTCCAGATTTCCTGGTCGCTCAGGTCCGCAACCATGTCCTTGGTCTGCGGGGTCTTGCCGAAGAAGTGCTCACGGACGAATCCGCCGGACTCCGCCTTGTAGGTCTGGTAGTCGCCGTCGAGCGTGGAGTTCATGATGTCCACCAGCGCGCCGTCGTTGTCCTTTTCAAGCAGCGAGTCCCACTCGCGGCCCCAGACAACCTTGATGACGTTCCAGCCGGCGCCGCGGAAGAAGGCTTCCAGTTCCTGCATGATCTTGCCGTTGCCGCGGACGGGTCCGTCCAGGCGCTGCAGGTTGCAGTTGACCACGAAGGTCAGATTGTCCAGCTTGTCGTTGGCGGCAAGCTGGAGCAGGCCGCGCGATTCAGGTTCGTCCATTTCGCCGTCGCCCAGGAACGCCCAGACGTGCTGGTCGGAGGTGTCCTTAAGACCGCGGTTGTGCAGGTAGCGGTTGGACTGCGCCTGGTAGATGGCATTCATGGGACCAATGCCCATGGACACGGTGGGGAATTCCCAGAAATCGGGCATGTTCCGCGGGTGCGGGTAGGAGGACAGGGCGTGTCCCTCGCGGGACTTCTCCTGCCGGAAACCGTCGAGGTCCTCTTCGCTCAGGCGGCCCTCAAGGAAGGCGCGGGCGTAGACGCCGGGGGAGGCATGGCCCTGGAAGAAGACCTGGTCGCCGCCGCCGGGGTGGTCCTTGCCGCGGAAGAAGTGGTTCATGCCCACTTCGTACAGGGTGGCGGCACCGGCATAGGTGGAGATGTGGCCGCCGACGCCGATGCCCGGGCGCTGCGCACGGTGCACCATGACCGCGGCGTTCCAGCGCAGCCAGGCGCGGTAGCGGCGTTCGGTTTCCTCATCGCCGGGGAACTCGGGTTCCTGGTCCACGGGAATGGTGTTGACGTAGTCGGTGGTGGTCACCATGGGTACACCAACGGAGCGGGAACCTGCCCGCTGGAGCAGTGAACGCATGATGAACTGCGCACGCTCGGTGCCCTGCGAGCGGATCAGCTCGTCAAGGGATTCAATCCATTCCGCGGTCTCTTCCGGGTCACGGTCCGGCAGCTGGCTGGTCAGCCCGCTGAGGATGTCCGTTCTGTCTTCACTGACGCTCATATGCAGCCTCTCGGTTGAGGGCGGGGTCCCCTCAAAGTAATTCGGTGACTCACCGACCATTCCGTTATGCGGAATGCTCAGTTCAATCTATACGAAGGCGCGGCTTAGTGCCTGCTCAGGCAGGTGGGTACCGCTCCTTCGTAAGACGTATCACAGAACAGTTTAGGAGACCTCAATGGTGACGACGGCGGGACCCCGCGTGAGCCCGGGATTCCCGGCTTCCGCGGCGGAATCTGTGACGGCGCGCGACACGCAGCAGCACATTTTCTCCCGGGCGCGCTGCTGGCGTTCGCTGTAGAAGACGTCCCGGTGGTCCACTTTGCCTTCCAGGTTCAGGATCCGGACTTCGCAGAGCCCGCACTCGCCCTTGCGGCAGTCGAACATCATGTCCGCTCCGGCGTCTTCGAGGGCTTCGAGCATGGACCGGCCCGGCCCCACCCGGGTTTCCAGTCCCAGGCGCGGCACACGCACAATGAACTCTTCCGGGCGGTACCAGCCGGAGTTGCCGAACGTCTCATAGCGCAGGTTGGCGGGGTCCAGGCCGTGGTCCCGCCAGGACCGGCGCACGGCGTCCATGAGGCGGATCGGCCCGCACATGTACAGTTCCGTTCCGTCCTGCAGCCCTTCGACCAATTCCGTCACGGACAGCCCGCTTCCCTCGGCGTCCACATGGATTTCAAGGGCGGCACCGTGCTCTGCCTGCAGTTCAGCCAGGTACGCCATGGCGCTGCGGTTCCGTCCGGCATAGACCAGCCGGTAGTCGGCCTTTACGTTCTTCAGGACCCGGGCCATGTTCAGGATGGCGGTGATGCCCACGCCCCCCGCCAGCAGGACGTAGTGCGGTGCCCCCACCCGCAGCGGAAAGTTCTGCAGGGGTTGGGTTATTTCCAGCTCATCGCCCGGCGCCAGGGTATGCATGAAGATGGATCCGCCGCGGGACGCCGCGGTGCGGAACACGCTGATCGCCAGTTCCCTGCCGCCGTCGTGCGTTTCCACGATTGAGTAGGACCGGCGGTGCTTCTCACCATCAATGGTGACCATGACGTCCACGTGGCTTCCCGCCGCAGCCGGAACCGGCTGCCCGGGTGCGAGCACTATGCGGCGGATGCCCTCGGCCACGTCCCGGGTTTCCCGGACGACGGCGCGCTGCCAGACTTCGACGTTCGTTGCTGCCATCGCCTAGCCCAGCACCGCGCTGGCCCGGCTGCCGTCCGGAAGCCGGCTGCCATCCGGACGCCGGCCCTCGGCCGCAAGCCGGCGCTCGATCAGCCGCCGCACCCACATGCCGCCGGCGTCGATGTTCAGGTTGTAGAACTCGTAGTCCGGGTTCGCGTCGATGGCTGCCTGCTGGGCAGCGAGCATTTCCTCATCCTCGCCGAACACGCCGTGGACGCCGTTGCGCAGCTGGGTGGTGATGAGCTGGCTGTCCAGCCGGTAGTTGCGCATAAAGGCCCAGAAATAGTGGCAGGTTTTGGCCGTCTCCGGGGTAATGGTGTTCATCACGAACCCGTTCACGCCCTGGCTGCGGTCACCCTGCGGGGCCCCCGTTCCGGCCTTGGCCACGCCCACATCAATGTTGATGGTGGACGGCGCACGGTAGGTGATGATCTGCCACCGGTCTACCTTGCCTTCGAACCCGGGGAACTTGTCCCGCATGTTCTTGAGCCAGAAGGGCGGCGGATCGATGTTGAGCATCCAGCGGGTGACGGTTACGGTGTCGTCGTCGTGCGTGACGATGAATTCGGATTCGCTGAGCTCATCCTGGCCGATGGAGGAGGAGTGGACGAACTCTTCATGGGTGAGATCCATGAGGTTGTCCAGCACCAGCTGGTAGTTGCAGGGCGCAAAGATTGTCTCGCCGTCACCGGCCCACTCATCGGATGACAGCTGGTGCATGTCCGGCACGGAGTCCGGGTCGGCCAGCGTGGGATCACCCAGCCACACCCAGACGTAGCGGTGGCGTTCCACCACCGGGAAGGACGGCACGGTGGCGCTGGGATTGATGGTTTCCTGTGCCGGCATGGAGATGCAGCGGCCCGCGGAATTGTAGACGATCCCGTGGTACGGGCACTGGATTCCGTCCCGGCCGGTGGTCTTGCCCATGGACAGCGGGGCCAGCCGGTGCCAGCAGGCATCGGCCAGGGCAACGGCCTTGCCGTCCTCGGTCCGGTAGAGCGCCAGGGGGCGGTCGGCGATCCGGCGGGACATGGGCTTGCGGGTCACCTCGTGGTCCCAGGCAGCCACGTACCAGGCATTCAGCGGGTAGCCCAGCACCTTGCTGGTGGTGGAGCTCTGGGCCTGGATGTTGCTTACGGCAGCGGTCGAGACGGCGGTCATTGCGTTCCTTCCAAAAGCATCAGCACTGATGCGGCGGTACAACTAACTATCAACATAGATAGTTAGTGATATGCGCCACAGTATCTATGTCTATAGTGGTTAGGCAAGGGATTTCTTTTTACGAAAGAGGCCGTTATGAGCCTTCGGTACGCACTGCTGGCGCTGCTGAACGTGGAGCCCATGACCGGCTATGACCTGTACAAGCAGTTCGAATCGTCCGTTGGCTACGTCTGGCATGCGCCGGACTCGCAGATTTATCCGGAGCTGCGCCGCATGGAGCGCGATGGGCTGCTGGAGGGTGAGGAAGTCGCCTGGGGCACCAAGGGCCGCAAGCGGCAGTACCACGTGACCGATTCCGGCCGGGAAGCCTTCCGAACCTGGATTAACACGCAGCTGGACTATCCGCGGGAGCGTGATCCCATGCACCTCAAGGCCGCGTATTTGGAGTGGGCGGATCCGGATGCTGCCCGCAGCCAGCTCCGGGCCCATGCCGAGCACTACGGCGCCCGGCTGGTCCAGTGGCAGCAGAAGATCCAGGAGATCGACGGCGGCACGTCGGATATGCTCAACCGCCGCCTGGCCACTGTTCCGGCCGGTGACCATGACCGGGTGGCGGCTTTCAAGCGGTTCACTTATGAGGGGCTCACCGCACGGGCTGAATCCGAGATTGCCTGGGCACAGCGCGGCCTGGCGCTGCTTGACGAGCTGTACGCGTAGCCTGCCGCTGCCGCCGCCGTAGGGCGGGTGCCTGCTCAGCTCGGACTCAGAAAGGCGGCCTAACCTCAATCCGGGGAAACCTGTGAGTCGAGGAGGAAAATGCCGCACAAACCGGAAAAATCCGCATATCAGGGACGCCCGCTGCCGCGCCCGCATGAGGACCTGGAGGACCAGGGGCTGGCGTTCGACGTCGGCACACTGCTTCAGCGCCGGCAGCTCCTGAAGGCCTTTGGAGTCGGCGGGCTCACCCTGGCCCTGGCCGCCTGCGGAGCTGCGTCTGAGGCCGGTGGCGGCGAAATTCCGGATGAGACGGCCGGCCCGTACCCGGGGGACGGGTCGAACGGACCGGATGTGCTGGAGCAGAGCGGAATCGTACGCAGCGATATCCGCTCCAGCTTCGGCGAATCCTCCGGAACTGCCGAGGGCATTCCGATGACCCTGGAGCTGAGGATCACCGACCTCGCCAATGGTGGTGCCCCCTTCGCCGGTGTGGCCGTGTACGTCTGGCACTGCACCCGGGAGGGCTTGTACTCAATGTATTCGGAAGGTGTGGAGGACCAGAATTACCTCCGTGGGGTTCAGATCGCAGACGCCGACGGCGTCGTCCGGTTCAGCAGTATTTTCCCTGCCTGCTACTCCGGCCGCTGGCCGCACATCCACTTTGAGGTCTACCCCGACGAAGCGTCGATCACGGATTCGGCGAACGCGATAGCAACGTCCCAGGTAGCTCTGCCTGAGGAAGCCTGCAAAGCGGTGTATGCCACTGCGGGCTATGAAACCTCAGTGCGGAACCTCGCCCAGGTCACCCTGGCGAGTGACAGCGTTTTTGGGGACGACGGCGGCGCGAGCCAACTCGGTAAGGTCACCGGAAGCGTTGAACAGGGCTACTCGGTATCCCTGACCGCGGGGGTGGATACCCGCACTGAACCTGGCGGGGGAATGGGCGGACCGGCAGGAGGAGATGCGCCCGGCGCTGGAATGGGCGGACCCGGCGGAGCGGGCGGACCCGGCGGCGAACCGCCGGCTGGTGGTGCCCCGGGCGGAAGCGCGCCTGCCGGCGGGCCGCCTGCGGCCCCCTAGCGGCGTCGTCACCCAGCGCCTCGCTATAGAGGCTGGGCACCCACAGCCATCCGGGCGATAATCCGGTAACGTTCGGCCAGTTCCTCCGGTGAGAGTTCACCGTCCAGCCGGAACCACTGCGCGACGCCGGTGCACATGGTGACGACGGCGGTGCTTGCTTCGCGCGGGTGCGGTGCGGCAAAGATGCCCGCGGCCCTTCCCTCCTCCAGGATCCTGTCCATAAGCCGCTGCTGCCGGTCCCGCGCCGCGATGTGAGCGGCGCGTGCGTCCGGTTCCAGGCTGCGGATCTCGCTGAAGGCTATAAAGGCCTGGCCGCGGCGCCGGGCGTGGAAGAGCACCAGGCATTCCACCAGCAGGTCGAACTGCCGGGAGAGGTCGCTGCCGGCCTCGGAAACGGCCTGCTCGCTGCGGACCCACAGGTCATTCATGGCGTGGGAGGCGATGGCGACCAACAGTGCCTGTTTCGAGGGGTAGTAGTGGTAGAGCCCGGGAACGGACAGCCCGGTGCGCGCGGCCAGCTGGCGGATGGTGGTGCCGTGGTAGCCGTGCTCCATGAAGCACTCCAGCGCGCTGGCGAGCATTGGCGGCAGATCATCCACCGCGTAGTCGCGCCAGCCCCGTGCGGCCGGCGGCCGAGATGCGGAGCCGGGTTCCTTCGGTGCAGCTTTAGTCATCGGATCTCTTCATGGTCGAAAACTTTAGGTTGCCAAAGGGGGTTGACACTACCTTGTGACGTTCTTCACACTACTTCTACCGAGCGATCGCTCGCAAGGTTGTTGCGGAACCATGACAGGGAAGCAGGCAGGCAGTGGAGGACATGGCGCTCTCACCGGCAGCATGGGCCGGTGCCTATCCGCCCGGGCTCTCGACCACGCTCGACGTCCGGACCCCCTCGCTGGTGGATGCGTGGAAGGCCCGCGTCCGGGCCAACCCCGGCGGGACAGCGATCGCCTACTTCGACGGCCGGCTCACCGCCGCGGAACTCGATGAGCTCTCCGACGCGTTCGCGGCTGCGCTTGAAAACCGGGGAATCGGGCACGGCGACCGCATCGGCATCCAGCTGCAGAACATCCCGCAGTACGTAATCGCGTTCCTGGGGCTCTGGAAACTGGGCGCCATCGCCGTGCTGATGAACCCGATGTATAAGGAACGCGAGCTGCGGCACCTGATTGAAGATTCCGGGGCAAGAGGCATTCTCGCCGATGATTCGCTCTATCCGGCCACGAAGGCTGCCGCTGCCGGCAGCGCCGTTGAATGGATCGTCACCACGTCCGGGCTGGAATACCAGAGCCGCTGTGATCCCCGGATCTTCAGCTCCGCGGAACCGGCGCAGCCCTCGCCGGACGGGGACATGGCCGCCTGGATCGCGGAGTATGCCGGCCGCGCCCCGGCGCCCCGCACCCTCAACCAGGACGACGTCGCCCTCCTCGCCTACACATCCGGAACCACGGGGGCGCCGAAGGGCGCCATGAACACGCACGGCAACATCCTCAACGTCGCGGCGACCTGCTCGGCCTGGATGGGGCTGGAACCCGGGGACACCGTACTTGCCGTCGCGCCGCTGTTCCACATCACCGGCGCCGTGATCGACGCCGCCGCTCCGCTGCTCGCGGACACCACCCTGGTCATGGTGAACCGCACTGATCCGGCGGTGGTGGTGGACGCCTTCGCCGAACACCGGGTTACGTGCACCACCGGATCGATCACCGTCTTCAACGCCATCTATCAGGTTCCGGATGCCACAGCCGAACACTTCGCCTCCGCCAAGACCCTGTATTCCGGCGGCGCACCGATCCCGCCGTCGACCGTGCACGCGTTCAAGGAGCGCTTCGGCGCGTACATCCACAACATCTTCGGAATGACGGAGACAACGTCGGCAGTCATCGGCGTTCCGCCGGGCGTGCAGGCGCCCGTGGATCCCGCCAGCGGCAGCCTGTCCATCGGGCTGCCGCTGCCCAACGTCACCGCGCGCATCATCGACACAGCCGGAAACGCGCTGCCGTTCGGTGAACAGGGAGAACTCGAGCTCTCCGGGCCGCAGATCGTCCCCGGCTACTGGAACAACCCCGAAGCCACCGCCCGCACCATGCCCGGCGGACGGCTGCGCACCGGTGACGTCGCCACAATGGACGAATCCGGCTGGGTGTACATCGTTGACCGCATGAAGGACCAGATCAACGTTTCCGGCTACAAGGTCTGGCCGCGCGAGGTGGAGGACGTGCTCTACGAACATCCAGCCGTCTATGAAGCCGCCGTCGTCGGGATGCCCGATGCGTACCGCGGCGAAACCGTCGTCGCGTACGTCTCGCTGAAAGCCGGGCATACGGCCACTGAAGAAGAACTGATTGCCTTCACCAAGGAACACCTGGCCGCCTACAAGTACCCGCGGTCCGTGCACGTGATCGATGACCTGCCCAAGACGCAGACCGGCAAGATCCGCCGCCGGGAACTGCGGAAGAACCCAAAGGAAGGATGATCCGTGGCAATTGACCGTGGGCTCCAAGGAAAACTCCAAGGAAAAACAGCAATCGTCACCGGCGCGAGCCGGGGGATCGGCCTCGCCATTGCCCGGGACCTGGTGTCCCACGGTGTACGGGTCTGCATGACGGCCCGGAAGGCAGATGTCCTGAAGGAAGCCGCGGACAGCTTTCCGGACGGCACCGTCATCGCCGTTGCGGGCGCCTCCGACGACCCGGATCACCGCAGTACCGTTCTGGACACCGTCGCCCGGGAATTCGGCGGGCTGGACATCCTGGTCAATAACGCCGGCATCAACCCGGTCTTCGGTCCGCTGGTGGAAATGGACCTGGAAGCTGCCCGGAAGATTTTCGAAGTCAACGTCCTCGGCACCCTCGCCTGGGTGCAGGACACTGTGGCCCACACCGGCCTCGGGTTCCGTGAACGCGGCGGATCGGTGGTCAACCTGTCCTCGGTCTCGGGGGATACCCCGTCACCGGGCATCGGGCTCTACGGCATCAGCAAAGCCGCCGTGTCCCACCTGACCCGGTCCCTCGCCGTCGAACTCGGGCCGGAGATCCGCGTCAACGCGGTTTCCCCGGCTGTAGTGAAGACCCGCTTCTCCCGGGCACTGTATGAGGGCAAGGAAGAAGCTGTCACCAGCGCCTATCCGCTGGGCCGGCTGGGCACACCCGAAGACGTTGCCAACGCAGTGACGTATCTGGTCTCCCCGGACGCATCATGGGTCACCGGGCAGGTACTGACGCTCGACGGCGGCCTGCTGGCCGCGGGAGGTACCGCCTGATGAGCGCCCCAGCACACACCGCCGTCAGCCGGGAAGCCGTGGAAGACCTCCGGCTGCGAACCCGGGCATTTATCCGGGACGTGGTGATTCCCGCTGAGCCCGTCCCGGGGGAGGCCCTGACTGAGTCCGAGCGCGCCAGGCTGCAGCAGGCCGCCAAGAACGCCGGAGTCTTCGCGCCGCACGTGCCCGTGGAGTACGGCGGCCAGGGGCTGCCGCTGCAGGACTGGCCGGAAATCTTCGAAGAAGCCGGTTATTCCCCCATCGGCCCCACCGCCCTGAACTGCATGGCACCGGACGAGGGCAACATGCACATGCTTGAACTCATCGGCACCCCGGAGCAGAAGCAGCAGTACCTGGTGCCGCTGGCTGCCGGGGACGTCCGCTCCTGTTTCGGCATGACCGAACCGCATCCCGGCGCGGGATCGGACCCCGACGCCCTGCTGACCACCGCGACGAAGGGCGACGGCACCTGGCTTATCAACGGCCACAAACGCTTCACCTCCGGTGCCATCGGTGCGGGCTTCTGCATCGTCATGGCCCGGACGGAGGCCGACGGCGATACCCCGGCCGGCGCAACCATGTTCCTGGTGGACATGGACAACCCGGGCATCCGCGTGGGGGAGCACATCCACACCATCGACCGGACCATCGGCGGCGGACACCCGCACGTGTACTTCGAGAACTGCGCCGTCCCGGAAGACGCCGTGCTGGGCGAAGTGGGTCTGGGCTTCAAATACGCCCAGGTCCGGCTGGGCCCGGCCCGGCTCACACACTGCATGCGCTGGCTGGGCCTGGCCCGCCGCTCGCTGGACATTGCGCTGGACCGCACCGGCCGGCGGGAAATCTTCGGTTCCCGGATCAGTGAGCTGGGGCTGGCGCAGGAACTCATTGCGCAGAGCGTGATCGACGTTGAAACCTCGGCCGCCATCATCACCCGCACGGCGGAACTGCTGGCAGCGGACCCGAGAGCCGGGTCGGCCATGTCATCGGTGGCCAAGGTGCACTGCTCCGAGGCCGTGTACCGGGTGATCGACCGCTGCGTGCAGCTGTGCGGCGGTGACGGCGTGTCCGACGGGCTGCCGCTGGCCCAGTACCTCAATGAAGTCCGGCCGTTCCGGATCTACGACGGTTCGAATGAGACCCATAAATGGGCGATCGCACGGCGGGCTTCGGCCCGGCGCCGGAAGGAAGTGGAAGCCGGCGCGCCTGACCAGGGCAACGCCGTCGTACGCGGGGAGCAGGAGCAGTGAGCGGGCTTCAGACCCGTGCCGACGGGACCGAAGTAGTGTCTACCGCTTCCGAGGCTGCCTCATTGGAGAGACCGCCGCTGCTGGTGCTCGACGTCGTCACCGGCTTCCTGGACGAGCACGGACTTGGCAGCGGTCAGCTTGCCTGGGAACGCATCGGTGACGGGCAGTCCAACATCACCTACCGGATCACCCGCGGCGGGGAGTCCTTTGTGCTGCGCCGCGGCCCGCGTCCGCCGCTTCCCCGGTCCACGCATGACATGGTCCGGGAAGCCCGGGTCCAGCAGCTGCTGGGCGGTGAGGGGATTCCGGTGCCGCAGATCCTTGCGGTTTGCAGTGACGAGACCCTGCTGGGTGTGCCGTTCTACGTCATGTCCTACCTGGACGGGCACGTCATAACCGGATCCGCCCCTGAACACCTGGATACCCCGGAGCAGCGCGGAGATATCAGCCGCGCAGTCGTCGAAACGCTGGCCCGGCTGCACGGGGTGGACGTGACCGGACCGGAGCTTTCCGGACTGGGCCGGGCGGAGGGTTACCTGGAGCGGCAGGTGAAGCGCTTTGCCGGGCTGTGGGAAGCGAACACCCTTAGGGAGGTGTCGCTGGTGGCGCAGGTCGCCCGGGACCTGGGCGCGAAGATCCCGGTGTCGCAGCGCGCCTCGGTGGTGCATGGCGACTACCGGCTGGGGAACCTGATGTTCGGGCGGCAGCAGCCTGCTACCGTCACGGGGATCCTGGACTGGGAGATGGCCACCCTGGGGGATCCGCTGGCAGACCTGGGCTACCTGGCAGCGACCTACGCCGAACCAGGTGCCGAGCAGACCGTGATGGACCTGACGTCAGTGACCCGGCAGCCCGGGTACTGGAGCCGGGACCAGCTGATCTCCGGTTATGCGGACAGAACCGGACTCGATGTCAGTGCCCTGCCCTGGTATCAGGCGCTGGCGCTGTGGAAGTCGGCCATTTTCTGCGAAGCGATCTACACGCGTTACCTCAAGGGCGAACGCCCCGGCGACACCTTCGGACCCACCCTCGAAGAAGGCGTCCCCCTGCTGCTCGAATCAGCCGCCGAAATCCTGGGGAGAAGCTAGCTTTCCCGTTTTCTGCAGTCCCACCCCACCGAGATGACAGAAACTGCCCGTATCGGGCGCCAAACGGGCAGTTTCTGCTATTTCGATGAGACACCCCGATGCAACACTGGCAAAGGAGCCATCATGTCTGCACAGCCTTCGGCTGCCGTCCCGGCGCGGCCGGCGTCAGCCACCGCAGGTAAGAAGAAGTCACTGCTGGCAACCACAGCCGGCAACATCCTGGAGTGGTACGAGTGGAGCGCCTACGCGGTCTTCGCCCCCTTCATCGCCGCAGCGATGTTCAACCCGGACGACCCCGTCTCGGCGCTGCTCTCGACGCTCGCCGTCTTCGCCGTCGGCTTCCTCATGCGGCCGCTGGGCGGCATCGTGTTTGGCCGGGTCGCTGACCGCCGGGGCCGCAAGTTCGTCCTGATCACCACCATGCTGATGATGGCCGGCGGATCCCTGGTGATCGGGCTGATGCCGGACTACCAGACGGTCGGCGTCTGGGCCTCGGTCATCCTGCTTGCGGCCCGCATTGGGCAGGGCTTCGCGCACGGCGGCGAGTCAGCCACGGCCAACACCTACATCGCGGAAATCGCTCCGAACCACCGCCGCGGCATGTGGGGCAGCATCGTGTTCGTGGCGATCTTCGCCGGCTCAATCCTGGCGTACACGGTGGGCGGGTCGGTGACCGCTGTGCTGGGGGAGAGCGCCGTGGCCGAATGGGGATGGCGGATTCCGTTCATCCTGGGGGCCTTCCTGGCGCTCGCCGCCCTGTACCTGCGCAAGGGCATGCTTGAAAGCGAAGTGTTCGACGACGCCGCTGCCGCTGCCGCCGGTGCGCAGGCTCCGGCTCCGCTGCCGCGCCGGCAGATCGTCCGGGCGATCATCCTGATGATCGCCATGACCTCGGGTATCACGGCCGCGCACTACACCTGGACCTCCTACGCGTCCACCTACGCCATCACGCAGCAGGACATGCCTGCGGCATCGGCGTACTGGATGTCCGTGATCGCCCAGCTGATTGCGCTGGTTTCGCTGCCGTTCTGGGGCAGGCTTTCGGATTCGCTGGGGCGCCGTCCGCTGATGCTGGGGTTCGCAGGACTGATGATCCTGCTGCAGCTGCCGCTGATGGGCCTGATCAGCTCCGCTCCGTGGACCCTGCTGGCGGCGTCCTCGCTGGCCCTCGTCGTCGTCGCCATTCCCGGAGCCCTGCTCTCGGCAACCCTGTCGGAGAACTTCCCCACCAAGGTGCGCACCCAGGGCATCGGGTTTGCCTACTCGGTCTCGGTGGCGGTCTTCGGCGGCACCGCGCCCTACCTGAACGCGCAGCTGATCGAATGGAATGTGGGCTGGATGTCCAGCGTCTACATCATGATCCTCTGCGGCTGCACCGCCGTCGCCGTGTGGCTGATGCCCGAGACCAAGGGGATCGACCTCAAGGACGCCTAACCCCCCGCCCGACGAGGCAACAGAACGAGATCACAGAAACTGCCCGTATGAACGCTCATACGGGCAGTTTCTGTCATGTCGATAGGCGGGAAACTACTGCTCCAGCTTCATCGCCTTGCGCAGCGTCAGCGCTCCGCCGCCCTGCATCACGGCGCGGCGGTAGATCTTCTCGCCGAACCGCAGCAGTGCGTACGCGGCAGCCAGGGCAATGGCCAGGGATACGAACGTCTCCCACAGCGGAATTTCGCCGCTGAGCATGCGCACCGGCATGGCGACGGTGGAGATCACGGGGACGAAGGACGCCACAACCAGCAGCTGGCCCTTGGCGAACAGCCCGGCGAAGAGCGCCGCAATGATGACGGTCAGCACCGGGCCGGAGCTGTTGTTCAGGTCCTCGGAGCGGGACGCCATCGAACCGAGCATGGCCCACAGGGACGCCAGGATCAGGAAGCCCACCAGGAAGAAGACCAGGAACCAGCCCGACGCTGGGATGATGGTGCTGACCGAGTCCGCGGTTCCGGTGAACGTCAGGGCGAGCAGTGCCGCCCCGGCGTAGAGGGCCAGCTGGATCATGGCCAGGATCGTGTTGCCGGCAACCTTGCCGTAGAGCAGCTGGCGGATCGGAATGGCGGTGGCGAGGATTTCGACCACGCGGTTCTGCTTTTCCTCCAGGACGGAGGTGGCGATCGCCATGCCGAAGATGATCGCGGCCATGTAGAAGAGGAACCCGAACACAAACCCGGTGAACTGGGCAACGAACTGGTTTTCCGCGTTGCCGTTCAGCAGGGCGGTCTCGAACTCGCTGCCTTCCAGCAGGGCTTCAGACGTGGTGCCGGCCTCACCGGCGTTGATCTCGAGCGCGTAGGCACGCAAGGCCTCGGAGATGCCCTGCTGCAGTCCGCTGGAGAGTTCCTCGTTGCCGGTGAGCATCCACTCGCCGTCCGCATCGCGGGTCAGTGCGGCGTCGGCTTCTTCGCTGCTGACCAGTTCTTCGGCGCCCTCGGCGCTGGAAGCCACTACCGCCTCGAAGCTGGTGTTCCCGCCGTCGGCCTGGCCGGTTTCGTGCGCGAGGTCAACGACGGCGGTCGCTGCGGAATCGTTGACGGCTACTGTGTATTCCTCCGCCTTGCTGCTCATGTAGGCGTTGAAGACCACGACGCCGACAATCAGTACCAGCGTGACGAGCGTGGAGATCAGGTAACTGCGGTCGCGGGCCTTGACCATGACCTCGCGGAGGGTGACGATCGCCCACGCCGGGGTGGGCCGGGATACGGTGCTCATGCTGCGGTGACCTCACGGTAGATTTCGCTCAGGGACGGACGGATCGGGGCGAATTCCTCCACGGAACCCCGGGTCAGGGCGGTGGCCAGCAGCCGCTGGCGCGCGTCGTCGTCGTCGAACTGGAGGATGGCCGTGGGGCCGGCGACGTCGAGAACCCGCACTCCGGGTTCGTCGCGTACCCAGCCTGCGTCCGGGGAAATGGTGATCCGGTGGCGGTTCACGGCCTGCGCCCGCAGGTCATCCCCGGTGCCGGAGGCAATGACCTTGCCCTGCTGCAGCACAACCATGTTGTCGCACAGGCGGTCCACCAGGTCCAGCTGGTGGCTGGAGAAGAGCACCGGAACTCCGGCGGATGTGCGTTCGCGCAGCAGTTCCACCATTGAATCCACTGCAACCGGGTCCAGGCCGGAGAACGGTTCGTCGAGGATCAGGACGGTGGGCTTGTGCAGGAGAGATGCCGCGATCTGGACCCGCTGCTGGTTGCCCAGGGAGAGGGATTCAAGCTTGTCCTTGGTGCGTCCGCCCAGGCCAAAGCGTTCCAGCAGCTCGATAGCGCCCTTCCGCGCGGCGGGGCCGCTCATCCGGTGAAGCTGGCCCAGGTAGACCAGCTGGTCCAGGATCGGCTGCTTGGGGTACAGGCCCCGCTCCTCGGGCATGTAGCCGAAGCTGGAGCGTGCCTCGGCGGTCAGCGGCTCGCCGTCGAGCAGGATCTCGCCGGCCGTGGTGCTAAGGACGCCCATGATCATGCGCATGGTGGTGGTCTTGCCGGCACCGTTGGCGCCGACAAACCCGGTCATTTGGCCCGAAGGGATGTCAAAAGTCACCGAATCGACGGCGGTCTTGTCACCGAACCTTCGGGTGAGATTGCGGACCTGCAGCATGGGGGTACTGCTCCTTTTCCCGGCAAGCCGGACAGTTGTGGAAGATTAACTGCCCTAAGCCTAGGGAATGGAGCACGACGGCGGATCGGCCGTTCGGGGGAAGGCGCGGGTTACGCCTCGCGGCCGGCCTCACCCGGAAGAATGAGTCCGGATTCGTAGGCGAACACCACGGCCTGCACCCTGTCCCGCACCTGGACCTTGCCCAGCAGGTTGGAAACGTGCGTTTTTACGGTTGCTTCTGCAACGAACATGCGGGCAGCGATTTCGGCGTTGCTGAGTCCGGCCGCCACCAGTTCCAGCACCTCCCGCTCGCGTGCGGTCAGGGAGGCGAGGAGCTTCTGCTGGGCCGGGTCCGGCTGCGGTTCCACCGGCGCGGGACCTGCGGGCGCTGCGGCGGTGTTCCGCTCGGCCTCCAGCTGGCGGGCGAAACGTTCAATCACCCGCACCGTTACCTCAGGAGCGAGAAGCGCGTGCCCGCAGGCTACCGAGTGGACTGCGCCAACCAGGTCATCGGGATCGGCGTTCTTGAGCAGGAACCCGCTGGCCCCGGCCTGGATGGCGTCAAAGAGGTAGTCGTCGCGTTCAAAAGTGGTGAGGATGATGACTTTGGCGCGGTCCGCCGCCACGATCTGCTCCGTGGCCCGGATGCCGTCCAGTACCGGCATCTGCACGTCCATCAGGATGATGTCCACGTCATTGGCTGCAGCGAAGTCCACGGCTTCCTGTCCGTTGGCGACTTCGCCCACCACGTCGATCTCATCTTCGACGGAGAGCATCATGGCGAAGCCGGCGCGTACCAGTGCCTGGTCGTCAGCAAGCAGAACACGGATCGGTTCCATTAAGTCCTCAATAAATCCCCGGCCGGCCCGGTGCCGCCCCCGGGTTTACCATAGCGGCTTGGCTGCCGGGCAGGGCAAGCCGGATGTCAGCGCAGCGTAAAGCGGACCCGCACCCGCCAGCCGCCGCCGTCGCGGGGGCCAACGTCCGTGATTCCGCCGTGCAGGGCGGCACGTTCGCGGATTCCGCGCAGTCCGTAGCCGGTGCCGCCGGTGCCCTGCCGTGGACGGCCGTCGTCGACCGTTTCAACTTCGACCCAGCGCAGGGAAGGTGTGTCAGAGCCCGCCGGTGTGCTGCCGCTTCGCAGGGCGACGACGGCGCTCCCGGCCGTGGAATGGCGCCGGATGTTCGCCAGGGACTCCTGGATGGTCCGGTAGACGGAGAGCGCGAGCGGCGCGGAGAGGTTTTCCAGCACGCCGGGTTCGTGCTCGGCCCGGTGGAACTTCACGTCCAGGCCGTTGTTGCGGTACTCCTCCACAAGCTGGGGAATCTCCTCCAGTCCGGGCTCCGGCTGGCGCTGCGCCGGTCCGTCCGTCTCGGCGTCGGAGGAGCGGAGCACACCGAGCAGGGACCGCATCTCCGCGACGGCGTCGCGGCTGGAGGACTCAATGGTCTGCAGCGCACCGGCAGCGGCGTCGGGCTTCTTTTCCAGGACCCGGCGGGCTGCACCGGCCTGGATGCCGATCACCGAGATGTGGTGGGCAACGACGTCGTGCAGTTCCCGGGCGATGCGCAGGCGCTCCTCGATGACTGCCTTACGGGCCAGGTCCGCCGCCTGCGCCTCGAGCTGGAGCGCCTGTTCGGCCAGTTGTTCGCGCTGGTGGGCGCTGCGCCAGGAGTTCCAGCCGAACATGATCGCCCCGCCGAAGTAGGCGGCGTTGAGCATAAAGGAGTACAGCACATAGGAAGTCAGCGGCGCGAACAGTCCCACGGGGTCATTCGAACTGATGTTGAACGCCTTGAGGATTTCGTCGTAGCTGCTCGAAAGCGTGAAACCCACGATGATCCAGAGGAACATGGCGGCGACCACCACTGTGACCGCCAGCCACAGTGCCCGCCGGTTCCGTGCCCATGCGACGGCGCTGTAGAGGGAAGCGAAGTAGGCTGCCTGGAATCCCAGCGTCTGGCTGATCGGCGGCATGGTGATGCCGACTATGAGGAAGGTGGCCGAGCTGAGCAGCAGTACGGTTATGGGGAATCGGCGCCGGAAGACCAGGACAACGAAGATGGATGCCTGAACCAGGTGCTGGACCCACGGATTGCCGATGTCCCCGTCGCCAAAGGCGAATCCGCGCATGAATTCAAGCATCACCGCGCTGAGCAGGAGGGCGATGAGCACGCCGATCACGTCACGCCGGTACCCCTCGGGGTCAGGAGCGGGGCGTTCCCAGTCGTCCTCCGAGTTCCAGGGCAGGCTGAGGCGGAAACGGCGCACCCGGCGGGCGAGGGCCAGCATGGTATTTCCGGGAGCCGTCGTTTCCTGCTCCCGGGAAGCCGGGGCGGCTGTATCCGTGCCGGGCGGCTGGGTTTCGATCATGGCCAACAGTCTAGATCCGTGCTGCGGTCCGCGGATCCGCCGTACGGCTGAGGCGGGCCAGGTTACGTATTGGCCCAATGCTGGGAACGAAAGAGGCTGTGACAAGTGCCTTTGGGTGCCCGGAGTGGTTTACTTCGACGCAGGGACCGAAGTCCTTTCACCGCTGTGCTGGATAAATCGTAAGGACGAGGATGTTTGCTGCTGAGGGCCAGGACCTGCTGCCGGATTTGGTGTCCCTGCGCCGGGATATCCACCGCGAACCCGAGGTGGGCCTGCACCTGCCGCGTACCCAGGAAAAGATCCTGGATGCCCTGGACGGGCTGGGCCTGGAGATCACCACGGGCAAGTCGCTCAGCTCCGTGACCGCTGTGCTGCGCGGAGGTGAAGACGGCCCGTCGGTGCTGCTGCGCGGAGACATGGACGCGTTGCCGGTGGAGGAACTCACGGACTTGGAGTACGCCTCAACCAACGGCGCCATGCATGCCTGCGGCCATGACCTCCACGTCGCCGGCCTGGTCGGTGCTGCCCGGCTGCTCGCCGCACAGCAGCGGGACATTTCGGGGAACGTGATCTTTATGTTCCAGCCCGGGGAAGAGGGCGACGGCGGTGCCGGGCTGATGATCGAGGAGGGCGTTCTGGAGGCAGCAGGGGAGAAACCGGTTGCCGCCTACGGCGTGCACGTCCGGCCCGGACCGCTGGGCGTGTTCCGCACCCGGCCGGGAACCCTCATGGCCGGAGCCAACGAGCTGCGGATCACCGTTCACGGTTCCGGCGGCCACGGCTCCCAGCCGCACAACGCCCTGGACCCGGTGCCGGCCCTGGTTGAAATCGCTGGTGCGCTCCAGGTGATGGCTACCCGCAAGTTCTCCGTCTTTGATCCGATCGTCCTGACCATCACCCAGCTCGAAGCCGGCCGCGCGATCAACGTCATTCCTGACTCAGCCCGGCTCGGCGCAAGCGTCCGCACGCTGTCCGCGGAATCAGTGGACCGCCTCATCGTGGAGACCAAGGCACTCGCGGACGGGATAGCCGCAGCCCACGGCTGTACCGCGGAAGTCAGCTTCGAAATCCTCTACCCCATGACCGAGAATGATCCCTCGCGCACCTTCGAGGCGATACGTGAGCTGCGGGAAATGTTCGGTGAGGAACGCGTCATCCAGTCCCGGGACCCGCTCATGGGTTCCGAGGACTTCTCCCTGGTGCTGCAGAAGATTCCCGGTGCGTTCCTGTTCCTCGGTGCCACTCCGCCGGAGGTGGATCCGGCCACTGCTGCGTGGAACCACTCGCCGCGGGTGCTCTTCGACGATTCCGTGCTGGCGGACCAGGCGGCGGCGCTCGCGCTGCTGGCCTTCAACCGCCTGACGTAGCTCTTCCGGGACAAGAAGTTGAGGGCGCGGCCTGCCGGGACGAGGCCCCGGCAGGCGATAGCCTCGTGGACATGTCTCCCGCCGCTCCCGCTGTTTCGTACCTTGCCACCGTCTCCGTTGAAGTGGGTGAGCCCATCGAGGTTGGCCAAACTGCAGCCGGACTGCGGCGCATCATTCCCATCCTCGGAGGGACGGTGGAAGGCCCGGCGCTGCGGGGTACGGTTCTCCCCGCCGGCGCGGATTTCCAGCTCCTCCGCACTTCCACGCTGACGGAGCTGGAAGCCAAGTACGCCATCGAAACGGACGACGGCGAACGGCTCTACGTGAACAATTTCGGGCTGCGCTCGGGCAGTGAGGAGGATATTGCTGCCCTCCTGCGCGGCGAGCCGGTGGACCCGGCACGGATCTATTTCCGCTGCACCCCGAAAATCGAAGCGCCCGACGGCGGCGCCTGGGCCTGGCTCTCCAGCCGTATCCTGATCGGCACAGGCACCCGCCTCCCGAATGAAGTGCGGCTGGAAATCTTCACGGTGGACTAACCGGGCCTGTTAGCCAGCGATACCGAAGACGACTAGCGCGTTACGCCCCGGGCTCATAAACGGGACGAAACATTAGGTGTGGCCGGACCATCCCAGTAGCGTGAGTGGGCAATTTTGTTTCGGTGCCCTAACGGCACAGCTCTACAGAAAGGGGGTGTCGGCGTGTCCGCAGAAACCGGAACCGAACCCTCACTCAAAAAGGTCCTGGGCCGCATCGACGTGCTGGCACTGGGATTCGGCGCCATGATCGGCTTCGGCTGGGTCGTGCTCACGGGAGACTGGCTTTCAAGCGCCGGCACAGGCGGGGCGATCCTGGCCATGCTCACCGGCGGCGTCATCATGGCGATCGTGGGCCTGACCTACGCCGAACTGTGCGCCGCAATGCCAAAGGCCGGCGGCGAGCACAATTACATCCTGCGTGCGATGGGTCCGCGCACGTCGTTCATCGGGTCCTGGGCGATCATCGGCGGCTACGTCACCATCGTTGCGTTCGAAGCCGTTGCCCTGCCCCGGACGGTGCAGTACATCTTCCCGGACCTGAGCCAGATTCCACTCTGGACCGTCGCCGGATTCGAAGTGCACCTTACCTGGGCGCTGGTAGGCGCCATTGCCGCCGTCGTTATCACCTGGATCAACATCCGCGGCGTGAAGGAAGCCGGCATTGTGCAGACCTTCGTGGTCCTGTTCCTGCTGGCAATCGGCCTCATCATGGTTTTCGGGTCCTTCTCCGGCGGCAGTGCCGCCAACATGGATCCCTGGTTCACCGGCGGGATGACCGGGTTCTTCGCGGTCCTCGTGGTGGTCCCGTTCCTTTTCATCGGCTTCGACGTCATTCCGCAGTCCGCAGAGGAAGTGAACATCCCTGCCCGGCAGATCGGCCGGCTGGTTGTCATCTCAGTCATCCTGGCAACCATCTGGTACGTGATGGTCATCCTCACCACGTCATCCGCCATGCCTGCGTCGGAGCTGGCCGGTGCGGATATCGCCACCGCAGACGCCGTCGGTGCGATGTTTGGCTCGGACTTCATGGCCAAGATCCTTATCGCAGGAGGCATCGCCGGCATCCTCACCTCCTGGAACTCGCTGCTCATGGGTGCCTCCCGCCTGATGTATTCCCTGGCGCGGTCCGGCATGCTCCCGGCGTGGTTCGGACGCCTCCACCCGAAGTACCACACCCCGCACAATGCGCTGCTGTTCATCGGCGGGCTCAGCGTCCTGGCCCCGTTCGGCGGAGCGGAAATGCTCGGCTGGCTGGTTGACTCCGGCGCGCCCAGCATCGTGCTGGCCTACACCCTGGTAGCAGTGTCCTTCCTGATCCTGCGCCGCCGCGAACCGGAGATGGACCGCCCGCTTCGCGTGGGCGGCAAGGGCAAGGGCGGCATCGCGATCGGCATCGCCGCAGCCATCCTGGGCACCGCCCTGTTCAGCCTCTACATGCCCGGCATGCCGGCAGCACTGGGAATCCAACCGTGGCTGCTGTTCGGCGCGTGGTGGGTCATTGGCCTGGTCTTCTTCTTCCGGGTCCCGGCCGGCATCAAGGCCGGTCCGGACGCGGAGCATCAGGTACTCGCCACGCTGCGGGCAAGGGCTGCAGCGCGCTCCTGACGCACCGCAACACCACGACGGCGGCGGCCTCCCCTGCGGGGGCGCCGCCGTCGTGCGCCGGGACGGAGAACTAGCCCAGGCGCCGCAGGGCGCCCGCCCGGTGGACCGCGTGCAGCGCGGTGGAGTCACTGCGCACCTTGTACTGCGGGTCCTCTTCGGTGCACAGCCGCCGCCGTCCCATGAACTCGAAATCGGCGGTGTGGACTTCGGTCACTTCACCGGTGACGGCCCCCGTGCGCGAGTTCCACCGCACCCGGTCGCCCACCTTGAATTCCTCACTCATGCGCAGAGTCATAACACTGCGGCGTCCCCGGTGTAACGAGTAGTCGCCCGTATTCGCCCCGCGGCCTGCAGAAACACAGCCGCAGGTTCACACGCGCCTAAGTTACTCGTGGGTAATATGGCGGCATGCACCTGATCTTCCGCACCCTGCTGCTGCTCCTGACCGCACGCCGCCGGAGGCCCAAACTGGACCTGTTCCAGACGTCCTCACTGCCCATGCGCGTTCTGCCCACGGATCTGGATTTCGCGAACCACGTCAACAACGGCATGTACCTCTCGCTGATGGACCTGGGCCGGTTCGACCTGATGATCCGCAGCGGTTTCTGGAAGCTGATGCGCCGCAAGGGCTGGGGCCCGGTGATCAGCAACGAGACCATCAGCTTCCGCAAGTCCCTGGAACCGTGGCAGCGCTACAGCATTGAAACCAGGATCATCGGGTTTGATGACCGCGCCATCTACTTCGAACAGCGCATGGTGGTGGACGGCGAAATCTACGCCAGCGCGTTCATCGCCACCCGGATGCTCTCCAAGAAGGGCCCGGTCAGCAACGAGGAAATCTTCGAGGCCGTGGGCCGCCGCCCGCCCGAAGACCTGGTGCTGCCGGAGTGGATCGCGGACTGGCGGGCCAACGTGGCCTTGCCGGGCACCCGCCGTCCGGCACCGCACGCCTGGGCTGCCTGACCTACCCTTGACTGCCGCGGCCCGCTGACCGAGCCTGAGGGTAGCCGCGCGTCGCGGTGAACAGTGTGCTGGATTCCGGAGGTGCCCGCCATGCGGCTGACCGTGAACACATTCCTCAGCATGGACGGCGTAATGCAGGGGCCCGGCGGCCTGGACGAAGACCCCTCCAACGGATTCGACCGCGGCGGGTGGCTGGTCCCGCTGGCGGATGAGGAAATGGACCAGCTGGTTTCGGGATGGTTCCGGCAGGCGGACGCGCTGCTGCTGGGCCGGACCACCTACGAGATGATGCAGCCGTACTGGGAGCTGGTTACGGACCCGTCCGACACCATGGCGGACTCCCTGAACCATTTGCCGAAGTACCTGGTCTCCCGCACGGTGACCGAGCCCACCTGGCATAACACCACAGTCATCCCCGGAGACGTGGTGCGCACAGTCACGGAGATCAAGGCCCAGGGACACGGTGAACTGCAGGTGCACGGCAGCTACCAGCTGGCCCGCACCCTCCACGACGCCAACCTGGTGGATGAATACCGCCTGCTGCTCTTTCCCGTGGTGGTCGGCACGGGGAAGCACCTGTTCGAGGACGGCGCGGCGCCGTCGTCGTTTATGGTCACAGGTTCCCACGTGACCAAGTCCGGGGTGGTGGCACTGTCCCTGCTGCCGAGGCCGTTTGCCTCGGCTGAGATGCGGCGGAAGGCCTAAGCCCCCCGCCGGGCCAGCAGCACGTTGTCATGGACCACGGCTTCCTGGCCTTCAGGACCCTGGACGGTGCGGGGGATCGCTTCGGCGGTCTCGATAATCCAGCCGCGGGCCCTCAGGCCGAGTTCCTCCGCCAGCTCCTCGGCGGTGGGCAGGGCTGGATCCGGTGCCGGGTGGCGTCCCCACGGCGGAAAGTCCTGATGCCCGACGACGAGGAGGCGGCCGCGCGGTGCCACGGCTGAGACTGCACGCAGCAGGATCGCGTTACGTGGAAGTTCGGTGGGGGAGTGCAGGTACTGGGCGCAGACCAGGTCATAGCCGGGGTCGGTTCCGGGATCCGTGGCGGACCACTCCGCCAGATCAGCCTCAACCAGGGTGACCAGCTGCCCGACGCCGGCTTCCTCAGCGTGCGCAGCGGCACGCTCCAGGGCCACAGCTGAAATGTCCAGGCCGGTCACTTCCCAGCCCTGCTTTGCCAGCCAGACGGCGTCGGCGCCTTCTCCGCAGCCAAGCTCAAGTGCGGTGCCTGGATTCAGTCTTTCGACCTCGCGCACCAGCAGCGCGTTGGGGTTCCCGCTCCACACCTGGGTGCGTTCACGGTAGAACCCGTCCCAGAATTCGTGGGGCGGAGCCGGTGGCTCGTCCTGCGGATCATGCTGATGAGCGGGGTTTTCCTGCATGGTTGAACTCTAGTTCCGCGTGCCGTTGCCACCAAGCCCGGCGGCGCCGGGCGCCGCCGGGCGGGGACAGTAGAAAGGCCGGACACTTCCCCGAGGGGCGTGTCCGGCCTTTCCTTCGTCGGTGGAGCGCTTATCCGCGCGCCGCTCTAGTGCTGTGAGCGGCGGCTGCGGGCCGAGATCAGCAGGGCCAGCGGGATGAGCAGCAGAGCCACCGGGATCAGGACCGCCAGGATGGCGGGGGAGGTGAGGATCTCACCCGGCGTCATGGCCGAGGTGCGTTCCATCATGGTGCCGGCGCCGGCGGAAATTTCACCGTTGCCGTCTGCGAGCGTGACGGTGCCGTCGGCCAGCTTGCCGTTGCCCTCTGCCAGGTCCGCCGCGCCGGACTTCAAGGTGGTGGTGCCTTCCTTGAGCGTCTTGGCGCCGTCGTCCAGCTTGACCATGCCTTCATTCAGCGAGTCCGAACCGGAGACCAGGCGTCCCGTGCCGTCGGCCAGCTTCGCGTTGCCGTCAGAGAGGGAATAGGCGCCGACTTCGAGGGTGCCCAGGCCGCTGGTCAGGGTTCCTGCACCGTTGGCGAGCTTCGCGTTGCCTTCGGAGAGCGTGTAGGCGCCGCTTTCAAGCGTGACAAGTCCCTGGTTCAGGTTCTTTGCACCTGCGGAGAGGGTTCCGGCTCCGGCGTAAAGCTGCTCGACGCCGGCTGCGGCGGTGTTGGCACCGGCAGCGAGGGCGGGGGCCTTGGTGTTCAGATCCGACAAGCCCGCTGCGACGGCGGCAGACCCGTTCACAAGACCGGGGTTGGCAGCGGTTCCATCACCGCTCATTGCGTCGTCTACGCCGACGACCAACATCGGCAATCCGGCTATGGCGGTCAGCTGCGCGGCTACAGTCCGGAGCCACGTCTGTTCCCCGGGTGTCAGTGTCGGGTGACTAGCGATGAAGTTCTCTGCCTGCGCTGAGGGCGTGTTAGAGGGATCTGGTGCAACCACTCCAGCCTTCCGCAGCTGATCGGCCACAGGGCCAAGTTGGGCGTCTACCTGTGCCAATCCTGCACTGATCCTGTTTGCCCCCGGAGCGAGCTGACCAATGCCGGCAACAGCAGCGTCGGCACCAGCGGCAAGTTCCTTCGAGCCGCCGACCAGCGGCTGCATCTTCGTGTAGAGCTCATTCGCTCCGGCAGCCAGCTGCTCTGAACCTTCACGGGCAGTGGTAGCACCGGTGGCCAGCTTGTTGGCGCCCTCGGAAGCGGAGTATGCGCCGTTGGCCAGCGTAGAGGCTCCGGTGTAGGCATTCGTGGCACCCGTGGCGAGCTTGCTGGCACCCTCGGAAGCAGCGGCAGCGCCCTCGTTCAGGGTTCCGGCGCCTTCATTCAGCGACGTGGCGCCGGTCTTGGCCGTGCCGATGCCCTGGGCGAGGGTCTGGGCCCCGGTGTCCACCTTTTCACTGCCGGCGGCTACCTTATCTGCGCCCTCCTTGGCAGCAGCGGCGCCTTCCTTCAGGTCCCCTGCACCGGCGGATGCCCGCTCGGCCCCCTCGGAGAGCTGGGTGGCGCCGCTGGCTACCTGATTGGTGAAGAGGACAAAGAAGGCCAGCAACAAGACCAGGAACACGGCCAGAAGGCCGGTCAGAATGGTGTGCGGCCGGTTAGTGGACCGGCCGGACGTGGAACTCGTCATTGAATATCCCTTTTCTGGTTCAACTTCGGTCTTGAGACCGCTTGGACGGCGGGAGTACGCCTGTGGGCTCCGCCTTCGTGGTGCGCTGCGCAGCATTTCCCGCGTGTCATGGAGTGTCACGAACTGGGGTTACCGAGCAGTAGGAATGTGATGTCGGTTACATCTAACTTACTGATTGGTAACAAAGCAAGGGTTTTTCAAAATTAGTTACCCGCCGGTAGGTTGCGGCAGGGTGCCGCATATGATCCGCCCCTTTACGGCGTGTCGATGCTCTGCAAACCCGATGATCGACAAGGCTGGGCCGCACAGGCCGGCGCCGCCCTGGCGGCACCGGCCGGCCAATGACTTTGCTGGGTGAGATTGGGAGAACAGATGAGCTGGCTGGACCGCGACCGCATTATTGCCCCGCCCGGATTCAACCGGTGGCTCATCCCGCCGGCGGCACTCGCCGTTCATCTCTGCATCGGACAGGCGTACGCGACGAGCGTCTACAAGACCGCCCTGGTGGAGTACTTCGACGCGAGCCTCACCCAGATCGGCGTGATCTTCTCCGTCGCCATCGTCATGCTTGGACTGTCAGCCGCGGTGATGGGCACCTGGGTGGACCGCAACGGTCCGCGCAAGGCCATGTTCGTCTCGGCACTGTTCTGGTCCGGCGGCTTTATGGTCGGCGCACTGGGAATCTTCACCGGACAGCTGTGGCTGGTCTACGTCGGCTACGGATTCCTGGGCGGCATTGGCCTGGGCATCGGCTACATCTCCCCGGTGTCCACGCTGATCAAGTGGTTCCCGGACCGTCCGGGCCTGGCCACCGGCATGGCCATCATGGGGTTCGGCGGCGGCGCCCTGATCGCCAGCCCGCTCTCCTCCGCGCTGCTGGCCTTCTATGACCCGGACTCCGGCAGCCCCGGCTGGGTGGCCAGCGGAGACGCCGTCGGCAAGCTCTTCCTAACCCTCGGCGTTGTCTACCTTGTCTATATGCTCTACGGGGCATGGACCATCCGGGTGCCTGCGGATGACTGGAAGCCCAAGGGGTTCGACCCGTCCACCGTCGCCAAGAAGCCCCTGGTTACCAACGCCAACGTATCGGCGTCGAACGCCATCAAGACCCGCCAGTTCTGGCTGGTCTGGATTGTCCTGTTCTGCAATGTGACCGCCGGAATTGGCATCCTGGAACAGGCTGCACCGATGATCCAGGACTTCTTCCGCGAGCCGGACGGCGCTTCGATGGTTACGGCGGCCGTTGCCGGCGGATTCGTGGGCCTGCTCTCCATCGGCAACATGGGCGGGCGGTTTGTCTGGTCAGCCACCTCGGACGTGATTGGCCGCAAGCGTATCTACATGGTTTACCTTGGCGCCGGTGCCGCGTGCTACGTGCTCCTGGCCCTGTTCGGCTCCACCTCGACCATCCTGTACGTGCTGCTGGCCTTCATCATCCTTTCCTTCTACGGCGGGGGATTCGCCACCGTTCCTGCCTACCTGCGGGACCTCTTTGGCACGTTCCAGGTGGGCGCCATCCACGGACGCCTGCTGACCGCCTGGTCCGCCGCTGGAATCGCAGGGCCCCTGATCGTCAACTCATTCCTGGATGCCCAGGGCACTCCCGGCGAACTCACGGCCCAGGCCTACCAGCCGGCACTGCTGACCATGGTTGGGCTGCTGATCGTGGGATTCATAGCGAACCTCCTCATCAAGCCGGTAGCACCCAAGTACCACGAACCCGCTAAGGACCAGGCTCCCCAAGCTGCCGAAGAAAGCCCGCTCCGAGACTCCACTACAAGCGAACCCCTTGAGGAAGGCACGCGATGAGCGCCCTGAAACTGACCTTTAGCTGGCTGCTGGTTGGCATCCCCCTTGCCTACGGCGTCTTCCAGACACTGACCAAGGCCGCGGCGCTCTTCGGATAGGCATCTTCCCAAGCTGGCCGTCCAGCGGCCGTGCACGGCACCGCAGGGCTGTGTAATCAGGGCAACGGTGCAAGGATTAAGGGGCTAATCCATCCACCCGTGCGGGCGGGATCTGCCGGTGCGGAGACAGGAGCATGCCATGAAGGCCCTTCAATACCGCAGCATTGGCCAAGCCCCCGAAGTAGTTGAAATCGAAACGCCGGAGCCCGGGCCCGGGCAGGTGCGGCTCAAGGTCACAGCCGCCGGAGTGTGCCACTCCGACGAATACATCATGTCCCTGGCTGAAGGTGAATACGTCTACGGGCTGCCGCTGACCCTGGGCCATGAAGGCGCCGGCGTCGTGGACAAGGTCGGCGAAGGAGTGAAATACATCGAAGAGGGCCAGTCGATGGCCGTCTACGGTCCGTGGGGCTGCGGGCTCTGCTATGAATGCTCCTCCGGACGGGAAAACTACTGCCGGAACGCCGGCAAATACGGTATTGCCCCTCCCGGGCTGGGCGCACCGGGTTCGATGGCCGAGTACCTGATCGTGGACAGCCCCCGGCACCTGGTGCCGCTGGGAGACCTTGATCCGGTGAAGAACGTTTCCCTGACAGACGCAGGCCTCACGCCGTACCACGGCATCAAAGGCTCCCTGGAGAAGCTGCACTCCGGCGCCACCGCAGTGGTAATCGGAGTGGGCGGGCTGGGCCACGTGGCCATCCAGATTCTGCGGGCACTCACCAGCGCCACAGTGGTTGCCCTGGATATCGACGAGGCGAAACTTAATCTGGCCAGCGACGTCGGGGCGCAGTACACCTTCCCGTCCGAGGCCGGCGCCGCATCCATGGTCAGCGACCTCACCAACGGCCTGGGCGTCGACGCCGTCTTCGACTTCGTGGCAAACCAGGCCACCCTGGACCTGGGCCAGGCAATGGTCCGCCACCAGGGCGACCATGTGCTCCTCGGTGCAGGCGCCGGAACCCTGAAGATGGGCCTGGTCTCCGGTGCGGCGTGGGACGTCTCCGTGCGTTCGCCCTACTGGGGTTCGCGCACAGAGCTGTTCGAAGTCCTGGACCTCGCCCGGGGCGGGCACATCAACGTGCATACCGAGGTCTTTTCGCTCGACGATGCGCCCGCTGCCTACGAGAAGCTGAAGAACAACCAGCTGCTGGGCCGCGCGGTCATAGTCCCGTAACTGCCGGCTGCGGAACCGGCGGCTTAGCCGCCGGCCAGCAGTCCGCCGTCGAGGGTCAGCACCTGACCGGTGACCCACGCGGCGTCGTCGGAGGCCAGGAACGCCGCTCCTGCCGCGATGTCCTCCGGGGCGCCCAGCCGCCCGAGCGGATAGGCGGCCGCAGCCTTCTCCTCGCGCCCTTCATACAGGGCCTGGGAAAAGCGCGTCCTGACCACGGCAGGTGCCAGCGCATTGACGCGCACCGCCGGCGCCAGTTCGACGGCGAGGGACCGGGTGAGGTGCTCCAGCCCGGCCTTGCTGATCCCATAGAACGCGATGCCCCTGGCGGCGGTCCGCGCGCTCACCGAGGACATGTTGATCACCGATGCCCCGCCCTCCAGGAAACCCGCGGCCGGGTGGCGGCAGGCTGCCTGAACCCAGGCCAGGGCAGTGAGCAGATTCGTCTCAAGAATCTTCCGGGCGGCGTCCAGGTCCAGATCCAGCAGCGGACCATAGACGGGGTTGGTCCCGGCGCAGTTCACCAGGACATCAAGGCCGCCCAGGCCGTCAGCGGCCGCGTCCAGCACCGACCGCTGGTGCAGCGGGTCCGAGGCGTTGCCGGAGACCGCCAGCACCGTTCCCGCCGGAAATCCTGCCGCTGCTTCCTGAAGTGCGGCCGGATCCCGGCCGGTGATCAGCACCCGGGCCCCCTCATCCACAAAGCGGTGCGCTATGGCCAGCCCGATGCCGCGGCTGGAGGCAGTAATGACTGCCCTCCTGCCGGCGAGGCGCTGCCCGCCCGCGGCAGATACCGGAGTGGTGCCCACTGGAGTTCCCTTCGCTTCAGCTGGGTCGCTCAGCGGTACTTGCGGTGCAGGTTCTCCTTAGGCTTGCCGTCGGAGGCCGTGGTCGAGATCCAGGGACCGGTTCCCTCCGACTGGTCCAGCACGCCTTCCTCCAGCCAGGTGTACCTGCCGTCCAGGACCTTCTTCGAAAGCCTGTGGTCCTCAGCGTCCGAGTTGCTCCACAGCTCGGTGAAGAGGGCATCCACCCGCACCCTCGACTGGGCGCAGAAAGCGTCTGCCAGCTCATACGCGCCGGCGCCTTCGGAGGCATCCCGGCGTCGGATGGTTTCTGCCTTCATGCAGGACGCGGACATGGCGAACAGCTCCGCACCGATGTCCACGATTCGGCCCAGGAAGGCCTGGTGGTGCTCCAGCCCGGCCTGCCAGCGGGCCATGCCGTAGAACGTGGAGCGTGCCAGCTTCCGGGAAGCGCGTTCGGCATAGCGCAGGTGCTTGGCCAGCGGCCCGAACTCTGCGTACGACGTCGGGACGTTGCCGTTTCCCACCGCCAGGGTGGGCAGCCACTTGCCGTAGAAGCCACTGGCCTTCGCGCCGGCCTTCACCTTGCTGGAAAGCGGGGCATCGGCCACGGCCAGGTCGCCGGCAGCCTTCAAATGTGAGTCCACGGCCTCGCGGGCGATGAGCAGGTGCATGATTTCAGTGGATCCCTCGAAGACCCGGTTGATCCGCAGGTCCCGCAGCTGCTGCTCGGCGGCGACTGCCCGCTCTCCGCGGGCAGCCAGTGAAGCGGCTGTTTCGAATCCGCGCCCGCCGCGCACCTGCACCAGTTCATCGGCAATGTTGTACGCCATTTCGCTCGCCCACAGCTTGGCCAGCGCCGCCTCGATCCGGATGTCCTTGGTGCCGGCGTCGGCCATTTCGGCGGAAAGCTCAAAGACCGACTCCAGGGCAAAGGTGGTGGCGGCAATGAAAGCCAGTTTCTTTCCCACAGCCTCATGCCGGCCGATCGGGCGGCCCCACTGCTCCCGGGCATTGGACCAGCCGCGGGCAATCTTCAGCGACCATTTTCCACCCGCGGCGCACATGGCCGGAATGGAAAGCCGCCCGGTGTTCAGGGTGGTCAGGGCGATCTTCAGCCCCTGGCCTTCCCTGCCCACCCGGTTGGCAGCCGGAACCCTGACACCCTGCAGCCGGGTCACGCCGTTTTCGATCCCGCGCAGGCCCATGAAATTGTTGCGGTTCTCGACGCTGATTCCAGGGGAGTCCATTTCCACGATGAAGGCGCTGATCCCGCCCTTTTGCCCGTCGTGCGGGGGGACGGCGGCCATCACCACCACCAGTTCGGCGATCACGCCGTTGGTGGTCCACAGCTTCACGCCGTCCAGTACGTATTCGCTGCCGTCTTCGGAGGGGACGGCCGTGGTGCGCATGCGGGCCGGGTCGGAGCCGACGTCGGGCTCGGTGAGCAGGAACGCGGTGATCGCCCCGGCGGCGCAGCGCGGCAGGTACTCGCGGCGCTGTTCCTCGCTGCCGAAGACCTTCACGGGTTCGGGAACCCCGATTGAAAGGTCCGCCGAGACGAGCGCGCCGAGGCTGGGATGGACCGTGCCCAGGATCATCAGGGCCCGGCCGTAGTAGAGCAGGGACAGCCCCAGTCCGCCGTACTCCTGCGGAATCTTCAGGCCGAAGACTCCCAGCTCGGCCAAGCCTGCCAGATACTCGTCTGGAATCACCCCGGTGCGCTCGATCAGCTGGCCGTCCATGGTGGCGCAGTACTCCGTCAGGTCCGCGAGGAACTTCTCCGAACGGGCCGTCTCGGCGGGTGCCGGCGCCGGATGCGGGCGGATGAGGGAGAGATTGAAGTCGCCCAGGTAGATTCCCTTGGCGAAGCTGGGCCGCTGCTCGTCGGTGATGCGGGACGCCTCTGCGACATCGCGAGCGTCTTTTTCGCTGACCTTGCGTTCCCTGAGCCGGCGGACCGAATCGTCCTCGCCGGTATTTTGGGCATCCTGCAGATTAGTGGAACTCATGTGTTTTCCCCTAGTTCTGAACTGATCAGGGCCGCTCCCCAGGCAGCCTGCGCTGGCTGTGCCAGCCATGCTACGCGTTCCTACTTGCCGGTAAAGGGGTAGCCGGATAACCGGTACCGGCCAGTAGCCAATCCCGCTCTTCGCCGCCGGGCCAGCCACGCGGCGCGGCCATGTAGGGTACCGGGCATGGCATGGATGGAAACCGAACGCGAGGCAATGGTCCGCACGCTGCACGCCGCGGACCCCCAGGCGCCGACGCTCTGCGAAGGCTGGAACGTGAGCCGGCTGCTGGCTCACCTGATAGTGCGCGAGGAGCGGCCGTGGAGGATGGCCGGTGATACGGTCCGGCGAGACAAACCGGGGCAGGAACACAGCCTGGACCCGCTGGCAGCCCAGACGGGGACGGAGACGGGCTACCGGGAACTGGTCGACAGGTTCGCCGCGGGTGCACGGGGTTTCTCGCCGGTGCGGTGGGGAGGCGACGCCGTCAACCTCCTGGAGTTCTTTGTGCACCACGAAGATATCCGCCGGGGAACCGGCGAGGCGGAACCCCGTGAGATGCCCGAGGGGGAGCTGCTCGAACTGCGCCGCCGTCTGCCCCTGATGGCACGCATGGGGTACCTGCGCAGCCCCGTCGGCGTAGTGCTGCAGCTGCCCGGTGGTGAGCAGGCAAGGGTGCGGCGGGGCGATCCCGCGGTAACCATCACCGGGCCCGTGACTGAGCTGGCACTGCATGCGATGGGGCGGCGTTCGGCCGCACAGGTGGAGATTTCGGGCGCGCCCGGGTGCGTTGAGCAATTCAGGAGCTTTGCCGGGGCCTGAGAGCACCCGAGCTTGACACACACCCCCCGCCTGCGGTTTGGATAGTAAGTACACTGAGGAAATTGGAACACCAGGCACAGCTATCTCAGGGGGAACCAAGGTATGCAGAACGAGGGGGATTGGGAAGCGGTCCGGCTGCTGTCAACGGCAGCCCGGATGCTGCGCCGGGAGATGGATAACCGGCTGCGGGCTATGGGGTTGACCCAGGAACGGGTCACGGCCCTTAAGGTGCTGCGGGATTTTGGACCGATGCGCCGGGCAGAACTCGCCCGCCGTCTCAGGGTGACAGCGCAGACGCTGGGAACAACCCTGGTGAGCATGCGCTCGCAGGGGCTCGTCTATGAAGTGGGAGACGGCGCAGAGGCACCTAAACGTGCAGTGCATATTTCCGAGTACGGCCGCGAAGCGCTGGGACAGGCAATCCGCCTGGAAGACCAGAGCCTTACGGCTGAACTCCGGCCGGCGCTGCGCCAGGAGCTCATCTCGCTCATTTCCGAATTGGAGGGCCATCGCCAGTACGGCGCCGCCGGGTCCGCCGGTGCCTAGCCGCCGGCTCAGTCACGGCGCCCGGCCCACGGTAACGTGGATGCCATGAGTGAAGGTATCCGCGTAGCTGCAGCAGATGAAATCGATGAGGGCGAAGCCATCACGGTGGACTCCACCACCGCCGGGACAGCGGACGACATAGCCGTCTTCCACAGCGACGACGGCGGGTTTTACGCACTCAACGACACCTGCACCCACGAAGAGGCGTCCCTGGCCGAAGGCTGGATCGAAGACGGCGAGGTGGAATGCCCGGTCCACTCGGCACGCTTCTGCCTCAAGACCGGTGCAGCCCTGTGCCTTCCCGCCACCGTGGATGCCGTTGCCCACCGCGTGGAGGTCGTAGACGGGGACGTGATCCTCTACCCGGGCGTCGCCCCCGCCGGATCCTAAGGGATGGCCGAGCCCCGCTCCGCAGCGGTCATCGGAGCCGGTCCCGCAGGGTTCAGCGCTGCGGCTGAACTGCGCCGGCGCGGATTCGCCGGCCGCATCCAGCTCCTCGACCCGGCCGGTACACCCTATGACCGGCCGCCGCTCAGCAAGGCCTACCTCGCCGGCAGCGCCGGCGCGGACCTCGCCCCGGAGCCCTGGTACAAAACCAACGCCGTGGACGTGACCGCCGGAACGGCCGTGCAGCTCGATCCGGATTCCGGAACCGCCGTGCTGGCCGGCGGCGGGGAGATCCGCGCCGACGTTTTCCTGCTGGCCACCGGCGGCACGGCACGGGTGTTGCCCTTCCCCGGCGCCGGACTGTGCCGCACCCTGCGGAGTCGTTCGGACGCAGACGCGCTTCGCAGCCGTATCGGTGCCGGCAAGCGCCTGGTCATCATCGGTGCCGGACTCATTGGAGCGGAAGTCGCGGCCACGGCTGCCGCGGCCGGCACCGCCGTCGTACTTATCGATCCGGTTCCCGTACCGCTGGTCCCCGCCGTGGGGCCGGAAGCTGCTGCCTACCTGCATTCCCTTCATGCCCGGAACGGGGTTGAGACCCTCACCGCGCTGCCCGTGGATGTAGTGTCCGACGGCGACGGGCTGGCCGTGCTGCTGGAAGACGGCTCCGCAGTAGCTGCGGACACCGTGCTCGCTGCCGTGGGAATGGTCCCGGACACGGCGCTGGCTGAAGCCGCGGGCTTGGAAGTTGACGACGGCATTGTGGTGGACCTTTCCGGGCGCACCAGCCATCCCCGCGTCTACGCAGCAGGCGACGCCGTCCGCCGCCGGGTTGGTGGACTTTTGGAGCGGCGCAGCGAGCACTGGGATGCAGCCGTACGGTCCGGACAGGCTGCCGCGGCGGGAATCCTGGGCCAGGAGCCGCCCCAGGATGCCGTGCCCTGGTTCTGGACCGACCGCTACGGCATCCACGCCGAGGCAGTGGGTTCCATGGCCGTCGAGGGACACAGTGTTGAGCGCGGAGAGCCGGGTCCCGGGTACCTGGTGTTCCGGGTCTCCCCGGAAGGAACGCTGGCCGGAGCGGCCGGAATCGACGCCGGGAACTCACTGAGGGCCGTGCGCCGGCTGATCGCGCTGGGCGGGCCCGTAGAGGCGGCAGCACTGGCGGACCCAGAGGTGGACCTGCGCCGCCTGCTGCGTTCCTTCCCCTGAATGCGACCATTAGGGCACATCTGTTTTGCGTATTTACCCGGTGAATAGGTTAGCCTTACCTTGCCGGAGAAAAAGCACCGGCGTCCCCGTCCACATTGCACTATCAAGGAGCCCAAAAATGGCCCTGTCCCGCATGCGCAGCCTTGCGGCCGTCGCAGCCGTTGCCGCGCTGTCCCTTTCCGCCTGCTCCACCGGGTCCTCCTCGGACGCGGGCAGCGGAAGCACTGCCGGCTCCAGCGACCAGTTCCCCGTCACCATTGAGCATGCCTTCGGTGAGACCACCATCGAATCGGTCCCGGAGCGCGTCGCTACGGTTTCCTGGGTGAACACCGATACGGCGCTGGCCCTGGGTGTAGTGCCCGTGGGTATGCCGGAGTACGAGTGGGGCGGCAACGAGAACGGAACCACCCCGTGGATCGACGAGGCGCTCGAAGAGCTTGGCGCGCCCATCGGATCCGAGAACGCTCCGGTCCAGTACTCCGAGACTGACGGCATCAACTTCGACGCCATTGCTGCCACCACCCCGGACGTCATCCTCGCCGCCTACTCAGGCATCACCGAGGAAGAGTATGACAAGCTCAGCGCCATCGCCCCCGTGGTTGCCTACCCTGAGACTCCGTACTACACCTCCTGGCAGGACTCGGCCGAGATGATCGGCGAAGCCCTGGGCAAGAGCGACGCAGCAGCCAAGCTGGTTGAAGAAACGGAGCAGGCCATTGCCGACAAGGCGGCCGAGTATCCCGAACTGGCAGGAACCAGCTTCATCTACGGCAACCTGGACACCACCGCCGGTGCCGACCAGATCTCCATCTACACCTCCGGTGACAACCGGCCCAAGTTCCTGAAGGAACTTGGCATGGTCCAGGCCCCGCTGGTGGATGAGAACGCTCCCTCCGACGCGTTCTACCTGACCTGGTCCCCGGAACGCGCCAATGAGCTCGAAGCCGACCTCTTTGTCAGCTGGGTGGCCGACGACGCCGCCAAGGAAGCCATCGTGTCCGATCCGCTGCTGAGCCAGATTCCGGCCGTCAAGAACGGCGGCCTGGTTGCCGACTCCGACAACACGCTGACGCTGTCCATCTCAGCCGCCAACGTGCTGAGCATCCCCTACGCACTGGACAACTTCGTTCCGATGCTGGGCGAGGCCGCCGCGCAGGTCAAGTAACACCGTTCCCTGCAAAAGTGCCCCTCCGGTCCGTCCGGAGGGGCACTTTTGCGTCCGGGATCACAGAATTGGACACGCCCCCCGGGGTGTTTGCCATGATCGGCCCATGCAGGAATTCCTCGACGCCCTGGACCCGCTGCGGCCACTGATCGCTGTTCTCATAGCCGTCACTGCCGCATTAGTTGCCGCCCGCGTGGTGCACGGATCCGCCGCCCGGATCTTCCGGAAGGTCCCGCACATCCGCGAAGTCACCGCCCTGGGGCGGAACCCGCTGCGGCTGGTACTCGCCCTGATTGGAACCCGGATCGCCCTCGGGGCCACGGCCCGCGGGGAGTCCTGGTACGGCACCCTGGACTACGTGCTGGTCATCGGGCTGATCGCTGCGATCGGCTGGCTCGCCGTCGTCGCACTGCTGATCGTCGAGGCCGTCATCCTCACGAAGTACAGCACAGACACGAAGGACAACCGGAGGCTGCGGCGCCTGAAGACGCAGGTCATCCTGGGCCGCCGGGTCGCCGTCGCGCTGATCATCACCGTGGCCGTCGCCTGCGTGCTGCTGACCATCGAGGAAGTCCGCGCCCTGGGAGCAGGCCTGCTCGCCTCCGCCGGCCTGCTCTCGATCGTGGCCGGCCTTGCAGTCCAGAGCACACTGGGGAATGTATTCGCCGGGCTGCAGCTGGCCTTCACGGACGCAATCCGCGTGGATGACGTGGTTGTGGTGGAAGGGCAGTGGGGAACCATCGAGGAAATCACCATGACCTACGTGGTGGTGCACATTTGGGATGACCGCCGGCTGATCCTGCCCTCCACCTACTTCACCTCCACCCCCTTCGAGAACTGGACCCGCAAGCAGTCCGCCATCCTGGGCACCGTTGAGTTGGACCTGGACTGGGAGTCCCCGGTGGCCGCCATGCGCGATGAGCTCAAGCGCATCCTGGCCGGAACGGACCTCTGGGACGGGCGCACCGGCGTCCTCCAGGTCACCGACGCCGTCCAGGGCCTGATCCGGGTCCGCATCCTCGTTTCCGCCCCTGACTCCGGCACCCTTTTCGACCTGCGCTGCCTGGTCCGGGAATCCATGGTCTCCTTCCTGCAGGAGGAGCATCCAGCGGCGCTGCCGCGGCAGCGCTTCGAGCAGCTGCGCCAGCCTGCCGTGGATGCGGTGCCTCCGCGCCTGCAGCCGCAGCGCCGCGGCGGAGGCGAGGACATCAGTACGTCGCAGTTGTTCACGGGCAGCATCGACGCCGTGGAACGCAACCGCAGTTTCGCCGGACCCGGCCAGGACGCCTGGGAAGACCGGGATGAGCATGCTGACCGCTAGGTGTTGACAAGCCGGGGGGCCTGCGGGCTGGAATGATACCCACCGGCGCAGCCGCCCGGACACGGACAGACTGCGCAAAGCACCCGGACAAGGAGCAATCGGCCATGGTTGACCAGTATGTGATCCACGAATTGCAGGGCTCGAATGTGTGGGCGAAGGACGGCGAGCGGCTGGGCCTGGTGGGAAACGTCCACCTGGACCGGGCTACCGGCCAGCCGGCCTGGGTCACGGTGGCGCTGGGGCTGTTTGAAGGCCGGCAGTACTTCGTGCCGCTCCAGGGGTCCCGCCGGGACGAGGATGACCTGTACGTGAACTATTCGCGCAAGGCAATCGAGGACTCTCCGGACATGGACCACGGCGGCGCGCTAACGCCGGAGGAGGAGGCGCAGCTGGAGGATTATTACAAGGCCTGGTGAGACCGGCGGGGCTGCTTGGACATAAGTCTGCTTAGCAATACGATGGATACCCCGGACTCGACCACGCCAGGAGGGGCCCCATGGCTCAGCAGGACAGCTCTGACCAGGACGGCGGAGCGTCGCTCGGAACGGCATCCAAGCCGGATACCCCGGCCGAAGTCACCAAACCCAGCTGGATGTACATCTTCCGCAAAACCGTGCGGGAGTTCTCCAAGGACCAGTGCACCGACCTCGCCGCCGCGCTGACCTATTACACGGTGCTCTCGCTCTTCCCGGGACTGCTGGCCATGGTCTCCATCCTGGGCCTGGTGGGCCAGGCGGAGAGCACGACGAATGCCATGATCGAGTACCTGGAAGGGTTCGCGCCGGCAGCCGCCGTGGAGGTGCTCAAGGGTCCGATTGAGCAGCTCACGTCTTCCCGCGGTGCCGGCCTGGCGCTGTTCATTGGTATTGCCGGTGCCCTGTGGTCCGCCTCGGGATACGTGGGAGCCTTCGGCCGGGCCATGAACCGCATCTATGAAGTCGAAGAGGGCCGGCCCATCTGGAAGCTGCGCCCGCTGCAGCTGCTGGTCACCCTGATCATGATCCTGCTGGCGGCCTGCCTTCTCATCATGCTGGTGGTCAGCGGTCCCATCGCCGAATCGATCGGCAACTTTATCGGGCTGGGGAGCCAGGCCCTGCTGGTCTGGAACATCGCCAAATGGCCGGTCATGGTCCTCTTCGCGGTGACCCTGATCGCGCTGCTCTACTACGCCACCCCCAATGTGAAGCAGCCCAAGTTCCGCTGGATGAGCATGGGCGGGTTCCTGGCACTGGTGGTCCTGGCGGTCGCCACTCTGGGCTTCGCCTTCTACGTCGGCAACTTTGGCAGCTACAACGCAACCTACGGTGCCATCGGCGGCGTGATCGTGCTGCTGCTGTGGATCTGGCTGGCCAACATATCGCTGCTCTTCGGTGCCGAGTTCGACGCCGAGGTGGAACGCGGCCGGGAGCTGCAGGCCGGAATCCAGGCCGAGCACTCGATCCAGCTGCCCCCGCGGGATACCCGCCAGAGCGACAAGCGGGCAGAGCAGGAAGAGAAGGACGTGCAGCAGGGCCGCGAGCTGCGCCAGCAGCACGCCGGCAAGGACTACGACGACGACCTGTAGGCGGTTTCCCGGCCCGCTTCAGCGGGCCGGGAAACAGGCCGCAGGTGCTAGGCGGGAAGGTTCTTCGCCTCGGCGCGGGACTGGGCGAACCACAGCAGCAGAACCACGGCGGCACCCGTGAGGGAGGCCGCGAGCGGCATAAGCCACGCATCGTCGGGCGGAAGCAGGGCGCTGTTCTCCTGCCAGGGCCACAGTGCCCGGACGGAACCCAGGATCAGGCCGGTGGCTACCAGCAGGACGGCACGGCGGTGGACCCGCAGCAGGTAACCCAGCAGCCGGACAAAGGACCCCAAGCCGATGACCGCCCCGGCGGCGAAGAAGGCCAGGTATCCCAGGTCCCGGTTGCTCACGGCTTCCAGCGTCGGCTCGTACATGCCAAAGGTCAGCAGCAGGAAGGACCCTGACAGGCCGGGAAGGGCCAGGGCACACACTGCTATCGCGCCGCTGAGGACCAGGACCCACCACGAGTGGTTCTCTATCTGCAGGGCCGGAATGCCGAGCAGCACAAATGCGGCAGCAGCTGTCACCAGGACCATTGCCGGGCCCGCGAGCCTGCCCGCCGCCGTCGCCGGTCCGGCCGGCGCGGCAGCACGGGCCATGCTGATCGGAACAACCAGGCTGGCCGCCACCATGCCGAAGAACAATGCACTGGCAATCTTCGGCTGGCCCTCCACGAAGGAATGCAGCGGTCCGGACAGGAAGACCAGCGCGAGGAACATTCCGGCAGCCAGGGGAAGCAGCAGGTTCCACTCGACGCCCGAGGCCTTGCGGACAGCGCCGGCCCGGTCCCGCCGGAGGACAAGGTGCACTGCGCCGCTGATGAAGTGGTTAGCCGACGCGATCAGCCGGTCGAAAACGCCAAGGACCAGCGCAACCGTGCCGCCGGAAACACCGGGAACAAGTTCCACCAGGCCCATCAGTGCCCCGCGGCCGGCATGGGTAACCCCGGAACGGACGGGCCGCACGGGCTTGGACGGCGGGGACAGCGGCGTCGGGTGTGATGAAACCATTGGACCCACGCTACTAGACACCCCGGAAGCGCCCCGAACTTCCGGGGCGCCGCAGCGTGCCGGAAGACCAGCCGTTAGCGTCCGGGCCCCAGCAGCGGTGATGCCGGTACGCCGGCCTGTTCGCTCAGACCGTCCAGCACATCCTGGAACGCCCGGAGGGAGGTGCGTTTGGGCTCCCAGCCCAGGACCTCGCGGGCACGGGTGGTGTCCATCAGCGGCGCGCCGGCTGCCATGTCGATCCAGCCCGGATCGGTGGCCTGCAGCCGTGCAGCCCAGGTGAGTCCCACGATGGCCCGGATGACGCGCACGGGAATGTTGATGATCCTGCGTGCTCCCAGCATCCCGGCCAGGAGTTCCGGCGTGAACACGGGATCCGCGGCGATGTTGAAGGCGCCCTCGGCGCGCTGGTCCACCACCCGCCAGTACGCGTCGGCAATGTCGTCCGCGTGGACAACCTGGAAGGAGAATTCGGCCGGAAGCGGGATGATCGGCAGGCTGAGTTTGTTCAGGATTGACCGGGGGACCAGCGGGCCCAGGAAGTACCGGCCAATTTCGCTGCCGGCGTCGGACTGGAAAATCAGCCCCGGACGCAGCCGTGCCACCCGGATTTCGGGGTAGCGCCGTTCAAAGTCATCCAGCAGTTCTTCCTGCTCACCCTTGTGCCGGCTGTAGTGGGAAGTGGCGATGCCGCGGGCCGGCCACGACTCGTCCGTGAGCCGGTCCTTCGGGGCGGGGGAGTAGGCACCGACTGACGACGCGCAGACAACCTGGCGGACCCCGGCCTCCGCAGCGGCGGCGAGCATGTTCTGTGTGCCGCGGACATTGATCCGGTGCAGCTCGGCCTCATCGCGGTTCGGCTGGATAGCCCACACCAGGTGAATCACGGCGTCCACGCCGCGCAGCACTTCGGTCAGCTCCTGGGCGCCCGCCCGCGAAGCGACGTCGATGCTGTGCCACTCCACTCCCTCATAGGGTCCGGTGGGCTGGGCCGGAACCCGGCGGGCGACGCCGACGATTTCCAGGCCGTCGGGGCGTTCGGCCCGCGCCGCCTGCAGTCTGCGCAGGACCGCGGTCCCAACGTTTCCGGTTGCTCCGAGGACGGCTACACGCATCAAGTAAGACCCTTCGTTCCCAGAACCCGCGGTTCCGCTCCGGCAGTGCTGTTGGTCCACGACTCTACAGCCCAACTGCCCCGCCTGGCAGGGCGATAGGCTGGAGGCCAGAGTAGGCACGCGGTGAAGAAAGACGGAGCGGTCATGGCGAATACAACGGATAAGTCAGCATCGGACTACAGCACCAAGGGTTCCTACGTGTCCGGGGGACAGGAATACACCCGCGACACCAACTACATCGAAACGCGCATCACCCGTGACGGACGGGACGGCTACCCCGTTGAGGCAGGGAGGTACCGGCTGATCGCGGCACGCGCCTGCCCATGGGCCAACCGCACCATCATTGTGCGCCGGCTGCTGGGACTGGAAGACGCGATCTCCCTTGGCACGCCCGGTCCCACGCACGACTCCCGGAGCTGGACCTTCGACCTTGATCCGGACGGCAAGGATCCGGTGCTGGGCATTGAACGGCTGCAGGAGGCTTTCTTCCGCCGCACCCCCGGGTATGCGCGCGGCATTACGGTTCCCGCCGTCGTCGACATCCCCACCGGCGCCGTGGTGACGAACAACTTCCCGCAGATCACCGAGGACTTCAGCAGTGAGTGGGTCGATTTCCACCGGGACGGCGCCCCGGACCTGTGGCCGGCTGAACATCTCGAGGAAATGCGCCAGGTCAACAAGCGCGTCTTCACCGAAGTGAACAACGGTGTCTACCGCTGCGGTTTCGCCGGATCGCAGGAAGCATACGACGCCGCCTACGACCGCCTCTGGACGGCCATGGACTGGCTCGAAGACAGGCTGTCCAAGCAGCGGTACCTGATCGGCGACACTATCACTGAGGCAGACGTCCGGCTGTTCACCACCCTGGTCCGGTTCGACGCCGTCTACCACGGGCACTTCAAGTGCAACCGGAACAAGCTGAGCGAAATGCCGAACCTTTGGGGCTATGCCCGGGACCTGTTCCAGACCCCGGGGTTCGGCGACACCGTGGATTTCGTGCAGATCAAACAGCACTACTACATCGTCCACGAGGACATTAACCCCACGGGGATCGTGCCGAAGGGACCGGACAACTCGGTCTGGCTGACCGAACACGGACGGGAAGCACTTGGCGGCCGCCCGTTCGGCAACGGAACGGCTCCCGGCCCGGTCCGCTCCGGCGAGGAAGTTACCCCGGGGCACGGCGCCGAGTAGCCGCTTCGCTCCGCTGTTCAAACCCCCGAGAGGCCAGTTACGGCTGTTATGGACGCCCATACGAGCCGTAACTGGCCTCTCGCGCGTCTCATGGTGAGTAATACGGCACAGAACTGTTTCTTAATCTGACCAGCCGTAGGTTAGCCTTACTTAAGTCATATACCGCTGGCTTCAGGAGGTGCCGCCGTGTCCTCACCGGCCGTGGTCCGCACCCCCGTTTCCGGTTCCCGGCCCTCCCTGCGGAACGGCCGCCGGATGTCCCCGGTGCTCCTGCTGGCAGCTTCCCTGACCATCCTGGCCGTGGCCGCTTTCGCCTCCGTCGCCCTGGGTGCACGTCCCCTGTCCCTGGACACCGTCTGGCAGGCGCTCACCAGCGCCGATCCCGCCAACGGAGACCACGCCGTCGTACTGAGCCGGCTCCCGCGCACGGTGTCCGCGCTTCTGATCGGCGCCGCGCTTGGACTGGCCGGAACCGCACTGCAGGGGATGACCCGCAATCCTTTGGCGGACCCGGGCATTATGGGCCTGAACGCCGGTGCCGCGTTTGCCGTCGTCACTGCCATCTACGTTTTCGGCGTCACCTCGTTCACCGGTTACGTGTGGTTCGCCCTCGCGGGCACCGCCCTGGCAGCACTGCTGGTCTACGCCGTCGCCGCCCTGGGCCGGGAAGGTGCAACCCCGGTGAAGCTGGCGCTGGCCGGCGCAGCCCTGACTGCCGGACTGACGAGCCTGCTCTCTGCCGTGCTGGTCTCCAGCCAGCAGACCCTGAACACTTTCCGCTTCTGGCAGGTCGGCACGGTCTCCGGCCGCGGCTGGGACGTCCTGCTTCCCCTTATTCCATTCCTCGCCGTGGGTGCGGCAATCCTGCTCGCCTCCGGACGGGCGCTCAACGGCCTGAGCCTGGGAGACGACGTCGCACGCGGGCTCGGCCAGAACGTCGCCCTTTCCCGCGGAGTCATGGCAGTTGGCGTAGTGCTGCTCTGCGGCGCCGCAACCGCTGCCGCCGGTCCCATCGCGTTCCTCGGCCTGGTGATCCCGCACCTGGTGCGCGGGCTGGCCGGGCCGGACTATCGCTGGATCCTGGTTCTTTCAGCAGTGCTGGCGCCTGTGCTGCTGCTGGTAGCCGACGTCGTTGGCCGCCTCATCCTGCCACCGGGCGAAGTTCCGGTTGGGATCATGACCGCCGTCATTGGCGCACCCGTCTTTATTGCGATCATCCGCCGGCGGAAGCTGGCCGAGCTGTGAGCGCCGCACCCCTTCTGCAGGAGAATCCTTCTGCAGCCGCAACCGTCCGCGAGGTCCGGCGCCGCAGTGGACGCCGACGCCGCGCCGTCCTGGCCGTGCTGGCCGCCGGTGTTGTGGTGCTCTTCTTCGCCGGCGTGCTGCTGGGCAGCTACACCGTGACTTTTCCGGATTTTGTGCGCATCCTGGCGGGGGAGCGGATCCCCGGAGCCTCCTTCATCGTCATGGAGAGCAAACTGCCGCGCGCCGTGACCGCCGTCCTCATCGGCGCGGCCTTCGGAATCTCCGGACACCTGTTCCAAACCATGCTGCGCAACCCGCTGGCCAGCCCGGACATCATCGGCATCAGCTACGGAGCCAGCGCCGCAGCGGTCACCGCCATGGTGGCCTTCGGCGCCACCGGGGCAACCGTCTCGCTCGCCGCCCTCATCGGAGCCTGCGTGATCGCGGTGTCGCTGCACCTGCTCAGCCGCCGCGGCGGAGCCTCGGGCGCCCGGCTGGTCCTGATGGGGATCGGCTTCGCCGCGGTGCTGCAGGCCGTGGTGAATTTCCTGCTTACCCGCACGGACGTCCGTACTGCAGCGGAGTCGCTCGTGTGGCTTACCGGGTCCCTGAACGCAGCGTCCTGGGAACGTGCCGGCATAGTTGCCGCCGCACTCGTGGTGCTGATCCCCGCCGCCGTCCTGCTGGGCCGGCGCCTGCGGGTGCTGGAACTGGGGGACGATTTCGCCGCCGGACTGGGCCTGCCCGTGGAGGGGACACGTGCCGGACTGCTGTTCACCGGCGTAGCACTGGCTGCAGTGGCCACCGCAGCGGCCGGACCCGTGGCCTTCGTGGCTTTCCTGGCCGGCCCCATCTCCCGCCGGCTGATTGGCGGACGCGCCTCGCTGGCTGCGGCCGGCCTCACCGGTGCCCTCATCCTGCTGGCCGCCGACTTCGTTGCCAGCAACCTGCTTCCGGGTGCGCTGCCCGTGGGCGTCGTGACCGGTGCCCTGGGCGCGCCGTTCCTGCTGTGGCTGCTCGTCAGCTCCAACCGTGTAGGCCGAGGAGGCTAAAGCATGCAGAACAAGCTTGAGGCACGGGACCTGGTGCTCTCCTACGCAGACCGGACGGTGGTTGACGGTCTCAGCGTCCAGCTGCCCGCCGGAAAGATCACCGTGATCGTCGGTGCCAATGCCTGCGGAAAGTCCACCCTGCTGCGCGGGCTGGCGCGGCTGCTGAAGCCGGCCTCCGGCGTCGTAGAGCTGAACGGCCGGAACATCAATGCGATGCCCAGCCGTGAAGTCGCCCGCACCCTCGGCCTGCTGCCGCAGACCCCGAACGCGCCGGACGGAATCACTGTCGCGGACCTTGTGGGCCGCGGCCGCTACCCGCACCAGGGCTGGTTCCGGCAATGGAACGCGGAGGACGACGCCGCCGTCGCCGCCGCGCTGGAAGCCACCGGGACGCTGGAACTGGCCGGACGCGACATTGACGAGCTCTCCGGCGGACAGCGCCAGCGGGTCTGGATCGCCATGGCGCTGGCCCAGCAGACGGACATCCTGCTCCTCGACGAGCCCACCACCTTCCTGGACGTCACCCACCAGGTGGAGGTCCTGGACCTGGTCACTGACCTGAACCGGCGGGCGGGCACCACCGTGGTGATCGTCCTGCATGACCTGAACCTGGCCGCTCGCTACGCAGACCACCTCATTGCCATGAAGGACGGCTGCATCGCCGCCCAGGGCGCCCCGGCCGAGGTTGTGACCGAGGAACTGGTCCAGGACGTTTTTGGACTGGAAGCCGCCGTCATCCCCGACCCGGTTTCCGGCACTCCCATGGTGGTCCCGGTAGGACGCCACCATTCCCGCCCTGCCCCGGCCGCCAAGCCCCCTGCCATGGGCTACCTGCCCAACCCGCACGATTCCCGCCGCGAGAACCGCAATCCTATGGAGGCAGCTTCATGACCGCTACCCGCACCACCTCGACGGCAGCCGCTGCTGCCCCGGCACGGCGCCCGGGTGCCAATGCTGCAGTGCTGGCCTTCGACGTCGAGGTCCGGAACGTTGAGCGGCTCAGCGCGAACTTCCAGCGCATCACGTTCGGCGGGGAATGCCTCCGCGAATTCGGGGTGCAGGGCAGCACGGACGACCTGCGGATCAAGGTAGTCATTCCGCCCGAGGCTGCCGACGGCACCCGTGCACCCCTGCCTCCCATCGACTGCGACGACGCCGGGTGGTACCGGAACTGGCTCGCTATGGATGCCCGGACCCGCGGCTCGATGCGCACGTACACCGTCCGCGCCTCCCGCTGCTCCGCGCCCGAACCGGAGATCGACGTCGACTTCGTCCTGCACTTCGACGCCGACGGCGTGGGCGGTCCGGCGTCCACCTGGGCAGCAGCGGCGCAGCCGGGGGACCGTGTTACGGTTATCGGCCCCAACGCAGTGCACTGCGTCACGGCAGAGTCCTACGGCGGCATTGAATGGCGCCCCGGGATGGCCCAGCACGTACTGCTGGCCGGAGATGAGACCGCGGTGCCGGCGATCGCCTCCATCCTGGAAAACCTTCCCGAAGGCTTCACCGGCCACGCACTGCTGGAAGTTCCCGACGCCGGGGACATCCAGGCGCTCACCACTGCTTCCCAGGTGAACATCAGCTGGCTGCCCCGCAACGGGAGGGCGCACGGTGAAGCCTTGGAGGCCGCCGTGCGGGACGCCGTCGCGGTGCCGGGCTATGCCACGGTGGAGCGCGCGGAAACGGCTGCACCTGTTCCGGCCCGCCGGCCGGTACTGGAGGACGTGGATATCGATTCCGTGATCCTCTGGGAAACACCCGCCCGGCTTGCTCCCGAAGTAGTAAAGGGTTCTCCCAGCCCCAACACTCCCGCCGGTGCGCTGCCGTTCTATGCCTGGATTGCAGGTGAAGCGGCAGTAGTCCGAGGGTTGCGCCGTTACCTGGTCCGGGACGCCGGGATCGACCGCAAGCAGGTGGCCTTTATGGGCTACTGGCGGCAGGGACGCGCCGAAGCCAGCTAGGGCTGTCCGGTGCGCTGCACGGTGTGAACCAGCGCGGCTGACTGCGCTGTAGAACCCGCCACGCGCTCCTGTTTAGTTGAACACAAAAGCGCCACTGTCAAGACGGGCTTGGCTAAACTGGAGGAAATCACTTCCACTTTTCCCGTGGCTCTCGCACGCCCTCAAGAGGCAACCGCATTACCGACAGAACTGTTGTCTATCCACAGTGGAGGTTGCGTGACCCCCAAAGTAAACGAGACAGCCCGACACCTGGCAGGCGTTCTCCGCCGGTACGTTACGGAAGCGGCGTCCCGTTACCGCACACCCGGCAAGCACGCCGGTCCTGAAGCCGGCAGCCGGTTTGTCCTCTCCCCCCAGATGCAGGACCTCCTTCGGCGTGCCCGCGCGTACAGCACCCCCGCACGCAAGACGGCGGCACTCGGAACCGGCGCGTCCCTGCTGCTCAGCGGAATGGTATTTGGCGTGGCCGAAGCAGCAACCCTGGATGCGCCCGAAACGGTTTCCGAGCGGCAGCTGGTCAATACCCGGCCGCTTGCCGATGAGCAGCAGGCGGAAGCGGAAGCGCCCGTCGAGGACGGCACCGGCTCCACTGCCCCCGTTGCCGAAGAAACACCTGCCAAGCCTCCCGTCCCGGTGGATGGCATGGTCATCACCTCTCCTTTCGGATGGCGGATCAACCCCATGACCGGGTATGGACAGGAATGGCACACCGGCACCGATTTCCGCGGCGCGCTGGGCGCTGAAGTGCGCTCCGCCCGGGGCGGAACCGTGGTCGAAGCCGGCTGGCACACCAACGGAGGCGGCGGGCTGCGCATCGTCGTCGATCACGGTGACGGGGTCCAGACCACCTACAACCACCTGAATGACATTTGGGTCGAGCCCGGCCAGGCCGTCGGGGAGGGCGAGGTGATTGGGGCCGTGGGCAGCACCGGAAACTCCACCGGACCGCACCTGCACTTTGAAGTCCTTGTCCACGGCGAGTACATCGACCCCATGACCTGGCTCTAGTGCACAAACGCAATCAGCCCCCGCATGGCGGGGGCTGATGCGTTTAACCGTCAGAAGGGACTACGGCTCCGGATTGGTGAGGATCGCCGGATCCTTCTTTCCGTGCGGCATCCTGATCCGCAGGGCGCCCGGATCAACCCGCAGCGAGAGGCGCGTGGCGCTGCCCAGGTGGTCGCCGTCCATTTCGAAATCCTGCGGGGTGTCGGCCCAGATATCGGCGCTGCGGCACTGGAAATACTCCACGGCCGTTCCCCGGCCCTTGCCGCGGCGCAGCAGCCCGGCAACAACCGACAGCCAGCCCAGGCTGCCCTTCGGGGCCATGGTCATGATGTCCAGCAAGCCGTCGTCGATCTTCGCACCGGGGAAAACCTCCAGGCCACCCATGATCTTGCCGCAGTTTCCGCCCATGACGCTGCGCAGCCGTCGGGAGAACGGCTTGCCGCCGTCAATCGAAATCATTGTCTTCACCGGTTTGCCGGGAAGGTTCCGGATGCCTGCGTCCACGTAGGCCAGCCAGCCCACCCTGTCCTTCAGGGCGGTATTCGTGTCCCCCATCATCACGGCGTCGTATCCAAGCCCGGCCATGACCAGGAAGATGTCGCTGTCCACCGCCTCGTCCACCTTTACGTGGACTACATCGATGCGGCGCTCGGTTCCGCGAAGCGCCGTGCGGATGGCAGCCTCAGGGTCGTCCACCGGAACATCCAGGTTCCGGGCCAGCAGGTTGCCGGTGCCCAGCGGCAGCAGCCCCAGCGGAGTGTTCGTCCCGGCCAGCTCCGCAGCCACGCATCGAACGGTGCCGTCGCCGCCGGCGGCGATGACGACGTCGGCTCCCTCTTCCAGGGCCCGGCGTGCCATGCCGTGGCCCGGGTCGTCTGCCTCAGTCTCCAGCCACAGCGGAGCGTCCCAGCCTTCGCCGGCACAGACTTCCTCCACTAGCGCGCGGATGTCCACGGCGGTCTTCTTGGTGGGATTGATGACGACGGCGGCGCGCCGCCCGGCATCGCGTGCGCCTGGTGCGGGCGCGTTCTGCGTCTGGGACTGGCTGGACATGGTGCCCTTCGATCGACGGGAGTGTTCCGGCTCTGAGTCTAGACTGCCGCCCGGCCGACGGGGCGTAGAACGGCTTGTAGGCTGTGGGGGTGACTTTCTCGCAGCGATACGTGGCCCTTGGAGATTCCTTTACCGAAGGTGTGGGGGACTGGGATCCGTCCCGCCCCAACGGCGTCCGCGGCTGGGCTGACCGCGTGGCGGAGCAGCTGGCTTTGGCGGACCCCTCCTGGGGCTATGCCAACCTGGCCATCCGCGGAAAGAAGCTGCGCCAGGTTATCGATGAGCAGATCGAGCCGGCCCTGGAACTCGAGCCCACCCTCGTCAGCATCTATGCCGGCGGCAACGACATCCTGCGCCCCAAGGTGGATATCGACGCCATCGTGGCTGCCTATGATTCCGCGATTGGCCGCCTGCGCGCCTCCGGTGCGGCGGTGCTGGTGTTTACCGGGTTCGACTCGGGCCAGTCACCGATTTTCGGCCGGACTAGGGGCCGAACCGCCCTGTACAACGAGCTGGTGCGGGAATCCGCCGACGCACACGGTGCGATCCTGGTTGACTACTGGCGGCTGAAGGTCCTGCAGGATGAACGCTACTGGGATGTGGACCGGCTGCACATGTCTCCGGCCGGGCACATCCTCACGGCGAAGAAGGTCCTCGAGGTGCTGCGTGCCACCGATGCCCTGGATGTTCCTGAGCTGGATACCCTGCCCGCCCGTGACCGGATCCAGCGGCTGAAGCATGACGCCCGCTGGGCCCGGGAGTACCTCGGACCGTGGGTCAGCCGGCGCCTGCGCGGAGTGTCCTCCGGCGACAACCTGAGTGCCCGTTTTCCTTCTCCGGTGCAGCTCACTCCGCAGGGCTAGGTGCTGCCCGCGGGACGGCGGAAAACGCGCGGCCTAGACCCTAAAAATCATCCACTGTGACGCACTTCACAATTTATTCGAAACCCCGCATGGATAGTGGCAACTACCGGCGCCGCCTCATGTTCGCATAGGGATAAGTACCCTTACGATTCGGGAAAAGCGGCCTTCTTTTCTAAACTTGTGGGTCTGCCGGCTTGGGGCCGGCACAGGGATGCAATTGCCCTACGCAGATGACCTCTAGAGAAAAAGGCCCAAATGCAGCAAGAAGCACCTGATTCGAGCACCGCTCCGCCCGGTTCACTCCCGGGCACCGCGCCGCGCAAACCGAAGCGGAATCCGCTTCGCCGCCGTCGCCTTGAGGTGGAAGACGTAAACGTGGTCGACCACGCCATGATGAAAAAAGCCGTCGGCGGCACCGTAGTCGGCAACACCATGGAATGGTTCGACATTGGCGTCTACGGCTATCTCGCCGTCACCATGGGCGCAGTTTTCCTTTCCGACGCCGACCCGGCCTCCCAGCTGCTGTTCAGCCTGGGCGTGTTCGCGGCAACCTTTGTTGCCCGCCCCCTTGGCGGCGTGATCTTTGGCCGCATTGGCGACCGGATCGGCCGCCAGAAGACGCTGGCCACCACACTGATCCTCATGGCTGCGTCCACCTTCGCGATCGGCCTGCTGCCGGGCTATGCGCAGATCGGCATGGCTGCTCCGGTGCTGCTGGTCGCAATGAAGCTGCTGCAGGGCTTCAGCACCGGCGGGGAATATGCCGGTGCCACCACCTTTGTCTCCGAGTACGCCCCTGACAAGCGCCGCGGATTCCTGGCCAGCATCCTGGACCTCGGCAGCTACATGGGCTTCGCCCTCGGCGCACTGACGGTATCCACTCTCCAGCTGACCCTCAGTGAAGAAACCATGCTCGACTGGGGCTGGCGCATCCCGTTCCTCATTGCCGGACCGCTGGGTGCCATTGCGATTTACTTCCGCCTGAAGATCGAGGAATCCCCGGCCTTCCAGGCAACCCTGGACGCGCAGGAAGAGCAAGCTGCTTCCGCTGCGGGCAAGGAGCTTGATAAGGACGACGTCGCCCAGGGAACCTTCGGAATCTTCCGGACGTACTGGCGGCCAATCGTGCTGGCCATGGTCCTGGTGGCCGCGGCCAACACGGTCGGCTACGCCCTGACCTCTTATATGCCTTCCTACCTGACGGATTCGAAGGGCTACGATCCGCTCCACGGCACACTGCTGACCATTCCCGTACTGGTCATCATGGCGCTGTGCATCCCGCTCACGGGACGGCTCTCGGACCGGATCGGCCGCCGCCCGGTGCTCTGGATGGGTGCCGGCTCCACGATCGTGCTGGCCATCCCCGCGTTTGTGCTCATCGACCAGGGGCCCATCTGGACCACCCTGCTGGGCCTGGGGCTGCTGGCCATACCGGTGACGTTCTACGTCGCGAACCTCGCTTCGGCATTGCCGGCGCTCTTCCCCACGGCCAGCCGTTACGGTGCCATGGGTATTGCCTACAACTTTGCCGTGGCTATCTTCGGCGGCACCGCTCCGCTGATCATGCAGGGCCTGATTACCCTCACCGGCAATGACATGATGCCGGCCTACTACCTGATGGTTACGTCCGCCATCGGCGCCGTCGCCATCGGCATCATGAAGGAATCCGCCAAGCGGCCCATGCCTGGCTCCATGCCCAGCGTGGCCACTGAAGAGGAGGCCCGCGAGCTGGTTGCGACCCAGGACGAGAACCCGTTGCTGGATCTGGACTCCCTGCCGTTCGACTCGGCCGGGGCGGCTGGAGTGGATGACCGCCAGCCGGCCGGCTAGCCCCTGCCCGCCGCCGAAAGGTCAGCTGGGGCCCTTTTCCGTGCTGGTAAGGACCCCAACTGGCCTTTGGGCGGAGGCTTGAAGGCTCAAGTGACGTGAGAGAATTACCCCCATGACCGAACAGCAGTCCGGCCCGTGGCTTACCCCGCAGGAGCGCAGCGCATGGCTGGCGCTCTATGCCGTGGCCACGCGGCTGCCGGGGACCCTCGACGCCGATCTCTTCCGCCGGGCGCGGATCACTCTCTTCGATTACCACGTACTGGCCATGACATCGGAGGCCGAGGGCCAGCAGCTGGCCATGAGCGAACTTGCCTCACGCTCCAACGCTTCCCTCTCCCGCCTCTCGCACGTAGTGAAGAAACTCGAGGCGCGCGGCTGGATGCGCCGCTTCCCTTCCCCGGCAGACGCCCGGGTGACGACGGCGGCACTCACGGAAGAGGGCATGGCAGCGCTGGTCGAACTCGCTCCCGGGCACGTTCAAACAGTCCGCGAAGCGGTCTTCGACGCCTTGGATGACCAGGACGTGGCAGACCTGACCCGGATTGGCACGAAAATCCTGACCCTGCTCGATCCGGCCTCGGACCGTCCGGGCGCCCCGACCAAAGGAACCTGAATGCGCCAGCCGCGGATACTGACCATCATCCTTGCCGGAGGTTCCGGCGGAAGGCTCGGGAGCCTCACGGATACCCGCGCCAAGCCGGCCATGCCGGTGGGCGGTTCCTACAGGCTGATCGATATCCCGCTTTCGAACCTGCACAACTCCGGTCTCAGCGATGTGTGGATCGTTGAGCAGTACGAGCCGAAGTCCCTGAACGACCACCTGGTCAGCGGGCGTCCCTGGGACCTGGACCGCACCAACGGCGGGCTGCGGGTGCTGCCGCCGTACCAGGGGTCGGAGGGGGAAGGATTCGCCGAGGGCAATGCAGATGCCCTGTACCGCCAGGTCGACTACATCCGCGAATATGATCCGGACCTGGTCCTAGTGCTCAGCGCGGACCACCTGTACAGGCTCGATTACCGCGATGTCATCGCGGCGCACACCTCCGCCGGGGCGGCGCTGACCGTGGTGAGCTACCGGATTAACAACGAGCCGTCCGAACACGGTGTCCTGGAAGTGGAGAACGGCACGGTCACCGGATTCGAGTACAAGCCGGAAAAGCCCAAGTCGGACCTGATCGCTGCGGAGATCTTCCTCTACGACGCCGAGGTGCTGCTGCGCAGCCTGGAAGAACTCATGGAACGCGACGGCAAGCTGGAAGACTACGGCGACCAGCTCCTGCCCTACCTGGTGGAGCGGGAAAAGGTCATCGAACACCGGTTGGACGGGTACTGGCGGGACATGGGAACCCCGGACAGCTACCACCAGGCGCATATGGACCTGCTTGACGGACACGGCCTGGTCTTTGATGACCCGGCGTGGCCGATCCTCTCCGCCACTCCGCGCCGCCTCCCCGCCTTCGTGGGTGCCTCGGCACAGGTGGAAACCAGCCTCCTTGCTCCCGGTTCGCGGGTGGACGGCCAGGTCACCCGCAGCGTAGTGGGACCGGACTGCCACATTGAACCCGGTGCCGAGGTCCACGGCTGTGTGCTGCTGGACGGCGTGCGCGTCATCACCGGTGCCCGGCTGCGGAACATGGTGGTGGATTCGGGTGCAGTGGTGGGAGGCGCAACCGACCTGGACGGCGCCAAAGAGGACCCGGAAACCGGGATCGCCGTCGTGACCGCCGCCGGAGCGCTGGAGAAGCCCTCCGCTGATTAGCCGGTTTGGATCAGGGCCCTGCACCGTTTAGGATAGGAAGGCGTTAAGTCGCGCCCATGATCTGGTTTGGCCCCGCAAGGGTACGGACCAGGGCATTTGCGTGGCCGCCCGTATAAACCTAGAATTGAAGGCTGTCGCAGCGGATTGCTGCTGTGGCTGCCCGAACTTCACCGTCTTCCCCGCGGCGAGGCACTTCGGCTGGATCTCACCCCGCCAGGTCAACCTCCGGAAAGTCGCAGTAATAACGGTGTCAAAACTGGTGGCGGGACGCTCTTTATTGCAGGTGCCATGGCGGCATCGCCTGGTGCTTGTTTTTTGAGGACCGTCATATTTACTACAACTGGAGGAGAGATCATGGCAGCTTACTGCCAGGTAACCGGAGCTGTTCCCGGCTTTGGTCACAGCATTTCGCACTCGCACCGCCGCAACAAGCGTCGGTTCGACCCGAATATTCAGAAGAAGCGCTACTGGGTTCCGTCCCTGCGCCGCAACGTGACGCTGCAGGTTTCTGCACGCGGCATCAAGACGATCGACGTCCGCGGCATTGACGCAGTCGTCACCGAACTCCTCGCGAAGGGTGTGAAGCTCTAGTGGCTAAGGATAAGGACGTTCGTCCGATCATCAAGCTGAAGTCGACCGCCGGCACCGGGTACACCTACGTGACCCGCAAGAACCGTCGTAACGACCCGGACCGCATGGTTCTGAAGAAGTACGACCCCAAGATCCGCCAGCACGTCGAATTCCGTGAGGAGCGCTAAGAATGGCAAAGAAGTCCAAGATTGCCCGCAACGAGCAGCGCAAGGTTGTTGTTGAGCGCTACGCTGCCAAGCGCCTCGAACTGAAGAAGACCCTGGTCGACCCGAACGCGACTGACGAAGCACGCGAAGCAGCACGCCTCGGCCTGCAGAAGCTTCCCCGCAACGCTTCTCCGGTCCGCCTGCGCAACCGCGACCAGATCGACGGCCGCCCCCGGGGTACCCTCCAGAAGTTCGGTATCTCCCGCGTGCGTTTCCGCGATATGGCTCACGCCGGCGAACTGCCCGGCATCAAGAAGTCCAGCTGGTAAGCTCCGCTTTCCACGCCTGAAAAGGGCGGCAACCCCTCCGGTTGCCGCCCTTTTTGCATACCCGCGAGTTCTCCGCATCCAAAACAGCACGGATTTTGCCCAAAAACCCGAAAAATCCGCGAAAACCCGCGGTTTTCAGCGTGATTTAGGCTTCTAAGCTGGTAAGTTTTCGAACAGAGGCGGTTACGCATCCGTGAACCGCTCGCGCTAAACACCAGAGTCCAGGAGGACATAAATTGGCTATGAACCGCAGTGAACTTGTTGCCGCTGTCGCAGAGAAGTCCGGCAACAGCCAGACCGCCGTTAACGGCGTGCTCGATGCTGTCTTCGACATCTTCGCCACTTCCGTTGCCAACGGCGAGAAGATCACCATCCCGGGCTGGCTTGCTGTTGAGCGCACCGACCGTGCAGCTCGCCAGGGCCGCAACCCGCAGACCGGCGAAACCATTCAGATCCCGGCCGGCCACAGCGTCAAGCTGACCGCAGGCTCCAAGCTGAAGGCTGCTGTCGCCAAGAAGTAGTATTTTCGCTTTCCCGAAGGGCCGGTACCGGATGGTGCCGGCCCTTCGTGTCCCCGGGCCCGGCGGGCGGTTTGCTCCCTCCCGCCCTGGTCCAAAGAGCGGCCGTGATTGGCCCAATTTTTACAAGGGGTAGAGAATGGATACCGTGCCAAACTCTGCCAAGACCCAGAACACCCTGCCGGGCCGTCCTGCCGGACAGGCGTCCGAACCCGGACACCCCGCACGCAACGGCTGGCTGGCTGCCGGTGCCGGTGTCATGGTCCTTGCCCTGAGCGTTGCGCTGCTCTTCACCGGCGCGGCCGCAGCATCGCAGCTCTCGGATCCCGGAGCGCTGACCCGCTGGGGGCTGCCCATCGCAAAGGCGGTGCAGAACGGTGCCGTCGCGGCAGTTATTGGCGCCCTGGTATTCGCCGTCTTCATTCTTCCCAAGCACGCCGGCCCCAGGCTCGGCAGGGGCGAAGCAGAGACGCGCCCCGAGCATCCTGCCTTCACGCAGGCCATGTACCTTGCCTCCGGCGCCGCGGCTCTGTGGACCCTGTCCGCGATCGCGGTCATGCTCTTCACCTACTCGGATGTCTCCGGCCTCCCGCTGAGCCCGGACCCCTCCTACACCGACGGACTTGCATCCTTCCTCACAGATTTTGCGACCGGGCGCGCGTGGCTGGCAGTCAGCATCATTGCCGCCGTCGTGACTACCCTGACGTTCGGCGTCCGTTCCCTGACAGGCCTGGCCCTCACGCTTGTGCTGGCGGCCGGTGGCCTGCTGCCCATGGCCCTGGTTGGCCACGCCGCCGGCGGAGATGACCACAGCGCTGCGGTGAACTCGATCGGCCTGCACCTGATCGGTGTGTGCGTATGGATCGGCGGGATCATCGTCCTCGCCGTCATCGCCAAGCAGCTTGGCGACATCACCGGGGTGGTCCTCCGCCGCTTCTCGGCACTGGCAGGCTTCGGCTTCGTGCTGGTCTCCGCCTCCGGCCTGGTCAACGCCTCGCTCCGGATCACGTCCCTGGCGCAGCTCGATTCGCCCTGGGGCGCCCTGGTCCTGTTCAAGGTTGCTGCCACGCTGGTACTGGGCATCCTCGGCTTCCTGCACCGGCGCTGGATCATTCCGCAGCTGCCGGCCCAGGCTGCCGGGTCCACCAAGGGTACGTCCGCGGAGACTCCGCGCTCGATGAGTGCCCGCCGGGTGCTGTGGCAACTGATCGGCGTCGAACTGCTCATCATGGGCGCCATCTCCGGCGTCGCGGCAGCCCTGGCCCGCACGGCCCCGCCGCGGCCGGAGGAACTGCCGCCGAACGCCTCGCCGGCCCGTATCCTCACAGGCTACGATCTGCCGCCGGAACTTACCGCAGAACGCTTCCTCACCGAGTGGCGCTTCGACTGGCTGTGGGTCGCGATCGTCGTGACCATTGGCGCGGCCTACGTGCTGGGTGTCATCAAGGTCCGCCGCCGGGGAGACAAATGGTCCCTGGTACGGACGCTGTGCTGGTTCGTGGGCCTGATCGCACTCACCTACGTCACCTCCGGCGCGCCCGCCGTATACGGCATGGTGCTCTTCAGCACGCACATGCTCGCACACATGGCGCTGACCATGGTGGTGCCGCTGTTCCTGGTCCTCGGGGCTCCCGTTACCCTGGCACTGAAGGCGCTGACCCCGCGCCGGGACGGCAGCCGCGGCCTGCGCGAATGGATCCTGATCGCGGTGCATTCGCGGTACTCGAAGATCATCACGAACCCGATCTTCGCCGCAGTGAACTTCGCCGGCTCCATCGTGATCTTCTACTACTCGGACCTCTTTGGCTTCGCGCTGCGCGAGCACGTGGGCCATGAACTGATGGTGCTGCACTTCCTGCTCACCGGCTACATCTTCATCCTCACCATGATCGGGATCGACCCGCTTCCCAGCCGGGCACCCTACCCGCTGCGACTCGTCATCCTGCTGGCCACCATGGCGTTCCACGCGTTCTTCGGCGTGGCCGTGATGGGCCAGACCTCACTGATCCAGGCGTCCTACTTCGGCAACATGGGCCGCGACTGGGGCGTGAGCGCCCTGGAAGACCAGCAGCTTGGCGGAGCGATCATGTGGGGAATCGGCGAAGTTCCCACGGTTCTGGTGGCGATCGGCGTCGCTCTCCAGTGGTCCCGGACGGATGCACGTGAAACAAAACGCAAAGACCGTGCGGCCGAACGGAATAACGATGCTGAACTTACGGCTTACAACAATATGTTCGCCCAGCTGGCCGAACGTGATGCAAGGACAGACCAAGGAGAACGCAGATGACTGAAACGGTGCGCGCCGGATACCGCGTCCGGGCCTCCGAGCTGGAAGGCCGCAACTGGCTCAACACGGGCGGGAAGCAGCTGGGGCTGGAAGACCTCCGCGGCAAGATCGTCCTGCTGGACTTCTGGACCTTCTGCTGCATCAACTGCCTCCATGTCCTCGATGAGCTGCGGCCGCTGGAAGAGAAGTACTCCGACGTCCTGGTGACAGTGGGCGTCCACTCGCCCAAGTTCGAGCACGAGGCCGATCCGGTGGCGCTGGCCGCCGCCGTCGAACGCTACGAAATCCACCACCCGGTCCTCGATGACCCGGAGCTGGTCACCTGGCAGGCCTACACGGCCCGTGCCTGGCCCACCCTGGTGGTCATCGACCCCGAGGGCTACATCGTGGCCCACCTCTCCGGTGAAGGCCACGCCGCCGGACTTGAATCACTCGTAGCGGAGCTCGTTGCAGAGCACGAGGCCAAGGGCACCCTGCACCGCGGCGACGGCCCCTACGTTCCCGCTGAAGCCACCTCCGGTGACCTGCGGTTCCCGGGCAAGGCGGTCGCGCTGCCTGAGGGAACCTTCCTGGTCGCGGACACCGGCCACCACCGGCTGGTGGAACTTGAAGCGGACCTGGCCACCGTGCGCCGCGTCATCGGTGAAGGAACCAAGGGCTGGCGCGACGGCGATGCCGGTACGGCCCGGTTCAACGAACCGCAGGGCCTGACCGTGCTCCCAGCGGCCGTGGCCGAGACCCTCGACTACGACGTGCTTGTTGCCGACACCGTCAACCACCGCCTGCGCGGCGTGAACCTGGCAACGGGAGCCGTCACCACCGTGGCCGGTAACGGCGTTCAGCGGCTGCTTGACGCTGAGAACCAGTCCGCACCGGCGTCCACTGACCTTGGAACCGACCCGCTGGGAACGTCCCTGTCCTCCCCGTGGGACGTGCTGTGGTCCACGGCGCTGGGCCAGGCCGTGGTGGCCATGGCCGGCACCCACCAGATCTTTGCCTTCGACCCCGCCACCGGCGCGCTGTCCATCCTGGCCGGCACCGGCCTGGAGGGACTGCTCGACGGCGACGGTGACGCCGTGTGGTTCGCCCAGTCATCCGGGCTGGCCCAGGACGCTGAAGGCAGCATCTGGGTCGCCGACTCCGAGACGTCCGCGCTCCGCCGGCTCCGCTTCGACACCTCCGCCGCAGGCAAGCCCGCCGTCACGGTGGACACCGCCGTCGGCGCAGGCCTGTTCGACTTCGGCTACCGCGACGGCGACGCTTCCGAGGCGCGCCTCCAGCACCCGCTGGGAGTCGCTGTCCTTCCGGACGGCTCCGTGGCGATCGCCGATACCTACAATGGAGCAGTGCGCCGCTACGACCCGGCGACGCAGACCGTCTCCACCCTCTCCCGCGGCCTCGCAGAGCCTTCGGGGGTCCTGGTGGACTCGACCGCCGGCGAGCCGCTCCTGGTGGTCGTGGAGGCCAACAAGCACCAGCTGGTCCGGTTGCCGATCCCCAAGGAAGCGCAGTCCGTGGACGAAGGGGCCCGGCAGACCCAGCGGCCCAAGACGGCTATTGAGCCGGGAGCCCTGGGACTGACCGTGCGGTTCGCTGCTCCCAAGGGACAGAAGCTCGACGACCGCTGGGGAGATCCCACCCAGCTGAAGATCTCCTCCTCCCCGGAGGAACTGCTCGTCTCCGGCGGGGGAACCGCCGTCGGGCTGGTCCGTGAACTGGTCCTGTCCGATACCGTTCCCGAGGGTGTCCTGCACATCACCGCCCGCGCTGCGGCCTGCGACGGCGAGCCCGGGGGAGAGATTCCGGACCATGCAGCCTGCCACCTCTACCAGCAGGACTGGGGGATTCCGGTCCTGATGCAGGCCGGCGGCGAAACGGAGCTGACCCTGGACCTCCGCGGCCTCGACTAGGCACCATCGAGATTACAGAAACTGCCCGTATCCGGCCGGATACGGGCAGTTTCTGTAATCTCGTTCGTTTGAAGGCAGTTAGTCGATGACCGCGGTCAGCGATACTCCGGTGTCCGTCACGGAGAGCCGGGCGCCAAAGGTGAAGTCCTTCTCCTCGACCAGCGGGCTCTGCGCGCCGGAGAAGAGATCGGTCTGGGTGGCGCTGACGCGGGCCTTGCCTTCCAGCGGTGCCAGCACCCAGTGGCCGTCCGCGGGGGAGATTTCGACCGTGGGGTACTCGAGGATTTCCCAGGTGATCGGGGGTTCCACGCGGTTATTCGTGAGGTGGTAGAACGGGCAGCCCGGGGGCGCAAGGCGGTTCTGTTCGCCGGCACAGTTGTCCAGGAACTCTCGTACACGTGCATCCACGGTCTCCACCAGGTCCTTCGTGGCCTGGCTGCGCAGCGTCAGGTCCACCGACTCCCCGGGCGCAGCAAGGACACCGGACTGCTCAGGCGCCTCAAAGTAGCCGCTGGTGTAGGAGGCGGCCACACGCGAGGGGTAGAACGCGGCGAAGGTGTTAGTGCCCTCAGGCAGCAGGACACGGGTGCCGTTCAGCTGGGCTTCATTCTGGTTGGGTGCGTTGACGCGCACCGTTGGCAGGCTCTGCGGGCGGAAAGTCCACTCGTCAAAGAACATCCAGCGGGAACCGGTCTGCTCCAGTTCGAACGTGGACTGCTGCTCGGCGCCGTCCAGCCGGTAGCTGACTACAACGTTGGTGCGTCCGTCCACGGACGTGGCGACCTCTTCCATGCCCAGCACCTCAAGGCCTTCGGTGGAAGCCCGCAGCGCGTCGGAATCCAGAAGCGCCGCGTTGGCCTGGGGGACCTCCGCGTTGAGGATGCCCAGGGCAAGGGCCCCGTTGCCGTCCTGGAGGGCCTGGAAGTAGTTCTCCACCTGCTTGGCCGGACCGTAGACCTTGGCATTCACAAGCCAGATAACGACGACGGCGGCCGCGACGGAGAGCATGAGGGCAGTGAGCCAGATGGTGACTGCCTTGATTACCGGTGATGATGCCTGCACGCTCTTACGTTACCTGCCGTTGCCGTGCACAACCGACCGAAGGCCCCGGCATGGGGGCCCTTCGGCCAGCTGACCAGCTTAGGAATCGGCGGCGGTGGCTGCCGTCTCCTTGACTTCCTCGCGTGCCATGGCGATCTCTTCGGCCCGCCGTTCGTTGGCTTCTTCCGTGAGTTCCGCCCCCGCTTCGGGGTCCCGTGTGAGGTTCTCACCGGATTCGGGATCGAAGAGGTGGATCTTGCGGGTGTCCAGCCACAACTCGGCCTCGCGTCCGCCGCGCACCCGGCTGGCGGCGTCGAGCGTCACCACGATCTGGGGGCGCAGCTCGTCCGCATCCATATCCTTGGCCAGGTTGTCCAGGAGCTCCCGGACCTCCGGCGTGGGATCGAAGTGGATGTAGCCGTACTGTTCGTTCCCCAGCCATTCGGTGTGGGAGATGTGCGCCTTGAAGGTGGAGCCGTGGGCTTTCTTGTCCCCTTCGACCAGGGACGCGTCCTCGAAGAACTCGGGCCGGATACCCACCATCACGACTTTCTTCCCTGCGGCCTTGGCAGCCTTTGCCTCGGGGACCGTGATGTCTCCCACAGCGGTCTCCAGGACGTTGCCGTCCTTGATAGTGGCAGGAAGGAAGTTCATTGACGGAGAGCCGATGAACCCGGCAACAAAGAGATTGATGGGCTGCTCGTAGAGCTCCCGCGGCGAGGCAACCTGCTGCAGGATTCCCTTCTTCAGCACGGCTACCCGGTCGCCCAGGGTCATGGCTTCGGTCTGGTCATGGGTTACGTAGACGCTGGTGACGCCGAGGCGGCGCTGCATCTGCGAGATCTCCGAGCGCATCTGTCCGCGCAGCTTTGCGTCCAGGTTGGAGAGCGGCTCATCGAAGAGGAAGGCGTCAGCCTGGCGGACGATTGCCCGTCCCATGGCCACCCGCTGCCGCTGCCCGCCGGAAAGGTTGGCAGGCTTGCGGTCCAGGTGCTCGGTCAGCTCCAGCGTGGCAGCGGCCTCATTCACCAGCCGCTTCACCTCGCCGTCGCTGTACTTGCCTTTGTTCAGCCGAAGCGGGAAGGCAATGTTCTCGAACACGGTGAGGTGCGGATACAGGGCATAGTTCTGGAATACCATGGCCAGGTTCCGGTCCCGGGGAGCCTTGTCATTGACTCGCTCCCCGTTGATCAGCAGGTCACCGGAGGTGATGTCCTCCAAGCCCACGATCATTCGAAGCAGGGTCGACTTGCCGCAGCCGGAGGGCCCCACCAGGATGATGAACTCACCGTCGGCAATGTCCAGGCTGACGTCGTTGACGGCCGGGAAACCGTCCCCGTACTTCTTCACGAGATTCTTGAGCGTAATAGATGCCATGCTCATGGCTCCTTTTCTAGTACCGTGCGTCTCGGGCTAGCCCTTGACGGCGCCCTGGGTTAGTCCGGATACGATCTGTCGCTGGAACAGCAGTACGAGTACAACGACCGGGATGGTCACAATGATCGCTGCTGCGGAAATTGCTCCGGTTGGCGCCTCGAACTGTGATGCACCGGTGAAGAATGCCAGCGCAGCCGGAACCGGCCGCGCCGCGGAGGTCGAAGTGAGGGAGATCCCGTACACGAAGTCGTTCCAGGCGATGAAGAACGCAATGATCGCCGTCGTAAAGACGCCGGGTGCGGCAAGCGGAACGATGGCCTTGCGGAACGCCTGCCACGTGGTGGCGCCGTCCACCTGTGCTGCCTGTTCCAGCTCCCACGGAATCTGGCGGAAGAAGGCGGCCAGGGTCCAGATGGAGATGGGCAGGGTGAGGGAGAGGTAGGGGATGATCAGGCCCAGCCAGGTGTCGTAGAGACCGATGTTCCGCCAGAGGTTGAAGAGCGGGGTCACGATGGAGATGACCGGGAAGATCGAGACCCCAAGGGCGGTGGTCAGCACGAGCTTCTTGCCCGGGAAGTCCAGCCGGGCGATTGCGTAGGCGCACAACGTCGCCAGCACGACGGCGATGAACGTGGCGATCAGCGAGATGCCGATGGAGTTCCGCAGCGCGGACAGGAAGAGTTCCTGGGCGTCTCCGACCAGGATCTGTTCGTAGTTCACAGTGGACCAGTTGGTCGGCAGGAAAGTGCCGGACGTCAGGTCGCTGGGAAGCTTGAAGGACGTCGCGAAAATCGATGCGACAGGGAACAGCGCATAGACGATCACCAGGATGGAGATGATGGTCCAGGTTATGCGCCTGCGTATCGGTGACGATTCCATTTAGTTGCCCCCTCGTGCGCCGGTCAGGTCCACCTTGAAGAGTTTGATCGCGATGAAGCAGATCAGGATGACGCAGAGGAACAGCAGGACGGAAACCGCCGAACCCATGCCGATCTCCAGCCTGGTAATGGATGTGCGGTAGGCCAGCAGGGACAGCGTTTCAGTGCCGTACGCACCCTTGGTCATGATGTAGACGTTGTCGAAGATGCGGAACGCGTCGAGTGCGCGGAACAGGACGGCCACCATGATGGCAGCCTTCATGTTCGGCACGATCACCCGGGAGAACCGCTGCCACCAGGTGGCGCCGTCGACTTCGGCCGCTTCCGTGAGCTCACCGGGGACCTGTGCGAGGCCGGCCAGCAGGAGGAGGGAGATGAACGGCGTCGTCTTCCAGATCTCCGAGGCCATGATGACGGTGATGGCGGTGCCGAAGTCAGCGAACCAGTTCAGGTCGGTGCTGATGCCCGGAACCCAGCTGAACCAGTGGTTCACGTACCCGGAGTTGATGTCGAAGGCATAGAACCAGGCAAACGCGGACACCACGGTGATGATGCCGTAGGGCACCAGGATCGCCGTGCGCAGCCAGCCGCGGACGGCCTTCAGTGCGCTGTTCATGACCATGGCCAGGGCGAAGCCGAGGACCAGCTCGATGACCACGGTGACCACCGTGATCAGCAGCGTCACGCCCAGGTCCCGCCAGAAGACTTCATCCGTGAGGATGGTGGCGTAGTTGCTGAGGAAGACGAACTCCCGGTCATCCGGCGCAGTCAGGCGGTACTTGAAGAGCGAGTCCCACAGGGCCAGGAGGATTGGATAGGCGGTCACGGCCAGCATGATGATGAACGCCGGCCCGGCCAGCCAAAAACCCAGACGCCGTTCAGCCTTGGCCCGGTCGCTTAACCCGGGTTTGCGTCCTTTGGGACTGCCGCCGGCGGCGGCACGTGTCTCGACTGACGTACTCATAGCAGCCTCTCTCCCTTCAGGACCTCAAGAATGAACTGCTGGCTGGTTTCCGGGGTGGTGTCCGGATTGACGTCCTGCGGAGGAGTCCAGGTCTGCTGGATACCCGTGGAGATTTCGTTGTAGTACGGAGTCTGCGGCCGGGGTTTGGCCAGATCCAGCGATTCGCGGATCGTCCCTGCCATGGGGAACGTATCCACCACTTCCGGATCGTTGTACGCGTCCGGGTTGGATGGAGGATTGCCGTTCGTTGCGAAGTAGAAGGCCTGGTTCTCCGGGCTGACAATGCACTCGATTGCCTCAAACGCCAGGTCCGGATGCTTGCTCTTGGATCCAACGCCCAGATTGATACCGCCCAGCGGGGGAGCGGTTTCCTCGCCCTCGTTGACCTGCGGGTAGAGGGCCCACCCGATGTCGTCGATCAGGGAAGCAGGCAGGGCGCCTTCCTCGACGGCCGCGTTGGTCGCGGGCCAGACGAAGGGATAGTTGACCATAAAGGCGCCCTGGTCACCCTGGAACTGGATCATCGAGAAGTTCTCGGTCTGGGTCGGAAGACCCGGGCCGCCGAGGCCTTCCTTGCCGATGGTGGAGACGATTTCGGCGGCCTTCTTCCCGGCGTCGGAGTCGATGCCCAGCCGGATCTCATCGGCAGAGGCGTCCGGGTTTTCCACGATCTGCCCGCCGGCTGATTCGATCAAGGCGTTCACCCATACGGTCATGGACTCGGCCCGGGCGCCCTGGACGCTGAGGTACTTGTCCTGGCTGGCAACCGCTTCGATCAGCTGGTCCCAGGTGACTGGCTGGGTCATGTCCAGGCCGGCTGCCTCGGCTACGGACTTGCGGTACCAGAGGATTTGGGTGTTGGCCCAGAACGGGACGGCAACAACCTCGTCCTTCCACGTGGCACCGGCAAGGGCACCTTCAAGGACATTCGCGGTGGTGCGTTCGCGCACATCGTCAGGAATCGGTGCCAGGTAGCCCGGTTCTGCGTATTCAGGGACGTTAGGCGGGTCCAGGCTCATGATGTCCATGCTGGTGTCACCGGCTGCGAGCCGCCGCGCCAGCTGCTCCCGCTGCGACGGGGCGTCGTTGGGAAGCAGCGAAGTCTCAATGGTGTACGCCCCGTTCGAAGCGTCAGTGCACCGCTTCGCGAGTTCGGCCTGGCCGCCGTCGTCCGGGTTGATGTACCACGTCAGGGTCGGCGCAGAACCGGAATCCGAACTGCAGCCTGCCAGCAGAGTGGCACCGACGGCGAGGGCGAACCCCGCAGCTGCAGACTTCCTCATCCGGTGTCTGCCGTGATGTTTTGCACCTTGTGGCATGGGTATATGCCTCCACCTCGTCGTAGGCACGGACTTCAGTGATGTTCCGCGAAAGGAAGCTCAGCAACCTTTCGATCGACCATATGCCCTGCAAGGTGCATTGCGCCACAGTTGTTGCGGGTAAACCCGTGAAACCTCAGGTGGCAAGGGTGAAGCTAGGTGTTCGAAGCCGCGAACGGCGGGCGCTGGGTGCCCGGAGTAAGTGCCTCGGCAGGATCGGTGCCGAGCTCGATAATGCGGTTGCTGCCGTCTACATGGACCACGGCAGGAACATAGGCGCGGGCTTCTTCGGTGCTCATGTCCGCGTAGGTGATCAGGATTACCTTGTCCCCAACGTTGACCAGGTGCGCTGCGGCCCCGTTGATGCCGATGACGCCGGATCCGCGTTCACCGGCGATGGTGTACGTTTCCAGCCGGGATCCGTTGTCTACGTCCACGATGGCAACCAGCTCGCCGGGAAGGATGTCCGCTGCGTCGAGCAGGTCCTCATCCACGGTCACTGAGCCTACGTAGTGGAGATTTGAATGGGTGACGGTGGCCCGGTGGATCTTGGACTTAAACATTTTGCGGTTCATAGCGTGTTCAAGTGTACGCCCGGCCCGGGGCAGCCTTCCGGCAAAGAAAAGCACCTCCGGCGCGGGGCCGGAGGTGCCGCCAAACATCAGATTGGAGCGGGCGACGGGAATCGAACCCGCGTATCGAGCTTGGGAAGCTAGCGCTCTACCATTGAGCTACGCCCGCACTGTGCCGGTGAAGCACCGGCACAACAAACCACTTTACATGTCTTTGGCATCAGCAGCCTAAAGCCGTATCCCGGTACGCCTCGAGTGCCGGGCGCCGGTAATGCTAGGCCCGGCGGGCCTCTTCGCCGTCCCTCGCCCGATCCACCAGTTCCCGCCAGCGCCCCTTGAGGGAAGTTTCAGGAATGGTGACTGCCTGCTGGCCCACGCGGATCTCATACGTGAAGCGGTCTGGACCGTCGGCAGCTTCCTGCGGCGGCTCCTGGAGCAGGGGAAGCCAGCGTTCCTCAGCTTCCTCGGAACTCACCTCGCTGCTCCAGGTGCGCCGCATTCCAGCCATGCCTCCGGTACGCACCACAACCAGTCTCATACCATGACATTAACCTCTTGCCATGCGGCCTGCACAGCGGAACTTTCTTCGCTCCCGGCCCCGTAGCGCTTTTCAGCCGCCGTGATGGTAGCGGCGGCGAAGACCGAAAAGGTGCAGTCCGCCGGGAAATTGGGCTCCGTGATGGTGTCATACCAGACCTGGCCTGCGCGTTCCCAGGCGTAGCCGCCCAGCCGCATCGAGGCGAGGTAGAAGGCATGGTTCGGGATTCCGGAGTTCAGGTGCACGCCGCCGTTGTCCGAGGTGGTTTCCACATAACCGGACATGTCCGCGGGCTGGGGGTCCTTGCCCAGCACGTCGTCGTCGTATGCGGTTCCGGGAGCTGCCAGCGACCTGAGTGCAGAGCCGCTGACCTCCGGCGTGAACAGGCCCTCACCCACTAGCCAGGAGGCTTCGCCGGCGGTTTGTCCCAGCAGTTTCTGCTCCACCAGGCTGCCGAAGACGTCGGAGACGGACTCGTTCAGTGCCCCCGCCTGGTCCTGGTAGACCAGCTTGGCGGTGTACTGGATGACGCCGTGGGTAAGTTCGTGGCCGATCACGGTAAGGGACTTGCTGAACCGTTCAAAGACTTCACCGTCGCCGTCGCCCAGGACCATCTGCGCACCGTCCCAGAAGGCGTTGTCATAGTCGCGGCCGTAGTGCACGGTAGCGAGGAGCGGCTGACCTGCCCCGTCAACGGAGGACCGCCCGTAGGCCTCCTCATACAGGGCGTAGGTGGCACCCAGCCCGTCATAGGTTTCATCCACGGCAGGGTCCCCGCTTGGTCCGGAGCCCTCAGCGCGCACTTCCCTGCCTGGCAGTTCCTGCCGCTGCATGGCATCGAAGACGGTGCGGCGGAGCTTGGGACTGAAGGCGGTCCCGGATGACGGGGCCTTGGCGGTGCGGCCGAGCTGCCTGGTTTCAGCCACGGAGGTGAACTCCATGAGTGTGCGCCGGGCAGCGTCGGCAGCAGCAGCGAGCCGGTCGGGACGTTCAGCGATCCGGGAGAGCAGATACGGCGGAACGATCGAGCAGTTCATTGGGGAAGCTGGGAAACAGGTCACTTTACAGCCCTCCATCTGTAGTGAGTTTCCCCAGAGTAGACGCCGCCACCCCCACGGCAAGGCCGGGGCCGGCAAAACCGGGCCGTCTTGGCCAAAGGGCAACCTAAATGAGCCTGCTGTCCGCCGGAACTAGCCTTCGGAGGGATCCGTTCCTGCCGGCGCCCCACCGCCGAAAGCGGCGACGACGGCCTGGACGCCTTCAGGGCCAAGCTCCAGTCCCAGCGAATTTCCGGGGTTGATGGCCAGGCCGTAGCCCGGAGCGATGCTGCGCAGCGTCGCCTCGCCGGATGCCTTCACCATGATGGGAGCAGTGTCGCGGATGCGCTGCGGAATCCGCTGTGCATCGGTGAAGGTGGCAGCGACGGGGGACGCGCCTTCGGGGGACTTCAGGACCAGTGCCTGGAAACTTGCCGGGTCGTCCTCGACCGTCAGCCGGCCGACGCTGAGCAGTTCGGAATTCCAGATGGCCGTGATGACGTCCTGGTTGCTGATTGTCCCGGCCTGCCCGGAGACGATGGCTTCCTCCAGTGCGGTGGCGGGCTCGGGGGCGCTGGGCCGCGAACCTCCAGCAGTGCCGGTTTCCTGTGTGGTGCCGTCCATGCCGGCGTTGCTGTTCTCGGTGCCGTTGTCCAAGGGGACCTCCTCTGGAGGGTCGGATGCATAAACCGCCAGTCTTCCACAGCCCGGCCGTGGCGCAGAAGCCGTTGGCACGGTGCTGCGGTTACCGTGAAAGCCAGCACGGCAGTACACGGGGCCTGGGCCCCCACGACCAGCCACATATGGAGCAGCGATGAGCGTAGACCGGAATACAAGGGATCTGGAACCGGAAATCGAGCGCGATTTCAGCCGGAAAATGAGCTATGGCTCCTACCTGGGGCTCGATGAGCTGCTCTCCGCCCAGCACCCGGTCAGCGGCCACCATGACGAGATGCTGTTCATCATCCAGCACCAGACCTCGGAACTCTGGCTGAAGCTGGTGCTGCACGAACTGAGGGGCGTCCGTTCGCGGCTGATGGCTGATGACCTGCGCTCGGCCATGAAAGGCATTGCCCGGATCAAGCACATCCAGCGCTCGCTGACCGAGCAGTGGTCCGTGCTGGCAACGCTGACGCCGTCGGAGTACGCCGAGTTCAGGGGCGAACTTGGCGCTTCCTCCGGCTTCCAGTCCTACCAGTACCGTGCGGTGGAGTTCCTGCTCGGAAACAAGAACGCAGCCATGCTGGAGGTGTTCCGTTCAGACCCGCAGGCACAGGCGCTACTCGCGGAGCTGCTTTCGGCCACCAGTGTGTACGACGAGTTCATCGCGGCCCTGTCCCGCCGCGGCTACCGGGTGCCGCAGGACCTGCTGGAGCGGGACGTCACGCAGGCACACGTCTTCAACGCATCCCTGATGGACATATTCCGCCACGTGTATGAGAACCCGGCCGAGAACTGGGACATCTACGAGGCCTGCGAGGAGCTGGTGGACCTGGAGGACAATTTCCAGCTGTGGCGCTTCCGCCACCTGCTGACCGTGCAGCGCACCATCGGCATGAAGCGGGGCACCGGGGGATCCTCCGGTGCGCACTTCCTGCGCAGTGCGCTGGACCTGACGTTTTTCCCCGAGCTCTATGCGGTCCGCACCGAAATCAAGCAGGCATGAGGATGCGCTATTTTTAGAAGGTGCTGATATCTGACCGCGACATTCGAGCCGAAATTGCCGACGAGCGGATCGTCCTTGATCCCTACGACCCGGCCATGGTCCAGCCCTCCAGCGTTGACGTGCGGATCGACCGCTACTTCCGTCTTTTCGACAACCACAAGTACGCGCACATCGATCCCTCCCTGGACCAGCCGGACCTCACCCGACTGGTAGAGGTGGCTCCGGACGAGCCCTTCATCCTGCACCCGGGAGAGTTCGTCCTTGGCTCGACGTATGAGCAGGTCACCCTTCCCGATGACATCGCCGCCCGGCTTGAGGGCAAGTCCTCGCTGGGCCGGCTCGGGCTGCTCACCCACTCGACTGCAGGGTTTATCGACCCCGGCTTCTCCGGCCACGTGACCCTTGAGCTCTCCAACATGGCCACCCTGCCCATCAAACTGTGGCCGGGCTCGAAGATCGGCCAGCTGTGCTTCTTCCGGCTTACCTCCCCGGCTGAGCACGCCTACGGCTCCGGAGCCTACGGAAACCGCTACCAGGGCCAGCGCGGCCCGACGGCGTCGCGCAGCTACCAGAACTTCCACCGCACCAGCATCTAGGGGCCGGAGCGCCGCCGGTGCTCCAATACTGTGGACACCGGCACGGCACGGTGCCAGATTGTGCGCATGGAACCCGCAGAACCAGAAGAGCTGACGGATTACCTCGCAGCCCTGGACCACCCGATGTCCTCCGTGGTGCGGCACCTTCGTGCGGCCATTCTCTCCGTGGATCCCCGGATCCACGAGAACATCAAGTGGGGCGCCCCGAACTTCGCCCTGCGTGATGACTTTGCCACGTTCAGCCTGCGCCGGCCGGAGAACATCCAGGTTGTCCTCCACACCGGCGCCAGGCCGAAGCCCGACCACCGAGAAATCACCGTCACCGACCCGCGCAAAGTGCTTCGGATGGCGGGCCGGAACAGGGGAGTGGTGACCTTCTCCAGCCGGGCGGCCGCCGAAGCGGCCATGGACGACTTCACCGACGTAGTCCGCCAGTGGGTCGCGCAGCTGGAATAGGCGCTAGACCTCCGGCACCACGGCCTTCGGTGTCTTTCCCGGGGCCCGGACCGGCAGCAGGGCCAGCAGTCCCAGCAGCAGCACGAGCAGGATGCCGATGATGCCGTAGCGCTGCGCCCCGAAGATGGCAATGAAGGCAGCGAACAGCGACGGCGCCAGGAAACTCACGGCGCGGCCGGTGGTTGCGTAGAGCCCAAAGAGTTCCGACTCCTCGCCGTCCGGCGCGAGCCGCGCCAGGAACGCCCGGGAAGCGGACTGGGCCGGCCCGACGAAGAGGCACAGTGAGAGGCCAAAGACCCAGAACGTCGTATCCCCGGTCCATTCAAGGCCAAACAGGCTCACATCCTCCGCGCCAAGGACAGCGATGACCGTTCCTGCCAGCAGCAGGCCGGTCAGCGCCCCGACAATCACGGGCTTGGGGCCGATCCGGTCATCGAGGAAGCCGCCGGCGAAGGAGCCTGCTGCGGCAATGACGTTTCCGAAGATGGCGAACATGATCACCTGGGGCAGCTCCCAGCCGAACGTTCCGCCCGCAATGATGCCGCCGAAGGTAAAGACTGCCGCCAAACCGTCGCGGAATACCGCACTCGCCAGCAGGAAAAAGATGGTGTGTGGGCTGGTCTTGTAGATGGCCCTAATCCGGCGGAACAGCAGCCCGTAGGAGGCGAAGAAGCCGATCTTGGCGGCCTTCGTCCGCGGGACCTCTGGGACCGTGAAAAAGATGGGCAGTGAAAAGACCAGGAACCAGGCGGCGGAGAAGAGCGCCACGGCACGGATGTTCTGGCCGTTCTCCGACGTGACGCCGAACCAGCCGACGTCCGGATTGATGAATCCCACCAGCACCAGCGCCAGGGCAGCGATACCGCCCACGTATCCCATGGCCCAGCCGAAGCCGCTGACCCTGCCGATCGTGCCGGGCGTGGAGACCTGCTTGAGCATCGCGAAGTAGTTCACGTTGGCAAACTCGAAGAACACGTTGGCCAGGGCGATCAGCGCAACGCCAAGGAGCAGGAAGTTCTCACTCGGATAGACGAAGAAGCACAGGCCGGTTGCCACGCATACCGCCACTGTGTTCACGCCCAGCCAGAGTTTGCGCCGCCCGCCGGCATCAGAGCGCTGTCCGGCAACCGGAGCCAGCACGGCCACCAGTACGCCGGCAATCGCCAGACCTGCGCCAAGCACCGCCGAAGCGTGATCTTCGCCACCGAACGAATCGGATGTGAGGTAGACGGTGAACACGAAAGTCGTCATGACGGCGTTGAACGCAGCCGACCCCCAGTCCCAGGAAGCCCATGCCCAAACCTCCCGCCGTCGCGCCTTAGCAGGGGCGCCGGAGTGCCCGGGGGTTGCGTGCGTCATCGAAGCCATGCTCCAGATGCTAGCGGGCCAAAGCGCACGGAAGGTGAACGGACGCGGCCCGGTTTGTTCATGAACCGAATGTGACCGGCGCTTATGCCTCCGTTAGAATAAACAAAGCCCCTCGACCCGACGTTGATAACTAAAGCTGTGTTCTGACCTGTAAGGCCCATTAGAGAACCCGGGAGATCTACGTGCTGTTTGTGCTTACCGTTCTATTTGCGGTGGCACTAGTGGCGCCCTTATTCTTCCGCCGAATGGGCAGGTCGGCCTTCTACCTCCTGGCTGCGGTTCCTGCCGGAGCGTTCGTCTGGCTCATGGCTACCTATCCCCGGTACATCGACTCGGACCAGTCCCTGGCATCAGGCGCTCCGAATGCACCGCCGTCGGTCATCATCGGCTGGATCCCGGACCTGCGCGTGGAACTGGCGTTCCGCATGGACGCCCTCTCCGCAGTCCTCGCCATCCTCATCCTGGGCGTCGGCTCCCTGGTCCTGTTCTACTGCGCCCGCTACTTCCGCCCCGAAGACCCCAAGATGGGCAGCTTCGGCGCACAGCTGCTGGCCTTTGCCGCAGCAATGTTCGGTCTCGTGACCGCAGATGACCTGATCCTGCTGTTCATCTTCTGGGAACTGACCACCATCCTGTCCTACCTGCTGATCGGCTACGCCGCGCACCGGCTTTCGGCCCGCCGTGCAGCCCTGCAGGCGCTGATCGTCACCACGTTCGGCGGCCTGGCGATGCTGGTGGGCATGATCATGCTCGGCTCCGCGGCCGGGACCTACCGGATTTCCGAGATCATGGCGATGGCACCGGAGCTGGCGGCCAGCGGCGTCATTGTGGACGTCGCCATCGTGCTGCTGCTGATCGGTGCGGTATCCAAGTCCGCACTGTTCCCCTTCCATTTCTGGCTCCCTGCCGCGATGGCGGCCCCCACCCCGGTCAGCGCCTACCTGCACGCCGCGGCGATGGTGAAGGCCGGCATCTACCTGGTGGCGCGCCTGGCTCCGGGTTTCTGGGAAACCACCTACTGGACCCCGGTCATCACCGTGCTGGGCCTTGCCACCCTGCTCCTGGGCGGCTGGCGCGCCCTGCGCCAGCACGACCTGAAGCTGATGCTTGCCTACGGCACCGTCAGCCAGCTCGGGTTCCTCACCCTGGTAGTGGGCCTGGGCAACCGCGAAGCCGCGCTGGCAGGTCTTGGCCTGCTCGTGGCGCACGGGTTCTTCAAGGCAACGCTGTTCCTGGTGGTGGGCATCATCGACCACCAGGCCGGTACCCGCGACATCCGCAAGCTTTCCGGCGTCGGGCGTTCGGCTCCCATACTGGCCGTTGTCGCGGCCATCGGTGCGGCGTCCATGGCAGGGCTGCCGCCGCTGCTGGGATTCGTGGCCAAGGAATCCGTCTACGAGACCTACGTCCACTTCGCCGAGGAACAGGGCACGCCTACGGCCGTAGTGCTGCTCATCGGCGTGGTTGCCGGTGCCATCCTGACCTTCGCGTACAGCTGCCGGTTTGTGTGGGGCGGCTTTGCCACCAAGGAATCCTGCAAGCCCACGGCGTTCAAGGCCATTCCGTGGCCGTTCCTGGCACCTCCGGCGCTCCTCGCTGCTGCCACCGTTTTCTTCGGCCTCTGGCCCAAGCCGCTGGACACGATCATCAGCCCCTACGCAGACCTTTACCCGCTGGAAGGCGAAGCGACGCACCTGGCGCTCTGGCACGGCCTGACCCTGGCACTGGGCCTCACTGCCCTGACGATCGCGGCCGGCAGCCTGCTGTTCTTCCAGCGCACCCGGATGGAGAAGTTCCAGGCCCGTGTCGCCAGCCCGCTGGATGCCGAGCGGTCCTACCGCGGCCTGATCGGCATCCTCGACGACGCCGCTGTCTGGGTCACCGGCCGTACGCAGCGAGGTTCGCTGACGTTCTACCTCTTTGTCATCCTGAGCATGGCAATCGTTACCCCGCTGAGCGCTGTTTTGCTCCGCAACGCGCCAATGCCGGAGAACTTCTACTGGTTCGATACCCCGCTCCAGGCCGTGGTGGGCGTAGCCGTGGTGATTGGTGCCGTGGGCGCGGCCCGCGCCAACAAGCGGTTCCTGGCCGTGCTTATGGTCAGCGTCAGCGGCTACGGCATCGCCCTCATCTTCGCCCTGCAGGGCGCGCCGGACCTGGCCCTGACCCAGATGCTGGTGGAGACAATCGTCCTGGTGGCCTTTGTCCTGGCACTGCGTTCGCTGCCTGCCCGGCTCTGGAAGCGTGAACCCACCGGCCAGCGGCTGCTCCGTGCTCTGCTGGGAATCAGCTTCGGCGCTGCCATGGTGGTCTTTGCGATGTCCGCAATGGCGTCCCGGGTCGCCGAGCCCATCTCACTGTCCTACCCCGAACTTGCCTACAAGGGCGGCGGCGGACTGAACATCGTCAACGTGACCCTGGTGGACATCCGCGCCTGGGATACCTTCGGCGAAATCTCCGTCCTGGCCATGGCCGCCACCGGCGTCGCATCCCTGATCTTTATCCGCGGCCGCGGCGACAAGCGCCGCCGCGCCAACGAAGTGGCAACCGGTTCAGTGGACCGGGGCCGCGAGCACTTCGCCTCCTCCGAGCGTGAAGCTGCAACCCTGGCGCTGGCCCGCAAGTTCTCCTCCGTGGCACGTGAAGCCTGGCTGGTGGCGGGCCGGACTCTCGCCCCCGAACGCCGCTCCATCATCTTCGAAGTTGTCACCCGCCTGCTGTTCCACTCGGTGATCATCTTCTCCATCTACCTGCTCCTTGCGGGCCACAACACCCCCGGCGGCGGTTTCGCCGGCGGCCTGATGGCCGGACTGGCACTGACCATCCGCTACCTCGCCGGCGGACGCTTCGAGCTTGCCGAAGCAACACCCGTCAGCGCAGGCGCGCTGCTGGGCGGAGGCCTGGGCCTGGCAGCACTCTCCGCAGCTGCACCGCTGTTCTTCGGCGGGCAGGTCCTGCAGAGCGCCATCATCGAATTCACCTGGCCGGTCTTCGGGGACATCAAGTTCGTCACCTCCACCATCTTCGACATTGGCGTGTACCTGGTGGTGGTCGGCCTGGTCCTCGACGTCCTGCGCAGCCTCGGCTCGGAAATTGACGAACGCAGCGAAGGCGGTTCGGACGACGACGATGACCTGGTGGAACCCGAACCCGAAATGCTGGAAACGGAAGGAGTGTCCCGATGAGCGTCAACATCACGCTGCTGCTCATCATGGGCGCACTCTATGCGGCAGGCATCTACCTGGTGCTTGAACGCAGCCTGACCCGGGTTGTCCTGGGCCTTGCCATGATGACGAATGCGACCAACATCCTGCTGCTCGCAACAGGCGGCTACCAGGGACTGGCACCGCTGTTCAACGCCGAAATCCCGCCGGAAGACTACAACGATCCGCTTCCGCAGGCCTTTATCCTCACTTCCATCGTCATCTCCTTCTCAGTGACCGCCTTCATGCTGGGCATCATTTACCGTTCCTGGGTGCTCGGCCGCCAAGACGAGGTCCAGGACGACATTGAGGACCGCCGCGTGGCCAGCCAGAGCAGCTACGACGCGGAAGACGACGCCGATGTCCCCGAGGACACGACTGAGTTCACGCCGGCTGATGAGGCCGAAGAAGCACCCGGTTCGCAGCGCGGACAGGGCACCGGACCAACAGGAGGGGCAAAACGATGAACGCTTCCAGTTTTGCCCCGCTCGCCGTCGTCCTTCCGTTCTTCGGTGCGGCGCTGGCGTTCCTCCTGATCCGGCACCAGCGCTCCCAGCGCATCGTCTCCATCAGCGTGCTCACCCTGACCCTGGTCCTGGAGTGCTTCCTGCTGGGCGCCGTCTGGCAGACCGGTGCGCAGGCGGTCAACCTCGGCGGCTGGATGCCGCCGTTCGGCATCACCATGGTGGTTGACCAGTTCTCCGCGCTGATGCTGGTGGTCTCCACCGCCATCAGCCTCGCCGTGCTGATCTACGCCGCCGGCCAGGGCATGACCGACGGCGATGAAGACGGCCCGATTTCGATCTTCCATCCGACCTACCTGATCCTGGTGGCCGGTGTTTCGAATGCGTTCCTGGCCGGAGACCTCTTCAACCTGTATGTCGGCTTCGAGATCCTGCTGACGGCCAGCTACGTGCTGATGACCCTGGGCGGCACCACACCGCGCATCCGCGCCGGCGTGACCTACGTCGTCGTCAGCGTCATTTCCTCGGTGCTCTTCCTCACTGCCATCGGCATGATCTACGCAGCGACCGGCACCGTGAACATGGCCGACCTGGCAATCAAGCTCGGGGAACTGGACCCTGGCACGCAGATGATGCTGCACCTGATGCTCCTGGTTGCCTTCGGCATCAAAGCTGCAGTGTTCCCGCTGTCCTTCTGGCTTCCGGACTCCTATCCCACGGCTCCCGCGCCGGTCACCGCAGTGTTCGCGGGCCTGCTCACCAAGGTTGGCGTCTACGCCATGGTCCGGACCGAGACCCTGCTGTTCCCCGGAGACCGGATCAACACGCTGCTGATGGTGGTGGCGGGCCTGACCATGCTGGTGGGCATCCTTGGTGCCCTGGCCCAGACCGACATCAAACGTATGCTCTCCTTCACCCTGGTCAGCCACATTGGCTACATGGTCTTTGGCCTGGCGGTGGCCTCGGTTGTAGGCATCGGCGCGGCGGTCTTCTACGTGGTCCACCACATCACCGTCCAGACCAGCCTGTTCCTGGTCACCGGCCTGATCGAACGCCGGGGCGGCACGGCCAACATGGACCGTCTGGGCGGGCTGGCCCGGCTGTCCCCGCTGCTGGCTGTGCTGTACTTCATTCCCGCCATCAACCTGGCCGGCATCCCGCCGTTCTCCGGCTTCCTGGGCAAGCTGGGGCTGATGCAGGCAGGCGTGGACCTCGGAACGCCGCTGGCCTACGTGCTGGTTGCCGCCAGCGTGCTGACCTCGCTCCTCACCCTTCTGGTCATGGCGCGGGTCTGGAACCGCGCCTTCTGGCGGACCCCGGAGGACGCTGTCCATCCGGATCCGATCCTGCTGGCCACTACGACGGACGGCAGCACTGTCCGCGATTCCGGCAACGTCAGCGGACAAAGCAACGGGCGCTTTGGCGGCCGTTCCACGGTAAACCTGCTGCCGAAGTCCATGGTCTACCCCACTGTTGGCCTGGTGGCGCTGGGTGTGTCGCTGACTATCCTGGCGGGTCCGCTGTTCTCACTGAGCGACGACGCAGCGCAGGACCTGCTGGACCGCACGCCCTACATTGAAGCCGTCCTGGGCGAAGGGAGTGCACCGTGACCAAAAAAGCACGCATGCGCAGCCATCCCCGGATTCCGCTGCTGAAGGAACTGCCGCTGATCATCTGGCTGGTCCTGCTCTGGGGCGCCCTTTGGCAGGACTTCAGCCTGGGCAACCTGGTTTTCGGCGCGATCATCGCCTTCGTCGTCACCAACATCTTCTACCTGCCGCCCGTGGACCTGTCCGGCCGGTTCAACCTCCTCTACGCTGCGGGCTTCGGTGCCCGGTTCCTCTGGAAGCTGGTGATCGCCAGCTTCCACGTACTCTGGCTCGCCACGGTCCATGGGCCCCGGATCAAGAACGCCGTCGTGGCTGTGAAGCTTCGCAGCCACTCGGACCTTCTGGTCACGGCCACCGGCCACGCGCTGTCTCTGATCCCCGGCTCGCTGGTGGTGGAAGTGGACCGCTCCACTTCCACGCTCTACCTGCACTGCCTGGGAGTGGACAGCCAGGAAGCCGCGGAGAAGATCCGGGATGACGTGCGTGCCACCGAATCCTGGCTGATTCGGATGATGGGCACCAAGGAAGACCTGGCACTGGTCCGGGCTGAACAGAAAGACCTGAAGGAACTGCGCGCAGGGGAGGTCAGCCGGTGACTGCTGTAATCATCGTTGTCTCGGTCATGCTGGCTGTAGCTGCCGCAGGGGCCATCTTTCGGATTATCCGCGGACCGTCCATCCTTGACCGGGTTCTGGCTGCAGACGTGCTGCTGGCGATTGTCGGCGGTGCCCTGATAGTGGACATGGTCGTTTACCGGAACCTCGACTTCCTTGCCCTGGTGATCGCGATTTCGCTGATCGGCTTCATCGGCTCCGTGACGGTTGCCCGCTTCGTAACGGACCGGAGGTAGCCATGAGCGAGACTGTGATTGACGTGATCGTGGCGGTCCTGCTGCTGGGCGGCGCCACTATGTCCCTGGCCGCGGCAATCGGCCTGACCCGCTTCCCGGACCTGATGAGCCGGATGCACGCTGCCTCCAAGCCCCAGGTGCTTGGCCTGCTGCTCTTCCTGCTGGCCATGGCCGTGGAGTTCCGCAGCTGGGTGCTGCTGCCGGTGCTAGCCCTGTGCTGGATCTTTATGCTGCTCACTGCTCCGGTCTCAGCCCACATGGTGGGCCGCGCCGGGTACCGGACCAAGCACCTGCGTCCAGAGCTGCTGACCATTGATGAGCTGGATGACGTTGTGGAGCGCGCCCAGCAGCTGATGTTCGAGGCCACGGCAGAGAAGCAGGAAGCAGACACAGAGGCGGATCCGAAGGTCGACGACGACCCCGGCCAGGAGCCGGACGGTACCTATTACACCGGGGACCTTAGCGACGAGGACCTGGCGCGGACCCGTGCCGAAGCCGAAGCCGGCAAGCTGCCGCCCGGGCGCAGCCGCGAGGGCTGAGCCGGATTCTCCAAAACACCATCGAGATGACAGAAACTGCCCGTATGAACGCTCATACGGGCAGTTTCTGTTATCTCGATGGTGCTGAGACGGAGCTAGACGACCTCAGGGGTGCGGTTGTAGCGGGCGATTGCGCGCTGCGTGCCGCGGTTGGTCAGCACCCGGATCACTTGGCTGACCGCGCCGGAAACCAGTGCGAAGATGACCGCCGAACGAAGGCTTGCGTCCAGGGCGCCGTCCTTGTCCTTGGGCGGCTCATTACCCGTTGCCTTGGTCCAGGCGAAGTCCAGGATCTTGGCCGAGGCGAGGCCCGCGCCCACGCTGACACCGGTACCCAGCAGTTTCAGGATCAGGTTCATAAGTGCTCCTTGGCGTTGTGCGTTGGTGTTTCTCCCTACGCTACCCGCCGCTGCCGGATTCTTCTCCGCACGGCGTGTACAGTGGACCACGCATACACACGACAGGGGAGCGCCGCTTCCCGGCTCCGGAGGGTATCCGGATGCCGGTTTTCGGGCGCTGAGAGTGCGGACCAAGCCGCAGACCCTCGAACCTGCTCCGGTTAGTACCGGCGAAGGGAGTCGAGATCTCAGGGGTGCACCGCCGCAGGCGGTTTTCCCTCCCCTCCTGAATCCAGGAGGAACCTTCCATGCAAGAAACCACCCGGTCCCTGGCGCCGTCCCGTTCATCGTGGCGCGTCGTGGACATCGTCGTCGCATCCGTCCTTGCCGTAGCCACCGGCGTAGTGTTCTGGGCCTGGTCCCTGGCCTACGGCGGAGTCGCTGCCCTCTTCCTCGCTTTCCCCCCGTTGGGCGGGCTTTACACCGGCGGCTGGCTGATCGCCGGCGTGCTGGGCGGGCTGATCATCCGCAAGCCGGGAGCCGCACTGTACTGCGAGGTCCTTGCCGCCGCCGTCTCCGGCGTGCTGGGTACCCAGTTTGGCCTTTCCGTGCTGCTCTCCGGGGCCATCCAGGGCCTGGGCGCCGAACTGGTGTTCCTGCTCTTCCTGTACCGGAAGTTCACGCTGCCCGTTGCCCTACTGGCGGGCCTTGGGTCCGGCCTGTTCCTCGGGGCGAGCGAATCGATTCTCTACATGCCCGAATGGGCCCTCCAATGGCAGGCGCTGTACACCGTCTTCGCCGGGGTGTCCGGGCTGGTGCTGGCCGGGCTGCTCTCCTGGCTGGCGGTGCGGGCGCTGGCAAAGACCGGGGTGCTTTCAGCCTTCGCGTCCGGACGCACGGCGGACGTGTAGACGATGGCTACAGCCAACCCCGTGGCGGTCGCTGCCCGGGACTGGGGATGGCGGCACGCCGGACGCAAGGCCCAGGCAGTTGCCGGCGTTTCCTTCGATATCAACCCGGGGGAGCGGGTGCTCCTCCTGGGGGCGTCCGGAGCGGGCAAGTCCACGCTGCTGCATGCCCTGGCGGGAGTCCTGGGCGAAGACACCGGCGGGACCGAAAGCGGAACGCTGCGGCTCGACGGCGCCCACCCCCAGGCGGCGCGTGGGCGGGCCGGGCTGCTGCTGCAGGACCCCGACTCGCAGATTGTGCTCTCCCGGGTGGGTGACGAAGTGGCGTTCGGCGCCGAGAACCTCGGAGTTCCCCGCGCGGAGATCTGGGACCGGGTGCACGCGGCGCTGGACGACGTCGGGCTCCGGGTGCCGCTGGAGCACTCGACCGCTGCGCTTTCCGGTGGCCAGAAGCAGCGCCTGGCCCTGGCGTCGATCCTGGCCATGGCCCCCGGCCTGCTGCTGCTGGACGAGCCGACAGCCAACCTGGACCCGGACGGAGTGCTGGAAATCCGGGACTCCGTGGAACGGGTCCTGGACCGGTCCGGCGCCACGCTCATTGTCGTGGAACACCGGGTCTCTGCGTGGGCGCAGCTGGTGGACCGGGTAATAGTGCTCGACGCCGGTGGGGGACTACTGGCGGACGGCCCGCCCCAGGAGGTACTCACGGCCGAACGAACACGTTCCCGCCTCGCTGACGCCGGGGTCTGGCTGCCCGGCGCGGCGGTGAACGTTCCGCCGCCGCTGCCAGCCAGGCCAACCGCCGAGGAACTGCTCGCTGCCGAGAAACTGGACGTGGCACGCACGCCCCGGGGCCCGGCAGTGCTCACCGGGATCGATCTTTCCCTGAAGGCCGGGGACGCCCTGGGGATCACCGGGCCCAACGGCGCCGGAAAATCCACGCTGGCGCTGACCCTGGGCGGACTGCTGCGCCCCCGCGCCGGAAAGCTCACGGCTCGCCCGGCGCTGGCCAGGGAAGCGGGAAGCACCCCGTCCACATGGAAGTCCGCCCAGCTGGTGACCCGGATTGGGACCGTGTTCCAGGAACCGGAGCACCAGTTCCTCACCGGCTCCGTCCGGGAGGAGCTGGCCTTTGGTCCGCGCCGCGCCGGGCGCAGCGAAACGGAAGTCCGGGACATCGTGGAGGAACTGGCGCAGCGGCTGAAGCTGGCCGGGCTGCTCCAGGCAAACCCGTTCACGCTGTCCGGCGGAGAGAAACGCAGGCTGTCCGTGGCCACCATGCTCGCTACCTCGCCGGATATCCTGCTCATGGACGAGCCCACGTTCGGCCAGGACGCCAACACCTGGCGGGAACTCGTCTCGCTGCTCGCGCAGCAGCGCAGGGACGCCGGCTGCGCCGTCGTATCGGTGACCCACGACCGGGAGTTCACTGCGGCGCTGGGCGGCCGAATCCTCCAGGTGCAGGAGGGCCGCGCCAGCCTGCAGCCGGCCGAGCCCGCAGCCGGGGCGGCAGTATGAGCGCCCAGGCCGTGCGGCCCGCCGCTGCAGGAACGGGTCCCGGTCCGCGGCGGTCCCGGCTCAGTGCCGCGAATCCGCTGTCCACCCTTGGCGCCGCCGTCGCGGTCACCATTGCGGTGCTGCTGACCGTGGACTGGATCAGTGCCACTGTGGTCCTGGCCGGGGAACTGGCGCTGCTGCCGCTGCTGCGGATCAATCCCTGGACGCTGGCGAAGCGGATCTGGCCGTTGCTCATCGCTGCGGCCGTGGGCGCCTACGGGACTGCCCTGCTGGCCGAAAAAACCGGAGATGTGCTGCTGGACGCCGGACCGCTGCTGTTCACCACGGACTCGGTGACGGCCGGCATCGCGATTGGGCTGCGCGGCCTGGCCATCGCACTGCCCGGCATTTTCCTGCTCGTCACCGTGGACGCAACCGACCTCGCTGATGCCCTCGCCCAGCGGCTGCGGCTGCCTTCCCGCTTTGTCCTCGGAGCGCTGGCCGCGATGCGCCTGGTGGGACTGCTGGTCCAGGAGTGGCGCACCCTCGGGCTGGCACGGCATGCGCGCGGGGCCGACGCCGCTGCCTCACCGCTGGGAAGATTCCGCAACTTCCTGGGCCAGGGCCTCGCCCTGCTGATCCAGGCGATCCGGCGTGCCACCCGGCTGGCCGTTGCCATGGAAGCCCGGGGCTTCGGCAGCGGCGAACGGACCTGGGCGCGGGCCTCCACGTTCAGCCGGATCGACCTGTGGGTCCTTGCCTACGGGGTCGGGCTGGCCGCTGCGGCGGTATGGGCTGCAGTGGCGGCCGGGACGTTCAACTTCATCCTGTCCTGAACGAGGGCGGGCGCAGCCGGAATGGCTGCGCCCGCCCTGGCTGCATCCCGGTGCAGAACCGCTACAGGACGGTTTCCACCAGGGCAGCCAGTTCATTGGTGAGTTCGCGGGAAACGGGCACCGGGTTGCCGTCGATGGACTTCACCGGGGCGAGGAGGCGGATGCTGGAAATCAGCCACACGCCGTCGGCCTGCATCAGGTGGGCGGGCTCCAGCGGACCGTAGCCCAGCTGCCAGCCTTCCTTCTCTGCCGCAGCGAACAATGCGCTCTGGGTGGTTCCGGGCAGAATGCCGCTTTCAAGCTCCGGGGTGAGCAGCGTCTTCACGCCGTCCTCCACCACGGCCAGCACCACGGTGGAAGTTGGTCCCTCCAGGACCTTGCCGTCGGCGGAAGTGAAGATGACGTCATCGGCGCCGTGCTGTTTGGCGAACCTGATGGCCGCCATGTTTACGGCGTAGGAAAGCGTCTTGGCGCCCAGCAGCAGCCATGGAGCACGCTCTGCTACGGAGGAGTCGTAGCCGCGGTCCAGCAGCAGCACGTCCAGGCCTTCTTCCCGCTGGCGGCCGGTCGACTCGGGAACGGGGGAGGCGGCGACCCACGCCGTCGGGATCCCGGCGCCCTCGGGTCCGCGGGTCAGCATCAGCTTCACCACCGCGGGTACGTCGCCGTGCAGCCGCGCGAATTCAGCCAGCGCCGTCGCTATTGCCGTTTCCCATACCTGCGGCGCAGGGAAGTCCAGCTGCAGGGCCGCGGCGGAGGAAGCCATCCTCTCCAGGTGCATGTCCACTTTCCGGACATGCCCGTCCACAGCCAGCATCGATTCAAAGACTCCGTCGCCGCGGGTGGCCCCGAGGTCCGTTGCCATCAGCTGCGGCTTGGACGCATCCGCGACGCGGCCGGCGGGATATGCGGGATCCAGGAATACCAAAACAGTCATGGAGCAAGCCTAGTTGCCGCAGTGGGCGATCCCGGGCGCTAGGCTGAAGGAACGGTTGGGTGGTCGGAGGGAAAAGCGCACGTGTGGTGGACAGTTACTGCTCCGAATTGGCTTGCGACGAGCCTGACGATCCTTGATTTTGCGATTCGGATCATCGCCCTCGGCGTAGTGCCGGGAAACCGGCGTCCCACCACGGCCATGGCCTGGCTGCTGGCCATCTTCTTCCTGCCGGTGCCCGGGATCATCCTGTTCGCGCTCTTTGGCAACCACCGCCTCTCTGAGCAGCGGGTGGAACGCCAAACCATGATCAACAAGAGGGTCCGTGAGAATACCCGCGAGCTTGAGGCCGAATCCTCCAGTTACTCGGGACCGGAATGGGTACTCTCCGCCGTTGAACTGAACCGGCGGCTCGGCTCGCTGCCCAGCCTCGACGGCAACAAGGTGGAACTCCAGCGTGATTACGAGGAGTCCATCCGCCAAATGACCGAGGCCGTCCGCGGTGCCACCAAGTACGTGCACGTTGAGTTCTACATCATGAGCTACGACGCCGTCACCCGGGAGTTCTTCACCGCACTGCGCGACGCCGCCGAGCGCGGCGTAACCGTGCGCCTTCTGTTCGACCACATTGGCACCCTGCGGGTGAAGGGATACCGGCAGTTTCTCAAGGAGCTCAAGCGCAGCCGAATCCAGTGGCACCCGATGCTGCCCATCCAGCCGTTGCGGGGCCACTGGCGGCGGCCGGACCTGCGCAACCACCGCAAAATCCTGGTCGTGGACGGGGATATCGGTTTCACCGGATCACAGAACCTGGTTGAACCGGGCTACCGCAAACCCGGCAACCACCGGATGGGCCGCAAATGGGTTGAGCTGATGAGCCGGCTCGAGGGCCCGGTGGTCGATGAGATCAACGTGGTGTTCGCAACCGACTGGAACATGGAGACGGACGAGAACCTCGAACAGGAACTGAGCCTGTATGAAGGTACGTCCAAGCCCGGTGAAGTCACCTGCCAGGTGGTCCCGTCCGGTCCGGGTTTCACCACGGAGAACAACCTGCGCCTGTTTACCTCGCTGCTGTACTCCGCTTCCGAGCGCATCTCCATCACCAGCCCCTACTTCGTGCCGGACGATTCGCTGCTCTACGCCATTACGACGGCGGCGCAGCGCGGGGTGCAGGTGGAACTGTTTGTCTCTGAACGAGGCGACCAGTTCCTGGTGGACCACGCCCAGCGTTCCTACTATGAGGCACTGCTGGACGCCGGGATCCGGATCTGGCAGTACCCGGCACCGCTGGTGCTGCACGCCAAGCACTTCACCGTGGACAATGACGTGGCCGTCCTGGGCTCCTCCAACATGGACATGCGCTCCTTCTCGCTGAACCTGGAAGTTTCAATGATGATGTTCGGCGGGGACATCGTGGAGAAGATGCGCAAGATCGAGGACACCTACCGCAGCCTGTCGAAGGAACTGATTCTCGACGAGTGGCGCAACCGCCCGGTGTGGCAGCGCTACGTGGACAACGTTGCACGCCTGACGGCCACCCTGCAGTAGCATCCCTTACCCGGCGGGAACCGCCGAACCCAGCGCACCGAGTACGCCCCTGGACTTGGTCCGGACCTCTTCCCATTCAGTTTCAGGGTCCGACCCGGATGTCACCGCCCCGCCGACGCCTAGGCTGAGTGACGTTCCCCCGGATCCGTCCGGTCGCAGCTCCAGCGTGCGGATCACTACCGAGAGATCGGCGGCGCCGGTCAGTGAAAAGTAGCCGAGCACCCCGGAATAGAACCCGCGGGGAGCGGCCTCGAGCCGATCCAGGATCTCCATGGTGCTGACCTTGGGCGCGCCGGTCATGGATCCGGCGGGAAACGCGGCGGCCACGGCCTCCGCCCGGCTGGCTCCGGGGGCAAGCCGCGCATCGATGGTGCTGACCAGCTGGTGGACCGTGGCATAGCTTTCCACCACGCAGAGCCTGGGGACCGTCACTGTTCCGGGAACGGCCAGCCGGGAGAGATCATTGCGCATCAGGTCAACGATCATGATGTTCTCCGCCCGGTCCTTGGTGCTTTCCAGCAGGTCCCTGCGGAGTCCTTCATCCTCGGCGGGTGTGCTTCCCCGCGGCCGGGTGCCCTTGATGGGTTCAGCGCGAAGGTCCCCGCCGGCGCTGATCCGCAGGAATCGTTCCGGCGAGGTGCCAAGGAGTGCCGTGCCGCCCACCCGCAGCAGCGATGCAAAAGGGGCAGGGCTGCGGCGCCGCATCGCACCGTAGAGCTCCAGCACCTGCTGAGGGGACAAGGGGCCCGGCAGGGAAGCCTCCAGCGCCGTGGTCAGGCAGATTTCGTAGCTGTTGCCTTCCCGGATCTCCTCCTGGGCCCGGCGGACCTTGGCCAGGTATCCTGCACGGCTGTCACGGAAGGTGAAGTTCGGGCTGTCGATTCTGGCGGTGCGGGACACATGGGTGGCACTGGTGCGGGCACCCTCGACGGCGTTCCGCGCCTCCTGGAGCCAGCGGGCACTGGGCGTGCCGGGTTCCGGGACGCCTGCTGCGGCGGCGCTGCCCTGGCCGGTGGCTGCAGCGGACTCTTCCAGGTCCGGATCGTGCAGGAGGAGTAAATGGGCCTGGCCCCGGGCATGGTCCAGCACTACAGCGCGGGCAGCGAAGACAAGAGCGGCGTCCGCTGCGGGAGTCTGGCCCGGGCCTGCCGTCCCCGCGGCTGCAGAACCCGTTTCGCGTTTTAGTCCGTAGCCCAGCGCTCCCATCCAGCCGAGGGCAAATGGGCAGGGGTACGAGTCCGGGACAGGCACCTGAGGCGTGCCCCACTCGGAATCCAGCCAGCGGAAGAACGGGCCGGGGACGTTCACGGTCACCGGGCCCCAGGCCACCCGGGTGTTCCCGGATGAATGGAGGGCATGGCGGCCCAGCGGCCCGCCGACGTCCGCCATGATGCTGAACCTGCTGCGTTCAGGCGGGCTTCCCCCGGCACCGGCGGCACCGGCGTCGGAGCTGTCCAGCCACACGGCGTTGGGGCTGGCGCCGAACAGGGTGGTGAAAAGTGCCTGCGGATCCGGTGCCCCCTGCACCGTGTGGACGGAGACTGCCGGTCCGGGCTGGGGAAGGCCCAGGCCGGGAGCAGGAAGCGGAAGTGACTGCAGTGCGCGCAGCACGTACCGGTGGAGCGGGAAATGGGCGGGACCGCTCGATAGAAGGACTTCTGCTTCATCGGCAACCGGGTCGGCGGCAGCCCAGGCGGCCTCCTGCCGGGCCCACCGGTCCCAGTGCGGCGCGTACGTCTCACCGTCGCGGGCCAGGGCCCGTTCCTTGCGGAGCTCCTGCGGAGCCTGCACCCACACCACGGCATCGAGCAGGGCGCGAGCGGCGCGGTGCCCGGCCCCGACACCTTCAAGGATGACGATCTCGGCCGGTTCGGTCCGCCGCCGCTGGTCATAGCATCCGGCTTCCCAGTCCCAGGCCTGCCAGCTCGCCTCCTGCCCAAGGGCAAGCGGGGCCAGGACTTCGCGGCGGTAGTACTCCATGCCTTCCCGCAGTCCGTCCCACCCCGGATACACGTCTTCCAAGTGGAACACTGCCACGGAGCGGTGGGCTCGCAGGACGGCGGCCAGCTCAAGCGCCAGGCTGGTTTTGCCCGCACCGGAAAACCCGTCGACGCCGATCAGCAGCGGGCGCCCGGCGGCAGCAGTCATCTGCTGCGGTCCGCCAGGGCGGCGCGGACGTGCTCCACCACACCCGGAACGGCAGCCTGGATCAGGGCGTAGGAAGAGTCGAAGTCGGACATGTCCCCGTACCAGGGGTCTTCGATGCCCTGCTCGCTGGCCGGAAGATTCGCGGCGGCAGGATCAAAGCTGCGAAGCATGCGGATTTTGTGCTGGTCTTCGGGCGGCGCTTCGGCCTGCATATGAGTCAGGTGTCCGTAGTCGAGGGCGAGTACCAGATCCCGGGAACCGTACCAGCCGGCCTCGAAGGCGCGTGCCCGGAAACTGTCCACGGCAGGTGCCGGGTAGGCGTGCTTCAGCAGTTCGTCCACGGCGCGGGGGTCCATGGGACGTCCGGCTTCCCAACCCGTCACACCGGCGGAGTCCACTGCGGTCTGCGTTCCAAGCCCGGCTTCGGACAGGGCGCGCTCAATGCTGAACTGTGCCATGGGCGAGCGGCAGATGTTGCCGGTGCACACCGTGATGATTCGGTACATGCTCCCAGCCTACCCAGCACCGTGCGGGCATCCTCCCTCAGCGGCGGCCCGTCACGCCCGGGCCAGCAGTTCCCCGTTGGGCATCAGGAACCAGCCGTCCGGAGAGTCCGCCCAGCGCTTCCAGCCCTCGGCGATCCTGGCCAGGTCTTCCCGCGTTGCAAGGCCCCGTTCCACGGCCTGTTCGGCGTAGGCAGAGTAGAGGACCCGGTCCGCCCAGGCCCCTGCGTGCCAGCGGCGGCGTTCGTCGGTTGCATAGAGCCAATTCGACGACGACGGCTCGAGATCGGTGAACCCCGCCTCCAGTGCCCAGGCAACCAGCCTGCGGCCGGCATCGGGTTCGGCCCGGTTCCCCCGGGCAATTTGCTGGTAGGTGTCCATCCACTCCTGCAGTTCAGGTATCTCCGGGTACCAGCTCATGGCGCGGTAGTCGGCGTCGCGCACTGCCACCAGTCCGCCGGGGCGGGTGACGCGGCGCATTTCATGCAGGGCGGCCACCGGGTCCGTCAGGTGCTGGAGTACCTGGTGGGCGTGGACGACGTCGAACGTGTCGTCCGGGAAATCAAGGTCGTAGACGTTCCCCGGCTGGAACTCCACGTTGTCCGCACCGCGCTCGGCCGCGAGGGCGCGGGCCTGAAGCAGCACGTCCTCCGAGCGGTCCAGCCCGGTGACCAGGCCCGGTGCCGCGAGTGCTGCGAGGTCCAGGGTAATGCTGCCGGGCCCGCATCCAACGTCGAGGACGCGCAGTCCGGGCTGCAGGTGCGGGAGCAGGTAGGCAGCAGAATCCGCGGCACTGCGGGTGGCATGCGCGTTCACTACGCTGCGGTGGTGTCCATGCGAGTACGTGTCCTGAGGCATAGCAGGACGATACGCGGACCTGGCCCCAAAAATCTGCCGCAGCGCGCGCTGCGGGTCATGCTGTGTCATATCGGGCGGAATCCGCTGCCCGGAACGCCGATTCCGGTAACCCCTTGTGCGTACTGCGGCGGCGGTGCCTTCATGGAACCGTCAGGCGCACAGGAAGGAACCCGGATGAAGGCCGTTGTCCTTTATGACTCCGCCTACGGCAATACGCGCCGCATAGCCGAAGCGATCGCCGGTTCCCTTGAAGAGGTGGACGGAGAAGCCGCGCAGGTCCCGGCCTTCCGCCCGGAAACCCTGAGGGAGGGAGACCTGCTGGTAGTGGGCAGTCCGATCAACGGCTGGCGGCCGACCCCCATCATTTCGGCCGCGCTGGAGGCGCTGGGGCCGGACCAGCTTCAGGGAGTGCGTGCGGCTGCCTTCGACACCCGGGTTCGGCTGTTCATCCACGGCGACGCCGCAGGGAAACTCTCCGATGAACTTCGGCGCCGCGGGGCGGAGATAGTTGCCGCGCCGCAGCCCTTCTACGTGAAAGGAACGGAAGGGCCGCTGCTGGCCGGGGAGGTCGAGAAGGCACAGTTTTGGGGGCGTTCCCTGCTCCACGCGGTGGGCGGCTGAGGAGTCCGCACAAGGTTCAAAGAGTTGAGTCGATGGCACTCAACTTTGTTGACAAAAAGCTGTCCCGGAGTAAAGTTGAGTGCAGAACGCTCAATATGCGCTACGGGTGGCGCAGCGGATGCTCCGACTGATTTTTTGCCGAGAGCATCCAAGCAGCGGCCATCGATTTCCAAGGAAAGAGGAAGCAAATATGTCACGTGCAGTAGGTATCGACCTCGGAACCACCAACTCCGTTGTCTCCGTCCTGGAAGGCGGCGAGCCCACCGTTATCGCCAACGCCGAAGGCGGCCGGACCACCCCGTCGGTTGTTGCTTTCGCGAAGTCCGGTGAAGTCCTGGTCGGCGAGATCGCCAAGCGCCAGGCCGTCAACAACATCGACCGCACCATTTCCTCGGTCAAGCGCCACATGGGCACCGACTGGAACGTGGACATCGACGGCAAGAAGTACACCGCCCAGGAAATCTCCGCCCGCATCCTGCAGAAGCTCAAGGCCGACGCCGAGGCATACCTGGGCGAAAAGGTTACCGACGCCGTCGTGACCGTCCCGGCCTACTTCAATGACGCCGAGCGCCAGGCCACCAAGGAAGCCGGCGAGATCGCCGGGCTGAACGTCCTGCGCATCGTCAACGAGCCCACCGCCGCAGCGCTCGCCTACGGCCTGGACAAGGGCAAGGAAGACGAACTCATCCTGGTCTTCGACCTCGGCGGCGGCACCTTCGACGTCTCCCTGCTGGAAGTCGGCAAGGACGAAGACGACTTCTCCACCATCCAGGTCCGCGCCACGGCCGGCGACAACCGCCTCGGCGGCGACGACTGGGACCAGCGGATCGTCGACTACCTGCTGAGCCAGGCAAAGGCCAAGGGTGCCGACCTGTCCAAGGACAAGATTGCCCTCCAGCGCCTGAAGGAAGCAGCCGAGCAGGCCAAGAAGGAACTGTCCTCGGCCACTTCCACCAACATCTCCCTGCAGTACCTCTCGGTGACCCCCGAAGGCCCCGTCCACCTGGACGAGCACCTCTCCCGGGCCAAGTTCCAGGACCTGACCAAGGACCTGCTGGACCGCACCAAGAAGCCGTTCAACGACGTCATCTCCGAAGCCGGCATCAAGGTTTCGGACATCGACCACATCATCCTGGTTGGCGGCTCCACCCGTATGCCGGCCGTCTCCGAGCTGGTCAAGGAACTGGCCGGAGGCCAGGAACCGAACAAGGGCGTGAACCCGGATGAGGTTGTGGCCGTTGGCGCAGCGCTGCAGGCCGGTGTCCTGAAGGGTGAGCGCAAGGACGTGCTGCTGATCGACGTCACCCCGCTGTCCCTGGGCATTGAGACCAAGGGCGGCGTGATGACCAAGCTGATCGAGCGCAACACGGCCATCCCGACCAAGCGCAGCGAAACCTTCACCACGGCGGACGACAACCAGCCTTCGGTTGCCATCCAGGTCTTCCAGGGCGAGCGTGAGTTCACCCGGGACAACAAGCCGCTGGGCACCTTCGAGCTGACCGGCATTGCTCCGGCTCCGCGCGGCGTGCCGCAGGTCGAGGTCACCTTCGACATCGATGCCAACGGCATTGTCCACGTCTCCGCGAAGGACAAGGGCACCGGCGCTGAGCAGTCCATGACCATCACCGGCGGTTCCTCCCTCTCCAAGGAAGACATCGACCGCATGGTCCGCGAAGCCGAAGAGCACGCTGCGGAGGACAAGAAGCGCCGCGAGGCAGCCGACGTCCGCAACTCCGCTGAACAGCTGGCCTACTCGGTGGACAAGCTCCTCACCGACAACGACGACAAGCTGCCCGAGGACGTCAAGTCCGAGGTCAAGGGCGACGTCGATGCGCTGAAGAAGGCTCTGGAAGGCACCGACAACGACGACGAGGTGAAGACCGCGTTCGAGAAGCTGCAGGCCTCCCAGACCAAGCTCGGCGAAGCCATCTACTCCCAGGCCCAGGCAGCCGGTGACCCGGGTGCCGGCGCTGAGGGCGGTTCCGCAGCAGGCGAAGGTGCAGGCGGTTCTGCTGCAGGCGACGAAGACATCGTGGATGCCGAAGTCGTCGATGACGAAGAAAAGAAGTAGCCATGGCTGCTGAGGACGCGAACGGAAACCAGACCCCGGGCAACGAGCCCGAGGAAAACCTGGACCCCCAGTCACAGCAGGCAGGATCCTCCGAGGCGGGCGCCCAGCCCGCCGCGGAGGGCGGCGCCGAGGGCGACGCCCTGTCACAGGCGGAGGAGATCCTGAACAGTGCCGGTGCCGAGGCGCCCGCAGCTGCTGGATCCCCGGAAGCGGCGGAACTGCGCAACGACCTGCTGCGGCTGCAGGCCGAGTACGTGAATTACCGCCGCCGGGTGGAGCGGGACCGCGACGTCGCCCGGGAAATGGCAGTGGTCGGAATGCTCAATTCCCTCCTGCCGGTCCTGGATGACATCGAGGCTGCCCGCCAGCACGGCGACCTCGCGGAGGGGCCCTTCGCCTCGATCGCCGTAAAACTGGAAAACACGCTCAAGGGCTACGGCCTGAGCCGGATCGACGAGACCGGAGTGGAGTTCGATCCGAACATCCACGAAGCACTGATCCAGCAGCAGAGCTCCGATGTCACCTTCGACGCCGTTACGCAGATCCTGCGCACCGGTTACAAGGCGAACGAGCGGGTGCTGCGTGCGGCACAGGTGATTGTCTCCGTTCCGGAGCAGTAGCACTTTACGCCAGGGGCCGCCGAAAGGCGGTCCCTGGCGGCTCCGCACCGGAGCAGGCCTAAGCGTTGTTTATGCAAGACACAGGAAGGGGACACCAATTGGCTAGCCAGGATTGGGTCGACAAGGATTTCTACAAGATTCTGGGTGTTCCCAAGGATGCTTCCGACGCCGACATCAAGAAGTCGTACCGGAAGCTCGCCCGCAAGTACCACCCGGACCAGAACCAGAATGATCCGTCCGCGGAGAAGATGTTCAAGGACGTCTCCGAGGCCTACTCGGTGCTCTCAGACGCCGAGGAACGCCAGCAGTACGACGCCATCCGGGCCATGGGCAGCGGTGCCCGGTTCTCCGCAGGCGGCGGAGGCGGACCCGCCGGCGGCGGCGCGGGATTCGAGGACATCTTCGGCGGACTGTTCAACCAGTCCTCCGGGCGCTCACGCCGCACCACGTACAGCACCGGCGGAAGCAACATCCCGCCGGAGTTCGCCGACCTGTTTGGCGGCGGCGGTTTCGGCGGCGGAGGCTTCGGCTCCGCACCGCCCCAGAAGGGCGCGGACCGCACGGCAAGTACCACCATCTCCTTCGCCGGTTCCATCAACGGAACGGTGATTGGACTGCGCGAACCCAGCGGCGAAGTGGTCGAAGTCCGCGTTCCCGCCGGGGTCAAGGACGGCCAGCGCATCCGGGTGCGCGGCAAGGGGATGCCGGGCGCTGCCGGCAACGGCGACCTTATGGTCACCGTGCACGTCACCCCGCACGACTTTTTTGTCCGGGACGGGAACAACATCCGCATCCACGTTCCCATTACGTTCCCGGAGGCGGCGCTGGGCGCCACCATTGAGGTGCCCACGCTGACCGCGGACAAGGTCAAGCTCAAGGTTCCGGCCGGCACACCGTCCGGCCGCACACTGCGGGTCAAGGGCCGCGGCGTCCACACCTCCAAGGGCAACGGCGACCTGCTGGTGACAGTCGACGTCGCAGTTCCCTCGCATCTGAACAAGGACGCCAAGGCGGCGGTGGAGGCCTTCGCGGACGCGACCAAGGGCGAGGACCCGCGGGCGGGGCTCGCGGCCAAGGCACGCCTTTAGCGCATCAGCCGCGCCCGCCGGGCACGCGGCTAATATAACGGGAACACCAGGGAAACGAAGGGGAGGGCAGTGGGCATCGACGTCAATGCGCCGATCTTCGTGATCTCGGTCGCCGCAGAACTGGCGGACATGCATCCGCAGACGCTCCGCCAGTACGACCGGCTGGGCATCGTCAGCCCCAGCCGGGCACCCGGCCGGTCCCGCCGGTACTCGCAGCGGGACATCGAGATGCTGCGGGAGGTCCAGCGCCTGTCCCAGGAAGGCGTCTCGCTTGAAGGCATCAAGCGCATCATGCAGCTCCAGCAGCAGGTGAACGGTCTCCGGCAGCGCGTGGACCAGCTCTCCGCCGAACTTGACCAGGTCCAGCAGCGCAGCACCGACATGGGGCGGGTGTTCGCGGCCGGCCTCGCCGGCGACGTCGTCACTCTCTCCCGGGGGCAGCGCCCGCCCGCCTCCAAGGCTCCCGAACGCACAGGTCTTGCAGCGCTGGTGGCCCGCAGGCGCCGTGTGATGGCATTGCCGGCAGGCAAGGGTGCCGCGGTCGAGACCGAACTTGGCTATACCGCCGACCGCGGCGACTTTTTCCGCGCCAACTAGGGCAATCAGCGGAAGCGGCGGCCCTGGTCCCTCCGGTTGGCCCAAACCGCCCCCGCGCACAGCAGGACGGTCCAGGCAAGGAAGCACATGACCGACGTCGGTGCCAGTTCCGCACCGGATAACGCCGAGACTGAAATGTCACGTGCCGCCCGTGAGGGCAGGAACTGGGAAAACGCGTTTAGGCCGGGGGAGAAGATGGCCGGGGGAAGCATCATTCCGCCCGCGAAAGCCAGCGGAAAGAAGACCACCTGAGTGAGCGCGATGGCCACTTTCGAGGTGCATAGATAGCCGATCAGCAGGCCCAGGAACAGGAACGGCAGGCCGCAGAGCAGCCACACCGCCACGGACGCCGGTATCCGCCACCAGGACAGGGTTCCGTCCGTGTACAACTGCAGGCCGGCGGTGGTGGTGGCTCCGACCGCCAGAACCGGAATCAGCGCGAAGAAGGCGAACATCATGGCCGTCACGGCGCGTGCCACGGTAGCGGGGAAAGCCCCGACAGGCAGCGTGCGCACATAGCTGCTCCACGGGTTCGCCCGTTCCTCGGCCACACCGATTCCGTAGTTGAACAGGAACGCACTCATCACGCCGAAGACCGCGAGCTGCGCAATCGACATCAGCGATGCCTGTGGGTTGGATGTCACGGCAGTCTGCGGCAGTACAAAGAAGACCAGTGCGAGGGTGGGGAAAACCGTCGAGGACAGCACCGCCACCGGAATCCGCAGTTGTTCGAGCACCTGGGCCCGGGTGTGGATCCGGATCAGGGCGAAGAGCGGTTTGTTGGCGGGGGTTTCAACGTGGCGGGGCACTGCCGCGGTGGCACTCATCGGGCTGCCTTCCTGTCCATGGCGCGGCCCTGCGGGACCGGGTCGCCTCCGGCGGGGGAGTGGGTGAGGGAAATGAATGCTTCTTCCAGGCTCGCGGCGTGGACCTCGAGCCCGCGGAAATCCAGCTGGTCCTGCACCAGCGTGCGCACGGTGGCGTCGGCGTCGTGCGTCAGGACCGTGGTGGCACCGGAGGGTGACAGGTTCACTGACACTGTGTCCGGCAGGGACTCGAAGAACGACGCCGGCAGGGCCGTGTGGAAGGAAACCCGGCTGACGCTGACCCGGCTGCGGATCTCGTCAACCTGGCCGTCTGCCACAACGGCGCCGCTGTTGATGACAACGACTCGGCTGGCCAGGGTCTGGATTTCATCGAGGTAATGGCTGGTGATCAGGAGTGTTCCACCCCCGGCACGGTAATCCGCCAGCCGTTCCCAGAGGTTCTCCCGTGCTTCGACGTCCAGCCCGGTGGTTGGCTCGTCCAGGATCACCAGCCGGGGCCTGCCCACCAGGGCAAGGGCCACCAGCAGGCGGCGCTGCTGCCCGCCGGACAGGCCGCCGCACTGCTTGCCCGCTGCCGGGCCCAGTCCAAACCCGTCCAGCAACTCGGCCGTGGGTATCGGGTTAGCGTAGTGCGAGCCGACGAAGTCCACTGTTTCACGCACCCGCAGGGTGGCGGGTACCGAGGTCGCCTGGGGTGTTGTGCCCAGCTGCTGGCGGGCCTGCGGGTTCCGCGGATCACGGCCGAAGAGTTCGACGCGGCCGGAGTCCGGCTGGCGGAGTCCGCTGAGCAGGTTCAGCAGCGTGGACTTGCCCGCACCGTTGGGTCCCAGCAGGCCGACCGTCTCGCCGGCGGTGACGGTGAAATCAACGCCGTCCAGGGCGGACACCGGACCGTAGCTTTTGCGGACGCCGTAGGCGCCGGAGAGGACTTCGCTGGAAGGACGGGAAGGAAGGGTCATGATGGGGCTCCTGCGGTTGGTGCGGCGGTTAGGCCAGGCCTGAGAGCAAATCCTGGAGGTTCTTGCGGTAGCGGGCGTAGGCAGCTTTCCCCTCGGGTGTGATGCCCACATAGGTGGCGGGCGTGCGGCCTTCGATGGTCTTGGTGACTTCCACGTAGCCGGCGGTTTCAAGCTTCCGCAGGTGGGTGGAGAGGTTGCCGGCTGTCATCTCCAGCATTTTCTGCAGCTTGGTGAAGGCAATCTGGTTGTTCTCGCCGACTTCATTGAGGGTGGTGAGCGCACGCAGGCGGGATTCGGCGTGGATAACGGGGTCCAGTTCAGGCATCTGCCCCGCCGTTCCGCTGCCTGCGGGTGCGCAGGTATTCGACGGCGGATCCGGCCAGCAGGCCGGTGGCGCCCAGGAAAAGGAAGACGGCGAGGAAATGGTCCGGGCCGGAGACCAGCGCGGCAACCGTGACGAGCAGCAGCCAAATGCCCAGGAAGGATTGTGCGCGGTCGTTGAAGGTTGTCCCGCCGGTGATGTAGAGCAGCCCGACGATGAGGATCGCTATGGAGTTGATCAGCAGGCCCCGGAGCCAGAAGTCCTCGACCGCCCTGCCGATGACGGCGCTCAGTCCGCCCATGACGGTAAACCCGAGTGCCCAGGCGGCGCCATACATCCCGCCCTGGAACGCTGACTGTCCGCGCAGGCCCCGGCTGCTGCGGAAGAAGATGGCAATGGTGGAGACGGTGGCGACTGCCAGCGCGGTCCCGAGGACGAGCAGCGCGGCCGGCGGTTCAAGGGGAAGCCAGCCCTGCTGCGTTCCCCACAGTGTGCCGTATCCGATGATCCAGGTGGCGCCCCAGAGCAGATACACCAGGGCGGTGTTGCCGCTCAGGCCCCGGCGGGCGGAACGTTCTGCGTCCTGCACCACTCGAAGTGCTGAGTGCAGGTCAAGGGGCAGCTCTTCCGCGGCCGCGGAGTCCGGGTGTTCCGTGGACTGTTTCGGTGTGGCCGAGAGGTGCGCTCCCGCTTCATGTCTGCTCATGCAAAGTAGTTTGCACTACAAACCACTCCGGCACAAGAGGCCGCCCGTATGCGGTTCTGTTTTACGGACCAGACGGTCCGGGATGCTGCGGCCCGGGCCGTTAGGCGAGCCGCGAACGGACGATGTCGCTGACGGCCTTGCCGTCGAACCGCCCTGCAACCTTCGCAGTAACCGGTTTCATGACCTGTCCCATGGAGCGCATGCTGAGCTCGGTGCCGCCGGCCTTCAGCTCGGCGATGACACTGTCCACGATCGCGGTGACGTCTTCCTCGCTCAGCGCCTCAGGCAGGTACGCCTCGATCACTTCCGCCTCGGCGATTTCCGCGTCAGCGCGGTCCTGCTGGCCGGCCTCCGTGTAGATCCGGGCAGTGTCGCGGCGCTTGGCTGCTTCCTTCTGCAAAAGCGAGACGACCTCCTGGTCCGTCAGCTCGACAGGGGTCTTCCCGGACTTCTCGCGGGTGCCGATTTCGCCCAGGACGTTGCGGACTGTGGTCAGTTCCAGCTTTCGCCCGGCCTTCATGTGGGCGGTCACGTCTGCCTGGAGCTTTTCTTTCAGGGTCATCGCCTGTTCCTTCGCGTTGGTTCCCGCTGCGGTCCGGTACAACCGGACGCCTTCGGGGATGTGGTTAAGCGGTGCTGTCTCAGTACCACCGGGTGCGGCTGCAGAACTAGATGCGACGGTACGTCAGGTCGAAAATGAGGCGGCCGGCCTGGTGCGCCTTGTTCTCGAAGCTGGTGAGGATGCGGCCGTCGAAGCGCGGGGCCCAGCCGCCGCGGGTGTCGGCGTCGTCGGAGGCTTCCTTGCCTTCCAGCCCCTGGGCACGGACCTGGGTTAGCGGACTCTCCGCACCGGAGCGCTCGCCCGGGTGCAGGCTTTCGAACTGCGCAGAGGCGTCCAGGACCTCGCGCATCTGGACGGCGTAGTCGGACCAGTCCGTGGCCAGCCGCCACAGTCCGCCGGGCATTAGTGCCCGGGCAGCGAGTTCGGCGAAGGTGTCCTTGACCATGCGGCGCTTGTGGTGCCGGGTCTTGTGCCAGGGGTCGGGGAAGAAGACCCAGAGTTCGTCAACGGAACCGGCCGGCAGCATGGTGGTGAGGACTTCGGGAGCGTTCGCCTGGACCACCCGCACATTAGTCAGGTTCTTCTGGCCAATGCGCTGCAGTGTCTGGGCAAGGCCGGGAAGGTAGACCTCAACAGCGAGGAAGTTCTTGTCCGGATTCTGTTCCGCCGCGTGCGTGATGGCTTCGCCGAGGCCCGAACCGATCTCGACGACGAGGGGAGCCTTGCGGCCGAAGGCGGCTTCGGCGTCGAACACGTAGTCCGGATCCACTGATGTGTCCGAATGCACGCGGGGGACGTCGATGACGAAAACATCGGAGAGCTCGTCCCAGGCCTGCTGGCGCCGTCCCTGCAGGCGCGAACCCCTGCGGACAAAGGACACCGGGGCCCGGAAATGCAAGGAATCAGGGCTCTCGGACCCGTCGGCAGCGTCGGAAACGGGCAGGGCTGGGTCAGTAGTCATCACTGTTAATGCTAACCGTGTGCCGGCACTTCACTGTGTCCGCCGTAAGCACCCCTAATTAGGTAACTGGGACCGATCCGGTAAACTGGGGGAAGTTGTTGCGACTGCCGCGCCTAAAAGCCGCGTGTGTAAGCAGCGCAACCTGCGTCGATGAACGCTTTCTTTTGTCCCGCCCGTAATCTCACGGGGCGGTGGACACTGTCTGACTTTTCTTCGGCGAACCCTCTGCGCCACACGGCATAGGGGGCCACTTACCGAAAGTTGCCTGTCTTTTCATGACCACTTTTGCTGCCCTTGGCGTACCCAAGGCACTTGTTTCAAACCTCTCCGCCCAGGGAATCGCAGAGCCGTTCCCCATCCAGGTGGAAACCCTTCCTGACACCCTCAAGGGCCGGGATGTACTGGGCCGCGGACGCACCGGCTCCGGCAAGACCCTCGCTTTCTCCCTGCCGCTGGTCACCCGGCTGGCTGAGGCTGAAGCCGCCTACCGCCGCCGGCCGAACCGCCCGCTGGGCCTGGTGCTGGCACCGACCCGTGAACTGGCGACGCAGATCAACAATGTGATCGAGCCGCTCGCTGCCGAGCTGGGCCTGAACACCACCGTGATCTACGGCGGCGTTTCGCAGCAGCGCCAGGAAAAGGCGCTCGGCGCCGGCGTCGACATTGTCATTGCCTGCCCCGGCCGCCTCGAGGACCTGATGAAGCAGAAGGTCATCAGCCTGGAGTCCGTTGAAATCACCGTCCTTGACGAGGCCGATCACATGGCCGACCTCGGCTTCCTCCCGGTTGTGCAGCGACTGCTGGACCGTACGCCGGAAAAGGGCCAGCGCATGCTCTTCTCCGCCACACTGGACAACGGCGTGGACAAGCTGGTCCGCCGCTACCTTTCCAACCCGCTGACCCACTCCGTTGACGAGCCGCAGGCTGCAGTGTCCACCATGGAACACCACGTGCTCCTGGTCCAGGACCAGACCGCCAAGAAGCTGCTGGTCAAGGAACTGGCCTCCGGCCAGGGCCGCCGCATCATGTTCATGCGCACCAAGCACCACGCCCGCAAGATGGCGAAGTTCCTCACGGACAGCGGCATTCCGACGGTTGACCTGCACGGCAACCTCTCGCAGAACGCCCGCGACCGGAACCTGGCGGAGTTCGCCTCAGGCGACGTCCGCGTCCTGGTCGCCACCGACGTCGCCGCCCGCGGCGTCCACGTGAACGACGTCGAGCTGGTTGTCCACATCGATCCGCCCACGGAGCACAAGGCATACCTGCACCGCTCCGGACGTACGGCACGTGCCGGCTCGGACGGAACCGTTGTCACGGTGACCCTGCCCGAGCAGAAGGGCGAGGTGTCCAAGCTGATGAAGGCTGCCGGCGTCGACGTCTCGATCGAGAAGGTCTCCCACAACTCCCCGTCCATCGCCAAGCTCATCGGTGAGCGCGCAGCTGTGGTGGAGCCGCACGTCCGTGCAGCGCAGCTCGCAGCGAAGTCCCCGCAGCAGGGTGCAGGCCGTTCCACCGGCGCCAACGCCCAGCGCAAGCGCGCAGCCCGTTCAGGTTCCGGCACCGGTACCCGCGCAGGCGGCCGCGGCGGTGCAGGCGGCCGCGGACGCGTTTCCGCCGAGCGCACTGCTGCCTCCGAGTCGCCCCGCGCCCAGCGCAGCCCCGAAGGCCGCCGCGGCGCCGCCGCAGCCGCCACTTCGCAGGGCCGCAACCGCCGACCCGCCACCGGCCAGCGCGCCGGCGACGTGGCAGCTTCCGGAACGCACCGCTCCGGCGGAACCCGTGCAGCTGCTCCGGCAGGCAGCGGCCGCCCGGCACGCTCCTCCGGCCCCCGCCGCGCAACCGCCCCGGCATCGAACGAACGCCGCGGCCGCTAACCACAGCGCATAAGAAAGAAAGGCCCTGCACCCGTTATCCGGTGCAGGGCCTTTCTTGTTGGGTCGAGGTGACCCAAGGTCAGGGCATGGGCAGGCTTCCGGGCGGTGGTGCGTCAGGGTCGGCGGGAGTCCAGGAAGTAACCGTCAGGAAGCCTGGTTCCGTCAGGTCAAAGTCCACTTCCAGGCTCTGGCGGAGGGTTCCGGAATAAGGGGCCACCAGCAGCGTGGCCACCCTGCTCATCCCGGCCCCGGCCGTGGCGCGCCAGCCGATGCCCGCTTCGGCGAACTGGCCGGGCTCAAGGGTGAACGGAGCCTGGTCCGTATCCGTGGTCATCATGGACCCGCCGTGAACAGCAGTGATGTCCATGACCCATCCATCGGTCCGGTTGAAGTCCAGGTCAGGATAAGCGTGCACAACACAGCTGCGGCCGCCGGTCACTTCCAGTGTGATGCGGGCAACCCTGCTCCCCAGCCCAGCATCGAAGCCGTCTATGTCCATCCGAACTTCGTCTCCGGTGCACCACGCGGGGTCGGGCTCTTCAAAGGCGTGGCCGAACTCCGGGGCACCGATCACTACGGGGACCGGCGCCGGAACGGATTCCGGCGCGGGCGGCGCTGCGGCCTCCGGTACATACTGCCGCTCTTCCAAAGGGCGGCCGGGCTGCGATGACGCCAGGAGGGCCAGTGCTGCAGCACCTGCCAGCACGGCAGCTGCCAGGGGAACGAAGAACCGGCCTGTGATGCGAAGCCCGGTGCCGGACGGGGCGGGGACGGTTCCCGGCCCGGCATTGCGGGCTGCGGCCAACGCAGGCAGCCATCCCCACAGGAAACCCCAGCAGGTTCCAGCCACCACGGGCGGAACCAGGGAACCGGCGAGGAATTCGGGCTGCTCCGGCGGCCAGCCGAGCAGGAGGCCGCGCAGGCCCAGGAAAACGGAACCTGCCGCGGAAGCGAAAATGACGCACACCCACGCGGCCTGAAACGGGGAAAGCCACGTCCCCGTCCTGCGCTGGGCCAGCCGATGCAGCAGCATCACGGTCAGAGCAGACACCAGGACTGCTCCGGACAGGGCGGCCGCCCACTGGTCTGCCGGCGGCGGACCGGATTCTCCGGCATCAAAACTGAGCTGGACAGTCCGCGGAATGACAACCCAGGCAAGTCCAGGTGTCTGCGGGAGGGCAGCAAGGGCAGAAGCTACTGCTCCGCTCGCCACCCACAGAGCTCCGGTCAGGGCCGCGGCCAGCAGCCTGGTTTGCCGTGCCCGGCTGGTGTCCGCTGCGATGTCCCGGGAGCCGTCCTCATCCCCGGGCGGTTCGCCGGTTTCGCCGCCCCCAAGGTTCACCATCTGCCGAAGTGTACACGGGGCTAGGCAAGGCTGAGCCCGTGCTCGTTCAGCGCCGCTTCAATGATGTCCAAGGCTTTCGGACCCACGCCGTGAAGCTGGGCCAGATCGCCGCGCGGCACTCCGGCAAGCTGCCGGAGGGTGGTGAAACCCGCTGTTCCCAGCCCGCGTGTGGCAGGGGCGCCGATCCTGGGCAGCTCGTTCAACGACGTGGGTGATGTGCTCATGCCTCGATGCTAGGCATCCGGGGCGCAGCGGCCCAGGCCTGCCGGATTCCGCGCTCAGTCCACGGGATAGAAACTGACGACGGCGGCAAAGCCACGGCCGAGCACCTGCGGCTGTTCCGCTCCGCCGGCCACGGTGTCCAGCATTTCGAGCTCCTCGGTGACGTCTCCGCCGTCGAACACCGCCCTGGCCGATCCCTGCAGCAGGACCAGGAACTGGTCCGGTCCGAGGGACGGAGAAATCTTCTTGGACAGTTCCACCACCATCACCGCGGCGCCGTAGCCGTCCCTGTTCACGAGGGTGTTCAGCACCGTGACTTCGCCGGTGGGCAGGGACGCCTGGACGGGAACGTCGCCGGGATAGCGCAGGGGCCGAAGCCGCTCCATGGCATGCTCCGTACCGTCAACATTCAGGAGCAGCAGTTCCCCCTCCACCGGAACGGTGATCCGGTCCGCGCCCGGGAACAGGGTGAATGGTCCGGACTTCTCAACGGTTGCAGCGGACAGGCGCCACGCGGGGCTGCCGGTTGAATCTAACGGTCCGGATGCCAGGTCCTTGGCCCGGCCGGAATTCGACCCCCAGGGACGCGACGGAAGGGATGCGAACCGCACCAGGGAAACCGTCATGCCTACTCGATCAGCGCCTGGCGGCGGCGGGCTTCAAGGACATGCCGCCGTGCTGCGTTGCTGATCAGGAAGCGGCGGCCGGTAGTCTCGGCCGGCACAATCCGGATGAAGTGGTTCTTTTCCCCGGCCTGCCAGGGGAAGAGCTCCAGGTCAGCGGAGTCCAGGACATCTTCGATGGACTCGAGCCGGGACGCCGTGCCTTTGGCAACAACGCTCCACGCGTAGCCCAGGCGGTCGTCGTAACCGTCGACTTCGAATGCCACTGCAGACCCGTTCAGTGCTGCGGCGAGCTTGGTGCCTTCAGCAGTGCGGAAAACCAGGGTTCCGTGGTCCACGGCGAAGTTGATGGGGAAGATTTCGGGATGTCCCTGGACCACCACGGCCAGCCGCCCCACGGACGCTTGGCGGATGTAGTCCCAGCAGTCGCTGGATCCGAGTTCGACGGGTACACCTGCATCATTGGTTGGCGGCATGTCCCCAGTCTAGGCATAAGGGGAGCACAGCCGGTAAGCAGCTGCCCGTGACTCCGCAGGCCAAATGGAGAACAATGGGTCCATGAAGGCAATCCTGAACGTCATCTGGCTCCTGTTCGGCGGTATCTGGCTGGCCTTGGGCTATGTACTGGCCGGAATCGTCTGCTGCCTGCTGATCGTGACCATCCCGTTCGGCATAGCGTCCTTCAGGATCGCCTCCTACGCCCTCTGGCCCTTCGGTCGTACGGTGGTGGACAGCGGCCGGGGAACCGGCGTGCTCGCCACCGTGGGAAACGTGATCTGGGTAATCTTTGCCGGCATCTGGATCGCCTTTGGGCACGTCGCTACGGCCATCCCGATGTTCCTGAGCATCATCGGCATCCCGCTGGGCATCGCAAACCTGAAGATGATCCCCATTTCCCTCACGCCCCTGGGCAAGCGGATCGTGCCGACGTCCGGTTCCGGACTGGTGCCCTACAGCCGCAACGCTCCCTACGGCACGTACCCGGGTCCGTACTACCGCTAGCCCCCAAGGCTCTCCAGGAAGGCTGCCGCCACAGCTGCCGAGTCCGCACTGCTGCCCTGGACGAACACCGCTACGGCAAGGTCACCCTGGATCGCCGTCACCCAGCCGTGATCAGCCTTCTCTCCGCCCGTTCCGGCGGTTCCTTCCGCTGCCAGCACCGGTTTGCCGGCAACTGACTCCAGAGCTCCAAGCGCTTCCCCGGCGCTTCCCCCGGCAACGTTGGCGCGCAGCGCGCTGCGCAGCGATTCGGCTTCTTCCGGGCTGATTGCCGGTGGGCCGTCTGCGCCGGACGACGGCGGGTCCTGGGCCGTGTCCGCTCCGCTGCCGCCGGGTGCCGCCGGGCTGAGGACCAGGACCGGTGAAACCCGTTCCCCCCTGGCCACGGTTGCCGCAGCAACCGCAGCTGCGAGGGGCGAAGCTACGACCTGGCCTCCGGCGTTCACGGAGCCGGCCTGCCGTGTTCCGTCGGAGCTGTCCGGCACTGCCCCGTAGAAAGCCTGCGTTCCCAGACTGGAGCCGACGCCCAGACCCAGGGCTTCTGCGGCAGCGGCCAGCGCCGCGTCGTCGGGCACCTCCGCGCTTCCGGCACGCAGGCGGGCCAGTGCAGTGACGGGCTGGAAGCCGGTGCCCAGGGAATACTCGCCCAGCAGAGCGGTCTGTGCCCCTTCCGTTGCGGGGCCGTTGGCTACGGCCAGGACATTGCCGGTGGAGGGCTGGACGGCAACCAGTGCAGCGCCCGGTGCAGCCGCGAGAACGGCGTCGGCCTTGGCCTGTACCGTCAGGTCCAGTGTGGTCTGCAGCGGCGTTCCGGGCTCAGCGGGTGCTTCGAAGAGCGGCTCGGATGGCACGTTGTCCGCGCCCAGGATCCGTATGCTCACGGCGTCGGCGCCCCGGAGCTGCGCATCGTATTCAAGCTGCAGGCCCGAAAGGCCGGTCAGGTCCCCGGGCGCCATCGGCCCGGTGTCGGCTGTTTCGGCGCTGGCCGGCCCTACGGCCCCCAGCAGGTTCGCCGCGAAACCGGGGCTGGGTCCCAGGACCAGTCTGTCCGCCAGGGCAGCGGCACCGGGAATGGTGGCGATGTCCGACTCGAACGCCGGCGGCACCGTGTCCTGGCGCACCGTGACGGCTTCGACGAATGCGTCCGGCCCGGCCGCCTGGACCTTCGCCGCCAGTGCCTCCGCATCCAGGTTCAGGTAGAGGGAAAGGTAGAAGACAGAGGTGGCGTACTCCTGCCCGCCCAGTACCGACTTGTCCAGGCCCACGCGCCAAACCGGCCAGTGACGCATGAGTACGGACCCGCCTGCGCCCAGCACATCGGCCCGGGGCGGCGGGCTGGCGTCGCGGACCATCCGCTGGCCCGGCAGCAGGTCCGGGTGAACGGTCGTGGAACGGAAACGGGTCTGCCAGTTGCTGTCCCGGCTCCGTTCCAGCGTCACGGTGGTCTCATAGCTGTAGTCCCGGGGGGAAGCATTGACGTCCCACATGTACTTCAGGGTGGCCACTGCTTCATTGGCGGAGACTTCTTCGATCTCCGAGACGGTGACGGTCGGTTTGGTGTTCATGCCGGAAACCTCGTAGGCCAGCATGCCGTTCACCGCTTCGACGGTTGACCCGGCAAACTCGTTTCCGGTGACGTCCAGGCGGGAGAGTCCCTCGGCCAGCGATGCCGCAGATCCCTCCGGTCCCGGGCGTTCTTCAGGAGAGCATCCGGCCAGGGTCAGGCCAAAGAATGAAGCGGCAAGGATGGCGGCCAGCCAGCGGTTCTTCCCCATGCCGGAAGGCTAGCCGCGTGCCGGGAAAAAAGGGACAGGACTGCCCCGAAGTGATGGCCCCGGAGAGCTTATTGGCCGGTTCCGGCCATGCCGTCCAGGAACGCCTTCATGACCGGTCCGCCGGAGGTGGAGCCCAGTTCGCCTTCTTCGATGAACAGCGCGACGGCGAGGTCGCCCTGCAGCGCCACGACCCAGGCGTGGGTGCGCGGCGGAACGTCGCTGCCGAATTCAGCCGTTCCGGTCTTGGCGATGACGGGCTCTCCCGGCACGGAACCCAGGAGCTGCACGCCGCCGTCGGTCACCACTGCGCGCATCATCTCCCTCAGTGCAGCTGCTTCCTGCGCCGTCAGCGGAGTTCCGCCTTCCGCTGACGGCGTCGCGGAAGGTGAAGCGGAGGCCGAGGGCGAAGAGGACCCAGGTGCCGGCGGCTGCTGAACCAGCACCGGGGAGACCAGGCTGCCGTTGCCGATGGAGGCAGCCGCTACGGCCAGCGCGAACGGAGAGACGAGCACCTGTCCCTGCCCGATCATCGAGGCAGCGTGCGCGGTGCCTTCCGCACTGTCCGGGACTGAACCAAAGTAGGCGCCCGTCCCGATCGGGGAATCAACTCCAATGCCCAGGCTCCGGGCCGCCTCGGAGAGGGAAGCCTGCGAAACCTCCCCGCGGGCATTGATGAACGCCGTATTACAGGACTGGGCAAAGGCTTGGATTAGGGGGATCTCGCCCAGGAACTGGGCGGGATAGGTGCTGGCGTTATTGAACTTCCGTCCGTCCACGTTCAGCTCAGCGGGACAGGAGACCGTGGCCTGGGAGGTTTCCCCGGAGCGGAGCATCGCCAGGGTGGTAGCCAGCTTGAACGTGGAACCCGGGGCGTACTGTCCCAGCAGGGCGGTCTGCTGGCCCTGGCTGCCGGGTCCGTTGGCTACGGCGAGGACGTTGCCTGTGGAGGGCTGGATAGCCACCAGCGCGGAGGCGGATGGCTCGTCTTCCAGCACGGATTCGGCCAGGGCCTGGATCGCGGGGTCCAGGGTCGTGTGCAGCTCGCCCGTGCTGCCCGGGTCCTGGAACAGGGGAGCGGAGCGTACGTCATCGGCAGTGGCGGTCACGACGGTCACCGGATCCGAGCCGCGCAGCACGTCGTCGTATTCACGCTGCAGTCCTGACAGGCCCGTGACGTCACCGGGGGAGAGGGCGCCGTCGGAGTTCTCAATCAGCTCCGCAGTGGCCTCCCCGGCGGAACCGAGCAGGGCTCGGGCGAAAGTGCGGGTGGGGGCTAGGGACAGTGTGGAATTCAGGGCAGCGGCACCTGGTATCGCCGCGACTTCGGACTGGAATACCGGCGGAGGGCTGACTGAGTCCTGGCGGAGCGTAATGGCTTCCACGAAGGCCTCCGGTCCGGCTGCGAGGACCTGCTCGGTGAACGGAGCCGGGTCCAGTTCCAGGAAGGCGGCCAGCGCGGCGGCGGAGGCTTCAAGTTCCTCTTCCGGGATCCGGGTCTTGTCGATCCCCACCCGCCACACGGGCCGTTCAGTGACCAGCACCTGGCCGCCGGCCCCGAGGATGTTTCCTCGCGGAGCCGGGGACACCTCCCGGACCAGGTGGTCTTCCGGCGCAAGATCCGGATGGACCGCAGTGGAGGTGAGCCGGACCTGCCACTCATCGCCGTCACCGCGCTGCAGGGCCACGGTGGTGTCGTAGCGGTAGTCATTGTCCGTGGCGTTGACGTCCCAGACATAGTTCAGGGTGGCAACTGCCTCGCCGTCGCCGGTTTCTTCCACCGAGGCCACGCTGACCGAAGGCTTCAGCGGGGCCATTCCCGCGGTCCAATCCGCGAGCCGGGTATTGGCTTCGTCGGCGGTGGATTCCAGGAACACGCTGTCTGAAACGTCCAGTTCCGCCAGGCCCTCCGCGAGCGTTTTCGCTGCTTCTTCCGGGGTGGGACCCTCCTCCGAGGAGCAGGCAGTTAGCGTCAGCCCCAGGACGGCGACGGACAGAACGGAAGCAAGCCAGCGGTTTTTCCCCATCCGCATAGAGTACCGGCGCAGCCAAAAAAGCGGACACAGGCACCCTGCGCCCGTGTCCGCTTCGGGCCCGGACCGCTAGATAGCGGCGACGCCGGCAGGCGCAGCTGAAACAGATCCGGTGCGGGCTTCGCGGACCAGTTCAGCGCAGCGCTCGCCGATCATCATGGTGGTGATGTTCGGGTTCACCGTTGTCAGCTCCGGCATCACTGAAGCGTCCGCCACTCGGAGACCGGTGACGCCCTTGACCCGCAGCTGCGGATCCAGCGGCGACGACGCGTCGTCGGACGCTCCCATCCGGACGGTGCCGGCCGGGTGGTAGACCGTGTTGTGGGTCTTCTTGATGTACTCAGTGATTTCTTCGTCGGTTTGGACATCCTGCCCGGGATAGAGTTCCCGGCCCGCCCAGTCGGCCATGGCCGGCGAGGCAACGATCTCGCGGGCCTTCCTGATCCCGTAGACCATCACGCGCATGTCATGCGGGTCGGTGAAGTACCGCGGGTCCACCATGGGCTTGTCACGGAAGTCCCGGCTGCGCAGCCGCACGGTGCCCCGGGACCGGGCGTGGGTGACGTTTGGAGTCAGGCAGAAGCCGTTCTCCGTGGTGGGGTAGCCCTGGCGCAGGGTATGCATGTCGAAGGGCACCGACCCGTAGTGGAACATCAGGTCCGGCCGGTCCAGGCCATCTTCGGTGGGCGTGAAGATGCCGATTTCCCACCACTGCGTGGAGGACTCGGGCATGGGCTGCTTGGCCTCCCACTGGATGACGCCTTCGGGGTGGTCCTGCAGGTTTTCGCCGACACCGGGGGAGTCAACGCGCACTTCGATCCCATGCTCGGCCAGGTGCGCAGCGGGGCCGATGCCTGAAAGCATCAGCAGCTTGGGGGAATCGATCGCACCGGCGGAGAGGATCACCTCGGTGCGCGCAGTGAGCGCGTGGGTGCGGGCAAACTGCCCGTCCACCACGTCCACGCCGGTGCAGCGGTGATCCGCGTCGAACGTCAGTTCGCGGGCGCGCAGCCCGGTCAGCAGGGTGAAGTTGGGCCGGTCCATGACCGGGTGGATGTAGGAGACCGACGACGACGAACGGGTTCCGTCCGCGCGGCGGTTGATCTGGAAGAAGTTCGCGCCGTTGATGACGGTTTCACCGGTATTGAACTTCACACGGGGAATGCCGGCCTGCTCGCAGGCATCCAGCAGCGCCACACCGCAGGGGTCACTCGGCGGAATGTTCATCAGGTGAACGGGGCCGCTGTCCCCGTGGTGCGGAGCGTCAGGGCCGGCGTCCTCGTTCTTTTCCAGCTGCTTGAACAGGCGGAACGCCATGTCCGAGTTCCAGCCTTCGGCGCCGAACTTTGTTTCCCATTCGTCAATGTCCTCGCGCGGGGCCCAGAAAGCGATGCAGGAGTTGTGGCTGGAGCAGCCGCCCATGACCTTGGCGCGGGCGTGGCGCATAAAGGAGTTGCCGTTCTCCTGCGGCTCGATCGGGTAGTCCCAGTCGTACCCGGATTCCAGCAGTTCCATCCAGCGGTCCAGCTGGAGGATTTCATCCAGCCCGCGGTCATCCGGTCCGGCTTCCACCAGCGCGACGTCGATGGAGGGGTCCTCGCTGAGCCGGGAGGCGACGGCCGCCCCGGCGGAGCCTCCGCCGATGACGATGTAATCGAACTCGGTTTTCTGCAGATCAGTCATGGAACTTAGTTGACCTTTCCGTGGTCGGTGAACCAGCCGGTCACCTGGGGATTGATGTTCTGGTAAATGTGCTTGGCTTCCTGGTACTCACCGAGGCCAGTGGGGCCGAGTTCCCGGCCGACGCCGGAGATGCCGAAGCCTCCCCATTCCGCCTGCGGCAGGTAGGGGTGGAAGTCGTTGATCCAGACGGTGCCGTGGCGCAGCCGGCGGGCAACGCGCTGGGTTTTGCCGGCGTCGGCGGACCAGACGGCACCGGCCAGGCCGTAGGAGGTGTCATTGGCCAGGGCAACGGCTTCGTCTTCGCCGTTGAAGGTCTCAACCGTGACCACCGGGCCAAAGGCTTCATCCAGCAGTGCCGAGCTGCCGCGCTTCACGTTGTCCAGCACGGTGGGGGCATAGTAGTAGCCCTTTTCCAGCTCGCCTGTGCCCCAGGTTCCGCCGCAGCGTACCCGTGCGCCTTCTTCCTGGGCCTTCTTTACGTAGGCGGTGACCTTGTCCCGGTGCGCCTCGGAGATCAGCGGCCCGGTCTCGGCATTTTCATCGAACGGCCCGCCCATGCGGATCTGCTCGGCGCGGCGGACCAGTTCGGCGGTGAAGCGCTCGGCAATCGGCTCTTCGACGATCAGCCGGGCACCCGCGGAGCAGACCTGTCCGGAGTGCACGAAGGCGGCGTTCAGGGCGTTGTCCAGTGCGGCGTCGAAGTCGGCGTCGGCGAAGACAACGTTGGGGTTCTTTCCGCCGAGTTCAAGCGCGACCTTCTTGACCGTTCCAGCCGCAGCCGCGGCGATCGTCTTGCCGGTTGCAACGCCGCCGGTGAAGGAAACCAGGTCCACGTCGGGTGATTCCGCCAGCGGCGCACCCGCCACGGCACCGGCGCCGAGCACCAGGTTGGCCGTGCCGCGCGGCAGGCCCAGGTCCTCGAGGACCTTCATCATCAGGATGGACGTGGACGGCGTGAGCTCCGATGGCTTGAGCACAAAAGTGCAGCCGGCGGCCAGGGCCGGGGCGATCTTCCAGGCCGCCTGCAGCAGCGGGTAGTTCCAGGGGGCGATCAGCCCGCACACGCCAACCGGCTCGTACTCAATGCGGGAGACGACGTCGGGGTTCCCCGCATCCACGATCCGGCCGGCATTTTGGCCCGCGATCTTCCCAAAGTAGGTGAAGCACGCAGCGATGTCGTCCATGTCGATTTCGCTCTCGACCAGCCGCTTGCCGGTGTCCAGCGTCTCGGCCCGGGCGAAGTCGGCCTTGCGGGCCTTCAGCTCCGCGGCGACGCGGAGCAGGAAGTCACCGCGCTCGGGGGCAGGAACCGAAGCCCATTCCCCGCGGTCGAACGCGGACCGGGCTGCGGCAATGGCCTTCCGGGCGTCCTGCGCGGTGGCCTCGGAGACGACGGCGGCCAGCTCGCCGTCGGCGGGGTTGCGGATTTCACGGGTGCCGCCGTCGGATGCGGGCACCCAGGCTCCATCGATGAAAAGGGTTGCGGGCGTACTCATCGTTTCTCCTCCCCGCCGACAAAGTCGGCGTCCCAGTTGTCTTTGGCAACGGGGTCTTCGGTGATTGCGGTGTTTCCGGGCGCCTCACGGTTGAGGTGCAGGAATTCGAGGTGGCGTTCGTAGTGGTCCAGGACGTCGGTGATGAGCTGGTCCTTGGTGTAGCCCATGACGTCATAGCCGTGGCTGCCCTCCAGCGAGAACACCTCCATGCGGAAGTACTTCGTCTCGGCGGAGGCGCTGCGCAGGGCGTAGGAAGGGGTCTCATACTCCACGGGGTAGACCTGGTACTTGAAGGGGCGTTCATCGCCAAGGCCAACGGTCAGGTCAGCGGTCAGGATGCCGTTCCCCGCCTCGGCCTGGCTGAGGGAGACCTCGGCGCCCTTCGCCTCAAGCTCGTCGTGGACTTCGGCGAGGGCAGGGCAGGCCACGGTTTCCACAAAGCGGGCTGCCTGCCGGCGTCCGGGATAGGACATGGCGCGGGTCAGCCGCTGCCGCCAGGTACGTCCGCCGCGCGGGTCGGGGCTTCGGCCGGCGATCATGCTTGGCAGGGATGCCCGGAAGCTTGCCGCCAGGGAGTTCTCCACCCGCAGCGCCTTGTACACGCCGAGCATGATGAACAGCAGCAGGATGGAGAGCGGCAGGCCCATGATGATCGTGGCGTTCTGCAGTGTGGTCACACCGCCAACCATCAGCATGGCGAGGGTCAGCAGGCCGGTAATCACAGCCCAGAAGACGCGCATCCACTTCGGGGCATCCGAATCGGCGTCCTTGAGGTGGGACGTGAAGTTGGCCATCACCAGGGCACCGGAGTCCGCCGAGGTCACGTAGAAAAGCAGTCCGGTGAAGGTTGCGATCGCTGCGGTGGCCGGCAGCCAGGGGAACTGTTCCAGCAGCCCGTAGAAGGCCCGCTCCGGCTGGTTCATGGCCACGTCGCCAAACGCTGCGTTGCCGCCCATGACCAGCTCCAGGGCGCTGTTGCCGAAGATGGAGATCCACAGCAGGATGAACGCGAACGGCACGATCATGACGCCGAGCACGAACTGGCGGATGGTGCGGCCGCGGGAGATGCGGGCAAGGAACAGGCCCACGAACGGGGCCCAGGCGACCCACCAGGCCCAGAAGAACAGGGTCCAGCCGGAGAGCCATTCATCGGGGCGGTCATAGGCCATGGTGTCCAGGGTCATTGCCGGGAAGCGGCTGAGCACGTCGCCGATGTTCTGGACGATCCCGTCGAGCAGGAAACTGGTTTTGCCGGCGATGAGGATAAAGACCATCAGCCCCAGGGCGAGGATGACGTTGAGTTCGGAGAGCCTGCGGATGCCCTTTTCGACGCCGGAGACAACCGAGACGGTTGCCATGAGCACGGACAGGGCGATCAGGGCGATCTGCACGGTGAGGTTCTCGGGCAGCCCGAACATAAAGCTCAGGCCGTAGTTGAGCTGAACGACGCCGATGCCCAGCGAGGTGGCGATGCCGAAGATGGTGCCCAGCAGGGCAGCGATGTCCACGCCGTGCCCCAGCGGGCCGTCGATCTTCTTTCCGAAGATCGGATAGAGCGCCGAACGGATGCTCAACGGAAGGTTGTGGCGGTAGGCGAAGTAGCCAAGGGCCAGGCCCATAAGCGCGTACAGTGCCCAGCCGGTGATGCCGTAGTGGAACAGTGTCCACACGAGTGCCTGGCGTGCGGCTTCAGCGGTGGAGCCGTCACCGGTGGGAGGCGCGAGGTACTGGGTGACCGGTTCGGAAACCGAGAAGAACATCAGGTCGATGCCAATGCCCGCAGCAAAGAGCATGGCTCCCCAGGTAAACAGGCCGAACTGCGGTTTGGAGTGGTCTGGTCCGAGTTTGGTCCTGCCGATGTTGGAGAGGGCTATGACGAGGACAAACACCACCACCATGGTGACAACGAGGAAGTAGTACCAGCCCATGTTGGTGGAAACCCAGCCAACCATGGCTCCGATGACTTCTTCGGCGCTGTCGGTGGAGATCATGGCCCAGAGGGCGATGGCCGTGATTCCCACGGCGGAGCCGGTAAAAACAACCTTGTTTGTCCGGGTTTTCTCCACGGCCGCGGGCGGCGCTTCGGATTCTGCAGTCTTGGTCATGACATCCTTCAAGGCTGTGCGAATAAAAAGTAAGGTCCCTTAGTCGTGGCATTCAGCCTAGCAAGCACCCTTATGGCGGGCGGATTTTTGTGACCTGGCTCAAATGCCGCGCCAGCACTGCCAGCGTGGAAGCTGCAGGCTCCGCCGGGGAAACCCGGCCTTGGGCCCTGTCCGGGCAGGCACTGTCCTGCTAACCTCCAAAGAGGGTGCGGAATACGTGGCACTCCTCACATTTACCGGTTCCGGGGAAGTCCGGCCGGACCGCTGGATCGATCCGGAAGCCTCCTTTGGGACCGTGATGACGGCAAGCTAAGGGAGCGGGAATGTCCGAGTTGGACGTGTTGCTAGCTGAAACCGAACGGTCTTTTGGCCTCCGCCAGATCCAGGCCGGCCACGCACGGATGCTGGTCATAGGGCGCGATCTGCAACAGCCCATTGGGGAAGTCTGGAGCGCACTCACAGAGCCGTCCCGTGTGGGGGCCTACTTCGCCGAGCCCCGCGGCGACCTTCGGCGGGGAGGCGAGTATGAAATGGAGGGGTTCTCCACCGGAACCATCCTGAGGTGTGATGCACCGCGCATGCTGACAGTCTCCTGGCTGCCGCCGCACGGCAATCCCGGCGAGCTGGAATTCCACCTGGCAGATGTCGATGGTTCCACTCGGGTGGAGCTGCTGTATGCCTCGGTGCGGAAGAAGTTTGCGGTAATCGATCCTGACCTTGCGGCCTGGGCAGCAGGGCCGGGGTGGGAGTTTTTCCTGGATCGCCTTGATGCGTACTTGCAGGGGCGGGAGCTTGGTCCGGCAGCACCCAGCTGGGCGCAGATGGAAGGAGCGGAAAAGGAGTTGTACCAGGCGCGCAATACGGAATGGGAGCGAGTTAGGGAAGAGTTTGAGCGGCAGCACACACCGTTGCCAAGCCCTGAATAATCGCAGGTCAGAGCGCGGTTCTTGGCTGTGGAAAACTTTACAGCCGGGGTTGAGTGAAGTACACTCAAGTTAGTTGAGTACGGTTGGATGAAGCAAGCGGGCCGGGGTATTCGGACAGAAGCACCTGGGCCGCACAGCCCGTAACAGCGGGGTGAAGCTTGCGTCCGCCGGGAGCTTGAACGGTTTACCAGAGCCTGAGAAGGAGCCCGCCGTGGAAACCAAATTCACCAACAAGAGCCAGGAAGCGCTCCAGGCCGCAGCCATGAACGCGTCCACCGCCGGCAATCCCCAGATTGAGCCCGCGCACCTGCTGAAGGCACTCATGGACCAGCGCCAGGGTGTTGCAGTTGCGCTTCTCAAGGCGGCCGGTGCCAACCCCGACGCGGTCAGTGTCGCCGCCAGTAATGCCATCCACGACCTTCCCTCAAGCTCCGGCTCGTCCGTCCAGCAGCCGCAGTTTTCGCGTCCGCTTCTGCAGGTCATCAATACTGCGCAGCAGGAGGCCGCCCAGCTTGGAGACGCCTATGTATCCACCGAGCACCTGCTGCTGGCGCTTTCGGTGGACAACGGTCCCGCCGGCAAGGCCCTGCGGGACAACAATGCCGGCCATGATGCCCTGGCCGGAGCCCTTCCCAGTGTGCGAGGAGACCGCAAAGTGACCAATGCCGATCCGGAGAATACCCTGCAGGCGCTGGAGAAGTTCAGCACCGACCTCACCGAGATGGCCCGGGCCGGCAAACTGGATCCCGTGATCGGACGGGACTCGGAGATCCGCCGCGTGATCCAGGTCCTGAGCCGGCGTACCAAGAACAACCCCGTCCTTATCGGTGAACCCGGTGTGGGTAAGACGGCAGTGGTTGAGGGCCTCGCCCAGCGCATTGTTGCCGGGGACGTCCCGGAGAGCCTCAGCGGCAAGACGCTGCTTTCGCTCGACCTTGGCTCCATGGTTGCCGGTGCCAAATACCGCGGCGAATTCGAGGAACGCTTCAAGGCAGTCCTTGAGGAAATCTCCAACTCCGAAGGCCAGATCGTCACCTTCATTGATGAACTCCACACCGTCGTCGGTGCCGGTGCCGCTGAAGGGTCGATGGATGCCGGCAACATGCTCAAGCCAATGCTGGCCCGCGGCGAACTGCGGCTCATCGGCGCCACCACCCTGAACGAATACCGGGAGAACATTGAGAAGGACGCCGCGCTTGAGCGCCGTTTCCAGCAGGTGTTTGTCGGAGAACCAAGTGTCCCGGACACCATCGGCATCCTGCGCGGGCTGAAGGAGCGGTACGAAGCCCACCACAAGGTTGCCATTGCAGACTCCGCCCTTGTCGCAGCCGCAAATCTGTCCAACCGCTACATCACCGGCCGCCAGCTCCCGGACAAGGCGATCGACTTGGTCGATGAGGCGGCCTCCCGGCTGCGGATGGAGATTGACTCCGCTCCGGAGGAAATCGATGAACTGCGCCGCGCCGTCGACCGCCTGACCATGGAAGAGCTGGCCATCAGCGGCGAAACAGACGAGGCATCGCTGGAGCGGCTGGAAATCCTGCGGGAGGACATGGCAAACAAGAAGGAGCAGCTTGCCGCCCTGAATGCCCGCTGGGAAGCCGAGAAGGCCGGGCTGAACCGGGTGGGGGATATCAAGGCCCGCATCGACGAACTGCGGTCCCTGGCAGAGAAGGCACAGCGCGACGGCGACCTCACGGAAGCCTCCCGCATCCTTTACGGCGAGATTCCGGCCATGCAGAAGGAGCTCGACGCCGCGCAGGAAGCCGAGGAGGACAAGTACGGCGACGGCGCCCGTGAACTGATGGTGTCGGAGGAAGTCACCGCGGACGACATCGCCGAGGTGGTCTCGTCCTGGACCGGCATTCCCGCGGGCCGCATGCTGCAGGGCGAATCACAGAAACTCCTGGACATGGAATCCGTCATTGGTTCGCGGCTGATTGGCCAGACCAAGGCTGTTGCTGCGGTCTCGGACGCGGTTCGGCGTTCGCGTGCCGGGGTTGCCGACCCGGACCGCCCCACCGGTTCCTTCCTCTTCCTGGGCCCCACCGGCGTCGGAAAGACCGAGCTGGCCAAGGCCCTCGCCGAGTTCATCTTCGACGACGAACGGGCCATGGTCCGGTTGGATATGAGCGAGTATGCAGAGAAGCACACGGTCTCCCGCCTGGTTGGTGCCCCTCCGGGATACGTGGGCTACGAGGAAGGCGGCCAGCTCACGGAAGCAGTCCGGCGGCGTCCGTACTCGGTGATCCTGCTGGATGAGGTGGAAAAGGCGCACCCGGATGTGTTCGACATCCTGCTGCAGGTCCTCGACGACGGCAGGCTTACGGACGGGCAGGGCCGCACCGTGGACTTCCGGAACGTGATCCTGATCCTCACCTCCAACCTGGGCTCGCAGTTCCTGGTGGACCCCGGTCTTACCGAGGAGCAGAAGCATGAGTCCGTGATGTCCATGGTCAATGCCAACTTCAAGCCCGAGTTCCTGAACCGACTGGACGACGTGATCCTCTTCGATCCGCTGAACCTGGAAGAGCTTTCGGAGATTGTGGACCTCCAGGTCCGGGCGTTGGCAGCACGGCTGCGGGACCGCCGGCTCACACTGGATGTCACCGATGCCGCCCGCGAATGGCTTGCGCTGACCGGATACGATCCGGCCTACGGAGCCCGTCCGCTCCGCCGCCTGGTGCAGCGCGAGATTGGGGACAAGCTGGCGAAGGGCATCCTCGCCGGACGGATATCCGACGGAGACACCGTGCTGGTTGACCGTCCGGAAGTCATGGGCGATGAACTGGCAGAGCCGGGGCTGAGCGTCCAGGCAGCAGCGCCCGTCGGCTAGTTCTGCAGCGAGGGCAGCGCAGTAAACCGCAGCAAATGAGGGAGGCCCGCCAACGCGGGCCTCCCTCATTTGCTGCCTTATTGCTGCTGCCTTATGGCTGAACGATGAGCGACTCCGTCAGCTCTTCGCTTGGTGCCACTACAAAACAGTCCACCCGCCGGTCACCGGTGTTCCAGGAGCTCTGTGTGGGGACTGCCCGGTTGAGTTCCAGGTCGGTGTACTTCGAGGCTGCATCGGTGTAGATGACGGAGGAACAAACTTCCTCCGCCTTTGCGGCCAGTGCATCAGTGCCGGGGAAAGTATCGGAATCGGAGTAGGACGAGGTCGCGACCAGCTGGGCGTTGTGTGCGGTTTCGCAGGTTACAACGGTGACCTCGGCATTCACGCTTTGGAAGTCCTTCAGGCAGGCGCCTGACTCCAGCTCGACCGGGGACACAGAATCTTCCAGGACACCCTCACCCCGGTTGCTGTCCGCAATGACCGTGGCGAGCCAGATGCCCAGCAGCACCACAATAAGGATCGATCCCAGCAGCACCAGGGTGCGGGTGGTCTTGCTCGGCCCCTTGCCGCGTGCCGCTGCTTCCTCGGCTTCACGGGTCCGCCGTGCCCGGCGCGAGTCGGCGGGGACGGCACTTGCGCCGGAGGGGTTGACCGTGTGCACGACGCCGGTGTCTTCAGGATCTTTTTTGCGCAGCGTCAGTGATTCGAACGAGTCTGTGACTGGAGCCGCGACGTCGGAGCTGCCGCCCTGGAACGTTGCTGTGTGGATCTGCGGCGACCCGGCGGGGTTGGCCGCTGGGCGTCCGTCATCCTGCGGGATGTCCTTGCCGGCGGTAGCGGACCCGGCGCTCCCGGCGGCGGGATCTTCCGGTTCCTGACCGTCATCGGAGGCCTTCATTGATTCGCTGTCCGCTGTGCCGGCGGGCTCATCTTCGGTTTGGCTGTCGTCGCGGTCGTTGTCTTCGTTGCCGCTGGCATCTGTGCCCGCGGCGTCGTCGCCGGATCCGTCCGGTTCCTGGGGGACTTCGGCTGTCTCGCTGCCGGCGGCCTCGTCACCGCCTGATGGTTCGTCATCGGCGGCCCGTTCGTCTGCGGGTTCGCCTGCCGGTTCATCCGCGGTAGACGGTTCCAGGTCGGTGAGCCCTGCTCCCGGCTCGACGGCGACTTCCGTTCCTTCAGGTGCAGGCTCAGAGATCCCTGCCTGCTTGCCGGCTTCGGCAGCTTCCTCGGAGACTGCCCGCACCTCGGCGGCGGTTTCCGGGAGGGAAGCGGCCTCGGCAGCATCGGAGCTGATGGATGGCGTCTCCAGCGACGGTTCATCCAGATGAACGTCCTCTGCGGGAACAACACTGGGCTCCACCTGGGCAGCGTCCTGCGACTCGGCGTCGAAGGCTCCGTCCCACAGTTCGGCGTCATGGGCGCCGTCAGGGGACAGCCATGCAGGGGCGTCTGTGTGGGCGGACAGGTCAGGAAGGGCAGCCTCGGCGGGCACTGTCCCGCCGCTGGTTTCCGTGGACCGGGCAGGTGAGGGGGTGCTGCTTCCCGCAGTCTGGCCGGTGCCGGCAGAGTGATTGGCACCTGCCTCCGGGGAGGTGGGCGCCTGGGCATCCTGAGGGGCAGCCGGGTTCGACGCGGGTTCATCCGCCGGGCTGGAGTTCTTTTTGGCGCCGGGGCCGGGGCGGACTGCCGGCCGCTTTGCTCCGCCCTTGGAGCCCAGCAGCCCCTTCGGAACGCCGCTCTGGTTTGCGGCGGCCGGGCGTTTGGCGCCGGATCCCTTGCCGCGCCCTGATTTGCCGGGTTTGGCCGGTTTGGCGGGCTGGGCCGAACCGGGGCTCCGACCGGCCGGGTCTGTGGGGCCGGGGCGCCCGTTGGAGGCGGACGACTGGGGCTTAATAACTGGAATGCTCCTTGTAGCGGGGTTGTTCCGGACTGGGGGTGCAGTCCTCGGTGCCGGCGGCTTGGCGCCGGATCCCTTGGGAACAGCGGTACTTCCGGCCGGGGCGGAGGGGCGCAGGGACTTCCCAGGCAGGGGTGCTCCCTGCCGCGGTGTCCTCTTTTGATCGCTCATGGTGAACGCCGGTCCTCCCTGTCCATGGCCGCAAAAGTGTCCCGCGGCATCTGTTCCTCCCTGACTTTAGCGAATTTGCAGGTCGCGGCGCAGTACGCGCCTGCAGCGGAGAGGGACTAAACTAGGAAGTTGAGTGCGCCTGCGGGTCCTGAGGGGCACAACCCAGCGGGAAAACATGTAACCTGTAGTTACGACAAATTGACCAAATATTCCGGGGCCTCGCTCTCCTGCCCGAGCGACCACCTCCGGATCGACGCAAAAAGGGGGTCACGCCATGGGGCGCGGCCGTCAAAAGGCAAAAGCAACCAAGCAGGCACGCGAGATGAAGTACTTCACTCCTGCCACGGATTACTCAGCCCTGCAGCGTGAGCTGTCAGGACCCTCGAGCCGTCCGTCGAGTCGATATCCCGAGGAACCGGCCGAGCCGGATTACTCGGCGTACGAGGATAAGTACGCAGATCAATTTGGCGATGAAGACGACGAGGATGAGGGTTCCCGCCGCATCGGCTAGATGCCGGCAAACTTTCATTCTTCGGCAAACTAATTGCCCTCCTTCAGCGGATCACCATCACGGTGGATCCGCTGAAAGGCGTTAAAGGGCAGTATTTCTTCATCCAGGGTGCCCAATCCGCGGTTCCCGACACGGCCCCGCCCCCGTTCCCCTCCATCGAGATAACAGAAACTGCCCGTATCAAGGCTGATACGGGCAGTTTCTGTTATGTGGATGAGGGGCCGGAGGCAAAGCGTCCGGGAAAACTAGGCGTAGCTGCCCACCAGGCGGACGGCACCGCCGTCGACACCCTTGGCGCCCTGCACGTAGTTGGGATCGCCGGCCTCGGAATCCGTGACAGCTCCGACGGTTCCCATGGTCCAGGCCGGAACGCCGCGTTCGCCGAGGCGCGCCAGGGCAGCGTCCGCACCGGCGGCGTCGACAATTGCCACCATTCCGACGCCGAGGTTCAAGGTGCGCTCCAGGTCCGGCAGCGGCACGTTGCCGAGTTCGCTGACCAGCTTGAAGACCGGCGGCAGTTCCCAGGTTGAGCGGTCCACGGTGGCTTCCAGGCCCTTGGGCAGCACCCGGGCCAGGTTGGCGGCGAGGCCGCCGCCGGTCACATGGCTGAAACCGTGCACTCCGGCGGGCGCGTAGCGGGCCAGGTCCAGGCAGTCGGCAGCGTAGACACGGGTCGGCTCCAGCAGCTCTTCGCCGAGGGTTCGTCCCAGTTCGGCGATTTGGCGTTCAAGCTGCCAGCCGGCGTGGTTGATGACGCGGCGCACCAGGGAGTAGCCGTTGGAGTGGATACCGGAGGACGCCATGCCAATAACGACGTCGCCCTCCCGCACACGCTCCGGACCCAGCAGGTCCGCGGCTTCCACGACGCCGGTGGCGGCACCGGCGACGTCGTACTCGTCCACGCCCAGCAGGCCGGGATGCTCAGCGGTTTCGCCGCCCACCAACGCGGTGCCGGCAACTTCACAGGCGGCCGCGATGCCGCGGACAATGTCCGCTATGCGCTCGGGCACTACCTTGCCGCAGGCGATGTAGTCGGTCATGAACAGCGGCTCTGCGCCTACGACGACGATGTCATCCACCACCATGCCCACCAGGTCGAACCCGATGGTGTGGTGGATATCCAGTGCCTGGGCAATGGCGACCTTGGTTCCGACGCCGTCGGTGGAGGTTGCCAGCAGCGGCTTCTTGTAGGTCAGCAGCCGGGAAACGTCGTAGAGCCCGGCGAATCCGCCCACCCCGCCAAGGACCGAGTCGTTGTGGGTTGCCTTGACCGCTGCCTTCATCAGTTCGACGGCCCGGTCACCGGCCTCGACGTCCACCCCTGCGGAGGCATAGGTGATGGCGTTTTCGCTCGCGCTCATACCGATTCTTTCTTGTCTGTTGGGGTCAGGAGGGTCTCGAACTCACTGTCCGGTCCCGGATCACAGCCGTTGGAGCCGTCCGCGTCGGACGGGTTTTCCAGCAGGTTCTTGCCCAGCCGGTCTGCCGGGGGCAGCTCGATGGGGTACTGGCCGGTGAAGCAGGCTGTGCAGAGCTTCTCGCGCGGCTGCTGGGTGGCACCGATCATTCCGTCTTCGGAGATGTAGGCAAGGGAATCGGCGCCGATCGACGTGCAGATTTCCTCCACCTTGGCGCCGTTGGCAATGAGCTCGGCGCGGGAGGCGAAGTCGATGCCGTAGAAGCAGGGCCACTGGACGGGCGGCGAGGAGATCTTGACGTGGACTTCCTTGGCACCGACTTCCCGCAGCATGCGTACGATCGCACGCTGGGTGTTGCCGCGGACGATCGAGTCGTCCACAACCACCACGCGCTTGCCGCGGATGACGGATTCAAGGGCGTTGAGCTTCAGCTTGATGCCGAGCTGGCGCAGGGTCTGGCTCGGCTGGATGAAGGTGCGCCCCACATACGAGTTCTTGACGAACCCGTGCGCGAAGGGAATGCCGGACTGCTCGGCGTAGCCAACGGCGGCGGGTGTGCCGGATTCGGGGACCGGGATGACGATGTCTGCTTCGACGCTGTTTTCGCGGGCCAGCTGGCGGCCCATCTCCACCCGGGATTCGTAGACCGAGCGCCCGTTGATGGAAGCATCCGGGCGCGCAAGGTAGACGTATTCGAAGACGCAGCCGGCCGGCGTCGGCTCACCGAACATCTGGGAACGGATGCCGTTTTCGTCAATGGCGATGAACTCGCCGGGCTTGATCTCCCGGATGAAGCTAGCGCCGACGGTGGCAAGGGCGGAGCCTTCGGAGGCCACAACCCAGCCGCGGTTCAGCCGGCCCAGAACCAGGGGACGGACGCCGTAGGTGTCCCGGGCCGCGTACAGGGTGCCTTCGTCCATAAAGACGAAGGAGAACGCGCCGCGCAGCTTGGGCAGCAGTTCCAGTGCGGTTTCTTCCAAGGTCCGGCCGTCGCTGCCGTTCAGCAGTGCGGTGACAAGGGCGGTGTCCGAGGTGTTGCCTTGGGCGATTTCACCTGAGCGGGGGCGGCCCTGGCGGGCCAGGATCATTTCGTAGAGTTCGGCGGAGTTGGTCAGGTTGCCGTTGTGGGCCAGGGCCACCGTGCCGGCAGCGGTTGCACCAAGGGTGGGCTGCGCGTTGGCCCAGTGCGAGGCACCGGTTGTGGAGTACCGGCAGTGCCCAATGGCAATGTGGCCCAGGAGAGTGTTCAGGGTGGTTTCGTCGAAAACCTGGGAAACCAGTCCCATGTCCTTGTAAACGCTGATCCGGCTGCCATCGCTCGTGGCGATGCCCGCGGATTCCTGTCCGCGGTGCTGCAGCGCATAAAGACCGTAATAGGTAAGCTTCGCTACCTCTTCGCCGGGGGCCCAGACGCCGAAGACTCCGCAGGCATCCTGCGGTCCTTTTTCGCCGGGCATGAGATCGTGGGAAAGCATTCCGTCACCGCGTGCCATGGAAGTCATTCTCTCACGCCCGCCGGTTTCCAACGGCTCCGGGACAGAGCGTTACGCGGTGGGAGAAGTGCCTGTGCTATTGGGCTCGTCGTCGGCGGCCTCAACCACTGCATGCTCGGAACGGCGGAGGCTGATCCGGTCCAGGACCAGCGCGGCGATGGAGCCCAGGGCAACCCCCGGGAGGGCGAACATCACGGTAAAGAATCCCAATACGGCTTCGCGGGTGTACTGCGGATTCTCGTCTCCGGTGTAGGCCATGATCAGCGCGGCAATAAAGGCAGCGACCACGCCCAGCGCCATAAAGGGTACAAAGCGGGGAGCGCGGCGGATGGTGATCTCGCGGCGTTCGGGGCTGTGCTGCTCGGAAGTCATGCCCAAATTCTACCGGCAGTAGAGATTAAGCTGCCCCGCCGCCGGCAAGCCGCGGAAACAGCGGCAGGCACTCGGACAAATCCGCACGCAGCCCGGACGCAGAGACCTTTCCGGCAGCCACCGCGTCAGCCCACGCCAAGGTCCCGGTCACCAGCCCCAGCCAGGTGGCGGCGTCGGTCTCTACGACATTCGGGGGAGTGCCCCGGGTATGACGGGGGCCGGGAATGCACTGGGTGACGCCGAAGGGCGGCACCCGCACTTCCACCGAATTGCCCGGTACCCGCTCAGCGAGTTCCTCCAGGGCATAGCGAACCGCCGTCGCCGTGGTGTTCCGGCCGGCCGGGCCTGCCGCCGCCGCGGCCAGCGCAGCCATGCCGTCTGCCGAAGAAATCCTGCGCCGTGCCATGGCTAGTCCAGCAGCGCGGTGACCGGAGCCGCGAGCCGCAGGCTGCCCACGGGTTCGCCGCCGCCGAGTACCGGCGGAACGGTTTTGGCCAGGACCTTGAAGACGCCCTCCGGGTCGATGGCACCGCTGGCGGCGAGCAGGGTCAGGCCCACCAGGGTGGCGGCGCGGCCGTTGCCGTCGAGCATTTTCAGGGCCACGGAAACCCCTGTGTCAGTGCCCAGCACCAGTACGCCTTCGGCGCCGCTCTTGGCGATGATGCCCAGGTCCTCCATGACCACGGTGTTTTCCTTGCCAACGCCGTGGACGGCCCAGGGGTAGTCCAGCATTGCGGTTGCCACGGTGGCCGCGCGTGCGTCGCCGTGCTTGTCCGCCGGAGCCTTGGCCAGTTTGCCGATCCCGCGTGCCAGCCCGGTCAGGGATACCGCGGCCAGCGGAGCACCGCAGCCGTCAACCGCCCAGTGCGCGGGTTTCTCCTCGCAGAAATCCTCGAAAACCCGGGCGATGCCCTGCTGCAGCGGGTGGGAAGGGTCCAGGTAGGTGCGGGTGTCCCAGCCGTTTTCGGTGCAGGCCCACAGGAAGGCCGCGTGCTTGCCTGAGCAGTTGAAGGCAATGCGCTGCTTGCCCTTGCCGGAGCGGATCAGTTCGGTCCGTGCCGTCTCATCCTGCGGCCAGTCCACCGGGCACTGCAGGTCGTCTTCCGTGACGCCGGCGGCCTCAAGCATTCCGCGGACCACATCGGTGTGTTCCTTCGCTCCGATGTGGCTGGCAGCGGCGAGGGCAACCTGCGGCCCGCGCAGCGGTACACCGGCCTGCATAGCGGCCACAGCCTGGAACGGCTTCAGGGACGAACGCGGGAAGACCGGGGTGGTGATGTCACCGAGTGCGGTCACCACCGACCCGTCACCGGCAAGCACGACGGCGGAACCCACATGGCGGGATTCAATGAAGCCGTTGCGCTCCAGGACAGCAAGTTCAACGGCGTCAGAGGCAGCAAAGGTGGCAGACATACTGCCAGTCTACGGAAGTCCGCACTTCTGTCCGCGACTTCCCCCGCGGCGCGCGGAGCGCTCGTCGCAGGGGCCGCAGCCGGAGGGTGGCCGGCAGGACTTTGTTCGGCACCGCGGAGTGAGGGGGTGCTCCGGCGAAGGTCCAGGGAAGCTGGCGGAACGGGCAGCGAAGCAGGGGAGCGATGACCGCCCCAGCACCGCCATCGAGGCAGCCTGCCCCGCTGCCCGGACCGGCGGGCCAAAGCACCGCCGTGTCTTACTATCCGGCGGCGGAGCCCGCCGGGCAACGGGCCGGCGCGAAATCCACGCCCAGCGGGCTGCGTCACGGAGCCGCGGCGGCTTTCGGGGCGTGCATCACAGCCAGTAGTCTGAACTCTTGTGAAGGTTCTCGTTGTTGGCCCCGGCGGCCGCGAACATGCCATTGTCCGGGCCCTGCTGGCCGACCCCTACGTTTCGGAAGTCCATGCGGCTCCCGGCAACGCGGGTATCGCGCAGGTAGTGCCAGTCCATTTCATCAACGCCAGCGATCCGGAGGCCGTGACGGCTCTTGCCCGTGAGCTGGGCTCCGACCTCGTCGTCGTGGGTCCGGAGGCGCCGCTGGCGGCCGGAGTTTCGGATGCCCTGATGGAGGCCGGCATTCCGGTGTTCGGCCCGTCCCGGGCTGCAGCCCAGCTGGAGGCCTCGAAGGCTTTCGCGAAGCAGGTCATGGCTGAGGCGAACGTGCCCACGGCAATGGCCCGGGTCGCTGCGACCGCGGAGGAAGCCGCCGATGCGCTGGACACCTTCGGCGCGCCCTACGTGGTCAAGGACGACGGCCTGGCCGCCGGCAAGGGAGTGGTTGTCACCTCGGACCGGGACGAAGCCCTCACCCACGCGCAGGCCTGCTTCGACGCCGGTGGAACCGTAGTCATTGAAGAGTTCCTTGACGGCCCCGAGGTCTCCCTCTTTGTCCTCTCCGACGGCCGGCACGTCGTGCCGCTGGCACCGGCCCAGGACTTCAAGCGCATCTTCGACAACGACGAAGGTCCCAACACCGGCGGCATGGGTGCCTACTCCCCGCTGGAGTGGGCACCGGCCAACCTCGTGGACGACGTCATTGCCCGGGTGGCGCAGCCCACCGTGGATGAGATGGCCTCCCGCGGCACGCCCTTCGTCGGCGTGCTGTACTGCGGCCTGGCGCTGACCTCGCGCGGACTGCGGGTCATCGAGTTCAACGCCCGCTTCGGCGATCCGGAAACCCAGGCCGTGCTGGCCCGGCTGAAGACCCCGCTCGGCGGACTGCTGCTGGCTGCCGCCAAGGGCGAACTGGATGCCATGGAACAGCTGAAGTGGGATGCGCGCACGGCAGTCGCCGTCGTCGTCGCGTCCGAAAACTACCCGGATGCTCCGCGCACCGGGGACCCGATCCTGGGACTCGTGGAAGCCGAGGCGATCGAGGGCGTGCACGTCCTGCATGCCGGCACTGCCATCGAAGCGGACGAAATCGTGAGCGCGGGCGGGCGTGTCCTGGCCGTCGTCGCGCTGGGGGAGAACCTGGCACAGGCAAGGGAACTCGCCTACCAGGGCGTGGACGCCATCGAACTCGAGGGCTCCCAGCACCGCCGCGACATCGCACTGAAAGCCGAGCGCGGCGACATCGTGGTGCCGGCCGGCAGCGCGGGCGCTGACATTGATGAGGACCTGGCATGAGCACCGCACCGCAGCTTAATGGTTGGACACACATCTATTCCGGCAAGGTACGGGACCTGTACGTACCCGCCGGTCCGGACGCCGCGCAGGACCGGGTACTGGTTGTGGCCAGCGACCGGATCAGTGCCTACGACCATGTGCTCTCCAGCGTCATCCCGGACAAGGGCCGCATCCTGACGCAGCTGAGCCTGTGGTGGTTCGACCAGCTGGGCAACGTTCCGAACCATGTTCTTTCCGCCGACGAGGGAGTGCCGGCCGAAGTGGCTGGCCGGGCCATGATCTGCAAGAAGCTGGAGATGTACCCCGTGGAAGCCATTGCCCGCGGCTACCTCACCGGTTCCGGCCTGGCTGAGTACCGGCAGTCGCAGACCGTGTGCGATGTTCCGCTGCCTGCGGGGCTCGTTGACGGCTCGAGGATCGAGCCGGCGATCTTCACCCCCTCGGCCAAGGCAGAGGTGGGCGAGCATGACGAAAACATTAATTACGACGCCGTGGTGGCGGCGGTAGGTGCCGAAACGGCCGCGCAGATCCGGGAACTGACCCTGGAGATCTACACCACCGCCGAGGCCATTGCCCGGGACCGCGGAATCATCCTGGCGGACACCAAGGTGGAGTTCGGCCTGGAACCGGCCACCGGTCTGGTAACCCTGGGTGATGAGGTGCTGACCCCTGACTCGTCACGGTTCTGGGATGCCTCCCTGTACGAGCCGGGCAAAGCCCAGCCCTCCTTTGACAAGCAGTACGTACGTGACTGGCTGACCTCGGCCGAGTCCGGCTGGGACAAGGCAGCTGACACCCCTCCGCCGGCCCTGCCCGCGGACGTCATTGAGCGCACCCGCGCCCGGTACGTGGAGGCGTACGAGCGGCTGACCGGGAAGACGTTCGTCTAGGTTCCGCTGTTCCCTGCAGGCTCCGGGTTTTCCCGGGGCCTGCAGTGTTTTCCGCGTATGGCGCGTGGAGTTAGCGCGAGAACGTCAGGTGCGTGACGCCGTCGTCGGCTGCTTCCGCGCTGGCCTCATAGCCGTCCTCCAGGCCGCGCAGGCCCTCCCACAGGTTGATGCCCCGGCCCAGCAGGATCGGAGTAATGCCCACGTGGATCCGGTCCACCAGGCCCGCCTCGAGGAACGCTTTCACGACTGTAGGCCCGCCGCCGATCCGCACGTCCTGGCCGGCAGCGGCGTCGACCGCCCGGTCCAGGGCAGCCTGCGGTGAGGCGGAGAGGAACTCGAACCGGGTTCCGTCCGGCATGTCGATGGGCTCACGGGCGTCGTGGGTGAGGATAAAGACCGGGTACTGGAACGGTGTCTGGTCGCCCCACCAGCCCTTCCACCCGGGATCATCCGGGAAGTTGTGCAGCCCGAACATGCCGGCGCCCATGATTTCTGCGCCGATGCCCTCAAAGTAGGCGGCGGCGTAGTTGTCATCAACTCCGGTGGTGCCTGTGCCGCTCTGGTGCAGGACGCGTTCCTGGAAGGTGCGGGTGGCTGTGTACGGTGCAACCAGCCGCGCCCAGTCTTCCCCGAACGGGCTCTCGGGGGTCTGGTCCGTGGTGGTGGCGTAGCCGTCAAGGGAAATATTCACGTCAACGCGGACAACCATGGGAACTCCTGGTGTCTTGGTGTGGGATGTTCCAGAGCATACTCCCGGGCACAGCAAAGACACAGCAAAAAGGACCCATCAAAAATGATGGGTCCTTTTCTGTTTTTGGTCGGGGTGACAGGATTTGAACCTGCGACCTCGTCGTCCCGAACGACGCGCGCTACCAAGCTGCGCCACACCCCGTAACCACTGCCTGACCGGAGGTTTCCCTCCCGGCGAAGCAACTTTACAAGTGTACTCGACAACCTGCGGGAGCGCGAAATCAGCCCTCCGCAGCGGGCAAGAGCGTTACACCAGCGAGTCCTGCCACGCGGCATTGAGCGCCGCGAAGCGTCCGGTGCCGCTGGTGAGCTCGGCGGGAGTGCCGTCCTCCACCACCTCACCGTCGGCCATCACCAGCACGCGGTCTGCAATTTCAACCGTGGACAGCCGGTGGGCAATGATCAGCGCGGTCCGGTTGCCCAGCAGGGTCTTCAGTCCCTGCTGCACCAGCCGCTCGCTGGGAACATCCAGGGAGGAGGTCGCCTCATCCAGGATCAGCACAGCCGGGTCGGCAAGGAACGCACGGGCGAAGCTGATCAGCTGGCGCTGCCCTGCGGAGACCCGTCCTCCGCGCTTGTTCACATCGGTCTCGTAGGCCTCGGGCAGGGACTCGATGAAATCGTGGGCACCCACGGCGCGGGCTGCCGCTTCGATCTCCGCCCGGCTCGCGCCCGGCTTGCCGAGGGCAATGTTCTCCGCCACGGAGCCGCTGAACAGGAACGCTTCCTGGGTCACCATGACGACGGCTCGGCGCAGGTCCCGCTGCGTGAGATCCCGAAGATCCACTCCGTCCAGCAGCACTGCACCGTCAGACGGGTCGTAGAAGCGGGCGATCAGCTTGGCCAGGGTGGACTTGCCGGCGCCGGTCTGTCCCACCAGGGCAACGGTCTGCCCGGCGGGAATGTGCAGGTCCAGGCGGGGAAGAACCAGCGGGCCGCCACCATAACGGAACTCCACGCCGTCGAACTTTATGTCTCCCGCGGCATCCTTGAGTTCCACCGGTTGCCTGGGCGGGCGGACAGTCGGCACTTCTTCCAGGAGGCCGGACACCTTTTCCAGGGCCGCCGAGGCGGACTGGAACGAGTTGTAGAACATGGCCATCTGGTCCACCGGCTGGAAGAACCGCTTGGCGTACAGGAGCAGCGCCAGCAGCGCACCCACTTCCAGGCCGCCGTCGAGCACGCGGTAGCCGCCCACCAGCAGCACCACGGCCACAGTCGCATTGCCGATGAAGATCAGGCCGGGCTGGAAGACGCCGTTGAGGTTAATGGACCTCAGCGTGGCCCGGCGGTAATCCTCGGCCAGTTCGTCATTCTTCTCGGCGTTGACGGTTTCGCGGCGGAACGCTTTCACGGCACGGATCCCGGTCATCGTTTCCACGAAATGCACGATCAGCTTCGCGGAGGTCACACGGGAGGCCCGGTACGCCGTCTGGGAACGCTTCTGGTACCAGCGGGTCAGCAGGAACATCGGTACGAACGCTACGCAGAGCAGCACTCCGGTGCGCCAGTCCAGGGCGAAGATGCTGATGGCTACGAACACCATGTACATGGCTCCCGAGGCCAGGGAACTGATGCCGGAGTCCAGCAGTTCGCGCAGTGCCTCCAGATCCGAGGTCTGCCGCGAGATGATCCGGCCCGAGGTGTAGCGCTCGTGGAATTCAAGGCTGAGCCGCTGGGTGTGCCGGAAAACCCGCAGCCGCAGGTCTAGCAGCATCGCCTGGCTGAGCTGCGCCGTGGACCGGACATAGCCCGCCGTCAGCCCCGCCGCGAGGACTGCGGCGAGCAGGTAGGTGGACCCGGCCGCCAGCAGCGGCAGGGAGCTGCCCTCCTGCAGGGCAGGCAGTGCATGGTCAATGCCGAAGGCGATGATTGCGGGCCCGGCGACGCGCGCGGCCTGGGAGAACACCACAAGTGCGATGGTGAAGATGAACCTGCCCCGGTTGGGGCGTACAAGGGAAGCGAGCAGGGAGAGGGAACGACGCCGGACCGCACGGTTCTGCTCACGGTCCAGGTTCAGGTTGTCCTCGCCTGCCGTGCCAACACCGGCGTTGTCCGGCTTTCCGGGCTCCGGCAGGGGTGCACCGGCCCGGCGAATGCTAAACCGGTTCACCGGAGAACCTCGCTTTCATTTTCAAGTCCGCTGTCCAGGTCCTGCGGGGCTGCCGGCAGGCTGGCGATCACGTGGCGGTAGTGCTCATTTCCGGCCAGCAGCTCGGCGTGGGTGCCGACGGCGGCAATCCTGCCGTCCTGCATCAGGGCTACCCGGTCGGCAAGGGAGACTGTGGAGGGGCGGTGGGCCACGACCAGGGTGGTGGTGTCAGCGAGGACTTCGCGGAGCCGGTGCTCCACCAGTTCCTCCGTGCGCACATCCAGTGCGGAGAGCGGGTCATCCATGATCAGCACCGTGGGCCGCGCGGCAATCGCGCGGGCCAGGGCCACACGCTGGCGCTGCCCGCCGGAGAGGCTGAGCCCTTCCTCACCGATCAGGGTGTCCACGCCGTCCGGCAGCGAGTAGACGAACTGGGCCTGCGCCACTTCCAGGGCTTCACTGAGCACCTTCTCTGCCTCGGCTCCGCTGGCTGGCTCTGCGCCGAGCAGCACATTGTCCCGGACCGAACTGGAGAAGAGGGTGGTGTCCTCGAAGGCCACGGAGACGATGCGGCGCAGCTCCTGCAGCGGGAAGTCCCGCACATCGACGCCGTCGATCCGGATGCTGCCTGCCGTCACGTCGTAGAGCCGGGGAACCAGCTGCAGGAGCGTGGATTTGCCGCTGCCGGTGATGCCGACCAGCGCCATGGTTTCACCCGCGCGCAGGTCCAGGCTCACGCCGTCGAGCACGTCCCGGCGTTCCGGCGAAGCATCCGGGTAGGCGAAGTGCACATCTTCAAAGGAGAGCTGGCCGTGGACGGTTTCCGGCCGTGCCGGGTGTTCCGGGTCGGTAATGGTGCGTTTGGCGTCCATGACCTCGAAGTGCCGGTCGATCGCGGTGGCGGCTGTGAGCGTCATGGACAGCAGCGGGCCCATGGACTCCACCGGACCTGCGACGACGGCGGCGGTTGCGAAGAACGCCACCAGCGCACCGATGCTGACCTGGCCGTCATTGACCAGCAGGATGCCCAGGACCAGGGACACCGCCAGTGCGGCCTCGGGCAGCAGCGTCACCACCAGGGAAAACTTTGCCAGCGAGTTCGCCTTGTAGACCTCTGTCTGGCGCAGGCCCTCGGCCTGCTCCTCGAACGCGTCCAGTGCCTCGGAACTGCGGCCGAAAGCCTTCAGGACGCGGATCCCGTGCACCGATTCCTCGACGGTGGTGGCCAGGTCCCCGGCCTGGTCCTGGCTCTTCCTTGATACCCGGCCGTAAAAGCGGCGGAACCTGAAGCCGTAAACGACGATCGGCACAGCGGCGAGCAGGAACACAATCGCCAGCTGCCAGGCGGTGAAGAACATGATGGTGACGCCAATGAGAACCGTGAGTGCCGTGACGATCAGCATGAGGGCGCCGAATGCCATCCAGCGCCGGATCAGGTTCAGGTCACTCATGGCCCGGGAGAGCAGCTGTCCGGATCCCCAGCGGTCGTGGAACGCCACGGAAAGGTCCTGCAGGTGCCGGTAGAAGGAAGTGCGCAGGCTGGTTTCAACGATTGTGGACGGCGCGACGGCGAACTGCCGCCGCAGCGCCATGAACACCGCTTCCAGAGTCCCCAGCACCAGGACGATTCCGGTAGCCCACCACAGCGCCGTTACCGCACCGCCGGGGGAGAGGTAGGAGTTCACCAGGACGCGCAGTACCTGGGGGATGGCCAGCGCAACGACGCTGGCTCCAATGGCCGAGAGGAAACCGAGGAACAGGCGGGGAAGGATCGGCTTGATGTGCGGGTACAGGCGCCCCAGGGATTGCCACAATGATGTCTGCCGGGGCATGAATCCTCTTCGAGATCGAGAGGTCCGCGCCTAGGAGGTGCGGGCCGGATACCGCTCAATCCTAGGCCACCCCGGGCGTGGTTACGACGCCGCGTGCCGGTTTCGCCCCTCCCCGCCGAGAGAGGCCACTTACGGCTCGTTTCGGCGCTCTAAGGAGCCGTAACTGGCCTCTCAGCGGGAGTAAGGGTGATGAGGACAGCTTCCGGCCGGCAGGCGAACCTCACCGGGGCGAACCGGGACGTGCCGATGCCGGCCGAGACATTCAGCGGCACGGTGCGGCCGTTGTGTTCCCAGTCTGTTAGGCCCTTGGCCCGCCAGGTAGGCAGGTCGCAGTTGCTCACCAGTGCGCCGTAGCCCGGAATGCAGACCTGCCCGCCGTGGGTGTGCCCGGCCAGGATCAGCTGCGCACCACCGTCGGTGAAGTAGTCCAGCACCCGCTGGTACGGGGCATGCGCGACGCCGACGCGCAGGTGCCGGGCCGCGGCCGACGTCGAGCTTCCGGCGGGGAATCCGGCATAGCGGTCCCGCTTCAGGTGGGGATCGTCAACGCCGGAGAAATCCAGGCGCAGTCCGTTCAGGACCACGGACTGGTTCCGGTTGGTCAGGTCGATCCAGCCGGCGCTGCCGAAGGCCGTGAACATCTCTGCCCAGGGCAGTTTGGCCGGGTTCTTCCGCAGCCTGGACGGGGAGGTGAAGTATGTGAACGGGTTCTTGAGGACCGGAGCGTAGTAGTCATTGGAACCGGGAACGAACACGCCGGGAAACCGCATCAGGGGCTTGAGTGCTTCCAGCAGCGGCGGCACTGCCTGCTGATGGCTGAGGTTGTCTCCGGTGTTGACCACGAAGTCCGGTTCCAGGTCCGCAAGGGACTGCAGCCAGCGGGTCTTGCGGTCCTGGCCGGGAACGTAGTGGATATCCGAAAGGTGGAGCACCCGCATCGGCTTGCTGCCCGCAGGCAGCACTGCCACTGTCTCGGTGCGGATGCCGAAGAGGTTCCGTTCAATGAGGGAACCGTAGGCAAAGGCTGCGGTGCCGGCAGCCGCGAGGCTGCCGGCGGTCCACGCGGCGGATCGAAGGACCGGGGCTACCGGATTACTGGTCGCCAAGGTCAGTCGTCGTTGTTCTGGTTGTTGCCGTTGCCGTTGTTGCCCGGGTTCGCGGACTCAGAAGGGCTGGCGCTGGGGCTCGGCCGGGGAGCCGGAGGCTGGCCAACGATGTTCGCCGGCGGGGCGGTGAACGGATTGGCGCCGTACTGGCCCGGAACCCGCTGGATGAAGTTCTTCCACGACGGGCCGGCAATCAGGGAGCCGTCGATTTCCGGGTAGTACCGGCCGCCAATGAGCTTCTCGGACATGGTGGTGTTATTGGCTTTCCAGTTTCCAATCCAGGAAGCAGTGGAGAGCCCGGTGCTGTAGCCCATGAACCAGGTCTGGGAACGGTAGTCATTGGTACCGGTCTTGCCGGCGGTGGGCACGCCCACCTGCAGGTTGATACCGGAGCCGTTGGTCATCACACGCTGGGTGGCCACGTTGACGCCCTGGGCCACTTCCTTGCGCATTACCTGTTCACAGTCTTGTTCGGGAACCGGGTATTCCGTGCCGTCGCTGCCCTTCACCGACACCAGGGCACGGGGTTCGCACATCAGGCCTTCAGCTGCGAAGGTCGCGAAGCCAGTTGCCATGGACAGCGGCGAAGCGTCGCCGCCGCCGCCGAAGGTCGACGGCGGGTTCACGGCCAGCATTTCGCGTTCGCCGGATGCGCTCTTGCCGTTGTGCACGCCTGCGGCGAAGGCCATCTGCTGGAATTTGCAGAGGTCCAGCTCGTTGGCCGAAGCCAGCGTGATGGTGTTCAGGGACTGGGCCAGGCCTTCCAGCACGGTTGTATTGCGGTAGTTCGTGTCTCCGTAGTTAATCGGGGTCCACGGATCCAGGATGGCGTACCGGCCGCCGGGCAGGCAGCTGGCGTTCCAGGTGTGGCCAGCCGGGTAGGTCCGCTTATTGCCGTTCAGCTGGGCGTTGAGGGTCTTGCCGGAATCCAGCCAGGCCGCAACGGTAAACGGCTTGTAGGTAGAACCGGGCTGGAATCCGCCCAGGCCGTTCAGGAGCTTGTTGGGATCGCCATCCTGATACGCGTCCACGTTGAAGTTCTGCACGGAGTTTCCGGCTGCCAGTTCCGGGGTGTACCGGGTGTTCTGGGCCATCACCAGGATCTTGCCGGTGCCCGGCTCGACGCTGACCATGGAGTGGCCGATCTCCGCATCCGTGGTGTCCGGATTGGCGGTCTCGTTGATCGCTGCCTGGGCAGCGTTCTGCAGCGTGGGGTTCAGCGTGGTGGTGATGCTGAGTCCGCCGCGGTACAGCAGCTTGGTGCGGTCCTCGTAGGTGGCACCGTAGCGCTCGTCGTTGAGCACCAGCTGCTTCACGTAGTCACAGAAGTAGGGCGCCTGCTCGGCACCGACACAGCCGTTGAGGACCGGAGTCAGGTTCAGCTCCAGCCCGGTGGCAACCGCGGCATCGTGTTCTTCCTGGGTGATCCTGCCCTTGTCCAGCATCGCGTCCAGCACGAGGTTCCGGCGGGCCAGGGAACGGTCCGGGTTCAGTTCCGGGCTGTAGAAGGTGGGCCCGTTGACGACGCCGGCCAGCAGGGCAGCCTGTGCAATGCTCAGGTCCTTGGCATCGACGTTGAAGAAGTACTTCGAGGCGGCCTGCACGCCGAAGGTTGTTCCGCTGAAGGGAACAATATTGAAGTAACCCTCCAGGATCTCGTCCTTGCTCAGTTCCTTCTCCACGGCGATGGCTAGCTTGATTTCGCGCAGCTTGTCACCGACGGTCTTCTGCCCGCTGAAGACAACCTCCCCGCCTTCCTGCAGGTTGGTGTCGATGATCACGTTGTTCACGTACTGCTGCGTGATGGTGGAGGCGCCGCGGGTGCGGTCGGAGGTGACGTTGGAAACGATGGCGCTGAAAATGCCCTGCAGGTCCACGCCGCCGTGTTCGTAGTAACGGTCGTCCTCGATGGCCAGCATCGCATCGATCATGTGCGGGGACACCTGGTCCAGCGTGATCGGCTGACGGTTCTCCTCATACAGGGTGGCGATCAGTGATCCGTCGTTGGCGTAAATCCGGGAGGGTTCAGCCAGCGCCCCGCGCTGCAGCTCAGAGGGCAGCTGGTCGAAGAACTGGATGGATCCGGAGGCCGCAGTGCCGGCGGCAGCCGCGGCCGGTACCAGCAGCCCGGCGGCAAGGACACCGCATAAAGTGCTTACCCCAAAGAAGGCGACAATCTTGCCCAGAGTGGTAGCCGTGTCAAAAAAAGGAGATTTGCGAGCTGCCATGCGGATCAGTCTACAAGCACGCGCTAGTCTTTGGATCATGAGCAAATGGGAATACTTCATTACACCGCTGCCTTTGCACACCCCCGGCGCCGTGCTGAACATGCACGGTGAAGAAGGGTGGGAGCTGGTGCAGATTACCCCGGCCCCGAACGGCACCGGTTCAGTGGCCTACATGAAGCGGGAGAAGGCCTGATGAGCACTGCCCCCGAGGCGGTTTCCGCCGTCGAGCAGCGCCTGGCCGAACTCGGCCTGGACCTGCCCCCGGTCGCCGCACCGGTGGCAGCCTACGTTCCTGCCGTAGTAAGCGGGAACCACGTGTACACCTCCGGCCAGCTGCCGTTCGTTGACGGTGCGCTGCCGGCCGCGGGCAAGGTCGGTGCGGATGTAACCGCCGAGGACGCCAAGACGTACGCCGCACGCTGTGCCGTGAACGCCCTGGCGGCCATCAAGGCGCAGATCGGTGACCTGGACCGGGTGACCCGGATTGTGAAGGTTGTGGGCTTCGTAGCCTCCGACCCGTCCTTCACCGGCCAGCCCGGCGTCATCAACGGAGCGTCCGAACTCCTGGGACAGGTATTTGGTGAGGCGGGCAGCCATGCCCGTTCCGCCGTCGGCGTGGCAGTGCTGCCGCTGGACGCGCCGGTGGAAGTGGAAGTGATCGCAGAGTTTGCCTAGCGTCTCCACCCGGCATTTCCAGCTGCCGCCCTGGCAACAGGGCGCAGCGCAAAGCTGGTTCGAACGCGGCGAAGGAGCCGCCCGCAAGCCGCGGGCGGCGTCCTCCGTCCTGCTGCTGCGCGACTCCCGCCAGGGAGCCGAAGTGTTCCTGCGCTACCGTCGGGGCGAATCCCCGCTGGGCAAGATCGCCTTCCCCGGCGGCAGCCTGGAAGAAACCGACGGCGATCCCGTTGACTGGTTCGGCCCGTCACCCGCCGAGTGGGCCAGGACCCTGGGGATGGACGACGCCCAGGAAGCCCGCCGCCACGTTGTAGCCGCTGCCAGGGAGCTGTTTGAAGAGACCGGCGTGCTGCTGGCTGGTCCGGATGAGTCCACCCTGCTGGAAAGCAACCGGGGCCCGGAATGGATGACCGCGCGAGTTGGCATCGCTTCCGGGGAGGAGTCCTTCCCCCGCCTGCTGGCCCGCCGCGGACTGGGACTGCGCAGCGACCTGCTGCGGCCGCTCACCCATTGGCTGACCGCGGACTTCGCGCTGCGCCGCTTCGACACCCGCTACTTTGCCGCCGTCCAGCCGCTGGGGCAGGAAACCTCGCTCCTGGAAACCAAGGGTGTCTGGGGGCAATGGCGAGCGGCTGCAGTGGAAATGGAACGGGCAGGCACCGCGGCACTGGGTGATGAAGTTGCCCAGCCGGATACGGAGGGGCTGACGCTGGAACAGCTCACGGTTCCGGCCGTGGCGCTGATGATCGAAAAGCTGGCCAAGGCCCGGGGCTGCATTGCCTACCTGGCGCACCGGCGCGCGAACGAGGTTTTCCAGCCTGAACTCGTGGAAGCTGACGGCGGGTACGCACTGCGGGTGACGGCTGTCGACGCCGCGGAGGGATCCGGGCACCGCGGCCGCTGATGCCCGCGGACACAATGCAAAAGCGGCACCGCTTCCGGGAGGAAGGCGGTGCCGCTTTCTTTTTGTCTGGAAAGACTCAGCGGGAGCGCTGGCGCAGGCGCTGCACGTCAAGGATGACGACGGCGCGTGCCTCCAGCCGCAGCCAGCCGCGCTGGACGAATTCAGCCAGCGCCTTGTTCACGGTTTCGCGGGAAGCGCCAACCAACTGGGCCAGCTCTTCCTGCGTCAGTTCGTGGGCCACCAGGATGCCGTCTGTTGCGGGCCGGCCGAACCGGTCCGCCAGGTCCAGCAGTGCCTTGGCGACACGGCCCGGGACGTCGGAGAAGACCAGGTCGGCCAGGGACTCGTTGGTGCGGCGCAGGCGGCGGGCAAGGGCCTGCAGCAGCTGTACGGACACCTCGGGGCGCGTCTCGATCAGGGCGCGGAGGTTCTCGTGGCGCAGGCCAGCCAGGCGCGTCTCGGACACTGCGGTGGCCGTGGCGGTGCGGGGGCTCGGGTCGAAAAGGGCCATCTCGCCGAACAATTCGCCCGGGCCAAGAATGGCCAGCAGGTTCTCGCGGCCGTCAGGAGCCGAACGCCCCAGCTTGATCTTTCCGGACACGATGAAATAGAGCTGGTCGCCCTGGTCACCTTCGCGGAAGACTGATGCCCCGCGGGACAGATCGACCTCGGTGAGTTCGTCGGTCAAAGCGGCGAAGACGTCGTCTCCCAGTGAGGCGAACAAAGGCGCGCGGCGCAATACCTCGATATCCATGAAATCTCCTGTTAATAGTTGTCGCTTCTACTATCTTGCCGCACCGAAGGGGCATGTGACAGCCGTAATAGCTTTGTTCGCCCTCGGATGATAAAACGCCCTGCCTAATGTGCGCAGGATTACACGTCGGTCGAATCGTCAGGGGCGGCCGCTAGACTCGGGAGGCAAAGCGGCTCGCGACCAGCCGCCGCACGCGTACGTACACCATATTGGAGCTCTTTGTGCTCGGATTCACCGTTCTGGACATCATTCTGGGCCTCTCCCTGCTGTTTTACCTGCTGGCGGGCCTGCGGAACGGTCTCGCGGTTACACTCGGCGGCATCGTAGGCTTCGTGGCCGGTGCCGTGGCCGCGTTCTTCGCCATCCCCCTGGTCTCAGGCTGGGTGCCGGATGAAACCTGGCGGCTCGTGGCCGTGATCGCAACCGCCGTCGTGCTGGTCCTGGTGGGCCACGCGGCCGGAGCCGCGCTGGGCGGTGGGGTGCGCCGCTGGTTCAACTTCGCACCGCTGCGCGCACTGGACCGGATCCTTGGCGGTGCACTGAACGTGGTGGTCGCTGCCGTGGTGATGTCCATGCTGGCGTTCAGCATCGGCACGCTGGGCATGCCTTTCCTATCCCAGCAGATCGCCTCCTCCAAGGTCCTGGTGACCATCGACTCAATGACGCCGAATGCGGTGAAGACGGTAGCGGCGCAGGTGCGTTCCTTCACCCTCGACGAGGGGCTGCCGCGCATTTTCGACGGCGCAGCTCCTGAAACGGTGGAGCTGCCTTCCGAGGGAATCAGCTCTGATGCCCTGACCGCGGCGTCGTCGTCTGTCCTGAAGATCACCGGCACTGCGTTCCAGTGCGGGCAGAACCAGACCGGGTCAGGGTTCGTCGTAGCCGAGGACCGGGTCATCACCAATGCCCATGTGGTGGCCGGAGTCAGCGAACCGGTGGTCCAGGTCCCCGGAGGCGGGGTGCTGCCCGGGCGGGTTGTGCACTTTGACCCGGCACGGGACCTGGCTGTCATTGCCGTGGAGAACCTGGACGCCACGCCGCTGGCACTGGGCACCGAACTGCCTGCGGGAACAACCGCTGCGTTTGCGGGCTACCCGGCCGGCGGTCCCTTCCGGCTCCAGCCCGCCGTAGTGCAGAACCTCGGCGACGTGTCCGTGCGCAGCATCTACGGAACCTCCCCGGGAATCCTGGAGGTCTACACCTTGGCCGCCAACGTTCAGCAGGGCAACTCCGGCGGCCCGCTGCTGGATATTGACGGACAGGTGGCCGGAGTGGTCTTCGCCAAGACCACCGGCGACCAGCCGATCGGCTACGCACTGTCCTTGGCGGAACTGGGCCCCATCGCTGACGCCGCGCCGGATTACCGCAGCGCTGTATCGCCGGGGGAGTGCATCAGCGAGTAGCGGACCCGGCGGCGGCGTCCAGCTTCGCGGCTATGTAGTCCACGGCCATCCGGTAACCGGCAATTCCGGCTCCGCAGATGACAACCTCCGCCACGGCGGAGACGAACGAGTGGTGCCGGAACTCTTCGCGCTTGTGGATGTTGCTCAGGTGTACTTCCACCACTGGAAGCCCCACTCCGGAGAGTGCATCACGGATTGCCACGGACGTGTGGCTGTAGGCGGCAGGGTTGATGATAATCGCATCGGCAAGCCCGGGTGCCCCGTGGATCGCGTCAATCAAGTCGCCTTCGTGGTTGGACTGGATGCAGTCCGCGGTCCAGCCGTGGGATTCCGCTGCCGCGACGGCGGCAGCCTCCACGTCATCCAGGGTGTCCGTCCCATAGACCGCGGGTTCGCGCGTACCAAGCAGGTTCAGGTTGGGGCCGTTCAGGACCAGGAGGTTGCGGGTGCGTTCTGTAGTCATGGGTTCAACTATGCCGCAACCTGCGCGGCGTCCTGCGTCTGTGACTGCGCCCGGATGCGGCGGGCAGCTGACAGGGCGCCGGCGATCGTAATGACGGACATCAGGGCCAGCACAGCACCGGGGTGCCACCAGGCGGCGCCGGTGGCGTCGGAGAAGAGCTGTGTGACCGCCGGCGTGAAGCCTGCCGCGATGCCGGCGAAGCTGTAGGCCAGGGACATTGCGGTGTAGCCGGTCCGGGCCGGGAACAGGTCCGCCATGAGCCCGCCCAGGGCAGCCCACGCGGCGGTGGGGGCGATTCCGCCGATCAGGATGGTCATGATGTAGAGCGGCTGGTCCGCAACGCTGATCAGGTAGTACAGCGGGAACGAGATCAGTGCCGTGGCTGCGGCCCCGCCGGCAACAACCCGCGCGGACCCGATCCGGGTGGCGAGCCATCCAAAGGCCGGAATGGTGGCCAGCTGCAGGATCGAGCCCACCAGGGCGGCGTTCAGCACCGTGGATTCGGACAGTCCCAGAACTGTTGTGCCGTAGGCCTGCGTGTAGGTGGTCATCAGGAAGTAGGAGCCGATGCCCAGCAGGGCGGCGGCCATGGCGATGACGACGGCGGCGGGCTGGCTCCGGAGGACCTCCAGGACCGGAACACGCGCCACCTGGTGGTGCTCGGCCACGTCCTTGAAGACCGGTGTTTCGTCGATGGCGAGGCGCAGGTAGAGTGCCACGGCCATAAACGGGAATGCCAGGAGGAACGGAATGCGCCAGACCCCGGCTTCCATGGCTTCGGGGGAGACCTGCGTCAGGATCAGGAAGGTCGCGGTGACCATGATGGTGCCTACCGGCGAGCCGATCTGCGGGATGGCTGCGTAGAGGGCGCGCTTTCGCGGCTCGGCGTGTTCACTGGCAATCAGGACAGCGCCGCCCCATTCCCCGCCCACCGCCAGGCCCTGCAGCAGCCGCAGCGCCACCAGCAGGATCGGAGCCCAGACGCCGATTGAGGCGTAGTCCGGGAGCAGGCCGATGATGCCGGTGGCCAGCCCCATGAGGACGATCGTGTAGATGAGTGACTTCTTCCGGCCCACCCTGTCGCCGATATGGCCGAACAGTACGGCGCCCAGCGGCCGGGCAACGAAGCCCATGCCCAGGGACAGGAAGGCCAGCAGGGTGCCGGTGAGCGGATCCACGTCGGGGAAAAACACCCGGTTCAGGATCAGCGCCGCCGCGGTGCCGAAAACGTAGAAATCATAGGATTCCAGTGCAGTCCCGACGAAGGAGGCTCCGGCGACCCTGCGGGCCATCCGGGAACGCTGTGCGGGGTTCACCGTAGTTGAGGAAGTAGACACAAGTGCTGATTGTGCTAGGTGCCGGCGGCTTTGGCCAGTTGCTGAGCCGAAGGTCACGATTTCGGTCACTGGGCGCGGCCACGGCGCGGTGAATGGCAGGCCGGGCCTGCCTCCCAAGCAGCTCCTGCGTTAGCGCCGCCCTGCGGGCAGGTGCTGCTTCAGGACGGCGCGGCCGGCCTGAAGCAGTGAGGTGCCCACCGCCTGGGGATCGGCGACGTACCCGTGGACCATGGCGCCGTCGCGCAGCATGATCAGCTGATCCGCGGCGAGCTCCGGATCGACGGCCCCGAGCCTGCCCGCAAGCTCGGCCACCAGCCCGCGGAACCAGTCCCGGTGGCGGGTGACGGCGGCGCGTACCGGGTGGTCGCCGGCAGGGTATTCGGCTGCCGCATTGATGAACGGGCAGCCTCGGAAACCGGGCCTGCAGGCTTCGGAGCCCATGACCTGCGCCAGAGTCTTCAGTGCCTCGCAGGGGTCCGCGGGCAGATTCTCCGCCGCCTCACGGATCAGCGCCGACTGCCGGTCGAGGTAGGCGGCCACCAGGTCATCCTTGGTGGGGAAATAGCGGTAGAAGGTCACCTTGGTGGTGCCCGCGGCGGCAATGATCTTGTCCGCGCTGACGGCGCGGATCCCCTCGCGGTAAAACGCGTCCGTCGCTGCATCAAGGATGCGCTCGCGGACCGGCCTCGGCTGGCCGGGTGTCTGATCTGCCATGAATACTCCTGTGCTGCCGGTCCGGGAGGACTGGCCATTAGTAGACTTACTAGTTAGTCTACTAGCAGAACGGCGGAATGTTCCGCTCTTCGACAGCCAAGTGTTCAAACTCGAAGGAGAACCCGATGAGCGCCATTTACACAGCAGTTGCCACGGCTACCGGCGACGGCCGGAACGGAGAAGCCCGGACCAGCGACGGCCTGCTGGAAGTCGACCTCGCCGTTCCCACCGAGATGGGCGGTGCAGGCGGGGCCACCAACCCCGAGCAGCTCTTCGCGGTGGGGTACGCTGCCTGCTTCCACTCCGCCCTGAAGATGGTTGCCCGCCAGGCCAAGGCCCAGATCAGCGACAGCGCCGTCACCTCCGAGGTGAGCATCCACCCCAAGGAAGAGGGCGGTTTCCAGCTCTCGGTTGCCCTGCACGTTGAGATGTCCGGTGTTGACCAGGCCATGGCGGACAAGCTGGTCCAGGAAGCCCACCAGGTCTGCCCGTACTCCAACGCCACCCGCGGCAACATCGAGGTGGAAGTGGACGCCGTCGTCGGCTAGTTCCGCCCTCCCCGCCCCCCAAAAACGAGATAACAGAAACTGCCCGTATCGAGCTCGATACGGGCAGTTTCTGTTATCTCGTTTTAGCTACTTGCGCAGCGACTCAGCGATTTGGGACATCACGGTATTGTCCGCCAGGGTGCTCGAATCACCGGGCTCGCGGCCCTCGGCAACGTCCTTGAGCAGCCGGCGCATGATCTTCCCCGAACGCGTCTTGGGCAGCTCGGGAACCACCAGGATGTGCCTGGGCTTGGCGATCGGACCAATCTCCTTGCCCACGTGGTTGCGCAGCGTGGTGACAATGTCGTCGTCGTCCTTGGCGCTGCCGCGCAGGATCACGAAGGCAACCACCGCTTCACCGGTGGTGTCATCCGTGGCGCCAACGACGGCGGCCTCCGCCACCGAGGGATGGCTGACCAGTGCGGACTCGATCTCCGTGGTGGAGAGCCGGTGGCCGGACACGTTCATCACGTCGTCCACCCGGCCCAGCAGCCAGATGTCTCCGTCTTCGTCCTTCTTGGCGCCGTCGCCGGCGAAGTACATGTTGTCGAACCGGGACCAGTAGGTGTCCTTGAACCGCTGCGGATCTCCCCAGATGCCGCGCAGCATGGCCGGCCACGGCTCCTTGACCACAAGGAAGCCGCCGGAGCCGTTGGGTACCGGCTCACCCATCTCATCCACCACATCGACGGAGATTCCGGGCACCGGAACCTGGGCGGAGCCGGGCTTGGTTGCCGTGACGCCGGGCATGGGGGCGATCATGTGGGCACCGGTTTCGGTCTGCCACCAGGTGTCCACGATCGGGGCGGGGACTTCCTTCTTGCCGCCGTTGCCGCCGATCACCGTGCGGTACCACATCCAGGCTTCCGGGTTGATGGGCTCGCCCACGGTGCCCAGGACCCGGATGGAGTCCAGGTTGAACTTGCCCGGGATGTCCCGGCCCCACTTCATGCAGGTCCGGATGGCAGTGGGTGCCGTGTAGAGGATGGAGACCTTGTACTTCTCCACCAGCTCCCACCAGCGGCCCTGGTGCGGAGTGTCCGGAGTGCCCTCGTACATCAGCTGCGTGGCGCCGTTGACCAGCGGGGCGTAGGTGACGTAGCTGTGTCCGGTGACCCAGCCGACGTCGGCGGTGCACCAGTAGACGTCCGTCTCGGGCTTGAGGTCGAAGGTGGCCCGGTGGGTAAACGCTGTCTGCGCGAGGTAGCCGCCGGTGGTGTGCAGGATCCCCTTGGGCTTTCCGGTGGTGCCGGAGGTGTAGAGGATGAACAGCGGGTGCTCGGAGTCATGGGGCACGGCGGTGTGCTCGGTGCCTGCAGAACCAACGACGTCGTCCCACCACAGGTCCCGGCCTTCGGTCCACTCGACCGGCTCGCCGTTGCGCTTGACGACGACGACGTTGGAAACGGTGTGCCCTTCCTTGACCAGGGACTCATCGACTGCCGGCTTGAGCAGGCTGGGCTTTCCGCGCCGGTAGGAGCCGTCCGCGGTGACAACCAGCTTTGCCTCGGCGTCGTCAATGCGGCTGCGCAGCGCATCAGCGGAGAAGCCGCCGAACACCACGGAATGGACCGCGCCAATCCGGGCACACGCCAGCATGGTGATGACCGCTTCGGGGATCATCGGCAGGTAGACGGCCACGCGGTCGCCCTTGGAGACGCCGAGGGACTCGAAGGCATTCGCGGCCTTCTTCACCTCTTCAGTCAACTGGGCGTAGGTGTAAGTGCGCGTATCGCCGGGTTCGCCCTCAAAGTAGATGGCGACTCGGTCTCCGCGCCCTTCCTCCACATGGCGGTCAAGGGCGTTGTACGAGGCGTTGAGTTTGCCGCCGACGAACCACTTGGCGAAGGGTGCATCGGTCCAGTCGAGGGTCTGGGTGAAATCTTCGTCCCAGGTCAGCAGTTCCCGAGCCTGCTTGGCCCAGAACTCAGGGCCGGACTCGGCAGCCTCTTCGTAGAGCCCGGGCTGTGCTACGGCCGCAGCCGCAAATTCCGCGCTTGGCGGAAAGCTGCGGCTCTCGTGGTAGAGGTTCTCCAGTGCGTCACCGTGCTGCTTGACCGGAGGCTGTTCAGACATCTCGGACCCTTTCCGTTGGCTTAAACCCGGCGCCGGGGCCGGGCGTCTGCCCGGCCGGCGGGGCTGTTGGTGATGTTGTCCTTACCCTAACGCGGCCAGGGCCGGCGTGTGGTACCGGTCACAGGGACCTCCGTGAAACGGGGTAATTATGCGATAAACGGTCACCCCGGTGCCCCGGAGCAGGGGTGAACCGGTAGTCTGTCCTGCTGGCGTTGACTAGGCTGTCACTGAAAGCAAACCGCTTGCGGCGCCGCTGTGGCGGTGCCTGAGCACGGACGGCGCACCCGCCTTCCGGTTGGATGCTCTCGGAACGGAGACCAGAATGAACCAGCCCCACGTTGAACACGAGGAACGTCCCGCTGCGGAAGCCGCTGCGCCGCGGCCCGGCGCCGAACCGGGAGCCGGGGTTCGTGCTGTTGCGGGGCCGTTTGGGCTGCGCGACATTGTGGTGGGATCGGCAGTGTTGGTGATGCTGGTGGGCAGCGTCCTGCCGTTCACCGTTGGCAGCGGCCGGAACCTGTGGACGGCCTTTAGCCTTTTCTACGTTGGGATCGGCATCATCATGCCGCTGGTGGTCGCCGGACTTTTCACTGCCCGCCGTCTGGCGCCGTCTACCCGCCTGCGCGTTGGTTCCCTCTCCCTGGACCAGTTCGCCTCCGTGATAGCCGTCCTGGCTGCCATTTTCTTCTTCCTGCAGATCGTCTACGTGTTCAGCGTCGGCTCCCTGCTGGGCCTGCTGGGTGCCGCGGCCCTGCTCGCTGCGACCACGTTCGCTCCGCACATCCCGCCGTTTGCCGCTGAGTTCAGCGGACGCACGGAGATTCCCGCGCACCCCGTTGCGCGGGATGCAAAGCCGCTCGTCCGTGTTCCGAAACCGGCACCCGAGCCCAAGGCCACAGAGACGCAGGGTGCCGGGCGCCCCGGCATGTTCGGACAGCCCGAGCCCGCGGACACCGTTACCGGTGCACCCCAGTCAGGGCAGGTCCAGGCCCAGGAGCACCCCGATGCAGGCCGTCCGGAGGCGGGCTTCGGGGCCGCAGGCCGGACCGACGCCGCGGCAGGAGCCCAGAGCGCGGCTGCCCCCCGGGACGATTCCGGACTGTCCGCACCCGGACAGCCGGCAGCCGGCCAGGGTACTGCGGCTGCGGCCGGGACTGCGGCTTCCGGAGCAGCAGCCGCTGCAGCATCAACGCCCGAAACAGCCGGATCATCCGGCGGCGGTAACAGTGCCGCACACGGCCAGGAAGTCCCGGCCGGGGAAGACCCGCTGCCCGCCACCACGGTGAACCCTGCCGTCCAGGGCAGTGCACCGGCCCCGAACACCCAGGCCCAGGAGTCCATCTCAGCGACCCGTGAAGAGAACGAGAACGTCGTGGAGGCGTTCTGGTTCGCCGTCGGCACGCCGCGGCAGATCGTCGACGAACGCACCGGCCTGCCGCTGTTCATGTTCTACCCGGGTGACTGGGAGCTTGGCCTGGAAGACCGCGGCCACGAGTTCCTGGTGCAGGACAAGCGCACCGGACGGATCGGCGTGCTGCGCGACCTGACCAACATCGAACGCGTCAGCGACGACAGCTCCGGACACTAAGACCACCCACCGATGCCCCGGCGCTAAGGATTCTTTCCGAAGCGCCGGGGCATCGTTGACTGCGAAGGACACCACGCCACATGCCCACCGGCAACGACGCCTCCCCGCTGGCGGCCAAGCGCCGCGCCCGCAAGATCAACCGACTGCTCGGGGAGCTTTACCCCTACGCGGTGGCTGAGCTGGACTTCACGAACGCCTTCGAGCTGCTGATTGCAACGGTGCTCTCCGCCCAGACCACGGACGTACGGGTCAACTCCGTCACCCCGGTCCTGTTTGCCCGTTATCCCGACGCCCGTGCGCTTGCGGAAGCGAACGAAGAGGAGCTGCAGGAACTGATCCGGCCCACGGGTTTCTTCCGCGCCAAGTCAGCTGCGATCAAGAAACTGGCTACCCAGATCGTGGACGACTACGACGGCGAAGTGCCGAACAAGCTTGATGAGCTCGTGAAATTGGCAGGGGTGGGCCGCAAGACTGCCAACGTGGTGCTGGGCAATGCCTTCGGCGTCCCCGGCATTACGGTGGACACCCACTTCCTGCGCCTGTCCCGGCGGTTCGGCTGGACCGAGTCGAAAGACCCGGTGAAGGTCGAGCAGGACGTGGCGGAGCTCTTCGAACCCAAGGACTGGACGCCGCTGTCCAACCGTGTGGTCTTCCACGGCCGCCGGGTGTGCCATGCCAAGAAGCCGGCCTGCGGGGCATGCGCCGTCGCACAGCTGTGCCCTTCCTACGGGGAAGGTGAAACGGACCCGGACAAGGCCCGCAAGCTGCTCAAATACGAGCTGGCTCCCGGACGCGAGGACCTGCTTGCCAGGATGATGGCTTCTGAAACCAGGGCTCAGCTGCGCGCGGCCGGCTACGGTCTCGAAGCATGAGCGCCCAGGCGCAGCTGGAAGCGTTCGGGAGCCTGGCCAGCAGCGGGGGCGGGGACTACGGGCGCGACCTGCGCTTCCTGACCCGCGCCGTCGACCCGGCTGTTGCCCGTGAAGCCGCGGTCCTCATCCTCTTCGGAGTCCTGGACGAACATCCCGCCCGCTTCCACTCGGAGGCGATCCCCGACGACCTTGATGTCCTTTTCGTTGAACGCGCCTCCACACTGAACGACCACCCCGGCCAGGTGGCTTTCCCCGGAGGTGGCGTGGACGCATCCGACGCGGACGCCGTAGCCGCGGCCCTGCGCGAAGCGAATGAGGAAACCGGGCTGGACCCCAGCGGCGTGCGGGTACTGGGCACCCTGCCCAAGGTAGGGCTGCCGGTGAGCAACTTCCTGGTGACTCCTGTCCTTGGCTGGTGGGACAGGCCCACCCCTGTGGACGTTGTGGACGAGGCAGAATCCGCATCGGTGTTCCGCGTGCCCGTGGCAGATCTGCTGAACCCGGCCAACCGCCGCACCACTGTGCTGCGCCGCGGAGGCCAGGAGCACCGCGGCCCGGCGTTCCTCGTGAACGGAGTGGTGGTGTGGGGATTCACGGCCCTGCTGCTGGACGAGGTTTTCAATCAGCTCGGCTGGACCCTGCCCTGGGACGAGACCCGTGAAATGGTTCCGCCGCTGTAGCTACTTCGCCTCGGCGTACCGCAGCGCCTCCAGGACGGTGACGGCCAACTGGACGCGGTTGGTGACATCCAGCTTGGTGAAGGCGTTGGCGATATGTGTCTTCACAGTGGCGACGCTGACGAACAGCTCGGTGCTGATCTCCGTATTCGTCAGTCCGCGCGCCACGGCCTCCGCGACCTCCCTCTCCCGATCGCTGAGCACATCCAGCCGTGTGTCATGCACCCGGGAGGACGGCGGAGGGACCGCCGCCGCAGCGGCCACGATGCGTTTCAGCACGGCTGGGGAGAACTGCAGCGAATCCTGCGCCGCGTCCCGGACGGCGGACACCAGGACTTCCGGTGCCGTGTCCTTGAGGAGGAACCCGCTGGCTCCCGCGCGCAGGGCCGAAAGGATGAAGTCATCGGTATCGAACGAGGTCAGCACGATAATCCGGGGTGGTGTGGCCAGCGCAGTGATGCGTTCCGTGGCGCCGATGCCGCTCAGGACCGGCATCCGGATGTCCATGAGGACCACGTCCGGGTGCAGCTGCGCTGCGAGGCGGACGGCGGACTCACCGTCCCCGGCCTCACCCACGATCTCGATGTCCGGTGCGCCGTCGAGGATGAGCCGCAGCCCGGCACGGATGAGCGGCTCATCGTCAGTCAGCAGGACGCGTAGCGGTTTCACCACGGCACCTTCACAGTCGTTGCGTAGGCATCCCCGCGGACGCCGGTTTCAAAGGATCCGCCCGCCAGCCGGGCACGTTCAGCCAGTCCAACCAGACCAAGCCCACCGGCGTCCGGAGCTGCTGCGCCGGCCGGCAGGGGATTGCTGACGGCTACCGTGATGCCCTGTCCGGGAGCGCCGGTAAGGGAGACCCGGATGGGCTGGCGCGGTGCATGCTTCTGCGCATTGGTGAGCCCTTCCTGCACAATCCGGTACAGGTGGCGGGAGGTTGCGTCCGGCAGTGAAGCCGCTGACTCACCCTGGAGCGGGGGATCCATGTGCAGCGTAACGTCGCTGCCGGCTGCTCGGGCCGAGGCCACCAGCTCGGGAATCGAGTCCAGTGCGGGCTGCGGTGCGGTCTCAGCCGGGTCCTCCCGCAGTACGGACAAGACGGTGCGCAGTTCACCGGCGGCCGTCTGGGCAGTCTCTCGCAGTATGGCCGCGGTGGCCCGGATGGTGTCCCGGTCCAGGTCCGAGCGGTACTCGAGGGCCCCGGCGTGCATGGAGATCAGGCTCAGCCGGTGGGAGAGGGTGTCATGCATTTCCCGGGCGATGCGGGTGCGTTCAGCCATCCTTGCCGCGGACATCCGTGCTTCCTGCTCGCGGTGCGCGCTCTGCGCCTCATGCTGCAGGGAGCGAATGAGCTGCCGCCGGGCGCCGCGGTTCAGGCCCGTCAGGACCAGGACAGCGAGCAGCAGGCCGGCGGCCGTCGGAACGGCCCACCAGGGCAGGTCTCCGTCGGGATGCACGGCCAGGTCCACCGCGACGGCAGCAGCGTAGGCGGCCGCGGCGGCGACCAGGGCGCGGGGCCGGCGCAGGGCGGCAATACCGATCAGCGCCATGCAGGCCGGGATGAAAGCCAGGGAGGAGAGCGAAGAGAGCGCAATGATCGGCAGGCCGGCGCCCAGCGGCGCCCGCCGGAGTGCCAGCGGCAGGAGCCCGACGGCGGCAAGTCCCAGCAGCAGGTCCAGCACCATCAGTGCCAGGAAAGTGGGCGGCGGTTCCGAACCGTCGGCGGGGATCAGGCTGCCCTGCACCACCAGGAAGGTGACGGTTCCGGCCGCCGCCGCGCCGAGGGTCAGTCCCGTGGTCCGAAGGACGCTGGGGCGGTAGGGCATCGGCTGCATTCAATCGATCCTAGTGAGGGCCGCTTACACCCGGCAATTGGCCGAAAGCATGAGCTTCGGGCGCCAGAGGGCGGAGCGGGAAGGGACCCAAGGACCGATGCGGGGAAGGGCTGGCAGGAAGGAGGCTGGGGAGCATGGTTCCCCCTCCCTCACTCCACGCCCAGCCCGCAGCCGCACCCCAATGGACTGCCTTCCACCGCCTGGCCCGCTTAAGGCCGGACTACCGGTGGTGGCGTCCGGTGCTCACCCTGCTATGCGCCGCCGGGATCTACTGTGTCCTGGTCCTGGCATCCGTCGTGTTCCTGTTCATCCTTGGATTCTTCGTGCCGGCGGTGGCCACCACCGTAGACAACGCCGTTTCGGCGGACACAGACCTCCGCGACCCCGGGCAGCTGGCGTTTCTGCTGGGAGCGGTGTGTCTGCTCTGGCCGGCGGCAGCGCTGGGCGTGCGCTGGGGCGGGAGGCGGAGCGCCGGGACGCTTTCGTCGGTTACCGGCCGGCTGCGCTGGCAGCTCTTTCCCCGGCTGCTGGCGGCGGCTGCCGGGCTCGTCCTGGCCGGCAGCGCGGTCACGCTGCTGCTGCCCGCAGAACCCTCGGGCGAGTCAACCGGAAGCGGCGCCACCGGGGGATGGTGGCTGATGCTCCTGGTCGTCGTGGCAGTGGTCCCGTTTCAGGCCGCCGCGGAGGAGTACGCCTTCCGAGGGCTGCTCATGCAGGTCATAGGATCCTGGCTGCGCCATCCGGCCTTCGCGATCCTTCTTCCGGTGCCGTTCTTCGTGCTCGGCCACGGTTACGGACTGGTGGGCCAGATCGACGTCGCCGTTTTCGCCGTGGCAGCTGGCTGGCTGACGTGGCACACGGGCGGACTGGAGGCAGCCATCGCCCTGCACGTGGTGAACAACCTGGTGGTGCTGGCACTGGGGGCGGTGGGGCTGGCAGATCCGAACGCCGTCGACCTGCCGCTGGCCCATCTTCCGGTATCCATGGGCGTCGTGCTGGCCTACGTGCTGTTGGCGGTCCGCTGGTTCCCGCGCTCCGGTACCCTTCAACGTCCTGCGCCCTCCGGTACAGCTGCGGCTGACGGCCCGGCTGGCTGAGCCGCTACTTCGCTTCGGCGTAGGAGTCGACAGCGGCGCACACCACCGGGAACTCCAAGGGAATCTGCCCAAACAGCAGTTCCGTTGCTTCGGCTGCAGCTTCGGTGACGATTGCCTCGGCCTCTGTGACGCGTTCGGCAGGAACCTCGAGCATCACTTCGTCGTGAAGGAAGAACACCAGCCGCCCCGCCGGTGAGGTTCCCGACGCCGCGCGCAGCCGCCGTCGTATTCCCGCCAGCCAGCAGGTAGCCCACTCGGCCGCGGTGCCCTGGACCACGAAGTTTCGCGTGAAACGGCCACGGGAGCGGGCGAGATTATCCGCCCGTCGCTGTTCCTCCGCCGAGGCGGTCCGCTGCGAGGCAAGCCACCGTTCGGATGCCGGGGGAGTGCTGCGGCCCAGCCGGCTGGAAACCGTGCCGCCTGCTTCGCCCGTACGTGCGGCACGCTCCACGACGGCGATCGCCCGGGGATAGTTGCGGGTCAGGACGGGCATCAGCCGGCCTGCTTCGCCGCTGGTCGCCCCGTACATTGCGCCGAGCATGGCCACTTTGGCCAGCGACCTGTCCCCGTTGAAGCCCTGGTCTGCAATGCCCTGGTACAGATCCTTGCCGCGCGCAGCTGCGGCAAGGGCCGAGTCCTGTCCCAGGGCAGCGAGGACCCGGGGCTCAAGCTGGGCGGCATCGGCGACGAGGAGCTTGTGGCCTGGATCGGCCCGCACTGCGTCGCGGACGGACTTCGGGATCTGCAGCGCGCCTCCGCCGCGGGATGACCAGCGTCCGGACACGACGCCGCCCACCACGTACTCGGTGCGGAACCTGCCGCCTTCCACCCAGTCATCCAGCCAGTTCCAGCCGCTGGCTGAGAGCAGCCGCGCCAGTTTCTTATAGCGCAGCAGGGGCTCGATGGCGGGATGGTCCTGCTGCTCAAGTTCCCAGGTGCGGGTGGTCCGAACCTCGATGCCTGCGCGGTGCAGGGCACGGAGAAGTTCCTGCGGAGAGTCGGGGTTGAAAGACGGATTATTCAGTTTTGTCCGCAGTTCTGCGACTGCGGCTTCGAGTTTCGGGGGGCGCTGGCCTTCAGGCGGGCGCGGTCCGAGCTGCTCCTGGAGCATGGCCTCGTGCAGGTCCCGGCGCCAGGGAATGCCTGCGTGCTCCATTTCGGCGGCAACCAGTCCGCCGGCGGATTCAGCGGCCAGCAGGAGGGTGAGCCGGCGCCGTTCCGAACTTCCGGAGACGGCGGCGAGCTGGTCCTGGAGTTCTTCGGTGAGTTCCTCGACCGTGCGGGTTTGCTGGCGGAAGCGGGGATCGAGGGTCTCGGCGCCGTCGAGTCCTTCGAACAGCGACCCCTGATCCGGTGCCGGCGCCATCGGCAGCAGTTGGCGGGGTGCCAGATCGGGTTCGTCCTCCGGACGGCGGGACCGCAGTTCCTTGATGTAGGGCGTCTCCGCGGCGAATTCCGAGTTGCGCAGGATCTCGCGGGACAGTGTGAGGTCGTGGCTGCGTTCAACGCTGATCCCGGAGGCCAAAAGCCTGCCGTATGTCTCCCGGGTCCGGTCCCAGACCCAGCGGACCGGCCGCTGCTCCGCCCGCGCCACAGCGTCCGCCATCTCGGCTTCGGGCACGACGGCGGACGGAGCGGTGGGTGCCCCCGCGGCGTCAGCCGGCTGCAGGACCCAGGCATCGGCGTTCCCGGTAGCGGGAGCCAGGACAAGGTGCATACCTTCATTCTTCCCTGTCCCGGGGACATCCGTAGACGGCGCCATTCCTCTGTGCCGAGGGCCTTGTCCTCCACAAGGTACCCGCCTGGTTATTTAGTCCCCAGCTTCGCTGCCCCTGCTCCGGAACCTGGCGCGTGGACCCGAGACTGGGCTCATGACGGAAACGCTTTCCTGGACGCCACCGGCCAGACGGGTACAACAGGATCGGGCTTCCTCCGGTCAAACCGGCGGAGTGGACGCCGTGCTGGTGACTCCAAAGAGCCAGGTGCTCCAGGACGAAATCGCGCGCATCGCCGTGGCGGCCGGCATCGCCCTTGCTACGGCGGAAACTATCGCCGCAGCCCTGGCGCTCTCCCCGGGAATCGTGCTGGTGGACACCCATGCACTGGAACGGGCCGGACGTGCTTTGAGAGCTTTCGGGGGAGCGGAAACGATCTGTGTTGGTTTCGATGCTGATGAACCGTGGCAGCAGTCCGCCCGCCATGGGGTGGACGGAGTGGCGGTGTTGCCCCAGGCGGCCGCTTGGCTGGCAGAACACCTCGCCCGCCGTAACAGTCCCGCCGGCCGCATTCTCGGCGTGGCCGGGGCTTTCGGCGGTGCCGGCGGTTCCACTCTGGCTTGCCTGCTGGCCAGGGAAGCAGCTGAATCCGGGCTGCAGGTACTGCTCGCTGAGACGGGCACCAGCGGCGGGGGCCTTGAATACCGCGTGGGTGCAGCGGAGGCCAGCGGACTGCGCTGGCAGGATCTTGCCGGTGTCGAAGGGACGGTCAACCCCGTCCAACTGGCGGCTGCGCTCCCGGAGGCGGGACGGTTCGCAGTGCTCGGGAACGTCTCCGGTGAACCCGCACCGGAAGGGCTGGAAGACGAGGTCCAGCCGGTAGTCCTGCACGCGGCCCGGGCAGCTTTTGCCCTGACCATCCTGGACCTGGGCACCTGCCCGACGCGCCACTCGAGGGCGCTGGAACAGTGTGATGCGCTGCTAGCGGTCGTGGGTGGTGGAACCGCCCGTCTGCTGGCTGCCAAGTCCTGGTGGACCAGTCTGGGCTCAGGGGCTCCGCCCACTTTCGCCGTTGTCCGGGGACCGCTGCCGGAAGGTATGGACGAGGCCAGGATCGCCGCACTGCTGGGCATGGACCTGGCGGGATACCTGCCGTGGATGCGTGGGCTGGCGTCAGCCTCCGACGACGGGCGGCTGCTGGAAGCCGGCCGCCGCCGAATGCGCCGCGCGGTCCGCCGGGTCCTCGCAGCCTCCGGGCCCGCAGCCGGAGGCGAACCATGACCGGTGCCGGACGCCGGGCACAGCGGCCTGTTCAGCGGGCAGCTGATCCGGAATCGTATGCCGGCCTGATCAACCAGATCCGTGAGGACGTCCTGGCAGGCGATGTCCCGGTAACAGGAGCGAGGCTGGCTGCGGCGGTGCATGCCAGCGGACGCCTGCTGGGATCGGACGGAGGGCTGCGTGCCGTTGACCGGGTCCATGCTGAGCTGCAGGGGCTCGGTCCGCTGCAGGGGCTTCTTCGGATACCGGGACTGACAGACATCCTGGTCAATGGGCCACAGGAGGTATGGATCGACACGGGAGCCGGACTCTCCCGGACAGAAGTCGCCTTCTCCTCCGAGGCTGACCTGCAGGGGCTTGCTGTCCGGCTGATCGCCGCCGGTGGGCGGCGCCTGGATGATTCCTCCCCCTGCGCCGATGTGCAGCTTCGGGGCTACCGCGTGCACGCAGTGCTGCCTCCCATCTCCACTGGTTCCACTCTTCTATCGATCCGGGTACGGGCAGCGGACAGCTTCAGCTTGGAAGAAATCCAGGCTGCGGGCATGATGAACGCACGGTGCGCCGGCATCTTGCGGAGCGTCGTAGCCTCCCGGCTGAATTTCCTCATCAGCGGCGCCACAGGCACGGGCAAAACCACACTGCTCTCAAGTCTCCTGTCCCTCTGCCCGCCGCACGAACGCTTGGTGCTGATCGAGGATGCCGCCGAACTCGTGCCTCGGCATCCCCACGTCATAGGGCTGCAGGCCAGGCACACAAACATCGAACGCGCTGGCTCGGTGGACCTGGCAGACCTGCTTCGGCAGGCCATGCGCATGAGGCCGGACCGCTTGATTGTGGGCGAATGCCGCGGGGCGGAAGTGCGGGAACTCCTTGCGGCAATGAACACGGGGCACGACGGCGCAGGCGGAACCATCCACGCCAGCGCCGCCTCTACGGTGCCTGCCCGCCTGGCTGCCCTTGGAGCGCTTGCCGGGTTGAATGCACGGGCACTCGCACTGCAGGCCGTCGGGGCATTGGATGCCGTTATCCATCTCGAAAGAGATGCGGATGGCCGCCGCGTGGCCGAAATCGCAGTCCTGGACTCAGCCGGCGACGGCCAACTGGTTGCCCTCACGGCGCTGGACTGCCGTCCTGGGATTGCCGAACCCGGGCCGGGCTGGGTCAAGCTGCAGGCACGCCTGACCGCAAGGGCCACAGCATGAGGCTGCGTATGCGGGAACTGGCGGCTATCGCATGCCCGGCGCCTGATCGGTTGTCCTGGTCCTGGAGGCAGCCGTGACGGGCTTGGCGGTTGCCGGCCTGCTGGCTGCGGCCTGGCTGCTTGTACTCAAAGGCCAGAGTCAAACGGCACGGGAATCCATGCAACGGAGCCTGCCGCGCAGGACCCGCTTAGCTGTCCGGTACCGGGTCCAGTCCTGGCGGGCGCAACGGCGCACCAGGCGGCCGAACCGTGTCACGGAGGATGAGCTGCACCGGCTGCCGCTGCTGGTCCACCAGCTGGCAGGTCTTCTGGCGGCGGGCAGGACGCCGGCCCAGCTATGGGCCGACGCAGCCAGGCTGCACCCGGACGCAGATGATTCCCTCCCCGGTAACCAGCTTTCGCCGACCCTGGGTCGGGCAGCCCGTGCAGCCCTGCTCGGGATCAGTCCCGTTCCCGTGCTCCGCCAGGCCGCGCAGGAAGCCTCCGGCCTGCATGCCATGCTGTGGGGCGACTTGGCGGCGTGTGTGCAGGCCTCCGAGCGCAGCGGAGCGCCGCTGGCCGGGATCCTGGGCCGCTACGCGCAGGGCCTCGAAGCGATCCTGGATTCCCGCGCGGCCCGGGCCTCTGCACTCTCAGGACCGCAAGCCACCGTCCGGCTGCTGGCGTGGCTGCCGCTTGCTGGGCTGGGACTTGGATTCCTGCTGGGAACCAACCCTCTGGCCGTGCTCGCCCAGAACCCGCTGGGATGGGCCGCCGCTGGAACAGGTACGGTGCTCGGCCTGGCTGCACGGTTCTGGTCCAGGCGATTGCTGTCGCGCGCGGTGCCGCAGGGAGAGGGGAACGGGTGACGTTCCGGATCGGGAGATGACTGGCCTGGCCGTGGGCCTTCTGCTCAGCCTTGCGGCGGCAATCCTGTGGCAGGGCCCCGCCTCCCGTGTGCCGGCCGGATCTGGCCGGACCACCGGGGAAAAGGGCGCCACTGGACGCGCTGGCGCAACTGGCGACGGGATGTCCTCCCGTGCGCTGGGTCCCGGGATCCGGGACCCGGCGCTCATGCTGGACCTTTCTGCCGCCATGCTTTCATCAGGGCGCCCGCTGAGTACGGTGCTGCTGGTACTGGGTGAAACCGCTGACCCTCCGCTCGGGGCAGTCCTTCGCCGGGTAGTGACGGCGTTGGAGCTGGGGGCCGGGTGGGAGCAGGCCTGGGCGCTGGGGGTCAGAGCAGGAGGGCGTGCGTCCAAGGACGCTGTGCCTACGGCCGCGCTCCTCAGGGACGCGCTGGCATTTGCAGCGTCCAGCGGTGCGCCGTCCGCTGCCGTGCTCCACGCTCAGGCCACCCAGCTTCGACGCCGCCGGGCCCGGGAAGCGGAGCGGCGTGCGGCAGCACTTGGCATTCATCTGGTCTTGCCGCTGGGGTTGTGTGCTCTGCCGGCATTCCTGTGTTTCACCGTAGTGCCGCTGCTGCTGGCCCTGCTGCCGGAATTCTAGGCAAGGAAGCTGACTGCGCGCGGTGCCTGAGACTTCATTCCGATGCGTGCAGCCCTTCCGGCTCAGCAAGTATCGCGGCGAGCCGGCGCCGCGCCCTGCGGTACGGCTCGGCGTCGATGACGAGGTCGCCGTCCACTTCCTGCAGTTCGCGGATTCCCTCGTCGGCGATCGAGATCGACATCGCGACGATGAGGCGCGCTTCTGTGCTGCTGTCCTCGCCGGGAAGCCGGGAGAGCTCCGGGTGCACGTCAAGCCATGCCCGGATCACGTCGATGAGCCGCTCACGGCTGACGTAGCTCGCCCAGGAGACGGCAGAGGTTGTGCCGGGCTCCCGCGCGAACAGGGTGAGCCGGCGCCGGGTGACGTCATCGTTCGCCTGTCCGCGGACGGTCTCCGTCACGATGAGGGATGAGGCCACTACAAGGTCGGCGTGGTGCGTCGTGAGCAGGCGCTCAGCGAGAGCCGGGTCGTATTCGAGAGGCGGGCCAAAAATGGCCTCCTCCAGTGACGGGAAGTAGTTGAAGAAGGTGCTGCGTGAGACTCCGGCCACGGAGCATACCCGCGCGACGGTAACCGCGCCGATGCCTTCCTCGTAGGCCAGGTCGACGGCGGCCTTCTCCATGCGCCGTCGATTGAGACGCGCCTTGCGCTCGCGCAGCCCTTCGCTCACCTGCCACTCCTCGTCCGCGCATTGGGTCTGCTCAATCCTAGAGGATGAGGCGAGCGGATCACGCGGATCCGCTCGCCTCATCTGCCTGGTTGGCTACGGCTCATTCACGTCCGTCGCCGGGCACGTCGCGAGATCGCCAGGAACACAGCTCCTGCGGCAATGAGCAGCAGCCCAAGCGCCCACGCGGGGCCGAACCCGGCACCGGTGTCGGGGAGCTCACCCCGGCCCCTGTCGCCGTTGTCACCGTACGAGGTGCCATCCGCGCCCGACTCGTTCCGGCCCTCGTCGGCTGCGGTCACGTTCACCGTCACCGTCGTTGAGCTCTCCAGCATCGCAGGAGACTCCGGCACGAATCTCAGCCGCACTTCATGCGTCCCCGCCGGCAGCCCGGAGAGGGTAACGACGCCCCTCCCGCTGACGACCTCAAATGCGTCCATGGAAGCAGCACCCAGGGAGGCCTCGATATGGCCGCCCAACGGGTCCCCCGCCGCGGCCAGGGCCGTGGAAGCCGCGGCCCGGACAGTGGACCCCGCAATGGCAGAAGCGATCTCGATGGTCACCGGGCTCCCGGACGACGCCGAAACTACCGCCTCCCGCGGTACGACGACCGTGGGGATCCCGCGGAGCTCCAGACCGGTGGCCGCGGAAGCGGACGCGCCGAACCCCGGTTCCGGGACGAAACGGGCCGTCACCTGATGCGCACCGATGGGAAGGGTGTCGGACACGAACTCGAACGTCGCCTCGCCGTCGTCGACATCCGGATCGCTGTCCATGCCGGTAGGCACGGTGTGCACCACCTCGTCATCGAAGAGGAACTCGACGGCGCCGCGGGGATCGATGTCCACCCCGAGCAGCGCGTTGGTCACCGTCGCTGACATCGTTACCGGCTGATCCGCGCGCACGCTGGCAGACGAGAGCGAGAGCGTCGTGAGCGTCGCAATGGGAGTGACCGCCACCGGGTGCGGGGGAGATGTCGAGGACGCGTACTGTTCGTTTGCGTCGCCGAGGAACTCGACCGTGAGCGTCTCCGTACCCCAAGGCAGCACGACGTCGTCGAACAGGACCTCGCCCGCGATGTCGGCAGTGCCGTATGCGAGCAGCCCACCATTGGCGTACAGCGCAGCCTGTCCGCTCACCGCCGTGGCGCCGGCGCGGACGGTAGCCGCTACATCTACCTTTTCGAAGGCCCGCGGGGCTGACGGCGCCTGGGTGATGGCAGTGGCCGTCGCGGCACGAGCGACGCTGAAGGGCACGGGCACGCTCGCCGAGGGAAGAACATCGACTGTGCTCGGATCTGCATCCTGAGAACCTGCGAAACGGGCGGTCGCCACATGGTTTCCAGCCGGGGGGACATGCAGCACCGGACCGGCTGTGAAGATGCCGTTGCCGGCGTCTACGAGCGTGCCCGTCCCGACGGGCACCTCGTCCACTTCAACGGTCACGGTCTGCCCCGTGATGTCAACGCCGCCGCCCACTTCGACGGTCACGTTGGCTGCAAGCGTGTCGCCGTAGGTCGTAAGCGCCGGTGCCACATCGATCGAGGTCGCCGATGCCACTTCCGACGGGCCCGGGGGCGGGGGCGGAACGGGGTTGACGACGGTCACGGTCACGGTGTCTTGGGAGTAAGTGGATGACTGTTTGTAGTCACGTTGGTGGGCCTCGGTGGGGCGGAACTCCGCACGGAACTGATGCGTCCCTGCCGGCAGGCCCGGCACGGTGAAGGTATGGTCTCCCCCGATCGTGGCGTACTTGATGCGTGTGCTGCCCTGATACAGGTCCACCCAGCCGTGCAGCGGTGTGTTGGGTGTCCGGGTATCAGCCGTACGCACACGCAGCGGGATGTCCTGCCCGGCCTCGACCTGGGCGGGAGCGGTGAGCTTCGTCGTAGAGGTCACGGGGACCATGATGCGTACTTTGCCTGTTTCGGAGAGCGGCCCAAAGTAGTCGTGCATGTCCTCGGGCCGCCGCGCAGCTGTGTCGATGCTGATCCTGCGCCCGACGTCACTGACCCAGCTCATGCCGGTGCCCCCGCCCGATCCCGCCGAGTAGCTCAGGAACTTGCGCCCCGGGCCGCCGCCGGTGCCGGAGGCCGGCCAACCGCCGCCGCCGCCGCCTCCGCCGCCGCCGCTCGTCGCGAAAGCGGCGCTGCCGCCTTTGCCTCCACTCTTGCCGTACCCTGCGAACTTGGCGTCATCCTTGCCGTTTTGGCCGGGTGCGGTCGAGTGCTTCCCCTCTCCCCATGTTGCGGGCCAGGTCTGCACCGTCCTGCCGTCGGTGGAGCCGCTGCCCGAGGCCCCGCCGTTGCCTCCGTGGACGAACGTGAAGCTGCCGCTTGTGTCCCCCGGGCCGGAGTACCCGCCCGCGGCCTCGAGGATTTTGAGCAGGCCCGCGAGTGAGATGCCCCATCCGGGATCGCCACTGTATCCGCCGCCTCCGCCGCCCCCGCCGGCGACTGCGACGAGCTGGCCATTCAGCTTCACGGCGGCGGCGCCTCCTCCGCCCCCACCGTCGGCTCCCGAGAGGCTGCCGCCCCCACCGTCGCCTCCGTTGGTCCAGCCCTTGCCGCCCTTCCTGCCCTTGGCATCTTTCGCAGGATAGACGGTGATTCGGTCGCCCTGGGTTACGGGGATCTGCACCGCGAAGTCAGCGCCGCGTCCGCCGGTGCCCATATTGATGGACCCTCCATTACCGCCGTGGAGTCCCACCAGGATGGTGCTTGTCCCGTCGGGGACATACCAGTCGGCCGGCTCGGTGAAGTCCCAGACGTGCTGTGGCAGCGGTGCGGCGTGGGCCGGGATTGCCGCACCGAGGCCGAGACCGCTGAGCGCAACGGAGGCGGCGGTGAACAATGAGACGCGGCGACGAACACGCGAACCAGGGCGGGTGCGTACGCGCTCTCTACGTGGAGACTCAGAAAGTTTGATCACAGTCCAATTTTAGAGTCAGTTCATTTTGAGTGTCTAGTCCCACAAACCTGCCGGGGCTTGGCTTAGGTGACCATGTTTGCCGGAATTGCGGACCGCCGGTTGTCTCCATGCAGGTTCTGTGCCGGGAGACCTGAACGGATCCCGAGCGGCAGGTCCTCCTCCACAAGCCGCGTGCAGGGGCGGGGTATCCATAAAAGCCGGGCCCTCCGTCCTGGTGCTGCCGGCCGGGGCAAGACTGGTTTTCATGCCAACGGCCGTCCGGTCCGCGGTTGTCTATCGAGAAAACTGAGGAGACAGAAATGTCATTCATGCAGCCCAAATCAACATCATTCCCAGGCCCCCGCCGCGTGGCCGGCGCCGTGAGCGCCGGTGCAGAGGACCCCGTCACCGGAGATGTCGTTTCTGCTCCGGCGACCGCCAGCCAGTCCCGCACGACGGCCGGCGTGGTTCCTCCCCTGGCCGAGGTGATTCAATTTCCGGCGGGAAGACGGCGGGTTGCCCGGATGCAGGACAGGGAAGCGGGGATGGCCACGGCAGAGTATGCGATTGCTACCCTGGCCGCCGTGGCCTTTGCTGCGTTGCTCGTCGCGGTGCTTAGCAGCGGCGATGTCCGGGAGCTGCTGATGTCCCTGATTCGTGCCGCGCTCAGCTTCGGGTGAAGCCCGCACGCCGCAAGGAAGCCCAACATGGTGCAGTCACTGCGGAACTCGCGGTGGCTATGCCCGCCGCGGCAATCGTCCTGGCTGCGCTGCTGACCGGAGCCGCAGCCGGCCTGACCCAGCTGCGGCTGGAAGAAGCTGCAGGTGCTGCAGCGAGGCTGGTCATGCGCGGAGACAGCGGCAAGGCCGCCGCGGCCGTCACGCGCCTAGCCGGGGACGGGGCAGTGATGGAGGTGTCCGAGAGCGGGGAATGGATTCACATTCGTGTTGAATCTGCGCTCCGGGCACCGCTGCTGGACCTGCTGCCAATCACGCTCGCTGCAGAAGCTTCGGCTCCCCAGGAGGAATAATGATGAACCGGATTCACCGCCTGTCCCGTGTGGATGCTGACACCGGGGCTGGAACGGTCCTTATGCTCGGCATCGTGCTGGGCGCCATCTCGCTGACCGTGGCTGCAGTACTGCTCTCATCCGCAGCGGTTTCCGGAGCCCGGGCGGGTACAGCAGCGAATCTGGCCGCGCTCGCCGGGGCGGATGCCTTGCGCGGGCTTCGCAGCGGAGACCCCTGCGTGCTGGCCGCTGCGGTGGCGGAACGGAACAAAGCCCGGGTCGGGCAGTGCGCTCCTGATTCGCAGGCACGAACGGTGACAGTCACGGTCGAAACTGCAGCTGTGCTGCTGCCTTGGCCGGCAACAGCGCAGGCGCGGGCCGGACCGCCTCCGGATGGCTCGCCTGGGCCCGGCTGATACCGGCGGGCTAAGAGTGGATGCCGACCTTGCGCGGAGCATGTTCTTTCCCTGATGGGTTGCCTTGCCGATCCGGGGAAGCACCCGTCGTGGGTGCATTCGCCAGCAGTACCCCGATCAGGGTGACGGCGCCCTTCTTGTCCAGGGGATTGTTTTTGTTGCCGCACTTGGGGGACTGCACGCAGGACGGGCAGCCGCCGTCACACTCACAGGCCCGGATCGCATCCCGGGTGGCGCTGAGCCAGATCGTGGCAGCTTCATAAGCCCGCTCCGCGAATCCGGCACCGCCGGGATGACCGTCGTACACGAAGATGGTCGGTTTGCCGGTGTCAGCGTGCAGGGCAGTGGAGACGCCGCCGATGTCCCAGCGGTCGGAGGTTGCCACCAGCGGGAGCATCCCGATCGAGGCATGTTCGGCCGCATGCAGCGAACCCGGGAAATCAGCTGCAGCCAGGCCGGCAGCGAGCAGCAGCTTCTCATCGATGATGAACCACACGGCCTTGGTGAACAGTTCCTTGGCTTCCAGTTCCAACGGCTCCTCGCCGAGGATCTCGTTGGAAACCAGGGCCTTGCGCTGGAAGGAAACCACCTGAGTGGTGACCTTCACCGTGCCGAAGCACATCTGGACTTCCCCCCACTGCTCCGAACGCTCGGTCTCCATCACCTCAATCTGGGTGATGTCCCGGGCCTGGGTATAGAACTCCGGGTTCGCCCGGGTGACCACGGCACAGTGGTCTGCCTCATTGAGTTCCTCGACCAGGAAGGTTTGCCCCTGATGCACGTACACCGCTCCGGTATGGGCCTGGTACTGGCTCTGGGCGCCGTCCATGGTTCCCAGCAGCGTGCCTGTTTCAGCCTCTACGATATTGATCGGTCCGCCGCCGGCCGCCCGCAGGTTCACCATTGATGCGGCGCTCTCGGCATGGGTCCAGAACCAGCCGGCCGGACGGCGCCGCAGGTAGCCCTGCTCCACCAGGGAATCCAGCAGGCCAGCCGCCGTAGGCCCGAACATGTCCCGCTCCTCCGGCTTCAGCGGCAGTTCGGCCGCCGCCGCGCACAGGTGCGGCCCCAGCACGTAAGGATTCGAGGGGTCGAAAACCGTCGCCTCCACGGAAATGTCGAAGATGGCTTCCGGATGGTGCACCAGGTAGGTGTCCAACGGATCGTCGCTGGCAACGAAGGCGGCCAGGGCATCCTGCCCGGATCGGCCGGCCCGGCCGATCTGCTGGAACAGGGACGCACGGGTCCCCGGCCAGCCGGCCACCAGCACGGCGTCCAGCCCGGAGATATCAATGCCCAATTCCAGCGCCGAAGTGCTGGCAATGCCCAGGAGCTGTCCGCTGCGCAGCTGGTTCTCCAAGGCACGGCGTTCCTCCGGCAGGTATCCGGAGCGGTACGCGGCAACGCGGTCCGGCAGGGAAGGGTGCACCTCGTCGAGCAGCCGCCGGGTAATGGCGGCAATGGTTTCAGCGCCCCGGCGGGACTTGATGAACGCTATGGTCCTCACCTGCGCGGACACCAGGTTGGCCAGCAGGTCGGAGGTTTCGGCGATCACGGTGCGGCGCTCGCGGGCACCGTTCTCGCCCTTGCCGTCGGTGAGCTGCGGCTCCCACAGCGCAACGGTTGTTGCTCCGTGCGGCGAATAGTCCCGGGTGAAGGCCTGCACCTCGCTGCCGATCAGCCGGCCGAAGGACTGCGCAGGATCAGCGGAGGTGGCAGACGCTCCGATGAACACCGGATCCGCGCCGTAGTATGCGCAGATCCGGCGCAGGCGGCGCATCAAATTGGCCACATTGGACCCGAAGACACCCCGGTAGCTGTGCGCCTCATCGATGATGACGTACTTCAGACGGCGGAAGAACCGGGCCCACCACGCATGATTCGGGAGCACACCAAAGTGCAGCATGTCAGGGTTCGCCAGCACCATATTGGCGTGGTCCCGGATCCAGCGGCGGGCACCCGGGTCGGTATCGCCGTCGTACGTTTCGGCACGCAGCGTCGGGAGGTGCAGGGAGTTAAGGGCCGCCAGCTGGTCAGCGGCCAGCGCCTTGGTGGGGGAGAGGTACAGGGCCACGGACCCGGTGGGCTCCAGGGAAATGCGGTCATCCAAAGCGGTCCGGTGGATTTCGTCCAGCACCGGCAGCTGGTAGGCCAGCGACTTGCCGGAAGCCGTGCCGGTGGAAATGATCGTGTGCCGTCCGGCATGGGCACAGTCTGCCGCTTCGGCCTGGTGCTGCCAGGGAGAGTGCACGCCCAGCGTTGCGTAGGCGTCAACCAGATCGGGGTGAACCCAGTCCGGCCACGACGCCGTCTGCGCTTGCCGGGCCGGAATCTGATGAATATGGACCAGCTGCTCCGGGTCGGCTCCGCCGCCGAGCAGCGGGATCAGGGAATCAGAAATGGCCACGCGGCCATTGTCCCACTGGTACCCGTGCGTTCGGGACACCCATACCGGCCGGTCCGCGGCAGGCGAAATCTACAGCCGCGGCTCAAACATCATGACGCTCGCCAGGGACTCCCAGCCGAGGTACCGGTAGAGCTCCAGGCCGGTTGCAGGAGAGATCAGCAGCCCGGTCTCGGCGTCGTGCTCCAGCGCCACGGCCGTCAGCGCCCGCATCACATAGCTGCCAAGTCCCTGCCTGCGGAAACCGGGATCGGTGACAATCTGGTCATAGACCGCGAAGCCGTCCACCACCGCCACATGCCCTCCCGCGGCCGTGACGTCCCCGGACGCCACTTCCACCCGGCCACCGGTACTGCTGCGGAAAGTCTGGGCGGTGAACCCGTCCGGGGGCAGCGGATCTTCAATGTCCTGGCCCTCCATGGGCAGGAGCATAAACACCTCATCGGTGGACCGGACGGAGAGCCCATAGACGTTTGCGGCACCGTAGAGTTCCGAGACCCTGGACGTGACAATCGTGAACAGACGCCCTGCGCCCTGCCGTGCCGAACTGGCCAGGGCAGCGAACTCATCGTGGGACGGCTCCAGAGCGAAGTACTCCCAGTCGTTGGTTTTGTCATGCAGGAAAGCGGCCGGGAACCGACCCTCGTGGCGTGTCTGGTATCCGCGGGCCTTCGCCCAGCCCGTCACCCAGGTCTCCAAGAGATCATCGGTTAGTCCGTTCATGCGCCAAACACTAGCCCGCCCTTCCCCCGGGCGGGAGGGCGGTCCGGCAAAACCGGATTTCCCCAGCCGGTCTACCCTTAATACGTGGCCATGAATCGAATTGCTCTCTATTACGCCTTCACCCCCCTCCCGGACCCCGAAGCGATCCGCCTCTGGCAGCGTGCCCTGTGCGAGAAGCTTGGTCTGCGCGGCCGCATCCTGGTCTCCGAGGACGGCATCAACGGAACGGTCGGCGGTGAACTCAGTGCGGTTAAAGCCTATGTAAAGGCGACCCGGGAGTACCCCGCGTTCAAGAAGATGGATATCAAGTACTCCGAAGGCTCGGCCGAGGATTTCCCGCGCCTCAGCGTGAAGGTCCGTCCGGAAATCGTGAGCTTCGGAGCGCCCGGGGAACTGAAAGTGGATGAGAACGGTGTTGTGGGCGGCGGCACCCACCTGCGCCCCGAAGAGCTGCACCAGCTGGTGGAAGCCAAGAAGGCCGCCGGTGAGGACGTGGTCTTCTTTGACGGCCGCAACGCCTTCGAGGCGCAGATCGGCAAGTTCAAGGGAGCTGTGGTCCCGGATGTGTCCACGACGCACGACTTCATCAAGGAACTCGAGTCCGGCAAGTACGACGACCTGAAGGACAAGCCTGTGGTCACCTACTGCACGGGAGGGGTGCGCTGCGAAGTTCTCTCGGCTCTGATGGTGAACCGCGGATTCCAGGAGGTCTACCAGATGAAGGGCGGAATCGTCCGGTACGGGGAGACCTTTGGTGACAAGGGCCTGTGGGAAGGCTCGCTTTATGTCTTCGACAAGCGCATGCACATGGAATTCACGGACGACGCCGCCACGATCGGTGAGTGCGTACGCTGCCATGCCCCTACCAGCAAGTTCGAGAACTGCTCCAATCCATCCTGCCGCAAGCTGACGCTGTACTGCGCTGAGTGCTCCTCGGATCCCTCTACGCTGCGCTGCCCGGACGGCTGCGAGGCCTAGTACCGCCGGTTGGTCATCGCCCCGGCCCCTGATTTAGTTCCCGAAGGCCGCCGGGGCCGTCGTCTCGGCCAGGCTCCTGACCGCCTGTTCGAAGAGGTCCGCAGGATTCGACGCGCTGCCTGCTGCCTGTTCGCGGGCAAAGCACTGCCAGGCTATGCGCCAGGTGCAGGCAATCAGTTCGGCCACGGTCTGTGCCTGCATCCGGTCCAGCAGGCCGCGTTCCTGCAGTGAGTCGCTGAGGTCCCCCACCAGTTGGATTTCCTGCCGGGAAACCACCTGCAGCAGTCGTGGCTCCCGCAGCAGCAGCCGGGAGATCCGCTTGAAGTCAGATTGCTCCACCTCGTAGGCGAACTGCTCGCGGCAGGCATCAATCAGCTCGCGGAGAATCAGCGGCGCGGACCCGGCAGGTGCTTCCCGGGAGAGTAAGGCGTTCAGCAGCTCGCCCTGCCCGGGCACCGCGGCCGCTTCCTTGGAATCGTAGTAGCGGAAGAAAGTCCGCTCAGAGATGCCTGCCCTTTCGGCAATGCGCGCCACCGTCGTCGCCTCCACGCCGTCGGCTTCCAGTAAATCGAGAGTGGCCAGCTGGATCTCCCGCCGCGTAGCGGCCTTATGGTCTGCGCGCTTGCCCATGGTGTTTCCGCTCCCTTCGCCGTGCCTGTAGGGGCATTGTCTTCTGTCACAGTATGCCACTTTCGTTAGGTGAATCTGTCAGTCTGTGACAGAATTTTCCGGTTCCAGTCCAGAAGAAACCGAGGAATCCTTGAGCACCAAAAGCACCACCGCACAACCCGGCGGAGAGAATGCCGCTCCGGCGCTGAACACGAAACAGCTGACCGGAATCATCGGGGCGCTGGCCCTGGCTGCGTTCCTCATGATCCTGAACGAAACAGTCCTGACCGTGGCTTTGCCCTCGATCATGGCGGACCTGCAGGTCTCCGCAGCGGCCGGCCAGTGGCTGACCACCGGGTTCCTGCTGACCGTCTCCGTGGTTATCCCGACCACCGGGTTCCTGCTCCAGCGCTTCACCACCCGAAGCCTGTTCATCTTCGCGCTGGCCAGCTTCCTGGCCGGCACGGTGCTGGCTGTCTTCGCCTCCAGCTTCGCCCTGCTGCTCATCGCCCGGATCATCCAGGCCGTAGGCACGGCCATTGTGCTGCCGCTGCTCATGACCACCACGCTGACACTGGTTCCGCCGCACAAGCGCGGCGCCATCATGGGCCTGAACTCGATCGTCATCTCTGTTGGTCCCGCGCTTGGCCCCACTGTTTCAGGTGCGATCGTCAACGCCCTGAGCTGGCACTGGATCTTTGTGCTGATGCTGCCCATCGCCGCAGTGGTCCTGGCGCTGGGAATCATCTTCATCAAGATCCCCTCCAATACCCGCAAGCTGCCCGTGGATGTGCCCTCGGTGATCCTGTCTGCGCTGGCATTCGGCTTCCTGGTCTACGCGATCTCCAGCCTGGAGCACGCCGCAGACAACCTGGTACTGGTGGGCGTCAGCGTGGTTGTGGGAGCCGGATCCCTGGCATTGTTCATCCAGCGGCAGATCCGCCTCACCCGGACCGGCAGGGAACTGCTGAACCTGGCACCGTTCCGGAACCGGAACTTCTCCCTCAGCGTCATCCTGATCATGATCGCCATGGGCACCCTGCTGGGCACCGTGGTGATTGTGCCGATCATGCTGCAGACCGGCAGGGGACTGGATACCCTGACCATCGGCCTGATGCTCCTGCCCGGCGGACTGATCCAGGCCGCCGTCGGACCGGTCTTTGGCCGCGTCTTTGACCGCTTCGGTCCCCGCCCGGTGCTGATCCCCGGTGCCGCAATGCTGGCCCTTGGCCAGTGGATGTACGTCGGTGTCACTCCGGAATCCGCCACCTGGGTCTTCACCGTTGCCCACATTGTCTTCAGTATCGGTCTGGCCATGCTGATGACGGGACTGCTCTCCTCTGCCCTGGCCACTGTGGAACCGCGGCTTTACGGCCACGGGTCGGCGATCTTCAACACCGGTCAGCAGCTCGGCGGCGCGATTGGCACCACCATCTTCGTCACCGTGCTCTCCACGCTCTCCGCTGCCCGGCTGGACGAGGGTTCGGCACTGGCCGATTCGTTGTTCTCCGGTGCGCACACCGCGTTCATCATCGGAGCGCTGCTGGCCACCGCCGGCCTGGTCCTGGCCCCCTTCATCAAGATTCCGCGCCGCGCCTAACCCCTCCCGCCCCATCGAGATGGCAGATACGGCTCGTTTGAGCGCTCAAAAGAGCCGTATCTGCCATCTCGATGGGGGAATGGGGAAGGGAGCTGAACCTAGACTGGACGGGTGACTGACTTCTCCCGCGTTCCGGGCACACCCCAAAGTTTTAACCTTCCGCTGCTGGCTGCGCTCGCCGCCGATCTGTCCGACGCCGGCTACACGGTCGACGGCGTCGCAGCCTTCCTGGGGGAGGAGGCCAGCTCCGCCCTGTCCCGGGACCAGCTGGTTCCTGCCATGCTCGCCTGCAGGGCAGCAGCCGACGGCGGCGCCCCGGCCCCGGTGGCCGCTGCGGTGGCGCTGTGGCTCGTAGGCTCCTCCGTTCCAGCGCAGCAGGTCCGGGACGCATTCCCCCGGACGGGCACGGAGGGGCTGGCGGAGCTCGGACTGGCGGAGGAGGACCCTGAGGCATCCGAAATGCTGCGCGCCAGCGTGGACCTGCGGCCCTACGAGTTCGACGGCCGCGCCGGCAGCACGCACCTCTGGGTGGCCAGCGACCTCGGGGCCCACCAGCGTCCGGGAGTGCTGCCGCACGGGCATGTGCTGGGCATCGGGCAGGCATCCCTGTCCCTGGCCCAGCTGAGCATTAACACTCCGGTGGACCGGGCGCTGGACCTGGGCACCGGCTGCGGGATCCAGGTCTTCCACCTGTTGGGACACGCCCGGCACGTAACCGCCACGGACATCTCCGAGCGGGCCCTGGGTTTCACCCGTTTTAACCTGGTGCTGAACGCCCCGGCCCTCGGACTTGACCCGGACCAGCTGGATCGCCGCGTTCAGCTTCGGCTTGGCAGCATGCTGGAGCCGGTGGCGGGGGAGCACTTTGACCAGGTGGTTTCAAACCCGCCGTTCGTGATCACCCCGCGGGTGTCCGGCGAGGATGAAGAAGACCGCTTCACCTACCGTGACGGCGGACTGCCGGGGGACCAGATCGTTTCCGGTCTCTTCCGGAACCTTGAATCCGTGCTGGCTCCGGGCGGCATCGCACAGATGCTGGGGAACTGGGAGATCCAGGGGCCGGCGGAAGACGGCGGGAAGGACACCTGGAACGCCCGGCTGCGCTCCTGGCTGCCGGAGGGCATGGACGCCTGGGTGATCCAGCGTGAGGTGCTCAGCCCGGCCGAATACGCGGAAATGTGGCTTCGGGACGCGGCAGAGAACCGGGACCGGGACGAGTACGCCGCCTCTTACGCCGCCTACCTGCGCGACTTCGCCTCCCGCGGGACCACCGGCGTCGGCTTCGGCTCAGTGTGGATGCGGCGGCGGGCCAACTCAACGGCAGCCCCGCTGCTCCGGTTCGAGGAAATCACCCACCCGCTCGAGTCCCCGCTCGCACCGCACCTGGCTGCCGCCGTCGAACGTTTTGACTGGATCCAGGCGCACCCTCACCTGGGCGCCGAGCACCTTGTAGTGGCCGAGGATGTCACCGAGGAACGCCATGCCCGCCCCGGCGCTGAGCATCCCGGTGTGATCCTGCTCCGCCAGGGCGCCGGCCTGCGGCGGACCAACCTGATGAGCACCGAGCTGACAGGCTTTGTGTCAGCGTGCGACGGCGACCTGCCCGCCGGGGCGATTATCGCGGCACTTGGCTCGCTTCTGGGCCGTGGGGATCCGGAGTTCGCCGCCGCGCTGGAGGAAGAAGTGCGCAACCTGGTCCTGGACGGGTTCCTCCTTCCGGCAGCACCGTAACCCAGCGCACAGCTAAATTGGTCCGGGTCCGCCCGCCGGTGCAGTTATGGTTACCCTTGTGCTTGGGGTTTCCCCATACTGTCTAAGGATGAGCGAGCATGCGGTGCGCTGCACGCGCCGTTGATCATCCGTTTTGAACCATCCCGTACGTAGGAGAACAGTGCCAGTTAAGGCAACGGAGAAGTCGACCGGCAAGAAGAAGAAGCTGGTAATTGTCGAGTCACCGGCCAAGGGCAAGACGATCGCCGGCTATCTTGGCGACGGCTTTGAGGTCACGGCGTCGATGGGTCATATCCGTGACCTTCCGCAGCCCTCGGACCTTCCCGCCGAGCTGAAGAAGAGTTCGCTGGGCAAGTTTGCCGTTGACCTGGATAAGGACTTCGAGCCCTATTACGTTGTCTCCACGGACAAGAAGAAGAAGGTTGCGGAGCTCAAGGCCGCGCTCAAAGACGCCGACGAACTCTACCTCGCAACTGACGGTGACCGCGAAGGCGAAGCCATCGCGTGGCACCTGCTCCAGGTGCTGAAGCCGAAGGTTCCCGTCCACCGCCTGACCTTCCCGGAAATCACCAAGGAAGCGATCCAGCGGGCGTTGCTGGAAATGCGGGACATCGACATCTCCATGGTCGATGCCCAGGAAACCCGCCGCATCCTGGACCGCCTCTACGGCTACGAGATCTCCCCTGTGCTCTGGCGCAAGGTGGCCCGCGGCCTCTCCGCCGGCCGCGTCCAGTCCGTGGCAACCCGCCTGGTCGTAGAGCGCGAACGCGAGCGGATGGCGTTCCGCTCCGCGTCCTACTGGGACCTGCTCGGCACGTTCTCCACTGCCTCCTCGGAAAGTTTCAAGGCGCGCCTGACTTCGGTTGACGGCGCCCGGATCGCGTCCGGCAAGGACTTCACCGACCGCGGCGAGCTCAAGTCCAAGAACGTCACGCACCTGGATGAAGCGGCCGCCCTGTCCCTCGCCGAAGGCCTGCAATCGGCGTCGTTCACCGTCCGGTCCCTTGAAACCAAGCCGTACACCCGCCGCCCCGCAGCCCCGTTCACCACCTCCACGCTGCAGCAGGAGGCCAGCCGCAAGCTGCGCTTCTCCTCCCGCGTGACCATGCAGGTTGCGCAGCGGCTGTATGAAAACGGCTACATCACCTATATGCGTACCGATTCCTCGTCCCTGTCGGACCAGGCAATCAACGCTGCCCGCCGGCAGGCTTCGGAACTCTACGGACCCGAGTATGTGCCCGAAGCCCGCCGCGTCTACAAAGGCAAGTCCAAAAACGCTCAGGAAGCCCACGAGGCCATCCGCCCCGCCGGCGACTCCTTCCGCACCCCGGCGCAGGTTGCATCCTCGCTGCGCGGAGACGAGTTCAAGCTCTATGAACTGATCTGGAAGCGCACCGTCGCCTCCCAGATGGCGGACGCCAAGGGTTCGACGGCGTCAGTCAAGCTGGGTGCCGTCTCGGCTGACGGGCGTGACGCCGAATTCTCGGCCTCCGGTACCGTCATCACCTTCCGCGGTTTTATGGCCGCCTACGAAGAAGGCCACGACGCTACCCGGGACGAGGACGAAGGTTCCGAAGGAGGACGCCTGCCGGTCCTCAAGAAGGACGATCCGCTCAGCGCCGCCGACCTGGCAGCCAGCGGCCATGAAACTTCCCCGCCGCCGCGCTTCACCGAAGCTTCGCTGGTGAAGACGCTCGAAGAGCTGGGAATCGGACGCCCGTCCACGTACGCCGCGACGATCTCCACGATCATGGACCGCGGGTACGTCACGCAGCGCGGCCAGGCACTGGTGCCCAGCTGGATTGCGTTCTCCGTGGTCCGGCTGCTGGAGGAACACTTCACTGACTACGTGGACTACGACTTCACCGCCGAAATGGAAGAGGACCTGGACCGCATTGCGCGCGGCGAAGCCGGCCGCGTGGAGTGGCTGAACCAGTTCTACTACGGCGACCGGAAAGACACCGGCCTGCACACCATCGTCAACGACCTCGGTGAAATCGACGCACGTGCCGTGAACTCCATCGAGATCGCCGACGGCATTGTGCTGCGCGTGGGCAAGTTTGGCCCGTACCTGGAGCGCCCGCTGCCGGCGGACGCCCCGGAAGGCACCGAACCCGACCGCGCCAACGTACCCGAGGACCTTGCCCCGGATGAGCTGACCGCTGAGAAGGCCATTGAGCTGATGAACAGTGCCGGCCCCGAGGAGCGCGTACTGGGGGAGGACCCCGAGACCGGGCGGACCATCGTGGCGCGCAACGGCCGTTACGGCCCGTACGTCATTGAACTCATTCCGGAGCCCACGGCCGAGGAACTGGCGAACCAGCCGGTGGAGTATTACAAGAACGGCAAGCCCAAGCCGCCGAAGAAGCCTGCCAAGGTTAAGCCGCGCACGGGTTCGCTGTTCAAGTCCATGAGCGTGGAGACTGTCACCCTGGAAGAGGCGCTGAAGCTGATGCGTCTGCCCCGGGTGCTGGGCACCGACGCCGAGGGCAATGAGATCACCGTGCAGAACGGCCGGTTTGGTCCGTACCTGAAGAAGGGCACCGACTCCAGGTCGATCGGCTCCGAGGAGGAGATCTTCACGATCACCCTGGAGCAGGCACTGGAGATCTACTCCCAGCCCAAGCAGCGCGGCGGGCGGCAGGCTGCGGCTCCGCTGGCCGAGTTCGGCACCGATCCCGTCTCGGAGAAGCCGGTAGTGGTCAAGGACGGCCGCTTTGGTCCCTACATCACCGACGGCATCACCAACATCACCGTTCCGCGGTCCATGGCCATTGAGGAACTGACCCGGGAACGGGCGCTTGAACTGCTCGCGGAGAAGCGCGAGAAGGGCCCGGCCAAGAAGCCGGTCCGCAAGCGCGCGACGGCCAAGAAGTAAGACGGTGCCGGCTGCCGCGCACATTTTCCGGTCCCCTGCACAGGGGCCCGGAAAGGTGTGCGGCCGGTACGGCCGCATAATGGGATCATGCGACTAGGAGTCCTGGACATTGGGTCCAACACCGTGCATCTGCTGCTGGTCGATGCACACCCCGGTGCGCGCCCTGTCCCGTTCGCGTCCCATAAACGTCCCCTGCAGCTGGTAGCCCACCTGGACGCCGGCGGGGCGGTAACGCCCCAGGGCCAGCGCCTGCTGGCGGACTTCGTGGCTGAGGCCCGCGACTTCGCCCTCCGCCACCGCGCGCAGGACATGCTCGCGTTTACCACCTCCGCGATCCGCGAGTCCGCCAACGGCCAAAGCGTGCTGGACTTTGTGGAGCTGGAAACCGGCGTGACGCTCAAGGAGCTCAGCGGCCGGCAGGAAGCTTCCATGACCTACCTCGCGGTCCGCCGCTGGTTCGGCTGGGGCGCCGGCACCCTGCTGGACCTGGATATTGGCGGCGGGTCCTTCGAAATGGCGCAGGGACAGGATGAACTGCCCGACGTCGCTGTCTCGGTGCCGCTGGGCGCCGGACGGCTCACCCGCGACTGGCTGCACGAAGACCCGCCCGGTCCTGCCGCCGTCCATGCCCTGCGCAGCCATATCCGCGGCGTCGTGCAGGAAGCCGCGGCAGAGTTCAAGGAGTATGGTTCCCCCCACCTTGCTGCGGGAACCTCCAAGACGTTCCGGTCCCTGGCCCGCCTCACCGGGGCCGCGCCTTCCGGTGCCGGGGTGTACGCACGCCGCAAGCTGCGCCGTGCCGACCTCTCCGCCCTCATCCCGCGGCTGGCAGGGATGACCGCGGCCCAGCGGGCGGAGCTTGACGGCGTTTCGGACCTGCGCGCCCCGCAGGTCCTTGCCGGCGCCCTGGTAGCGGAAGCAGCAATGGAAGCCTTCAGCATCAAGTCCCTGCGGATCTGCCCCTGGGCACTTCGGGAGGGACTCATCCTGCAGCGTTTCGACACGCTGCGCTTCGACACAGGAAATGCCGGCCCTCTGGGCAGGCCGCCTGCCGGTCCCCACATCCTCCCGCCGGGACCGGCCGGGGCACTGGTCCTGGCTGCGGCCGGCGAACCGAACGGAAGTGCACCACTATGACACTGACCTCCCCCCAGAACGTGCAGCCCGCGGCGAACCTACCGCAGATCCCCGTGGCGCTGTCCAGTTCGTCCGTATACCCGCTGTCCGTCCATGACACGTTCGCCGTGGCACACGACCTGGGCTACGACGGCGTGGAAGTGATGGTCACGGGCAGCCAGATCAGCCGCAACCCGGAGACCATCCGCGGCCTGATCGAGCGGTACCAGATGCCGGTGCTTGCCATCCACGCGCCGACACTGCTGCTGACGCAGCAGGTATGGGGAAAGGCCTGGACCAAGATCGAACTCTCCGCCGCGATGGCCGCGGAAGTCGGAGCGACAACCGTAGTGGCACATCCGCCCTTCCGCTGGCAGTCCGGCTACGCGGAGAACTTCGCTGAGGGTGTCCGCCGAATCGCAGAGGAATACGGCGTCACCATCGCGGTGGAGAACATGTACCCGTGGAGGGTCCGGGGCAGGGAGGCAAAAGCCTACCTCCCGCACTGGAATCCCCTGCCGGAACCTTATGAGCATGTGACCTGGGATTTCTCCCACGCCGCCATCGCCGGAATGGACTCTTATGAGGAGATCCGCAAGCTGGGCAGCCGGCTGAGCCACGTCCACCTCACCGACGGAACACCCAACGGCAAGGATGAGCACCTGCTTCCGGGGCAAGGCACCCAGCGCTGCGCGGAAACCCTGCAGTATCTGTCCGAAACCGGATACACCGGCACTGTGGCGATCGAAGTCAGTACCCGCAAGGCAAAGGAAGCAGGGGAACGGGAAGAGATGCTGCGGCAGACCCTTGAATTTGCCCGCGTGAACCTGAACCAGGTGCTGGACGAATAGCCGCCGCTTAAACGAGTGGGTGCCGGCGGTCAAACGGGACGGTTGGGGGGAAACGTCCGCGGATCGCCGGCACCACCGGGCCGGTAAACCGGCCCTTCATCACTCGCACCTCCAAGAGGCAATAATTACGATACGCACCAAAGTTGTGGACCGGCACAGAGCTGCCTGAATGTCTGCTTGGAATCTTCGTATTCGGGCGCTGCGGGGCACCGTGCGAGAATCGGGGCATGCAGAATCTTCCCCGACTTTCTTTCCTGGGCTGCGGCTCCATGAACGAGGCCATCCTTGGCGGCATCCTTGCCGGCGGCTTCCCGCCCGAACTCATCACCGCCACGGTGCGGCGGAGCGAACGTGCCGGGCAGCTCCGCGAACGACACGGCATCACCGTGCTGGCCGAGTCTGAGGACGCCGGCGCCAACCGCACCGCCGCGGAATCCGCGGACGTCGTCATCATCGGTGTTAAGCCCGTGGGCGTGCGCGCCATGCTGGAAGACGTTGCTGCCACGCTTCGCCCGGAAGCCGTCGTCGTCAGTGTTGCAGCGGCCGTCCCGCTGGAGCTGATGGAGGCTGCCCTGCCCGCCGGCACCCAGGTGATCCGAACCATGCCCAACACGCCAGCAAAGCTGGGCCGCGGCGTGACCGCACTTGCGCCGGGTTCGGCTGCAACTGCGGACTCCGTGAAGCTGGTGCGTTCCCTGCTGTCGGGCACCGGCCGGGTATTCGAGGTGCGCGAAGACCAGATCAACGCCGTTGGCTCCGTCAGCGGATCCGGCCCCGCGTACGCCTTCTACCTTGCCGAGGCAATGGCGAAGGCGGGAGCAGACCTGGGCCTGGATCCGGAACTGGCAGCACTGCTGGCCGCTGAGACCATTGCCGGAGCAGGCGCGATGCTGGCAGAACCCGAAGCGGACGCCGCAGCCCTGCGGAAGGCCGTGACCAGCCCCAACGGCACCACGGAAGCAGCGATCGGCGTTTTTGACGCCCGGGGGCTGCCAGGCATCATCGCCGGCGGCATGCACGCCGCAGCGGACCGCTCAGCGGAGATCACCGCCGGGCTCAGCGCTGCGCGGCAGCCCTAGGGCCGGGAGGCGAAGCGTTCCAGCAGGTCCACGTGGCCGGACACGATCAGCACGTCCCGGCTGGAGACCTTGGTGTCAGCCTGCGCATAGGTGAAGTCCTCGCCCGGGGACTTCACCCCCACCACCGTGACCCCGTACTTCGAGCGGACGTTGGATTCGCGCAGGGTGAAGCCCTGGGTTTCCTTGGGCGGGTACATCTTCACGATTGCGAAGTCGTCGTCGAACTCGATGAAGTCCAGCATCCGTCCACCCACCAGATGGGCGGCACGCTGCCCGGCGTCGGCCTCGGGGTAGATCACATGGTTGGCGCCGATCCGGGTGAGGATCTTTCCGTGGGCCGGGGTAATGGCCTTTACCCACAGGTGCTCGATGCCCAGGTCCACCAGGTTTACGGTAATGAGCACGCTTGACTCGATGGACGTGCCCACGCCCACGACGGCGGCAGAGAAGTCCTGCGCGCCAAGCTGCTTGAGCGCATCGATGTTGGTTGCGTCCGCCTGCACCACGTGCGTGAGCTTGCCCGACGCTTTCTGCACCAGGTCCGGGTCCCGTTCGATGGCCAGGACTTCACGGCCCTGCTTCACCAGCTGCTCGGCGGTGGCGGAACCAAAGCGGCCCAGTCCAATAACCAGGACGGGGGCATTGTGCGGCGGTCTCTCAGCCAATGATGGGCCTTTCCTCAGGGTAGTGGTACAGCGGCTTGCGCTGGCGCAGGGCCAGGGCGGCCGCCAGCGTGATTGTTCCGACGCGGCCGGCGAACATCAGGCCGGCCAGGATGTATTTGCCCGACGGCGGCAGCTCGGGACTGAGCCCGATGCTCAGGCCCACGGTGGCAAACGCGGAGATCACTTCGAACAGTACCGGCTGGAGGGTTTCCTCCGTGACGACCAGCAGTCCGATCGTGGCCACTGCCACCATGGTGGCGCCCAGGATCACCACCGAAATGGCCACCCGCAGCGCTCCGGCCGGAATGTTCCGTCCGAAGGCCCGCACATCGGTATCGCCGCGTGCCTCCGCGACGATGGCCAGGAAGATCACGGCAATGGTGGTGACCTTGATGCCGCCCGCGGTGGAAGCGGAACCGCCGCCGGCGAACATCAGCATGTCCGTGATCAGCAGGGTGGAAGCGTCCTGGTCCGCCATGTCCACCAGGCTGAACCCGCCGGAGCGCATCATCACGGAGGCGAACACCGCATGCAGGATCTTCTCGCCCACTCCCATCCCGGCGATCGTGCGCTGGTTGAACCATTCAAACAGGGCCCACAGCACTGAGCCGGCGGCCAGCAGGATCAGGGAGACCAGCACCGTGAGCTTGGTGTGCAGGTTCCACCTCCGTGTCCGCATGCGGCTCTGCAGCAGGACCATGATCACCGGGAAGCCCAGGCTGCCGATGAAGACGCCGGCCATGATGGGGATCAGCACCCACAGGTCATATTCGTACGGCACCAAACCGTCCGAGTGCGGCGTGAACCCGGCGTTGTTGAAGGAAGAGATGGAGTAGAAGACGGCGTGCCAGATGGCCTCGCCCGGAGACTCGCCCAGGATCATGAACCGGGGTGCGAGCACGGCAGCCAGTGCGAGTTCGATGAGCACGGTGGTACTCACGACGATCCTCAGCAGGTTGCCCACCTCACCCAGGCGGCCGGTGTTCATGCCTTCCTGCGCGATCAGCTTGCCGCGGACGCCCAGGCGGCGGTTCACAGCCAGCGCCAGCAGCGATGCCATGGTCAGGATGCCCAGGCCGCCCACCTGGATGGCAATCAGGATGAGGACCTGGCCAAAACCGGACCAGTAGGTGGCGGTAGAGACCACCGTCAGCCCGGTCACGCACACTGCGGACACCGCCGTGAACAGGGCATCGTGCAGGGCTGTGGCCTCACCGGAGGACGACGCTACAGGCAGGGCCAGCAGCGCCGTAAAGAGCAGGATCACCAGCGAGAAGACGATCAGGGCCAGTCTCGCCGGGGAAGAATTGGCCACGGCGTCAATGAAGTCCCGGCCTGCGACGATGAAGCCGAAGGGACGGCGCTGCCGCGTCTGCAGCGTGTGCTGCGGTTGGGATGCCATGGGTCGAAAAGTCCAGTTCTGTGCGCGGGGTCCTGCCAAGTAGTAAACCACTTAACCGGGCGTCCGGCGGTGCAGGCCGTCCGGGGCGGATCGCGTAGCCTGTGAGCATGACGAGTACCGGGCTGGGCCTCACCGCTGTGCCCACGCACATCGTGTGGGACGAATCGCTGCTGGCGTATAACTTCGGCTCCACGCATCCCATGAGTCCGCTGCGGCTGGACCTGACCGCCCGCCTGGCGAAGGAGCTCGGTATTTTCGATCTTCCCCAGGTCACCCTGGGTGCTCCGTACGTCGCGGAGGACCGCCAGCTGGAGCGGGTGCACGATACCGCTTACGTAGCAGCCGTGAGGGAAGTCAGCCGGAATCCCCAGACGTCCAACGCTGCCCTGGGCCTCGGAACGGAGGACGATCCCGCGTTCGAGGGGATGCACGAGGCCAGCGCCAGGCTGGTGGGCGGTTCCCTTGCCGCGGCTGAGGCCGTGATCTCCGGCCGGGCCCGCCACGCGGTCAACTTTGCCGGCGGAATGCACCACGCGTTTGCGGGAAAGGCATCCGGTTTCTGCATCTACAACGACGCCGCTGCGGCCGTCGCGCGGTTCCTGGACGCGGGCTACAGCCGGGTCCTGTATATCGACGTCGACGCGCACCACGGGGACGGCACCCAGTCCATTTTCTGGAACGACCCAAGGGTCATGACCATCTCGGTCCACGAAACCGGGATCTCCCTTTTTCCCGGAACGGGGTTCGCCAATGAATCCGGAGGGCCTGACGCGCCGGGCACAGCCGTGAACGTTGCACTGCCGCCCGGCACCCGGGATGCCGGGTGGCTGCGCGCCTTCCACGCCGTCGTCCCCCAGCTCACAGCCGCCTTTGCGCCGGAAGTGATCATTAGCCAGCACGGCTGCGACGGCCACCGCGATGACCCGCTCTCCAACCTGCGCGTATCCGTGGATACGCAGCGGCAGGCAGCCCTGACCATTTCCGGGCTGGCAGACCAGTTCTGCGAGGGACGCTGGATTGCCACAGGCGGCGGCGGATACAACGTGGCCAGCGTGGTTCCGCGGTCCTGGACGCTGCTGCTGGCAGTGGCCGCGAATACCCGGATGCCGCTGACCACCCCCGTGCCCCAGCCGTGGCGGGAGTACGTCCGCGAACGGCACGGAATCGACACCCCGGCAGAGATGGGTGACGGCGTGGATATGTGGTGGCGGTCGTGGGAGGTTGGATACGACCCGAATGACGACATTGACCGAACGGTCATGGCCACCCGCAAGGAAGTCTTCCCGCTGCACGGTCTGGACCCCTGGTTCGACTGAATGGACCGCTCTCCTGCCGAAACTGAGACAGCACAGATATGCCGCTAAGGTAATGCATATGGTCATTGACGATGTTTTCGCTGTCATAGCAGAGGGAACCCGGCGGGAAATCCTCGGCGCGCTGCGCTGCGGCGACAAGTCCGTAGGGACATTGGTCCAGGAACTGGAGGTCAGCCAGCCCACGGTATCCAAGCACCTGAAGGTCCTCCGCGAAGCGGGACTGGTTGATATGCGCGCTGAAGGCCAGCGGCGCTTCTACTCCCTGAAGACCGGCCCCCTCGACGAAGTAGTACTATGGCTAAGCGCATTTGATCTGCCATCACTTACAGCCGCCCAGGCCACCACACCTCGCCTGGCGGGCGTCGCCGCCGGACACAGCGGTGAAGCCCGCGGCCGTTCCCTGTTTGCCGGCCTTCCCGGTACAACACGGCAAACCACTGCTGCAGCAGCCGCGGCCAAGATGCCGTCCGGTGCCGCCGAAACCCCGGCAGCAGCAGTCGATGCCAGTGTCCAGCAGCAGCTGGGCCGAACTGTAGGCCGCGCCGCGGAACGCGCAGCCGATCTGTTGGGAGCTCTACCGAAGTTCCGCCGGCGCCGCCCGTAGGCGGCACCCCAACCCGATCCTGGATCGCTTACCGGCGCTGACCGGTCTAGCGTGGTTAACGGGTGGGGGCATCGATAAGGAGCAACACATGGACGCAACACTCACCCGCGTGCGCGACGAAGTTTTCCGCCGCAATCCCGGCGAAACAGAATTCCACCAAGCAGTCGTCGAAGTCTTCGAATCCCTGGAACCGGTGCTGCGCAAGCACCCCGAGTTCGGTGAAGCCGCAATCCTGCAGCGGATCTGTGAGCCCGAGCGCCAGATCATTTTCCGTGTGCCGTGGGTGGACGACCAGGGCCATGTCCGCATTAACCGCGGCTTCCGCGTCGAATTCAACTCCGCCCTCGGCCCGTACAAGGGTGGTCTGCGCTTCCATCCCAGCGTCTACCTGGGCATCGTCAAGTTCCTCGGTTTCGAACAGATCTTCAAGAACGCCCTGACCGGCATGCCCATCGGCGGCGGCAAGGGCGGATCGGACTTTGACCCGCGCGGAAAGTCCGATGCCGAAGTCATGCGCTTCTGCCAATCCTTCATGACGGAGCTCTACCGGCACATCGGTGAATACACTGACGTGCCCGCCGGGGACATCGGCGTCGGCGGCCGGGAAATCGGTTACCTCTTCGGCCAGTACAAGCGGATCACCAACCGTTATGAATCCGGTGTGCTCACAGGCAAGGGCGTCAGCTGGGGCGGCTCGCTGGTGCGCCCCGAGGCAACCGGCTACGGCGTGGTCATGTTCGTCGAACAGATGCTCAAGACCCGCGGACTGAGCCTGGACGGGCAGCGGGTGATCGTCTCCGGCTCCGGCAACGTGGCCGTCAACGCAATCGCCAAGGCGCAGGAACTGGGCGGCAAGGTTGTAGCCTGCTCCGATTCCTCCGGTTATGTGGTGGATGAGGCAGGGATCGACGTCGACCTGCTGCGCCAGATCAAGGAACACGAGCGTGGACGCATCTCCGAGTATGCCCAGCGCCGAGGCGGCAAGGTCTCCTTCGTGGCCGGCGGCTCGGTGTGGGACGCCGGTGCCAATGTTGCCCTGCCCTGTGCCACGCAGAACGAACTGAGCGAAGACGATGCCACCTCGCTGCTGAAATCCGGCGTCGTGGCCGTGGCAGAGGGCGCCAACATGCCCTGCACCCCCAAGGCGATTGAGGTCTTCCAGGAGGCGGGCGTGCTCTTCGGCCCGGGCAAGGCGGCGAACGCCGGCGGCGTGGCCACTTCCGCCCTGGAAATGCAGCAAAACGCCAGCCGGGACTCCTGGTCCTTCGAGCACACCGAGCAGCGGCTGAGCCAGATCATGGTCAACATCCATGACCGGTGCGCCGCGACGGCCGACGAGTACGGATCCCCCGGGAACTACGTGGTGGGCGCCAACATCGGCGGCTTCGTGAAGGTTGCCGACGCGATGCTGGCCCTCGGCGTTATCTAGCGCACGGCACCGAGCCGGACGTGGTCCGGTGTCAGCTCGCTGACGCCGGCCACGCCCATCAGCGCCATGGTCCGGGCGGCCTGGGCAGCGAGGATGCTGATGCTGCGGTCTACACCCGCCCGCCCTCCGGCCATGAGGCCGTACAGGTAGGCGCGGCCAATAAGGGTGAAATCAGCGCCCAGGGCCAAGGCGGCGACGATATCCCCGCCGTTCATGATTCCGGTGTCCAGGATGATGCTGGTCTTGCCCTTGAGCCGCGCCGCGACCTCCGGAAGCAGCTGCAGGGGAATGGGCGCACGGTCCAGCTGGCGTCCGCCATGGTTGGAGAGCACGATTCCGTCAGCGCCGTGGTCCACGGCCTGCTGCGCGTCGTCAAGGGTCTGGACGCCCTTGACCACCAGGTTCCCCTTCCACACTCCGCGCAGCCAGTCCAGGTCCTCATACGTGAGGGTGGGATCGAACATGGAGTTGATGAGTTCTGCCACCGTCCCGGAGTACCGGTTCAATGAGGCGAAGGACAACGGCTCATGGGTCAGGAAATTGAACCACCACGCCGGCCGGTAGGAGGCATCAAGCACGGTCTTCAGGGTCAGCGCAGGCGGAATGGTCATGCCGTTGCGTACATCCCGCAGCCGTTCGCCGGCCACCGCGGTATCCACGGTGACCATGAGGGTGTCGAACCCGGCGGCTGCGGCCCTGTTGATCAGTTCCAGGGACCTGTCCCGGTCCGTCCAGAGGTAGAGCTGGAACCAGTTCCTGCCGTCGGGCGCGGCCGCTGCAACGTCCTCGATGGACGCGGTCCCCATGGTGGAGAGTGTGTACGGGATGCCTGCTGCCGCGGCAGCCTGTGAACCCGCGTACTCGCCCTCGGACTGCATCATGCGGGTGAAGCCCGTGGGGGCGATGCCAAACGGCAGGGCCGAGGACCGGCCAAGCACTGAGGTGGAAAGGTCCACCGTCTCAACGTTCCGCAGCACCCCGGGACGGAACTGCAGGTCCGCGAAGGCCTCCCGTGCCCGCCGCAGGGTGATCTCGGCCTCGGCCGCGCCGTCCGTGTAATCGAAGGGTGCCTTGGGGGTGCGCCTCTTGGCCATGTCCCGCAGGTCCCAGACGGTGCTGGCGCGCTGCAGCCGGGCAGTGGTTCCCAGCTGCGGCTTCTTGAACTGCATGAGGGGAGCCAGATCCTGGACACGGGGAATCCGGCGGGTCAGGGCCCGGGGTTTGGACGTCACCAAATACTCGCTTTCACTGCAGGCTGTTCTTGGCACCCGAGCCTACGCCGTCCGCTGCGGGACCCGCGTCACAAAGAAAGATTGTGAACATGTGAACTTGCGGTGCTTCCGGAACCGGCCTACGGTCTTACCCATGACTAACCGTTGGTATGCGTATTTTTCGTTGGCTCTGGAGGAGCCCGCGCGATAATACGCTGACGCCAACCTTCAGAGCCAACAGGACAGGGATCATTCCCTGTCCTTCGCCATATCCGGCGGGTTCTGGAGACGAGTCCCGCCGGTCCACCCTCAAACGGATACGGGACCATGAACCTCACCGCCACACAGCACACCAAGACCACCTCAGACCAGCGGGTACGCGAATTCCGCCCGCTGCCGGCACCGGAACAGCTGCTGGCCGAACTGCCGCTTTCTCCTGAACTGGCCGCCACTGTGCGCAGCGGACGGGAAGCTGTCCGGGCGGTGCTCGACGGCGTTGACGACCGCCTGCTCGTCATCGTCGGGCCCTGTTCCATCCATGATCCGGACGCTGGCCTGGAGTACGCCCGGCGCCTGGCAGCCGTGGCGGAAGAGCACCGCGATGACCTGCTCATTGTGTTGCGGGCCTACTTCGAGAAGCCGCGGACCACGGTGGGCTGGAAGGGCCTGATCAACGACCCGCACCTGGACGGCAGCCATGACATCGAGGCCGGCCTGTACGCCGCCCGGAGGTTCCTGATTGCCGCCGGTGAGCTGGGACTGCCGGTCGCCACCGAATTCCTCGAACCCATCAGCCCGCAGTACGTCGCGGACCTGGTCAGCTGGGGAGCCATCGGCGCGCGGACCACAGAAAGCCAGATCCACCGCCAGCTCGCATCCGGGCTGTCAATGCCGGTCGGCTTCAAGAACGGGACGGACGGTTCGCTGCAGATCGCCCTGGACGCCTGCGCGGCAGCGGCTGCTCCGCAGTCCTTCCTGGGGATCGACGGAGCCGGCCGCGCCTCCATGGTCCGCACCGCCGGCAACGCGGACACCCACCTGATCCTGCGCGGCGGAAGCGCCGGCCCCAACTACTCAGCGGCCGACGTCGCTGCCGCCTCGCAGGCGCTGGCGGCCAGGGAGCTGAACCCGCGGCTCATTGTCGACGCCAGCCATGCGAACTCCGGCAAGGACCACCACCGCCAGGCGGAAGTTGCACTCCAGCTCGCCGCCCAGCTGGAATCGGGAACGGAAGGCGCCGGTATCCTGGCAGGGATCATGCTGGAGAGCTTCCTGGTGGGAGGTGCCCAGGCGCATGACTCCGCCAACCCGGGGCCGCTGGTCTACGGCCAGAGCATCACTGACAAGTGCATGGACTGGGAAACTTCGGCAGGGATCCTTACTGTCCTGGCCCAGGCAGCACGCAGCCGGCGGAATGCGTCATAGGAGCCGCAGAATGAGCGGCAAAACTTCCACTATGGTTACTCCAGCCACTAGAGTAGAGTGCTAGACGGTCACGAGATGGTCATCAAGGCGACACGCCGCCTTCAGTTGTATGGCGCAGGTTGCTTCCGAGCGAAGGAACAAGAGATAAATGGCAGACGAGAGCAATTTCTCGGACGTGCGGTTTCTGACGGTGTCAGAGGTCGCGGATGTCATGCGCGTGTCCAAGATGACCGTTTACAGGCTGGTGCATTCCGGGGAACTCCCGGCAGTCCGTTTCGGGCGGTCCTACCGCGTTCCGGAGTCTGCGGTGCAGCAGGTTCTGCGCAACGCCGTCATCGACCGGCAGTCCGGAACGGCTTAGGCACTTTTCAGTCCGTAACCTGATTCGGGGCTGCTCCCGGCGCTGTCCATCAAGGCTGCGCGGAGGCGGTACCCTGTTAAAGAACGTTTCATTCTGGCTAGTAATTGCCGGAACCGATGCTGGCGGGCCATGAGGCCTGACGGAAGCGGGGACCGGCATGGCTCCTAATTTAAGTTTGTGAGGACTCTGTGGGTTCAGTAATCAAGAAGCGCCGCAAGCGTATGGCCAAGAAGAAGCACCGTAAGCTGCTTCGTAAGACCCGCCACCAGCGCCGCAATAAGAAGTAAATTCTTCTTAGCTGCCGCGAAGCCCGCCGTCCGAACAGGACCTGGCGGGCTTCCGCTTTTAAGCCACTGCTGCTCCAGTGCTCCGGCGGGCTGCTGTTAGCGGGAACGTACCCAGGAGAATCCGCGCCACAGCCCGTAAGCCGCACCTGCGAGTGAAGCCGTCTTCAGGCCCAGCGTTGCCGCCCGGCGTCCGGAGCGGAAATCATAAACCGGCCAGTTGTGGTCACGGGCATGGCGGCGCAGCCGCGCGTCCGGGTTGATCGCCACGGGATGCCCCACCATGCTGAGCAGCGGCACGTCGTTGTAGGAGTCGCTGTACGCCCAGCAGCGCTCCAGGTCCAGGCCCTCCTGTTCGGCCAGTTCCTTCACACCGGCTGCCTTCGCCGGTCCGTGCAGGAATTCACCCACCAGGCGCCCGGTGTAGAGCCCGTCCGTGACTTCGCTGACGGTTCCCAGTGCACCGGTGAGGGAGAGCCTGCTCGCAATCACAGAGGCGACTTCAACCGGGGTACCGGTAACCAGCCAGACCGGGCGGCCCGCTTTGAGGTGCTGTTCGGTCAGTGCACGGGTTCCCGGCCAGATCTTGGAGACGATCATCTCGTCATAAACTTCTTCGCCCAGGATGCGGACGTCCTCGGCGGCCAGTCCGGTGGCGAACGCCAAGGCGGCGTCCCGGACGCTGTGCACGTCCTTCAGGTTCTCGCCTTGGAGCATAAAACGCAGCTGCTTGACGGCGAACCCCGCCGCTTCGCGGAGCGTAAAGACCTTCTTTTGGTACATTTTCCGGCCCACGTGGAACAGGCTGGCACCGCGCATCAGGGTGTTGTCGACGTCGAAGAATGCTGCTTCTCCCGGGTTGCCTGCCGCGGCCGGAGAATCGGCGGCACGGACGAGCGTGGGACGGGGCATGCAAGAAGTCTACTGAAAAACCTCACCGGAACGCGGAAGCGCGGCTTGGGAGGCTAAGTTGGAAGTCATGAAAGATGCCTCTTCCGGAGCCCATGTACCTGAGCTCCTTCTGCTGACCCGCCCAGGCTGCCATCTTTGCCAGGCCGCCCGTGAGGTTCTGGACCGGGTCTCGGCCGATCTCGGAGTCCCCTGGCAGGAACGCTCGATCGAGGAGGACCCCGAGCTTCAGGAACGTTTCGCCGAAGAGATTCCAGTGCTGATGATCGACGGCGTGCAGCGCGATTTCTGGCAAATCGATGAAGCGCGCCTGCGCCGCCTGCTGGCAGCGTAACCGGGCGCTACACACACTTGGACGCCGGGAGAACCGGTCATAAAGTGGAGAATCTCTCGGGGCCGCCCCGCCTGCAGGAGCCGCACCGCAGCCCATAGCTAACGAAAGTTGCCGAAGTGAGTATGCCGGATGATCCAGACGCCGCGGGTCCTGCCGTGTCTGCGCACGGGCGGCACATTCCGCCGGCCTCCCTTGCACGGCTGACGGTTTACCTCAGGGTCCTGGGGACCATGCTGACTGAGGGCGTTGAGCGGGTGTCGTCCGAGGAGCTCGCGGAAGCGGCGGGGGTGAATTCTCCCAAGCTGCGCAAGGACCTTTCCTATCTGGGTTCCTACGGAACGCGCGGGGTTGGCTATGACGTGCCTTATCTCAGCGGCCAGATTTCGGCAGCCCTGGGCCTGACCCTGGACTGGCGGGTGGCGATAGTTGGTGCCGGGCACCTGGGACGTGCCCTGGCCGGGTACCCGGGTTTTGGGTCCAGGGGCTTTGAGGTGGTGGCGCTTTTTGACGCCGATCCGCTGACCGTGGGGCAGGAAGTAGGCTGGCTGCGCATTTCTGACGTGCAGTCGCTGGAAGCCGTGCTGGAGAAGACCCGGGCCAACATGGCTGTCCTCGCGGTTCCCGCTGATGCGGCGCAGGAGATGTGCACACGCCTGGTGGACGCCGGAATTACGAGCATCCTCAGCTTTGCGCCGGTGGTCCTGCAGGCGCCTCCGGAGGTCCAGATCCGAAAGGTGGACATGGCCACTGAACTGCAGATCCTTGCTTACCACGCGCAGCGCGCCCAGGTTTCCGCACTCGCAACCGATGCCCAGGCGCGCCTGATGCGCTGAGAGCCTAGGCGGTCCTTCCGCCATGGGTTGCGAAATACCGGCTGCTGGCCGGCATGAACGCAAGACCGGTTCCCAGCCCAGCCAGCAGGGCCCCGGCCACATGGACAAAGGAACCATCCCGGAACCCAAAGAACAGGGCTGCGGCCACCACCACGCAGGCACCGGTCCGTGCCCAGCTCCTGCCGTCCCGTACCAGGGAAGCCAGCAGCAGGAAGATTCCGAACGCGACCGCGGCAACGGCAACATCCGCAACCCTGGCAAGCGAAAGGATCGTCTCAACCGGAACGCGCAGCTCCGCCAGCTGGGCAGCTGCCTGGGGGGCCGGCCGATCCGGATCCAACGCCGCACGCAGGCCGGCAATCAGGCCCAGCACACCCCCTGCAGTGATGAACAGGACTGCGGCCTTCACGGGAAAAGGAGCCGGACGCCTGGTCTTGCGGTCGGAGATCCGCGGCGGCCGCGGTGCTGCTGCAGGAGCCGACGGCATGTGGCTCGGGCGGGACGGCGTTTTGGCTGCGGGGCGCGGCAGTACCGGCGGTTTGGCAGGTTGCCCTGCGGGGACGGCTGCCGGGCTGGACACCGTCCGGGCGGTACTGTCTGCGGGCAGGTTCACCGATCCGTTGAGGACAGACTCGCTCCGGCGCGGGCGGTGGGCAGCGGGCGAGGAAAGAGCCAGTTGGATGACTGCGTCCGGGAACCGGGCCCAGCCGAACAAGCGGCCCATGCCGGCGTGGCCGGCAGCGGGTTTGGGCGGATGCGGGGCAGCATCGCCGGTTTGCAGATCCCGGCCCGGGGACGAATCATCCTTTTCGGCGGGCCGGTGAAGACCGGGATGCAGGATGCGGTTGGCGAGGGAGTTGGTGCCTGCTCGGGATGAGCGGGGCGCTGCGGGAGGAGTCGTCATAATCGTCGCCGCCTTCACAAGACCGGGAGAATCGAAGCCCCGCCGTGCTCCCGAGGGTGCCCGGCGGAGACTCAACGCTACGCGTCACTGCTTCTGCTGTGACCTGTGCCGGCCTGAACCCGTGCGCGGACTGCCCAGATTCTCTTGCATGGGCCCGGGGCCCGGCACGGATTCCCTAGTAGGCACGGTAGGGATTGAACTCCCGGCGCCGGAAGTAGGGGTTGCTCGGGCGCAGGTAGAGCATGACGATTCCTGCGATTCCGGCCAGTGAGGACAGCAGTGAGAGCCAGCCAAGCAGTGAGGTGACATAGACCGGCAGGGAAACCAGCAGCCCGACGGCGGAAAAGGCGGCAAACACTGTGCCCAGGATCCGAGCCCAGTTATGTCCCTTCAGGATGAACCAGGCGATCAGGACGTACAGGCCGAGTCCAATGATGCTCAGGACCACGGAGAACCAGACGACGAAGCCTCCGGCGTCCTGGATGTCCACATTGGCGTCCCGCAGAGAATCCAGCTGGGCAACGGTGAGGACGTCCGGCAGGCGGAAGGAAGTCACGAGGTTGCTAATCAGGGACAGCACCCCGGCGGCGATGATCAGCCAGAAACCAATGACGACCTCCCGGGGCGCCGGTCCCTTTGGCTGGCTTTGCTGCGGTGCCCCCGGGTAGCTGTAGCCGGAGGGCTGGGCCGGCTGGTACCCGTAGGACTGTCCGTACTGGCCCTGTCCGTACGGACTTTGGCCGGACTGCCCCGGGGGCGGCCCCTGCTGGCCGTACGGCGTGCCCTGGGGATCGGATCCCTGTGCCGGATGCTGCCCGGGCTGCGGAGGAATGTGCGGCTGGGCCTGCTGCTCAGGCGTCTGGCCATACTGGCCATAGCGCGGTTCGGGCCGGGGATCGCCTGCGGAGCCGTCGCCGTGCGCGGGGTTTCCTTGATCCTGGGGATCGGGAACGTTGGGAGTGCTCATTGGGGCCCGCCTGCCGTGTGGATTGGCCTGCCGGCAAGTCGCCGGCAGGGCAGATAACCCATCTGCGAAGTCGGAAGCCAGTCTATGCCTCCAGACTGTCCCTCCACACGGGGAGCGGAGCATTTCCCGCGGCTCGGCAGCGCTTAAAGAACGCAGATCCGGGGCGCGTTCAGCGCTCCGGATCTGCGTGGATGTCCTGTGGAGGATCAGGCCTTTACGAAGGCTGCGTCCACGTTGATGGTCACCTTGTCGCCCACGAGGACGCCGCCGGTCTCCAGCGCTGCGTTCCAGGTCAGGCCGAACTCCTTGCGGCTGATGGCCGTGGAACCGGAGAAGCCGGCGCGGGTGGCGCCGAAGGGGTCAACGGCCACACCGTTGAATTCGACGTCCAGGGTCACCGGGCGGGTGGTGTCCTTGATGGTCAGGTTGCCGGTGAGCTTGTAGCTCTCACCCGAGCCTTCAATGCCGGTGGCGGTGAAGCGCAGTTCCGGGAACTGCTCCACGTCGAAGAAGTCTGCGCCCTTGACGTGTGCGTCGCGGTTGGCATCGTTCGAGTTGAAGGACGCGGCGTCGATCACGGCTGTGATCTTGGAGTCGCTGAGGTCCTGGCCAACCTCCAAGGCGGCGGTCACCTTGTCGAAGTTGCCGCGGACCTTGCTGATGCCGGCGTGGCGGACGGTGAAGCCAACCTCGCTGTGGGAGGAGTCGAGGTTCCAGGTGCCTGCTGTCAGACCGGTGGGGATCATGTGTTTCTCCTTGGTTTTAGTTGGTGGCAGGCACTTTGTGCCATCGCCAGTAGATGCATTTGCATCCACTATTACACACATTGGTCAAAGGTTCAAGCGTTTGTGAAGATTTAATCTTCCCCGGCGTGTCTGCGAGACTGGGAAGCATGTCCCGCGCCTCAATCCACCTCGTCCGTCACGGTGAAGTCTTCAACCCGGACGGCGTTCTCTACGGCAGGCTGCCCGAATTCCATCTCTCCGACCTCGGCCGCCAAATGGCGGACCGGGTAGCAAAGCACTTCGAAGAACGCCGGAACGACGGCGCGAAGCTGGTTTACCTGGTCGCTTCACCGCTGACCCGCGCCCAGGAAACGGCGGCTCCCATCGCCCGCGCCCTCGGAGTTGAAACGGTCACCGACGAGAGAATCCTCGAAGCGGAGAACCGCTTCGAAGGGCTCCCCGGGGTGAAGCGGCAGCTGCGCAATCCCAAGTACTGGCCGCTGCTGCGCAATCCCATGAAGCCCTCGTGGGGCGAGCCATACGCTCAGCAGGTGGACCGGGTCATGGCTGCGGTGCATGAGGCGAGGATCCGCGCACTGGAGCTGGGCGGCAGCGGCGCCGAAGCCGTCCTGGTCAGCCACCAGCTGCCCATCTGGGTCACCAGGCTCGCCGCGGAAGGACGCAGGCTTTGGCACGATCCCCGGAGCCGGGAATGCACACTCACCTCCGTGACGACCCTTGACTTCAACGACATGGAACTCACCGGGGTCCGGTATGCCGAGCCGTCAGCCGACCTCCTGCCCGGGGCAGCGAATCTGCCGGGCGCATAATACAATTACTACGCGTTGTAGAAGTGGCCGCCCCCTGCCGCGATGAAAGCTGGAGATCCGTGAAGAAACCGACAAGCGAAACACCGCCCTCCGCCATGCACCGCAGGTCGTTCCTGCGCCTTGGTGCCGGGCTGGCGGTTGGAGTGCCGCTTGCGGCTGCACTGGCCGGATGCTCGGCGGACGATCCGCTGGCTGAACAGGCCAAGGCCGGAGACAACAAGAACTACATCGCCGGTGACGGTTCCGTCACTGAATATGCCCCCTCCGAACGCGGTGAGCCGGTTCGGCTGAGCGGAACCCTCTTCGACGGCACGGAAGTCAGTGCTACGGACTGGGCCGGCGACGTCGTCGTCCTGAACTTCTGGTACGCCGCCTGCGCTCCCTGCCGGAAGGAAGCTCCGGACCTCGTGGAACTCCATGACACGTATGCCCCGGAAGGCGCCCGCTTTTATGGGGTCAACATCCGGGACGAGGCCAAGACCGCAGAGGCTTTCGAGCGGAACTTCGCCATTCCCTACCCCAGCTTCGAGGACCGTAACGGGGGAGTGCTGCTGGCCATGACCAGCTTCGTGCCGCCGCAGGCCGTCCCCACCACGCTGGTCCTTGACCGCGAAGGCAGGGTTGCCGCGCGCATCCTGGGCCTGGCGGACAAGGGCACCCTGAAGACCCTCATCGCCGACGCGCTGGCCGCGTAGCCAAGGTGCCGCCCGTGCTTCCCGCTGCCGCCGTGCCGGCAGCCAACGTCTTCGCCGAGACGATCCTGAACGGATCGATGCTTCTGGCGATCCCCGTTGCCGTGCTGGCCGGGCTGGTTTCCTTCCTGTCCCCGTGTGTGCTGCCCCTGGTGCCGGGCTACCTCGGCTACGTCACCGGCCTGACCGGAATCGACCTGCAGAAGCAGCGCCGCGGCCGGATGTTCACCGGGATTGCCCTGTTTGTCCTGGGTTTCTCCGTGGTGTTCGTGGCCATAGGTGCCGGAATCGGACAGCTCGGTGCCTGGCTGCGCGGTGCCGAGCAGGCCTGGATACAGCAGGTGCTCGGCGCGTTGATCATCCTGCTGGGCATCATCTTCATGGGCGGCCTTTCCTGGTTCCAGCGGGACCGCAAGATCGAGGCGCGCCCTCCCGCCGGGCTCTGGGGCGCCCCGCTGCTGGGAGTTACCTTTGGGCTGGGCTGGGCTCCGTGCCTGGGCCCCACCCTCTCTGCCGTGCAGCTGCTCTCCTTCTCCGGGGATGACGCCTCCGCCGCCAAGGGTGCCCTGCTGACCTTTGTCTACTGCCTCGGCCTGGGCCTGCCGTTCCTGCTGATCGCACTGGGCTTCCGGCGCGGCATGGGAGCCCTGGGCTTCTTCCGCCGCTACCGCGTGGGCCTGCAGCGTTTTGGCGGCGGCATGCTGATCGCCCTTGGCCTGCTGATGGTCACCGGCATCTGGAATCTTTGGATCAACCAGCTGCAGGGCTGGCTGGACAGCGTGACCCTGCCGATCTGATGAATAAACCTCCAAACCCGTCCCCAGAGAACAATGAGAACCAGTTGAAACCTGAACCGGAGAGCGAAATGACGCCACAGCCTCCCGTGGAGAACACGGAAGCGGATACCGCTGCTGCGGACCGCCCGGGAGAAAAGGCTGGCAACGACGTCGCCCTTCCCGCCCTGGGCCTGCGCGGCACCCTGCGCTGGGCGTGGACGCAGCTCACCAGCATGCGCACGGCGCTGTTCCTGCTGCTGCTGCTCGCGGTGGCCGCGGTGCCCGGCTCGCTGTTCCCCCAGCGCCCGGCCAACCCCGGGGCGGTAACCCAGTACATTCAGGACAATCCGGACACCGGGCCCTGGCTGGACCGGTTCCAGCTGTTCGACGTGTACTCCTCGGTCTGGTTCTCGGCAATCTACCTGCTGCTGTTCATCTCCCTGATCGGCTGCGTCATTCCCCGTGCCAAGGTCCACTGGAAGGCGCTGCGCTCCAAGCCGCCCCGCACACCCACACGGCTCTCGCGGCTGCCCGAATACGGGACCCTGGCCGTGCCTGCGGGCACCGGACTCACCGCTGCCGGCGCCGCCCGCGACGCCGCAGCCGTGCTCCGCAAGCGGGGATACCGGGTTGAGGCCCGGGACCTGGACGGTACCCGTCCGTCTGTCGGTGCCGAGCGCGGTTTCGCCAAGGAAACCGGCAACCTGATCTTCCACGTCTCGCTGATCGGCGTGCTGGCCTCCGTCGCCGTCGGCGGGCTGCTGGGCTACAACGGGCAGCGCATCGTGGTCGAAGGGGATACCTTCGTCAACACCCTGGTTGGCTACGACACCTTCAGCCCGGGCACGAACTTCTCCGAATCCCAGCTCAGCCCCTATTCCCTGACCCTTGATGACTTCGATGTCACCTTCGACCGGCAGCCGAACGGCAACGTCCAGCCGCTGGACTTCACTGCAGGTGTCACCGTGCAGGAAGACCCGGAGGAGGAACCCCGCTCCGAGACGCTGAAGGTCAACGAGCCGCTGAACGTTGGCGGCACCAAGGTCTACCTGGTCGGCAACGGCTACGCCCCGGTTGTCACCGTCCGCGACGGTGAGGGTGAGATCGCCTTCCAGGGCCCGGTGGTGGGTGTCCCGACCGACGGCGTCTACACCTCGCTGATGGTCATCAAGGCACCGGACGCGAAGCCGGACCAGCTTGGATTCGTCGGGTTCTTCCTGCCCACGGCCATGCTGGATTCAAACGGTGTCTCCTTCTCAGGGGACCCGGATCCGGTCAACCCCCAGCTGAACCTGAACTCCTACTACGGCGACCTTGGCCTGGACAACGGGGTACCCTCCAACGTCTTCGTCCTGGACACCGAGGACCTCACGGAGCTGAACAACCGCGACCTTGATTCCGGCGGCATTGTCCTGGGCATGAACCAGAGCTACGACCTGCCTGAGGGCAAGGGGTCCATCAGCTTTGACGGGCTGCTGCGCTACGCCGCGCTGGATGTGCACTATGACCCGGCGAAGACGGCGGTGGGCATTTTCGCCGCGCTCAGCCTGGCCGGGCTCTCTGCGTCGCTCTTCATTGCACGCCGCCGCGTTTGGGTTCGTACCGGAACCGCCGACGATGGACGCATAATGGTCGAGTACGGATTGCTGGCCAGGGGCGAAGACCCGCGGCTGGAAACTGAGGGCGAAGCACTGCGGACCCTGCTTGAAAAGAAGTGGCTGGCGGGCGCCCCCGCCGCAACCCCAGCGGAAGGCCCGGAAACCCTGGCCGATGCATCAGTGACCGGCAGCACCGGACGCACGGAAGAAACAGGTAAGGACTCCTAATGCCCTCCATTGACTACCAGCTCGCGGAATACAGCGACCTCTTTATGCTGCTGGCGGCGTTCACCTATACGGTCGCGCTGCTCGCCTTTGCCTGGGATCTGGCAAAGAGCAGCAAGACGCTGAAGGCGATCGACCAGAAGGCCGCAGTCCAGGCCGCTCCGAAGGTCATGGCGACTGCGGGAGCTCCGACGGGACCGGCGGACTCCAGCCGCCAGTGGAACACCGGCGAAGCAGTAACCGCTGACGACGCGATGGGCTACACCGGTGCCCGCCGCAACGCTGCCCGCGTCGCCGTCGCCCTCACCGCGCTGGCCACGCTCATCCACGCAGCCGCCGTGGTTTCCCGTGGACTCGCCGCACACCGCGTGCCGTGGGGCAACATGTACGAGTTCTGCACCACCGGCGCCCTGGTGGTCTCGGTGGTCTTCCTGCTGGTGCTGCTGCGCCGCGACATCCGGTTCCTGGGCACCTTCGTGGTTGGCCTGGTGCTGATCATGATGATGGCAGCGACCATCGGCTTCCCCACCCCGGTTGGGCACCTGATTCCGGCACTGCAGAGCTACTGGCTGATCATCCATGTCTCCGTTGCCGTGATCGCCTCCGCCCTCTTCACCCTGACCTTTGCCATGTCCGTGCTGCAGCTGCTGCAGGCTGACCGCGAGGCCAAGGCCCGCGCCGGCGGCAAGGAGCGCTTGGCGTTCCTGAAGATCGTTCCCTCGGCCCAGTCCCTGGAGAACTTCTCCTACCGCATCAACGCTGTTGCCTTCGTGCTGTGGACCTTCACCCTGATGGCCGGCGCCGTGTGGGCCGAGCAGGCCTGGGGCCGTTACTGGGGCTGGGACACCAAGGAAGTCTGGACTTTCGTGATCTGGGTTGTTTACGCCGGCTACCTGCACGCGCGCGCCACCCGCGGCTGGACCGGCACCCGTGCCGCCTGGCTCTCGATCGTCGGCTACCTCTGCGTGGTCTTCAATTTCACGATCGTGAACGTCTACTTCGCCGGCCTGCACAGCTACTCCGGCGTCTAGGATCTCCACCTCAAAAACCCCGCTCCGGCTCCTGCCGGGGCGGGGTTTTTGCGCCGGACCCACTCCGCAAACGCTCTGAACGGTGCCAGACTGGGCCAATGAGTCTCCGCGCAGGGTACATCCGGCGAGCAGCACTTGTCCGGGTCGACACGTCTGGGCGTTCATGAAGCCGGCGGGCAAAGCCGTCATCGCGCTGACCGCGTGCTGCATCGCCCAGTTCGTCCTGACGGTCAACGGCTCGATCGTGAGCATCGTCCTTCCCGACATTGCGAGGGAGTTCGGCTCCTCGATGACGTTGCTGCAGTGGACGGTAGGAGTCTACGTCCTCGCTTTCGCGTGCCTCCTGACAGCGGCGGGCAACATGGCCGACCGGCTCGGCCGCCGCCGCATCCTGATCGCCGGACTCGCCGTAATCCTGATCGGCTCCCTGGTCTGCGCGCTGAGTTCCGATGCCGCTGTGCTCATCGCCGGGCGCGTCGTGCAGGCCGTCGGCGCAGCAATGCTCGCTTCGTCGGGGCTCGCCGCTGTCTCGGCCGAGTCAACCGTCACCGCGGTGCGGGTCCGCGCGATCGCGTGGTGGGCCGCGATTGGCGGTGTCGCCCTGGCCGCCGGACCCTTCATCGGTGGCGTCCTCAGCGAGTACTTCGGATGGCGCGGCGTGTTCTGGATGAGCGTCCCGGTCGCCCTCATCGGCCTGATCCTGGTGCCGGTCTCCGTCAAGGAGTCACGCAACCCCTCGCCGCAGCCGTTCGATGCCGTCGGGCAGATCCTGCTGTCGGGGTTCCTCGCTGCGCTGGCCTTCGCGATGATCGAGGGCACGCAGCTTGGCTGGACCTCGGCGCCTATCCTGATCGCGCTCGGGGCCGCGGCTGTGCTCCTCACTGTCGGGCTGCTGCGTGCCCGGCGCCGGCCGGATCCCCTGATCCCGCTCCGGCTCTTCGCCGACCGCCCCTTCGTCCGGGCCTCGCTCACCTCGATCATCGGCTTCGCCGCCGCCGCAGGCTTCTTCTATGTCGCCCCGCAGTATCTGCGCTCGATCCGCGGGGAGAGCGCGCTGGAGGCGGGCATCTTCCTCCTGCCGCTCGCGATCGCCGCTCTGGCTTCCGCCCAGCTGTCCGGGCGGATCGTCGCGGCCGGGCGGGCGGGCCAGGACCTGGTGGCGGGCGGAGTGGTCATGGCACTCGGTTCGGTGATGCTGCTGGTGTGGTCGGACGGCTCGCTGTGGGTGGTCGCGGCGGCGTTCATCATCTTCGGATTCGGCTACGGACTGCTCAACGATCCGCTCAGCGTGGAGGAGCTCGCATCGCTTCCCGACTCGGAGGCGGGCCTGGCTTCGTCGCTGTTCTCGACGTCGAAGCAGACCGGTCAGCTCTTCGGCATCGCGGCGGTGGGCACCATCCTGTCCGCGGCCTCGCCGGACTTCGCGCCAGCCTACCGCGATGCGGGCGGGTGGGGCTGGGCTGCACTGGTAGTCTGCGGCGTCGCGGTCTCCGCCCTCAATGTCCCGTCCCTGGGAAGCCGCGCCAAACCGATCCGCACCCGCACCACCACGACACCGGACGGGCCTTCCCGTTAAAGGCGGCTAGCTGCTGCTGGGCTTCTCGTCGTCGTTCTGCTTGGAGCGCTTCTCACGGTCGGCGATTTCCTGCTCGCGGCGCTTGAGCTCTTCTTCCTTCGCCTTCTGCCGGCGTCGGATCTCCAGGTTGCGGAGGAACTCGGGATCGTCGTCCGGGGCGGTGGGACGCCGGGGCGCGCGGGGCTTGGGCTCAGGTCCGTGGCCGGGGCGGCCAAAAAGGAACCAGAGGATCGCGCCAAGGACCGGCAGCAGCAGGATCACCGCGAGCCAGAAAGGTTTGGAGATGCTGCGCACTTCATGGGCCCGGGACATAAGGCAGTCGATGACGGCGTAGATAATTACGGCTGCGACGACGATGACGCCGAGGAGTACGAAGCGGGGCATGCCACCCAGTGTAGTGGAGCCAGCTGGAGGCGGCCTGAATGGTTTCCAAAGGCACCCAATTCGTGATCCCGTGAACTGTCTGGGAACCGGATCAGGTGCGTACCCGTAGAATGGGGACGTGGCTTTCTGGAAATTTACCGCTCTCCGCCTTGGTCTGGTGGCAATCTTCTTCGTTGCAGGCATTTACCTGCAGCTTGGGCTGGTGCTGTCTGCCATCGTCTCTGCCGTCCTGGCGTGGTGCGTGACGTACCTGTTCTTCCGGGACATGCGCGACGCCGCGGCCGTAGGCCTGCAGAGCCGCTTCAGTGAAAAGACGCCTCCCTCCCGTAACCGTGCCGAGCTGGACGACTCCGCTGCCGAGGACTCGCTGCATGACGCGAACCCCGACGTCACCATCGACGCCGACCGCAAGCCCCGCGAAAACTAACCCACCCCTGCCTCCGCCGGCATCTTTGCTAGGGTCGACGGACAGTATTGCCCGGCTTCAGCCGCCGGGCCGCGGCAGGGGGAGCGCTTGGAGAATTCAGAACTGAAGGACCGCCCTGGGCAGGGCGAAATCGCCTACAACCGGCGTTGGCTGATTGGTCTTGTAACCGGACTCTTCGCACTCGGAATTGCTGCGGCGGCATGGATGGCGAGCGTGGCCGGCCGCCTGCCCGATCCGATGGCAAGCCACTGGGGCCCGAACGGCGTGGACGGTTACATGTCCCTCTGGGGCAACGCAGGTATTGCCGTGTTCGTCGGCGGGGGCAGTGGAGCGCTCATTGCCGGACTGTCCATCCTGACCCGCGGCTATTCGGCTTTTACTGCCCGGCTCGGTGTTGGCTTCGGAGTCGGTTTCGGAATGCTCATGACGGGCCTGGCGGTGGCTGTCGCCGCAGGCCAGCTCGATCTGGCAGACGCCTCACAGGCGGAGATCTCCGGTCCGGTGATGTGGGCTGCCGCCGTGGCCGGCTGCATTGCCGGTGGCGTGAGCGGCTGGCTGTACCGGCCCGCAGAAGTGGACCGGACTCCCAGCCCGGCTACGGACGCTGCGGCGGCTGAGGCAGCCAGTGAAGAGTCGGCCCTGGCCGCCGATGCGCGCCGGGCCGCTGCCAGCGGGGAAAGCCTGGTCATCAAGGTCTCCATGGGACCGGCCAAGTGGCTGCTCTGCCTCGGAACCGGCGCAGTAGTTGCGCTGAGCCTGGTGTTCCTCCATCCCGCCCTGGCCCTGCTGGGGATTCCAACCGCCGTGCTGCTGTGGATCTTCTGCTCGGGCAAGGCCGTGATTGACGACGCCGGCGTGCGGGTGTTGGCTGGCGGGTTCTGGAAGCTGATGCCGCTTTCCCACAGAGAGATCCAGGCGGCTTCCGTCCAGGACATCCAGGCGATGGACTTTGGCGGCTGGGGCTACCGGCTGACCGGCGGCAGCGTCGGCTTCATCATGCGCAGCGGTCCGGCCCTGGTCCTGACGGCAGGATTCAAGCAGCGTTTCGTGATCTCGATGCCCGACGCCGGGACTGCCGCCCTCGCCTGCGCGCTGGTAAACGCGCACCGGACTGGCCTCCGGGATGAATCCCGCCCACCTGGGGTCTGAATTGACGGCTCCATGCCGGGTTTCGCCACTTTGGGTCCCTAAGCGTCGCTAGGGTGGCTGCTATGAGGTCACTTCTCTCCATCTCAAGGCGCTGGGCGGCTCCTGCTGCGGCTGCTGTCTTTTTCGTCGCCTGGTGTGTGGCCGAGTGGGGAGAGATGGGGCCGATCATCGGTTTCTTTCCGACCTATTGGACTGGAACCGTGCCGCTGCTGGTGCTGACGGCGGCAATCGGGACAGCCGTCCGCTGGCCTGTCCTGTCTCTTTGCCTGACTGCGCTGCTCCTGCTGGGCCAGCTCTTGCGCGCCGTATCATCGATGGATTCCTCGCATTGGGCCATGTATGTTGGCTCGTTTATAGCGCTGGGCCTGATCGCCTGGACCGGCAGCAGGCGGATACGGATTATCGCCGCCCTCTCCAACGTCTTCTTCGCTGCCGTGATGACCTTCCTGATGCTCTCGTGGCGCTATGGGCACGGCCGCGGATTCGGGGCGGACTGGCTTCCTACGTTTTATGCCGGCGACAGGGCAACCCTGGCAACCTTCGCACCCCAGCTGTTCCTGCAGCTTCTTCTTATCGCAGGGTCGTTTTTCGCCGCAGGCCTGCTGCTGGCACTGGTCCAGGAACGGGGAAGTCTGTTCCGGGCCCGTGAGCTGGCCCAGTCCACGTTGAAGGACCGTGAAATCGACCTGGTGGTGGAGCAGGAACGGACCCGCATCTCCCGCGACCTCCATGATGTCCTGGCACATTCTCTGGCAGTCATCGCCGCGCAGGCTGATGGCGCACGCTATTCGGTGAAAGACCAGCCCGAACCGGTGCTCAAGGCGCTGGAAACCATCGCCTCATCCGCCCGGAGCGCCCTGGTGGATGCCCAGCGGGTCATCGAGGGAGTCGAGGATGACGGGATGAGAGCACCGCAGCCGAGGCTGAATGACATCACAGAGCTTATTGACGGCATGAGCAGCAGCCTGGAAATCACCCGGGGGACGTCCGGGCACCCAGTCGATCTCTCCGACGGCCAGCAGCTTGCCGTCTTCCGGATTGTGCAGGAATGCCTGACTAATGCCTTGAAGCATGTGGGCCGGGGAACAACGGTCCGTCTGCACTTCGACTGGAGCGGTCCGGGACTGACGATGCACGCGGCCTCGGGCCTGCCGGAGCGCCACGGGTCAGAGGAGGCCCAGGCGCGCCGGCCGGGGCGGGGGATACCCGGGATGCGGGAACGTGCGCATCTGGCCGGCGGCTGGCTTACGGCGGGTCCGGATGGAGAGCAGTTCCGGGTGACTCTGTTCCTGCCGTACGGCCCGGGGGAGAACCGTCCCGCTGCGGCAAGCCTGGCTGAAGACCCGGCACCTGACGAGCCGGAGCACGAAGACGCGACAAGGCTCGCCTTGAGCACTGGCGAAGAACGGAATAACAAGAATGCCTGAGTCGAATACGCGGATCTCGGTAGCGCTGGTCGATGACCAGCCCCTGTTCCTGGCCGGGATCCGGATGCTGGTGGAGAGCCAGAAGGACATGGTTTTCAGCTGGGAGGCCGGCGATGGACTGAAAGCGGCAGAGCTGGCCGCCGAACTGCGCCCCGACGTGATCTTGATGGACCTGCGCATGCCGGTCGTTGATGGGGTGGAGGCCACCCGTCGAATTGTTGCCGAAGCGGAGGGCACGGGATCAGACCCGCCCCGGATCATTGCCTTGACAACTTTCAACCGTGACCAGGCCGTTGTCCAGGCCGTTCAGGCCGGAGCCAGCGGCTACCTGTTGAAGAGCGCCGAACCCGAGTTCCTCCTCGCAGCGATCAGGACAGTGCACACTGGCTACTCGGTGATCGCACCGGGATCGATCCACTCGCTGTTCGAGCATGCGGCCCGCAGTGCTCTTCCCCGGGAACCGGATCTGTCCGCTATCGAGGTGCTCTCGGCGCGGGAGAGGGATGTGTTCCTGCTGGCCGCCAAAGGGCTGAGCAACCAGGAGATAGCGCAGAGCCTTTTCATCTCGGAAGCCACGGTCAAATCCCACCTGAGGAATGTGCTCGACAAATTGGAACTGCGTACCCGGATCCAGCTGGTGTCCTTCGCCCACGAGCACCGATTGCTGGGTACCTGAGGTGGAAGGGGGCAGGCGGATTCCGCGGGGACGGCAGTGTGTGTCCGGCCACCTGGGTGTCCTGGCGGCAGCAGCACACGCTCTTTCCTGGTTTGGTGCGGGCGCACTTATGGCGGCATCAGGCATGGGAACCTCGAACGGATGGAACCAGGCTGCCTGGATTGTCATCCTCGTTGTGCTGCTCGGATCTGCTGCCCTGCTGCTGGGCGTAGTCCTCGGCGTCGTCCGTTCCGGCCCGCCGGGGCTGCGCCCCGCCAATGTTCCGGTGTTAGGCCAGCAGCCGGGTCAGCACCAGCGCCAGGCCGTAGATCACGCTGAAGCCAAGGTTGATCAGGCCGGTCTGCTTTAGCACCGGAATCAGGCTGCGGCGCTTCTTGCCCTTGAGCATCAGCCAGCTCGGCATCAGGCACGCCGGCAGCAGCAGCAGGACCAGCAGCACCCAGGGGTAGTCACCCACCAGGAGCAGCGGAAGCAGCAGTGCCAGGGCCAGCATCATCACGTAGCTGATCCGGGCGGCGTCGTCGCCCAGTCGAACGGCCAGCGTCCGTTTGCCCGACTCCCGGTCGGTGGGGATGTCCCGCACATTGTTGGCCATCAGCAGGGCGGTGGCAATCAGCCCGGTGGAGACCGCACCGATCCAGGCGGCGGCATTGACCGAACCGGCCTGGGTGTAGGTGGTGCCCAGCGTGGCTACGAGCCCAAAGAAGACAAAGACAAAAACGTCGCCCAGGCCCAGGTACCCGTACGGGTTGCGGCCTCCGGTGTAGCCCCAGGCCGCCGCAATGCAGCCGACCCCTACGAGCAGCAGGAACCAGGCCTGGGAGAGGATCACCAGGGCAAGCCCGGCAGCCATGGCCAGGCCGAAGCAGAGGAACGCTGCGTACTTCACGTGCTTGGCAGCTGCTGCGCCGGATCCGGTGAGGCGCAGCGGGCCAACGCGGTTGTCATCGGTGCCGCGCACGCCGTCGGAATAGTCGTTGGCGTAGTTAACGCCCACTTGCAGCAGGACTGCCACCGCGGCGGCGAGCACAGCGTTGAGCCAGCGGAAGCCGCCCAGGTCGAACGCAGCCGCGGAACCGATAATCACCGGAGCAACCGCCATTGGAAGTGTCCGGGGGCGTGCCCCCTCGAACCATTGCGCCGCTGTGGCCACAGTCAATTCCTTCTATGTTGGCTTGGTGCTGATGCTCTCCGGCAGGAACCGCACCTGCCGGCCAGCTACATTCTCCCGCACCTCTGCCGGGAGCGCGAAAACGCCCCTCCGCGCGCCGAGATAGCAGAAAGTGCACGTCCCAGCGCTGAGACGTGCACTTTCTGTCATCTCGATGAGAGAACAGGGCAGTCCTAGCCGCGGGCGGCAGCGAGCAGCCGGCGGACGGCCAGCCGGTCGGTCTTCCCTCCGGGCAGCTGGGGGAGGCGCTCGAGCTCCACTACCACCTTGGGCACGGCGGGGGCTCCGAGTGCGGAGCGGACGGCGCTGCGCAGCAGGCCCGTGTCCACGGAGCCGACGACGACGATTCCCACCACCGCGCCCCACTCCGGGTCATCCAGTCCCATGGCCACTGCCTGATGCACCTCGGGAAGCTGTTCAGCTGCAGCGGCTACCGCAGCACCGGAGACTTTCACGCCGCCGGTGACGATCACGTCGTCGAGCCGGCCCGTCACCGTGACGATGCCGCGGGCATCCACCGAACCGGTGTCATCGGTACGGAACCAGCGCTTCCCGGAATGGAAGGCAAACCGCTCGGCGCTTAGCTCCGGCGCACCCAGGTACCCTTCGGCCAGCATATCTCCGGCGATCCAGAGCCGGCCCTGGTCCTCCTGGACCTCGACGCCGGGCAGCGGAACGCCGTCGTACACGCAGCCCCCGGCTGTCTCGCTCATGCCGTAAGTGCGCACCACGTTCAGCCCGGACTCCGCTGCCTGCGCCAGCAGGGAACGGCTGGAGGCAGCGCCGCCGAGCAGGATCGCGTCGAACCGGCGAAGCACGGCGAGCGTGTCCGGCGCCGGATCGGTGAGCAGGCGGTGCAGCTGGGTCGGTACCAGGGACGTGAGCCGGGTCCGGTCCGTCAGCGCCTGGGCCGCCGTGGTGAAGGCCTCGGGGCTGAAGGGCGCCCCGGTGTCCATGAGCACGGGTTCGGTTCCCGCGTAGAGCGAGCGCACCAGCACCTGCACCCCGGCAATGTAGTGCACCGGCAGGGCCAGCAGCCACTGGCCGTCCCGGCCCAGATGCATCGCGGTCGCCATGGAGGACGCCGCGAGGGCATCGGTGCTGAGCATGGTCTGCTTGGGCGTACCGGTGGAGCCTGAAGTGCTGATCACCAGTGCCACGTCGTCATTGGGCAGTTCCCCGGTGAACGTCTGCGCCGGATCGGCATGCGGGGCGACGGCGGGGCCTTCCCCTGCCAGCGCGGCAGCAAGCGGCGGCAGCAGGTCCCCGGCATTGAAACCGGCCGGTGTGTGGACGGGAAGCAGTTCCATGACGTCCTAGAAGTAGTAGGGGAAGTTGGACCAGTCCGGGTCCCGTTTCGCCAGGAACGCTTCCTTGCCCTCCACCGCCTCATCCGTCATGTACGCCAGCCGGGTGGCTTCGCCGGCGAAGACCTGCTGGCCAGCCAGTCCGTCGTCTGCGAGGTTGAAGGCGAACTTGAGCATGCGGATGGCCTGCGGGGACTGCCGGGCAATGTCCGCAGCGTATTCCAGGGCCACCTTTTCCAGGTTCTCGTGGTCCACCGCTTCGTTGACGGCGCCCATGGCAACCATGTCTTCGGCAGAGTATTCGCGGGCCAGGAAGAAGATTTCCCGCGCACGCTTCTGGCCGATCTGCCGGGCCAGCAGCGCCGAACCGTAGCCGGCGTCGAAACTGCCGACAGTGGCGTCGGTCTGCTTGAACTTTCCGTGCTGGCGGGAAGCGATGGTCAGGTCGGAAACAACATGCAGGCTGTGCCCGCCACCGGCTGCCCAGCCGTTGACGACGGCGATGACCACCTTGGGCATGGTGCGCATCAGGCGCTGCACTTCCAGGATGTGCAGCCGGCCGGCGCGGGCCGGATCAATTGTTTCCTGGGTCTCGCCGTCGGCGTACCGGTACCCATCCCGGCCGCGGATCCGCTGGTCTCCGCCGGAGCAGAAGGAGTGCCCGCCGTCCTTGGGGGAGGGGCCGTTGCCGGTGAGCAGGACGGTGGCAACATCGGGAGTCATGCGGGCATGGTCCATGGCCCGGTAAAGCTCGTCCACGGTGCCCGGACGGAATGCGTTGCGTACCTCCGGGCGGTTGAAGGCGATCCGCACGGTGGGCAGGTCGCGCACCACGGCGCCGTCGGCGTCGCGCTCCACCTGCCGGTGGTAGGTCATGTCGGTGAAGTCGTCGAAGCCGCCAACCACCCTCCACTGCATGGGATCGAAGATGTCAGAGACCTGCTCGGGTAGTTGTGTGCTCACGGATCGAGTTTATCGCGGTCACAAAAGTCGGCTTTCGGAGCGGCAGCCGGAGCATCTTCGCCGGTGCCGGACCGGAATCCGCACGCACGCTGTTGACCCCGGAAGACGGCGCGTAGCTTGAGTAAATGGCTAGCAGCTCCGTGACGGGGACAGACGGCCCCGCTTCCGATGCACTCCTGAAACTCGGCAGGTTCTTCACCCGCTGGGACGAGACGGCCGACGGCCGTGCGGTCTTCCGCGAAGGCGGGCGGAAGGGCGACGCGTTCTACCGGAACCGGTGGAGCCACGACAAGGTGGTCCGCTCCACGCACGGGGTGAACTGCACCGGGTCCTGTTCCTGGAAGGTGTACGTCAAGGACGGGATCATCACCTGGGAAGCGCAGGAAACCGACTATCCCACGGTGGGCCCGGACCGGCCGGAGTACGAACCCCGCGGCTGCCCGCGCGGCGCTGCGTTCTCCTGGTACACCTACTCACCCACCCGGGTCCGCTACCCCTATATCCGCGGCGTCCTGCTGGAAATGTACCGTGAGGCCAAACGCTCTTCCGGCGGGGACCCGGTGCTGGCCTGGGAAGCGCTGGTGGCTGATCCCGAGAAGCGCCGCACCTGGCAGCAGGCGCGGGGCAAGGGCGGGCTGGTGCGCTCCAGCTGGCAGGAAGCCCTGGAAATGACGGCGGCGGCGCACGTTTCCACGATCAAGAACTTCGGCCCGGACCGCTGTACCGGCTTCTCCCCGATCCCGGCCATGTCCATGGTCTCCCACGCTGCCGGAGCCCGGTTCATCAACCTGATCGGCGGGGTGATGAACAGTTTCTACGACTGGTACGCGGACCTGCCGGTAGCGTCCCCGCAGGTTTTCGGTGACCAGACCGACGTACCTGAATCGGGGGACTGGTGGGACGCGACCTACCTGATGATGTGGGGCTCCAACATTCCGGTGACCCGCACCCCGGATGCGCACTGGATGGTGGAAGGACGCTACCGCGGCACCAAGGTGGTTTCTGTCAGCCCGGATTACGCGGACAACACCAAGTTCGCCGATGAGTGGCTGCCGGTCCAGGCCGGCTCCGATGCGGCCATGGCGATGGCCATGGGGCACGTGATCCTGAAGGAGAATTTCGTGGACCGGCGGGTGCCGTTCTTCGAGGACTATGTGCTGCAGTTCACCGACCTGCCGTTCCTGGTCACCCTGGTGGACGGGCCGGACGGCACAACAGTTCCGGGTAAGTTCCTCACCGCACAGGACCTGGGCGGCGAGAGCGCGCAGGCTGCGGACGCCGCGTTCAAGACCGTCCTGCTGGAGCGGTCCAGCGGCGCCGCGGTGGTGCCCAACGGTTCACTGGGCTTCCGGTACAACGACGACGACGCCGGCAAATGGAACCTGGACCTGCAGGGCGTGGTTCCCTCGCTCTCGCTGGGGGACACTGCCGGGTGGTCCGGAGAGACCTCGGGCGTGGACCTGCCCGTTTTCTCCGATCCATCCGGTGCCGGATCCGTGGTGCACCGCGGCGTGCCGGTCGCGGAAGTTGCAGGCCGGAAGGTCACCACGGTCTTCGACCTGATGCTCGCCCAGTACGGTGTGGGCAGGGAGGGGCTGCCGGGAGACTGGGCGGCAGGGTACGACGACGCTGCCACCGCCTGCACCCCGGCCTGGCAGGAGGAACTGACCTCCGTCAAACCCTCCGCAGTGATCCGCACCGCCCGGGACTTCGCCGCGAATGCGGAAAAGTCCCGCGGCCGGTCCATGATCATCCTGGGTGCCGGGATCTGCCAGTGGTACCACGGGGACGTCACGTACCGGGCCATCCTGGCCATGCTCATGCTCACCGGCTGCGAAGGACGCAACGGCGGCGGCTGGGCACACTACGTGGGGCAGGAGAAATGCCGCCCCATCACGGGCTGGGCGGCTATGGCGTCGGCGGGGGACTGGAACCGCCCGCCGCGCTTTATGATCGGCACCGCGTTCTGGTACATGCACACGGACCAGTTCCGCTCCGACGGCTATTCCACGGACGGCGTGCAGTCCCCGCTGGCGGAAGGCCACCTGCGCGGCATGCATTCAGCCGATGTGATTGCCAAGTCCACCCGGATGGGATGGATGCCGTTCTTCCCGCAGTTTGACGCGAAGAACTCACTGGACGTGGCCGATGAAGCCGCCGCCGGCGTCGAACGCGGCGAAGCCGAAACACCGGCCCGCTGGGTGGCGGACCGGCTGAAGGGCGGGCAGCTGCGCTTCGCGGTGGAGGACATTGACGCCCCTCAGAACTGGCCGCGGACACTGATCCTCTGGCGCTCCAACCTGCTGGGCTCCTCAGCCAAAGGCGAGGAGTACTTCCAGAAACACCTCCTGGGCACCCTGAACAACGTGCTGGGTTCTGATCACGGGGACGCCCGGCCCAAGGATGTGGTGTGGCGGGAGGAAGCACCGCAGGGCAAGCTGGACCTGCTGGTCTCAGCCGACTTCCGGATGACCAGCTCCACCCTGCTCTCCGACGTGGTTTTCCCGGCCGCCACCTGGTACGAGAAATACGACCTCTCCTCTACAGACATGCACCCCTACGTGCATGCGTTCACCCCGGCCATCGCGCCTCCGTGGGAATCAAAGTCGGACTTCGAGCTGTTCCGGCTGCTTTCCGTGGAATTCTCCCGTCAGGCACAAAAGCACCTGGGGGTCCGCAACGACCTGGTGGCCACCGCACTGACGCATGACACCCCGGGGGAGATCGCGCAGCCCGGCGGCCATGCCCCGGACTGGAAAGGCACGGACATCCCGGCTGTGCCTGGAAAGAACATGCCGAGCCTCGCCGTCGTCGAACGCGACTACACGGCCATCGCGGACAAGTTCGTTGCCATGGGCCCGCTGGCGGAGAAGCTGGGTTTCACCACCAAAAACATCACGTACAAAGTCGACAAACAGGTGCGGCAGCTGGCGCAGAAGCACGGTGTCTTCGATTCCGGTGCAGCCCGCGGCAGGCCGGCTGTGGACACCGACGCACGGATGGCGGAGGCAATCCTGCTCTTCTCCGGCACCACCAACGGCGAACTGGCGGTCCAGGGCTTCGAAACCCTGGAACAACGCACCGGCACCCCGCTGGCCGACCTGGCGATCGGCGCCGAAGATAAGCTGATCACCTTCCGTGACACGCAGGACCGCCCGACGCCGGTCATCACGTCCCCGGAATGGTCCGGTTCGGAGTCCGGCGGCCGCCGCTACGCCCCGTTCACCATCAACATTGAACGGCTGAAACCCTTCCACACGCTCACCGGGCGGATGCACTTCTTCCTGGACCATGACTGGATCCGGGACATGGGGGAGGCCCTGCCGGTGTTCCGCCCGCCCCTGGACATGAACCGGCTCTTCGGTGAACCCAAGCTGGGCACCAAGGGAGAACTGTCCGTGGCGGTGCGGTACCTGACCCCGCACAACAAGTGGTCCATCCACTCCGAATACCAGGACAACCTCTTTATGCTTTCGCTCTCCCGCGGCGGCACTGCGGTCTGGATGAGTCCCCAGGACGCGGACCTGATCCAGGTCGCGGACAACGACTGGGTGGAGTGCGTGAACACCAACGGGGTGCTGGTGGGCCGCGCCATCGTTTCCAGCCGGATGCCCGCCGGGGTGGTCTACGTCCACCACGCACAGGAACGCATCATCGATACGCCGAAATCCGAGGCCACCGGACGGCGCGGCGGCATCCACAACTCCGTCACCCGGATCCTGGTCAAACCCAGCCACATGGTCGGCGGATACGCCCAGCTCTCCTGGGCCTTCAACTACCTGGGCCCCACGGGCAACCAGCGGGACATTGTCTCCGTGGTCCGCCGGCGCTCGCAGGAGGTGAGCTACTGATGAGGATCATGGCGCAGACGGCGATGGTCATGGCACTGGACAAGTGCATTGGCTGCCACACCTGCTCGGTGACCTGCAAACAGGCCTGGACCAACCGGGCCGGTACCGAATACGTGTGGTTCAACAACGTTGAAACCAGGCCGGGGCAGGGCTACCCCCGCCGCTACGAGGACCAGGAGAAGTGGCGCGGAGGGTGGGAACTCAACCGGCGGGGGAACCTGAAACTGAAGTCCGGCGGCCGGGCGGCGAAGCTTTTTGGCCTGTTTGCCTCACCCGTGCAGCCTGAGCTCAGCGACTACTACGAACCCTGGACCTACGACTACGAGAACCTGATCCAGGCCCCGGCCGGGAACGATTTTCCGGTGGCCCGGCCCAAGTCCCTGATTACCGGGGACAACATGAAAATCCAGTGGTCGGCGAACTGGGATGACAACCTGGGCGGCGCACCGGAGACCGCGCAGCAGGATCCCGTGGTGGAAAAGCTGCGCCGGGAGGCCGAGGACAAGGTCAAGTTCGAGTTCGACCAGACCTTCATGTTCTACCTGCCGCGGATCTGCGAGCACTGCCTCAACCCGTCCTGCATGGCATCCTGCCCCTCCGGCGCCATCTACAAGCGGGAGGAAGACGGAATCGTCCTGGTGGACCAGGACCGCTGCCGCGGCTGGCGGCAGTGCGTCACCGGCTGCCCGTACAAGAAGATGTACTTCAACCACCGCTCCGGCAAGGCGGAGAAGTGCACGTTCTGCTACCCGCGGATCGAAGTGGGGCTGCCCACGGTGTGCGCGGAGACCTGCGTGGGGCGGCTGCGGTACATCGGCATCTTCCTGTACGACGCCGACCGCGTTACCGAAGCGGCGGCCACCCCCAACGAGCAGGACCTCTACGAAGCGCAGCTGGACCTGATGATGGATCCGAATGACCCGGAGGTCATTGCCGCCGCCCGCGCAGAGGGCATCCCGGAGGACTGGCTGGACGCCGCACGCCGGTCACCGGTGTACGCGCTCGCGAAGGAGTTGCGGGTGGCCCTGCCGCTGCACCCGGAATACCGGACCATGCCCATGGTCTGGTACGTTCCGCCGCTGTCTCCGATCGTGGATGTGCTCAAGGACCAGGGGCACGACGGCGAGGACGCCCGCAACCTGTTCGGCGCTATTGAGGCGCTGCGCATCCCGGTGGAGTACCTTGCCGAACTCTTTACCGCCGGGGACACGGACCTGGTGACCGCAGTGCTGCGCAAGCTGGCGGCCATGCGTGCCTACATGCGGGCCATCACCCTGGGCGATGCCCCGGACGAATCGATCGCCGCCGACGTCGGAATGACCGGGGAATCCATCGTGCGGATGTACCGGCTGATGGCTGTGGCCAAATACGAGGAACGGTACGTGATTCCCAGCGCCCACCTGGAGGACGCGCACAACCTCGAGGAAATCGGCTGCTCACTGGATACCGACGGCGGGCCGGGCATGGGCCAGACCGGAGTTTTCGGTGAAGCGTCCGGGCGTCCCATGCCTGTGGCCGTTGAGAACTTCAACGCACTGGAAGCCCGGCAGCGCGGCGACGACCCGGCCGGGAACCGGGACATGACGGGCCGGGTCAACCTGCTGAACTGGGACGGCCGGGGAGGCACGCAGGGGCTGTTCCCGCCCGGTCCCCAGGACGGGGGCGAGCGGAAATGAGCCTGCTGGAGAAGCTGCTGGGCAAACCGGGCAAGGGCACTCTCGCGCCCGAAGCGTACGCGGACAGCAATCCCCGGCGCAGCGCCGTCGTACGCCAGGTCGCGTCCCTGCTGCTCCAGTACCCGGACGAGGACCTGCTGGCGTCCCTGCCGCTGCTGCGCGGCGCCCTGGAAGAGGAAGGCGCGCTCACCGACGGCATGGAGGAATTCCTGGACTCGTTCACGGACCGGCCGCTGACGGATCTCCAGAGCGAGTACGTCCAGGAATTCGACCTGTCCAAACGGCACAGCCTGCACCTGACCTACTGGACCGACGGCGATACGCGCCGCCGCGGCGAAGCGCTCGCCGCCTTCAAGGAGGTCTACCGGGAGCACGGGCTGCTGCCCGAGGGTACGGAACTGCCGGACTACCTGCCGCTGGTCCTGGAGTTCGCGGCCAAGGTCTCACCGGCGGACGGCTATGAACTGCTGCAGCGCTACCGTCCGTCCGTGGAACTGCTGCGGCTGGCGCTGCGGGACGCCGGCCTGCCCTACAGCCACGTCCTGGCGCTGGTCTGTTCCACACTGCCAGGGGTCTCGCCGGAGGACGCGCAGACGGTGATGCGCACCGCCGGCTACGGCCCGCCCACTGAAAGCGTGGGCCTGGAACCCTACAGTTCGCGGCTGCTGCCGCTCTCTGAGAGGAACCGGACATGATTGCCACAGGATCGCGTTTCCCCGCCGATGTGCTGCCGCCCGAAAACGTGACCGTCACCCTGGGCGACGTCATGCTCTGGGGAGTGCTCCCGTATGTGGTGATAGCCGTCCTGGTGCTGGGTTCCATCTGGCGGTACCGGTACGACCAGTTCGGCTGGACCACCCGGTCCTCGCAGCTCTATGAGGCGCGGATCCTTCGCATCGCTTCTCCGCTGTTCCACTTCGGGATCCTGGCAGTAATCGCCGGGCACTTCATCGGGCTGGTGATTCCCCAGTCCTGGACAAAGGACGTGGGGATCTCCGAGGGGCTGTACCACGCGATGGCCCTGGGGATCGGTCTCATCGCCGGGATCGGAACCATGGTGGGGGTGGTCCTGCTGATCTACCGGCGCCGCACCACCGGACCGGTGTTCATGGCCACGACCCGGAACGACAAACTGATGTACGTGGTCCTGGTCGCGGCACTGTTCGCCGGCCTGGCAACAACCCTTATTTCCGTGTTCGACCCGAACATCACCGATTACCGCGAAACTGTCTCGCCCTGGTTCCGGTCCATCTTCATCTTCCAGCCGGACATCGCCGCGATGACCGCTGCGAGCCTCTCCTTCAAGATCCATACGCTGTGGGGCCTGGCCCTGTTCGTGATCTGGCCGTTCACCAGGCTGGTGCACGCCTTCACCGCTCCGCTGCAGTACATTTTCCGCCCGTACATCGTCTACCGCTCCCGCGGGAAGCGGAAGACGCCCGGCGCGGTGGCGCCGCGCCGCGGCTGGGCGCCGGTGGGTACGCCGGACCGGGACCGCAGGGGAGTTCCCCGGCAGTAAGGACTTCGCGAAAGGACAGCCATGGCATCCGCACCCTCCGCACCTGCCGCCCCGGACCTGAAATCCGGGCAGCTGCTGAACCTGGTTACCGCCACCGTAGCCTCCACCGTGGGTTTCTGGGCCTGGACCATCATTGGCCCGCTTTCCGCCCGATACACCCAGACACTTGACCTGAATCCATCCCAGGCTTCCATCCTGGTGGCCATGCCCATCCTGGTGGGTTCCCTGGCCCGGATTCCGGTGGGTGCCTGGACCGACCGCTACGGCGGAAGGCGCATGTTCACGCTGGTCCTGGGCGCGACGGCGCCGCTGGTGCTGCTGACTGCGCTGGCGGGTGAATCGGAAAGCTACGCGCTGCTCATCATCGTCGCGTTCTTCCTCGGCATCGCCGGTACGGTCTTCGCGATCGGCATTCCGTTCTGTTCCGCCTGGTATGACCGCAGCCGCAAGGGCTTCGCCACCGGCGTCTTCGGCGCCGGAATGGTTGGCACCGCCGTGTCCGCGTTCTTCACGCCCCGGCTGGTCACCGGCGTGGGGTACTTCAATGCCCACCTGATCATTGCGGGGGTAGTGGCGCTGATGGCGGTGATCAGCTGGCTGGTGCTGCGTGAATCCCCGGCCTGGAGTAGGCCCACCGAGCCAACGCTGCCCAAGATCCGGCATGCATTCACGCTCAAGGCCACCTGGCAGCTGTGTTTCCTCTACGGCATAGTCTTCGGCGCATTCGTTGCCTTCTCCAACTACCTGCCCACCTATCTCGGCAACGTCTACGACTGGGACGCCACGGACGCCGGAACCCGCACCGCAGGCTTTGCCGTCGCTGCGGTGATTGCCCGGCCCATCGGCGGTACTGTCGCAGACAAAATCGGGCCCAGGATCGTCACCCTCGTATCCTTCGCCGGAACCGTGGTCCTGGCCATGGTGGTGGCGTTCCAGCCCAGCCAGGAGCGGGTCTACGGGACGGCGTTCCTGCTCATGGCGCTGTTCCTGGGGCTGGGCACGGGCGGCGTCTTCGCCTGGGTGGGACGGGCCGCTCCGCCCAAGGACGTGGGTACCGTCGGCGGGATCATAGCCGCTGCCGGGGGACTGGGCGGCTACTTCCCGCCGCTTGTCATGGGTGCAACCTACGACGCCGAGAACTCCAGTTACTTCGTGGGACTCACCCTGCTGGCGGTCTTCGCGGCGCTGGCGCTGCTGCTGACCTTCACCGTGCGCAACGGCGGAAAAACCGACGAACGGGCGGCGGCGCCGTCGTCGTAGCCCTTGGCCCCGGCGGGCGCCGGAGTAGAGTCGGACGATGGGTGCAACAGAGCTGATCCTCATCCGCCATGGCGAGAGCGCCGGCAACGTCGCCGCAACCCACGCCCAGCGCACCGGAGCCGAGGTGATCGACGTCGGGCTCCGGGATCCGGATGTGCCGCTCAGCGCTGACGGGGAGCGGCAGGCCGTGGCCCTGGGCGCATGGCTGGCGTCGCTGCCCGCCGAGGAGCGGCCGGATTCAGTATGGTGTTCCCCGTACCTGCGGGCCCGGCAGACAGCTGAACTGGCAGGGCTGTCCCCCTTCCGGGTGGATGAACGCCTGCGGGACCGCGAACTGGGAATACTTGACCTGCTGACTTCCCGCGGCGTCGCCGCACGCTATCCGGTGGAAGCCGAACGTAAACAGTGGCTGGGTAAATTCGCGTACCGCCCGCCGGGAGGGGAGTCCTGGGCAGACGTTGCCCTCCGGCTGCGCTCGCTGCTGCGGGACCTGGACGACGCCGAGGACGGGCGCCGGGTATCGGTCGTGTGCCATGACGCGGTGATCCTGCTGCTGCGCTACGTCTGTGAAGGGCTGCTGGAAGCCGAGCTGCTGGATATCGCTGCCGCGAACAGTGTGCGCAATGGTTCGATTACCCGTCTGGTGCGTCCCTCCGGTACCGGTTTCTGGAACGTTGCCGCCTTCAACGGAGTGGACCACCTGGCCGCTGGCGGCGCCCCGGTCACCGAACATGCAGGAGATGAAAATGTCCACCCGCGCTGAACTGGTCACCCCCGCGCTGCTGCGCTCCTGGCAGGTCTCCCGGGATGCCGAAGGCAAGGATGACAGGGGTACCGTCCTGGTGGTGGGCGGTGCGCGGCGGACACCCGGTGCTGCGATCCTCACCGGCCGGACGGCGCTGCGTGCCGGTGCCGGCCGGCTGACGCTTGCCGTGGCCGAAGCGGCCGCCGTTGCCTCCGCCGTTTCGCTGCCTGAGTGCGGCACTGTGGGCCTGCAGGAAAAGGGGCAGCGCATCGACGGGAGCGCTGCTGCCGACGCACTCGGTGCGGATCTTGAAACCGCGGACGTCCTGGTGGTGGGACCCGGCCTGGACAACGCCGAGGACACCGCAGACCTGCTGCGCAGTATCAGCCCCAAGATCCCGCAGGACGCAGCAGTGGTGCTGGACGCGTACGCGCTGGGTGTGCTGCCCGGTCTGCCGGAACTGGGGGAGCTGCTCTCGGGGCGCCTGGTGCTCACCCCCAACCGAACCGAAGCTGCACGCCTGCTGGACACCGATGAAATAGAGGACGCCGACGCCGCAGCCCTGGATATCGCCCGCCGCTACGGTGCGGTCGTGACCAGCAAGGGGCGGATCACCGCCCCGGACGGCCGTGCCTGGGAAATACCGGCGGGCAATCCCGGCCTGGCCACCTCGGGAAGCGGAGACGTCCTGGCCGGAGCCGTGGCCGGCTTCCTTGCCCGGGGAGCATCTCCTGACCAGGCAGCCTGCTGGGGCACGTACCTGCATGCTGCGGCGGGTGACCGGTTGTCTTCTTCCAAGGGCCCGCTGAGTTTCCTGGCAAGTGAACTGCTCGAAGCCATGCCGCAGGTGATGACGGAACTGACGGTGTAATACCGGAGCGGCTGGCTGTGGACCTGCTCGTCACGTTCCGGAAACCGTCATCACGATGCTTCCCTGTACCTGGCCGGATTCGAGTCTTGCCATGGCAGCCGCGACGTCGGCCAGCGGGAACCGGCTGTCAATGTGCGGTACAACAGCGCCCGATTCCAGCAGCCCGTTCAGCCGCTCAAGTTCCGCGCCGCTCTCCTTCGCCAGCACATTCCTGAAGCGCCTGTGGCCCCGGTCCAGCATTGAGAGGAAGCGTCCGGCCAGTTGGCGCTCGATCATTCCTCCGGTCACCCTGCCGCCTTCCTCACCGCCCACCAGTGCAGCGGTTCCACCCGGTTTCAGTGCCCGCCGGAGCCTGGCGAGGGAAGGGTTGCCTGCGATGTCGATGACCGCGTCATAAGCACCTGCTGACGCGGCGAAGTCCTCCGACTGATAATCCAGGACGTTCTGCGCCCCCAGGCCACGCACAAAACCGGCCTTGCCGGCAGAGCAGACGCCGGTCACCTCCGCACCGGCCGCAACCGCGAGCTGCACGGCGAGACTGCCCACCCCTCCGGAGGCGCCGGTGACCAGCACCCGCTGCCCGCGGGACACCCGTGCGGCGTCGGCCACTGCCTGAAGCGCGGTAAGCCCGGAGACCGGAACGGCAGCAGCCCGCTCGAAATCCAGGCCCTCGGGCATCGGCGCCAGCTTGCGTTCCAGTGCCGCGGCGTAGCCGGCGAAGGAGCCCTTCCCGATGCCGTACACCCGGTCTCCGGGTTTGAACCGCGTGACATCCTCGCCGACGGCCATGACGGTGCCGGCCAGATTGTGCCCGGCCACCTGCTGACGAGGGGAACGGAGACCAAAGAACACTCTGAGCAGATAGGGAGTACCCGTCATCACGTGCCAGGCTCCTTTGGCAAGTCCTGCGGCGTGCACTTGGACGAGGACGTCGCCGGCCGAGATCACCGGAATCGGCACCGTTTTTATCGTGAGTACGTCAGTGCCGCCGTAACCGTCCTGAACCACGGCGGTCATCTGTGGAGGCAGGGCGGCGCCTTGCCCCGGCACAGTTCGGCTGAGCGGAGATCGGGAGCTGGTTCCAAACATAAGAAGCCCTTCTTTGTCTCGTTGCCTTACTTAGTAAGGCTGACGCTACCGTACAAAGTAAGGCGGCGGTAGAGTTGGCGGAAATGAATGAACAAACGGATTTCTCCCGCCGCCCGCTGACCCGCGAACTGGTGCTCCGCCGCGCCGTCGAACTCGCTGATGAAGGCGGCCTCAGTGCGCTCACCATGCGCTCACTGGCGCAGGCCCTGGGGGTCAAGCCCATGTCCCTCTACCACCACGTTGCCAATAAGGATGACATCCTGGACGGCCTTGTGGACCTCGTCTTCGCGGAAGTCGACCTGCCGTCGGACGGGCCGTGGCGCCGGGAGATGGAACACCGGGCGGCATCCCTGCGGAGCGCCCTTGCCAGGCATCCCTGGTCGGTGGGGTTGCTGGAAACGCGCACGTCTCCGGGCGCTGCCACCCTGCAGCACCACAATGCCGTGCTGCGTGTGCTGCGGGAGGCCGGTTTCAGCATTGAGGGAGCAGGGCATGCGTATGCGCTGCTGGACAGCTATATCTACGGGTTCGCGCTGCAGGAGGCGGGCCTGCCCGTTGGCACTCCGGACTCAGACCCCGAGGTCGTGGAAGCAATGGCGAGGTCCTTTTCCCCGTCTGACCTGCCCTACCTCGCCGAAACGGCCATGTACCGCGTGATGCAGCCGGCCTATGCCTTCGGAGACGAGTTCGGATTTGGTCTGGGGATCATTCTGGACGGGCTGGAGGGACTCCTGGCACGCGAGCGGGAATTGGGTGCGGAATAGCGGCCGGCTGATGCCTGCGCGCGGCCTGGCCGATAGTGTGGATTGATGGCAACACCTGACCTCCCGGCCCGATCACGCCGCACTGTCCTGCAGGAAGCGCCGCTGTCCTACCGCTTCACCAAGACCGACGGCGCGGCCCTGGCCTTCTATGTCGGTGCGATGCTGCTGCTGAGCCTGACGCCGGTGGCGCTCGCGGTGACCGCCGTGATCACGGACCCGGTAACGGCGTCGTACGCCGTGAACTTCACGTTCTACCTGATCGCCGGAATCCTCGCACTGGTTGCCGCCCGGGAGTACGTGGTGCGCGAAACCAGGATCCTGGCGACGCGGCCCTGGCTCACGCTGGGCGTGATCCCGCTGTCCATCATCGCGATGCTGGTCGCCACGATGATCCTGGTACTCCTGACCGGCCCGCCGGAAACCGCAGTGAACCAAGTTGCGGCACAGGACCTGATGACGTCGGTGTCCCCGTGGCTGATCGTGCCGCTTTTCGTAGTGCTTGCCCCGTTTGTGGAGGAGTACATCTACCGCCACCTGCTGATTGGAAAGCTGTCGCGGCGGGTGAATATCTGGGTGTGCAGCCTACTCTCCGTGCTTGTCTTCTCCGGCATCCACGTGCTGGGGGAGTCTGAGTTCTCCCTGGCCGTGCTGGTGCCGTACCTGGCCATGGGAGCTGTGCTGGTGGGAGTCTACGTCTGGGCAGGAAATAACTTCATGCTGTCCTACTTTGTGCACGCGGCGAAGAACCTGCTGGCCGTGGTCCTGACCTACGCTGTGCCGGCGGAGCTGCTGCAGCAGTAAGGCAATCCAGCGGCCGCCTAGCTGATGCAGAACTCGTTGCCCTCCGGGTCCGCCATCGTGTACCAGAGATGCGGACCCTGGCTGGCCTCCCAGAGGAACGTGGCGCCGCGGGCTTCAAGGGCTGCGCGGGTGGCGTTGATGTCCTCGCCCGAGAGCCGGATGTCCAGGTGGATCCGGTCCTTGACCGTCTTGGGCTCCGGAACCGGCTGGAACAGGATGCGCATGGGAGTCACCGGGGATCCCGGCGGAACCGGCTGCAGGACCGCTGATCCGGCCGCCCACATTCGGGTTCCGTTGTGGTCAATGACGTCATCCGGGGAGGCAAAGCCCTTCGCGAGCATTTCGTCGATGAAGTCCTGGTTGGTTTCCTCGACCGGCCAGCCGAGGGTTTCCGCCCACCAGTCGGCCTGGTCGTGGGCGTTCTTGCAGTCGATGCAGATCTGGATGTCGTAAGCCATAGGGCCAAACCTAGAGCAGCTTCGGCCGTGCGGCCTTCATAATGCGGACAAGTGCCGTCCGGAATCGGGCCTGCCCCTAAACTGGGCGGCACATATGGCAGGGGGAATGATGCTTGAGTTCCACGACGACGCAATGCTGCGGCTGCAGGGCATGCAGCCCAACTGGATGGCACCAAAACCCATTCCTGCAGGCTTGGACGCCCTTCTGAGGTGGCCGGCGCTTTTTCGGAACCTGCCGCAGCGCGAGGCCACTGCTGTGCGGGAGGCCTGTGCTGCCGTCTGGTGTGCGGGATGGACTGCTCCGGACCGGCGGGACGTAGCGGACCTTGTGGCGGAGATCGAGGGCGGAATCGACCTTACGGAGTATCGGCGTCGTATGCGGCTGCGTTACCCGAATGCCCCGGAAGAACCGTCACGTGTTTGACCGCCCCTGCCTGTTCTGCGAAGTCCGTGAGATGAGGACGAGACCCCGGTTTCGACCGCAATACCGCCGAGGACGGCTGATGCCACTGCCAACTGCCCACTGCCTCACGAGCATCATCTCTGTGTTGAACGGTTTGCGCTTGTTTGGGGAACGATGGTCAGTGAACGGGCCGCCGGTTGATGCCAAGCCAACATGGTTCCGCTCTGCGGAAAAGGGTTCCGGGCATTTTCATTGTGGCTGGTCAGCCGCTCTTCCTAGGCTGAAAGCACATTGGAGTACAGCCACAGGGGAGTGTAGATCGTGCGGGTTGGGGTCGTAGGGGCAGGGGTTATGGGGCGGGGCATCGCTGCCGCCTCGGCAGTCGCAGGACATGAAGTTCTGCTTTACGACGTCATTCCAGGCGCTGCACAGACTGCCCTGGACGGAATTGAACAGAGCCTGGCGCGCCGGGCGCTCAAGGGCAGGATTACGGAGTCAGAGGTTGTCCTCGCCCGTGGGCGGCTCCGGGCAGCTGGTGCACTGACTGAGCTCAGCCTCTGCCGTATCGTCGTCGAGGCAGTCATCGAGTCGCTTGAGGCCAAACAGCAGGTTTTTGCAGCACTGGAGGACAACGTCAGCACGGATGCGATCCTGGCCACCAACACCTCGTCCCTGTCCGTGGCAGCCATCGCCCGCGGAACCGCGCATCCGGAACGCTTCCTGGGAATGCACTTCTTCAACCCCGTCAGCGCCATGGACCTCGTGGAGATCGTCCCGGGCCCGGCCACGGGACCCGAGGTACTCGCCGGCGCACAGGCCTTCATCCGGGGCCTGGGCAAGACGGATGTCGTGGTTAGGGACAGCCCAGGTTTCCTGGTGAACCTCGCTGGTCGTGCACTCGCCACGGAAGCCCTGCATATCGTCCAGGACGGCGCGGCCAGTTTCCGGCAAGTGGACACCGTCGCCCGGAGGAACCTTGGTTTTCCGTTGGGGCCCTTCGAGCTCATGGACCTAACCGGCATGGACGTGAACTATCCGGTGACAGCCAATCTTTTCGAACACAATTTCGCAGACGACAGGCTGCGGTCGACCTGGTATCACCGCTGGTTGTTCGAAGCCGGCATGCTGGGCAGGAAGACGGGGCAGGGATACTACGCGTACCCCGAGCGGACGCCTGAGCCATCTGCTCAGGACGTACTGGCGCCATCCGGCAACGACGTGCCTGCGGTAACGGTCGCGGGCGGATTCGCCGCGCTGCTTAAGGACTGGCTTACGGAACGAGGAGTGCCTGTCACCGACGTCGTGGCAGATGCGGCCCTCTGTGTGGTGGCAGCGGAGGGCCTTGATGCCTCCCGAACGGCCGCGGCCCTGGGGGTTGACCCCAGACGGACCGTTGCCCTTGATCTCTGGGATCCCGACGCGCCCGTTACGGTCCTCATGGTTCCGCCCGGTGTCCCCACTGAGACCGTGGGAGCCCTGGCGGCGCATCTGCGTCGCAGGCAGGACGTGGAGGTGATCGCCGACACTCCCGGATTCATTGGCCAGCGTTTGCTGGCCGCGGTCATTAATCTGGCTTGCGACATTGCCCAGCGGAGGATCGCTTCGCCGGCTGACATCGACACTGCCGTGACACTCGGACTTGGGTACCCCTACGGACCCCTGGCCTGGGCTGATCAAGTGGGGCCTGAAAGGATCGTCCGTGTTCTCGATGGCATGTTCGAGGCGACTCGGGACCCGCGTTACCGCTGCAGTCCCTGGCTGCGCCGCCGCGCAGCGGCCGGCCTTTCCTGTCTCGAACCGGACTATGAACCCGGGGCTCCGCTTTCCCAGCTTTGAACCCAGCAGCAACAACCGTTACAACACGAAGGAATGACCAGATGTCGGTATATGACGCATACGAGCACCTGCTGATCGAGGAAGTTGAGGAGGGCATTCTCAGAGTCACCATGCACAGTCCGGGACGGCTTAATGCCGCTCACGCAGGAATGCACACCGAGCTGGCCCGGATCTGGAAAGACATAGACGAGGATCCGAACGTCAACGTCGCCATCCTGACCGGATCCGGGGGAGTCTTCTCAGCGGGCGGGGACCTGGACCTGGTAAAGGACATGTCGGAAAATTTCGATGTCCTGACCCGGGTCTGGAAGGAAGCCCGTGACCTCGTCTACAACGTCATTAACTGTTCTAAGCCGATTGTCTCCGCGATGGAAGGTCCAGCCGTGGGCGCCGGGCTGGCCGCTGGCCTGCTTGCCGACATTTCCATCGCCGCGAAGGATGCTCGCATCATCGACGGACACACCCGCTTGGGCGTGGCGGCGGGGGACCATGCGGCTATCGTATGGCCTCTGCTCTGCGGCATGGCCAAGTCGAAGTACCACCTCATGCTTTGTGAGCAAGTGACAGGTGAGGAAGCCGAACGCATGGGCCTCGTTTCGCTGACCGTCGACGCCGGCGACGTTCAGGACCGGGCGCTTGAAGTGGCTAGGAAACTGAACCGCGGTTCCAAGACAGCACTTCGTTGGACCAAGTACGCGCTCAATAACTGGCTGCGGATGGCAGGGCCAACCTTTGACGCAAGCCTGGCGCTGGAGTTCATGGGTTTCAACGGGCCGGACATCAGGGAAGGCCGGGCCTCCGTGCTGGAGAAGCGCCGTCCGCAGTTCGGCGCTCCGGCAGAGACACGCTGAACATGGTTGCAAGCGACGTGGGCGCTGTGGGACATATCCTCGTCGAGGCGCCTGCCCCGGGAGTAGCGCTGGTGCGCATCTGCCGGCCGGAGGCGCGCAACGCCCTGTCCATGCCACTGCGTGAGGAACTTGCGGACGTCTTCCACGCGCTGGAAGCGGACCACGCCGTCCGGGCCGTGGTCCTGGCCGGGACGGATGGGTTCTTTGCCGCCGGCGCGGATGTCAGGAGCATGGTCGGGGTTGGGCCCATTGAGATGTACCAGCGTCACACAGAGCGGCTGTGGGGAGCGGTGGGTTCCTTCAGCCGCCCGGTCATCGCCGCCGTTAACGGGCATGCTCTCGGTGGCGGACTTGAACTGGCGATGAACACTGACATCATCATCGCCGCCGATTCAGCGAAGCTCGGTCAGCCCGAGGTCCGCCTGGGCATTATGCCGGGCGCAGGGGGGACCCAGCGGCTGCTGCGGGCAGTTGGAAAATTCCACGCAATGCGGCTGTGCCTGACGGGTGAGACCATCACGGCCACCGAAGCGCGGGATATGGGACTCGTCTCGATGGTGGTCCCGTCCGCCGAGGTGGAAGAGACCGCTGTCCGGATGGCGCAGGATATCGCGGCCCTTCCGGCGGTAGCGGTGGAACAGATCAAGGAAGTGATCACTCTGGGCGCGGATGCGCCGCTGGAAGCAGCCATGGCTCTGGAGCGCAAGGCGCTGCAGCTGCTATTCGCCAGCGCGGACAAGGAAGAAGGACTGGTCGCTTTCACCGAAAAACGCCGTCCGAACTTCACGGGCCGGTAACAATGATTGTGGGGCAGCTGCTGAAGCAGCTGCCCCACAATCATTCCCAGTTAGTCGGCGAGGTAGTCCGCGGACTGGAGCAGCGGCGGGACCAGTTCGGCGGCGATATCCGCCGCCTCAAGCTGACTGGTCCGGGCGATGAGGGTCAGGGCATACAGTTCGCCGCTGCACCGGACAGGAACAGCTACGCCGCCGAGGTCCGTGTTCCAGCCTCCGATGCTGGACACATACCGACCCGATGCCGCCGCCAGACGTTCCTCGAAAGGTGTGACGGGCTGGCCGCGGCGTTCAAGGTCATAACGGATGGATGACGTCAGTCGGCTCTTCTCGGGTTCCTCCGACGCTGCGACAAACGCCAGCCCTGCCGCCGAAACCGAGATGGGCAACCGTCCGCCAACTGCGAGGTTGACACTGCTGGAATTACGCGGACGCGTAACGCTCATAAACGTCATGTGCAGGCCGTCCCGGGTTGCCAGGGCAGCAGTGAGCCCGGTCGTATCGGCAAGGCTGTCCAACGCCCTGCGCGCCCGTCCGGCGATCGGAAGGTTCACCAGGACCGGGTAGCCCAGACGCAGGTTTTTCGGAGTCAGATAGTAGGCGCCGGAATCAGAACTGACTCTGAGATACCCCAACTGGACCAGACTGTCCGTGAGCCGGGAAACAGTGGAAGGCGGGAGTCCGGTGGCACGTGAAAGCTGTCCGTTGCCCATGGAACCCGTTGCGCGGGAGAGGACTTCAAGGATCTTTAGCCCGCGGGCGAGGGCTTCTATGGGTCTGGTAGGGGAGCTCACATATCTGATCGTAGCGATCAACCGCTGCCCCGGCTGAAACTGGACGCACGTTCCGACAGGCGGAAATAGCTTCCGACAATTTTCATTGAAGCCTGCGACAGTGCCTCATTAGCGTGATGGGACGGGCAATGCCGAGAACCCCGTATCCACTCCGAAACGAAAGTCGAGCTGTCCATGTCAATGACGACTGCGCGCCGAAAGCTCTCCCTCTCAGAAAAAGTTGCGACCGGTTACTCACGTTATTTTCCTGATTCTTTGATATTTGCGCTTGTACTAACCGTCATCGCCATGATTCTGGCGCTGATCTACACCGACTCGGGGGTAGGGGAGGTGATGGACGCCTGGTTCGTGGGTATTCCCATGCTCTTCACCTTCGCGTTCCAGCTGGCCTTCACTTACGCCGCAGCCCTAGTCCTCGTTGACACTCCCAGAATCCAGCAGCTCATCCGGCGTCTTGCACAGCTGGTGCGTACGCCGCAGGCGGCCTACATTTACACCGGTATCTTCGGTGCGCTGACGTCATTCGTCGGGTGGTACATCGGTCCAGTAGTCACCGCCATTTTTGCCCGGGCCGTGGCCAAGGAATTGAAGGGTGTCGATTACCGTCTCATCTCGGCCATTGCTTATTCATCCTTCGTCATTTCCCTGACTGGTATTTCCGGAACGATTCCGCTGTTCGTGGCATCGGAAGGCCCGCTGACGGAAACCCTGGGTGGGCTCATCGGCCTCCAGGACACTACGTTCTCCGTCATGAACCTGGCCTCGGCCGCCATGATTGTCCTGGCCACGACGGTCACGTTTTACTTTATCGCCCGTAACAAGAAGCACGTGGTGTCCTTCGCTGACCTTGCCGTCGGTGCCGCCGACGAGCGGACGGACCGTGTTGAGGACGAAGAGAGCGCCGACCTGGCAGACGGTGGCAGCTTCGCCTCCCGGGTCAACCGAAGCCGGCTGCCGATCCTCATCATCGGTCTGCTGGGCCTTGGCTACCTGGTCTTCTACTTTGTCCAGAACGGCCTCAGCGGCCTGGACCTGAACACCGTGGCCTTCATTGCTCTCGTCATGGGACTGCTGGTCCAGCGAAACGCAGTGACATACTCCGCGTCCTTCGCCCGCAACCTCGTCTCGACCGGCTCAATCATGCTGCAGTTCCCCATCTACGGGGGAATAGCCTCAATTTTCGCCGTGACGGGCCTGGCCGGCGTGCTCACCGAGGGTCTGGTGAGCATCTCTAACGAGTACACCTACCTGACGATCACATTCCTCATCACGGGGGTGCTGAACCTCTTCGTCCCCTCTGCGGGATCACAGTTCGTTGCCACAGCTCCCTTCTTCATTCCGGCGGGTGAGAGCTTCGGGATCGACAACACCTTGACGGTGATGGCCATCACCTATGGTGACATCTGGACCAACCTGATTCAGCCGTTTTGGGCACTGCTGTACTTTCCGATCCTTGCCGCTGGTACTCGCCTGAGGGTTCGGGACTTTCTAGGGTACTGCCTCCCCATTCTGGTGGTGGTCGGCATCATCTGGATCATTGCCCTGAACTTCATTCCGCTGCATCTGTGACCGAGAAAAACCAAAATAACCCTGAAACAACGTACGTGAGGCCATAAGCATGACCACTCCCCACCGCCCTGCGGTCCGCCCGCCCTACTACTACGAGTCCCTGGACTGGGCAGGGCTCGTCAAGGAGTACGAGCCGCCCTTCGAGTTCATGACCGGGGCCCGTCTATGGTCCCGGGACCAGATTGCTGAGGAGCAGCTCAAACGGCTGCGGGGTGCAATGTCCCGCGCCGCGACGGTTCCGTTCTACCAGCGGTTGTGGGGGGAAGCCGGTTTCCATCCGGAGGACGTCAAATCGCTTGAGGACCTCTCCCGGATGCCCCTCTACACGATCGACGACATCCGGGACAGCATCGAACGCCGGCCGCCGTTGGGCGACTATCAAGGCTTGGGCTTCGAAGACGGGGCAGCCACCCCCTTGCGCCTCTACACCAGCGGCGGTACCACCGGGGCGCCCCGGCCGACCATCTACAGCCAGTGGGACCGGGAGGTAGGCGCTATCCTCAGTGCGCGGACCTTCTACATGCAGGGGGTCCGCCCTGGCGACGTCGTGATGAATGCGTGGGCATACTCGACCCACAATGCAGCATGGATCATGGACCATGCGCTTTGGCACTGGTTAGGGGCCACCCCCCTGACCACCAGCACCGGAAATGTCACGCCCACGGAGAAGCAGGTGGAGCTGGCACACCTCTTTAAGGCATCCTCCATCACCGCCACCTCTGATTATCTTCTGCACATCGCGGACACAGCACGGAAGATAGGCCTTGACCCGAAACATGACCTCTCCCTGAAAACCCTGCTTTCGTTTGGGGACACAGCGGCCGTAGAAGAAGCCTTCGGGGTACCCACGTACGACTCGTACGCCTTCCATGAAGTCCAGTACGTGGCCGCCGAGTGCCACGCAAAAGACGGACTGCACGTCTTCGAGGACGCCTTCATTGTGGAAGTCGTCGATTTCGAAACAGGTCAACCGCTGCCACCCGGCCATCGGGGCAACCTCGTGGTTACAGCGCTTTACAAGACTGGAACATCGCAACTGCGCTACAACATCCAGGATATTTCTGCCGCGTATGAGGATGTCGAGTGTGCGTGCGGGAGCCGGCACCGGAAATTGGACTACTTCCAGGGACGAAGCGACACCATGGTGAAGCTGCGCGGTGTCAATGTCTGGCCGGAGGCGTGCGGCAGGATCGTCCGTGAGCACCCGGGCGTGACCGGTGAATACTTCTGCATCGCCCAGCGGGTTCAGCCTGAGGGCAAGCCAGCTCGGGACGCCATGACGATCATGGTCGAAACGGTAGAAGGAGCGGAGGGCTCCTTCCAGCTGCGCGCGGAATTGGAGAAACTGCTCAAGCAAAAAGTCGGAGTCCAGATCGACGTGGAACTCGTCGGCCGTGATTCGCTTCGTGGCCTCACCGGCCACGGAGAACGTGCCAAGCTCAAGCGGTTCGAGGACCAGCGGACGGTGAACCGGTGAAGGCGTACGTTCAGCAGGAGCACGGCCGGCCCGTGGAGGCTGTCGAGATGCCCGATCCTTCTCCGCAGCACGGAGAGATCGTGGTGTCCGTGGCCAGCTGCGGCCTGAACCATCTGGACCTGTGGCTGAAACAGGGTTCCACGGGCGATGACCTGAGACTGCCGCGGGTTCCCGGGAGTGACGTTGTTGGGCGCGTCACTGAGCTGGGAGCGGGCGTTGATCCCGCGCTGGCCGGGAAGAACGTGGTCCTCTACCCGGGTAGAGGCTGCGGAAACTGTGACTGGTGCTCGTCCGGGCATCCCAGCGCCTGCCGGGGGTTCCGGATCATGGGATATTCCTTCGACGGGGGATATGCCGAGCAGGTCGTCGTACCTGCTGAATCAGCCATGGTGTTGGGCGATGACCCGGATCCTGCCTGGGCTGCGGTGCCGGTGGCCTACGTGACGGCTTGGAACGCCCTGGTGACTAAGGGCGGGCTGGAGAAGGGAAAGACGGTAGCGGTCTGGGGAGCTGCGGGAGGTTTGGGTAACGCCGCGCTCCGCCTTGCAAAGGCCATGGGCGCCATCCCATTGCCGATCGTCGGTTCCGAGGAAAAAGCCTCCTGGTTGGCAGCCACGGGATGGTCCGGGGACATTGTTGTCAGAGGAGAAGACGTGGCGTCCGAAGTCCGGTCCCTCACCGGCGGACGAGGCGTAGACGTGGTCCTGGATCATGTCGGCGCCGCTGCGGTCAACAGCAGCCTGCGGATGTTGGCGGTACGTGGACACCTGGCCTTCTGCGGGGTCACCACAGGGCACAGCGTGGAGATGGATCTGCGGCAGATTTTCGGAAAGCAACTTACGGTTGCGGGAACATGGATCGGTGATCCCTCGGACATGCGTGATGTCGTGCGTTTCCTGGACCAGAATCCGCAGGCACTGCCAGTCGTCCAAGCGTCCTATGCATTCGATGACGCCCGCGCTGCGCAGGACGCCCAGTCCGATCCCGGACGCAGCGGAAAGGTAGTACTGCGTTCGAGTGGACCTGCGCAGGCCTAGTGGGGAGCTGGCGGATGTCACCTGTTTGACCGCCCCGCCCTGTTCTGCGATTGTTTATAGAACGATTGGTCGGTAAATCCGGCAGCCGTGCGGGCAGCGAAGCCCGGCGGCGAACTGGCAACTCTTTGGGAGCAGACATGGCTGAGGCTTTTCTCGTTGGCGGAGTGCGGACCCCGGTGGGCCGCTACGGAGGTGCGCTGTCCAGCGTCCGTCCCGATGACCTCGCAGCACTGACACTGCGTGAACTCGTAGCCCGCGAAGGCCTGGACCCCGCCGTCGTGGACGAAGTCATCCTCGGCAATGCCAACGGTGCAGGCGAAGAAAACCGCAACGTGGCACGCATGGCTGCCCTCCTGGCAGGGTTCCCGGACACCGTCCCGGGCATCACCGTGAACCGCCTTTGCGCCTCGGGCCTCTCCGCGATCATCATGGCCTCGCACATGATCAAGGCAGGCGCCGCGGACATCGTCATCGCCGGCGGCACTGAGTCCATGAGCCGTGCTCCCTGGGTAACCGAGAAGCCGACCAAGGCCTTCGCCAAGCCCGGAGACACCTTCGACACCTCGATCGGCTGGCGCTTCGCCAACGAACGCTTCGTCTCCGGCGATCTCTCCCGCGACGGGAAGATGACGTACTCGATGCCGGAAACCGCCGAAGAACTGGCTTCCACGGACAGCATTTCCCGCGAAGACGCCGACGCGTTCGCCGTCCGCTCGCACGAAAAGGCCCTGGCTGCCATCGCCGCCGGACGCTTCAAGGACGAAATCGTTCCCGTCACCATCAAGGGCCGCAAGGGCGATACCGTCGTAGACACCGACGAAGGACCCCGCGAAGGCACCACCCTGGAGGTCCTCTCCAAACTGCGCCCCGTGGTCAAGCCCGGGGGCATCGTCACGGCAGGCAACGCCAGCTCCCTGAACGACGGCGCCTCGGCGATCATCATCGCCTCCGAGCGCGCTATCAAGGAATACGGCCTCACCGCCCGCGCCCGGATCGTCGACGGCGCCTCCGCCGGTGTCCCGCCGGAAATCATGGGCATCGGTCCTGTTCCGGCCACGCAGAAGGTCCTGCAGCGCAGCGGCATCAGCCTGGACCAGGTTGGCGCCTTCGAGCTCAACGAAGCCTTCGCCACCCAGTCCCTGGCCTGCATCCGCCGCCTCGGCGTTGACGAGGGAATCGTGAACAACGACGGCGGCGCCATCGCCCTGGGCCACCCGCTCGGCTCCTCCGGCTCCCGTATCGCCATCACGCTGCTGGGCCGCATGGAACGCGAAGGCGCCTCCCACGGCATCGCGACCATGTGCGTGGGCGTCGGCCAGGGCACTGCCATGCTGATCGAGGCCGTGTAGTGCAGGACTTTTCGCACTTCACCACGCTCAAGGTCACCGTCGGGGAAGACCGCATCTCTGCGGTCCTGAACCGGCCGGAGGTCCGCAATGCCATTGACCAGGCCATGGTCGATGAGCTGCACGCCCTCTGTGCGGAACTCGAGAACAATCCGAAGATCCTGATCCTCTCCGGCACCGACGGCATTTTCGCCTCCGGCGCGGACATCGCGCAGCTGCGCGAACGCCGTCGGGACGACGCACTGCGCGGCATCAACTCGACCATCTTCCACCGCATCGCCAAGCTGCCCATGCCGGTGATCGCCGCGCTGGACGGCTACGCGCTGGGCGGGGGAGCGGAGCTGGCATTCGCCGCCGACTTCCGCATCAGTACGCCGTCGGTGAAGATCGGCAACCCGGAAACCTCGCTCGGCATCATGGCCGCAGCCGGAGCCACCTGGCGCCTGAAGGAACTCGTCGGAGAACCCCTGGCTAAGGAAATCCTGCTGGCCGGACGCATCCTGAACGCTGAGGAAGCCCTGGCCGCGCGGCTGGTCACCGAGGTCCACGACGCGGAGAACCTGCTGGACGCTGCCAATGCACTGGCTGACCGGATCGCCAAGCAGGATCCGCTGGCCGTCCGCATTACCAAGTCCGTGTTCCATGCGCCCGCCGAGGCGCACCCCGTGATCGACACCCTCGCCCAGGGCATCCTCTTCGAGTCCGAGGCGAAGTTCGACCGTATGCAGGCATTCCTGGAAAGGAAGAAAAAGAAATGACAGTTCCCTCCAAGGTTGGTGTCCTCGGCGGCGGCCGCATGGGTGCGGGCATCGCCCACGCCTTCTGCACGGCCGGTGCCTCCGTCGTCGTCGTCGAGCGTGACGAGCAGGCCGCCAGTGCAGCCTACGAGCGCGTTGCCTCCAATCTCGCCAAGAGCGTTGAGCGCGGCACCACCGAGGAGACCCTCGATGCCCTGGTGGCCCGGCTCAGCGTCTCCACAGACTATGCAGACTTCGCCGGTGCCGGCCTGGTGGTCGAGGCAGTTCCGGAAGACTTTTCCCTGAAGGCGACCGCGCTGACGGCTGTGGAGGAACAGCTCGACGCCGATGCCTGGCTCGCGTCGAACACCTCCTCGCTGTCTGTTTCGGAGCTGGCGGAGAAGCTGCAGCGCCCGGAGCGGTTCTGCGGACTGCACTTCTTCAACCCCGTTCCCGCGTCCACCCTCATCGAAGTGGTCCTGGGCAAGCAGACCTCCGAGGAGCTGGCTTCCGCCGCCCGGACCTGGGTGGCCGACCTGGGCAAGACGCCCGTCGTCGTCAATGACGCTCCCGGTTTCGCCAGCTCACGCCTGGGCGTGGCCATTGCCCTGGAGGCGATGCGTATGGTCGAAGAAGGCGTTGCCTCTGCCGAGGACATCGACGCTGCCATGGTCCTGGGCTACAAGCACCCGACCGGCCCGCTGAAGACCACGGACATTGTGGGACTGGACGTGCGCCTGGGCATCGCGGAGTACCTCGCGTCCACCCTTGGCCCCCGCTTCGAGCCGCCGCAGATCCTCCGGGACAAGGTTGCCCGCGGCGAACTCGGCCGCAAGACCGGCAAGGGCTTCTTCGACTGGAGCTAGTTTGCGCCTGGCAGCAGCCCGCATGCGTCGCCTGTTGAGGGAGCATGCGGGCTGCCGCTTTTAAGGTCTGCGATGTCCGCGAAGCCGGCGCCGTCAGCGGGCGGCGTCGATCCCTGCACGCCACCCCGGAGCCCGGCCACCGCGCGGCGGATGCAGCTCGGCGGCATCGATGCCTGAGGTTTGAAGCAGCCAGGAGATCAGGGAGTTCGAATTCCACATGTCTCCGCCGGGCATCTTCGCACCCCACACCAGGCACGGTACCCGGGGCACGCGCTGCAGCAGCGCCCCGGCGTCCCCGGCGGGCAGGCTGAACAGGTCCGGAGGTTCCAGGGCGTAGGCGAGATCGGGAATATCACCGTCCCGCCAGCAGCGGACCTCATACCGGAACAGTTTCAGTACCCCGAGCCGCTGCGCGCCTACGGGGCCGGTTGCCACCACTCCCCGCGGTTCGGAGCCCTGGCCCCACGCCGGCGTCATCTCAATCGTGTACCGGGTCCCGGCGGTCACTTCCAGGGCTGCATGGAACAGCGGCTGGGGGCGGCGGTGCTCGCGGGCGGAGCGCCAAAGCTCCCACCACCGGCTCGTGTGGATCACCACGTGCCCTCCGGCACCGACGGGCAGCCACCATAACTTCACCTCGGCCCTGCCCATCCGGTGCCTCCCTGGTTCCGGCGCGAAGGCCCGAAGGCTAAGACCTGGCCACCGGCTGCTGCAGCTCAGTCACCCAGTCCGCCTGGTCCGCTGACTCCGACCGAAGGTACACCTCGCGGCACGGACCTGACAGGGTCAAACCCCGCGCAATGATCTCTGCGTGCACTGCCTGCCAGCTCTCGCCGATGCGCTCCATCGAACCGAGGTGGACTCCGCAGACTGCCTCCGTAACCGCCGGCAGCTCTACCGCCTCGGCGCCGTCGGGCACGGGGCCCGTGTGCGCGAACCCGGCGGTGATCCGCAGGCCGTCCTCGCCCATATCGTATTCCGCCACCGGCACACCGCCCGGTGTGCCGGAGGCGGACAGGAGGGTTGCGACGGCATCGAAGAGGGGCCCGACGACGCCGGGGACCTCGGGCTGTTCGGACACCACGGCGCTGCGGGCAGCGAGCCGGATGGCCGGGAGGGGCTTTTCAATGATTTCGATCTGGGCCATGGCATTTTCCTTTTCAATAAGGTGGAGCCTGCGCTCAACGTCGATGAGCCGTGCCGCCGCTACCCTCGCCTCTTCGGCGACTTCCGCTCTCCGGAGGCGAAGCAGGCCGGCGATCCGGCCGGAGTCCACCCCGGAAGCGAGCATCGCGGAAATATCGTCCAGGCCGAAGCCCAGGGAACGCAGCGCCACAATCCGGTGCAGCCTCTCAAGCTGGGACGGATCGTAGGAGCGGTAACCGCTGAACTCATCCACGTGAGCGGGCACGAGCAGGCCGGCGGTGTCCCAGTGCCGCAGCATGCGGTGGGTTACCTGGCCGATCTGCGCGAACGCTCCGATGGTTAACATGTCTCAGTTCTCCTGCCTGCCACAGTGTCAGGGTCAAGTATCGCCTCCGAACGGCTTTCCGGGTGCCCGGCAGCGGTACCGCCTACGCTGGAGGAATGGGGAACCCGTCGAACCGCACTGTTGACTGGGAGGGCGCTGCCAACGCCCGGGACCTCGGAGGGATCCCGGCTGCCGGCGGCCAGGTCCGCCCCGGCAGGTTCTACCGGATGGGCCGCTCTGAATGGCTCACTGCCCGCGGCTGGCAGCAAGCGCGCGACGCCGGTGTCCGCACCGTCATCGACCTGCGCAACGCAGCGGAGATCGGCCGCAGGGATACGGATCCCGTGGTGCCGCCGTCGGCAGTCCACGGCGTCCGGTTCCTCAACCTGCCCACCCAGGAAGCCAACGATCCCGACTTCACCGCACTCACGGGCCCGTACATGAGCTCACCGCGCTTCTACCCGGAGAACCTGCGGCGCTGGCCGGAAAAGTTCGCGGCAATCGCGCAGGCCGCCGCGGATGCCCCGCCCGGCGGCGTCGTAATCCACTGCTCCGCCGGACGGGACCGTACCGGGCTGGTGACGGCACTGGTGCTGGGCATGGCCGGTGTGGAGCCGGCGGACATTGCCGCCGACTACCGTGCTGCCCTGACCGGGATCAACGACTGGCACCGGACCCAGCAGCGGCCCAGGGAGCGGCCGCTGGATGCCCCTGAGCTCGCGGCCCGGGCCAACGCCGCCGAAGCGGAGCTGCTGAGTTTCCTGGCGGATTTCGACGCCGCAGCGTACCTGCGCCGGGCCGGTGCCGGCGAGGAAACCCTCGCCCGGCTCCGGTCCAGGCTGCTCGACTCCTAGGCTGACCCGTGGTCCTGCATGGTCACGTCATTCCGCGGAACCCGGCCGCGGCACGGAACCACCCTCTCAGGAGTGGCTAAGTAGAAAAAAGAGCTCCGGTTCCGGCCCTCGTACGCACCGGGAACCATCAGGGAGGAATAGCGGGAGCACCACTGCGGTGTTCCGGGGCTCGCGGCCAGGGCCTCGGCCACCAGGGGAACGTCGTGGTGCCACATGATCTGCTGCCGGCCGTCGAGGACCAGGTAGATCAGGTCCAGTTCCGGATCGGCGTGGACTTCGACGTCGATCCAGTCGTCGTACCTCATGAGGCGGCCGCCGTGGATCCAGTGGATCTTGTGGCCGGGGTGGAAAGCGGTGCAGCGCGGGTCACTGGAGGGAATCACAGCGTGTCCTTCGAGATGAGTGTCCTTGCCCGCTCCGGTTGGACGCGGGCCGCTTCGTCATCCGAACCACCCGCCGAACATTGGGGTTGGTGCATGGCCAGTCGGAGCTTTTCCGCACCCTGCGGGTGCGGAGGCCATGTCTCGTGAAGCACTGATTACGTTAGCAGGCCGGGGGGACACTGGTACATCCCCCGGGATGCGGCGTGCACGGGCTGAGCGCCAAGGTAGGTATATGTGTATGCATGTATGGTGAAGGAAGTGGGTAACCTCCACTGAACCGATTCAAAGAAGAAGGCATCATGCGTGCAGTTGTATTTGAGAAGTGGCAGACTTTCCCGTCCCTGACGGAGGTCGAGAAGCCGAAGCCGGGCCCGGGCGAGGTCCTGCTGAAAGTGGCGGGCGCCGGCGCCTGCCATTCCGACGTCGCGCTTTACAAGGACTTCGCTGAAGGCGCCCCGGGGTCGATCCCGCCGGCCTTCGTCCTTGGCCACGAGAACTCCGGCTGGGTTGAAGAACTCGGCGAAGGGGTGACCGGCGTGGAAATCGGCGGTGCCTACCTGGTCTACGGCCCGGTGGGCTGCGGTCACTGCAAGGCCTGTTCCCGCGGCCAGGACACGTACTGCGAGAACGCTGCCGAGATGCCCTACCTGGGCATGGGCCTGGGCCGCGACGGCGGCATGGCGGAGTACCTGGTGGCCCCGGTGCGCAACCTCGTGCCGCTGGGCGACGCCGACCCCGTTGCCGCAGCTCCGCTCTCGGACGCGGCCCTGACCCCGTACCACGCGATTAAGAACTCCCTGCCGAACCTGGCTGGCGGCGGCAAATACGCCCTGGTCATTGGCCTGGGTGGACTCGGCCAGATGGCAGTGCAGATCCTTAAGGCCCTCACCGGTGCCACCGTGATCGCAACTGACATGAAGGAAGACGCCATGAAGAGGGCCGAGGACGCCGGCGCCATTGTGGTGCCCGGCGGTGAAGGCCAAGTGGAACGGATCCGCGAGATCACCGGCGGACGCGGCGTGGACGCGGCATTCGACTTCGTTGGAGTGGGGCCGACCATCAAGACCGCGGCTGCTTCGATGGCCCCGCAGTCCCGGTTCACGGTGGTCGGTATTGCCGGCGGCGCGTATGAGTGGAGCTTCTTCACTACGCCGTACGAGTCGACGATGACCAACACGTACTGGGGCACCATCGAAGACCTGCACGAAGTGGTTGCCATGTACCGCGCCGGGCAGATCAAGCCCGAGGTTGAGCTCTACGCCATGGACAACGCGCTGGAAGCGTACCGGAAGCTGGAAGCCGGCGAGCTCAGCGGCCGCGCCGTCGTCGTCCCGCACATGAAGTAACCCTTCCGGCCCCCAAAGCACGACGGCGGTGCCCGCGTTTGGCGGGCACCGCCGTCGTGCCGTTGGACCGGGTTTAGCTCAGCGGCGGCCGCGGCAGGGCTGGCCGCCGCCCGGATGCAGGTCGACGTCGGCGGTAATGGCCGCGAGGTAACCGTCGCGGTAGCCGGTGGCGTTCGGATGCAGGTCGAACGGGCCCCGCTCGAAGATGATCCATGGGTCGGACGAACCAACGCCGTGCCCGGCGAACTCGTCCACCACATCCACGTAGGTGGACCGCCGGTCCAGCAGCTGGGCAGCCAAAACCGTATTGAGCGCATCTGTGCCTGCGTTGAACAGGGCGGCTGCTTCGGGACTCAGCAGGCCGGGGACACCGGCGTCGTCGAAGAGATGCGGATAACCCACCAGCACCAGCTCGGCCTTCGGCGCCAAAGCCCGCAGCTGCTCCAGCGACTGGCGGACCTGGGGGGCCAGGGTCGTCTCGGCGTACGCCTGAGCCGCGGCAAGAGCGGGAGCGCAGGTGGCCGGCAGGGCAGCACCGGCGCAGGCAGCGACTATTTCCGTGAACCGGACGTCGTTCCCGCCGATGGTCAGGGTGACCAGGTCGGTGTCCCGGTTGATGCTGCCCGCAGCCTGCAGCGAGGCGATTTGCTCCGGCAGGTCCACCGGTCCGGCCGGAGGAGATGGGGGAGTGCTGGCTGCCGTGGCCCCGGCGCAGGTCACATCCGCGTCGAGCTCCACTTTGCGCTGTGCGTCCAGCAGGGCCGGGTAGCCCTCGGCTGTCCGCCCGCAGGCATCGAGTACTGCGCCGCCGCCATAGCCCGCTGCATAGGAGTCCCCAAGTGCCACGTAGTCAACGTTCCTGCCGCCTCCGCCGTCCCAGCCGTTGTGCGGTCCATGGGGTCCGTGCGGGCCATGGTGGCCGCGGCCGCGCTCATTGCCCGCGGCGGACCAGCCGGACGGAGCCTCCGCAGCGGCACCGGGTGCGGGCAGCACCAGGGACCCTGCCGTGAGCAGGCAACCTGCGGACAGCAGCGCCGCTGCCCGCCCCCACTTGCGCAACCAGAACATGTCCTTGCCTTCCGCCGTCGTCATCCGCAGTGCAGTGCTAACGGAACACGGTAACGGCCGTCCTGTGCCGGTGGAACAGGAGAGGCGTGCCCGGGTGCGAGAAGGCGAAATGTAAGGAAAGCCCGGGTCCTTGGGTGGTGTGCCGCAGCGCACTCTCATGTAGGCTGGATTCATTACCGACCGTCCGGTCAGTTATCGGGGTGTGCCGCAATTGCGGCGAGCGGCCCGGACCGGAAAACGAACGTCCAGTATCGAAAGGGTCCGTCAAAGATGACCTCAACCGCCATAGACGTGCAAGTCGTCCCCAGCTTCGTCCAGGACGAATGGTGGACCCCGGAGAGCACCTCCGCAAAATCCGCTGAAGTCCGCGACGCTTCGACCGGCGAACTGCTCGCCCTGGTCAGCACCGACGGACTGGACACAGCTGCCGCGCTCGAGCACGGCCGCACAGTGGGCCACCGCGGACTGGCCGGACTCACCTTCCACCAGCGCGCACTGAAGCTCAAGGAACTGGCCCAGTACCTCAACGGCCGCCGTCCGGAACTCTATGAAATCTCCGCCCGCACCGGCGCAACGAAGATCGATTCCCTCGTGGACATCGACGGCGGCATCGGCGTGCTCTTCACCTTCGGCTCCAAGGGCCGGCGCGAACTGCCGAACTCCACCGTCGTGATTGACGGAACCCCGGAGGTCCTGTCCAAGGACGGCTCCTTCATCGGCGAGCACATCTACACGTCCATCCCCGGCGTCGCCGTGCAGATCAACGCCTTCAACTTCCCGGTCTGGGGCATGCTGGAGAAGTTCGCCCCGGCGTTCCTTGCCGGCGTTCCCACGATCGTGAAGCCCGCAACCCCCACCGGCTACCTCACCGAAGCCGCCGTGCGGATGATGATCGAATCGGGCATCCTGCCCGCCGGCTCGCTGCAGCTGATCTCCGGCTCCGCACGGGACCTGCTGGACCACCTTGATTACCGGGACATGGTCTCCTTCACGGGCTCGGCCTCCACCGCGAACAAGCTGAAGAACCACCCCAACGTTATTGAGGGCGGCGTGCGCTTCACCAGCGAAACCGACTCGCTGAACGCCTCCATCCTGGGCCCGGACGCTGTTCCCGGAACCCCGGAATTCGATGCGTACGTGAAGTCCCTGGTCACCGAAATGACCGTCAAGGCCGGCCAGAAGTGCACCTCCATCCGCCGCGCCATTGTGCCTAAGGCCCTGGTGAACGACGTCGTTGCTGCCGCTGCCAAGCGCATCGAAGAGCGCGTTGTGCTCGGCGACCCGCGCGCCGAAGGCGTCACCATGGGTGCCCTGGCCTCGGTTGAGCAGCGCGACGGCGTCCGCTCTTCCGTCCAGACGCTCCTGGACGCCGGCGCCAAGATTGCGTTCGGCAGCCTGGATGCACCGGAAACCGTGCAGGCCGACGGCAGCCGCGGCGTCGTCGAAGACGGTGCCTTCATGGCGCCGGTGCTGCTCACCTGGGACGATCCGAACGCAGAAGCACTGCACTCGGTTGAAGCGTTCGGTCCGGTTTCCTCGGTGGTCGGTTACGAAGACACGGCCGACGCCGTGCGGCTGGCCGCCCTGGGCGGCGGCTCGCTGGTAGCCACCGTCTGCAGCAACGACCCGGAAACTGTCCGCGAAATTGTCACCGGGATCGCCGGCCACCACGGCCGCGTCCACGTGCTGAACCGGGAAACTGCCCGCAGCTCCACCGGCCACGGCTCGCCCGTACCGCACCTCGTGCACGGTGGACCCGGCCGCGCCGGCGGCGGCGAGGAGCTCGGCGGCATCCGCGCCGTCAAGCACCACATGCAGCGCACCGCCATCCAGGGTTCGCCGAACATGCTGACCGCGATCACCGGTGTCTGGCACACCGGTGCCGACCAGAACTTCGACGAGACCCACCCGTTCCGCAAGGACCTGGCCACGCTGAAGATCGGAGACGCGATGGCCTCTGAGCTGCGCGAAGTGACGCTCGAGGACATCACCGCGTTCGCCAACAGCACCGGCGACACCTTCTACGCGCACACCAACCAGGAAGCTGCCGAGGCGAACCCGTTCTTCCCGGGCATTGTGGCTCACGGCTACCTGCTGCTCTCCTGGGGCGCCGGGCTGTTCGTGGAACCCGCTCCGGGGCCCGTGCTGGCCAACTACGGCCTGGAGAACCTGCGCTTCATCACTCCGGTGGCCGCGGGCGATTCGATCCGCGTCACGCTCACGGCAAAGAAGATCACCCCGCGTGAGACCGACGAGTACGGCGAGGTTGCCTGGGATGCCGTCCTGCACAACCAGAACGACGAGATCGTGGCCACGTACGACGTGCTGACCCTCGTGGAGAAGAAGCGCGCCTAGCCTCCACCTCACCTCTCCATCGAGATCGCAGAAACTGCCCGTTAGAAGCTTCTAACGGGCAGTTTCTGTCATCTCGTTTGGGAGGTATGAAAGGGAACGGGATCAGGGCTTGCCGTGCAGGCCGTCGAACATCATTGAAATAATGTCGTCGGCGAGCTTGTCCGCACCGATCGGGCCGCCTGGCTTGTACCACTCAACAATCGAGTTGATCGTGCCGAAGAGCAGCCGGGTGGTGGTGCGCGGATCGATGTCGCTGCGCAGGGACCCTTCGGAGCGGGCGGCGTCTACGAGCTCCGCCACGCGGCGGTCGAACTGGCGGCGCCGTTCAAGTGCGTCGCGCTCAATATCGGTGTTGCCCCGCAGCCGCAGCAGGAGGGTGACGAACGGAAGCCGTTCGGTCAGGACCTTGATGGTGCCCCGGAGTACGAACTCGAGCCGGGCGTCGGCCGGGCCGGTGGAAGCCCGCGGGTCATCGAGAACCCCTTCAAGCCCGCCCAGCGCGTTTTCCAGGGCCAGGCGCAGCAGGTCGCCCTTGGACGGAACGTGGTGATAGATCGCGGACTTGGTGATGCCCAGGTTCTCCGCGAGGATGCCCATCGACGTCGCTTCGTAGCCGTGGCGGTTAAAGACGTCGACGGCGATGTTCAGCACGGTCTGCTGGTCGTAACCCGGGCGTCCACGGCGTGAACCGTTGCCGGCTGCGGAGGACGGGGAAGTCGCGGAACTCGAGGGACTAGGCATCTGCATATTTTCGCATGAACGTTCGGTTGGCCGGGACATGCCCGGCCAACCGAATGATCATAACGGCTGCTAAGCCGGCTTGTTCTCCTGCTTGCGCAGGTCGTAGATGCGGCGCAGCTTGCCGCTGGAGCGTGCCAGCGAGCCGGGCTCCACAACATGGATGGCGCAGGAGGATCCGATATGGATCTTGATCTGGTTCTTCAGCTCAGCCGCTGCCTTGCTGCATTCATCGGCGGACGATTCAGCACGGCGCTCGATCTTCACAGCCAGCTCGTCCATGCGGTCCGGGCGGGTGATCTCCAGCTGGAAGTGCGGGCTCAGGGCCGGAATCCGCAGCGCGATTTCCTCGATCTGGCTGGGGAAGAGGTTCACGCCGCGCAGGATGATCATGTCGTCATTGCGGCCCGTGATGCGGCCCATGCGGCGCATGCCCGGACGTGCCGTGCCCGGCAGCAGCCGGGTCAGGTCGTGCGTGCGGTAGCGGATGATCGGCAGCGCTTCCTTGGTGAGGGACGTGAAGACCAGCTCACCGTGCTCGCCGTCGTCCAGCACCTTGGTGTCATCGAACGGGTCGATGATCTCCGGACGGAAGTGGTCCTCCCAGATATGGGCGCCATCCTTGGTTTCCACGCATTCGCCTGCCACGCCCGGGCCCATGACCTCGGAAAGGCCATAGATGTCGCAGGCGTCGATGTCCATCATCTGCTCAAGCTCATGCCGCATTTCCTCGGTCCACGGCTCGGCGCCCAAGACGGCGTTCTTCAGTGAGGTGGAGCGCGGATCAATCCCGGCGCGCTTCATGGCATCGGCGATGGTCAGCAGGTAGGTGGGGGTAGCCAGGATGGTGTCCGGCTGGAAGTCCTGGATCAGCTGGATCTGGCGTTCGGTCTGGCCGCCGGACATCGGAATGACCGTGCAGCCCAGCTTCTCGGCGCCGAAGTGGGCGCCAAGGCCGCCGGTGAAGAGACCGTAACCGTAGGCGTTGTGGACCTTGTAATTTGACTTCACGCCGGAGGCACGCAGCGAGCGGGCCACCAGTGTTCCCCAGCGGTCAAGATCGCCCTTGGTGTAGCCGACCACGGTGGGGCGGCCGGTGGTGCCGGAAGAGGCGTGGATGCGGGAGACCTCGTCCATCGGCACGGCGAACATGCCAAACGGATAGCTCTGGCGCAGGTCTTCCTTGGTGGTGTAGGGGAACTTGGCCAGGTCGGAGAGTTCCTTGAGGTCGTCCGGGTGGACACCGGCGTCGTCGAACTTCTTCGTGTACAGCGGCACCCGCTCATAGGCGTAGCGAACCGTCTCCTTGAGGCGGGTGAGCTGCAGGGCCTCGATCTGGTCCCGGCTCATGAGCTCCTCGGCGTCGAGGGTGGCGGGATCTGCTGCGGTGGCCTTGATGGCGGAGGCGGTATTCATTGCATAGAACCTTTGGAAGAGGGGTGGGGCTTGATTGTGCAGTGCTGGGAAGGAAAACGAAAGAGCGGGATCCTGCGGGCCGAACCCTAGCTTCGGCGGGCAGGATTGGGAATGGTGCGGGAGCGTCCCCTGAATTCAGCGATGACGCGCGTGGTGCCGTCAGGGGACTCCGCGGTGACCTCGATGTCGTAGACGCCGCTGCGGCCTGCTGCCGCCCGGCGGCTGGCTTCTGCCCGGAGCTTATCGCCGGCACGGGCTGAGGAGATGAAGTTGATGTCCGCGCCGGAAGCCACGGTGATGGTGTCCATGTTCGCCAGGGAATCGGCGCCGCTTGGGTTGCAGGCCAGCGCGAACGCGGTGTCGGCGAATGCGAAAACCATGCCGCCGTGGGCGATTGAAAACCCGTTGAGCATCTCGGGGCGCAGGTCCATGGTGATCACGGCGTAGCCGTCCGCCAGGTCCTGGACCGAAATGCCAAGCCATTCAGACGTCGCGTCGTGCTCAAGGATGGGATGTGCCAGGCGCATTTCGCGGGCCGGGGCAGTGACGCCGGTGTCAGCCATGGGAACCCTCTCTTTTCTTTACCGAATGTTCATTAGGTAATCCTGTGAGCGTTATCACTGTCAAGTCGAGACGGGACTGCGCCGCCGTGGGCCCGTCCCGCTGCGTAACAACCCGGCACTCCCAGCCTGCACAAAGGGTCATGGACTAGCCTGTTGTGGTGATCTCCGCCACAGCTGCTCCCGCTGCGCTGCAGCCAAAGTCCTCGCTCTTGCCGGAATGGCTGGATCCCCAGGTCTTCCTCGCCGACCCCGCAATCGGTCCGTGGGTGGTGCTGCTGATCTGCGGCATCGTCTTCGTGGAGACCGGATTGCTCATCGGCTTCTTCCTCCCCGGAGATTCCCTGCTCTTCACCGCGGGACTGCTGGTTGCCACGGGGGCCGTGCAAATCAACATCTGGGTGCTCATCCTGCTGATCGCCCTCTGCGCGTTCGCCGGAGACCAGCTCGGGTACTTCATCGGCCGCAAGGCCGGGCCCGTGGTCTTCAACAGACCCGAATCCAGGTTCTTCCACCAGGAGAACGTGGAGCGTGCTGAGGCCTTCTTTGCCCGCCACGGCGGCAAAGCCGTGGTGCTGGCCCGCTTCATCCCGGTGATCCGCACCTTCACCCCGGTGGTGGCCGGCGTCGGACGGATGCACTACGCCACCTTCATTGCCTACAACGCCATCGGCGGAGCCGTCTGGGCGCTCTCCGTCACCCTGCTGGGCTACATCCTGGGGGACCGGGTCCCGTTTGTGCGGGACAACCTGGACCTGATCTTCCTGGGCGTCATCGGCCTGACGCTGGTCTTTGTGGTCGCGGGCCTGTTCCGGCCCGGCCGCCGGACGCAGCGTACGGCGAAGCAGCAAGATGCGCCGGAGCAGAAAGGCGTGCGGAAGCCGCGGCCAATGCCCCGCCCCCGGCCCGAAGCTGCCGCCGGGGAGGACTGAAAACGGCGCAGGCCGGGCACCCACAGGGGCACCCGGCCTACGCCGTCGTTCTTCGCTGCTTCCTACCGGGCCGCAGCCGCCGGTGAGCTGACCCCGGGAAGCAGATCCCGGGCATCCAGCGCCGAGAGCACAAAGGCGTAGTCCCAGGCACGGTCCTTCCAGGCCTCGTAGCGGCCGGAGGCACCGCCGTGCCCGCCGTCCATTTCGATCTTCAGCACCACAGGCTCGGAGCCGGTGGTGGTTTCGCGCAGCTTGGCCACCCACTTGGCCGGCTCCACGTACAGCACGCGGGTGTCGTTGAAGCTGGTGACGGCGGCGATACGCGGATACTCGACGGCTCGCACGTTCTCATACGGGCTGTACTCGCTCATGTAGCGGTACACCTCGGGATCGGTGATCGGGTTGCCCCATTCCTCCCACTCCAGCGCGGACAGCGGCAGGTTGGGATCCAGGATGGTGGTCAGCGCATCCACGAACGGCACCTGCGCCACGATCGCCCGGTACTTCTCCGGAGCCAGGTTCGCCACGGCGCCCATGAGGAGTCCGCCGGCGGAGCCGCCCATGGCCGCGATCCGGGCCGGGTCAACCCAGCCCGACGCCGCCATGTGGTCGGTCGCTGCCACGAAGTCGGTGAAGGTGTTCTTCTTGTTCAGCTTCTTGCCCTGGTCGTACCAGGCCCGGCCCATCTCGCCGCCGCCGCGGATATGGGCAACGACAAAGATGACGCCGCGGTCCAGCAGGGAGAGCCGGGCAATGTTGAAGGCCGGGTCCATGGAGATTTCGTAGCTGCCGTACGCGTAGATCAGGGCGGGATTGGAACCGTCCCGGGCCACCTCGGCCCGGCGCAGCACAGAGAGCGGAATCCGGGTGCCGTCAGCCGCCGTCGCCCAGTCACGCTCCGCCACGTACTGTGCGGGATCATAGTTCCCCCGCACCGGGGTTTCCTTCCGCAGCTGCAGTTCGCCGGTGGCCAGCACGTAGTCGTAGACACGCGGCGGTGTCAGGTAGGAGGTGTAGCTTAGGCGGATGATCGGCGAATCGTATTCTGCGTTGGTCAGGCCTGCGGTGTAGAGCTCCTCGTCGAAGGCGGGTTCCGACGGCGCTGCCTGCTCCGGGGTGCCGATGCCGGCCAGCGGCAGGATCTGCACGCGCTCGGTGGTGTCCTTGCGGACCGAAACCAGGAGGTGCGTGGAGGTGACGGACACCCCGTTGACCCGCACGGCGTCGTCGTGCGCCACCACGGTTTGCCACTGCTGTTCGCTCAGCGGCTTGGCGAATTCACCCTCCGCGACCAGGGACACCATGGAGTTCAGGGCGTTCCTGTTGTGGGTAATAAGGTACTGCCGTTCCCCGTTTCGGGTGAACGGTTCTGCTTCATAGAGGATCCGCTCGCTGCGAGGGATCAGGGTCCGCACGGTGTCCGACGCGTCGTCGAAATCCATCACCCGGTACTCGCTGTATTCGGAGCAGCTGACGCCGATCAGCAGCTGCTTCCGGTCTGCGGAGAGGTCGAAGCCCGTCCACATGGCGACGTCGTCTTCCTGATAAAGAACGGTGTCCTCACTGACATCGGTGCCCAGGGTGTGCGCCTTGATCTGGTAGGGACGCCAGGAATCATCGACGACGGTGTAGAAAACGCGGGTGCCGTCCGGTGAGAAGGCGAGCGAGTAGAACACGTTGGAAACGACGTCGGGCAGCAGTTCACCGGTGCGCAGATCCTTGATCCGCAGCGTGAAGCGCTCGTCTCCGGCATTGTCCTCACAGTAGGCCAGCAGGTTGCCGTCCTCGGTGACGGCCAGCCCGCCCAGGGAGAAGAAGGGCTTGCCTTCGGCTTCGGCATTGCCGTCAATCAGGATCTGTTCCCCGGGCACGGGAACGCCGGGTTCGACGACGGGAGGGGTCCAGTCCGCGTGCAGGTCACCGGTGTCCCGGGCTGCGGTGCGGCAGTGGATCGCGTACTGCTGGCCTTCCTCGGTGCGGGTGTAGTACCACCAGCCGCGCTTGCGCGCCGGAACTGAAAGGTCGGTTTCAACGGTGCGGGCCCTGATCTCGTCGAAGATCTCCTGCCGCAGCGGCTCCTGGTCTGCGGTAACGGCCTCGGTGTAGGCGTTCTCCGCGTTGAGGTGCTGAACCACCTCCGGGTTTTCCTTCTCCCGCATCCATTCGTAGTCGTCGGTGAACGTTTCACCGTGGTGGGTACGTTCGACGGGGACTTTTTTCGCGGCCGGGGGAACAGGTGTAGTCATGTCCCGAATATATCGATCCCTCAACCAGCCCGCGATGGGCCGCGCCCCCTTTATGCTGGCGGCTTATGCGCCGCCGCGGCTGCCCCGCGGCGTACCTAGCGGCCCAGCAGGATCCAGGCACTGAACATGCCCGCAGCGGCGAAGAACACCCAGTTGGCCAGCACCAGTGCCAGGGTGTGGGCGAAGGGCCTGTGGCCGTGCAGGCTTCTTACGTGGGCGGGATCCTGGCTGGCAGGCCCGCGGCGGAACTGGGACCACAGGGAGGTGGCCAGCAGCAGGCCACCGCCGGCCGCGGCGACCGGAAAAGCCGGCAGTGTCAGGATCACCGTGGCGCCCGCAGTCCAGAACAGGAGGACGTGCGCCACGACGACGCCGGCCAGGACGGCCAGCGGGCGGCCGGGCCGTCCCGCGAGGGCCGCGGGCAGATACCGGGGTGTGGCACCCGCCGCTGCCAGGAGTGTCAGAACTATGGCCAGCCCGCTCACTGTGATGCCGAGGGTGCCGCCGGTGGACGCCACGGCAGCGGCCACGGCGCAGAACCCCAGCAGGCCCAGCAGGATCGGCACCAGCAGGTGTGCGGCCATGCCGGGCGCGGAAGCCTGTGCGGAAGCCTCCGCGGCAGCCGGACGTATCCGGGTGCGCTCGGACGCTTCACTGCCTGCCATGCTGTGGTTCCTCCTGCCTGGGCTGATAGATCAAAGGTAGCCGCTGCCCCGCCTCCGTGCCGCCACGGCGTCTCCCGCCGCCTCGCCGTCACGGCCGCGCAAAACGGATTCCGCCTTGACGTGCCGTCGCTCACACGCATATCCTGAACGAACGGTCGGTAATTATTGGCCGAACGACTTCCGCGGAGCTGTCCGCGGCCACGTGGAAAACAGTGAGGTGACATCTATGGCTACGCAGGCAGAGTTGTACGCAGTCCCGGCCCAGCAGGACGATGACGCAGCCGGGCAGGCAGCATTCGACGCGATCATCGCCGACGACTCGCGGATCGAGCCCCGCGACTGGATGCCGGAAGGCTACCGGAAGACCCTGGTCCGCCAGGTCTCCCAGCACGCGCACTCCGAGATCATCGGCATGCAGCCTGAAGCCAACTGGATCACCCGTGCCCCCTCACTGAAGCGCAAGGCCATCCTCCTGGCCAAGGTCCAGGACGAAGCCGGCCACGGCCTCTACCTCTACTCCGCCGCCGAGACCCTCGGAACGCCGCGGGACAAGATGACCGAAGACCTCATCGCCGGCAAGGCCCGCTACTCAAGTATCTTCAACTACCCCACCCGCAGCTGGGCAGACATGGGCGCCATTGGCTGGCTCGTTGACGGCGCCGCCATCTGCAACCAGGTCCCGCTCTGCCGCGCCTCCTACGGACCCTACGGCCGTGCCATGGTCCGTATCTGCAAGGAAGAATCCTTCCACCAGCGCCAGGGATTCGAGATCCTGCTCGAGCTGGCCAACGGCACCGAGGCGCAGAAGCAGATGGCCCAGGACGCCATCAACCGCTGGTACGCCCCGGCCCTGATGATGTTCGGCCCGCCGGATGATGATTCTCCCAACTCCCGCCAGTCAATGGCCTGGAACATCAAGCGCTTCTCCAACGACGAGCTGCGCCAGCGCTTTGTCGGCATGATCTACGAGCAGGTCAAGGTCCTTGGCCTGACCCTCCCCGATGACCAGATCCGGTTCAACGAAGAAACCGGCAAATGGGAGCACGGACCGCTGGACTGGAACGAGTTCAAGGAAGTCCTTGCAGGACGCGGCCCGTGCAACTCGCAGCGGCTGGCCCGCCGCCGCGAAGCACACGAAGACGGCGCCTGGGTGCGCGAAGCAGCAGCTGCGTACGCGGCAAAGCAGGCACGAAAGACAGAGGTGGCATAAGCATGGTTTCCGGTTCCACAACGGGCGATGACGGCACGAAGACGGCGGCAACGTCCGGTTCGGTGGCGCCCGACACGGGCGTAAACGCGGCCTGGCCGCTCTGGGAAGTGTTTGTCCGCTCCTCCCGCGGACTCTCCCACGTCCACGCAGGTTCGCTGCACGCGCCCGACGCCGACATGGCGCTGCGCAACGCACGCGACCTATACACCCGGCGCAACGAAGGCGTTTCGCTCTGGGTGGTTCCGGCCGAGGCGATCATCTCCTCCGACCCCGATGCCAAGGGCCAGTTCTTCGAGTCCCCGCAGGGCAAGGACTACCGGCACGCAACGTACTACCGCAAGTCCGAAGGGGTGAAGCACCTGTGAACACGGACAGCGCCACCCGCATCACCCCGGGCAACGCCCTCCGCCCGGAGGACATTGCAGCCTCTGATGCCAAGGCCCCCGAAGCCGTCGCGGAGTACGCGCTCCGCCTGGGCGACGACGCACTGATCCTGGCCCAGCGCCTGGGCTGGTGGGTTGCCCGGGCCCCGGAGCTGGAAGAGGACATTGCCCTTTCCAACATCGCCCTGGACCTGATTGGTCATGCCCGGTCCTTCCTCACCTACGCCGGCACTGCCTGGGACAAGACCGAGGATGACCTGGCCTACTGGCGAGGTGAAGAGGAATACCGTTCCGCCCACATCGTGGAGCAGGAAAACGGCGACTTCGCCAAGACGATTGCCCGCCAGCTGGTGGTCTCCTTCTTCCAGTACGAGCTTTACACCGCCATGCTCTCCTCCAAGGACGAGACCCTGGCGGCCATCGCGGCCAAGGCCGTGAAGGAAGTCGACTACCACCGCGACCACAGCGCCCAGTGGGTGCTGCGCCTGGGCCAGGGAACCGAGGAATCACGCACCCGGATGATCCGCGCCCTGGAACTCATCTGGCCGTACGTGGGCGAGCTGTTCGAGGACGATGACCTGGTTCGCTCCCTCGACGGAATCGCCGTCGTGCCCTCCACGCTCCGCGCTGCCTTCGATGAGAAGGTCGGTGCCGTGCTGGCCGAAGCCGAGCTCGAAGCCCCAGAGGTGCAGCCCGCACCGGGCGGCGGACGCCGCGGCGAGCACAGCGAGTACCTCGGCTACATCCTGGCTGAGCTCCAGGTGCTGGCCCGCCAGCACCCCGGTGCAACCTGGTAACAGCTATGAACGAGACTGAGGCAGCACCCCCCGTCGACGCCGCAGCCAGTACGCAGCTGCGACCCGCGGACCCCGCATCAGCGGCCGCCTGGGACGTAGCGGCGACAGTCTGCGACCCGGAAATCCCGGTCCTGACCATTGAGGACCTGGGTGTTCTGCGGGCCGTTCAGGTCCAGCAGGACAACTCGGTGCGGGTGGCCATCACCCCCACTTACTCCGGCTGCCCCGCCATGGACGCGATCCGCGACGACGTCACCGCCGCGCTCGTTGCCGCCGGCTACGGACCGGTCCGCGTGGACCTGGTCCTGGCCCCGGCCTGGACCACGGACTGGATGAGCGAATCCGGCAAGACCAAACTCAACGAGTACGGCATCGCCCCGCCCACCGGCCGGGCCGCTGCCGGACCCGTCCGGCTGGGCCTTAGCGTCAAGTGCCCCCAGTGCTCCTCACTCAACACGCGTGAAATGACACGCTTTGGCTCTACTTCCTGCAAGGCGCTGTACGTCTGCCGCGACTGCCAGGAACCCTTCGACTACTTCAAGGTGCTCTAAACCATGACAACCTCCACCACCGAGGCGGGCGCAGCTCCCGCCTCGCGCCGCACCGCCTTCCACCCGCTGACGGTCAGTGCTGTCCGCCGGCTCACCGAAGACGCCATCGAAGTCACCTTCGCGGTTCCCGAAGAGCTGACCGGTTCCTTCGATTACCTGCCCGGCCAGTACGTTGCCCTGCGCACCACGCTGGACGGCGCGGAAATCCGCCGCAGCTACTCCATCTGCGCGGAGCCGAAGCCCGGTGAAATCCGGGTCGCCATTAAGCGCGACCTCGGCGGCAAGTTCTCCACCTGGGCCAATGAAAACCTGAAGGCCGGGGACGTCCTGGACGTCATGAGCCCCACGGGCGGCTTCATCTCCAAGCACCCCATGACGGCGCTCAACCACCCCGAAGACATCGATGTCACGGATGAGAACGTGTTTGTCGCCGTCGCCGCCGGGTCCGGCATCACCCCGGTAATCTCCATTGCACGCACCGTGCTGGCAGCGTCGGAGAACGTGCGCTTTGACCTGGTCTACGCCAACAAGGCCGCCATGGACGTGATGTTCCTGGAGGAACTGGCGGACCTGAAGGACAAGTACCCGGCCCGCTTCGCCGTCCATCACGTGCTCTCCCGGGAACAGCGTATTTCCCCGCTGCTCTCCGGCCGGATCGACGCGGAGAAGCTTTCCGCACTCATCGAGTCCGTGCTCCCCACCCGCGACGTGGACGAGTGGTTCCTCTGCGGCCCGTTCGAACTCGTGCAGCTCTGCCGGGACACCCTGGCCGAGCGCGGCGTGGACTCGGAGAAGGTCCGCTTCGAACTCTTCACCACGGGCCAGCCCGGAAAGCCGGAAGGCCAGATCGGCCGCCCCATCCAGGTTGATCCGTCAGCCGACAACTTTGAGATCAGCTTCCGGCTGGACGGGCTGCAGGGCAAGGTGGCCAGCCCCACCCACGCCCGTGAATCCATCCTGAACGCCGCGCTCCGCGTCCGCCCGGATGTTCCGTTCGCCTGCGCCGGCGGCGTCTGCGGCACCTGTCGCGCCAAGGTGGTCTCCGGCACCGTGGAAATGGAAGAAAACTACGCCCTGGAACCGGATGAAATCGAAAAGGGTTACATCCTGACCTGCCAAAGCCGCCCCACCAGTCCCGAAGTCACCGTCGACTACGACGCCTAGGAGCGAAGCCACCGATGAGCGAGCAGAACCAGCCTGAGTCCATGGTTGAACTCAGCATTAACGACGGCGTTGCCGAGGTTGTCCTCAACGCCCCGCAGAAGCTCAATTCACTGGATGAAAAGGCCCTCGCGGACCTGTCCAAGGCCTATGACGACGCCGCTGCCGCCGGAGTGCGCGCGCTTCTGCTGCGCGGGGAAGGCAGGGCCTTCTGCGCCGGACGCGATATCTCCGGCGTCGTACCGGCCGAAGACGACGCTTATGCCTACCTCGGTGACCTGGTCACCCCGCTGCTGAAGAAGATGGCAGCCTTCCCGGCACCCACCTTCGCAGCCGCGCAGGGTGCCTGCCTCGGCGTCGGGCTGGGCCTGCTGGTGGCCACCGACGTGGTCTACGTGGCGGACAATGCGAAGATCGGCTCGCCGTTCGCGAACCTGGGGGCAACCCTGGATTCGGGCGGACACTGGCTCTTCACCGAGCGGCTGGGCGCCCACCGCACGCTGGACCTGATCTACACGGCAGACCTGATGAGCGGAACGGAAGCCGTAGCTGCTGGCCTGTTCAGCCGGGTCTTCCCGGCCGACGAGCTGCTGGACACCACCCGGGCCACGGTTGCCCGCGTGGCCTCCGGTGCCACCGAAGCGTTCCGTGCTTCCAAGGAACTCGTGGCACAGATTCGCGATGCCCGCCTGGGACTCTGGGAGTCGGTCGAGGATGAGAACAAGGCCCAGGGTGTGCTTTGCGGTACCGAGGACTATGCCGAAGGTTTCGCCGCCTTCAAGGAAAAGCGCAAGCCAGTGTTCAAGGGCTAGCTTTCCCCTCTCGTCGAGATAGCAGAAACTGCACGATACAGCCCTGTAACGTGCAGTTTCTGCCATCTCGATGGGAACGGGGAGCGGATATTCGACACGGCGTCGAAACTTCGGGAGAATTGCAGGGCCGGATGCGATCCCGCCCGGTACACGGTGCCTGAGGAGGACCGATGACAGCGCGTGCCGCACGCTTGGTGCGCGGCTGGGCCGGAGCATTCGCGGCCACGGCCGTGGCTGCTGCGTCGCACGTGCTTGGCGGCGGTGCCGCTCCCGAACCGGCCCTCGTGCTGTTCTGCCTGGCAATTTCCGGCATGGTCAGCTGCCTGCTCGCCGGACGCGGGCTTTCGCTGCCCCGCCTCAGCACCGCCGTCGTGTTCAGCCAGGGGCTGTTCCACCTCATTTTCAGCTTCGGTTCCGCCCCGGCCGCCGTCGGTGCAGGCTCGGGCCACGCCCACCACGCGGGTCCCTCGCTGACAGAGACCGGAACTGCTGCCGCCGCGGCCGCCGCATCGGCTCCCGCACACGGACTCCTGATGTGGGTCAGCCACGCCCTTGCCGCCGCGGCCACGGTGTGGATTATTGCCCACGGCGAGCGGACCCTGGTGCGCCTCATCGAAGCGCTCGGCGTCCGACCCGGTGCGCTGCTGCCCCTGTTCCGGCCCGCACACCTTCGCCGTCCCATCACTGCCGTCCTGGCTGTGCGGCCCCTTGGGCTGCGCAACCTCGGCATCCCCCTTCTGACGCTCCGGCACCGGGGCCCACCTGCTGCATTCGTGTCCAGCTAGGCGCACTCCGCGCACCCACACGAATCCCAGTTCCTTCCCGGAACGGAAAGCAGTTATGCCTACCACTTTTTACCGCCAGGCCCGCACCCGTGCCTCGCTCCTTGCCGCAGCTCTCCTCGCAGCCTTCGCAGCGGTTCTCTTCCTTGCAGCACCGGCACACGCGCACGATGAACTTGTGTCCTCCAACCCGGCGGACGGTGCCGTCCTGGATGCCGCTCCCTCCGAGATTGAACTGGTCTTCAGTTCAGAACTCATGGACCTGGGCAACCAGGTCATCGTCGAAGACTCTGCCGGGAAGAACCTCGCCGAGTCCGAGCCGGTCCTGACACGCGAAACCCTGGTCCAGTCCGTTCCTGCCCTCGACGCGGGCGAATACAAGGTCAACTGGCGTGCGGTATCCAGCGACGGGCACCCGATCACCGGCACCTTCAGCTTCACCGTGAACGCTCCTGCCGGGGAAAGCCCCTCACCGGCTGCAACGGAGTCCGCTGCCGCCCCGGCGCCCAGCGAGCCCGCTCCCAGCGCGTCAGCAGATCCGGCAGAAGCAGAGCCGGCAGCGCAGGAGTCCAGCGTGGCATCCCACCTGCCGTGGGCCCTCGCCGGTGTCGGCGCAGGAGCAGCTGCAGCCCTCGCAGCCTGGGCAATCGTGGTCCAGGTCAAGAAGCGCCGCGGCGCCAGCGCCTAACTGAAACTGCCGTCACGCGGCAGTCCCCTCCAGGCCCTGCCCCGGCAGCGTCTGCCCTTTCATTGACCGCGCCTAGATGCGCGGAACACACCTTTGGAGTACCCGAAAATCATGAAGAAAATCACTCTCGCCGCAGTCGTCCTTGCCGTCTCCGCTGCGGCCCTCACCGGTTGTGGCTCCTCCAGCCCCGCAGCCGAAACGGCCCCTGCTCCGGATGATGCCGCAGCGCTGTCCATGACCGGAGCCTGGGCGAAGGCCGCAGAAGCAGACGAAATGACCGGCGCTTTTGGCACGCTCGAAAACTCCGGCGACGAGGACCTCACCATCGTCGCCGCCAGTTCGGCGTCCGCCTCAACCGTTGAACTGCACGAAGTGGCAATGGACGACGACGGAGCGATGGTCATGCGCGAAATCGAAGGAGGATTCGTGGTCCCCGCCGGAAGCGACTACCTCCTGGAGCCCGGAGCGAGCCACCTGATGCTGATGGGCCTGACGGACGGACTGCTCGCCGGAGACACGGTGACGATCACCCTCGAGCTGGCTGACGGCTCCACCCTGGACGTCGACGCCGTGGCCAAGGACTTCGCGGGCGGAAACGAAAGCTACGGATCCGGCGAAGGCCACGACGCCGGGGGCCACGGGGCTGGATCACACGGCACTGAGACACACGGCAATGAGACCCACGGGACTGAAACCCATGGGACTGCGGACCACTAATGAGCGCTGAAACCACACCACGGGGCGTGGGCCGGCGCCGCCTGCTCTTCGGCGGTGCCGCGGCGGGCCTGGGGGCGGTTGCGGCTGCCGGCGGCCACCTGGCCGGCAGCCGGGGGTTCGGGCAGGGAAGCGCGGAGATGGAACGGACAGGGCTGGATGAGGCGGGAAGCAACGGCCGCCAGACAGTTCCGTTCTACGGCCGGCACCAGGCCGGCATAGCCACCCCGCCCGGGTCCTGCGCAGCTTTCGTTGCCCTGGACCTGCGCGACGGCGTCGGCCGGGACCGCATCCGGTCCTGGCTGCGGATGCTGAGTGATGACGCAGCCGCGCTGACCCAGGGTGAACCTGCGCTGGCAGACACCGAGCCGGAGCTGGCCCGGAACCCGGCGCGGCTGACGGTGACGTTCGGGTTCGGGCCCGGCCTCGTGGCCGCCGTGGCTCCGGAACTGGCCCCTGCCTGGCTCGGCCCGCTTCCCGCCTTCGGCATCGACAAGCTCGAAGAGCGGTGGAGCGGGGGAGACCTGATGCTCCAGTTGTGCGCCGATGACCCGCTGACCCTGGCCCATGCCCAGCGGATGCTGCTGAAGGACAGCCGTGCGTTCGCCGTCGTCCGCTGGATCCAGCCGGGCTTCCGCCATGCCTACGGCAGCGAACCTGCCGGCACCACCATGCGCAACCTGTTTGGACAGGTGGACGGTTCCGCGAACGCGCTGCCGGGGACGCCGGAGTTCGAACGGGTGGTGTGGGGCGACGCGGAGATTCCGGCCTGGCTGGAAGGCGGCACCTCGATGGTCGTCCGGCGGATCGCGATGAACCTGGACACCTGGGATGAACTGGACCGGCGGGGCAGGGAAGAAGCGGTGGGCCGCAGGCTCGCCAACGGTGCGCCGCTGACGGGTGAAAATGAGCGGGATGAGCCGGACTTCGACGCCGTCACCGGACTCGGGTTCAAGGTCATCCCGGAGTACGCCCACATGCGCCGTGCACGTCCGGAGAATCCGCGGCAGCGGATATTCCGCCGCGGCTACAACTACGACGACGCTCCGGAACCTGGTGGCGCGGTCTCCAACGCGGGTCAGATCTTCGTTGCCTTCCAAGCGGATGTCGCCGAGCAGTTTGTGCCGATCCAGCAGCGGCTGGACAAACTGGACCTGCTCAATGAGTGGACGACGCCCATCGGATCGGCTGTATTCGCCGTGCCGCCGGGTGCATCGGAGGGCGGATTCGTGGGAGAGGGGCTCTTTAGGTAGGGATTGCCCGGCGGCTGGTAGTCCCGCTAGGTTGGAAAGGTCAGCATGCTGACTAATTGTTTTCTCCCTTGCGGGACATCACCGAAAGGCCACGATGACGCAAAGCTACGATCCGAACAATGATCCAGCCAACCCGGACAAGCCCAAGGAAGCTGACCACGCTGCCGCGCAAAAGGGGCCGGAAACCACGGAAGGAACCGGCAACCATGCCGGCAGCGGCGAAAAGGGCCGCCGGGTGAATCCTGATCCGGCCGAAGGGAACATCACCGGGCTGGAGCCGGGCGGCGGAGTTCCGCCGGGGGAGACCCCTCCCGCCGAGGATCAGATGAGCATGGACCAGGGGCACGACGAGAACTGACGTCCCGTCCCTGGAAATCGAGATGACAGAAACTGCCCGTTTGGAGCTCCAAACGGGCAGTTTCTGTCATCTCGGTGGGCTAACGGACGTCGAGGTCCTCGAAGACCAGGAATGTCTGTGTATCCAGGACCCCCGGAGCGGACTGCAGCTGGTCGAAGATCACCTGCCGCAGGTGCAGGTTGTCCTCTGCCCGGACCAGCAGGATCACGTCGAAAGACCCGCCCACCAAGGCCACGTGGTGCACCTCCGGGATCTTGCGCAGCACTTCCTTCAGCTCCCGCCAGGACTGCTGCCGCACCTTGAGGGTGACGTACGCGCTGGAGCGCAGGCCGGCCTTGACCGGGTCCACCAGTGCCGTGAACCGGGTCAGGACACCGGACCCGGTCAGTTTGGAGATGCGCGAGTAGGCGTGCGCCCGGGAGATGTGGACCGCTTCCGCGACGGCGCTGACCGAAGCGCGGCCGTCCTTCGTGAGCTCTGCAAGGATCCGCTTGTCGATCTCATCCAGTGCCGCCTGCGTCTGGGCCATAGTGTCTACGTCCTTCAAAGTAATCCAGCTCACTTTTGCAACTTGTCCATCACAATACGCAGAGGGATACAAAAAATCTAGGATTTCCGCCTGAGCTAGATGCGAATCGTCAGCTTCCGCATACTGGGCTTACAGAAATTCCATCCACGCTGGAGGAACCGGGACGCCCGGGACGCCTTCGGCATCCGCCGCGGCAGACGGAGATTCAAATGACAATTCCCACCGGCAACACACGCGCCGGGTCCGCGGAGGGCACGCGGCCGGAGGACAATGAGGACCGCACCGCGACCATGCTGCCCTCCGCCGAGCCCGTCCAGCTGATCGACGCTGACGGTACCCACCGGCACAGCGAAAAGTACCCGCTGCCCGACGGCGACGCGCTGAAGGCCGCCTTCGAAGGCCTGGTTGCCGGACGGCGCATCAACGACCAGGCCAATGCACTTGTTCGCCAGGGCCGCCTGGCGGTCTACCCCTCCTCCCACGGGCAGGAAGCGTGCCAGGTTGCCGCTGCCGCGGTACTCGCCGACGGCGACTGGCTGTTCCCGACCTACCGCGACACCGTCGCCGTCGTCCACCGCGGCGTTGACCCGCTGCAGGTCCTGACCCTGCTCAAGGGCGACTGGCACGCAGGCTATGACCCGTACGAGCACAACGTGGCACCGCAGGCGACTCCGCTTGCCACCCAGCTGCTGCACGCCGTCGGCGTGGCCCACGCCGCCAAGCTGCGCGGGGAGAACACCGTGGTGCTGGCCATGTGCGGCGACGGCGCCACCAGCGAAGGCGACTTCCACGAGGCCCTGAACTTCGCCGCCGTGTTCCACGTACCGGTGGTCTTCTTTGTGCAGAACAACGAATACGCCATCTCCGTGCCGCTGAAGAACCAGAGCGTTGCCCCCTCCCTGGCGCACAAGGCCATCGGCTACGGCATGCCCGGCGAGCGGGTGGACGGCAACGACGCCGCGGCCCTGCTGGCCGTACTCGGTGCCGCCGTCGAGCGTGCCCGCGAAGGCGGCGGCCCCGCACTGGTGGAAGCACACACCTACCGCATGCAGGCCCACACGAACGCCGACGACGCCACCCGCTACCGCTCAGACGACGACGTCGCCAAGTGGGTTCCGCGGGACCCGCTGACCCGGCTGCGCACCTACCTCACCGGCCTGGGGATGCTGGACGAGGACGCCGAGGAAGCCATGACGGCGGCGGCCGAGACCGTGGCTGCCCGGATCCGTGAAGGCCTGAACACGGACATCGTGCCCGAGCCCATGGACCTCTTCAACTTCGTCTATGACAGCCGCACCCCGCAGCTCGCCGAGCAGGCAGCACTGCTCGCTGACGAGCTCTCCCGGGCACAGGACTAACAGGAGCCACCAATGACAGTCACAGCACAGGCGCCTGCGCCCGAAGATACCCGCGTCAGCCTGACTTTCGCGAAGGCACTGAACACCGCCCTGGCGGACGAAATGGCCGCGGATTCCGCCGTGGTGATGTTCGGCGAGGACGTCGGCCCGCTCGGCGGCGTCTTCCGCATCACCGACGGCCTGACCGCACGCTTCGGTGAAGAACGCTGCTTCGATACCCCGCTGGCCGAGTCCGGGATCATGGGCATGGCCGTTGGCATGGCCATGAACGGGATCCGTCCGGTCGTCGAAATGCAGTTCGACGCCTTCGCATACCCCGCCTTCGAGCAGGTGGTCAGCCACGTCGCCAAGATGTCCAACCGCACCCGGGGCAAGGTCAAACTGCCCCTGGTGATCCGGATTCCTTACGCCGGCGGGATTGGGGGAGTGGAGCACCACTGCGACTCCTCCGAGTCCTACTACGCCCACACCCCGGGCTTGACCGTCCTGGCTCCGGCCACGGTCGCGGACGCCTACACCATGCTCCGCGAAGCCATCCGGTTCCCGGACCCGGTGGTCTTCCTGGAACCCAAGAAGCTCTACTGGACCAAGGAAGACGTTGACCTGGCCGCCCTGCGTGCGCCTTTCGAGGACGGCGCCCCGGCCGCAGACCCTGCGGTCGGTAAGGCAGTGGTTGCCCGCGAAGGAACCGACGCGACGCTGGTCGCCTACGGGCCTTCTGTTTCCACGGCGCTGTCCGCCGCGGAAGCCGCCGCCGCCGAAGGCCGCAGCCTGGAAGTCATCGATATCCGCAGCATCGTCCCCTTCGATGACGAAACCGTGTGCGCCTCGGTCCGGAAGACCGGCCGCGCCGTCGTCATTTCCGAAGCTCCCGGGTTTGCCTCCGTGGCCTCGGAAATCGTGGCCCGCATCCAGGAACGCTGCTTCCACTCACTCGCAGCGCCCGTGCTGCGGGTAACAGGCTTCGACATCCCGTATCCGGCCCCGAAGCTGGAGCACTTCTTCCTGCCCGGCGTGGACCGGATCCTGGACGCCGTCGATGAACTGCAGTGGGAGGACTAATGAGCGTGCGTACTTTCCTGCTCCCGGACCTGGGCGAAGGCCTGACCGACGCGGAACTGGTGAACTGGCTCGTTGCCGAGGGCGACACCATTGCGGTGGACCAGCCCGTTGCCGAGGTGGAGACCGCCAAGTCACTGGTGGAGGTCCCCTCACCGTTCGCGGGCGTGGTGCAGACACTGCACGGCGCCGCGGGGGAGAGCATCGACGTCGGCAAGCCGCTGATCTCGGTACGCACGACGGCGGACGCCCCGGCCCCGGGCGAAACCTCGCCGAGTGCCCCCGGTGACCCGGATCCTGCCGGTGAGGCCTACCGGCAGGAGGAACGGGCCGGTTCCGGCAACGTGCTGATCGGTTACGGGACTCCCGATCAGACCAGCCACGGCACTAACCGCCGCACCCGCGCCCCGCGCCGCGCTTCGGCTGTGCAGGCCGTCCCCGCAGCTCCGGCTCCTGCAGCCGTTGCAATCGCTGACCCGGCTCCGGCAGCAGCCGCAACCCTCGAGGCTCCGCGCTGCATCAATCCGCTGGTGCGCCGCCTGGCCCGCGAGTCCGGAATCGCCCTGCGCACCGTGGACGGCACCGGCCCGGACGGCCTGATCCTGCGCCGCGACGTCGAACTGGCCATCAGCGGCGGCTCGCCAGACACAGCGGTAGCACCTGTCCCTGCGTCGCCGGCTGCTCCTGCAGCGGGCGATACGGACCCCCGATCGGGCCTGGGCGTCGCTTCCCGCACCCCGGTCAAGGGACTGCGCCGCACCGTGGCTGCGAATCTCAGTGCCAGCCGCAGTGAAATCCCGGAAGCCACCGTTTGGGTGGACGTGGATGCCACCGCGCTGCTGGAGCTGCGTGCCGACCTCAAGCGCCGGGACCCGGAAAACACCCCGGGCCTGATGGCGTTCCTGGCCCGGTTCACCCTGGCCGGACTGCGCAGGTTCCCGGAGCTGAACACCCGTTACGTCGCGGGAACCGGCCCGGATGCCGAGCTGGTTGCCTTCGACGGCGTGAACCTGGGCTTCGCCGCGCAGACGGACCGCGGACTGATGGTCCCCTCCATCCGGCATGCGGAAAAACTGAGCGCCCGGGAACTGGACGCGGAGATCCGGCGGCTCACGGCGTCGGCCCGGTCCGGCGCCGCCACCCCGGCGGAGCTGACCAGCGGCACTTTCACGCTGAACAACTACGGTGTCTTCGGCGTCGACGGCAGCGCCGCCATCATCAACTACCCCGAGTCAGCGATCCTCGGCATCGGCCGGATCATTGACAAGCCGTGGGTCGTGGACGGCCAGGTCGCCGTCCGCAAGATGACCGAGCTGACCCTGGTCTTCGACCACCGGGTATGCGACGGCGGCACGGCAGGCGGGTTCCTTCGTTACGTCGCGGATGCAATAGAGAACCCGGGCAGCGTCCTGGCTGACCTGTAACCGCCGGCACACGGTAGGTTGGTTAGCGCAGATACCTGAAGGACGGATGCCATGACCCAGACCCACCCGCAGACCCCCGATGACTGGCTGGAGCTGGCGCCGCACACTTATGTGCGGTCGAGCCCGGGCTGGGGCATGAATTCCGGCCTGATTATTGGCCGGGAACGGGCGCTGCTGGTGGATACCGGGGCTGGTCCTGCCCAGGCGAAGGCGCTGTTGGACGGCATCCGCAAGCTGACTGATCTGCCGGTCATCGCCGTAAACACACACGCGCACTTCGACCACTACTTCGGCAACGCCTACCTGATGGACAACGGCGTCGAGGAGATCTGGGCAACCAGCGACTGTGCACGGACGATCGCCGCCTCGGGTGAGGACCAGCGTTCCTCCGTTGCCGCCGTCGAGCCGGACATGGCCGCCGGAACCGGGCCGGGAACCGCCATCGCGGCGCCGCAGAAGCTCGTCGACGGCGCGCCGGTGGACCTGGACCTGGGCGGCATTTCCGTGACGCTTTTCCACCTGGGCCGCGGGCACACCGACCACGACCTGCTGGTCGGTGCCGGGGATGTGCTCTTCGCCGGCGACCTCGTGGAGCAGGGCGCGGATCCGAACTTCGGGGACTCCTACCCCAAGGAGTGGATCCGCACGCTGGGGAAGATCGTTGCCCTGGAAGACCTGTACAGCACGGTGGTGCCCGGACACGGCAAACCGGTGGACATGGACTTCGTGACCACCCAAATGAACAAGATGCGCACTGCCGTCGCCGTTACGCGCAGTGCCATGGACCAGGCCTCGACGGACATGACCAAGGCCATCCCCATCCTTCCTTACGGCCCTGAGCAGTCCCGGGCGCTGCTGACCCGGCTGCGGACACTGGCACGCTGGAAGTGGCTGAAGCAATAGATACCTTCAGCCTGCGGAGCATCGCCGTCCCTGCCTTCGGGCCCACCGTGCTGTACGGGGCGGCGATCGGGGCGATCCTGCCGGTAGTTGCGCTCACCGCTCGTGACCTCGGCGCCACCGTGGCCCTGGCGGCTGCGATCGTCACGCTGACCGGCATCGGTTCCCTGCTCACCAACGTCCCCGCCACGCTCGTCACCACCCGTTTCGGAGAGAAGTGGGCCCTGGTCGGCGCCGCAGCGTGGTGTTCGCTGGCCATGGTGCTTGCTGCCTCCGTGCCGGTGCTCTGGGTGTTTGCCCTGGCCGTTTTTATGGTTGGCATGGCCGGTGCCGTCTTCGGACTCGCCCGCCAAAGCTACGTGACTGAGGCAGTGCCGGTGCACTTTCGGGCACGGGCTCTTTCCACCCTGGGCGGCTCCAACCGCATAGGTGTGTTCGTAGGTCCGTTTGCCGCAGCCGGGGTGATGTCCTTTGCGGGGACGTCCGGTGCCTATTGGGTGGGCGCGGCGGCCGCACTCGCCGCCGGACTGCTGAGCCTCACCGTCCCGGACCTGAGTGTCCGCGGGCCCGGAACCAGGAAGCCGGATGAGCAGCTGGAGGAAGCGGTGGAGGCCGCGGCTCCTCCTACGATCGGCTCCATCCTGCGCAGCCATTCCCGGGTGTTCGGCACGGTGGGCATCGGGGTGCTGCTCATCGCGGCTGTCCGGGCCACCCGGCAGGCGGTGATCCCGCTCTGGGCCCAGCACCTGGGTATAGACCCCGCGCAGACGGCGTTGATCTACGGCATCTCAGCCGGTATTGACATGCTCGTTTTCTACCCCGCAGGACGCGTCATGGACCTGCGCGGCCGCCGGGCGGTGGCCGTGCCGTGCATGCTGCTGATGGCTGCGGGGCTGGGACTGCTGCCGCTGACCTCGACACCGCTGCAGCTGCTGCTGGCCGCGCTGCTGATCGGCTTTGGCAACGGAATCGGCTCCGGAATCGTGATGACGCTGGGCGCGGATTTCTCCCCGCAGCCGGGGCGCCCGCAGTTCCTGGGGCTGTGGCGGCTGCTCTCTGACATTGGAATCCTCAGCGGCCCGGGACTGCTGGCGGCCGTGACGGCGGCGGTATCACTCTCCGCCGGGATAGCGGCGACTGCGCTGATGGGGCTGGCCGGGGCCGTGGTGCTGTGGAAGTACGTGCCCAAGGGCCGCCGAACCGGGCCCTAGCGGTCGCCGGCCTGCTGCGTGAACAGCCAGGACCCAAGTGCTGACAGCACGTAACCAACTCCGACGATCAGCGAGAGCCCGCACCAGAAGTACAGCGGACGGTCATCGAGGCCCGCCACTCCGCCGCCCCAGCGGGCATAGGCGTAAAGCACTGCCGAGAGAGCCAGGGCCAGCAGGCCTGCCGCGGCGGTGAGCCCGGTCCAGAGCCGCCCGCCCGCACCGCGGCTGCCGGCGGGCAGCGTGTTCCAGTCCCGGTTGGTGCGCATCATGACCAGTCCACCCACCAGGGTGCACGCCGAGACCACAAAGAAGGCCGCGACGACGTCGGCGGGTCTGTGCCAGAGATTGAAGAAGGTCGCCGATCCGGCGAGCACCGCGTAGGTGCCTCCGAGCGCTGCGGCGGCAGGCCGCCAGCGTGGTGATGACACCAGGAACACCGCGGCCATGGCGGAGGCCGCCATGGTGGTGTGGCCGGAGGGCAGGGAATTGAACGCCAATGTGATGACGCCGCGGTCCGGCCGGTCCAGCAGGAGGTTTTTCAGCAGCTGCGTGGCCAGGTTCGCCCCGGCCATGGTGGCGACGGCAACGACGGCAGGGGAGAAGCGCCTGCGGTACAGGCTCACCGCAATGATTACCGCCAGGGCAATGAACACTGAAGCCAGCGGCAGGCTGTCCAGGAACCGGAGCGCGGGAAGACGGGTTCCCGGTGCCACGAGCTCCGCCTCCCGCCAGGCCGATTCATCGGCCAGCTGGCCGGTGGTGGTCCGGACAAAGCCAAAATACGTCACGGCCGCCCCGGCAGCCGCCAGCAGCGCCGCGAAAAGGAAGAGTGCGGGGTTGTGCCCGGCCTGGCGCCGGACCGGCTGCCGCTTGTTCAGGAGATTGCGCGTATCCATCCCTTCCAGCGTGCCATACCTCGGTGCAGGTTTCCTGTGAGCAGGGCGGCTGCGGGCTGTGTTCCGTGCCGCTCTGTGGCGAACCGCGTCCATGCACCGCCGAGGCGGCAGCCGGCGCCGGGCCAAACACGTTCAGTCCCGCCGCCGCGGCAGCCCGGCGCGGTAGGCTGGCCGGGTGGAAAACACGATCCCGTCCCTGTCCGATCTGCAGGAAAACGCCCATGTAGTCACCCTGCCAATGCGGGTGAAGTTCCGCGGCATCCTGCACCGCGAAGCCCTGGTTTTCCGCGGTCCGGCCGGCTGGGGCGAGTTCTCGCCCTTCCCCGAATACGGTGACCAGGAAGCAGCCGCCTGGCTGGCAGCGGGGATCGAGGCCGCCTGGGAGGGCTATCCGGAACCCGTGCGCAGCTCGGTGCCCGTCAACGGGACCGTTCCTGCCGTGGGCGTGGAACAGGTCGAAAAGGTCCTGGCCCGGTTCGGCGAGGTCCCCGCGGTCAAGGTCAAGGTGGCAGAGCGCGGGCAGAGCGTCGCAGAGGACCTGGCCCGTGTGGCGGAGGTGCGCCGGCTGCTGCCGGACGCCGGGATCCGCGTCGACGCGAACGGCGGCTGGGACGTTGCCACCGCCGTCGGCGCCCTGGAAACGCTGGCCGAAGCCGGCCTCGAATATGCCGAGCAGCCAGTCCCTGATATTCCCGGGCTGCGGGCAGTGCGGCTTGAACTGGCCCGCCGCGGGATTCCGGTGCTGGTGGCCGCGGATGAAAGTGTCCGGAAGGAAACTGATCCGCTGCTGGTGGCCCGCGAGGACGCCGCAGACCTGATCATAGTGAAGGCTGCCCCTCTCGGCGGAGTGCGCCGTGCCCTCAAAGTTGTGGCGGCCGCCGGGCTTCCCGCCGTCGTCAGCTCCGCACTGGACACCTCAGTGGGTATCCGCACCGGGGTGGCGCTGGCCGCCTCGCTGCCGGAACTGCCCTACGCCTGCGGTCTGGGAACCCTGTCGCTGATGGAAGGCGACGTCACCGCTGAGCCGCTGGTGCCCGACGGCGGTGCGCTGCCGGTGCGCGATGTGCCGGTCTCCTTGGAACTGCTGGAGCGCTGTGCCGCAGGCCCGGAGCGCCGGCAGTGGTGGCTGGACCGGCTGGAGCGGGTGCACGCACAGCTGGCGTCCAGGACTCCCTGACGGCGAACCGCGCACAACGCCAGCCGAAGTGTGCCGGGAGTGCCCCGAATGCGTCGAAACAGGCGGGGTGGGGCAGCTGGAAGTGACACTATGGAGACGTGACCGGATCCTCCTTATCGTCCAGCCCGTCCGCCTCCGGGCCCGCCGAAGGCAGTGCCCTCAGTTCCCTGCAGGCGGCACGGTCGGCCATCGCGGCCTTGGCCCGCACCGGGGTGCGGGATGTTGTCCTCGCTCCCGGATCCCGCAGCGCACCCCTCGCGTATGCCCTGGCTGAAGCCCAGTCCCAGGGCCTGGTCCATGTGCACGTCCGCATCGACGAGCGGGTTGCGGGTTTCACCGCCCTGGGACTGGCCCGCGGCGGCGCGCGCCCGGCTGCAGTGGTGACCACGTCCGGAACCGCTGTTGGCGAGCTGGTTCCCGCCGTCATGGAAGCGCACCACGCCGGTGTCCCACTCGTGGTCCTCTCCGCTGACCGCCCGGCGGAACTTCACGGAACCGGAGCTAACCAGACCACGGTCCAGGACGGCATCTTCGGCCGGTTCCCGGCAGCCGCAGCGGACGTCGAAGCCGGCATGGACCCCGCCGGCCCCATTGCCGCTGCCTTCGCGAGGGTCGGCGGAGCCGCACCCGCGGGGCCGGTCCACATCAACCTGCAATTCCGTGATCCGCTTACTCCGACGGAGGCGGACGTGCTCGAGCCCGCAGGGCAGGGTCCCTTTGAGTCGCTGCAGGCGGCCGCAGCCGATGAACCCCCCGGGGCGCTTGCGGAACTGGGCGGGACACACCGCACGGTGGTCATCGCCGGCGATGGTGCGGGGGAGACGGCGGCCATCTTTGCGCGCCGTGCCGGCCTGCCGCTTCTGGCCGAACCTTCCTCCAACGCACGCTTCGGTCCCAATTCAATTACTGCGTACCGGCTGCTCCTGCAGGATCTGGGACCGGAGATAGAACGGGTGGTCGTCTTCGGGCGGCCAACGCTCTCCCGCCCGGTGTCCGCACTGCTGGCCAGGCCCGAGGTGGAAAAGGCACTCTACGTGCCCAGGCCGGTGAACTGGTTTACACCCGGCAAACGTCCCGAGAGGATCGTCTCGGACCTGGCCTCCCTGCTCGCCTTCGCCGGGCGGGGAGCTCCCGGGTGGCTCGAAGAATGGCAGCGGGCCTCGAACGCTGCCGCTGCCGCCATCCGGGACCTGCTGGCCGGGGAGAAGCAGCTGAGCGGTCTCCATGTCGCTGGCCTGGTGTGGGATAACTCCGACGCCAACCTCGTGCTTGGCTCCTCCAACGCTATCCGCGACGTTGACCTGGTGGCCGCCGGGAACTGGCATCCGCTGGATGTCTACGCCAACCGCGGACTGGCCGGAATCGACGGAACCATCTCCACGGCGTCGGGCATTGCCCTGGCCCACGGTATCCCCACCCGCCTGCTGCTCGGTGACCTCACCTTCCTGCACGACGCCGGCGGCCTCCTCCTTGGCGACGGCGAGGCGGAGCCTGATCTGCAGCTGGTGGTGCTGAACGACGCCGGCGGCGGTATCTTCACCACGCTGGAGCACGGTGAACTGGGTGAACGTGAGGAGTACCGCGACGTCGTCGAACGTTTCTTCGGCACCCCGCACCGGGCCGACCTGGCCGCCCTGGCGGCGGGCTACGGAGTGCGGCACCAACTGGCCCGGACCGCGGAAGAACTCGCGGCCGCGCTGGAGGCGCCCATCCGGGGACGTTCGGTCATTGAGGTCCCGGTGCAGCGCTCCGGGCTCCGCTCCCTGCACCGGCGTGTGCGGGAAGGGGTTCGGGGAGCGGTGGCGGGATAGAGACCCTCTACTCGAAGGCTAAGCCGGTCGCACGAATAGCGGCTATAGCTGAGATACCCGGCACGCTCATTGGAGGAGTTTGCCGGGTATCGCTGTTTTCCCGGGGCCACCGGTACAGATAGTTAAACTTCTTCTCCGGCTGTGTAAGAAACGCCGATTCCCGCGAAACTAAGTGGTTAGAACATCACATCGCACTAGCCGGGGGACAGAACAAGGATGTTGGCTTCCAGAGAGCAGGAGCTGATTGCTCTTCACGCTGAGCACTTCAGCCGCATCTACAAGTACATCGCGTGCCGGATCAACGACCGCGAACGGGCCGAGGAACTGGCCAATGACGTGTTGCGGATCGTGTGGGAAAAACAACCGACCGAGCCACCCGGCGTCGGATGGCTGATAGCTACAGCCAGGAATGTGCTGGGCAATGAGTACAAAGGCCGGAGTCGTCGCGAACAACTCATGGAGCGTCTGGCTGAAGAAGCCCGAGTCCAGGCCGTCATCACCAACGATGATGAGCAGCAGGACAGCGTTGCGGAGATCCTTTCCCGGCTCAAGGACCGAGATCGGGAAATCCTGATGCTCTCCTACTGGGATGAGCTCACCACCGCAGAACTGGCTGAAAGCCTTGGATGCACACCATCGGCGGCCGGGGTCAGGCTCCACCGCGCCCGTAAAGCCTTCGCGAAAGCCGCGCCACAACACCTCATGACAGAACGGGAAGTCTAACCATGGACCGCATCGAACAACTCATGAAAAATGCCAAACCGTCCATCCCCGACCCCGGTACCACCCCCGGTGTCCTGCCGGGCAGGTCTTATGTCTTCTCGGATGATCCCAACGCTGTGTCCCTCGCCGACCGCAAATCCCGACGGACCGGCTGGACGGCCACAGCGGGTGTGGCACTCGCCGCTGCCGCCGTCGTCGGTGCAGTTGTCGTAGCAGGCAACTTTGTCCCGCAATCGGCACCGGCACCGGCCACTACCGTCACGGCCTCGCCAACGGTTACCCCTTCCGCGACGGCCAGCCCCACACCGACAACCACCCCAACGGAAACCCCGGTAGGGGGCCCTCATCCAACCCCGGAGACCACGGAAATCGCTCCGCCCCCGGCACCGCAAACCGTAGGCCCAGCTGCGGGCGAATGCACTCCGGCCAATATCGACATCCAGCGTTACGACCCAGCCGGGGCAATACTCAAGCCCATCCCCGCCGAGCAGCAGCAGTACTACACCGTCCTTGGCTGCGCCGAAGGCTGGCTCGCCTACGCCATCGCGACCGAGGGCGGCAGCGTCATTGGTCTGGACGGCGGCGACGTCTTCTACAACCTGGCCACACTCCAAAGCGACGGCCGGTACTTGACCGACTTTGAACAGTTGTGGACCAGCGTCCATAACTGGGAATTCCTCCAATATAGCGTCCAGGACGGGAGATGGGCCACCGTGCAAGATGCCATGGACAATGAATTCGCCACCAACGGCATACCAGTACGGTTGAGGGAACAACTCGTCGGCACCGGACCCTCAGCTCCAAGTGGAACCGGCACCCCCTGAACGCTCACTTAAGCCTGAACCCGCCCAAAGCCGCCGTATATTTGGTCGCCGTTGGGGTCGGATCGGTACTGACCCGTAGCTTGCAGAAGGCCCAAAACGGTAGGCATGCACGTCGCACCGGTCACTGCTGAGACGGCCTGAATCCGCCGATCCCCATACGAGGCAACTCAGTCCGGAAAGTTACTGCGGATCCGTCCGCGTTTCGTCATCAGGGTTGCCTGGCGGAGGTGGCGGAGGTGGCGGAGGTGGCGGATTGCGGACCATATGCGCACCAAGATTCGCCATGTAACCGACGAGAATAAATCCCGGAATGCCCAGAACCAAAGCTGCGTACTCGGTTGGTACGAGGAGTCGCAGCACGAGGAATACAGTCAGGCAGATTACGAACAAGAGAAGGATCTTGCTCGGCGCTTTCCAATTCTTCATTCCTGGAGTCCCCTTCGTAAAGCAGCTAACTGTTACTTTTCAGTAGTGAGTCAGCTATACCCCCTTCGCAAAGCCCAAGCGAGCGTACCCGGGGTGAGGTGATCGGCCTTGCGCGTTAGGGGATCCTTGAGCGCACATCCAGGACTGGGCACGGATGAAAAGCGCCGATACTTATGACCGAAAATGAAAGCAGCTGCGGCCTGCACCGGTGAAGGTGCAGGCCACAGCCGTTTTTGGAGAAAAGCTAGAGAACCTTGGAGAGGAAGGAACGCGTCCGTTCGTGCTGCGGGTTGCCCAGCACGGCTTCCGGCGCTCCCTGTTCAACCACGACGCCGCCGTCCATGAACACCACCCGGTCGCCAACCTCGCGGGCGAAGCCCATCTCGTGGGTCACCACCATCATGGTCATGCCCTCCTGGGCCAGCTGGCGCATGACCTCCAGGACGTCACCGACCAGTTCCGGGTCCAGGGCGGAAGTCGGCTCGTCGAAGAGCATCATGTCCGGGTCCATGGACAGGGCGCGGGCAATAGCCACGCGCTGCTGCTGGCCGCCGGAGAGCTGGGCAGGGAACGCCTTGGCGCGGTCGGCCAGGCCCACCTTCGCCAGGTTCTTCATCGCGGTTTCCTCAGCCTCAGCCTTGCCGCGCTTCTTGGCCCGGCGCTGGGCCAGGGTCAGGTTCTGCAGCACGTTCAGGTGCGGGAAGAGGTTGAACTGCTGGAATACCATGCCGATCCGGGTCCGGACGGCGTCCAGGTCCGTCTCCGGATCCGTGATGTCGGTGCCCTCAACCCGGATGGTTCCCGAGGTGGGTTCCTCCAGGCGGTTCACGCAGCGCAGCAGGGTGGACTTGCCTGAACCGGACGGGCCGATCACGCAGACGACTTCGCCCTGGTTGACGTGGAAGTCGATGCCCTTGAGAACTTCGTTGTCGCCAAAGGACTTGTGCAGGTTCCGGACTTCAATGGCGGGGGTGTTCGGGGACGGAGTGAAGGCAGCAGTGCTCACGCTGGGTTACCGGCCTCTCTGGTTGTGGCGTTCGAGTTTGGCGACCAGCTGCGTCAGCGGCAGGGTAATGATCAGGTACATGATCGCAGCCAGGACCAGCGGAGTTGAGTTGGCGTTCTGCGAGACCGCATCCCGCGCGAAGGTGGTCAGCTCCCGGTCCTGCATCGCCATGCCGGCAATGAACAGCAGCGAAGTGTCCTTGATCAGGATGACCAGCTCATTGGTCAGCGGCGGGGTAATGATGCGGAAGGCCTGGGGCAGGGTCACGGAGACCATGGTCCACGCCGGACCCATGCCCAGCGAACGTGCTGCTTCGGTCTGGCCTGCGGGTACGGCCTGGATACCTGCACGGATGGTTTCGGCGATGTAGGCGCCGGACACCATGATCAGGGCGATCAGGCCGGCTCCCGCGTTGCCGCCCGGCGGGCGCCAGGAGAACGCGATCGGGACGGCAAAGGCCATCGCGAAGATCACCAGCAGGGCGGGCAGGCCGCGGAAGATCTCGATGTACACGGTTGCCGCCCACCGGTAGGGGCCCACCGGGGAGAGCTTCATCAGGGCTAGGATCAGGCCCAGGATCAGGCCGCCGATGAACGCGATGACCGTGTAGACGACCGTGTTCTTGACGGCGACCGTGATGATGGTCGGGAAGGCCGCTCGGGCCACCTCCGGGTCGAAGAAGTTCACGCCGATGGCCTGCCAGTCAGCGAGCAGGACTACGGCAACGACTGCCAGGACGAAGACGGCGTACAGGATGCCCCGGGTGAGGCGTCTGCGGGTGGACGGTTTCAAGTAAAGGCCTTCCGCGGAAGTTAGGGCCGTCCCGGGCGGGATGTGCCTGGGACGGCCGTGGGTCAGTCGATGTTATTCGGTGAAGTACTTGTCGTAGATTTCCTGGTACTTGCCGTTGTCGCGCAGAGCGGCCAGTTGTTCGTTGACGCCGGATACGAGTTCCTCGCTGGCGTTCTTCGCCATGGCGAAACCGTAGGATTCATCCGTCTCGAACTTCGCTGCGATGGTGAAGGCACCCTCCTGGGTGTGTCCCAGGTTCACCGGAAGATCCTGCAGCACGGCGTCGACGTTCCCGGCCTGCAGGGCGGGGAACAGCTCGGCGTCCGAAGGGTAGGAGATGATCTCGGCGTCGGCAGCGTTGTCCCGTGCGTAGGCCTCGCCCGTGGTGCCCTGCTGGACCCCAACCTTCTTGCCGGCGAGGTCCTCGATGCCCGTGATGTCCGAGCCTTCGGGAACCAGGATGGACTGCAGCGAATCGTAATAGGGATCGGAGAACGTGAGGTTCTTCTGGCGTTCCTCGGTAATGGTCATGGCGCTGGCGCCCAGGTCGCACTGTCCGGCGGCCAGGACGGTGCCGCCCTGCAGGCCGTCAAAACCGACGTCCTGGATGGAGGCCTCCAGGCCCATGCCGGATGCGATTTCCTTGACGAGGTCCATGTCAAAGCCCACGTACTCGCCGTTTTCTTCGTATTCGAAGGGCGGGTAGGGAATGTCGGAGCAGACGGTGAGTTTCCCTTCGGAAACCAGGTTCATTCCCGAATCAGACGCGCTGTCGCTGCCGCCGCCGCAGGCGGAGAGGGCAAGCGCGGACAGTGCCGCAGCGGCCAGGACGGAGGATCGTGCTTTGTACGGCATGTATTGGTACCTTCTCTTGGTGCCGGGCAGGACCGCCGGCGGTCCCGAACAATGTTGGTAAGCAGTCTCGATTGTACGCATCCATCCGGTTCGGGGTGCCGCAGCTCACAGCGCGGGGCGTGCCCTGCACAGCAGACGGCGCTGGCCTGTGAACAAGGCCGGCGCCGTCATGCAGCAGCAGATGGGTTATTCGGTGAAGTACTTGTCGTAGATTTCCTGGTACTTTCCGTTGCTGCGCAGTTCTGCCAACTCTGCGTTGACAGCAGCCACCAGATCTTCGCTTCCGGTCTTCTTCATGGCGAAGCCGTACACTTCATCCGTTTCGTACGTGGCGGAGATGGTGAAGGCGCCGCCGTCCGTGTGGTCCAGGTTGACCGGCAGGTCCTGGAGGACGGCGTCGATGTTCCCCGCCTGCAGTGCCGGGAACAGCTCGGCGTCGGACTGGTAGGAGACGATTTCGGCGTCGCCGGCGTTCTCCCGGGCATAGGTCTCTCCGGTGGTGCCCTGCTGCACGCCGACCTTCTTGCCCGCCAGGTCCTCGAGGGACTTCACGGAGGAGCCCTCGGGAACCAGCAGCGACTGAAGGGAGTCGTAGTACGGGTCGGAGAAAGCGAGCTTGTCTTCGCGCTCCGGGGTAATGGTCACTGCGGCGGCGATCAGGTCGCACTGGCCGGCCGCCAGGACGGTGCCGCTCTGCAGCCCGTCGAAGCCCACGTTCTGCAGTTCCCAGTCCAGGCCCATCCCGGCAGCGATCTCGCGTGAGAGATCCATGTCGAACCCGGCGTATTCCCCGTTGTCATCCACGTATTCGAAGGGCTGGAACGGCAGGTTGGAGCAGACAGTCAGCGTGCCGTCATTGACCAGTCCCAGGCCGGACTCATCAGCTGAATCGGACCCCGAGCCGCAGGCTGCGAGGCTGAGGGCACCGACGGCCAGGACAGCGGCGACGGCTTTGCGTGCTTTGTGGTGCATGGGTTTAGAACCTTAGGTCGGAACGGAGCGCCAGGCTCCGGTTGGGGGCAGGAAAAAGGCGGCAGAAAGCCGCTCTCCGGGAATAAATTGTACGCGCCGCTCAGGAAGCCTGGCCGGAGAGCACCCGGGCACGGTCCAGTCCCAGGGCTTCAAGCATGGGACGGAACTTGGACCAGGTCTCCTCCAGCTCTGCGGCCGGATTGGAGCCTGAGACAATCCCGCAGCCTGCGAACAGGCGGACAGCCTGCGGGTCTTCGATCACGGCACCGCGCAGGGCGATGCCCCATTCCCCGTTGCCGGCGGCGTCGAACCAGCCCACCGGGCCGGCGTACGGACCGCGGTCCATGTGTTCAAGTTCACTGATCAGTTCCCCGGCAACACTGGTGGGATAGCCGCAGACGGCGGCGGTGGGGTGAAGCGCTTCGACCAGGTCCAGGGAGGTGGGCACCGCGCCGTCTTCCATCCGGAGTTCGGCGGTCACGTCCGAGGCGAGGTGCCATACGTTAGGCAGCTCCAGCACAAACGGTTCGCTGTGCGAGGTCATGGAGGAGGTGAAGGGCTCCAGCTGCCGGGTCACTGAGTCGATGGCGATCGCGTGTTCGTGCTGCTGCTTCTGTGAGCCCGCCAGCACGCGCTTGGCGTAGTCCGGATCATCCAGCGGTGCGGTGGCGCGGTCCAGGGTGCCGGCAAGGACGCGGGCGCGGGCCTTGCCGTCCTCCACCTTGATCAGCATTTCGGGGGTGGATCCGATGAGCCCGTCCACGGAGTAGGTCCAGCAGCTCTCGTAACGCAGCGCCAGTTCCCGCAGGACCTGCGCCGTGGCAATGGGAGCTGACAGGCTGGCAACGATGTCGCGGGCCAGCACGATCTTGCTCAGTTCCCCGGCTGCAATGTGAGCCACGGATCGGGCGACGGCGTTCTTCCACTCGGACTCGGACAGCATGCCCGGAAGGATGCTGTCGCTGCCCAGGGAGAGCGAATCCGCGGAGATTTCCTCCAGGTAGCCGGCCAGGGCAGCCGCCACGGACTCACGGTCCAGGACTGCGTCCGGATCGAGCGTGGTCTGCGTGACCCAGGCGGTGCCGTTTCGGGAACCGACGATGATTTCCGGTACCACTACGCGGGAAAGGAAAGGGGAGCGCTTGGAGAAGGCAAAGGACCCGAAAGCCGTGAGGCCGGTTCCCGGTACCTGGACCTCGTCCTCGACGGCGGCCTCCGCGCTGACTGCGTTCCACCAGGTGCGGGCGGAGCCGAAGCGGTCCGGGCCGGTGGAGGTGTGGCGCAGGACCTCGCCGAATCCAACCAGGCCTTCGCCGTGGCGGATCCAGCACAGCTGGTCATTGCGGACCAGATACTCCAGCAGACCGATGGCGGCCGACGGCACGCCCAGGGGAATGGTTAGGGAACGCAGGGTGGTCATAATGCCTCCAACCCTACTCCGCCTCCCTGATACCCCCACATTCATGCGCCCCGGCCGAGTCCGGGAACACACGGGTGTGTGGGCAAATGCAAACCGGAAGCAGCCGGTTCGGCGGCGTGAACATTGTTTGAGACAATGAGCGGGTGAAGCGCGCAACTTTGGAAAAACGCCCGGATGAAGTCGCTGCCATGTTCGATGAGGTGGCCCCCAAGTACGACATCGTCAACGATGTGCTGTCCATGGGCCAGACCCGCCGCTGGCGCCGCCTGGTGGTGGACGCCGTCGGCGCCCGCCCCGGATCCCGTGTCCTTGACCTCGCAGCCGGTACCGGCACTTCCAGCGAGCCCTACGCCGACGCCGGCGTTTCCGTCGTGGCCTGCGACTTCTCCCTTGGAATGCTCAAGGTGGGCAAGCGCCGCCGCCCGGACATCGACTTCGTGGCCGGCGATGCGACCAACCTGCCGTTCGAGGACAACTCCTTCGACGCCACCACCATTTCCTTCGGCCTGCGCAACGTGAACGAGCCCAAGAAGGCCCTGGCTGAGATGCTCCGCGTGACCAAGCCGGGCGGAAAGCTGGTCATTGCCGAGTTCTCCTCGCCGGTAGTTCCGCTGTGGCGGACCATGTACACCGAATACCTGATGCGCGCCCTGCCTCCGATCGCCCGCAAGGTGGCGTCCAACCCGGACGCCTACGTCTACCTCGCAGAGTCCATCCGCGCCTGGCCGAACCAGGACGAACTGGCGGCCTGGATCGCCGCCGAGGGCTGGGACGACGTCGCCTACCGTAACCTTTCGGGCGGAATCGTTGCCATCCACCGTGCTGTTAAGCCGGCAACGAAGCCGGCAACTAAGCCTGCGGAGGCAGCCGGAGCGTGAGCGTCCTCATCGTCGGCGCCGGCCCGGCCGGCTCCACCGCCGCCTATTACCTGGCCTCGGCCGGGATCGATGTGACGGTCCTGGAGAAGACTGCTTTCCCGCGGGAAAAGGTCTGCGGCGACGGCCTGACACCGCGTGCCGTCCGGGAAATCCAGCTGCTGGGCCTGCCGCACAAGGAAGCCGACGGCTGGCGGCGGAACAAGGGCCTGCGCCTGATCGCTTCCGGGCGCACCATCGAGCTGGCCTGGCCGGATCTGGAGGACTTCCCCTCCTACGGACTGGTCCGCACCCGCCTTGGCTTTGACGAGGAACTGGCGCAGCATGCCCGCGCGGCCGGGGCCCGCATCCTTGAACGCCACAGTGTCACCGAAGCCATCCGGGACGATTCCGGCCGGGTCTGCGGCGTCGTCGCGAATGTCCTTGATGAAAACGGCCGGAAGACGGGCGAAGTACGCAGCTTTACTGCCGACGTCGTCCTGGCGGCGGACGGTAACTCCACCCGCACCGCGCTGAGCCTGGGGCTTGAAAAGCGTGATGACCGTCCGCTCGGCGTTGCCGTTCGCACCTACTTCACCTCACCGCGTACCAATGATGATTGGATGGAGGGCTGGCTGGAGCTGCCCGACGCAGCGGGCAACCCGCTGCCGGGCTACGGCTGGGTCTTCGGCGTCGGCGACGGGACCTCCAACGTGGGCCTGGGCATCCTGAACTCCTCGAAGGAGTTCGGCAGGCTGGATTACCGCCAGGTGCTGCGGGACTGGACCGCCGGAATGCCCGAAGAATGGGGCTTCACTCCCGGAAACCAGGTGGGGGAGATCCGCGGAGCGGCCCTGCCCATGGGATTCAACCGGACCCCGCACTATTCCCCCGGATTGATGCTGCTCGGCGACGCCGGCGGTATGGTCAGCCCGTTCAACGGTGAAGGCATTTCCTACGCCATGGAGTCCGCACGCTTCGCTGCGGATTACATTGTTTCCGCCGAACAGGCCCGGCGGACCCCGGGTGTGCTCTCACCGCAGGCAGCGTACGACGCCGCACTGGCAGGTTACGCCGAGCGGGTCCGGTCCGAATGGGGCAGCCATTTCACCCTGGGCCGCGTTTTCGCAGGCCTGATCGGTAAACCCGCCGTGATGAAGCTGGCGCTTCGCACCGGCATGCCGATCCCCGTCCTCATGCGTTTTGTGGTGCGGATGCTGGCCAACCTCACGGACGCCTCGCCGCGGCGGATCGAGGATAGAGTGATTGCGTTGATGGAAATGCTCGTTCCTGCCGCCTCCAACCAGGACGGCGCGCCCCGGCCCGTACCGGGCGCGGGCAGCAATGCCAGAGTTTGACCCTGCCAACCCGTCCCCACGAGAAGTTAGCCTTGAAAAGTGACTGAATCCACCAATGCCAGCCCGGATGCCCTCGGGGACGCCGAGATGGCGCTGCCTCCCGGGTTCACCCCCCTCGCGGAAGATCCCGTCCTGGGCCCTGCCATCGTGTCCGGCCTGGAAAAGGTTGAGGAAGAACTGCGCGAGGCGATCGCCAACTCCGACCCGTTCGCGGACGCCACCTCCCGGCACCTGATGGAAGCCGGCGGCAAGCGTGTCCGCCCGCTGCTGGTGCTGCTGGCCTCCCACCTCGGCCCCAACCCGGGCAACGAGCAGGTGCGCATGGCCGCCGTCGTGGTTGAACTGACGCACCTTGCCACGCTCTACCACGACGACGTAATGGACTCCGCGCCCGTGCGCCGGGGCGCTCCCACCGCACACGAGGTCTGGGGCAACTCCGTAGCCGTGCTGACCGGCGACCTGATCTTCGCCCGGGCTTCCTCGCTGGTCTCGCTCCTGGGAGCCCAGGCGCTTGGCATCCAGGCGCGCACCTTTGAACGCCTGGTCATGGGCCAGCTGCACGAAACCATGGGACCGGCCGACGGCGAAGATCCCCTGGCGCACTACCTCTCCGTCATCGCAGGGAAGACCGGATCCCTGATCGCGGCATCGGGCCAGCTCGGTGCACTGTTTGGCGGAGCCGACCCGCAGACCGTGGAAATCATGGTGGATTACGGGGAGAAGGTCGGCGTCGCCTTCCAGCTCGCCGATGACGTGATTGACGTGGCCGGCCTGCAGGACAAGTCCGGGAAGACCCCCGGAACGGACCTGCGGGAGGGCGTACCCACCCTGCCGGTGCTGCTGCTGCGCCGCAACGCTGCCGCCGGAGACGCCGAAGCTGCCGCCGTGCTGGAACTGGTGGACTCAGACCTGACATCTGACGAGGCACTGGCCGCTGCCGTCGCGGCCGTCCGGGGCAACCGTGCCACCGCCGAAGCCTGGGAAGTTGCCCGCCAGTGGGCGGCCGACGCCGTCGCGGCGCTGGCACCGATGCCGGACTCCGTCATCAAGTCCTCGCTCGCAGCCTTCGCCGAAGCCGTCGTGGAGCGCGAAGCCTAGCCACCTGTTCCATCCCGCAAACAAAGAACGGCTGCCCGGATTCCACCGGGCAGCCGTTCTTTGTTAAGCCTTAGTCTTCTTCGTCGTCTTCGAAGATCCACTCAAACATGTCGAAGACGTATTCGCTGAACGTTCCCTCTTCGCTCTGCCACTCGCCGCGGGCATTGTTCCGCCGCCAGACGATGGGGTCCGGGACGTCCAGCTGGTCGGCGCGGAAGCCCCAGGCGAACTTCTCGTCCTCATCCTCCAGGAACAGCAGGAACCCGTCCTCCAGCTCAAGCTCATCGGGATCCCAGAAGAAGTGGTAGGCCTCCATGAGGTCCTCGCAGCCGCCCAGCGCAAGGTAGAACTCACGCAGGACCAGCGGGATGGAGAAGTCATGCTCCTCGAGCATCTCATCGAGTTCATCAGCGCTCAGCCCGTCTTCGGGGCGCCAATTGTCCTCGAGGTACTTCGGGACCAGGGCACGGAACTTATCGAGGAACATTTCACTCATTGCGGGGGCTCCAACGTTGCAGGCGGACGTACTTCTATCCTAGCCGCGGGCGGGGACGGTCCCTGACGGGGCCGGGTGCACGGCTGGCCGCTCAGGCGGTGCGGCGGGCCAGGCCCGGGTATTCCAGCACCACGCCGTCGGAATCCACGGTGATCTCGGCAGTAAAGCCGCCTGAATCGGAAGAGAAGAGGACAATCGCGTTCCCCCGTTCGCTCCGGTAGGGGGAGACCTGGGAGTACACCTGCTCGCTGGCCAGGACCCGCAGGCTGGGCATTTCCACCCAGGCCATGGTCAGCCTGGTTTCATCCGGCGGGGCTGCGTTGTTGAGCAGGTCCAGCCGCAGGATGGGCATCGTGTTGGTCAGCGGGCACAGGCCAAGGTCGCAGTCCTGGGCATTGTCCAGCGCCCGGGGGTCTTCAATCCCGGGCGCGGGAAGATCCACGGTGCCGCTGGTGCTGACGTGGGAATCCCAGCGCCCGTCAAGTGAACGGACCAGCTCCAGCGAACGCGACCAGCCGTCGCCGGTAACCTTCACCTCCAGCCTGCTGGTAACCCAGCCGGGGGAGGTGGACAGTGACCAGGTGGCGCAGTAGTCGTCGCAGGTTGACGTGCCGCTGGCTGCCAGCTCGCTTTCGCGGAAGGATACGACCGCGGAATCCCGTCGTCCGGGGTCGTCAATGCCCGCCCAGTGAAGGGTCCTGGCGGGCTGAGCTGGCAAGTCCATCCCTACAGCGTAAAGTCCGGCTCAAACCGGCACAAAACCGCGGTGCCCGGCGGAGGCTGCCCGCAACGCCGGGCTGGCGCCGCGCTTCCCGCCGGCGGGCTGCCTAAGCGGTGAGCCGCCGCACGTTCAGCGCCAGGTACAGATGCACGCGGTCCGCGGTCACGGCAGGGTCGTAACCGGAAAGGTCGGCGATCTGCGTGAGCCGGTAGCGCACGGTGTTCCGGTGCAGCCCAAGGGCCTGGGCCACCTTCGCAACGGAGCCGTTCACCGCCAGGTATTTTTCCAGTGTTGGGACCAGTTCGGCGTCGTGCGCTGCATCGAAGGCCAACAGCGGATCCAGTGCCTCCGCAGCCAGGTCGGCCAGCGGGACGTCACGGCTGGCCATGAGCAGCGAGGCCAGGCTCAGCCGGTCCGGTTCGTTCACTGCGGCGCCGCGCAGCAGGCCTTCCTTGGCCTCGTAATACCCCCAGCGCAGCCCGGCCGGTTCGGCATACGCGCCGCCCACGCCCACTTTTGCCTGGAGGCCGGCTTCCTGCAGGTAACTGCCAAGCTCCGCGGCGAGGACCGCCGGATCGCCGTCGGGAACCCAGACGGCCAGCCGGTCCTCGCAGGTGGCGCTTACTGCGTCCTGCAGGGACGGAGGCAGGGGCAGGGATGCAAGCAGCTTGGCCTGAGCCCCGCCGGCTTCCACCAGGAGCGTCAGCTGCCGCCGTTCCGTGCTGACGCCGGCGGCCCGCAGCCGGTGGACGGCATCCTGGCCGGTGAGTTTGCCCGCCACGATGTCATCGAGCAGCTGGCCGTTGACTGCCCGTTCACGCACCCGCCGCCGGGCCTGGTTGTTCAGCTCCACGCTGATGAGGCTCTGGGCGTAGGCGATGAGGTCCGGATGCCCGAAGGGTTCGGCGACGGAAAGGGTGCAGCGGTCCCGCATTCCGGTGGCGATGGGCACCCGGTGCCAGGCGGTCTCCGCCTCGCCTGGCGCCAAACCAGTGGAGAAGACCTCGGCGCCGTACTGGTGCAGGGCAACTTCGGCTCCTAGGATCCCTGCCAGGTCCTTCAGCAGCCCGGTCAGCCCGCGGCCGGAAAGGAGCGCCTTGGCCAGGACCTGGTGCCCGGAGAGCAGCTCCTGGAGCTGCTCGACATGGTCCGCGGACAGGGCATCGGCCACCAGCTTGCCCACCGCTATGAAGGGGGTGCGGTAGGGGACTTCGAACACAGGCAGTCCCAGCCGGTTGGCTTCCTCCAGCAGGGGGCCGGGCACCCGGTCCAGGCTGAGCCCCGTCCCAAAGCCGATCGCCAGCGCGCCGGCACGGTGCACGCTCTCCACGAACCGGCGCTGCACCGCTCCGGTCCGCTGGCGCATTCCGGTTGTGAGCACCACTTCGCCGCCGCTGAGGAAGGGGGAAGGGTCTTCGAGTTCAGTAACAGCAACCCACTGGACCGGCACCGGGGTGATGGCAGCGCTGCCGCGGATGGCCAGGTCCAGGTCCTTGGCGGACAGCAGGTCGGTGAGCGAGATAGGCACGCAACAACTATAGGGGCATTCTTTTGGGCGCTTGCACCGCAACAGCAACATGTCATTGTGCGGGTGTCCGTGCCCTAACGGGGCGGCGGCGCGTAAATTTGGATCACTGCGGCCCAGTGCATCCATCACTTTTCGCATTTCCGATCCCCCGTCGAAAGAGGCAACACCCATGAGCACCTCAGCTACCGCCCCGGCCTTCCGGCTGGAACAGAAGCGGAACATCACCGGTTCCTTCCCGGGTCCGAAGTCCGCCGCCCTCAATGAGCGCCGCGCCGCTGTGGTAGCCAAGGGCGTAGCCTCCAGTGTCCCCGTTTACGTCCAGGATGCCGACGGCGGCATCATCGTTGACGTGGACGGCAACTCCTTCATCGACCTCGGCTCCGGCATCGCAGTGACCAGCGTCGGTGCGTCCGACCCCGCCGTCGTGGCAGCTGCCCAGGAGCAGGTTGCACACTTCACCCACACCTGCTTCATGGTTACCCCGTACGAGGGCTACGTTGCCGTGGCTGAAAAGCTCGCCGAGGTCACCCCCGGAACGCATGAGAAGCGCACCGTGCTCTTCAACTCCGGCGCCGAAGCAGTCGAGAACGCCATCAAGATTGCCCGCTCCGCCACGGGCCGCCAGGCCGTCGTTGCCTTCGACCACGCGTACCACGGCCGCACCAACCTGACCATGGGCCTGACCGCCAAGGCCATGCCGTACAAGACCGGATTCGGCCCGTTCGCTTCCGAGATCTACCGCATGCCCATGAGCTACCCCTACCGCGAAGAGAACCCGGAAATCACCGGCACCGAAGCCGCGGACCGCGCCATCCTCGCCATCGAAAAGCAGATCGGCGCCGACCAGCTGGCTGCCCTCCTGATCGAACCGATCCAGGGCGAAGGCGGCTTCATTGTCCCGGCCGCAGGCTTCCTGCCCCGGCTGGCCGAGTGGGCCAAGGCGAACGGCATCGTGTTCATCGCGGACGAGGTCCAGTCCGGCTTCTGCCGCACCGGCGAGTGGTTCGCCGTGGAGCATGAGGGTGTTGTCCCGGACATCATGACCATGGCCAAGGGTATTGCCGGCGGCATGCCGCTCTCCGCAGTCACCGGCCGCGCCGAACTGCTCGACGCCGTCCACCCGGGCGGCCTGGGCGGCACCTACGGCGGCAACCCCGTTGCCTGCGCTTCCGCACTGGCGGCCATCGAGACGATGGAAAGCCAGGACCTCTCCGGCCGTGCCCGCCGCATCGAGGAAATTACGGTGCCGCGCCTGCGCAAGGTTGCCGAAGAGACCGGAGTGATCGGCGAGGTGCGCGGCCGCGGAGCCATGCTCGCGCTGGAACTGGTGAAGCCGGGCACCAAGACCCCCGACGCCGCTGCCGCCAAGGAAATCGCGGCCGCCTGCCTGGCTGAAGGTGTCATCATCCTCACCTGTGGCACCTACGGCAACGTCATCCGCCTGCTCCCTCCGCTGGTCATCGGCGACGACCTGCTCTCCGACGGCCTGGACGTGCTGGAAGCGGCCATCCGCGCCCAGGCGTAACAAGCGCAGCAGCTGTGAAGGGCGGCATCCGGGAAACCGGGTGCCGCCCTTTTGCTGTGTTTTCCGGCAGGAAGCTACCTGTTTGAGAGCACTGCGAAGCCGCGGATCAGGGCATCGAGACCGGTCTCGAAGGCCTGTTCGGCTGCCTTGCCGCTTTCCCGGCCGGGCGCTGCGGCAACGGCGGCAGTGAAAAGCGGGCTCTCCGAGGCCAGGGAACCGGTGTCGAAGATGTCTGCGGGGGCAACGGCGTCGAAAGCCGAACCGAAGATGAAGGACTCCAGTGCCACGATCGCGGGGATGATCCTCGCCTGGTCCCAGCCTGCGCGGAGGAAACCTTCGGTGACGGCTTCGTACATGGCCAGCGTCCGGGGAGCCCCCGAGACCTGGAGGACGGCAATCACGGCGATCAGGGGAGTGTGGCGGGCAAAGACTTCCCGGTAGGAGCGGGCCCACGTCCGCACCGCGTCCTCCCAGTCCAGTTCCGCAAAACAGGCAGTGTCCACTTTTGCCATCAGGCCGTCCTGGATCCAGCGCAGCACTTCTGCCTTCGAGGCGGCGTGGTTGTAGAGGGCCGACGGCGCCACCTGCAGCTTTGCCGCCAGGGAGGACATGGTGAAACCTTCATAGCCGCGGGCAGTGATGACCTCCAGGGCCGCGGCGGTGATGTTCTCCTGCGTCAGGACACGCTGGGACGGACGGCCGGCACTGCGCCGCGTGCGTACTCCCGCCATCGCGCTCCTCCAAAGGTCTGCGGCACCCGGGTGCCCAAAAATTAATATTCGCACAGACTCTCCCCGCACGGCCGGGGGTCGGCTAGAGTGTCGGTACAAAATGAACGCTATTCATTTACATGTCATTTACATGGATCCCAAGAGAGCGTTCGGTTTGAGCGGCCGGAGGTCGGCCGCTGGAGAGAGGAAACACAGTGCGAACCCTGGAACGGAACGTCGTCATTATTGGTGCAGGCCCCTCCGGCCTTACCGCGGCGCGGAAACTGAAAGCTGCCGGCCTGAGCGTGGCAGTGCTGGAAGCGCGGGACCGCGTGGGCGGACGCACCTGGTCGGACACGATCGACGGCGCCTTCCTGGAGATCGGCGGACAGTGGATCTCCCCGGACCAGGAAGCGTTGAGCGAGCTCGTCGAAGAGCTGGGACTTCAGACTTTCCCGCGCTACCGCGACGGCGAATCCGTCTACATCGGCTCGGACCACCGCGCGGTGCGCTACTCCGGGGACATGTTCCCGGTAGCCGAATCCACGGCGCAGGAAATGGAGCGCCTGATCGCGCTCCTGGACGAGCTCACTGCCAAGACCGATCCGGCAGCACCGTGGACACACCCGGACGCACGGGCCCTGGATACCATCTCCTTCTCCGCCTGGCTGCGCGAACAGTCCTCCGACGAAGAAGCGTGCAACAACATTGGGCTGTTCGTTGCCGGCGGCATGCTCACCAAGCCGGCGCACTCCTTCTCCACCCTGCAGGCGCTGCTGATGGCTTCCTCCGCAGGCTCGTTCTCCAACCTGGTGGATGAGAACTTCATCCTGGACCGCCGGGTCGCCGGCGGGATGCAGCAGGTCTCCGAGCGCATGGCCGCTGAACTGGGCGAGGACGTCGTCCTGGGCGCCCCGGTCCGCACGCTCCGCTGGAACGCGGAAGGTCCGTCCGTAACGGCAGAAGCCGACGGCGTCACTGTCCACGCGCGCTACGCCATCATGGCCGTGCCTCCGAACCTGTACTCGCGGGTCTCCTTCGATCCGCCGCTGCCGCGCCGCCAGCACCAGATGCACCAGCACGTCTCCCTGGGCCTGGTCATCAAGGTCCACGCCGTGTATTCGAGGCCGTTCTGGCGCGAGGCCGGGCTCTCCGGCACCTGCTTCGGTGCCCATGAGCTGGTCCAGGAGGTCTACGACAACACCAACCATGAGGACAGCCGCGGCACCCTGGTGGGCTTCGTATCGGATGAGAAGGCCGATGCAATGTTCGAACTCAGTGCCGATGAGCGCCGGCAGGCCATCCTTGAATCCATCTCCGGCTACCTCGGCGAGGAAGCGCTGACCCCCGAGGTCTACTACGAATCCGACTGGGGGTCCGAGGAATGGACCCGTGGTGCCTACGCTGCCAGCTACGACCTGGGCGGCCTGCACCGCTACGGTCCGGACCAGCTGGCACCGGTGGGCCCCATCCACTGGTCCTGCTCTGACCTGGCAGCAGAGGGCTACCAGCACGTCGACGGCGCAGTCCGCATGGGTGCCAAGACTGCCGAGCGCATTATCGCGCGGTTCAAGGGCTGAGAACCGTGCGCTATGTAGTGGGCTACACGGCCACCGAACGGGGCAGGGACGCACTGTTCCTGGCCTGCTCCATCGCCCGCACCCAGGGCGCCTCCCTGGACCTGGTGATCGTGGACCCGGAAGAATCGCCCTACACCGCCGTCTATCCTCCGGAGCGGACCTACTCTTCGCTGCTGGCACGCCAGCTCCGGGACTGGCTGGATGAAGCCCTGGCCCTCGTGCCTGCAGACATCGAAGCCAGGGGTCACATCCGGACCGCCGACTCCGATGCGCGCGGACTCATCGATGCTGCAGAAGAATTCGGTGCGGGCCTGATCGTGGTGGGCGCCGGAAGCAACGGACTGTTCAAGCGCTTCACGGTGGGAAGCGTGGCCAACGCCCTGCTCCATGCCGCGAGCGTGCCGGTGGCCCTGGCACCCCGCGGCTACAGCAGGCTTGACCCGCTTTCCCGCATCACCTGCGCAGTAGGGGAGCGGCGCGGCGCCGAGGACGTCCTGGAAGTTGCCTGCGCCTCGGCGGCCCGCCGTGGCCTTCCCCTGCGCCTGCTCTCGCTGCTGGCGCTGGATGCGCCCGGGGACGCAGCAGTGGAGGAAGCGCAGCTGCACATCTCCGACCGGGTCCGCCGTGCCCAGGAGCTCACCGGAGGCAGGAGCGAGGTCAGCGGCGTGGTGGCCCAGGGCCGGACCATCGAAAACGCCGTGGACGAGCTTGAATTCGACGACGGCGAGGTCCTCATCATCGGCTCCAGCCGGCTCGCCCGGACCAACCAGCTCTTCCTGGGCGCCACGGCATCCAAGGTCCTAAGGAGCCTGCCGGTTCCCATGGTCGTTGTGCCCCGGAACTACACCCCCGCCCCGCAGCGCCAGACGTCAGGAGATCCGCAGTGAGCAACCGCACCAGCGCCAAAAACACTGCCGGAGGCACCGGACTGAGCAGCAAGGGACTGAAGGGCGGGCAGGTCGGGCTGATCGGCGCCGTCGTTATTGGCATTTCCTGCATCGCACCGGCGTACACGCTGACCTCCGGGCTGGGCCCCACCGTTTCGGAAGTTGGGGTGCAGCTGCCGGCGATTTTCCTGGTCGGCTTTATCCCCATGATCCTGGTGGCCCTTGGGTACCGCGAACTGAACAACGCGATGCCGGACTCGGGCACGTCCTTCACCTGGGCCACGCGTGCCTTCGGGCCGTGGGTCGGCTGGATGGGCGGCTGGGGGCTGATCGCCGCGACCATCATTGTGCTCTCCAACCTCGCCGCGGTGGCGGTGGACTTCTTCTACCTCATGCTGGCGCAGGTCACGGGCAATGATTCGCTGGCGGACCTGACCCTGAACCTGCCGTTGAACATCGCCACCACTTTGGTGTTCGTGGCCATTGCGTGCTGGATTTCCTACCGCGGCGTCGAAACCACCAAGACCGTCCAGTACGTACTGGTGGCGTTCCAGCTGATAGTGCTGACGTGGTTCTCCATCGCAGCTTTCGCGCACGTGGCCGGCGGCACCGCCTTCGACGCCACGCAGATCAGCTGGGACTGGTTCAACCCGTTCGCCGTGGAGTCCTTCTCCGCGTTCGCCGCCGGGGTATCCCTCTCAATCTTCGTCTACTGGGGCTGGGACGTCACCCTGACCATGAACGAGGAAACCAGGGACCCGGACAAGACCCCCGGCCGTGCGGCCACGGCCACGGTCTTTGTCATTGTGCTGATCTACATGATGATCGCGCTGGCAGTAATCTCCTATGCAGGTGTCGGTGACGGGGAGCTCGGTGCCGGCAACCCGGAGAACCAGGAGAGCATCTTCGCAGTCCTGGCCACTCCGGTGATGGGACCGTTCGCAATCCTGATGTCGCTGTCCATCCTGTCCAGCTCCGCAGCCTCGCTGCAGTCCACGTTCGTCTCCCCGGCGCGGACACTGCTGGCGATGGGCCACTACCGTGCCCTGCCAAAGCGGTTCGGCCGGATCAGCCCGGCCTACAAGTCCCCTGGCTACGCCACCGTCGCTGCCGCCATTGCGGCGTCCGCCTTCTACGTGGTTACGCGGCTGCTTTCGGAGAACGCCCTGTGGGACACCATCACGGCCCTTGGCCTGATGATCTGCTTCTACTACGGCATTACCGCACTGGCCTGCGTCTGGTACTTCCGCCGCGATGCCTTCGAGAGCGTGCGGTCCTTCCTGCTGAAGTTCCTAGCGCCCGCCCTTGGCGGAATCATCCTGTTCATCATGTTCATCAAGACCGCCTTCGACTCAATGGACCCCGACTACGGATCCGGTTCCTCCGTGGGCGGCGTTGGCCTGGTGTTCGTGCTGGGCATGGGCGTGATCATCCTGGGCGCTGTGCTCATGCTGGTGATGTACCGGATAAACCCCGGATTCTTCCGCGGCGAGACGCTCCGGACCGGCGACTCACGCTCTGCTGCCGAAGCTGAGCGCTCCGCCGTCCTGTAACCCGGGACCGGATCTGCGCCCCGGCCCTCCGGAAGGAAGGCCGGGGCGCACTCACACTAGACGGCGGCGGCAGCCCGGCGGATGCGTGCCCGCCGGGGCGAGCCGAGCATGTCGATGCTCAGCAGCAGCAGTGCCAGCCAGACCAGTCCGAATCCGGCCCAGCGCTCGGCCGGCATGGCCTCGTTGAAGACCAGCAGGGCCAGCGTGAACTGGAGGATCGGCGCCAGGTACTGCAGCAGGCCCACAGTACTCAGCGGCAGGCGCCGTGCTGCGGCACCAAAGAACACCAGCGGAACCGCGGTGGCGATGCCGGAAGCGGCCAGCAGCCAGAAGTGGGCGGGCCCCTCGGTCAGCAGGGTTCCGGAGCCGGTCGCGGCAAGGACCACCAGCACGACGGCGGCGACGGGCGTCAGTACGGCGGTTTCAATAGTGAGGCTGGAGACGGCATCCACTTTCCCGCCGACGTTCTTCTTCACCAGCCCGTACAGGCCGAAGCTGAAGGCCAGCGCCAGGGCGACCCAGGGAACCGTTCCATAGCCGAAGGCGAGCACAAGCACAGCGATAACCCCAACCGCCATCGCCGTCCATTGGAGGGGACGCAGGCGTTCCTTCAGGACCGCCACCCCCAGCAGGACGGAGATGAGCGGGTTGATGAAGTACCCCAGTGCCGCTTCGACCGCATGTCCGTTCAGGACCGCCCAGGCGAACACCAGCCAGTTCACCGCAATGAGCAGGGCGGCTGCGGTCAGGGTTGCCAGCGCCCTGCGGTCCTTCATTGCGGTCAGTGCACGCCGCCATGAGCGCATGACCGTCAGCAGGGCCGTACAGAAGACCAGGGAGAACACCACGCGGGCAGCGACGATTTCCACTGGTCCGGCGGGCTCCAGCAACAGGAAATAAAGCGGCAGCACGCCCCAAATGCCATAGGCGCCAATGCCGAACAGCAGACCGGAGGTACTTGGCTTCTCGTCGGCCCCGGAAGCGGTCGGGGCGGGGACACCCGGCGTGGTTCCGGCTGAAACAGGGGCGGCGGACCGCGCCGCTCCTCCGGCCAGCTGCGCGCTGGAAGAATTCTCATTGGCCATGTGGGTTGCAACCGGCTACGCCGTGGGCGTATTCCCGCCTCATCACGCCACTCCGTTTAGACGACGGGTAAGCGGGCAATTAGAATATAAAAATGTGCGCCATTTGCGTGCCACGACTCCCAAGTAGAAGGACTCTAAGTGTCTAACTCAGCTCCGGACAGCTCGCAGCGTCCCATGCGAGTCGCAATTATCGGCGCTGGTCCGGCCGGCGTTTACGCCGCAGACATCCTGACCAAAGCGGACCGCGACTTCGAAGTCAGCATTGATCTTTTCGATCAGTACCCGGCACCCTACGGCCTGATCCGCTACGGCGTCGCCCCGGACCATCCCCGCATCAAGGGGATCGTCAACGCACTGGAGAAGGTGCTGGATCGCGGCGATATCCGCTTCCTCGGCAACGTGAACTACGGCCGGGACCTCACGCTGAAGGACTTCCGGCACTTCTACGATGCCATCATCTTCGCCACCGGCGCCCTGAAGGATGCGCCCCTCCGGATTCCCGGCGTCGATCTTGAAGGCTCCTTCGGCGGCGCGGACTTCGTTTCCTGGTACGACGGCAATCCGGACGTGCCGCGCGACTGGCCGCTGGATGCCAAGGAAATCGCCGTCATCGGCAACGGAAACGTGGCCCTCGACGTCGCCCGCATTCTCTCCAAGCACGCCGACGACCTGCTGACCACGGAGATCCCCGCCAACGTCTACGAGGGACTGAAGAAGTCGCCCGTCACGGACGTCCACGTCTTTGGCCGCCGAGGCCCGGCGCAGGTTAAGTTCACTCCGCTGGAACTTCGTGAGCTCTCGCATTCGCGCGATGTGGACATTGTCCTGTACCCGGAGGATTTCGAATTCGACGAAGCCTCGGATGAGCAGATCCGCACCAACAACCAGACCAAGACCATGGTCAACACGCTGACCAACTGGCTGGTCGAGGAACAGGACACGGGTGCTTCGCGCCGTCTGCACCTGCACTTCCTGCACTCCCCGGTGGAGATTCACGATGATCCCGCCACGCCCGGTAAGGTCGCCGGCATCAAGATGGAGCGCACGGAACTTGACGGAACCGGCAACGCGCGGGGCACCGGGGAGATCATCGATTACCCGGTCCAGGCCGTCTACCGTGCGGTGGGCTACTTCGGTTCCGAACTGCCGGAGGTTGGTTACGACTCCCGCCGCGGCGTCATCCCCAACGAGGGCGGCCGGGTCGTGGACACCGGCGGCGCACCGGTGCCGGGTATCTACACCACCGGCTGGATCAAGCGCGGCCCGGTTGGCCTGATCGGCCACACCAAGGGCGACGCCCTGGAAACCATCGGCTACCTGCTGGAAGACCGCCGCACCCTGCCTGCCGCCGAAGAGCCCGAACCCGAGGCGATCATCCGGCTGCTGGAGGAGCGCGGCGTGGAGTACACCACCTGGGAGGGCTGGAAGCGGCTTGACGCCCACGAGAAGTCCCTGGGCGCCGGCTACATCCACGGCGATCCCGGAATCGGAGACCTGGTCCGCGAGCGCGTCAAGGTTGTGGACCGCGAAGAGATGACCCGCGTCTCCCGCGGTGAAAACATCTAGAACCCAGGCAGCATCAGCACCTAACCGAAGCCAGGTACCGCACAGCGGGCCTGGCTTCGGTGCTCTTGTAACCCAGCCTTCCCAGGCACGGCGCAGGCAGTCAGTGCACTGCTCTGGAACTGCAGGGTGTGCCGTGTCACTATGGACGGGCAGCCGCTGGCTGCCCGGAACAGCGATGCGGATCCGCTCCTGCTCCGGCCCGAACGGTCTCCTTATCAACGCGGATAGGTTGGACGGTGCAGCTGTCTTCCAGTGCCCTGCAGGGCAGGGTTCAACGGAACCCCGAGACACTCCAGCGTGATGCCTGGCGGGCGCACGAAAGCCTGCGCTCCCAGGGGGAAGTCCTTGATGTGCTGCGCCCCGGGGTGCGCGAATCCTGGCAGCGTTCCCTGCGCCACCACCCCGATCCCGACGCTGCGAGGTCCGCACTGGTCCTTGAAGGCGCGGAACTGGAGGCGTACCGCCAGTCCCATCCGCTGGCCTCGATCATGCCCGTCATCCAGCGGCTGCTGGTTGAACCCGGCAGGGATACCGGGCTGCTGGTGGCCGTCGGGGACCAGCTGGGACGGCTGCTGTGGGTGGACGGAGATCCTGAGCTCCTGCGCCGGGCAGAGGACATGATGTTCATGCCCGGGGCGGACTGGTCCGAGCATGCGGTGGGAACCAGTGCCCCCGGCACCGCCCTGGCCACCGGCCGCAGCGTACAGATTGCCGGTGCGGAGCACTTCAGCCCGCAGGTCCATCCGTGGTCCTGCACGGCTGTGCCGGTACAGGATCCCGAATCCGGCAGCGTACTGGGCGTGGTGGACATCACCGGTAAGGAAGAAGCCGTTGCGGTCCACACGCTTGCCCTGGTCCAGGCTGCCGTCGCTGCAGCCACCGCCCAGCTGCGGGTCGAGCGCCTGCAGACCAGCGCTGCCCGGCCCGCCCGGCGCGGCACCGAGGCCCGGTCTGCCCGGTCTACCCTGTACCAGGACAGCCTGCAGGTCCTGGGAACAGATACCGCAGACCTGTGCGTGGACGGGACCCGGGTGCAGCTCAGCCAGCGCCATTCGGAACTCATGACCCTGCTGGCGCTGCATCCGCGCGGGCTGAGCGCCGAAGAGCTTGCGGTGCTGGCCTACCCGGAGGAAGCCTCGGTGGGCAGCGTGCGCGCGGAGATGCTCCGGCTGCGCAGGTTTCTCTCCCGCTCGGTCTCAGCGCGGATTGTTCCCGAGTCCCGGCCCTACCGCCTGCCTGCGGAGCTGGTGCTGGACGCAGGCCAGGTCCGCGCCTGCCTTTCCCGTGGCGCCCACCGGCTCGCCCTGAACATTTACAAAGGTCCAGTGCTGCCGCATTCCCAGGCCCCGGGCATTGCGGCGCTGCGCCGGGGCCTGAGCGCTGAGCTGCGCGAAGCGGTTTTGGCTGAGGCCGGAATCGAGACGGTGCTGCAGTACCTCAAGCTCGAGGAGGCAGCGAACGACGCCGAGGCGTGGCGCCTGGCGCTCCAGCTGCTGCCGCCTCGATCCCCCCGCCGGGCAGGGATAGTCGCCGGGCTGCAGCGGATAGAGCGCGACCTCGCCTAAGGGCGGGTATCTCCGCCGCGCTCCGGCGCCCGCACCCCGGCAGGCTCGCCGGCCTGCGGGCCGATCGCCGGCTTGATCCGGAGGCTGGTCAGGAAGCCGATGAGCAGGGCCCCTGCAGCGATCCAGCCGGCCAGGGATGCGCCGCTGGTCATGGCGTCCCGGGCGGCGTCGGCTATGAACGCGGTCTGGGGATCGGCGGCCAGCGCCGTGATGCTGCCGCCGGAGGTGGCATTCACCGAGTCCACGGCACCGGAAAGCTGGGGGGCACCGGCAACCGCGTCAGCAACCTCGTTCTCCGTTCCGGTGCGCAGCGTGGTGAAGAATGCCGTGCCCAGGACGGCGATGCCCAGGGCCGAGCCGGTCTGCCGCGCGGTGCTCTGCGTTGCGGAGCCCTGGCCGCTCTTCGCGAGGGGAACTTCGGCCAGGATTACGGAGGTCAGCTGGGCGGTGGCCAGCCCCACACCGATGCCGTAGAAGAGCAGGATGGGGGAGGTGAGCCAGGCGGTGCTGTCCGGGCGGATCAGCAGGGCAAGCGCGGAGATGCTCAGGATCTCAAGGGCCAGGCCCATCCGCACCACCACCACGGGACTGTACTTCCTGGCCAGCGAGGCAACGCCGCCGGAGGCAAGGAAGGAGCCGGCCGCCAGGGGCAGCAGGGCAAGTCCGGCTTCGAAAGCCGTATAGCCCAGCACGTTCTGGAACCACAGCGGCAGGGAGAGGATCAGGCCGAACTCGCCGAAGCTGACAATCAGGGCTGTCACGTTGCCGTTGGCGAAGGACGGGATGCGGAACAGGGAGAGGTCCAGGATGACGCCTTTGCCGGCTGCGGTCCGCGAGCGCTCCAGCAGCACGAAGCAAACCAGTGCCACCACGGCAACCAGGAAGGCCAGCGGGACGGGGGAGAGCGTCCCGGCCTGGAACGGCGCGTCCTCGGTGGCGTCCCACCAACCGTAGCTGCGGCCTTCGATCAAACCGAAGACCAATGCCCCGAAGCCCAGAATGGACAGTGCCGCACCGCCGAGGTCCAGGCGCTGCGCAGCCCCGGTGACGGCTTCGGATGATTCGGCCACGAAGAGCAGCAGCCCTGCAACCACCAGCACACCTACTGGGATGTTGATGCCGAAGGCCCAGCGCCAGCTGGCGTTCTCGGTCAGCCAGCCGCCCAGCAGAGGGCCGATCGCGGCCATGCCGCCGATCGTGGAACCCCAGACCGCGAACGCAATGCCCCGCTCCCGGCCCTGGAAGTTGGCGTTCAGCAGCGCGAGCGTGGTGGGCAGGATCATTGAGCCGCCCAGCCCCTGTATTGCGCGGCCGAGGATCAGGACGCCTCCGGATTCCGCGACGGCGCACAGCACCGAGGCCGCCACAAAGATTACGACGCCGGTCAGCATGATCCGCCGCCGGCCCACCCGGTCCGCAATCCGGCCCCAGGTCAGCAGCAGCGCAGCGAACAGCAGCGTGTAGATCTCCTGCACCCACTGGATCTCGGTGCTGGAAATCCCCAGGTCCGCGACGATCGAGGGAACGGACACGGACACGATGGTGGCGTCCATGATGATCATTGCCACGCCGAGGCTGATGGCCAGCAGGCCCCACCAGCGGTAGCGGATGTACCGGCTCGGCTGCGGTTCTTCCCCGCTGCCCGGGAATTCGGAAGTCATTAGCGTTCCTTATATCTCGATTACTAAGAAATTGCCCTAGGTAACCATAAACCCGCCTGTGGCACGCCGCTAGCCGGTCCGCAATGTCCCTGCTACGCAGATGCTACGTCTGCCTGCGTAGGGTTCACCACACCGGCGGACACGACACCGAGGTCGTGTACCAACGCTCGAAAATGAGGAGCAGACAAGTCATGACCGTTTACGCGCAGCCCGGCCAGGGCGAGGCACTTGTTTCATTCAAGCCCCGCTATGAGAACTGGATCGGCGGAGAATGGGTAGCCCCGGTGAAGGGCGGCTACTTCGAGAATGTTTCACCCGTAACGGGCAAGGTCTTCTGCGAAGTAGCCCGGGGCACCTCCGAGGACATCGACCTCGCCCTGGACGCAGCACACAAGGCAGCGCCGTCGTGGGGCAAGACCTCAGTTGCGGAGCGGGCCAACATCCTGAACCGCATCGCTGACCGGATCGAGGAAAACCTCGAAATGCTCGCCGTCGCCGAGACGTGGGACAACGGAAAGCCGGTTCGGGAGACCCTGGCCGCAGACATGCCGCTGGCAGTGGACCACTTCCGGTACTTCGCCGGCGCCGTGCGGGCCCAGGAAGGCACCCTCTCCCAGATCGATGACAACACCACCGCTTACCACTTTCACGAGCCGCTGGGCGTAGTTGGCCAGATCATCCCGTGGAACTTCCCCATCCTCATGGCGGTCTGGAAGCTTGCTCCTGCGCTCGCAGCGGGCAACGCCGTTGTCCTGAAGCCTGCCGAGCAGACACCCGCCTCGATCATGGTGCTGGCTGAGCTGATTGCGGACCTGCTCCCTGCAGGCGTACTGAACATCGTCAACGGCTTCGGAGTGGAAGCCGGCAAGCCGCTGGCGTCCTCCAAGCGGATCCGCAAGATCGCGTTCACCGGCGAAACCACCACCGGCCGCCTGATCATGCAGTACGCCAGCCAGAACCTGATCCCGGTGACGCTGGAACTGGGCGGCAAGAGCCCGAACATCTTCTTCGCCGACGTCGCTGCCCGGGACGACGCGTTCTACGACAAGGCACTGGAGGGCTTCAACATGTTCGCCCTGAACCAGGGCGAGGTCTGCACCTGTCCTTCGCGGGCGCTTATCCAGGACTCCATCTACGACTCCTTTATGTCCGATGCCCTGGCCCGCACCGCTGCGATGGTGCAGGGAAATCCGCTGGACACCAACACCATGGTGGGAGCGCAGGCCTCCAACGACCAGCTGGAGAAGATCCTCTCCTACATGGACATTGCGGGCCAGGAAGGTGCCAAGGTCCTGGCCGGAGGCAAGCGGAACATGCTCGACGGCGACCTGGCCGGTGGCTTCTATGTTGAGCCCACCGTCTTTGAGGGCACCAACAACATGCGCATCTTCCAGGAGGAGATCTTTGGACCGGTGGTCTCCGTGACACGGTTCTCGGACTATGGGGAGGCACTCTCCATTGCCAACGACACCCTGTACGGACTCGGTGCCGGCGTCTGGTCCCGGGACGGCAATACTGCCTACCGTGCCGGCCGGGATATCCAGGCCGGCCGTGTCTGGGTGAACAACTACCACGCCTACCCCGCGCACGCGGCGTTCGGCGGCTACAAGTCCTCCGGCATCGGACGCGAGAACCACGCCATGATGCTGGACCACTACCAGCAGACCAAGAACCTGCTGGTCAGCTACGCCGAATCCAAGCAGGGCTTCTTCTAGACAGCCCGGTTCCACCTGCCAGTCCCCAGAAACACCACCCCAAACAAGGAGATCGACATGGAACACATGCAGGCCGCAGTCGTCAACACGCTCGGTGAACCGCTCACCGTAGGAGAGAACGATATTCCGGTCCCCGGGCCGGGGCAGGTCCTGGTCAAGCTCATGACGACCGGGGTTTGCCACACGGACCTGCATGCGGCCCAGGGGGACTGGCCGGTGAAGCCCAGCCCGCCTTTCATTCCCGGACATGAAGGGGTGGGCCGCGTCGTGTCGCTCGGCGAAGGCGTGACCGAGCTGAAGGAAGGGGACATAGTGGGCAACGCCTGGCTATGGTCCGCCTGCGGGGTCTGCGAGTACTGCCGCACGGGCTGGGAGACTCTGTGTGAGCAGCAGCAGAACGGGGGCTACAGCGTCAACGGGTCCTTCGGGGAGTACATGCTGGTGGACGAGAGGTTCGCGGCCCACATCCCTGAGGGCGCGGATCCGGTGGAGGTGGCGCCCGTGCTCTGCGCCGGTGTCACGGTCTACAAGGGGCTGAAGGTGACCGAGGCCCGGCCGGGACAGTGGGTGGTCATTTCCGGTATCGGCGGGCTGGGGCACGTTGCCGTGCAGTACGCCAAGGCAATGGGACTGCGGGTCGCGGCCGTGGACATCGCGGAGGACAAGCTGGCGCTGGCACGCGAATTCGGTGCGGAGGTAACGGTCAATGCCCTGAACGAGGATCCGGTGGAGGCAATCCAGGCCCAGACCGGCGGAGCGCACGGCGTGCTTGTCACGGCAGTGCACCCCTCAGCCTTCGGGCAGGCCATCGGCATGGCCCGCAGGGGCGGAACCATCGTCTTCAACGGACTGCCCCCCGGGGACTTCCCGGCACCGATCTTCGACATCGTGCTCAAGGGCCTGACCATTCGGGGCTCGATCGTCGGCACCCGCCAGGACATGGTCGAGGCCCTGGACTTCTACGCCCGCGGCCTTATCCACCCGAAGGTCTCGACCCGCCCGCTGGACGACATCAATGATGTCCTGGATGAACTTGCCGCCGGCCGGATCGACGGACGTGTGGTGGTCCAGTACTGATGGACGCGGTCACAGGAGCAGTCCTGGATGCTGCGCCGGCCCTGCCCGGGGAGACCTCTTCCCGGGTGGGGCTGACGCCCGCCGCCCAGGCGCTGCTCAGGACACTCAAGGAGCAGCACGGCCCGCTGATGTTCCACCAGTCCGGCGGGTGCTGCGACGGTTCTTCCCCCATGTGCTACCCCGAGGGAGACTTCATCACCTCCGAAGCGGACGTCCTACTGGGCATCTTCGACCTGGACGGGGAGGACATTGGGTTCTGGATGTCCGCCGACCAGTTCGAGTACTGGAAGCACACACACCTGACGGTCGACGTCGTCACCGGCCGTGGGAGCGGATTCTCGCTGGAAGCGCCGGAGGGAAAGCGGTTCCTGATCCGCTCACGGCTGCTGGATGTGCCCGAATAGCCCCCAAGTAGTAAGGTTGCTGTTTAATTCCTCTGCGTCCGCCGGCGGCGGAGGATTGGACGGTACATCATGATGCCTCGAGCGGGGCGGGAATGAGGAACACCATGGTTAAGAAGATGACTTTTCTGGCAGGGATCGGCGTCGGTTACCTGATTGGTTCCAAGGCCGGCAGGGAGAAAATCATGTCCCTGTGGAACGACCCCAAGGTGCAGGACAGCGTAAGCCATGGCACTGACTGGGCAAAGGAAAAAGTTCCGGGACTGCAGGAAAAGGTCACCGGTGCCGCCAAGGACGCTGCCTCCTCGGCTAAGGATGCTGCCGCTCAGGCAAAGGACAGTGTCTCCGGGGGTTCATCCAGCAGCCCGAACAGCTCCAATGGCTCGTCCTCAGTAGCGGGAACCGCCAATCCTGCGGACAAGTCCCACACTTTCGGCGGCGGCTCCACCATGGATCCGGCACGCCCGCAGCCTGAAACCCGCTAAACAAACGGGGCTCCGGCCCCTGTGCAGTGAGCTGATGCCCGCCCCGGGAAACCGGTGCGGGCATCTTTTTGCCTGGATTGAACCCCTGTCGCGAAGAATTTGCCTCTCGTGCAAACTTGCACATAGTGTAGCGATGTGACGGACCAGCAGCTTTCCCGCAGGGAGCAGAACAAAACGGCGACCCGCCGTGCGATCGCCGACGCCACGCTGGGGCTGGTCCGCAGCAAAGGCGCCGGCCAGTTCACTATTGACGACATTGCCGAAGCTGCGGGAATCTCCCGCCGGACGTTCTTTAATTACTTCCCCAGCACCTCGGCAGCGCTCAACGTTGCCATGGAGGACTTCCTGGACGGGGTGCTGGGCCATTTTCAGGCACGTCCGCAGAACGAGAACATCGTTGACTCGATGCTTCATGCGCTCTCCCAGCCTGCGGATCCGGCGAACCTGGCCGTCATGGCCGAGCTGCACGGCCTGGCCGAAAAACATCCGGATATGGCGCGGGTCCACCTCGAAGCATGGGACCAGGCCGAACACCGGATCGTGGACTCCCTGCGCACGCGCCTGGGGCAGGAAACAGACCCGTTCTACACCGGTACCCTCGTCGCCGCAGTGCTCGCGTGCGGGCGCAGCGCGTTTGCGCAGTGGCAGTACCGCACGCAGGGCGAGATCACGCCGCAGACCCTCAAGCTGCTCGAAGAACTCTTTACTGAAGCCATCGGTTTCCTCCGCGACGGCTTCAGCCGCTAAACCACACAACCCGACCCGCTCAACGAAAGACAGTTCATGGCATCCCTGCTTTACCGGCTCGGTAAATTCAGCTTCCGGCACCGCTGGTGGTTCCTCAGTTCCTGGCTTGTGCTGCTCCTCGGCATCGGCGGGGCGTTCGCAGCATTCAGTGCGCCTACGACGAACAACTTCACAATTCCCGGGTCCGAGAGCCAGCGCGTACTGGACGAGCTGCGTGAGCGGGTGCCTGATGTCTCCGGCGGGTCCGGCCGAATCGTTTTCGAAACCGAATCCGGCGAGGCCTTCACGGAGGCGGAGCCCCAGGCGGTCACGGACACGGTGGCGGAACTGAACAAACTCGACTTCCTCAAGTCAGTCAGTGATCCCTTCGAAATGCAGGCCCAGCTTGACGGCAGCCCGGAGCAGCTCGCCGCCGGCCAGGCAGAGCTCGACGCCGCGCGGGCGCAGCTTGAGGCCGGCAAGCCCCAGCTGGAGGCCGCGGCCGCGCAGCTCACCGCCAGCCGGGACCAGCTCTCCCTGGCACAGATGCAGGCCGACCAGCTCGAGGCCGCCGGGCAGAGCCAGCAGGCAGATGCGGTCCGCGCACAGCTCAGTGCGCAGGAAGAGCAGCTGGCTGCCGGGGTAGCGCAGCTTGCCGAACAGCAGGCCGCCTATGACGACGGCGTTGCCCAGCTGGCCCAAGGTGAACAGGAACTGCTGGATGCACAGCGTATGGCCGACGCTTCGGACGGGCTGCGCTTTGTCTCCGAGGACGGCGTCACCGCTTTCTCGGAGGTCCAGTTCCAGGAGCAGTCCTACTCGGTTACCCCCGAGCAGCGCCAAGAGGTACAGGACACCGCCAACCGGATCACCGATTCCGGTGTCCAGGTGTTCTTCAGCAAGGAAATCGTGGAGGACGTTTCCTCCCTGTTTGGGCCCTCTGAAGCGATCGGTGTGGCCGTCGCCGCCGTCGTGCTCATCCTGATGCTCGGCACCCTGGTGGCTGCCGGACTGCCCCTGCTCATGGCACTGGTGGGCGTGATCGCCGGTGTGGGGACCACCATGGCCCTCACCGGCGTCGTGGAGATGACCTCCATTTCCCCCATGCTGGCACTGATGCTGGGCCTCGCCGTGGGCATCGACTATTCCCTGTTCATCATCAACCGGCACCGCACGCAGCTGCTGCACGGTATGGCGCTGGAGGAATCAGCCGGTGTCGCCACCGGAACCAGCGGCAATGCCGTGCTGTTCGCCGGCCTGACCGTGGTGATCGCGCTGGCCGCGCTGGCCGTCCCCGGACTGCCGTTCCTCAGCGTGATGGGCCTGGCAGCAGCCGGCACCGTGGCCATGGCCATCCTGGTTGCACTGACGGTGACCCCCGCCTTCCTGGGCTTCATCGGCAACCGCATCCTCTCGAAGAAGGCCTGGGCCAAGGCCGGAATCACGCCCCCGGCCCCGCACGCAGCCCTGACCCAGGAAGACCAGGCCGCGGCCGCTGAACACCAGGAAAACGGCAACCCGCGACGCTGGGGACGGCTGGTCACCAACCACCCGGTGATCACCGTCATCCTCAGCGTCCTGCTGCTGGGCACCATGGCCATCCCCGCCGGTTCACTGCGCGTGGGACTGCCTGACGGCGGGTCGGAACCGGTGGACTCCACCGCCTACCAGGCCTACCAGCGGCTGGGGGACAGCTTCGGTGAGGGAATCAACGGTCCCGTGATTGTGGTTGGCTACCTGCCTGACGGGCTCACGGACGACGAGGCTTCCGACCTCACCTATGAGGTCGCCGGAAAACTGCGCGAGCTCCAGAACGTCACCACCGTGGTCCCGGCTTCCACCAGCGATGACGGAACGATGGTTGTTTTCCAAGTCATCCCCGAGGGCGGGCCCGCCGCGGAAGGCACCGAGGACCTGGTGCACACCATCCGCGACGATGCAGGCCAGATCAAGGATGACACCGGCGTCGAAATCGCCATCACCGGCCAGACCGGCATCAACATCGATGTCTCGGACAAGCTGATGGATGCCATGCCGGTCTACCTGCTGATCGTCGTGGGCCTGTCCCTGGTCCTGCTCCTGCTGGTCTTCCGCTCCATCCTGGTGCCGCTGATCGCCACCGGAGGGTTCCTCCTTTCCCTGGCCGCCAGCTTCGGCGCTGTCGTCGCGATCTACCAGTGGGGCTGGCTGGGCAGCATCTTTGACGTACACAACCCCGGAGCGGTGCTGAGCTTTCTGCCGATCATCCTGATCGGGGTGCTTTTCGGCCTCGCCATGGATTACCAGATGTTCCTGGTATCCGGCATGCGCGAAGCCTACGTACATGGTGAAGATCCGCGCCAAGCCGTCCGCACCGGATTCGACCACGCCTCCCGGGTTGTTACGGCGGCGGCGATCATCATGGTCTCCGTGTTTGCCGGATTCATCTTCGCCCACCTGACGATGGTCCGTCCGATCGGTTTTGCCCTGGCCATCGGCGTCCTGCTGGACGCGTTCGTCATCCGCATGACCCTGATTCCGGCAGTGCTCCATCTGCTGGGTAAATCAGCCTGGTGGATTCCGAAGTGGCTGGACCGGATCCTTCCGGACGTCGACGTCGAAGGCGCCCGCCTGCTGAAGGCGTCCCAGGCCCCGGGCGGCGTGGAAACGGAGCAGGAACTCGCTTCGGCCGGACGGTGAGCCGAAATATGTCACACTTGTTGCGCTTCTGACCTGCACAGCAGACAGTACCGGTTACCATCGGGGTGCACCGCCCCGTCCCACAGCCCCCCACCAAGCATTGGAGAGTGAGCCTGAATATGGCTACTGATTACGACGCACCGCGCAAGGTCGAAGAGGATGCAGGAACCACTTCCATCGAAGAGCTTCAGGCCCGGCGGAGCGACAAGCAGTCAGCCGTAGTGGACGTGGACGAATCGGAGGCGGCGGAAGCCTTCGAGCTGCCGGGCGCGGACCTTTCCAGCGAGGAACTGCTGGTTCGCGTCGTGCCGGCACAGGAAGACGAATTCACCTGCGGCTCGTGCTTCCTGGTCCGCCATCGCTCCCAGTTCGCCGTGGAGAAGAACGGCACCAAATACTGCAGGGACTGCGAGGGGTAGACACTCCCGCCGGCCCGGTCCCCGGGCCGGGCCCAACCGCCGCACCCGGATTCGGGTGCGGCGGTTGTGGTTAAGGCCGCTGGTGTGCTTTTGTTCCATGCATGGTCAGTGCGGTTCTTCTGGCAGCGGGGGCAGGGATCCGGCTGGGCCGCGGTCCGAAAGCCCTGCTGCCCTTTCACGGACGCCCCCTGGTGGAACACCTTGCGGCGGAGCTGCGGTCCGGCGGCTGCGCACGCGTCGTCGTCATCCTCGGCGCCGGGTACGCGCGGGTGCACACGGAAGCCAACCTGGCCGGAATGCACGTTGTGATCAATCCGGACTGGGAGACCGGAATGGGATCAAGCTTCAGGGCAGGCATCGCGGAGGCCATGGCGCTGGCCCCGCGGGATCCGGTGCTGGTGGCCCTGGCCGATCAGCCCGGAGTGAGTGCTTCAATGGTGGCTCGGCTGATTGCGCGTGCGGCTCCGGCCCGGGTCTCCTGCGCCGCCTACCGCCTCCCCGGCGGGAATCTGATGCGGGGCCATCCTGTCCTGTTCGCACCCCAGCTGGCCCGGGCGGCCGCCGCAGGGGCCATGGGTGATTCCGGTGCCCGCTCTTTCCTCGCCGCCCATCCAGGCCTGGTGGACCTGGTGGAATGCGGGCCCGAAGGTGACGGGCGGGACATCGATACCCCGGAAGATCTGGACCTGCTGCAGGGCAGGGCACCTAACGGACCCCAGGAGTAGGCCGTGTCCGTCGGAGCCCGCAGCGCGGATCAGGTAGAGTGGACGGTTCGTAGGGGAGTATCCACCCACGCTGAACCTCGTCAACACGTAGGGCACCGACGCCCGGCCGGGGCCAGCGGGCAGCCACAGGCTGCCGGAGAGACTTGCGGTCCCTTGGCGTACCCTACGAAAGCAGAGACACCATGACTGTTTCCCCCCTGATCTGGGGCGTGACGATCGTCGTCATCCTCGGCCTGCTGGCCTTCGACTACTTCTTCCACATCCGCAAGGCCCATATTCCAACGTTGAAGGAAGCGGCCGTCTGGTCCTCCATCTACGTGGGCCTGGCCATCATCTTCGGTGTCCTGGTGCTGGTCTTTGGCGGAGTCACCATGGGCGGCGAGTACTTCGCCGGCTACATCACGGAGAAGGCCCTGTCGGTGGACAACCTGTTTGTCTTCCTGATCATCATGGCCTCCTTCCGGGTGCCGCGTGAGGACCAGCAGAAGGTCCTGCTCTTCGGCATTGTCTTCGCGCTGATTGCCCGTACCGGGTTCATCTTCCTTGGCGCGGCGCTGATCAACTCCTTCTCCTGGGTTTTCTACCTGTTCGGCCTGATCCTGCTGATCACTGCAGGCAACCTGCTCAAGCCCGAGGACAGCGAGAAGGATGAAGCGAACAACTTCATCATCCGGATCGCCAAGCGCGTGCTGCCCACCACGGACCACTACGACGGCGACAAGCTGATGACCGTCGAGAACGGCAAGAAGGTCCTCACCCCGATGCTGCTGGTCATGGTGGCAATCGGCGGAACTGACATCCTCTTCGCCCTGGACTCCATCCCGGCAATCTTCGGCCTGACGCAGAACACCTTCATTGTCTTCACTGCCACGGCGTTCTCGCTGATGGGCCTGCGCCAGCTCTACTTCCTGATCGACGGCCTGCTGGACCGCCTGATCTACCTCTCCTACGGACTGGCAGCCATCCTCGCCTTCATCGGCGTGAAGCTTGTGCTGCACGCCCTGCATGAGAACACGCTCCCGTTCATCAACAACGGTGAGCATGTGGAAGTCATCGAGGTCAGCACCGGTCTGTCGCTGAGCGTGATCGTCGGCGTCCTGGTTGTCACCGTCATTGCCTCGCTTATCAGCCCGGCAGGCAAGGCCCAGACTGCCGTGAACAACGCCCGCCGCCACGCCAACGCCTACCTGGACCTCTCCTACACCTCGGATGACGCTGAGCGGGAGCGTATCTACCGGGCGCTCTGCGACGAAGAGAAGCAGATCCTGCAGATGGACAAGAAGTACCGGGACAAGGTCAAGGACATCGAGGATATCCGGGCCGAAGTAGCCCGGGCCCACGAGGAACACTCGCGTTACTCCAGCAAGTAGCGGATCACGGAAGGGCCCCTCAGCTGCAGTGCTGAGGGGCCCTTCCTGCGTTAACGCGGGGCTTCTTCGGGGCTCAGCCCTGAAGACGGCGCTGGAGCGGAGCGGCGGCACTGCCTGCGGCTGCGGGCGGGTTCCGCCGGACCAGGCGCGCCAGCAGGATGCCGGAGAGCAGCGAGCCGAGTCCGCCTGCAGCGAGGTCTCCAATGGTGTCCCTGTAGCCGACGTTGATGGTGGCATCCACGTAGTTGTGCCCCCACCACTCGCCGAACTCCCACAGCACGCTCAGTGCCAGTCCCAGTGAGGTCACCACGGCGGGAACCGCTATACCGGGCACCGGACGGCCGGAACCCTGCCAGGCGGTCACCGCACCGTAGGCAGCCAGCAGGTACCAGGCCATGACGGCGATGGTGCCCGTGGCAGCGAAGTGAACTGCCAGGTCCCACCAGGAGATCCGCGCGTACAGGTCCATCACGCTGCTCCAGGCGGCCAGCAGCAGGGTGAGGCCGTAGAGGGAAGAAAACAGCGGGGCTGCAGGCAGGCAGCGGGACACCAAAAGTCCCAGCAGCACCAGTGCAAACAAGGCTGCCTCAACCGGGCCGTGCCACAGCAGGGCCACGAGCAGGCTCACCGCACCCAGAAGGCGGATGCCGTCCGAAGCCACCTCGGCAGCAGAGGCCGGACGGCGCAGGAGGGCATCGATCATGTACTCACGGTAGCGGAGCAGGGTCAGGGCCGCCCAGACGCCGTGACCGGCGGACGGCTCGGAATTGCACGTAGGATCACTGGCATGCCAGCCCCTGCCCTTCCAACCGTCAGCGTCGTTATTCCGTGCCTGGATGACGCCGAAGCCCTGCGCGCATGCTTGGCCTCGCTCACCGCACAGAGCGTGCAGCCGGCTGAAATCGTGGTGGTGGACAACAACAGCACCGACAACAGCGCCGAGGTGGCCCGCCAGTTCGGTGCCCGGGTGGTCTTTGAAGCACGGCCGGGCATCCCGGCTGCCGCCGCGGCCGGCTACGACGCGGCGGAATCGGAAATCATTGCCAGATGCGATGCCGACTGCGTCCTGCCTCCGGACTGGATTAAGCAGTTAGCTGAACATTTCGCCGCAGATCCACAGCTCGCAGCGGTCAGCGGGCCGGGCCGGTTCTATGGTTTTGCTCCCTGGCCAGGGCGGATCCTCTCGGGGATCTACCTCGGTTCCTACTATCAGGCGATGACCCTGGCGCTGGCCCACCGCCCCCTCTTCGGGTCCAACATGGCGCTGCGCACAGCCACCTGGCGGGAGGTGGGACCGGCCGTCCACCGGGAGGACCCGGAACAGCACGACGACGTCTGCCTCAGCGCACACCTGGGCCTGGACTACCGCTGCGCCTGGGACCGGACACTGGTGGTGGGCATGGCGCCGCGGGCGGTTATCGGCTGGCAGAACCTGGTCCGCCGGTTCCGCCGGGCCTTCCACACCCTCGCGGTGCACTGGCGGGCCGAGCCGCCGTGGGAGAGATGGATCAGGCGTTTTCGGGGTAAAGCAGGGGAAGCTGCAGCACCAGCCAGGGGCTGAAAGCCCACGGTGTCAGGCGCACGGACTCAACCAGCGAAGCAGGATCCGCCCAGGTCCAGTCCATGACTTCATCCGCGGCCGGGACCGGGTCGGCTTCTGCCACTGCGCGGTACACGGGACAGATTTCGTTCTCCACGATGCCGGAGGCGTCCACCGCCCGGTAGCGGAAGTCCGGGAGGGCAGCTTCGATGCTGCGCAGCTTCAGTCCAAGCTCACGTTCAGCCCGGCGCACCACGGCAGCCTCGGTGGCCTCACCGGGGCCGGGGTGGCCACAGAAGGAGTTGGTCCAAACACCGGGCCAGGTCAGCTTGGAAAGGGCCCGGCGCGTCACGAGAATGCGTCCGTCCGGATGGTAGACGTGCGTGGAGAAAGCCAGATGCAGGGGCGTATCCCGGGTATGCACGGTCATCTTGTCCGCGGTACCTATCATTTGGCCCCCATTATCGACCAGAATGACTTCTTCCCGGCGTTGCGGCATTTCTTCCCCTAACGTTCAGCGTGTTTACTTTATGCATGGAGACAGAACACTTGCCTGACGAGAGAATTGGCCATCAGCAGGTGGACCGTGTCCTGGACGGGTTCTTCACCGCGGCCAAGGAGCGCGCCGAGCGGATCAGTCCCAGCTACCTTAGCCTCTGGGAGACGCTCGAAAAATCCACGGTCGGCGGCAAGCGGCTCCGTCCGCAGATCGTGATGACGGCCTACGCGCAGCTGGGTGGAACCGATCTTGAAGCCGCCGCCCGGGTAGGAGCAGCGTTCGAACTGCTGCACACGGCGCTGATTGTCCACGACGACGTGATTGACCTGGACTTCGTCCGCCGCGGGCAGGACAACGTCTCCGGGGTCTACCGCAGGATGGCTGAAACGGCCGGTGAACCTGCCGACGTAGCCCGGCACCGCGGCTTGTCCGTCGGCATCATCGCCGGCGACCTCGCCCTGACCGGCGCTTTTCGGATGCTGGATTCAGTCTCAACAGATCCGCTGACCCGCGAAATCCTCGCCGGGATCCTCGACGAAGCTGTCTTCGCTTCCGCCGGAGGGGAACTGATCGACGTCGACTTTTCCTTCGCAGCCGGCTCGCCGCCGCTTGCCGAGATCCTGGACATGGAACGGCTGAAGACTGCCGTCTACTCCTTCGAAGCCCCGCTTCGCGCCGGAGCAGTTCTGGCCGGAGCCGGCACCGAGGTTGCCTCGGCGCTTGGCCGGTTTGGCCGGGACATCGGCATTGCCTACCAGCTGGTGGATGACCTGCTGGGTGTTTTCGGCAACGAAAGCGCCACCGGCAAGTCCAGTATGGGCGACCTCCGCGAAGGCAAGCGCACCGTGCTGATCGCCTACGCAGCACAGACCCGCTGCTGGCCGGAACTCTCCGGCATCATCGGCCGCCCGGACATGGATCCGGCGGACGCCGACCGCGCCCGGCGCATCCTGGTGGACTGCGGCGCCCGGCAGTACGCCCAGGAGCTCGCTGCCGATTACGCCGCAAGTGCCCGAAGGCACCTGGAATGCGCCGAGGTGCCCGCGGGACTCGCGGCGGTGCTGGACGACGTCGTATCTTCCTCCGTGAACCGGGGCCGGTAGCCGTGGGACAGGTAACGGGGCTTCCGCTCTACAACCAGGCTGCCGTACAGACGGCGGCAGTCATGATCCGCGCCTACTCGACGTCCTTCGGCCTGGCTTCGCGGCTGCTGGCTCCGCGGACCAGGCAGCAGATCGAAACCATCTATGCCCTGGTCCGGCTGGCGGACGAGATCGTGGACGGGGTGGCCGCGGCAGCGGAGATTCCCCCTGCCGAGATTCGGCGCATGCTTGACGAGCTGGAAGCCGAAACGGCGAACGCCCTGCGCACCGGCTACAGCGTGAACCTGGTGGTGCATGCCTTCGCGCTGACCGCCCGCCGCACCGGAATCGGCACGGACCTCACCGGTCCCTTCTTCCGTTCAATGCGTGCGGACCTGACCCGGGCCGAACACACCCAGGCCAGCTTCGAGGACTACGTCTACGGTTCCGCCGAAGTGATCGGCCTGATGTGCCTTCAGTGCTTCCTGGACGGGCGGACTGTTCCCGCAGACCAGGAAAAGCGGCTGCGCGAAGGAGCCCAGCGGCTGGGCTCCGCCTTCCAGAAAGTGAACTTCCTCCGCGACCTGGCGGAGGATTTCGAGGCCCTGGGCCGCAGCTACTTCCCGGGCATCACCGTGGATGCCTTCACCGAGGCCGACAAGCACCGGCTGCTTGATGACATTGAAGCGGACCTCCTCGTCTCCGGCGCAGCCATCGCCGAGCTGCCCAGGAACTGCCGTCCCGCCGTCGCCCTGGCCCAGGAACTGTTCGCGGAGCTGGCCCGCAGGCTGCGCCGGACCCCGGCATCCCGGCTGCGCACCACGCGGATCCGGGTGCCGAATCCCGTCAAGCTGCGGATCGCGGCCGACGCGCTCTACCGCCATCGGCTGCGCCGCGTGTCCGGGCCGGCCCTCTCCACCCCCGACGCCGAAAGGGCGCCATGACCTCCGGAAATTCCAACCACAGTCCCCGTACCGCCGTCGTTATTGGCGGGGGAATCACCGGCCTCGCCACTGCAGCCCTGCTGGCCCGTGAGGGGCTGGAAGTCACGGTCCTGGAAAAGAACGGCACTCTCGGCGGGCGCACCGGCAACTGGGAAGCGGACGGCTTCCGCTTCGACACCGGGCCCTCCTGGTACCTGATGCCGGAGGTGTTCGACCACTTCTTCCGCATGCTTGGCACCAGCGCAGAGGAACAGCTGGAGCTGGTGCAGCTGGACCCCGGATACCGCGTGTACTTTGAGGACGAAGACGCCCCGGTGGATGTGCAGGCCACCCGGGCGAAGAACGTTGAATTGTTCGAGACCCTGGAACCCGGAGCCGGTGCCCGGCTGGAGAAATACCTGGATTCCGCGGCCGAGGTCTACGACATGGCCAAGAAGCGTTTCCTGTACAGCACCTTCGCTTCCTTCCTGCCGCTGCTGCGCCCGGATGTGCTCTCCCGCGGACCGCGGCTGGCGAAGCTGCTGCTGCAGCCGCTGAGCTCCTTCGTGGCGAAGCGGTTCACCGACCCGAGGATCCGGCAGATCCTGGGCTATCCGGCAGTGTTCCTGGGGTCATCACCGTTCACGACGCCGAGCATGTACCACCTGATGAGCCGGCTGGACCTGCAGGACGGGGTCCTCTATCCGCGCGGCGGCTTCCACCGGCTGATCACGGTGATCGCTTCGCTGGCCGAGTCCGAAGGCGTGAAGATCCAGCTGGAAGCCAACGTCACCGGGATTCGGACCGAACCTGCGGGTAAAGGCAAGGCCCGGGCCACCGGGGTTGAATACCGCGACGCCGCTGGCATGCCCGCAGCGCTCGACGCCGACCTGGTGGTTTCCGCGGCGGACCTGCACCACACGGAAACCCGGCTGCTGCCCGCCCAGCTGCAGACCTACCCGCCGAAGTACTGGGAATCCCGGATCCCCGGCCCCGGCGGCATCCTCCTGCACCTGGGAGTTCGCGGCGAACTGCCGGAGCTGGCGCACCACACCCTGCTCTTCACGAAGGACTGGAAAGCGAACTTCGAGAAGATCTTCGGCAGGCACACTTCAGTTCCGGATCCGGCATCCCTGTATATCTGCAGGCCATCCGCCACGGATGACGATGCTGCCCCGGCAGGACACGAGAACCTTTTCGTGCTGGTTCCGGTCCCGTCGGACCCGGCGCTGGGGATCGGAGGGGTCGACGGCGCAGGCGATCCGCGGCTCGAAGCGATGGCGGACACCGTGATCGGGCAGATCGCAGCCTGGGCGGGCATCCCGGACCTGGCCGAGCGGATTACCGTGCGCCGCACGGTGGGCCCGGGGGACTTCAGCGCGGACTTCAACTCCTGGCGGGGAACGCTGCTGGGCCCGGCACATGTGCTGAAGCAAAGTGCCTTCCTGCGCGGAACCAATGCCAGCCGCAAGGTGGACGGCCTGCTCTACGCCGGTGGATCCACCCTGCCGGGCATCGGACTGCCGATGTGCCTTATCAGCGCGGAACTGGTGCTCAAGCGCCTGCGCGGAGACACCAGCACCGGAGCCCTGCCCGAACCGCCCCGGGCAGGGGAGAAGACCCGCTGATGGGTGCCTTGTACCTGCTGTTCCTGCTGGCATCCATCGGCTGCATGATGCTGCTGGACCACCGTTTCAAGCTGTTCTTTTTCTCCGGCGCACCGTGGCGTGCCGCGGCTGTCCTGGCTGCGGGGCTGGTGTTTTTCCTGGTCTGGGACCTCTTTGGCATTGGCCTGGACATCTTTTACCGGGGCGAAACCGAGTTCATGCTCGGCGTTGAACTGGCGCCGCACCTGCCGCTGGAGGAAGCCTTCTTCCTGGCGTTCCTCTGCTACCTGACCATGGTGCTGTTCGGGCTGCTGAAAGTGGCCGCGGCCCACTTTGGTTCCGCCCGGTCCCGGACGGCGGTCAAGCGGTGACCTACTGGCTGCTTAACCTCTGTTTCCTTCTCCCCGCGGCCCTGGTGCTGGCCGCGGCACTGCTGCGCCGGCGTCGTTCAGGCATCCGCAACCGGCCCTTTGTCCTGCGGCTGGCCGGAACCGCAGCGGTGCTGCTGGCGCTCACCGCAGTCTTCGACAACCTGATGATCGCCGTGGACCTGTTCGGCTACAACCCCGACCGCATCTCCGGCGCGTTCCTTGGCCTGGCCCCGCTGGAGGACTTTGCCTATCCGCTGGCGGCCGTCCTTGCACTTCCAGCGCTCTGGGAACTGCTGTCCCCACGAGCGCCTGCCCTTTCCGAGGAGAACCAATGAGCGCCCCCGCCACCCGTACGCCCGGCACCCTGCGGATGCTGCTGCTCTCCTCCCGGCCGCTTTCCTGGGTCAACACTGCATACCCCTTTGCCGCCGCGTACCTGCTGACCACCGGCGGCATCGACGCCGCATGGGTGATCGGCACGCTGTACTTCCTGATCCCGTACAACCTGGCGATGTACGGCATCAATGACGTCTTCGACTACGAATCCGACCTGCGCAATCCCCGCAAGGGCGGCGTGGAGGGAGCCCTGCTGGACCGGCGGTTCCACCGGATCACCCTGTGGGCGGCGGTGGCCACCAACGTGCCGTTCCTGGCCGTGCTTGCGCTGATGGGATCCCCGCTGTCCTGGCTGGTGCTGGCCGTCAGCGTCTTCGCGGTTATCGCTTACAGCGCCCCCGGCCTGCGCTTCAAGGAACGTCCCTTCCTCGACTCACTTACCTCCAGCACACACTTCGTGTCCCCCGCCGTGTACGGACTCGTGCTGGCAGGTGCCCAGTTCACGCCCGGACTGTGGGCCGTGCTGGGCGCCTTCTTCCTGTGGGGGATGGCAAGCCAGGCCTTCGGAGCGGTGCAGGACATCATTCCGGACCGGGAAGGCGGGCTGTCTTCCATTGCCACAGTGCTGGGCGGCAAGGCTGTAGTGCGGCTGGCCTTCGGTGCCTACGCCGCGGCCGGGGCGCTGATGCTGTTCACCCCGTGGCCCGCGCTGCTGGGTTCATTGCTGGTAGTGCCGTATCTGCTGAACCTGGTGCCGTTCCTGGGGATCACGGACGAACGGTCGGAGGAAGCCAACGCCGGCTGGAAACGGTTCCTGAAGCTGAACTTCCTGACCGGTTTCCTCGTGACGATGCTGCTGATCTGGTATTGGCCCTCCCGCTAATCCCCCGCCCCCCATCCATCGAGATAGCAGAAACTGCCCGTTACAGCGCTGATACGGGCAGTTTCTGTCATCTCGATGTGTGGAGCCGGAGTCGGGGAAGACGAAAGCGGCCGGCCCCCGAAGGGACCGGCCGCTTTCGTTAGCGGAAGGGACGCTGATTAGTCAGCAACGCCGACGAACTCAGCCTGCTCGTTGGCCGTGGTCTCGCCGGTGGCGAGGTTGGCACGCAGCTTGGCGCCGAGGTCGGCGTCAACGTTGGTCCAGTACTGGATTGCAGCTTCGCGGATGTGCGGGCGCTGCACACCGGAGACTGCACCGGTGATGGTCTCCAGGAAACGGGCCTTGGCGGCGTCGTCGAACACCTCGCGGTACAGCGTGCCGGCCTGGCCGAAGTCGCTGTCCTCGGAGTGCAGGGTCGCCGCGGAACGCACCAGGGCGCCGTCGTTCTCCCATGTGCCTTCGCCGGCGAGTGCCGGATCCGCCACAGGGCCGCCCAAGGTGTTCGGGGCGTAGACCGGGGTCTCCGGGGAGTTGAAGGCGAAACGGCCGTAGCCGTCCTGGGAGTAGTTGTTAACCGGAGCCTTCGGTGCGTTGACCGGGAGCTGGTTGTAGTTGGTGCCAACGCGGTAGCGCTGCGCATCCGGGTAGGAGAAGATGCGGGCCATCAGCATCTTGTCCGGGGAGGCTGCAATGCCCGGAACCAGGTTGGCGGGGGAGAGTGCCACCTGCTCGATCTGGGCGAAGAAGTTCTCCGGGTTGCGGTTCAGGGTGTGGGTACCCACCTTGATCAGCGGGTAGTCGGCGTGCGGCCAGACCTTGGTCAGGTCGAACGGGTTGAACCGGTAGTTCTTGGCGTCGTCGTACGGCATGACCTGGACGTGCAGGTCCCAGGACGGGAAGTTGCCGGCAGCGATGTTCTCGTAGAGGTCGCGGCGGTAGTAGTCGGCGTCCGCGCCGGCGATGCGCTCTGCTTCTGCACCGGTGATCTCGTGGTTGCCCTGGTTCGAGGTGAAGTGGTACTTCACCCAGAAGCGCTCACCGGCAGCGTTGATCCACTGGTAGGTGTGCGAGCCGAAGCCGGGCATTTCACGCCAGGAGCGCGGGATGCCGCGGTCGCCCATCAGGTACGTGACCTGGTGGGCGGACTCGGGGGACTGGGTCCAGAAGTCCCACTGCATGTCGGCGTCACGCAGGCCGGAACCCGGGAGGCGCTTCTGCGAGTGGATGAAGTCCGGGAACTTGATGCCGTCGCGGATGAAGAACACCGGGGTGTTGTTTCCGACGATGTCGTAGTTGCCTTCGGAGGTGTAGAAACGCAGTGCGAAACCGCGGACGTCGCGCCAGGTGTCGGGCGAGCCCATTTCACCGGCAACAGAGGAGAACCGCTGGATGGTTTCGGTGGTGGTGCCGGGCTGGAAAACAGCGGCACGCGTGTACTTGGAAACGTCTTCGGTGACGGTGAATTCGCCGAACGCGCCGCCGCCCTTGGCGTGCACGATGCGCTCCGGGATGCGCTCCCGGTTGAACTGGGCCAGCTTCTCAACCAGGTAACGGTCGTGGAGGACAACCGCGCCGTCAGCTCCGTGGGACAGCGAGTGTGCGTCGCTGGCAACCGGAGTGCCGGTCTGGGTGGTGGTGAAGTTCGACATTCTCTCTCTTTCTTCTTTGGGGTGGAGTGGTAAGTCGATGGGGTCAGGAAGTCTTGCCGGCGGTGTCCGGCTTCGCTGCGCAGTCGGCGCAGAGGCCCTGGTAGAGCACATCCGCAATCTGGATGGTCATGCCGTGGGTGTTGCTGGGGGTCAGGCACGGCGCGTGTCCGACGGCGCAGTCAACGTCCTCGATGCGGCCGCAGCCGGAACACATCGCGTGGTGGTGGTTGTCATCAACGCGCGTCTCATAAAGGGCAGGGGAGTGGGGCGGCTCGATCCGCCGCAGCATCCCCGTTTCCGTGAGGTCGTTGAGGACTACATAAACAGACTGGAGGCTGATGTCCGGAAGGGTGGTCCGCACAATAGCTGCGACTTCATCCGCACCTGCGTGGGGTGAATGGTCGACGGCGTCCAGCACGGCCAGGCGCTGCTTGGTGACCCGGCGTCCGTGTGCACGCAGCTGCGCTGACCACTTGTCAGTGGCTGCCGCGGAGGCTGCTGTGGAAGTCATGGAACTACAGTAGCGCTTATTTTGAAGTATTCATAATAAGGTCCGCCTAACTGTTGCGGCTTAGGGTGGTGGTGCGGCCGTGAGTGCAGCCGCGAACCAGGAGGCGAAGTGTCCGCAACAGCTGCCCGGCCCCAGATGCGCCGACTGCGCACGGGTGACGCAGAGGTAGGGCTGCGTTCATCCGGCACACCGGGTCCGGACGTGGTGCTGGTTCACGGAATCGGCGCTTCCTCGCGCTACTTCGAGCCCCTGGCGCACGAACTCTCCCGGGACCACAACGTGCATCTGGTGGAGCTGCCCGGCCATGCCGGGATGGAGCGGCCGCAGACAGGCCTCACCATGGCCGGTTACGGAGCGGCCGTTACCGGAGCCCTGCGCCAGGCCGGTATTGAAGATGCCCTGCTGGCCGGCCACTCCATGGGATGCCAGGTGGTGGTGGAAGCCGCGCTCGCGGATCCCGGGCTGGTCGCTTCGATGCTGCTCCTTGCCCCTACCGTGAACCGGGCCGAGCGGAATGCTGCCGCCCAGGCATTCCGGCTAGCCCAGGACACCCTGCACGAAACCCTCGCCGTGAACCGGATCGTCTTCACCGACTATCTGCGCACGGGCCCGCGCTGGTACCTCGGCACCCTCCGCAGCATGCTGGACCACCGGATGGAAGCGCGGCTGGCGCTCACGCACTGCCCGGTGGCGGTGGTCAGCGGCAGCAGGGATCCGATCGTTCCCCGCTCCTGGCTGCTGCGGCTTGAAGAAGCCAGGGACGGCGTCGGGCTCGGCGAGATACCCGCTGCTCCCCACGTGCTGATGTGGAACCGCCCGGAGCAGACCGCTGAGTGGGTGCGCAAACTCCAAAAGGCCGTGCATTGACCGGCTCGGCGTCCCGGCCGGACGCCGTTCGCGCAGTGAAGCACCGGCTTCGGCTTGCCGCCGCGTGGGCGGCAGACTATGCCTATGTGGCCCGCTGGCAGGTCCAGGGTCTGCTGTGCCGCGAAGATCCCTCCGGCTACCTGCACCCTGGCCCCGACGCCGGACATCGGGAGCCGGTGGTGCTGATTCCAGGGGTCTACGAGGACTGGCGGCTGCTCCGTCCGCTCGCCGAGGCGCTCGCTGCCCGGGGGCACCCGGTCCATACCGTGAAGACTCTGGGCTACAACCGGGGCAGGATCGATGAAATGGCGCGGCGGGTGGAGGAATACCTGGTTGCTGCGGACCTTCAGGGCGCGGTGATTGTTGCGCACAGCAAGGGAGGGCTGATCGGCAAGCGGGTCCTGCTGCAAGCCCAGGGCTACCGTATCCGCCGCATGATCGCCGTGAACACACCGTTCTCCGGCTCCCCGTACGCCCGCTACTTCCTGGTTCCGTCCATCCGCGCGTTCTCCCCGCGCAACGAGCTGCTGCGCGGACTGCAGGCCAGCCTGGAAGCAAACGCCCGGATCACCTCGATCTACGCGGCTTTCGACCCGCACATACCCGGCGGCAGCAGGCTCGACGGCGCCCGCAACCTGCAGCTGGAATCAATGGGACATTTCCGCCCGCTGGGCGATCCGGAGCTGCACCGGCTGGTAGTACGTGAACTGGAGACCGAAGAAGGCTAGCCGGCTCCCTGCGCGAGCGCCTGGCCTAGCTGGCTCCCTGCGCGAGCGCCTGGCCTAGCTTGCTCCCTGCGCGAGCGCCTGGCCTAGCTTGCTCCCTGTGCGAGCGCCTGCGCTAGCTTGCTCCCTGTGCGAGCGCCTGCTCGACGGCTGACTGGATGCCGGAGGTCCACGGGTCCCCATGCCCGGTGAGCACCGTGGCTGCTCCGGTCTCCGCGAGTGCCTCCAGCGAGGACAATGCCGCGGCGCTGTCCGCCGTCGCTGCCCCGGAAACAATCTGCGGTCCCCGGCCTCCGGTATACGGATTCAGGGTCACAAGGGCGTCCCCGGCAATCAGCGCTCCGCGGTCCGGGAAATGCAGGGCAGTATGGCCGGCAGTGTGTCCCGGGGTCGGTATCGTCACCGGTGCGCCGGGCAGTGCCGCGGCAGCTGCCGTATCCAGGTCCAGTACGTCAGCCACGCCTCTGACCAGCAGTGCGCCGGCCATCGTCATGGCACCTAGCTGGCGCAGGGACGCCGGGAAACGCAGCGGGTACTGGAAGCGGGCCCGTTCATGGCCGTAGCGGTAGGGGTGTGCAGCAATGTAGTGGTCGGCCGGGTGGGCCAGGACCGGTGCGCGGAATTCCGTGCGCAGTTTCGCGGCGGTGCCCACATGGTCAAAGTGCCCGTGTGTCAGCACGATCGCGCTGACGGAGCCCGGCCCGTATCCGAGCGACCGGACAGCCGAGGAGATCGCATGCTGCGAGGCGGGGAGCCCGGTGTCCACGATCAGCACCTCGCCGTCGCCCTCCACCAGGTAGGCATTGGTGTAGGCGTGCTCAATCAAGTGGATGCCGTCGGCAACGTTGCGGGTCAGCATGGATCCTCCTGGTGGACAGTGCGGACGTCCCGGGCGAAAGGCCCGGAGGAATATGGTAAGCATGCTTTGCCTCCGCAGGGGACGTTTTGCCCGGACGCACGGCGTAAGGCGCCGGGGTGCACCGACGGTGCTCGCCTAGACTGCTCTGGTGCCCAGACTGCTAGCTGACCTCGCCCCGCTGCGTGAAAGCCGGGATTTCCGCCGGCTCTGGACCGGAACCGCGCTCTCAGCCGTCGGCACGCAGCTGACACTTGTTGCCGTGAGCCTGGAGGTCTACGAGCTGACGCAGTCCAGCCTCTACGTGGGCATGCTGGGTGTGGTGGGGCTGGTGCCGCTGGTCCTGGCCGGACTCTACGGCGGTTCGGTGGTGGACGCATATGACCGCCGGAAAGTAGCCCTGTTCTCCGCTGCCATTCTCTGGCTGACCACCATCGGCATTGCCGTTCAGGCCTGGCTGGGCCTTGAGAGCGTGTGGCTGCTGTTCGCCCTGGTGGCCGTCAACGCCGGAGCCGGCGGACTGAACCACCCGGCACGCAGCGCCATCATTCCCCGCCTGGTACGTCCTGAACTGCTCCCCGCCGCCAACGCACTGAGCATGATCACCTTCGGCATCGCGATGGCAGCGGGTCCGCTGCTGGCCGGGGTGCTGGTAGGGCAGGTGGGCTACGGCTGGACCTACACGATCGACGTCGTCACCTTCACCGCAGCCATGTGGGCGCTCTACCGGCTGGACCCCATGCCGCCCATCGGAGAGGTCCAGAAGGCCGGCCTGAAATCCGTCCTGGAGGGATTCACTTTCCTGGGCACGCGGCCCAACATCCGTATGACGTTCATCGTTGACCTTGCCGCCATGGTGCTGGCCCAGCCGCGTGCGCTGCTGCCCGCCGTCGGGGCGCTGATGCTCGGCGGCGGAGCCGAAACGGTTGGCATACTGCTGGCGGCCACTGCCGCCGGTTCCTTCCTGGCCGGACTGTTCTCCGGCCCGCTGGGCCTGGTGCGCCGGCAGGGACTGGCCGTGATGTGGTCGGTGGTCGCCTGGGGGCTTTCCGTCTCGGCCTTTGGAGTGGTGGTGGTGCTGGCAGGGGAGCACGACGGCGGCGGCGTCTCGCCGTGGCTCCTTCCGGCCGCGCTGGCCATGGGAGCAGCCGGCATCGCGGACTCGATCAGCGGCGTCTTCCGTTCCACGATCCTCCAGGCGGCGACGCCGGACGCGATGCGCGGCAGGCTGCAGGGCGTGTTCGTGGTGGTGGTCGCCGGCGGTCCGCGGCTTGGTGACCTGGTGGCCGGCGTCGACGCGTCCTTCCTGGGCGAGGGCTGGGCCGCAGTGGCGGGCGGGCTGGCCTGCGCCGCCGCCGTCCTGGTCCTGTCCCGCCTCCAGCCCGGGTTCGCCCGTTACGACGCCCGCCATCCGACGCCCTAAACACCCAATCCGGCCCCGGCCGGCCATGGAACAGCACAGCGGGCAGATACGTTAACGCTTAGGAAAAGTACCGCGGAAGGTTTTGGACCTGCGCTCCTGATGGGAGGGCGGGGCCTTCCGCCCAGGAAGGATCGTGTACACGTGCACCGACATTTCAACGGTTTGAAGACAGCAGCCCTGTTCGGGGTGCTCTTCGCTGTGCTGCTGGGTATCGGCGGCCTGCTGGCCAGCGGCACGGGCAGTTCCTCGTTCATCTGGATTTTCCTGTTTATCGGGCTCGCCACCACCGCCTACAGCTACTGGAACAGCGACAAGCTGGCCATTCGCGCCATGCACGCGGTCCCCGTCACGGAGGCGCAGGCCCCGGAAATGTACCGGATCGTCCGTGAACTCTCGGCCAAGGCCAACCAGCCGATGCCCCGGCTCTACGTCTCGCCCACCATGGCGCCGAACGCGTTCGCCACGGGCCGCAACCCGCAGAACGCTGCGGTGTGCTGCACCCAGGGGATCCTGGCGCTGCTGAACGAACGTGAGCTGCGCGGGGTGCTGGGCCATGAACTGATGCATGTCTACAACCGGGACATCCTCACCTCCTCGGTTGCCGCCGCGATTGCCGGCGTCATCACCTCGCTCGGCCAGTTCCTGCTGTTCTTCGGCGGCGACCGCCGCAACCAGAACCCGCTGGCCATGATCGCCATGGCGGTCCTAGCCCCGCTGGCCGCTTCCCTGATCCAGATGGCCATTGGACGAACCCGGGAGTACGACGCCGATGAAGACGGCGCAACCCTGACCGATGATCCGCTGGCGCTGGCTTCGGCCCTGCGGAAGCTGGAAACCGGAACCCAGCAGGCTCCGCTGCCCAACACGGACCAGAAACTGGTCAACACCTCCCACCTGATGATTGCCAACCCGTTCCGCAACGGCGTGCGCGGCCTGCTGGCCACCCACCCGCCAATGGCCGACCGGATCCGGCGCCTGGAAAACATGGCAGGCCGTCCGCTCGGTTCCTAAGCGCAGCGGCACCAACACAGAGAGCGAGCACACATGCGGCTGATCCTCGTCCGCCACGGCCAGACGCCGTCGAACATTGAACGGCTGCTGGACACCGGAGCCCCCGGGCCCGGGCTGACCGAACTTGGGATTGCGCAGGCCGCAGCGCTGCCGCAGGCCCTGGGGCATGAACAGATCAGCGGCGTCTATGCCTCGAACCTGGTGCGCACGCAGCTCACCGCCACACCGCTTGCTGATGCGCTGGCCCAGCCGATCGAGGTCCGGGACGGCCTGCGGGAAATCTCCGCCGGCAACTTGGAGATGCGGGGGGACAGCGAATCCATCCAGGCTTACCTGCGCACCGTCTACGCGTGGGTTCAGGGCGACTTGTCCGTCACGATGCCCGGGGGACCAGACGGCGCAGAGACATTGGGCCGCTTCGACGAGGTGGTGTCCGAACTCCAGCGCACCGGGCAGCAGACCCCGGTCATCTTCAGCCATGGCGCGATCATCCGGGCCTGGGCCACCGCACGCGCCCGCAATGTGGGGCCGGACTTCATTGTCCACAACACGCTGAGCAATACGGGAATCGTGGTGCTTGAATCAAGGCCGCGTCCCGAAGCCCACGGCCATGCCTGGGAGCTGCTCACCTGGCAGGGAGAAGCCGTTGGCGGATCGGCCCTGGAGGATCCGGATACTGACGGACCTGCAGCGGAGGACGTCGAGCTGGCTCCCTGAGCCAAGCGGAAACAAGACAACGACGGCGGCGCTCCCGGATTGGGGTGCGCCGCCGTCGTTGTGTGCGGACGGATCGAAGGTTTAGCGGAAGTTGATGAACTGCAGGTCAACGTCCAGGTCTGCGCCCTTCAGCATGGCCATGGTGGCCTGCAGGTCATCGCGGGACTTGGAGCTGACGCGCAGCTCGTCGCCCTGGATCTGGGACTTCACGCCCTTGGGGCCTTCGTCGCGGATCATCTTGTTGATCTTCTTGGCCTGGTCCTGGGCGATGCCTTCCTTCATGGAGGCTTCGATCCGGTACTCCTTGCCGGAGGCATAGGGCTCGCCGTCATCGAGGGACTTCAGGGAGATTCCGCGCTTGACCAGCTTGGACTGGAAGACATCCAGGACGGCCTTGACACGTTCCTCGGAGTTCGCCTTCATCAGGATCTTCTCGCCGCTGAAATCGACCTCTGCGCCGACGCCCTTGAAATCGTAGCGCTGCGCAATTTCCTTCTGCGCCTGGTTCAGGGCGTTCGCGACTTCCTGCTTGTCGATCTTGCTGACGACGTCGAATGATGACTCGCTGGCCATAGTGCGCTCCTTATGTACATGGATAGGTGGACTTCTCCTGTGCACCAGCCTAATAGGTGGGCGCAGCCCACGGGCAGCTCGGATGCTCACAGGAAGTATCCAGCCGCGGTGGACAGTCCTCCCATCTGGCTGGGAAAGGGTGGGATTCATGAGCACGCACCCCACCGAACCGAAGGAACCTCCGCGTACAGCCGTGCCGGCTGCCGAGCAGGGACAGGCTCCCGTGCCGCCGGGAAAGCCGCTCCCTCCGGGGGCGGCAGCGCAGGTGTCCGCCGCGTCGCCGCGCCGCTCTGCCGGAATCCGGCTGCGGCAGGCTGCGGCATCCTCAGTGCTCGCGGCTGTCTCGGTGACCGGAGTGGGCACGGTATCGGCGCAGGCCCGCGAACCTCAGGAAGCGGCCGTCTTTGTTCCTGCCGGGGATGACGCCGCCGTGACGGTTCTTCCGGTCCAGGACGCTGAGGCCCGGGAGCGGACAGAACGCCTGGCGGGTGTCCGGCAGGACCTCGCCAACGCCGTTGCCTGGGGCAGCGTGACGGCGGCGCAGGCAGAGCATTTCTACGCCCAGATCAGCGCCCGGATTGCCCGCGGACTGTAGCCCGGAGGCCCGATTCGATTCTTGGCCGAATGTTCTGTAAAGTTGTCTTGCCCGCGGTTACCGCGGACAAAGTCTTCGCAAGAAGGCCTTCGGCAGATTACCCGAGCGGCCAAAGGGGGCTGACTGTAAATCAGCTGGCAATGCCTACGGGGGTTCGAATCCCTCATCTGCCACCGAAGAGAGAACATCCCCGGTCCCAGGACCGGGGATGTTCTTTTTTGTTTTCGCAGGTCCCGGGGGCACAGGAAGCAGTCCGCAGCAAAATCTCGGCACAAAAGCAGCCGTTATGGGCACGCCCCCCAGAACTATGTGACTAGGCCGTCTAGTGTTTCTAAGCATGAAAGAGGACCTGGCTCTGGACCGCCTTGCCGAAGAATTCCGGGAAGCGCTGCGCGAAGCCGTCTTCCTCGTGCGCCACATGGACACGGAGTTCGGAATCACCTCCAACCAGCTCGGTACGCTGCGGATGGTCGCTGCTGAGGGCATGCGGGTCTCGGATATAGCCAGGAACCTGGGCGTCAAGGTTCCCAGCGCAACCGAGCAGATCATCCGCCTTGAGCATGCCGGCCTGGTGCGGCGCAGCCCGGACCCCGAGGATTCACGCGGCGTCCGGGTCAGCCTCACACCTGACGGGCGCCACAAACTGGCAGTGGAGACCCAGCGGCGGGAATCGCTGCTTTCGGACCTCCTGGGCCAGCTGGGCACCGGCGAGCGCGAAAAACTCCGTGAGGCGCTGCCCGTGATCGCCAAGGTGACGCACATGGGATTCTCCACCATCAGCTGATCCGGTTCTTCACCGCAGAGCGAACAATTGCAGACATCGTCCAGCTGGGGGGATAGCGTGGCTGGTATGGCAACTATTGACATCACCGAGGCAACGTTCCCCGAAACCATTGAGGAAAACGACATTGTGTTCGTTGACTTCTGGGCGGACTGGTGCGGCCCGTGCAAGCAGTTCGCACCGGTTTACGACGCCGTCTCGCAGCAGCACGAGGACATCACCTTTGCAAAGGTGGACACCGAGGCAGAGCAGGGCCTGGCCGCTGCCGCCGGGATTACCTCCATTCCCACCCTGATGGCGTTCCGCGAGAAGGTGCTGGTGTTTTCCCAGCCCGGCGCGCTCAACGCCAACCAGTTCAGCGAACTGGTTGAAGCAGTTAAGGGACTGGACATGAAGGCTGTCCACGAGCAGATTGCGGCCCAGGAACAGGGCCAGGCAGCAGCAGGCCAGGACGGGCAGGCCAGCTAGCCGCCCACAGCACAAGCTTCAGCAGGGAGCTCCTCCAAGCGGAGGAGCTCCCTGCTGTGCTTTAACGTCCCGAACCGTGCACGGATTGGGATTTCACGGGCACATATTCGCCCTAGCCGCCCGCACTTTTGGGTTGTAGTCTCGGACAACCCGGGGGGCTGTGCGGCCGCCGGCTGCCCGCCTGCCGGGGAACCCAGTCAACGTCGACCAAGGTTACAAGGCGAGGAATACCAATGAGCGGTAATCGAGCAGTTGCTTATATCGAACCCGGTGTTGTGGAAGTCCAGGACATCGACTATCCCACCTTCGAACTGAAAGACGGCCCGGGCGTCAACCCGGCCAATGTGGGGCGGAAACTGCCCCATGCAGCCATCCTGAAAGTCCTGACCACCAACATCTGCGGCTCCGACCAGCACATGGTCCGAGGACGCACCACGGCCCCGCCCAACCTGATCCTGGGCCACGAAATCACCGGCGAGGTGGTGGAAACCGGCCCCGACGTCGAATTCATCAAGGTGGGCGACGTGGTTTCCGTCCCCTTCAACATTTCCTGCGGCCGCTGCCGCAACTGCAAGGAACGCAAGACCGGGATCTGCCTGAACGTGAACCCGGACCGGCCCGGCAGCGCCTACGGTTACGTGGACATGGGCGGCTGGGTAGGCGGCCAGGCGGAGTACGCACTGGTTCCCTACGCAGACTGGAACCTGCTCAAGTTCCCGGATTCAGACCAGGCGATGGAGAAGATCATGGACCTGACCATGCTCTCCGACATCTTCCCCACCGGATATCACGGAGCCGTCACCGCGGGCGTGCGCACAGGTTCCACGGTCTACATCGCCGGCGCCGGCCCGGTGGGTCTGGCAGCCGCTGCCGGCGCGCAGCTGCTCGGTGCCGCCGTCGTCATAGTCGGTGATCTCAACGAGGACCGGCTGGCACAGGCACGCAGCTTCGGCTGCGAAACCGTGGATGTCTCCAAGGGCGATCCCAGGGACCAGATTGAGCAGATCCTGGGAGTCCCGGAGGTTGACTGCGGTGTCGATGCGGTGGGCTTTGAAGCCCGCGGGCACGGACACGGAGCGGGACAGGAAGCCCCCGCAACGGTGCTCAATTCGCTGATGGATATCACTGCGGCCGGCGGGGCGCTGGGCATTCCCGGGCTCTACGTCACGGGCGACCCGGGCGGTGTGGACGAGGCTGCCAAGGTTGGCTCGCTGTCCCTCAGCCTGGGGACCGGCTGGGCGAAGTCGCTGTCCTTCACCACGGGCCAGTGTCCGGTGATGAAGTACAACCGCGATCTGATGATGGCCATCCTGAATGACCGGGTGCAGATCGCCAAGGCCGTGAACGCCACCGCGATCCGCCTTGACGACGCACCGGAGGCCTACCGGGAGTTCGACTCCGGCGCCGCCAGGAAGTACGTCATCGATCCGCACGGGGTCACGGGCTCCAACGCCAACTAGGCACGTTCCGCACAGGGCCGCCGGGACGGCACGAGCTCGAATTGCGTTCCCCGGCGGTCCTTTGCGCGCCCGCACCTTCCGCCCGCAGAACACGCGTCGCTAGACTCGATGGGCCGGAGACACCCCTCCAGCTTCATGGACCTCCGGCAGCACCACTCATGCGGGACACGAGTTGGAAGCGGGGACACCATGCGCGAACTCCTCACACGCCGGGATGCTGTGACAGCCCTGGACCGGGGCACGTCCCCGCCGCCCCCGGACAGAGATGCCCACGGGCCCGGAGCCGCGCAGTGAACGGGGCGGATACCGCCTGGGTGCTGGTATGCGCCGGACTGGTGCTGTTCATGACGCCCGGCCTGGCACTGTTCTACGGCGGAATGGTTCCCGTGCGGAACGTCCTGACCATGATGATGCAGAACATCATTCCGCTCGGCGTCATCACTCTCACGTGGGTGCTGGTGGGCTACACGCTGGCCTTCAGCAACCAGGGGAACTCAGTCCTGGGAGAGTTCGATGCCTTCGCACTGATCGATGTGGATACTCCCCAGTTCCACACCGTAACGGCGGGTGTGACTATCCCCGCCCTGGCGTTTGTGGCCTACCAGATGATGTTCGCCATTATCACCCCGGCCCTGCTTACGGGTGCCACTGCCGGAAGGCTGAAGTTTGCCGGCTGGACCATATTCCTGGTGGTCTTCTCGATTGTGATTTATCCGCAGGTGGCGCGCTGGCTGTGGAATCCCAAGGGCTGGCTAACGCAGCTCGGTGCCCAGGACTGGGCCGGCGGCCTGGTGGTCCATGCTTCCGCGGGCGCCGCAGCGGTGGCGGTCCTGCTGGTGGTGGGACGCCGCCGGGGATGGCCCAACCTCAAGACCTCACCCAATAACCTGCCGCTGATGCTGGTCGGTGCGGGCATCCTGTGGTTCGGCTGGTTCGGGTTCAACGCAGGAGACGGCCTGCAGGCAAATGACATCGCAGCGCAGGCGCTGGTAAACACCCACGTGGCTGGCGGCTCCGCCATGCTCACCTGGCTGATTGTGGAACGCCTGACCAGCGGCCACTCCACGCTGGTCGGCGCGGTGTCCGGGGCGGTCGCCGGCCTGGCCACCATCACCCCGTGTGCCGGCTACGTGAACACGGGGTCCGCGGTGCTCATCGGACTGATCGCAGGGTGCGTCTGCTGCTTCGCCGTCCGGCTCAAGCACCTGCTGCGCTACGACGACGCGCTGGACGTGATTGCCGTGCATTTCGTGGGTGGGTTGATCGGTTCGTTCATGCTGGGGTTCTTTGCCGACAGCAGGGTCAACCCGGTCAGCGCGGACGGTCTGTTCGCCGGGGGAGGCGGGATCCTGCTGTGGCACCAGACGGTGGCGATCGTCTGTGTGGTGGCCTTCTCATTTGTGCTCAGCTGGCTTGCGGCAGCGCTTATCAACCGGACGATCGGGCTGCGCGAACCGGGGCCGGAGCAGGATTCCCTGGACAAGGTGCAGCAGGGCCAGGCCGCTTATTCCCTCAGCGGGGTCACCACCCACCCGACCACCAGCGGCCGCGGTGCGGATGCGCCGGAAGCCAACGCGGTTCAGCCGGGCGAGCCCCGGCATGTAATCAGTGCGATCGTCAACACCGATCGGATCGACGGGCTGCGCGATGCACTGCTAATGGCCGGTGCACGGTCCATCGAACTGATGGAAACCACCGTTTACACCGGCCGGGTGCATACCGAAATATTCCGCGCCGACGTGCGGAAGCTGGATTTCGAGGACCGGATGCGCGTGTACGCGTCAGTGGATGACGAGCACGAAGAAGCAGTGGCTGCGGTCCTGCGGCGCTTCGGCGCTGAACCGGAGTCCGTCCACCGGCTTGAAATCAGCCCGTAGCAGGCCCCGGCTTCCGCCGGAAACAGTTCCCGGGCCGCCGCGGCGCCCCGGGAACTGCTCCGTGTACCGGGCCTAGCCGCGGTGCAGTGCCACCGGTTCTGCCAGCAGGGCGCTGAGGGACTCATCCAGGTCCTGTTTGGCGGCCCCGCGGGAGTGCCGGGCGAGGTCATCTTCGGATGCCCACTGCTCGGTCAGGACGATCCGGTCTTCGGACTCCTCGGTGATCTCATAACGGAGGCAGCCGGGTTCGGCCTGGACCTGCTCGATCGCGATCTCCAGGGCCAGCTTGACCCGGAAGAACTCTCCGGGGTTGGGAATGAATACGGCTGTCAGGTCTACGGGTGCGCTCATTTACCCAACTTTAGGCGAACCGGTGGCCGGGGGAGCGGTCAGTGCCTGCGGTGGTCCTGCGGCGTGAGCCGGGGTCCGTAGGCCTGTTTGCGGAAACCGGTGAGGATGATCAGGCGCACCACCCGCTGGCGATGTCCGCGCCACGGCTCCAGCAGCGCCAGCATGCCGGCGTCGTCCGTCCGCTTGCCGGTGAGGGCCGCGCCCACGTACGCGGCGAGGTGGAAGTCGCCCACTGAAACGTGGTCCGGTGAACCATGGGTGCGCTGCAGGATCTCCGCCGCAGACCAGGGGCCGATGCCGGGCAGGGACTGGAGCCTGGCACTCACCGCGTCCCCCAGCGGTTCGGCTGCCAGGCGCTCCAGGCCCGACGCCGATCCACAGGCGCGCAGGATGGTGCGGGAACGGTGTGAATCCACTCCGGCGCGGTGCCAGTCCCAGCTGGGGATGCGCCGCCATCCGGCGGCATCGGGAGGGAGCATCAAACCGGGGGGAACCGGTCCGGGTGCGGGTTCGCCGAAGCGCCGTACCAGGTAGCGCCAGGCATGGACTGCCTCCATCTGCGTCACCTTTTGGCCCAGCACCACCGGTATGAGGGTTTGCAGGATCCTTCCGGTGCTGGGCAGCCGAAGGCCGGGATGATGCCGTCGGGCATCCTGGATTCCGGCAGGCAGGGTCGCGAGGAAACCAGGATCGTCGAAGGAGGACCAGTCGTCCTGTTCACCGAGCAGCGCTGGGACGGAGGCGAGTGCTTCCTCGGCGCCCGGCCCCCAGGCCTGGGCGGAAACCCGGGCGGGGGAGCGCAGCGCCCCGGCGTGCTGCCGAAGGCAGAGCGCGGCGGGCCCGGCAGCGGTGCGGAACGCCAGCCACGCCCCGGTTGGGGAAACCTGCACGGTGGGGTCGGAGGCACCGAAGGCCACGGTCCCCAGGGTTCGGCTCATATCCAGTGGGCGGGAGGATTCAAACTCACCGCGCATGCAGGCCGAACCGGAAGACATGCCACCATGCTCGCACGTCCGGTGTGAACTTCTGTCCCAAAACAACGCCGACAGTAAGCAAGTTTGCTACGCCGTGTTCAGCACGGCCTGTTCCTTCGCGGCCCAGCCAGTAACGTGGTGCCCATGAAGTATGCCAACACTGTCCTGGACCTGATCGGCAACACCCCGCTGGTGAAACTCCACCACGTCACCGAAGGCATTGAAGCCACGGTGCTGGTGAAGCTGGAGTACCTCAATCCCGGCGGATCCATCAAGGACCGCATCGCCGTGAAGATGATCGAAGCGGCCGAGGCGGAAGGCAAACTCCGCCCGGGCGGGACGGTGGTTGAACCGACAAGCGGCAACACCGGCGTCGGGCTGGCACTGGTGGCCCAGCAGAAGGGCTACAACTGCATCTTCGTCACACCGGACAAGGTTGGTGTTGAAAAGCGCGACGTACTGCGTGCCTACGGTGCCGAGGTAGTGGTGACGCCCACCGCCGTCGCCCCCGAAAGCCCCGAGTCCTACTACGGAGTATCCGACCGCCTGGTGCGGGAAATCGACGGCGCCTACAAGCCGGACCAGTTCTCCAACCCGGCTGCCCCCGCCAGCCACTACGAGTCCACCGGTCCCGAGATCTGGAACGACACCGAGGGAAAGCTCACCCACTTCGTCGCAGGTGCAGGCACCGGCGGAACCATCACCGGCACCGGCCGCTACCTGAAGGAAGTCTCCGCGGACCGCGCTTCCGGACCGGTTCGGATCATCGCCGCAGATCCGGAAGGATCTGTGTACTCCGGCGGCACCGGACGCCCGTACTTCGTCGAGGGTGTGGGCGAGGACATGTGGCCGGGCAACTACGACCCCTCGGTTCCTGACGAGGTCATCGCCGTCAACGACGCCGAGTCCTTTGCCATGACCCGCCGCCTGGCCCGTGAAGAAGGCCTGCTGGTGGGCGGATCCTCCGGCATGGCCGTTGTAGCCGCCCTGCGCGCCGCCAAGGACCTGGGCCCCGAGGACGTCATGGTGGTCCTGCTGCCGGACAGCGGCCGCGGCTACATCGGCAAGATCTTCAACGACGGCTGGATGAAGTCCCACGGTTTCCTGGCCGAGACGGAGCAGGACGCCACTGTTGCGGACGTGCTCGCTGTCCGCGGCGGCGGGGATGCCCCGTACGTCCCGAAGACCGCCACCGTCCTGGAAGCCGTGGAGCTGCTGTCCCGGCACGGCGGCAGCCTTCCGGTGCTGTCCCACGAGCCGCCGGCAGTCCTGGGCGAAGTGCACGGCTCGGTGGACGAGCGCTCGCTGAGCGAAAAGCTCTTCCGCGGCGAAGCAAAGCCCGGGGACCCGGTCGGTGACCATCTCTCGGCCAAGCTGCCGCAGATCGGTGCCGGTGAATCCGTGTCAGCTGCCATGGAACGCCTGGCCGAAGCGGACACCCTGCTGGTCGCCTCCGGCGGCACCTGGCACGGCGTCCTTACCCGCCGCGACCTGCTCTCCTACCTCAGCGCCTAGACCCACAAGCCCCGACCGCCGCCGCGCCGGCACAGGAGGAAAACCATGACTGAAGGCTTCAACACCCGCGCCATCCACGCCGGACAGACCCCGGACCCCACCACGGGTGCCGTGATTCCGCCGCTGTACCAGAGCACCACCTACGCCCAGGACGGGATTGGCGGACTGCGCAACGGCTATGAATACGGCCGCGGCACCAACCCCACCCGGGATTCGCTCCAGGAACAGCTCGCGGCCCTGGAAGGCGGACGCCATGCGTTCTCCTTCAGCTCCGGCCTGGCGGCCGAGGATGCCCTGATCCGCGCCCTGCTGGCGCCCGGGGACCACATTGTCCTGGGCAACGATGCATACGGCGGAACCTACCGGCTGATCAACCGGGTGCTTTCAGCGTGGGGCATCACCAACGCAGCCGTGGACATGTCCAATACCGCGGCCCTGCAGGAGGCTATCGCCGCGGGGAACACCAGGATCGTGTGGCTGGAAACGCCGTCGAACCCGATGATGAAGATCTCCGACATCGCCGCAGTTGCGCAGGCAGCACACGACGCCGGTGCCCTCCTGGTAGTGGACAACACCTTCGCTTCTCCGTACCTGCAGCAGCCGCTCTCCTTCGGAGCGGACATTGTGGTGCATTCGACCACCAAGTACATTGGCGGCCACTCAGACGCGGTTGGCGGGGCAGTGATCCTGAACGACGACGACGCCGCCGAGAAGATCGGGTTCATCCAGTACGCCGTGGGCGCCGTTTCGGCTCCGATGGAAGCCTGGTTGACCACCCGCGGGCTGAAGACCCTGGGGGTGCGCATGGACCGGCACTCTTCCAACGCCATGGCGGTGGCCCGGTGGCTGAAGGAACAGCCTGCTGTCGAGTCGGTGCTGTATCCGGGGCTGGAAGAGCATCCCGGGCATGACCTCGCGAAGGCCCAGATGAAGGACTTCGGCGGCATGGTCTCGGTTAGCTTTAAGGGCGGGGAAGCGGCAGCCCGCAAGGTTGCGGAGTCCACGAAGGTCTTCACCCTGGCTGAGTCGCTGGGCGGCGTCGAATCCCTGATGAATTACCCCTCGGAAATGACCCACGCGTCTGTAAAGGGTACTGAACTGGCCGTTCCGGAGAACCTGCTGCGGCTCTCCGTTGGCATTGAGGACATTGAGGACCTCATCGCGGATTTGGACCAGGCGCTGAAGCAGCTCTGATTCCGCCGGCGTGCTGCGCTCAGCGGCGCCCCGTCAGCCGGCGCCGCCGGACCCTGGGGTCCGTCGTGGCGTAGAAGCGGGTGCTCTGCGGCAGCCAGAGCAGCACGGCACAGGCCAGGAGCAGTGCGCCCAGCGCAATGAGCGAAGGGCCGCGGAACAGCAGGGGAACACCGGCTATGAGCCCCAGGGTGGTTAGGGTTTCCCGGCTGCTTCGCTTTCCCCGGCGGAGCCGCAGGGCATAGAAAGCGGTCAGGGCGCCGAGGGCGATCCCCAGGATTCCCAGGGTCAGCAGGCCCTGGGAATCCTGCCGCTGCGTCTGCGCAGTAAACAGGAAAGAGCCACCGGCCAGGATCAGGACGACGGCGGCAACCAGCCAGGCCGCCGTGGCCAGCCGCATGGTGGCGGGCATCGGGGTCAGTGGATGTGTCTTGCTCACGCTGGGTCTCCTTTGTGGGATCCGTCCGCCGCTGCAGGCTGCGCAGGCATCCCGTTCACTGACTACGGTAGCGGCAGTCGGGGCCGGACTGCCTGAACATGACCTGCGCCGCGGCAGGACCCCGCCCGGCTGTTTACGGGACATCAGGGCCAAAATCCCCCTCTTCAGCCATCTGCGCCGGAGCAGGCAGGTAGAGTGTCCCTCGCTCGCCCGCTCGCCGAACGGCGGCAGCACAGGAGGGAAGCAGATGGCGCAGGGACTGCGTTCTCAGGCCGCGGGGGCGGCGCTGGTGCTCGGTGCGGCTGCGGTCTGCGCCGGCCTCCTGGCCCTCGCCATGGTCCTTGCGCCGCGGGACGGCATCGACTTCCGGGTTTACGTGGCAGGTGGCCAGACGGTCCTGAAAGCCAGCGGCGAACTGTATTCCGTCGGAATCCCCAACCCGCCCAATCCCTCCCTCATGTTCACGTACCCGCCTGCGGCTGCCCTGCTGTTTGCGGTTCTCGCACCCTTTGGCGACGTCATCGGCTTCAACATCTTCCTTGGTCTCTCCCTGGCGCTGACCGCCCTGACTGCGCTGTGGCTCGTGGCGCACTTCAGCGGTTCCGGAAGCATCAGGTCCGTGCTGAGGGGGTTCTGGCTCCGGCCGGCAGCCATCGTGGCGTTCGGCCTGATAGCTGCCCTCGGGCCGTGGCGGGACACCCTGGCCCTGGGACAGATCAACATCATCCTGTTTGCGATGGTGATGGTCGACTTCCTGAACCGCAGCGAGCAGTGGCCGCGGGGCCTGCTCACCGGAGTGGCAGCCGGACTGAAGCTCACACCGCTGGCCTTCGCGTTCTACTATCTGGTGCGCGGTGACTGGCGCGGCCTGCGGAACATGGCCTTTGGTTTCCTTGCCACCTTCGGTCTGGGGTTCCTGATCCTGCCCCGGGAATCAAAGACCTACTGGGGGGAACTGCTCCCGGACACCTCCCGGGTGGGCGGAGGAGCGTATGTGGACAACCTCTCCTTCCGCGGAGCTCTGCTGCACTTCGCCGGTCCGGAGGCGGACGTTACCGTTCCGTGGCTGCTGCTGTGCCTGGCCGCTGCGGCGGCCGCCGCCGTCATCATCCGGCTGGCAACAATGGCCGGGATGGATCTGCTGGCCCTCACCGCGGCGGCACTGCTGATGCTGCTGGCCTCGCCGGTCTCCTGGTCCCACCACTGGGTATGGGCGGCACTCTTCCTGCCCCTGGCTGGTGCAGCGGTTCGGGGACTGCCCCGGCAGCGGCGGGCCATGCGTCTCACGGGATGGGTTCTGCTCGTCGCCACGGCCGCGGCCTTCTACCTCACGCCCAAGGGAATCGGCAGGCTGCTTGGCGCAGAGAGCCTTGATTCCCAGATCCCGGAACCGTGGCTGATGGCCTCCAGCGCGGGGGTCTTCTGCGGTGCCGCCATGCTCGCCTGGTTCCTTGCCCTGCTCTGGCCGGACCGGCCTCGCCGCTGGTGGCGCGCCGCACCGGTCTCCGGCGCAATCCAGGTACCGCGCACCTAGACTATTGCCCATGACTACCGGATCCCTCCTGGCTATCTGCCGCGTGCACGCCCTGCGGCCCACCACCGACGCGGTCGGAGTTAGCGCCATCGACAAGCGGGCGGTTGAAGGACCCGTGAAGGTTTACGCACTGGGGCTGACCGGCGACGTGCAGGCCGACCGCAGGCACCACGGCGGTGAGTCCAAGGCCGTTTACGCCTACTCGCAGGAGGACGCGGATTACTGGGCAGCGGAACTGGGTGAGCCTGTGCCGGCGGGCCGCTTTGGCGAGAACCTCCGGGTGGCGGGGATTGATGCGTCCCGAGCAGTGGTGGGGGAGCAGTGGCGGATTGGCACGGACGTTGTGCTGGAAGTGACGTGCCCGCGCACCCCCTGCCGCAACTTTGCCCAGTACATGGGCCAGCCGAAGTGGGTGGCACGGTTCGCCGCGGCCGGACGGCTGGGAACCTACCTGCGCGTTGTTTCCCGGGGTTCAATCCACGCCGGAGATACAGTGGAAATCATCTGCCGCCCGGAACACGGTGTCACCGTGGCAGACGTGTTCGAAGGGCTCTCCGCTGAGCAGCATTCCCGCTTGTCAGAGGCGCATTCGGAGGGCATGTACCTGTCGCCCGAAATTCGCAAGGTACTGCGTCGGCAGCCCGCTGCCCAAGACGCATTTTAGGCTGTGTGCCGGACCTCACTGCGCTATTCTGCGGGGGTACCGGCCGCAATGCCGTACACTTGAGGAATCCCCCACTCCGGTATTCCCTGATTTTCCTGCGGACTAGAGTCCATTTGCAGGTACGTTGTGTTGGGGCCCGCATAAAACATGCGGGCAGATTCATCTCCTGGGAGCGCCGGCAAAGAAATCGTCACACCGAGCCGCGAATCGCAACCCAGTGATACAGGCCCACAGCTGTGACGGAGAGTCCTGCCTGGGATTGCAACAGTGCCCGGACTTACGTACTCACAGCCGTCAAACCGGCTGTCCGGCCCCACTGATGAGGAATATCCCTTGCCTGAAAACACCCAAGAAATTGTCGAAGAAAACACTGCCGTTGAAGCTGAAGAAGCCCAGGTATTGTTCTCCGATTTCAACCTGGATGCACGCATCCTCGCCGCGCTGACCGACGTCGGCTACAAGACCCCCTCGCCCATCCAGGCAGCCACCATTCCCGTTCTGCTTGAAGGCCGCGACGTCGTGGGCCTGGCCCAGACCGGTACCGGCAAGACCGCAGCCTTCGCCGTTCCCGCACTCTCCCGCATGGCAGAGCTCGCCGAGGTCAACGGACCCACCAAGGACACCCAGATCCTGGTGCTGGCCCCCACCCGCGAACTCGCCCTGCAGGTAGCCGAGGCCTTCACCTCCTACGCCGTGCACATGGACGACTTCACCGTCCTGCCCGTCTACGGCGGCTCCCCCTACGGCCCCCAGCTGGCCGGCCTGCGCCGCGGTGCACAGGTTGTTGTGGGTACCCCGGGCCGCGTGATCGACCACATCTCCAAGGGTTCCCTGGACCTGTCCAACCTGCAGTACCTGGTCCTGGACGAAGCAGACGAAATGCTGCGCATGGGCTTCGCTGAAGACGTTGAGCAGATCCTCTCCACCACCCCGGATGAGAAACAGGTTGCCCTCTTCTCCGCCACGATGCCGGGCGCCATCCGCAAGATCGCCAAGAAGTACCTGAACGATCCGGCTGAAATCACCGTCAAGTCCAAGACCACCACCGGCGTGAACACCCGCCAGCGGTACGTGCAGGTCATGGGCCCGCACAAGCTGGACGCCATGAGCCGCATCCTCGAGACCGAGGACTTCGACGGCGTCATCGCCTTCGTGCGCACCAAGATGGCTACCGAGGACCTGGCTGACAAGCTGAAGTCCCGCGGCTACAAGGCGGCCGCCATCAACGGCGACATCCCGCAGCAGCAGCGCGAGCGTACCGTCGAAGCACTGCGCGACGGCAAGATCGACATCCTGGTTGCCACCGACGTCGCCGCCCGCGGCCTGGACGTCGAGCGCATCAGCCACGTCTTCAACTACGACATCCCGCACGACACCGAGTCCTACGTGCACCGCATTGGCCGTACCGGCCGTGCAGGCCGCAGCGGCGACGCCATCCTCTTCATGACCCCGCGTGAGAAGTACCTGCTGCGTGCCATCGAGAAGGCCACCCGCCAGCCCGTTGAGCACATGCAGCTGCCCGGTGTTGACGTTGTCAACGCCAAGCGCCTGGCCAAGTTCTCCGAGCGGATCACCGAAACCCGGAACACCGAAGACCTCTCCGTCTTCCGTGACCTGGTCACCAAGTACATCGCCGAGAACGACGTTCCCGCCGAGGAAATCGCCGCTGCACTGGCCGTTATGGCCCAGGGCGGACGCCCGCTGCTGATGGAAGAGATTCCGCAGGCACCGGCCCGCCAGCGCGAGCGTTCCGAAGGCCGCAACGACGGTTTCGGCTCCCGTGGCCCGACGCGCCCGCTGACCGAAGGCAATGCGACCTACCGCATCGCCGTCGGACGCCGCCAGCGCGTTATGCCCGGTTCGATTGTCGGCGCCATCGCGAACGAGGGCGGCCTGTCATCCTCGCAGATCGGCGGCATCGACATCCGCGCCGACCACACGCTCGTGGAACTGCCGGCTGACCTTTCAAAGGACCAGCTGCGTGCCCTGTCCCGCACCCGGATCGGCGGCGAGCTGATCCACCTGGAACTGGACAAGGGACGCCGTCCTTCCCGCGAAGGCGGCTCCTACGACCGCGCTGACCGCGGTTTCAAGAAGGACTTCAAGAAGCGCGACGGCGAGCGTTCCTTCGGTGACCGCGGCTCGGACCGCCCGTACAAGAAGAAGTTCGACGGCGACCGCAGCTTCAGCAAGCCGGCCGGCGCCGGCGCCGGTGCGCGCAAGCCGCGTTTCCGCGACTAAGAATCACTGGCAGGTTGGGCGTCCTTCGGGGCGCCCTTCCTGCGTTTAAGCCCGGTTGATGCGCTCCGTTGCCGGTTGGGTCCGGGCTCGCCGGGAGCGGTAGCGATGGAAGAACCACGCGGCCGGTCCCAGGACGGGGAACGCGAGGATACCCAGCAGGCACAGGAGCTTCACTCCCGCGGCCAGGGTCTTGTCCCGGGCCAGTGAGATGACGGCGGCGACGGTGAGCGCCAGGATGGCAGCTCCGATGGCCATGGTCAGGAACTCCCACGTTGCCGGGATAACCGGGTTGCTGTCTTGTTCCACGCTGCCCCTTTTCGCTCGTTGCCGTTGCCGGCGCGGTTTCGGGTCAGTCTGCCACAGTCAGCTCGCCGGACAGGGGTGCTTCGCTGTTGCGGACGTTCCTGACCGTCCGGCGCAGCTGCAGCACGTCCGCCGCCAGGGCGGCGAGGTCCCGCAGAGTTGCTTCCTGTTCGCCGGTGAGGCTGCGGGCCTTGCGGTCCATGATGCACAGGGTGCCGATGGCAAGGCCCTCGGTGGTGCGCAGCGGTACTCCGGCATAGAAGCCAAACCCGGGGGAGGTGACCACAAGCGGGTCGCCCGCGGTACGCGGATCCTGCTGTACGTCATCGACAATGAACGGGGTGTTCTCACGCACGGTCACAGGGCAGAGGGATGCGCCCGCCGGGGCAGAACCGCGGCTCGTGCCGCTGCCGGACATGGTCCACACCCGGTCCTTGCCCACGATTGAAACTGCAGCCACCGGTACACCCAGCAGCCGGGCAGCGAGTGCGGTGATCCGGTCCAGCACCGGATCTGCTTCCGCCTCCGAGGCAGCACCGTGCTCCTCCGCCGCACGGATCCGGTCGGGATCCTCACCTGCGGCGGTGCTGCGGCGTCCGCGGCCTGCGGTGGCCAGATCCTGCATCGCCTCTGACACCTCATGGGCCGAGGGCCGCTCAGCGGGGTCTATGGAGGTCATGGGGCGGAGGATCCCAGTCCACTGCGGTCCCAGGGACTCAGGGATCTGAGGGCCGCGGAACAGGCGCGCCAGGGCGCTTTCAACCGCCATGCCCGGGAAAGCACGTTCTCCGGTCAGGCAGCGCAGCAGCACAAGGCCCAGCGAGTAGACGTCGCTGGGCGGGCCGGCCGGTTCGGAGCGGACCTGTTCAGGGCTCATGAACCCTGCGGTCCCGGTGAACTCGTCGCCCTGCGGGTTGGGGTCCCCGGCCATCTGGGCTACGCCGAAGTCCGTCAGTTTGGCGCGCAGCCGGGTTTCGTCTTCGCGGTAGTCAAACAGCAGGATGTTCGCGGGCTTGATGTCCCGGTGCACAATGCCGCCGCGGTGCATGTAGTCCAGCCCGATTGCCAGGTCGTACGCCAGGTGTGCCACCTGGCGGGAGGGCAGCTTGCCCTTGGCCAGCCGGCGGCTCAGATCCGAGCCCTGCACCAGTTCCATGGCCAGCCACACGATCGAGGTGCCGGACGGCGAGACCTCCGTGCCGGCGTCGAACAGAGTGATCAGGCTGTGGTGGTTGAGCTGGGCCAGGACTTTCGCCTCGGCTTCGTTCCGTCGGCGTTCTTCCTCCGTACGGGCAAGGGAAGCAATGAGTTTTACGGCGACGTCGCGGCCAAGCAGTTCATCTACCGCACGGTGCACCGATCCCATGGAACCGGAACCGATCCGCTCCTGCAGGCGGTATCTGCCGCCCACTACCGTCCCGGGACCCATTTGCCTTGGCATCCGCGCACTCCTGTATGAATCTGGTACTGCCGGCGGGGAAACGGCGGTGTGGAAACCCTGTTGTTTCCTGTCCTTAAGTCTATGTCCGCAGTAGCTTCCATGGGCCGTAAGACAGGCCGCTGACCTGCGAAGAGAGTGTCTTCAATCACAGATGCCGGGTTTGGTCCGAATCGATTTCGTGATGCGGAGAAAGTACTGGTAGAGTCTTATGTCGTTGCCCCGGTGAGGGGCGATGCCCCGATAGCTCAGTGGTAGAGCGCCATCTTGGTAAGATGGAGGTCCCGGGATCGATTCCCGGTCGGGGCTCTCAATGGGAGGGTCCGCGTTTGTAAGCCTGTTGTTCAACACTAGGCGAAGCACGCGGGCTTGACTCATTTATGGCGGTGTAGCTCAGTTGGTTAGAGCGCACGACTCATAATCGTGAGGTCGGGAGATCGAGCCTCCCCACCGCTACAGAGCAAAACCCCCGGGATCTTCGAGATTCCCGGGGGTTTTCTGGTTTCCAGGGTGCTTCAGGGTGCCCGGTCCCGGGAAGCCGCACGCCGGCCCGCCGAACGAGGCCGCCGGAAAGTGGCGGTGACACGCAGTGCCCCGCCCGGCGCGAAGGGGGCCGGCTTGTAGGATCACTGGAAGAACGCCGTCCTAAGTCAATCGCCCGAGCACGGAACGAAAGATGCAGACCCGATGACAGAGAACAACCCCGCCGCTGACGAGCAGGCGCTGCCGACCCGGCGAGCCCGGCGCGCAGCGCAAAACCGTGCCGTGCCCGGCACTGCGGGCGGCGCCGAGCGGCGCGCTTCGCAGGGCAGGGAGGCCCGGGATTCGGACAGCGCCGGCCAGGGGGCAGGGGCGCAGGACGAAACGCTTCCGTCCAGGCGCCGCGCCCGGGCGGAACTGCGTTCCTGGGGAATCGGCCCGGCAGCGGAGCCGGCCGGAGCGCAGGACGGCGGGGACGTCCATACTTCTGCCGCCTCTCCGGGCGTGCTGCTCGAGGACTCCTATCCAGACGGCAGGAATGGCGGTTCAGGCGGCGGGAATGAAGGCCGGGAGCCGGACGCTGTGTCCGCGGCGGATGAAGCAGCAGTGACGCCCGAAGCCGAGCCGGTAACGGAGGCTGGGCCCGTAATCGGCTATGAGCCGCTGGTTGAGGCTGAACCGCTTTATCAGGCCGAGCCGGTTCCCGCGCCGGAGCCCGTACATGAGGCCGGGGCGGCATTTGAGGACGTACCCGAGCCTGAGCCCGCAGCGGATCCGGATCCGGATCCTGAAGCGGAGGTTGGAGCCCAGCCGGCGCCCGAGTCCCCGGGAATCTTCCGGGCCGAGCCCGCGCCGGAGCAGGCCTTCCCGCCGGAGCCTGAGCCGGAACCCGCTTATGAGCCCGGCATAGGCACCGGCGGCCAGCCGCTCGCCGTCGTACTTCCCGAACTTCCGGTAGCACCGCCTGCCGGCGCACAGCAGGAGATTGAGATCCAGGACAGCGAATCGACTGAAGCCGCTGCCGGGCATCCAGCAGGCCTGCCGCTGGAGCCCGCCCAGATGCCGGGCGACCTCCGCGAACGTACCCGTGCCGCGGTGCGCGGGGAACCCAACGACGTGCGCCGTGCAACCTTCCTTGACACCCAGACTGCCCGGATTCCGGCCGCCCGTGGATTCCGCGGTTTCCTGGCATCCCTGGGCATCCGGATAGCGCCGTCTGCACGGGAACTGGAGGAGCGCCGGGATACCCGCATCGTCAGCCAGCACTGGCCGGGTCCGCGGACCATCTCCGTGGTCAACGGCAAGGGCGGTGCGAACAAGACGCCCACAACGGTGATGCTCGCCGCCATCTTCGCCCGCAACGGGGGCGGCCCGGTCCTGGCCTGGGACAACAATGAGACCCGTGGCACCCTGGGCTGGCGTACTGAACAGGCCCAGCACGATGCCACCGTCATGGACCTGCTGCCGGAGACCGGGCTGCTGCTCTCCCCGGCAGCCCAGTCGGCAATGCTCGCCAAGTTTGTCCATCACCAGACGGATGACAAGTACGACGTCCTGCGCTCCAATCCGAACGTCCTGGCCTCGGAACAGAAAGTCACCAGGGCTGACTTCGATGCGCTGCATTCCGTTGCGTCCAAGTATTTCCGCCTGAACGTGGTGGACTCCGGCAACGACGAAAGTGCGGAGCGATGGCTGCGCATGATCGATCACACCGACCAGCTGGTCATCGCCACCACCACGGTCGAGGAACATGCCGAGGCGGGGGCCCTGCTGCTTGAAGCACTGCAGGAACGAGGCGGGAAGTACGCGGAGCTGGCACGCGGCGCCGTCGTTATTGTTTCCCAGGCCGACCGCAACGGCACCGAAGCGCAGGCGCGGAGGGTCGCCGAGGCGTTCAAGGTGCTTGCGCGGGCCGCGGTGACCATTCCCTATGACCCTGCGCTGGTGAAGGGGCAGATCCGGTATGCCTCGCTCCGTCCCGCCACCCAGCGCGCCTGGCTAAGGGCTGCGGCAGCAGTAGCCGGAGGACTGTAGAAAGATCAGCTTGCTTATCTTTGCCTCTTTTTCCTAGGGTAGAGGGCAGAGGCGGTTCAGACCGGACCGCCTGACCACGAACGGAGGCAAAATGTCAGCACATGATATTTCCGGCAAGAAGGTCGCTTTCCTGCTCACGGACGGCGTGGAGCAGATCGAACTCACCAGCCCGTGGGAGGCAGTGAAGGAGGCCGGGGGATCGCCCGTCCTGGTTTCGCCCTCCAGCGGCAGCATTCAGGGTTTCAACGGAGTGGATAAGGGTGACACTTTCTCCGTGGATCTGGACGTGGCGGATGCCAATGCCTCGGACTTCGACGCGCTGGTCCTGCCCGGCGGCGTCGTCAACGCCGACTACCTGCGCGTGAACAAGGACGCCCAGCGCTTTGCCCGGGACTTCTTCGAAGCAGGCAAGCCCGTTGCAGCGATCTGCCACGGACCGTGGCTGCTGATCGACGCCGAGGTAGTCAAGGGCCGCGACCTGACGTCCTTCCACACCCTCGCCACCGACCTGCGCAATGCGGGTGCCAACTGGAGTGACGAAGAGGTTGTGGTGGACCAGGGCCTGGTTACCAGCCGCACCCCCGACGACCTTGAGGCGTTCAACGCCAAGGTGGTCGAAGAAATCTCCGAAGGGCAGCACGCCGGTCAGCACGCCTGACGTCCCCCTCCCGCACCGCCCCGGAAGCCGGCAGGCTCCCGGGGCGGAGTGCTGTCTGCCGGCGGATGCGTTCTGTGCGTGTTGACCCTGTGGTTTGGATGAGATGACCAGGTTCTCCCGGCCCAGAGTACTTAGGGTGGGGGAAACCGTGGAGTCTGAAGCAATCTGAATCAAAGGGGAATCCATCCGTGACCAGCAGCGACGCGACGCCGAAGGTCCAGCGGCCGCTGGAGGGAATCCTGGTGGCTGACTTCTCCCGGGTCCTTGCCGGTCCACTGTGCACCATGACCCTGGCGGACCTTGGAGCGCGCGTCATCAAGGTTGAACGTCCGGGAACCGGTGATGACACACGCAGCTGGGGCCCGCCCTTCTCCGGCACCGGTGCCACGTACTTCGAAGCAGTGAACCGCAACAAGGAATCGGTCTGCCTTGACCTGGCGGACGAGCGCGGGATCCGGCTTGCCCGGGAACTGGCGCTGCGGGCCGATGTTCTGGTGGAGAACTTCAAGCCCGGCGGACTCGACAAACTGGGGCTGGGGTACGCGGAGCTGAGCGAGGCCAATCCCGGCCTCGTCTACGCGTCGATCTCCGGTTTTGGCGACGAGGGCGGCCGTGACCTGCCTGGCTACGACTTTGTGGTCCAGGCCCTCGGCGGGCTGATGAGCATCACCGGTGAGCCCGGGGGAACGCCGATGAAAGCCGGGGTAGCCCTGGTGGACGTGCTCACCGCAAAGGACGCCGTGACTGCGGTGCTGGCGGCATTGCTTTCCCGCCGGGCGACCGGCCGGGGAACCCACGTCCGGCTCAACCTGCTCTCCAGCCTGCAGGGGGCCCTGGCCAACCAGGCGCAGGCTTTCCTTGGCGCCGGCGTGGTTCCGGGCCGCATGGGCAACGCCCATCCCTCCATAGTTCCGTACCAGCTGCTGGCCTGCGAGGACGTCCCGCTGGCGGTGGCGTGCGGCAACGACTCGCAGTTCGCCCGGCTGGCCCGCGAACTGGGTGCTCCCGAGCTGGCCCTGGATGGACGGTTCGCCACCAACAGTGCCCGGGTGCAGCACCGGGAGGAACTGATTCCGCTGTTGGAGACATACCTCGCCGCCGCGCCGGCCGCGCACTGGCAGGAACGCCTGAGCCGGGCAGGAGTGCCCGCGGGCAAAGTTGCCGGCATCGATGAGGGGATCGCCTACGCCGAGTCGCTCGGCCTGGACCCGGTACTTGAGCTGACGGATTCCGACGGCGCTCCGGCCGGGCGGCAGATCCGTCACCCTGCCCAGTGGGAGCCTGCCCTGGCTCCGCGGACGGACGCTCCGCCCAGGCTTGGACAGCACACGGAAGACGTCCTGAAATGGCTGCAGGAGCCGGCTGCCGGAAGTGCGGACGCCGGAGGCTACCTCTCCCGCTGACGCAGCTCCAGCCACAGCGGGGCGAAGACATCCGGGTCGTCCAGGTCAACGCCGAGCAGGGACGATGCGAGGGCCATCCGGTGCCGCAGGGAGTTGCGGTGGATGCCCAGGGCGCGCGACGCGTTTTCCCAGTGGCCCCGGTGCCGCAGGTATTCGGTGACGGTGCCCACCAGATCCGCGCGGGGATATGCCGCCAGTGACTGTACCCAGACCTGTGCCGCGGCGTTGGCGGGCGCGGCCAGGCCCGCGAGGGTTCCGGAAGGGGCTTGGCTCAGTGCCCGCCGGAGCCCGGCCAGGACGCCCGGTACTTCCGCCAGGCTAACTGGATCGCTGACGGCGCCGGAGAGCCCCGGGACCGTTTCCGCGTACGGGGCCTCCTTCGGGTTGTCCGCTCTCCCGTCTTCGGGCAGGAGCACGTACAGCACGCCGTCCCGCTCGTGGCGAAGCGTGCAGCCTGTGACTCCGTTGGGGACCGGCTGCACCCCGGGCGCCGGAGCAAGGGCCGGGGCAGCGGCTGCCAGCTGTTCCGGGGCCGCGGAATCTCCGGCGCTAAGTGCCAGGACCCGCACGCGGCGCGGCAGCTCGGGATGCCCTGCATCCTCAGCCAGGATGCGCGCTGCCTCTGTGTGTCCGTGGAGCACCAGCTTGGCGACGGCGGTTTCCAGTACGGAAGCGGCACTGGACGCTGCCTCCCGCTGACGGGCCTTCAGCGCCAGGAGGGTGCAGACGGTCATGATGACCTGGCGGTCCGGTGCAGCGAGCTTCCGGCCGGGCCCCACGGCCAGGAAGCCGTGGATCCGGCTGCCGGCGGCGATGGGGTACTCCACCACCGGTTGGCCGTGCAGTTCGAAGGTCGCCGCCGAATGGGTGCCGGCCCGGTTCAGCCGGATGGTCTCCTCCCGCAGCAGGGGGAGCAGTGCGCCGGTGCTCTCCGGCCAGTACCTCTCCGGTTCCGTGTCCGAGGGCAGGAAGGCTGCCCATCCGCCCAGGGCCTGGGCGAGGCCGCGGATGACGGCGGCTGCACCGCCGGGGCGCATGGCCGCCTGTGCAAGGGAGGTCTGGGTTCCCAGGCTGCCCAGCAGCTCTGCCTCGCCGCTGCGGGCCGAGAGCCGCCAGAAGGAGCGGGACACATTCTGGAAGGGCACGCCGTCGGGCACCGCCAGCAAATGGATCTGCGCCTCGTCGCAGGCTTCGGACAGGTAGCGGGGCACATTGGTGAGCCAGGGGCCCAGTCCGATGCCCAGGGCGTGGACTCCCTTGGTGCGCAGCCGGTCCACGTAGCGGGCCGTGGCTGCCGGACTCCCGCCCAGCGGCATGCCCGTGGTGAGCAGCAGCTCTCCGCCGTCCAGATAGGGGGTGGGGTCCTCAAGCTCCGAAACGTGGACGCCGGTCAGTTCCCGGGCCGGTAGGGAACGGCCATTGACGGGTACCAAATGCGCTCCGAGGACGGCACAAAGCTCAGAAAGGGAAACCATGGGATAAATCATCCGGTATTCACGCGACAATTGGGCCAAATGTTCAATGACGCATGTCGCAGGCCTCCGTAGCGTGTGCTCATGACCCTGGAACCTGCCCTGGCCCGGCGCAGGCAGGCTCCACAGCCGTCAACCCGAAAGAGAAGATCGCCATGAGCACCACCGCAGTCCCGTCCACGGAAACCCTGGAACCGGCAGACCTGATCAGCTTCGATTCGCTGCTCAGCAGCGACGAGCTTGCGCTGCGGGCCAAGGTCCGCTCCTTCGTGGACGAGGCGATCCGCCCCAATATCGCCGGCTGGTACGAAGCCGCCCATTTCCCGCTGGAGATCGTGCCGGAAATGGGAAAGCTCGGGCTGCTGGGAATGCACCTGCACGGTTATGGCTGCGCGGGGCGTTCCGCCGTTGAATACGGGCTCGCCGGAGCCGAGCTTGAGGCCGGTGACTCCGGACTGCGGACCTTCGTCTCCGTGCAGGGCTCGCTGGCCATGAGCGCCATCTCCAAGTGGGGGTCCGAGGAGCAGAAGTCACGCTGGCTGCCGGGGATGGCCAAGGGCGAGGAAATCGGCTGCTTCGGACTCACCGAACCAACGGCCGGGTCCGATCCGTCTGCCATGAAGACCTTCGCCCGGCGCGACGGCGAGGATTGGGTCCTCAATGGCACCAAGCGCTGGATCGGGCTGGCCAACGTCGCCTCGGTGGCCGTGATCTGGGCGCAGACCGACGACGGCATCCGCGGCTTCGTAGTGCCCACCGAGACGGCCGGCTTCACGGCTACCCCCATAGAGCCGAAGCTCTCCATGCGTGCCAGCATCCAGTGCGAGATTGAACTCAGCGGCGTGCGGCTGCCTGCTGACGCTGTGCTTCCCGGCGCCCGCGGCCTGCGCGGGCCCTTCTCCTGCCTCAACGAAGCGCGCTACGGAATCATCTGGGGGTCCATGGGCGCCGCCCGGGATTCGTTCGAAGCCGCTCTGGCCTACTCCAAGGAACGGCTGCAGTTCGACAAGCCGCTAGCGGGCTACCAGCTGACCCAGCAGAAGCTCGTGGACATGGCCCTTGAGATCAACAAGGGATTCCTGCTCGCTCTGCACCTGGGCAGGCTCAAGGATGCCGGGACACTGCAGAACCACCAGATCTCGGTGGGCAAGCTGAACAACGTCCGGGAAGCGATCGCCATTGCCCGGGAAGCCAGGACCATCCTCGGCGGCAACGGCATCACCCTGGACTACTCGCCGCTGCGCCACGCGAACAACCTCGAATCCGTGCGGACGTACGAGGGCACCGATGAGGTGCACACCCTCATCCTGGGCCAGCACCTCACCGGCGTTCCCGCCTTCCGCTAACCGGCACACCACTCCACCGAACACAGGAGAAGTCCTTGGCCCCCAACATCCCCGCCGCGGCCCTGCGGCAGTTCATCGCAGGCAAATGGGAAGACGGCGACGGCGCTGAGCTAACCTCCGGTAATCCCGCACGGCCGGAAGAAACCGTGGCTGCCGGGCGGCAGGCCACTGCGGAGCAGCTGGAGCGTTCTGTTTCCGCAGCGTCCGAAGCGGCAGCGGCATGGGCGGCGGTACCTATGCACGAACGCGGGGCCGTCCTGCTCCGCGCTGCCGCACTGCTTGAGGGTTCCGCCGGTGACCTCGGGCTGGAACTCGCACGGGAGGAGGGCAAGACCCTGGCCGAGGGCAGGGGAGAGGTTGCCCGCGCTGCGCAGATCCTGCGCTACTACGGGAATGAGGGGGACCGTTCCGCCGGTGAGGTCTTTTCCTCCCCGAGACGCGGAGAACAGATCCTGGTGGTGCGCAAACCCCTGGGAGTTGTGGGCGTCGTGACGCCCTTCAATTTCCCCATCGCGATTCCGGCCTGGAAGATCGCCCCCGCCCTGGTGTACGGCAACACTGTCGTCTGGAAACCGGCCAGTACGGTTCCCCTCCTGGCACAGCGCCTGGCGGAGGCACTGGATGAAGCCGGCCTGCCCAAAGGTGTGCTGAACCTGGTGATTGGGCCCGGTGCGCTCGGCACGGCACTGGTGGAGCACCCGCTGCTGGACGGACTGACATTCACCGGGTCCACCGGAGTCGGCCGGCGTCTCGCCGCCGCCGGCGCCGGACGCGGGGTGCCGGTGCAGGCTGAAATGGGTGGCAAGAATGCCGCCATCGTCCTGGCGGGCGCGGACCTGGACCTGGCCGCCGAGCAGGTGCTGTTCGGCGCGTTCCGGTCAACGGGACAGAAATGCACCGCCACCTCCCGGCTGATCCTTGAGGAGCCGGTGGCCGATGACTTCCTGTCCCGCCTCGCCAGGCGGCTGCAGCAGTGGAACACCGGTGATCCGGCTGATCCGTCCGTCCACATGGGCCCGCTGGTCTCATCCGCGGCCGCGGATGACGTCCGCCGGGGAATCGACGCAGCACTTTCAGCGGGGGCTGCACTCGTGTTCCAGGGCGAGCTGCCCGAAGGCGCCGGATCAGCGTTCGTGCCGCCCACCATCCTTGAATTACCGGCAGACGCGGCGGAGGCGGAGGCGAACCCGGCGTGGACCGAGGAGTTCTTTGGGCCGGTCCTCGCCGTTCGAAGGGCCCGCAGCGCCGCCCAGGCCTTCGAATGGGCAGGGCAGGGCGAGTATGGGCTCTCCGCCGCCGTCTTCACCCAGGACATCACCCGGGTGCTCGACGCCGTGGAGGGCATCGACGTCGGAATCCTGCATGTGAACTCCGAATCCGCCGGAGCTGATCCCCATGTTCCGTTCGGCGGCGCGAAGAAGTCCGGGTACGGCCCCAAGGAACAGGGCCAGTCGGCCAAGGAGTTCTTCACCCACACCACCACCGTCTACCTGCGCGGAGGCGCCCCCGCGTAGGCAGTACCTGCCCGGCACCCGGCACCCGGCACCCGCCTTCCCGCCGGATGCCGGTTCGGTCTCCGGCACAGGAAATCCCCTCATCTGCGGGTGCGGTACCGTGAAATGGACCCCTAGCTCCCGGAGGCTGCGCTGAATGACTAACGCCATGTACCTTTGCGGCGGCACGGCGTGGGACGACGACGGCGCGTTCCTGCGCCTGTCCCAGCCCGGCGGAAGGTCAACGCTGAGGCTCGGCCCCGGAACTGAGCTGCGCTTCCGGATCCGCTCCGAGGCTCCGCGCTACTGCCTGGGTTACGAGCTGCTTGGGGAAGAAGGACGAGCCGCTCAGCCCTGCCCGGGCAACGCCCCGGCCGAGCGGGGTTACCAGTGCAGGCGGTGCTTCTTCCAGGACGAGGGACGGCTGGTACACAACAGCCACCGCGGCGGCGAACTGCCGGCCGGGCTGAAGAACTACCTCGCCCGGCCGCAGTGGCTTTATATAGCCACCTTCGCGGACGGAACCACCAAGGTGGGCACTGCAGCCGACCAGCGGAAGATGCTGCGCCTCACCGAGCAGGGTGCGATGGCCGCCCAGTACGTGGCCCGCGCCGCCAACGGGCAGGCAGTCCGGGTCCTGGAGGACGTGGTATCCGGTGCCCTTGGCCTGCCGCAGGCCGTGCGCGCCGGACACAAGTGCGCAGCCCTGGCCTCCCCGCTGCCTGACGAGGAGCTGAAGACCATCAACGCACACCATGCCGACGCGGCCCGGGCAGTCCTGTTCGACCGGGACCCGGAAGGATTCGAGGTCGTAAAGGACACCTGGCAGCGTCCGGCGGCCTTCGGGAACGTGCTGCTGCCTCCGGCCCCCGCCCTCTACCCGGTTGCACTGTCCGCCGGGGAACACGGGCTGGTGATCCGCGGCATGCTGGGCAGCACCGCGCTCGCAGTCACCGACGAGCCCGGCCTGCTCTTTCTGGCGGACCTCACCGCCCTGAAGGGCCAGCGGGTCGAATTCGGTGACTTCCGCACCCACCTGCCCGCTCTCCAGCAGCCGCTCTTCTGACCGGGCCGCAGGCCACCCCCGTTTCGGCGCCCACGGTGCCGCGACTGTATTCTGAAGCCATGCTTAACACCCCCTGGGAAACCGGTTCTCCGCTTTACCGCCGCCTCGTCGTCGTCGCCCTCTCTGTCACCGGCGCCGGCATCCTGATGGTCATTCTGGGTGCGGTGACCAACCAGCAAATCATCATGTACCTGGGCCTGCCGGTAATTGTGGTGGGCATGAGCGCGCACCTGAGCGGTATGGTGGTGCGAGCCCGCGACGCCCGCCGCCGGATGAAGGGAAACAAATGAGCATCAACCCAGAACTGGCCGGCCGGAGGTACCCGGCCGGTGAGTCCTACCAGGTTGGCCGGGAGAAGATCCGGGATTTCGCCCGGGCCGTGAAGGCAACCAATCCCGCCCACTTCGAGATCGCTGCGGCGCAGAAGCTGGGTTACGCAGACCTGGTTGCCCCGCCCACCTTCGCGATCATCGTGGCCCAGCAGGCCGACGCCCAGCTCATCAGGGACCCGGAAGCGGGCATCGACTTTTCCCGGGTAGTCCATGCGGACCAGCGCTTCACGCACCACCGTCCGATCGTGGCGGGGGACGAGCTGCTCGCTGAACTCCATGTGGACAACGTGCGGGCAATGGGCGACGGCGCCCTCATCACCACCCGTGCGGAAATATCCACGGTGGAAGGCGAGAAGGTCGCCACCACACTCTCATCGATCCTCGTCCGGGGAGAGGGCCAGTAGCCATGTCCATTGCACTCAGCGAACTGCAGGCCGGACAGGAAATCGGCCGGACCACCCTGGAAATCAGCCGTGCGGACCTGGTCCGTTACGCCGGTGCCTCGGGGGATTTCAATCCGATCCACTGGAACGAACGTTTTGCGCGCTCCGTGGACCTGCCCGGCGTCATCGCGCACGGCATGTTCACCATGGGTGCGGCCGTGCAGCTGGTCACCGACTGGATCGGAGATCCGGGAGCTGTCCTGGATTACCAGACGCGTTTCACCCGCCCCGTCACCGTAGAAGACGTCGAGGGCGTCCCGGGCGCCGTCGTCGAAGTCACCGGCACGGTCGGTGCCGTCGACGCTGACAACTCCACGGCCCGCATTGACCTGGCAGTGACTTTCAACGGCCAGAAAGTGCTGGTCAAGGCACAGGCGGTTGTGCGGGTCTGGTGAGCGCTCTGACCTCGATGCAGCTTGCGTCCCTGACGACATCCCGCGTGGGCGGACCGGCATACCGCTACCTGAACGCCGAAACCCCCGATGAACTGATCTCGATGGTCCGCGCGGCAGACGAGGCGTCGGAGCCCCTGCTGATCGTGGGCGGCGGTTCGAACCTGCTCATTTCCGACGACGGCTTCGACGGCGCGGTGGTGCACGTTGGCCACCGCGGCATCGAGTTCCGCGAAGGCGACGGCGGCACCGCCGTCGTAGACGTGCAGGCAGGCCACCCGTGGGATGACCTGGTGGCAACAACCGTGGCCGAAGGCTATTCGGGCCTTGAGGCGCTCTCCGGTATTCCCGGGCTGGCAGGTGCGACGCCGGTACAGAACGTGGGTGCCTACGGTGCGGACGTCTCGCACAGCATCGTCTCGGTACTCACCTGGGACCGTCAGGAACGCACCCGGCGCCGCTTCGGCGCCGCAGAGCTGGAGTTCGGCTACCGGGATTCGCTGCTCAAGCGCACCACGGTGAACGGCTCGCCGCGCTACGTTGTCCTGAGCGTTGAATTCGCCGTGGCCAAGGGAACCGCCAGCGCTCCGGTGCGTTACGCCGAGCTCGCCCGCGCGCTGAACGTTGAAGTGGGCGGGAGCGCGGACATCGCCGATGTGCGGCGGGAAGTCCTGCGGCTGCGTGCAGGCAAGGGCATGGTCCTGGACGCGTCGGATCCGGACACCTACAGCACCGGGTCCTTCTTCACGAACCCCATCCTGCCCGCACCGGAGGCTGACCGGCTGCCCGCGGACGCACCGCGGTACCCGGTGGCCGAGCCCGGCATGGTCAAACTCAGCGCCGCCTGGCTGATCGAACACGCAGGGTTCGGCAAGGGTTTCGGCTTGCCGGGTACCGCCGGGGCGGATCTCGCCGGAGGCCGGGCATCACTCTCCGCCAAACACACCCTGGCGGTAACCAACCGCGGCAGTGCCACCGCCGAAGACCTGCTGTCCATTGCCCGCGCAGTGGCCGACGGCGTCGAACAGCGCTTCGGCATCCGGCTGCATCCGGAACCGCTGCTGATCAACTGCGCGCTGTAGCACCCGCCCAACTTTCGAGATTGCAGAAACTGCCCGTTTGGAGCTCCAAACGGGCAGTTTCTGTCATGTCGGGGTGCACAGCCAGGATTGTGCTTAGGGATTCTAATACTTAGAATCTTTAACTATGAGTTTTGATGAGTCCCTCCAGCTGTCGCAGGAACTGCGCCCCATGCTGCCCCGGCTCTACCACCTGAGCCGCCGCCGTATCCCGGGATGGGACCTGACGGCTTCCCAATCCTCGGTCATGAGCACCCTGGTGGACCGCGGCCCGCTCCGAATGGGTGAACTTGCCGCCCTGGAAGGCGTCCAGCTGCCCTCCGCCACTTCCGTGGTCAACGGACTGGTCAAACTCGGCCTGGTGGAACGCCGGGCAGACCCAGCCGACCGGCGCGCCGTCGTTATCGACCTCACCGCCAAGGGCCGCAGCCAGGTGGACGAGCTCGTGGACCGCCGAAACCACTCCTTCGCCCTGCTGCTCGAGCGGCTTCCGGAACAGGACCGCAGGCTCCTGCAGGACGCCATCCCTGCAGTAGTTCGGCTTCTGTCCCTGGGACCGGACACGCCGGAAGCGGACCAGCCCGGCAACCGTCCCTCAGCGGACGACTAAAGACTTCTTACCCGAAAGGCACCACAGACATGAGCAGAGCTGCAGCCGTGCGGGAGGCTCCCGCACATCCACGGCTCGCGGACGCACTGCGCGGACAGCCGAAAACAGTGTGGGTCACGGCCTTTGCCGCTGTGATCGCGTTTATGGGTATTGGCCTGGTGGACCCGATCCTCAACACCATCACCGAGGAACTCGGCGCTTCCCCCACGGAAACCACCCTGCTGTTCGGTTCCTACCTGGGCGTCCAGGTCCTTGCCATGCTGCTGACCGGAGTGATGTCCTACCGCTTCGGTGCCAAGCGCACCCTGGTGACGGGGCTGGTGCTCATTGTGCTCGCCGCGGGGGCGTGCGCGCTGGCGAACAGCATTGAGACGCTCGTGTGGCTGAGGGCCGTCTGGGGACTGGGCAACGCCTTCTTCATCGCCACGGCACTCTCGGTCATCGTTGGTGCCGCAGCCGGCGGGCAGGCCGGAGCCATCCTGCTGTATGAGGCCGCACTGGGCGTGGGCCTCGCCGTCGGGCCGCTCCTGGGCGCCGCGCTGGGCACCATCTCCTGGCGGGGGCCGTTCGCCGGCACCGCTGTGCTCATGGCTGTTGGGGTGATCCTGTGCCTGGCCATGCTGGCCAAGGACAAAGACAAATCCGCGCGGCAGAAGATCCGGCTCGTGGATCCCCTCCTGGCACTGCGGAACCGGAACCTGCTGATGACATCCCTCGGTTCGGCGTTCTACACCGCTGCGTTCTTCTCGATCATTGCCTGGTCGCCGTTTGTGCTGGAAGAAGGAGCCTTCTTCGTTGGCTTTGTCTTCTTCGGCTGGGGCCTGTGCGTGGCGGTTTCATCAGTGGTGCTGGCACCGAAGGTGGCCGGCTGGTTCGGTGAGCGCGGGGGAGCGGTGCTCACGGTGCTCATCTACGCGCTGGTGCTGCTGGGCATGGCTGCCGGAAACAAGACCGTGGTGGTGATCGGGATCGTTGTCTCAGGCATCTTCTCCGGCATCCTGAACACCCTCTTCACCGGCACCGCGATGAGCTCGGGTACGGGACCACGGGCGGTGAACAGCGCCGGCTACAACTTCCTGCGCTGGTTCGGCGGAGCTGTCTCGGCCATCCTTGTGGGCCACATCGCGCAGTGGCTGGGCATGCGCGCACCGTTCTGGGTCGGCGCCATCTGCTGCGCCGTAGCTGCGGGACTGCTGCTCCTGCGCAGCGGTGCCGGCGATCCGGATCCGCACGACGTGCCGGACGCCGCAGCCGCCGTCGGCGCCGACTAGCGCGCCGCCGTCGGGCGTCCCTTCCCCTAAACCGACGAGAGGCCACTTACGGCTCTTTCCAGGCGTGAAAAGAGCCGTAAGTGGCCTCTCGAAGCTGGCGGTGAATTTCTAGAGGTTGCCGGTCGCGATGCGCAGCATCCGGCGCAGCGGCTCGGCGGCACCCCAGAGCAGCTGGTCGCCGATGGTGAACGCGCTGATGTACTCCGGGCCCATTTCAAGCTTGCGGATACGGCCCACCGGAATGTCCAGCGTTCCGGTCACAGCCACCGGGGTGAGCTGTTCCATGGTGGCTTCCTTGGTGTTCGGAACCACCTTGGCCCACTGGTTGTCCGCGTCGATGATCCGTTCAATCTCGGCGACGGAAAGGTCTTCGGTGAGCTTGAGGGTCAGGGCCTGGGAGTGTGAGCGCATGGCGCCGATGCGGACGCAGAGTCCGTCGAAGGGAATCCTGCCGGAATCGGAGCCGAGGCCGAGGATCTTGTTGGTCTCCGCGCCGCCCTTCCACTCTTCCTTGGACTGCCCGTTGCCCAGGTCGGCGTCGATCCACGGGATCACGGAACCGGCCAGCGGAACGCCGAACTGGGAAGAATCCATGGACGGATCCTTCTGCTGGGCCAGCACTGCGCGGTCGATTTCAAGGATGGCCGACGCCGGATCGGCGAGGTTCGCTGCCACGGCGGAGTTCAGGGCACCGAACTGGTTGAGCAGCTCACGCATGTGCCGGGCACCGCCGCCGGACGCTGCCTGGTAGGTCATGGAAGTGCCCCACTCCACGAGGCCGTTGCGGAACAGTCCGCCCAGGCCCATGAGCATGCAGGAGACGGTGCAGTTGCCGCCCACGAAGTTCTTCACGCCGCGGGCCAGCCCGGCATCGATGACGTCCCGGTTGACCGGATCCAGCACGATGATGGCGCTGTCATCCATGCGCAGGGTGGAGGCGGCATCGATCCACAGGCCGTCCCAGCCGGCGTCGCGCAGCTTCGGGTAAACCTCGGAGGTGTAGTCACCGCCCTGGGTCGTAACAATAATCGGCAGCTTGGCCAGCGTCTGGACGTCGTAGGCATCCTGCAGGGGGCCCGCACCTTCAGCGAAGGACGGCGCTGCGCCGCCCGCGTTGGAGGTGGAGAAGAAGACGGGGTTGATCAGGTCGAAATCGCCTTCCTCCTGCATGCGCTGCATAAGGACGGAACCGACCATGCCCCGCCAGCCGACGAAGCCCGCGGTAGGGACAGAAGAAGCTGCTGAAGTCATGCCTTCAGTCTAGGGCAGGGGTTCTCAGCCGTCCTGCTCGGTTACGTTCCGGTTCCGGGTCCACAGCGCGAACCTGTACTGCAGTCCGTTCGCGGACGTGTACCAGTCCTGTGCCGGGCTGACGCCGCTGAACGTCCAGTCTGCCCCCAGATGAGGGGCATAGCTGTCGCCCTCAGTCTCGGTGTTGATCACCGTGACCACCGCAACATCCGCCAGGGGCTCGGCCTCGGCATATACCTGGGATCCGCCTACGATCCAGATTCGGCTGCTGCCTTCACTTCCTTCAGCGGCTTCCAGCGCAGCTTCCAGGGACGGCACGACGACGGCGCCCGTCGGTTCCAGCTCGGCGGCCAGTCCCTCACGGGAGGAAATCACAATGTTCTTCCGCCCCGGCAGCGGCCGGAACGCTTCCGGGAAGGACTCCCAGGTGCGCCGGCCCATGATGACGGGGTGTCCCAGTGTGCTGGCCTTGAAATGCGCGAGGTCTTCAGGCAGGTGCCAGGGCATGCCGCCGTCCTTGCCGATGACGCCGTCGGTGGTCTGCGCCCAGATCATGCCAACGAGCGGCACGCCGGTGTTCCCGTAGCCCCGGGCTGCCAGGGCGTCGTTGAGTTCCAGCCCCTCTTCGCCGGCGCGGCCGACGGGGTAGTAGCGGGTTGAATCTGCGAACCTGTTCGATTCAGTCAAGACGGGTGCCCTTTCACACGGCGATAGGTGCCTTGATGCCGGGGTGGTGCTGGTAATCCAGGACCTCGAAGTCATCAAGCTCATAGTCGAAGATGCTGGCAGGCTTCCGCCTCAGCCGCAGTTTAGGATACGGGAACGGTGAGCGGGACAGCTGTTCCGTTACCTGGTCCAGATGGTTGTCGTAGATGTGCACGTCGCCGCCGGTCCAGACGAACTCGCCCGGCTCCAGGCCCACCTGCTGCGCCACCATCAGGGTGAGCAGCGCGTAGGAGGCAATGTTGAACGGCACGCCCAGGAAGGTGTCCGCAGAACGCTGGTAGAGCTGGCAGGAGAGCTTGCCGTCCGCCACGTAGAACTGGAACATGGCGTGGCACGGAGGCAGCGCCATGTTCTCCACTTCTGCCGGGTTCCAGGCAGTGACTATGTGCCGCCGTGAATCCGGGTTGTTCTTCAGGCCGTCGACCAGCTTCGCGATCTGGTCGATCTGCCCGCCGTCCGGCGTGGGCCAGGAGCGCCACTGGACGCCGTAGACCGGCCCCAGCTCGCCGTCGTCGTCCGCCCATTCATCCCAGATGGTGACGCCGCGTTCCTGCAGCCAGCGGACATTCGAGTCTCCGCGCAGGAACCACAGCAGTTCCAGCGCCACGGACTTGAAGTGCACGCGCTTGGTGGTGATCAGCGGGAAGGACTCGCTGAGGTCGAAGCGCATCTGGCGGCCAAAGACACTGCGCGTACCGGTGCCGGTGCGGTCGGACTTCGGGGTGCCGTGCGCCAGGATGTCGCGCAGCAGGTCTTCGTACGGAGTGGGAATCGTGGTCACGGCTCCAGTCTAGTGTCGAAGCGTCTCCGGGACAGCGAATCCGCCAGGAGCGAGAGCACAAGGGCGTCGGGAAGCCCGTGCCGGTGCGCAGTGGAGACAAGGTGGCCGACGGCGGCGCCCACCTCGGCTGGGACACTGCCCGGGCCACTCGTAGGCGTGGCAGCACGCTGCGCTATGGCCGTGCCCCGGCGGCGCAGCGCGGTGACGGTTCCCTCGGCTTCGAGTTCCTTGTAGGCCCGGGCGACCGTACCCGGGGCCACGCCAAGGTCAGCGGCCAGCATGCGGATGGTGGGCAGCCTCTCACCCGGTGACAGGACTCCTGCTGTTGCCAGGGCGCTCACCTGTGAGCGGATCTGTTCGTACGGAGGAACAGGGGAGGCCAGATCCACCCGGATCTGTGCGCTCATGCCCGCTGCGCCGGGGGAAGCTCTGCCTGCTCGGCGTAGCGCGGATCATCCGGGAAGTGGGACGGACCAAACTGGCGCCAGGCAACCACGACTGCGGCGAGCAGCAGAAGGGTGCTCGCCGCGCTGGCCTGCTGGACCAGCGGCGCCAGCCAGTCCAGGGGAGGTTCGAGAGGGATGTCGGGGTTATAGGTGCTGGCCCAGCGGCTCTGGCGGGAGACATCGGTGAGCACCAGCCCGGCAGCGGCCAGGCACGTGGCGGTGCTCGTCCGGGCCAGACGGAACAGCGCCACCCTTCGAAGCCTGAGGTCAGTGTCCCGGTCACCGGACAATGCAGGCCTGGCAAGGACCTTACGGGATACCAGGTCGGTCGCCAGCGGCAGGAGCAGGACCAAAAGGGCAGAGCTGAGGGCAAACCGCCAATCGAAAAAGGGCTCGGGGATTATTGCACCGCCCGCCGAAGGGGCATCCTGGTGGCTGCGGATGCTGGCTTCAGCCTCGGCGTAGCCTAGGGCCGCGCGGTCAATTGACGGGCCGAGCAGTGCTGCACCCAGAAGGACGCCGAGGGTCAGCGCTGCCCCTGCCGTCCCGGTCCACATCAGCCAGCGGGGCGTTCGGAGGAACTCTGCGGAGTCCGCGTCCATCGGCTCCGCGGCGGCCAGAGTCCTGCGGATGCGACGGGTATGGTTGTACTCCGCCGCGGCGCACAGTGCCGTGAAGGTTACCGCCGCCGCAGCCAGGGCGAGGACCGCGGCAACACGGTGCTGCATCGCCAGGGCGAAGACGATGATTCCGACGAAGCCTGCAGCTGCCGGTCCGGCAATGGTCAGGCGCAGGCTGGCGGCCATGGACTTCACCCCGAGCGGGGACAGTGCGGGGGCGTCCGGGCTGCCGGAACCGGACGGTTCCGGCAGGGGGACCCGGGGCGCCCGCGCCAGGAGGGTCAGGATGCCGCCGAAGACGATCCAGAGGGATACATACCGCAGTGCTTCACCGCCCGCGCTGAGTCCGGGTGGATCCGGGTAGTTCGAGAGGAAGACGCCCCCGGACGAGGCCAGCATGATCATGACGCCGGCCGCGGTGCGCATGACCCGGTGGGCTGAGGCGAGGCGGAGCACGGCGTCGGCTTCCGGTGCCGTACCCGGAACGACGGGCCGCACGGAGATGAGCTTGAGGACCCCGGCGACCGCGGCCACGGTGAGCAGCAGCCAGGGAGCCCATCCCGTCAGGAGGTGCTGAGTGGAAGCGGAGCCGGGGTCGCGGGCCAGGGTGGTCCCCAGGATGAGCAGGTTATAGGCCAGGAAAAAACAGGCCACCCAGGTCATGTAGCGGGGGATCAGCCCGCGGACTCCACGGTGCTGCAGCCGGGCAGTGCGGACGGTTCCCCGCGGGCGGGGCCAGGTCAGTTCACCAACGGCCAGCACAGCCAGGGAGAAGACTGTGGGAGCCCCCAGCTGTACCAGGGCGGAGGAAACGGCATAGTGTCCGTCCCACCAGAGTTCGCCGCCCGTTTCCCGGAGCACGGGCTGGAGCACTCCCGGGAGCCACAGAGCCGTGCCCAGGGCCACTATACCGATGCGGCGGGCGTACTTTTGGGCAGCTTCCGTCACGGTCCGCGTTTCACTTCCCGGCCTGGGCCGGACGGTAAGCACCACAAAAGCGACGACGGCGGCGCAGAAAAGGATGGTGCCAAGAGCCGATATTGCGGCCGCAGCCATAGGATCCCCCGGGACTCTGGATGTCAGATTGTGCCAAGTCTCTGGTACATAACTCCGTCCGTCAATCCCCGAGATGACAGAAACTGCCCGTATGAGCGCTCATACGGGCAGTTTCTGTGATCTCGAGGGGTTAGAGGGCGCCGCCGGCCGCCTCGGGTGCACCGGCGTCGTCCCCGCCGTCTCCCACGCGTTCGCGGGCCATGAAGTTCTCCAGGTCGAACAAGTTGTCCGCCCGGCGGGCCACGGTCAGCAGCGTGCTCATCGAGGCGACCTCCTCCACCTGTTCCTTAAGGAACCAGAGCATGAACTGTTCGCCCAGCGCATCGCCTTCCGCGCGTGCTGCTGCGAACAGGGCTTCGATCTGGGCGGTGACCTGCTTCTCCTGGGCCAAAGCCAGGGCGATCGGCTCGACGACGTCACTGAAGTCGTTCTTCACGGGATCGACGCCGGGAATCCGGACGGGCAGGTCGCGGTCCAGCATGTACTGGACCAGCATCATGGCGTGGTTCCGCTCTTCGACAGACTGGGCGTAGAAGTGGCGGGCCAGCTGCGGAAGGTCTTCGCCGTCGAAGTACACGGCCATGGCCACATACTGCTGCGACGCGTTGAACTCGTTGCCAATCTGGGCTTCAAGGAGATCAGTGAATTTGCTCATGGGGACACAATATGCCCGCTGACCTGCGGAGAAAAGGACGGATAGGCTTAGCTCGCCAAGGTTTGGCTTCCCTCAGCACCGTGCCCGGAGAAGCTAGTCGTCGAACGGCCGGTACCGCTCCAGCGAGATGATCCGCCGGGGATTCCGCCGGCTCACCTGGCAGACCACCACCTCGCCCGGGGCAAGGTAGGGATCCTTGTCCGGCAGGAGCGCCGCCATCCAGTCCTCCATCTGCTCGGCGAGAACACCGAAGACCAGCGGCAGCACCGGGCGATGCGTGCATAATGCCACCGGGCGGGCCTTCTCGAACAGATTGTCCACCGCCAGCCGTGCCTTGCCAGGCTTGCGCTTGGCATTGTGCTCGGTGAGGGCATCCACGGTCTTGAACTTGGGTTTGCGCGTATTCACATACGGACCCATGGTCTGCACGCAGCGAAGCCACGGGCTGGATACCACCCGGTCCGGATGCCAGGCCTGCAGCAGCCGCGACACGGCCTTGGCCTGTCGCTGGCCGGTGGCAGCCAGCGGACGGTCGCCTTCGGCACGTGCCCAGGACGAACGCGGTTTTGCTTTGGCATGGCGGACAATGATGAGCGGCCAGGTGTCCAGGTCGCCGTCCTGATGGGCGGTGACGAGTGCCTCGAGGGGAAGCCGGTCCGTGGGATTGGTCAAGAGGGCCGCGGCTTCCTCCGGGGGGCACCACCGAACGCCGTCCACTTCTTTTCCGTCGGGACGGGGTTTGGCGTTGGTTCCGTTGGCGGCCCAGTAATGCACGGCCTTGATTCCGGAAGAGACCGGATATCGGGTTTCCGGCAGCGCGATGCCAAGCCGGATGTCCAGCCCGATTTCCTCTTTCACTTCCCGGACCGCACATTCCGGAATGGTCTCGCCGGAGTCCAGTTTTCCTTTCGGCCAGGACCAGTCGTCATACCGCGGCCGGTGGATCAGCAGTACTTCAAGCTGGTCGCCGCGCACGCGCCAGCACAGGGCCCCGGCAGCGACAACCTTGGGGTCGCCGGCCAGGTCGAGTGCTGTCGCTTTGCCGTTCAGCAGCAGGGCGGCAGTGTCTTCCGGCGTATCCCGTCCATCGCCGGGAGTGTCCAGCGGCAGGCGTTCCGCAGCGGGCTCCTCGGTGTGCATCAGCGGCGGGCCAGTGCGCGCTGGCGCGAGCGGGAGGCGAGCAGCCAGGACTGCACATCCTCAAGCGGGTTGCCTTCACCATCCTTGTGGTGCCGGGTCCAGATGCCGTCGGCGTCCAGGTGCCAGCTCGCCGTGCCTGGATCGAGGTAACGGTCCATGAGCTCAATCAGGTCTGCGATGTCCTCGGTGGATCCCAGCTGGACCAGGGCTTCCACCCTGCGGTCCAGGTTGCGGTGCATCATGTCTGCCGAACCGATGTAGACCACGGGGTTGCCGCCGTCGGCGAAGGCGAAGACCCGTGAGTGCTCCAGGAAACGCCCGAGGATGGACCGGACGGTGATGTTCTCGCTGAGGCCGGGCACCCCGGGCCGCACCGAGCAGATGCCGCGCACAATCACGTCTACGCGGACTCCGGCCTGCGATGCCCGGTACAGGGAATCGATGATGGCCTCGTCCACCATTGAATTCACCTTGATGATCACCCGGGCGTCCAGTCCGGCTTTCTTGTTGGCGATCTCGCGTTCAATGCGGTCGATCAGGCCTGAACGCACGGAGCGGGGTGCCACCAGCAGCCGTTTGAAGGTGGACTTGGGGGCGTAGCCGGAGAGCTGGTTGAACAGCTTGGTGAGGTCTTCTCCCACCTTTTCGTTGGCGGTCAGCAGGCCCAGGTCCTCGTAATAGCGGGCCGTGCGCGGATGGTAGTTACCGGTGCCGATGTGGCAGTAGCGCCGCAGCCCGTCGACTTCCTGCCGCACCACCAGGGAAAGCTTGCAGTGGGTCTTCAGGCCCACGATTCCGTACACCACGTGGACGCCGGCCTGCTCCAGCTTCCGCGCCCAGGAGATGTTGGCCTGTTCATCGAAGCGCGCCTTGATCTCGACCAGGGCGAGGACCTGCTTGCCCGATTCCGCGGCGTCGATCAGTGCATCCACAATGGGGGAGTCACCCGACGTCCGGTACAGGGTCTGCTTGATGGCCTGCACCCGGGGATCGGCCGCAGCCTGTTCAAGGAATGCCTGGACGGAAGTGGAGAAGGAATCGTAGGGGTGGTGCAGCAGGATGTCCCGGCGGCGCATGGCGGCAAAGACGTCGGCCGGCTTGGACGTCTCGGATTCCTTCAGGTGCAGGGAGGTGTGCGGAACCTGCTTGGGGTAGTGCAGGTCCGGCCGGTCAATCTGGCTGATGGGGCTGAGCCCGCGCAGGTCCAGCGGGCCGGGAAGGGTGTAGACCTCGTCGGCCTCCACCCCCAGCTCGCGGATGAGCAGCTGGCGGATGCTGGGATTGATGTCCGGGGTTACTTCAAGCCGGACGGGCGGGCCGAACCGGCGGCGCAGAAGTTCCTTTTCGAGTGCCTGCAGCAGGTTCTCGGCGTCGTCTTCTTCGACCTCAAGGTCCTCGTTGCGGGTGACCCGGAAAGTGTAGTGCTCCATTACGTCCATGCCGGGGAAGAGCTGGTCCAGGTGCTCGGCAATGACGTCTTCGAGCGGGATGAACCGGGCCGTGCGTCCCGCAACGTTTCCGGCGCGCGGTCCGTCCACGGAGATGAGGCGCGGGAGCTGGTCCGGGACCTTCACCCGGGCAAAGAATTCCTTGCCGCTGACCGGATTACGGACCACGACGGCGAGGTTCAGGGAGAGTCCGGAGATGTAGGGGAATGGGTGGGCCGGGTCTACGGCCAGCGGGGTGAGGATAGGGAAGACCTTGGCCGCGAACTGCCGGTGCAGCTGGGCCTTGGAAGCGTCGTCGAGGTCCCGCCAGCCCACCAGATGGATGTTCTCCTTCTCGAGGGCGGGGCGGATCTGCCGGGCGAAAACCTCGGCATGTCGCTGCTGCAGCCGGTAGCCGGCCTCAGTGATTTGTTCCAGCTGTTCCACCGGGCTCAGGCCCGCAGCGGACGGCACTGCCAGCCCGGTGGCGATGCGCCGCTTCAGCCCTGCCACCCGGACCATAAAGAACTCGTCCAGGTTGGAGGCGAAGATGGAGAGGAAATTGACCCGTTCCAGCAGGTAGAGGTCCGGATCCTCGGCCAGTTCCAGCACCCTTGCGTTGAAATGCAGCCAGCTGATCTCCCGGTCAAGGAAACGATCGGGGGTTATGTCGCCGCTGGGCAGCAGGGCGGGCCCGAAATCCGGAATATCGATGCGGTCCTGTGTGGCCCGCGGGGCAGGCATCGCCTCGGACGACCCAAAGGGCGACCGTGCGCCGGCTGCGGTATCGGAATCCATAATGTTTCTCCCTGGCAGTTCTGGCAGGCCCGGTGCCCCTGCAATGCAGGGGCACCGCGCCCTCTCCTCAACCCTACAAGCAGCCGGCGGCTATTCGGCCGCGTACATCACGTCCACGTCCCAGCGCACAAAACCGAGCTTGCGGTAGAGGGCCACCGCTGCCGTGTTGTCTGCGTCCACGTAGAGCATGACGGCGTCCAGGCCGGATTCGTGCAGGTAACTGATTCCGGCAAGTGTCAGCGCTTTCCCAAGGCCTGTTCCCTGGGCCTGCGGCGTCACGCCAACCACGTAGACCTCGCCGATGGCCGGGTGGCTCCCGCTGCGGGGATGGACCTTGGTCCAGTGGAAGCCCAGCAGCTCGCCGTCGGATTCGCGGACGGCGAGCAGGAAGCCGTTGGGATCGAACCAGTCTTCGGCCATTCGCGCTTCCAGGTCGGCCCGGGTCATCGATCCCTGCTCCGGATGGTGGGCGAAGGCCGCAGCATTCGCTGCCAGCCACGCGTCCTCATCCTGGCCGGGCACGAACGTACGCACCAGCACGCCGTCGGGCACCTCGGCGGTTGGGAGCCCCTGGGACAGTGCGTCGTGGGAGAGCCGCATGCGCCAGAGTTCGCGCACCGGGTGGAATCCGAACCGGGCGGCGAGTTTCACCGCAGCTTCATGGTTCCCGTGTGACCACGCCTTGAAGTCCTGGCCGGCGTCCTGCCTCGCGGCCTGGGCTAGGGCGGTGCCAACTCCCTTATTGCGGTAATTGGGGTGCACCACAAGTTCCAGCACGCCTGTCTCATCCTCCGCGGAAACGGTGAGCACGGCTGCCCCGGCGAGCTCCTGCGCCGTGGCGGGGTCCGAATGCTCATCGTGGGTCAGCGCCAGGAAGACACGCACCCGGTCGGGGTCCGCGGTGGTTGAGCGCAGGTCAACGAGGGTCTGCTCGGAGAAGGGGGGATTGCCGTCGGCCTCGGCAGCAGCAGCGGCCAGTTCCAGAATGCCGCGAAGGGCGGCTTCTTCCGGGGTGCCGCGCGTAGTGAGGACAGGCCATGTGGTCAGGGGGTTCTCGCTCATTGAAGAAGACTAACCACTCAGGCCGCCGGACGGGAGACGGCTTACGCTTCGTGCCCCGCCACCGCTGCCTGCTCCTCGAGTGTGCGTGCCTTCGCGAAGCGGTAACCGACGTTGCGGACGGTGCCGATCAGGTTCTCATGATCCGGTCCCAGCTTCGCCCTCAGCCGCCGCACGTGGACGTCCACCGTGCGGGTGCCGCCGTAGTAGTCGTAGCCCCACACCTCATGCAGGAGCTGGTCACGGGTGAAGACGCGGCCGGGGTGCTGCGCCAGGTACTTGAGCAGCTCGAACTCCTTGTACGTCAGGTTCAGTGCCGTACCGCTGACGCGTGCGGTGTAGCTCGCTTCGTCGATAACGACGCCGGAGGCATGGATCTCGGTGCTGGATTCCTCCGCAGCCGCCTGGGTCCGGGAGACGGCCAGGCGGAGCCGGGCTTCCAGCTCAGCCGGACCTGCAGTGTCAAGGACGACGTCGTCGGCCAGCCAGTTGGCGGCGACGGCGGCCATGCCGCCTTCGGTGAGCACCAGTACCAGGGGGGTGTCCAGGCCGGTGGCCTTGAGGAGCTGGGTCAGCGACCGCGCTCCCACCAGGTCCTTGCGTGCATCAACCAGCACGACGTCGCAGGGGTCGCTGTCCAGGAGAGCAGTGGGCTCCGCGGGGAGGATGTGGACTTTGTGGTTGAGCAGCTCCAGGGCAGGGAGGACCTCAACAGATGACCCCGGACTGTTGGTCAGGAGCAGAATGTGCGACATGGATCCTCCGAAAGTTGGGCGCACATCATTGGGCACGTTATCCCGTCCGGTCCCCAGCGGCCGAAGAGTGGTTGAAAGTATACCCAGCGGCGGCCCGGCAGCCCGTAGCTTTTATCCACGCTGCGTAATAAGGCAGTATGGCTAGGGTGAAACCTTGGAGCATAGCGGTGCCGGCGGCAACTGTACTGGTCGGAATCGTGGCGGCATCCTTTGTTTCCCCGGAAGCCGTGGCGCTGTTCACCGGAGCTGCAGCCGCGGCAGCCGGCTTCGGCTGGCCGTACCTTCTGGGTGTTCCAGCCCGCAAGAGCCAGGGCCTGGTGCTTGCGCTCGTGGGCGCCGGCGGAGTTGCGGCCGCCTACTTCGCTCCTGCCACCGCCATGCTCACCTGGATGCCCGGCATTGTTGCCGTTGGAGTAGGGGCCGTGTTCCTCATCCAGCTGCTGCGCGGCACCGGGCAGCCGCACCGCCTTGAATCCACCATCGGCGTGATCGGCGGATCCCTCGTTGCCGGGATGGCCGCCGGCTGGGTCGCAGCCGACCGCCTGCCGGGAGGGGAAGGGTCCGCTGGACTCATCTCGGCCGGAGCCGCAGCCATCGCTGTGGCCATCCTCATCTCCCTCATACCGCTGGCGGACCGTATCACCGCACCGTTCGGCGTCGTTGCCGGCGCCCTTGCCGGTGCCGGCGCAGCCGCCCTGGTTCCCGGCCTGCCCATCCCGGCGGGTGCCTTTGTGGGCGCGCTCTGCGCAGCGGTGATTGTTGCCGTGCGCCGGCTGTCGCTTAGCCGGGATGGTTCTCCCGGCGTTTTGGGGATCGTTGCGGCCGGTGCGTCCCCGGTCCTCGCGCTGGGTACCGCCGTGTACTTTGCCGGCCGGCTCCTTCTCCCCTAGGCCCCGCGGCGGGGGAGTCACAAGAGACAAAGCACCCGCAGACCGGGTTAGGATGGAGGCATGTCGCTTCTTGCTCTTGAAATCTTCTTCATTGTCCTTCTGGGTGTCACTGGCCTGGCCATGGCAGGTTTCGCAGCCCTTGTTGTTTCCCGCCTGTACAAAGGCCAGAAGTAACTCGAAACCTTAAAACCGCCCGAACTGACCAGGGAAGGGTCCGGCCATGCCAATGGAGATCCCCACAGACCTCACGCCCGAACTCGTTCCTCTCTCCTGGCTCCTGGGAGTCTGGGAAGGAACCGGCCGCCTTGGTGAAGGCGACGCGGAGTCCGAGCATTTCTCCCAGCGTGTTACGTTCCGGCAGAACGGTCTGCCCTACCTGCAGTACACGGCGGAGAGCTGGCTGACGGACGAGGCAGGCACAGTGCTGCGCCCGCTCGCCGTGGAGACCGGCTTCTGGGCGCTGGACCGCCCGCTGAACGACGCCGACGGCGGTCCGGGCCTCATTCCCGCGGACATCGTCCCGGCCCTGCGGAGCGCCGACGAGGTTGAAGAACTGCGCAACGATTCCGGTGGCTTCGACATTACCGCCACCATCGTGCACCCGGGCGGCATCGCGGAACTCTACTACGGCCAGATCAAGGGCCCGCAGATCCAGCTCACCACGGACCTTGTGATGCGCGGCGTGAATTCGAAGGAATACACCGCGGCAACCCGGATCTACGGGCTGGTCAACGGTGACCTTTACTGGCGCTGGGACGTCGCGGCCGAAGGCAAGGCACTCGAAGCGCATGCCTCCGCGATCCTCAAAAAACAGGACTGATCCCCGCAGCCCGGGGACCGGAATACCCTTACCTGGCAGGACGTTGCACCTGACATGAGCATCAAAAGCCCCCTCCTTAACCGCCCTGGAGCCGTCGAAGCTGCCGGCGCCGATGCCGGTACGGCAGCCCACTACGGCGACCCCCTGCGTGAGCAGCGGGCCCTGGCCCGCGGCGAAGCCGTTACCGACCTCTCCAGCCGCGGCGTCGTCACGGTCTCCGGCGAAGACAGGCTGAGCTGGCTCAACACCCTTTCCTCCCAGCAGGTCGCTGCCCTGAAACCCGGTGAGAGCTCCGAGCTGCTGCTGCTGAGCGTGCAGGGAAGGATCGAACACGACGCCCGTGTGCTGGATGACGGCGAACGCACCTGGCTGATTGTCGAGGGAGACGAGGCCCCGGAGCTCAGCGCATGGCTGGACAGCATGAAGTTCATGCTTCGCGTGGAGGTCAGTGACGTCACTGCGGACTGGGCCGTGGCTGGTTCCGTTGCGCCGGTGACTGCCTGGTCGGACTTCGCGGTGTGGACCGATCCCTGGCCCCGGGTTTCGCCGGGAGGGCATGCGTACACCGCAACTGACGAACCGGCACACCCGGGACACGAACGCCCCTGGCACGAGTACCTGATTCCGCGGGAAGGCCTCGAGGACGCTGTGGGTGCCTCCGGGCAGGCCCTGGCCGGATCCATGGCCGCCGAAGCACTCCGTATCGCGGCCTGGCGTCCGCGCCTTGGCGCGGAGACCGATGACAAGACTATTCCGCACGAACTGGACCTGATTCGAACCGCCGTCCACCTGGCCAAGGGGTGCTACAAGGGCCAGGAAACCATTGCGCGCGTCCATAACCTTGGGCATCCGCCGCGCCGGCTGGTTTTCCTGCAGCTGGACGGTTCGCAGCACACCCTCCCAGCCGCCGGAAGCCCGGTGAAGCTCGGTGAGCGGGTAGTCGGCCGGGTGACCTCCGTGGCCCAGCATTACGAGATGGGGGCCATTGCCCTGGCCGTCATCAAGCGTTCGGTTGACCCGGACGAGCAGCTGACGGTCGACGACGAGGGCGAGCTTTACGCCGCAGCCCAGGAACTGGTTGTTTCCCCGGATGCAGGCCAGGCTGTGGGCCGGCCCACCGGTTTGCTGCGGAGCCCGCGCCCGCGCTAGTACCCGGCGGGCAGGGGAGAGGACTCACGAGGGCCGGCAGCGGCCGGCACGAAAGGACAAGAGCTGGATGACTGACTCACCGGACCAGGCGCAGGGCAGCGCAGCAGACCAGGAAATGCTGGAGCTCGCCGAACGGCTGTTCAACGGCGCCCGCCAGGGGGACACGGACCTGCTGCGCACCTACATCAGCGCCGGTGTTCCCGTCACGCTGACCAACGCCGCAGGGGATTCCCTGCTCATGCTTGCCGCCTACCACGGGCATGCCGGGACGGTTCAGGCGCTGATCGAGCTTGGTGCGGACGTCAACACACTCAACGACCGGGGACAGTCTCCGCTGGCAGGGGCAGTTTTCAAGGGTTATGCGGACGTTGTCCGTACCCTTTTGGGTGCCGGTGCCGATGCTGACGCCGGCAATCCCTCAGCCCGCGCCACCGCTGCCTACTTCCAGCGCGCGGATCTCCTCGAAAGCTAGCACCCCGGAGCTGCGGGGCACCGGAGGGCCGTCACGGATCCACCGGCAGCCGCCGCGGCTAAGCCGGAAGCGATACCGAGGTGCACAGGCCCGCAGAGACAAACCCGGCCTGTGCAGCTGTCCGGCTGGCACCAAGATTATTGGACTGGATGCGGGACTGGGGGATCAGCCCGGCAGCCATTGCGTCTTCCACTGCGACGGACGTGATGTAGGAGCCCAGCCCCCGCATCCGGTGGTCCGGGGCGGTCAATGTTCCCACGTCGGCCAGGATCCCCTCGCGGATGCTGTAGCCGGCGCCGGCTACCGGGACCGGAGCGCCGGGACCTGTGTCATCGACCAGGACGAAGAGGATTTCGCGGCCGGAGAGCTTGGCTTCCACGACGTCGTCCGGGGGGCAGAGCCGCTCGAGGGCTTCGGCATAGTGGTAGTCATCGGCCACGGCCAGCTCTTCTGCCCCCGGGATCGGCGGATATGAATCCGTGTAGTACAGGTGCTCCTCCGCCATTCCCCGGCCACCGTGGTCCAGGGAAAGCCGCAGCAGCCCGGAGAAGCTGCTGAGTTCAGCCGTGCTTTTGGAGCGAACCTGTTCGGCTGCCCACTCGGGTCCGGAAAAAACTTCGCGGCCGAACAGCCGGACGAACTTCACTTCGTTCGCTTCGTCGTGCACGTCGTAAATGCGCTCTTCATCCTCCGCAGCCGAGAGGGCGTCGTCTTCCAGCCCCAGCCTGCGGGACCAGGCGAGCTGGATGATGGCAATAGTGCCGGGGTCAAGGTCCATAGGATTCAAGCTACACGTGTGTGCGCAGGGCGGCGCAAGGTGCGGATGCCAAACTGATAGGGGGCCTAACCAAAAAGAATGGCCGCTTCGTCGTAGCGGTGCTCCGGAACGGTCTTGAGGTTATCCAGGGCCTTCTCGAACCCTACCCGGACAATGTCGGTTCCATGCAGGGACACCATGGTTCCCCACAGCCCGTCCATGACCGAATCCACGGCAGCCATGCCCAGCCGGGTGGCCAGGACCCGGTCAAAGGCGGTGGGGACACCGCCGCGCTGGATGTGGCCCAGGACGGTGGCACGGGTTTCGATCCCTGTTCGCGCCTCGATTTCCGGCGCCAGGAGCTCGCCGATCCCGCCGAGCCGCGGACGGCCGAAGGAATCCAGCCCACGCTCGGAGTGCGGGGCTTCCATGTCAGTGGTGACGAAGCCTTCCGCCACAACCACCAGGGGCGCACGGCCGCGGTCCCGGGCCTCGGTTACCCACTGGGCAATCTGGTCCAGGCTCACGGGCTTTTCGGGAATCAGGATGGCATGGGCACCGGACGCCATGCCGGAGTGCAGCGCAATCCAGCCGACGTGGCGGCCCATGACTTCGGCCACCATGCAGCGGTGGTGGGACTCGCCGGTGGTGCGGAGACGGTCGATCGCTTCGGTGGCAATTTGGACGGCCGTGTCGAACCCGAAGGTGAAGTCGGTGGCATCCAGGTCATTGTCCACGGTCTTGGGGACACCCACGATCTTCAGCCCGGCGTCGGTCAGCCGCTGGGCGGCAGCGAGCGTGCCTTCCCCGCCAATGGCGATGACGGCGTCGATCCCGAGCCGCTCAAGCGTTTTCCGGATGTTCTCGGGTCCGCCGTTGGGACCTTCGAAGGGGTTGGTGCGGGAGGTGCCCAGAATGGTTCCGCCCTGCTTGGAAATGCCGCGCACCCGGGTACGGGGCAGGTCGATGACGTCGCCGTCGACTACCCCGCGCCATCCGTCGAGGAAACCGACGAACTCGACGTTATGGGTCTTGATCCCATTGAGTACCGCTCCGCGGATCACCGCGTTGAGTCCGGGGCAGTCGCCCCCGCTGGTAAGGATGCCGATCTTCATTACGTGACCCCTGGATCTGGTAGGTGGGCGGCGGCCTCCATTGATTCTAGCCACGCTCAGGCTGGCGCCCGGTACCCGGCACTCCGACCGGGCGCGGCATTACGCGGATTTGTTGCCGCTGCGCACGGGGAGTGCCGGGCCCGGCCATGATCAGCGCCTGATGAACTTCTGCAGCAGTATGGTTCCGTCCGTGGTGGGCAGCAGGAGCCAGGCCACCAGGTAGGTGCCGATGCCGATGAACGGCAGCAGGAAGCTCAGCAGGACCACAATGCGGACCAGGGAGACATCCCAGCCAAATTTTTGGGCAATGCCGGCGCAGATTCCCGCCAGCCAACCGCCGCGGGCCCGTTTGATGGGTGAGGAACGCAATACGTCGAAAAACTTATCCATCAGTTGATTCTTTCCTTCTTCTTGGACTTCTTGGATTCGTACACTCTTTGCGGGCCGGTTCGGCCAGGGGCGGAAACCCGGCAGGCAGCCCTAGGCGGAGCGGTTCTTGCCCAGGACAGCCAGCAGGCCCCCGATGACCAGGGCCGCCCCGGCTCCGATGAGGAGGCCCAGCAGGACCATGCCCGTGTCCAGCCGAATGCCGGTGAGCTGGACCGCGAGGACCAGGGCTCCCGCCACAGCCAGGACCAGGCCCCAGACGATTGTGCCAACGCGCAGGGGCCGGCGCTCGGGTTCGGTTTCCGGCACATACCCTGCTTCCGAAGGTGCTCCAAAAGCAGCCGGATCGGCGTCGAAACTGCGTGGTTCGTTTTGGGATTCGCTCATCGGTCCAGGCTGCTTTCGTCCGTGGTCACCAGCACGTTGCTGGCGACACCTTTGATTTCGATGATGATGCGGTTGCCCCGCGCCTCAGGGTTGAGCTGCCGCTCCTGCGGTCCCACCCACAGACCCCCTGCGGAGCTGTACCTGCCGTCGTGTTCGAGCTCCACATTGCCGAGGGCCATTTCGGAGTAGACCGAGACCGGCACGTCGTCGGGAACCAGGATGCTGAGGTCCCCGGCCGCCACGCTCACCGGAACGGTGATGTCTCCGTCCTTGAGTTCACTCGCCAGGCCGCGCAGGTCCAGGTTTCCGTCGGCAGCGGCAACGCTGTAGCCCTCGGACGCCGCTGTGGACTGGCTGGCACTCCAGTCGGACTGGTTTGCCACCACGAGGTTGCGGTAGGCGAAGCTGCCGTTGAACAGCAGGGCAGCAATCAGGGTGAGGACACCGAGTCCGCCTGCCAGTCCCGAGGACCTGCCGGCCGCGCCCAGCCCCACGATTCCCAGGCCAAAGACAACACCGGCTGCAGCCAGGGCAACAGTCACCGGGGAACCGGTCACGTAGATGCCGCTGTAGTCCAGCGCCAGCAGCACCCCGGCGGCCAGGAGCGCAAACCCGCAGATCAGGGCGACCCACGACGCCGGCGGATGGCAGCTGACCGGCTTGGGCTCCTTGCCCGGAGGCGGGAACTGTACGTAGAAGCCGTCGAAGCCCGGGCCGGCGGGGTTGGCGTGCCCGGCCGGAGACGCGGAATGTGCACCGTAGGGCAGTGGCATCGTCGGCGCCTCCGGGCCGGGATAGCCCACGGGCGGCGGGCCGGCAGGCGCAGAGCCGGCGGGCTGGGAGGTTGCGTTCTGGCCGGTCTCGGTTCTGCCCGCGTATGAGCTTGCAGAGGACCAGCCGTGCTGGTGAGCGGGCGGCTGGTTCGGATCGGGCTGGCCCGGCTCCGCGTAGGCGGACGGACCTCCCGGACGATTCCCCGTCCCCGGGCCCTTGTTGTTGTTCCGAGTGGTGAGCCAGTAGATGCCCAGCAGCACCGCTGCTACCCAGAACAGGCCCCAGAACACGGACCCCAGCCACCCGTCGTTGGCCCAGAAGGAGATGCCCGGACCACTCAGTCCCAGGACGGTAAAGACCAGCGCTCCGGTCATCCCGGCGGTCCAGGTGCCGCGGACAGCCTCTTCGAGATGGATCCGTCCGTCCGGCTCGGGCAGCAGCGCCCAGGCAACGCCATAAAGGACGACTCCGATACCGAAGATCGAAAGCACGATCACGAGCCCTCGGACAAGGACCGGGTCCAGGCCGGTGCGCTGGCCGATTCCTCCGGCCACGCCGCCTATCCACCGGTCCGGGGAGCGGCGGATCCCCAGTTGGCGGATCCAGGCAAAAAAGGAGTTCTGGGCAGGTGCGCCGGGGGGCGGCGTGCCGGGCATGGCCGGCGGCACTGGCGGGGTGTGTTCCCCGCCGGGGGTTCCGGGGTTAGTTGAGTGCGGGTTCATGCTTCCAGTCTTCCAACCGGGGGACGCCCGCACATCCGGGTTTCCCCTGAGCGACCCCTGAACGTACCCCTGACCCGGGAACCGGAAAGGAAATATGTGCCGGTTCCCGGCCGCTGCCGTGCTTGGATTGGAGCATGAGACCTCCCCTGCTCCGCGCCCCCGAGAAGGTGGTTGCCGGTGTCTGCTCCGGGCTGGCAGTCCACCTCGGCATGCCCGTAGGGACTGTCCGCATCCTGATGGCGGTGCTCTCGCTGGTGGCCGGTGCCGGCGTCGTGCTTTACGGCTGGCTCTGGATTATGGTGCCCACCGCCGAGGAACAGGCAGCGGCGGGGGAGAAGAACCCGCGCAGCGTAGCTGAGAACTTTGCCCGGTACCTGCAGCAGGGCCAGCCGGCCCGGACGGGCGCCGGTGCGGGGCTGATCGGCAGCCGCGAGATCCTGATCGGACTCGCCCTGCTGGGGGTTGCTGCCGCAGTGGTGGCACAGGCACTCGGAGCGCAGATCAATCTCCAGATGATCTTCCCGTTCGCCGTGATCGCTGCCGGTGCAGTCCTGGCCTGGTCCCAGCTGGATGCCAGTCGAAAGGCCGGGCTTGTTGCCGGCGCCGGAGCAGACCGGAAGATGGGGCTGCTGAGGCTTATCGCCGGACTGGTCCTGGTCATTTCGGGGTTCCTGCTGGTTGTCTCCGGATCCATCACCTGGGACGTGCTGCTCGCTGCTTCCGTGGCTTCGCTGGCGGTCCTCGCGGGCATCGCGCTGGTGCTGGCGCCCTGGGCCGTTCGGTGGTGGCGTGCTTTCCAGACTGAACGCGCCGGGCGCATCCGGCAGACCGAACGGGCCGAAATCGCCGCCCACCTCCATGACTCGGTGCTGCAGACGCTGGCGATGATCCAAAACCGCGCCGGGTCCGAGTCCGACGTCATCAAACTGGCGCGTGCCCAGGAACGGGAACTGCGCCAGTGGCTCTACGCGGACCCGGAGAAAGGCACGGGAACGCTGGCGGACGCGCTGAAGGCCGTCGCCGCCGAGGTCGAAGACGCCTACGGGCATCCGGTGGACTTTGTTGCCGTGGGGACCGCGGAGCTCACGGTCCAGAGTTCCGCACTGGTGCAGGCTGCCAGGGCCGCACTGTTCAATGCGGCCCAGCATGCAGGCGGCCAGATATCGCTCTACCTGGAGTGCAGCCCCGAATCCGCTGAGGTGTTCGTCCGCGACCGCGGCTCGGGCTTCGATCCGGACTCCGTACCTCAGGACCGGCTGGGCCTGAGGGAATCCATTATTGGGCGTATGCAGCGCCACGGCGGCACAGCCCGGATCCGAACCAGCCCAAACGGCACCGAGATACATTTGGCATTGCCCCTGACCGGTACGGACGCACCGGCAGCGCAGCAGAAGGAAGCGGAGAACACGTGAGCATTGCGGCAGAACCCATTGACGTGGTGGTGGTAGATGACCACGCCATCTTCCGGTCCGGACTCAAGGCAGACCTGGACGCACGGGTCCACGTCGTGGGGGAGGCGGCAACCGTGGAAAGCGCCGTCGCGGCCATCCGCAGCGCCCGTCCGCAGGTGGTCCTGCTGGATGTCCACCTCCCAGGGGGTTCCGGGGGAGGCGGTGCGGAGGTCATCGCGGGTTGCGCGGATCTCCTGGCCACCACGCGGTTCCTGGCCCTGAGCGTTTCCGACGCCGCTGAGGACGTCGTCACCGTCATTCGCGCCGGGGCACGGGGCTACGTCACCAAGACCATTTCCGGTGCGGAGATCTCCGACGCGGTAGTCCGGGTGGCAGGCGGCGACGCCGTCTTCTCTCCGCGTCTGGCCGGATTCGTCCTCGATGCTTTCGGGGCATCAACGACCGTCAGCGTGGAGGATGAACTCGACCGCCTCTCGGTCCGCGAACGCGAGGTCATGCGGCTGATTGCCCGCGGCTACAGCTATAAAGAGGTGGCCCGGGAACTCTTTATTTCCGTAAAGACCGTGGAAACGCATGTTTCTGCGGTCCTGCGGAAGCTGCAGCTCTCATCCAGGCATGAACTGACCCGGTGGGCTGCAGCCCGCAGGCTGCTCTAGGGCTTGGCCTGGCCCAGGAATTCCTTCAGCCGGTCCATGCCGGTGGCAAGGTCCTCATCGCCCAGGGCGTAGGACAGGCGCAGGTACCCGGAGGGACCGAAGGCTTCGCCCGGGACCACGGCGACTTCGACGGCGTCCAGGATCAGCGCGGCAAGCTCCGCTGAAGTCTGCGGACGAACCGGGCCTGCGGCATTCGGGAATTCCCGGCCCAGCAGCCCCCGCACGTCGGGGTAGGCGTAAAACGCGCCCTCGGGCATCGGGCAGAGCACGCCGTCGATCGAGTTGAGCGCCTCCACCATGGCCCGCCGGCGCCGGTCGAAGGCAATCTTCATCTCATCCACTGCGGTGAGGGGGCCCGAGACAGCTGCCAGCGCAGCCATCTGCGAGATGTTGGAGACGTTGGAAGACAGGTGGGACTGCAGGTTGGTGGCTGCCTTGATGACGTCGGGGGCGGCGATCATCCATCCGACCCGCCATCCCGTCATGGCGTAGGTCTTGGCAACTCCGTTGAGGATGACCACCTTGTCGCCCAGCTCGGGGCAGCGGGTGGCAATGGAGGTGAAGGGCACTCCGCCGTAGGTGAGGTGCTCGTAAATCTCATCCGTAACCACGAACAGGCCATGGTCCGCTGCCCACATGCCGATCTCGGCGACGTCGTCGGACGGATACACGGCACCGGTCGGGTTGGACGGGGAAACGAAGAGCAGCACCTTGGTCTTCTCCGTCAGGGCTGCGTCCAGCTGCGAGACAGTGACGCGGTAATCCTGTTCCGGGCCCGCGAAGATTTCCACCGGAACGCCTCCGGCGAGGCGGATTGCCTCGGGGTACGTGGTCCAGTACGGAGTGGGGACCAGGACTTCGTCGCCCGGGTTGAGCAGCGTCGCAAATGCCTCGTACACGGCCTGCTTGCCGCCGTTGGTTACCAGGACCTGGGACGGTTCCACGGAATAGCCTGAATCGCGCAGGGTCTTCTCCGCAATCGCCTTCTTCAGCTCCGGCAGGCCGGATGCGGGGGAGTAGCGGTGGAAGCGCGGGTCCTGCGCGGCGGCGACGGCGGCGTCGACGATGTACCCGGGAGTTGGGAAATCGGGCTCACCGGCACCGAAGCTGATGACCGGGCGGCCGGCAGCCTTCAGGGCCTTGGCCTTCGCGTCGACTGCAAGGGTGGCGGATTCCGCAATGGAGGCGATGCGCTCTGAGATTCGGCCGTTGGAAGGCATGGCGTTCCCGTCTGGTTTGATGCTGGATGCGTGCTGTATTGAGTTCGTACCTGCTGGTGGCCTGCGGTTTCTTTCGGGGACCCTGGGTCCGTCCGGGAAGCGCCGCGGCGTCACTTTATGCAAGCCAAGCTTAGGCGTGCCTGGAACACATTGCAGTCTTTTACAGTTCCGGGGCCGGTCGCACTGCACGGATTTCCTCCTCCGGCGCCGGCCGGTTCCGCCGTGTGCAGGCGGGGATTGGGCCCTGTTCCACCCCCGGTTCGACTCGGGGGCAAAGATTGCGTAGACTTGTTCCTCGGTGTTGTTCTCTTGATGCTGGAGCATGCCCGCGGACCGGTTAGGTTATGTGCGGGATGTGCCGGTAAAGTGGAACTCTCCCGAAGGGTAGTGGCGCAATTGGTAGCGCAGCGGTCTCCAAAACCGCAGGTTGCAGGTTCGAGTCCTGTCTGCCCTGCGCATGACGTCGGTTTCGCCGTCTAAAGCAGTCCTTCATGAAGCAGCGGTGCCCAGCCTGAGGCTGCGGAGCCGTGAACCGAACAGATGAGTGAGGCGAAAGGTGACCGAGACAGCTGCCAGCAGCTCCAAGGGACACCCCTCCGGCAAGCCTGCGAAGAAGCGGGGCTTCTTCGGCGCCATCGCTCTCTTCCTGCGCCAGGTTATTGCAGAACTGAAGAAGGTTGTAACCCCCACCCGCAAGGAGCTGGTCCGGTTCACCATCGTGGTTCTCGCCTTCGTGGTGGTCATGATTATCATCGTGTCCCTTCTGGACTTTGTCTTTGGTGCTGGCGCACTGTGGATCTTCGGTTCGGGCGGCGGCGAAAGCTAGCCATCGAATTCCCTGTCGCCAGCCGTGCGGGGAAGGTCCGTTCGAAGAACTGAGCTAGTGACAGACCAATAGAGCTGAAGAAGAAAGCAGGAATCTACGTGTCCGAGCAAGAACTCGATTCACAGATCAATGACGAAACCGCTGATCTGGATACCGAGGATCAGGTGACCGAAGCAGCCGCTGCGGCGGATGCCGGTGACGCATCGGCCGAAGACGCGGAGAATGCTGAAGAGGCTCCCGCCGAAGAAGCAGAGGCCGGGGACGAAACCGCCGCTGCTGCCGAGCCCGAAGAAGATCCCGTTGCCGCCTTCAAGGCCAAGCTGCGCCGCCAGGAGGGTGACTGGTACGTCATCCATTCCTACGCAGGTTACGAAAACCGCGTAAAGGCAAACCTCGAGACCCGCATCCAGACCCTCGACATGGAAGAGAACATCTTCCAGATCGAGGTTCCGATGGAGGAAGTCGTCGAGATCAAGAACACCACCCGCAAGATCGTGAACCGTGTGCGCATCCCCGGCTACGTGCTGGTGCGCATGGAACTCACGGATGCTTCCTGGGGCGTCGTCCGCCACACTCCCGGTGTCACCGGCTTCGTCGGCAACGCCCATAACCCGGTCCCGCTGAGCCTGGACGAAGTCTTCTCCATGCTTGAGCACACCGTGGTGTCCCCGAAGACCACTGCTTCCGGTGCCCCGGCCAAGGCAGCCCAGGCTGCCATCGCCGTGGACTTCGAGGTCGGCGAGTCCGTGACCGTCAACGAGGGACCGTTCGAGACCCTCCCGGCCACGATCTCCGAGATCAAGCCCGAATCCCAGCAGCTGGTGGTGCTGGTGACCATCTTCGAGCGCGAAACCCCGGTTACGCTCTCCTTCGGACAGGTCACCAAGATCCAGTAAGAGACTTCGCTGCGTGCAGGACCGCTTTATCCTGCAGGGCAGCGTAAGGCCGCCGCGCCACGGCGGCCACCAACCCGGACGGACGCTCCTGTCCTTCGGGAACTTATTTCAGAGAAGGACCCTTTCATGGCCCCCAAGAAAAAGGTCACCGGCCTTATCAAGCTGCAGATCAATGCAGGCGCCGCCAACCCGGCTCCTCCGATTGGTCCCGCCCTTGGCCAGCACGGTGTCAACATCATGGAATTCTGCAAGGCGTACAACGCTGCAACGGAATCCCAGCGCGGAAACGTCATCCCGGTCGAAATCACGGTCTACGAAGACCGCTCCTTCACCTTCATCACCAAGACGCCTCCGGCGGCTGAACTGATCAAGAAGGCTGCAGGCGTTGCCAAGGGCTCCGGCACCCCGCACACCGTCAAGGTTGCGAAGCTGACCCAGGCACAGATCGAAGAGATCGCCACCGCGAAGATGGAAGACCTGAACGCCAACGACGTTCAGGCCGCCGCCAAGATCATCGCCGGCACCGCCCGTTCCATGGGTATCACCGTCGAAGGCTAATAAAGCCTTACCGCACGGCCGAATGGCCGGGCACAACCAAATTCATTCAGCCGAATCGCCCGCAATGGGCGTCACGGCACGTGGCAGGGCCGAGCGCGGTCCGACAGACCACAACTGCACAAGGAGAAAAAGCAGATGGCAAAGCGCAGCAAAGCATATGAAGCCGCTGTGGCAAAGATCGACGCGGACAAGCTGTACGCGCCGGTTGACGCCGTAGCACTGGCCAAGGAAACCAACCCGTCCAAGACGGATGCCACCGTTGAGGTTGCTTTCCGCCTGGGCGTTGACCCCCGCAAGGCCGATCAGATGATCCGCGGCACGGTCAACCTGCCCAACGGCACGGGCAAGACCGCCCGCGTCCTCGTCTTCGCCACCGGCGAGAAGGCTGAAGCAGCTATCGCTGCCGGAGCCGACTTCGTTGGTTCCGACGACATGATCGAAAAGGTCGCAGCAGGCTGGACCGACTTCGACGCCGCAGTGGCTACCCCGGACCTCATGGGCAAGGTCGGCCGCCTGGGCCGCGTGCTCGGCCCGCGTAACCTCATGCCGAACCCGAAGACCGGCACGGTGACCCCGAACGTTGCCAAGGCTGTCTCCGACATCAAGGGCGGCAAGATCGACTTCCGCGTCGACAAGCACTCCAACCTGCACTTCATCATTGGCAAGACGTCCTTCGACGCCCAGAAGCTGGCCGAGAACTACGCCGCTGCCCTGGAAGAAGTACTTCGCCTGAAGCCGTCCGCAGCTAAGGGCCGCTACATCCAGAAGGCCACCGTGACCACCACCTTCGGCCCCGGCATCGCCGTGGACCCGAACGTCACGAAGGTTCTCGCAGACGCATAGTCAGCGCATTGCTTCGGGAGGACTCCTCCCCACAACGGCCGCAGCTTTCGAGCTGCGGCCGTTTTGTGTTTCCGTGGCTGAACCCGCTTTGGTTCCAGCGGGGTTCTCCGGCAGGATATGGGCCATGACTCCCTTGGCCGTGGAACCGTTCGTCCTGCCGCAAAGCTCCGAATCGCCGGACGCGGGCGGCTTCCTGGCTGTTGCCCGGCTCTTCAATGACCAGCAGCGCGAGATCTGGGGAAATGACGACTTTTGCGAAACGGCCCAGGCGCTGCGGGCCGGTCTCCAAAGCACGTCCACCCGCCGGCGGCAGCTGCTGGTTGCGCGGGCCGGTGCCGGGCAGGAAATCCTCGGCGTTGCCCGGCTCAACCTGCCCCTGACCGATAATCTGCACACAGCCACCATCAACGTGGTGGTGGACGCCCGTTCGCGGCGGAGAGGCATCGGCGCGGCGCTTTGTGCTGCGGCGGAGGAGCAGGCTGCCGCAGACGGACGGCGGACCCTGATAGCGGAGACCGACCATCCGCAGGACGGCGGGGAGGTAACCGCCGTCGACGTTCCGGCGTCGTTCATCCCGCAGGACGCAGCGGCTTCCTTCGCCTTGTCCTGTGGCTTCAGCCTGGAACTCATTGAGCGGATCAGCCGGCTCGACCTTCCGGTGCACGGTGCCGGCGACGGGCTCCCGGACAGCACGGGTTCCTCCGGCTACGAACTCGTCTTCTGGCAGGACGCGTGCCCGGAGGCACTGGTGGATGCCTACGCCCAACTACGGCAGAAGATGAGCACCGACGCCCCCCTGGGTGGCTTGGACCTGACTCCGGAGGTTTGGGACGCGCCCAGGGTCCGGGAAGCTGAGGAGAAGGCACGGGGTATGGGGTATGACGTGCTGGTGTGTGCCGTCCGCCAAGTGGCCTCGGGTGAGCTCGCGGGCCATACCGTGCTGGAAGTCGCCCGGAGCAACCCGGGCGTGGCCTACCAGGACGATACGCTGGTGCTCCAGCACCACCGCGGCAACCGGCTCGGCATGATGTTGAAGGCCGGAAACCTCCAGCAGCTGGGGCAGCTCTTCCCCGATGTGCGTCGGGTGTACACCTGGAACGCCGAGGAGAACAGGTACATGCTGGCCATTAACGACCAGCTCGGGTTCCGCCCCATCGGCTATGCGGGGGAGTGGCAGAAGGAGCTGCAGATCCGGTGATTTGGTCCCTGCCAGGATCTCCCGTACTCTTGAACTACCAAAGACCGTCGGTCGATGTGCCTTCAATCCCACAGTAAATGCTGAACCTTCAGCCTGCACGGGTGGAAACCGGTTGGAGAAACATCCGAAAGTCCCTCATGAGGGCGGCCTGCGCAGGTGAACGAACTGAACTCCGGAGCAATCCGTTGAGTGAAGCCCCGTGCATCTGCCCGGGGCGTTTTTTATGTTCGGGACCCGATCCACCGGCATTATTTCCCCGGAAGGAGGGTTATGGCAACGCCAACCAAGGTGTCAGCAGTTGAAGAAATCGCCAACGATTTCAAGGATTCAACCGCTGCTGTCCTAACCGAATACCGCGGGCTCACCGTTGCACAGCTCAAGGAGCTGCGCCGTTCGCTCGGCCAGGACACCAAGTACTCGGTCGTCAAGAACACCCTGACGGGCATTGCAGCCAAGGAAGCCGGCATCGACGCGTTCGATGGCCAGCTCTCCGGCCCCACTGCAATTGCCTTCATCAAGGGTGACGCAGTTGCCGCTGCGAAGAGCCTGACGGATTTTGCAAAGACCAACCCGCAGCTGATCATCAAGACCGGTATCTTCGAGGGCAACGCCCTTGACGCCTCCGGTGTTGCTGCCCTGGCTGCGCTCGAGTCCCGCGAGTTCCAGCTTGCACGCGTCGCCGGTGTCCTCAAGGCACCGATGTCCATGCTGGCCCGCTCGGTCGATGCCCTGCGCATCAAGCTCGAAGAAGAAGGCGGCGCTGCTGCTCCCGCTGCGGAAGAAGCTCCGGCTGCCGCAGAAGAAGCACCGGCCGCCGAAGCAGCCACCGAAGAGTAATAACTCTTCACCCTCACACTCCGGTGCCTTGGCGCACCACTTATAGGAAGGACGCCACATCATGGCGAAGCTCACCAACGAAGAGCTCATTGAAGCTTTCAAGGAACTGTCCATCATCGAGCTCTCCGACTTCGTGAAGCTCTTCGAAGAGACCTTCGATGTCACCGCTGCTGCTGTTGCAGTTGCCGGTCCGGCTGGCGGCGGCGCTGCTGAAGCTGCTGAAGAGAAGAGCGAATTCGACGTTATCCTCGAAGCCGCTGGCGACAAGAAGATCGCAGTGATCAAGGAAGTCCGCGCGCTGACTTCCCTGGGCCTGAAGGAAGCCAAGGACCTGGTTGACGGTGCTCCGAAGGCTATCCTCGAAGGCGCCAACAAGGAGACCGCTGACAAGGCCAAGGAAGCCCTCGAGGCTGCCGGCGCCACGGTTACCCTCAAGTAGTACTGCTTCTGCGGCACTGCCGCAGGCCAGCAAAAACCCCCGCTTCGTTTCGAAGCGGGGGTTTTTGCGTTCGGTGGGTTATTGGCGCGCTAGGAGAGCGGGTCGGTGATGTCCGTGACGGTTGCGTCCAGGACCGCGAGGAGGGCGTCCCCGTCCACGAAGAGGCTGGCTCCGTGCTCGCCGGCTCCCATCGATACACGCCGGCCCCGAATGCCCGGAGCAGCAAAGACGGGCCACGCCACAGTACTGCCCAGCGGAGTGATGGTTCCGCGGGCGTAGCCGGTGGCCTCAAAGGCTTCCTCGGCAGGCGGAAGCATCAGTTTGTTGGCGCCCGCGGCCGCCCTGAGCTTGGGCCAGGAAATCTGGGCGTCTCCGGGAACCAGGACAAACAGGTACTCCCCGGCCCGGCGCCGGACAACGAGTGACTTCACGATGTCCGCCGCGGTGATGCCAAGCATCGCGGCTGCTTCGGCCAGGCTGGCGGCGGCAGGCCTGTCGATGACCTCAACGTCCAGCCCGAGGCGGTCCGCAGCCGCCAGCACCCGGTCACGGCCGGTTGGGGAAGACTCCAAACCTAGAGCCTGTACAGCAGCAGGGCTTCACCCTGGCCGCCGCCTCCGCAGAGCCCGACGGCGGCACGCCCGGAACCTCGCCGGTTCAGTTCGTGCGCCGCGTGCAGTGCCAGCCGTGCGCCGGAGGCACCGATCGGGTGGCCGAGGGCTATCGCCCCGCCGTGGATGTTGCAGTCCTCCAAATCGACGCCGAGTTCCTGCAGCGACTGCACGGCCACCGAGCCGAAGGCCTCGTTGATCTCGACGAAGTCGAGGTCCGCCGCGGTCCAGCCGGCCCGCTTGAGCGCCTGGGAAATGGCATTGGAAGGCTGTGAGTGCAGGCTGTTGTCCGGGCCCGCGACCTGACCGGGCATCCCGACGGCGGCGAGGACGGGCAGCCCCTGTTCCTCGGCGAAGGCGCGTGTGGTCAGGACCAGGGCGCTGGCGCCGTCGGACAGGGGAGAAGAGTTGCCCGCCGTGATGGTGCCTTCCGGATCGAACGCCGGCCGCAGCCCGGCGAGGGTGTCCACAGTCGTGGAGGGCCGGATACCTTCATCGGCTGTGAGCACCAGTGGATCGCCCTTGCGCTGGGGAACGGTGACCGGGGCGATCTCGACGTCGAAAATTCCGGCTTCGGCGGCTGCGGCAGCACGCTGGTGGGAGGCAGCCGCCACCTCATCCTGGGCGGTGCGGCTGATGCCCAGGGCGGTATTGCCCCGTTCCGTGGAGACGCCCATGGATTCGTTATCGAAGGCGTCCGTCAGGCCGTCGTGAGCGACCGAATCAAGGACGGACATACTGCCGTAGTTCCAGCCCTGGCGCGAACCGGGCAGCACATGCGGGCCGCGTGTCATGGATTCCTGGCCGCCGGCCACCACCACGGTTGCTTCGCCTCCGCGGATCAGGCGTGCCGCGTCGATGACCGCGGCGAGTCCGGAGAGGCAGACCTTGTTGACGGTCACGGTGGGTACATCCCAGCCAAGGCCTGCCTTGATGGCGGACTGCCGGGCCGGGTTCTGGCCGCAGCCGGCCTGTACGACGTGGCCCATGATCACGCTGTCCACCTGTGAGGCGTCCACACCGGAACGCTCCAGGGCGCCGGCTATGGCGAAGGCGCCAAGTTCGACGGCGGTGAAGGAAGACAGCTGGCCGTTCAGCCGTCCCTGGGGGGTCCGCGCCCCGCCGACTATGACAACCTCGGGCGCCGCCTCAGTTCCTGCGAATGCCTCAGTTCCTGGAAATGCCTCAGTGCTCATGCCGCTAATCCACTTTCATAGAAGGTGATCCGTTGGTCCTGCGGATTTTGCCTTTAGGCTACCCGCTTGCCGTGGCGTGGGACACATCCGGCCCCCGGCAGGCTTCCGGTTTTGCCTCCGCCGGGGAGCGGGCGCGGAATCCGCGGAAAGAAATCGCGCGGATCCGCCTGACTTGGGGTACTCTATGTGGGTAGCCAAGCGTCATATCGGTTCGCTGGCACCGCCCGCAGCTCCCCGACAGGAAGCCGCAGCGCAGGAACTTTGAAGTTTCCCGCTGCAGGATCCCGGGTTGAGCTGGCAGGGGTTTCGATTACCGGGTAGACTTCTGTGTCCCCAATGCCCTATAGTAGATATTTGCTTCCCTCTCTTAACCTTCAGCCTTCATATAGCGGTGGGCTGTGTCACGGGCCAGGCGGCGTCCGAAGTGTTCACGCAGGCGTTTTACGCCCAGCAAAGGACAATCACGGCGCCCGGGACCGCCAGGACGCACGCGGACCAGGTCCGTCAGTGCAGAGTGGGAGCGCGAAACACGCCTGAAGGTCTGTGGAAGGATCCCTCTTGGTCGCCTCGAGCACCTCTAATAATGCAACCGCTACCACTCCGGAGAACGCAGCTTCCCGGATTTCATTCGCAAAGATTCACGAACCGCTGGATGTTCCCAATCTTCTTGCCCTGCAGACGGACAGCTTTGACTGGCTCGTAGGCAATGAGCGCTGGAAGGAACGCCTGCGGAAGGCCCAGGAAGAGGGCGACGCAGGTTTCGCCACCACCTCGGGCCTCGCGGATATCTTCGAAGAAATTTCCCCGATCGAAGACTTCCAGGGCACCATGTCCCTGAGCTTCTCGGAGCCGGAATTCGCTGATCCGAAGTACACCATGGCCGAGTGCAAGGACCGGGACGCAACGTACTCGGCACCGCTGTATGTCAAGGCCGAGTTCATGAACAACAACACGGGCGAAATCAAGCAGCAGACCGTGTTCATGGGCGACTTCCCGCTGATGACAGACAAGGGCACCTTCGTCATCAACGGCACGGAGCGCGTCGTCGTCTCCCAGCTGGTCCGTTCCCCGGGCGCCTACTTTGAGCGCGCCGCCGACAAGACCAGCGACAAGGACATCTACACCGCGAAGATCATTCCTTCCCGCGGTGCATGGTTCGAACTGGAAATCGACAAGCGCGACCAGGTGGGCGTCCGCCTGGACCGCAAGCGCAAGCAGTCCGTAACCATCCTGCTCAAGGCCCTTGGCTGGACCGAAGGCCAGATCCTGGAAACGTTCGGCGAGTACGACTCGATCCGCGCCACCCTGGAGAAGGACCCCACGGAGACCCAGGAAGATGCCCTGCTGGACATCTACCGCAAGCTCCGTCCGGGAGAGCCGCCCACGGTCGAGGCTGCCAAGACGCTGCTGGAGAACCTGTACTTCAACCCGAAGCGCTACGACCTGGCAAAGGTTGGCCGTTACAAGATCAACCGCAAGCTCGGCGTCGAGAAGCCCATCGGCGACTCCGACGCCTCGGTCCTGAACATCGATGACATCGTCGCGATGATCAAGTTCCTCGTGGCACTGCACGCCGGCGAGAAGACCATCCCGGGCAAGCGCGACGGCCAGGACGTGGACATCCGCGTTGAGGTCGACGACATCGACCACTTCGGCAACCGCCGTATCCGCGCTGTCGGCGAACTGATCGAAAACCAGATCCGCACCGGTCTTTCCCGCATGGAGCGTGTTGTCCGCGAACGGATGACCACCCAGGACGTCGAAGCGATCACGCCGCAGACCCTGATCAACATCCGTCCGGTCGTCGCTGCGATCAAGGAGTTCTTCGGAACCTCCCAGCTTTCGCAGTTCATGGACCAGAACAACCCGCTGGCCGGCCTGACCCACAAGCGCCGCCTTTCCGCGCTGGGCCCGGGCGGTCTGTCCCGTGACCGTGCAGGCATGGAAGTCCGAGACGTCCACCCCTCGCACTACGGACGTATGTGCCCCATCGAAACCCCTGAAGGCCCGAACATCGGCCTGATCGGTTCGCTGGCTTCCTACGCCCGGATCAACGCCTTCGGCTTCATCGAGACCCCGTACCGCAAGGTTGTGGACGGCGTCGTCACCGACCAGGTTGATTACCTGACCGCCGATGACGAAGTTGAGCGCACGATCGCACAGGCAAACGCCCCGCTGCGCGAAGACATGCACTTCGAAGAGGACCTCGTCCTCGTCCGTGCCCGCGGTGGATCCGGCGAGCCCGTGCTCGTTGAGCCCGAAGGCGTGGAGTACATGGACGTTTCCCCGCGCCAGATGGTGTCGGTCGCAACGGCCCTGATTCCGTTCCTCGAGCATGACGATGCCAACCGTGCCCTCATGGGTGCGAACATGCAGCGCCAGGCCGTGCCGCTGCTCCGTTCCGAGCGTCCCGTCGTGGGCACCGGCATGGAGAAGTACGCAGCCATCGACGCCGGTGACTCCGTCACCGCCGCCAAGGCCGGCGTCGTCACCGAGGTATCGGCTGACCTTGTCACCGTCATGAATGACGACGGCACCGAGACCAGCTACCCGATCATGAAGTTCGCGCGCTCGAACCAGGGCAACGCCTACAACCAGCGCGTGATCGTCTCCGAAGGCACCCGCGTTGAGGTCAACGACGTCATCGCCGACGGCCCCTCCACGGACCAGGGCGAACTGGCGCTGGGCAAGAACCTGCTCGTTGCGTTCATGTCCTGGGAAGGCCACAACTACGAAGATGCCATCATCCTCTCGCAGCGCATGGTCTCCGACGATGTCCTGACCTCGATCCACATCGAGGAGCATGAGGTTGACGCCCGCGACACCAAGCTTGGCGCCGAGGAAATCACCCGCGACATCCCGAACGTGTCCGAGGAAGTCCTCTCCCAGCTCGACGAGCGCGGCATCATCCACATCGGTGCCGAGGTTGAAGCAGGAGACATCCTGGTTGGCCGCGTCACTCCGAAGGGCGAAACTGAACTCACCCCCGAAGAGCGCCTGCTGCGCGCCATCTTCGGCGAGAAGAGCCGCGAAGTCCGCGACACCTCCCTGAAGGTTCCCCACGGCGAGTCCGGAACCGTCATCGGCGTGCGCATCTTCGACCGCGACAACGACGACGAGCTGCCCCCGGGCGTGAACCAGCTGGTCCGTGTCTACGTGGCACACAAGCGCAAGATCACGGACGGCGACAAGCTGGCCGGCCGCCACGGCAACAAGGGCGTCATCTCCAAGATCCTCCCGATCGAAGACATGCCGTTCCTGGAAGACGGCACCCCCGTCGACATCGTCCTGAACCCGCTGGGTGTTCCGGGCCGAATGAACGTCGGACAGGTCCTGGAAATCCACCTAGGCTGGGCTGCCAAGCAGGGCTGGAAGATCGAAGGCGAGCCGGACTGGGTCAAGGACCTGCCCGCGCTGCCCCGTGAAACCGGTCCCACCACCGTTGCCACCCCGGTGTTCGACGGCGCCAGCGAGGACGAAATCACCAACCTCCTGGACTCCACGAACGTCACCCGCGACGGCGACCGCCTGATCGGTGCTTCCGGAAAGGCCCGTCTGTTCGACGGCCGCTCCGGCCAGCCGTTCCCGGATCCGATCTCCGTTGGCTACATGTACATCCTGAAGCTGCACCACCTTGTCGATGACAAGATCCACGCACGCTCCACGGGTCCGTACTCCATGATCACGCAGCAGCCGCTGGGTGGTAAGGCACAGTTCGGCGGCCAGCGCTTCGGTGAAATGGAAGTCTGGGCCCTGGAAGCCTACGGTGCCGCTTACACCCTGCAGGAACTGCTCACCATCAAGTCCGATGACATCCACGGCCGCGTCAAGGTCTACGAAGCCATCGTGAAGGGTGAGAACATCCCGGAGCCCGGCGTTCCGGAATCGTTCAAGGTGCTCATCAAGGAAATGCAGTCGCTGTGCCTGAACGTGGAAGTCCTTTCCACTGAAGGCAACACGATTGAAATGCGTGACTCGGATGAAGAAGTCTTCCGGGCCGCGGAAGAGCTGGGTATTGATCTGTCCCGCGCAGAGCCGAGCTCAGTAGAAGAGGTTTAGGTTTTCCATCCCGGCTGGCGCCGGGAGGCCCGGAACGGCGGCAACGAAATTCCGCAGCTCGCAGAGCTCGCTCGAAATATTAAAGCCGCCTAACCCGGACCACCCGGCGCCGTTGGGGTAGTCACCTTAGTTCTTCCCGTACCCGAGACATTCAGATTTAGAGAACAAGAGAGAACAGGGACCCATGTCCAACGATTCCACGTTCGGCCTCATGCGAATCGGCCTTGCCACTGCGGACGAAATCCGCAACTGGTCTTACGGCGAGGTCAAAAAGCCGGAAACCATCAACTACCGAACCCTGAAGCCGGAGAAGGACGGTCTTTTCTGCGAAAAGATCTTCGGTCCTTCCCGTGACTGGGAGTGCTACTGCGGCAAGTACAAGCGCGTACGCTTCAAGGGCATCATCTGTGAGCGCTGCGGCGTCGAAGTTACCCGCGCCAAGGTTCGCCGTGAACGGATGGGCCACATTGAGCTCGCCGCTCCGGTAACCCACATCTGGTACTTCAAGGGTGTTCCCTCCCGCCTGGGCTACCTCCTTGACCTGGCTCCGAAGGACCTCGAAAAGGTCATCTACTTCGCTGCCTACATGATCACCTCGGTCGACGAGGAGAACCGCCACGCCGAACTGCCGAACCTGCAGGCCGAGCACGACCTGGAGCGCAAGCACCTGGTTGACCAGCGCGACTCCGACATCGCCGCGATCGCCAAGGACCTCGAAGACGAGCTGGCTCGCCTCGAAGGCGAAGGCGCCAAGGCAGCGGACAAGAAGAAGGCCCGCGACTCCGCCGACCGCCAGATGGCCAAGGTACGCCGCGACGCCGACAACAACATCGAGCGCCTCGAGCAGGTCTGGGAACGCTTCAAGAACCTCAAGGTCGGCGACCTCGAGGGCGACGAAGGCCTCTACCGCGAACTGCGCGACCGCTACGGCCTGTACTTCGAAGGCTCCATGGGCGCCGAAGCCATCAAGAAGCGTCTTGAGGACTTCGACATGCAGCAGGAGTCTGAGAACCTGCGCGAAATCATCCAGAACGGCAAGGGCCAGCGCAAGACGCGTGCCCTGAAGCGCCTGAAGGTTGTCAACGCGTTCCTCACGACGTCCAACAGCCCCATGGGCATGGTCCTGGACGCCGTCCCGGTCATCCCGCCGGAACTGCGCCCGATGGTCCAGCTCGACGGCGGCCGTTTCGCGACGTCCGACCTCAACGACCTGTACCGCCGCGTCATCAACCGCAACAACCGCCTGAAGCGCCTGCTGGATCTCGGTGCCCCCGAGATCATCGTGAACAACGAAAAGCGCATGCTGCAGGAAGCCGTTGACTCCCTGTTCGACAACGGCCGCCGCGGCCGTCCGGTCACCGGACCGGGCAACCGCCCGCTGAAGTCGCTCTCTGACATGCTCAAGGGCAAGCAGGGACGTTTCCGCCAGAACCTTCTGGGTAAGCGTGTTGACTACTCCGGCCGTTCGGTCATCGTCGTCGGTCCGCAGCTGAAGCTGCACCAGTGCGGCCTGCCCAAGCAGATGGCCCTGGAGCTCTTCAAGCCGTTCGTGATGAAGCGCCTGGTTGACCTCAACCACGCACAGAACATCAAGAGCGCCAAGCGCATGGTCGAGCGTTTCCGCCCGCAGGTCTGGGACGTACTGGAAGAGATCATCACCGAACACCCGGTGCTGCTCAACCGTGCACCTACCCTGCACCGCCTCGGCATCCAGGCCTTCGAACCGCAGCTGGTTGAGGGCAAGGCCCTGCAGCTGCACCCGCTGGTCTGCGGCGCCTTCAACGCTGACTTCGACGGCGACCAGATGGCAGTCCACCTGCCGCTGAGCCCCGAAGCACAGGCTGAAGCACGCATCCTGATGCTGTCCTCCAACAACATCCTGAAGCCGTCGGACGGCCGTCCGGTGACCCTGCCTTCGCAGGATATGATCATCGGCCTGCACCACCTGACCACCAAGCGCGAAGGCGCAGCAGGCGAAGGCCGTGTGTTCTCCTCGATGGCTGAAGCCATCATGGCGAACGACCTTGGCGAGCTGCACCTGAACGCTCCGGTCAAGATCCGCGTCGAGGGCTTCGTTCCCAGCGACGAGCAGCCGGCTCCGGAAGGCTGGGAAGAGGGCACTCCTGCACTCATCCCGACCACCCTCGGCCAGGTGCTGTTCAACCAGACCCTGCCGGCGGATTACCCGTGGGTTGAGGCTGTTGCAGACAAGGGCCAGCTCTCCAAGATCGTCAACGATCTTGCCGAGCGGTACCCGAAGGTCGTCACGGCTGCAACGCTGGACAACCTGAAGGACTCCGGTTTCTACTGGGCCACCCGCTCAGGCGTCACCGTTGCCATCTCCGACATCGCTGCTCCGATCGACAAGCCGGCCATTATGGAGGTTTACGAAGCACGCGCTGCCAAGGTTGAAAGCCAGTACGGCAAGGGCCTGATCGCTGAAGACGAGCGCCGCCAGGAGCTCATCGACATCTGGAACCAGGCAACCAATGAGGTTGCCAAGGCTATGCGTGACAACATGCCGATCCAGAACAACATCAACCGGATGGTTTCCTCCGGTGCTCGAGGCAACTGGCTGCAGGTCCGGCAGATCGCCGGTATCCGCGGCCTGGTGGCCAACCCGAAGGGCGAGATCATCCCGCGCCCGATCAAGTCCTCCTACCGTGAGGGCCTGTCGGTTCTGGAATACTTCATCGCCACGCACGGTGCCCGTAAGGGTCTGGCCGATACCGCTCTGCGTACCGCCAACTCGGGTTACCTGACCCGTCGTCTGGTGGACGTTTCGCAGGACGTCATTGTCCGCGAAGAGGACTGCGGCACCGAGCGCGGCCTGAACGTTACGATCGCTGTTCCGGATCACAACGGTGAACTGGTGCTGCACGAAGAGGTCGAGAACTCGGCGTACGCCCGTACGCTGGCTACCGACGTCTCCGATGCGGAAGGCAACGTCCTGGCCAAGGGCGGCGACGACGTCGGCGATGTGCTGATCGAGAAGCTGTTCAAGGCCGGCGTCACCGACATCAAGGTCCGCTCCGTGCTGACCTGTGAGTCGGCTGTCGGAACCTGTGCCCTTTGCTACGGCCGTTCGCTGGCCACCGGCAAGACCGTTGACATTGGCGAGGCTGTTGGCATCATCGCCGCACAGTCCATCGGTGAGCCCGGTACCCAGCTGACCATGCGTACCTTCCACACCGGTGGTGTTGCATCGGCAGAAGATATCACCCAGGGTCTGCCCCGTATCCAGGAGCTCTTCGAAGCACGTACCCCCAAGGGCGTTGCTCCGATCTCCGAGACGGCTGGCCGGGTCACCATCGAAGAGACCGACCGCCAGATGCGTCTGGTTGTCACTCCGGATGACGGCTCCGAGGAAATCGCCTACCCGGTCCTGCGCCGTGCCCGCCTCCTGGTTGCCGACGGCGACCACGTCGAGGTTGGCCAGCAGCTGGTTGCAGGTGCAGTGGATCCCAAGCAGATCCTCCGCATCCTCGGCCCGCGCAAGGCACAGGAGTTCCTGGTGGACGAAGTGCAGCGCGTGTACCGCAGCCAGGGTGTGGGCATCCACGACAAGCACGTGGAAGTCATCGTCCGGCAGATGCTGCGCCGCGTGACCGTGATCGAATCCGGCGATTCCGACCTGCTCCCGGGTGAGCTGGCTGAGCGCCGCCGGTTCGAGAGCGAGAACCGCCGCGTGGTCTCCGAAGGACGCCGTCCGGCTGCTGGCCGTCCGGAGCTGATGGGTATCACCAAGGCATCCCTGGCGACCGAGTCCTGGCTGTCCGCTGCTTCCTTCCAGGAAACCACCCGCGTCCTGACGCAGGCGGCCATGGAAGGCAAGAGCGATCCGCTGCTCGGCCTGAAGGAAAACGTCATCATCGGTAAGCTGATCCCGGCCGGAACGGGCCTGCCCCGTTACACCGAGGTCACGGTTGAACCGACTGAGGAAGCAAAGGCCAATCTCTTCACCGGCCCGAGCGCCTTCAGCGACTTCGACTACGCCGGAGTTGACGGTGGCCTGAGCCCCGAGTTCCACGCCATCCCGCTGGATGACTACGACATGGGCAGCGAGTTCCGCTAAAGCTGAAAAGCCAAAGCCGGACCACGCACCGAAGGGAAGGACCCCGCCGAAAGGCGGGGTCCTTCCCCGTTTAACGGACCGGCCCGTTTAACGGACCGGCCCGTTTAACGGACCGGCCCCGCAGGCTGTCACACCCGTTGGCGCAGCGCGGCCGGAACGGGTGGAAGCGGAGGCAGCGCCGTCGTATGCCAAAGTACTGATATGGCCAATTCCCCTTCCGGAGACTCCATGGCGGAGCGCATCGTGCGTGTGATTTCGGCATTCGACGCTGAGCACGCTGCCATGCCCGTGGCGGTCCTGGCCCGCCGGGCAGGGCTGCCGCTCTCTACAGCGCACCGGCTGGCGGGGGAGCTGGTGTCCCTGGCGCTGCTGCAGCGCACGGATAAGGGTGAGCTCCGTCTGGGACTGCGGCTTTGGGAGCTGGCGAGCCGCAGCTCTGCGGCACTGGACCTGCGCCAGGTGGCTATGCCGTTCATGGAGGACATCCAGGCGGTGATCCGCCAACACACCCAGTTGTCCGTCCTGCAGGAGGATGAGGTGCTCTTCATTGAACGGCTCTCCAGCCGCGGCTCGGTGTCCAACTTCGCGAAAGTTGCAGGCAGGCTCCCGCTGCACATTTCCTCCTCCGGGATGGTGCTGATGGCGCACTCGCCCCGGCACGTCCAGGAGGAGTTCCTCAGCCGGCACCGCAATGACCCGCCGCCCTTTCCTGCTGCCGACGTACTCCGGCGGCAGTGGGCGGAGATCCGGCGGGCAGGGTGCGCAACACTGCCCGGGGTTGTCGATCCGGACACAACGGGGATAGCCGTCCCGGTCTTTGGACCGCAGGGTTCAGCGGTGGCCGCCCTGGGCGTGGTGGTTCCGCGCGGGAAAGAGAACACCTCCGCTACCGTGCCTGCGCTGATGACCGCTGCGCGGGGTATCTCACGCGGACTGGGCACCGATTCGGCAGAAGCCGGCCCGCGGAATGAAGGGCCCACTGCCTAGCACCCACGCCGAGAGGACAGTTACGGCCCGTTTGAGCCTTCATAAGAGCCGTAACTGGCCTTTTGGAGGACACGTCTTCTCATTGAATGGGAATGGGGTCGCGTCCGGCATGTGCCGGTCCTCACACTGGGAGTAAGGCCTTCAGGCCCGTTCCTCCCGCCTGTCCCCAAAAGGAGTCCTGCATTGGCTGCAGCCCGCACCGTCCTCAAGACCAAAGTCGGCATTGTTGGAGGTGGTCCCGCTGGGCTGATGCTCTCCCACATGCTGGCCAAGTCAGGCATCGAAAGCATCGTCGTGGAAAAGCGCGACCATGAAACCATCCGCACCACGCACCGCGCCGGAATCCTGGAACACGGCAGCGTCCGGATGCTCACTGAAGGCGGAGTCAGTGACCGGGTGCTGACCGACGGCTACAAGCATGACGGAATCGACCTGCGTTTCGGCGGCGAAAGCCACCGGATCGACTTCGAGGAACTGGTGGGGGAGTCTGTCTGGCTTTATCCGCAGAATGAGGTCTTTGTGGACCTGGCCGCTGCCCGTGAGCGGGACAACGGCGACGTCCGTTACGCAGTATCCAATACCGAAGTGCTCGACCAGACGACGCCGGTCCCCAAGATCCGCTTTACCGATGCCGAAGGCACGGACTTCGAAATTCACTGCGACATCCTGGTTGGCGCGGACGGCTCCCAAGGCATCTGCAAGCGCTCCATTCCCAAGGAACTGCGCACCGACAACTTCATCGAGTACCCGTTCGCCTGGTTCGGCATCCTCACCGAAGCTCCGCCGAGCGCGCCTGAACTGATCTATGCCAACTCTGACCACGGATTCGCCCTGATCAGCCAGCGCAACGACAACGTGCAGCGCATGTACTTCCAGTCCGACCCCAACGAGGACGCCGATGCATGGAGCGATGAGCAGATCTGGGATGAACTCCAGCGCCGCGTCGACGGTCCGGACGGCTTCCAGCTCAAGCGCGGGCCGATCTTCGAAAAGACCGTCCTGAAGTTCCGCTCCTACGTCTGCGAGTCGCTGCGTTACGGCAACATGTTCCTGGCCGGCGACGCCGGACACACGGTTCCGCCCACCGGCGCCAAGGGCCTGAACCTGGCTCTGGCGGATGTGAAGGTGTTGTTCGAAGCGATCGATTCCTTCTATGCCACGAAGTCTCCCGACCTGCTGGACGGTTACAGCGATAAGGCGCTCAAGCGGGTATGGCGGGCGCAGAACTTCTCCTACTGGATGACGTCCATGCTTCACACCCGCCCCGACGCCACGGATTTCGAGCGCAAGCGTGCCCTGGGAGAACTCAACGGCGTGGTCTCCTCCCGCCACGGCCAGGCTTACCTTGCCGAGGCCTACACCGGCTGGCCGGAACACTAGCCCCCGGACCGGTGAAAGCCGGCATATGTTCACAATGTGAACGTCTGTACTAAGAGTGAACACGAGGTGTACTGTGGGTTCCATCCACGGGATGCCTACCCACCGCGGGACGCGACGAGGCGTTCTGCCCTGACAGGAAGAAGGACCATGGACAAGAACACCATGGACACGGACAGCGGCTCCGCCCTTGCGGAAGACCTGTTCGCGGACAGCCACGTCGTCGAGCGCCTGGACGCCGCCGAGGCATCGCAGGACCAGATTTCCGAAGAGATCCGGACCATTCATGAGGCATACCGGAAGGGTGTGGAGAACGGTGCCGCTGAGGAGACCCAGCCGCGCGTGGACTTCCGTCCGTACCGCAGTTCGCTGCTTCGCCACCCCACCAAGAACCTGCACCACACCGACCCGGAGACCATCGAGCTCTGGTCGCCCGCGTTCGGCCACCAGGATGTGCACCCGCTGGAATCCAACCTGACCATCCAGCACAACGGCGAGCCCCTGGGCGAGCGCATCATCGTCCGCGGACGGGTGCTCGACGGCGACGGGCGTCCGGTCCGCAACCAGCTGATCGAGGTATGGCAGGCGAACTCCGCCGGCCGGTACATCCACAAGCGCGACCAGCACCCGGCTCCGATTGACCCGAACTTTACCGGCGTCGGCCGTGCCATCACCGGTGATGACGGCTCCTACGAGTTCACCACGATCAAGCCCGGCCCCTATCCGTGGAAGAACCACTTCAACGCCTGGCGTCCGGCCCACATCCACTTCTCCCTCTTCGGGACGGACTTCACCCAGCGCATGATCACCCAGATGTACTTCCCGGGTGATCCGCTCTTCGCCCTGGATCCGATCTACCAGTCCATTACGGACCAGAAGGCCCGGGACCGCCTCGTTGCTGCCTATGATCACAGCATCACCTCGCACGAGTGGGCCACCGGCTACAACTGGGACATTGTGCTGACCGGCAGCAACCGCACCTGGATGGAAGAAGAGGACGCAGAGTAATGAGCGAAAAACTCACCGCCACCCCCGGCCAGACCATTGGTCCGTTCTACGGCTACGCGCTTCCCTTCGAGAAGGGCGGGGAACTGCTCGCGCCTGGACTTCCCGGAGCCATCCGGCTGCAGGGCACCGTCCGCGACGGTGCCGGAGAGCCGATTCCCGACGCACTGCTGGAAATCTGGCAGGCCGACTCAGAGGGCAATATCCCGCAGCGGACCGGATCACTGGTCCGTGACGGCTACACCTTCACCGGCTGGGGCCGCACCGCAGTGGACAACACCGGCAACTACACGTTCACCACGGTGAACCCCGGTCCCACGGAAGAAGGCTCCGCACCGTTCATCTCCGTAGTGATCTTTGCCCGCGGCCTGCTGAATAAGCTCCACACCCGGATGTACCTGCCGGAAGACCAGGAAGCCCTGGCCAAGGATCCGCTGCTTTCCTCGCTTCCCGAGGACCGCCGCCGGACCCTGATCGCCACCCGCGAAGCAGATGGCGGCCTGCGCTGGGACATCACACTGCAGGGCGAAGACGAGACCGTCTTCCTCGCCTACCCGGGAGCGTAACCCCTTGGCCTTCGCGGAAACTGCCGACTACGGACTCCTGTCGCCGGCATGGGCCGGCACCCGTGCTGCCGCACTGACCTCGGACGAGGCGCTGCTGCAGGCCATGCTCGACGTCGAACTCGAGTGGCTGCGGGTGCTCGCTTCCGCGGGCCTGGTCAAGTCTGGGATTCCCGACGCCGTTGCACCTGCCTGCCAGGCAAGCCGCTATGACATAGCGGACCTGGCGGCCCGGGCGCAGGGCGGCGGGAATCCCGTCATTCCGCTGCTTGCAGATCTGCGGGCGATTGTCCGGGAAGAGGCCCCGGCAGCCGTTGGCCCCATCCATAAAGCTGCGACCAGCCAGGACATCCTGGATTCGGCGCTGATGCTGATGGCATCACGGGCGCTGGAAACCATCCTGGCCGATGCTTACCGTGCACAGGCAGCGTTGGCGGACCTGGCCCGCGAACACGCCGAAACCCTCAGCGTGGCACGCACCCTCACCCAGCATTCCCTTCCCTCCACCTTTGGGCTGAAGGCAGCCCAGTGGCTGCACGGCGTTGGCCAGGCGACTGCCGCCCTGGAAGCCGCCGCCGCGGCGCTGCCGCTGCAGTGGGGTGGTGCCTCCGGCACGATGGCCGCGCTCACTGCGGCCGCCGAATCCTCCTCTGCCTCCCCGCTTGAACTGTCCGCGGACCTTGCGGCCCGCCTTGGGCTCGCAGACCCGGTGGCTCCCTGGCAGACCAACCGCCTGCCGGTTACCGCCCTGGGCGGCGCCCTGGCAGACCTGCTGGCCGCAGCGGGCAAGGTTTCCAACGATGTCCTGCTGCTGAGCCGGCCCGAAATCGGCGAGGTCAGCGAACCGCGCGAGGAAGGCCGCGGCGGTTCTTCGGCCATGCCGCAGAAGCAGAACCCCGTCCTTTCCGTCCTGATCCGCAGTGCAGCCCTGGCCGCGCCCGGATACACCGCCATGCTCCAGGCCGCTGCTGGTGCCGCTGACGACGAACGCCCCGGCGGATCCTGGCACGTTGAATGGCAGGCACTGCGACAGCTGCTGCGGCTCGCAGGGGGAGCGGCCGCAAAACTGGCTGAGCTGTCCGGCGGACTGCATGTCAATACCAGTGCCGTTGCCCGGAACCTCGCCCTGGCCGGCCCGCTGGTTGTCAGCGAGAAGGTCATGGCACGGGTAGCTCCGCTCCTGGATGCAGGCACCCCGGGCCAGGGAAAGAAGAAAATCCAGGCACTCGTATCGCGGTCACTGGCAGGCGAGGACTTTGCCGCCCTCCTGCGCGAAGCGGTACCGGCGCAGGTGCTCAGCGACTCGGAAATCGCCGACCTGCTTGATCCGGCAAACTACATCGGCCAATCCAGCGCACTGATTGAACGAATCATCTCGGCTTACCCCGGAAGGAACAACGCGTGAGCGTCCCCCAGATCAAGGCAACCCAGCTCTCCAACGCCGGTCCCTCGGCGCCCGTGATGATCGCCGGGCCGTCACTGGGCACCTCCGGCACCGCACTGTGGGCCAGCACAGCGGCCCTGCTCGACGGCTTCACGGTTATTGCCTGGGATCTCCCGGGACACGGCAACAGCCCGGCGGCCACTGACGGATTCTCCATCGGGGAACTGGCTGCTGCCGTCCACCAGCTGGTCGAGGACGCCGCAGCGGCAGGGGACATTTCGCGGCAGGCGCAGATCCACTATGCGGGTGTCTCCCTGGGCGGTGCCGTGGGACTGCAGCTGGGACTGGATTTCCCCACCGCCTTCACCTCACTGGCCATCCTCTGTTCCGGCGCCAAAATCGGCGACGCCGAAGGCTGGGAAGCGCGGGCTGAAACCGTCCGGAACCAAGGCACTCCGGCAGTACTCATTTCCTCTGCCCAGCGCTGGTTCGCCGAAGGATTCATCGAGCGGGAGAAAGGCGCATCCGCGGCACTGCTCCATTCCCTGCAGGACGCCGACCGGTTCTCCTACGCCTTCTGCTGCCAGGCCCTGGCGGGTTTCGACGTCCGCAGCCGACTGGCCGAAATCAAGGTTCCCGTCCTGGCCGTGGCCGGGGCCGAAGACGTGGTCACCCCTGCCTCCTTCGCCGAACTGATTGCCGCCGGCGTACCCGGCGGCCGCTCCGCCGTCGTGCCCGATGCCGCGCACCTGGTGCCGGCAGAGCAGCCGGCAGTTACCGCGGAGCTGCTTGGCAGCTTCTTCCGCGCTGCCAAGTAAGAGTTGTGCAGCAAAGCAGCAAAGCAGCGAAGCAGAAAAATGGGTGCACACCGCACCTTGAAGCCCAGAGAACAGGCAAGACAGTGAACGAATCCTCCACCGGCAAAACCCAGCAGGAAATCTACGACGAGGGCATGGCAGTGCGCCGCGAGGTACTGGGCGACGCCCACGTGGACCGTGCCAACGAAGCCAAGGACGGCTTCACCACCGACTTCCAGGACATGATTACGCGCTACGCCTGGGGGACCATCTGGACCCGCCCGGGGCTGGACCGGAAGATGCGCAGCGCTATCACGCTGACCGCCCTGATTGCGCACGGACACATGGAAGAACTGGCTATGCACGTCCGTGCTGCACTGCGGAACGGACTGACCCGGGACGAGATCAAGGAAATCCTCCTGCAGTCTGCGATCTACTGCAGCGTGCCTTCGGCGAATTCGGCGTTCAAGGTTGCCCAGCACGTCTTCGCTGAACTGGACGCGGCGGAAAACTAAGGCTGGCACAAAACGCCAATCTCGGATAAATTCGCATCTTGTACGCATGTTCGCAGATTGAACACTAGTGGCGCTCGTCCTGCGCCGACGGTCCGCGAACACGGGTGCAGCAACCAGCCAAAGGAGCCACGGTGAACCAGGCCTACATTTACGACGCAGTCCGAACCCCGTTCGGACGTTTCGGGGGAGCCCTTGCAGGGGTCCGGCCCGACGACCTCGCCGCACAGGTGATCCGGGCCTCCGTCGCCCGCGCACCGGAACTCGACCCTGAACGTATTGACGAAGTCATCTTCGGCAACGCCAACGGTGCGGGCGAGGAGAACCGCAACGTGGCCCGCATGGCCACGCTGCTGGCAGGCCTGCCGGTGTCCATCCCCGGCACCACCGTGAACCGGCTCTGCGGGTCTTCCCTCGACGCCGCCATGATCGCCTCCCGGCAGATCAACACCGGCGAAGCGGACCTGATGCTGGTAGGCGGAGCCGAATCCATGAGCCGCGCCCCCTGGGTGCTGCCCAAGAACGAAAAGCCGTTCCCCGCCGGTGACCAGACACTGGCCTCCACCACGCTGGGCTGGCGCCTGGTCAACCCCCGGATGCCCAGGGAGTGGACTGTCTCCCTGGGTGAAGCCACCGAACAGCTGCGCGAGAAGTACGGGATCAGCCGTGAGCGCCAGGACGAGTTCGCTGCCAGGTCCCACGAGCAGGCCGCCCGCGCCTGGGACGAGGGACGCTACGACAACCTCACCGTAGCGGTCGACGGCGCCGAGCTGGCGCGCGACGAAAGCATCCGTGCAGGTTCCACCGTGGAGAAGCTCGCCACCCTGAAGACCGTCTTCCGTCCGGTCTCCGATTCCCCAGCCGGCGGCACCGTCACTGCCGGCAACGCCTCACCGCTGAACGACGGCGCCTCCGCAGCCTGGCTGGGCAGCGAAGCCGCGGCCGGGATCCTTGGCCTGGAGCCCCTGGCCCGCATCGCCGGACGCGGAGCAGCCGCCAACGAACCGCAGTACTTCGGCTACGCGCCGGTGGAAGCCGCCAACACCGCCCTCAAGCGTGCCGGGATCTCCTGGAACGACGTTGGTGCCGTTGAACTCAATGAAGCCTTCGCCGCACAGTCCCTGGCCTGTCTTGACGCGTGGGACATCGATCCCGCGATCGTCAACGCCTGGGGCGGCGCCGTATCCATCGGACACCCGCTGGGCGCCTCAGGCACCCGGATCCTGGGCACCCTGGCCCGCCGGCTCGAAGCCACCGGTGAACGGTGGGGCGTGGCCGCCATCTGCATCGGCGTCGGGCAGGGACTCGCCGTCGTACTCGAAAACACCAAAGCCTAGCTCCTGAGGAGAACCGTGCTGAACATTCTGCAGGACGTCGACGAAGCCGTCGCGCCGATCCATGACGGAGCCACCGTGATGATCGGAGGCTTCGGCAAGGCCGGGCAGCCGGTCGAGCTGATCGAGGCACTTCTGCGCCAGGGCGCAAAGGACCTCACAGTTGTGAACAACAACGCAGGCAACGGTGAACAAGGGCTCGCCGCACTGATTGGTGCCGGACGCGTCAGGAAGATCATCTGCTCCTTCCCGCGCCAGTCCGACTCACAGATTTTCGATGCGAAGTTCCGGGCCGGGGAGATTGAACTCGAGCTGGTTCCGCAGGGCAACCTGGCCGAGCGCATCCGCGCCGCCGGTGCCGGGATTGGCGGCTTCTTCACGCCCACCGCCTACGGCACCCCGCTGGCCGAGGGCAAGGAAACCCGCATGATCGACGGCCGCGGCTACGTCTTCGAAACTCCGCTGCACGCAGACTTCGCACTGGTGAAGGCACTCAAGGCCGACCGCGCCGGGAACCTGGTCTACCGCAAGACCGCCCGGAACTTCGGTCCCATCATGGCAGCGGCCGCGAAGAACGCGATCGTCCAGGTACGCGACATCGTGGAAGTGGGAGGGATCAATCCGGAGATCGTCGTGACCCCCGGCATCTACGTCAACACCCTGGTGCAGGTAACCCGCGAGAAAGAACCGGCAGCAGCATGAGCGAGAAGGCAGCGAATACCACCATGAGCGAAAAACTGGACCGCAACTCCCTGGCTGAACTCGTCGCCCGGGACATCGCGCCCGGCTCCTTCGTCAACCTGGGCATCGGACAGCCGACGCTGGTCTCCAACTACCTCAAGCCCGAGCAGCACGTCACGCTGCACACTGAAAACGGCATGCTGGGCATGGGTCCCGAGGCCCGGGGTGATGAGATCGACGGCGACCTGATCAACGCCGGCAAGATCCCCGTCACCGAGCTTCCGGGAGCATCGTACTTCCACCATGCCGACTCCTTTGCCATCATGCGCGGCGGGCACCTGGACGTCTGCGTGCTGGGAGCTTTCCAGGTTTCTGCAACTGGCGACCTGGCCAACTGGCACACCGGCGCACCTGACGCGATCCCCGCCGTCGGGGGAGCCATGGACCTGGCGACCGGTGCCAAGGACGTCTACGTGATGATGTCCCTGTTCACCCGCGAAGGCGTCAGCAAGCTGGTGAAGGAGTGCTCCTACCCGTTGACGGGCGTTGGCTGCGTCACTCGCGTTTACACTAATGAGGCGGTCTTTCTCCTGAAGGAGGACGGCGTCCACGTTCGCGAGACCTACGGGATCAGCTTCGAGGAGCTTGCCGCGAAGGTGGACGTGCCGTTGATCGGCCCGTCAGCCGGTACCGACTAAGACCATCAGCGGGGGAGACATGAGCGAAACCATCGCGGCCAGTGACCAGTTTGTCCAGTCACTGGCCCGCGGCCTGTCCGTGATCCGGGCGTTCGACGCCGAACACGTACAGATGACCCTCAGCGACGTCTCCCGGCGGACCGGCCTAACGCGGGCCACGGCCCGGCGGTTCCTGCTGACCCTGGTAGAGCTTGGCTACGTGCGAACCGACGGCCGGAGCTTTGAACTCACGGCGTTGGTCCTGCAGCTTGGCTACTCCTACCTGGCCGGGCAGTCACTCCCGCAGCTGGCCCAGCCCCTGCTGGAGGATCTTTCCCGCGAAATCCACGAATCGACGTCGGCCTCTATCCTGGACGGCAATGAAATCGTCTATGTTGCCAGGATCCATACCCGCCGGCTGATGACGGTGGGGATCACCGTGGGAACCCGTTTCCCTGCCTACGCCACCTCTATGGGGCGGGTGCTGCTTGCCGGACTCGACGACGCTGCCCTGGACGCGTATCTCGCCGAAGTGGAACTGGTTCCCCTGACCGAGCGCACCATTACCGATGATGCGGCCCTGCGCCGTGAAGTGGGCCGGGTCCGCGAACAGGGCTGGGCCGTGGTGGACCAGGAGCTTGAACGGGGACTGCGTTCAGTGGCGGTGCCCATCTTCAGCCCCGGCGGCGAAGTGATCGCGGCGCTGAATACCTCGATGCAGGCGACCCTGGGCCTGGACGGGCCTACACTGGAGGAGGCGGCGGCGCAGGTGCTGCCCCAGCTGCAGGAGGCGTCACGGAAGATCACCCAGGCGCTGGCAGCCCGTAGCTGAGACCGGCTCCCGCGGGGCCCGGCAGCCCCGGATTAAGTCTGCCGGGATGTCTGCTAGACTGTTAATAATTGTTTGTGTGGCAGTGGATGAAGGCCGCTCGCATGTTTCCTGGATTCCGTCTCCGGGGCGCGGGTGGGGGCCTGTTTCCGGGTTGCAGGGTTCTTGTGCAACGAATGCCACACTTTTGCACGCCTACGGTCGCTTCGGATCACGGAACGTCTCGGGGGTACTGCGGCAACAACTTTGAAAAGCCTCGCTCCGTGACCTGCGTCAAGCCGGCCGGAGCAAGCGCAACCAGAGAATTTTTCTCGAGATAAAACGGAGAACTGATAAGTGCCTACGATTCAGCAGCTGGTCCGCAAGGGCCGCTCACCCAAGGTCTCCAAGACCAAGGCTCCTGCCCTTAAGGGCAGCCCGATGCGCCGTGGTGTGTGCACCCGTGTTTACACCACCACCCCGAAGAAGCCGAACTCGGCTCTGCGCAAGGTAGCCCGTGTTCGCCTCAACGGCGGCGTGGAAGTTACTGCCTACATCCCCGGTGTGGGTCACAACCTGCAGGAACACTCCATCGTGCTGGTCCGCGGTGGTCGTGTGAAGGACCTGCCCGGTGTCCGTTACAAGATCGTTCGCGGCGCACTGGACACCCAGGGTGTCAAGAACCGCAAGCAGGCTCGCAGCCGCTACGGCGCGAAGATGGAGAAGAAGTAATATGCCCCGCAAGGGTCCGGCCCCCAAGCGGCCGCTCGCAGTCGATCCCGTCTACGGCTCCCCGCTGGTCACGCAGCTGATCAACAAGGTTCTCGTTGACGGCAAGAAGTCCACCGCAGAGCGCATCGTCTACGGCGCACTTGCCGGTGCTCAGGAAAAGACCGGACAGGATCCGGTTGCAGCCCTGAAGAAGGCCATGGACAACATCAAGCCGAGCCTTGAGGTCAAGTCCCGCCGCGTCGGCGGCGCCACCTACCAGGTTCCGGTTGAGGTTAAGCCGGGCCGCGCAACCGCCCTGGCGCTGCGCTGGCTGGTTGGCTACTCCAAGGCCCGCCGCGAGAAGACGATGACCGAACGTCTGCGCAACGAGATCCTGGACGCCTCAAACGGTCTTGGTGCTGCTGTGAAGCGTCGCGAAGACACCCACAAGATGGCCGAGTCCAACAAGGCCTTCGCCCACTACCGCTGGTAATTAGCACCACGAATATCTTTTCAGCCCAGGCCCTGCGGCCCGCTTCGGCGGGCCTCAGGGCCGAAGGCCGAATAGGTGACCGGCGGGGCCAGAACCAAAACTAGGGAGTAACCGTGGCACTGGACGTGCTTACCGACCTCAACAAGGTCCGCAACATCGGCATCATGGCGCACATTGATGCCGGCAAGACCACCACCACCGAGCGCATCCTGTTCTACACCGGTGTCAACCACAAGATTGGCGAAACGCACGACGGCGCTTCGACCATGGACTGGATGGCACAGGAGCAGGAGCGGGGTATCACCATTACCTCCGCAGCTACCACGTGCTACTGGGACAACAACCAGATCAACATCATCGACACGCCGGGTCACGTTGACTTCACTGTCGAGGTTGAGCGGTCCCTGCGCGTGCTTGACGGCGCCGTAGCCGTATTCGACGGCAAGGAAGGCGTGGAGCCGCAGTCTGAGACTGTCTGGCGCCAGGCTGACAAGTACAACGTTCCGCGTATCTGCTTCGTCAACAAGATGGACAAGCTGGGCGCCGACTTCTACTTCACCGTCGACACCATCATCAACCGCCTTGGCGCCAAGCCGCTGGTCCTCCAGCTGCCGATCGGTGCTGAAAGCGAATTCGAGGGCGTTGTTGACCTCCTCGAAATGCGTGCACTGACCTGGCGCGGCGACGCCAAGGGCGACGTGACCATGGGCGCCAAGTACGAAGTTGAGCCGATCCCCGCAGACCTGCAGGAAAAGGCCGAAGAGTACCGCGCCAAGCTCGTTGAAACCGTTGCCGAAGCCAGCGAAGAGCTGATGGAAAAGTACCTCGAAGGTGAAGAACTCACCGTTGAGGAACTGAAGGCCGGTATCCGCAAGCTGACCGTCAACTCCGAGGTCTACCCGGTGCTGTGCGGTTCCGCGTTCAAGAACCGCGGCGTTCAGCCGATGCTTGACGCCGTCGTCGCCTTCCTGCCGTCCCCGCTCGATGTCCCGAACATCAAGGGCCACGACATCCGCGACGAAGAGGTCATCCTCGAACGCGCCGCTGACGCAGAAGCTCCGTTCTCCGCACTGGCCTTCAAGGTTGTGACGCACCCGTTCTTCGGCCGTCTGACCTACATCCGCGTTTACTCCGGCAAGGCTGCTTCCGGCGCCCAGGTCATGAACTCGACCAAGCAGAAGAAGGAGCGCATCGGAAAGCTCTTCCAGATGCACGCCAACAAGGAAAACCCGGTTGACGAGATCACCACGGGTCACATTTACGCGGCCATCGGCCTGAAGGACACCACCACGGGCGATACCCTGTGCGACCTTCAGAACCCGATCGTCCTGGAATCGATGAGCTTCCCGGAGCCCGTCATTTCCGTGGCAATCGAGCCGAAGACCAAGGGTGACCAGGAGAAGCTCTCCACGGCTATCCAGAAGCTCTCCGAAGAGGACCCGACCTTCCAGGTCTCCCTCGACGAAGACACCGGCCAGACCATCATCGCCGGCATGGGCGAGCTCCACCTGGACATCCTGGTGGACCGCATGCGCCGCGAGTTCAAGGTCGAAGCCAACGTGGGCAAGCCCCAGGTTGCTTACCGCGAAACGATCCGCCGCACGGTCGAGCGCTACGACTACACGCACAAGAAGCAGACGGGTGGCTCCGGCCAGTTCGCAAAGATCCAGATCGCCATCGAGCCGCTGGATACTGCAGAAGGTGCGCTGTACGAGTTCGACAACAAGGTCACCGGTGGCCGTGTTCCGCGCGAGTACATCCCCTCCGTTGACCAGGGCATCCAGAGCGCCCTCAACGACGGCATCCTCGCCGGCTACCCGGTGGTGGGCATCAAGGCAACGCTGGTTGACGGCGCTTACCACGATGTTGACTCCTCCGAAATGGCGTTCAAGATCGCCGGCCGCCAGGCTTTCAAGGAAGCTGCGAAGATGGCCAGCCCGGTTCTTCTCGAACCGATCATGGATGTCGAAGTCCGCACCCCTGAGGAATACATGGGTGAAGTCATCGGTGACATCAACTCGCGCCGCGGGCAGATGCAGTCGATGGAAGACGCCAGCGGCGTGAAGGTCATTCGTGCCCTCGTTCCGCTGTCCGGCATGTTCGGGTACATCGGCGACCTGCGGTCCAAGACCCAGGGCCGCGCCGTTTACTCGATGCAGTTCAACAGCTACGCAGAGGTCCCGAAGGCAGTAGCCGACGAGATCATCCAGAAGACGCGCGGCGAGTAAGACCCCGCCGGCGTTCCGGTAATCCGGAACGCCGGCCATGTGCGGCCCGTCCCAGGGGGAGACCCGGACGGACGGGCCGCACGGCCAGACTGGGCGGAACCTGCGGGGACCGCGGCACAAGGCAATTTCATCAAATAAACAGCCCCAAGTAGACTTGTATCGGATCAGTTGCGAGAAGCGCGGCTGGTGATTGAGTCTTCTAACCTTTCTAGGAGGAACCCGTGGCGAAGGCAAAGTTCGAGCGGACTAAGCCGCACGTCAACATCGGCACCATTGGTCACGTTGACCATGGAAAGACCACGTTGACCGCTGCCATTTCAAAGGTGCTTGCTGACAAGTACCCTGACCTGAACGAGCAGCGCGACTTCGCTGCTATTGACTCCGCGCCGGAAGAGCGTCAGCGCGGTATCACCATCAACATCTCGCACATTGAGTACCAGACCGAGAAGCGTCACTACGCACACGTTGACGCCCCGGGCCACGCTGACTACATCAAGAACATGATCACCGGCGCTGCTCAGATGGACGGTGCAATCCTCGTGGTTGCCGCCACTGACGGCCCGATGGCTCAGACCCGCGAGCACGTTCTGCTTGCCCGCCAGGTTGGTGTTCCCTACCTGCTGGTCGCGCTGAACAAGTCCGACATGGTTGAGGACGAGGAACTCCTCGACCTCGTGGAAATGGAAGTTCGCGAACTGCTGAGCTCCCAGGAGTTCGACGGCGACAACGCTCCCGTCGTTCGCGTTTCCGGCCTGAAGGCACTGGAAGGCGACCCCAAGTGGGTTGCGTCCGTCGAAGAACTCATGGAAGCCGTTGACAACAACGTTCCGGACCCCGTTCGCGACAAGGACAAGCCGTTCCTGATGCCGATCGAGGACGTCTTCACCATCACCGGCCGTGGCACCGTTGTTACGGGCCGCGCCGAGCGCGGTACCCTCGCTATCAACTCCGAGGTCGAGATCGTTGGCATCCGCCCGATCCAGAAGACCACGGTTACCGGTATCGAGATGTTCCACAAGCAGCTCGACGAAGCATGGGCCGGCGAGAACTGTGGCCTGCTGCTCCGCGGCATCAAGCGCGAAGACGTAGAGCGTGGCCAGGTTGTCGTCAAGCCGGGTTCCATCACCCCGCACACCGACTTCGAGGCCAACGTCTACATCCTGTCCAAGGATGAAGGCGGCCGCCACAACCCGTTCTACTCGAACTACCGCCCGCAGTTCTACTTCCGCACCACCGACGTCACGGGTGTTATCACCCTGCCCGAGGGTACGGAAATGGTTATGCCCGGTGACAACACCGAAATGACCGTTGAACTGATCCAGCCGATCGCAATGGAAGAAGGCCTCGGCTTCGCTATCCGCGAAGGAGGCCGCACCGTTGGATCCGGCCGTGTCACCAAGATCATCAAGTAATTTGATGTTCTGACGCCGGGCCTTTTGGTTCAGCTTTGAAGGGCCCCGCTGCTACGGCAGCGGGGCCCTTCTGCGTTCCCGGGGCGCCGCTTGCCAGGAGGGCGGCGATGTCCGTGCCTGCCTCCAGGCCCTGGGCGAACGCCAGCGCAGCGTTGAGGCCGGCCGCCGAATGCGCCCCGCCGATGACCGTGTGGGGGAGGCCTGCGGCAGTGAGTCCCCGCTGCAGCACCGTGTTCTCCACCTGGCCGGCAGCGATGACGACCGCGTCCGCCGCGATCAGCTCAGCCGACCCGTCCGGTCCTTCTATGAGCAGGCCTTCGGGAACCAGTTCCCGGTAGCTGACCCCCGTGCGCAGGACGGCACCGGAATTGCGCAGAGCCTGGAGTACGGCCCAGCGGGTGGATGGCCCAATGCCTTCCCCAATGCGCGGACCCCGGCGCAGCAGGGTGATTTCCCGGAAGCCCGGCTGCTGCGGGCCGGAGGCCAGATGCTCGCGACTGAACCGGCGGACGGCACCGGACTCGGGCTCAGGCGGCGTGAACGTCCCTTGCTGCAGCAGCAGGTGTGCAAGGTCCACTGCTATGCCGCCGCCCCCGATGACGGCGATGCGGCGCGGCAGTCCTGCCGGGTCCGCGAAGGCCTGATGGTAGTCCAGCACCGTCACACCGGAGCCTGGCAGCTGCACTGTCCGTGGCCGGACACCGGTGGCGTCCACGACGTGGCTGAAGCCCGCCAGGGAATTCGCCGATGCCTTCACTCCGGTATGGACGTGCACTCCCAGCCTTGGGAGTTCGCTGGAAAAATAGCGGATGGTCTGGGCGAAGTCGGACTTCCCCGGCACAACCCGGGCCAGGCGGAACTGGCCGCCGATTTCAGCTTCGGCTTCGAAGAGATGCACCAGGGCGCCGGAGGCGGCCAGCGTCGCGGCAGCCTGCATTCCGGCCGGTCCGGCACCGACCACGGCAACCGGGGTTCCCGGAGGGCCAACGGCCCCGGGGATGCCGGCGGGGAAAACGGTTTCCCGCCCTGCCCGTGGATTCACCAGGCAGGACACCGGCTCGGTACCCAGGGACCGGTCGATGCAGGCCTCGTTGCAGGCAATGCAGGTATTCACCAGGTCGCTGCGGCCTGCCTTCGTCTTGGCGAGGATCCGCGGGTCAGCCAGGAAAGGCCGTGCCATGGACACGAAGTCAACGTTTCCGGCGGCGATCGCAGCGTCGGCCTGTGCCACAGAGTTGATGCGGTTTGAACCGATCACGGGAACCTGGATGCCGCGGCTGCGGAGGTCTGCACGGATCCGGGAAGCAATGGGCAGCCAGGTACCGTGGGGCACGAGTGCCTGGACCGTCGGGAGCCGGGATTCGTGCCAGCCGATGCCGATGTTCAGTGCATCCGCCCCGGCATCCGCGAGGGCCGCGGCCAAGGCACTGTATTCCTCCTGGGGCGCTTCGCCCTGCACGAGGTCTGCTCCGGACATACGGAAAATGACCGGAAAGTCCCTGCCTGCCGCAGACCGGACGGCGGCGAGGACAGCCAGGGGGAAGGCCTGCCGGCGGGCAGCGTCCCCGCCCCAAGCGTCGTGGCGCCGGTTAGTCAACGGGGAAGCGAACTGGTTGAGCAGATACCCCTCGGATCCCATGATTTCAACCGCGTCGAACCCCAAATCCCGGGCCTGCCGAGCAGCCGCGGCGAAGTCCCGGAGGGTCAGCCCAATCTGTTCCTCGTCGAGGGCGAGGGGCAGCGCCCTGGAATAGCCGGACCACACGGCCGAAGGTGCCAGCGGCTGCAGGCCGTAGGTCTCCCTGAAGGCATAGCGCCCGGCGTGGAACAGCTGCAGCGCCAGCATCCCGCCGGCGTCGTGCACTGCCCTCAGTGCCGCCTGCGCGGCCCTCGTGAAAGCCGGCTCACCGCAGACCAGGTAGGTCCGGCCGCCGGACCCCTCCCGGTTCACGGCGGCGCCACCGGTGACGATCAGGGCGGCTCCGCCCGCTGCCCGCTCGGCGTAGAACGCCGCCAGCGCTGCCGGGTCAGCTTCGAAGTTCAGGTGCATGCTGCCCATGATGATGCGGTGCGGCAGCGCCAGCGGACCGATGCTGCCTGCGGCGAACGCGTGCGGATGCCGGCGCACTCCCGGCCGCGGGTCCGAATGCACGCGGTGTCCTATCCCGCTGCCCCGCCGAGAATGGCTTTGGCTATGACGGACTTCTGGATCTCATTGGTGCCCTCTTCGAAGCGCTGGGCACGGGCGTCGCGGTAGACCCGTTCAATGGGCTGGGACTGCCAGTAGCCAATGCCGCCGTGCACCTGCAGGGCCTTGTCGGTGACCCTGCCCAGCATGTCCACGGCGGTCAGCTTCGCCATGGATGAGAGCGCCGGGGCGTCCGGTTCGGCATTCTGCCACGCGGCCGCCGCCGTGAGGGTGAGGGCCTTGGCTGCGGCGATGTCCGCAGCGTTTTCGGCCAGGCTAAAGGCAATGGCCTGCCGGGAGGAGAGCGGTTTGCCGAACGTGGTGCGCCGGGCAGCGTAGTGAAGCGCCAGCTCCTGCGCCCGCTGGGCCAGGCCCACACAGCTCATGGCCACCGAAACGCGGCTGGGGGTCAGGAAGCCGCCGAGGGCGACTGCCAGTCCTTCGCCTTCGGCGCCCAACCGGTTGGCTACCGGAACGGGTGCGTTCGTGAACGTTAGGGACGCGTGGTCGGTGCCGCGTACTCCCATGGTCCGGGACGTATCCTCCACCTCGGCCCCCGGGGTATTGCGGTCCACCAGCAGGGCGACCGTCCCTTCCCTGCCCGTAGTCCCTTCCAGCCGGGCGAAGAGCAGCCAATAGTCACAGCGGACTCCAAAGGTGATCAGGTGCTTGGCTCCGGAGAGGAAATACATGTCTCCGTCGCGCCGGACGGAAGACGTGATGTCCACGCCGCTGCCGTTGGCGGGCTCGGTCAGGGTGAAGGCCACCACCGATTCCCCGGCGACGGCGGGCACAACGAATCTTTGCCGCTGGGCCTCATCCGCAAAAGGATTCATGGCCCGCCAGGTTCCATTGACCACGTGCACGATCATCCGCACCGACGCATGGGAGCGGGAGAACACTTCCATGAGGCCCATCCACTGCAGGAAGCTCAGCCCGGCCCCGCCGATCTCCCGCGGTGCCGCGAGGGAGAGGAATCCTTCGGTCCGCAGCTGTTTCCACAGTTCATCCGGCACGGTGCCCGTCGACTCGATTTCATCCGCCCATGCCTCACCCGGCCCTTGAACCCAATCAGTGACGCGGGTAAGCAGCGCCTGGTACTGCTCTTCGGGGATCGAGCTGCCGCGTCCGTCAGCTCCCGCTGTTCCGGAATTGACGCTGCTGGTCTTCACGCCTCGCTCCTGTCTGTGCCGGCCGGGACATTCGGGGCAAATTGCAGTGCCCTGTCCCGAAGGACGAACTTCTGGACCTTGCCTACCGGGTTTCTGGGGATGGCTTCCAGCAGCTCCAGCCGCTCCGGCCAATAGTGCTTGGCGACCTGGCAGCTGTCCAGGTACCGGGAGATTTCTGCCAGGGTGGGGCTGGCACCCGGGACCGGAACCACAAAGGCACAGGCACGCTCGCCAAGGCGCGGATCGGGCATGGCCGCCAGGGCGACGTCGTCGATGGCCGGATGGCGGTACAGGAGCTGTTCGATTTCGGCGACCGGGATCTTCTCCCCGCCTCGGTTGATGACATCACGCACCCTTCCGGTGATGCGCAGGTACCCGGCATCGTCCAGCGTGGCCAGGTCTCCGGTGCGGTACCAGCCGTCGTCGGTGAAGGCTTCCTTGGTCAGGTCCGGCCGGTCAAGGTAGCCCTCGAACATGGTGGGGCTGAGCAGCTCAAAGTTGCCTTCGGCCCCTGCAGGCAGCCGCTGGCCGTCGTCGCTGACGATCCGGGCCTTCACCCCGGGAAGCAGCTGACCGTCAGTACCCCAGACCAGCGCAGTGTCGCAACCGGGGGAGGACACTGCACCCAGGCAGGTCTCCGTGGTGCCAAAGGCGCCGCAGACCCATGCGCCAAGCACCCGGGTGGCCTGCTCCGCGAGATGCCGGGGAACGCCGGCGCCGGTGTTCACGAAGATCCGCAGGCTCTCAGGGGCAGGCGCCCCGGCTTCCACAGCCTTCACGAGATCGGCCAGGAAAGGGGTGGCTGCCTGCACAAAGCTTCCCTTCCAGCCCTGCAGCAGGTTCAGGGCCCGGACCGGATCCCAGACCGGCTGCAGGATCTGCGGAACCCCCAGTACAAAGGAAAGCCACATGCCGTACAGGAAACCGGTCTGGTGCGCCAGCGGGGAGGGGATGAACACAGTGTCGCCTGCGTGCAGGCCCAGATGCTGTGCCTGCAGCGCGGCGGCACGCGAAAGGGTTGAATGCCGGTGAAGCACCGCCTTGGGCTCGCCGGTGGTACCGGAGGTTAACAGCAACTGGGCTGCGGCATCGGCGGCCGGTGCCGCAGCATCGATCCTCTCCCGGTCAACGATCGTCTCGCCCAGCTCCTGCTCCCAGCCGTGCCAGGTGACGCTTTGGTTCCCCTGGAACGCCGGGGCAGCGCCGCCGATCACCAGGACATGCCGGACATCGAGGTCATACCCAGGGTCCGTCCCGGTGCCGGCAGAGAGTATCCCGGCCAGTTCCTGTGCGTAACGGCGGCCGCGGAATTCTTCAGGGACTACGACGACGGCGGCGCGGGAACGGTGCAGGGCAAACGCCACTTCCCGCTCCCGGAAGATGGGCATGATCGGCGAAGCGACGGCGCCGATGCGCAGCACCGCGGTGCTCAGGAGCACGAACTCAGCCCAGTTGGGCAGCTGGAACGCGACCCGTTCCCCGGGACGCACCCCCAGATCCAACAGCAGGGCCGCCACCTTGTCTGCGCCGGCGTCGAGCTGGGCCCAGGTCAGGTGCCCGGAGTCCTGCGGACGTCCATCCACCACGGCTGTTTGACCCGGACGCTCACGGGCCCACCGGCGCACCCAGTCCGAGGCGGGAACCCGTGATGCTGCCTCAGGCGATGCTGCGGTGCTCCGCGCAGCCCGGGAACGGGAACTCCTGGCCGGGCTGCGCCGGGGCACCGGACCGTCCTCCACCTGCATCCGCAGGCCAAATGAATTCATGGCATCCAGGAACTCCGGATAGGAGATGCGATAGGCATGGGGATAGCTGAGGGTGCTGCGTCCCACGGCTCCGGAGGCAGCGACGGCGAGGGACATCAATACCCGGTGGTCGTTGAAGGAAGAGAGATTTGCTGCCGTGAGGGTCTCCGCGCCCCGTACCACCAGGTCGCTTCCCGCGGTCCTGATGCCCGCGCCCATGGAGTTCAGCTGGGCCATTGCGGCCACCCGGTCAGATTCCTTCAGCCGAACATGGCCGACATTCCGGAAGACACTCTCCCCGTCAGCGCAGGCGGCCATGACGGAGAGGACCGGAAGCATGTCCGGAACCAGCCTGCAGTCGATGTCCGTGCTCTGCAGCCGCAGCCCGTCGTGCCGGATCCGTACCCCGTCCCGGCCGGCGTCGTAATCCATGGGCAGTCCCATGGCAGCAGCAATGTCCAGGAAATGCGCTTCGGGATGGTCTGCCCCGCGGGCAGTGACGGACCGGAGCCCGCGCAGCAGGAGATCGGACGGATGCAGTGCGGCGGCGGCCAGGCCGAAGGCAGCCGAACCGATGTCCTCCGGCATCCGCAGCTGCGCGGGTACCGCCTCCTGGTTGGGTGGTATGTCAAAGCGGTGCCAGTCGTCCCCGACGTCGACCTGAAGGCCGAAACTGCGCATCATCCGGACGGTCAGTTCCAGGTAGGTGCGTTCATTCAGGGTCCCGTCCACCACTACGGAAGTGGGCTGTTCTGCGAACGGAGCGAGCAGCAGCAGACCGGAAATCCACTGGGACAGCGTCCCGGCAATGTGGACTTCGCCGCCGGCGGGCCGGCGGGCCCGCACGCGGATCGGGGGGCAGCCGGTGGGGGAGTCGACGTCGAGCCCCATCTGGGACAGGGCGGCGAGCAGGGGACCGATGGGGCGGCGCTGGAAATACTTTTGGCCCGTCACGGTGACGTCCCTGGTGCCCAGCGCTGCCAGTCCCACCATGAAGTACAGGGTGGTGCCGGAACTGCCCGCAGATACTTCGTTCCGGACCGGCCGGTACGGTCCGCCGTGCACTACGTACGTGCCGCCGTCGATGTCGATCCGGGTTCCAAGCTGGCGGAGCATGGCCACTGTGTAGCGAACGTGGCGGGCATCGGTAAGGCCAGTGATCCTGCTGATTCCAGGGGCTAGCGAGGCGAGAATCAAGGCCCGGTGGGCGTGGTATTTCGAGTTGGGCACCTGTGCTTCACCATAGATGCGCTGCTGGGTTCCCAGGACCGAAAGATACATGGCATTCAAGCCCTTCCGCCGGCTGTCCTTCTCTGGCGGCCACCCCGGGGCCGACGTTACCAGTTGCCCGGAGGGGCCGGAACAGGCCGGAGACGCAGCGGCCCCGAAGCGGCGGCATTGGCCGCCAAGGGACGGACTTTTGAACATGAGGGCATGCCGCCGAGCACCTTCGGCGAAGGCCATCTAGGATGGGCGGGTCTAGTTGTCTAGGGGGAAAGCAGCAGGTCATGGGGGAGTTCATCTTTTTTCTCGTCGTCGCGGGGGCGGGATTCGCGGTGGGACGGCTGACCTCCAGACGGAGGCGAGTTCCCGGCGGAAATGCCTCCGGCGCCTACGGATACGGCAGGACTCTGCCCCATCCCGCGCAGATCTTCGAGGAGGGCTATGCGGCCGGCCGGCGTGATGCCGCCCCCGGTGCGGAACCTTCCGTTACTCCCCACATTTCAGTTACTCCGCACGCTTCCCTTACCCGGCAGGGGACTCCTGCATCGCAGGCGGCGCCTGGACCGGAGACCCGGTTGCCCCCGCTGCTGCTGCCGCCCGTCCCGCCGGCGCCGCGGACTTCCCCCGTTGCCCCGGCTTCCGCGGTGCCTGAGTCCTATGTGCCTCGGCCCGCGGTGCCTGAGTCCTATGTGCCTCGGCCCGCGGTGCCTGAGTCCTATGTGCCTCGGCCCGCGGTGCCTGAGTCCTATGCGCCTCGGCCAGCTGCGCCTCAGTCGCCTAACCCGCCCCTCTCTGCGCCGTCGTCCGGCCCGCCGCAGCGGATGCCTGCCGGTCCCGGCGCACCGGGTCCCGGCAACCCCGTGCTGAGCGAACCGGTTTCCCGGGTTCCCCATGCACCGGTCATCCCGCCTCAGCGCCCGCCGCTGACGGAAGCGGAGCTGACCGAGCAGAAACGACGCAGGGACCTGCGCAACATCAACATCACACTGTATTCGGGCAGCCTCCTGCTGGTGGCGGCAGCTGCCTTGTTCATTGGGATATCCATCCCGGAGCAGGCACGGTTCGCGGGCGTGGCAGCACTGGCGGCGCTCTTCTACGCATCCGGGCTGGTGATTCACTCACGGAAAAAGGCCCTCCGGCCGGCGGCAGTTGCGTTTACCGGCACCGGGCTGGCACTCATTCCAGTCGTCGGCCTGGCGTTCTACAACCTGATCCTTCCGGACCCCGTACTGGCATGGCTCATCACCTCCGTGGCGGGAACGGCAGCCTTTGCCTACGCTGCCGCCCGGCTGGAAAGCCGCGTTGTGTCCTATCTGGCGCTGACGTTCCTGCTCTCCACAGCCCTGGCATCGGGTGCCACGCTGCGCTCCGGGATCGTGTGGTACTTCATCTGCACGGTCCTGCTGGCCACCCTGATCAGCTTGGCCGCCATTCGGAAACCGGGCTGGCTGCTCAATATCTATCTGGAAGCCTTCGTCACCTCACATCGGTTCCTGGTGCCGGCGACCGCCGCAGCCGCCGTCCTGACGGCCCCGGACCTGGGGGCAGGTCCACTTGCCCTTCTCTTCCTGGCCTTTGCCGCCTACTACGGCGTTCTGCTGTGGCAGGGGCCGCAGAACCAGACGCTGCTCCACAGCTACGGCTTGCGGTCGGCCGCTACGGCAGGCTTCGCCATACTCACTTTCCGCCTGACGGACAGCTGGCAGGCAACCCTGCTGGCCGCCGCAGTCCTGCTCGGCGCGCAGACCGGTCTGCTGTTCATAGGCCGGGAGCGGTATCTGCAGTCAGCGGCGGGAGCTGACCTGCCCGGTACGGCACGCAGCAGCCAGCCACCCGGGGACGTGGCAGGGGGAAGCAGGCAGAAGGAAAGGGCCGGGCAGATTTACCTGGCGGACCTCCTGGGCATCCTGGCATTGCAGTTCTTCACCGGAACGGCAGCCGCAGCGGTTTACGCCCTGGACTCACAGGCCGGTTCGGGGGAGAGCACACTGTTCGCCCTATCTGCAGCGGCAATCCAGCTGACCCTGTGCGCCTCGGCATGGCGGCTGTCACGGCGGGCCGAATTCCTGGCTCCTGCAGGTGTGCTGATTCCTGCTGCTGCCAGCCTGCTCACACCCGCGGCCCAGCTGTGGCCGGTACTGCTGAACCTCGGTATCCTCACGGGCTTCTTTGTCCTGCGCGCAGTGCACTCCCAAGGCCGACGGCGGGCTGGTTTCGTCCTGGCCGCCCGGGCCTCGGCCGCCGTCGTGCTTCCGCTGGCAGCCTTCCTGGTGCTTCGCAACCAGGCGCCGGACACGGCAGGGAGCTGGAGCGCGGCGGTTGCCTTCCTGGCAGCTGCGGGCAGCCAGCTCTGGTCCGTAGTGGCAGCAGCATCCGGCAGGAAGGAGCTGTTCGCGCGCGCAGTGCCCGCCGTGTCCGCTGCCGCCGCGCTCATGCTTGCCGCGGTGGTGCGCTTCGAAGACTTCCCCTCCGATGCACCGGCAGCAGCTGCGCTGTGGCTCATTGTGCTGCTCAATGCGGCCTATTCGCTGCTCCCCATGCGCAGTAACGGCCGGCTGGCCGCGGTGTACGCTCCCGCCGGTTTCTTCGCAGCCGCTGTCCTGGGTGCAGGGCTGCTCGGTGTGCGCGGGTATGGGCTGCTTACAGCTGCCGCCCTGGTTTACAGCCTGCTTCAGTCCCTGAAACCGGTAGTGCCGGGGCTGCGCGTCTGCCACTTCGCCGCAGCGCAGGTGCTGACGACGGTGCTGGCCGCCCTTGTGGCCCAGGACCTCGGCCTTGGCACGGACGGTGTGTTCATAGTGGTCGCCGCGGTCCTTGCGGCCCAGCACCTGGCCCGGACCCTGCTGGGAAGCCGGCTGGAAGAGTATGGGCCCATCCATGCCTTCCGCTGGGGCACCCTCCTGGCGCTGGCGGCAGTGCCGCCGGCGTACTACGCGGTGCTTTCGTTTGATGCCCGCGCGGAGACAGGAACCGTCCTGCTGCTGACAGCAGCCGGAAGTGCGGTGCTGGCCCAGCTCGCAGCTGCCCTGCGTCCCCGTGCGGCCGGAGGGTTCCGCGGCGCACCGGCCGCGGCTGCCTCGCTGGTGCTTCTGCTGGGCATGGGCCTGCGTACCGCGGAGACACCGGCCGCAGCCCAGACACTCTCGGTGCTCTGGGTGGCTTTTGCGGCCAATCTGCTTACGGCTGTCCTGCACCGGCACACCCGTCTCGCCTTCCTGGCGCCTGCAGGATTCGCCGCCGCGCTGCTGCTCGGAGCCGGGGTCCTTGGCATCCGGGGCTATGAGCTGCTCTTCGCCGCTGCGCTCGCCTACTGCCTGGTGCTGGTCCGGGACCGTTCGACCGGGTTCCGGGGCATCTACCTCGCAGGCGCACAGGCTACCGGGACGGTCCTCGCAGCGCTGCTGGCGGCCGATGCTGCAGGGAACTCCGTCAGCGTTTTCTTCGCCGCACTCAGCCTGGGACTGGCAGCCGGCCAGATCCTGCGGACCGTCTTCCATGACCGGCTGGTGGTCCTGGGTGCAGTCGAACCCCTGCGGTGGGGAGGGCTATCCGCGCTTGCACTGGTGTCTGCTTCCTGCCTGCTGTTCGAGGACTTGCTTGATTCGGCAGCGGTGCTCACTGCCGTACTCAGTGCCGCGGCGGTGTTTGTGGTGAGCCAGCTGGATGCGGCGCGGAGGAACGGCCTGGGCAGGCCTGTGCCGCACTCTTCGGGACTGATCCTGGCTGCGGCAGCGGCTGCAGCACTCGCCGTGCCTGCGGTGCGGGTGATTGATGGGCCTTACGCCCCCTGGGCACTTGGCGTGTTGTGGGTGGGGCTTGGTGCCAACCTGGTTTGTTCGCTTCTGCTTGGCGCGGGGCGCTGGGAGCTCCTGGCCGCGGCGGGTTTTACCGGCGCCGCCTTGACCGGGGCAGGACTGCTGGGACTGAGGGGCTACGAGCTGCTCGTCCTGGCAGCCCTGGTCTGCGGATTGTTCCTGTCCGGGCGTCGGAGAGCGCACCGGGGACAATACCTGCTGGCGGCGCAGCTGCTGGCTGGCGTGCTGGCACTGCTGGTGGCAAGGGACGCCGGCGCGGACATCCACGCAGTGGCGGCGGCCGGTGCCGCAGCGCTTGCAGCAGCACAGCTGGCCCGGACCGTCCTGGAGCCGAGGCCCGCAGCGGTTTGGGCACGGGCGGCATTCTGGACGAGCGTGGGCATCCTGGCCGTGGCACCTGCAGCGTACGCGGCCCTGCATGCGGGAACGGCCCATCGGGACGTCGTTGCCCTGCTGCTCGTTCTCCTGATGGCGGTCAGCGCGGCAGAGTTCGCCCGCGGCCGGGGCGTTCCAATGCTGTTTCCGGGGCTGTATGCCGTGGGGATCCTTCCGCTCGCCGTCTCTGACGCCGTCAGGCTGGCGCCGGGTCCCGTGCTCGCGGAGCCGATCATGCCGGCGGCAGCCGCGGGACTGGTTCTGGCTGCCCTGGGCGCGGGAGCCCTTGCGGGGCATATCAGGGTGCGCAGCGATGCCCGGCTGGCAACGTCCCTCCTTGCCGCCTCGGTGGCCTATTCCCTTGCCGTGCTGCCAGCGGCCTCGGCCGCTGGCGGTAACCTGCTGCTGGCAGCGCTGACCCCCGCCCTGCTCAGTGCTGCCGCGCTGGCCGTATCCCATACCCGCAGCATCCCGTGGCTTGCGGCCGGTATGCCGCCGCTGCTGCTGGTGGCAGCGCTGCTTACTGCTGCGGGCTTCGAGCAGGAACTGCTTAGCCGGCCGTACCCTCCGGGATACGGACTGCTCTGGCCGGTCTGGGGGACAGCGTTGGCGCTGCAGGCAATCCGGCTGGTCCTGTCCCTGGGAGGAAACGTCTCCAGGCTGCGTGTGCGCATCATGGGAGCCGGATCCTCCTTCGTCCTCATTTTGGGTGCGGTTCCGGCGATGGCGGAATACAACGCGTCAGCGGTAGCCGGGGCGCTGACCCTCACCGCGGCCCTCGCGCTTGCGGTCAGGGAAGTGCCAGGACCACTGCGAGAGTCCGCCCTCGAGGCAGCCTGCGTTCCTGCAGCGCTGGCCGTGGAACGGATTGCCTGGTTCGCGGCCGGGGGTGTGGATCCCTTCTGGTCGGTACAGTACTGGGCCGTGGTTCTGGCCGGGCTCGCAGCCTGGGAATACGTTCGGCGCCGCCGTCACCGGGGAACGTTCCTGCTGGCGGGGTCGGCAGTGATCCTCTCCTGCAGCGGACTGGGCACGGTTGCTTCCGGCGGGACGGGGGAGCAGCTGTGGGCACTTGTAGCCCACGCCGGACTCCTGGCATTTGGTTTGCTGGCCAGCAGGAAACTGTTCACGATCTGGGGAGCGGCGGGCGTGGCGCTCGCCGTGCTGTGGTACCTGCGCGGATACACCTTCCTGCTGCTTGCCCTGCTGGCAGCGGGACTGATCGCATTGGCGGTATGGCGCCTGACACGTGTGCGGACGGCACCGGAACAGCCGGCCGAAGAGGTTCTGGAAGAGCGCTGAGCCCAGGCCACAGCTGCACCTTTCTCCGCTGCCGGGGCAGCGGAGGCGGAATCCCGGGTGGTTTGGGAGAGACCTGACAGGGTGCCGTGCGTTCCGATAGTCTCGGGGGATGGAACTACTGATCTTCCTGATCGTTGCCGCAGCCGTTGTTGGCGGGCTGGCCTGGGGCCGCCGGCACTTCTCCCATGAGATTGACCGGGCCAAGCGCATCCGCCGGTCCAACCGGAACGGGCGCTGACCGCCCGAAGCGGGCCATTGTCCGCACCGGTCCGGCAGGACGGGATTTCAGCGCCGAACCATGCTGGGCTAGACTGGGAAGAAATGACGCGCCATGAACCGGGAAATTAAGGTTCATGGTGACTCCATATGCTAGGAGCCACAGGCATCCGCTGGGCGCTGATTAGCGTTCTGGCCGCTAATCTGGCAGACTAGAGAAGTTGTTCAAGCGCTTTTGTGCCCGCACGCGCTTCAGCAGGCCGCTAACACGGCACTGTGTGCGTGATGAGATTGCGTCCCGGTCAGGATAATGCCTGGCGCAGGGTCGGATCCTTCAGGGGAAAAGCCCATATATAACCCGCCCCCATTCTTGAACGGGTGTTGCCAGTTTCGAATCTGCGACACGCCCGAGCGCGGGGGTCGGAGCCTCGGCAGGTTGAGGAACCCGGAGCTTCCGGATTCAGCTTGTTGGAGGAGCGCCGGGGCCACCATGGCCGCCAGGGGCAAAAACTGTACAGAGAGCAATACTCGAAGAAAGAGGCACGACGCCATGGCGGGACAAAAAATCCGCATCCGGCTGAAGTCGTATGACCACGAGGTCATCGACGTATCAGCACGGAAGATCGTTGAGACGGTCACGCGTGCAGGCGCAACGGTAGTAGGCCCCGTGCCGCTGCCCACGGAAAAGAACGTGTACTGCGTTATCCGTTCGCCGCACAAGTACAAGGACAGCCGCGAGCACTTTGAAATGCGCACGCACAAGCGTCTGATCGACATCATTGACCCCACGCCTAAGGCCGTTGACTCGCTGATGCGTCTTGACCTGCCTGCAGACGTGAACATCGAAATCAAGCTGTAGGGGGGAGCAGATACTTATGTCTTCTTCACTTACCCGCCAGGTTAAGGGCCTCCTGGGCACCAAGCTGGGCATGACCCAGGTCTGGGACGAGAACAACAAGCTCATCCCCGTCACCGTGGTCCAGGCTGATTCCAACGTCATCACCCAGCTGCGCAATGCGGAGAAGGACGGCTACACCGCCGTTCAGATCGGCTACGGCCAGATCGATCCCCGCAAGGTCACCAAGCCGCTGGCCGGCCACTTCGAGAAGGCCGGCGTTACGCCTCGCCGCCACGTTGTTGAGCTGCGCACCGCTGACGCTGACACCTACGAGCTCGGCCAGGAACTCTCCGTTGAGATGTTCGAAGCCGGCCAGAAGGTCGACGTCGTCGGTACCTCCAAGGGCAAGGGCTTCGCCGGTGTCATGAAGCGTCACGGCTTCCACGGCGTTGGCGCTTCCCACGGTGCCCACAAGAACCACCGCAAGCCCGGCTCCATCGGTGGCGCATCCACCCCCGGCCGCGTCTTCAAGGGTCTCCGGATGGCCGGCCGCATGGGCGCCGTCCGCCACACCACGATGAACCTCACCGTCCACGCTGTGGATACCGAGAAGTCGCTGCTGCTGATCAAGGGTGCCGTTCCCGGCGCCCGCGGCCAGGTCGTCCTCGTACGCACCGCCGTGAAGGGAGCTTAGTCTCATGGCTAACAAAGCAACTGTTGAATTCCCCGCAGCAATCTTCGACGTTCAGACGAACGTTCCGCTGCTGCACCAGGTAGTTGTGGCCCAGCTTGCTGCTGCCCGCCAGGGCACGCACAAGACGAAGACCCGCGCCGAGGTTTCCGGTGCAGGCCGCAAGCCGTTCAAGCAGAAGGGCACCGGCCGCGCCCGTCAGGGTTCAATCCGTGCTCCTCACATGACCGGTGGCGGCGTTGTCCACGGACCGACGCCCCGCGACTACAGCCAGCGCACCCCCAAGAAGATGATTGCCGCCGCACTGCGCGGAGCTCTCTCTGACCGGGCACGCAACGGCCGCATCCACGTGCTGGAAACCCTGGTTGCCGGCGAAACGCCGTCCACCAAGGCTGCACGCGAAGCGCTGCGTTCACTTACCGACCGCAAGAACATGCTCGTTGTCATCGAGCGCGCCAACGATGTTGCTGCACTCTCCGTGCGCAACCTCACCGATGTTCACGTGATCTACGTAGATCAGCTGAACACCTACGACGTGCTCGTTGCTGACGACGTGGTCTTCACCCAGGCCGCCTACGACGAGTTCGTCGGCAAGAACACTGTCAAGGAGGACGCCAAGTGAGCGCGACCACCGCAAAGGACCCTCGCGACGTGGTGCTTGCACCCGTCGTCTCGGAAAAGAGCTACGGCCTGATCGACGAAGGTAAGTACACCTTCCTGGTCGACCCCCGCTCGAACAAGACCGAGATCAAGCTGGCCGTGGAGAAGATTTTCTCCGTCAAGGTCGACTCGATCAACACCATCAACCGTGCCGGTAAGCGCAAGCGCACCAAATTCGGATGGGGACAGCGCAAGAGCACCAAGCGTGCGATTGTCACCCTGAAGGAAGGCACAATCGACATCTTCGGCGGTCCGCTCAGCTAGGGCGGAGACCACTTTAACGAGGAATAAATAATGGGAATCCGTAAATACAAGCCGACTACCCCGGGCCGCCGCGGCTCGAGCGTAGCCGACTTCACCGAAATCACGCGGTCGACGCCGGAAAAGTCGCTGGTACGTCCGCTGCCCAAAAAGGGCGGCCGTAACAACACCGGCAAGATCACGACCAGGCACAAGGGTGGCGGACACAAGCGCCAGTACCGCCTGATCGACTTCCGCCGGCACGACAAGGACGGCGTCAACGCTCGCGTTGCCGAGATCGAATACGATCCGAACCGCACCGCCCGCATTGCGCTGCTGCACTACGTTGATGGCACCAAGCGTTACATCATTGCGCCGAACAAGCTCAAGCAGGGCGACTTCGTCGAGGCCGGCGCCGGGGCTGACATCAAGCCCGGCAACAACCTGCCGCTGCGCAACATCCCCGTGGGTACCGTTATCCACGCCGTTGAACTGCGCCCGGGCGGCGGTGCCAAGATGGCCCGCTCCGCCGGTGCATCGGTTCAGCTGGTTGCAAAGGAAGGCCGCTTCGCCCAGCTGCGTCTGCCTTCCGGCGAAATCCGCAACGTCGACGTCCGCTGCCGCGCCACCATTGGCGAGGTCGGCAACGCCGAGCAGTCCAACATCAACTGGGGCAAGGCCGGCCGCATGCGCTGGAAGGGCGTCCGCCCGACCGTCCGTGGTGTCGCCATGAACCCGGTTGACCACCCGCATGGTGGTGGCGAAGGCAAGACCAGTGGCGGACGCCACCCGGTCAACCCGAACGGTAAGCCCGAGGGCCGTACCCGCCGCCCCAACAAAGAGAGCGACAAGCTTATTGTGCGTCGCCGTCGTTCCGGCAAGAACAAGCGATAGGAGCCTGGAAACATGCCACGCAGCCTGAAGAAAGGCCCCTTCGTCGACCAGCACCTCTTCCTTAAGGTGCAGGCCGAAAACGAGAAGGGCACCAAGAACGTCATCAAGACGTGGTCCCGCCGCTCGATGATCATCCCCGACATGCTCGGGCACACGATCGCCGTGCACGACGGACGCAAGCACATTCCGGTGTTTGTCACCGAGTCGATGGTCGGGCACAAGCTCGGCGAATTCGCTCTGACGCGTACATTCCGCGGCCATGTGAAGGACGACCGCAAGGGCAAGCGCCGCTAGGCGCTGCTCTTTCGGCAGAAGACGAGAGAAGGAAAGCAATGGAAGCCAAGGCAATTGCGCGTCATATCCGCGTAACGCCTATGAAGGCCCGGCGCGTCGTCAACCTTGTTCGTGGCAAGCAAGCGAATGAGGCATTGGCAATTCTGAAGTTTGCCCCCCAGGCAGCTTCGGAGCCGGTATTCAAGGTAGTTCAGTCGGCAATGGCCAACGCACGTGTCCTCGCGGACCGTGACGGCGTGGCCTTCGACGAAGGTGACCTCTACATCAGCGAAGCATTCGTTGACGAAGGACCCACCATGAAGCGGTTCCAGCCGCGGGCCCAGGGCCGCGCCTACCGCATCAACAAGCGGACCAGCCACGTCACCGTGGTTGTCGCAACCCCCGAGAACGAGGAGGACCGTTAAGTGGGACAGAAGGTAAACCCGCACGGGTTCCGACTCGGCATCACCACTGACCACGTTTCGCACTGGTTTGCTGACAGCAACAAGCCGGGCCAGCGTTACAAGGACTTCGTCCGCGAGGACATCAAGATCCGTCAGCTGATGTCCACCGGCATGGACCGCGCCGGCATCGCCAAGGTTGAGATCGAGCGCACCCGCGACCGTGTCCGTGTGGATATCCACACCGCACGTCCGGGCATCGTGATCGGCCGCCGCGGCGCCGAAGCAGACCGCATCCGCGGCGAGCTCGAAAAGCTCACCGGCAAGCAGGTCCAGCTGAACATCCTCGAGGTCAAGAACCCCGAGATGGAAGCACAGCTGGTTGCCCAGGGTGTTGCAGAGCAGCTCTCTTCCCGCGTGGCTTTCCGCCGTGCGATGAAGAAGGCAATCCAGTCCGCACAGCGTGCAGGCGCCAAGGGTATTCGTATCCAGTGCTCCGGCCGCCTGGGCGGCGCTGAAATGAGCCGCTCGGAGTTCTACCGCGAAGGCCGTGTGCCCCTGCACACCCTCCGCGCGAACATCGACTACGGCTTCTTCGAAGCCAAGACCACCTTCGGCCGCATTGGTGTGAAGGTTTGGATCTACAAGGGCGACGTCACTTCCAAGGAACTGGCTGCACAGCAGGCTGCTGCACCGTCCCGCGGACGTTCCAACGACCGTCCGGGCCGCGGCCCGGCCGACCGTGGGGACCGTCGTCGTCGTAACGACCGCGGCGACAAGGCCGCCGCGCCTGCTGCAGAGGCTCCGGCCGCTGAGGCAGCTGCCCCCGCAGCAGAAGGAGGACAGGCTTAAATGCTTATCCCACGTCGAGTCAAGTACCGCAAGCAGCACCACCCGGGTCGTTCCGGCGCTGCAACCGGTGGCACCGCTGTCAGCTTCGGTGAATGGGGTATCCAGGCTCTCACGCCTGCATACGTAACCAACCGCCAGATTGAAGCTGCACGTATTGCCATGACGCGCCACATCAAGCGCGGCGGCAAGGTCTGGATCAACATCTACCCGGACCGTCCGCTGACGAAGAAGCCGGCCGAAACCCGCATGGGTTCCGGTAAGGGTTCGCCGGAGTGGTGGGTTGCAAACGTCAAGCCGGGGCGGGTTCTGTTCGAACTCTCCGGTGTTTCCGAAGAGGTAGCTCGCGAGGCACTGCGCCTGGCGATCCATAAGCTGCCGTTGAAGGCACGCATTGTGCGTCGCGAGGGTGGTGAATAGCAATGGCTATCGGTTCAAAGGAACTTGCAACTGATCAGCTGGACGGGTTCGACAACGAGCGTCTCGTTGAAGAACTGCGCAAGGCTAAGGAGGAGCTGTTCAACCTCCGCTTCCAGTCCGCCACCGGGCAGCTGGAGAACAACGGACGGCTCCGTGCCGTAAAGCGCGACATCGCCCGCATCTACACGGTGCTGCGTGAGCGTGAACTGGGAATTCGTCCCGAGGCAGTTGCTCCCGTTGAGGAAGCAGCCCCCGAGAAGAAGAAGTCCAAGAAGAAGGCTGCGGAGTCCGAAGCTGCGGTTGCCGAGGATGATGCCAAATGAGCGAAAACAAGAATGAGGCAGCAGTGACAACTGACGCAAACGGAGCCGATGCCCGCGGGTACCGGAAGACCGCTCGCGGCTACGTGGTCTCCGACAAGATGGACAAGACCATCGTCGTCGAGGTCGAAGACCGCGTGAAGCACGCACTGTACGGCAAGGTTCTTCGCCGCACCGAGAAGCGCAAGGCCCATGACGAGCAGAACGCTGCCGGCATTGGTGACCTGGTGCTGATCGCCGAGACCCGCCCGCTGTCCGCTACCAAGCGGTGGCGCCTGGTCGAGATCATCGAAAAGGCCAAGTAGCCAAAGGCCGTAAGGCATTAGCTGCAAAGCACATAACAGGCCGGAGCGTGTGCCGGGGGAGAGGCTGCAAAGCAGCTCCTTCGGCACACAGGCGCCGTCCACAGCGTCAGGGCCCCGGCGGCGGAATCATTCGATTTCGTTTCCGGGGCCCTTTCGCGGTAAACTTGAAATCTTGTCTGTGTGGTGCGGAAGCATGTCCTCTTTCGGACGCCCTTCCTCACCGCCGAATAAGGCAAAAGCCCGATAATCTTGTTCAGCATGGTGCTGCGGCTTGCGCTGCAGAGCGGCCCGGAGGGGCCGGTGCTGAGTACCAGTATTACGGGGTCCACCCATATCCGTTCCGCAAGGCTCAGGAAGACTGAGAACCGGCGCGACGACAGGAGTAATAAGTGATTCAGCAGGAGTCGCGACTGAAGGTCGCCGACAACACGGGTGCCAAGGAAATCTTGACCATCCGCGTTCTCGGTGGATCCGGCCGTCGCTACGCAGGCATTGGCGACACCATTGTTGCCACCGTCAAGGATGCAATTCCCGGCGGCAACGTCAAGAAGGGCGATGTGGTCAAGGCCGTCATCGTCCGTACCAAGAAGGAACGCCGCCGCCAGGACGGTTCCTACATCAAGTTCGATGAGAACGCTGCAGTGATCTTGAAGAATGACGGTGACCCCCGCGGTACCCGTATCTTCGGCCCGGTCGGCCGCGAACTTCGCGACAAGAAGTTCATGAAGATCATTTCGCTGGCTCCGGAGGTGCTGTAGATCATGGCAAAGATCAAGAAGGGTGACCTGGTTCAGGTCATCACCGGTGCCAAGGCTGAGCGCGGCGGAGACCGCGGCAAGCAGGGCAAGGTTCTGAAGGTTTTCCCGGAGACCAACCGCGTGCTCGTTGAGGGCATCAACCGCGTCACCAAGCACACCAAGGTTGGCCAGTCCTCCCGTGGTTCCAAGACCGGAGGCATCGAGGTTGTCGAGGCCCCGATCCACGTTTCCAACGTGGCCGTCGTGGATCCCGAGACGAAGAAGCCCACCCGTGTTGGCTACCGCACCGAAATCGTCGAAAAAGACGGCCGGACCCGCACTGTGCGCATCCGCGTCGCCAAGGGCTCTGGGAAGGACCTCTAATGACTGAGACTGTCACCAAGATCGTTCCCCGTCTGAAGACCCGCTACGCAGCGGAAATCAAGAAGACTCTGCAGGACGAATTCAACTACGCAAACGTCAACCAGGTTCCGCGCCTCGTCAAGGTCGTTGTGAACATGGGTGTTGGAGATGCCGCCAAGGACTCCAAGCTCATTGACGGTGCTGTACGCGACCTGACGGCCATCACCGGCCAGAAGCCGCAGATCACCAAGGCACGCAAGTCGATCGCACAGTTCAAGCTGCGCGAAGGCATGCCGATCGGTGCGCACGCTACGCTGCGCGGTGACCGCATGTGGGAATTCGTGGACCGCCTGGTCACCCTGGCGCTTCCGCGTATCCGCGACTTCCGCGGCCTGAGCGGCAAGCAGTTCGACGGCAACGGCAACTACACGTTCGGTCTGACCGAGCAGTCGATGTTCCACGAAATCGATCAGGACAAGATCGACCGCGTACGCGGCATGGACATCACCGTGGTTACCACCGCAAAGACCGATGACGAGGGACGCGCGCTGCTGAAGGCGCTCGGCTTCCCGTTCAAATCCGAAGATTAATTACTACGTAAAAGGTCTGTTGCTTAACGCAGGGCACGCTCGGCGCCGAGCAGCAGAAACCGTTACGAGGGAGGGCTAGAGCCCACATGACAATGACAGATCCTGTCGCAGACATGCTTACGCGTCTGCGCAATGCAAACTCGGCATACCACGACACCGTGTCCATGCCGTACAGCAAGCTGAAGGCACGCGTTGCCGACATCCTGAAGGCCGAAGGCTACATCGCCGGCTGGAAGGAAGAAGAGGCACAGGTTGGCAAGACGCTGACCCTGGACCTCAAGTTCGGTCCGAACCGCGAGCGTTCGATCGCCGGCGTACGCCGCATCTCCAAGCCGGGCCTGCGTGTATACGCAAAGTCCACCAACCTGCCGCGCGTTCTCGGTGGGCTGGGTATCGCCATCCTGTCGACGTCGTCAGGTCTGCTGACCGACCGCCAGGCCGCCAAGAAGGGTGTGGGTGGGGAAGTCCTCGCCTACGTCTGGTAGCAGGGAAGGGAAAGAATAATGTCACGTATTGGACGTCTGCCCATCTCTGTCCCCGCCGGTGTCGACGTTGCCATTGATGGCAACACCGTCACGGTCAAGGGTTCCAAGGGCGAGCTGAGCCACGTTGTGCCCAGCCCGATCTCGGTTTCCATGGACGAGAACACCATCACCGTCGCCCGCCCCAATGACGAGCGCGAATCCCGTTCCCTCCACGGCCTGACCCGCACCCTGATCTCCAACATGATCACCGGTGTGACCGAAGGCTACAAGAAGGACCTGGAAATCGTTGGCACCGGTTACCGTGTGCAGGCCAAGGGCTCGGACCTCGAGTTCGCCCTGGGCTACAGCCACCCGGTATCCGTGAAGGCTCCGGAGGGCATCACGCTCACCGTTACGGGCCCGACGAAGCTCACCGTTTCCGGCATTGACAAGCAGCAGGTGGGCGAGGTTTCCGCCAACATCCGCAAGCTGCGCAAGCCTGACCCCTACAAGGGCAAGGGCATTCGTTACGCCGGCGAGATTGTCCGCCGCAAGGTCGGAAAGGCTGGTAAGTAATCATGGCCATCAGCATCAATAAGAAGCGCAATTCCAAGAGCAAGTCCGCTTCCCGGAGCCGCCGCCAGCTGCGGATCCGCAAGCGCATTGCCGGCACCGCGGCCCGTCCGCGCCTGGTCGTCAACCGCTCTGCCCGCCACGTATTCGTCCAGGTTGTCGATGACAGCCGCGGCGTAACCGTTGCATCCGCGTCCACCATGGAAGCAGACCTGCGTTCCATGGAGGGCGACAAGACTGCCAAGTCCAAGCGCGTCGGCGAGCTCGTTGCCGAACGCGCCAAGGCTGCCGGCGTCGAAGCCGTGGTGTTTGACCGCGGCGGCAACCGCTACCACGGCCGCATCGCGGCTGTCGCAGACGGCGCACGCGAAGGTGGGCTGGCACTGTGACCGAGGCAAACAAGGAAAAGGAAAATCAGGTGACTGAAGCTACATCTGCTGAGGCAACTGAGACCAAGGAAACCGCTGCCGCAGGCAACGACGACCGCCGCGGCGGCCGCCGGGGCGAGCAGCGCTCTGACCGTGGAGGCCGTGACCGCGGCGGACGCGGCGGACGCGACGGCGGACGCAATGATGACAAGGACAAGTTCATTGAACGCGTCGTGACCATCAACCGCGTCGCCAAGGTGGTCAAGGGTGGTCGTCGCTTCAGCTTCACCGCCCTGGTTGTTGTCGGTGACGGCAACGGCATGGTCGGCGTTGGCTACGGCAAGGCAAAGGAAGTTCCCTCGGCTATCGCCAAGGCAGTCGAGGAAGCGAAGAAGTCCTTCTTCCGCGTTCCCCGCATTGCCGGCACCGTCCCGCACCTGGTGCAGGGCGAGGCAGCCGCAGGCGTCGTCCTGCTCCGTCCGGCTTCCCCGGGTACCGGCGTTATCGCCGGTGGTCCGGTGCGTGCCATCCTCGAGTGCGCCGGTATCCACGACGTGCTTTCCAAGTCGCTGGGTTCCTCCAACGCGATCAACATCGTGCATGCCACGGTTGACGCGCTGAAGCGCCTCGAAGAGCCCCAGGCCGTGGCTGCCCGCCGTGGTCTGCCGCTGGACGAAGTTGCTCCTGCAGCGATGATCCGCAACATGCAGAAGGCTGGTGCATGATGACTACTCCGAAGCGCGTTGCCGTCAGCTCGGCACAGCTGGAAATCACCCAGATTAAGTCCACCATCGGTGGTAAGCAGAATCAGCGCGACACGCTGCGTTCACTCGGCCTGAAGCACATCGGCGACACCGTCGTCCGCAGTGCAGATGCCGTGACCGTTGGCATGATCAACACGGTTCCGCACCTCGTGAAGGTTGAGGAGGCGAAGTAACATGGCCGAAGATAACAAAGCTCTGAAGGTCCACCACCTGCGTCCTGCTCCGGGTGCCAAGACGGCTAAGACCCGTGTTGGCCGCGGTGAAGGTTCCAAGGGTAAGACCGCTGGCCGCGGTACCAAGGGTACTGCCGCCCGCTACCAGGTCAAGGCCGGTTTCGCAGGCGGGCAGCTGCCGCTGCACATGCGCCTGCCGAAGCTGCGCGGCTTCAAGAACCCGTTCAAGGTCGAGTTCCAGGTTGTAAACCTGGACAAGATCTCCGAACTGTTCCCCGAAGGAGGCGAGGTCACCGTAGAGGCCCTCGTTGCCAAGGGTGCCGTGCGCAAGAACCAGCCCGTCAAGGTGCTCGGCACCGGCGACATCACCGTCAAGGTTGATGTTAAGGCGGATGCGTTCTCTGCAAGCGCCGCTGAAAAGATCGCTGCAGCAGGCGGATCGACCACGGCGCTCTAAGCACCGTGTTCTTCCGCGCACTCACCGAGCTGCCGGCCCCGGGTTTCCCCGGTGTCGGCAGCTGGTTGTGCGCCTGCCAGCATGACACTAAGCTCCCGGAAGGCCCTCAAATGGCCGGCCGGGGGCTTGGTGCCTTTAACGCTCCCGCCGCTGTTATGTTCAATAACGCAACAGCGGCCCTGAGCGGATAGACTCAGGTTTTGTTCGAGTCCCGCCGGGACTCATTTCCACACTTTTCTTCAGGAGGACGCTTGCTTAGCGCTATTGGCCGGGCTTTCCGGACGCCAGACCTGCGACGCAAGCTGTTGTTTACGCTGGGAATCATCACTATCTTCCGCATGGGTGCTTTTATCCCGGCCCCGGGTGTTGACTACGGCAATGTGCAGCAGTGCTTGGCTCTTGGTGCCACCTCGGGTGGCCTTTACGAGTTCGTAAACCTCTTCAGCGGCGGCGCCCTGCTGCAGGTCTCAGTCTTCGCCCTCGGCATCATGCCGTACATCACCGCCAGCATCATCGTGCAGCTGCTGCGCGTGGTGATCCCGCACTTCCAGGCACTCTACGAGGAAGGGCAGCAGGGCCAGTCCACGCTCACGCAGTACACCCGCTACCTGACCATCGCCCTGGGCCTGCTCAACGCAACCACCGTCGTATCCCTGGCACGCTCCGGTGCACTGTTCAACAACATGTGCTCCGTGCCGATCATCCCGGACGACAACATCATCACCATCCTGCTGCTGATCATCACCCTGACGGCCGGCACCGGCCTGATCATGTGGATGGGCGAGCTGGTGACGGAAAAGGGCGTCGGCAACGGCATGTCCCTGCTGATTTTCACCTCGATCGTCGCGAGCTTCCCCAGCGCCCTCGGCGCCATCCTGACCGCGCAGGGCTGGACCATCTTCCTCGGCGTGATCGCCATTGGCATTGTCACCGTTGCGCTCGTGATCTTCGTGGAGCAGTCCCAGCGCCGCGTTCCCGTGCAGTACGCCAAGCGCATGGTTGGCCGCCGCACGGTCGGCGGGACGAACACCTACATTCCGATCAAGGTCAACATGGCCGGCGTGATCCCTGTGATCTTCGCGTCCTCCATGCTCTACCTGCCGTCGCTGCTGGCCCAGTTCAACACCCCGTCGGATGGATCCGCTCCGCCGGAATGGGTTGTCTGGATCAACAACTACCTGACGTCAGGCGACCACCCGCTGTACATGGCCGTGTACTTCCTGATGATCGTGTTCTTCACGTACTTCTACGTGTCGATCACGTTCAATCCCGAAGAGGTCTCGGAAAACATGAAGAAGTACGGCGGGTTCATTCCCGGCATCCGTGCCGGGCGCCCCACCGCCGAATACCTGCAGTACGTGCTCTCCCGCATCACCCTGCCCGGCGCCATGTATTTGGGCATTGTTGCCCTTATTCCGCTGATTGCCCTGGTGCTGGTCGGGGCAAACCAGAACTTCCCGTTCGGCGGAACCTCGATCCTCATCATGGTTGGTGTGGGACTCGAGACGGTCAAACAAATTGACGCGCAGCTCCAGCAGCGTCACTACGAAGGGTTATTGCGATGACACGTCTGCTCATTATTGGGCCTCCAGGTGCCGGCAAGGGAACACAGGCAACACGCATCTCCGAACGCCTCGGTGTCAGCGCTATCTCCACCGGCGATATCTTCCGCCACAACGTGAAGAACATGACCCCGCTGGGCATCGAAGCGAAGAAGTACATCGACGCCGGAAACTTCGTGCCGGACGAGGTCACCAACAACATGGTGCGCTCCCGCCTCCTGGAAGAGGACGTCACTGACGGTTTCCTGCTCGACGGCTACCCGCGCACCGTTGCGCAGGTCGAGGAACTCGATGACATCCTTGCAGCCAGCGGAGACAGCCTCGACGCTGTGCTGCTGCTGACGGCCGACGACGAGGAACTGGTTTCGCGCCTGCTCCGCCGTGCGGAGATCGAAGGCCGCGCTGACGACAACGAGGAAGTCATCCGGCACCGGCTGGAGCTGTACAAGCAGCAGACAGCCGACGTCGTCGCCCGCTACGAAGAGCGCGGAATCGTGACCCGCGTTGACGGCCTCGGAGACATCGACGAAGTCACCGAGCGTGTCATGCAGGCACTCAAGCAAACCAGCTAGAACAGACAGAAGGCGAGACGTTGGCCCAGCCGCGGATCCAGTACAAGACGAACGCCCAGATGCGCACCATGCGCGAGGCAGGCCTGGTGCTTATCAAGGCACTGGACGCGGCGGTCGCCGCCGCCCGGCCCGGCATCACCACGGCGGAGATCGACAAGGTCTTCGCCGCGGTGCTGGCCGAGGCCGGGGCGACCTCCAACTTCCTCGGGTACTACGATTTTCCGGCCACTATCTGCACCTCGGTCAACGAGGAAGTGGTGCACGGCATCCCGGGAAACCGGGTGCTGGCGGACGGGGATATCATCTCGATCGACGGCGGCGCCATCGTGGACGGATGGCACTCCGATTCGGCGCGAACCGTAATTGTCGGCAACGCTGATCCGGAAGACCAGCGGCTCTCCGATGTCACTGAGAACGCCATGTGGCACGGTATCGCAGCTGCTGCCAAGGGACGTTTCGTCGGTGACATCGGTGCAGCCATTGATGACTACGTGAGTTCCGTTCCGGGGAAGCCCCTGGGCATCCTCGAGGACTACGTGGGCCATGGCATCGGATCGGAAATGCACCAGGCCCCGGATGTGCTGAATTACCGGACCAGCCACCGCGGCCCGAAGCTGAAGCCGGGTATGTGCCTGGCAATCGAGCCCATGCTTGTCCGTGGTGGCATCGAGACCGTGACGCTGGAAGATGACTGGACAGTGGTGACTACCGACGGCGCGCGGTCCTGCCAGTGGGAGCACACCGTTGCCATCCATGAGAAGGGAATCTGGGTCCTCACGGCTCCCGACGGCGGTGCCTCGCGGCTTGCGCCGCTGGGCGTCACGCCGGTTCCCGTTCCCTAGGGCAGTGTGCCGGGAGGGCCTGTTCCGCGATCAGCGGGACGGGCCCTTTTGCGTTGCAGGGGAAGGCACCTCCGCGGCCGGCGAGGGCTCCCGTGGAGTTGACCGGCGGTACCACTGAAGGCAGAAAACAATCATCACCGCCAGTTCCACGGCACCGCCGGCGTAGTACATGGCCATTGCGCCGGCCTCGGCTTCACGGGAAGGATTTCCTGCGGGCGGCTGCGCATACAGCGACTTGGCCAGGATGTTATGGGCTGCTGCGGTAAGGACCAGGACGCCGGCCCGCAGCCGCAGGCCGGCGCGGTGGGGATTCGGGTCGCGCCCGATCAGCGCCGCGGTCCACAGGTACCCGGCTGCCACCACATGGAATGTCACCAGCCAGTGCACCGGTGCGTAAGTGCGCATCGCCTCAAAGAGCGGAGTCCGGAACATCAGGTACATGCCGCCGAAGTTCAGGACGGCAGCGGTAACCGGGTGGGCGAGGAAGCGTGCGGGCGGGCTGCGAAGTATTCGCACTGTGCGCCGGGCAGGTCCCTTATCCATCACCCGTAGTGTCAGGGTCAGTGGACGGGACAGGACCAGAAGCAGCGGAGACAGCATTCCGGCGACCACGTGGGACAGCGCCAGCCAGGTGAAGTCGGCGTGCGCCAAGGCGGGCAGCGGTCCCAGGACCGTCACCAGGGCAAGGGCAATCCCCAGGACAAAAAGCACGGTCCGGCGCGCGGGCCAGTGGACAGCCCGAACAGAACGTGCGCCGGACACGTAGGCCACGGCAGCTGCAATGGCCGGGAGCAGGAAGAAGGCCTCTGCCGGAAAAGCGCCCGAGGAGTGGTGCATTAGCGCTGGCGCGCTGCCGCGAAAACCGGGCGCGTGCGGACGAGCAGCCGGATGCCAACGCCGAGCATAAGCACTGCAAGGGTGTTCCAGGCTAGGTCGTAAGGCAAAAGCTCAACGTCGTAGCGGATCTGATGGAGGGTCAGCAGCTTGTGCTGGATAGTGCCGTCGTAGAGCTGGAAGGCACCGGCGCCCAGGAGCACTGCACCGGCCCAGCGGGCAGGAACCAGCACCCGGTGGCGGCGCAGGTCGGCGAAGAGGAAGAGGCCTGCAACTATGGCGAACCAGCCGAATGCGTGGAACAGGCCGTCGGAGAACAGGCCAACAGAAGCAGTGGATTTGTCATAGAAGTGATGCCACTGCAGCAGCTGGTGGAAGACCACCTCGTCGAGGAACGCTGCGACGCCAATACCCACCAGGGTTCCGGACAGCACGTTCCTGCGGGCCGGCTTAAGTACTGCGGTAGTGGGGGAATTCATGGCCCCGACCTTAGCAAATGTGCTTGGGCCAGGCAGCAGGCCCGGGGCACAGCGACTCGGACGGCCAGCAAGAACCGCGCCGTGCGACGGAGTTAGCACTGGGGCCTTGTCACAAAATGAACGCTCGCTTAACGCCTGCTGAAAGCAGTTCCAACGGACGCTGAAGTCTTCTCCGCTTGGTCCGTTTGGGCCCGTTTGATGCCGATCCAATACCTACGCTGAAGGCGTCAACCAGCTCCCGACGAAGGTTTGCACCTGTTATGTCATCCACCACTTTGTCCCCGCCGGGGCAGGCCGGGACCACCGGCCAGGGAACCGGATCTGTTCCGGACAGCCCGCCTCCAGGCCGCAGCCGGACTTCGCACCGGCCTGCTGCCCGGCGCCGGAACAAAACCTCCAACTGGCTACTGTTCGCTTTGCTGGCCGGACCGAACATCGCCCTGCTGCTGGTCTTCACGTACAAGCCGCTGCTGCAGTCCCTGTACTACTCAACACTCCAGTGGAACATCGGGTCGGCGGTTGCCCGGCCGGTGGGGCTGCGGAACTACACCGACTGGCTGAGTGCGCCCGGTACGCCGCAGGTCATTGGCGTCACTGTCGTTTTCACGCTGGCCACTGTGGGCGGAGGCATGGTCATTGGCCTCGCACTCGCCCTGCTCCTGAACAGCAGGCTAAAGCTCAGGGGAGCGGCGCGCACCATCATCGTGGCGCCTTATGTGCTCTCCGGCGTAGCCGTCGGCCTGCTGTGGCTCTTCGTTTTCGACCCGAACTTCGGGGTCACATCCGCGCTTCTGCAGGCTGTGGGCCTGCCCTCGCCGGACTGGTACAACGATCCGGGCTACTCGCTGGCCATGGTCATCATCGTCTACCTCTGGAAAAACGTGGGCTACGTAGCCCTCATTTATCTGGCGGGCTTGCAGGCAATTCCCAGGGACCTGCTCGAGGCCGCGTCCCTGGACGGGGCAGGACGAGTGAGGACCCTGCTGGGTATCACCCTTCCGCTGCTCGGGCCCATCACCTTCTTCCTCTCGGTGACAACACTGCTCAGCTCCCTGCAGTCCTTTGACATCATCCAGGCCATGACCAAGGGCGGGCCCCTCGAAGGCACCACCACCATGATGTACCAGATCTACCAGCAGGGGTTCGTGGCCGGAACCGCCGGATACTCATCCGCCATCGCCACGATCCTGTTCCTGGTGCTCCTGGCCATCACCCTCCTGCAGCTGAAATTCGTTGAACGGAAGGTGCACTACTCGTGAGCACCGTACTGACCCCCGCCCCGCCTGCCAGCGCCCAGCCAGGCCCCGGCACACGGCGGAAGATCTCCGCTGGCGGCTACACAGCCATGGCCGCCGCAGTGGCCGTGATGATCCTGCCGCTGGTCTGGATGATGCTGGCCAGCTTCAAGGAACCGGATGAGATCTATACGGTTCCGATCCAGTGGCTGCCTGCCGGCTGGGACCTGTCCAACTACGCAGCTGCCTTGGAACGTGTGCCCTTCGGCTCCTTCTTTGCCAATTCACTGCTCGTGACGGTCATTGGAGCCGGCCTGAAGATCTTCCTGGGCTTGACCACAGCGTATGCGCTGGTGTTCGTGGACGTGCCGTTCAAGAAGGTGTTCTTCGCCGTCGTGATTTTCGCCCTGCTTATTCCGCAGCAGATCGTGATCATTCCGAACTACACACTGGTGGCCGAACTCGGCTGGCTGAACACCTACCAGGGCATCATCCTGCCCGGACTGGCTAGCGCCTTCGGAACCTTCCTGTTCCGCCAGCACTTCCTTTCACTGCCGCCGTCGGTCATGGAAGCCGCAGTGCTCGACGGCGCCGGCCACTTCCGCAGGCTGTTCCAGTTTGTGGTTCCCATGTCCGCGCCGACGATCGCCGCCGTCGCCCTGGTCTCAGTGGTCAACGAATGGAACGAATACCTCTGGCCCCTGCTGGTGGTGGACCGCGCGGAAATGATGACGCTGCCGGTGGGGCTCACCCTCCTGCAGAACAACGACGGCGTCACCAACTGGGGCGTGCTGATGGCCGGAACGGTACTGGTCACCGTGCCCGTCCTGGCCCTGTTCTTTGTCCTCCAGCGGCGGATCGTCTCCGGTCTGACTGCAGGCGCCGTAACCGGCTGATCCCGTTCCACCCACCCCAAAAAAACATCCCGATCCGCACAGCATTCCGCATCAATCCGAAGGAAATCATGAAGAATCGTCTTGCCCCTGCCCCTGCCGTTGCCGCAGCCGCCCCTGCAGGCCTGTCCCGCCGGAACATCCTTGCCCTGGCCGGCATCCTGGGCGGTTCTGCCGCACTGGCCGCCTGCGGCGGGCCGTCCACCGCCGGCACACCGGGAGCGGCGGAAACAGCGGGCACCGACTGGGCGTCCGTGACCCCCGCAAGGAAAATCACCTGGTGGTCAAACCACCCCGGAGCTTCCAAGCCGATCGAAGAAGAACTCATCCGCCGGTTCACCGCGGAAACCGGAATCGGAGTTGAACTGGTGACCGCCGGCGCCAACTACGACGAGGTTGCCCAGCGCTTCCAGGCCTCAGCCGGCACCAACAACGTGCCCGACCTCGTAGGCGCTTCCGACGTCTGGTGGTTCCGCTACATGATCAACGGCCAGATCCTCCCGGTCGACGACGTGGCGGCGCACCTGGGAATCGACACCGCGGACTACAACACCGGCCTGTACAACGACTACGAGTTCAACGGAAACCACTGGGCCTTCCCCTACGCCCGTTCCACACCGCTTTTCTACTACAACCGCGACCTGTTCAAGGCGGCCGGACTGCCGGACCGTGCCCCGAAGACCTGGGACGAATACAACTCCTGGGCGCCGGCACTCGCAACAGCGAACGGCGGCGCGGTTCCCATGGCACTGGGCTCAGACACTTCCTGGTCCGCCTGGTGGTTCTGCAACATCATGTGGGGTCTGGGCGGCCAGTACTCCCAGGAATGGAACATCACCCTGGATGATCCCAAGACCCTGGAAGCCGGGGAGTTCCTGCGCCGGATGATCCACCAGGACAAGTCCGTAGCCGTCTCCTCTGCGGACTATGTTGCCGACTTCACCGCCGGCGTCAGCACCTGCACCATTGCCTCCACGGGATCACTGAGCGGCATCATGGAAGCTGCCACGTTCGACGTCGGCACGGGCTTCCTGCCCGAAGGGCCTGCAGGCCCGGCATGCCCCACCGGCGGCACCGGCATTGCCATCCCTGCTGATATATCCCCGGAGCAGCAGCTGGCCGCAGCCATGTTCCTGAAATTCATCGGTGAGCCCGAGCAGACGGCGTACTTCTCCGCCAACACCGGCTACATGCCGGTGCGTACTTCCGCCGCGGACGGCGCCGAGATGCAGGCGGTCTACGCCAAGGCACCGCAGTTCCGCACCGCCGTCGACCAGCTGGCGACCACCCGGGTCCAGGACTGGGCTCGTGCCTTCGTTCCCTCCGGCGACCAGCACTTGACCACGGCACTGGAGAAGATCATGCTTCAGGACACACCCGCAGCGGACGCATTTGCCGCCGCAGCGGCAGCCATTGCCAAGTCCTTTGAGCAGAACGTTGAGCCGTACCTGTGACCCTGGTGAATATCGCGCACCGAGGCAACTCCGCGCACACACCTGAAAACACCCTGGCCGCCTTCGCCTCTGCGGCGGCGGCCGGGGCCGGGATGATCGAGACAGACCTGCAGCTCAGTGCTGATGGCACCGTAGTGCTGATCCATGACGAGACCCTGAACCGGACTGCCGGACGGAACGGCCGCGTAGCGGACCTCACGGCGTCCGAGCTGCAGAGTGCAGACGCCGGATCCTGGTTCTCCCAGGACTATGCAGGGGAGCGCGTGCCGGTCCTGGCAGACCTGGTGGACTTCGCCGGCGGGCATCCGGAGCTGGGCTGGCTGCTTGAATTCAAGGGGGAGTGGAACCCGGACCAGGTTGCCGCTGCGGCAGGTACCCTGCGGGAAGCGGGGATAGCCGGGCGCTGCGTGCTCCAGGGTTTCTCGCGGCACACGGTTCGAAGCCTGCACGCGGCCGCGCCGGACATCGACCGCGGGCTGCTTCTGCCGGCCGCACCGGAACCTGCCGGGGAAGGGACGCTCCTGGAATTCCTGGCAGAAACCGCAAGCTCATATTGCAACCCCCACGGCGGGGTGCTGCAGGCATCTCCGCACCTGGTTTCCGTGCTGCAGGCCGCCAACGTCAAAGTCCTTGCCTGGACGCTGAACGAACCGGCCCAGTGGGAGCAGGCGGCCGCCGCGGGTGTGGACGGGGTCATTACCGACCGTCCCCAGGAGCTTGCAGACTGGTCCAGGACGTTCGCCTAAGCTGGAACCCCGTCGTGCCGCGGCCGGAACCGGATGCGGGATTTAACTTATCCGGGGCTGTGCCGTAGAGTTATCTGTTGGTTGTCTCTACATTCGTGCCCTTTTCCAACCGGCTTCCGCCAGCTGGGACGGCGCTTGGGGAGAGACCATCAAACACCAAAAACCGCCGCCTAAGGCAAATAAGGGCGGCACAGACGTTAGCGGAGGATATGGCCAAGAAAGACGGCGTCATAGAGATTGAGGGCTCGGTCAACGAAGCCCTGCCCAATGCGATGTTCCGCGTTGAGCTGGCCAATGGCCACATTGTGCTCGCACACATCTCGGGAAAGATGCGTCAACACTACATTCGCATCCTCCCCGGAGACCGCGTTGTGGTGGAACTTAGCCCGTACGACCTCACCCGAGGCCGTATCGTCTACCGCTACAAGTAACAACCAAGGCTCCGGTCCGCTCCTTCAGGAGGGGGCTGGAGTTCAACCCTGCAACCACGCAAAGGAAAACCATGAAGGTCCAGCCGAGCGTCAAGCAGATCTGCGATAAGTGCAAGGTGATTCGCCGTAACGGCCGAGTCATGGTGATCTGCGAGAACCCGCGCCACAAGCAGCGCCAGGGCTAAATAGCGGCTACTGTTCCGGCCCCCGCGGCCGGAACGCGCTCCCAGCCCACGCGTAGTAATTGAATATGAGCAGTACAGCGTCTGATACGCGTGACGCATACCCCCGGTACGGAGGCCGGGGACCTGGAAACAGGGACGTACTGCTTCAGACCTCCGGTAACACCAAAGGAGAACCGCCAATATGGCACGTCTCGCCGGCGTAGACATTCCCCGCGAAAAGCGGGTTGTCATTGCGCTTACCTACATCTACGGCGTGGGCAAGACCCGTGCAGAGCAGACCCTGGCAGAGACCGGCATCAGCCCGGACACTCGCGTCAAGGACCTCACCGATGCTGAACTCGTTCAGCTGCGTGACTACATCGAGGGCAACTTCAAGGTTGAGGGTGACCTCCGCCGCGAGGTGGCCGCCGACATCCGCCGCAAGGTAGAGATCGGCAGCTACCAGGGCATCCGCCACCGCCGCGGCATGCCTGTCCATGGCCAGCGCACCAAGACCAACGCTCGTACCCGCAAGGGCCCGAAGCGCACCGTTGCCGGTAAGAAGAAGGCCGGCCGCTAAATAACGCGGTCCAGGCCATGACCTGCACAGCCAGGTCACCTAAACCAAACTCTTTGTAGGAGAAGTAATGCCCCCCAAGACTCGTGGAGCGGTACGCAAGCCGCGTCGCAAGGATAAGAAGAATATCGCGCTGGGCCAGGCGCATATCAAGAGCACGTTCAACAACACCATCGTGTCCATCACGGACCCGACCGGTGCTGTTATCTCATGGGCTTCCGCCGGTGAGGTTGGCTTCAAGGGCTCCCGTAAGTCCACCCCGTTCGCCGCGCAGATGGCTGCTGAAGCCGCTGCCAAGCGTGCACAGGAGCACGGCGTCCGCAAGGTCGACGTCTTCGTGAAGGGTCCGGGATCCGGGCGCGAGACCGCGATCCGTTCGCTGCAGGCCACCGGCCTGGAAGTTGGCACCATCCAGGATGTCACCCCGAGCGCACACAACGGCTGCCGTCCCCCGAAGCGCCGCCGCGTCTAATTCGCATTCGTTGCCGGTGCCTGTGCCGCGCTTCGGTCTCCTGTACAGCAGGGGACCGGGCGCGGCACAGGCCCGGGTGCGAGGCTGCTAGCCGTCCAAGACGCGCGCGGGGTGTCCCCGTCGTCGTCGTTTCCACCATTTGTGTTGCGTCATATAGCGGACGCTCGCTGAAAGGAAATGCAAGTGCTCATTGCACAGCGCCCCACCCTCACTGAAGAAGTAGTAGCCGACAACCGCTCCCGGTTCATCATCGAACCGCTGGAGCCGGGCTTCGGCTACACGCTTGGCAACTCGCTTCGCCGTACGCTCCTTTCCTCCATCCCCGGTGCTGCCGTAACCAGCATCCGGATCGATGGAGTTCTGCATGAGTTCACCACCGTTCCGGGCGTTAAGGAGGATGTCACTGAGATCATCCTGAACGTCAAGAACCTCTCGGTGTCCTCCGAGCACGACGAGCCCGTCGTGGCCTACCTGCGCAAGCAGGGCCCCGGCGTCGTCACTGCCGCGGACATTGCTCCGCCGGCCGGCGTCGAGTTCCACAACCCGGATCTGCACATCGCCACCCTGAACTCGAAGGGCAAGTTCGAACTCGAACTGACCATCGAGCGTGGACGCGGCTATGTTTCCGCAAGCCAGAACAAGTCCGGCGACCAGGAGATCGGCCGCATTCCGGTTGACTCCATCTACTCGCCGGTCCTGAAGGTGACCTTCCGCGTGGAAGCCACCCGTGTCGAGCAGCGCACCGACTTCGACCGCCTGATCGTCGACGTCGAAACCAAGGACGCCATTGCACCGCGCGACGCTGTCGCCTCTGCAGGCACCACCCTGGTTGAGCTTTTCGGCCTGGCACGTGAACTGAACACCGCAGCTGAAGGCATCGAAATTGGCCCGAGCCCGACGGACGCCGCACTGGCAGCCGACATGGCCCTGCCGATTGAGGACCTTGAGCTGACCGTGCGCTCCTACAACTGCCTCAAGCGCGAAGGCATCCACACCGTGGGTGAACTCGTAGCCCGCTCCGAGGCTGACCTGATGGACATCCGCAACTTCGGTGCGAAGTCCATCGACGAGGTGAAGGCGAAGCTGGTTGAACTGGGTCTGTCCCTGAAGGATTCCCCTCCCGGGTTTGATCTGGCCGCCCACGCCGCAGCCATCGAAGAGGACGAGTCCGAGTTCTCGGACGACGAGCTCTAAACACGCAAAATCTTGCCGTAAGTGCCACGAGGTACTTCAGCGGCACCGTTTGAGGAGAAAATGTAATGCCTACACCCACCAAGGGTAAGCGCCTCGGAGGCAGCCCGGCTCACCAGCGCCTGATGCTGGCGAACCTGGCAGCCCAGCTGTTCGAGCACAAGCAGATCACCACCACGGTGACCAAGGCCAAGCGCCTGCGCCCGTACGCCGAGCGCCTGATCACCTTCGCAAAGCGTGGAGACCTGTCTTCCCGCCGCCGCGTCCTGGCTCTGATCTCTGACAAGGGCCTCGTTCACGAGCTCTTCACCGAGATCGCACCGGCCGTTGCACAGCGCGACGGCGGCTACACCCGCATCACCAAGATCGGCAACCGCAAGGGCGACAACGCTCCCATGGCCGTCATCGAACTGGTGCTGGAACCGCTTTCCGCCAAGCAGTCCGTCGTAGCAGAGGCATCCACCGCTGCTGCTGCCGCTGCTCCGGTTGCCGAGTCCGCCGATTCGGCTGACTCCAGCGATTCCGCTGAGTCTGCAGACTCCGCAGAGTCCGCTGATTCCGCAGAGTCCGCTGATTCAGCAGAGTCCGCTGACTCTGCTGATGAAGCTGCTGAGGAAACCGAAGAGAAGAAGTAATTCTCTGATTTCAACGCTGTGCCCTTAATATTGGGGTATGACGATCGAGAGGCCCGCTGTCCCTAACCCGGACGGCGGGCCTCTTCGTGTTCGGCTGGACCTCTCCTACGATGGAGGACCCTTTGCCGGCTGGGCCACCCAGCCAGGCCTGCTGACAGTTCAGGGGACACTGGAGACTGCCCTGGCGGTCCTCTTCCGCCGTCCCGTGCGTGTCACGGTAGCGGGAAGGACCGACGCTGGAGTTCACGCACGCGGCCAGGTGGTCCACTTTGACGCCACGGCCAATGAATGGGCGGCCCTTGCCCGGAGCACGGACCTTCAGCCTGCAGAAGCCTTCAAACGCCGCCTGCGCGGGGTCCTGAACCGCGAGCTGACAGTGCCCCTCAAGGCAGCCGGCTTGTCCCGGCGCGCAGTCGAGGCCATGGCCGGTGCCGTCGAGGTCCATGAAGCATCAATCGCGCCGGAGGGCTTCGACGCCCGCTTCTCGGCGCTGTGGCGCCGCTACAGCTACCGCATCGCGGACCGCCAGCAGGACTGGGATCCGCTGCAGCGCGGCATCATCCTGTGGCATAAGACGGAGCTGGATGAAGCAGCCATGAACGAGGCCGCTTCGGGCGTGCTCGGCGTGCAGGATTTCCTTTCCTTCTGTAAACCCCGTGAACGTGCCACGACTATCCGTGAACTGCAGGAGTTCGAGTTCACCAGACGGGACGACGGCATCCTCGAAGCACGGCTGAAGGCGGATGCCTTCTGTCACAACATGGTTCGGTCCCTGATTGGCGGAGCGCTGCTCGTTGGCACGGGGGAGAGGCGTCCGGGGTGGCTGGCCGAGCGGATGTTCGCTCGGATCCGGGATTCAAAATCCAAGCTGGCCCCGCCCCACCCGCTGGTCCTTGAAGAAGTGAAGTACCCGGGAGCCGCAGAGCTCAGTGCCAGGGCGGAAACAACACGGGCACTCAGGGAATAGAATGGTCCCAGGCAGTGGCATGCCTGCCGGGACTTTGACCAGACCCGGCAAGCAGGCTATTGTTTATAGTCGTTGTGCGTGTCCTACCTCGATAGGCCTATGCCCACGGGAGCGGCTCAGTTGCAGAGCCACCTGGCCCCGGGGAGATAGCCGAGATCTCAGGACCACTGGTTAATTCAGTCCTCACCTGACCATCCGGTAACGCATAGAGAAGCTGCACTGCGTATGGCATCCATACGCGGCGCGCCACCTAAGAAGAAGAAACGAAGGCAAAAACCGTGCGTACGTACACCCCGAAGCCCGGCGACATCAACCGCCAGTGGCACGTCATTGACGCCACCGACGTTGTCCTAGGCCGTCTTGCCAGCCAGACCGCAACACTGCTGCGCGGAAAGCACAAGCCGACCTTTGCTCCCCACATGGACATGGGCGATTTCGTCATCATCATCAACGCTGAGAAGGTTGCCCTGACCGGCGCCAAGCTCGAACAGAAGCGTGCCTACCGCCACTCGGGTTTCCCGGGCGGCCTGTCCTCCGTCAACTACGCCGAACTGCTGGAGAAGAACCCGGTGCGCGCAGTTGAGAAGGCCATCCGCGGCATGCTGCCCAAGAATTCCCTTGCTGCACAGCAGATGGGCAAGCTGAAGGTGTACAAGGGTGCCGAGCACCCGCACGCCGCCCAGCAGCCCAAGACCTTCGAAATCACCCAGGTCGCCCAGTAGTTCTGGCCCGCCAACTAAGAAATTAATTCAAGGAGAATCGTGGCTCAGAACACTGAAGAGCTGAATGAAAACACCGAGGAGCTCACCAGCTACACCTCGGAAACCCCTGACGCTGCCGAATCGGCCGTCAAGGAACGCCCGGCCCTGACCGTTGCAGGTTCCGCAGTTGGCCGCCGCAAGGAAGCAATCGCCCGCGTGCGCGTTGTCCCCGGCACCGGCAAGTGGATCGTTAACGGCCGCGAACTGGCTGACTACTTCCCGAACAAGCTGCACCAGCAGGAAGTTAATGAGCCGTTCAAGCTCCTCGACCTCGACGGCGCCTACGACGTCATCGCCCGTATCCACGGCGGCGGCGCCTCCGGCCAGGCCGGCGCACTGCGTCTCGGCGTGGCACGCTCGCTGAACGAGATCGACCGCGAAAACAACCGCCCGGCACTGAAGAAGGCCGGCTTCCTGACTCGTGACGCCCGCGTCATCGAGCGCAAGAAGGCTGGTCTCAAGAAGGCCCGCAAGGCGCCTCAGTACTCCAAGCGCTAAAACGCGCCTACCCAATCGGCTGCCGCTGGCGCGTCAGCCGATTGGGGCCCTCGGCGCCTTTTGGCGCTTGGCTTCACAAGCGCTGATTCAGTGCTTGTTGTTGGACCAGAGGGTTATACAGAAGGCCCCCGGCATTTGCCGGGGGCCTTCTGTGTACCTGCCTTCTGCGTGCCTGGCAAGCAAACGCACTATAGGGACGTGGCGGCGGGTCCGCGAGCCGGCGCGGAGTGGACACGGAGGCGACAGGCCGCGCTGGACGCCGGCAGGCGGCTGTGCCGCATCGGACATCGGCGCACTGTTGCCCCAAGCCAGCGCAGGAGTGCCCGGTCCGTGCAGGACGAAATCCGTCCGTCTCACCTGGCGGGAGGGCCCCAGCGTTTCGCCGCAGGTGATAGGGAAGTGGCAGAATAGGCGCGGGGGTTACGCCTGAACCCCGGCCGGGCAGTCCCCATGTTCCCGGTTTTTCCTGGCGGCCGCATGCTTTAAGGACATTTTCTATGACACGACTGTTTGGTACCGACGGGGTTCGGGGCCTGGCCAACGGACTCATTACCGCAGAGGTCGCCCTTGGCCTGGCGCAAGCCGCAGCAGTGGTGCTCGGACACCGGCAGGTGCCCCACGGTAAGCGTCCGGTCGCAGTGGTAGCCCGGGATCCGCGCATTAGCGGTGACTTCATCTCCGCAGCCGTAGAAGCTGGCCTGGCCAGCTCCGGAGTGGACGTCTTCGACGCCGGAATCCTTCCCACTCCCGCCGCAGCGTTCCTGGTGGCGGACCTGGAAGCAGACTTCGGCGTCATGATTTCCGCGTCGCACAATGCCGCACCCGATAACGGCATCAAGTTCCTGGCCCGTGGCGGACAAAAGCTCGACGACGCCCTGGAAGATGCCATCGAAGCTGAGATGCAGGTACCCAGCCTCAGGCCCACGGGAGCCGCAGTCGGCCGAATCAAACGGTTCGCGGACGCGGAGGACCGGTACGTCGTACACCTGCTGCAGACGCTTCCCAACCGGCTTGATGGCATCAAAGTCGTGCTGGACTGCGCGCATGGTGCCGCAAGCGGCTGCTCGCCCCAGGTCTTCGCAGACGCAGGGGCAGAGGTAATTGTGATCGGCGCCGATCCCGACGGCGTGAACATCAATGACGGATATGGTTCCACCCACCTGGGCCCGCTGCAGGCCGCGGTCCTCGAACACGGAGCCGACCTCGGCATCGCCCATGACGGCGACGCGGACCGCTGCCTCGCCGTGGACGCCGAAGGCAGCATTGTGGACGGTGACCAGATCATGGCCATCATGGCCGTAGCCATGAAAGCGTCGGGTGAGCTGAAGGACGACGCCCTCGTAGCCACTGTCATGAGCAACCTCGGCCTCAAACTGGCCCTGCGCGAGGCCGGCATCAGCATCCGGGAAACCGGTGTTGGCGACCGCTACGTGCTGGAGGCCATGCGCGAGGGCGGCTACAGCCTGGGCGGTGAGCAGTCCGGCCACGTTATCTTCTCCAAGTACGCCACCACTGGTGACGGCGTCCTGACCGGCCTGCAGCTGGCAGCCCAGCTGGCCAAGACAGGCCGCAGCCTCAAGCAGCTTGCCAGCATCATGGACAAGCTTCCGCAGGTCCTCATCAACGTGAAGAACGTAGACAAGACGGCAGCAGCCACCAATGAGGCTGTCCGCCAGGCCGTCATTGACGCCCAGGAGAAACTCGGGGAAACCGGCAGGGTCCTGCTGCGTCCCTCAGGTACGGAACCGCTGGTGCGCGTTATGGTGGAAGCCGCAGACATGGACACCGCACAGAGCGTTGCGGCCAAGCTGGCCGCCGTCGTCGAAGCGAACCTCTCGCTGAAGGCCTCCGAAGGCGCAGGAGTCTAACGCTGCCAGGCCCGGGCGGTGCTAGTGTTTGGGCCCGCCCGGTGCCTGGGCTGCCCCGTTGGGCGGCTGCGCGGTGAGCGCATCCCGGATCTCGGTCAGCAGCATCACCTGAGGATCCGCACTCTGTTCCGGGGTGATCCCCAGCCTGCGGTTCCGGCGTTCAATCATCTTGTTCATTGGCAGCACTATCGCGAAGTACACGGCTGCTGCCACGAGCAGGAAGTTGACGACGGCGGTCAGCAGGACGCCGAACTGAATCTGGTTCCCGTTGAAGTTAACCACCGCGAAGCTGTCGAAATTCGGCGAACCGACGAGCCCGGAAATGAACGGCATAAGCACTGAGTTGACCAAGGCGTTCACAACTGTCGTAAACGCAGCACCGATGATTACGGCAACGGCCAGGTCCAGGACGTTGCCCTTCATGATGAAGTCTTTGAATCCCTTTAGCATCTCGCCAGAGTAACCGCCCCAGGGCCCCCGGCACCGCACTCACCGAAGATTTCAGGTTTTGCGCAGCAGCATTCGCCGGACCGAGTGGTCAGCGTCCTTGGTGAGTACCAGCTGGGCGCGCCCGCGGGTCGGGAGCACGTTGGTCACCAGGTTGGGCTCGTTGATCCGCTTCCAGATATCCAGGGCCGTCTCGCGGGCCTCATGGTCGGTCAGGGCCGCATAGCGGTGGAAGTAGGACGCCGGATTCGCGAATGCGCCGCTGCGCAGTGACTGGAAGCGCTGGACGTACCACTCCTCTATGTAGGAGGTACGGGCGTCAACGTAGATCGAAAAGTCGAAGAAGTCGCTAAGAGCCAGGCCGGACCGGCCGTCCGGACGGGTGCGGGCCGGGGCCAGCACGTTCAATCCCTCGACGATGAGCACATCGGGGCGCCGAACCACGATTTCCGAGCCGGGAACAATGTCATACGTCAGGTGGGAGTAGCGCGGCGCCCGCACCTCCTCCGCCCCGGACTTTACCGCGCTGACAAAACGCAGCAGCCGGCGGCGGTCGTAGCTTTCCGGGAAGCCTTTGCGCTCCATCAGCCCGCGGCGCTTGAGCTCCGCGTTCGGGTACAGGAATCCGTCGGTCGTGATCAGTTCGACGTTCGGGGTGTCCGGCCAGCGGCGCAGCATTTCCCGCAGCACGCGGGCGGTAGTGGACTTTCCCACCGCGACCGAACCGGCCACGCCAATGACGAAGGGCGTGCGCGTGGTCTGCTCGCCGAGGAAGGTCGTTGTGGCGCTGTGAAGCTTCCCGGCGGCTGCTACGTAAAGGTTCAGCAGCCTGGAAAGCGGAAGGTATACCTCCCGAACCTCGTCCAGGTTCAGCTGGTCGCCCAGTCCCCGGAGGCGGGTAATGTCCTCCTGGTTCAGCGGAGATTCGATCTCATGGGACAGTCGCGACCAGGTTTGCCGGTCCAGCTCAACGAACGGAGTGAAGTTAGTCTCATGGCCGTTGCCGGGCGCCGGCTTCGGAGTTGGTTCGGTCACTCTAGGAATTGTGCACTGCCCCGGCGGGCAATCCAAACGGAGCGGGCTCCCGGCAGGTGCGGGCCAGGGGTGCCGTTTAGACCGGCAGCGGCTCGTGCCGGTAGTCTTAGCACCATGTGTGGAATCGTAGGTTATACAGGCCGCCCGGGTGCAGCCGCAGCAGTCGGACACAGTGCCCTGGACGTTGTCATGGAGGGCCTGAAGCGCCTCGAGTACCGGGGCTATGACTCCGCTGGAGTCGCTGTACTCACCCCCGGGGGAGTCGATTCCAGGAAGAAGTCCGGCAAGCTGGCCAACCTTGTCGCCGAACTGGACTCCGCGCCCCTGCCCGAGGCAACCACCGGCATCGGCCACACCCGCTGGGCCACCCACGGCGGACCCACCGACGGCAACGCCCACCCGCACCTTGCGGACAACGACCGCCTTGCGGTGATCCACAACGGAATCATTGAGAACTTCGCCGAGCTGAAGGAAGAACTCCTGGCAGCCGGTGCGGTCTTCCGCTCCGAAACCGACACCGAGGTCGCCGCGGCGCTGCTGGGCAGCATCTATGCCGGTGCCGGCAACAAGGACCTTGCCCTGAGCATGCAGCTTGCCTGCCAGCGCCTGGAAGGCGCCTTCACCCTCCTCGCCGTCCACGCCGACTCCCCGGACACCGTAGTGGCCGCACGCCGCAACTCGCCCCTCGTCGTCGGACTTGGCGACGGCGAGAACTTCCTGGGCTCCGATGTTTCAGGCTTCATCGACTTCACCCGCCGTGCCGTGGAACTGGGCCAGGACCAGATCGTCACCATCACCCCGGACAGCGTGGAGATCACGGACTTCTACGGAGTGCCCGCAGAAGGTACCGAGTTCGACGTGAACTGGGACGCTGCCGCCGCCGAGAAGGGCGGTTATGACTCCTTTATGGAAAAGGAGATCAACGACCAGCCCCAGGCCGTGGCAGATACGCTGCTGGGCCGCTCGGACGCAGACGGCCGGCTGACGCTGGATGAACTGCGCGTGAGCCCTGAGGAACTGAAGTCGATCAACAAGATCATGGTCCTGGCCTGCGGAACCTCCGCTTACGCCGGCCAGGTGGCCAAGTACGCCATTGAGCACTGGTGCAGGATCCCCGTGGAGGTCGAACTCAGCCATGAGTTCCGCTACCGGGATCCGATCGTTGATGCCAACACGCTGATCGTGGCGATCTCCCAGTCCGGAGAGACCATGGACACCCTCATGGCTGTCCGCTACGCCAAGGAACAGGGCGCCAAGGTGCTGGCCATCTGCAACACCAACGGCTCCACGATTCCGCGCGAGGCAGACGCCGTCCTCTACACGCACGCCGGACCGGAAATTGCCGTCGCGTCCACCAAGGCCTTCCTCGCCCAGATCACCGCCACCTACCTGCTGGGGCTGTACCTCGCGCAGATCCGCGGCAACAAGTTCCAGGGCGAAATCAAGGACATCCTTGCGGACCTTGCCAAGGTCCCGGCCAAGATCCAGCAGGTGCTGGACAGCGCCGAAGACATCAAGGAACTGGGCAGCCTGATGGCAGATACGTCTTCCGTCCTGTTCCTCGGCCGCCATGTGGGCTTCCCCGTCGCCATGGAAGGTGCCCTGAAGCTGAAGGAACTGGCGTACATCCACGCCGAGGGTTTCGCCGCCGGCGAGCTGAAGCACGGTCCGATCGCACTGATCGAAGAGGGCCAGCCGGTCTTCGTGGTTGTGCCTTCGCCGCGCGGACGGGATTCACTGCACGCCAAGGTGGTTTCCAACATCCAGGAGATCCGCGCCCGCGGCGCCAAGACGATCGTGATCGCCGAAGAGGGCGACGACGCAGTCAAGGCCTACGCAGAGCACATCTTCTACGTGCCCGAGACCCCCACGCTGCTCGCTCCGCTGCTGACCACGGTCCCGCTGCAGATCTTCGCCTGCGTACTGGCAACTGCCAAGGGATACGACGTCGACCAGCCGCGCAACCTGGCCAAGTCCGTCACCGTCGAATAAGCACCGTCAGCCAAGGGACCAAGGGGGAACACCATGATTGTCGGTATCGGAGTGGACGTGGTGGATGTCCCGCGCTTCGGGCGCCAGCTTGAACGTACGCCGGGCCTGCGGGCACGGCTGTTCGTCCCGGCTGAACGGGAACTGAACCTGCGTTCGCTGGCAGCCAGGTTCGCCGCCAAGGAAGCGGTGGCCAAGGCACTCGGCGCGCCGGCAGGCATGAACTGGCAGCACTGCCAGGTCGAACTGGACGCTGCCGGGGCACCCAAGATCCGGGTCGAAGGCACGGTTGCTGCGGCCGCCGAAGCACGCGGAGTACGCGTTTGGCACCTGTCCCTGAGCCATGACGGGGACTTGGCCACTGCCATGGTGGTCGCAGAAGGCTAGTCTGGTACGCATGATCAGTGCGTACTCCGGGACCGCGGTCCGGGCAGCCGAGCGTCCGCTCCTGGACGCAGGCACCGGCGCCGAGCTCATGCAGCTGGCAGCTCACGGACTCTATGCAGTTTGCGTGCAGCTGCTCAAAGATCGGCGCGGCCGAATCTACGGGTCAACCTGTGTGGTCCTTGCCGGAGCCGGGAACAACGGGGGAGATGCCCTGTACGCAGGATCCCGGCTGCTTCGGCGGGGCTGCGCAGCCACCGCTGTCCTCACCTCGTCCTCCGCGCACACTGAGGCCCTAGCCGCGTTCCTGGCCGGAGGAGGGCGGGTACTCACGCTCAGCGAAGACAACACTGCCGAGGCCAGGCAGCTCTGTGAAGACGCGGACCTGGTCCTGGACGGGATTCTTGGAACCGGAGGCAAGGGAGGCCTGCGCGGCCCGGCAGCCGGCCTGGCCGGCCTGGCACCTGCGAGAGCGCGCCGCGGGCACGCTCCCGCCGTCGTCGCCTGCGACCTGCCCAGCGGCATCGATGCCGACACCGGGCAGGCTCCGGGACCGCATCTGAGCGCCGACGTCACCGTTACCTTTGGTGCCGTGAAAACCGGACTGGTCGCCGGGCCCGGCGCGGAAGCCTCCGGACGCATCGAGGTCGTGGACATTGGGATCACCCCGAATCTTGGAACGCCCGCCGTGCACCGGCTCCTTGCACCGGACGTCGCATCCCTGCTGCCCCGGCCCGCAGCCGGAGACCAGAAATACAGCAGGGGAGTTCTCGGCATCGCAGCCGGATCTGACACGTACCCCGGTGCTGCCGTACTCGCCACCGGCGCCGCCCTGGCTGCCGGAACCGGCATGGTCCGTTATCTGGGGCCGGAACCGGTGCGCAGACTCATCAACCAGGCGCATCCGGAGGCCGTCTGCGCGGACAGCACCGTTGCGCTCACGCATGTGCAGGCCTGGGTCGCCGGACCGGGCGCAGGTACGGATGAGGCGCAGCGCCGCCGCGCCGCCGATGCGATGGCCTCCGGGCTCCCGTGCGTCATCGACGCCGATGCGCTGTCCGCCGTCGAGCCGGGGACAGGCGAACAAGTGATCCTTACCCCTCACGCCGGGGAACTGAGCACTCTGCTGAACCGGCTGGGAGAACAGGCGGACCGCGAAGCGATTGAAGCCGATCCGCTCACCTGGGTGCAGAAGGCAGCAGCCCTGACCGGCGCAACAGTCCTCCTGAAGGGATGGGCAACACTGGTGGCAGCTCCCGGCGGGCAGGTCTTCAGCCAGGCGGAAGCCACTCCGTGGCTGGCCACGGCGGGAAGCGGGGACACCCTCTCCGGCATCCTCGGGGCGATGCTCTCCACTGCCCGTGTGTCTTCGCCCTCACCCGGGTACTACGCAGCGGTGGCTGCCGCGGCCGCCAGCATCCACGGCCGTGCCGGCAGGCTCGCCGCTGAGCAGGGACCTGTGCAGCCTTCACTGCTTCCCGAGGCCATCCGCCGGGTGGTTTCAGCCATGGAACAGTGGCGTCCCGGGCCCGGGGAAGCTGGCATACTGTAGAAAAGTAAGCAGGCATAGTATTTTGCCTGCTACCCACCGCAGTGAGGAGCTTTGAATGGAAGTGTGGCCCGGAGATGCCTACCCGTTGGGAGCAACTTACGACGGAAACGGCACCAATTTCGCCCTCTACAGCGAGGTCGCGGATTCCGTAACCCTCTGCCTCTATGACGACGACGGCGCTGAGACGTGCATTCCGCTGACCGAAGTGGACGGCTACGTGTGGCACTGCTACCTCCCGCACGTGGTCCCGGGACAGAAGTACGGCTACCGTGTGGACGGGCCCAACGACCCCGAGCAGGGTAACCGCTGCAACCCCAGCAAACTGCTGCTGGACCCCTATGCCAAGGCGGTCGCAGGCCAGATCGAGTGGAACCAGTCCCTGTTCGGCTACAACTTCGGTGACGAGGACTCCCGCAACGACGACGACTCAGCACCCCACATGATGAAGGCCGTGGTGGTCAATCCGTTCTTCGACTGGGACGGAGACCGGCGTCCGCGCACCGAGTACCACCAGTCCGTGATCTACGAGGCGCACGTCAAGGGCCTCACTGAGCAGCACCCCGAGATTCCCGAGGAACAGCGCGGAACCTACGCCGGCATCGCCCACCCGGCCGTCATCGCGCACCTGCAGAAGCTGGGCGTGACGGCCCTGGAACTCATGCCGGTCCACCAGTTCGTGAACGATTCGACCCTGCAGGAAAAGGGGCTCTCCAATTACTGGGGCTACAACACCATTGGCTTCTTCGCTCCACAGAACACGTACGGCTCTACGGGAGATGACGGCGGGCAGGTCCAGGAATTCAAGGCCATGGTCAAGGCCCTGCACGCTGCCGGAATCGAAGTCATCCTGGATGTGGTCTACAACCACACGGCGGAGGGCAACCAGCTGGGTCCCACGCTTTCCTTCCGCGGAATCGACAACGCTGCCTATTACCGGCTGGTGGAGGACGACAAGCGCTACTACATGGACTACACCGGTACCGGAAACTCCCTGAACGTGCGCAACCCGCATTCACTGCAGCTGATCATGGATTCCCTCCGTTACTGGGTAACCGAAATGCATGTAGACGGTTTCCGCTTCGATCTTGCCTCCGCCCTCGCCCGCGAGTTCTACGACGTCGACCGCCTCTCCAGCTTCTTCGAACTGGTCCAGCAGGACCCCGTTGTCTCCCAGGTGAAACTGATCGCTGAGCCGTGGGATATTGGCCCCGGCGGCTACCAGGTGGGCAACTTCCCGCCGCAGTGGACTGAGTGGAATGGAAAGTACCGGGACACGGTTCGGGATTTCTGGCGCGGAGAGCCCTCGACGCTGGGCGAATTCGCCTCCCGCATCACCGGTTCAGCGGATCTCTACGAGTCCTCCGGCCGGCGTCCGGTCGCTTCGATCAACTTCGTCACCGCCCACGACGGGTTCACGCTGCGCGACCTGGTCTCCTACAACGAAAAGCACAACGAGGCCAACGGGGAAGACAACAACGACGGCGAATCCCACAACCGTTCGTGGAACTGCGGCGCGGAGGGTCCCACTGACGACCCGAAGGTCCTCTCCCTGAGGGCCCGGCAGCAGCGCAACTTCCTGGCCACGCTCCTGCTCTCCCAGGGCGTTCCCATGATTTCCCACGGCGATGAGCTGGGCCGGACCCAGGACGGAAACAACAACGGCTATGCCCAGGACTCCGAACTGACCTGGATCGACTGGGAAAACATGGATGCGCCGCTGATGGAGTTCACGGCCGCGGTGAACAAGCTGCGCGCCGAACACCCCACGTTCCGTCGCCGCAGGTTCTTCGACGGACGTCCGGTGGAGCGCGGGGAAGAAGACGTCCTGCCGGACATCGTGTGGCTGAACTACGACGGCACCCCCATGAACCCTGAAGACTGGGACAGCCAGCTGGGCCGCTCCCTGGGCGTGTTCCTGAACGGAGAGGGCATCCGCGGCAACGACCGCAGGGGCCAACCGATCACCGACGCCAGCTTCCTGCTGTACTTCAATGCTGACGACGAAGCCGTGACGGTAAGCCTGCCGCCGCAGGAATACGGCGACCTGTGGGACCAGGTCATCGACACGGCCGGCGAAGGAGCGGATGCGGATCCGCTTGGCAGCGACGGCAAACTGCAGGTAGCTGCGAAATCCATGGTTGTTCTGCGCGCCCACTCCCAGGAGGAAGAAGTCCACGACCACTCGGTTGCGGCTTCACTGGCAGCGCTGGCCGGGGCAAAGACCCGGGAGAGCAGCGTATGAGGGCGCCCCGCTCCACATACCGGCTGCAGTTGCATGAAGGCTTCACCCTGCACGACGCCGCTGCCCTGGTCCCGTATCTGAAGGACCTGGGCGCGGACTGGGTATATCTCTCGCCGCTGCTTGCCGCAGAGCGGGGCTCCACCCACGGCTATGACGTCACGGATCCTTCCACCGTCGACCCGGCACGCGGCGGTCCGGAAGGACTGCAGGCGCTGGCGGACGCAGCGCACCAGGCGGGCATGGGTGTGCTGGTGGACATTGTTCCCAACCACATGGGCGTTGCAACGCCGTCGGCCAACCGATGGTGGTGGTCGGTCCTTGAAGAAGGCCGCGGCTCACGGTATGCGCAGGCCTTCGACATCGACTGGGAGGCTGGCGCTGGCCGGCTGCGGCTGCCGGTACTGGGGGAGAGCAGCGATGCACTTCTGGACCTGCGGATCGAGGACGGAGCGCTGCACTACTACGAGCAGTCGTTCCCGATCGCTGCGGGAACCTATACCCCCGGAGACACGCCCCGTGAGGTCCACGACCGCCAGCATTACGAATTGGTGAGCTGGCGCCGTGCCGATGATGAGCTCAACTACCGGCGGTTCTTTGGCGTGAACACCCTCGCCGGTGTCCGCGTGGAAGTTCCCTGGGTTTTCGAGGAAACCCACGCTGAAGTAGGGCGCTGGTTCCGCGAGGGACTGGTTGACGGCCTGCGGATCGACCATCCGGACGGGCTGGCGGATCCGGCAGGGTACCTGGAGCAGCTCAGCGATCTCACGGGCGGAGCCTACGTCCTGGTGGAAAAGATCCTTGAGCCCGGCGAGAAGCTTCCCGAACAGTGGCCCGTAGCCGGAACCACCGGCTACGACGCGCTCGCCGAGGTGGACCGGCTGTTCGTCGATCCGCAGGCAGCGGCGCTGCTCACGAACGCCTCCGACGCCGAGCCTTACCGCCACATGATCCACGACACCAAGAGGGCCGTTGCCGATGGCCTGCTGCAGTCGGAGGTGCAGCGGCTGGTGCGGCTGTTGCCCGAAGAATCCGGCTTGGATGCGGCCACTTCCGCGGATGCCATTGCCGAACTGCTGGCCTGCTTCCCGGTCTACCGGAGCTACCTTCCCGACGGTGCCGCCTATCTGGAGGAGGCCGCGCTGAATGCACGGGTGCGGCGCCCCGACCTGGAACCGGCCTTCGACGTGCTGCTGCCGCTCCTGCGCGGAGAGGGGGACGAGCCCTCCGGCGGACTGAACGAACTGCCGGTACGGTTCCAGCAAACGTCCGGAATGGTGATGGCGAAGGGCGTTGAGGACACCGCGTTCTACCGCTACTCCCGGCTCACATCCCTGAACGAGGTGGGCGCTGATCCTTCCCTGTTCGCCCTTGAACCGCATGACCTGCACCTTGCCATGCTGGTGCGGCAGCAGGACGCTCCGCTGGCAATGACCACCCTCAGCACGCACGACACCAAACGCAGCGAGGACACCCGGGCGCGGATCAGCGTCCTGTCCGAAATGCCGCAGGAGTGGACCGAGGCCGTGACGGCCCTGGAAGAGTTTCTGCCGCTGGGCGACCGTCCGCTGGCAGACCTGCTGTGGCAGGCCCTTGCCGGAACCTGGCCGCTGGAGCGCGAACGCGCCCACGCTTACGCCGAGAAGGCCGCCCGTGAGGCCGGGCAGAGCACCACCTGGACTGCCCCGGATGAGGCGTTCGAAAAGCAGCTTCACGCGCTGGTGGACGGTGCCTATGACCACCCCGGGGCCAACGTTGTCCTGTCCTCAGTGGCTGAACACATCACCGGGCCAGGGTGGTCCAACGCATTGGGAGCCAAGCTTGTGCAGCTGACCATGCCCGGTGTCCCTGACGTTTACCAGGGGACGGAGCTGTGGGACCACTCCCTGGTGGACCCGGACAACCGACGTCCGGTGGACTACTCGCTCCGCACGGCAGCGGCTGCAGCCGGCCAGAGCGCACCTGGGCCGGTAGATGATTCGGGAGCAGTGAAGTTCCACGTCACCAGGGAGGCGCTGCGCCTGCGCCGGGAACAGCCGGAACTCTTCAGCGGCTATTCAGCCCTGGGCACTGAGGGGCCGGCTTCGGAACACGTTTTTGGATTTGACCGTGGCGGTGCGCTCACCTTGGTGACCAGGCTTCCCCTGGGGCTCGCAGCCGCAGGCGGATGGAGGGGAACGATCGTGCACCTGCCGCCGGGCACCTACACCGACCGGCTGACCGGCAAGAGGCATGACGGTGGACGCGTGGAAGCTGAAGAGGTGTTCGAGCACTATCCCGTGGCGCTGCTGGTTCGTCAGGAGGAATCATGAGCACGAAATTCAGCGTGTGGGCTCCCCAGGCGCAGTCCATGCGGCTGATTGCTGACGGAGACGAGGTGCCCATGAATGCCGGTGCCGGGGGATGGTGGCATGCCGTCCATGCCCCGGGTGCGGAATCGGCAAGTAAGGAGATCGACTACGGCTACCTGATCGATGACGCCGCAACCCCGGTCCCGGATCCGCGCTCCCGGCGGCAGCCCGAAGGAGTCCACGGCCTCTCACGGACCTTCGATCCCTCCGGATTTCAGTGGACGGACTCTGGATGGGTCTCTCCCGGCATGGCCGGCGGAGCGATCTACGAACTGCACATAGGAACGTTCACGCCCGAGGGGACACTTGATGCCGCCGCCGCTAAGCTCGGCTACCTTGCGGATTTGGGCGTGCAGTATGTGGAGCTGATGCCGGTCAACGCCTTTAACGGCACCCATAACTGGGGGTACGACGGCGTGCTTTGGTACGCGGTCCACGAGGCCTACGGCGGGCCGGAGGCTTACCAGCGCTTCGTTGATGCAGCCCATTCCCGCGGGATCGGAGTCATCCAGGACGTTGTCTACAACCACCTTGGTCCCAGCGGCAACTATCTGCCGCTGTTCGGTCCGTACCTGCAGCAGGGCAGCGCCACCACGTGGGGCGATTCACTGAACTTGGACGGTCCGCTTTCCGATCCTGTCCGCCAGTACATCCTGGACAACGTGGAGATGTGGTTCCGCGATTACCATGTTGACGGCCTTCGCCTGGATGCGGTGCATGCCCTTCGGGATGAGCGTGCCCTCCATATCCTGGAGGAAATGTCCACCCTGACGGATGACCTCTCGGCGGACCTGGGCGGAACCCTTTTCCTGATTGCCGAATCAGACCTGAACAACCCCCGGCTGATCACGCCCCGGAACCTCAACGGCTACGGTATTGCGGGCCAGTGGTCCGATGACTTCCACCACGCGGTTCACAGCAACCTCACCGCTGAAACACAGGGGTACTACGCGGACTTCGATTCGCTGGAGGCCATCGCGAGGGTCATCACCAACGGGTACTTCCATGACGGCAGCTTCTCCTCCTTCCGGCAGCGCAGCCACGGCCGCCCGCTGGAGAAGTCAGTGATCACTCCACGGCAGCTGGTGGTTGCGGTGCAGAACCACGATCAGATCGGCAACAGGGCCGCCGGTGACCGGAACACGGCTGTCCTCGGCTATGACCAGCTGGCCCTCGCCGCTGTGCTTAACCTGTCGTCCTCGAACACCCCCATGATCTTTATGGGCGAAGAGTTCGGGGCCTCCACCCCTTGGCAGTTCTTCACGTCCCATCCGGAAGAAGAGCTGGGCAAGGCTACGGCTGAGGGACGGCTCGCCGAATTCGCCAGGATGGGGTGGGACCCGTCCCTGGTTCCCGACCCCCAGCACCCCGATACTTTCACCCGGTCAAAACTCGACTGGTCCGAAGTGGGCAATGACGGGCATGCCAGGCTGCACCGGCTCTACCGCGACCTGCTGTCGCTGCGCCGGACAGTGCCGGAACTGACAGAACCTGATTTCCGGAACATCAGCGTGGACTTTGACGAAATATCACGCTGGTTGACCATCCACCGCGGAGGCGTCGTCGTCGCACTGAATTTCGCGGACTCTGCCCGCGAGCTGCCCGTGCCCGTCAACGGCACTGTGCGGGTCCTGCTGGAGACAGCGCCGGTCCTGACCTACGACGGCGCCGTGGAGCTTCCCGCCTATGGTGCTGCCATTCTCTCCGGCAGCAACGGACAGGACTGACGCCACGGCCTCCTCGATTCGAGCGGGCACCGGTGGCAGGATGGAGCCATGACCTTTACTCCCGCGGAAGACCGTTACGACTCCATGCCCTACCGCCGTGTTGGCCGCAGCGGACTGCACCTGCCCGCAGTGTCGCTGGGCCTGTGGCACAACTTCGGAGACGACGTGCCGTTCGAAACCCAGCGCTCCATCCTGCGCAGGGCCTTCGACTTGGGAGTCACGCACTTCGACCTGGCCAACAACTACGGCCCGCCTTACGGCAGTGCGGAAACCAACTTCGGCCGGCACCTGAAGGACGACTTCCGGCCCTTCCGCGATGAGCTCATCATTTCCAGCAAGGCCGGTTACGACATGTGGCCGGGCCCCTACGGCAACTGGGGTTCCCGGAAGTACCTGCTGGCGAGCCTGGACCAGTCGCTGGAGCGCATGGGACTGGACTACGTGGACATTTTCTACAGCCACCGACCGGACCCCGAGACACCGCTCGAGGAGACCATGGGGGCGCTGGATACGGCTGTGCGTTCCGGCAGGGCACTGTACGCGGGCATTTCCTCCTACTCTGCGGAGAAGACCATTGAGGCTGCCAGCATCCTGCGGGAGATGGGCACGCCGCTGCTGATCCACCAGCCCTCCTACTCCATGCTCAACCGGTGGGTGGAGCAGGGCGAACCGAACCTGTTCCAGGCCCTGGAAGAGACCGGTGCGGGGTCCATCGCCTTCTCACCGCTCGCGCAGGGCCTGCTGACAAACAAGTACCTCGGCGGTGTTCCGGAGAATTCCCGCGCCGCCGCCGGGAAGTCACTCGACCCGTCGCAGCTCTCGGACGAGAACCTTGACCGGGTGCGCGGATTGAACCGCATTGCCGAGTCCCGCGGCCAGACGCTGGCACAGATGGCGATCGCCTGGGTGCTCCGGCCCCAGCGGAACGGCAATTCCATCACGTCGGCGCTGGTCGGAGCATCCAGCGTCAAGCAGCTTGAAGACAGCCTGGCGGCGGTGCGGAACCTTGACTTCACGGACAAGGAACTGGCGGACATCGACACTTTTGCCCAGGACTCGGACATCAACCTCTGGGCCGCCGCCCTCGACGCCTAAGCCGAACTTTGGGAATAGCGATCCGGGAAGCCGCGGAAGGAGACTGGCCGGGCATCTGGGCACTGATGGAGCCAATTGTCCGCGCCGGCGAGACGTACTGCTGGGACCGGGACCTAACGGAAGCAGCCGCGCGGGACGTTTGGCTTGAGCCGCGTCCCGCGTACGTCTACGTTGCCGAGGAAGCCGGACGGATCCTCGGTACCGCCCAGCTGCACCCCAACCGGGGCGGCGCGGGCAGCCATGTGGCCAACGCATCGTTTATGTCTGCGGCGTGGGCAAGCGGCCGTGGAGTGGCCCGGGCGCTCGCCGCCCATGTGCTGGACCAGGCAGCCAGCCAGGGCTACCGTGCCATGCAGTTCAACGCTGTTGTCCAGACAAACGAGCGCGCCGTGGCGCTGTGGCAGTCCCTGAGGTTCAGGATCCTCGCCACAGTTCCGGACGCCTTCGCGCATCCAGTTCACGGCTTCACCGGCCTGCACATCATGCACAAGCACCTCGCGGATCCCGGCCTGTGATTCCCTGCCGGGTCCGCAGTGAAAGAATGGACCCGTGAATTACCTCGAAACTGTCCCCGCGGCGGAGCGCAGCGCCGTCGTCGATCTCGCCGCGATCCGGCACAATGTCCGCCACCTTGCCGAAATCGCCAAGCCCGCCCGCCTCATGGCGGTGGTCAAGGCTGACGCCTACGGACACGGAGCGCTGGAAGTAGCCCGCGCGGCGATCGACGCCGGAGCCTCCTGGCTGGGGACGGCACACATTTCCGAAGCCCTTGCCCTGCGCACAGCGGGAATCTCGGCACCTGTGCTGGCCTGGCTGCACACCGCAGACAGCGACTTCTCCGCCGCCATCGCTGCCAATATCGACATCGGTGTTTCCGGCTGGGAGCTGGAAGCCGTGGTGGCCGCTGCCCGCGAACTGGAAGTACCGGCCCGGGTTCACCTGAAGATCGATACCGGGCTGGGCCGCAACGGCTGTCCGGAAGAACTGTGGGAGTCCTTCGTTGGTGCTGCCCTGGCCTACCAGGAAGACGGCCTGCTTCGGGTGGTTGGCATCTTCTCCCACCTGGCAGTAGCTGACGAGCCGCGCAGGCTGGAAACAGACCAGCAGCTGCAGAAGTTCCGCGAGGCTGTGGCCGTGGCAGAGGACGCAGGCGTGGACCACGAGGTACGCCATATCGCCAACACACCGGCTGTGCTCTCCCGGCCGGATTCGCACTTCGACCTGGTGCGTGTAGGGCTCGGCATGTTCGGGCTGTCCCCGTTCCCGGGCCAGAGCGCCCAGGAGCTGGGACTCGTCCCGGCCATGACGCTCAAGACCACCATTGCCAATTGCAAGGAAGTCCCGGCGGGACAGGGTGTTTCCTATGGACTGCACTACCGCACCGCTGAACCCACCACACTGGCACTGGTGCCGGTGGGATACGCAGACGGTATTCCCCGCGTCGCCACCGGAGGCCCGGTCATGGTCAACGGCGAGGTTTTCCCGGTGGTGGGCCGCATCGCCATGGACCAGATGGTTATCGACCTTGGCCGCATTGGTGTGGCCGGAACCCCTGACTCGTTCCTGGGACAGGAAGCGGTTCTCTTCGGGCCTGCCGGATACCCGAGCGTGGACGAGTGGGCGCAGGCCAGCGGTTCCATCAACTACGAGATCATTACTCGGATCAGCGGCCGGGTGACCCGCAGCTATGTGGACTCAGGAACTGCGGAACCCGCTGTATCCCTCGATCCGGACTCCGAAGCGGCGCTGCCGTGACAGCCGAGTTCGAAGCTCCGGCCTGGGAGCATGAGTACAAGACATCCAGCGCTGGGCAAACGCAGGAACTCGCCCGCGCCCTTGGCGGCGCACTGCGCTCCGGTGACCTGCTGCTCCTGACGGGGGAGCTGGGCGCAGGGAAGACCACCTTCACCCAGGGTCTCGGCGAAGGCCTTGGCGTGCGGGCAGGGATCATTTCCCCGACGTTCGTGCTGGTGCGCATCCATCCCGCTCTGGGTACCGGCCCTGACCTGGTGCACGTGGACGCCTACCGGCTGGGGTCTGCTGCGGAGATCGACGACATCGATCTTGAAAACACCATGGACTCTTCAGTCACGGTGGTGGAGTGGGGGCACGGACTGGTGGAGCATCTCTCCGAGAGCCGCCTTGAAGTCACCCTGCAGCGTGCCACCGGCGGAGAATCGGCCGGAACCGGCGAATTGGTCACCGACTTCTCGGCGGAGGACGACGACGAAGAACGGACCATCCGAATCGCCGGGTATGGTCCACGCTGGGCAGAAGCCCCTGTGCTGGCTCCCTAACCGGACATCCGGGATCACGCCATGGGAATCTTTGCGGGGCTCATCCTGAGCGTGGTGGTGCTCGTCATGGGATGGCGAGCCCACACGGGCCGGTGGGGCACCTGGGTGGGACATCCCGGTCTCCTGCCGCGGGTGAAGGCCTACCCCGCCCTGGGCCTGCTCTACGGAGGCATTGGCCTGCTCACGGGTACCCTCCTGTGGGATGTGGACGCAGATTCCCTCCCCAAGCCGATCCTCGGGGTGCTCCTCGCGGTCATGCTCGGCGGGATCTGGACTTTTTTGGTCAGCCTGGTGTGGCTTCCGCGGTTCATGGTGCCCGGCTGGGTCAAATCTGCCGAGCAGGCCAGGGAAGAGCCGGGATGACGAAAGGGTTCACCGTTTCCTGAGGCCCGCCTTGGGACCGCCCTGATGTCCGTTCCCTGTGACCGTTCCCTGTGACCGTCCTGAGGCCCGTTCCCTGTGACCGTCCTGATGCCCGTCCAGCTCAGGGCCCATCCGCCGAGCGCGTAAACTGGACACCGTGCTTATCCTCGCCATCGATACATCCGCCATTGCCAGTGCGGCGCTCCTGACCGGTGAGGGAGAGACGCTTGCGGCCTTCGCTACCGAAGACACCAGATCCCATGCCGAGGTCCTGGCACCGGGCATCCAGAAACTGCTCGCCGATGCCGGTGTGTCCGGGGGACAGGTCGATGCAATAGTCACCGGGGTAGGCCCCGGGCCCTTCACGGGACTGCGGTCGGGCATAGCCACCGCACGCACGCTCGCGTTCGCATGGAACAAGCCGCTGCACGGCGTCATGAGCCTGGACGCTATCGCCGTGGACGCCGCCCTGGATGCCTGGAGGGCCGGGGTTGATGAGTTCGTTGTGGCCACTGACGCCCGGCGCAAAGAGGTCTATTGGGCCCGCTACCGCAGTACCGGCGGCACTGCCGAACTCCTTGAGGGCCCCCATGTCTGCTCTCCGTCCGAGGTTCCGGGGCTGCCTGCCTATGGTGCAGGTGCAGGCCTCTACCCGGACGTGATGCGTACTGTGCAGGACTTTGCCGCTGCCCAGCCGACGGCTGAAGCGCTTGGCCGCACCGCCGTCGTACGCCTGGTCCGTGGTTTGGAGCTGCTTCCGGACCTGCCGCTTTACCTGCGCGAATCCGATGCGAAGGTGCCCGGCCCGCGGAAGCGCGCACTGTGAGCGGACAGGCCGCCGTGATCCGGGCGATGACCGAGGACGATATTCCTGCTGTGGACGCGCTGGAGAAGGCGATGTTCCCTGTAGATGCCTGGCCTACTGAGATGTTCTACGACGAACTGCGCCAGCGCGATACCCGTTCCTACTATGTGGCAGAGGGACCGGACGGCGCGGTGATCGGGTATGCCGGGCTCATGTGTGTGCTGCCCATCGCGGATGTGCAGACCATTGCCGTGGACAGCGCCCATGAAGGTGCCGGTACGGGCTCCAGGCTTCTCGCCACCCTCGTTGAGGAGGCGAAACGGCGAGGTGCAGATGATGTGCTGCTCGAAGTGCGTGCCGACAATCCCCGGGCACAGCGGCTTTACCGCTGGTTCGGCTTTGAACAGATCCATGTCCGTCCGCGGTATTACCGGGATGGCGCGGATGCCCTGATTATGCGTCTGGAGCTCTCCTCCTGGCACGGTGCTCCGGCGCGCGAATCCAACCCTGTGAAGGACGTCCAATGAACCGCACCGCTCCCTTGGTGCTTGGCATCGAATCCTCCTGCGATGAGACGGGTGTGGGAATTGTCCGCGGCGATACGCTGCTGACCAATGCCGTGTCTTCCTCGATGGAGGAGCATGTCCGCTTTGGCGGTGTCATTCCGGAGATCGCTTCGCGTGCGCATCTGGATGCCTTTGTCCCTACGCTGCGTCAGGCCCTGAACGAGGCCGGTGTGACGCTCGACGACGTCGATGCGATCGCCGTGACTTCCGGTCCCGGTCTGGCCGGAGCGTTGATGGTTGGTGTTTGCGCGGCGAAGGCTTTGGCTGTGGCCACGGGCAAACCCCTGTATGCCATCAATCATCTGGTGGCACATGTGGGCGTTGGCGTTCTTGACGGCGGCAAGCTTCCGGAGAACCTTGGTGCGCTGCTGGTTTCCGGCGGGCATACCGAGATCCTGCGGGTTGGGTCTTTGACTTCGGACGTGCAGCTGCTCGGTTCCACTATTGATGATGCTGCGGGTGAGGCCTATGACAAGGTTGCCCGGATTCTGGGTCTGGGATATCCAGGTGGCCCGGCTATCGACAAGCTTGCACGGCAGGGGAATCCGAAGGCTATCCGTTTCCCCCGTGGACTGACACAGCCGAAGTACATGGGTACTGTGCAGGCTCCGGGCCCGCACCGGTATGACTGGTCTTTCTCCGGTTTGAAGACTGCTGTTGCCCGTTGTGTGGAGCAGTATGAAGCTGCCGGCCAGGAGCTTCCGGTTGCGGATATTGCTGCCTCGTTCCAGGAAGCTGTTGTGGACGTGATTACGTCCAAGGCTGTTCTGGCGTGTACTGAGCAGGGGATTACGAATCTTCTGCTTGGTGGTGGTGTTGCTGCGAATTCCCGTCTTCGTGAGCTGACTGCCGAGCGCTGTGCTGCTGCCGGGATTTCGCTTCGTGTTCCTCCTATCCGTTTGTGTACTGATAATGGTGCGATGGTTGCTGCCTTGGGCGCGCAGATTGTCATGGCTGGTGGGGAGCCTTCCGGTGTGGACTTCACTCCGGATCCCTCGCAGCCTGTGACCAGCATTCACATTCCTGCTGCCTAGCTGGATGCTGGGGCACTTGCGTCTTGCGTCTTGCGGCCTGCGTCTTGCGGCTGGTGCGGTTGGCGGAGCCGGGAGCCGGAGCCGGCTGCCACTAACCGGGAGCCGGGGGGCCGGGAGCCCGGAGCCGGGCTGCCACTAACCGGGGGCCGGGAGCCGGAGGCTACTAGCCGGCTGCCACTAACCGGGAGCCGGGGGCCGGCTGCCGCTAACCGGGAGCCATTAGCCGGGAGCCGGGAGCCGGCCGCTGCTAGCCGGGAGCCTGGAGCCGGCCGCTACTAGCCGGCCGCGGCCCTGTTGTGCTGCGGGGGCCTGAGCTCCCGGTCCGCGCTGACGCCGCCTCCTCCTGACTGATACCCCGGCCCGCCGCAGCCATCGTCCCTCCGGTCTGCCGCCCGCCGGCTCTGATGTTGCTGGCCGCTCCGCTAAGCGGACCTATCCATCGAAGGGACTTGCCCGAGACTGACCCTTTCCTTCGGCGTCGAGGGAGAGCCAGCTGGAACGGCTTGGACCTACGGGGGCTAGAAGGGTGGCGGATCGTCGTCTGGCGGTTGGGGCGTGGTTTCGGGGCGGGGATCCGATGGCCTGAGATTTCGTGGACTCGGCAGGTATCCCAGTGTGGGGTCGGTGGTGTAGGTGCGGCCGGTGGGTGAGTTCCATTCGATGGTTCCGGCCTCTGGTTGGCGTGCTTTCCAGTGGCCGAGGGTTTTGAACCGGTGGTGCTTGGGGCAGAGGTGTTCCAGGTTCGTGTGGTCTGTTGGTCCACCGCGCGCGTACGGGGTGGTGTGGTCGATCTCTGCGTGGGTGACATTTACTGAACAGCCGGGGAACCTGCAGGTTCCGTCCCTGGCCTGGAGCCAGCGTTTGAGTCCTGCAGGGATACGCCGTGTCCGTCCCACGGTGAGGATTTCACCGGTAGCCGGGTCCTGAAGCAGGGGTGTCCAGTGCAGGGCCTCGAGGATCATCGAGCGTGCAGTCTCGGCACTGATGGGTCCGTAGCCGTTGAGTTCTGCCGGGTTTTCGTCCAGTCCGGCAAGGGTGTCTGCGTTGATCAGGACCATGACTTCGGTGCGGACTTTGGAGCGGTCGCGGTTGTTGGTGCGGTTCCGGTTCTGGGTCCGGTATCTTTCGGCCCGGCGGGGTCGTTTGTCCTGTCTGGAGTTACCGGCGGCAGTGCTGGTGGTACCGGCGGCGTCGGTGCGGCCCGGTGCGGAAGGGATTTCCCCGGCAGCGCCCATGGATGAGGTATCTGGTCCGCTCAGGCGGTGGCCGGCCGGGTCGAGGCCATGGGTTTGAATGCCGGGGGCGCAGCAGGATTCGTAGAGGGAACCGGCGGCGCCTCCCCAAGTCCCTCCGTCTGCAGTCCCGGATCCGGTTGGTGAACCTGTGCCTGTGGAACTCGTCCCTGAGGGCGGGGGTGGAGCGTCCTCGGGCTCGGTGGGCTGTGTGCCGGCCTGCTCCGTGAGGAGCAGTTCGGTGAGGGTGTCTGCGCGGAGCTGGTCCATGGTGCGGGGGTCTCCGGCTCGTTTGCCGGCTTTCGCTGCACCGGTGAGCGCGGCGAACATAGCCTGGCCCTTCTCAGCGGCGATGATCGCGCTGAGGCAGGACATGCCATCGGGCAGGGGCTGGAACATCACACGGCGTTTGTCCTTGGCCTCACGGTGCCGGACGGGGATCAGATCGGGGAAGCGGGACTCGCGCAGCCTGCGGGCACGGCGCCCGAACCCGGCAGCAGTCCTGCCCTCGGCTGCTGCCAGCAGGTCCCGTTCGAACGCAGCACGGACTGTGAGGACAGGACTGGCCTCCCGATCGCCTGCGCTGGCTGCATCCCCCGGCCCATCCTGCACTCCATCTGCCCCATCCGGTCCGGCTGCTCCACCGGCTCCGCCTGGCCCCTCCGGTCCGCCTGGCCCCTGCGGTCCGCCCGGCCCGGTTTGCCCGAACAGCGTGCTTGGGTCCTCGAGGCCGAGGTCCAGTTGGCCGGGCTCCCCGTCAGGGGGTGTTCCGTTGCCGGTTGGTGCGGCTGCGTCTTCTGAACCCGCGCAGGTCTCCGGTTCCGGCTGCGGTTCGAGGATGTCGGTGGGGAGGTTTTGGGTCTCTTCGAGGATGATGCGGGCGTGCTGGAGGGCGATTTTCCCTTCTGCCAGACGGGCGAGAGTCTGGGGTGCGTCGGTGCAGAGCCGGGTGGATTCGCTGATGAGCTGCATTGCGGTCATGTGCGGGATGTTCAGGACAGTGGAGGCTTCGGCTGCGGCAAGGCTCATGGCCAGGGCGGGTTCTTTACGTCCGGAGGCGTCGGTAATGTCCCTGGCAAAGAGCACTTCCAGCCGGGCTGCAACACGGGCCTGCTGGGCCTGCGCCCAGGAGATGAGTATGCCCAGACGCTCAAGCGCGGACACGGTTTCCGCATACCCCAGGGACTCCGGACCGCGGAGGGATAACTGCCCGGCGAAACCCTCAGGCAACGACTCGGGCGCATGGTCTTCAACCAAGGCAGGATCAGCGCAGAACACCTCGCCGGAAGGAACGGGGAAACCGGGGTCAGGATGAGACGAGGACAGGAAGTCGGTACGCGCGGCCGGATCATCCTGCCCGGCCCGGCCAGCACCCGGAACACTATCGGCGGCACCCGGGGAACCACCCTGTCCGGCCCGGACAGCACCCGGAACACCACCCGGCGCACCCTTCCTTTCCCGGTCAGCTGACCGGGAAAACGGGGTGTCCGAGGAGCGGTTCATACCCCTAACACTCTCAGCTGCCACCGACATTCCAGGGCCTAAATCAGCCCTTTTCAGGCCGCTCAAATACCGGTCATTTACCTGCTTTTTGGACCTTCCACGTCAGCGCCTACGGGCACAGAGACCCGTGTATCCAACCAATCCCGGGTAATGGGAACGCTATAGGTGACTGGGGAGGGGGCGTACGTCTTTGGTCAGCGGACGATCCCAACCGGGAACACAACGGGGATGTCTGCTAGATAGGGGCCCAGAGCGCCAGAGCGCCAGAGCGCCAAGGGCACCAAGGGGCCAAGGGGGAGGGGGTACGTGAAACCTAGCCTCGCCCCGGAAGCTCGGCCCGGCCCGGAACGCCTAGCCTCGCCCCGGAAGCTCGGCCGGCCTGAACCCGACTCGGCCTGGAACAGCCAGCCTCGCCCCGGAAACCCGGCCCACACTCGGAAGGCTAGCCCTCGCCGCGAAGCTGGGCGACGCCGTCGTGCACCACTGCACGCAGATCCCCGCCGTTAGCCTCTGCAACTCGGCGCTGACGCTGGTAGCCCGCACCGCGTTCGATAATGCCCGCAACATCAGCAAGTTCGGCACTGCAGCCGAGCTTCTCCGCGACGGGAGCAAGACGCGGCAGAACGTCTTCCAGGAGGTGCTCGGTGACCAGTTTCTCGTTGCCGGCGGCGTCGAGGATGATGATCGCATCGAGCCCGTAACGGGCAGCCCGCCACTTGTTCTCCTGCACGTGCCACGGGGGCATGGTCGGAATCGTTCCGCCGTTGTCCAGGATGGTGGAGAACTCATCTACAAGGCACTGGGTCAGAGCAGCGATGGCTCCGATATCGGTAGCCGTAGATAGCCCGTCGCAGACACGCAGCTCAATGGTTCCCAGTGCAGGAACCGGACGGATATCCCAGCGGATCTCACTGATCGAATCAATCACACCGGTGGTGAACATGTCCTGCACATAGGACTCGTACTCGGCCCAGGAACGGAACTGGAACGGCAGCCCCGCAGTAGGAAGCTGCTGGAACATGAGTGCACGCTGGGAGGCGTAGCCGGTATCGTCACCGGACCAGAACGGAGAGGACGCAGACAAGGCCTGGAAATGCGGAAAGTAGTTCACCAGGCCATCGAGAACCGGCAGCACCTTGTCCCGGGAGTCCAGACCGACGTGGACGTGGACACCGTAGATGAGCATCTGCTGGCCCCACCACTGGGTGCGGTCAATGAGCTTGGCGTAACGTTCCTTGTCCGTCACTGGCTGGGAACGCGGCACGGCAAAGGGGTGGGTGCCGGCGCAGAACAGCTCAACACCCATCTCATCGGTGACCCTGCGGACAGCAGCCATGGAACGGGCAAGATCAGCCTTGGCCTCGGCCACGGTGGTGCAGATCCCGGTCACCAATTCAACGGTGTTTTCAAGCAGTTCCTGTTTGATGTGCGGGTGCTCGTCGTCCGGGCTAAGGTCCGGATCGTTGGCATTTACTGCCCGCAGGACTTCATCGGCTACCGAGAGCAGCTCACCGGATTCCCGGTCTACCAGGGCCAGTTCCCACTCAACCCCAAGGGTCGACTGCGGTGATGCTGCGAACTCAATATCCAATACGTCTCCTGCTGTGCGCTGCGAAAGTTAGTGTCTCCGGTGCCGCACCATTGCGTTCTTAGAGCTGACTTCAATCGTAGCCCGGACATCAGCCTGCTCAGTCCCGCTGCGGAAGCTCCGTCAGAGGGTGCCGCACGCCATAATGGACCAATGCCGATCCTGAACAAAGACATGACCCTGTGCATCTCCCTGGCCGCCCGCCCGAGCAACATCGGCACCCGGTTCCACAATTACCTGTATGAGCAGCTGGGGCTGAACTTCATCTACAAGGCCTTTGCACCCGCAGACCTGGCCCAGGCAGTGGCAGGGATCCGGGGCCTGCCCATCCGCGGTGCGGCAGTCTCAATGCCGTATAAGGAAGAGGTCATTGCCCTGGTGGACCGCATGGATCCCTCCGCGGCGGCGATCGATTCGGTGAACACCATCGTGAACGACGACGGCGTGCTCACCGCCTACAACACCGACTACCTCGCGATCGCACGGCTGCTCGCGGACCACGAGGTCTCCCCGGCCGACTCAGTGCTGCTGCGCGGCTCCGGCGGTATGGCCAAGGCCGTTGCGGCTGCACTGCGCGACGCCGGTTTTGGCGGTGTCACGATCGTGGCCCGCAATGAAGGCACAGGCAGGGCCCTCGCCGACCTCTATGGATTCAACTGGATCCCGGAACCCGGCGATGCAACCGCGGACCTGCTCATCAACGTCACACCGCTGGGCATGGCAGGAGCCGACGAGGACATTCAGTCCTACGAAAACGAAACCATTGCCGCCGCGCAGACGGTGTTTGACGTCGTCGCCCTTCCCTCGGAGACGCCGCTGATCCGTGCCGCCCGTGCTGCCGGGAAGAAGGTCATCACCGGCGCCGAGGTCATCGCGATCCAGGCAGAGGAACAGTTTGTGCTTTACACCGGAGTCCGCCCAACGCCCGAGCAGGTGCGGGAAGCCAGCGAGTTCTCCCGCAGCTAGCTGTCCACCGACGAAGGAACGGGCTCCACAACGATCGCCACACGGTCCTCACCGATCCGGGTGAGGACCAGGGTGGCTTTGTTCGGACCCTTGCCTGAGCCGGTAAGCAGCTGCTTGCGCAGCTCCTCGGGTGTGACGGCCATGCCGCGCTTCTTGATGTCCAGCACCCCGATGCCGTTGGCACGGACCCAGGCCTTGAGGGCCTTGACGTTGTAGGGCCGGACTTCAAGGATCCGGTAGGCGCGGGCGAAGGGGGTCTCCACCAGTTCCGGCGCGGCAATGTAGGCGATGTGCGGGTCCAGCAGGTGCCCGCCCAGGGAACGCGCGACGTCGGCCACCAGACCCGCGCGGATCACCGCGCCGTCGGGCTCATAGAGATAGCCTTCAGCCGGGCCGGTCCGTACGTCCTGTGCACCTGGAACGTAGTCTTCGTGCGAGGTCAGCTCCGCGGCACCATTGGGGCCGATGACCAATGCCGCGCGGCGAATGCCCGGACGGCGGAGTTCGTTGAACCACAGGGTGGCTTCAATAACGTCCCCGCCCACGGATACCCACTGGACTTCGCAGCCCGCAGGGACCGATTCGTGCGGAATCCCCGGGCCAAGCTTCACTCCGACGGGCATCCCGCGATCGGCGAGGGACTCCACGAAGGACAGGGGAGGGGAGAAGGCTTCCGGGTCAAAGATGCGGGAAGTGCCCGACGTCGACGTGGTACGCCGTGCGGGATCCAGCCACACGCCGTCGAACCCGGTCAGGTCGAAGGACTCCGCATCTCCCTGGACGACTTTGGCCTCTGGCCACGGCATGAGGTTGATGGTCGCCACCGCGGCAGTGATCTCATCAAGCTCGACGGCGGTGACCTGGCGGTCCAGCGTGGCCAAGGCAAGGGAATCAGCACCGATGCCGCACCCCAGGTCAGCAACCCGTTCCAGTCTGGCTTCCTGATAGCGCTGGGCGTGCAGGGCTGCAACATTCAGGCGGGTGGCCTGTTCAAGGCCGGCAGGAGTGAACAGCATGTGCTCTGCGAACGGTCCGAATTTCGCACGGGCCTTCATCCGCAGCCTGGCCTGGGTGAGGACGGCGGCGACCAGCTCGGGGGAATGCCCGGCCTTGCGCAGCTCGGTGTTCAGTTTCAGGGACTCGGACTCAAGATACGGGCCAAGAGAGTTCAGCAGCGCCCATCCCTCGGGGGTCAGGACATGGGCAAGGGAGGTATCGGGCATGGGAATAAGCCTAGTCTTCGAGAGTGCGGGCCGTTAGCCGAAGAGCCGCCGCCCGCCTGCAGCCGGCATCCGATGGGTAGAACTCCCCATTGCGGAGGTAACCGAACTGTCCATAGTGTTGCTTGGGACTCCGCCGCGGAGGATTGCAGCCGCGGCACGCGAGGATTGTGGAGGGGGAAGCAATGCCCGTCAGCGGGTACGACATTGACCTGGCAGGCTGCCGGTCCATCCTGAACCAGGTTGGATCGGACACCGGTCCGGCCGAGGCAGCGGACGCCCTGAGGACCGGGATGGAGTCCGCGGTGCAGGCCGTAAACAGCACCGTCATCACCATGGCGCTGGAAGAGATTACGAGCCGGCTGCTGCTCCCTCAGGCCGGCGGGGTCCAGGACCGCATTTACGGCGCCGTCGAGGGAGTCAGTGCGGCGCTCAATGCCTACACGGATGGGGACGCCGGCATGGCGCAGTCCGCGAGAGATGCCGCTGCTGCAGTTCCGCACGGTTTGGCAGGCATGCAGTGAACGGGCACCAGGCAGTCCTGGCCGGCTGGGCAGATCCCGCTGCGGTGGATGGTGCAGCCGGCGAGATTCGTGCCAAAGGCGCAGCGTTCAAACAATCGGTCGACGCCTTGTCCTCCACATGGAAGGGCCTGGACGGTTGCTACCAGGCGCCCGAGAGAGCTGATGTCCTCGTAGCCTTTGACCCCATCACGGCCCAGGCCGAACTGCTGGAAGCAGCCACCGAAGCCGTGAGCAGTGCCTTGTCGGACTTCGCCGAAGGGGTGCGCGGACTGCTGCCCGCCAAGGAAGCCTTACTGACCGACCTGGCCGCCTACCAGACCGAACCCGAGCCGGTTAACTCTGACGATGAACCTGCGGCTGAGGCATTTCACTTTGCCCGGGGCGAATCCCTGCAAAGCCGCCTCACGTACCTCTCCGGACGTCATGAACAGCTGGAAACCGAGTGCGCGGCAGCCCTCCGCTCGGTAGACGGTTACGAGGGCGGGGCGCTGGCCTTCTTGGCCGGTCCTCTGTTCGCGGCGGTTGTGGGCACGGTCCAGGAGTTCGGCGATCGGCACACGGCCCGAACCAGAGTGACCGTGGACGCACTGGAGCTTCCGGCCTGGGCTGCACCTTTTTACAGGGACGGCGAGCGTATTTCAGTCCTGGACCCGAGGCATCCGGACTACGGCAGCACCAGGCGATTCTGGTATACGACGAATGTCGTGGAGACCGTTCGTGAGTGGCGCCCCACGCTCAACCGCACCATGTACAACCAGGATGAAACGTACCGCCGTCGGGTGGACGCCAACCCGAACCGGTGGGCAGTGCCGGAATCCATCAAGTGGGCAGACCAGCCGGGATCCCTGAAACTCATCAAGGGGGTCGGCTGGGCCGGTGCCCTGGCCATGACCGGCGTGACTTACGGGGACAATCTTCGGCAGAACCGCAACGAGCTGCTCCGGGCAGACCCCGGTATGGACGCAGAAAGGCTCGAGGGCCGGGCCAGGGAAATGGCGACGGTACAGACGGCAGCCTCAACAGGTGTGGATTTTGCTGCCGGTGTCACCGGCGCGATGATCGGCACGGCCATCGGAGGGCCCCTTGGAACAGCGGTCGGATTTGGGGTAGGCATGGGGATCTCCGTGATCACAGACCTCGACCTTTTCGACGGAAGAAGCATCAAGGATTTCACCGCAGACATTGCTGTACAAGGTTGGGATACGACCAAGGAATTGGCTGTTCAAGGCTGGGACACTGCCACAGAGCTTGCCGGGTCTGCCGCCGAGGAAGCAGAAGCGGCTGCAGAAGCGATAGCTGAAGGAACCGTAGCGGCTGCGGAAGCGATAGCTGAAGGAACCGAAGCTGCTGCAGAAGCCATAGCGGCTGGCTGGAACCGGCTCTGGGGCAATTAGAACCGCCGGTAGAGTCGACACCACGGACAGCGGATGGATCCGGGAGGCCGGCCGCGAAACGGCCGCGAAACGGCCGCGAAACGATAGAACGGATTGATAAGTCGTGAATGATCTCCTGCCTTCGGCAGTGCTGGTGCTCGGCGGGGCTGCCCTGGCCGTCTCAGGCGTCATGGTGCACCGGAAAAGGTGGCTTGGCTGGCTTCGCCTGGACCGGCTGGTGCCGGGGACCCCTTCCCTCGCCATCACCTGGCTGGGGCTGTGGCTCGCGACCCTGCCGCTGCTGCCGCTGGTACTGGACTACGGAATGCTCGGGGGATTATCCGCTCTGGTGAGCAACCTTCTCCTGGCCGCGGGTATCCTCGGTTTCCTCTGGTATCCAGTCAGGCTGATGCCCCGCTGGATGCAGGAGGAACGGAAGAGAATTCTCGCCGGTGATGACCTGTTCGCCAGGACATATCTGCAGGACAGACACCCGGCGCCCCGTCCCGGAGACCCGCTCCCGGAGCCCCGCCGCGGTCAGGACACGCCGTGAGCACAACCCTTCCTGTTCTCAGCGTTTTGGGCATGGAGCTGCCCTGTCCCCCGGAATGGGACATCACCAGCGGCCCGGGCGGCACGGAGATTATCGCTCATCCTCCAGTGCCCAGCGGGCACTTCCGGCCCAATCTCGTGCTCCGCCGAATGAGGGTGGCTGAATCGCTGCCGCGCTTGTCGACTGCTGCGCTCGCAGCCACACTGCAGCTCCCGAAGACATACATCTTCGCCAACGACCTCTGGACCCAGTCACCTGGCTCCGAAGGGGAACCGACACACGGACGCCGGCAGCGGTTCGTCCGCGAGGCCGAGGGGCAGGTTGTGTGCACCGACCGGTGGCTGTTCAGCGATGGAACTGACGCAGTGGAAGCCACAGCGAGCTACGCCGTGGAACAGTCCGTCGGTATGCGTCCGCTGTTCGAGCACATGGTGGCGGGGCTGAGGCGCCGGGAACCTGTGGCGGAAACGTCGGCGGATCCCGGCATCGGTGCGGTTGCACCAGCGGAGCCACGGCTGGATTCACAGGCAACCCAACTGTTCGGCGAACCGGTCGAGGACGTTGTGCCCCTTCGGGAAACCCAGCCCTACCGTGTGTCGGGCACGGTGCTCTCCCGCGCGGCCGGTGAGCTCTTCCTCTCCATGTCGAAGCGGGACCGCCTGGGACCGTTCGACCGTTCGGGGAACCGCGCTGCGGTCGCTGAACTTGTGGGGGCGGGACTGCTCACGGACGCAGGACGCCTCACATCCAGGGGCTTGGCGTATGTGGCGCCGCTCCGCACGGGGGCATCCGTTGTCGATTTCCACGCTGTTGGCGGAGCGGTTTCCACGGGAGTCCGTGCCTGGCTGGGTGGCGGACCTGCCCTGGCCTGGGCCGGGCCTTCACCTGCCTTGTCCGGTGAGCCGCCGCAGGACAGGTTCGAACTGCGGCTGGGCGACGCCGCCGCACTGCCCGGGGAACTGGCCGGATGGGCCGGTCTGGCTCCGTCCTGGTCTTCGACCGCTGAACCTGTCCTGATGTCCGAGGAAAGCTTTGGCCGCCGGGTTTCAGGAACCCGGGAGCCTGCACCGGCGGGGGTCCCGGCGAGTCTCTGGTCCGCACCGTGGACGGCGTGGAACCTGGGCCTGAATGGGACCGGCCAGCTGAGCGTGCTGAGCGCCGGCAACGCCGGTTATTTTCGGATAACCGCATCTGAAGGGATGATCAGGCTTGTGCCGGAACAAGCAGGTGACGTGTGGGATCTTCTGCTGGAAATCATCCACCGCGCCGTTGAAGGCAGCTGGCGCTGAAGCCGGACCGCACGTCCACAACAATGCCGGCCAGCCATGCCAGACCAGGGTTGCCCGGACCCCGGCAGCAGGTAGGTTGGGCTCATGACTGAGCTGGCACTTGAACCCCTGGATGTCCTCCGCCGCCGCACCAGCGCCAAATGGCGCACCTTTCCCAGTGACGTGCTGCCGCTGTTCGTAGCGGAAATGGACTATCCCCTCGCGCCCGCCGTGGCCCGCGCGATGATTGGGCGGATCGAAGCGTCCGACGTTGGCTACGTTTCCGGGCCCGGTCCGGTGGGCCCGGCGTTCGCAGGCTTTGCGCAGCGGCGCTGGAACTGGAAACTGGACCCGGAGGACGTGCGGACCACAACCGACGTCAGCGTGGCCATCGTGGAGACCCTCCGGCAGGTTCTCGACCCGGGTGACGAAGTCATCATCACTCCGCCTGTTTATCCGCCATTCTTCGATCTTCCGGTGGAAGCAGGCGGAACGATCCGCGAGGTGCCGTTGCTGCAGGACGACGCAGGCTGGTCCCTGGACCTGGACGGACTCGAAACAGCGTTCGCAACCGGTGCGAAGGCACTGCTGCTGTGCAACCCGCACAATCCCCTGGGCCTGGTGCATTCGCGGGAGGTGCTCGACGCCGTCGCCCGCCTCGCGGGCAAGTACGGAGCCACTGTGGTCAGCGACGAGATCCATGCTCCGCTGGTCTACACGGCGAAGGATTTCACCCCGTTCCTTTCTGTCTCCGAAGATGCCCGTGCCCACGGCGTCTGCGTCACCGCGGCCAGCAAGGGATGGAACATTGCCGGGTCAAAGTGTGCGCTGATGATCGCCTCAGCCCCTGAGACCCGGCTGCTGCTGGATGAAATGCCGGAGGAAGTCGGCTTCCGGACCTCGATTCTTGGTCTGCACGGCGCCGCCGCCGCGTATGCGGAGGGGGAGGAATGGCTCGACCGCGTACTGGCGGTCCTGAGTTCCAACCGGGAACTGCTCCGCGCGCTGCTCTCCGCAGAACTGCCGGAAGTGGGATACCGGATCCCTGACGCCAGCTACTTGGCTTGGCTGGACATGCGTGGACTGGGCTGGGGAACGGACCCGGCCGCTTATGCCCTGGAGAAGGCACGAGTGGCACTTGAACCCGGTCTGAAGTTCGGTACGGCGGGCGCGGGGTATGCCCGGCTGAACTTTGGCTGCGCGCCTGACGTCCTGGAGGAGGCCGTGGCGCGGTTGAGCGCTGCCAGAGCATTGTGACCCGCAGCCGCGGTGGAAAGTGCGGGGCTTCTGGGGCTCTTCCGGATGTCCTGAATGGATACGGCCAAAAGTCCGGATGGTAGCCGGAGCCGCCGCTTGAGCTGCGGATCAGGCGAAATAAACGCCGATCCGGTTGCCCTCGATCTCCTCGATCCGGATATCGATCTCGTAGATGTCCTTCAGGACTTCCGGCTGCATGATCGTTGACGGCGGCCCCTGGTGGAGCAGCTTGCCGTCCGCCATGGCAATGATGTCGTCCGAATAGCAGGAGGCGAAGTTGATGTCGTGGATGACCAGGACAACGGTCTTGCCCAGCTCATCGGTGAGCCGCCGCAGCAGCCGCATCATCTCCACCGAGTGCTTCATGTCCAGGTTGTTGAGCGGCTCGTCCAGCAGCAGGTAATCGGTGTCCTGCGCCAGCACCATGGCGATGAACGCGCGCTGCCGCTGGCCGCCGGAAAGCTCGTCAACAAACCGGTCGGCCAGCTCGGTGAGATCAAGGAAGGCCATGGCCTGCTCGATCTTTTCCCGGCACACCGCCGTCGGGCGCCCGCCGTTGTGCGGGTAGCGGCCAAAACCGACCAGGTCCCGCACAGTGAGCCGGACGGTGAGGTGGTTGTCCTGCCGCAGGATGGCCATTTTGCGGGCCAAATCCTTGCCCGGTGCGGCAGAGACGTCCAAGCCGTCCACGGTGACGGAACCGGCGTCGGACTTCAGGAGCCGGCTGATGATGGAGAGCAGCGTGGACTTGCCGGCTCCGTTGGGGCCGATGATTGAGGTGACACCGCCTTCCTTGATGTGGCAGCTCACCCCGTCCACCACTGCGGTGGAACCGTAGGTCTTGGTGACGCCGGTGACCTGGATCATTTGAGGGAGCCTTTCAGGAGCAGGATCAGGAAGACGATCCCGCCAACGAATTCAATGACAATGCTCAGCGCGGTATCGAAGGCGAAGATGCGTTCGAGGACCAGCTGGCCGCCGACCAAGGCGATGATGCCCAGCAGGACGGCGATGGGAACCACTGCTTTGTGGGAGAAGTGGGAGCACAGCTGGTAGGCCAGCGAGGCCACCAGCAGCCCGAAGAACGTAACCGGGCCAACCAGCGCGGTGGAGACGGCAACCAGGACCGAGCAGATCACCAGGACGCCGGTCACCGAGCGCTTGTGGTTCACGCCCAGATTGATCGAGGTGTCCCGTCCAAGGGACATCACATCCAGTGAGTGCCGCATCCGCCAGGCCGGAACGCTGACGATCGCCACGGCAATCAGCGAATACCCCAGCAGCGCGCCGTCCACATTATTAAAGGAAGCGAAGAACAGGTCCTGCAGGATGATGAACTCACTTGGCTCGATCAGCCGCTGCAGCAGGGAGGACATGCCGCGGAACATCGTTCCCAGGACAATGCCCACCAGCAGCATCAGGTGCAGGGACTTGCCCCCGCCGGTGAAGAGCCAGCGGTAGAGCAGGAAGGAGAAGCCCACCATCAGGGCGACTTCCATTCCGTAGCGCAGGGGCTCGGACATGGAAAGCACCAGCCCGCCGCCGAAGGTGAACACCAGGACGGTCTGGATCAGCACGTACAGGGCATCGAAGCCCATGATCGACGGCGTGAGGATCCGGTTGGCGGTCACGGTCTGGAAGAGCACGGTGGAAACCCCGACGGCGTAAGCCACCAGGATCATCGAGCCCACCTTGATGGCGCGGCGCGGCAGAACATAGCCGATGTTTCCGCGCAGTTCGATGGTCATAAAAACGGCGACGAGGGCTGCGGCCACAACGGAGAGGGCAATGATCCAGAACCTGGGGGAGAGGTTTCGCACCGGACGGCGGCGCTGCACCGTCATCGCCGAGGGCAGGACGCTGGTGGGGGAACTAGGCACGGGCGGAGCGCTTTCGAAGGAGCAGGTAGAGGAACAGGACGCTGCCCACGGCGGCAACAATCACGCCCACGGGGATTTCATAGGGGTAGCGGATGGTCCGGCCGATGATGTCGCAGGCGAGCACAAAGCCCGCACCGAAAATAGCGACCCAGGGAATGGCGCGGCGGACGTTGTCACCTACGAGCAGGGAGACAAGGTTAGGGACGATCAGTCCCAGGAACGGCACGGAACCCACACTGACAACCACGACGGCGCTGATCAGGGACACGATGATCAGGCCCAGGGTCATCACGCGGTTGTAGTTCAGGCCCAGGTTGGTGGTGAATTCCTGGCCCATGCCGGCAACCGTAAACCGGTCCGCAGCCAGGAATCCGATCAGGGTCAGGGCGCCCACGATCCACAGCAGCTCGTAGCGTCCGCGCAGCACGCCGGAGAAGTCCCCGGTCATCCAGGAGTTCAGCGTCTGCAGCAGGTCGAACCGGTAGGCGAAGAACGTGGTGACGGCGGCAATGACACCGCCCAGCATGATGCCGACCAGAGGCACGATCAGGGTGTTGCGCAGCGGAATGCGGCGCAGGATCAGCAGGAAGAGTGCGGTGCCGGCCACGGCGAAGAGGGTTGCCGTGGACATTTTCATAAACAGCGAAGCGCCGGGAATGAGCACCGTCACCACGAGGATGCCCAGGGATGCAGATTCGATGGTGCCCACGGTGGACGGTTCAACGAACTTGTTCCGCGCCATCAGCTGCATGATCAGCCCGGCCACGCTGAGCGCCATGCCGGCGAGGATGATGCTCAGTGTCCGCGGCACCCGGCTGACCCAGAAGATGTTCCAGGCGTGTTCGTCCCCGGCCAGCAGCGAGGACAGGGAAACATCGCTGACCCCCACGAACATGCTCACGATGGCGAGCAGAAGGACGGCGGCGCCGCCCAGGACCAGCATGACTGCCGGGCCGGGGACCCGCCGTCGTGGTCCGGATACGGCAGCGGCCCCGGCAGTGGCCGGAGCTGCGGGGCTGATCTGTGTTGTCATGAGGGTTCCGTCTCCCTCGCTGGCCGGGGCCACCCGAAGGCGGTCCCGGCCAGCGAGGATCTAGCAGGTAAGGGGACGGTTAGGAGATGCCGTCCTGGACAGCGCTGACCATGGCGTCAACGTTGTTCAGGCCGTAGCCCACCAGGTACCAGCTGGAGGAATCGAGCATGGTGATGCGGTCGTTCTTGGCAGCCTTGGTGCCCATGACAAGCTCGTTGTCCAGCACCGCGGAGGCTACTTCACCGGCGTTGCCGACTGCGACGTCGCGGTCGATGACGAACAGGTTGTCCGGGTTGATCTCGGCGACATATTCGAAGGACACGGATTCGCCGTGCTGGGCTTCGGACTTGATGTCAGCAGCCGTGGCAACACCAAGGACGTCGTGGATCAGGCCAAAGCGCGACCCTGCACCGTAAGCAGTCATTTCGCCGCCGCTGGTCATGATGATCAGGCCGTTGCCGGCGTCGGCTGCGGTTGCCTTGGTTTCTTCGACCTTGGAGTCGAGCGCGGCGAGCTTCTCCTCGACTTCGGCTTCCTTGCCGAAGATCTCACCGATGATCTCGGTGTTGGAGATGAAGGAGTTCCAGGGATCCGCAGCGTCAGTGCTGAGGTTGATCGTGGGGGCGATCTTGGAGAACTCTTCGTAGGAGTCGGCGGTGCGGCCGGACATGATGATCAGGTCCGGAGCGCCGGCGCTGATTGCCTCGAAGTCCGGTTCCTTCATGCTGCCGATCTTGGCGTAGTCATCCGAGCCGTACTTGGAGAGGCTTTCGGGGAAGTTTGCTGCCGGGACGCCGTCAACCTCGATGCCGAGGGCGTCGAGGGTGTCGAGTGCACCGAGGTCGAACGTGTAGACGACCTCCGGGTTCACGGGAACCTCCGTGGTGCCCTGGGTGTGCTCCACGGTGACGGTGGTCGACTCTGAGGCTGCGGGTTCAGCGGCGGCGTCGGTCTCCTGGCCGCAGGCGCTTACAGCGAGCAGGGAAACCAGGGCGGTTCCGGCCAGCAGCCGGGACTTGAGGGTGGTCTTCACTTTGGGGGTGCTCCAGATGATCTCTTCGGTTTGGCCTGCCGGCGGATGCCTCCGCCATTAGGTCACAAAATCGTTTGCTAATTTCGCGCGCCATTGAAAACTATCTTGTTAGGCAAGGCTAAGCAACTTACATGAAGGCCTTTGGGTAACGTCCGTTCATCGGGCCGGTGGCCCTGCCCTGGCCTCGAAGGAGAATCTTGCAGACTTTGTTGGCACTCGCCTTGACCGAGTGCTAACCGTTGCATAAAGTCGGAGCTAGCACTCCCCATGTGAGGGTGCTAATTCCTGAGGGAAGCGCCCACCGGCACCCGCGACGACGGCAAGCGCCTACCGACGGTCCACAAACCCGTTAGTAACTAAGCAAAGGAGAGCCCGAGTGTCGGTCTCTATTAAGCCCCTTGAGGATCGCATCGTTGTTCGCCCGCTCGAAGCTGAGCAGACCACGGCCTCCGGCCTGGTTATCCCGGACACCGCTAAGGAAAAGCCCCAGGAAGGTGAAGTCGTAGCAGTCGGCCCCGGCCGCGTTGACGACAACGGCAACCGTGTGCCGATCGATGTTGCTGAAGGCGACGTCGTCATCTACTCGAAGTACGGCGGAACCGAGGTCAAGCAGGGCGGCCAGGAATACCTGGTGCTCTCCGCACGCGACGTGCTGGCCATCGTCGTCAAGTAAGTCTTTGAAGACCCCGGCCAGATTCGGCCGGGGTCTTCTTTTGTAGATGTAGTTCTCGAAAGGACACGCACATGGCAAAGCAGTTGGAGTTCAACGACTCCGCCCGTCGTTCACTGGAAGCCGGTGTCGACAAGCTCGCCAACACCGTCAAGGTCACCCTCGGCCCGCGCGGCCGCAACGTGGTGCTCGCCAAGACCTGGGGCGCACCCACCATCACCAACGACGGCGTCACGATCGCCCGCGAGGTGGAACTCGACGATCCGTATGAGAACCTTGGCGCCCAGCTGGCCAAGGAAGTTGCCACCAAGACCAACGATGTTGCCGGCGACGGCACCACCACCGCAACGGTCCTGGCCCAGGCACTGGTCAAGGAAGGCCTGCGCAACGTAGCCGCAGGCGCGGCTCCCGGTGCCCTGAAGCACGGCATCGAAACCGCTGTTGAAGCAGTGGCCGCACGCCTGCTGGAAAACGCCAAGGAAGTTGAAGGCAACCAGGTTGCGCACGTGGCAGCCATCTCCGCGCAGAGCGAGGAAGTTGGCCAGCTGCTGGCCGAAGCGTTCGACAAGGTCGGCAAGGACGGCGTCATCACCATCGAGGAGTCATCCTCGACGTCCACCGAACTGGTCATCACCGAGGGCATGCAGTTCGACAAGGGTTACCTCTCGCCGTACTTCGTCACCGACGCCGAGCGCCAGGAAGCCGTCCTCGAAGACGCGCTGATCCTGATCAACTCCGGCAAGATCTCCTCGGTTGCCGAATTCCTGCCGCTGCTGGAAAAGGCCCTGCAGGCCTCCAAGCCGCTGTTCATCATTGCCGAAGACGTGGATGGCGAAGCCCTCTCCACCCTGGTGGTCAACAAGATCCGCGGCACGCTGAACGTGGTTGCCGTCAAGGCACCGGGCTTCGGCGACCGCCGCAAGGCCATGATGCAGGACATCGCCACCCTGACCGGTGCCCAGGTTGTGTCTCCGGACCTCGGCCTGAAGCTGGACCAGGTTGGCCTGGAGGTGCTGGGTTCGGCCCGCCGCATCACCGTCACCAAGGACAACACCACGATTGTGGACGGCGCCGGCTCCGAAGCCGACGTTGCCGACCGCGTGGCACAGATCCGTGCCGAAATCGAGCGCACCGATTCCGACTGGGACCGCGAGAAGCTCCAGGAGCGCCTTGCCAAGCTCTCCGGCGGCATCGGCGTGATCAAGGTTGGCGCTGCAACCGAAGTTGAACTGAAGGAAAAGAAGCACCGCATCGAGGACGCAGTGTCCTCGACGCGTGCTGCCCTGGAAGAGGGCATCGTAGCCGGCGGCGGTTCCGCCCTGGTTCACGCGGCCCGTGCCCTGGACACCGATTCCGAGGTTGCGAAGCTCGACGGCGACGCCGCCACTGCCGTTGGCCTTGTCCGCCGCGCGCTGGCCCAGCCGCTGCGCTGGATCGCTGAAAACGCCGGCGCCGAGGGCATGGTTGTTGTGTCCAAGGTTGGCGAGCTGGAAGTCAACAACGGCTTCAACGCCGCTACGGGCGAATACGGCAACCTGATCGAAGCCGGCGTCATTGACCCGGTCAAGGTCACCCGCTCCGCACTGCGGAACGCCGCATCCATTGCCGCGCTGGTCCTGACCACCGAGGCACTCGTCGTCGAAAAGCCGGCTGACGATGAAGATGACCACGGCCACAGCCACTAAATCCAGGCTGGCCTAAAGGCCCCGTCAGACGCGGATTACTCCGCGGCTGACGGGGCCTTTGTCCTTTCCGGGAGTTGTCGCGGGACCGCTGGATTCAGGCCTGGCGGGCTCCTGCCGGTAAACTCGTGCGGTATTTGCCGCTTTGAAAGGACACCAGCAAGTGTCAGCACCCGCGCAGCACGCTGCCGCTTCGGACTCCCCGCAGGCTCCGGCCCTGCGGGCCGCAGAACGACGCTACCGGCCCGAAGTGCAGGGACTGCGTGCCCTGGCCGTGGTGCTTGTTGTTCTCTACCACGTGTGGCTTGGCAGAGTGTCCGGGGGCGTGGATGTCTTCCTGCTGATCTCCGCCTTCCTGCTGACCGGGTCCTTCGTCCGCAAGGCAGAAAGCGGGAAGGCCCTGGCCCTGGGCCGCTACTGGCTGCACCTGTTCAAGCGGCTGCTCCCCGCCGTCGCCGTCGTCCTGCTGGCAGTGCTCGCCGCCGCTGCGGCACTCCTGCCGGCCAGCGCCCGCCAGGACCTCATTGGGCAGACCTGGTCGTCCCTGTTCTATTTCCAGAACTGGACGCTTGCCAATAACGCGGTTGACTACCTGGCAGCGGACCACAGCGCGGCCAGCCCGCTGCAGCACTTCTGGTCCCTCTCCATCCAGGGGCAGGTCTTTATCCTCTGGCCGCTGATCTTCGCCGCCGCGGTCCCCGCGGCCCGGCTGATTGGCAGAAGCTACCGGTCCGTGCTGGCGGTTGTCTTCACCGCTGTTTTCGCTGTGGCCCTGGCATACTCCATCTGGCAGACCGGAGCCAACCAGGCCTACGCGTACTTCGACACCCGGACCAGGCTGTGGGAATTTGCGCTGGGCTCCCTGCTGGCACTTGCCCTGCCGTACCTGCGCCTGGACAGGCGGATACGCATCCTCGTCGGCTGGACGGGTGTGATTGCCATGCTGAGCTGCGGCATCATCCTGCAGGTCCAGCAGCAGTTCCCCGGCTACCTCGCCCTGTGGCCTACCCTGGCCGCGGCCATGGTGATCGCCGCCGGAGACACCGGCAGCCGGGCCGGCGCCGACCGGTTGCTGAAGGCCAAGCCGCTGGTGAAACTGGGGGACAATTCCTACGCCCTGTACCTGTGGCACTGGCCGGTGCTGGTGTTCTGGCTGATCGCCTCCAAGCAGGAGAACGCCGGGCTGGTTGACGGCGCCGTCGTTATTGCCGTTTCCCTGCTGCTGGCCGTGCTCACCACCAAACTGGTGGAGGGACCGCTGCGCAGCTGGTCCTGGCCGCAGGTCTCGCCCTGGCGCTCCGCAGTGGTGCTCGCCGCTTCGTTCGCCCTCGTTGCGGCACCGCTGGCGGGCTGGCAGGAACGGGTGGATGCACAGGCAGAAGCCGTGCGGCTGCAGTCCATCGCGGACAACCCCGGTGCGCTGTCCCTGGACCCGGACTTCCAGATCGCGTCCTCTACCCAGGCACTCGTGAAGCCCGCGCCGTCGGAGATGGACCAGGAATGGGCGCAGCTGGACGAGGCGTGTGAGGAAGGCACGGCACCGGAGGCGGGCAGCGTGCTGGAAAAGCACTGCAAGCAGATCGGCTCCGCCGAAGGCGCACAGAAAACCATAGTGGTGCTGGGAGATTCCCACGCCATGCAGTGGACCGCAGCGCTGGGTCCGGTGGCACTCGCCAACGGCTGGCACGTGGTCACTGTCCTGAAGATGGGCTGCCGGTACGGGGCCGAAGACCCCGAGCGGTCCGAAGAGTGCAACGCCTTCAACCAGGCCGCAGGCCAGTACGTCCTGAACCTGATGCCGGATGCGGTGTTCACCGTCGCGTCAGTCACTCAGGAGTCCCTACCGGACGAAACCCTGGCCGGAGGCTACGACGACGGCGTCCGCGGCTTTGCCGAGGCAGGCATCCAGGTCCTGGCCATGCGGGACAACCCGCGGTTCGAGTTCGACATGTTCAAGTGCCTGGAGTCCAACGGCTTCGACGCGCAGGCCTGCCACGTTCCGCGCAGCCAGCTGCTGGCGGACGTCTCTCCGCTGGAAGGACTCGAGGCGCGGATTCCGGGCGTGCGCGTCCTGGACATGAGCGACCAGTTCTGCTTCGACGACGCCTGCCCGGGAATCATCGGCAACGTGATCGTCTACAAGGACCACGACCACCTCAACCGGACCTACATGGAGACCACGTCCCATGTACTGGCGGAACGCATCCTGGCCGCTACCGGCTGGGAAGGCGTCACAGTGCCCGGAACCACATAGCCCAAAGCACCCGAAGGAATAGGGAGGGGTGCTGATTTCGTTCTACGATTAGATAAACGCGGGCGTGTTGTCCCAGCCACCCCACAAAATCTCCGGTCCCGAAAGAGGCGCGCACTTGAGCCAGCAGTCCCCAGAACACGATCCGTTCGGCTTCGTCGGACTTACCTATGACGACGTCCTTCTGCTGCCCGGTCCCACGGACGTCATCCCGTCCGAGGCGGACACCAGCTCACGCCTGACCAAGCGCATCACCGTGCAGACCCCGCTGCTTTCCGCTGCGATGGACACTGTCACCGAGTCGCGCATGGCCATCGCCATGGCCCGCCACGGCGGCCTGGGCGTGATCCACCGCAATCTTTCGATCGCCGACCAGGCCGAGCACGTAGACCGAGTCAAGCGCAGCGAATCCGGCATGATCACCAACCCGGTGACCATCGACCCGGACGCCACGCTCCAGGAGCTCGACGACCTCTGCGCCCACTTCCGCGTCTCCGGTCTGCCGGTCGTGGACCCGCAGAACAAGCTGCTGGGCATTGTGACCAACCGCGACACCCGCTTCATTCCGCGCTCCGAGTACCCCACCCGCAAGGTCGGGGAAGTCATGACCCGGATGCCGCTGATCACCGGCCGCGTGGGCATCACCCCGGAGGAGACCGTTGAACTCCTGGGCAAGAACCGGATCGAGAAGCTCCCGCTGGTGGACGATGAGGGCCGCCTCCAGGGCCTGATCACCGTCAAGGACTTCGACAAGGCCGAGCAGTACCCGTTCGCCACCAAGGACGACGAAGGCCGGCTGCGTGTCGGTGCCGCCGTCGGCTTCTTCGGCGACGGCTACGAGCGTGCCATGGCCCTGGTCGACGCCGGAGTGGACGTCCTGGTAGTGGACACTGCCAACGGCCACAGCGCCGGTGTGCTGGAAATGATCGCCCGCCTCAAGAAGGACCCCGCTGCCGCCCACGTGGACGTCATCGGCGGCCAGGCAGCCACCCGCGAAGGTGCCCAGGCACTGATCGATGCCGGTGCTGACGCCATCAAGGTTGGCGTGGGCCCAGGCTCCATCTGCACCACCCGCGTGGTCGCCGGCGTCGGCGTTCCGCAGGTCACCGCCATCTACGAGGCGGCCAAGGCAGCAATTCCAGCCGGTGTTCCGGTCATTGCCGACGGCGGGCTGCAGTACTCCGGTGACATCGGCAAGGCAATCGTCGCCGGCGCCGACACCGTGATGCTCGGCGGCCTGCTGGCAGGTTCCGCCGAAAGCCCCGGAGACCTGGTCTTCGTGAACGGGAAGCAGTTCAAGACCTACCGCGGCATGGGCTCCTTGGGCGCCATGCAGACCCGCGGAAAGAACACCTCCTACTCCAAGGACCGGTACTTCCAGGCCGATGTGCCCAGCGACGAAAAGCTGATCCCCGAAGGCATTGAAGGCCAGGTGCCCTACCGTGGCCCGCTGTCCGCCGTCGCGCACCAGCTGGTTGGCGGCCTGCGCCAGACAATGTTCTACACGGGCGCCCACACCATCGCCGAGCTGAAGGCCAAGGGCCGCTTCGTCCGGATCACCCCGGCCGGGCTGAAGGAATCCCACCCGCACGACATCATGATGACCGCCGAAGCACCGAACTACGGCCGCCGCTAAGCATGCCGATACCAGAAGCAGGCACTGTTCCCTCCGGAACGGTGCCTGCTTCGTTTAACGACTGGGATAACCTAGAGCAGTGACTAACGAGATAGAGATCGGCCGTGGCAAGCGTGGGCGCAGAGCCTACTCCCTGGATGACGTAGCGATTGTGCCCTCACGGCGCACCCGTGACCCGCAGGACGTCTCGGTCAACTGGCAGATAGATGCCTACCAGTTTGAAATGCCCGTCATCGGTGCCCCCATGGATTCGGTGATGTCTCCGGCCACCGCCATTGCACTGGGCCGCCTGGGCGGACTGGGCGTCCTTAACCTCGAGGGCCTGTGGACCCGGTACGAGGATCCACAGCCGATCCTGGACGAAATCGCCGTCCTCAGCGAAGAGAACTTCAACCCCGCGGCTACCCGCAGGCTGCAGGAGATCTACGCCGCACCGATCCAGGCCGAGCTGATCACCTCCCGCCTGGCGGAGATGCGCGAAGCGGGCGTCACCGTAGCCGGTTCGCTGACTCCGCAGCGCACCCAGGAGTTCTACAAGACTGTCCTTGCCGCCGGCGTGGACATCTTCGTGATCCGCGGAACCACCGTCTCCGCCGAGCACGTGTCCAAGAACGTTGAACCGCTGAACCTCAAGCAGTTCATCTACGAACTCGACGTCCCCGTGATTGTCGGCGGGGCCGCCGGCTACACCCCGGCCCTTCACCTGATGCGCACCGGCGCCGCGGGCGTCCTGGTCGGCTTCGGCGGCGGCGCAACGACGACGACGCGGCGCGCCCTGGGCATCCACGCGCCCATGGCCACGGCGATATCCGACATCGCCGAAGCCCGCCGGGACTACATGGATGAGTCCGGCGGCCGGTACGTCCATGTAATTGCCGACGGCGGCATGGGCACCAGCGGCGACATCATCAAGGCCATTGCCATGGGTGCCGACGCCGTTATGCTCGGTTCGGCCCTGGCCCGCGCCGAGGAAGCGCCCGGACGCGGCTGGCACTGGGGACAGGAAGCCCACCACAGCGAACTGCCCCGCGGCGACAGGGTCCACCTGGACACTGTTGCCCCCCTGAAGGAAGTCCTGTGGGGTCCCTCACACCACACCAACGGAACCTCCAACCTGATGGGGGCCCTGAGGCGGGCAATGGCCACTACCGGATACTCTGACCTCAAGGCGTTCCAGCGGATCGACGTGCTGGTATCGCCATACCTTTACAACACCTGAGCACGTCCAACCCCACCACCCCCGGGGCACGCTTCAGAGAGGAACTAGACCATGGCAACAGATGCACTCAGCCCGGAATACCGCGAAGAAGCCCTGAAAAGACTGCGTTCGACGTCGGAACCCGGCGGCCAGCTGGACGTCCTGATTGTCGGCGGCGGGGTGGTGGGCGCCGGCGCGGCGCTGGACGCCGTGACCCGCGGATTGAAGGTCGGCATGGTGGAAGCCCGGGACTGGGCCTCCGGAACGTCTTCACGCTCCTCCAAGCTCATTCACGGCGGCCTGCGCTACCTTGAAATGCTGGATTTCGCGCTGGTCCAGGAAGCCCTGAAGGAACGCGGGCTGCTGCTGCAGCGCATCGCCCCGCACCTGGTGAAGCCCGTGCCTTTCCTGTATCCGCTGACCAAGCGTTTCGTGGAGCGGCCCTACGTGGGTGCCGGCATTTTCCTCTACGACACCCTGGGCATGACGTCCGGCAATTCCCGCGGCGTGCCCATGCAGAAGCACCTCACCCGCCGCGGAACCCTGCGGGCTGCCCCCAGCCTCAAGGATGACGCCATGATTGGCTCCATCCGCTACTACGACGGCCAGGTGGACGACGCCCGCTACGTGGCGAACATGGTCCGCACCGCCGTGCATTACGGCGCCAGTGCCGTGAACCGGCTCGCCGTCGTCGACTTCCTCCGCGAGGGGGAGCGCGTGGTGGGCGCCCGCGTACGCGACCAGGAGACCGGCGAAGAGTTCGACATCGCCGCCAGCCAGGTGGTCAACGCCACCGGCGTCTGGACGGACGAGACCCAGGCCATGGTCACCGACCGCGGCCAGCTCAAGGTCCGGGCTTCCAAGGGCATCCACCTGGTGGTTCCCCGGGACCGGATCCAGTCCACGGTGGGCATGATCCTGCGCACCGAAAAGTCGGTCCTCTTTGTCATTCCGTGGGGCCGGCACTGGATCATCGGCACCACGGACACGGACTGGAACCTGGACAAGTCCCACCCGGCAGCCACGTCCGCGGACATCGACTACCTGCTCGAACACGTGAACAAGGTCCTGAAGCGGCCGCTCACCCGCGAAGACGTTGAAGGCGTTTACGCCGGACTGCGCCCGCTGCTGGCCGGAGAGAACGATTCAACTGCGAAGCTTTCCAGGGAACACGTTGTGGCACATCCCGTGCCCGGCCTGGTGGTGGTTGCCGGCGGCAAGTGGACCACGTACCGCGTGATGGCCAAGGACGCCGTGGACGAAGCGGCACGGGCGCTGGATGAGAAGGTGCCGGAATCCTGCACGCAGACCATTCCGCTGCTTGGCGCCGTCGGCTACAAGGCTGCCTGGAACAGGCGGCACCGGACGGCTGATGAATACGGCATCCATGTTGTGCGCGTGGAACACCTGCTCAACCGCTACGGAGCCCTCGCCGGTGAGGTCCTGGACCTGATCGCTGCCGACGCCTCGCTGGGCGAACCGCTCCCCGGAGCCGACGATTACCTCGGCGCCGAAGTCGTTTACGCCACCACGCACGAGGGCGCCCGCCACATCGAGGACGTGCTTGCACGCCGCACCCGGATTTCGATCGAGTCCTGGGACCGCGGCGTCTCGGCGGCCCCGGTCGTAGCGGAGCTGATGGCGCCCATCCTCGGCTGGGACGAAGCCCGGGTCGAGGAAGAGGTACGCCACTACCTCGCCCGTGTGGAAGCAGAACGGCTGAGCCAGGAACAGCCCGACGACGTCTCCGCCGACGCCGCACGGCTGGCTGTCCAGGACATCACCCCGCGCTGACCGGGAGCACCGACGCATGAGTGAACTCAGCCTGAACGCGTCCGGCGCCGTCCTTACCGAGCCGGAAATGGTCATCCTGGAAATGGAGGCCAAGGACAGGGACGACGCCGCTGCGCAGCTGGCGGAGCGGATGTACGCCCAGGGCCGCCTGCTGGACCTGGATGGATTCCTCAAGGACGTCGCCGCCCGGGAGCACCAGATGGCAACGGGGCTGCCCGGCGGTATCGGGCTGCCCCACGCCCGCAGCAAGCACGTGGTAAAGCCCTCAATCGCGGTGGGTGTCTGCAAATACGGGCACAGCGTGGACTTCGGGGCCTCCGACGGACCGGCAACGGTGGTGCTGCTGATCGCAACGCCGGCGGCAGCCTATTCGGAACACCTGGAGGTCCTGGCCACGCTCGCCCGGTCACTGTTCAGGCCGGCTTTCCGGGAATCCCTGCGCCGTGCGCAGGACCCGGAGGTCCTGGCGGAACTCATTAATTCCTCTCTGGTGTTCTTCGACCACTGAGCAGCCCAGGAGGCGGCATTGGGTTTTCTACACGACTACGAAGTACCGTTAAGCCGTGCTTAAGACTGCCCTGAAACCGCGCTGGATCGCCGGACTCCTCTTTGCCCTGGCCATATCCACCGTGTTCGTGCTGCTCTCCGAGTGGCAGTTCTCGGCAGCCGAAAGCGAGGGCCCGCCGCCGGCGGAGGACACCGAAACGGTCCGTCCGCTGACCGAGGTCTTCACCCCCGGCGTACCCCTGTACGGCAGTCAGGCAGACCAGATGGTCACCTTTACCGGCTCCTTCGATCCCGAAGACCAGGTCCTGATCGAGAACCGGCTGCTGGACGGCGAAGAGGGCTACTGGGTAGTCACGGCGTTCGACGTCGACGGCGCCCCGCAGGAAGCCTCGATCCCCGTGGTGCGCGGCTGGACGGAAGAAGCAGGCGACGCCGGAACCGCCCCTGAGGGCGAAATCACCATTACCGGCCGGCTGCTGCCGCCCGAAGCACCGATCGCCGGACCGGTGCCCGAGGGCACCGTTGCCGCGCTGTCCAGCGCGGAGCTGAGCAACATCTGGGACAAGCCGCTGTACTCGGCCTTTGTTACGGCGCACGAAACCGCGGTGGACGGAGTTCCTGCCCAAACCGGCCTGCAGACCGTGACCGTGGCACCGCAGCCCCAGGAAACCACGGTCAACTGGCTCAACATCTTCTACGCCGTGGAATGGGTCGTCTTCGCAGGCTTCTCCGTCTTCCTCTGGTGGCGCCTGCTGGCGGACTCCTACCAGCGCAGCCTCGAAGAGGATGAGTACGAGGACGACGAATATGAAGACGACGAGTACGACGAAGAACCAGGCACTACTAGCAGTGAGGTAAAGAATTGAGCGACCCCGCAGTCACCCGGCCGCCCCGCCCCAAGAAGAAGAAGCGCCGCTTCGGAGGCACCCACGCGCAGATCCGGACTGCCCTGGCCTTCTACAAGGTCTCTTCGTGGGTAACGGGTATCTTCCTGCTGCTGCTCGTGGCCGAAATGGTCATGAAGTACATGCTCCAGATCCCCCCGGTGATCGTGGGCGGCCTGAACCTTTACACGGCGGTCCTCATCGCGCACGGCTGGCTGTATGTGGTCTACCTTTTCGCTGATTTCCGGTTGTGGCAGCTCATGCGCTGGCCGTTCTCGAAATTCATCGTGATCGCACTCGGCGGTGTGGTGCCGTTCCTGTCCTTCATCGTGGAAGCCCGCACCCACAAGCAGGTTCTCGCGGAACTCGAAGCCCACCCGGAAGCCGCCAAGCGCTACTAGGCGCCTTCCGGGGGAGCCGGCAAGCCGCCCAATGTGCAGGCGGTGCGCTGTGGCGACTATCCTTGAAACCGTGACTAATCCCGCGACTGCTCCCAATGAAGAGCGCCCCGTCCTGGTTGTGGACTACGGTGCCCAGTACGCCCAGCTGATTGCCCGGCGCGTACGCGAAGCCGACGTCTACTCCGAGGTCGTGCCGCACACCTACACCACCCAGGAAATCCTGGCCAAGAATCCGGCAGCGATCATCCTTTCCGGCGGACCTTCCAGCGTTTACGCCGAAGGCGCCCCCAAGGTGGATCCCGAACTGTTCGACGCCGGCGTTCCGGTCTTCGGCATCTGCTACGGCTTCCAGGCCATGGCGGCAGCCCTTGGCGGCAAGGTCGCCAGGACCGGCATGCGTGAATACGGCTCCACCGATGCCTCTGCAGTAAACGGTTCACGCTCCATCCTTGAGGGCACCCCCGAGCACCAGAACACCTGGATGAGCCACGGTGACAGTGTCCACGAAGCCCCCGAGGGCTTCGAGGTCCTGGCCAGCACCGCAGGTGCTCCCGTGGCCGCTTTCGCCAACGAGGAAAAGAAGCTCTACGGCGTCCAGTGGCACCCGGAGGTGAAGCACTCGGCGCACGGCCAGCAGGTGCTTGAAAACTTCCTGTTCAAGGGCGCGCGGCTGGACCGCAGCTGGACCACCGGCAACATTGTCGAAGAGCAGGTGGAACGGATCCGCGAACAGATCGGCTCCTCCCGCGTGATCTGCGGCCTGTCCGGCGGCGTTGACTCCGCCGTGGCCGCCGCCCTGGTGCAGCGCGCCGTCGGCGATCAGCTGACCTGCGTGTTCGTTGACCACGGGCTGCTGCGTGAAGGCGAAGCCGAGCAGGTTGAGCGCGATTTCGTCGCCGCTACCGGCGTCAACCTTTACGTTGCCAACGAGCAGGAGCGCTTCCTGAGCGCACTGGCCGGCGTCACCGACCCGGAAACCAAGCGCAAGATCATTGGCCGCGAGTTCATCCGCGCCTTTGAAGAAGCCGAACGCGCCATCATGGCCGAGGCCAACGCTGCCGGCGAGCCGATCCGGTTCCTGGTCCAGGGCACCCTGTACCCCGACGTCGTCGAATCCGGCGGCGGCGAAGGCGCGGCGAACATCAAGAGCCACCACAACGTTGGCGGCCTGCCGGAGGACATGCAGTTCGAACTGGTGGAGCCCCTGCGCCTGCTGTTCAAGGACGAAGTGCGTGCCGTAGGGCGCGAACTTGGCCTGCCGGCCGAGATCGTTGGGCGGCAGCCGTTCCCGGGCCCCGGCCTGGGTATCCGCATCATCGGCGAAGTGACCAAGGACCGTCTGGACCTGCTGCGCCGCGCAGACGCCATTGCCCGCGCCGAGCTCACCGCAGCCGGCCTGGACGAGGAAGTCTGGCAGATGCCGGTAGTCCTGCTGGCAGATGTCCGCAGCGTGGGCGTGCAGGGTGACGGCCGTACCTACGGCCACCCCATCGTGCTGCGTCCGGTCTCCAGCGAAGACGCCATGACGGCGGACTGGTCACGCCTGCCGTACGATCTGCTGGCACGGATCTCCAACCGCATCACCAACGAGGTGGACGGCGTTAACCGGGTGGTGCTGGACGTCACCAGCAAGCCGCCGGGAACCATCGAGTGGGAGTAGCATCATAGAGCGCGGGGGACGGCTGAACAGCCGTCCCCCGCGTTGCTATCCGGAGCTATTCGGGCAATTGACGATAGCTTGGAAGGTATGCCAGTTTGGTCGAGATCGTCGCGCGGAAGTGCAGGAAAGAGGGCATCAGTGTCTGAGCAGAATCCCGGGGACAGCGCCTCGGACTTCCTGCTGCCGTGGCTGGCCGGGCTTGGCCAGCACGCCGGGTCGGACACGCTGCTGCATTTCACGGTGACCCCGGAGAACAGCATCGACCTGACCCATGCGCACCCCTCCGGCCTGGCCCAGCTGCTGGCCGGGAGGAAGACCAGGCTCTCAACCCTGCTGCGCGATGCAGACCACTACAGCACCGCGATGCGTGCAGCCCGTGCGCTGCGCGCCAAGATCTACGAACTCGGCTCCGACCGCGGCATCGACGTGGGCTATCTCGCCGCCGGGACCGCATCCTGGCGCTACGCCTCGGATGAAGCGCTTCGCCCCGAATCCCTGACTGCTCCCGTGCTGCTCACGGCCGTCAGCCTCACCGTCCACGCCTCCCAGGACGACTACGAGCTTCAGCTCACCGGCAAGGCCGAGCTGAATCCCGCCCTCATCCGTCACCTTGAGAACCAGCAGGGCCTCGACGTCGACGCGGAGTCGCTGGCACGGCTGGCCTACGGTACCGCCCGGTTCGATCCGCATCCCGTCCTTGAACGGCTGCGCGGCCTCACCGACGGGGTGCGCGGCATGAACATCGAGCACCGCCTGCTTGTCTCCACCTTTGCGGACCTGCCCGACCTCGCCGAGGATACGGCCCTGGATCCTTCCCACCCCGTCCTCCGGGCACTGATGGATGCAGCGGTCGACGGCGGCGCGTCAGTGCCGGAACCCGCGGACCCCGGGCTCCCGCCCCTGGACGACCGCGCCCCGGCTTCCGAGCTCCTGGTCATGGATGCTGACCGCGAACAGCAGGATGTGCTGGACCTCGCCGGTGCCGGCACCTCCCTTGTAGTCTCGGCACCTCCGGGAACCGGCCAGACGCAGACTGCCGTCAACGCTGTTGCCGCACTGGTCAACGCCGGCAAATCCGTACTCGTGGTTGCCGAGCGCCGCGGGACGCTGAACGAATTCGTCTCCGCCCTGGACAGCCTCAACCTCGGTTCACTGGTGCTGCAGCTGGGCGCCGGACTCAGCGAAGAGGCCCTGCGTGACAGGCTGGTCCGCGCCATCGTGCGGAGCGAGAAGGCAACTGAACCGAACCTGGGCAACCTGCACAAGGTGCTCCAGGAGAGCCGCCACCAGCTGCGCGACCATGTGAAGTCCCTGCACAACGTCCGCCAGCGCTGGGGATGTTCCCCCTACCAGGCAATGCAGTCCCTGGCCGAACTCACCTCGCTCACGCCGGCCCCGGCGACCACCGTCCGGCTCAAGCGCAGCGTCCTGGACAGCATCACGGACCGCACCGAACTGACCGGCCGCCTGCGCCGCGCCGCGGAGCTGGGAAGCTTCTCCCGTGCCGCCGTCTCCAGTCCCTGGTTCGGCGCCAAGCTGCTGAACCGCAAGGAAACGGAAGCGGCGCACAAGCTCACCGAGGAACTGGCCGAGGCGCTGCCGCAGCTGCGCACCCGGGTCCAGGAAGTGGCCGAGCACTCACAGATCAGGCTGGGGGAGACCTTCGCGCAGTGGGGCGAACAGCTCCAGCTGCTGGTTGCGGTACGCGAGAGCCTGGACAAGTTCACCCCTGACATCTTTGACCGACCCGTCACGGACCTGATCTCCGCCACGGCGTCCTCTTCCTGGCGGCGCGAGCACGGGGTGGACATGAGTTCCATGACCCGTTCGCGGCTGCGCCGGGTGGCGAAGGAGTACATCCGTCCCGGTGTGCATATTGCGGACCTCCACACCTCGCTGGTGCAGGTTCAGCAGCAGCGCGGCATCTGGACGCGCTATGCCACAACCCAGCGCCATCCTTCCGTTCCCACCGGCCTTGCCGACCTGAACCGGACCTACCTTGAGGTCAAGGACCAGCTCGATGAGCTGACCCGCATCCTTGCCGGAACGCCGGAGAAACCGAACCTCGCCGACCAGTCACTGGATGATCTGGAGAAGAAGCTGCGCGCCCTCGCCGGTGACAAGGAAACCCTTGAAACCCTGCCTGAGCGCACCCTCCTGGTGGACGAGATGCGCGGACAGGGGCTTGGCGAACTGCTGGATGACCTGGAAGCGCGCGAGGTGACGCCGCGGCAGGTCGGCTATGAGCTGGAGCTGGCGTGGTGGCAGTCCGCACTGGAAGCCATGATCAGCGGTGACGACTACCTGGCAATGTCAGACGGCGACAGCCTGCGCCGGCTCGAAGCTGAGTACCGCCTGGCCGACAACGCGCACATAGCCTCCGGTGCTTCACGGCTGCGCTGGGAGCTTGCCCGGCGCTGGCGCGAGGGCATCAAATCCCGGCCCAAGGACGCAGCGCAGCTTCGTGACGTCATCAAGACCGGACCCCTGACCGTGGACTCCCTCTCCGGGCAGTCCGATGAGCTGGTTTCCTCCCTGCTCCCGGTTTGGGCCGCAAGCCCCCTGCTGCTGCCGATGATGCTTCCGGGATCCCGGCGCTTCGACGCCCTGGTCATCCTGGATGCAGAGTCCATGAGCCTGCAGGCTGCAGTTCCGGCGATCGCTCGGGCAGGGCAGGTCCTTGCCTTCGGCGACGGAAACCTGGGCGGACCAAGACCGTTCACGATCAACATCCAGCCGCCCGAAGCGGGTTTCGGCGGGGACGAACTGCCCAGCGCCTTCGACGCCCTTGCCCGGATCCTGCCTGTCCGCAGCCTCTCCACGGTCTACCGGGGAACCGACAAGCACCTGCTGAAGCAGCTGTCCGACGAGTTCTACGGCGGACGCCTGTCCTGGGTGCCCCGCGGAGATGAAGTGGCAACGGGGGAGCGGCCGCTCACGGTGGAGTACCTTGCGGACGGCACCGGCATGCCCAGCGCCGACCAGGAGGGCGTTGAAAGCGTCTCCGCCGAGGTCAACCGGGTGGTGGACCTGGTGTTCGAACATGTCCGGCGCCGGCCGAGCCAGTCCCTGGCCGTCATTACGGCCAGCCCGCGGCATGCCGTTCGGGTGGCGGAAGCAATCCGTGTGCAGATGGCGAATTTCCCGTGGGCCGCGGACTTCTTCGCCCCCGGGGCCGAATCCTTCCGGGTGGTGCCGGCAGACCGCGCCGCCGGACTGGTCCGGGACGCTGTGATCTTCTCGCTGGGCTTCGGCAGGACCCCGCACGGCCGGGCCCTGCACAACTTTGGCCTGCTCTCCGAACCCGGCGGGCGGGGACGGTTCGTCAACGCGATGACCCGCGCCCGTTACCGCCTTCACGTGCTGACCTGTTTCCGGCCTTCGGACCTCGACGAGTCGAGGCTGGGCCACGGGGCCCGCGATTTCTACCAGCTGCTGGTGCGCGAGCTCGACGGCGGACCGGCGCAGCCTGCCGGCGACCGCCCGGCCGGCAATTCCATCATGGCGGACGACCCGCTTGTGGCGGACCTGGTAGGACGCCTCCGGTCACGGGGCGCCGAGGTATGGGACCACTACGACGACGTGATCGACATCGTGGCTACCGTCAGGCGTTCCGCGGATGCGGATCCGGCAGTTCCCATGGCCATCGAGTCCGACGGGACCGCACGGTACCGGGGGATGAGCGTGCGGGAGCGCAGCCGCCTTCGTCCCCAGCTGCTTGAGCGGCTTGGCTGGCGCTACATGCCGCTGTGGACCATCGAGGTGTTTACCGATCCGGCCGCCTGCGCAGATTTGGTGGGCCGGTACCTCGGTCTTCCGGTGCCGGCCCCCGAGCCTGAGCCCATCCGCGAGGTACACGCAGCAGCTGCGCCGGCAACCGTGGTTCCCCACGGCAGCACACGGATCCGTCCGCGGTCAGAGGAACAACCCAACCCGGCTATCCGGGCCGCGGCGGCAGCTGCGGCAGCGGCCGGTGGAATCGACAGGCAGCATGAACCAGGAACAGAACAGTCCTCCTGACACGAATTCGGGCACGGCGTTGCCGCCCCATGGGGAAGGCCGAGGCCCTGAGAAGGAAACCCCGCCCGTGACGCCGGGGAGCAAACGCCGCTCCCGGCGGAGCACCTCCGCGCCCACCAGACTGAAGCAGGCAGCACAGCTGGTGCATACGGCTCCCGCCGCAGTCCCGCAGCCAGGAGCCGGGCCGGCCGGGCACGGCACCCCCGGAGCAGCCGCACCGGCTGTCGAAGAGGGAACGCCCGCCGGATCCGGCAGGGATTCGCGGGGCCAGGGCTCCGGAATCCTGCCGCAGACCGCGGGAGAAGACGACCCCCGTGCGTGGGGAGACTCTCCTGAGGACAGCTCGGCCTGGCTTCTTGAACAGCGCCCGCCCCACTGGGGGTAACCACGGCCCTAAGGACCGGTGTGCTGTGTTCCACGCGGAACAAAGTAGAGCCCGCCCCGTGCTGAGGCAACGGCCAGCTCCGGGGCAGCAGCTGCAGGAGCTGCGATCACCACCAGCTGCTCGTCGGACGCTGCATCCCCGCCGGGCCACGCCGTAGACCCGCTTTCAGTTCCCGTGACCCACAGCACGGGCACACCCGAGGCCAGGACTACCGGAGGGCCGGCGTCGTCAAAACCCTCCTCCGGTGCCGCTACCACGTCCACCAGGGTTCCGGGCGAGAGCAGCCGTGCTGTTCCCGGATCTGCGGGTCGAAGGGGGAGGGCAGCGGTGCCTGCCGGTGATCCGGCCAGCAGTGCGTCACCGACCAGAACGGTTTCGCTCACAATCCCGCCGCCGCGGAGGGGAACAGCAAGCTGCCTCCCGTCCGCCGTTCCCGCATCGCTGAAGGCCCCGGGCGGCACGGCGTCTGGAGGCAAGCCGACTATCCGAAGGTCCCGCGGGTCAATGACATGGCCGGCTGGCAGGTCCGAGACCGCGGCCGCCACGGGGATTGTCGATGTATCTGCGGGCAGCATCGCCTGGACTGTTATGCCTGTGGCTGCAGCAACCAGCGCCCCCGCCAGGAACCGGCGGCGCCGGAGGAGGAACCGGTGAAACCTGCCCCGCGAGTGCGTGCCGCCGGGACGCAGGGGAGGAACTCCTTGAACGGACGCGCGGATGCCGTCCCGTTTACGGGCGACGCGGCCGCGGCGCAGTCTGCTTAACATGCGGCAACACTAGGCCGGGGGAGAAACACCCCTACGCCGGGCGAAGGACCCCGGGGACAACAAAGGCGCCCCTGGCTCCTGTGGAGGAACGGGACGCCTCGTGGCCGGGCCGCCGCGCACGGGACCCGGAACAGGGCCTAGCTGGCGGCCGGTGCCGACGCCGGCGTGGCGGTGGTGGAAGATGCAGCCGGTGCAGCCTTCGCCGCGGATTCCTTGGCAGGCGCATCCTTGGAAGGAGCAGCCGGAACCGTGGAAGCCGCATCGCGCGAATCCGTGCGGTAGAAGCCCGAGCCCTTGAAGACCACACCCACACTGTTGAACTTCTTGCGCAGGTTGCCGCCGCACTCGGGGCAGACGGTCAGGCTGTCATCGGTGAAGGACTGCTGGATGTCGAACGCGTGACCGCAATCCTTGCAGGCATAGGCATACGTGGGCACTCTTACTCCTCCTGAAGGGCGAAAGGAAGGCCTCAGCAGTGTCGCTTTCCGCCGCGACGGCGGAACGATTGGCACTCTGTGGCCTAGAGTGCTAAGTATACACCCCTCAACCATTGACCGGGGCGTAACCGCCGGGGCGCAGGACCCCGTCCACCGGAACGTCCAGGGCATCAGCCGGCAGGCTGCCCGCTGGCACGAACTCATGATCGTGCACCACGGCCACCACTGGAGCCGTCCCGCCGGCGGCACGGAACCGGGTCAGGAAGCGGTCATAGTAGCCCCCGCCCTTTCCCATCCTTGTTCCGTCCTCGGAGACAGCCAGCGCCGGTATGAGCAGCAGGTCCAGTCCCATGATCTCAGGGAGGTTCCACCGCGGCCCGGCAGGTTCCGGGATCCCCGGAAACAGGCCGGGAACCAGCGGAGCCCCCGGAGTCCAGGGGCACCAGGACAGCTGGTGCCCGGGTTCACAGACAGGCACCACCACGGTATGGCCGGCACCGGCCAGCGCCGTTAGCAGTGCCGAGGTGTCCGGTTCGCTTCCGGCAGAGAGGTAGCAGCTGACCATGGAGCCCGGTTCCAGGGAATGGAGCAGGGGCGAAGCAGCCGCGGCAAGCTGTTCCGCAGTCTCTCCGCCGCGCAGTTCCCGCCGCTTCTGCTTGAAACTGCTGCGTACCTGTTCCTTCGTTTCACCGGTCATGGACCCATTGTGCCCGTAGCAGGGGCGCATTTGGCGCCGTCAGCGTTCACTTAGGTACTCTTACCGTCATGACCTCACGCCCAAAGATCACCAAAGCCGTAATTCCCGCCGCCGGCCTGGGTACGCGCTTCCTTCCGGCCACCAAGGCCATGCCGAAGGAAATGCTTCCGGTCGTGGACAAGCCGGCCATCCAGTACGTCGTCGAAGAGGCCGTCAATGCCGGCATGCCGGACATCCTGATGATCACCGGCCGGAACAAGCGCTCCCTTGAGGACCACTTCGACCGGGTGCCCTTCATTGAGCAGACCCTGAAGGACAAGGGCGACGACGAAAAGCTTGCCCTGGTCCGTGAGTCTTCCGAACTGGGCGAGATCCATTACCTGCGCCAGGGTGACCCAAAGGGCCTCGGCCATGCTGTCCTGCGCGCCAAGCTGCACATCGGCGATGATCCCTTCGCCGTCCTGCTCGGTGATGACCTCATTGACGCCCGCGATCCGCTGCTGGAGACCATGGTGGAGGTCCAGGCCAAGACGGGCGGCTCCGTCGTTGCCCTGATCGAGGTGGAACCTGACCAGATCAGCGCTTACGGCTGCGCCGACATCTCCGTGATCGAGGGTGAAGACTACGTCCGCGTCAACAAGCTCGTCGAGAAGCCCGACGCCGCTGATGCGCCGTCGAACCTCGCCGTGATTGGCCGCTACGTCCTGCACCCCTCCGTTTTCGGGGTCCTTGAAGAAACCGGCCCCGGCCGCGGAGGAGAAATCCAGCTCACCGATGCTCTCCAGACGCTCGCGGGAACCGAAGGTGAAGGCGGCGGCGTTTACGGCGTCGTCTTCCGCGGCCGCCGCTACGACACCGGCGACAAGCTCAGCTACCTCAAGGCTGTTGTCACCCTTGCCTCCGAGCGCGAAGACCTCGGTCCGGACCTGCGTGGTTGGCTTAAGGACTTCAACAACTCCGACGAAGGCTAGCTCCATGCTGGGGTCGGCGATCTGGCCGGTGACGCTGGAATGCGGCGACCTCATCCTCCGGCCGATACGCTACCGCGACCGCACCGAATGGAATTCGGTGCGGTCGCGCAATGCCCGGTGGATTGGGCCCTGGGAAGCCACGAATCCGCTGCCGGGCGGTGTCCTCCCGTCCTACGCGGGAATGGTTCGCAGCCTCAACCAGCAGGCACGCCAGGACACCGCGCTGCCGTTCGTCATCACTGAACGCCAGGGCGGCGTGCGCAGCTCCCCGGCAATCGTTGGACAGCTGACGGTTTCCTCCATCATCTGGGGCTCAGCACGCATGGCGACCCTGGGGTACTGGGTCGACGAGGCCCGGGCCGGCCGCGGTATTGCGCCAACAGCCGTTGCGCTGGCTACCGATCACTGCTTCCGGGTCCTGGGGCTGCACCGGATGGAAATCAATATCAGGCCCGAAAACCGGCCGAGCCGGCGTGTGGTCGAGAAGCTGGGGTTCCGGGAGGAAGGGCTCCGGCGCCGCTACCTTCATATTGCGGGACAGTGGGCCGACCACCTCAGTTTTGCGCTCACCGCGGAGGAAGTTCCGGAAGGTCTGCTTTCCCGCCTCCAGTCCGGCCGCTGACTTCGGGGTATACGGGCTGAATTTGTCCGTCAGTGATTCGACACACCCTCTCCAATCCCGCGTCCGGTGAGGGTTTTCTCATACGGTCGTAGTTGTGGACTTCCCTCTTAACAGCTCCCTGGTCCTGGCGGCAGCCGTCGGACTCTGGTTGCTCTGGGTTGCCCCTCAGTACCTGCACGGAAAGCAGGTGCCTGCGCCGTCCCCGGGACCTGCCGGCACCGCCGAACGCGCACCCAGCAGTGCCGCCACCGAACCGGACCCAAGTTCTCAGGGGAACACCATGTACAACACCAGCACCGGCGCCCAGCACACGCCGCACCTGAGAGGGAGCTCCGCGGCAGGTGCTGCATCTGCGCCAGATGCTGTTCCGGCACCTGTTCCCGGACCGCTGAAGATCCGCTACGGGCGACTGACACTGGCCGTCCTTGGCCTGCTCTTTATCGCCGCGGTAGTTGGCGGAGGCGCAGCCGCGCTGTTCGGTGCAGTGTCCGGCTGGATCCCAGCCGGTGCTGCCCTCGGCGCCGCTGCCGTAGTGGTATCGCTGCGCAGCCTCGCCGTCCGCGACAAGCGTGAACGCCAAGCCCGCCGTGCTGCCGCTGCCACGCAGCAATACACAAAACCGCCGGCTCCCGTGCGCAGCAATCCGAAGGCGGATACCGTCTTCGACGCCGCCGGCAAGGATGCTGACCGCAAGGCTGAACTTCCGGCCGCTGCAGAGCCTGTCCGCCCCGCGGCTCCGCAGCCCAAGGCCGTTCCGCGGCTGACCGCCCAGGAGCTGCGCGCAGCCGCCCTGGCCGAAGCGGCAAAGAGTGCCGAAGCTTCTTCCTGGCAGCCTGTGGCGGTTCCGAAACCGACGTACGTGGATGCCCCCGCGGCACCCCGCCCGGCACCGGAACCGCTGGCTGTGCCTGCCTCACCCAAGCCCGTCCTGAAGACCCCGATCCGTCCGCTTGCCGCACCGGCTCCGGGCAGCACCGCGATCGAGCCCCGGCCCGCTACCGGCATCCTGAACCTGGACGACGTCCTCCAGCGCCGCCGGGCCTAGCACCCGCGCTGTGTCTCCGAGGCCCAGCGGCAGGAGGCAGGCAGGCCGTTCGGATTCCGGCCGCGGCCCCCATCCCGTCACTGCACGCGTGCTGCTTGAAGGAGCCACGCTGGCCGTTCCCCTTGCCGAACTCCTGGCCGCCCGACGCCTCGTCCTGGACTCTTGGGTCCATGAACGCACCTTTGACCGCCCCGGCGCCGGGGCTGCTGCGCTCTACCGGGTCACCGCCATCGGTTCCTCCGGTGAGCGCCTCACCGTCTACGCAGGGGCGACGACGTCGCAGGCTGCCGGTGCCGGACCGGTGCTGCGGACATCCCTGTCCGGAGTTCGGCTCTTCCTCTGGCTGCACCCCCATGACCCGCTGCTCCCGGACCTGCCCTGGGCCCTTGCACCGGCGGAAATGGCGCGGCAGCTCTTCGGCTCCGCGGAGACCGGCAACATGAACCTGTCGGTCATCGGCTACAGGCCCCTGCGGCGCGCGGTCGTACATGCTGTGAATGGGCAGGATGAGGCGTACGTCAAGGTGGTGCTGCCCGCCCACGCGGAAGGCCTGCGCCGCCGGCACCAGCTGCTGGCAGAATCCCCAGTCCCTGCCCCCGCGCTGCTGGCCGGAGCGGAAGGCCGCAGCGCCGTCGCCCTCTCCCCGCTCCCGGGGGAGCCGCTGCTTCACGGGCTGGCTGACGGGTCCAGCCCCATCACGCCGGCAGACCTCACATCCGTTCTGGATGCTCTCCCGGAGGCGGCCCTGGCACTGAGCCGACGCCCGGCCTGGGCCGAGCGTGCGCGGGCCTACGGACGGGCCGCTGCCGGTGTCCTTCCGGGCGACAACCCGAGGATCACCGGAATCTCCCGGGAAATCGAATCGATGGTTGCAGCCCTTGACCCCGGACCTGTGGTTCCCGTGCACGGCGACTTCTACGAGGGGAACCTGCTGACGGCGGGCGGGAGGATCACCGGAGTCCTGGACGTGGATGGACTGGGGCCCGGCCACCGCGTCGATGATCTCGCCTGTTTCCTGGGACATCTTGCGGTCCTGGCCCGGCTGTCACCTGAATCCGCACTGCCGGGCAAGCTAACGGAATACCGGGCAGGCTTCGAAGCCGCTGCCGAGCAGGCCGGCAGTTCCGCAGCAGCACTGAACGCGCGTGCGGCAGGGGTGGCACTCAGCCTTGTCCCCGGTGCCCGGGAAGGGCGGAAGCTGGACCGGCACTCCAACGCGGGGCTGCGGCTTGCCGCAGCGGAAGGACTCCTGGAGCGTGCCAAACATAGCCGGGGCGCCTGATCCACACCACCCGGAGTGCCAAATGGTCTTCCAATATCCGGTGAAGCACCTCACCTGCGTAGGCTAAAGGAATGCAATCGAGCACCAGCGCATCCAACTCCGGCCAAATCACCGCCATCGGCCTCGACATCGGCGGCACCAAGACACACGGAATCCGGCTCGAGGGCCAGGCCGTGGCGGCCGAAGCCGTCAGCGGAAGCGCAAATGTGCAGAATGTTTCGCAGGAGCAGGCACGCCACAACCTGGCTGAGATTTTTGCCGCGCTGGGCACCGACGGCGTTACCCGGGTGGTCGCCGGATCCGGGGGAGTTGACACCGCGCAGGACGCGGCAGCACTGGGTGACCTGATCCTTGAACATGTGCCCGGGGCAGACGTGACCGTTGTCCACGACACCCGGCTGATCCTCGCCGCCGGAGAGGCACCGGACGGGATCGGCCTGATCGCCGGAACCGGCTCCGTAGCCTGGGGAATGACCCCCGGCGGCCAGCAGGCCCGATCCGGCGGGTGGGGCTACCTGCTCGGCGACGAAGGCAGCGCCTATTGGATCGGCCGTGAAGCCGTGCGCCACACGCTGCGCCTTCATGACCTGGGACAGCAGCCCGACAGGCTGGCGGCGGAACTGCTGCTCGCCGTTGGCGTCGAAGCGCCGGATGCGCTGATCGCGCGGTTCCATGCCGGCACCGGCCGCCGCTACTGGGCCTCCATGGCCCGGGTGGTTTTCGATGCGGCCCAGGAAGGCCACGCACCGAGCCGCAGCATCATTGCCACGGCAGCCCGTGACCTGGCTTCCCTGGTAGCCGACGTCGCGGCCCGGCTTGGCATCAGCGGTCCGGTGGTGGTGGGTGGCGGAATCGGAGTGCACCAGCCGCTGCTCCAGGAACTCCTCCTTGCCGGACTGTCCGCCCGGGGGCTGGGAGATATCCGCTTCCTGACCCAGGACCCCGTCTTTGGCGTGCGGTACCTCCTGCAGGGCGAAGCGGCATGAGCGAGCGTGACTTTGACGTTCGGGTTGGCGCCTACGCGGTAGTGGTCCGGGACGGACAGATCCTGCTGGCGCACTGGAACCAGCATGGCAAATCCGCTTGGACCCTGCCCGGCGGAGGGCTGGAGTACGGCGAGGACGCGCCCACCGCTGCAATTCGGGAGGTCCTTGAAGAAACAGGCTTCACCGTGGAACTGCAGGACCTGCTGGGAGTGGACAGCCACTTTGTTCCGGCGGAGCGGCGGATGCGCGGTGAGGGGAGGATGCTCCACGCCCTGCGGGTGATCTACCGTGCCCGGGTCACCGGCGGAAGCCTGGTGAATGAGACAGCCGGCAGCACCGACGAAGCAGCCTGGTTCCCGCTGGCAGAAGTGGCAGGACTGGAACGCGTTGGCCTGGTTGATGCTGCACTGAAACTGCTCGATGCCGCGCCCGACGGCGGGACCGCGCCCCTACGCTAGGCGCGTAAACCGTGCATCCGCTGGACTCGGGGGCGGGAAAGCACATAGCTTATTTTCACGGCTTGTCAGCATACTGCCGTTTTTTACCCGTATGCGAGCCCGTCGCACCCAACCACGGAGGCAGCCATGTCGATTCCGGACGCCGCAGCGGCCCGGCCGGATTCCGCCGAGCCCATGATCCGTTTCCGCAACGTCACGAAGTCCTACCCGGACTCGGAGTCAGCCGCCGTGGAAAACCTCTCCCTGGACATCGCCAAGGGAGCCATCACCGTTTTTGTGGGACCCTCCGGCTGCGGCAAGACAACGTCCCTGCGGATGATCAACCGGATGGTGGAACCGACGTCGGGCACCATCCACGTCGACGGCAAGGACGCGTCCGGAATCGCACCATCGGCGCTGCGCCGCTCCATGGGATATGTCATGCAGTCCTCGGGGCTGCTTCCGCACCGCTCCGTCCTGGACAACATTGCCACCGTCCCTCGCCTGAACGGGGTGTCGCGGAAGCAGGCCCGGGCTAGGGCAGCGGAACTGCTCGACGTCGTTGGCCTGGATCCAGCCATGGGCAAGCGTTATCCCGCCCAGCTTTCCGGCGGCCAGCAGCAGCGGGTCGGTGTTGCCCGTGCCCTGGCCGCGGATCCGCCGGTGCTCCTGATGGACGAGCCGTTCAGCGCCGTCGACCCCGTGGTGCGCGGTGAACTGCAGCAGGAACTGCTGCGCCTGCAGCGGGACCTCGCCAAGACCATCGTATTCGTCACCCATGACATTGACGAAGCAACCGTGCTGGGGGACAAGGTCGCGGTATTCGCCGTCGGGGGCCGGCTGGCCCAGTTCGACAGTCCCGAAGGAATCCTGCGTGCTCCGGTTGATGATTTCGTAGCGGGCTTTGTGGGCCGCGACCGCGGTTTCCGCCACCTCGGCTTCCAGGCCGGCGCCGGGGTTCCGGTGCATCCCGTCCAGACTCTGGACCCGGCCGAGCTGGCGGACCCAGCCGTTCCGGTCCACGGCGGCTGGGCGCTGGCCGTTGACGACGCCGGACGTCCGCTGGGCTGGGTGCCCGCCTCCAACCGGGAAATCGTGACGTCCCCCGGGCAGCTGGTACCCGGCGGATCCCTGCACCGGCGGGGCGAGAGCCTGCGCAGCGCCCTGGACGCGGCGCTGTCCTCGCCCTCGGGACTCGGCGTCGTAGTGGATGACGCAGGGGCTGCCGCGGGCATTGTCCGCGCCGGCGAAATCTTTGAACTGATTGAAGCCGCCCGGCTGCGCCGCGGCAAGGCCCTCCACGGCTCGGCGGTCTGAGCATGGACTGGTTCTGGGCCAATACGGAGATGATCTCCCGGCTAACCGCACTGCACCTGTTCCAGGCAGTAGTGCCGCTGGTGCTGGGCCTGCTGATCGCCGTGCCGCTTGCCCAGTTCGCCCGGCTGCACCGCTTCGCCGGGGGAGCGATCCTGGGATCCTCGGCCATTCTCTACACCATTCCGTCACTGGCGCTGTTCGTGCTGCTGCCGGTGATCCTGGGGACCCGGGTCCTGGACATCACCAACGTGGTGGTGGCGCTAACCATTTACGCTGTCGCCCTGCTGGTCCGTTCCACCGTGGATGCGCTGAACTCCGTGGACGACGACGTACGCCAGGCCGCCACGGCCATGGGCTACCGTCCGCTGCGGCGCTTCTTCGCCGTCGACCTCCCGCTTTCGCTGCCTGTCCTGTTCGCCGGGCTGAGGGTGATCTCGGTGTCCAACATGTCCCTGGTGAGTGTGGGGGCGCTGCTCGGCATCGACAGCCTGGGCCGGCTGTTCATGGACGGCCTGTACCGGAACTTCCCCACTGAAATCGTGATCGGCATTGCACTGATCCTGCTCCTAGCGCTTGTGCTGGACCTGGTCCTGGTACTGGCCCAGCGTCTCCTTACCCCGTGGAGCCGGGCCGTCAAACGCGGCGGACCGAAGCTGCCGCTGAACACGGTTGAGGCACGGACGGCGGCCGGCTGATGAATTACTCCTCAGACAACGTCCTGGTCCAGATGTACGAGTGGCTTACTGCCGAGAGTTCCTGGACCGGTACCGGCAGTATTCCGCAGCGGATCCTGGAGCACCTTGGCTACACTGCGCTCGCCGTCGGCATTGCAGCCTTGATAGCCGTGCCGCTGGGCCTCTACATCGGGCACACCGGCCGCGGCCGCGTCGTCGTCGTTTCCGGAGCGGGCATCCTGCGCGCCCTGCCAACGCTGGGGCTGGTGTTCCTCTTTGTGCTGCTGGCCGGAATCGGTCTGATGCCGCCCATCTGGGCGCTGGTGCTGCTGGCCATTCCGCCCCTGCTGGCAGGAGTCTATGCAGGCATATCCTCGGTGGACCGCACCGTCGTGGACGCCGCGCGGGCCATGGGTATGAGCGAACTCCAGATCCTCTTCAGGGTTGAACTGCCCAACGGATTCAAGGTCGTCTTTGGCGGAGTCCGCGCCGCCGTGCTGCAGGTCCTGGCCACCGTCTCGGTGGTTGCGTTCATTTCCCTGGGCGGACTGGGCGTGTACCTGATCGAGGGAACCCAGCTGCGGGACAACGGGCGCCTCTTCGGAGGAGCGCTGCTGATCGCGCTGCTGGCCCTTGCCGTTGATTTGGTGCTGGCGGCCGTCCAGCGCCTCTCACTTTCGCCGGGACTGCGCAGCAGATCCCGGAAACCGGCCACCCACCGCCGCCGGCAGCCATCTCCTGCCGGCCTCGCAGAAGGAACAACAGCATGAGAACTCTTACCCGTCCGGGCGCCCGGAAAACCCTCACCGGTGCCGCAGGCCTCACCGCGGTCCTGATGCTCGCCGCGTGCGGCGCGAACTCGGATCCGCAGAGCGTGGAGTCATCCTCCGCGCCCACCGGAGTGGAGGACTCGGCGACGCTGGTTGTGGGTTCGGCCGACTTCCCCGAATCCCAGATCATCGCCGAGATCTACGCCGGCGCCCTGAACGCCGAAGGGATCCAGGCCACCACCCAGCCCGGCATCGGTTCACGCGAGATCTACTACCGCGCACTGGAAGACGGATCGGTCCAGGTCATTCCGGACTACAGCGGCAACCTGCTCCTCTTCGCGGACACCGAAGCCACTGCGCAGTCCGCCGAAGAGATCATGGACGCACTTCCGGCAGCACTGGAGGAAGAGTCGCCGGACATGAACATCGCTGTGCTGGAACCGGCTGAGGCGGAGAGCAAGGACGCCCTGGTGGTCACGCAGGCCACCGCCGAGAAATACGGCCTGACGTCGCTGGAGGACCTCGCCAAGGTCTGCGGCGAAATCACCATCGCCGCACCCACCACCTTCCAGGAGCGTGCCTACGGGCTCCCGGGCCTGAAGGAAAAGTACGGCTGCGAGCCGGCAGGCTTCGAAGCCATCAACGACGGCGGCGGCGAGGCTACCCTGCAGGCGCTGCTGACCGACAAGGTCCAGGCAGCCGACATCTACACCACCACCCCCTCCATCGAGGAAAACTCCCTGGTGGTGCTTGAGGATCCGAAGAACAACTTCATTGCCCAGCAGGTTCTCCCGCTGGTCAACATGGACGCCGTCAGCTCCGAAGCCCAGGACGTGCTCAACAGCGTCTCCGCGATGCTGACTACTGAGGACCTGATTGCACTGAACCAGGCAGTCTCCGGTGATCAGAAGCAGGACCCGAAGGACGCAGCCAAGGCGTGGCTGGAGGAAAAGGGCCTGGCCTAAACCCGCGCCCCTTTCCCCCCCTTCACACCAGAGGCCAGTTACGGCTCCAATCGTCCGCGAAAGGAGCCGTAAGTGGCCTCTCGGCGTAGTGGTTGGGGAGGGAAGGATGCGGTTATGGCATTCTGTGTAGATGGCCGAATTCACCCAGTCCCAAAAGCTCCATAACGTCCTCTATGACATCCGCGGGCCGCTCCTTGAGCACGCCCAGCGCATGGAAGCGGCGGGACAGCGGATCCTGAAACTGAACATCGGCAACCCTGCCCCGTTCGGGTTCGAGGCGCCGGAGGCGATCCTGGTGGACATGATCCGCCACCTGCCGACGGCCCAGGGGTACAGCGACTCCCGCGGCATCTTCTCCGCCCGCACTGCAGTGGTGCAGTATTACCAGGGCCGCGGCATCCAGAACATCGACGTCGACGACGTGTACCTGGGCAACGGCGTCAGCGAACTGATCACCATGTCCCTGCAGGCGCTGCTGGACACCGGCGACGAAATCCTGGTGCCCACCCCGGACTACCCGCTGTGGACGGCCTCGGTCTCGCTGGCCGGCGGCACCGCCGTGCACTACCTCTGCGACGAAGAAAACCACTGGTGGCCTGATGTCGAGGACATGGAAGAGCGGATCACGCCGCGGACCAAGGGCATTGTGCTCATCAACCCGAACAACCCCACCGGTGCGGTGTACCCGGAGCACGTGCTGCGCCGGATCGTGGACCTGGCCCGGAAGCACGGGCTGATCATCTTTGCCGATGAGATCTACGAGAAGATCCTGTATGACGACGCCGTGCACATCAATGCGGCTTCCCTCACCGGGGACGACGTCCTGTGCCTTACGTTCAGCGGCCTCTCGAAGGCCTACCGGATTGCCGGTTTCCGCAGCGGCTGGATGACCATCTCCGGTCCGAAGCGCGACGCCGCGGACTACATCGAAGGCATCAACCTCCTGGCCAACATGCGCCTGTGCGCGAACGTTCCGGCCCAGCACGCGATCCAGACCGCGCTTGGCGGCTACCAGAGCATCAATGACCTGATCCTGCCCGGCGGCCGGCTAAAGGCGCAGCGCGACTTGGCGCACAAGATGCTCAACGACATTCCGGGCGTGAGCGTTGAAAACGCCGAAGGCGCCCTGTATCTCTTCCCGAAGCTTGATCCGGAGGTCTATCCGATCGAATCGGATGAGATGTTCGCACTGGACCTGCTCAAGCAGCAGAAGATCCTGGTCTCCCACGGCACCGCGTTCAACTGGATCCGCCCTGACCACTTCCGGATGGTCACCCTTCCGGCCCTGGAAGACATCGAGGATGCCATCTCGCGCCTGGCAGAGTTCCTCAGCACCTATAAGCCGTAGCGGCCAGGGCTGCCCCTGCTGCCTGCGAAAGGCAGGGGCAGCCTAGGCTTCCCGTGCCGCGCGGGCAGCCTCGAGGCGCTCCCGGGCGCCTTCCAGCCAGGATTCGCAGCGGGTGGCCAGGGCTTCGCCCCGCTCCCAGAGTGCGAGTGACTCTTCCAGGCTCGCGCCGCCCGCTTCCAGCCGGGTTACCACGGCCACGAGTTCGTCGCGGGCCTGTTCGTAGCTCATGGCCTCAATGTCGGCCGGGAGTGCTGCTGCTTCATTCATGGTGTTCTCCTACGTTGAAAAGTCGGTTAGCGGTGTCCGGTGGCAACGGCGTCGAGCTCGCCGGCGGCCACCCGGATGCGCAGCTGGGCGTCGGCCTGAACTGCCGCAGCGTCCCGGACCACGGAGCCGTCTGCGAGCTGCACGACGGCGTAGCCCCGGTCCAGGGTCTTCTGCGGTGAGAGGGAACGGACCTGCGCGCGGAGGTAGCTGATCTTGTCCGTGTCACGCCGGACCTCGGACCGCATCGCAGAGAAGGCACGGTCACGGAGCCGGGCTACGTCCTCTGCCCGGGAGGCCAGCATGGTTTCCGGGGCGGAGAGGACGGGACGCGTACGGATGTGGGCAAGCCGGTCTGTTTCCCGGCTGAGCATGAGCTCCATGATCCGCCGCAGCTGCGAGCGTGCCGTGCCGATCCGCGAAAGCTCCTCGCCGACGTCGGGCACTATCCGCTTCGCGGCGTCGGTGGGGGTGGAGGCGCGGAGGTCCGCGACCTCGTCCAGCAGCGGCCGGTCAGCCTCGTGGCCGATTGCGCTGACCACCGGTGTCTGCGCGGCTGCCACGGCCCGGATCAAATCTTCATGGCTGAACGGCAGCAGGTCTTCCATCGAGCCGCCGCCGCGCGCGATGACAATCACGTCCACTTCCGGCATGGCGTCAAGGGAAGCCAGCGCCCGGGTCACTTCGGCGACGGCGTTAACGCCCTGCACCGCAACTTCGCGGACCTCGAATTCGACGGCGGGCCAGCGCAGCGCAGCGTTGCGCATCACGTCCTTCATGGCGTCTGAGTTGCGGCCCGTGATGAGCCCAATCCTGCCGGGAAGCAGCGGCAGACGCTGCTTGCGGGCGGCCGCAAAAAGGCCTTCCGCTGCGAGTGCCTGGCGGAGACGTTCGATCCGGGCCAGCAGGTCTCCCAGGCCCACGGGCCGAATGTCCCTGGTCTGCATCGACAGCCGGCCGGTCTTCACATAGAAGTCCGGTTTGATCAGTGCCACCACCCGGGCTCCGCGTTCCAGCGGCAGCTCCAGGCGGTTCATGACAGTGCTCCAGACCGTCAGGGAGAGCGAGACCTCGGCATCGACGTCGCGCAGGGTAATAAAGGAGGCATTCGAGCGGCGGTTCAATTCAATGACCTGGCCCTCAACCCACGCGGCCGGTGCGCGGTCGATGTAGGCCTTCAGGTTTTTGGACAGCAGGGCCAGGGGCCACGGATTCTCCGGGGAGGTCAGGGCAGCCGTGGGCGCCAGAGCGTTTCCGGTGTCAGTCTGGTCCGGATCCTGTGCTCCTGCGGCATTCTGCATGTTTTAGAACTCCTGTTGCTTCAGCGGCAGGCCGGTCCTTTGCGGCGCCGGTCCTAAGGCTATTGTCTATCAGGTGCCTGGGACACATCGTGTCCGCTGCCGCAGGACCGTGGACAACGGTTTCGGCCAGGCCCCTTAGGTCACTGCCGGGCGGCCCGGCTCCGTGGAAGAAGATTTGGGAGACTATGCGCACTTTCGGTTCGGCAATCCTGGTCCTGATAGCACTGCTGCTCTCCGGGGCCGCAGTGAGCAGCGCCTGGCTGGCGCAGAATGTTGTGTCCGCGCAGGGATTTGCCCAGCTTGCCCAGCCGCTGGGCGACGACGAACCGTTCCAGGCCCAGCTGTCCTCCGCAGTAGCAGCCCAGGCCAGTGCCGCGGTTACGGATGGCCTGCCGGACGGGCTGGTTTCCCTGGTTGAACCCATCGTGGAACGGGTGGTCTCCGGGTTCGCCGAGGCACCGGGCTACCCCGAAGCCTGGACCCAGACGCTGGAGCGTTCCCACACGGCAACGTTTGATGCCGGCGCCCCCACCCTGGACCTGGGCCCGCTGCTTAACCTGGTCAGTGCACAGATTGCCGGCGAAATCGGCACCGAACCGGCTGAGGCGGGGGAGCGGCTGCTGACGGTCTCCGGCCAGGACCGCAGTGCCGAACTTGAAACCCTGGGGCGCTTTGCGGAGTCCTGGCCGCTGCTGGCGGCCGCTGCCGTGCTCGCTTCCCTGCTGGGCCTGCTTATTGCCCGACGCCGGTCCACCACCCTCGCACTGATCGGTGCGGGACTCGTTGTCCTCGCTGGGGCCCTGTGGCTGGCCTCGGGAGCAGCCGCACGCATTGTGGAGGGACAGACGCCCGCGAACCCGGTCGCTTCAACCTTCGTCGACGGGCTGGTGCCCCTTGCACAGGCAAACTTCCAGTCCTGGCTGCTGGTGCTGCTCATCGGCGGCGGCGCGGCTTTCATCCTGGGCCTGGTGCTTCGCCTGGCGGCCGGATCCCGCCGAGGTGTGCGCTGACAGCGGACGTACCCGCCCCGGCTCGGGGTCCGTCCTGCCTACCGGCTAGCATGGAGTCATGACCAGCACAGCCGTTTCCGTGCCGATGCCCACCGTGCCACGCCGCCGCCGCAGCCCTGAAGAGGTTGCTGCCGCTGCGCCGGTGTCCGGAGCGCGCCGGGTCCTGCTTGCCGCCCCGCGCGGCTACTGCGCCGGCGTCGACCGTGCGGTGATCGCCGTCGAAAAGGCACTGGAACACTACGGCCCGCCTGTTTACGTGCGCAAGCAGATCGTGCACAACCTGCACGTCGTCAGCACGCTGGAAGAGCGCGGCGCCATCTTTGTCGATGAGACGGACGAGGTGCCGGAAGGCTCCTTGCTGATCTTCTCCGCCCACGGAGTCTCTCCCGCCGTCGTGCAGTCTGCTGAAGACCGCGGCCTGCGCACCATCGACGCCACCTGCCCGCTGGTCACCAAGGTCCACCGCGAAGCCGTGCGCTTCGCCCGCGACGACTTTGACATCCTGCTCATCGGACACGAGGGGCATGAGGAAGTCGAAGGCACCTACGGCGAGGCGCCGGAGCACATGCAGATCGTCAACGGACCCGAAGACGTGGACAAGATCCAGGTCCGGGATCCGGACAAGCTCATTTGGCTTTCCCAGACCACCCTGTCCGTGGACGAGACCATGACCACGGTGAAGCTGCTGCGGGAGAAGTTCCCGAACCTGCAGGATCCGCCCAGCGATGACATTTGCTACGCCACCTCCAACCGCCAGGCGGCGATCAAGAAGATCGCGCCCGACGCGGACCTGGTCATTGTGGTTGGTTCGGCGAACTCCTCGAACTCTGTGCGGCTCGTTGAGGTTGCCCTTGAATACGGCGCCAAGGCGTCCTACCGGGTGGACTTCGCCAATGAGGTGGACGAGTCCTGGTTCGAAGGTGTCTCGACCGTGGGCGTGACCTCAGGTGCCTCGGTGCCGGAGAACCTGGTCCAGGACGTTCTCAACCTGCTGGCCCAGTACGGCTATGGCGAGGTCGAAGAGGTCGTCACAGCGGAGGAAGACATCATCTTCTCCCTGCCCAAGGAAATCCGCACCACGCTCAAGGCCATGGGGGATTCCTCCCGCGGTCTGGGCGGCCGCCGCTCCGAGTCCTGAGGCAGCCGCCGGTTCGGCTCTGACGGCCAGCCCCGGTAACATTTACTAACGTGGCTCTTACTATTGGCATCGTCGGCCTGCCCAACGTCGGCAAATCAACCCTGTTCAATGCGCTGACCCGCAACAACGTGCTGGCGGCGAACTATCCGTTCGCCACGATCGAGCCGAATGTCGGCGTCGTATCCCTTCCGGATCCGCGCCTGGCAAAGCTCGCCGAGATCTTCGGTTCGGCCCGCATCCTGCCCGCAACCGTGTCCTTCGTGGACATCGCCGGCATTGTGAAGGGCGCGTCGGAAGGCGAAGGCCTGGGCAACCAGTTCCTCGCCAACATCCGCGAAGCCGAGGCTATTGCCCAGGTTATCCGCGTCTTCGACGACCCCGATGTGGTCCACGTTGACGGCAAGGTCGACCCGCGCTCGGACATGGAGACCATCAACACCGAACTGATCCTCGCGGACCTCCAGACCCTGGAGAAGGCCATTCCGCGCGTGGAGAAGGAAGTGAAGATCAAGAAGCGCGACGCCGCGCAGCTGGCTGCCATGCAGGCCGCCCAGGCTGTGCTGGAGCGCGGGGACACGATCTTCTCCTCCATCGCCAGCGACAAGCTGGACATGGAGCACCTGCGTGAACTGAGCCTGCTCACCGCCAAGCCCTTCATTTACGTCTTCAACGTTGACGACGCCGTCCTGGGCAACCCGGACCGCCAGGCTGAACTGCGCGAACTCGTGGCTCCGGCCGATGCCATCTTCCTCGATGCCAAGCTCGAAGCCGACCTGGTGGAGCTGGACGAGGAAGAAGCCCGCGAGATGCTGGAGATGAGCGGCCAGGAAGAGTCCGGCCTGGATAAGCTGGCCCGCGTTGGCTTCCACACCCTGGGCCTGCAGACCTACCTCACGGCCGGTCCCAAGGAAACCCGTGCGTGGACCATCCGCAAGGGCGACACCGCGCCCCAGGCTGCCGGCGTCATCCACACCGACTTCCAGCGCGGCTTCATCAAGGCCGAAGTTGTCTCCTTCGACGACCTGGTTGAGGCCGGCTCCATGGCCGAGGCCAAGGCCCACGGCAAGGTCCGGATTGAAGGCAAGGACTACGTTATGGCCGACGGCGATGTGGTGGAGTTTAGGTTTAACGTCTAAGACCCTCGCATGAACCCAGTAGAAATGCCGCCCTCTGTGAAAGCAGATAAGGGCGGCATTTCTGTCCATACATACAGGAATCGCCTACAACGATGCAGCCGCGAATTCACCGCTCAATGCGCACTGTATAGACCGGTGTTTTCGGTTGGGCACAGCTCGTCGTCGACTTGTGCGAATGAGTGTAACGCAGAGATCGGTAAGTAAACTAGGTATACACTCGCAGGATGTATATAACTTTGGTGCCTCGGTGAAGGCCTTTTTTAGTAAGTTCTCAAAAGTTGACTGGGTATCGTTTGCTTCCTGCGCAGCTCTCTTCGCTCTGACTCTGATTCCCGTCTTTTTTGATGTCAATACCACTGGGGGATGGTTACGCACAGCCCTCATCTCGTTTGTAGCCCTTACAATTTCGACCGTCGTGCTTGCGCAGATTGGTGCCCGCGAGTCTGATAAGGACCTGGCGCATGATGTCGAGACGCTCCAGTCCCTCGTTGACAGGAAGGCGGAGACACTCCAGTCCCTCGTTGACAGCAAGGCGGAGACGCTCAAGTCCCTCCTTGAGAGCACGGTGGACCAGGATGCGGTTCATGAGATCCCAGCGGGCCATATCCGTCAGGTTCTCGGTGAGATGCTTGGTTCTTCAAAGGAGTGGTACTTTCGCGGGGGCTCTGCACGATGGCAACGAGAACATGTTCTTCCGGCTCTCGCGCAAGTGACTGATAGGCCGGTCCAATATAAGGTGCAAGTGATCTCACCGTTTGATAGTGAGTTATGTTCCAAATACGCAGTGTACAGGCGTAAAAGTCGCCCAGATGATGAGCGCGCAGATCCGAAGAGGATCCAGATGGAGCTCTTGGCCTTCATTTATGCTGCGGTAGTTTGGGCCTCGCGATCAAAAATCGCACCCCATATTACTCTACTTCATAGATTCTCCCCGTTCCGGCTAGACGGGAACTCGGAGAGTTTCCTCATCACTGTTGCCGATCCCCACCGCAATGGTCTCCGTACTAAGGCTGGAAACTGGTACCATGCGGCGCTCCTAGATGAGTTCGAGTTTGAAGCGGGTTATGCAACTCCTTTGAAATTGCCCGCGGAAGCATCTGATGCTGAAGGAATCACAGACGTAAAGCGATTCTTCATGCGGGTCCGGGAATTAAACCAGGATGCTACAACGAACTGGAAGGAGGAGTACACGGATGAAGAATGGGGAGAGATCTTTGCATTCGCAGGGACGACGAATGCTTAGTCTGCGGGAGATCTATGAAGCCTACGTGGCTAACGAATTCGCACGAATCTCAATTAGCAGCGTCCTTGGTGCAATGTTTTTGGAAGCAGACATGGTCGATGTATGGAAGCATCCGCTTGGGTTCAACCATGCAGAACTGACACCTCTAGTGAATGCGCCTGCTGGCGAACGGTTTCGGCTGCACTTCTGGTTGGATGATCGTGGAGTGGTCGATGACCTTGGTGATCTTCATGAACACACTTGGGATCTCACGAGTCTCGTGCTATCGGGTTGCGTTATTGATTCGAATTTAGCTGCCTCACCGACTGCGGAAGGCGAATACCTAGGGTCAAGGATCACTTATGGTGAAAAAAATACGGCGCAGGAAGTTGGAAGGTTCGATCTGCAGGTCACGAACGTGCGGACAATCCAAATGGGCTCGGCTTATCAGATTCCAAGCCGAACGATCCACCTGAATGAAATTGGCGCTGTCCCTACCGTGACGCTCGTGCGCTCCGTTGAAGACGGTCGTGGTGACGGCCCTCTCGTCCTCACCAAGTACGCCAAAGGTCAAGGCCTCGCTACAGAAATGCGGGCCAAGTTGCCGACAGCGGAAGCGCTTGATCGATTGACGAAGGCACTGTCGGAATCCGAAGCCGAATCGAACATTGCTCCGTCGCAGCTCGGAAGCTAGCGTGGAGGTGGCGGCTGCAGCGTGATCTGGAAGCCGAGCCGCTGAGGACTCGTCGGCACGGCGACGTGCAAACTCTGCTTCCCCGCGGCTAAACAGGCGGCCCGAGCGCCGCTGTCTGTAGAACGCAGCCTGGTACAGGTTCACACGTTATTCGGCGTCGGAATGTGGTGGAGTTTAGGTTTAACGTCTAGGTTTCAGGCGATTGCTTGAGAAAGGCCCGGGATGCTGCTTGCATCCCGGGCCTTCCTGCGTGTGGAGTGCCGGCCTTAGCCGGGGTCGAATGTCCTGTTAGTGCCCGACGGTGAACCGCCGACGCGGATGCGCGTTGTTCTCGATCTCATCGACAAAGGCAAGCGCGAAGTCGGTGCCGGAGATTTCCGAGGAACCGTCGTCTTTGGTCACCAGGACGTCGCCGCCGGTACGGTAGGCGCCCGTGGTCTCGCCCGGAGCAAAGACACCGAAGAGAGCTGCCGGGCTGACGTAGAACCAGTCGAGGTCCTCTGGTGCCTGCCGCAGCGCCTCGAGTACCTCGGCATGCGAGAGGGCCTCGGGCTTCCAGTCATCGAGGAAGTCCGGGGTATCGACCAGGCGCGGACCGCCCTCCGCAACCAGGGACGAGCCTGCGCCGCCAACGAAGGCAAGCCGCACGCCGTTGGTGCGCGCGGCATCGATCAGCCCCGGAACATACGCAGTGAGCGGAGCGCCGTCAACGTCGGCTCCGTGCACAGCCACAACGAGGACATCGGCGTCGGCGGCCGCAGCCGCGAGTACCTCCGGTGTAGCCAGCGAACCGGTGCGGTATTCAACACCCTCCAGCGGCTGTTCCGGCGCATTGCGGGAGTAGGAGATGACCTCGTGCCCGCGTGAGGCCGCCTCGCGGGCGATGTTTCCGCCGGCATAGCCGGTTCCGCCGAAGATAACTACTCGTGCCATGTGCGTTCTCTCCTTGCAGTAGCGAGCCGGCAATTCCCCGGCGGAGATGGAACCCGCCACAGGGTCCACCTATTCCCGCGACCCCGGATATGGATCCGCCGGCGTCGTTATGGCACGGAACGCCGTCGGCGGTGGGCTGGCCGCTCCACCCATATGAGGGCGTTTGCGCCGCGAATGGACCGGTTGATTCCGCAAACGGATTGCACACGGGACCGGGCGGCCGGAGAATCGCTCCATGGGCTCCCTGACATTCAGCTACAACGTGACCTTGGACGGCTGCGTCGATCATCAGGAGGGGATCGCCGACGACGAGACCCACACGCATTACACCCGGCTTCTGGATGAGTCCGGTGCCATGTTGTGGGGCCGAACCACCTACGAGCTGATGGAGAGTTACTGGCCGCTGGTCGCCCACGGAGAGGTGGAAGCGCCGGAGGCGATCCGCGAGTGGGCCCTCACGCTGGAGGACAAACCCAAGTACGTAGTGTCCGCAACGCGCAGCGATTTCCCGTGGAACAACAGCCACCGCCTCGAAGGCGACCTGCGCACCGCGGTGCAGGAGCTCAAGGACCAGACGCCCGACGGCGTGCTCCTCGGCAGCGGCAAGCTTGCGTCAGCGCTGGACCGGCTGGACCTCATTGATGAGTACAGATTCCTGGTGCACCCCATGATTACCGGGCACGGTCCCACCCTCTATGAAGGTCTTCTCGACGGCGCTCGCCGCCTGGAGCTGATTTCAGCCGAGCCAATGAGCAACGGTGCGCTCTCCGTGCACTACCGCCGGGCAGGCTGAGCAGCGGCAGTTATTTGACGCGTGCCGCCGCGCCCGGCAAGGATCAGGGGATGGGGAAACACTTGGCGGCGGCACTATGAGCATCTACTCGTTCCACCTGGCCAATCTGCCGCCCCTCACCGCCGCCGGAGCAATGGTGCGCCAGCTCAAAGCCCCCGGCCTGGTTCACGCCGAAGTGTTCGCAGGAATGGAGCTGGGAGCGCCGATAGTTTCACCGCGCCGGATGCAGCTGAAGCGCACGGCCGTGTTCGCGCACTGGGAAGACGAACGGTCGCTGACGGACTTCCTCACCGGGCATCCGTTTGGCAGGAAACTGGACCAAGGCTGGCACGTCCGGCTGCAGTTCCTGCGCCGCTGGGGGAGTGTCAGCGAGTTCTCCGGGCTGCCGGAATCCGCAGAATCAGCCAACCCGCACGAGCCGGTGGTGGCCGTGACCCTGGCCCGCCTGCGCCTGCCGGAACTGCCCCGCTTCATCCGGTGGGGCCGTCCCGTGGAAACCCAGATCCGGGACCACCCCGAGGCGACACTGGCCATGGCCGGCATCCGCCTGCCCCGAACAGTTTCAACCTTCTCCATCTGGACCAGCACCCGGGCGATGACCGGCATGGTTTCCGGGAGGGACGCCGGGGAAACCGGACGCCGCCATACCGAAGCGATGACCGAGCGGGAACGCCGGGACTTCCACCACGAATTCACGACGCTGCGCTTTCGGCCGCTCTCCGAACACGGCTCCTGGCAAAGCCGGAGCGATTACATCCCATGGCCTGCCCCATCCAGCCGCTGACACCGCGCCCTCGCCGGACCTACTACATAAAACAGCAGCAGGCCGGACCCGCAGTGGGTTCGGCCTGCTGCTCGCTAACGACGGCGGGACTACGCCGGTGTGCGGACGTCGGCCTCACTGCGTGAACGCAGGTAGGTGGCAATCGCCAGCCGGTTGATAGCAGACCGGCTCACGATGCCAATGGGACGGGAATCTTCGCCCTTAACCACCGGCACCTTTTTGAGCCGCGCGTCCGACAGCGCAGCCACAGCGTCACTGACCGATGCGCCGGCGTCGAGCGTGACGACGTCGTGCGTTGCGAGACGCAGAACGTTCAGGTTCGCGAGATCAGACATTGCCTGTTCCAGGTCGTCCGCAGCACCGATCGCATAGGAGTAGATCGACGTCGAGGACGGATGGGTCGCGGAGAGGTAGCGCAGCACATCGCCGTCGGACAGGAAACCTGCCAGCGTGCCGTCCGCGTTGAGGACCGGTGCACCCGAGATGCCGCGCTCGGCGAAGGTCTGCAGGGCGTCAAGCACGCTCGCGTCGGAGGACAGGGCGTAGACGTCGGACTTCATGATCGACTGGACGGTGTCAGCCGGGGCCTGTGCGTTCTCCGCGGCGCGGCGGGACTGTACGGAGCGGTAGGCCAGGAACGCGAGGAGGATACCGAGGAGTGACGTGGCAACCACCAGGGCGACGGAGCCGTGGAAACCGGCCAGCAGGGAATCACCTTCACTGCTACCGGACTCGATGTTCGACGCAATGACGGCGCCGTAGATTCCGGTAGCGAGCGAGGTGCCCACGCAGCCGGCGATCTGGAAGCTGGTTGAAACCACCGTGACGCCGTGCGGGCTGGTCTCGCGGTCCAGGTTGGCCAGCGCGAACGTCTGGGACGGCCCGACGACGAATGCCGTTGCCAGCACTGCCGGGACGTAGAGCAGCCCGAAGATCCAGACCGAGCCCTGTCCTGCAGCGACCCCGACGAGCGTCACGAAGATTGCCATGACGAGGAATCCGAGGGGAATCGACCAGCGCCCGCCGTGGCGGTCGAACAGGCGGCCGGCGATTGGCCCCATCCCCACGGTCAGCAGGATGCCCGGTGCAAGGGTCAGCGAGGCACCCAGCGGCGGCATCTCGAGAGCACCCTGCAGGAACAGGGGGATGACCACGTTCATGGCGAAGACAAAGACCAGGCCGAGCATGGTCATCAGCACTCCGAACACAAAAGGTGCGCTGGAGAACGGCCGCAGGTCCAGCAGCGGATTCTCGATTCGGCGCTGGCGGAGAATGAACAGCCACATGGCGAGAAGGCCAACGACGCCGGCAACCCCTGCGTAGAGAGCGGATCCCTCGAACGCGCTGGAGACGCCGTAGAGGATGCCGACCATGCCGACGGCAACGAGGACGAAGGACAGGATGTCCAGGACCGGGCGGCCCAGCTCCGTGACGTTCCGCAGGACGATCGCACCGGCGAGCAGCACTGCGACGGTGAGGCCGCCGAAGGCCCACATCAGGGTGGTCCACGGGGCCACGGTCAGAATGGCGCCGGAGAGAACGATCGCCAGCGACGGGCCCAGCGTAGTCATGGCAGCCATGATGCCCATGTTCAGGCCAAGCTTCTCCCGCGGTGACACCGCCAGGGTGATGTTCATGCCGATGGGGGTGAGCAGGCCGGTTCCGATGGCCTGCAGCAGGCGCGCGATAAGCAGGACTTCGAAACTGGGGGCCATGGCTCCCACCACAGAACCCAGGACCATGATCGCGACGACGGCGACGAACAGCGGCCGGGTGGGGAACCGGTGGTACAGGACGTTGGCAACGGGAACGAAGACAGCGGCGACGAGCAGGTAGCCGGTGGTTAGCCACTGAACGGTGCTGATGTTGACGCCGAAGTCCTGCATGATCGGCGTGAAGGCGACGTTGAGGAACGTCTCGTTGAAGGTGGCGAGGAACGCAGCGGCCGCAGCGACCGCGATCATCCCGCCTGCACGATCCCTGACATTGGGACGGGAAATTGAAGAGGGCGCCATAGAGTCTCCTGACAGTCGGCGGTGTGGAGGCGATCGACCGTGCCGTGTCAGAAGGTACTTTTTGAAGTGCCCCGCGTGTCGTGTCATCGATGCCGTGGTGGCCAGAGGCCGCATCAATTCTAGCAGGCTGCGGATACGGCGCTCCGTTTCGACTGCGGGCAACGGCCCCTTGGCCGCTCCGCCAGTCCGGATTCAGGCCCCGCGGCTCCAGTGGAAGTAGGCCTCAGCCAGCTGGCCGGGTACGCCGGGGGCGGCACCCCGGATGGCGGAGACCTGCGGGCGCGTGATCGTCGCAACGGAAACGATGACGTCCAGGGCGGAGAGCGTTTCCCTCACGGCTCCGTAGCGCTTGAGCTTGGCCAGTACGCCGTTCAGGGCATCAAGTGCAGGCTGCTGGACCTGTGCCAGGGGAGAGGCTGCCAGATCCTGGGCAGCTCCCGCCTGCAGTGCCAGCCCGTCCGTGAGCGCGCCCAGGTTCATCGCCGTGAGGCTGGACAGCAGGTCCTGCCAAGCCCCGGCCGGGTCAGCGTCCAGAGTGCGCCGTGCTTGATCCACGGCCCGGATGATCTGCTCCACCGTGTCCTGGACGACAGCCTGGAGCAGATCTTCGCGGGACGGGAAATTGCGGTAAAGGGTGGCAATGCCCACGCCGCTGGCCGCAGCCACGGCTTCGAGGGCAACATCACCGCCCCGCTCGGCAAAGACATGCTTGGCGTGCGTAATGATGTTCTGCCTGCGGCGTTCGGCGTCGGCCCTCATTCGTACTCCTTCAACTTGACCTTCAGTCTAAACCGGAGGAATATCTTCCGGTAGAAGCGGAGGAAAATCCTCCACAACGAAGGACTATTCATGACCATCCAGACCCGGGAGCCGGGCTCCCACCGCAAGCACGCCGCAATCTGGGCGGGCCTCACCGTTGGACTTTCGGTGATCCTCCTGGCCTTGCTCATGCTCTTTATTTCGCCCTCCCTGCTCTCCGGTCCGCGGGACCTCGGCCTGGGCGTGGTTGGGGCAGAGCACCAGGCGGAATCGATCGCCAACACGCTTGAGGAGCAGTCCCCGGGAGCTTTCGTAGTCCAGCCCTATGAAAGTGCCGCCGAGCTGGAGCAGGGAATCCGGGACCGGGACATTGTGGGAGGATTCGACTTCTCGGCACCGGACATGACGGTATACGTAGCGAGCGCAGGATCAACTGCGGTATCCGGAACCATCAGCAATGTGGGGGCCACCATGGCCGGAAGCATGGGACAGACTGCTGAAATTGTCGATGTTGTTCCGCTGCCCGCCGCCGATCCAACCGGCGTTGGTATTGGCGGACTGGCCTTCCCGCTGGTGTTCGGCGGCATTGTGCCCGCCGTCGCGTTCCGCTCCATGCTCTCCGGTAAGCGCTGGTGGATCTTCGCCGGCCTCACCGGCTTTTCAGTCGCCGGCGGGTTCGTCGTCGCGGCCGTCCTTAAATACCTCTTCGGCAGCATAGAAGGCCCACTGGTCCCCGTCGCCGCCAGCGTCGCCCTCGGCATCGCAGCGCTGGCACTTCCCCTGGCCGGCCTCAACGAGTGCTTCGGCACCAAGGGCTTCACCATTGCCGCCATGTCCATGATGTTCGTGGGCAACCCGTTTGCCGGCATCGCCACCAGCGCCCAGTGGCTTCCCGCCGGCGTCGCGCTGATCGGACAGCTGCTGCCGCCCGGGGCTGCGGGGACCCTGGTTCGGGCCGTGGCCTATTTTGACGGCACAGGCGGAGCGGGTGCTGCCCTGACCCTGGGGGTATGGGTCCTCGTAGGGACCGTGCTGTGGTTCGCCGGTCCGCGTATCAAGGATGCCAGGGCCAGGAAAGCAGCCCTGCTGCAGCAGGCGTAAAGCGGCCTAAGGCCGGCGGCTGCGCTTAGCTGCTGACGCCCACTGCCTTGCCGATGGAAGCGGGATCTTCCAGTAGTCCCAGCATGCAGGCGGCCAGATCGGCACGGGGAACCGAGCCGCGGAGGGTTCCGCTGTCCCCGGTTTCAAGTACCTGCCAGGAACCCGTCGGTTCCTTGTCGGTCAGGCCGGTGGGCCGGACAATCGTCCAATCCAGGCGGGAACCCTGCACGGCCGCTTCCTGCTCATTGTGGTCGGCAAGCGGTTTTGCCAGGGCCACTTTCATCGCGATCCGAAGCGGGGCCGGCATCAGCGAGCCGGAGTCCCCGGCACCCAGGGAGGACTGCACCATCAGCCGCTGCACACCCTGCTTCTTCATGGCGTCAATGACAGTGCGGGTGACGGCTGCCCGGTGCTTCGGGTTTCCCTTGGCGCCGCCCACCGTGACGACGACGGCGTTCGCACCGGCAACGGCCGACGCCGCGGCAGCGGGATCCCCGGCGTCCCCGGTAAGTACCCGGACGCCTTCCGGGCCCTGTCCGCTGCGGGAAAGGACTGTCACTTCGTGGCCTGCGGCCTGTGCGAGGGAGGCCAGCTTGGCGCCGGTTCCCTTCGAGCCGCCGATGATTGTGAGCTTCACAAGAGTCCTCCGCTGAGTGGGTGCGGGCCAGGTTCCCGGCCCCACCTGAATCCTATCCCTGCCCAAAAGGCCCTCAGAAGTGTGTGCGGGGGAACAATAGCGGCTCAAATACCATCACACCAGAGCATGCGGCGTAATGATAATTTTCAGGTTGCAAACGTGTAACAACCGTGTCGCGTCGGGAACCAAGTTACGGGCCGGTAGCAGTCCGCGGTCTACTCTCTTAGTCATATGCGACGAGGCACGCAGGATCTGCGCTGTCCGTGATTCCGGTAATCCCGCCGGAGACAATGACGCACTGAGAAATAGGAGGCGGAATGCGTTTTGCACGTATTTCCAAAGCAGTGGGTGTGGCAGCTGTTGCTGCTCTCGCACTGAGCGCCTGTGCAGCGAATCAGGGGACCACCGACGGCGGTTCCACTGACAGCGAGAGCACCGGCGGTTCTGTCCGCGTTGTGGAGGTTAACGCCTTCAGCTCGTTCAACAGCAACACGGCGAACGGCAACGTAGATATCAACGGCAAGATTGCGTACGCCACGCATTCCGGGTTCAACTACATCACCGATGAACTCAAGGTTGAGCCGCTGGAAGACTTCGGCACCTACGAAAAGGTCTCCGAGGATCCCCTGACGGTTAAGTACACCGTTAACGAAGGCGTGAACTGGTCCGACGGTGAGCCCGTCGACGCAGACGACCTCATGCTCCTCTGGGCCGTCAACTCCGGCCACTTCAACGACGCCACGCTGAACGAAGAAGGCGAGACCGTTTCCGGTACCACCTACTTCGACTACGCCGGTGACACCTCAGGCCTGAGCCTGACCGACGTTCCCGAAATCGGCGACGACGGCCGCTCCATCACCATGACCTACTCCGAGCCCTTCGCGGACTGGGAAGTTGCCTTTGGTGCGATGACCGACGGCGGCGTCAGCACCCCGGCGCACGTGGTTGCCGAGAAGGCCGGACTGGCCGACGGCGACGCGCTGATCGAACTCATCCAGAACACGCCCGCGGGCGACCCGGCAAACCCGGCTCCGGTCAACGAAGAGCTGAAGGCAGTTGCCGACTTCTGGAACACCGGCTTCGACACCAAGTCGCTGCCCTCGGATGCCTCCCTGTACCTCTCCAACGGTCCGTTCATTGTCTCGGAGATCGATCCCGAGAACTCCATGACCCTGACCCGCAACGAGGACTACAACTGGGGTCCTGAGCCCAAGATCGACGAGATCATCGTCCGTTACATCGGTGATGCTCCCGCCCAGGTCCAGGCTCTGAAGAACGGTGAAGTGGACATCATTGCTCCGCAGGCTTCGGCCGACACCGTGGAGCAGCTTGAAGCCATTGACGGTGTAACCATCAACTCCGGCAACCAGCTCTCCTACGACCACGTTGACCTGAACTTCTCCGGCGTCTTCGCCGACGAGAACGTGCGCACCGCCTTCATGAAGGTCATCCCGCGCCAGGCAATCGTTGACTCGATCGTCAAGAAGCTCAACCCGGATGCAGCTCCGCTGGATTCGCAGATCTTCCTGTCCGACCAGGACGGCTACGAAGACTCCGCCGCCAACAACGGCTCCTCCGAGTACGCCGAGGTTGACGTTGAAGGCGCCAAGGAACTGCTTGCCGGTGCCACCCCTGAAGTACGCATCATGTACAACAAGGACAACCCCAACCGCTCCGACGCCTACACGCTGATCGCCCAGTCTGCTTCCGAAGCCGGCTTCAAGGTCGTCGACGGCGGCCTGGGCGCCTCTGACTGGGGCTCCGCCCTGGGCACCGGCACCTACGACGCCTCCATCTTCGGCTGGATCAACTCGGGTGTCGGCGTGACCGGCGTACCGCAGCTGTTCAAGACCGGCGCTGCGTCCAACTACAGCGGCTTCTCCAACCCCGAAGCTGATGCCCTCATGGATCAGCTCATCCTGGAAACCGATGTTGAGAAGCAGAAGGAACTGCAGATCCAGATCGACAAGCTGATCTGGGACTCCTCCTTCGGCCTGCCGCTCTTCCAGTCGCCGGGCGTTGACGCGCACAGCGACAGCATTGGCGGGATCAACTCCTACATGCCGAACCAGACCGGTGTCTGGTGGAACTTCTGGGAATGGGAAGTTCTGGACTAATTCCTAGCCTCAACAGCTAAGCAATACCCGCAGGGCGCCGGGGCCTTTACGGTCCCGGCGCCCTGTCTTTTCCGAACCCCCATAGCAGCGGACAAGTGATTGGGATTAACCAAATTCCCCGCACTTATGACCTGCACTACACTTCAGCGAGTGCCGGGAGAACCCCCGGACCCGTTCTAATGAGGCTGACACTCTATGGTTACCTACATCGTCCGGCGGCTTTTGACCGCCGTGCTAATCCTCTTCGGGGCTTCGTTCCTGGTCTATCTCCTGACAGCGGCGTCAGGCGATCCACTCCAAGACCTGCGCGAGAATCCCGCACCCAACCGCGACGAGCTCATCCGTGCCAGGACTGAACTCCTTGACCTCGACGTTCCGGCACCCCTGCGCTACTTCTACTGGCTGGGCGGCGCCGTGAAGTGCCTGGCGCCGTTCGCGGCCACCTGCGACCTGGGCCAGAGCATCCAGGGTGAGCAGGTTACCGATGCCCTGGCCCGTGCCATGGGCGCCACGATCCTGCTCGTTACCACTGCCACCCTCCTGGCCATCATCGTGGGCATCTCGCTGGGCATCATCACGGCGCTGCGCCAGTACAGCTCGCTGGACTACGGCGTCACGTTTATGGCGTTCCTGTTCTTCTCCCTGCCGATCTTCTGGCTGGCAGTGCTCCTGAAGGAGTACGGCGCCATCGGTTTCAACAACTTCCTTGCCGACCCACAGATACCGCTCGCGGTGGTCTTGAGCGTCGGCGCCGCCAGCGGCCTGATCTGGGTCGTGTTTGCCGGCGGCAGCATGAGGCGCAGGGCCATCGCGTTCGTGGCGGGCTTCGCCGTCGCCGCCGGTCTGCTCTACGTCCTGGGAGCCACCGGCTGGTTTGTCACGCCGAGCCTGGGCCCGGTTGTCATCGCAATCACCGGTGTGGCCATTGCCTACGGCGTGACACTGCTCAGCGCGGGCCTGAAGAACCGCAAGGCTCTGTACTCGGCGCTGATCACCGTTGCCATTGGCGTTGTGGCCTACTACGCCCTGCAGCCGCTCCTGAACTCCGCTACCTGGCTGATGATGCTCCTCCTTGCCGTGGCCACCGTTGCCGTGGGCTGCCTGGTCGGTTACCTGATGGGAGGCTACGACCGCGCCCAGAGCATGCGCGGCGCTGCCCTGACCGGGCTGCTCGTTGGCGGGCTGATCGTCCTGGACCGCTTTATGTACGCCTGGCCGTCCTACATGGACAACTCCCGCATCCGGGACCGGCCGATCGCCACCGTTGGCGCTTCCACACCGGGACTGAACGGTGACTTCTGGATCAGCGGCGTGGACACGTTCACGCATTTGCTGCTGCCCACCGTCGCCCTGCTGCTGGCCTCCCTGGCCAGCTACAGCCGCTACTCCCGCGCCTCCATGCTGGAAATCATGAACATGGACTACATCCGCACTGCGCGCGCAAAGGGTCTCTCCGAGCGCACCGTGGTCATGCGGCACGCGTTCCGCAACGCCCTGATTCCGCTCGCCACCATCGTCGCCTTCGACATCGGTGCGCTGATCGGCGGCGCCGTGATCACCGAACAGGTCTTCGCCTTCAGCGGCATGGGCCAGCTGTTCGTCCAGGCCCTGCACCGGGTGGATCCCAACCCGATCATGGGCTTCTTCCTGGTGACCGGCATTCTGGCACTGGTCTTCAACCTGGTGGCAGACCTCGTTTATACCGTCCTTGATCCGCGCGTAAGGGTGAAGTCATGAGCACTACGTATTCCGCCGAAACCCCCTCCAACCCGCCCGGAACAGAACCCGAGTCCACTGCCAAGGCGAAGACCAAGGGCCTCTCGCAGGGACAGATTGTCCGCAAGCGCTTCTTTGACAACACCGCCGCGATCATCTCGCTGGTTGTCTTCGCGCTGATCTGCATCCTGGCATTCAGCTCCATCGGCTTTGCCGGCATTCCCGGCTGGTGGAAATACGACTACCGCCAGTTCACCGAACAGGTCAACGGCGGTGCACCCACCTTCGTGAACCTGTTCAACTGGGGCGAGCACCCCTTCGGGCAGGACCGCATTGGCCGCGACATGTTCGCCATGACCATGCGCGGTACGCAGCAGTCCATCATCGTGATGTTCCTGGTAGGCATCATTGCCTGCATCGTCGGCTCTGTTGTCGGTGCCGTAGCGGGCTACTTCCGCGGCTGGGTCGAAGCTGTCCTGATGCGGCTGACCGACGTCGTCATCATCATCCCGATCATCGTCATGGCCGCCGTCCTGGGCCAGATTGCCAACCGCCTGGTGGGTGCCGGCATCGGCGTCGTCCTGCTGGGAATCTTCCTGGGCCTGGCAACGTGGACGTCGCTGGCACGGCTGGTGCGCGGTGAGTTCCTCTCCCTGCGCGAGAGGGAGTTCGTCGACGCTGCGCGCATCGCCGGCGCTTCCAACAACCGCATTATCTTCAAGCACATCCTGCCGAACGCCGTTGGCGTCATCATCGTGAACACCACGCTGCTGATGTCCACGGCCATCCTGCTCGAAACATCGCTGAGCTACATCGGTTTTGGCGTGCAGCCCCCGGACACGTCCCTTGGCCTGCTTATCAGCCAGAACCAGGAAGCGTTCCAGACCCGCCCGTGGCTCTTCTGGTGGCCCGGCCTGTTCATCGTGGCCATCTGCCTGTGCATCAACTTCATCGGCGATGGACTGCGCGACGCCTTTGACCCGCGGCAGAAGAAGTTCAATGCCAAGAAGGTCAAGACCAAGACGGCTGGCAACTAATGGGAACGCTTGCCGCCGAGGCGGGGAGGGCCGTACTAGGCCAGCCCCGCCAGGGCGAAAAGCGCAGCGGCTGCAAGAACCATTCCCAGGATCCAGCGCCAGTTGAAACTCACCGCGGCACGGGCCGTGTCAGTCTGGTCGGGATCGATCCGGCCGGCATTGACCAGGAGTTCCCAGCGTTCGCGCACCATGCGGGCAGCCTGGCCGGAGTCCGTGTTGCTCAGGTCCCCGGGGCGTACCGAACCGCCGGCACCGTAGGTAGTGCCGGGAAGGTTCCGCAGGTGTTCGGGCTTGCCCGCATGGGTGCCCCAGACGCCGGGAGCGGGAGCGGCCCACGCCGTGTAGGAGCCCTTGGGCGTCACGAGCTTCAGCGCGAACTTGGTATCCACATGGATCAGCGCCGCCCACGGCACCTCAACGGTCCGGAAAGGGTTGTCCAGCCGTACGCCGAGTGCGGATACCCGCACGCTGGGATACCAGAACAGCCACGCGGCTGCCACGGGAATCAGGAACAGGGGAGCGGTGGCCAAAACGCCTCCGGCGCCGTTGGTCCAGCCCGCGGACAGAACCGCGGCGGCCGTGAGGGCTACGGCTATACCCACGAACCACTTGGTGGTGCGTGGACGGAAAACTTCGGTCACGGGCTCGCTCTGCGGGTTCGGCATACCCCCATCGTTACAGCATTTTCAGGCGCCTCCGTAATCGGCCCGGTGATCCGGGGCCGGCGCGCAGCCTGGACGGAAGGAAACCACCGCCATGACTGAAACCATCAGCACAACACAGGCGAGCTCCACGGGCCGGCCGCCGGTCCTTGAGGTCCGCGACCTCTCCGTGGACTTCGGCGTGGATAAAGAATGGGTTCCCGCCGCGATCGGCCTGAACTACCACGTGAAAGCCGGGGAAGTCCTGGCCATCGTCGGTGAGTCGGGCTCCGGCAAGAGCGCCAGCTCCATGGCCCTGCTGGGCCTGCTGCCCAAGAACTCCCGGGTTACCGGCGAGGTCCTGCTGGACGGTGAACCGCTCCTGGGCCTGTCGCAGCACAAGCTGCGGCAGGTGCGCGGCAACGACGTTGCCGTGATCTTCCAGGAGCCCATGACCGCTCTGAACCCCGTTTATACAGTGGGCTTCCAGATCGTGGAAACGCTGCGCCTGCATAACGAGCTGTCGCCCGACGAGGCCAAAAAGCGCGCGCTCAAGCTGCTGGACATGGTGGAACTGCCGGACCCCGAGAAGGCGTTCAAGTCCTACCCGCACCAGCTCTCCGGCGGCCAGCGCCAGCGGGCCATGATCGCCCAGTCGCTCTCCTGTGATCCGAAGCTGCTGATCGCCGACGAACCGACCACCGCGCTGGACGTGACGGTCCAGGCCGAAATCCTGGACCTGATGCGCAACCTGCGCAACAAGCTCAACTCGGCCATTGTGCTGATTACCCATGACATGGGCGTGGTGGCCGACCTCGCAGACCGCATTGCAGTGATGCGCCACGGTGTCATCGTGGAAACGGGTACCGCCAAGGAAATCTTCTCCAATCCCCAGCACCCCTACACCCGGGCGCTGCTGGAATCCGTCCCGCACCTGGGGCAGGGAGCAGACGGAGACGGCGACGTCGACGTGGTTGCTGCGCTGGCAGCCGCCACGCACGTTGAGCTTGAATCCGTGGACCAGGAAGAACTGGAGCGCCGGGAAGCGGAAGTCCTGTCCGGCCTTCGAACCGACGCCGCAGCCAAGGTGGACGCCGCAGGCGGCGAGCCGGTGCTGGTCCTTGAGAACGTGGCGATCGAGTATCCCAAGCAGGGACGGGTAGCCGCCTTCCGTGCAGTGGAGGGTGCCAACCTGCGGATCCTGCCCGGACAGGTCATGGGCCTGGTGGGCGAGTCGGGCTCCGGCAAGACCACCATCGGCCGTGCCGCCGTCGGGCTTCTTCCTGTTGCGGAAGGCGAGCTGCGCGTGGTGGGAACGGACATCTCCGAACTCAAGCCCAACTCCAAGGCCATGCATTCCCTGCGGCGCCAGGTGGGAATGGTCTTCCAGGATCCGTCATCCTCGCTGAACCCCCGGCTGCCCATCGGCGAGAGTATCGGCGAGCCGATGTTCCTGGCCGGTGAAGCCAAGGGAGCTGCCCTGCAGCAGCGCATCGAGGAACTGCTGGACCAGGTGGAGCTGCCCCGCGCGTACCGCAACCGCTACCCGCATGAGCTCTCCGGCGGACAGAAGCAGCGCGTGGGCATTGCCCGCGCACTGTCGCTGAAGCCCAAGCTGATGGTGGCGGATGAGCCGACGTCGGCACTGGATGTTTCAGTGCAGGCCAAGGTCCTGGAACTTTTCCAGAACCTGCAGCGCGAGCTTGGCTTCGCCTGCCTGTTCGTGACCCACGACCTCGCGGTGGTGGATGTCCTTGCCGACCACATCTGCGTGATGCGCAGCGGGCGCATCGTGGAACAGGGCACGCGTGACCAAATCCTCCGCAACCCGCAGGAGGAATACACGCAGCGGCTGATTGCAGCAGTGCCGCTGCCGGACCCGGACAAGCAGCGCGAACGGCGTGAACTGCGGGCCAAGCTGATGTCCTCCTCAGCCCAGGCACTGTAGTACCAGCGGTTCAACAACCAGAAGGACCCTCTCCGGAGGGTCCTTCTGCATATTCAGTGTGATTTGTCTACAGGCTCGCGTGGTGGATCTAACATCGTCCTCGAATCGTTATATTCAAGGCCTCGTCGATATACTTTTGTTCACGGGGGACAGGCTTCGAGGGCACCTGCACAACGGGTTGCTCCGGCGGGCGTGTCCCCTTTTGGTTGTCCGGAAAACCCGGGAACCAAGGACCATTGCTGAGGTCTGAGGAAGAGATATTGGGACCCTCCCAGCAGCTGCTGCCCGGACATCAGCGCCGGAAACAAGACACCGGCTTCCTTTCTATCCAGGAGGCGGAATGCGTTTACAGCGCGTATCCAAGGTTGTCAGCGTGGCGGTGGTCGCCGCCCTAGCGCTGGGAGCCTGCGGCGGAGGAACCGAAAGCACAAACTCCGCCGCCACTGCTACGAGCATTACGGCCAACGGCACCGAGCCGCAGAATCCGCTGCTCCCCGCCAACACCAATGAGGTGGGCGGCGGGCGGATCATGGACCTTCTGTTCGAAGGCCTTGTGAGCTACGACGCCGACGGCAAGACAGTAAATGAAATCGCCGAGTCCATCGAGACTGAGGACTCGCAGCACTACACGATCACCCTGAAGGACGGAAAGACCTTCTCCAACGGGGAGCCCGTGACAGCGTCATCCTTCGTGGATGCCTGGAACTTCGGGGCTGCAGCCAAGAATGCGCAGCTGAACTCGTACTTCTTCGAAAGTATTGAAGGGTACGACGAAGTCAGCGCCGAGGGTGCAACCGCGGAGACCATGAGCGGGCTCCAGGTCGTTGATGAGAAGACCTTCACCGTGACGCTCTCGCAGCCGGAATCTGACTGGCCGCTGCGCCTGGGCTACACGGCCTTCTACCCTCTGCCCGCCGAGGCCTTCGAGGACCCGGCAGCATTCGGGGAAAATCCGGTAGGCAACGGGCCCTACATGCTGGCCGGTGACAACGCCTGGCAGCATGAAGTCCAGATCGACCTGGTTACCAACCCTGAATACACGGGCACCCGGGTTCCGCAGAACGGCGGCGTGACGTTCAAGTTCTACTCCTCCTACGATGCCGCCTACGCGGATCTTCAGGCGGACAACCTGGACGTGCTGGACCAGATGCCGGCCGCAGCGCAGAAGACCTTCAAGTCCGATCTGGGTGAGGGACGCTACTCGGAGAAGCCCACGGCCCAGAACCAGACGATCACCATTCCCCAGTACCTCGACGAGTTCTCCGGGGAAGCCGGTGCGCTGCGCCGGCAGGCGATCTCCATGGCGATCAACCGCGAGGAGATTACCGACGTCATCTTCTCCGGGGCACGGCAGCCGGCCAACGAGTTCACTTCTCCGGTGATCGAAGGCTTTGACTCCGAGCTCGCCGGCTCGGAAGCGCTTGCCTACAACCCTGAGCGTGCCAAGGAACTCTGGGATGAAGCCGAGGCGATTTCCCCGTGGCCCGAGGGCAAGGCCTTCACCATCGGCTACAACGCCGACGGCGACCACAAGGAATGGGTTGACGCAGTCTGCAACTCGCTCAAGAACGTCCTCGGTGTGGACGCGCAGGGCAAGGCCTACTCCACGTTCAAGGAGCTGCGTTCGGATGCCACGGCCAAGACCCTCAGCGGAGCCATCCGCACGGGCTGGCAGGCGGACTACCCGTCGCTGTACAACTTCCTCGGCCCGCTCTATGGAACCGGTGCCGGGTCCAACGACGGCGACTACTCGAGCCAGGTATTCGACGATCTGCTGGCACAGGGACTGGCGGCCACAACCGCTGAAGAAGGTGCGGCGATCTTCAACCAGGCCCAGGAAGTCCTGCTTCAGGACCTCCCGGTAATTCCGCTGTGGTACCAGGTATCCCAGACCGGCTGGAGCAGCAACGTCACTGACGTGGAAACCGGCTGGAACGGCGTGCCTGTCTACTACAACATCGCACGCAAGTAAGCCTGGCCGGCGAGCCGGCGGCCGTTTCCCGGACCTGTCCAGAACCAGGGCCGGGAAACGGCCCCGGCCGTCCGCCGTCAGAACAGGATGGTTTCCCATGTCCAAGCCAGCCCTTCGAACTGAGCAGGGCAGGTACCCCTAATGACCAGATATATTGCCCGCCGGGTCCTGCAGATGATCCCCGTGTTCTTCGGGGCAACCCTGCTGGTCTATTTCCTGGTTTTTTCACTCCCCGGAGACCCGATCGCCGCGCTGTTCGGGGACCGGCCGGTCAACGAGGTTGTCGCCGCGCAGCTGCGGGAGCAGTACAACCTGGACCAGCCCTTCATTGTGCAGTACTTCGAGTACCTGAAGAACCTGCTGACCTTTAATCTCGGCAACGACTTCTCCGGCCGTCCCGTGGCAGAAGTCCTGGCGCAGATCTTCCCCGTCACCATGCGGCTGGCGGTGCTGGCCCTGCTCTTCGAAGCAGTCTTCGGCATTGTCTTTGGACTGGTGGCGGGCCTGAAGAAAGGCCGGATCTTCGATGCCACCGTGCTCTTCGTTTCGCTCGTGGTCATCGCCATCCCGGTCTTTGTGCTGGGCTTCCTGCTGCAGTTCCTCATAGGCGTAAAACTCGGCTGGACAGCTCCCACCGTGGGGGCCAGTGCCGGCTGGAGCGATCTGATACTTCCCGCCGTCGTGCTGGGTCTGGCGTCCTTCGCCTACGTGCTCCGGCTGACGCGCACCTCAGTCATTGAAAACATGAATGCCGACTACGTCCGCACCGCTACGGCCAAAGGCCTCTCCCGCCCGCGCGTAGTCACCGTGCACATCCTGCGCAACTCCCTGATCCCGGTGATTACTTTCCTGGGAGCGGATTTGGGTGCCCTGATGGGCGGCGCGATTGTCACGGAAGGCATCTTCAACGTGCCCGGCGTCGGGCAGAAGCTCTACCAGGCCGTCATCCGCGGCGAAGGGCCCACGATCGTTTCAATTGTGAGCGTGCTGGTCCTGGTATACGTGGTGGCGAACCTGCTGGTGGACCTCCTGTACGCCTGGCTGGACCCAAGGATCCGATATGAGTAAGAGTTTCCGGACCCAGGAGCACTTTGTTGCGCCGGTGGATTCGGACGTCCTGCCGGAGACCGACGCTGTCCAGGACGGCAAGGCCCCGCTGAGCATGTGGGGGGAGGCATGGCGGAACCTGCGCCGCAGGCCGCTGTTCATCATCTCCGCCCTGCTGATCCTGCTGATTGTTGCAGTGGCGGCCTTCCCCCAGCTCTTCACCCAGACCCCGCCCGACGGCGCGTGCTACCTGGCGGACTCCAATGCCGGGCCCAGCCCGGGACATCCGCTTGGTTTCACGCTGCAGGGGTGCGACGTCTATGCCCGGCTCATCTACGGGACCCGGGCCTCCCTGCTGGTGGGCATCATCACCACCGTCTCGGTAGTGCTGCTGGGCGGATCGCTCGGGGCGCTCGCCGGGTACTACGGGGGATGGCTTGATGCCGTGATCGCACGGCTTGGCGACATCTTCTTCGCCCTGCCGCTGATCCTGGGCGCCATTATCGTGATGCAGCTGCCCATGTTCCGCGAGAACCGCAACATCTGGACAGTGGTGCTGACGCTCGTCGTCTTCGGGTGGCCCCAGATTGCCCGCATTACCAGGGGGGCAGTGATCTCCGTGCGCAACGCGGACTTCGTCGTTGCCTCCCGGGCGCTGGGGGTCTCCAAGTTCCAGGCGCTGGTCAAGCACGTCCTGCCCAACGCCCTGGCCCCGGTGATCGTCACGGCCACCATTTCGCTGGGTACCTTCATCGTGGCTGAAGCCACCCTGTCCTTCCTGGGGATCGGCCTGCCGCCGGACATCATGTCCTGGGGCAATGACATCTCCGCCGCCCAGACCTCGCTGCGTGCCAACCCCGCAGCACTGCTGTGGCCGGCCGGAGCGCTGTCCGTCACCGTCCTCAGTTTCATCATGCTCGGCGACGCCGTGCGTGATGCCCTCGACCCGAAAGCCCGCAAGCTATGACCTCCACTGCCCAAAGCCCGGCCACTGAGCCGGCCCCGCTGCTGGACATCCGCTCGCTCGCAATTTCCTTCAACACCTCCAACGGGCCTGTCAACGCTGTCCAGGACGCGAACCTGACCGTCCTGCCCGGCGAAACCGTGGCGATCGTGGGGGAGTCCGGTTCGGGAAAGTCGACGACGGCGCTCGCAGCCATTGGCCTGCTGCCCGGCAACGGGCAGATCAGCGGCGGACAGATCATCTTTGACGGTGAGGACATCACCCGGGCCAGCGCCAAGCGGATCGTGGAGCTCCGCGGCAATTCGATAGGCATGGTGCCCCAGGACCCGATGTCCAACCTGAACCCGGTGTGGAAGATCGGTTTCCAGGTGCGCGAGACACTCAAGGCCAACGGCCAGCCCGCCACGGACGCGGATGTAGCGCGGGTACTGGGCCAGGCAGGCCTGCCCGACGCCGCCTCCCGGGCGAAGCAGTATCCGCACGAGTTCTCAGGAGGCATGCGGCAGCGGGCGCTGATCGCCATTGGCCTCTCCTGCTCTCCCCGGCTGCTGATCGCAGATGAGCCCACCTCGGCCCTGGACGTGACGGTGCAGCGCCAGATCCTGGACCACCTGGAAACGCTGACCCGCGAAATGGGCACTGCCGTTCTGCTCATCACGCATGACCTTGGCCTGGCCGCAGAACGCGCCCAGCGCGTGGTGGTGATGTACAAGGGACGCGTGGTGGAGTCCGGGCCGGCCCTGGAGATTCTGCGGAATCCGCGCCACCCCTATACACAGCGGCTGGTGGAGTCCGCGCCGTCGCTCGCTTCCAAGCGGATCGACTCGATCCGGGACAGGGGACTGGAGGCGCCGGAAGCCTCCGGTGCCCTTACCGCACAGGAATCCGGCACGCCGGACGTCATTGAAGTCCGCAACCTGACCAAGGTCTTCAAGCTGCGCAGCGGCCTGGGCCGGCACACCGATTTCACCGCCGTGGACAACGTGTCCTTCGCGGTGCCGCGCGGCACCACCACCGCCGTCGTCGGTGAATCCGGCTCCGGCAAGTCCACCGTTGCCCGCATGGTGCTGAACCTGGAGAAGCCGACCAGCGGCAGCATCTTCTTCGACGGAACAGACGTGACCACCCTGGGCCGGAAAGAGCTCTTCGCCTTCCGCCGCAGGGTGCAGCCCATCTTCCAGGATCCCTATGGTTCGCTGGACCCGATGTACAACATCTTCCACACCATTGAAGAGCCGCTGCGTGTACACGGCATCGGTGACACGGCAAGCCGGGCCGCAAAGGTCCGCAGGCTGCTGGACCAGGTGGCACTGCCGCAGTCTGTGATGCGCCGCTTCCCCAACGAGCTTTCCGGCGGACAGCGCCAGCGTGTGGCTGTGGCCCGTGCCCTGGCCCTCGACCCGGAAGTGGTGATCTGCGACGAAGCCGTGTCCGCCCTTGATGTCCTGGTGCAGGCGCAGATCCTCAACCTGCTCGCTGAACTGCAGGCGGACCTTGGCCTGAGCTACCTCTTCATTACGCATGACCTGGCAGTGGTGCGGCAGATCGCAGACGAGGTCTGCGTGATGCAGAAGGGAAAGGTGGTGGAAACCGGAACCACTGACGAAGTCTTTACCAATCCCCAGCAGGACTACACCCGGGCGCTGCTCGCAGCGATCCCCGGAGCTGGACTGGAGCTGCCCCCGGAGGCGGCCTGACCAACCGGCTGGCCGGCCCCGGACCCCTCGCATTAGGGAACCTTTGGCAAAACGACTAGAATGGTATGGTGCCCGCTGACGGCGGCCTCTCGGTGACTTCTTACACGTGTGTTCCAACGCAGCATTTGTACAGAACTGCCGGATTCTCCGGATCGACTCCGGACCACTGTGAATTATCCCCGAACTGTTACCTATGAATTGAGTCTTCACGCATGTCAGAAACCAACACGGCTGTAAACAGCGCAGTGCGTAGCGATCTCCGCAACGTTGCTATTGTGGCCCACGTTGACCACGGCAAAACGACCCTCGTCGACGCCATGCTCAAGCAGACGAACTCCTTTGCTTCGCACGGAGATGTCGAAGAACGCGTGATGGACTCAGGTGACCTGGAACGTGAAAAGGGCATCACCATCCTGGCCAAGAACACGACCGTGTTCTACAACGGTCCGGCTGCCAAGGGCGAAACCATCACCATCAACGTGATCGACACCCCGGGCCACGCCGACTTCGGCGGTGAGGTCGAGCGCGGCCTTTCCATGGTCGACGGCGTCGTGCTGCTCGTGGACGCCTCCGAAGGCCCGCTGCCGCAGACCCGCTTCGTGCTGCGCAAGGCGCTGGCCGCCAAGCTGCCCGTTGTCCTGCTGGTCAACAAGACCGACCGCCCCGACGCCCGCATCGACGAGGTTGTCAGTGAATCCATGGACCTGCTCCTTGGCCTGGCCTCCGACCTTGCGGACGAAGTTCCCGACCTTGACCTTGACCTGGTCCTGAACGTCCCCGTTGTCTACGCTGCCGCCCGCGTCGGCGCTGCCTCCCTGGAGCAGCCGGCTGACGGCCAGGCCCCGGCCAATGACAACCTGGAACCCCTGTTCCAGACCATCATCGAGCACATCCCGGCTCCGACCTACGATCCGGAAGGTGTCCTGCAGGCGCACGTCACCAACCTGGATGCTTCCCCCTTCCTGGGCCGCCTGGCGCTGCTGCGCATCTTCAACGGCACCCTGCGCAAGGGACAGCAGGTTGCGTGGGCCCGTCATGACGGCACGATGAAGACCGTAAAGATCACCGAGCTGCTGGCCACGAAGGCACTTGAGCGTGTTCCGGCCGAGTCCGCCGGCCCCGGCGAAATCGTCGCCGTTGCCGGTATCGAGGACATCACCATCGGTGAAACCCTCACCGACGTGGACAACCCCAAGCCGCTGCCGCTGATCACCGTGGACGATCCTGCGATCTCCATGACCATCGGTATCAACACTTCGCCGCTGGCCGGCAAGGTCAAGGGCGCCAAGGTCACCGCACGCCAGGTCAAGGACCGGCTCGACAAGGAACTGATCGGCAACGTTTCCCTTCGGGTCCTGCCCACCGAGCGTCCGGATGCCTGGGAAGTCCAGGGCCGCGGCGAGCTCGCCCTGGCCATCCTCGTGGAGCAGATGCGCCGCGAAGGCTTCGAGCTCACCGTTGGCAAGCCGCAGGTTGTCACCAAGATGATCGACGGCAAGGTCCACGAGCCGATGGAGCACATGACCATTGACGTACCCGAGGAATACCTCGGTGCCGTCACCCAGCTGCTGGCTGCCCGCAAGGGCCGCATGGTCAACATGTCCAACCACGGCACCGGCTGGGTCCGCATGGAATTCATCGTTCCCGCCCGTGGCCTGATTGGCTTCCGCACCCGCTTCCTCACGGAAACCCGCGGCTCAGGCATCTCCGCGTCCATCGCTGAAGGCTACGAGCCGTGGGCCGGTCCGATCGAGTACCGCACCAACGGTTCAATGATCGCCGACCGCGCCGGTGTGGTTACTCCGTTCGCCATGATCAACCTGCAGGAACGCGGCTCCTTCTTCGTGGAGCCCACCTCCGAGGTTTACGAAGGCATGATTGTTGGCGAGAACTCCCGCGCCGATGACATGGACGTGAACATCACCAAGGAAAAGAAGCTCACCAACATGCGTGCAGCTTCCTCGGATACCTTCGAGAACCTGACCCCGCCGCGCAAGCTGACCCTCGAGGAATCCCTCGAATTCGCCCGCGAGGACGAGTGCGTGGAGGTCACCCCGGAGTCGATCCGCATCCGCAAGCTCATCCTGGACGCCAACGAGCGTGCCAAGGCCAACCGCGCCCGCGCGAAGGCCTAGTCCAATCGTCCAGTTCCAGGCACCAGGCCACAGGGTCCCGCGTTGGCGGGGCCCTGTGGCCGTGGTGCTTGGTGCCCTGGCGGCTGGCATCCTGGGAACGTCCCTGCACGCGCAGGTGCTGTATGCGGGGGACACTCCGCTGCCGCTTGGCGCGGTCGGAGCGCTGGTCTTCAGTGCCGCCGTGGCTGTCTTTGCCGGGCTATGGGCACGTTCCGTTGCCGTCAGTGCGGCTACCGGCATCCTGACCTACGTCCTGCTCGGCGCGTTCTCCCTTGATATCTTCAGCGGACCGCTGATCGTCACTGGAACGGATTCCGGGTTGGACCTGCCGGTCATTACCGCCGGTCTGATCTGGCTCTTTGGCCAGTCTCTGGCCACGGTGGCAGCCGTGATGGTCAGCGCGGTCGTGCTTCGGCGCGAAGCCCGCTTCGAGCGGGCAGCCGTGCAGGCGCCGGTCCTGCCATACGGGACCGACCCGGGTTACCGGCCCGGTCCCGGACCCCGCAGCTAGCCCAGCCGTTCGCTGGTGCGGTCCAGGTGATGGGCCAGCATCAGCGACGTAGGCGTGCCGTCCGGATCCGGTCCACGCAGTGCATAGTCGTCGAAAACCGCCCGCAGCTTGTCCATCAGGATGCGGCGGTTTTCCTCGTTAAGGCTCAGCCCCATCCGCACCACCTCGATGTCAGACGGGGGAAGGCCTTCGATTTCCTGCAGGAACGTCTCAATGAAAACCATGTTGGCGCTCTCCGGCAGCGATGTCTTCCAGCTCAGACCCGTGGCGCGGTAGGGGATTTCCTTGGCACCGCGGTTACCGGTGCGCGGCGTGCCTGCAGCGAGGAAGCCGGTGGCCAGCAGGGTCCGCACGTGGTGCAGCGCCGTGGCCGGATTCAACTCCAGTGCTTCGGCAATTTCCTTGTTGGTCCGTTCGGCGTGCAGGCACAAACGCAGGATCCGCAGCCGCACGGGGGAGCTCAGCGCTCGTCCCCGGGCCTGGATCACTTCATCGTTTGGCATCAAACCAGCATACGCCGCGCTCGGCGGCGGCCTAGTCCGGGGTTCCGGGCCGGCGCGGGCCGCGGCGTTCGGGGGCTGGCGGTACGGGTTTGCCCGCGGTCACCAGGGCCCAGGGGATGCGGACTGTCCCGGCGCGCGTAGACAGGGTGCACGCGGCGTCGTCCAAGGCCGTGATAGTTCCCAGTGCGTCCGTGAGGCCACCGTCAATGCGGTAGCGGACGACGGCGCGCTGCCCGGTGCCGGCTGCACGCAGCCGTTCCTGGGGGGATGGGGTTCTCACCGTTACATAGTACGCGGCACCCTCCCGGCTGGGAGATAATGGAACGGACTACTAACGTGGAAGCATTACCTCGTGGAGATCTGCCGCGACGCGGAAATCCGCACACCAAGGAAGGCAAAGGGACGTGACGTACGTAATTGCGCAGCCATGCGTGGATGTTAAAGACAAGGCATGCATCGAAGAGTGCCCCGTGGACTGCATCTACGAAGGTGAACGCTCCCTCTACATCCACCCGGACGAATGCGTGGACTGCGGTGCCTGCGAACCGGTTTGCCCGGTCGAGGCCATCTACTACGAGGACGACACTCCCGAAGAGTGGGCCGACTACTACAAGGCCAACGTCGAATTCTTCGACGACCTGGGATCCCCCGGCGGCGCCGCGAAGCTCGGCAACACGCACAAGGATCACCCGCTGATCGCCGCACTTCCGCCGCAGAACCAGGGATGAGCGCAAAAGCCTCCGGCAGCTTCGGCCTGAACCTTCCGGAGTACCCGTGGGAGGCCATGGCACCGTATGTGCAGCAGGCATCCCGGCATGCCGACGGCGCCGTGAATCTTTCGATCGGAACCCCGGTCGATCCCACGCCGGATTTCATCCAGGCTGCGCTTGCCGGGGCAGCTGACGCACCCGGGTACCCCACCACCCACGGAACTCCCGCGCTGCGGCAGGGGATTGCCCAGTGGTTCGCCCGCCGGCGGTCCGTGCCGGGCCTGGACCCGCAGGACATCATGCCGACGGTAGGCTCCAAAGAACTCGTGGCCTGGCTGCCGCTGCTGCTGGGGCTGGGCGCCGGGGACGTCGTTGTGCGTCCCACAGTTGCCTACCCGACCTATGACATGGGCGCCGTGCTGGCCGGGGCGACGCCCGTGGCCGCCGACGACCTGAACGAACTTGATGAACAGACCCGGTCCCGGGTCCGGCTGGTCTGGGTCAATTCTCCGGGCAATCCGACCGGCAGCGTCCGCAGCGCCGGATCGATGGCTGCCCTGGTGGACCAGGCACGTTCGCTTGGCGCCGTCGTGGCATCGGATGAATGCTACGCCGAACTCGGCTGGGGCGAATGGGACACAGCACGCGGCGGGGCTCCGGTTCCGTCTGTCCTGGACCCGCGGGTCAGCGGCGGCAGCAACGACTCCCTGCTCGCCGTCTATTCGATGAGCAAGCAGTCCAACCTGGCCGGCTACCGCGCGGCTTTCGTGGCCGGTGACGGCGCGATCATCGCGAACCTGGTGAACAGCCGCAAACACGCCGGGATGATCGTCCCGGCACCGGTCCAGGCTGCCATGCTCGCGGCCCTTTCCGATGACCGGCACGTGGCGGAGCAGAAGGACAGGTACCGGGCCCGGCGCGAGGTCCTGGTCCCCGCGCTGGAAGCCTTCGGACTGAAGATTGCGAACTCCGAAGCCGGCCTGTACCTCTGGGCAACGGCCGGGGAGGACACCTGGACCACCGTGGAGCGTTTCGCGGCGCTGGGCATCGTGGTTGGTCCCGGCGTTATCTACGGTGACGCGGGTGCGGGCTACGTCCGGGTTGCGCTCACGGGAAGCGACGAGCGCGTTGCTGCCGCAGCGCGGCGGCTGGACGCAGCGGGCTGATTGGGCGGTGGCATCACGCACTGATGTTGCGCTTGCACAACAACATGGCTGCCGATTAGTTGTATCGCCCCGTAACCCGGTAGCGTTTTAGCGAAATAGATAAAAGCACGAATGTGTACTATGGGCGCTCTTCTCACGAGGACGCGGGCCCGTAGCAGTGGGTTCTTCAAACTCCTGAAGGAGAAAAATGACTGAGCGACCAAGTGCCGAACTGCACTATGGGACCGACCCTGCGGACAAGCTTGAGCTGCCCCGCATCGCTGCCAAAGAAGGCAACGACGGCTTCGACGTATCGAAGCTGCTGAAGCAGACCGGCACCGTTACTTTCGACCCCGGTTTCATGAACACCGCGGCCACCACTTCGGCGATCACCTACATCGACGGCGACGCCGGAATCCTGCGCTACCGCGGGTACCCGATCGAGCAGCTGGCCAAGCACTCGAGCTTCCTGGAAACCTCCTACCTGCTGATCTACGGCAACCTGCCCACGCCGGCAGAGCTTGAGGCATTCGACCACCGGATCCGCCGCCACACGCTGCTGCACGAGGACCTCAAGGGCTTCTTCGGCGGTTTCCCGCGTGACGCGCACCCGATGCCGGTGCTCTCCTCGGCCGTCAGCGCCCTCTCCACCTTCTACCAGGATTCCCTGGATCCCTTTGACGAGGAGCAGGTGGAACTCTCCACCGTGCGCCTCATGGCAAAGCTCCCCGTGATCGCGGCCTACGCGCACAAGAAGAGCATTGGGCAGCCCATGCTCTACCCGGACAACTCCATGAACCTGGTGGAGAACTTCATGCGGCTCTCCTTCGGCCTGCCGGCCGAGCCGTACGAGCTGAACCCGAAGCTGGTCAAGGCCCTGGACCTGCTGCTGATCCTGCACGCAGACCATGAGCAGAACTGCTCCACTTCCACGGTCCGCCTGGTTGGCAGCTCCAACGCGAACATGTTCGCTTCGATCTCCGCCGGCATCAGCGCGCTCTTCGGCCCGCTGCACGGCGGTGCCAACGAAGCCGTGCTGAACATGCTGCGGGACATCCAGTCCACCGGCATGCAGCCTGAAACCTTCATGGAGAAGGTCAAGAACAAGGAAGACGGCGTGAAGCTCATGGGCTTCGGGCACCGCGTCTACAAGAACTACGATCCGCGCGCCAAGATCGTCAAGGCAACCGCACACGAGATCCTCGCGGACCTGGGCGGCAACGACGAGCTGCTGGACATTGCCATGCGCCTGGAAGAGAAGGCCCTCGCGGACGACTACTTCATTGAGCGCAAGCTCTACCCGAACGTAGACTTCTACACCGGCCTGATCTACAAGGCCATGGGCTTCCCGGAGAAGATGTTCACCGTCCTCTTCGCCATCGGCCGCCTCCCGGGCTGGATTGCCCAGTGGCGCGAAATGATGCAGGACCCGCAGACCAAGATTGGCCGTCCGCGCCAGCTGTACACAGGTGTTCCGGAACGCAGCTACCCGGAGCGCTAAACCGCCGTGGCGTTAAACGGCCGGGCCCGCATCTGCTTGGATGCGGGCCCGGCCGTTTCTGTCGTGCGGGGGCAGTCCTAGGACGCGTAGCCCTGGGGGTTCTGCTTCTGCCAGTTCCAGTGGTCCCGGCACATGTCATCCAGGGACCGGCCTGCCCTCCAGCCCAAGTCCGCCTGCGCGGCTGCAGGGTCGGCATAGCTCACGGCAGCGTCTCCGGGACGGCGGGGCGCGAACTCGTAGGGGATTTCCTTGCCTGCCGCCTTGGAGAACGCGGCCAGGACTTCCAGCACCGAGGAACCGTCGCCGGTGCCAAGGTTCCAGCGCTTCACGCCCTTGCGCGCCGCAATGTAGTCAAGGGCTGCCAGGTGGCCGGCTGCCAGGTCCATGACATGGATGTAATCGCGCACGCCCGTGCCGTCAGGTGTGGGATAGTCGCTGCCGAAAACCATGACCTTTTCCCGTCGCCCGACTGCGACCTGTGCCACGAAGGGCAGCAGGTTGTTGGGAACACCTGTGGGATCTTCGCCGATCCGTCCGGATTCGTGTGCCCCCGCCGGATTAAAGTAGCGCAGCAGGGCGATGCTCCAGCGCTCGTCGGAGGTCCCGAGGTCCGTGAGGATGTCCTCGATCTGCTCCTTGGTACGGCCGTAGGGGTTCACGGCGTCCATCGGCAGGTCCTCGGCCAGCGGCACTTCTTCCGAAGCGCCGTACACGGTGGCCGAGGAGCTGAAGACGATGGTGCGGACATCGTGCCGGTCCATGGCCGTGAGCAGGTTCAGCGTGCCGGCAACGTTGTTCCGGTAGTAGTGCAGAGGCTTGGCCACTGACTCACCGACTGCCTTGAGTCCGGCGAAGTGGATGACGGCCTCTGGGGAGTGCTCGGTGAAAATCTCCTCCAGGGCGGCAGGATCCAGCAGGTCCGCCTGCACGAACGCGGCGGTGCGTCCGGTCAGCTCCTGGACCCGGTTCAGGGATTCAGTGCTGGAGTTTGCCAGGTTGTCCATCACAACGACGTCGTGGCCTGCCTGCAGCAGCTCCAGCGTGGTGTGGGACCCGATGTAGCCGGTTCCTCCGGTGACTAGTATTCGCATGGTTCCAGCCTAGTGGGTCCGCCCCGGGAGGCCGTGATGCCGACGAAGCAGGCTACCCCTGGCCCACTGACACCGGTGCTATATGAATGGCCACCTGCGTGGCAGGGGCATCCGAAGCGCTCCAAGTGCCGCTGCCGCGTGTCCAGGTCATGGAATCGAAGGACACCTCGTTGATGTTCAGTGCCTTCGCGTTGGCCACGGCCCACTGGGCCAGGGACCAGCCGTATTCGCCTGAGGCACCCACTACCAGGACCTCACCGAGCACCATGGCCTGCTGCTGCCCGTACAGTGCGGACATGGCCGCCAGGACTGTGTTCGGATCCCCGGGTGCCTCAGCAGGATTCAGGGTGCAGCTCAGGGCGGCTGGCGTCTGTCCGGTGAGGGCAGAGGCGAAGGCCCTGCCTTCGGATTCGTGATCCGCATAAGCATCGGGAAAGGCGCTGCGCTGGACGGTCTGGGCGGCGACGGTAATGGGCAGGTCCTGGTAGCCCGGAACCTCAACGAGGGCGTCATAAAAGGCATTGGCCGCGTACACCGGATCCATGACCTCCTCCTGCGAGCCCCAGCCCTGGGACGGACGCTGCTGGAAAAGACCGCGTGAATCCGGGCCGGCGTTGTCTCCGTAATCCAGGTTCCTCAGTCCGGACTCCTGGACTGCGGTGGCCAGGGCGATCGAAGCCGCCCGCGGCGGAAGGCCGCGGGCGACGGCGACGGCGGTGATGGTGGAGGCGTTGGCCGCCTGGTCCGGGTTCAGGGACCAGGAAGCACCGCTGACCGTTGCGCTGCAGCGTTCGCGCACCGGACGGTCCTCGTCGCGTCCGGTGGCCAGGACCAGGAGGTAAAGCAGCACCGCAGCTGCCGCCGCAGCGCCAAGAAGCAGCACGCTGGTGCGTCTGCGCCGTGCCGGCGGCATGGTACGGGCCACTGCCCTATTCTCCTGGTCCGGACCCTAGTTGGCGTGCAGCGCTTCGTTCAGCTCAACCGTGTGGGCCAGGCGGGGCAGGGCCTCGACGGCGCCGGTGGCTGAATTGCGCCGGAAGAGCAGGCCGGGCACACCGGACAGATCAGCTGCCTTGACGGTGCGCACCTCGTTGGTTTCAGGGTCCGCAACACTGACGCGGGTGCCTGCAGTGACGTACAGGCCTGCCTCGACGACGCTGTCATCGCCGATGCTGATGCCCACGCCGGAGTTGGCGCCCAGAAGCACACGCTCCCCAACAGTGATGCGTTCCTTGCCGCCGCCGGAGAGGGTGCCCATGATGGATGCGCCGCCGCCCACGTCGGAGCCGTTGCCCACAACGACCCCGGCTGAGATCCGGCCTTCGACCATGGAAGTTCCCAGGGTGCCGGCATTGAAGTTGACGAAGCCTTCGTGCATGACCGTAGTGCCCTCGGCCAGGTGCGCACCCAGGCGGACACGGTCCGCGTCTGCGATGCGCACGCCGGAGGGCAGGACGTAATCCACCATGCGCGGGAACTTGTCCACGCCGTAGACAGTTACGGCACCGCGGGCACGCAGGCCAATCCTTACCTGGTCGAAGCCGGCCACCTGGCAGGGGCCGAAGTTGGTCCAGACGACGTTAGGCAGGACACCGAAGATGCCGTCCAGGTTGATGGTGTTCGGTGCTGCGAGGCGTGCAGAGAGAACATGCAGGCGCAGGTAGGCGTCGGCGGTGTTGGCAGGAGCCGCATCGAGGTCGATCTCCGTTTCGAGGACCTCCCCGCAGGTTCCGCGGACCTCGTCAGCCATGGTGGCCGCAGCCTTCGCAAGGTCGGCTGCCAGCGTTGCGTCCTCCGGCAGGGGAGCGAGGGCGGGGCTGGGGTACCAGACATCCAGTACCGTGCCGTCTGCGGCTACGGTGGCCAGTCCGAGACCGGACGCGGTGCGTGGGGTGGGGGCTGAGGAAGTGCTTGAAGTCATGGGTTCTACTCTACCGAGCGGTACTCTGGACCGGTGACCGTATTACCTGCCAAACCCCTGAACCTGCTCGACGACGTCGCTGACCTGACGGCGGCACTGATGGACATTGAGAGTGTGTCCGGGAACGAAGCGGCCATTGCCGATGCCGTGGAGCAAGCCCTGAAGGGCCTGGACCACCTTGAAGTGGTGCGTGACGGCGATTCGATCATGGCCCGCACCAGCCTTGGCCGCAGTGAGCGCGTCATCCTCGCCGGGCACCTGGACACCGTGCCGCTGCCCTCCGTTCCCGGTTCCCGGGGAACCGTGCCTTCGAGCCGGGACGGCGACGTCCTCTACGGACGCGGTGCTACGGATATGAAGGGCGGTGTGGCGGTGCAGCTGGCGCTGGCAGCCAGGCTCACCGATCCAAGCCGGGACATTACGTTCATTTTCTACGACCACGAGGAAGTCGATGCGTCCCTCAGCGGCCTGGGCCGCCTGGAAAAGTCATTCCCTGAATGGCTGAAGGCCGACTTCGCGATCCTGCTGGAACCCACTGACGGGACGGTGGAAGGCGGATGCAACGGGACCATGCGCTTTCAGGCCCGAACCACCGGCAAAGCAGCGCATTCGGCGCGTGCCTGGATGGGGGAGAACGCCATCCATGGTGCCGCCGAGATCCTGGTGAGGCTGCGCGACCACCAGCCGGCAACCGTTCGGGTTGAAGGACTGGACTATCGCGAGTCGCTCAATGCCGTGAAGATACACGGCGGCACAGCGGGCAACGTGATTCCGGATTCAGCCGTGGTGGAAATCAACTACCGCTTCGCCCCGGACAAGAACCCTGCCCAGGCCGAGGCCTACGTGCGGGAGCTGCTGGACGGCTTTGACCTGGTGCTCACCGACTCCTCGGCCGGAGCCCGTCCCGGACTGGACCGTCCGGCCGCGGCCAGCTTCGTGGCGGCCGTGGGAGCCGAGCCCAAACCCAAGTACGGGTGGACCGACGTCGCCCGCTTCAGTGCCCTGGGCATTCCGGCAGTTAACTTTGGCCCGGGCGATGCGCTGCTGGCGCATTCGGATAATGAGCATGTCAGTGCCGGCGCCATCCGCCAGTGCCTCTCTGCCCTGGAAACCTGGCTCGCCGCCTAGCCTCTGCCACGAGATAGCAGAAAGTGCCCTTTAGAAGCTTCTAAACGGCACTTTCTACTATCTCGTGGGGAGGGGGCTACTTGGTCGGTGCGGGCACCCCTTCGGGCTCCACGGCGTCTTCTGCCCTGAGGAGTTTTCCTGCACGTGCTCCAAGCCGGCGCGAGAGGCGCTGGGCGGCGAAAGTCAGGATCATGTTCAGGATGATGAAGATCGCGGCGGTGACCAGCAGCGCCGGCAGGATGTTGCCTTCACCGGAGGCAAGCCTCCGGGCGAAGACCAGCAGTTCGCTGTAGCCGATGAAGGCGCCCAGTGCCGAGTCCTTCAGGATGACGACGAACTGGCTCAGCAGTGCCGGAAGCATGGCGACCAGCGCCTGCGGGACCTCGATCACCCGAAGGGACTGGCTGCGGGTCAGGCCGATTGCGAGTCCCGCTTCGCGCTGTCCCTTCGGCAGGCCGAAGACACCGGAGCGCACAAGCTCAGCGATCACTGAACCGTTGTACAGGGTCAGCGCCAGGACAACGGCGACGAACGGAACATCCGCCGGCGGGACCGGAGTGGCCTTGGACAGGAACTGGTAGAAGAAGATCATCATCAGCAGGACGGGCACGGCGCGGAAGAACTCCACGACCAGGCCGGCGACCCAGCTGATGGCCTTGACCGAGGACAGGCGTCCAAGGCCGAAGATCAGGCCGAAGACGATGGACGTCACGATCGCGACGGCGGCAGCGCGGAGCGTGGCCATCAGGCCCGGGAGCATGTTGTACTGCCACGTGTCCGCTTCAAGGAAGGGCGTCCACTTGGCTGCTTCGAACTGGCCCTTCTCCGCCAGGCCGTTCACGACGATGGCGAGCAGGCCCAGGATGAACAGCCCGCCGAGGATGTTGGCGATGAGGATACGACGGCGTGCGCGAGGCCCGGGGGCGTCAAACAGGACACTTTGGCTCATCGGGCCACCGCCAGTTTCTTCGAGGCCCAGGTAGTGAGCAGGCCAATGGGGATAACAATGAGTACAAAGCCCATTGCGAAGGTCAGGAAGATCTGCGTCATCAGATCGGGCCGGAACTCGATCATCGTCTTCATCAGCCCTGATGCTTCGGCGACACTGGCCACCGCAGCGACAGTCGTGTTCTTCGCCAGCGCGATCAGCACGTTGCCCAGCGGGGCGACGGCGCCGCGGAAAGCCTGCGGCAGGATGATCAGCCACGCTGCGGGCAGGAATGAGAGGCCGATTGAACGTGCAGCTTCAGCCTGTCCCAGCGGCACGGTGTTTACACCGCTTCGGATCGCTTCACAGACGAACGCCGCGTGGTAGACGGAGAGCGAGAGCACAGCCAGCCGGAAGAAGTTGAGTTCGAAATCGCTGGAGAGGTTGACCTGCAGCTGGGACCACAAGGCAAGGGTGCCGAACACCATGATGATGGTCAGCGGGGTGTTCCTGAAGATGTTGACGTAGGCAGTGCCGAACCAGCGAAGGCTGGCAATCGGCGAAATGCGCATCACCGCCAGGATGGTGCCAAGCACCAGGGACCAAAGCGCGGCCCAGAATGTTAGTTGGATGTTGACCCAGAAGGCCCCGACGACGTCGTATTCGCCGAAGAGCTCGAGGAAACCTTCCATATGTCACCTCTTCCGTAAAGATGTGTGGAGCGGAGTTCGGGGCAGGGCCTAGGCCCTGCCCCGAACTTTGCCGCCGAAAACCCGGCGGAGGCGGACCGCTTAGGCGCAGGCGTCCATGGCCGGCGGGTTCAGCTCAGCGTTGAACGTGTAGTCAGCGCCTTCGGTGTTCTTCTTGATGGCTTCTTCCCAGGCGCCGTCTTCGATCATCTTTTCGATGGCCGCGTTGATGTCTTCACACTTGTCGCTGCCCTTCTGGATGCCGACGCCGTACTTCTCTTCGGAGAAGGTGTTGCCGACAACCTTGAACTGGCCCTTGTTGGCGTCAGTGGAAGCCAGGCCGGCCAGGATGATGTCATCGGTGGTTACGGCGTCAATGGAGCCGCCCTGCATGGCGGTGACGCACTCGGCGTAGCTGGGCTGTTCAACCAGGTTCACGTCGTTGGCGATTCCGTCCTTGACCTTCTGGGCGGACGTGGAGCCGGTGACCGAGCACAGGGTCTTGCCGTTCAGGTCTTCAGGGCCGGTGATGTCAGAGTCGGAGCGGACCAGCAGGTCCTGGCCGGCAATGAAGTACGGTCCGGCGAAGGAGACCTTTTCCTTGCGCGTGTCGGTGATGGAGTAGGTCGCGAAGATCATGTCGACCTGGTCGTTTTCCAGCATGTTCTCGCGCTGGGCGGACGGAGTCTCAATCCATTCGATCTGGTCTTCGCCGTAGCCGAGTTCGTTGGCTACGTACTTGGCAACATCCACGTCGAAGCCTGCGTAGTCGCCGGCTTCCGCGAAGCCCAGGCCCGGCTGGTCGAACTTGATGCCGATGCGGATGGTTTCTGCATCACCGGACTCGGCGCTGTCGGAGCCGGAGTCGGCGCCGCAGGCGGACAGGGTCAGTGCGGCAGCTGCGGCCATGGCGGCGACTGCGTAACGGGTCTTGCGCATTTTTTCTCCTTGCATTGCGGCCTGGGGCCCGTGGGGGCCCAAGCCTTGCCTCAAAGGGTGGATGAAAAGCTGGTGGTGCGTGAGTGGCGCGTTAGTGAGCGAGGATCTTGCCGAGGAAGTCCTTGGCCCGGTCGCTCTTCGGGTTGGTGAAGAACTCTTCCGGTGCAGCCTGCTCAACGATCTGGCCGTCCGCCATGAAGATCACGCGGTCGGCTGCCTTGCGGGCGAAGCCCATTTCATGGGTCACCACGATCATGGTCATGCCCTCCTGGGCGAGCTCCACCATGGTGTCCAGGACCTCGTTGATCATTTCCGGGTCAAGCGCCGAGGTGGGCTCGTCGAACAGCATGACCTTCGGCTTCATGGCCAGGGCCCGTGCAATCGCGACGCGCTGCTGCTGGCCGCCGGAGAGCTGGGCCGGAAGCTTGTTCGCCTGGTTGTCCACGCCTACCCGCTTCAGCAGCGCCATGGCCTTCTCCTTGGCCTCGGCGGCCTTGGTCCGCTTGACCTTGATGGGCCCCAGGGCGACGTTGTCCAGGATGGACTTATGCGCGAAGAGGTTGAACGACTGGAAGACCATTCCGACGTCGGCACGCAGCTTGGCCAGGGCCTTGCCTTCTGCGGGCAGGGCCTTGCCGTCGATGGTGATCTCACCGTCGTCGATCGTCTCCAGGCGGTTGATGGCGCGGCACAGTGTTGACTTGCCGGACCCGGAGGGGCCGATCACCACTACGACTTCGCCGCGCGCCACATCAAGGTTGATGTCCCGCAGCACATGGAGGTCCCCGAAGTGCTTGTTTACGTTCTTCAGCGAGACGAGGGGTGCTGCTTGCTCAGGCACCGGCTGCCCTGATGTTGTGTCACTGGTCATAGGTAGAAGATAGCGAACAAATCAACCCCTGGTGTCCCCGATCACTCTGACGTGGACAAATCGTGACTCAAGAGAAACCTAACGACGCCCCCGGCATGCCGTGATGGGGTTCCCCTCACGCCGGTGACGCTAGCCTTGGTAGATGGCTATCAGTGACGAAGAAGACTTCGCAGGTCCGGCATCGGCGAAACGGCGCGGTCCGGTGGAACTGCGGCGCGGGCAGGCCCGGGTCCCGCAGTCGGACAGGTTCCTGCTGGACACTGCCGGGGGAACAAGCTTCACCCACACTGATCCGTGGCGGGTGCTGCGCATCCAAAGCGAGTTCGTGGAGGGTTTCGGAACCCTTTCGGAGCTGGGGCCGGCGGTCAGCGTGTTCGGTTCGGCGCGGAGCCTGCCGGGGTCCCGCTGGTACAAGACGGGCGAGGCCGTGGGCAGGCTGCTTTCGGAGGCCGGCCTGGCGGTGATTACCGGCGGCGGACCCGGGTCCATGGAGGCCGCAAACAAGGGGGCAGTGGAAGCCGGGGGAGTATCCGTCGGCCTGGGAATTGAACTGCCCTTCGAAACCGGCCTCAACGAGTGGGTGGACCTGGGCATCAACTTCCGCTATTTCTTTGTCCGCAAGACAATGTTCGTGAAGTACGCCCAGGGATTCATTGTGCTGCCGGGCGGTTTTGGAACTCTGGACGAACTCTTCGAGGCGATGACCCTGGTCCAGACACAGAAAGTCACCTCATTCCCCATTGTGCTCATTGGCACCGATTTCTGGACGCCCCTGCTGGAATGGGTGCGGGGAACGCTTCTGGAAGAAGGCATGATCTCCGCCAAGGACCTGGACCTGGTCCACGTGGTGGATGACCCGGCCGAGGCAGTGAAGCTGGTTATCGCCGACAGCGCGGGGCACCTCTCGCTCTGACTGCAGGACGGCGGATCTGCGACGATGGACCGGTGATGATCCTGCTTGCATTCCTTGCAATAGCCGCCGTTGGAGCCGCAGCAGTGTTTGCTGCCGGCCGGATCGGCCCGCGCCGGGAAGGGACCGGCGGTGCACCGCAGCTTCGGGACGCGGCAGCTGTGCCGGGGGAGCCGGACCCGCGTCTTCCGCCGGTACTGCTTCCCGATCATCCCGAAGCCGCCGACATAGCCGACCTGAAGTTCTCCGTGGCCCTGCGGGGTTACCGCATGGACGAGGTGGATGAGGTCCTGGCCCGGCTGGCCCGGGCGCTGCTGGAGAAGGACGCCGCCCTGGCTCAACTCCGGGAACCGGGTGCCGGAACCCGGCCCGAAACCGGCAGGCACGCCCTGGCGGAGCCGGAGGAACAGTCCGAGCGGCAGGAGCCGTGACAGCCCTCGCCGGGACAGACGGCCGCCTCCGCTGTCCCTGGGCCTTGGCCAGCGATGACTATCTGGCCTACCACGACACCGAATGGGGCCGCCCCGTGCACGGCGAATCCGCCCTGTTTGAGCGGCTGTGTCTCGAGGGGTTCCAGTCGGGCCTCAGCTGGATCACCATCCTGCGGAAACGGGACGCCTTCCGCGAAGCCTTTAGCGGCTTCGACCCGCACAAAGTGGCTGCTTTCGGGGAAGCGGAGGTGGAGTCGCTGATGGGTGATGCGGGCATTGTCCGCAACGAAGCGAAGATCCGCGCCACCATTGGCAATGCGAGGGCGCTGCTGGCGCTTCCTGACGGGGAATCGCTTGGTGCGCTGCTGGAGAGGCACCGGCCGCCCGGGAAGCCGGCCCCGCAGACGTTGGCGGACGTCCCGGCTGAGACGACGGAGTCCCGCAGCCTCTCCAGGGAACTGCGGCGGCACGGGTTCCGGTTCGTGGGTCCGGTGACGGCCTACGCCATGCTGCAGGCCACCGGATATGTGAACGATCACTTGGCCGGGTGCGAATTCCGCAGGCCTTCCCAGCCCCGGCGCAACGCCTGAGTGTGTCCCCAGACACACCGAAATTTCGCCTGCTTACGGTTTGTACGGAATAATGGGGCCAAATGCGGCTCGGCACCCTAACAACAATGGGGACCGGCGGCAGCAGGAACGGTGATTACTCGGGGAATAACCCCGCAGTGCACTTTTGAAAGGGGAACTTCAATATGGCTGCGATGAAACCGCGTACGGGTGATGGACCCATGGAGGTCACCAAAGAAGGGCGCAGCCTGATCTTGCGGGTGCCCATCGACGGCGGCGGCCGCCTGGTCGTTGAACTCAATGCCGAAGAAGCAGGCAAGCTCAAGGAATGCCTCCTCGGCGTCACCAGCTAGGCTTGGTGCATGCGTCCTAACAGGCAGAATTCCAGGCCTGCGGGAGCCTCGCAGGCTACCCGCAGGATGTCCATGACAACGGTATCCGGGCTCGCTCCGCTGGCGGAGCGCCCCGGGGACCCGGCTGGGGGCCAGGGGCTTCAGCCCGCTCCGGCCGAAGGCGTGGACGTCCTCGCCGTCGCTATTGCGCCCGGTCCGGCCGGAGACCGAACGGTTCCCGAGCCCAGGCGCGGAGCGGTGGAAGCTGCCGTGCGCTACGGGATTGACGTGGCTGCCCGCGCTGAAGCTGCAGGCGTCACCGGCAAGGCCGGTGAACACCTGGTTGTGGAGCCGCCGCGGGGATCCGAAGACCTTCCCGGGAAACTCATCTACCTGGGCGTTGGCGACGAATCCCACCAAAGCCTCAGGCGGGCCGGCGCGAGCCTGGCACGGGCAACGTTCGGTGCCCGGAAAATCCGGATGAGCGTCATTGATTCACTGACTGCCCAGGCCCAGCAGGCGTTCCTTGAAGGTTTCTTCCTCGGCGGATACCGGGCGCCGAGGACCGGGCAGCAGAAGCCAGGCGAGCCGATGGCTGCGGAAATGGAAGTCACCGGCCTGCTGACCCAGGCCTTGGAACTGGCAGAAACCTCGGCCCGTGCCACCTGGCTGGCCAGGGACCTGACCAATACCCCGCCGGACACCGCCACCCCGGAGTGGATGGCAGCCCAGGCAGGTGCTGTGGCAGCTTCCCACGGCCTGGACGTTGAAGTCTGGGACCCGCAGAGGCTTCAGGCCGAAGGATTCGGCGGGCTGACCGCCGTGGGCTCCGGCTCCGCCAACGGTCCCCGCCTGGTTCGCGTGACCTACCGGCCGGCGGCCGCCGCGACGGACGAGAGCGTAGTCCTCGTAGGCAAGGGCATCACCTTCGACTCCGGCGGGATCTCCCTGAAACCGCGCGAATCAATGCCCGCGATGAAAATGGACATGGCGGGCTCCGCTGTCGTCCTGGCCGCGGTCCAGGCCGCAGCCGAGCTCCACGTGCCGTTCGAGGTAACTGCTCTGCTCGCCCTGGCCGAAAACGCCCTGGGCGGGGCCTCCTACCGCCCCGGCGACATTGTGCGTACCTACAACGGCACCACGGTGGAGATCGGCAACACGGATGCCGAAGGACGGATGGTCCTCGCCGATGCGCTGGCCTATGCAGTGCAGGAACTCCACCCTTCAGCGCTGATCGACGTGGCGACCCTCACCGGTGCCGCGGTCCTGGGCCTGGGTAAGCGGCACGCGGCACTTTTCGGCAACGACCCCAACCTGCTCAGCGCGCTGGAGGCGGCTGCGAGCAGCAGCGGCGAACCGCTTTGGCAGCTGCCGCTGGTGCCTGAGTACGACTACCTGCTCGACTCCACGTCCGCGGACCTGGCACATGTTGCCCCGGTGGGTGCGAAGGCCGGCGGCGGGGCGATCCTGGGCGCGCTGTTCCTGGAAAAGTTCGTGGACGGCACGCCCTGGATCCACCTGGACATTGCCGGCCCAATGGAGGTGTCCTCGGATACCCACGAATACTCCAAGGGTGCTACGGGCTTTGGAGCCCGGCTGCTGATCGCGTTCCTCCGTGCCAGGGCTGCCCGGGTACGGGCGCAGACAGCTTAGAGGCCGGCGGCCGTTTTGACGGCCAGCTGCAGGCCGTCACCGGTGGGCAGCAGTGCTGAGACCAAGCGATCGTTATCCCGGATGAACCGGCCGACCTGGCGCATGGCCACGGTCAGCTGATCCCGGGCAGCGGGGTCGGCCACCCGGCCGTTGTCCAGGGCTCCGTTGATGATCATCAGGCCTCCGGGCTTGAGCAGCCGCACTGCCTGTTCGGTGTACAGGAGGAACGACGGCTTGTCCGCATCTATGAAAACAAGGTCGTAGGCGTTATCCGTCAGGCGCGGGAGCACCTGGGCAGCCCGGCCCGAAATCGTGCGGGTCCGGTTGCCTGGAATCCCCGCTTCCGAATATGCCTGGCGTGCGGCACGAAGATGGTCCACATCCGAATCGATGGTCGTCAGCACCGATCCGGTCCCCAGGCCCCGAAGCAGGCATACCCCGGACACTCCGGCGCCCGTTCCGATCTCCACCACGGTCTGCGCCTTCGACGACGCCGCCAGCACGGTCAGCGCGGCCCCAACCCCGGTGCTGACCGGGTTCACGCCGAGTTCATGTGAACGTTCCCGTGCGCGGAGCAGCACTTCATCCTCGAACGGCAGCGCTTCCGTGTAGGACCACGTGCTCTGCTTGTCGGCGCTCATGGGCGTACTGTCTCTTTCGCTCAAATAATCCAGGGGTTCCGCATCCCGCGTGTACATGGTCCGACCCGGTCCGGGGAATGCGGCCGGCAGCTGCCAAGTGCTGCGTTGCAATGCCGCGGGCACCGCGGCATTACAAGCTTAAGGCCATACCGGCCCGATTCCCGCCAGCCAGCACCGCGTGCGCGGCGCGCGGGGGATGAGGGCCGGATGCTGCCCTGAAGCTACTTGTCTCCTTCCACGGGGCGTGCTAACAGCGAACTCTCAGAAATATGCGTCAACATGGATGGTGAACCTACTGACGATCGCCCGCCTGCTCCGTGCCACGCCGTACGCTCCAGGGGGCAGGAACACGTTACGAAGGGAGGAAGACCGTGACAGGGACACTTGACGGCACTGCCGACGCACCCGCAGTAACTGACTGGGTGCGTCCGTCCTGGCAGGAAGTGGTGGAGACCCACTCTGCCAAGGTGTACCGGCTGGCCTACCGGCTGACCGGCAACAAGCACGACGCCGAAGACCTCACCCAGGAAGTCTTCGTCCGTGTCTTCCGCTCCCTTGCCAACTTCCAGCCCGGAACCCTGGACGGGTGGCTGCACCGGATCACCACCAATCTTTTCCTGGACCAGGCACGCCGCCGCAGCCGCATCCGGTTCGACGGCATGAGCGAAGAAGCCGAGAGCAGGCTGCCCTCCCCGGGCCCCGGACCGGAGCGCAGCTTCGAGTTCAACAACCTTGATGTGGACATCCAGCGTGCGCTGGAGGAACTGCCCCCGGACTTCCGTGCCGCCGTCGTGCTGTGTGACCTTGAAGGTCTCTCCTATGACGAAGTGGCGCACGCGCTTGGCGTCAAGCTGGGCACGGTCCGCTCCCGCATCCACCGGGGACGCAGCATGCTGAAGGAGAAGCTCGCACACCGTGATCCGGCGCAGCGCCGGACTCCCTCGGTGAGCCTCAAGCTTCCGCGCGTGGCAGGAGCCGGCTAGAGCATATGCGCCACCCCAAACGTCATCTTCGTGAGTTCCTGGACGAGGAATTACCGGCCCGCAGGCGTGCCGCCGTCCAGACCCACCTTTCGCGCTGCGCTGCGTGCCGGTGCGCGGTGGAAGAAGAACGCCGGCTCCGCAGCCGCCTCAGGGCCATGAAGGTACCGGCCCCGCGGGAAGACCTGGCCAGCCGGATCGTCGCCGACAACGCAGCCAGGCCCGCCTCCGCCCCCGGACGGGGCCGGGCACGGTACGCCGTTGCAATCGGGGGAATCCTCACCATGGTCTCGGGATTGGTCCTTGCCGGCGCCTACATTCTTGGATCCGTTGCGGATGAACCGCTTTCACAGCCGCAGCAGGCGCACCTGCTGGCGGGCTGGAACCAGCTGGCGGAACAGCGTGCCGGCAGCCTTTCTGCCGAGGACGTGCAGCAGTTGCGCAATGCCGGCTGGTCCTGCCCGGAACTGGACGCGCTTGGCTTTACGCTCGCCTCGGCGCGGACCCTGCACGTAGCCGGACATCCCGCAGTTGCACTGGAACTGACCCGCAACGGTGAGACCCTCACGGTCTACGAACAGCGCCCGCGACAGGGTGGCGCCAACCCTGAGGTACTGCATGCCGTAAGCGGACGGCCGGTGGCCGAGGAAGGCTTCAGCGCCCCCTCGGGCGCACCTGCAACCACTCCGAGGATCTGGCGCGACGACGCCCGTCCCGGGGAGGCTGTGCTCTCTGCACGGAATGTTACCTACACCCTGCGGTCCTCGGTGCCCGGGGAAACCCTGTCTTCCGTAGTAGGCGAACTGTCCCTCAGTGAGTCAGCCCGCCTGCTGGTGCCTGCGAGGAACCCGGATTCCGGGGCCGTGGACCGTGTCCTGAACGGGCTGGCCCTGCTGGCCGGCGCAGGACGTTCACTTTGAGTCCGACCCTAAAGTGGCCTCAATCCCGCGGGAAAAGGTAACCTTCAAAAGTGTTCGGAATTAACGGCTATGAGCTGATCATCCTGGCGGTCCTCGCCGTGGCCATCCTTGGGCCCGAACGCCTGCCCGAATACGCTTCCCAGCTGGCCCGCCTGGTCCGTGAACTGCGCCGAATGGCTACGGGTGCGCGCGAACAGCTGCGCGAAGAAGTGGGTCCGGAAATTGACGAGGTGGACTGGCGGAAGCTGGACCCGCGCCAGTACGATCCCCGGCGGATTATCAAGGAAGCACTGCTCGACGACGTTGAAGAGGCGGTGCGCCCGGCAACTGCTCGCAGCAATGGATCCGCCCGGCCGGCAGCAGTGCGGGCTGGAGCCGATTCTGCCGCCGCTGCACCTGCTCCTGCCCGGACGGCAGCTGCTTCTTCTGCGCCCTCCCCGCTCCAGCGCATTGAACGCCTGGGCGCAGGTGAGCAGGCACCGTTCGACGCCGAGGCAACCTGATTCCAGCCCCTGAAGCCTAGCGCGGAGTCACCGAGAGGTTCAGTCCGGACAGTCCGCGTGGGCGTCCCGCAAGCGCGGAAGCGATGCGGCGCAGCTCATCGGCTGCGGTATCCGGTCCGGCTGCCGACTCATCCAGCACCACCGGAAGCCCGGCGTCCCCTCCCTCACGCAGGCGCACATCCAGCGGGATACTGCCCAGCAGCGGAACATCGTAGCCCAGGACGGATCCCAGCCGTTCAGAAACCAGCGCTCCGCCGCCTGAGCCGAAGAGCTCCATGCGTTCGCCGGTGGGCAGCGTGAGCCAGGACATGTTTTCAATGACGCCGGCCACCTTCTGGCCGGTCTGCGCCGCCACGGTTCCGGCGCGCTCCGCGACCTCCGCCGCAGCTGCCTGCGGCGTAGTGACCACCAGGATCTCCGAAGACGGCACCAGCTGGCCCACCGAGATGGCTATGTCCCCGGTGCCCGGAGGGAGATCCAGCAGCAGTACGTCCAGGTCACCGAAATACACGTCAGTGAGGAACTGCTCCAGGGCACGGTGGAGCATGGGCCCGCGCCAGGCAACCGGCTGGTTTTTGTCCAGGAACATGCCGATCGAAATCGTCTTGATGCCGTAAGCCACCGGCGGCAGGATCATCTCGTCAACGCGCGTGGGAGCTGCGGTGATGCCCAGCAGGCCCGGAACGGAGAAGCCATGGACATCGGCGTCGACCACCCCAACACGCAGGCCGGAGGCTGCCATCGCCGCGGCCAGGTTGACCGTGACCGTGGACTTACCCACTCCGCCCTTGCCGCTGGCAACGGCGTAGACCTTCGTCAGCGAGCCGGGACGGCTGAACGGAACTCCGCGGACACCGCCGGGGCCGCGCAGTTTCTCCTTGAGTTCCTCGCGCTGCGCCTGGCTCATAACGTCCAGGTCAACGTGCACGGAGGTGATGCCTGGAACCGCGGCAAGTTCGCGTTCGACGTCGGCGGTAATGGTTCCGCGCAGCGGACAGCCGGCAATGGTGAGCAGGACGCCGATGCGGGCGCTGCCGGCGTTGTCCACCTCCACGCTGCGCAGCATACCGAGTTCGGTGATGGGACGGCGCAGTTCGGGGTCAATGACCCGTTCCATGGCCGCCCGGGCCAGTTCCGCCAGGTGTTCGTTTGATTCGGGCACTGCCTAGTCTTCTCCCGCACCCTGGGTCGCTTTGGACGGCGGAGTTGTGCTGCCGTCCTGGCCGCGGCGGCGGGTGCTGCGCCGCTGGCCGTCTTCTCGGTTGTCATTGGCTTCGAGGAGTTCCTCGAGAAGCCCGCGGATTTCGGAGCGGACGTAGTCGCGGGTAGCGACTTCCCGCAGCGCGATGCGCAGCTCGGCGATCTCGCGGGTGAGGTATTCGGTGTCCAGCAGGTTCCGTTCGGCACGTTCGCGGTCCTGCCGCATGGAGACGCGGTCCCGGTCGTCCTGGCGGTTCTGGGCCAGCAGCAACAGGGGAGCGGCGTAGGAAGCCTGCAGTGAGAGCATCAGGGTCAGCAGCGTGAAGCCCAGGGCCACGCTGTCGAACCGCAGGGGCTCCGGTCCCCACGTGTTCCAGACGAGCCAGACAACGCAGAACACTGTCATGTAGAGCAGGAACTGCGGGGTGCCCATGAACCGGGCGAAGTTCTCCGTGGCATGGCCGAAGGCGTCAGGGTTGGGAGAAAGCCGCGGGAACCACCTGGTTCGGGCGGTGCGCGGAGTGTCGAGGCCGTCAGTACGGGGGCGGTTCTTCTCAGCCATTCTTCCTTCCCTGCCACGTTATGGGGCCGGTGTCTTCGGAGGCACGCCAGTCATCCGGGAGCAGGTGGTCCAGGACGTCGTCGACTGTCACTGCTCCCACCAGGCGTCCGGTGTCGTTGACCACCGGCAATGAGTTCAAGTTGTAGGTTGCCAGCATCCGGGAAATCTCCGCGATGTTGGCGAAGTCCCGCACCGGCTCCAGATCGGTATCGAGGATGTTGCCCAGGGCCTCCGGGGGAGCGGTGCGCAGGAGCTGCTGGATGTGCACGACGCCGAGATAGCGGCCCGTGGGCGTCTCCAGCGGCGGCCTGCAGACGTAGATGGAAGACGCGAGGGCGGGGGTGAGTTCCTCCCGGCGCACATGCGCGAGGGCCTCTGCGACGGTTGCTTCCGGAGGCAGGATCACCGGGACCGGAGTCATCAGCGAGCCTGCTGTGTCTTCCTCGTACTGGAGGAGCCGGCGCACGTCACGGGCGTCTTCCGGTTCCATCAGCTGCAGGAGCTCTTCCTTCTGCTCCTCGGGAAGCTCGTTGAGCAGGTCGGCGGCGTCGTCGGGATCCATTTCCTCCAGGACGTCGGCAGCCCGCTCAACGTCCAGGGACTGCAGGATCTGCACCTGGTCGTCGTCGGGCAGTTCCTGCAGCACGTCCGCGAGGCGTTCATCCTGCAGTTCGCTGGCCACCTCGATACGGCGCTTGCCGCTCATTTCATGCAGTGCCTCAGCGAAGTCGGCGGGCTTGAGGTCATCATGCTGGGCGACGAACTGTGTGGCAGCCTGCGGGCCGGTGATGTCCCAGTGGCCCACCTCGGGCCATTCGATAATGAGCAGCTCGCCCTTGCGGCGCAGGCCGCGCAGCCGGGACCCGCCTCCGCCGCGCCGCACGAAGAGACTTGAAACGTGCCAGTCACCGGCACGGTTCTGCTCAATGGCGATGTCTTCGACGGTTGCTTCACCGGTTCCGTCGGCAAGGACTACGCGGCTGTCGAAGAGCTCCGCGACCACCAGCATTTCCGCCCCGCGCTGCTGGAACCGGCGGAGGTTCACCAGGCCCGTGCAGATGATCTGGCTCGGGTCCATGGAGGTGATGCGCGTGATGGGCACAAAGACACGTTTCTTGCCGGGAACCTCGACGACGATGCCCACGGCCTGGGGCGGTCGGCCTGCCCCGCGGTCCAGCACCACGGCATCCCGAAGGCGGCCAAGCCTGTCCCCGAGGGGGTCGAAGACATCCAGGCCCAGCAGCCGTGCAATGAAGACGCGCGTAGGATTAGTGCTCACCCTACTTAGGCTACTTGGCGGGGGCTGGTTAGGCGCATTCGAACGGCCGCACTGCGTGGCAGCGTTCACTGCCAGCGATACATTGGCCCACAACCGGCCTAACTGAGAAACAATAGGGGAATGTCGAACCTATTTGGCGCCTCAACGCAGCGGGACCCCGGACGAACCCTTCCCAGGGGTGAGCTGGTGGGCCGTTACACGGCTTACCTGGATGCCCAGAAGGCGGTCGACTACCTGGCGGACTCGAAGTTCCCCGTGCACCTGGTGAGCATCGTCGGCAATGAGCTGAAGTCAGTGGAGCGGGTAACCGGTCGGCTGACCTATCCCCGCGTGGCCATGTCCAGTGCCGCAACCGGCGCCTGGTTCGGTCTGTTCGTGGGCCTGGCACTGATGCTGTTCGGCGGAGGCGACTCCTACCTCACGCTGATTCCTTCCATGGCACTGGGCGCCATTTTCTGGCTGCTTTTCGGTGTCCTGGCGTATGCCTTCCAGCGTGGCCGCCGCGACTTCACCTCCACCAGCCAGGTCATTGCCACCAGCTATGACGTGATCGTGGCGCCGGAAGCCGCCAACGAGGCCCGGCGCCTGCTTTCCCAGCTGCCCATGGTGGGACAGAGCGGACACCCGGCGCCGTCGGGCCAGCCGCCTTTCCAGGCTCCCTACCAGCAGCCGCCTTACCAGCAGCAGCCTCCGTATTCGGGCCAGGCACCGGAGCGGCCGTCGTCGTGGGCCGATCCCTACGGAACCCGCGCGGCCGGACGCCCCGACGCCGGCCCTGCAACGGGACCGGCGGAGCCCGGCGCGCATGCGGCCCCCGGCCAGAGCGTGGCAGGACAGCCGGTTGCCGGCACCGAGCAGCAGCCGGCACCCCAACCGGCCCAACCTGCAGGAACACCGCGGGGACAGTTCCCGGACCTGCCTGACGGCCGCCCGCGTTACGGGGTCCGGCTTCCCGCTGCCCAGCAGGCCCAGGCGCAGCCGGCTCAGGCCCAGCCGGCCGGACCGGCTCCGGAACACGCACCTGGGGCAGGGGCACACCAGCAGCCTGGATCCCCTGAGGCACCGGGCAGGGATGAAGCCCCTGCCGGGGAGGACAGCCCGAGTGCTCCGGGTGAAGGCCGCTAACCCTCAGTTACATCGAGATGACAGAAACTGCCCGTTTGGAGCTCCAAACGGGCAGTTTCTGTCATCTCGATGAGGGGGGGGGAGGCTATGAGGCGTAGATGCCGGCCATCCAGTCCTCCACGTCCGAGGGATCACGCGGCAGCGCAGCACTGAGGTTCTCTGCGCCTTCTGCGGTGATCAGGACGTCGTCCTCGATCCGCACGCCGATCCCGCGGTACTCCTCGGGGATGGTGAGGTCCTCTTCCTTGAAGTAGAGGCCAGGCTCGATCGTGAAGACCATGCCTTCTTCGATGATGCCGTCCAGGTACAGCTCGCGGCGGGCCTGTGCACAATCATGGACGTCCAGGCCCAGGTGGTGGCTGGTGCCGTGCGGCATCCAGCGGCGGTGCTGCTGGCCGTCTTCAGACAGCGCTTCCTCCAGCGGCACGGGCAGCAGGCCCCAGTCCTGCAGGCGCTCAGCCAGTACCCGGACAGCTGCAGCGTGCACGTCGCGGAACTTGTTGCCGGGCTTGGCTGCGGCGAAACCGGCGTCCGCGGCATCGAGCACTGCCTGGTATACGCGGCGCTGGACCTCGGAGAAGGTGCCGTTGACCGGCAGCGTACGGGTGATGTCTGCGGTGTAGAGGCTGTCCGCTTCCACACCGGCGTCCAGCAGCAGCAGGTCCCCGGCCTTCACTGCGCCGTTGTTGCGGATCCAGTGAAGCACCGTGGCGTTGTTGCCGGCAGCGGCGATGGTGTCATAGCCGAGGTCGTTGCCTTCTTCCCGGGCACGGGCGAAGAATGCACCTTCGACGACGCGTTCCCCGCGCGGGTGGGTAATGGCGCGGGGGAGAGCCTTCACAACTTCGGTGAAGCCGTTCACGGTTGCGGCGACTGCCTCGCGCATCTGTTCGATTTCCCAGGCGTCCTTGACCAGGCGCAGCTCCGAAAGGGCTTCGGTGAGCTCTTCATCCTTTGAATCGAGGGCGCTGAAGTCCATGTTTTCCGGGTCGAGCGCGGTGTTGTAGCGGACGGTGTCCACCAGGGCATCGACCATCTCATCGACCTTGCGCAGCAGCCGGACGGAAATGCCGCCGAACTGCGGATCGCCTACGTTGGACGTTATGGCGGTTTCGGCCTCGGACAGGTCGCGGGTTTGCAGACCAACCAGGGCGCTGACCTGTTCCAGTCCCAGCCGGGACCCGATCCAGAAAGCTCCATAGCGGGCGTTGGAGTAGAACTCCTCGCTGTCGGTGCCGGCCAGCGGACGGAAGTACAGGGTGGCAGTGTGGTGGCCGCCGTCGTCGCCGGTTCCCTCTTCCACAGGTTCCAGGACCAGGACGGCGTCCGGCTCATGGTCAAGGCCCAGCCCGGTGAGGTGGGCGAACCCGGAGTGCGGACGGAACCGGTAATCGGTGTCGTTGGAGCGGACCTTCAGGGGGCCGGCCGGAATCACCAGGCGCTCGCCCTTGAAACGCTCGGAGAGTGCGCGGCGGCGGGCGGCCGCGTGGGGAGCCACTGCGGACTGCTCCGGAAGCTCATCGGACGCGGATGCCCAGCCGGAGGACATAAAGTCCTTGAACGCCTGCGACGTGGGGCGCTGGGAACGGTTGTTCACCCGGTCCTCAAGCGGCTGTCCCTCGGACAGTTCCTCAAGGCCGGAATCGGCGGGGTTCATGGAATTGGCTTCAGTACTCACTTGTCTATGCTCTCACCGGCAGTTAACAGGGCCAAACATGCCCCGGCCTCCGCGGAGCGCCAGCGCCGGATCCGCGCGGCTAACCGCGTAGATTGGAGGGGTGAGAATCGACCTGCATACCCACTCGAACGTCTCCGACGGCACCGAAGCGCCTGGGGCCGTGATGGCCTCCGCCGCCGCTGCCGGACTGGATGCCGTGGCGCTGACGGACCACGACTCCACTGCAGGGTGGGGCGAGGCAGCCGAAGCGGCCCGCACCTTGGGCCTGGTATTCGTTCCGGGCATGGAAGTCTCCTGCCGCACGGAGGACGGGATCAGCGTCCATGTGCTGTCCTACCTTCACGACCCGTCCCATCCGGGTCTGCTGGCCGAAATCGCCAAGTCCCGCTCGGCGCGGGTGAGCCGGGCAGAACGCATGGTGGAACGGCTTGCCGAGGACTATCCCATCAGCTGGGCAGACGTGCAGGAACAGGTTGCTCCCGGCGCTACTATTGGCCGGCCGCACATTGCCGATGCACTGGTCGCCGCCGGGGTGGTGCCTTCGAGATCGGCAGCTTTCGCCGGAATCCTGACCGGACGCTCCCGCTATTTCGTGGCGCACTATGCCCCTGACCCGGCGCACGCGGTGCGCCTGATCCGCGACGCCGGCGGAGTACCCGTTTTTGCCCACCCCGAGGCGTCCGCGCGCGGACGCGTGGTGGGAGAACGGACTTACCTGGAAATGATCGACGCCGGGCTGGCCGGCCTGGAGATTGAACATCGGGACAACCCGCAGGACGGCCGCGCCTACCTTCGCCGGCTGGCTGCTGAGCATTCGCTGCTGGTAACCGGCTCCAGCGATTACCACGGAACGGGCAAGCCGAACCTGCTGGGGGAGAACACCACCAGCGCCGAAGTCCTGGAACGGATTGCTGAACTGGGTACGGGCACGTCCGTCGTCCGGCCGTAACTGGTCCGGCCTAAGCAGCTGTCTGCCCGGAAACCGTCCGGTCCTTGGCTGCTAGAGCGCTGCAGGAGCCGGCCCCGAGTCCACGGACTCGGCCGGTGCGTTCTTCGGGGCAGCGGCGCGCCTGGCCCGGACGCGTTTTGGCTTGGCCGGCACCAGCAACCTGGCGGCATGTCCCAGCCGGCGCTCCATGACCTCAATGGCCTGCGGATTGGCGTCCACGCACACAAACCGGCGGCCAAGCTTCTCGGCCACCGCGCCCAGGGTTCCCGAGCCGGCAAAGAAGTCCAGCACCCAGTCCCCTTCACGGCTGGAGGCCGCGACGGCGCGGCGCAGGAGGCCTTCGGGCTTCTGCGTCGGGTAGCCGGTCTTTTCCTTCCCGGTGGGGGAGACAATCGTGTGCCACCAGACATCGGTGGGCAGCTTGCCCAGCGCCACCTTCTCCGGTGTCACCAGGCCGGGCGCCATGTACGGCTCCCGGTCCACCTCGGCGTTGTCGAAGTGGTAGGCGGCAGGGTTCTTCACATAGACCAGGATGTTGTCGTGCTTGGCTGGCCAGCGGTTCTTGGCCCGGCCGCCGTAGTCGTAGGCCCAGATGATCTCGTTCAGGAAGCAGTCCCGCCCGAAGAGGGCATCCAGCATCACCTTCACGTAATGCACCTCGCGGTAGTCAAGGTGCACGTAGAGGGTGCCGTCGTCGGCGAGCAGGCGCCACGCTTCGGCCATGCGGGGTTCCAGGAAAGCCCAGTAGTCCTCGAACGCGTCGTCGTAACTGGAGAGCAGGCCCTTGACCGTGGTGTAGCTGCGGCCCTTGAATCCCGTCCGGTCGCCGGTGCCCTCGACGCTTCGGACCATGGTGGTCTGCTGCCGGCGCTGGGCCCGGCCGGTATTGAACGGGGGATCGACGTAGATCAGGGTAAAGGAGCCGTCCGGCAGGGTCGGCAGATAGTCCGCATTGTCTGCGTGGACTATCAGCGACCCGCCGTCCGGCGTCCAGTTAGGTGTGCTCATCCGTGTGGAGGGGATCCCGGCCTATTCGGCGGCGGGTGCCTTGCTGACTACCTCGCCGTTGCGGCGGCGGGTACGGCTGCGGTTCCGGCGGGGCCGTTCAGCCTTGGCCGTTTCACCGGCGGCAGCGGCCGGAGCGTCAGCGGCCTTCTCCGGGCCGCGGCGGGCACCCTCGCGGTTGCCCTCACGGGAGCCGCGGGCACGGTCCGAGCCGCGTGCGCGGTCGGAGGAACGGCCACCGGAGCGCTGTCCCGAATCGGCGCGGGGTGCGCGGCGGCCGCCGGACTTGCCGGTCTCGCCAAGGTCTTCGAGCTTCTCGGCATCGATGCCGGCCAGGACGCGCTTGTTGCGCGGCAGGCGTCCCTTGGTTCCTTCGGGGATGTCCAGGTCGGTGTACAGGTGCGGTGAAGACGAGTAGGTTTCCACCGGTTCGGCATGGTCCATGCCCAGGGCCTTGTTGATCAGGCCCCAGCGGGGAACGTCGTCCCAGTCCACGAAGGTGACGGCAGTGCCCTTGTTGCCTGCGCGGCCGGTGCGGCCGACGCGGTGCAGGTAGGTCTTCTCATCCTCGGGGCACTGGTAGTTGATGACGTGCGTGACGTCATCGACGTCGATGCCGCGGGCTGCTACGTCGGTGGCAACCAGGACATCCACCTTCTCGTTGCGGAAGGCGCGCATGGCCTGTTCGCGGGCACCCTGGCCCAGGTCACCGTGCATGGCGGCGACGGCGAAGCCGCGGTCCACGAGCTCCTCGGAGAGTTTCGCCGCAGTGCGCTTGGTCTTCGTGAAGATGATGGTCCGGCCGCGGCCGCGGGCCTGCAGGATCCGGGAAACGACTTCGCTCTTGTCCAGGTTGTGGGCCCGGTAGACAACCTGGCGGATGTCCTTCTTCGTCAGGCCCTCATCATCGGGATCCGCTGCCCGGATGTGGGTGGGCTTGGTCATGTAGCGGCGGGCCATGGCGACGACGGCGCCGGGCATGGTGGCCGAGAACAGCAGGGTCTGGCGAACGGCCGGGGTTGCTGCCATCAGTGTCTCGACGTCGGGCAGGAAGCCCAGGTCCAGCATTTCGTCGGCCTCGTCCAGGACGACGATGCGCACGTTCTTGAGGGAGAGCTGCTTCTTGTTGTACAGGTCGATCAGGCGGCCGGGGGTGCCGACAACGATTTCCACGCCGGCTTCCAGGGCCTCGATCTGGGGCTCGTACGCACGGCCGCCGTAGATGGTGACGATTCGTGCGCCGCGGCGGCGTGCCGCCGTCGTTAGGTCGCCAGCCACCTGCACCGCGAGCTCACGGGTGGGGACGACGATCAGGGCCTGCGGGGCGCCGGGTACAGCCAGGTCGGCGTAGCCTTCGTCGTCCGGTCCGATGACGCGCTGCAGCGCGGGGATGCCGAAACCGAGGGTCTTGCCGGTGCCGGTCTTGGCCTGGCCAATGATGTCGTGGCCGCCAAGGGCCACCGGCAGGGTCATCGACTGGATCGGGAAGGGGTGGGTGATACCGGCGTCGGCGAGGGATTCGACGATGTCTGACCGGACACCAAAGTCTGCGAACGTCAGTTCGCGGATTTCGGCTGCGGCATCCGTCGTGGCGATGGTCTCGGTGACTTCGAGTTCTTCATTGCTGTCATCAGCGGTCAGCTGCGCGTCGCTGACCTGGGAAAGTTCAGTGTTCAATTACATACCGTTCAGTTAGGCATTCTGCGGCGCCGCGCTCGACGAGGGGGCATAGGGCCCACCCCGGAGCGGGATGGCGCGCAGGTGATGCGTCCAGCGGAAGCCGATCGCGGGCTAAGGACTGCTGGCCACTCCAACTGCATTCGGCAAAGGCAGCGGCCGGAAAATATCAAGTTCGCGTAGGTACTGCGGGTCTCACAGCCGGCTGGTTAGTGTCTCCAACCGGCATTTCATGAAGGATTTCAAGAAGTGGGAACGACCGGGCATCCATTTACTACCATTCCAGTCTACCCGGTGCAGGCGCAACGGGTCGCATTGGCCCATCCAGCGAGTTGGAGCGGGGCAGGGCGGGCCGATGATGACGCCGCGGCAGCGGTGCAGGCGGTTGAGAGCGGGGACACACCGGTACGCTGGGCGTATGAGTGAGAACAACGCAGCTTCGGCAACAGGGCAGGCAGTGGTCCCCGGTGCAATGGACCCGTACCGGCAGTTCCTTTCGGACCTGCTTGGCGTAGTCGCCTACGGTGAGCTGTCAGCCTTCGAGCGGATGTCTTCAGATGCGCGTTTCTCGCCGACTCTCCGGGACCGTGCAGCGCTTGGACGCCTGGCGGTGCGCGAATACGAGAACTTCGAGCGGGTCACCGCCCATCTGGAGTCGATGGGCGTTAACGCCGAGGACGCCATGGCACCCTTCCAGGCTTCGGTGGATGCGTTCCACGACCGGACCCGGCCCGGGGACTGGTATGAGTCCCTGATGAAGTTCTATGTCACTGACGCGATTTCCGACGATTTCTACGCTGCCCTGGGATCCCTGCTTGATTCGGAGAGTTCGCAGCTGATCGCCTCTTTGCAGGAAACCGGCAGCGAAGCGGCGGGTGAAGTCCTCTTTGTGCGCCTGCAGGAATCCCTGAAAGACGACCCGCGCCTGGCCTCGCGCCTGGCGCTGTGGGGACGCCGCCTCGTGGGGGAGGCCCTGACCCAGGCGCAGCGCGTGGTGATCGAACGTGCGCTGCCCACTGGGATGGACGGGATCCTCAGCCCCGAAGAGTTCGACGCGCAGATCCGGGAGCTCTTCAGCCAGCTGACCCGCAACCATTCACGGCGGATGTCCCTCCTCGGACTCACTGCCTAGGCGAGCCGGAAGGCCGAGTTAGTGCCGGTTCCCGCTGCCGGGTACATTCCGCCTGTACCGTAAGTGCCAGCACTGGCGGGGGATCGGCGGGGGAATCGGCGGGGGACAGGTATGAGTTCGAATTCCAGCGCCCCGGTGCGCCGGTTCCTCTCGGCGGCGGCAGCTGCCGCCGCCGTCGCCGGCCTGGCGGGATGCGGAGCCGTGCCGGCGCAGCAACCGCTGCGCGCGGCACCTGCACCGCCGTCGGCTGGCAGCTATCTTCCGGTTCAGCCGCCGCCTCCGCAGGGAGTTCCGGCGGCCGCGTGGGCTGCCCTCGGGGAATTCGCGCAGGCCCGTGCGGGCACTGGGCGTCCGCTGCCCGAACCGGCAGGAGGCCCGGTGTGCACCCTGCCCGGGCCCGGCTGCTATTTCCCCTACGGACCCGAGACCTTCCTCTGGTCTCCGGATACAGGGATACACGCCGTGCGCAATGAGGTCTTTGAGCGGTGGAAGTCTTCGGTATGGACACTGGGCTGGCCGGTGGCGTCCGAGTACGGCTATGGGGCTGCCCGGAGGGCTGACTTCCAACATGGCACGCTGATGTTTTCCCCGCGGCTGGGACGGATCATGTCCTACGAACCCGCTGTGGAGGACATGGCCGTAGTCATCGGCGACTCACAGGCAGGACGCGACACCTGGGTGGGTAAGGGTCTGGCTTCGCTGGGGTACACACCCCTGGTCCTCGGTGCCTGGGGAACGGGGTACACCCGGGGCAACGGCACGGTGGGCAACTACCCGGATGCCCTTGAAGCAGAACAATGGCTGCTCCCGTGGGGTAAGCCCGGGTTGCTGGTGGTCCAAGGCGGAGGCAACGATGCGTACGGCCCGGACAACGCGGAGATCCGGCGCAACGCAGTGCGGTTGATCGGGGAACTGAAGCGCACCTATCCCCAAACCCGGATAGTGCTGGTTGGCGTCATTGGAGACGGCAAGGGCCGCCGGGCGGAGATAGATGACCTGCTGGCACGGATCGCAGCCGAGCAGGGGCTGGATTTCCTCAGCCCCAAGGACTGGTGGCAGCGCCACGGCCTGGGATCGCAACTTGAAGACGGGGTCCATTTTGGCGAAACCGGGCACGACGCCGCCGCTCCGGTTTTCGCACGGGAGCTGAACGCCGTCCTGGGCCGGGGCGAAAACGGTCCCGGCTAGAGCTTGAGGATGCGCTCGCGTTCGGCGTTGTCCCGCGGAAGACGCCGCGAGACCGTGAGGAGGGCTGCCGTGACGGCAGCCGCCGAGCCGGCCAGGACGGGAACCGCCCACGTGAGCCAGGAAAACGCGGCACTGGTTACCAGCGGGGTGAACTGCAGGATGATCCAGGCACCAAGTCCCGCTGCGAGGGAAACCCCGGGAGGCAGGAGGATGCCGTAGGTATTTCGGCGCGGGTCGGCGCCCCAGACGATGAAACCTGCTGCCGCCAGGGCGGCGGCAGCAAGCAGCACTTCGCCCATGACGCGCTAGAGGGCGCCGAATCCGACGCGGCGGACTTCTTCGGCACCGATTTCCACGTAGCCAATGACTCCTGCCGGAACAATGATGAGGCGCCCCTTTTCATCGGAGAGACGCAGTTCCTTCGAACCCTTGATAGCTTCGGCGACGGTGTCGGCGACCTGGTCCGCGCTCTGCCCGGACTCGAACACGATCTCGCGTCCGACGTTCTGGATACCGATCTTTACTTCCACCGTGGTGCCTCCTGTTTATGTGAACTCAAGTGGGGATGAATCTACTCTAGATTTCCTTGGGGAAGCGGCTGATTCCGCGCCAAGCTAAACGGTAGACCAGCTCGGACGCCGCATCGATGTCCAGGTCCCCGTCTGTTTCGAGCCAGTAGCGGGCACTGACCTGCGCCATCCCGGCCAACGCCCGGCCGAGCAGGGTGGCCTCAATGTGGGAGAGCTTGGTGTCCTCGGCAATCACGTCGGCGATATCGCTGGCGAAACGAGCGTTGAACTCCTCGATCCGCGAGCTCACCTCGTCGTCGCTGGTCAGATCGGATTCAAAGACCAGCCGGTGGCCCTGGCTGTCCTGGGCGACGAAGCGGAAATAGGCCCGCATGGTCTCGCGGACACGGAGCTTGTTGTCCGTGGTGGAGGTCAGGGCGGTCTGGAGGAACTGGGTCAGGGTGTCCAGGTGGTCGTCAAGCAGCGCGAGGTAGAGCTCGCGCTTTCCGGGGAAATGCTGGTACAGCACTGGCTTGCTGACCTGGGCAGTGTCTGCGATCTCGTCCATGGCCGCGCCGTGGAAACCGCGGCTGACGAAGACTTCCTGCGCGGCCCGCATCAGCTGCCGGCGCCGTTCTTCCCGGGGGAGCCGGGTGGACTTGCCGGCGGGCTGGTTGCTCACGTGTTAAGGACCTTTCCTGCTTAGCCCGGGCGCCTGGCCCGGGTCACGGAACAACAGTTTACCCGTGGGTAACACTGAGGGAAGGCAACCGGAGATGCCCGGCCCCGGCAGGGGCCTCGAACCCAGCCGTCAGGAGGCATAGATTGGTTTCCATGAGCATTGAGACGGCCACCGCGCTGCCACCCCTCACCGAGCCGGCGCCCGGGCTTGGCCGGGACGAAAAGGAACGCTACTCCCGGCACCTGATCCTTCCCGGGTTTGGGGCCCAGGGGCAGCTGCGGCTGAAGAACGCCAAAGTGCTGGTGATCGGCGCAGGCGGACTGGGGTCCCCGGCGCTGCTGTACCTGGCCGCGGCCGGGGTGGGGACGCTCGGAATCGTGGATGACGATGTAGTGGACACCTCGAACCTGCAGCGCCAGGTTATCCACTCCGTGCACGACGTCGGAACTTCCAAGGCGCAGTCGGCCCGGGACAGTGTGCTCGCCCTGAACCCCCTGGTGGACGTGGTTCTCCACGAAGTCCGCCTGAATTCGCAGAACGTGCTGGAGGTTTTCTCCGGCTACGACCTGATCCTGGATGGAACGGACAACTTCGCCACCCGCTACCTTGTCAGCGACGCCGCGGAGATCCTGGGCAAGCCGTGTGTTTGGGGTTCCATCCTGAGGTTCGACGGACAGGTGAGCGTTTTCTGGTCACAGCACGGGCCAACGTACCGGGATCTCTACCCGGAGCCTCCGGCACCGGGGTCGGTTCCGTCCTGCGCGGAAGGCGGGGTCCTGGGCGTGCTGTGCGCCCAGATCGGCTCGGTCATGGTCAACGAGGCGATCAAGCTGATCACCGGCACGGGACGGACCCTGCTTGGCCGCCTGCTGGTGTTTAACGCCCTGGACATGAGCTGGCGTGAAGTGGGCCTTCGCCGTGATCCGGAGCGCGAGCCGGTCACTGAACTGGTTGATTACCAGGCGTTCTGCGGGGCGGGGCAGGCTCCGGGGCCCGGCGTGCCCGGCATCAGCGCCGTTGAGCTGGCCGGGCTGCTGCGGCAGCGGGACGCCGGGGAAGCTGATTTCGACCTGATTGATGTCCGGGAACCCGGCGAGCACCAGATCGTGAGCATTGACGGCGCGCGCCTCGTGCCGCGCGCGGGAATCCTTGCCGGGGAGGCCCTGCCTGAACCGGGACGCACGGTTTACGTCCATTGCAAGTCCGGCGGCCGGTCAGCTGAAGTGACGGCGTTCCTGCGCTCGCAGGGGTACGACCAGGCCTTTAACGTGAACGGGGGAATCCTTGACTGGGTCCGCCTCGTGGAACCGGACAAACCCGTGTACTAGGCCGGGAACAGGACCCAGGGGAACGTGCCTCAGGCTGACTGGGCAGTGTCCGCTGAATCCTCGTTCGGCTTTTCCTGCGGCGCGTCCAGGGTGATGCCGTAGATGGCTTCAAGTCCGCGGATGTAGTCGTCCTGCTGGCCGCTGGCGGCAAGCTCCCGGGCGCGTACGGCCGGGACATGGAGCAGCGCCTTGACCATCCGCCGCATGGCGAATTCAACTTCCTGCGCGGCACCGGTGCAGCCGTGCTGTGCCCGCACCTTTTCAAGTTCCTTGTCCAGGACACCCAGGGTGTGCCGGCGCAGCGCCACAATCGCGGAGTCCAGCTCCCGGCTCAGCTGCGCTTCGGAGAACGCCTGGGCTGCGTCGGTGACAATCCGGTTGGCCTGCTGGAGCGACTCGGCCTGCTCAGCCGGAGCGGCCAGGCGCACGGATTCGAGCGTGATCAGGTCCACGCCGTCGAGCTCCCGGACTGCGGGATCAAAATCGTGGGTGAGCGCCAGGTCAATGATGACCAGCGGCTGCGGGGAGCCTGCGCGCACGCGGCTGATGTCCTTTGCACTGACTTGGTTCTCCGAACCGGAACAGCCAATGACGACGTCGGCGCGCGCAACGGCCGCACCGAGGGAATCCCGGTCCAGTGCGGTTCCGCCGCGGGTAGCGGTGAAGGATTCTGCACGCCCCGAGGAGGAGTAGACCGAAATATCCGTGCAGCCGCGCTCCTTGAGCAGTGCCATGGTTGCCCCGGCATAGGCTCCGGTGCCAAACACGACTACGGCTTTTTTCCGCCAGTCGGTGTCGACGGAAAGGTCGGTCGCCAGTTCCAGTGCGACCGAAACGATGGACAGGCCGCGCTTGCCAAGGGCGGTCAGGGCGCCAACGTCCTTGGCTGTGCGCGAAGCCGTCTGGAACAGGCGGGTCAGGGTTCCGCTGGCGGTTCCCTTTTCCTGGGCCTCGATCAGGGCACGGCGGACCTGTCCGGCAATTTCCCGTTCCCCGACTACCGCGGAGTCCAGTCCGGCGCCGACGGCGAAGAGGTGCTTGGCGACGTCCTGGCCCGTGTTGGTCGTGAAGGACCGGGAGACTAAGTCTTCCTCCAGTCCCGAGTGCCTGCTGATCTCCGCGATGGCGGCAGAACGGGCGGCTTCGACGTCCGCCTCGGAGCGGGCTTCGCAGTACACCTCAAAGCGGTTGCAGGTGGCCAGGACAACAGCCCCGGCGACGGCAGGGCCGTTTTCCAGCAGGGAGGAAGGGACCTTGGGCGCGCCGGCACTAAGCCGAGCGACGGTTTCCAGGTCTACGTCAGAATGGGTCGCGATGAGGGATAAGAGAACCACAGTGGCTTAATACTAGCCACCCGGAGAGGAAACCGTGTTATTCGCGACGGCCGTCACAGGTGATTTGGGCCGCATCTTCGGGTTTGCGGCGGGCCCCAAAACGCGTCCCGGCCGTCCGGTTATCCTTCGGGGCAAAATTTGGAGAGAATCTAAATATGACTCTCAGCGCCTCTCATCCGCTCATGGATGGCCGCACGGCCGATTCCCCGCTCATTGCCGCCTACCGCGGCAAGACACCGTCCCGGCGTCCCGTTTGGTTCATGCGCCAGGCCGGCCGGTCGCTGCCGGAGTACCGGAAGGTCCGGGAGGGAATCGGGATGCTCGAGTCCTGCCTGCTGCCTGAACTCGCTTCCGAGATCACCCTCCAGCCGGTTCGCAGGCACGACGTCGACGCAGGCATCTTCTTCTCCGACATAGTTATCCCGCTGAAACTGGCCGGCGTTGACGTGGACATCGTTCCCGGCGTCGGGCCGGTACTCGGCACGCCCGTACGCACTGCTGCGGACGTAGCCTCGCTGCCCGAACTCACCGATGAGTCGCTGGCGCCTATCCGTGAAGCAGTCGCCCTGACCGTGGCGCAGCTTGGGTCCACGCCGCTGATTGGATTCGCCGGCGCTCCGTTCACGCTCGCCGCCTACATGGTGGAGGGCAAGCCGTCCCGTGACCACCTGGGTCCGCGGACCATGATGCACGCCGACCCCGAAACCTGGCAGGCCCTCACGGACTGGGCCGCAGACGCGTCCGGCAAGTTCCTCCGCGCCCAGCTCGAAGCCGGAGCCAGCGCAGGGCAGCTCTTCGATTCCTGGGCCGGTTCCCTGGGCCTGGCTGACTACACTGCCAAGGTCGCTCCGGCCTCTGCCCGGGCACTGGACCACGTCCGCGGACTCGGCGCCCCGCTGATCCACTTTGGCACCGGCACGTCCGAACTGCTGGGGGCCATGCGGGACGTGGGAGTCGACGTCGTCGGCGTTGATTACCGGCTGCCGCTGGACGAAGCCAACCGCAGGCTGGGCGGGACGGTTGCGCTGCAGGGCAACATCGACCCGGCGCTGCTTGAGGCCCCTTGGCCGGTCCTGGAAGCCCACGTCCGCCAGGTCCTGGAGGCAGGCTCGGCAGCGCCCGGACACGTCGTGAACCTTGGCCATGGTGTTCCTCCCGAAACGAACCCCGAAGTCCTGACCCGGGTGGTGGAACTCATCCACTCAGTGGAGCCGTAGCCATGCCGGGATCCCGCAAACCCTCCGGCACGTCCCCAACGCCGCCCGCAGGCCGGCCCGCGGGCGTTGTGGTCGGCGGGGGCATTTCCGGGCTGATCGCGGCCCGTGACCTCGCCCGTGCCGGCTTCGACGTGACAGTGCTCGAAGCTGCTGAGGCCTTCGGCGGCTGTGTTGGTACGCACCGCGTCGCCGGGCTGGATCTGGACAGCGGAGCAGAGTCCTATGCCACCCGCTCTCCGGCCGTGCCGAAACTGCTCGAAGAACTTGGACTGCAGGAACGGATCGCAGCCCCGGATCCCTCCGGCGCCTGGCTGCAGCTGGGCGGACCCGATCCGGCAAAGGCAGCCCAGCGCATGCCCCAGACCGGGCTGCTGGGAATCCCGGCGGATCCCCGGGCCGAGGAGATCGCCCGGGCTATCGGCCGCACGGGCGTGGCGCGTGCCGCCCTGGACCGGGTGCTTCCCATGGCCCCGCTGCTGCGCCGCGAGAAGGTCAGCCTGGGTGAGATAGTCCGTTCACGGATGGGCGAGGCTGTGCTCAAGCGGCTCGTTACCCCCGTGGTGGGAGGTGTCTATTCAGCGGATCCTGACGTCCTGGACGCTGACTCTGTGGCTCCCGGACTGCGTAAGGCCATGGCCGAGCACGGTTCGCTGGGCGCTGCCGTCGGCGCCATGCGGCGGGCAGCCCCGGCCGGGTCCACCGTTGCGTCCCTGAAAGGCGGAATGGGCACCCTCACCAGTGCGCTGACCGCGGACCTCGCTGAACTCGGTGCCACCCTGCTCGCAGCCACCCCGGCCACCGGGATTGAACGCAGCGGCACCGGATTCCGGATCCACACGGGCGCAGGCATGCACGACGCCGATGCGCTGGTTGTCGCCGCCGACGGTCCGGCCGCTGTGGATCTGCTCACCCCGTCCGTCCCGGAGCTTGCCGCCTTCCGTCCCGGACCGGGACCCGGCGTCGCACTGGTGACCCTGGTGGTGGACAAGCCGGAGCTTGACGCCGCGCCCCGGGGGACCGGGGTGCTGGTTGCCCGCGACGCCGAAGCCGTGCAGGCAAAGGCCCTGACACATGCCACGGCCAAATGGCAGTGGCTGGCGGACTCCACCGGCCCCGGCACGCACGTGCTGCGCCTGTCCTACGGACGCGGACTGGGACCGGGCCAAGACGCGGACACCACCGCACTGCGCCCGGACGGCGAACTGTTCGCTGCCGCCCTGGCGGATGCTTCGGTCCTGCTGCAGGTTCCGCTGGAAGAAGCGGACGTCATTGACTGGGACGTGGTCCGCTGGGTCGGAGCCCTGCCCTCGGCCACGGTGGGCCATGCCGACCGGGTGGCATCGGTGCGGGCTGCCGTTGCGGAAGTCCATGGCCTTGAAGTTGTGGGTGCCTGGCTTGCCGGAACGGGCCTGGCTGCGGTGACCGCCGATACCCGGTACCGGACGGCGCACCTCGCGGAAGCCGTAAAATCGTAAAAATGTTCTACGCTTTGTAGAAGTTCCGTATTCGCCTAAGCCTGCCTGAACCGGCAGACTGTAAGTCATGAGTGAGTCCATGGGTCAGAACGCATCAGCCGAAGCCGAAACACAAGAACAGTTCTTCACACTTTGGACCGTTTTCAAGCGGTCAGACCTTCCCCGTGAAACCAGCGACAGCGCCCTGGGCGCTTTCGAGGAACTCGTAGGCAGCTTCGCTGCCGAGAACGTCACCCTCCGCGGAATCTACGATGTCTCCGGCATGCGTGCCGACGCAGACATCATGATCTGGCTGCACGGCGGCCAGGCAGAGGCGCTGCAGGCAGCGCTGCGGGAGATCCGGCGCTCCGAACTGTTCGCAGGCACGGAGATTGCCTGGTCGGCCATGGGCGTCCACCGCGACGCCGAGTTCTCCAAGAACCACTGGCCGTCCTTCGCCCGGGGCATCGACCCCGAAGCATGGATCTGTGTCTACCCGTTTGTCCGTTCCTACGAGTGGTACCTGCTGCCCGCCGAGGAACGCGGCAAGATGCTCCGCGACCACGGCATGCTTGGCCGGGAATTCCCGCAGGTCCTGGCCAACACGGTTGCCTCCTTTGCGCTGGGCGACTGGGAGTGGATCCTGGGGCTGGAAGCCCCGAACCTGGTGGACCTGGTGGACATGATGCGCCACCTGCGCTCCACCGAAGCGCGCAACCACGTGCGTGAGGAAATTCCCTTCTACACCGGCCGGCGCATCCCCGCCGCCGAAGTATCCGAGGTGCTTCGATGACTTCCCTTTCAACCCCCGCTGGTTTTGATCCCCTGGAAGGCGTCAGCGAGGACGGCGTCATGGCTCCGGCCGAATACGACGCAATCCTGCTCGCTTCCTTTGGCGGCCCCGAAGGCCAGGAAGACGTTATTCCCTTCCTGCGCAACGTCACCCGCGGCCGCGGCATCCCCGACGAGCGGCTCGAGGAAGTGGCTACCCACTACCGCGCCAACGGCGGCATCAGCCCCATCAACGAGCAGAACCGTGCGCTGAAGGCTGCACTGGAAGCCGAGCTGGACCGCCGCGGCATCAAGCTGCCGGTCCTCTGGGGCAACCGCAACTGGGCTCCCTACATCAAGGACGTGCTGCAGGAGGCCCACGACGCCGGATACCGCCGGCTGCTGATGGTCACCACCAGCGTCTACTCCTGTTACTCCTCCTGCCGCCAGTACCGCGAAGACCTGGGCATCAACCTCGTCGAGACCGGACTGGACAAGAAGCTGCAGGTGGACAAGGTCCGCCAGTACTTCGACCACCCCGGTTTCGTGGAGCCCTTCGTCGAAGGCGTGCGGGACTCCCTGGCCAAGGTCCGCGAGCAGCTCGCTGCAGCCGGCAAGGACAACGGGAAGATCGAAATCCTGTTCTCGACCCACTCCATTCCCACCGCTGACGCCGAAGCTTCCGGCCCGCGCGACGTCGAGTTCGAAGAAGGCAGCGCCTACGTTGCCCAGCACCTGGCGAACTCCCGGGCCATCATGGACCGCATTCCGGAAGCCGCCGGCTTGGACTGGCAGCTGGTCTACCAGTCCCGCTCCGGCTCCCCGCACACGCCCTGGCTTGAACCGGACATCAATGAAGCCATTGCCGAGCTGCCCGCCAAGGGCGTCGACGGCGTCGTCATTGTGCCGCTGGGCTTTGTCAGCGACCACATGGAAGTCATCTGGGACCTGGACACCGAAGCGATGGACACCTGCTCGGAGCTTGGCCTGGCCGCACACCGCGCCCCCACACCGGGCATCCACGAGAAGTTCGTGGCCGGCATCGTGGACCTGATCTGCGAACGCACGGTTGAAAACAACATTGCCGACCGGCCTGCGCTGACGAACCTTGGCCCGTGGTACGACGTCTGCCGGCCCGGCTGCTGCGCCAACCTGCGCGGCGAGAAGCCGACTATCGCAGGCGCTGATTCAACGGTGGGTCGGAAGTAGTGGCGCATTCCCCGGTGCTAATCGGCACCCGCGGCTCCGCCCTTGCCGTCACGCAGACCACCACCGTCGCCAACACCCTGGCAGAGCTGGGCGGTTTCGACGTAGACCTGGTCCGGGTACGGACCGAAGGCGACGTGAACCGTGCCGCGCTGTCCCAGATCGGCGGAACGGGCGTGTTCGTGGCAGCCCTGCGGGAATCGCTGCTCGCCGGGGACTGCGACGTCGCCGTACATTCGCTGAAGGACCTGCCCACCGCTGCGGCTGAGGGGCTGATCATCGGAGCCATTCCGGCACGGGTGGATGTGCGCGATGCACTCTGCGCACGGGATTCCCTGACACTGGCTCAGCTTCCCGCAGGTTCGAAGATCGGCACCGGATCACCCCGCCGCGCCGCGCAGCTGCGGGCTGCACGCCCGGACCTGGAGATCATCGACATCCGCGGCAACGTAGACACCCGCCTGGGCCGGGTGGCCGGGCTGGTGGAGGGTGCCCCCGGCGACCTCGACGCCGTTGTGCTGGCAGCCGCCGGACTCAGCCGGCTGGGGCGCCTGGACATGGTCTCCGAATTCCTGGACCCGTCAGTCATGCTGCCGGCACCGGGACAGGGGGCGCTGGCTGTTGAGTGCCGCACCGCAGACGCCGCTGAAGGCCCGCTGAGCCGGGCGCTGGCTGCCTACGACGACTCCGCGAGCCGGATGGCCGTTACCGCCGAACGGGCGCTCCTGCAGCGCCTTGAGGCGGGCTGCACCGCGCCGATTGGCGCGCTGGCCCAAGTCACGGACCAGGGCCTGGCCCTTGAAGCCGTTGTCTGCAGCGATGACGGAACACAGGCCCTGCGGCGCTACTCGTCCACCTCGCAGGCGGATGAAGACGCCGCACGCGCCCTTGGCATCCGCATGGCCGAAGAGCTCCTGGCAGCAGGCGCAGCGGACCTCACCGACCTGGCCTCCTAAGCGGCCAAGGACACCACGGATGACCGGAGAGCGCGGCAAAGGAACTCGGTCCGCAGCCGGACCCGGAACCCGCCTGGCGGGGAACCTGGCCGGCACGGACGTTGTACTGCTGCGGTCCCCGGACCGTGCCGGCCCCATGGCCGATGAGCTTCGCGCCCGCGGTGCACGGGTACGGCTGATGCCCCTGATCGACTTCCAGCGGCCTGCGGACACCGGGCCGGTGTCCGCAGGCCTGCAGGGACTTGGCCGGGGGGAGTTCGACTGGATCATCCTTACCTCCGCGACTACGGTGCAGGCTCTTGGCGCTGCTGCCGAAGCTGCCGGCAGCACACTGGCCGAGCTGTGCACCGGCACCTCGGTGGCGGCAGTGGGCTCCGGAACCAGCCGCGCCCTGGAAGCCGCCGGCATTACTGCAGACCTGCTTCCTGCCCGGGACCAGTCCGCGCGCGGTCTTGCCGCACTCTGGCCCGTCCCGGGCCCGGGGCGGAACCGGGTCTTCCTGCCCCAGGCAGATATTGCCAATCCGTTCCTGCGGACCTCGCTCGCCGCCGCCGGCTGGGACGTAGCCGCGGTGCCCGCTTATGAGACCGTGGATTATCCGGCTCCGGGGGACCGGCGGATCATCCCGCCGGTGAACTACCCGGAGGAAACGCTGATGACCCCGGCGGATTACCGCGCCTGGGCGGCCGCGGCGGAAGCGGACGCCGAAACGGCCCGCGCCCGCGCCCACGCCGTCGTCGTCACCTCACCGAGCACCGCGAGGCGCTTTGTCCGCGACGCCCTTCAGCCTGGAACCACAGTGCTTGTTGCCATCGGAGACCCCACAGCCGCTGAGCTGGCCGGCCTGGGCCACCCCGCTGCAGCTACGGCAGAGCACCCCACCCCTGCCGGCATAGCAGACGCCGTGCACGCGGCACTCGCCGCCCCGAATTTCCAATACCCTGACCCGGAAGGCAGAGAACAGCCATGAGCTTCCCCCAGCACCGCCCCCGCCGGCTGCGGACCACACCGGCCATGCGGCGGATGACCGCCGAATACCGCCTGGATCCGGCCGAACTCGTGCTTCCGGCCTTCATCCGCGAAGGCCTGAGCGAGCCGAACCCCATCACCTCGATGCCCGGCGTTGTGCAGCACACCACCGAAACGCTCAAGCGCGCAGCGGCCGAAGCCGTGGAGCTCGGCGTCGGCGGCATCATGCTGTTCGGCATTCCGGCCGAGCGCGACGCCGCAGGCAGCGCGGGGACAGACCCCAACGGCGTCCTGAACCAAGCGATTGCCGACGTCCGCGCCGAAGTCGGCGACGACCTGGTGATCATGAGCGACGTCTGCCTGGACGAGTTCACCGACCACGGCCACTGCGGAGTGCTGGACGAGAACGGCGTCGTGGACAATGACACGACCCTTGAAATCTACGGCCGGATGGCCGTCGAACAGGCCCGCGCCGGAGCCCACGTGCTGGGTCCTTCAGGCATGATGGACGGCCAGGTCGCCGTCATCCGCCAGGCGCTGGACGAAGCGGGATTCCAGGACGTGTCGGTGATTGCCTACGCGGCGAAGTACGCTTCTGCGTTCTACGGCCCGTTCCGCGAAGCCGTTGACTCCCAGCTCAAGGGTGACCGGCGGACCTACCAGATGGATGCCGCGAACCGGCGCGAGGCGCTCCTGGAAGTGGAACTGGACCTGGAAGAAGGCGCCGACATGGTCATGGTCAAGCCGGCCATGAGCTATCTGGACATCCTGGCGGACGTGGCTGCCATGTCCCCGGTTCCCGTAGCGGCTTACCAGATCTCCGGTGAATACGCGATGATCGAAGCTGCGGCTGCGAACGGCTGGATCGACCGCCGCCGCGCCATTGAAGAATCCGTCCTCGGCATCAAGCGTGCCGGAGCCAACATCATTCTCACGTACTGGGCCGCCGAGCTGGCTGCCTGGCTGAAGGAAAGCAAGTAATGACCCAGACTGTGTCCTCTGAAGAGCTCTTTGACCGTGCCCGTGCCCTGATGCCCGGCGGCGTGAACTCACCCGTGCGTGCCTTCGGCTCGGTGGGCGGCACCCCGCGCTTCCTGGTTTCCGCCAAGGGCCCTTATGTCACCGACTCCGAAGGCCGCGAGTACGTGGACCTTGTTTGCTCCTGGGGACCGGCCCTGGTGGGGCACGCCCACCCGGACGTCCTGGCAGCCGTGCACTCCGCCGTCGACCGCGGGCTCTCCTTTGGCGCCTCCACCCCGGCGGAGGCAGAACTGGCAGCACTGGTCATGGACAGGGTGAAGCCCGTCGAGCGGCTGCGCATGGTCTCCACCGGCACTGAAGCCACCATGACGGCTGTTCGCCTGGCCCGCGGCTTTACCGGCCGGAACCTGGTCATCAAGTTCGCCGGCTGCTACCACGGCCACTTGGACGGACTGCTGGCCTCTGCGGGATCCGGGGTCGCCACGCTGGCACTGCCCGGTTCGGCAGGGGTTACCGCAGCCACCGCCGCCGAAACCCTGGTGCTGCCGTATAACGACGTCGCTGCCGTGGAAGCCGCCTTCGCCCAGCACGGGGCGGACATCGCTGCGGTCATCACGGAAGCAGCTCCGGCCAACATGGGTGTTGTCACCCCGTCCGAGGGCTTCAACGCGGCACTGTCCCGCATCACCGCCGCCCACGGCGCCCTGCTGATCCTGGACGAAGTCCTCACCGGCTTCCGCACCTCTCCGGCAGGCTACTGGGGCCTCACCGGGGAGAAGGAAGGCTGGGCCCCTGACCTGTACACCTTCGGCAAGGTCATTGGCGGCGGCATGCCCGTAGCCGCCCTGGGCGGCCGGGCCGAGGTGATGGATTACCTCGCGCCGCTGGGTCCGGTGTACCAGGCAGGCACCCTGTCCGGAAACCCGATTGCCATGGCTGCGGGCGTGGCCACGCTCACCGCGGCAACTCCGGAGGTCTACGCAAATATCGATGCCCGCTCGGCCCAGCTGTCCCAGGCTGTCTCCGATGCGCTGTCCGCTGAAGGCGTGAACCACAGCGTCCAGCGTGCCGGCAACCTGTTCAGCATCGCCTTCGGCACTGCGGAACACGGGGTCCACGACTACGCCGACGCGCTGGCACAGGATGCGTTCCGGTTCAAGCCGTTCTTCCACTCAATGCTGGATTCGGGTGTCTACCTGCCGCCGTCGGTCTTCGAGGCCTGGTTCCTCTCCGGCGCCCATGATGACGCGGCGATGGACCGGATCCTGGCGGCCCTGCCGGCAGCCGCGAAGGCAGCGGCGGCCGCCCAGCCGTAGCGTCCTCCTCCATAAACGAGATGGCAGAAACTGCCCGTATCAGCACTGATACGGGCAGTTTCTGCCATTTCGATGGGGTGGCTAGCCCAGGATGTCCCTGCGGTTCAGCGCCTCCACCGCCACGGCCGTGAAGAGCACGCACGCTGCGGCGAGAAGTCCCAGTCCGGCAAAGTCGAAGCCCTCCGCCAGCGGATCGTTCCGGTAAGCCCAGGAATAGGGGGAGAAGGTCCGCAGCCAGTCCAGGTCCGGGTTCTGGTTCGCCAATGCGTTCAGGACATAGCCCGCGGCTGCAACGCCCGCGGAGGTGCCCAGCGCCGCGGTCCGACGGCCGGTGAGGGCACCTACTGCCATCGCGATGCTGCCGGCCAGGTATCCCAGTCCAAGCCATGCTGCCTCCGCTGCGGCAACGTTCGTGGCCTCCAGCCCAAGCTCGGAGGGGCCGCTGAGGGCCAGGACCAGCACGGCTGTGACCACAGCGAACCAGAGCAGCCGCACCAGGATCCCCAGCGCCGACTCCAAGGCGTACCGGACCCGGCCGACGCCGTGGGAAAGGACCAGCTCCAGCCGTCCGGATTCCTCTGCTCCGGCAACCGCGGCGCTTCCCCAGGACACGGCGGCCGCAGTAATGAGAACGAACCCCAGCAGCCCGAAGAACGTGGCCTGGACGTAACCCGGACCCGAAAGGATGTCCTCGTAGCCCAGGGCATTGACCAGCTCAGGCGGTAGCGAACTGATCAGGCTGCGCATGTCCGCCCCGTTCATGGAGGGGTAGAGCGGAAGGTAGAGCAGCAGCACGGCAGTGAGGGCCAGGGTCCAGATGAGGGTGGAGCGCCACGAATCGGCAACTGCCCTGCGGAAGACCGGCAGCGGTTTTGGTGTAAACGCCGCGTGCGGGCTCATGCCGGACCCGGTCGAGTGTCCGCGGCGTCGGGCCGGCCGTACAGCCGCAGCACGGATTCCTCCAGATCGGGCTCTTCCACCGACAGATCCAGCACCCGGTGCCGTGAAAGCACCTTGATGAAGGTATCGACGCCGCCCTCCAGTGTGCCCTGGACGTGGGCGGTTCCCTCCTGCCGAGTCACGGTTCCCTGCAGTCCCGCGGCAGCGAGGTCCTTCTCCAGTGTCGACTCCGTCGCCGGGAGAGCTGCTACTGACGCCCTCACATGGCGCAGACGGTTCAGCCGTAGGGACGCCACATCACCCTGCGCGACCACTTTGCCCAGGGACAGGACGGCAACCTGGTCCGCGCTGTGCTGGATTTCGCTGAGTACGTGGGAGCTGAGCAGTACGGTGCGGCCCGCAGCCCGCGCCTCGGCCACCATTTCCAGGAATTCACGCTGGACCAGGGGATCGAGGCCGCTGGTGGGTTCATCAAGGACCAAAAGGTCCGGATCGTGCATAAAGGCCTGCACCAGTCCCAGTTTCTGCCGGTTGCCCTTGGACAGGGAGCGCACCGGCCGGGAAAGGTCCAGGCCCAGCCGTTCAGCGAGTGTTTCAAAGCGTCCGGCAGGAACCGGTGCGCTGATCTGCGCGAAGTGCTCCAGCAGGGTCCGGCCACTCGCCCGCCCGTTGAGCCGCAGGTCTCCGGGAACGTAGCCGATTCGGCGGCGCAGAGCAGGACCTCCGGCCCGTGGCGGAACGCCCAGCACGAGGGCCTGGCCCGACGAAGGCCGGATGATGTCGAGCAGCATCCGCAGGGTGGTGGTCTTTCCGGAGCCGTTGGGGCCGATCAGCCCGAAGACACATCCAGGCTGGACACTCAGGTCCAGTGAATCCACGGCCGTGCGGGACCCGTAGCGCTTGGTGAGCGCCCGGGTTTCTATGACCGGCGGCATTCGGCACCTCCCACTCGGCAGTGGACATTATGCTAGCTCCGCTCCGGGCAGGTTGAACTCCCGAAATAGCAGAAACTGCCCGTATCCGGGAGGGATACGGGCAGTTTCTCATATTTCGATGAAGAGTGAAGCCGGATTAGAAGGCCGGGGTGACGTCACCGTTGGGCCACTTCTCCTCGATGAAGGCCTTGACCTCCGGGGAGTGCAGCAGCTCTTCGAGCTTATCGATCCGTGCATCCTTGCTGCCGGCCTTCCAAGCCAGCAGGTTGGCGTACGGGTTGTTCTCGAGGGACTCCACCAGCAGGGCATCATCAGTGTTCAGGCCGGCATCAAGAATGTAGTTGCCGTTGATGATGGCCAGATCCACGGTGGGATCGGAGAGATCGTTGACAAGCAGTTCGGCCTGGTTCTCCACGAAGTCCAGGTTCATGGGGTTCTGCTCGTCGGTCAGCGAGATCACCGAGGCGTCTTCGGGGACGTCCTTCAGCAGGCCGGCGTCCTCAAGCAGGGCCAGTGCCCGTGCCTGGTTGGACGGGTCGTTGGTGATGGCAACGCGGGCGCCGTCTTCGACGTCGGCGATGTCCTTGTGCTTGTCACTGAACACGGCGTAGGGCTCAATGTGAATGCCTTCGCCGTGCTCGAAGTCGTAGCCCTGGTCTGCGATCTGGGCTTCGAGGTAGGAAAGGTGCTGGAAGTAGTTGGCGTCGATCGAGCCGTCGTCCAGCGAAATGTTCGGGGTCACGTAGTCATCGAAGGGAACTACTTCGAGTTCCAGTCCGGCGTCGGCGGCGAGGTTATCCGCCACGTATTCCAGGATGACGGCGTGCGGCTGCGGGCTGGCGCCCACAGTCAGTGTGACCGGGTTGGCGGGATCGAGGCTCTCAACAGCGCTGGAGGAGGATTCAGAACCCCCGCAAGCCGTCAGCGCCAGAGCCGCGGCCACGCCGGTGGCCACGAGTGAAAATGCTTTCCGCATCGGATGCGTTTCCTTTCGAAAGACCTGCCCGGGAGTCCCGGGAAGGCTGTTGTGCAGCTAGCGGCTACTGGCTGCAGGTCCCGTCCGGGGCCAGGGCACCGGACGGAAAACTGGAAGGCTCCGGGTTTAGACCCGGGTCCGGGAGTCCCCGGCTGCAGGCTCAGCGTCCGGTGTGCCTGCAGGGGCGGCAGGTGCCGCAGCGCCGGCTCCGGTGCGGGCCGGACGGCGACGGCGGGTAGTGCCGGCGGCGGAGCGGTGGTCCACGCGGCGGGCCGCGAAGTCGCCGGCGAGCTGGATGATCTGGACGATCGCAACGATGATCACGATCGTGACCACCATGACGGCAGTATCGAAGCGCTGCACGCCGTAGTTGTACGCCAGCCGGCCCAGGCCGCCGCCGCCGATGATGCCGGCCATGGCGGAGTAACCCACCAGGGTGACCAGCGTGGTCGTCAGTGCAGCAACCAGGCCGGGCAGGGCCTCGGGCATCAGGACCTTGCGGATCACCTGCATGCGGGTGGATCCCATGACCAGCGCGGCGTCGATCTTGCCTCCGGCGACGTCACGCAGGGAGGTTTCCACCAGCCGGGCAAAGAACGGTATGGTGCCGATGCTCAGCGGCACGCACGCGGCCAGCGGGCCGATGGATGATCCCGTCACGATCCGCGAGAAGGGAATCAGGATCACCATCAGGATGGCGAACGGAATGGACCGGGTGATGTTGACGATGATGTCGGAAAGGATCCGGTTGGTCACCGGCATGGGCCGCAGTCCGCCGGGAGCGGAGGTATGCAGGAAAATGCCCAGCGGGAGCCCGACAAGGACGGTAAAGAAGCCGGAGACGCCAACCATCAGGAGGGTGTCGGTGATGGCTTCGGGCAGGGCCTTGGTGATGCCGGGATTGTTGGCGAGTTCTTCAAACAGGTTCATGGTGCCACCTCCACGGAAACGCCCTGATCAGCCAGATAGGCCTGGACAGCATCCATATCGATCCGTTCATCAAGCTGTACGCGCAGTCTGCCGAACCGCTGTCCGGCGAGGGTTTCAACGCTGCCGGCCAGGACGTTCACGTCCGTGTCGAAACGGCGGGTGAGGCCTGAGAGTACCGGCTCGGTTGCGTGCTCTCCGACCATCAGCAGTTCCACTACCGGGCCGCCGGGCACCGGGGGAGTGGCGGGCAGCGGAATGAGGGCCTTGGCCAGGCGGCCGCCAAGATGCGAGGCAACTTCCTGCAGCGGACCGTGTTCCACAACCCGTCCGGCTTCAAGCAGGGAGACCGAGTCGCAAATCCGCTTCACCACGTTCATCTCGTGCGTGATGATCAGGACGGTCAGTTCCAGCCGGTTCGTAAGTTCGGAAATGAGGTCCAGGATCTCGTCCGTTGTCCGGGGATCCAGGGCCGACGTCGGTTCATCACAGAGCAGGACGTCGGGGTGGGCGGCGAGGGCGCGGGCGATGCCGACGCGCTGCTTCTGCCCGCCCGAGAGCTGCGCCGGGTAGGCACCGGCGAAATCCTGCAGGCCAACCAGGGCCAGCAGCTCGGTGACGCGCTTTTCGATCTCCCGCTTGGGAGTGCCTACGAGCTCCAGCGGATGGGCGACGTTCGCCGCAGTCGTGCGTGAGTCCATCAGGTTGGCGTGCTGGAAGACCATGCCGATGCGCCGGCGGGCCAGGCGGATCTCGGAATCCCTGACGTTGGTCAGTTCCCGGCCGTCAATGGTGACAGTTCCCGACGTCGGGCGGTCAAGCAGCGTCAGGCAGCGGACCAGGGTGGACTTGCCGGCACCGGAATGTCCGATGATGCCGTGAATCGAACCCTTGGGAACGCTCATGCTAACGCCGTCCAGGGCCACCACATCGCGGGAACCCTGGCGGTAGACCTTGCGCAGGTCGGTAACTGTGATCATTCATCCTCAATGTCTGCGTACGTCGATGGGGTGTGCGTGCAGGAAACAGTCCGGGGGAGGGGACGCCAATGGCCCGGCTGTGCGGGAAGTGCCTGCCAATCGCGTGACACGGGGCGCTCATAGACGCCCGGGCGCCATCAGCGCCTGACACTGTCGTGAATATGTCAATGCTACGCGGGCGGGCCCGCGTACCTGAAATCCGCCGGGCCTGCTCCGGACGCGCTGCCGGACTACCGCGGTGCGAGTTCCAGCACCAGCTGGCCTCCCGCTTCCTCCACGAGGGCGGGAGCGGCTGCGGCCGGCACCGTTGGGAGCTGCACCGCTGCGGGCACAAGCGGGACGGGAGCATCCACCGGCGCGGGCTTTAGCGGCCAGGAGCCGTCGATGATGGCCTCAGGATCACGGCGGCGCAGGTAGGCCTGGAAACTGGCAGCCTGCTCCGCGGCCCACTGCACCTGCAGCGCGTGCATGGTTCGGGCATCCTGCGCCATGACAGGGAAGGCAGCGGCCACGGCAGCTCCGACGGCAAGGGTGGCCATGACGTCTGCTGCGGAGGTGTGGGCGTTGTCGAAGGCCACGCCGTAGTGTTCGGCCATGGCGGTCAGGGTCCGCTTGCCTCGGCGGAAGCGGTCCGCCTGCTTGTCCATGATGTACGGATCAATGACGGGGAACGGGACCGGAGCGGTACAGCCGTGCCTCTCGGCTTCGCGTGCCAGGACGGTGAAGTCATACGAAGCGTTGAAGGCCAGGACCGGGATGCCGGCGGCGAATGTTTCGGCCAGGACGGAACTGATCTGCCGGACGGCCTCGGCTGCGCTGATGCCTTCACTGCGGGCCTTCTCAGTGCTGACGCCATGAATGGCAGCAGCCTCCGCCGGGATTTCGACGCCGGGGTCCACGAGCCACTCGTGATGGGTAAGGACATTCCCTGATCCGTCGACCAAGATGATCGACGCCGTGACGATGCGCGCGAGCTGGGGATCCCGTCCCGTGGTTTCCAGGTCGAAGGATGCTCGGGGGAGTTCGTGCCAGCTCAACATGTATTCAAACCTACCTGCGGGCACCGACATTGCCCCGAATCAGCGCGCCGGGCATCGCTAAGCTGGAAGCATGCGCGAGGACTTTCAGGAAGCAGTGCTGGCGGTAGCCGCGCTCATTCCGCCGGGCCGGGTCCTGGCCTACGGAGATATCGCCGAGCTCCTGGGTGCGGGAGGCCCGAGGCAGGTGGGGACGGTGATGGCCCGTTCCGGAGGCTCCGTTCCATGGTGGCGGGTCATCCGGTCTTCGGGCCGGCCGCCGGCATGCCACGAGCACCGGGCCTGGGCGCATTACCTGCAGGAAGGAACGCCCCTGAAGGGCCGGGTTGAGCCGGACGGGTCCGGGTACCGCGTGCGTATCGGGGATGCCCGCTGGCAGCCGGAGGACTCTGACTGGACTGTGCTGGACACTCTGCGGAGCCAGCTCGGTGACGCCGCAGCGCCGGCTAACCCGGGAATGTCACCGGGGCATGGTGAAGTGGAGGTATGAGCATCAACCTGCGTCTGGTCCCGCCCGCGGCAGCCGGCCTTCCCGCGCCGCAGCTGAGCCCTGACCAGCGTTCCGCCGTCGAGCGTCCTGCCGGGAGCGGGCCCCTGCTTGTCCTGGGAGCGCCGGGAACCGGCAAATCGACGGTCCTGGTGGAAACTGCGGTGGAACGCATTGAGCGCGGCGGACTCGACCCCGCCGGTGTCCTGCTGCTGGCACCTTCCCGGCTGGCCGCCGCCGCACTGAGGGATGCCCTCTCCGCCCGGCTGGAACGCACCATCAGCGCTGCACCGGCTCGAACCTGGGCCTCCTACGCCTTCGACGTGATCCGCAGGGCCAAGGCTGAAGGCCTGCTGCCGCATGTGACCCGTGCGCCCAAGCTGCTGTCCGGTGCGGAACAGGACGTGATCATCAAGGAACTGCTGGGTGGACACGGCCAGAACGGTGTGCCGCAGCTGCCGTGGCCGGAATCCCTTTCCCTGGCACTCGGCACCCGCGGTTTCCGCCAGGAAATCCGGCAGCTGTTTGACCGCGTGATCGAACTTGGCCTGGCGCCGGCGGACCTTGAAGACCTTGGACACCGGTATGACCGGCAGGACTGGGTTGCCGCTGCTGCGCTGTACGCCGAGTACCGGGACGTCCTTGACCTGCGGATGCCGGAGGCCTTTGACCCGGCCGGAATTATCACCACTGCGACGGACATCCTGGTCTCAGAGCCGCAGTTCCTCGCAGCCGAACATGACCGGCTGCAGCTGGTCCTTGTTGACGACCTGCAGGAAGCCAACGGATCCATTTACCGGCTGCTGGGAATCCTGGCTCACGGGCGCGACGCCGTGGTCACCGCAAGCCCGGACACTGTTGTCCAGGGATTCCGCGGTGCCCGCCCCGACCTGCTCGGAGAGCTCCGGACGGTGCTGGGCCCGGACCTGGAAACCGCGGTGCTCAGGACCCAGCACCGGCTTGCCGGTCCCGTGGCCGCGGCCTGGCACCGGACCGCCTCGCGGATCTCGGTCGTCCCGGGGCTTCCGCCGGCCCGTACTGCGTCCGGACGCGTCCCGGGGGATGCCGGTTCCCCGGCTCCCGGCGCTGCCCCGTCCGCTGCAGCGCACGTAGTCGACTCACCCATGCACGAACAGCGCTATGTTGCCCAGCGCATCCTTGAGGAACAGCTGCTCCACGGCAGGCGCCTGGAAGACATCGCCGTGATCGTGCGGACCGGCGGCCAGCTGGCCCGGATCCAGCGTTACCTCATCAGCCAGGGCATCGAAGTGCGGGTCCCGGTAGCTGAGAAAGCGGTGCGGGACGAGGCGGCTGTGCGGCCCCTGCTGGACGCCTTCGCCGTCGTCCTCAATCCCGAACTCCTCACCCCGGAACTGGCTGTCTCGCTGCTCACCTCACGGATCGGCGGAGCAGGCTCGCTGGACCTGCGCCGGCTGCGGCAGGCCCTGCGGCGGGAAGAACTGCGGGCCGGGGGCGGGCGCAGCTCCGATGCCCTGCTGGTCGAAGCGCTGGTGGACCCGCTGTCCGACGCCGGACTGGCGCTCGCCGGACTGGGCTGGGAAGCAGGTTCAGCCAAGCGGCTTGCGGCGATGCTGCGTGCCGGACGGGACGCAGCTGCGCAGCCCGGTGCCAGCGCCGAGACGGTGCTGTGGGCGCTGTGGTCCACCTCCGGATGGTCGAAGAAATGGGCCGAAGCCGCACTCTCCGGGGGGTCCACCGGGCTCCGGGCAGACCGGGACCTGGACGCGATCATGGCACTGTTCCAAACAGCTGAACGCTACGTAGACCAGCTGCCCGGTTCCACTCCGGAGCAGTTCCTCGACTACCTGACCAGCTCCGAACTGCCCATGGACACGCTGGCAGCGCGGGCACAGCAGCGCGACGCCGTTGAACTCCTCACACCTGCCAGTGCGGCCGGCCGGGAATGGCCGGTAGTGATTGTTGCGGGTATCCAGGAGGGCGTCTGGCCCAACCTCCGGCTGCGCGGCGAGCTGCTGGGCAGCGGCGACCTGGTGGCCGCCGTCGAATTCCCGGATACGGACTACCGCAGCACCCGCAGTCCGCAGACGCTGATGCAGGGCACCCGTTATGACGAACTGCGCAGCTTCTCCACGGCGCTCTCCCGTGCCCGGGATGTACTGGTCTGCACCGCCGTGTCATCGGAAGACGAGCAGCCCTCGCAGTTCCTGGACCTGGTCGATCCGCTGCCCGACGGCGTGGCCGTGCGTCCCCGCACCGAGGTCCTGCGCCCGCTGACGCTGCGCTCCCTTGTGGCGGAACTGCGGGCCCATGCCCAGCAGGCAGAGACGCATCCGCAGGACGCCCGCGAAGCGGCGCAGCACCTCGGACGGATGCTCCGGCACCCGGTGCCCGTCCCCGGGGCGCACCCGCGTCAGTGGTGGGGGCTGCTGCCTCTTTCCAGCACCGGGCCGGTACTTCCGCCCGATGCTCCGATTCCGGTTTCGCCCTCAAAGGTCGATGCCGTGACCAAGTCTCCGCTGAGCTGGTTCGTTTCAGCCGTGGGCGGGGAACAGGCCACTGACTTCGCCCGGTCCCTGGGAACCCTGGTGCACTCGATCGCCCAGGAAATGCCCGATGCCACCGGCAGCGAATACACGGAGGAACTGCGGCGGCGGTGGCCGTCCCTGGGCATGAAGGATTCCTGGGAAGGCAAAGTGGACCTCAAACGGGCCGAGGCCATGGTGGGCAAGCTCGCCGAGTACGTCATCGAAATGCGAAGGGGAGGCCGGAGCCTGATCGCCGTGGAGAAGGATTTCGAAGCCTCCATTCCGGTGGAGGTGCGCGGTGCCGTCCGGACAGCGCTGCTGCGCGGACAGATCGACCGGCTGGAACAGGATGCCGCCGGGAGGGCCTACATCGTGGACCTTAAGACCGGAAAGTCCGCTCCCAAAAAAGCCGATTTGGAAGGACACCCGCAGCTGGCCGCCTACCAGGAAGCTGTCCGGCAGGGCGCACTTGAGGATGTTCCTGCTGTTCCCGGCGGGGCCGCCCTGGTGCAGCTCGGAACCACCTCCAAGGGGGTCTCCGTGCAGGAACAGCCTCCGCTGGGCGCTGAGGACAAGAGCGCCCTGGCCATGATCGAAGAGGCCGCGGCCCTGATGTCCGCTGACTCGTTCGACACCGTCCACGATCCGGCCCGGAGCGGCTACGGGGGCCACGGCTGCCGGCTGCCGGAAATCTGCCCGCTGTGCACCGAAGGAAAGCAGGTCACCGAATGACGCTGGACGTGAGCGGCGGCGTGGACGCCGGAACGCCGGCCTTGCCGAAGTTCTCGGCACGCCAGCTGGCGGAGCTGCTGCATGACGGCCCGCCGGATGAGGTGCAGTACCCCACTGCTGCGCAGCAGGAGATCATTGAGGGGCCGCTGGAGCCGCTGCTGGTGGTGGCGGGCGCAGGGTCCGGAAAGACCAAGACCATGGCCGACCGCGTGGTCTGGCTCGTCGCGAACAAGCTGGTGGCGCCGGAGCAGATCCTGGGCGTCACTTTCACCCGAAAGGCCGCCGGCGAGCTGGCCAGCCGTATCCGCGGCAGGCTGCGGCTGCTGGAACGGAAGCTGGGAGAGGACGCCGCAGACGCCCAGCTGGAAGCAGCGGTCTCCACTTACCACTCCTATGCCAACGGCATCGTGAACGATTACGGCCTGAGGATCGGGGTCGAACGGGATTCAGTGATGCTGGGCGGTGCTCAGTCCTGGCAGCTGGCCAACGAGGTAGTGGAGGCCTACACCGGCGACTACGAACATTTCACAGCCGCCAAGTCCACGCTGGTAAACGCCGTGCTGCAGATGGCTTCGGAGTGTTCAGAGCACCTGCTGACCCCCGCCCGGGTGCGTGCCGAGATCCAGCACCACCTGGACGAGGTGCTGGCGCTTCCCTATCAGGCGGGCAAAACAAAGGCCGCTGCCAAGGGCGTCAGGGACCTGGTGGCCAAGCTGCAGACACGCATGTCCGTGACGGAACTCGTGGAGGCCTACCAGCGGGCCAAGGCTGAACGCCGGCAGCTGGACTTCGGCGACCTCGTGGCTCTCGCTGCCCGGATTGCCAAGGAAATCCCGGAGGCCGGGGAAATGGAGCGCGCCAAGTACAAGGTGGTGCTGCTGGACGAGTTCCAGGACACCTCCCACGCCCAGATGGTGCTTTTCTCCACCCTGTTCGGTAACGGGACACCTGTCACGGCCGTAGGCGATCCGCACCAGTCCATCTACGGATTCCGCGGTGCCTCGGCCGGACAGCTGGGGACGTTCCGTGAACACTTCCCCCGCCTTCTGCCTGAAGGCGGCCGGACACCGGCCGGTGTGGCCAACCTGTCCGTTGCCTGGCGGAACTCGACGTCGATCCTGGCTGCCGCCAACGCCGTCTCCGGACCGCTGAACAAACCGGCGCCCTGGCCCGGAGCCAGAATGCCCCTGGACGTCCCCGAACTGCAGGCCAAGCCGAAACCTCCGGTGGGGGACGTATACCTGGGCCGGTACCTCAGTGAGAAAACGGTGACCCTGCCGGACGGAACCGTCAGTGTCGGAGAATCCGAGGCCCTCGCCGCCCAGATCGCCAATGTCCGCTCCCAGTGGTTCAGGCACCCCAGCCATGAGACGGACGGCCGGGGCAACGCCCTGCCGCCGACGGTAGCGGTGCTGTGCCGCGGTAAAAAGCAGTTTGATCCCATCCGCCGGGCACTGGAAGACCTGGGCATTCCCGTGCAGATCGTGGGTCTGGGCGGCCTGCTTTCAACTCCGGAGATCGTTGACCTGCTCGCCGTGCTGCGCGTCCTGAGCGACCCGGGACGTTCCGACTCAATGCTCCGCATCCTCGCCGGCGCCCGCTGGCGCATCGGTCCTGCAGACCTGATGGCACTGGCAGACTGGTCCCGGCACCTGGTCCGGGTACGCGAACGAGCGATGAACGTCCGGGAGATCGCCGAGGTGCACGGACCGGATGAAAGCGGTGCCGCCGTCGTCGAAACCGACCTTGCGGAGGCCGGCAGCCTGGTCGAGGCAGTGGATTACCTGCCCAAACCGGGCTGGACCTCCAGCGCCGGCCGCTCGCTCACACCGGAGGGACTCGCACGCCTGTCAGCGCTGCGCGATGAGCTGCGCGAACTCCGTGCCTATGTGGGAGAAGACCTCACGACGCTCATCGGCGAAGTGGAGCGACGCATCCTGCTGGACATCGAGGTTGCCGCCAAACCTGGCATCAGCATTCACGAATCCCGGCGGAACCTCGACGCGTTCATCGACGCCGCGGCTACGTTTAGCGCCTCCGCGGACCGCGTGGACCTCGCAGCGTTCCTCGCCTGGCTGGAAGTGGCAGACGAGGAAGAGAACGGACTTCCGGTCACTGCCCTTGAAACCTCGCGGGAAGCGGTCCAGCTGCTGACCGTGCACGCTTCCAAGGGTCTGGAATGGGACGTGGTGGCCGTGCCCGGCCTCTCCGAAGGCCAGTTTCCGAATGACAAGGACTCACGCTGGAGCAGCGGCAACGCCGCGGTTCCCTGGCATCTGCGCGGTGACGGACCCGACCTGCCCCAATGGGACTGGGAACAGCCGGACCAGAAATCCTGGCTGGACGCAGAAAAACTCTTTGCCGACGACGCCCGTGCCCATGCGGAGCGCGAGGAACGGCGCCTCGCCTACGTGGCGTTCACCCGTGCCAAGGACATTCTTTTCTGCACCTCCAGTGCCTGGGGTGGAGGGCGGACCAAGCCCACTGAAGCCTCGCGCTACCAGCTTGAACTTTACGAACTGGGCAAGGCAGGTGCCCCCGGCTTCCATTTGCTCTCCTGGCTCGAACCGGAAGACCAGGGGGATGAAAACCCTGCCAACGCAGTTGCGGAACGGGCCAGCTGGCCCAAGGACCCGCTGCCGGCCCAGCGGCGGACAGCCATGGAAGCCGCAGCCTCCGCCGTCCTGGCAGCGGCCGCCGCCCCGGCACAGACCGAGCTGGACCCGGGTAACACCGACGCCGGCGGGCAGGCCGACGCCGGGGATGCCGGTGTCTTTGAACCCAGCCGCTGGGGCAGGGACGTTGAACTCGTCCTGGCCCGGCACCGGGCCCCGGACGAGGTCATGGAGGTGGAGCTGCCAGCCCACATTTCCGCCTCAATGCTGGTGGACCTGCAGGACGATCCTGAGGCAGTGACCAGGCAGCTGCGCCGACCGGTTCCGCGCGAGCCGGGCATGGCGGCACGGAAGGGAACGGCGTTCCACGCGTGGATCGAGGAGTACTTCGGCCGCAGCGGAATGCTCGATATCGACGAGAATCCGGGTGCAGCGGACGCGTACGTTGACGAGGCCTATCAGCTCGAAGACATGGTCGCGACGTTTGAGGCCTCGGAGTGGGCGTCCCGGACACCGGCCTACATTGAGGTGCCCGTGGAAACCCGGGTGGATTCCGTGGTGGTCCGGGGGCGGATCGACGCCGTTTTCCAGGACGACGACGGCGGCTGGGACCTCATCGACTGGAAGACCGGCGCCCCGCCTTCAAAGGACAAGCTGGCGGTCCGCTCGGTGCAGCTGGCCGTCTACCGGCTGGCCTGGGCCCGGCTCAAGAACGTTCCCCTTGAAAAGGTGCGTGCCGCGTTCTACTACGTCGCCGCGGACAAGGTGATTCGTCCCCACAACCTGCTGGGGGAAGCCGAACTTGAACGGATCATTATCGACTCCGCAGGACAGGGGAGGCCCTAAAACGCAGGGAGCGCCCTGGAACACAGCAGCGCCGCCGTCCTTCCGGATGGCGGCGCTGCTGTGTTCTTGGGGGAGGCCTAGGGCGTAGCCCGGCGAAGTGTTCCGTAGGAACCTGCCGCCAGCACCACACCGCCGAGCAACAGCCAGCCGGAGAGCGAGAGGGGAGTCAGCTGCATGAACCAGGCGCCAACTGAGGCCCACGAATCCGTGTAGGAGGCCGCGGCCACCGCACCGAGCAGAATCAGCCCGAAACCGACGAGGGCGGCTACCAGGCCCGTGGTCCTCCAGCGCCGGTAAACGGTGGCGAACCAGAAACCGAACATAAACAGGAGGATGGTCAGCGCGAAGTACAGCAGGATCTGGACCCACCAGGCAGACTCAACGACCCACGGCAGTGCGTAGATGTTCCCGTCGACTCCCCAGCCGTTCGTTGCCTGCTCCACCAGTCCCAAGAGCCAGTACAGGACACCCAGCGCGAGTGCCAGGACTGAGAACAGTCCCAGTGTTCCGATATAGAAGGACCGGCGGCTGACGCTCATGGCCTGCGAAAACGGGAAGGTCAGGCTCAGCGACTGGACGCCTGCCGCCAGGAAATACCACATGACCGCCTGGCCGGAGAACGCCATCCTGGTGCCTTCGCCGTCGTCAGAAGGGACCATCGCCAGGATTGCGATGGCGATAAGCGTGGATGAGGCGATGATGATTCCCGGGATGCCAAGGTACAGCCATTTGTTCAGCAGCTGCATACGCGCGACGGCGAGGGGGCGGTTCATCGCAGGACCTCCAGATCCTTCTCGTTATTCTCCTCATGGGAGCCGTAGTGTTCGTTGGCTTTGAGCGTGCGCCGGATGATGAGCTGCTGCAGCGAGACGGGTGCGAGTTCCAGGCCAAGGGCCTGGGCCCTCTGCCTGTCATCGGCGGACAGTGGTGTGTCCACAGTGACGGAGGCCAGTGCGCCGAGTCCCTCCCGGTGCAGCACGGGCCGCCCGGCGACGAACTCCTCCACAGTGGTCGATTTGCCGGCTACCGCGAAGGCGGAGCCTGTGATCGCCTCAACCTCGTCATCCATCACGATGCGGCCGCGGTCAATGACAATGACGTGCTCGAGCAGGTTGGCCACTTCATCGATCAGGTGGGAGGAAAGGATGATCGTGCGGGGATGGTCCGCGAAGTCCGTGAGCAGGCGGTCGTAGAAGAGCTGCCGGGCAACGGCGTCGAGTCCTAGGTACGGTTCATCGAAGAAGGTCAGCTCGGCCCTGGAAGCCAGCCCGATGATCACACCCACGGCGGAGAGCTGTCCGCGGGAGAGCTTCTTGATCCGGTGCTTCCTGGGCCGGGGTAGCTGGAAGTCTTCCAGCAGGGTCTGGGCCAGGTCCGCGTCCCAGTTGGGGAAGAACATGGCGGCCGCGTCCAGGGCGTTCCGCACGGTGAAGTCGTCAGGGTATTTCTGCGACTCCCGGACAAAGCACAGCCGGGAGAGGATGTGCTCGTTTTCGAACGGGTTTCCGCCGAAGACCCGGATTTCCCCTGAACTGGCGAACCCCTGGGCGGTCAGGATGGACATCAGGGTGGTCTTCCCGGCCCCGTTGCGGCCAAGAAGTCCGTAGATGCGGTTGGGAGCAATGTCCAGGGTGACGTTGTCCAGGGCGGTCTGGTCCTTGTAGCGGCGCGTTAGTCCGCGCGTTTCTATGACGTTCATGGTGCCGGGGTCCCTTCGTGTTCAGCGGCACTGCGTTGGATAAGGGTGGAGAGTTCCTCCATGCCTATCCCGAGCTTCCGGGCTTCGAGATTCAGAGGCTGGACGTACTGGCGGTAAAACTGGTCCCGCCGCTTGGCCAGGACGGTTGCCCGGGCCCCCGGCGCGACGAACATTCCGATTCCGCGGCGCTTGTAGAGCAGCCCTTCATCAACCAGCAGGTTCACGCCCTTGGCAGCCGTAGCCGGATTGATCCGGTAGAAGGCCGCGAACTCATTGGTTGAGGGCACCTGTCCCTCCTCGGGGAGTACCCCGTCGAGGATGTCCCCTTCGATTCGTTCGGCGATCTGCTGGAAGATCGGCTTGCTGTCATCGATCACTGAGTCCCGCCCACCTTCACTGGTTCATTACTTGACTAACTAACCATAGGACCGTCGGATTGGTCAAGAAGTTTCTCCAGGAGTTTTAGCGAAGCCACGCAGCAAAAAACCCGCCTGCGGTTGCAGGCGGGTTTTTTCGGTGGGGGAGGGATTCTAAAACCGGCGCGGCCTAAGGTGTCTTGGCGTCCTTGGCGTCCTTGGCGTCCTTGGCGTCCTCGGCGGTTGTGCTGCCGTGCCCGCGGTCCGGGTCCGCGTCTACGCCGGTGCCTGGGCTGGCGGCAATCAGCGGAATTGCGGATGTAGCGGGCTCGGCGTCAACAGTGGCGCTGCCGGTTTCGAAAGACGCAGGGTCATTGGAGCTGACCTGGGTCTGAACTTCATCTGCTTCCGGTTCCGTCTCCGGAATGGGAGCAACGCTCACCTTGCCGCGTCCTTCGCTGCCTGACGGGGCGGCCGGACCCGGAACGGCGGCAGTTGCTCCGGTGGACAGGTTTGGGGCCGCGGCAGGCACTGCGGAAAGTGAAACCCGGGACTCGGCGGCAGCAGCCTCAACCTCAGCTTCAGCAGCATCCGCGGCCTCCTGGTCGAGGATGTCCGCCTCCAGGGTGGCCAGCATCTCTTCGGCTTCTTCGACCATTGACCGGTTCTCGGCGGCGATGCCCCGAACCAGCCACTGGGCCAGCGCGAACTCCGCAGACAGGGCAGCCCGCCGGATCAGGTGGGGATCGACGGCGTCGGGCCTCGCCTCGATGTACGCGTTGTGGACCGTGTCCGTGAAATCGGAGTTGTTGGCTGCGATCAGCCAGGCGAAGTCGTCGGCCGGATCGCCAATCCGCAAGTCGGTCCAGCCGTTTACTGCGCTGATCCGTCCGCCCGAAACCAGCAGGTTGTCCTCATGCAGGTCTCCGTGAACCACGGTGGGGCTGAAGCGCCACAGTGCCACGTCTTCCAGCGCGTGTTCCCAGCGGCGAAGCAGGGTAGCGGGGATCTTGCCCGTCGTAGCAGCCTGATCGAGTTCGTTGAGCTTGCGCTGGCGGAACTCATTGGCTGTGTAACTGGGCAGGTCGGCGTTGTTCACCAGGGCCTGCGGCAGGGCATGGATCGCAGCCATGGTGCGGCCAATGTCAGCTGCCAGTTCGGCACCGCCGCCGGAAAGTTCGTCGATGTCCCGGGTGGAGCCAGGCAGGTGGGAATACACAAAGGTGCACAGCTGTCCCTGGCGGACGGTGCCTGCAACGTAGGGAAGGGCGAACGGCAGTTCTGCGCGGACGCCGGGGACAAAAGCGCGCAGGACCAGGAGCTCGGTCTCCAGGCGCATGCTGGCTTCAACATGCTTGGGCGAACGCACCCGCCACTGCTTGCCGGCGTCGTCCACTAGGAGCGCGGAATCGAAATCCGCGGCGTCGTCGGGCGAACCGGCGACGCCGGTAAGCGCCAGCGCCGGTACGGCGGCGCTGGCCAGGGCTGCCAATTCCATGGGTGTGCGTTTCACACCTTTAACCGTAGGGGCAGATGTGTTGGGAGTAACCTATAGGCACCCGGCGAGTCGGAAGAGCGTGAGGAAAAACTCAGGGTTCGGCGCTCCGGTATCCACCGGCAGCGGACGGCTTTCTGATTGGGCTCCCGAAGTAAGTACGGTAGGGGTATGAGCAGTCCGTTACGCACGCCAGAGTCCCCGCAGCTTGGACGGCTGCCGCTTGCGCGGGGCGCCATCGACCGCGGCAGTGAGCGCAGGACCTCCGAGGACCTTTTCGAGAACATTCGGGCCCTGGAAACTACCCGCGTTATGTATTTCGCCCGGGGCAAGGCCCTGGTGCGGGAGGACACGCTGGTCCTGGACCCTGTTGGCCCGGAGGGGTTCGGCGAGGAACCCGTCTATCTGGGCCGCACGCTGGAGGACGGTTCGGTTCCCGCGGGCGCGGACATTGTCATGGTGACCATGCCTGAGACCGACCCCGCCATGGAACGCGGCGGCTCCCGGTGGGCTGGCCTGCGCGACGTCGCGGTCACCCTTGGCTCGCTGGACGCCGGGCTGTTTGTTGAGGCATGCGCTGTTGCCAACTGGCACGCCACGCATACCCACTGCCCGCGCTGCGGCGCCCCTACCCGGATGGAACAGGGCGGCTGGGTCCGCCGCTGCGTCGAGGACGGCAGCCAGCACTTTCCGCGCACGGACCCCGCCATCATCGTGGCGGTAACGGATCCCTCGGACCGGATCCTGCTGGGTCGTGCCGCTGCATGGCCGGGAAACCGCTATTCGACTCTCGCCGGCTTCGTCGAACCCGGGGAGTCCCTGGAAGCAGCGGTGATCCGCGAAGTCGCGGAGGAATCCGCCGTCGTGGTCAGGAATCCGCAGTACCTGGGATCCCAGCCGTGGCCGTTCCCGTGTTCGCTGATGATGGGATTCTGCGCCGAAGCTGACGGCACCGAACCGCAGGCCGACGGCGTCGAAATGGCTGACGTCCGCTGGTTCACGCGGAAGGAACTCACCGACGCGGTGGCGGCAGGGGAAGTCGGCATACCGTCCTCCATCTCGATAGCCCGGAACCTGATCGACCGCTGGTACGGCGGGCCCGTTCCGGAACCGGAGGCCGGGGAATGAGCGTAGACACGCTCGAGGCCCGCATCCTCGCGGGGCTGGACGACGAGCAGCGGGAAGTTGCCACTTCACTGACCGGCCCGCTCTGTGTCCTGGCCGGCGCCGGCACCGGCAAGACCCGGGCCATCACGCACCGTATGGCCTACGGCGTCCACTCCGGGCTCTACAAGCCGCAGCAAGTGCTGGCCGTTACCTTCACCGCCCGCGCAGCGGCGGAAATGCGGACCCGCCTGCGGGACCTCGGCGCCGGCGGGGTGCAGGCTAAGACCTTCCACGCCGCGGCCCTGAAGCAGCTGCAGTATTTCTGGCCGCAGACGGTCGGCGGTCCGCTGCCCGGGCTGCTGGACCACAAGGCCCAGCTCATCGCGGAGGCTGCACGCCGGCTCCGCCTCTCCACTGACCGCGCGGCCATCCGCGATGTTGCTGCCGAAATCGAGTGGGCCAAAGTCTCTATGCTCACTCCTGACAGCTATGTCCGTGCCGCCGCCGGCAGGGATGCTCCTGCAGGTTTCGACCTCACCACCGTTTCCCGGATCTTCCAGTCCTACGAGGACGTCAAGGTGGACCGCAACGTCATCGACTTTGAGGACGTCCTGCTGATCATCGTGGGCATCCTCCAGGAGGACCAGCGGGTAGCGGCCACCGTCCGGGACCAGTACCGCCACTTTGTGGTTGACGAGTACCAGGACGTGTCCCCGCTCCAGCAGCGCCTGCTTGACCTGTGGCTGGGGGAGCGCGAGGAACTCTGCGTCGTGGGCGATGCGAGCCAGACCATCTACTCCTTCACCGGTGCAACATCGCGGCACCTGCTGGAGTTCACCCACCGCTTCCCCGGTGCAGAGGTAGTGAAACTGGTGCGTGACTACCGGTCGACGCCGCAGGTGGTGAACCTCGCGAACCGCATCCTGGCAGCCCGGACCGCCGAAGGGGAGCGCTCGCGGAACGCCCCTCCGTGGCCTGAACCGCTGGAACTCATTGCCCAGCGCCCCGCCGGCCCCGAGCCGGTCTTCACTGAATGCTCCGATGACGAAGCTGAGGCGGCATACGTTGCCGGACGCATCCGCAAGCTGCTCGACGACGGCGTGGAAGCCAGCCAGGTTGCCGTCCTGTTCCGGACGAACGGGCAGTCGGAAGCCTACGAGCAGGCCCTGGCCAGTGCTGGAATCGGCTACCAGCTTCGGGGCGGAGAACGCTTCTTCGCCCGCCGCGAAGTCCGGGATGCCATGCTGCAGCTGCGTGCCGCCGCTCGTTCAGTGGGCAGCGAACCCGTGCCGCAGCTGGTCCGGGACATCCTGGCCAACCTCGGCTACACGGCGGACCCGCCCACCGGCGGAGGCGCAACCCGGGAGAAGTGGGAATCCCTGGCGGCCCTGGTCGCCCTCGCGGACGAACTCCACGCCAACCGGACCCAGGATCCGGACAGCATCTTCACACTGGCTGACTTCACGGCCGAACTCGAGGAGCGGGCTGCGGCCCAGCATGCTCCGAAGGTGCAGGGCGTAACCTTGGCCAGCCTGCATTCTGCGAAGGGCCTGGAGTGGGACGCCGTTTTCCTGGTCGGCCTGAGCGAGGGCCTGATGCCGATCTCCTTCGCGGACACGCCCGAAGCCGTTGATGAGGAACGGCGCCTGCTTTACGTGGGCATCACCCGCGCACGGGTGCATCTCTCCCTCTCCTGGTCAACGGCACGCACACCCGGCGGCAGGGCCAACCGCAAGCCTTCCCGGTTCCTGGACGGGCTGCGGCCGAACACTGCGCGCGACGCAGGTTCGCCCCGGCAGGCAAGGCCCGCCCGGAAGAAAGTCACTGGTCCGGCCAAGTGCCGCGTCTGCGGTTCACTGCTCACCAGCGGCGCCGAGCGCAAGATGGGCCGCTGCGGGGACTGCCCGGCGACCTATGACGAAGCCACCTTCGAGGCGTTGCGTGAGTGGCGGCGGGAGGCCGCCGCCGAAGCGGGGGTACCGGCCTTTGTAGTCTTCACTGACGCTACCCTGGTGGCCATTGCCGAAGACAAGCCGCCAACCTTGAACAGGCTTGCCACGCTGCCCGGGGTTGGGCCGTCAAAGCTGGAGCGCTACGGCGAGGCCGTCCTGCAGGTGCTGGCCCAAAGTCCGCAGCTCTGACCATGCAGGCTGGCGGTTGCCGCCAGCCTGCAACGGCCTTACGCCGCTGCCGCGGACTGCAGCCTGCACCCGCAGGCTGGATGGAATCCGATTTCTTCCAGTCCCAGGTATCCGTCAGCGGCGCGCAGCTGGAGTACCCCGGACCACGTGACGGGCTGGGCAACCCCGTCAATGAAACACAGCGCCTGCCCGGACGCAGCAGCAGCTGCCAGTGCCGCTGATGCCGTCTCCTCGCCGCCGGGACCTGCGCCCCCGACCGGTTCCCGGGCATCGGGAGACAGTGCGGCCGCCGACGCATACCATCCCGGGTCGGAGTCGCCCCGGTGCCGGTCCAGGCAGCTCAGGCACGGCGTTGATCCGGGGACCACCAGCGGCCCCACCTGATAGCCGTATTGCTGGACCGACACTGCCAGGTGCGGCTGTTCGAGCCTGTCTCCGGGCAGTGCATTCCGCGGCGCGGGCTGGTCCGAGACCAGGATGGTGAGATCAACGGCGGTCCGCGCACCGCCCTCCGGCCAGGGGACCTGCAGGACGCGCACTGTGGGATCGATTCGGTAGAGCTGCCGCTTCACGGCCTGGTAGCGCGGCATGCCGATGTCAGTCATGGCATAGGCCGGGCCGACGTCGCTGGGGGAGACGACGGCCGGGTCGCCCAGCAGTATGGTGCCCACCCCGGCGGCAGCCAGGATCCGGGCGGCAAGCGCTCCGCACCGGCCAAGGCCAAGCAGCTCCACGACGGCGGCGCCGCGCAGGGCGAGCGGATCCAGCGCATCCCGGCCGTAAACGGCGGAAAGACGTTCGACGTCGGGGCGCAGCCTTTCCTCCCGCAGCGGCGGAAGGAGCCGGCGGCTGCCCGGCTGGGCCAGGAGCACGGGCGCCAGTACCTGGAGCAACTGTTCCTGCCGCTGCTCGCCCAGCCCGGCCTCTGCCCCGGCTGCCGCTTCCTCGCCGTCAGGCACTCCCTTTCGCAGGGCGTTGATGAAGGCGTGGTCCCCGTCGGTCAGGCCGGCCAGCAGCAGGGCTCCTGCGCCAAGTCCAAACTGCCGGCGGTCTGGACCGAGGTCCAGGACGTAGATGCCCGGGTTGATCCGCATGCCGGTCTCCTTCGGTCTGGGATGTGCGTGTGCCGGGGCACCATGTAAGCACGCACAGGGCCGGCGCGAGGGAGTTTTCCACAGGTTTCCGAAGGGGGAGCCGGGGAGAATAATGTGGACACATGCCTTCTCCGTCCGTTCCAGCCACCACACGCGCCGGATTGCCCATTGAAGTGCGGCGTTCGGCACGCCGGAAAAGGACGGTGAACGCCGTGTTCCGGGACGGCGTCGCCGTCGTATCCATTCCTGCACACTTCACGAAGACGCAGGAAGCGGAGTGGGTACAGCGGATGGTGGACAAGCTGGAGAGCCGGGCCGCGGCGCCGCCGGCTGCCGACCCGGCAGAGGCCGACTCAGGGCTGGCGGAGCGCGCCGCAGAATTGTCCCGGCGCTACCTCAAAGGCGCCGCACGGCCCGTATCGGTGCGCTGGGTGGGGAACCAGAACTCACGCTGGGGTTCGGCCACCCCCTCGCGCGGGACGATCAGGCTCTCGGACAAGCTGATTGGCATGCCCGGGTGGGTAGTGGACTACGTGCTGCTGCACGAGCTCGCACACCTGCTTGAGCCGTCCCACGGACCGAAGTTCTGGCGGCTGCTTGAGTCCTACCCGCACACGGAGACGGCGAAGGCCTATCTGTCCGGGGCGGCCTATGCCAGTGCCCGCGGACTTAAGGGTGAAATGGCCGAGGACTAGGCGGAGGGCCCGCCTTTCCCTGGATCTTCGCCGCCGGTCTCATCGTCGCCGGAGTCTTCCCCGGTTTCCGGTCCGTTCCCGGACGAGGCACCGGAACCGCTGTCTTCGGCGGCTTCGTCCGCGGGAGGCTCGTTGAATCCGCCCTCGAGCAGGCGGCGCAGGGCGGCGTCGACGTCGGAATCCGAGGCATCGAGCAGCTCCCGCCGCTTGCTGAAACCAGCCGGATCATCAAGGTCCTCGGACGTTGGCATCAGATCCGGGTGCTGCCAGATTGCGTCACGTCCGTCGATGCCGCGTTCTTCGCGCAGGAGCGCCCAAAGGGCTGAAGCATCCCGCAGCCGGCGCGGCCGCAGTTCCAGGCCCACCAGGGACGCGAAAGTATGCTCCGCCGGACCGCCGCTGGCGCGGCGGCGGCGGATCATCTCCCGCAGCGCTTCCGCGGAGGGCAGGTTCGATGTTGCCGCAGCGGTGACCTCGTCCACCCAGCCCTCAACCAGTGCCAGGGCGGTTTCCAGCCGTTCGAGTGCAGCGGCCTGTGCCGGGGTGCGCTCGGGCTGGAAGACACCGCCGGCCAGAGCCTCCTGGATGGATTCGGGATTGGCCGGATCAATGTCCCGGGCTACGTCTTCGATCTTGGACATGTCGATGTGGATGCCGCGTGCGTAACTCTCGATGATTCCGAACAGGTGCGGGGCAAGCCAGGGTGCGTGGGCGAACAGCCGGGCATGGGCCGCTTCGCGGACCGCAAGGTAGAGGCGTACCTCGGCCGCAGGGACATCCAGGCCCTCGCCGAATGCAGTGACGTTGGAGGGGAGCAGCGCCATGGTGCCCTCGGCGAGGGGGAGGCCAATGTCGGTGGAGCTCAGCACTTCCCGTGACAGCGCGCCGACTGCCTGGCCCAGCTGGATGCCGAACATAGCGCCGCCCATGTTTGCCAGCATGGAAGAAGCGCCGCCCATCATGGATTTCATCTCTTCGGGCATCTGGGTGGTGATGGCGTTGGACAGGGCCTGCGAGATGCTCACGGCCACGGGCTCGGTGAGCCGGCGCCAGGAGTCCATCGTGGCCTCCACCCACTCGGCGCGGGACCACGCCCTGCCAAGGCTGGTGGTTGAGGGGAAGTCGGTCACCGGATCAAGCCACATCTGTGCAACATGGAGGGCTTCGTCCACTTCCTTCGCCTGTCCCGGCGTCACGGAGGGATCGCCCCCCGCAGCGGCGACACGCCGGGCATTGTCCTTGGCCAGCTGCCAGTTGACCGGTCCTTCAGAGGGGGCACTGAACATAGCCTGGACCTGCTGGAAAATCATGGCCATGGCATTGGGATCCGAGGGAAGTCCGGCTGCCTTGGCCAGCTCCTGCGGATCTATGCCGCCGGCCTGGCCGCCGCCAAAGAGGCGGGCCAGCATCTCGGACAGCGGATCCTGGGGAGTGTCCCCTGGGTCAGAGGGATTTGAGCTCATGGGTACCACCGGTCCTGTGGAAGTTCTAGTGCATTGGCAGCCAGTGGGTCACCGGCTGCGTGGATTCCCACGTTACCGGCACGGGCGGGGCACTGTCCCGCATTCGCAGGATCCGTTCGCTGTTGGCAAAGGAGCACGTGGGAGAATGGCCCAAGACATCGTGCGGGGCCGGGCTTAGCCGGGCGTTCCACGGCGTTGAAGCATCTTCCACTACCCGGCGCCCGGCCCGGCCCCCGGCCAGGCGTCGCAGGAAAGGACAGCCGATTGCGTTCCCCGAACGATGAATCCTCCGCCGGAAACGAGCCGGAGGCTGCCGGCAGCGGCATCCCCTCCACGGCTGCGCACCCTGCGCGGCGCTCGCCGCGCAGGCGCGCCCTGCTGATCACCGGTGGAACCGCGCTGGTCCTGGGTGCTGCCGGGCTGGTAATTCCGGCTCCGTACGTCCTGGAGTCGCCCGGCCCCACTTTCAACACGATCGGGGAAATTGGTGACAGCCCGCTCATCACCATCGACGGCGAACAGACCTACCCGACTGCCGGCGAACTGGCGCTGACCACGGTGTTTGTTTCCGGGGGACCCAACGGCGCCGTGAACATGGGCGAGGTCGTCGCGTCCTGGCTCAATCCCGAGGACGCCGTGCTGCCGGTGGACTTCGTTTATCCTCCCGGAACCACACGCGGGGAAATCCAGGAAGGCAACGCAGCCGCCATGACGTCCTCGCAGGAGTCAGCAGTGGCCGCTGCCCTGGACGAGCTGGGGATTCCCTTCACCGAGGAACTTTCCGTCGCCGGCATCATGGAAGACGCACCCGCGGAGGGAATCCTGGAGACAGGGGACATTCTCCTCTCAGTGGACGGCACAGAAGTGACCGGTGTTGAGTCCCTGCGGGAATCCCTGAATGAGACGGAAGGCGCGCCGGCCCGGATCACCGTCCGCCGGGACGGGACAGAGCAGACGCTGGAGGTCACTCCGACGCTGGGGGAGAACGGCACCTACCAGATGGGCGCATACCTGAGCATCGACTTCACCTTCCCGTTCGACGTCGCAATCGCCCTTGAAAACGTCGGAGGCGCCTCCGCCGGCATGATGTTCGCCCTGGGAATCATCGACAAGCTGACCCCGGGGGAGCTGACGCAGGGACGGAACTTCGCCGGCACCGGAACCATCGACGCCGACGGGCAGGTTGGGCCGATCGGCGGCATCGAACAGAAAATGGTTGGTGCCGCAGCCGCCGGCGCGGAGTTCTTCCTGGCGCCCAAAGCCAACTGCGACGACGTCGCCGGAAACATCCCCGAAGGGCTGGAGGTAGTCAGCGTCGAGACTCTCGAACAGGCCCTCACCGCTGTAGAGACGCTTGCTGCGGGGAACAGTGCGGACGGCCTGGCACGCTGCACGGACGGCAGCTGAGGCACCCGGCAGCTGCACGGCAACGCGCCGGATCGAATCACGATCCTAATAAGGTTCGCTCTCTGGTGCCTTATAAGTGGCAGTGCGCGGGATTAACAGGGCAGAATAAGGAGCCACGGCAAGAAACGGGCAGGCCGTCGGACACAGGGGTCGTTGGTTGCTTTGAAACCGAGGCAGCGGATCCGAACTCGCCGAGCTGTTCGCAGGTGCCGTGAGCCGACGTACCGAACGATGAGGTAACTGTGACTTCCGGACCTAATGGCCCATTCTCCCGACCGAGCCCCAGCACCACCCGTCGGCGGCGCAGCCCGCTGATTGCCACCCTGATCGTCGTAGCCGTACTGGTGATCGGGTTTGTCTACTTCTCCCAGGTCTACGCTGACGTGCTCTGGTACAACCAGCTTGGCTTCCTTGAGGTCTTCATCAAGGAAAACCTGACCCGGATCGCCCTCTTTGCGGCGGCCTTCGTGGTCATGTCCGTCTGTGTTTACTTCAGCATCCGTGCCGCTTATTCCTCCCGGCCGATCTACGCACCGGACAGTGCGCTGCAGGACAACCTGAACCGCTACCAGGCCCAGCTTGAGCCGGTGCGCAAGCTCCTGATGATCGGCATCCCGGTTGTGGTCGGCGGATTTGCCGGCACGGCTGCCATGGCCATGTGGGAACAGGCATTGCTGTTCTTCAACCGCAAGGACTTCGGGCAGACTGACCCCGAGTTCAACATGGACTACAGCTTCTACCTGAACACGCTGCCGTTCATCGGCTTCATTGTGGGCTTCCTGATCTCCGTCGTCGTCATCAGCGGTATCGCCGGACTTCTCACCCACTACCTCTACGGCGGTATCCGCCTGGAGGAGAAGGGCGTCTTCGTTAGCCGCCCGGCACGCATCCACATTGCCGTCATTGCCGCTTCCTTCCTGCTGCTGCAGGCCGTGAACTTCTGGCTTGACCGGTACAACACGCTCCTGAGCACTTCAGGTTCCTGGACCGGCGCCCTGTACACGGACGTCAACGCCGTCATCCCGACCAAGGCGATCCTTGCGGTCGCCTCGGTGATCGTTGCCCTGCTGTTCATCCTGTCGGCCATCATCGGCCGTTGGCGCCTGCCCATCATCGGCACGGCGATGCTCGTGATCACCGCCATCGTTGCCGGCGGCGTGTACCCCTGGATCGTGCAGCGCTACCAGGTCGTTCCCTCGGAGCAGACGCTTGAGCGTGAGTACATCCAGCGCAACATCGACATGACGCGCGAAGCCTACGGACTGGCCGACACCGAAGTGATCGACTACGACGCCACGGTTGATGCCAACGCCGGGGCCCTGGCTGCCGACGCCGGAACCACCGCGAACATCCGTCTCCTGGACCCGAATGTCGTTTCGGACGCGTTCGGCCAGCTCCAGCAGTTCCGCCAGTACTACCAGTTCCCGGAAACCCTGAACGTTGACCGCTACGACGTAGAGGGCGACATCCAGGACACCGTCATCGCCGTTCGTGAACTGAACATCAACGGCGTTCCCGATGGCTGGGTGAACGAGCACATCCTTTACACGCACGGCTACGGCGTCGTCGCAGCCCGCGGTTCAACGGTGCAGGCTGACGGCAAGCCCAGCTTCATGGAATCCGGCATCCCCTCAACGGGTGTGCTGGGCGACTACGAGCCCCGGGTGTACTTTGGCGAGTCTTCCCCGGACTACTCCGTGGTCGGTGCTCCCGAAGACACTGCGCCGGTCGAAATCGACCGCCCGCAGACCGGCAACGCGGAGGACGACACCCAGACCACCTTCTCCGGCGACGGCGGACCGAGTGTGGGCAACCTCTTCAACCAGCTTGTCTACGCCATCAAGTTCCAGTCCACGGAACTGCTGCTCTCGGACTTCGTCAACGAAGAATCCCAGATCCTCTACGACCGCGATCCCCGCGAACGCGTCGAGAAGGTGGCTCCGTACCTGACCGTGGATGGAAACGCCTACCCGGCCGTTGTTGACGGACGCGTGAAGTGGATCGTGGACGGCTACACCACCAGCCGTTACTTCCCGTACTCCACGCAGCAGGAGCTTGCTTCGGCAACCACCGATTCCCTGACCGGCGGAGCCTCCGCAGCACTGCCGGCAGACCGGGTGAACTACATCCGCAACGCCGTGAAGGCGACTGTTGATGCCTACGACGGTTCCGTCACCCTGTATGCCTGGGACGACGAGGACCCGCTGCTGAAGGCCTGGCAGGATGTCTTCCCGTCCACGCTGAAGCCGTACAGCGACATGTCAGCAGACCTGATGGCTCACGTGCGCTACCCGGAGGACCAGTTCAAGGTCCAGCGTGAGCTTATGGGCCGCTACCACGTCACCGATGCAGAGTCCTTCTACAAGAACGACGACGCATGGTCCGTTCCGTCCGACCCGACCCGGACGAACTCCGACGTCAAGCAGCCGCCGTACTACCTCTCGCTGCAGATGCCCGGCCAGGACAGCCCGGCATTCTCCCTGACGACGCCGTTCATCCCGTTTGTCAGCCAGAACGGTGAAGCCCGCAACGTGCTCTACGGCTTCCTCGCCGCTGATGCTGACGCAGGGACCGGCACGGACGGCGAGAAGGCGGAGTCCTATGGAACGCTGCGCCTGCTTGAGCTCCCGACTGATACGGCTGTGCCCGGCCCCGGTCAGGCACAGAACCGGTTCAACTCGGATCCGACAGTTTCCAACGCGCTGAACCTGCTGCGCCAGGGTGCCTCCGAAGTCATCAACGGCAACCTGCTCAGCCTGCCCGTTGGCGGCGGCATGCTCTACGTGCAGCCCGTCTACGTCCAGTCCTCCGGCGCCTCCTCCTACCCGACGCTCCAGCGCGTGCTGGTGAACTTCGGCGAAAAGGTTGGCTTCGCCCCAACCCTGGACGAAGCACTCGACCAGGTCTTCGGCGGTGACTCTGGAGCCGTTACCGGCGACCAGGAGAATGTTGGCGAGACGCCGGTTGATCCCAGTGCCCCGCCCGTGGAGACCACGGCCCAGGCAGACCTGGAAACTGCACTGTCCGACGCAGGTGCTGCAATCCAGGAAGGCCAGGAAGCGCTGGCGAATGGCGACTTCGCAGCCTATGGTGCAGCGCAGGACAAGCTGAACGCCGCGATCCAGCGGGCTATCGCTGCGCAGGACAAGATGGCCGGCGCGGCAGCGGGTGCCGCTTCGGGCGACGCCGGTGCAGAGGATGGCGGGAACGAGGGCTCAGGAGAGTAGCCGGTTTGCAGCTCAACCCCGCGGCGGGTAAGATAGATAACACGCCGCGGGGTGGAGCAGTTCGGTAGCTCGCTGGGCTCATAACCCAGAGGTCGCAAGTTCAAATCTTGCCCCCGCAACCAAGAAAATCCCCGTCCGGGTTCCGGACGGGGATTTTGTTTTGCCGGCAGCGCACCCATCAGCGCCGCCCTAGCCGTCTTTGGGGGACTGGTTCCAACGAACCCGGGCTCCACTACACTGCGGGAATGAATGCCCGCCAGTATCCGGGGTTGAACGGAAGGCCAGAGCCGCGTGTCCGGAACGACCCGGACCGCGGTGAGAGTGCGCTGCAAAAACTGGACCGGAACTGGACGGACCTGCTGCAGGAACTCCGGGTACTGCAGACGGGTATTCAGATCCTTACCGGCTTCCTGCTGACGCTGCCTTTCCAAGAGCGGTTTACCACCCTCTCACCCATACAGGTGGGAATCTACCTGTCGCTGGTGGTGCTCTCCGTGCTCGTGACCGCTGTCCTGATGTCCACCGTGGTGATGCACCGGTCCTTCTTCCAGCGGCGGATCAAGTACCAGCTGGTGCGCAACAGCGACCTGCTGCTGCGCTGGACACTCGTGCTGGTGGGGCTGATCCTGATTGGCACGCTGGGACTCGTTTTCGACCTCGTACTGGGCGGCTGGGCAGGAGCTGTGGCCGCCGGTGCAGCCGCACTGGTGCTGCTCCTCCTATGGATCGTGGTTCCGCAGCGCAGCAGGAGGCTCGCGGTTCGCAGGAAACTCGAAAGCAGCACCTGACACGGCAGCAGGCCAGCACCCGCATGGGGTGCCGGCCTGCTGCGGTAATGAGGAAACTAGTTCTGCTCGATTGCCGACTGGTTGGCGGCAGAGGCCTTAAGTGCAGCAAGGCGTGCTTCTACCTCGGTCTGCTCGCCGAGGTCTTCGAGGGACTCGAACTGAGCGTCGAGGCTGGAGGCAGCAAGCTCATTTGCACCGCGCACCTTTGCCTCTTCACGGCGGATCTTTTCCTCGAAACGCCCGACCTCTGAGGTGGGATCCATGACGTCGATGCTCTTGATGGCGTCGTGCATCTGGTTCTGCGCCGCAGCGTTCCTGGAACGCGCAATGAGCTCGTTGCGCTTGGACTGCAGCTGCTGGAGCTTGTCCTTCATCTGGTTCAGGCCGGTCTTGAGCCGCTCGACGATCTCTTCCTGGGAAGCGATGGTCGGCTCGGCACCGCGGGCCTCATTCTCCGACGCCATCTGGCGCTGGATTGCGACCTTGGCAAGGTTGTCGAACTTCTGCGCATCGGCGGTGTTGCCGCTGGCACGGAACTCGTCAGCCTTGCGCGACGCGGCGAGTGCCTTGTTGCCCCAGCTGCGGGCGTTCTCAAGGTCCTCGTTGTAGTCGTCCTGGAGCATGCGAAGGTTGCCGATGGTCTGGGCAACGGCGCTCTCAGCCTCGGCAATATTGTTGCTGTAGTCGCGGACCATCTGGTCAAGCATCTTCTGGGGGTCTTCCGCCTGGTCCAGGAGCGAATTGATGTTGGCCTTGGCCAGCTGGGCGATCCGCCCGAATATGGACTGCTTTACCATCTGTCTGCCTTTCAAAATGTGTGCAAGTAACCTGCGTTGTGTGCTGTTGCCAGCCTGTCAAAATCTCGGTGCGCCAGTAACCCTGTACCGGTAAATCCCGGGGATATTACGCCGCTAGAAGTTCCCTCCAGAGGAACCAAAACCGCCGCCGCCGCCGCCGCCGAAGCCTCCGCCGCCGCCGCCAAATCCGCCGAAACCTCCGCCGCCCCAGCCTCCGCCGCCGCCGGAGCCGCCTCGCAGGATGGAGTCGATGAGGATTCCGCCGAGAATCGCACCGCCGAGGCCGCTTCCGCCGCCACGGCCGCCGTACATGCCTCCGCCTCCGCCCCAGCCGCCCATGCCGCCGAAGCCGTCAACATCCTGCTGGGCCATCTGTGAGGCCTGGGCTGCCAGGGCATTGGCCTGCTGGGCATAGGCCAGCGCGCTGACGGGGTCCGAAGACTGCAGCGCTATGGCCTGCTGCAGGTTGCGCTCTGCTTCCGCGAGCCTGGTCCGGGCCTCACTGCCCACTCCGCCGCGGCGGGCTCGGATGTAGTCCGAAGTGCCGGCGATCTGTGCCTGCGCGGACATGATGGTGTGCTGGAGGGCGTCGCGTGCGCGGCGTTCCTGTTCCTGGCGGTCCCGCAGGCCTTCCAGGGATGCATCAAGCTGGGCGTTGGCCGCTTCCAGGCGTCCCAGCAGGTCGACCGGGTCGTACTTGCCGCCGCGGGCGGCCGCAACCGCATCCAGTGCCTGCTCGACGCCGGCAATTGGTCCGGCAAGTGCCGGCTGGGCGCCGCCCTGCGAGAACGCCCGGGCCTGGGCCAGGTCTTGGCGGGCGTCGGCGACGGCGCGGTCGAGCTCGGCTGCAGCCGAGTCAAGTCCGGCTCCGGTCCGGTCAATGGCGTCCAGCAGGACATTTGCCTGGTGCACGCTTTCCTCAGCTGCGCGGACGGCCAGGACCGCAGCAGAAGTATCTCCGGCCTGGAGTTTTTCCTGTGCGGTCTCTGCTGCGTTCTGCACGAAGGCCAGCCGCTCGCGGGCCTGGTCGATGTTGTCCCGCACTTTCACCAGCGCGGTGTCGCTGTACCGGGTTTCGAGTCCGTCGAGGGCCGCGCGGGCTGAGTCCAGCCGAGCCGAGGCTGCCCCAGCGGAGTCCTGGGCCGCCGCCAGCGCGGCGGGGGCGTTTCGCTCGAGTTCCCGAAGCGCGTCGAAGTCTTCCTTATGGGCCTGCAGTGAATCGTTGACAGCCTCGCACCGTCGGATGATGTCCTTGAGCCAGGTCCGCTGCTGCTCTTCGGTGTCCGGGATTTCGTCATCGAGCTGCTGCTGCATCTTGAAGGATTCGCCCATGTGCGCCCGGGCTACGGCGAGGTCGTCGGTGAAGGTGGATACGGCGTCGTCCCCGTACTGGGCGGCGGCGAAGGCCAATTCCTGCTCGCTGGACTTGATGGCGTCATCCGCAGCGATGAGCAGGCTCCCGGCCCGCTTGCGCAGGTCGGCGACGCTCATGGCATCCAGGGGATCCTTTGGTGCGGTCTGTTCCCGGCTGGCTACCGCGCGGCGTTTGCCGGAGCGGCTGCGGACCAGGAAGAAGACGGCAAAGGCGCCGACGAGCACCACGGCCGCGACCACGAACGCCGGCACCAGGCTGCTGCCGCCGCTGGATACTTCACCGCTTCCGCCGCCGGCAATGTCCTCCAGCGACTGGGCAGCATTGACTGCCGCTGCCGTCCAATCCTGGGAGGTGATGTCCTGGTTCCCCAGCAGCGGCTCGGTTGCGGCGTCGATCATGGCGTTGCGGCGCTCTTCGGTCAGGACGGACTGGTCCCCGGTGGCCACCTCGATCTTGCGTTCCTCGGTGGCGATGCTCAGTAGGGCCTCACGCGAGCCCATGTCCTTGGAGGTGACAACGTCCTGTGCCCATGCCGTGGGGTCGCTGGGGTCCGTGAAGCTGTCAACGAACACCACATAGAGCGTGTAGCCGGTGCTTTCCTGGACATCGCTGATTGCCTGCTGCACTTCCGAGGTGCCGGCACCCAAAGAGTCGTTGGTGTCCACCAGGTACTGGCCCGGGGGAATGGTTACCGGAGAATCGGCGTGCGCTGCCGACGGCGCAAACACCGCCAGGGCGCTCAGAGCCAGTACGGCCGCAAACCGCTTCGTCCTCAACCGCATATATGAATCCTTAGTCTGTCCGTACGCTGCACTTGGGTCACGGGTTCGTGGCTGCCGGGCGGATATGGCTCTGATTCTATGGGCGCCCAGAGAGCCAGTCCACCACGAAACCGTATCCCATGATTCTGTACGTTTCCTCGGACTATTGCCCTTGACTAGGGCAGACGGCGATCCAACGGCGGCGACGGCGAAAGACAGGCCATTCGGGAAATTCCCAGCAGACATTCAGAAAGCTCGTGCCTCGGACACAGACTCCCCTGCCATAGTGGATAGGTCGATACTTGTGGGTACACCGAAATTTCGAAAGGACGGCCCATATGAGTGAGCACCTCGGGGGCACTGAAGACCCGCAGCGGCCGTTGCCTCCCCGCCCGCCGGTCCCGCCGACGTCATCCGTTCCGGAGGGGGAGAACCAGGACCGCTCCGCAGCGGACACCACCCGCCTCCCGAATTCCGGCGCGCACCCCGCATCGGAAGCAGGCGGCCCGTGGGCCGCGCAGCAAGACTCCCGGACGGAGCCCGCCGCCCGGGAACAGGCTTCTACCGGTGCTTTCCACACCGCCGGCTACAACGCGGCCGCGGGTCCGGCTCCGCAGAATCCGCCAGGCTCCTACCAGTCCGGGAACGCCGGGCCCTACGGGGGCGGCTATGGCGGCCATTACGGCAGCCCGGGTCCCCAGCAGCCGGCAGCAGCGGGGCGGCGCCGATACGGCACCGGCACCATTGTTACTGCCATGCTCATTGCCGGACTCCTCGGCGGAGGTGTGGCGGTCGCGGCAGACGCCGTCCTGGATGACGGCTCGGCCACGGCCGGAACCACCGGGCAGTCCAACACTGTGGTGGTCAACGACAAGGACAACGTCAACGCGATCACCGCTGCCGCTGTGAAGGCATCGCCCAGCGTCGTGACCATTGAAGTTTCAGGGTCGGGTTCCTCCGGCAGCGGATCCGGAATCATCCTGGATGACGAGGGGCACATCCTGACCAACACGCACGTGGTGACCCTTGGCGGCACGGTTGCCGACCCCAGCATCGAGGTCCAGACTGAGGACGGCAGGGTGCTCTCGGCCACCGTCGTCGGAACCGACCCGCTTTCGGACCTTGCCGTGATCAAGGTGGACGCGAACAACCTCACACCGGCAACACTCGGCGATTCGGACAACCTGAACGTCGGTGACTCCGTGCTGGCCATCGGCGCTCCGCTTGGCCTGGCCGGAACCGTCACGGACGGCATTGTTTCCACCCTGAACCGGACCATCAGCGTGCAGTCCTCGGCAGCACCTGAATCCGACGCCGACTCGGCTCCGGAGGATGACGGTTTTGGGTTCCGCTTCGCTCCGCCGGACGGATCCTCCCAGAACCAGAGTGCGGCTTCGAACTCTATCTACCTGAACGTGATCCAGACCGACGCAGCGATCAACCACGGCAACTCCGGCGGTGCGCTCGTCAACACGGACGGCGAGGTCATTGGCGTGAACGTGGCTATCGCTTCGGCGTCTTCCACGTCCAGCGGTGAGGACAGCGGCAGCATCGGCGTCGGATTCGCCGTGCCGGCGAGCTACGCACAGCGCGTTGCCGACGAGATCATTTCCACCGGTTCGGCCACCCACGGTTTCCTGGGCGTCTCGGTGACCCCGGCCACCGGGTCCGGCTCGTCATCTTTCACGATTGGAGCGCAGGTCGCGGACAATCCGGCCAGCGGCACGCCGGCAGCGCGCGCCGGACTGCAGAAGGGCGACGTAGTCACGTCAGTGGACGGCATCCCGATCACCGACGCGCAGTCCCTCACCGCGGCTATCCGCATGCAGGCCGCCGGTTCGAAGGTCAAGATCGACTACGTGCGGGACGGGAAGAGCCAGAGCACCGAGGCAACCCTCGGAGACTCAGCAGAGCAGTAACCGCACACTGGCCCCCGCACTACTCCGCCCCGCCTGCCGTCCGGCAGGCGGGGCGGTGCTTTTCTGCGACAGCCCGGGGGCACACCCGGCAGCAAATCGGCAGGGAACGTTCGGGCCCGGGGGCCGCGTGTGATTAGCTTTAATCTGTCGCCGCCGACGGGCGGGGGATGCCGGAACGCAAACCGGCGCAATCTTCCTACAGGAAAGGCCGGAATGCAGGAGTCAGCCAACAGGCCGCTGAACATTGTTGTTTTGGTGAAGCACGTCCCGGACACCCAGTTTGACCGCCGCCTTGAGGGACCGGACCACACCCTGGACCGTTCCGAGAGCATCCTCTCCGAACTCGACGAGTACGCGCTCGAGGCTGCTCTCCAGCTGGCGGAGGAACGCGGGGGAGACAAGGGCGGCAACACCGTCACTGCCGTCACCATGGGCCCTTCCGCCGCAGTCAACGCGGTGAAGAAGTCCCTGCAGATCGGTGCCTACAAGGGCGTGCACCTTTCCGACGACGCGCTGCAGGGCTCTGACGCCGCTGCAACCTCGCTGGCACTGGCCGCCGTCGTCCGGCATCTCGAGGCAACCCAGGGTCCGGTGGATTTGGTTATTACCGGCATGGCATCAACCGACGGCGAAACCTCCCTGGTCCCGGCCCAGCTGGCCGAGCGTCTCGGATTCGCCCAGCTGACGTTCGCTTCTGAACTAAGCACCGCGGCAGGTGAATCGGGCATGGTCCTGCATGCCCGCCGCGAGGGAGACTCCTACTCGGAGGTCATCGAAGCTCCGCTGCCGGCGGTCGTCTCGGTCACGGACCAGGCGAACGAGCCGCGCTATCCGAACTTCCGCGGGATCATGGCTGCCAAGAAGAAACCGGTTACCGTGCTCTCGCTCCAGGACGTTGGCCTGGATCCGGCCCAGGTGGGCAAACAGGGTTCCTGGACGTCCGTGGCTGCGTCAGCCCCCCGGCCCGCCCGCGGCGCCGGCACCGTCATTACCGACGACGGCGACGCCGGCATCAAGCTGGTGGACTACCTCGCCTCCCAGAAACTCATCTAGCACGTCCCTTACGGCGCTAGCCGCGCCCGCACACCTAGGAGAGCGCCCCATGGGCTCCGTACTGGTATTTATTGACGTTCCGTCCCTTCCCCTTCCCCGTGCAGCACGGGAGCTGCTGGCCATTGCAGGCACGCTCGGTACTCCCGAAGTGGCCGTGCCGCGGCCGCTCGCCGACGAAGCGGCAGCCGAGCTTGGCAGGTTCGGGGCGGCCCGGATCTACGAACCCGCCCAGGAACTGCCGGACGTCCTGGTGGCTGCCAAGGCAGCGTTCCTTGCCGAAGCGGTCCGCGCCGCGAACCCCGACGCCGTTCTGCTGGGCAACTCCTTCGAGGACCGTGAAGTGGCGGCCCGCGTTGGCATCAAGCTTGGCTCCGGCGTCATCACGGACGCAGTTGCCGTAGCCCCGGACCTGTCCGTGACCAAGTCAGTACTCGCAGGTTCCTTCACATCCACGTGCCGGGTCCAGACAGGAATCCCCGTGATCACGGTCAAGGCCAACTCGGCCGAGCCCGCCGAGCCCGGTGACGGCGGGACCCCGGAGCGCAGCCAGGTCACCGTGCCGGATGCAGGCCCGGCAGCGGCAGTGGCCGAGCGCTCCGAGAAGCGCGTCAGCGGTCGGCCGGAGCTCTCCGAAGCGCGGGTCATCGTGGCAGGAGGCCGCGGCGTGGACGGTGACTTCGGTCCGGTGGAGGAACTCGCTGACCTGCTGGGCGGGGCAGTCGGTGCCTCCCGCGCCGCAACGGATGCGGGCTGGATCGAGCATTCGGCGCAGGTGGGGCAGACGGGCAAGACCGTTTCGCCGCAGCTGTACATCTCCGCCGGCATTTCCGGTGCCATCCAGCAGAAGGCCGGCATGCAGACCGCCAAGGTGATCGTGGCCGTGAACAAGGATCCTGACGCCCCCGTCTTCGAAATCGCAGACTTTGGCATTGTGGGCGACCTGGCCTCCGTGCTGCCCCAGGCCTCCGAGGAAATCCGGAAGCGGCGCGCGTGAGCGGTTTCCCCGACTCGGCGCCCGGACGCGTCCTGGCGTTCGCGGCGCACCCGGATGACATCGACTTCGGTGCTGCCGGCACCCTCGCCAAATGGGCGGCGCAGGGGACCGAGATCACCTACTGCATCATGACGTCCGGCGATGCCGGCGGATTCGAAGCCGCCGGCAGGGACGGCATCATTGCCCGGCGCAACGCGGAGCAGCGTGCTGCGGCAGACATTGTGGGCGCAGGCCAGATCCATTTCCTGGGGGAGCGGGACGGGTTCCTGGCCGTGAACCACGAGGTGGTGGGCAAGGCGGTGGAGCTGATCCGCCTAGTGCGTCCCGACGTCGTGCTCTCGATGCACCCGGAGCGCAACTGGTCCCGGATCCAGGCCAGCCATCCGGACCATCTGGCGTGCGGGGAGATCGTCACCCGTGCGGTGTACCCGGCGGCGGAGAATCCCTTTGCCTATCCCGAGCTGGAAGAAGGAGGGCTGCACTCCTGGAAGGTGCCGTGGCTTGTCTTCTACGGCGCTCCCCGCGAACGCGAGAACCACGCCGTGGACATCACGGCCCAGGTGGAAACCAAGCTGGAAGCCGTCCGGGTGCACGCCAGCCAGCATCCGGACCTGGCCGGAATGGAGTCTGCCGTGCGTTCCTTCCTGCGGGAAAACGCGGCCCGGCACGGTCTGCCCAAAGGCACCAGCGCCGAGGTTTTCCACGTGGTGGGAGTCAACACCCCCACCACCATCGCCGGTTTCTAGGGCTTTACGGCCGTCACGAGAAGGGTGTCGGCGTTGAGGGTGTACTCCTCGCCGAGTTCTGCCAGGAACGCATCGCGGACCCGGCCTGCGGCATCCTGGTCTTCCGGAAGCAGCAGGCGCAGCGGGCTGCCCATCACCAGGGACCAGGCCAGGTCCTGGCTCAGCAGTACCGGAACCGATGTGTGCGCGGCGCTGACCTCCTTGAGGCCAAGCTCCTGCAGCCAGTCCGAGGCCTTCTGCGCAGTGTTGATGCGGAGCATGTTGTCCCGCGAGGACTCGCTGGTGTTGGGCAGCTGAACGCCCTCGGCAGCGCAGTGCCGGAAAAGTGCGGAAGTGAAGTCGGTCAGTGCACCTTCGGCCCAGGTGCTGAACGCGAGCCTGCCGCCGCTGCGCAGGAGCGAGGCCAGATGGCGGACCCCGGCGTCCATGTCCGGCAGGAAGAAGACGGCGTAACCGCACAGAACGACGTCGTACTGTGTGTCGGGGCGGAACCCCAGGACATCCGACTGGGAAAAGGAAACGTTCTCCAGCGAAAGCGTTTTGGCCTTCGCCGCGGCTATCTCCAGCAGCTCCGCCGAGAGGTCCACGGCATCCACGATGGCACTGGGTCCGGCGCTCTGGGCTGCCGGAACCGTGATTGAGCCGCCGCCGCAGCAGGCATCCAGGACACTCTCATCCAGCTTGACGTCCGCCGCGGCAACCAGGGCATTGCCCATTGGATTCCACAGAGAGGGGGCCATGCGTTCGAAGTCGCCGGCTCCGGCGTCGAAAATCCTGGCAAGGGGCTGCTGCTCGGGCATGGTCTGTCCTTCGGCTTAGAGCTGGGCACCAGCGAAGCCGTGCTGTCGCCAGGCTTCGTAGACGGCGATGGAAGCGGAATTCGCGAGGTTCAGCGACCGCAGGGACGGGAGCATGGGCAGCCGCAGCCGCGCGGTCACCCGTGGATCATGTTTGACATCTTCCGGCAGGCCGACGGACTCGGGGCCGAAGAGCAGGACGTCACCCGGCTGGTAGGCAACGTCTGTATAGGAGGTTTCGCCGTCGGAGGTGAAGGCATAGACCCGCTCCGGGCGCAGTGTTTCAAAGGCAGCTTCGAGGTTTGGATGTACGTGCATCACGGCGAGGTCATGGTAATCCAGCCCTGCCCTGCGCAGTTTTGAATCTTCGAAGTCGAAGCCCAGCGGCTCCACCAGATGCAGCTCGGCACCGGTGATCGCGGCCAGCCGGATCGCGTTGCCCGTGTTGCCCGGAATTTCAGGGGTATAGAAGAGGATGCGGAACACGTCTTTATCCTATGCCCGAGCCGCTACTGCTTCGTCGCATCGAGAAGCGCGCCCAGCACGGGAAGCAGCACCGTGTTCGGCTGTGGACCGGTGCTGAAGAAGCGGCGGAGGTCCCTCGCCAGTGTTCCGGGATTCACGACGTCGACCGGCGCCGACTCGGGAAGGTTCGGCGGGGAATCGATGATGGGCTCGAACGGGTTCTGGTTTGGGCTGTGCAGGACAAGCCAGCCAGAGACCCGCACATCGGGGAACTTCTCCTGCAGGGTCCTGACTGCGTCGGCCAGGCGGAGCGAACCTACGGCACGGCCGCGGTGGCGCAGCTGCTTTCCGTCCCAGTACCAGGCACCCGGGGAGGCCATGATCGAATCAATGACTGCCATTCGGTAGCCGCCCAGCAGGACATGTCCAATTTCAAGGTTCCCGCCGCGGGGACCGCTGTCCGGAATGCGCAGGGAGTTGACGAGCCTTCCGGCCGGATAGTCCGGGAGCAGGGAGTTCGCCAGCAGCCCGATGGTGAGGTTCTCCGCATCGAAGCGGGAGCCGGCAGAGGAGCCCAAACGTTTGAAGAGTCCGGGCCTTTCAGGTTCCCCGTTGACCTGGCGTCCAATCATGGCCAGCGGAATGGCCGGAGGGCGCTGGGGAGTGAAATCCGGTTCGAAAACCGGAGCCTTGCCGAAGTCCGGGTTGGGAACAGGTTTGCCGGCAGCGGCTCCGCCGGCCCCGGCCGTTCCAGTGGGACGGGCAGGGGAAGCGCCGGAAACAGGGCCTGCGGCACCTGCCCGGCCCAGCCTCCGGTCGTAGGCGGCGCGCTGCTCCGGGTCCGAGAGCACCTGGTAGGCCTCGGAGACCAGGTGGAAAAGCTCGCTGCTGCCGCCCTGGTCCGGATGGGCGCGGCGGGCAGACTTCCGGTAGGCGGATTTGATCTCGTCAACGGTGGCAGACGGCGTGAGCCCCAGTACCTCGTACAGCGATTGGGCTGGGGGAGTCACTGCTGGTCCTTTCGGTAGCGCATCGGGTCCCTGGGTATTCGGGCACCGATACATTCTCGGGCGCGCCTAGCGGCGCAGGCACCGATATAACGCTGCAGGACGCGGAATAGTTCGCCGGCGGACGGTTCTGTTCGCTCCCGGTGGAGCCACAATTCTAGCCGCTCTGATCCGGCATCCGGTGCGCCGGTCCGGGCCCGGCGGCATCCCGCGAAAGCACCAAACCCCCTTGCCGGGCCGGAAGCGGAGCACAGCCCGGGACCTGGGCGCTAGAATTGTCTGGTGCCCGTGTACCTCGACCACGCGGCGACCACGCCGATTTCGGCTTCGGCCCTCGCCGCACTCACATCCGAACTGAGCCGCAGCGGCAACCCCTCTTCGCTGCACGGCTCCGGCAGGCGTGCCCGGATGGTGGTGGAAGACTCCCGGGAAACGCTGGCCGCCGCCCTGGACTGCCATCCCTCCGAGGTCATCTTCACCTCCGGGGGGACCGAAGCGGACAACCTGGCGGTGAAGGGCCTGTACTGGTCACGGCGGGACGCTGATCCGCGCCGAACCCGCATCCTCTGCTCCCCGGTTGAGCATCACGCAGTGCTGGACACCGTGGAGTGGCTCCAGAAGCACGAGGGCGCCGAAGTCTCCTGGCTGCCGGTGGATTCCGAGGGCGTGGTCAGCCTGGACGCCGTGCGCCGCGAACTCGAGGAACACGGAGCCGAAACCGCCCTTGTGACCCTTATGTGGGCCAACAACGAGGTCGGCACCCTTCAGGACATCCCCGCGCTGGTTGAACTCGCGCATTCTTACGGGGTCCCCGTCCACTCGGACGCCGTGCAGGCATTTGGCGCCGTCCGTCTCAGTTTCCGCGAATCAGGCCTGGATACCATGGCAGTGAGCGGCCACAAGATCGGCGGCCCGGTGGGCGTCGGAGCCCTTGTAGTGGGACGCGCCGTCAAATTGACGCCGGTGCTGCACGGCGGAGGACAGGAGCGCGATATCCGCTCCGGCACGCTGGACAAGCCCGGGATCGCAGCCTTTGCCGCTGCCGCCCAGGAAGCCACGGATAACCTTGCCGAGGAAAGCGCGCGGCTTCGGACCCTGCGCAACTACCTGATTGCCGCCGTCGAACGCACCGTTCCCGAAGCGGTGCTGCGCGGACCGCGCGACGACGAGGAAGGCACCCGAAGACTTCCCGGCAATGCGCACTTCACGTTCCCCGGCTGCGAGGGGGACTCCCTGCTTTTCCTCCTGGACCTCGCAGGGGTAGAGTCGTCCACCGGCTCCGCCTGCACTGCAGGGGTGCCCCGCCCGTCCCATGTGCTGCTGGCCATGGGACTGAGTGAAACCGAGGCGCGCGGGGCCCAGCGTTTCAGCTTGGGGCATACATCCACCGCCGAAGACGTTGATGCACTGATAGACGCATTGCCTGAAGCCTACGAACGGGCCAAGAAGGCCGGCATGGCAGGCAGCGAAAGCAGCATACGAACAGCAGGAACGGGTTTTAGCTAATGAAGGTTTTGGCAGCAATGAGCGGCGGAGTCGATTCCGCCGTAGCCGCAGCACGGGCAGTGGAGGCAGGGCACGACGTCGTCGGGGTCCACCTTGCGCTCTCCCGCATGCCCGGCACCCTGCGCACCGGCAGCCGGGGCTGCTGCACCATCGAAGACTCCCGCGACGCCTGGCGGGCATGCGACATCCTGGGCATCCCGTACTACGTCTGGGACTTCTCCGAGCGGTTCAAGGAAGATGTGGTCGATGACTTCGTGGCCGAATACGCTGCCGGACGCACGCCGAACCCCTGCATGCGCTGCAATGAGCGGATCAAGTTTGCCGCGCTGCTGGAGAAGGCACTGGCGCTGGGCTTCGATGCAGTCTGCACCGGCCACTACGCCAAGGTGATTACCGACGCCGACGGCAACCCGGAGCTGCACCGCGCGGCGGACTGGGCGAAGGACCAGTCCTACGTGCTGGGCGTGCTGACCCACGAGCAGCTCAAGCACGCCATGTTCCCGCTTGCAGACACCCCGTCCAAGGCCGAGGTCCGGGCGGAGGCGGAGCGCCGCGGCCTCTCCGTTGCCAACAAGCCGGACAGCCACGACATTTGCTTCATTCCCGACGGCGACACCCGCGGCTGGCTCGAAGAGCGCATCGAAATGACAGAGGGCGAGATTGTTGACCCCACCGGCGAAACCCTCGGCACGCATCCCGGTGCCAACGCCTTCACCGTCGGCCAGCGCAAGGGCCTGAAGCTGGGCCGCCCGGCTGCCGACGGAAAGCCGCGCTTTGTCCTGGAGATCCGGCCGAAGGAAAACAAGGTCATTGTCGGACCGGAAAAGCTGCTGGAAATCGACCAGATGCGCGGCATCAAGGTCTCCTGGGCCGGGCTTCCGATCCGGGAGATAGCCACCGGGGAGCCCTTCGAGTGCACCGCGCAGGTGCGCGCGCACGGCGATCCTGTTCCGGCCACCGCCTGGATGGAAACCTGCGAAGACTCCCGCAGTGAACTGGTCGTCCGGCTGAAGGATCCGATGCGCGGAGTGGCCCCGGGACAGACCGTGGTGATCTACCAGGGCACCCGGGTGCTGGGCCAGGCCACGATCGACTCCGCACGTTCCCTTCAGTGGGACCCCGCGGCGGTCTCCTAGGCCCGGCCACCGTAACGTGCACCGGTGCGCGGGAAGCTGGACCCTAAACTGGAGTCATGAGTACTGCACCAGCTGACGATTTCGACCCCACAGCCAGTTCCCTTTCCGGGAAGGTGGCCGATGAGGTCATGGACGAGCTGCTTGCCATGCGCAGCAGCATCGACAACATCGACGCCACGCTGGTCTATCTCCTGGCGGAGCGCTTCAAGGCGACCCAGCGGGTAGGGCACCTGAAGGCTGAACACCACCTGCCGCCCGCGGATCCGGGCCGTGAAGTCGCCCAGATTGCCAGGCTGCGGCGGCTCGCCGAAGACGCGAACCTTGATCCGGCTTTTGCCGAGAAGTTCCTGAACTTCATCATCAGCGAAGTCATCCGGCACCACCAGGCCATTTCCGAGACCCGCAACGGCGGTAGCAATGCAGAAGGAGCCTGAGCAGCCTGCTTCGTCCGCTCCAGCGGGCGTAACCGCAACGGCGCCGGGCACCTGGCCCGGAACAGACCCGCTGGAAGCCGCGAAGACCATCCGCGGTGAACTGGGCGAGCCGCACCTGCCGTTCCTGGTCGAGCTGCCCGCCCGCGGCGTCGGAGCTGACTCGGTCGGCCGGACCGCCGCCATGCTGGTTGACCTGCCGGTTGACCTGCAGCCGCACGGCTGGCGCCTGGTCGACCGTCCCGGAATCGACTCGCGGCGCGCTGATTCCCTGCTCTCCCGGGACATCAACACGCTGGCAGACGTGATCGGTGTTGAAGAGGCCCCGGGCTCCAGGTTGAAGGTTTCCCTGCAGGGACCGCTGTCCCTCGCCGCGGGACTGCACCTGCACAATGGAGAACGCGCCCTGTCCGACGCCGGCGCACGCCGGGAACTCACTGAGTCGCTGGCGGCCGGCGCCGCAGAGTACGTATCCCGGGTTCAGGCAGTCGCCCGCGGCGCCGCGCTCACCGTGCAGGTCGACGAGCCGCTCCTGGACCGGATCCTGGACGGCCGCATTCCCACCGCCAGCGGGTACCGGACCCTGCGCTCGGTCCCGCCGCAGGAGGCTTCGCAGTCCTGGCACCTGCTGCGTGAATCCCTGCTGGCCGCCGGAGCCGCAGCCGTTGTGCTGAATCTTCCCTCCGCCCGCCACCGCCAGTCCCGCTCCGGCCTGGACCTCGCGCTGGGTGCAGGCGCAGACGGCGTCGCGGTGCCCCTGGGCCGCCTGGGCGACGGCGACTGGGAGGGTATTGCCGAGGCTGTTGAAGCCGGAAAGCAGATCTGGCTAGGGGCGCTGCCCCTGCCCTCGGGAGGGGAACCTCCCCGGCAGGTGACGGCGCTGGTACAGGACATCACGGCAGGATGGACGAGGGTGGGCCTTCCGGTGGGGGACCTGCCGGCACTGGGCATCATGCCTGCCGGCGACCTCGCGGACCTCACACCGTCGCGCGCCCGCCGCGTGCTTGAACGCCTCACCCAGACAGCGTCGGCGCTGGACCAGCTGGCGGCCGAAGGCTAAACGGGGCGTACTAGAGCCGGCGCTCCCATTTCTCCGGTTCGGCGTCCGGCGGCAGGACGCCGTCGAACTCCCGGTACTCGTAGGTGAAACTGCCGTCGTACACAAAAACGGTGCCGAGCTGCCGCTGGCGGACTATGGTCCGGATCCGGAAGTGCCCGGCCGTTTCATCCCACCACTGCTCGGCGTGGGCATCGGCTCCGGCCAGCACCGGGACCGGTATCCGCAGCCGGCCCAGGAACAGCCGGGTGTGCGGGGAGTGCATGTGCAGCCGTCCGTCCTGCGAGACGGAAAGGTCCAGATCCGTGGCGAGGTTGCGGCGTCGTCCAACATAGTCGGTCAGACCGGTTGGAGACGTGAGCGAGGTGGTGTCCTCGAAAATCCGGTTCCCGCGGTCGAACTCAAAGGTGCGGACCGCAGTGAGCGAAGAGCGCCCGAACGGATCAAGGTGCGCGTAGTTGCTGATGGTAAACGGCACGCGGCGGCCAAAGTCAGGGAAGAAGGCATTGGAAACCGGGATGGCGGAGAGCAACGGCCGCAGCACCGGGCGCGGACAGCCGGCGACGTCGAAAACGCCGGTGCCAAACCCATACCTGCCCTCATCAGGCTGCAGCGAAAAATAGTCCTGCAGCTGAGGCTGCAGGCGGCCAAACGCGGCGCCGAGCGCCCGTTGGTAAACGGAGCCATCACTCATTTACCCAGCCTACGCCGCGTGTTCCACGCGCGTCCGGAACCAGCGGGTCAGAGACGGCCGGACGCCTTGAGCCGGATGTACATGTCCGCCAGCTTCGGCGGCAGCTCATGGGGCGGCTCATCGACGACCTCCGCACCCATGGACTTGAGCTGGGCCGTCACTGCCGCGCGGTCCAGCAGGGCCCTTTCAGCTGCCGCAGCGCGGAACACCGCCGAGGCTGATGACCGCTCCGCCCGAAGCTCATCCAATGCCGGATCCCGGACCGAGGCCACTACCACCACGTGCTTGGCGAGCAGGGCCGGAAGCACCGGGAGCAGGCCCTCTTCCACCGCGCCGGCGTCCAGCGAAGTGATCAGGACCACCAGTGAGCGCCGGGAAGACACCGAGGCAACGACGCCGGGAAGCAGGGAAAAGTCCGCTTCGATAAGTTCCGCATCCAGCGGCGCCATGGCTCCGGCGAGACGGTTCAGCAGGTTTGCCTTGGCTGCTGAATCGACTCGGGCCCTGACACGGCGGTCAAACGCGGCGAAGTCCACCCGGTCCCCGCCGCCCTGCGCCAGCATGCCCAGCAGCAGGGCCGCTTCGATTCCGGTGTCCAGCCGGGGTTCGTCCAGGATCCGCGCTGCAGCAGTGCGGGACGTATCCAGCAGCAGGATGACCCTGCGGTCCCGTTCCGGCCGCCAGGTGCGCACTACGGTGTCCCGTCGCCGCGCCGTCGCCCGCCAGTCGATCGAACGGACATCGTCACCGCGGACATAGTCGCGCAGTGAATCGAACTCGGTGCCTGCACCGCGCAGCTGCACCGAGGCATTGCCGTCGATTTCGCGCAGCCTGCGCAGCTTTGCCGGGAGGTGCCGCTTGGAGCGGAACGGCGGCAGGACGCGCAGGGTGCCCGGATAGGCGATGGTGCGCTGCCGGGCGGCCAGGCCCAGCGGTCCGAAGGAGCGGATGGTTACCGACGCCGTGTGCAGGTCGCCCCTGCGTTCAGGCCGCAGGGTACCCGCGGCCCGGCGTGCTTCCCCGGCAGGGACCGTGACCCGGCGTTCCGGACGCAGCTGGCCCGCCGAGGGCTGCCAGGCGTCCCGGACGACGGCGCGCAGCGTCCGGCCGGATTCGTTGCGGACCACCAGGGCTGCCGGCACATCCTCATCCAGCCGGGCGCTTTCGGGCAGTTCGCGCTCCAGCCGGGCCTTCAGCGGCGGTGCGGCCAGGGCAAGATCCGCGGCGGCAGCCGCTGCTGCCAGGGCCAGCCAGGCCAGGATCGTGCCGGTGCCGGGGAAGAGCACGACGGCGACTGCGCCCAGCGCAGCCAGGATGACCAGGCGGTGGGAGACGGACATGGGCTAGCGGGGAACCGGAACGGTGGCCAGGATGCTGCCCAGCACGTCGTCCACGCTGACACCGTCCATCTGGGCTTCGGGACGCAGGGCAACGCGGTGGCGCAGGGCGGGCAGCGTCAGCGCCTTTACGTCGTCCGGCGTTATGAATGTCCGGCCGGACAGCCAGGCCCAGGCCCGTGCGGTGTTCAGCAGGGCCGTGGCGCCGCGGGGTGAAACGCCTAGCTGGAACGACGGCGCCGAGCGGGTGGCGCGGACCAGGTCCACGATGTAACCCAGCACCTCCGGGGAGGCGTCCACCCTGGCCACTGATTCGCGTGCTGCCCGGAGGTCCTGCTCGCCGGCCACCGGACGAACCCCGGCTGCGGTCAGGTTGCGCGGATCGAAGCCGCTGCCGTGCCGGCGGATGACTTCAATCTCGTCTTCCCTGGAGGGAAGATCGAGTGTCATCTTCAGGAGGAAACGGTCCAGCTGGGCCTCCGGCAGGGGATAGGTGCCCTCGTATTCGACCGGGTTCTGGGTTGCGGCTACGAGGAACGGATCCGGGAGCTGCCGGGAGACGCCGTCGACCGTGACCTGGCGTTCCTCCATGGCTTCGAGCAGGGAGGCCTGCGTCTTGGGAGGAGTCCGGTTGATTTCATCGGCCAGCAGGATGCTGGTGAAGACCGGGCCCTCGCGGAAGCTGAACTCCGACGTCCGTCCGTCATAGATCAGCGAACCCGTCACGTCGCCGGGCATAAGATCCGGGGTGAACTGCACCCGCTTGGTGTCCAGGGACAGTGCCGCGGCCAGGGTCCGGACCAACAGCGTCTTCGCTACGCCCGGAACGCCTTCGAGCAGTACGTGCCCGCGTGCAAGCAGGGCGATGATGAGGCCGGTCACCGCGGCATCCTGCCCAACCACGGCCTTTGCCACTTCCTGGCGGACGCTGTGCAGCGCGTGCCGTGCGCTTTCTCCGGCATCCGCCGCATTGGTCTGGACGCTGCCCGCCCCGGCGGGGCCGGACACCGAAGGGTAGTGCTGGGTCATGGTTCGGTTATCTCTTCCTCTAGGTGCAGCAGTTCCTGTGACCAGGCCACCAGGTCGCTGTCATTTCCAGGTGTGTGCCGATTGAGCAATGAATCAATTTCCACTGCGGAGCGTCCCGTGCTGCGCGCTGCTGCCTGTACTACGTCGGCGGCAGTGCTGCCGGGACCCAGCCGGAGGCGGGCGGCCAGGCGCACCATGGTGCCGGCCCGGAGATTGTCCGCAGCCCGGTCCAGCGCCCTGCTGTCCTGGTACAGCCGGGCACGCCCCTCGGCGGTTTCGGCAGCACGGACAACTACGGGCATGGGCTCCATGGCCAGCGGGCCGAGCCTGCGGCCGCGCCAGAACGCTGCCAGCGCAGCCACCACCAGCGTCCACACAAGCAGCGGATTCACCCAGTCCGGCAGGAGGCTGAAGGGGTTCGCCGGTGCTTCGCCGGCTGGAATATCCGCAGGAACGGGCAGGTACCAGACCAGCGTGTCAGCACTGCCAAGGGACCACAGCGCCAGGGCAGCGTTTCCGTTCCCGGCAATGCTCTCGTTAGCGAGCAGCCCGGTATATCCCAGCACGGCAGCGGATCCGTCGGCGGATTGGGCGAACAGCCCGGCAGCTGGTTCGCCGCTGCCGGTCACCGTAAAGCAGGTGAGGGGACCGCGGTACGCAAGGCCGCCGGCAGTAACCGAACCGGCGGCCTCACCAGCTGGGGCCTTGCAGCCGGCGCCTTCGACGCTGCCTGCGTCGATGACTTCCTGCGGCACAAGGCCAGCCTGGGAGATGTCCGGGGCCAAGGCCCGCAGCTGCGCGAAGGTGGGCTCGACCAGGATTTTCTTTTGGGCCGCGGACCCAAGTTCACTGAGCTGCGGACCGGAGAGATACTCGTTGGGATCAAAGAGCATCAGGGCAGCGCCGCCTTCTCCGAGCAGGTCAAGGGCTTGGGCATAGTCCCCTGCCTCCACCACGTCCACGCCCTGCGCCTGCAGGACACGGACCGCTGCCTGGGCGCCTTCCGGGGCCGGGTTTGAGGCGGAAAGCCTCGTCCGGTCTGCGCCTGACGCGGTGAGCAGGCTCAGGACGACGCCGCCGATGAGGACAAGCGAAAGAATGATCCACAGGCGCCAGGCGCGCAGCCGGCTCCGAAGGACGGAGGAGGCGGCGGCCGATCCTGCGCTGGTCTGATCCATGTCTCCCGGCTGTGCCTGCGGGGGAGCAGCGGCGCTCACTTCGGCACCGCCAGCGAGGGCAGCGCTGCAGCGCCTGCTGCCGCTGGCTGGGAGCGCAGCAGCCCGGCATCCAAGTCGGCAGCACGCCGTGCGTCGGCCTCCGCCGCCCGGCTGCCGCCGTAGCGGATCTCGTCAAAGCGCTGGCTGAGCCACAGGATCTCCTGCGCCGCGGCAGGGAAAACGGCGGACAGGGCTGCACCGGCCTCGTGGGCCGTGCGGCCGGGACGCGGTTCGAGGATGACCCGTTCCTCTGCCGTGCGCAGGATCGCCCGCAGCCGTTCGGTCAAGGCAGTGTCCCAGTCCCCGGCCTTTGCGGCTTCCTCGGCGAGCGAGCGGTGGGAGGAAGCATCCTGGTCCGGGCCGGTTTCGTCGAACAAGCCGGCAGGCTTCTTCCGGGCGTTCAGCCGCGGGCGGACCACCAGGACGGCAAGGGCCAGGAATACCAGGGCCCCGAGGGCCAGCAGGAGGATGCCGGCGGGGGCACCAACCCCCTGGATGCCGGAAAGGAGCTCGTCCAGGAACTCCAGGATCCTGGCCACTGCCCGTTCCGCCAGGCTCGGCTGGGCGTCCTGGTACTCGGCTTTCGAAAGCTCGTCCTGCAGCCAGCCGCGGGCCTGGTCGGCGTCGGGCTCCACCGGCACCTCACGGAGCGGGGGAGCGAAGATCGCTGTCCTCATGCAGCCCTAGGCAGTACCGGTGTACGGGCCCTGGGGCCATTGTCCGGAGCCGGCCGCAGGCAGGTTCCGGCCGGGTACGAAATCCGGTCCGGAGGCTGCCGCGATTTCCTGGTCCTTCATCAGCGTCACATCGAACCCTTCCCGCCGCATCCGCAGGTCGATGTAGAGCAGCGACGTCACGGCCGCCTGGAAGGCGTAGCCGATTGCCCCGAAGAAGGCTGAGACCGCGGTGGTAAGGATCAGCACGGGGAGTATGGCGGAAAGGTCGTCCGCGCCCGCTTCTGCCGTGCCGAAGGAGGCAAAGAGGGTGATCAGCATCGTAATGGGAGTGCTGATCACCGAAACGATGATCGAGACGATCACGCTGGTTAGCAGCAGGATCCCGAAGGTGCGCCACCAGTTCCGCCGGGTGAGGGTCCAGGAACGGGCAATCGCGGCAAAGACCCCGCGGGGCTCGGCCACCAGGGCAGCAGGTGCCAGTGCCAGCTTCACGGAGAGCCACGCGAAAACGGCGACCACGGCCAGGACGCCAACCACCGTCAGGAATATCCCCAGGGGGCCCAGGAATTCGATGACCAGCACCAGGACGAAGATGAAGGCGACCATGCCTGCGGCGGCAGCGGCGAAGAGCAGCAACCCCAGCCCGGTCAGCCGGAGCATGGATCCCTTGGCCAGGCGCCAGGTCTGGCCAAAACCGGTCTTGAGGTTCAGGATGGCCCGGGCAACGGGAATGACCAGCAGTCCCTGCATCAGCAGGATCCCTATGGCGGAGACGATCGTCAGGGCCGTCCCACCGGTGAGGGCCGTGGTGCCCAGGGAGATGGCCTGCTCATCGGTCAGTTCCGACTCCAGGCCAATATCGCTGATGGGCGCCAGCAGCGACTGTCCAAAGATGACAGTGAGAACCGAGATGACGGCTTGAATGAGCACCGCGATGCCGAAGGTGGCCGCGGGGTTGCGCCGGCAGGCCTGGAAGGCTCCATCCATGATTTCGCCCAGTCCGAGGGGCCGCAGCGGGATGACACCGGGCTTTGGCGGGGCGCTGTACTGGCCGGGAGGGTACGGGCCCTGCGGATAGCCGCCGGGGGCACCAGCTCCGTAGGGATTGGAGCCGTAGGGACTGGACCAGCCCGGAGGGGCCGTCTGTCCATAGGGTGGAAGGGACTGGCCGGGCTGGTCCTGTCCCCACTGCGGCTGCTGTCCCCACTGTGGCTGCTGCCCCCATTGGGGCTGCTGGGCCCACGGTGCCTGGGGAGGCGGGGAAGGCTCGGACCCGGATCCGGGGCGGGATACGCCCCCGGGTTCTGGTTCGTTGTGATTGTCCTGACTCATCGTTGCGCCCCGCCTCTTAGGTCCTCAGTCTCATTTCTCCTAGTCCGACTATAGTTTCTGGACGCCCCGACCGGGACCCGGCGGGCCGTGGCAAAAATATGCCGTTAGGGATGATAGGGATAACATGGGCTATTCCGGCATGCCTTTGTATTGTGACTGCCGCATGTCCGGTGAGAGCGCACGTAATGGCGTGGGCGCCGAACAGCCCAGGACGTCGAATGCCCTGGCGGGCGGGAAGTAACGGGGAACAGGAAAGCATGAAGGCACGGATACTGGTCGTAGACGACGACGAAGCGCTGGCCGAAATGATCGGCATTGTTCTTCGCAACGACGGGTTCGACCCCGTTTTCTGTGCCGACGGGGCCCAGGCGCTGGAGGTGTTCCGCAGCTCCAAGCCGGATCTTGTCCTCCTGGACCTCATGCTCCCGGGCATGGACGGCATCGAAGTGTGCCGGCAGGTTCGGGCCGAGTCAGATGTTCCAATCGTGATGCTCACCGCCAAGTCCGACACCGCCGACGTCGTCCGGGGCCTTGAATCCGGCGCAGACGATTACGTTCCCAAGCCGTTTAAGCCTGCCGAGCTGGTGGCACGCGTCCGTGCCCGGCTGCGCCCGGTTGATTCAAAGGCACCGGAGACGCTGTCCATCGGGGAAATCTCCATCGATGTAGCCGGCCACTCCGTATCCCGGGGCAGCGAGCGTATCGCACTCACGCCCCTGGAATTTGACCTCCTGGTGGCACTGGCCCGAAAGCCCTGGCAGGTCTTCACCCGGGAAATGCTGCTCGAACAGGTTTGGGGCTACCGCCACGCAGCAGACACCCGGCTGGTGAACGTGCACGTCCAGCGGCTGAGGTCCAAGATTGAGCGGGACCCCGAAGCGCCCGAAATTGTCCTGACGGTCCGCGGTGTCGGTTACAAAGCCGGCCAAAACTAGGTCCGTGCCCTCCTCCGCCGCAGCGGAGGACGGTGCGCCGGTCACTTTAAAGGCACGAGCCAGGGCGCGCATGCTCCGCGCCGGTGCCGTGCTCCGCCGCGCCGCCGAGAGCGTCCACCGTGCCACCATCGCCAGGATCGCCATCCGCTGGCGGCGTTCGCTTCAATTCAAGACTGTCCTCGCGACCCTGCTGCTGGTGATCGTGGCCGCCGGCGGTATCGGGGCATTCCTGTCCCACCAGATCGCCGGAGCCCTCTATGAAGAGCGGCTCACCCAGTTCCAGGCGGAGGCCACAGCCGGCCTGAGCAGCGTCAAGGAGAACTTTCGGACAACTGCGGCTACGGACCGTGAAGGAACCGAACGCCTGGTCTCCAACACGCTTTCGCTGCTCGAGGGCCGAGGAGCCGAGACACCGCGCAGGTACCTGCTCGCGCCCCTTCCGGATCAGGAAAACCTTTTCGTCGCAACGCTCGGCGACAGAATTACCGCCGGCAGCATTCCCGCACCCCTCAGCGCGGCAGTTGAGGGGCTGGACCCTGACGGGGAAGACATTGTCCACTGGTCCGCCCTGGCCCTTGCACACGGCGAACCCGGGATTGCTTTCGGCACCAAGGTCACGCTGCCCCCGGACCGGTCCGAATACGCGCTGTACCTGGTCTATGACCTGGACACCATGCAGCAGACCCTCGATGACATCCACCGCATCCTGTGGATTGCAGGCGGGCTGCTGCTGGCGATCATCGGCACTATTGCCTGGGTGGTGACCAAGGCGGGGGTGGGTGCCGTGAGTGCCGCGGCATCGGTATCGGAGAAACTGGCTGCCGGTGAACTCCAGGAGCGCATGGAAGTTAAGGGCGAAGACGAAGTCGCCCGTCTCGCAGCCTCCTTCAACCACATGGCAGCGACGCTCCAGGACCAGATCACGCAGCTGGCGCAGCTCTCGAGGATGCAGCAGGGGTTCGTCTCGGATGTTTCCCATGAGCTGCGGACGCCGCTGACCACCGTGCGGATGGCAGCCGAGGTGCTTTACGACGCGAGGGAAGGCTTCGACCCCATTTCGAAACGCTCCACCGAGCTCCTCTACCACCAGGTCGAACGCTTCCAGGCGCTGCTGGCCGACCTCCTGGAAATCAGCCGTTTCGATGCAGGAGCAGCCGAACCGGACCTTGAGGCGGCAGACATCCTGGGCATTGTGCGGGACGTAGTGGAAGCCACCGAGCCGCTGGCAGTCAACAACGGCTCAGAGGTCAGGATCGTCTGCCGGGAGGAGCGGGTGGTGGTCGACGCCGATCCCCGCCGGGTTGAGCGGATCGTACGGAACCTCGTGGTGAACGCCCTGGAACACGGAGAAGGCAAACCTGTGGAGATCGCGGTTGCGACGAACGCAGATGCCGTGGGTGTCGCCGTGCGTGACTACGGCATCGGCATGAGCGAGGACGACGCTGCCCGGGTATTCGACAGGTTCTGGCGGGCTGATCCGGCCCGTGCGCGGACCACCGGCGGCAGCGGCCTTGGGCTGGCTATTGCAGCCGAAGACGCAAGGCTGCACGGCGGCTGGCTGGAAGCCTGGGGCAGTCCCGGCGACGGTGCCTGCTTCCGCCTGACCCTGCCGCGCAGGCACGGTGAAGGCTTTGCTGCTTCACCGGTTCCACTCTCGCCGCAGGACACCGCGCTGCCGTCCCCGCCAAAAGCGCTCACCGCTGCCGATGCTGCTACGAGGGAGGATCACAATGCGTAAGGCCCGCAGGCGTGCGGCGTCGGTCGCCGCTTTCCTTTCCGCCCTGGTTTTCCTGGCCGGATGTTCATCCATACCCACAGTCGGGCCGGTAGGCACGGCGACGGCCAGCGCAGGCGGCAGCTCGCTGACGCAGCAGCTCAGTTACAGCCCGCCCGGCCCCGTGGAGGACGATTCGCCCCAGGGAATCATCGGCGGCTTCATAGACGCGGGCGTGGGAGCGGGGGAGGACTACACCGCCGCCCGGGAATTCCTGACGGCTGAACTGGCTGCCTCCTGGGTCCCCAACGAACGCGTCGTAATCTACGGCGCAGACCCCAACATTGTGCCGACGCCGGAGCCCAATGCCTTCCAGATCCAACTCGAAGTGGTTGCTTCCGTCAATGCCCAGGGCATCCGTACCGAGTCGGCACCCGGAACAACCGAGACCATTCAGGTCCGCCTCGTGCAGCAGGAGGGCCAGTGGCGCATCAGCGGCATCCCCAACGGCATCATGATCTCGGACATAACGTTCCCGATCGTCTTCCGTGCCCACAATCTGTATTTCTACTCCAGCACTTACCGGTACTGGGTTCCGGATACGCGCTGGTTCGTCCAGCGCTCCGGCATGGCGGCATCCGTGGTCAACGCCATGCTCGCCGGTCCGGCGCCTTACCTGGAAGGAGCGGTCACGAGTGCCTTCCCGGTGGAAACCCAACTTGCCCGGGAAGCGGTTCCGGTGGTTTCCGGCGTGGCCTCCGTGGATTTCGCCGCCGAGGTCCTGGAGGACTCTACAGACCTCAACCGCCAGCAGATGAAGCTTCAGCTGGAACAGAACCTGCGCCAGCTCAACAACGTCAACTCCGTTGAGATGACCGTGAACCAGCGCGAGGTGGACCTGGGACCGCCCAGCAGCGAGCTGGTCCCCGTGGAAGATGATCCCCGCGTAGGGGAAACGCAAGTCGGCATCCAAGGCCAGGACATTGTGTTCTTCCGCGACCGGCAGGCCCGGGAGATCGGCAACCTGCCGGATGTCTCCGCATACGATCCCCGGGACCCGGCCGTATCCGTCGGAGAGATGGATACCATCGCGTTCCTTTCCGGGGACCGCGGAACGCTGCTGGTCACCGGGCCGGACAAGGACGTTGCAACGGTGGCGACGGGAAGCTCACTGACCGGTCCCAGCATTGATCCGGAGGGATGGATCTGGTCCGCCTCTGCGCAGGGCGAAGGCAGCCGGCTCATCGCCGTCGGGCCGGACCTTGCTGCCTCCACCCAGACGGGCCTGACACCCTCCTGGCTCGGCGACATGCAGGTGCGGGAACTGAGGCTCTCGCGTGACGGCGCCCGCGCCCTGCTGGTGGTAGAGCAGAACGGTGCGTCCCGCGTCCTGATCGCCGGCGTCGTGCGCTCTTCCAACGGCGCCCCGCAGAGCCTAACCACTCCGCTTGAATTGTGGACTGCCGAGCCCGTCACGACTGCGGTCTGGGTGGGCGAGACGAAGGTGGCCGCCCTTCAAAAGGGCCAGGATGAGTCATTGACCCCCGTGATCCTTGACCCGGCGGAGGACAACCAGGAACTGGCCGGCTGGGATGGAAGCTTCAGCATCAGCGGCGGAGACGGTCCGGAGGACCTTTTCCTGCAGACGGCCGATGCTGTCTACAAGAAGCTGGGCAACGGCTGGATCCGCGAGATTGACGGCATCCGGGATCCGGCGTTCCCAGGCTAGGGATGCTCTAGGCCTCCACACAAACGGGCCATGGTCCGAAACGCATCCGTTTCACCCACCCGGCCACGCGGCCTTCCGCCGCGCACCCGAAATGCGGGAAGCATTGGTGCATGGTATCTCTCAGAGTGGTGGAGGACTGGCTTGCGGCTCCGGGACCGGCGGCTGTCCTGGAGGCATGCAGGGAGCTGGGCTCGATACTCCTGCCGGCAGAATGCGTCGTCTGCGGTGCTGCGGACGCATCCCTCTGCCCTGCATGCCTCATAACCGTCCGCCATGCGACGCTGCGCCCCTTCAACGCATCCGCCGGGGCGGGAATGCTCCCGGAAGCGGAAGGGTGCCTGGCCGGCCACGGGGCGGGTGCCCCCGGTCCGGCGGAGCCGGTTCCCCTCCCGGTAACAGCCGCCGGACGGTACGCGGCCGGGCTGTCACGCGTACTGCTTGCCTGCAAGAACCACGGGCATACCGACCTGCTGGGCGTCCTGGCGGAAGCCCTGGCACGGGCGCTGCACCAGGCGTCCTCGTCCGCGCTCCCGGAACGCCTGGCATTGGTTCCTGTCCCGGGCAGTCTCCGCGGCCGGACACGCCGCGGCTATGACCCGTTGGAACTTATCCTGGCGAAAGTGCGCTTGCGGGGCCTGCTCCCGGCAGGGATGGACGTTCGCGGCATACTTTCCTATCGAAGGGGTGCCGAGCTGCTTTCGCTCCGGTCTGGAGCGCAGAAAGGCCTCGGTGCGGGCGCCCGGCGAAAGAACGTACACGGAACAATGACCGCGGGCCGTCCGGGGAATCTGCGCGGCATGACTGTCCTTCTCGTGGATGACGTATTGACCACCGGGGCAACCCTGGCTGAAGCAACCCGTGCCCTGCGCGCCTCCGGCGCGCAGGTAGCGGGAGCAGCGGTGATCGCCGCCGTCCGCGCCCCGGCGCCAACCGCCGCCGGGCCCGCCGGGAAGAGCCCGGAGCTGGTGCGGGAACCCGCCGGCCGCAGTATGGCCCATGCACAGCGGCCAAGGTCAGAAGGTGAATTAACCTCCCGGGTGAACTAACGTGTTGAGTATGGATAGCTTCAAGAAAAGGAGCAATCCTGCGGCAACGGTCGCGAAGGAAACTGGCAGCGGCCGTTGTTGTGTCACCGAAGAATATTGGAGGGCACCATGGAATTCATGATCAGCGGACGCAACGTTGCAGTATCCGATCGGTTCCGTCAGTACGCCGCCGAAAAGATCGGCAAGGTCGAGAACCTCGGGGACAAGGTGCAGCGGGTTGATGCCCGGGTTACCAAGCACGAGAACGTCCGTGAAGCCGACAGCTCCCTCACCGTGGAATTGACTGTCCTGGGCCGGGGACCCGTGGTCCGCGCCGAGGCATCCTCCGCGGACAAGTTTGCGGCCTTTGACCTCGCCTACGGCAAGCTCATGGAACGCCTGCGCCGCGCCAGCGACCGGCGCAAGGTACACCGCGGGCGGCACACCCCCGTACCGGTACGGGTGGCCACCGCCGGGCTGGAGCCAGTAAGCACTTCCGAACCTTTGTCTTCCCAGCTCGCCGCCGCCGAGACTGCCCCGGCAGAGAGCAGCGAAACCGACCAGGACATGCAGACCGGCGACTGCCCGGTCCTTATCCGCCGCAAGGTTTTCCCGGGTGCCCCCATGAGCCTTGACGACGCTGTCGACAACATGGAACTGGTTGGCCACGACTTTTACCTTTTCGTCGACGCTGCCACCGGGGCGCCGTCCGTGGTCTACCGCAGGAAGGGGTGGACCTACGGCGTCATCACCCTGGATTCCAAGTGCGCAGAGGGAACCGAGGAAATCCGCGAAGAGATGCGCGGCTACCGGGACGCCGCGCCGGCGGACATAAACGCCGGCGCCTAGAGGTCCGTACGTCCCGGTCCTAGGATGGCTGCATGCCAGCAGTATTTTCCCTTGACCGGGCACGCCGTACCATCCTCGGCGCACAGCAGTTAGCCAAACCGCGGCCCGTCCGCCCGACTCCCGGGCAGGCGGGCCGCGTTTTTGATGCCCTGGGGCTCCTGCAGATCGACTCAGTGAACGTACTGTCCCGAAGCCATTACCTGCCGCTTTTTACCCGTCTCGGTGCCTACGACCGCACCGTCCTGGACCGGATGTCCACGCAGGATCCGCGCCGGATGGTTGAGTACTGGGCGCATGAAGCCAGCTTTATCCGGCCGGATCTGTTCGCCGACCTTCGCCAGTGGCAGCGCCGCACCTGGATCCGTGCCACCTCGATGCCGGAAGAACCGCGCAGCCAACTCACACAAGCCGTTCTGGAACTGCTGCACCGAAAGCATCCGCTGTCCGCCCGCGAGGTGGAGTCCATCCTGGGCGGGAGCGTGCAGCCCGGCACGAAGTCATGGGGCTGGAACTGGAGTGCTACGAAGCGGATCCTGTCGGACCTCTTTGAACAGGGACTCATTTCCTCGGCTGGACGCGGAACGGCTTTCGAACGCCTGTATGCGCCTGCGGCCGCGGTGCACCCTGCCGGCGAAGCCGCCCTCGAGCCCGTGGACCGGGCAGAGGCCCTGCTCCGGCTGACAGAGAACGCTGCACGGTCAATCGGCCTGGGGACAGCGCCAATGCTGGCAGACTACTTCCGCCTGCCGCTGCGAGACACACTTGCCGCCGCACGGAGCCTCTCCTTGCAGGGGCGGCTGGAGGAAATCGAGGTCCAGGGCTGGAAAGGTCCTGTTTTCCTCCACCCTGAGGCGAAGACTCCCCGGCGCTGCCATGGAAGCGGCCTGCTGAGTCCCTTTGATTCCCTGGTCTTTGACCGGCGCCGTCTCCAGGCGGTTTTCGGCATTCATTACCGCATCGAGATCTACACCCCGGCCCATAAACGCCAGTTCGGGTATTACGTGCTGCCGTTCCTGCTGCGCGAGGCGATAGTGGCCCGGGTGGACCTGAAGGCGGACCGGGCAGCACGGGCGCTTCTGGTGCAGGCAGCCCATGCCGAACCCGGTTCACCGGCCGATACCGCCGTTGAGCTCGCCGCAGAATTACGGCTAATGGCGCAGTGGCTGGGCCTCGCAGAGGTTATGGTAAGTCCTGTGGGCAACCTTGCGCCCGCCTTGAAACTGGCAGTGGGCCGGGGATGACTCCCAAGCGGGAACCTTGGCGGCCTGCCGGACGTCTCTCACGTAGACTGGGGACGCCAGATTTCGGCAACACTAGATTGGGAGCAAATCAGTGGCATCACTTCTCGAACGAGTTCTTCGCACAGGCGACAAGAAGACGCTGAAAACACTGCGTAACTACGCCGACGCGATCAACGTGCTCGAGGACGAGTTCAAGGGCATGAGTGATGCCGAACTGCGCGCCGAGACAGACAACCTCAAGGAACGCCACGCTGACGGCGAGAGCCTGGACGACCTGCTTCCGGAGGCCTTTGCCCTGGTCCGGGAAGCTGCCAGCCGCACCCTTGGCATGCGCCACTTCGACGTTCAGATGATGGGCGGCGCCGCCCTGCACCTGGGCAACATCGCGGAAATGAAGACCGGTGAAGGCAAGACCCTGGTGGCCACGGCCCCGGCCTTCCTCAACGCCCTGACCGGCCGCGGCGTGCACGTGGTTACCGTCAACGATTACCTGGCCGAGTACCAGTCCGACCTGATGGGACGTGTCTTCCGTTTCCTTGGCATGTCCACCGGCTGCATCCTCTCCAACCAGGACCCGGCCACCCGCCGCGAGCAGTACGCGGCGGACATCACGTACGGCACGAACAACGAATTCGGGTTCGACTACCTCCGGGACAACATGGCCTGGAGCGCCAATGAGCTCGTCCAGCGCGGGCACCACTTCGCCATCGTCGACGAAGTCGACTCGATCCTCATTGACGAGGCCCGTACCCCGCTGATCATTTCCGGAGCTGCCAGCGGCGACGTCAACCGCTGGTACACCGAGTTCGCCAAGGTGGTCCAGCGGCTGACCCTCGACGTCGATTACGAGGTCGACGAGAAGAAGCGCACGGTGGGCGTGCTCGAGTCCGGTATCGAAAAGGTCGAGGACTACCTGGGTATTACCAACCTCTATGAGGCTGCCAATACCCCGCTGATCGGTTTCCTGAACAACGCCATCAAGGCCAAGGAACTCTTCAAGCGGGACAAGGACTACGTCATCCTCAAGGGCGAAGTCCTGATTGTCGATGAGCACACCGGCCGTATCCTGGCCGGACGCCGCTACAACGAAGGCATGCATCAGGCCATCGAGGCGAAGGAAGGGGTGCAGATCAAGGCAGAGAACCAGACCCTGGCTACCGTCACCCTGCAGAACTACTTCCGCCTCTACGAGAAGCTCTCCGGCATGACCGGTACGGCCGAAACCGAGGCCGCGGAATTCATGAGTACCTACAAGCTTGGCGTGGTGCCCATCCCCACCAACAAGCCGATGGCCCGGCTGGACCAGTCGGACCTGATCTACAAGAACGAAGTAGCCAAGTTCGACGCCGTCGTGAAGGACATCGCCGAGCGGCACGCATCCGGGCAGCCCGTACTGGTCGGCACCACCAGTGTTGAGAAGAGCGAATACCTCTCCAAGCAGCTGGCGAAGGCCGGGATTCGGCACGAAGTCCTGAACGCCAAGAACCACGCCCGTGAAGCCGCGATCGTGGCGCAGGCCGGACGCAAGGGCGCCGTGACGGTTGCAACCAACATGGCAGGCCGAGGCACGGACATCATGCTCGGCGGCAACGCAGAGTTCAATGCCGTCGCGGAGCTGAACAGCCGCGGTCTGGACCCCGCCGAGGACCCGGAGGCCTATGAAGCAGCCTGGCCCGCCGCACTTGAGAAGGCCCAGGCCGCCGTAGCCGCGGAGCACGACGAAGTCCGTGCCCTTGGAGGTCTCTACGTCCTTGGTACCGAACGGCACGAATCCCGCCGGATCGACAACCAGCTCCGAGGCCGTTCCGGCCGCCAGGGCGATCCCGGCGAGTCCCGCTTCTACCTCTCCCTGACTGACGACTTGATGCGTCTGTTCAACTCCGGTGCAGCTGAGCGAATTATGAACAGCTCCTCCATGCCGGACGACGTCGCGCTTGAATCGAAGCTTGTTTCCAAGGCGATCCAGAACGCCCAGGGCCAGGTTGAGGCCCGGAACGCTGAACAGCGGAAGAACGTCCTGAAGTACGACGACGTCCTGAACCGCCAGCGCGAAGCCATCTACGGGGACCGCCGCCGCATTCTCGAGGGCGATGACCTGCAGGAGAAGATCGGCTTCTTCCTGGAAGACGTCATCACTGCCGTAGTGAACGACGCAACGGCTGAAGGCCACGGCGACGATTGGGATCTCGATACGCTCTGGAAGAACCTTAAGATCGTCTACCCGATCAGCCTGACCATCGACGAAGTCGTTGACGAGGCTGACGGCCGGTCCAACCTGACCCGGGATTTCCTGCTGAATGAGATCCTTTCCGACGCCCGCCTGGCTTACCAGGCGCGTGAAGACTCCATCGGCTCTGCCGCGATGCGTGAACTTGAACGTCGTGTGGTGCTCTCGGTGATCGGCCGAAAGTGGCAGGAACACCTGTATGAGATGGACTACCTCAAGGAGGGCATCGGCCTGCGTGCCATGGCCCAGCGGGATCCGCTGGTGGAGTACCAGCGCGAAGGCTTCGTGATGTTCCAGACCATGATGGAAGCCATCCGCGAAGAAAGCATCCGCTACCTCTTCAACGTCGAGGTGCAGGTCAGCCAGCCGGAGGTTCCCGAGGCCCTGAAGGGTGTGAAGGATGCCCGCGGCGTTGTGGGCAGCCCGGTCATCCAGGCACCAGGCCTGGAAGCACCCGAACGTCCTGCCAGCCTGCAGTTCTCCGCCCCCAACAGCCAGGGCCAGGTGGAGACCCGGGTGGAGCGCACTGCGCCGGCCAAGTCCTCGCAGCCCGCGTCCCGCAAGGACAGCCGTCCGGCCGGAAAGAAGAAGCGCCGGAAGTAGTCCTACCCGATTTCCAGGGCGGTCACTTTCCAGAGTCCGCGCCGCTGCTCCAAACGGAGGGCAACGGCGCGGACTCTGTCCGTTTCGGCGGCGGCCACGGCCACCTCGTAGACCCCTTCGGATACCGGGCAGACGCGGACCCGCAGTATGCGCACGTTGCGGTGCAGCCGGCCCTGTCCCCGTCCACGGACAAGGTTGGTTCGAAGCTGGAGGCGTTCGAATTCTTCGAAGTCTAGCCACCGGGCCAGCTGCTGCAGCGGACGAACGCCTGCCAGTACCTCGAGTGCTCCCATGGTCACGGACCGGCTGATCGCCTCTATCCGTGCGTCCGACTCCGCTGGACTGGACCAGTTTTTCGCAGGCTGGGCCACCGGCTTGGACTCCTCCCTGACCACTGCCGGGTGCCGCTGGGGGACCACTGGGGGAGCGCCGCCGGGGACTGCGCTGAAGAAGGGGCGAGGTTCACCGCTGGCCTTTGCCAGTTCCCCGGATACTTCACCTGGTGCGGGGAGAATAATCAGGATGGTCATGGGGCGTCCTTTCCGGCAGGGGCAGGCGGGGGCGGTACGGCAAGGACCTGCCCCGGCAGCAGGCGGTGGGGGTCCGGGCCGATCACACTGCGGTTCAACTCATGCCACGCCGGCCAGTACCCCGCGATCTCGTGGTCGGTTGCGAGCGGGCCCAGCTGGGCTGCTGCCAGGTCCCAGAGTGTGTCTCCCGCGGTGACAGTGACTGCCTCCTGCGGCGCATCCCGCGTTCCGCCCGGAATGAGGAGGGAGCCGCTCACAGGTCCCGGGGACGGTTTCCAGGATGGGTCCACGGCGGAATCACTGCGTTGGGACGCAGCTGAACCTCCCGGGCTGCTGCCTTCGACTGCCCGCCGGGCCAGCTGCCACGATGGGTCGGCCACGGGAGAGGGGGAAACTCCGGCAGCGGGCGATCCCGGGACGGGGTGTCCGGTGCTGATGGATGCGGCAGCGGTAGTCTGCGCGGCTGGTGCTGCCAGGCCCGGAAGGGGCGCAGCCGCCAGCTGCAGGCCCAGGGCGGCGGCCGCCAGCCGTTTGAGGAACCCGGGGCTGAGCCGCCCGACTACGCCGGCTGCGCGGCGGTTGCCGCTGCGCAGCAGGACAGCCGAGAGGAAAGCCGCTCCCAGTCCCACTGTCCACCAGGCCAGCACCAGCAGGCCCAGGCACCCGGCGGCGAGGCCGGCGGCCGACTGGAGATCCGTGAGTGAGCGGAAACTGTCCCCGAACCCGGGCGCCGGACCGCGCAGCATGTGGCCTGCCCCGAGCATGAGGGCACCGGCGGAGGCAGCCGCAACAGCCTGGAACACGTCCTCCAGCAACCTGCGTTTGTGTGCTCCCCGTGAAGCCATAGCTACCTCCGCGCCACTCGATGTATTTGATGGAGTTTGGTGCTGTTTGATATCAAGAACTGCTGGTGAATGCGTTTGGTGGTCTTTCCTAGCGACTGATGAAGCTGCTGTCCAGAGTGGTGCGGGGAGAATGTGGACGCTAGCCTTGCCCGATGAGGTGGGAGGCATTGTTCGCGGACCTGGAAGCCCAGCTGGCTGCTGCTGCAGGGGCGGGGTTGGAAACCGAAATAGCTGACCGGCAGCGGGGCGAACTCGCAGGACTGGACCTGGCGGCCAGGCTCCGGGCGCAGCGAGGCCGGACTCTGCGGGTTCACCTGGGGCTCGACGGCGGCCCGCTTACGGGAGCGCTTGGACGGCTGGGAGCGGACTGGCTCCTGCTCGACTCAGTGTCAGGTTCCCACGTGGTGGCGCTGGAAGCGGTGCAGATGATCGAAGGTATGGACCGTTACGCGGACTCATCGGTTCCGCTCGTGCAGCTGCAGCTGGCTTCCGCACTGAGGGGCCTGGCCCGCGACCGCTATCCAGTGGACCTGCACCTGCGGGGACGGCCCGCGGCGCTGCACGGCATCATCGACCGGGTGGGGAAGGACTTCCTGGAATTTGCCGTTCTGGAACCTGGTGAGCCCCGGCGGCGCGAAAAAGTTGCCTCGGCGCCCGCTGTACCGTTCTCCCGGATCGCGGCTGTCAGCACCACCCGTTAGGCCGCACGGGCTCACGCGCCGGCAGCCTGGGGCTAGGCCTCCGCCGCCTCGTCCTGGGGGAGCGCGGCCCTGGCAGCCTCCGCACGGCGGTACGCACCCGCTATGTACTCCTCGAGCTTGGCGTTCTCAACCCGCCACTGGCCGCGGCCTCCAACCTGGATGGCCGGCAGCTCGCCGGAGCGCACCAGCGCATACGTCTGAGAGGAAGATATGTTCAGGACCTCGCCCACGTCAGCGAGGGTGAGGAACCTTTTCTCCGCCATGGTGCCCACCATCAAACCCTTTCCGGCACTGTGCCGCTGCTGACCTAGTCTGCCACCTGTTGGTGCTGAACGTCCGTTATCCACAAAATACGTACCCCACCCGTTTCCATCCTGCCGTTTGAGGGACACAATGACCTCCAGCACTCCGCGGGGAGGCGGAGGAAACCTAGGGGGAACAATGAGTCTCAAGACCGCTGCGCCGGCCGCACCCGCGCCGCGCTTAAAGAAACCGTCGTGGAAGGACCCCCGGCTGCTGCTGGGATTGCTGCTGGTCCTGGCCTCGGTCGCCGGGGTGAGCGCGCTGGTTGCCAGCCAGGACCACACCATCCAGGTCCTTGCCGCCTCACGCGAGATACCGGTTGGGTCGGTGCTGGAGGCGGACGATTTCGATGTTGTGCAGGTTTCCCTCGGCGGGCTTGCCGGCACCTATATGGCCGCAGCAGAGGCGCTCCCTGAGAACGCCGTAGCCGGAACCATTATCCGCCGGGGCGAGCTGCTTTCCCGGGCCGATCTCGTCAAGGCGGAAGACCTGGACCGCAAACCTCTCGGACTCGATGTTCAATCACCGCTGCCGAGCGGGATCCGCGCCGGGGACCGGGTCGATGTCTGGGCCTCCCTTCCGAACGGACAAAACGGGTACGGGGAACCGCGCCGTCTCCTTACCGCTGCGGAGATATCGGAACTCTCGGTCAACGAGTCGGTCATCGCGGGCGCAAATGCCACCCGCCTGCTGGTCCTTGTCGAAGACGGGGACCTTCCTGCGCTGCTCGGTGCCCTGTCCAATCAGGCGAAGATCGCCGTCGTCCCCAATCCCTCAGCCGGATGAGCGCCATCCCGGTAGTGACCTCCGGCAGCGGTACGGCAGAGCTGGTGCAGGGACTGGAACGCCTGCAGGGGCCGGTCACCGTGATACGCCGCTGTACCGAGCTTTCAGAACTGATCGCCGCCTGCCAAAGCGGCATGGCCCGCGCCGCAATTGTGGACGACGACGCCGGGGAGCTGACTGCCAGCCTTGCAGACCGTGTTGCTGCAGCGGGGGTCGCCCTCCTGGTCCTGGCAGACGACCCGGCAGCCCGCACCCGACTCGAGCGGCTTGGCGTCAAACACGCCTCGAGGAACCTTGAATCCACCGCCCTCGCGGAACTGGTGGAAACGGCTGTCCTCGCCATGGAATCCCGGGACCCCGGTCCTGGAGTGCGGTCATCCCTTGCAGATCCGGCGGACGGCCTCCGCCGCTGGGAACTGGGCGGGGAAACCGGAGGCACAGGGGATGGCGGGGGCACGCGCCGGACCGGAAGCCTCATAGCTGTCTGGGGTCCCGCCGGCGGGCCCGGGCGGACAACCCTGGCACTGAACCTCGCAGCCGAGGCTGCCGCTGCCGGGAGTGAAGTAATGCTGGTCGACGCGGACACCTACGCTCCCAGCATCGCTGCGGTTCTTGGACTGGCCGACGAGGCGGCGGGTCTGGCGCAGGCCTGCCGCCTCGCGGAACAGGGAGTGCTTCAGCCTCCAGCCCTTGAACGAACCGCTGTGCAGGTGCAGCTGAAGAACCGCCGGCTGCGGGTCCTGACTGGAATCACACGCTCGGACCGCTGGCTGGAGATCCGCGGAACTGCCCTCGCCAGGGTGCTGGAGCAATCCCGCAGCATCGCTGACATTACGGTGGTGGACTGCGGCTTCAGCCTCGAGTCGGATGAGGAGCTCAGCTTCGACACGATGGCACCCCGGCGCAATGCGGCAACCCTGGTGTCACTGGAAGCCGCGGACACCGTTTACGCCGTCGGAGCCGCGGACCCGGTAGGAGTTCCCCGGCTGGTGCGTGCGCTCGCCGAACTCGAAACGGCCGTTCCCTCGGCGGCGCCGCTGGTGGTGCTGAACAAGGTGCGGCGCTCCACCGTGGGGCGCTCCCCGGAACGCCAGCTCAGCGAAGCATGGGAGCGTTTTGGTCCCGGGCAGATCAGTGCCTTCCTGCCGGCGGACTGGGAAGCAGCCGACGCGTCGCTGCTGGCGGGGGCCGCACTGCTGGAAGCCGCGCCCAACTCCGCGCTGAGGACGGCAATTGCTGCGCTGGCAAACGTTCCCGCAGGCGGCAGCCCCAAACGGCGGAGAAAGCGCGCGGCAGCCACGAAGTGACCTTTTCTTTCCCAAGGAGATAGGCTCGTAGCAAACGGGCTGCAAAGGGGCGGCCGGTACTAAGCGGCGAATTTCGGAGGCGTATTAAATGTCGTCTGGATCCAACACCACGGATCTGTCCAGCTCGGATATTTCCCTTGAGGATTTCATCGGGAATTACTACGAGCATCTGGCGGCTGAGGACGCCGCACTCTACCCTCCGCAGGCTTTGCGGGAGCGCGCCGAGGCACACCGGGCGCTGGCATGGACCCGGGCAGAGGGCACCGCAGCGGTAGACGTCTTCGACCAGGGCGATGCCAGCGTGATCCTCATCGTCACCGATGACATGCCGTTCCTCGTCGACTCGGTCACCGCTGAGATTGTCCGGCAGAACAGCGGTATCCGACTGATGGTCCACCCCACGTTCCTGGCAACCCGCCACCGGGACAGCGATACCCTTCAGCAGGTCAAGCGGGTTCCGAACGCGGCCGGCATCTCCAGCGGGGACACCGCTGCGCTGCCCGACATCTCAGGCCTGCTGGGCAACGGCGACCAGACCACGCGCATCGAGTCCTGGATCGCCGTCGAAGTTCCGCGCCTCAGTGATGAAGACCGCCGCAGGGACATGGTCGACGGACTGCTCAGGGTCCTTGACGACGTCCGCCTGGCCGTCAAGGACTGGTCCGGCATGCGTGCCAAGGTCCACGAGATTGCAGCCGAACTCGCCGCCGCCGGGTCGGGCATTCCCGACCTGCAGCAGGCACGGGAGCTGCTCACATGGCTGGACGACGGAAACTTCACGTTCCTGGGATACCGCGAATACGACCTCATCAACGAGGACGGCGAAGATGTGCTCCGCGCTTCCTCCAATACCGGCCTCGGACTGCTGCGCCGGAATTCAGAGGCGGGCAAGGTTCAGCACCTGACAACGGCAGGCAGGGCCAAGGCACGGGAGAAGCGTGCCCTGGTGATCACCAAGGCAAATTCGCGCTCCACGGTCCACCGCGCCGCGTACTTCGACTACATCGGAGTCAAGCGGTTTGACGCCGAGGGCAACGTCACCGGTGAACGGCGTTTCATTGGCCTGTTTGCGACCGGTGCCTACACCGGGTCCGTCCGGGACGTTCCGATCCTGCGCGACAAGGTCAAGGAAGTCATCCGCCGGGCAGGGTTCCCCGCAGACTCGCATTCAGGCAAGGACCTGCTCTCCATCCTTGAGACGTTCCCGCGCGACGAACTGTTCCAGATCGACGTCGACGGTCTGCTGGAAACAGCCCAGGGCATCCTCCGACTGCAGGAACGGCGGCGTACCCGGCTCTTCCTGCGCCCGGACGTCTACGGACGTTTTATGTCCGCGCTGGTATTCCTGCCGCGCGACCGATACACAACCTCGGTCCGCCTGCGGATCCAGGATGAACTCCGGGCAACCTTCAACGCCGAGTCCATCGACTACGAGGCCCGCCTGACCGAATCGGCGCTGGCCCGCCTGTTCTTCCGAATCCGGTTGCCCAAGGGCGTTGAAATCACGGACGTTGATGCCGCTGCGCTGGAGCGCCGGCTGGTCAACGCCACCCGCTCCTGGTCCGAGGGAATCGACGAGGTGCTGCGGGGGAAGTTCGACCGGGTCCAGGCGGAGCAGCTCTCTGCCCTGTGGGGCGACGCCTTCCCCATGGATTACCGAGTGGGTTACGAGGTTGAGGACGCGCTTGCGGACATAGCCCGGTTTGAGGACCGGCTCCAGAACCCGGACACTGCTCCGGAGCTCTTCGTCTACCTGCCGGCCGGCAGCAAGGACAACACCGACAGCGCTGACGCCCGGCTGAAGCTGTACCTGCTCGAGCCGAAGTCCCTGACCCAGATCCTTCCCTTCCTGCACAACCTGGGCCTCGAGGTGCTGGACGAACGTCCGTTCGAGATCCGGCGGCGGGACGGCGTCGAGCTGTTCCTCTACGACCTTGGTCTGCGCTACGGCGCCGGCGTGGATCCGCTTGAAACCGGTACCCTGCTCGCGGAGGCCTTCCGCGCAGGCATCTCCGGCGCCAGCGAATCGGACGCGCTGGACCGCCTGATCCTGGGTCAGGGCCTGGGCTGGCGCGAAGTGGTCATGTTCCGCAGCTACGCCAAGTACATGCGCCAGATGGGAAACACCAACTCCTACGGCTTCATCGCGGACACGCTGCTGGCCAACCCCCGGGTTACCGGCGCGCTTGGCCGCATGTTCCGGGCACGGTTCGATCCGGCTCTCGAAGCCTCCGGGCGCGAGGCCGAAATGGAAGCGGCGCGCAGCGAACTGGACGCCGGGCTGGAACAGGTGCCCACCCTGGATGCGGACCGTGTGCTGCGGACGTTCGCCAACCTCATCGAGGCGACGCTGCGCACCAACTTCTACCAGGACAAGCCGTACGTCAGCCACAAGCTCAACACGGCCGTGATCGACGGCGCTCCGTTCCCGCGGCCCAAGTATGAGATTTGGGTTTACTCTCCGCGCGTCGAGGGCGTGCACCTGCGCTTCGGCGAGGTGGCCCGCGGCGGCCTGCGCTGGTCGGACCGGCGCGAGGACTTCCGCACCGAAATCCTGGGCCTGGTCAAGGCACAGACCGTCAAGAACGCCGTCATTGTGCCTACGGGTGCCAAGGGCGGCTTCTACGCGAAGCAGCTCCCTGACCCGGCGAAGGACCGCGGCGCCTGGATGGAAGAGGGCAAGGAAAGCTACCGCACGTTCATCCGCGGGCTGCTGGACATCACCGACAACCTGGTGGTCACCGAAGCCGGCGAGCAGGTCCGTCCGCCGGAGAACGTGGTGCGGCACGACGGCGACGACAGCTACCTGGTGGTAGCCGCGGACAAGGGGACAGCCTCCTTCTCCGACATCGCCAACGCCCTCTCAGCCGAATACGGTTTCTGGCTGGGCGACGCCTTCGCATCCGGCGGATCCGTGGGTTATGACCACAAGGCCATGGGCATCACCGCCCGCGGCGCCTGGGAATCGGTCAAACGGCACTTCAGCGAACTCGGCGTCGATACCCAGAACGAGGACTTCACGGCCGTCGGCGTGGGCGATATGAGCGGCGACGTCTTCGGCAACGGCATGCTGCTTTCCGAGCACACCCGCCTCGTTGCGGCGTTCGACCACCGGCACGTGTTCCTGGACCCGAATCCCGACGCCGCACGGTCCCACGCTGAAAGGCGCCGGCTGTTCGAGCTGCCCCGCTCTTCGTGGGCAGACTATGACGAGAGCCTGATCAGCGAGGGCGGCGGAGTCTTCCCGCGGCAGTCCAAGAGCATTCCCATCAGCGCACAGGTGCGCGAGGTCCTGGGCCTGGACGCGGGCGTTACCCGCCTGAGCCCGCCGGAACTGCTGCGCGCCATCCTCAAGGCACCGGTGGACCTGCTCTACAACGGCGGCATCGGCACCTACATCAAGGCATCCACGGAGACCAACGCAGAGGTAGGGGACAAGGCCAACGACTCTATCCGCATTGACGGACGGGACGTCCGGGCGAAGGTCATTGGTGAAGGCGGCAACCTGGGCATGACCCAGCGCGGACGCATCGAAGCCGCCTTGTCCGGCGTCATCCTGAACACCGACGCGATCGACAACTCGGCGGGCGTGGACTGCTCCGACCACGAGGTCAACATCAAGATCTTCGTTGACCGCATGGTCGCCGCGGGCCGGCTGGACGCTTCCGAACGTTCGGCCTTCCTGCACTCGATGACGGATGAAGTCGGCCGGCTGGTGCTGCAGGACAACATCGACCAGAACATGCTCCTGCTCAACGACCGCCAGCGCGTGATCGAGTGGAGCCCCAGCTTCGAACGGCTCATGGACTGGCTGGAGGAGCACGCCGGCCTGGACCGTGCCCTTGAAGCCCTGCCCACCAAGGAAGAACTGCGGGCACGGGTCGCTGAAGGACAGGGCCTCACCGCGCCGGAACTCTCCGTCCTGGCGGCCTACGCCAAGATCGAGCTGACCCGCGCGCTCACCGCGTCCGACCTCGCCGACGATCCGTACTTCCGCGGCACCCTGCGCCGGTACTTCCCCAAGCAGCTGGTGGAACGCTTCGATGACCAGCTGGACACCCATCCGCTGCGGCGCGAAATCATCTCCACCATGGTCGCCAACGACATGATCAACATTGGCGGAATCACCTTCGCTTTCCGGGTCATGGAAGAGACCTCAGCCAGCGAGGCCACTGTTGCCCGCGCCTTCAGCGCGCTTCGGGAGATCTACGCAATCGACGACGTCGTTGCCGCCTTGGGTGAACTTCCCGCCAGTTTCCCGACGGAAACCTGGACTTCCATCCACTTGGACATGCGCAGGCTGCTTGACCGCGCGGTGCGCTGGTTCGTGAACCATGTTGGCCGCGGCAGCTCCATCGACGAGGACATCCAGGCTTTCAAGCCGATCGTGGAACCGCTGCGGAAGGACCTCATGCGCTTTATGCGCGGAGCGGACCGCGAACGGGTAGAGGCAGCACTGGAGAAGGCCGCCGGCTGGGACGTGCCCGAGGATCTTGGCACGTACTGGGCCGAGCAGTTCGAAAGCTACGGCCTTCTCGACGTCGCCCTGGCGACCCGGCAGGTCGAGGAACCGGCAGAGAACATTGCTGCCGTCTACTACGCGGTCTACGACCGCTATGGAATCGACGATCTGCTGGAGCGCATCACCAAGCTCCCGCGCGGGGACCGCTGGCAGGCACTTGCCCGTGCCGCGCTGCGCGATGACCTGTATTCCACCGTGGCGGATATGACGGTGGCTGCCCTCCAGGCCACTCCGTCCATGCAGGGCGAAGATCCGGTAACCCGGGTCGAGGCGTGGGAGCAGGAAAATGCAGACAACCTCGAACGTGCAACCAAGATGTTCGCCGAGGTCAACCAGCTGGAGCAGGATGACATGGCCTCGCTTTCCGTGGCACTGCGGCTGCTTCGCTCGATCGTAAGGCGCTGACGGACTTCCGCTATGGCAATATTCACCGATCCGATCAAGGACCATGCGGATTTCGGTCCAGGCGACGCCGAGTGGCTGCACCTGCTGGTGGGGGACTGGCAGCTGGTTGCGGACCTCGCGTTCGCCGACCTGGCCCTGTGGTTCCCGCTGCCGGAGGGCACCTACGTGGCGCTGGCACATGCCCGGCCCTCGACGTCGCACACCGTGTTCCACAGTGACTTCGTGGGGGAGCGCATCCGTGCCGACCTGCAGCCGCTGGTAGACAAGGCGTGGAAGTCGCAGACCATCGAGCGCTCCAGTGAAACGAACTGGACCACTGAAACTGCCATGCGGGTGGAAGCGATTCCTTTCGTGCGCAACGGACGCACGCTCGCCGTCGTCACTTCCCATATGGACCTTTCGAGTTCCAGGATGCCGTCCCGGCTTGAACTGACCTACCGGCAGTGCGCCTATGACCTGCTCCGGATGGGAACCCTGGGACTGTGGCCTGACTTCGCCACCCCCACCGGGTCGCGCCGCGGCGCCCCCCGCGTCGGTGACGGGCTGATTCGGCTCGATGCCCAGGGTGTTGTGCAGTACGCCAGCCCCAACGGCGTGTCCGCATTCCGCCGCCTGGGCGATATGGAGACGCTGGAGGGCAGGCCGCTGGCTGAAATTACGACGGCGCTGCTCAAGGACCGCAGGATGGTGGACGAAACGCTGCCGCTGGTGGTCACCGGTCGGATGCCGTGGCGCACCGAGATCGAATCCAGGGGAGTGAGCCTTTCACTGCGCGCCATTCCGCTGCGCGATGAAAAGGAACGGTTCGGTGCGCTGGTGCTGTGCCGCGATGTCTCGGAGCTGCGCCGTCGGGAGATGGAGCTGGTCTCCAAGGACGCTACTATCCGCGAGATCCACCACCGGGTGAAGAACAATCTTCAGACTGTCGCCGCCCTGCTGCGGATGCAGTCGCGGCGGATGGAGAGCGAAGAAGGCAAGCAGGGCCTGGCGCAGGCCATGCGGCGGGTCTCCACAATCGCGTTGGTCCACGAGACCCTGTCCCAGGGCCTGACCCAAAACGTGGACTTCGACGAGCTGATTGACCGGCAGTTCCGCCTCTCCGCTGAGGTGGCATCCCCGTCCCAGGCAGTCCGCACCGAACGTCAGGGAACTTTCGGCGAACTGCCCAGCGACCTGGCGACCCCGCTGGCGCTGGTGATCAACGAACTGGTGACCAATGCCGTCGAACATGGCCTGGCAGGCAAGGAAAACGGGACGGTGTGGTTGAACGCCGAACGCCATCTGGGCGCGGATGGCGAGGAGAACCTCACAGTGACCGTATCCGATGACGGTGTTGGCCTGCCGGCGGAGCCCCGCAGGGAAGGACTCGGCCTGCAGATTGTTCGGACCCTGGTCCAGAGTGAACTCGCCGGAACCATTCTCTGGACCCCCCGCCGTGGCGGCGGCACCGAAGTGACGATCGAAATGGAACTCGATGGTGCCCGGCGCCGCTGAGATGTCCCCGGAAATCTGAACCCCGGCACACATGAAGGGCCGCTGCCTGGAGGCAGCGGCCCTTCATGTGTGCCGGGCGGGGGTGCCCGGCTAAGTCTTGTTCTGTTTGAAGACCAGTCGGGCCTTCTGCTTCGCTAGGAAGCCCGGCGTGCCCTTGCGGCACGGCGCTTCAGCGCACGGCGCTCGTCTTCGCTCATGCCGCCCCAGACACCGGCGTCCTGACCGGTTTCGATAGCCCACTGAAGGCAGGTATCGATGACCGGGCACCGGCGGCAAACGCTCTTGGCCTCTTCAATCTGAAGAAGAGCCGGGCCGGTGTTCCCTACGGGGAAGAACAGCTCCGGATCCTTGTCCAGACATGCTGCGCGGCTCCGCCAATCCATGCTAATCACTATCTCCTCTGAAAAGTTGACTCCGCTTGTTTGTGAAAACATTCACGAGCAACCACAAACTAAAGGGGCCGGTTTCGGCCCCTGATCCCCTCTACTAGGGTGTCACGCGATGGAAACGCAAACAAGGGTTAACAAGCTGTTAATCTGCCGGAAATGATGAGTGATGCGTCACAAAGGCCCGTGGCCTCGGTCCTCTAGGATCCCTAACCGGTCGCTGCTCCTCGACTATGTCCGGTATGGTGCCAGTGTGTCAAGACCCCAAAATTCCCCGGCCCATGCACCGCGCCCGGGAGCAGTCGCACTCATTTCAGCTGTTCTGGTCTTTGAGGCACTTGCCCTTTTGGGCGTTGCGGGCTGGTACGTCTACAACCTCATCAACTCCACTCCCACCTCCATGGGCGGGGCAGTTTTCAGTCTTTTCCTGATCGTCCTCGTGGCTGTCTGGCTGCTGGTTGTGGGGCATTTCTTCTTCCGCGGCATGCGCTGGACGCGGGCCGCAGCCTTGGTGTGGCAGCTGTTCATGATCGTGATCGCGGTGCCCACCCTGCAGGGCGGCGTGGTGCTGGTGGGCCTGCTATTGCTGCTGCCGGCCGCCGCCGTGATCCTCCTGCTGTTCACCAAGCCCGTTATCGCCTGGACCTCCCAGACCAGCGGAGACGCGAAGACTTTCTAGTCCGGGCAGGCTCGGCCAGCCAGGTGAACCCTGGTCCCGCCAGCCAGCGGCAGGCACCATCGGTCAGCCAGCGGGAAGCTGTTCCCCGCCGGGGGCCGCGAACTGCACTTCCACCGCCGTACCGCCGGTAAAGAGGTACCCGCGTCCCGGCCTCGGCCTGCCCTCCGGCTCCAGCCGGACCCCAAAGAATTCGCTGTCCGACACCTGGGAAGGTGCCAGCAGCACACCGTTTCCCGGTATCCGGCTCCTGTGTGCCGACGGGAGCCGTGTGGGCAAGTTGTAAGCGGGAACGGCGGAGAGAACTACGCTGGCTCCCCGCGCCGCCAACTGGATTATGAGCTGGTGGTCTTCTGCGGGAAGCTGGTCCGCGTCATCGGCCAGGACCAGCCAGCCGTTCAGGCTGCCGGCCGGCGGGGGAGGACCGGTGTTGGTGTCAGGGGCTTTATTTCCAGCGCCGATCCGGCAGAGCTTAGGGGATGCAGCTGCCGCATCTGCTTCCCCGGAGGGAAGCCGGGCGGCCGCAGCGAAGGTCTTCAGGAGGGTTGTCTTCCCCGACCGTGGCGGCCCCAGGACCACAAAAACCGACCCCGGCGGCACCTGTGCCTCCACGGTTTTGAGTTCGTCCCCGCCCAGGCCCACCGGGAAGCTGCAGGGCCCGGATGCAGCTTCAAGATGGCTTCGCAGTACGGAAGGCGGGAGCCCGTCGATCCGGCGCGGACGGGGAGTTCCTTCCGGAAGGGGTGCCGGCCCAGCCGGCCAGCCGCGCTGATAGCACTGTGCAACGGTGTTTGATCCGTCCACTGCTCCCGGCGTAATGGGGCCTTGGACAAAGGCACGGCCGGGCACCGGCTGCAGGTCGGGCAGGCGAGGCCAGGAAAGCAATGCGTCTTCCGACAATCCGGCGGGAAACCACAGCCTGTTGGGCAGAAGCTGGAAGAACCGCGCGGTGGTCAGTTCACGGTTGCCGGAGACAAGCAGGCAGATATCCCCGGCAGCGCCGTCCCGGGCCAGCGTGTGCAGTAAATCCTCGGCGTTCGAGGATCGGAGCGAACGGAATGATTCCTGCCATCTTCCCCATCCGGAGACCAGGAGCGTGATGCCTGGATCGCTTTGCGGGGCCGCGAGTCGTTCAAGGAGAATTCCGGCCAGTATGGACAGGACCCGGGAAGCGCGTGCAGGATCTTGGGGCGGAACATAGGCTCCCGTCTGCGGGAGTCCGGTTGCCCACGCAAGCGAACCGTCGCCGTCGAGCACGTAAAGGTGCCGGCTGGGCAGGTGAGCCACGTGCTGGCGGCCAAGTACGGACGCGGCGGACACGGATCCAGCCTCGGCACGGCCCAGCAAAGCGAGATGTGAATGTGCCTTCGGTTCCCAGTCCAGCCACACCTGGGCTTGTTCTTCAGGCTGGTCTGCCAGCCCGATTCGAAGGCACCCCGTGGGCGGGACGGATATGGGGTGAAGGTCCGCGGGCAGGGGCGGCATAACTGGTGATTGGGCCTTCTCGGGGAATCCAGCAGACAGTGCGGCACCCTTGACCGCGTTTACGATCCGCTCCAGGCCTGGACCGAGAGGTGGTTTGGCTACCTGTGCAGGCGTGGACAGAAACTCCTCGAGGGTCTGCACCAGCGGGAGCTGCTGCGGGTCCGCCGTCGTGGAGGAAGCCTGAAATGTCAGGGGAGCCGCACCGGGCAGGCGAAGGACGGCCATTCCCGGGGAAGAAGCAGGAATGGCAGCCGCATCGTCACAGCCAACAACGTCCCGGGAATCCGTGGCGGACTGCACCCGCAGACAAATGCCCGCTGAGACGTTGGCTCTGATATCGGCAGTTACGGCACCCTGCGGCCGTTGGGTGGCCATCACCAGATGAAGTCCCAGAGACCGGCCAAGGGCCGCGATTTTCATCAGTTCCTGGATTGCGTTCGGCACCGCGTCCGCCAGCATCCGGAATTCATCGACTACGACGACGAGCCGGGGGAGTGCCGCCCCCGGTGCTGTCCTCTTGTTGAATTCATCCAGGTCCTCGGCAAGGACGCCGGCCAGCAGGCGCTCCCTGCGCCGGAGCTCAGCCCGGAGGGAGGTGAGGGCCCGTGAGACATTCTCCTGGGACAGGTCGGTCAGGAAGCCTGCCGTGTGGGGGAGATCCGCCAGGGACGCAAGCCCAGACCCGCCCTTGAAGTCAATCAGCAGGAAATGGAGGCCCGAGGGCGGAACATGGCAGGCCAGTGAGGACACGAAGGTGCGCAGCAGCTCGGACTTGCCGGAACCGGTGGTCCCGGCGATGAGGACGTGGGGTCCATCCTCCACCAGGTCGATCCCCACGAGGCGCCCGCCGGCATGACCAATGACTGCGCGATAGGGGTTGTTTTGGTCCCAGGCCTTTAGCATGTCAGCCGGTTCTACTGCCGTCCCAAGTTCGCCGGCAAGGGGTGTCTCCGCCGCAGGGAGCGCCAATCGGAGCGCTGCACGGTGAAAGGCCAGCGCTCCGAGCAGGTCCGGCAGGAACTGCTGTGACTGTCCCGCTACTGTCAGCATCCCTCCGTCCGCGCCCAGCGAAATATCGGCATCGCCAGGGTGGAGCGAGTCCGGCGGGGAAGTTTCGTTGCCGCTGAGCGTGTCCCTGCAGGCGATCAGGCAGGTGAGCCCGCGGGTTTCTTTCGGAAGGCCGTCCCGGATTCGCCGCCCGGTCTCCCACACCCCGGGTGGCGCAATCACCAGAAGGGGGGTGCCGGAACGTGCGCTCGCAAGACCCGCCAGAGCCGCCGCGGCTGCCTCCTCCTGTCTGGCAGGTAGGAGCTGTACGCCAGGCAGGAACCGGGCATCGCAGATGAGTTCGTCCGCACGGGTGCCGAGCAGCACAACTGCGGGCCCATCCGGTGTACGGATGCTTCCCAGCTGGAGCAGCAGGGAACGGCAGAGCCCCTGCACGTCTCCGGGATGACCCGTGAGGCAGACCGTACTGCCGGCCTGTGCCTCGAGGAGCACCGGGACGGCCGCGAGCATGGGCGGACGCCAGCCCTCATCCGGTTTTTGCAGTACCAGGTCTCCCGGACGGGACCCGGTGCCGAGCCGCAGGGCCACGAAAGGGCTGCGATCGCCGCTTTCTGCCATGGTGTTCGGTGAAGGCTCCCGCCGGAAGGATCCGCTGGGTACGGAAAACCGCAGTGATGAACCTGGCAGGGCAGGACCGAACAGTCCCGAACCGACCAGTGCCGAAAGGCAGCGCCTGCCCAAAGTGGGGTGCAGGGCATGACGCCGACGGCGGTCTGCCTCCATTGCTTTCCCTTCGGCACATCGGAAGGCGGTAAGGCGGCGTCGGTAGGATAGGAGTCCGGCGCCGGCAGTGAGCGCGCCAATGCCCGAGAAGGCCAGGAAGAACCACATCCCGGTGGATACTGCCAGTGCGATTCCGAGCCCTAGCGGGAGAAATGCTGCTGCCAGTGTGCCTGTGCCCGGCCGCTGCGGCGGAGTGCCCTGCACCTTAACGGGGCTATCCAGCGCGGAGGATATTTCCGCCGATCCGTTCGAGGGTGCAGGGTCCGTTCCCGGCGCGTGCAGCTGGAACATGGTGTTGCCGGCCCGCACCCGGGACGAGGTGGACAGCCGGGCCCTGCGGATGCGCCTGCCATCCACCCACAGGCCATTACTGGAGTTATGGTCGAAGATCACCACGCCCGTGGCGCTAACCTCCAGCCGGGCGTGGACGCGGGACATGGCGGGGTCGGACACCAGAATGCCGGCACCCTTCGGACCGGCGCATTGTTCCTCACCCGGGCGTCCCAGCCAGTAACTGCCAGGCTTCAGTTCCACGATGCGTCCGGCGTCGGGTCCCGTGTGGGTCACGAGGACCAACCCGGGGAGGGTGTGTCTGCTCCGTCCTGAGCGGCGGACACACCCTGAGACCAGAACCGATCCGGGCCGAAGGTCCGTCAGCCCGGGCTCCAGTTGTGCAATGTGCTGCTCTCCAAAGAACGCGTCCGGGCCCGCGTCGCGGAGGTGCGCAGCCAAATCCGCACCAATGGTGCCGATTGTGGGGTTGATCACGAGTGGATCAGGCAGTTGGCCAGTGGCCGCTGCGCCCCAGCGGGTCGTGGCGCGGGCCACCGCGACATGAATCAAGAGACGTCCACCTCCTTCCGGTCCCCGGCTGGCTGGGAAGGACCAGGTTAGTTCCCGGTTCGCGTATGCAGGGGCCGCAGGCAAACAACCTGTGGATATCCAGGCCACGCACGGACATCAGTGGAGCGGAGGAAGATGAACGAAAGAGTAGACTTCCCACCGGAAGGAGAAACGGCCCGGAATGACATCCGCTGCAGCTGTTTCTTCAGCCGGTTATTGACAACCTCTGCGTGTGTTCGAGAGGCAAGGGCATTCCCGGAAGACGCGGGAGCTCCGCCCACCCGGGCGCACTCTGCTTCCGTGCCCGATCCATATACACAGCGGGGCCGGCCAGCCGCCGGGCCCGCCCCGAGTGTGTGTGGATAAAAAATGTCCGATAACCTTGATCGTCGGGCGTATGCCGAAGGGCTGCGCCGAAACCTACAGGGAGTGACAAGTGAACGTTGACCTCGTCGTCGTCGGGTCAGGCTTCTTCGGCCTTACTGTTGCCGAACGCGCCGCCAAGGAACTGGGACTGAAGGTCGCAGTACTGGACCGACGTCATCACATTGGCGGAAACGCCTACAGCGAGAACGAGGCCCAGACGGGAATCGAGGTCCACCGCTACGGCGCCCACCTCTTCCACACCTCCAACGAGCGGGTCTGGAACTACGTGAACGAGTTCACCCAGTTCACCAAGTACGTCCACAAGGTCTACACCAGCCACAAGGGCGAGGTGTACCCGATGCCGATCAACCTCGGCACAATCAACCAGTTCTTCCGGTCCTCCATGGGGCCGGCCGAAGCCAAGGCACTGATTCAGGAACAGGCCGGAGAGCTGGCCGGTACTGATCCCCAGAACCTGAATGACAAGGGTATCCAGCTGATTGGCCGTCCGCTGTACGAAGCCTTCATCAAGTACTACACAGGCAAGCAGTGGCAGACGGACCCGAAGAACCTGCCGGCAGAAATCATCTCCCGCCTACCGGTCCGCTACACCTACGACAACCGGTACTTCAACGACAAGTACGAGGGCCTGCCCGTGGACGGCTACACGGCGTGGATCGAGCGTATGGCCGATCACCCCAACATCCAGGTGCACCTCAAGACTGACTTCTTCGACGACGGACACGAGTTCTCCCGCGCCACCACGCTTGGCCAGGTTCCGGTTGTCTACACCGGCCCGGTTGACCGTTACTTCGACTATGCCGAAGGCGATCTCTCCTGGCGCACGATCGACCTTGAGGAAGAAGTCCTGCCGATCGAGGACTTCCAGGGAACCTCGGTCATGAACTACCCGGACGAGGACGTTCCCTACACCCGCATCCATGAGTTCCGCCACTTCCACCCCGAGCGTGACTACACCAAGGACGCGACCGTCATCATGCGTGAGTTCTCGCGCTTCGCGGAAAAGGGCGACGAACCGTACTACCCCGTCAATACCGCCGAAGACCGCGCCAAGCTGCTTGCCTACCGCGACCTGGCGAAGGGGGAGAAGGATGTCCTGTTCGGCGGACGCCTTGGCACTTACAAGTACCTGGACATGCACATGGCCATCGGGTCGGCTTTGTCGATGTTTGACAATAAGATCAAGCCCCACTTCACCGGGGGAGCCAAGCTTGAAAGCGGAGGAGTGGACGCGTGAGCAAAGCGGATACAGTGATTGACCTGAACGCGGCACCTGCCGGCGAGACGGCGGACTCGGACAATGCCTGGCATACCGTCCAGCGCGTCATCTTCCCGGACCAGAGCCAGATGGACACCGTCCTGCTCTATGTCGATACCGGGACGGCGATGGGAGCGGCGTTCAACACGATGGACGGCTCCATGGCCAGCTCGTCGAAGAACGCACAGGTGACTGCGACTTCATCAGTCGCAGCTCCCCAGGGCGAAGTCCACGTTGAAGACTTCACCTCACGCACCTCCGGAACGGCCCGCCCCGGACAGAGGCTTTCTTTCGGTACTTACTTCAATGCCTTTGCGGCAAGCTACTGGCGCCGGTGGACAAACGTTGAGAACGTGCGACTCCGGGTTGCCACGGAGGGCGACGGAGTGGTCAGCGTCTACCGCTCGAACGCGCGCGGTTCGCTGCAGCATGTGGAGACCCGGCGGGTAGCCGGAGACGACGTCTCGACCTTCGAACTCCCGCTCAAGCCCTTCGGTGATGGGGGCTGGTACTGGTTCGACCTTATTGCCGGTTCCAAGCCGATGACGCTGCAGAGCGCAGAGTGGCAGGCTCCCGGCCCCGCCAAGGCCCCGGGATCTGTGACTCTCGAAATCACCACCCTCAACAAGAACGATTTCTGCCTCAACAATCTTCGGATCCTTGCTGACAACCCCGATGCGCTGGGATACCTCCAGGAGGTCCTGATCGTTGACCAGGGCACCAAGAAGGTGAAGGACGCGCCGGGCTTCGCGGAAATCGAGGCGCGGTTCAACGGCAAGCTGCGCATTATCCACCAGGGCAACCTTGGCGGTTCCGGTGGCTTTGCCCGCGGCATGTACGAGGCCGTCGAAAACGACAGCGACTACGCTCTGCTCCTTGACGACGACGTCGTCGTCGAGCCGGAGAGCATCGTCCGCATGGTCACGTTCGCTGACCACTGCAACAAACCGACCATCGTCGGCGGGCATATGTTCGACCTGTACAACCGGACGGTTCTCCATACGTTCGGCGAGACGGTCAACCCGTACCGGTTCCAGCCGGACCACCCCATCAAGGAACAGGTGCTGGGCCATGATTTCGCCCGCACCAACCTGCGCACGACCACCTGGATGCACAGGCGGGTCGACGTGGACTACAACGGCTGGTGGATGTGCCTGATCCCCACGAAGGTCATCCGAGACATCGGATTGTCCCTCCCCGTCTTCATCAAGTGGGACGATGCCGAGTACGGGCTTCGCGCGAAAGCGGCCGGCTACAACACAGTGTCGCTGCCGGGTTCCGCAGTCTGGCACATCACCTGGGCCGACAAGGACGACGCCGTTGACTGGCAGGCGTACTTCCACAGCCGGAACCGGATTATCACTGCCCTGCTGCACAGCCCCTATCCGCATGGTGGGCGTGTGGTCAGGGAAGGCAGCTTCATTGATGTGAAGCACCTGATCTCCATGCAGTACTTCACTGCCCAGACTCGGGTTATGGCACTCCAGGACCTCCTGGCTGGTCCGGATCAGCTGCACGGCATCCTGGCGGGCAAGCTTCCCGAGATCCAGTCAATGCGCCACGAATACTCCGAGGCACGGTTTGAGCCGGATCCGGACGCGTTCCCGACCCCCGGGGTAAGCAAGCCTCCGCGGCGCGGCCGGGGCTTCCAGGCTCCGTCGTACTTCACGCTTGTTCCGTGGGCTGCCAAGACCCTCGTTCGCCAGCTGACGAAGCCTGTCTCGGAGACGAGCATGGAACGTCCCGAGGCGCGCGTCGCCCACGTAGACAACAAGTGGTGGCGCATGTCGCAGTACGACAGTGCGGTTGTCACTAACGCCGACGGTACGGCTGCGTCCTGGTACCACCGGGATCCGCAGAAGCTGCGGGAGCTGCTGGCCGAAGGAATGCGCCTCAACGCCATTGTGCTCCGGGACTGGCAGAAGCTCAGCGAAGAATATCGGCAGGCTCTGCCCAGGATCACCTCATTGGAGTCCTGGAAAGAGACTTTCGAAAAGTATTCGGAAGAGAGTAAATAGGCTTGTCCACAAGCGGAGAACTGGAAACTCCGGGCAGGGGAGCAGGACTGGCGGATATTGTCCGGTCCCGCTTTCTGCTCAAACTGCTGGTTTCCAAAGAACTTAAGGTCCGTTACAGGGGGTCAGTCCTCGGGCTGCTGTGGTCCTATGTAAAACCCGGCGTGCAGTTCATTGTTTTTTACGTCGCGCTCGGCGTCTTTCTCGGCCAGGAGCAGAGCCCCCGTAACCCGAACGGACTGCCGAACTACGCCATATACCTGTTCTCAGGCATAGTGCTGATCAACTTCTTCACCGAAGCCCTCGGCAACGCATCCAGGTCGATCGTCGGAAACGGCGGGCTGATCAAGAAAATCTATCTTCCCCGGCAGCTTTTTCCGGTGGCGTCGGTCTGGGTTTCGGGAGTCCACTTCGTCCCGCAAATCCTGATCCTCCTAGTGGCCTGCCTGTTCAACGGCTGGAGGCCCAACGCACTTCAGCTGGCGGCAGCCGTCGGCGGGTTCTTGATAGTGGCCTTGCTGGCGACAGGCCTGGGACTGCTGTTCGGAGCGATCAACGTTTATTTCCGTGACGCTGAGAACCTGGTTGACATGCTGCTCATGATCGCAACGTGGGCCTCGCCGGTGCTTTACTCATGGGTGATGGTCCGCAACCAGCTGGGGGAGACAGGGTTCAACCTGTATCAACTGAACCCCATCACGGTTGGAGTCGAAACCTTCCACTATGCATTCTGGCTTCCGACTACGGACGGCGCAGAGGCTATCCCGCCGCATCTGCTGTCTCTGTGGCTGCCCGTTGGGCTGGCGATTTCAGCAGCGGTGCTGATTATCGGCCAGCTCGTTTTCCGCCGCCTTGAAGGCCGTTTCGCGCAGGAGCTCTGAACCGTGGCAAACGCCATCGAAGTACGCAACGTCAACAAGCAGTTCGTCCTGCGGCATACCCGCTCGATGAAAGAAGCCTTCGTCTGGCTCATTAAAGGACGTAAAGGTGATCTCTCCGAGAAGTTCCATGCACTCAAGGGCGTGTCGCTGGACATAGAGCAGGGCGAGACCGTCGCTCTGCTCGGTCTCAACGGTTCTGGCAAGTCCACTCTCCTCAAGCACATCTCCGGGGTCATGCGTCCGGACACCGGAACGGTGGGAACCAGGGGCAGGGTTGCGGGCCTGATTGAGGTGGGAGCGGGATTCCACCATGACCTGAGCGGCAGGGACAACGTCTACCTCAACGGTGCCATCCTTGGAATGACGGAGCAGGAAATCGACGAAAAATTCGACTCTATCGTCGAGTTTTCCGAGATCGGCCAATTCATCGACACTGAGGTGAAGTTCTATTCATCCGGCATGTATCTCCGGCTGGCGTTCTCGGTGGCTGTCCATACCGATCCTGAAGTCTTCCTTGTCGACGAGATTCTCGCCGTAGGCGATGAGCCTTTCCAGAAAAAGTGCATCGACAAAATCAAGGAACTTGCCGGAGAAGGCAAAACACTGGTTGTGGTCAGCCACGACCTGGACCTGGTGTCGCGGATATGTGAGCGGGGCGTGCTCCTGGAACACGGACAGATTGTGATGGACGCTCCTGTACGCGAAGTGGTGGACAGAATGCGCCGGTGACAGGGCAGGCACATAACCGGTGATTCAGTCGCAGCGAACTGCTGACGGTGCCCGGGAACCAATCCGATAGAATACAGATGCGCCTGGAAATAGGTGCAGTGGGGAGTTGAATTGTCTAGCAGCGTAGCTGAAAATGCTGACGTATCAGAGAACGCAGTATTAGGTGAGAACACCAAGGTTTGGCATCTCGCGCAGATTCGTGAAGGTGCAGTAATTGGTTCCGGCGGGATCATTGGCCGGGGCGTCTATGTCGGTTCAGGTGTTCAAATCGGCCAGAACTGCAAGATCCAGAACTATGCCCTGGTTTACGAGCCGGCTGCCCTTGGCAACGGTGTCTTCATCGGTCCCGGCGTGATTCTTACGAACGATACATACCCCCGAGCCATTAACCCGGACGGCAGCCTCAAGAGCGCCGACAACTGGGAAGCCGTGGGAGTAACCATCAAGGATGGCGCCTCCATTGGAGCGCGCGCCGTTTGCGTGGCTCCCGTGACAATTGGAAAATGGGCCACCGTGGCAGCCGGAGCCGTAGTGGTCAAGGACGTACCCGACTTTGCCCTGGTGGCTGGCGTCCCCGCCCGCCGGCTCGGATGGGTCGGCAAAGCAGGTGTTCCCCTGGTGCAGGACGGGGAGCACTGGAAATGCCCTGAAACGGGCGAGACATATATCCAAGAGAACGAGACTCTTCGAGAGGCACACGCATGAACCAGGATTTCATTCCCCCAGCCAAGCCGATTGTCGGCATGGAAGAGCGGGCGGCTGTCGATGCAGTCCTTGCTTCCGGCCAGCTGGCACAAGGGGCAGAAGTTGCGGCGTTCGAGAAGGAGTTCTCTGAGGTCCTCCTCGATGGACGGTCAGCTGTTGCCGTAAACTCCGGCACCTCGGGCCTGCACCTGGGACTGCTGGCAGCCGGTATCGGCCGTGGGGACGAAGTGATCGTCCCCTCCTTCACCTTTGCGGCGACCGCCAACTCGGTTGCCCTCACCGGTGCCACTCCTGTCTTCGCTGACATCGAGCCGGAACACTATGGTCTCGATCCGAAGTCCGTCGAAGCCCACATCACGGACAAGACCAAGGGCATCATGCCCGTTCACCTTTACGGGCACCCCTTCAACGTTCCTGCAATTTCCGCTATCGCCGAAGAAAAGGGCCTCCTGCTGTTCGAGGATGCAGCGCAGGCACACGGCGCGGCAGTCAACGGTCGCCGAGTTGGAACCTTCGGCACGTTCGCAACCTTCAGCCTTTACCCGACGAAGAACATGACTTCCGGCGAAGGCGGCATGGTCAGCACCAACGACCCCGAGGTGGAGCGCCGGCTGCGCCTGCTGCGCAACCAGGGGATGGAGCGCCAGTATGAAAACGAGCTGGTTGGCTTCAACTGCCGCATGACGAACATCCACGCGGCCATCGGCCGTGTCCAGCTGACAAAGGTAATGGGCTGGACCAAGCAGCGCCAGGCCAATGCAGCGTTCCTGGACGCGAACCTCGAAGGTGTTGTTACTCCCAAGGTCGCCGAGGGGTACGAGCACGTTTACCACCAGTACACGATCCGGGTAACAGAAGACCGCGACGGCTTCGCCCGCGCCCTGCGTGAGGAATACAACGTTGGCTCCGGGGTGTACTACCCGGTGCCTAACCACGAGCTTGCTCCGTACCGCGTAGCTGAGCACCTGCCCGAGACGGCTTCGGCTGCCAAGGAAGTCCTTTCGCTCCCGGTGCATCCGTCACTGAGCGCGAACGACCTCGAGCGCATTGTCGAAGCGGTTAACAAAATTGCCAAGGCAGGTGCGTAATGGCGAATCTCCGTGCGGGCCTTATTGGCCTGGGAATGATGGGCCGGCACCATGCACGTGTGATCCGCGAAGTCGACGGCGTGGATCTCGTGGCAGTGGCGGACTCGTTCGGCGATCCGCACGGCGTTGCCGACGGACTGAAAGTCTGCGCCGACGTTGACGAACTCATTGCACAGGGCGTCGATATGGCCGTTGTGGCCGTACCAACCGTCCTGCATGAGGAAATCGCCCTCAAGCTTGCGGATGCAGGGGTACATGCCCTGATCGAGAAGCCGATCGCGAACGACTCGGCAGCCGGTACCCGGATTGCCGATGCCTTCGAGGCCAAGGGACTCGTAGGCGCCGTCGGCCACATTGAACGGTTCAACCCGGCGCTGCAGAATCTGCGGGAACGGCTGGAAGCGGGGGAGCTGGGCGACGTCTACCAGATTTCCACCCGCCGACAGGGTCCGTTCCCGGCACGCATCGCGGACGTCGGCGTGGTTAAGGATCTGGCTACGCACGACATTGACCTGACTGCATGGCTGTCCCAGTCCGGGTACAAGGATGTTTTTGCGCGTACGACGTCCCGCAGCGGCCGCCAGCATGAAGACATGGTTTCTGCCATCGGACACCTCGCTGACGGCATCATCACGAATCACACGGTCAACTGGCTTTCACCGTTCAAGGAACGCACGACGGTGGTGCTGGGAGAACGCGGCGCCTTCGTTGCAGACACCATTTCCGCGGACCTCACCTTTATTGAGAACGGCACTTTCCAGACCGAGTGGGAGTCCATGGCGGCGTTCCGCGGCGTGGCAGAAGGATCGAGCACCCGGTTCGCGCTGGCCAAGCGTGAGCCGCTCAAAATGGAGCATGAAGCCTTCCGGGACGCTGTGCTCGGGAAGTCGCAGCGGATCGTGACGCTGGCGGAGGGCCTGGCCACGCTCCGTGTCGCCGAAGCAGTCCTCACCTCTGCCGCCACCGGCAAGGTCGTTCAGCTCTAGCTGCACCATCCGAGAAGTCACACCGGGTTCCTGGAACCTGGTGTGACTTTTTGTCTTAAGCATGGCTAGCGGCGGCCCGGTTCGAAAGAATGCTGCCATGGAGAGCCGAGCAGGTACCCCCACGGGGACAGTACGCCATCGGCAGACCAGGATGGACGCGGCAGCTGCGGGTATCTGGTGTTTCGGCGCCGCAGTCGTCTATTCCTGGGCTTTCTTTCTGAGCTATCAGGAAACAGCACCTGATCTGCCCACCCGCCAGGAGTTCGCAGCGCGGTTCAGCCGATTCGACTTTGTGCACTTTGATGAGATCGCCCGGCTCGGATACCTGCCGCCGCGTGAGGAGGTATCAACAGCCGCGCCGCTCTACGCGTTCTTCCCCGCGGTGCCTCTGCTGCTCCGGCTAGGCCTTGTGTTCTCCCTCTCCACGGTCACCACCGGGCTGGTGGTTTCCTTCGCTTCCGGCCTGATCGCGTGCCTCTGGCTGCGCCGTATCGCAGAGCGATACCAGCCGGGACTGGGCCTAAAGGCGGTGGCGGCCCTGGTCACCGCGCCACCTGCAGTGTTCCTTTACGTCCCGTATACCGAATCCCTGTTTCTCGCTCTGGGCCTTGGCGCGTGGTATTTCGGTATGTCCGGGCGGTGGGGAAAAGCCGGTCTACTGTGTGCTGCGGCCTGCACCGTGCGCATTTCCGGTGCCTTCCTGCTCGCGGGCCTTGTGACCATGTGGATGATGCAGGCGATCACGCGTAAAAGGGCCGGTGATGCCATGAGCGGCCGGAGCTGGTGGGTCTTCGCGATGCCCATAGCAGTGCTGGCCGGATGGATGGGCTACCTGGCCATTATCACCGGCGACCCCTTGGCGTATCAGACCGCGCAGCAGTACTGGCTTCGCCGCCTGGTGTGGCCCTGGGAAGCGTTCATGACCACACTGAAGGCGTATCCGCCAACCTGGGGGACAGGCTTCATGGGCGTCATCGAAATCATCGCCCTGGGATCCGGGGCCGTGGTCCTTGCCGTCCTTCTTATCCGGCATCTCTACCCGGAGAGCGTGTACATGGCGCTGAACGTCGTCACCCTGGGAGCCGGGTCCTTTTACGGCTCGGTCCCGCGCTCAGCGCTGCTGTGGTTTCCCATGTGGATCGGCATAGCGTACCTGATGGGACGATTCCGCATAGTGTTCGGTATCTACGTGCTGTTTTCGCTCTGCCTGATGGTGTGGTGGGCCAACCTGTTCCTTAGCGGACAGTGGGCCGGCTAGCAGGCCTGGCCTTCCTGGTCCGCCGGCGGATGTAGTACAGCACGGTCATTACCAGCGCAATGCCCCACCCAACGGCCATTGCAGCCAGGCCAAGGACCAGGCCCGGGGGAGTGAAGCTGATTTCCACGTCGGTGGCTCCGGCGGGAACGTCCACAGTAATGAGCCCCGCAGGGCCCTGCTGCAAGTCCTGCTCCACACCGTCAACGGTTACTGTGTATCCGGGCCAGGCAAGGCGGGCAAACGCGAGTGTCCCCGACTCAGACGCGGACACACGGACCGTCTCCGAATCGCCGTCCTGCTCCGAGGACTCGACAGTTATGCCGGGCGATGCCCACGAGACGGTTCCGGGGAAACCGATTGGGTCTTCGCGGGTGATGACCGTCCGGTGCTCGTCGGACTCAGCGACGCTCCAACCCTCGGGGAGCTCGGTTTCGGTAAGGTCCCGGACGGATTTCTGCACGACGATGGTTTCGAGGCGGAGAGCGTCCGCCAGCGGCTCATCGATTTCCTCCGAGGCGGGGTCCCAGATCACATCGTAGAGCCAGGGGCACGTCTCACCGCGGTAGTTCATACACAGGGCATTGGCGTACGTGACGAAGCTGATGCCGCTGTAACGGTTCAGGCTGTCTTCCACTCCGGCATTGAGGATCTGGTTCCCGTACAGCAGGGATCCGTCAACGAATGCTTCCGGGTCAAGGCCGGCCGTGGAAAAGACCTGCAGGGTATTGCCGGTGTAGCTCTTGGCGGACTCCTCCAGGACCTCAGCGTCTACCGGAGAGCCGATACCGGCCACAGGGTTGCTCGCAACGAACGCATAGCTCTGGAATGCCAGAACGCAGGCGGTGCCAAAGACCATGGCTGCAGCCAGCCCGGGGAATCCTGCGCGCTTCCAGAGGAACAGGGCCAGCACCAGAAGCAGGGCTACAAGGATAGAAGCGGCTGCCTGGCTCTGTACGCCTGCCGGATAGATGGCCCAGGCACGGTAGAGGCCGAACACGATGATTGTTCCGGACAGTACCAGCCGTGCCTTCAGTTTGGTGGAGCTGAGGCCTGCGGACAGGACCACCATGAACAGGACCAGGAAGCCAAGGTAGGTGTACTCGATCAGGCGGATGGGCCAGCGGAAAAGCAGAACGTTCGACGGCGCAAAGGTCAGGAGGAAGTAGATGCCAGTGACGATGTACAAGCTCGAGAGCTGCCGGCTGCGCCTGGCAATGGACTTGAAGTTGAGCCACGGGAGCAGGGGCAGGATGAACCAGGCGAGGTACGCCGACGGAACAACGTCAATGTTGCTCCAGAAATTCGAGGTCGGCGGACGGAAATTCGGCATGCTCATGGCAGTCAGGTCGCCGATTCCGGGAACGAGGAACATATCGTTCGCGATCGTTGAATCGGTCCGCACAGTAACTTCGGATGAAAGCGGCAGCGGGAAGAACACGAGCACGGCCGTGAGGCCAACTGCAAGTGCCAGGAAGAACAGCGGGACGATTCTTGACTTGTGCCGGGTCAGCAGGGCTTCGATGCCGACGGCGGCACAGACGACGATGACGCCAAGGGCTCCATAGGGATTGCCTGCCGTCATGGTGAGGAAACCCAGGACGAAGGGCAGCAGCGGGCTTCGGTTTCCCCGAAGCCAGCGACGCAGCCCCCACCAGAAGAGCGTGGTCCAGGCGAACGCCATAAGGCCGCCCGGCCAGCGTGCAGCCTCGTAGAAAAGCGTGAACCCGCTGAAGGGGATGGCCACGCCTGCAGCCGCAGCGAGCCAGCGGTTCGCGCCATAACTCCGGGTCAGGAGTGTGGCGCCCAGCGCCAGCAGGGCCATGAACTCGACCACTACGACGGCGCTGGCAAGCGCGAGGTCGTTCATGCCGGCTACCAGCATGAAGTTCAGCAGGTTCAGGGGGTTCCAGATGCCGTAGCCGACTTCGGCAATATAGTTGCCGCCTGCCCAGCCGCCGGGATCCATCATCTCGAAGTTGCCGTTGAGCAGATTCTCGCCCAGGCTCCGCCACACAGGAAGGAAGGACTGCATGGTGTCATCCCAGTAGAAGAACGTGCTGTTGAAGAACCGGGGAATGAAGCACAGCAGTACCGTGATGACCGGCGCCAGCATAACGACCTGCCAGTCTCTGATCCGGGAGGTCGCCGCGGTCTTCACGGGGGCGGTCTGGACGGAGTGAGACATGGTTTCCTCGGGCTGTGTGTATGCGGTCGGCAGGATGGAAGGGCTTTGCGCCGTGACTAGCCTGATTTATGCAGGATGAAGTTGTCCAATCCTGAGGTCGGTTCCAGGACCACGTCCCAGCCGAGCTCATCCAGTTCGGACAACCATTCGGCCTGCCCTGCCTCGACCACCATGTAGCTAACGCCGTACTTGTCTGCGACGCGGTCAATGCTGATAGGGGTCATGCTGTTGTAGAACCCCGCATTGGCCGGGATGCACTGCTTGGTGCCGCCCAGATCGGTAAGCCGTTCCTGCCACTGCTGCCAGGGCTCGCCGCCGTAGGGCACGTTCTTGCAGTCGGCAATCACCCCGCGGTAGGTCGCGGCCCGGACATAGGTTGCCAGCGGGGGAGCGAGCAGGCTCTCACCGGAGGGAACCACTGCTTCTACGGCTTCGCCCCATTCGCGAACGTCTGCATTCGGAATGTACGTGGGGTCGAGCGGGCGGGCGGTGAGGCCTCCGGTGGTGATGGCGCTGGCCAGGAAGAGGACGATGATCCCGGCAGCGCTGATCTGTGACACCCGTCCGCTTGGACCTTGCATGCGTGAACGAACAATGACCGCGGCGAGGGCGCCTAGGGCAAACACGATCATAAAAGGAACGATGAGGCTGCGTTCCAGTTGCCATTGCTTCCCGTCAAGGTAGACGAGGCTGAGGATAACCGTTAGCAGGGCCAAGGGGAGGTGCCCCCTTCCCAAGCGGAAGAACGGAAGCAGCATGCCCATAACGGCGAAGGGGAGCACGAGGGCACCGAGCCGGTAGACGTTCACCCCTTGCGCGAGTTCCCCGAAAACCGGAACGGAAAGCATGTTCGCCGTCATGCCCAGGGCCAGCCCTGCCATCGGCAGGAGCACCACGGCACCCCAGAGCATCCGGTCGCCGCGCGCCTGATACATGAAGGTGCACAGTGCCAGGCCGATCACTGCGAAGGACGCAAGTAAGGTGTTGATGCTCCAGGATTGTGCCGCGCAGTGGTACGGGATTACCTGGTTGCAGATTTCAATGAAGTCATCACTGTTGGCAGCCACCGGACGGGCAACCAAGGCTGCTACGACTATGCCGACGGTGGCGGCGAAAGTCACGGCGGTAGCTTTCGAGAGTTTCCTTTGCCGGACGAACTGGACGACGGCGATTGCAGCCAGCAACACTGCGACCACTGCGCCCTGCTGTACATGCACCACGGCAGTCAGGACGGCAGCTGCCAGCATCCAGCGGCTCCGCCCGCTGAGGGCAGAAGCTATGAAGAGGAAGACCAGGTTGGCAGAGACCACTGCGGGAATGGCCAGCGAGATCATGGACGAACCGGTGCCGACTATTGCCCAGGGCGTCAGGGAGGCTACGACGGTGGTCGCCAGCCCGAAGGCCCAGGGGGCGCCGGGCGCCCAGACGCGGCTGATGAACGCTGCAGCCAGCCCAAACGCGAAAAGACCGGCGAACCAGAACAGCAGGTAGACGAGCGAAAGAATGCCAAGCGAGGATCCGACGAAAGTCAGTGTGTCGAAGAACCAGTGCGGCTGCGGCGCCGACTGCATGAACCAGTCGCCTGCGTACCGGGACTCATCGGCCCAGTGCAGGCCAACCTGGGAAAGCACGTAGTGGTCGCCGGTACCCGCGCTGTACCCGGCTGGGAGCCCCGAGGAGGGGCCCTGGTCGCCGAAGTTCGTCAGCACGCCGAGTACGGCTGCAGTGACCAGGCCCTGGACGTATACGCCAGGGGAGGACCTTGGTTTACGTGGCCTCAGCAGCGGCTGGGCGGCGGAGGGATCCTCGACTGTTGGGACAGTGGAGAGCCCAGGCCCAGCGGCATTATTCACTCTTGGCCTCGGGACGTTTGACCTTCACCATGAGGAAAGCGACGCCGACGCACAGCAGGTCGGCCACCGTGAACAGCAGGCGCGAAAGAAGTGCCAGGGCTGTTGCCGCGCCTACGGTTGTCATCGAGGCGAGGGCGAGGCCAACTATGGCCTCGCGCGCTCCAATGCCGGCGGGCAGCAGGAAGGCCATGACACCAGTGGTCATGCCCAGTGCCAGTGCTCCGGTAAGGAAGAAGAGGTTGACGACGCCGAGGCCCGCTTCCTGGCTGGCAAGCAGCCACAGGTGCAGGCCGAAGAACGCGTACATTCCCACGCCGAGGACGAAGGACAGGATCATTGTCGACGCGCGGATCGGCGTCGGCAGCGGCTGGCGGCGGAACACCTTCAGGACGAGGTTCACCAGGTACGTGACGACGCGGGGATGCATCGCCAGCAGGACAACCGGCAGCAGCACATACAGCCACTGGAGCTCGGGTTCCTTCTCCGCCAGGGCAGGAAGCGCAAGGGCACCAACCACCAGGGAAGCACCTACCGTGATGCCGGTGCTGATCAAGGAAGCAACGAATACCTGGGCACGGCCAAGTCCGTGCTTGCGGCCAAGTTCCATCTGCAGGACAAACGCCCAGACGGAACCGGGTACATACTTCCCCAACTGCCCGATCAGGTAGATGTTGTTCAGGGCGCTGCGCTGCTTGACGGCAACGTGATCGCTGTCGAGGATGCCTATCAGCACCACGCGCCACATGAGCATGCCGAGCAGTACCCCCGGTACCAGAAGCAGGAGCGAGCCGCCGATCTGCCACCAGGTCATGGAGAATACGGTGCTCTTAACCTCCGGCCACTGCGTGAAGACGGCGTAGGCCGCAGCAGCGAAAACGAGCACCAGCAGCGCCCGCCGTGCAAAGTCGGTGATCTTCTGCCGCTTTGTAGGAGGCTCGGGCATCGATGCTTCCGGCACCGGACCTTGCAGGCTCACCGTGCCGCCGTCCCTGGCTGGGGTACGGAGGCGAAGTCCCGGCGCTGCCCGCGAAGCCTCCCGAGCCCCAGCCCCATCTTGAGGACATCCTTAGGCCGGACGCTGGTCTGCTTCTCTCCCTGCACCACCGTGAGAGTGACAGGTACTTCCACGATCGGAAGCTTCTGCATCTCTGCCGCAAGTACGATCTGCGTGCTGAACAGGAAGCCGGGATCGTCGAACTTTTTGTGCATTTTCCGGATCCAGTCCCCATCGACATTGATGGTCCCCTGGGAATCACCTACCCGGGAGCCCAGGATGAGCTTGCGGGCAAACTTGAAGCCGGCTGTGCTCAATCCCCGGACAGCGCCCCGGCCTGCCTGGGAGGCGGGGTGGTCCTTGGAACCGATGACGACTGTGGGGAGTTCCGGAAGGGAAGCTGCCGCCTCAAGGTCGGTGAAACCGAAGGGGAGGTCGTCAGCGGTCAGCAGCACGCGGCGGCCGGTACTCGCAGCGATCCCGTGGCGCAGGGCGTTGCCCATGCCTTTTTCGCTCTGCAGCACCCGGAAGCGGACGTTTGGGGTGTCCACTGCGTTTTCAAGGGCTGTCTTGTAGCTGTCGTCCGTGGAACCGTTTTCCACCACGATGATCTCGGTGAGTCCGTCTTTGAGGTAGCTCCGCCACTGCTGAAGTGCTGGCGCCAGCACCGGGCCGCTGTTATAGACCGGAATGACGACAGTCAGGTCCGGTGTCGTTTGCTCGAAAGTCAAGAATTCCCTCAATGTGTTCAGTGCTGTGATGCGTTGCCTGCCGGCAGGCGTTCACACGACCGTCTCGTCTGAATTTTCGTGGCGCGGGGCTGGCCCGCCGCTAGTTGCCGGCCAAAAGCAGGCCGTCCCAACCGGTACCCAGAATTTGTACGTCCGCCCACCAGCCGGTTCCAGTGACTCGGTAATTATACAGACTACCCCGTCGATCCACGCCCAAAACGCTGGCCGTGCCGGCGCCCGTGACATCGTGCCCGGCCCTGAGCGTTGCAAAATCCTGCCAGCCCGTACCGACAGTCGCCGGCGCGGCCTGCGCGAAGCTGCCGGAGGCCGTCCTTCGGTAGTACGCCATATTGCCGGACGGGTTCACTGCCAGAATGTCACTAATTCCATCCCCGTTCCAATCGAGGCTGACGAGCTTGAATCCGTTCCAGCCTTCACCGATGACTGTTCCTCCCTGCAGATAGGAGACCCCATCCGGATTGGTGTACCGGCGCAGCTTGCCAGTCGTATCCCGTGCCAGAAGGCCCGGGAGCCCGGACTGGGAAACCACAGGATCAGGGTAGACGGTCATCGTCTCCCACCCCGCCGTGCCGATGTTGCGGGCACCGCCGAACCCGCCTTGTGCGAGGCCGTGGTAGACATCGACTGTCCCCTTGCTCCACTGCACCACGATGTCCATGGTCCCGTCGCGGTTCCAGTCCATGGCATGGATCGACTTCACGCCGTGGAAGCCGACGCCGATTTTGGCCGGGCCCTGCAGGGCCCCGCCCAGCATGGCCCGGTAGACCAGGAGGTCTCCGTTCGGGTTCACCGCCACGATGTCAGAGGCTGAGGAAATTGAGGGCCCTGGCGGAGTCCCAAGCGCCTGGGTGTTGGCCAGGAGATAGGGTCCCCAGCCGCTTCCTGAGGTGATGGGCGAATACCAGTAGCCTGTTCCGCTGGCACCGTAATAGCGCAGGTCGCCGTTGGAGAATTCGGCAAGGATACCGATGCTTCCCGGACCGGCGAATCCGCTGATGCTTCTGAGTCCAACTGCATCCTGCCAGCCGGTGCCGATGGTCACGGGAGCGGCGGCCGCCCCGCTGGCTGTTCTCGCCCTGCTGACCAGGTCTCCGTTGGCCAGCCGCTGGATGACTTCCTGAACGCCGTCGCCGTTGAAGTCCATAAGGGTGGTCAGCGTGCCGTTGAACCCTGACCCGAGTGCCGCTGGCGGAGACGCCATGACGCCGCCGCTGGTGTTGGGGTAGAACCAGCCCCTGCCGCGTGAATCCGAGGCCACGATGCCGGGGAATCTCGACGAACTGCCCCAGGAACCTACGGAGATGCGCAGCTGGGACCACCCCTGGCCTACGGTGACGGGTCCGGCGAAGCCGCCGCCCGCCAGGCCGTAGTAGACATTGAGGTTGCCTGCGGGGGTCTGCGCCAGGATGTCCTGCACGCCGTCGGCGTTCCAGTCCGTGGAATGGACCGAGAGCATTCCGGACCATTGGGTGCCAATGGCCAGCGGCGGGTGGAGCCGAGCACCGCCGGCAGCCCTGTAGTTGAGCAGCGTGCCGTCCGGACCTACAGCCACGACGTCGGCGGCCGATGCAATGGACGGGGTCTGGGGCTGGCGGACGGCAAAGTCATACAGGGCTGCGTCGCTGCCGTTCCACACGTTCGAGTCGCCGACGAACGGACCGGTGCTGCTGTACTGCCAGACGTTGTAAGTGTTCCAGCCAGCCGGCATTTGCCCCGGGCCCGCGGTGCTGTAGTTGGCGATGTGCAGGGGATGGTCGTGGAAAGCCGCACTGTTGCCGGTACAGGTGCGCCACCAGTCGGTTGTCGTATAGATCATGGGCAGCCGCCCCGTGCGTGCCTTGATGGTCCTTGAGAAATCCGCGATCCAGGCAACCATCTGGGAAGCGGACATGTTGTAACAGGTGTTCCCAAGGGAGGAGTAGGGGTTGTACTCGATGTCCAGCAGCGGCGGCAGTGTGCGCCCGTCTGCAGACCAGCCTCCGCCGTTGTTCACGAAGTAGTTTGCCTGCTCCGCACCGGAGGAGACGTTCGGGATCGCGAAGTGGTACGCGCCCCGGTACATTCCGACAGTGTGGGATCCGTTGTACTGCTGCGGGTAATAGGGATTGATGTAGGACGTGGCCTCAGTCGCTTTGACGTAGGCGAATCGGGCGCCCTGGTTCCAGGCACCGAGCCAGTCGACGTTGAACTGGTGGCTGCTGACGTCGATGCCCTGAATCCCGGCCGGTCGCCAGGTTGACGCCAGCGTCACCACCGATGCCAGCGAGATGCCAGCGGTTTCGTACGCAGTCCGGGAGTCGTGCACCGCTCCGCGTGCCGAGGGTACGCCGGGATTTTCCGCGGCGGCTGCGGCGGGACCTGCGGGTGCTTCCCCGGCGGAAACCATTTCTTCGGCTTTGGCCTCAAGGACCTGTTCTTCGAGGGTAGGTACCTGGGGATTCCCTGTTTCCTCAAGCCGTTCCAGGCCCTGCCCCAGCTTCGCGCCCAGTGGGCCGATGAGTTCTGCGAGCCAGTCCTTCTCCGCGGAGCCGGTCTCCGGAATACTGTCGGCGGGAGTTGCCGGAGGGAGAGGGGTATCTGAACCGGACAGACCCTCTGCGCCCTCTCCAGGGCCTTCCTGGGGCAGCGGCGAGGGGGTGGGCGTCGGCACGTCGCCGGTTGCCGGGGCGGTATTTTCGTCGACCCGAAGTGACGGTGCCGAATCTTCCGTTACAGCAACCGCCGGGAGGGAACCTGCCGGGAGGGCGACGCTGAGGGCAATCCCGGAAAGGGTCAGCAGGAAGTTTGTGCGAGTCATTGGGTCTCCGGTGGTGCGCATGGTGAAGGAGTGAGAGCTGAGACCACACTAGCGAACGAGGGCCCCTTTCTTCCGGAGGCGGCTAACGGGATGCGAACGGGTCGGCGGAAACGGGTGGCCCGCATTGGGTGCAGGACGATGATGGCCCGCCAGACACGCGCGGGACCAGAGAAGCCTTCCTGTCTCAGGGTCGGGTGCCCAAATGGGTCTTCAGCGCATCCGGCATGGGGCGGGGAAAGAATCCGGCGGCCTTGATTTTGCGGAGGTCCAATGTGCTGTTCAGCGGCCGGGGTGCGGCGCCGGGTTTGGAGGCGAAGTAGTCTTCAGTGCTCACACCCGTCACGCCGGCAGGATCCGCGCCGGTCAAGGAAAACACATCTGCGGCAATCTCCGCCCAGGAAGCCTGGGGGCCGTCGTTGGTGAGGTTGTAGGTGCCGTAAGGCGCCCCGGAACCCAGCAGATGGCGTATGGCGCCCGCAATGTCCGAAGCAAACGAAAGGCGTCCACGTTGGTCCTCAACCACTGCCGGCGAGGCGCCCCTTGCCGCCAGGGCTGCCATGGTGTCTACAAAGTTGCTGCCTCCACCTACTACCCAGCTGGTTCGCACAATGTAGTGCTGCGGGACCACGGAGACGACGGCGTCGCCCGCGGCTTTGGTCTGGCCGTACACACCAAGTGGAGAGAAGGGCTCATCCTCCGTGTGCACTCCTTGCGTGCCGTCGAAGACGTAGTCGCTCGAAACATGGACCAGTGTCAGGCGGTTCTGCGATGCGACCCGGGCCAGCCGGGCCACGGCACGTACATTGATTTCCCAGGCACGACGGCGGCCTTCCGGCGTCTCCGCTGCGTCCACGGCAGTGAAGGCGGCGGCGTTGATGATGGCGGAGTAATTCCTCCAGTTCCGTTCATAGGCGGCAGGATTAACCAGGTCGAACTCGGCCCGGCCGGCGAACTCCACGCAGGCGTCGCCGTCGTACGCTTTGCGCAGCGCCTTACCCAGCTGGCCGTCGGCACCCAGCACGAGGACACGCCGCGGTTTCATCGGCGCCACGTCCGCCAGACGGGGATGTGCCTTGTCCTTCTCCGACAGCTCAGCCTGTTCCAGAGGGATCGGCCAGTCGATAGCGGCGGTCTCATCCGCAAGGTTCAGGAAGGTGTACTGGTCCTGCGCGTCTGCGCTCCAGTGGTCGTTCACCAGGTAGGTGTAAGCAGTGTTGTCTTCCAGCGTCTGGAAGGCGTTGCCCACCCCGCGGGGAATGAAGATCGCCTGGCCGGGATCCAGCTCGGCAGTAAACACGGTACCGAAACTTGGACCTTCGCGGAGGTCCACCCACGCGCCGAAGATCCGTCCGGTGGCAATTGAAATGTACTTGTCCCAGGGCTCGGCGTGGATGCCCCGCGTGGTTCCGGTCTTTTCATTAAAGGAGATGTTGTTCTGGACCGGGCCAAAGTCCGGGAGCCCCAGCTGGAGCATCTTTTCCCGCTGCCAGTTTTCCTTGAACCAGCCGCGGTTGTCCCCGTGGACGGGAAGGTCAAAGAGTACGACGCCGGGGATGGGGGTTTGGTGGGCGGTGAGCGTCTTCGAGAATTCAACCATCGCCGTTACTGGCCCTGGACCTTGTATCTGGCTTCGGTCCCGGCCTTTTGGGGCCGCCACCAGGCTTCGTTTTCGCGGTACCAGGCGATCGTGGCTTCAATGCCGGATTCAAAGTCCGAGAACCGCGGTTCCCAACCCAGCTCGGTGCGCAGCCGGGTGGAATCGATGGCGTAGCGCAGGTCGTGGCCGGGCCGGTCGATGACCTGGTCGTAAGCATCGGCAGGCTGGTCCATATGCTTGAGGATCAATTCAACAACTTCCTTGTTGTTCTTCTCGCCGTCGGCGCCGATCAGGTATGTCTCGCCGATTTCGCCCTTCTCGATAATCGTGAGGACGGCCGATGAGTGGTCGTTGGCATGGATCCAGTCGCGGACGTTTTCACCGGCGCCGTAGAGCTTGGGGCGGATGCCGTCGATTACGTTGGTGATCTGCCGCGGAATGAACTTCTCCACGTGCTGGTACGGTCCGTAGTTGTTGGAGCAGTTGCTGATGGTTGCCTGCAGTCCGAAGGAACGCACCCAGGCGCGCACCAGCAGGTCCGAGCCGGCTTTGGTGGAGGAATACGGGCTGGAGGGGTTGTACGGCGTCTTCTCCGTGAACCTCTCCGTGTCATCGAGTTCAAGGTCGCCGTAGACCTCGTCCGTGGAGACGTGATGGAAGCGCTTGCCATGCTTCCGGGCAGCTTCGATCAGCGTGTAGGTGCCGATGATGTTGGTATCCAGGAACGGACGCGGATCGTGGAGGGAGTTGTCATTGTGGGATTCCGCTGCGTAGTGGACCACTACGTCCGTCTCGCGGACGAGGCGGTCCACGAGTGCGGCGTCGCTGATGTCACCCTGAACGAAGGCAAAGCGGTCCTCAGGAAGGCCCTCGAGAGAGGCGAGGTTGCCGGCGTAGGTGAGCTTGTCGAGCACGCTGACATGGGCATTAGTTGTATCGAGCGCGTACCGGACGAAGTTTGAACCGATGAAGCCGGCCCCTCCGGTGATAAGAATTCGTTCCATAATTACCGTTGCCCCCGTCTATGTAAGTGTGCAGTATGCACCCATGCGCGGAATCATACTTGCCGGGGGGACCGGATCCAGGCTGCATCCAATTACTCAGGGCATCAGCAAACAGCTTGTGCCCGTGTATGACAAGCCAATGGTCTATTATCCGCTGACTACCCTGATCCTGGCTGGAATCCGGGACATCCTCATCATCACCACTCCGCACGACCACGATCAGTTCGTGCGGCTCCTGGGCGACGGGTCCCGCTTTGGCATCAACCTGACGTACACGGAACAGCCGGACCCTGACGGGCTGGCGCAGGCCTTTATTCTTGGGGCCAACCACATTGGAGACGACAGCGTTGCCCTGGTCCTAGGGGACAACATCTTCTACGGGCCCGGAATGGGCGCCCAGCTGGGCCGCTTCAGCGAGGTGTCCGGCGGGTCGATCTTCGGTTACTGGGTTGCGGACCCAACGTCCTACGGCGTCGTTGAATTCGATTCACTGGGACGGGTGATTTCCCTTGAAGAGAAGCCGGCAAAACCGAAAAGCAGCTACGCAGTTCCTGGACTGTATTTCTACGAGAACGACGTCATCGATATAGCCAAGAACCTGCAGCCCTCGCCGCGCGGAGAACTTGAAATCACCGACGTGAACCGCGTTTATCTCGAAGAAAACCGGCTGCATGTAGAGATCCTTCCCCGCGGCACGGCATGGCTGGATACCGGTACCTTTGACTCCCTGAACGATGCGTCCAACTTTGTCCGCACCGTTGAGAGCAGGCAGGGACTGAAAATCGGATCTCCGGAGGAGACCGCCTGGCGGCAGGGATTCCTCTCGGACCAGGAGCTGCGCGACCGTGCTGAACGCCTCGTCAAGAGCGGCTACGGACAGTACCTCCTCGGGCTGCTGGACGCTGCGGCCTAGGCTTTCTCCCTACCGCAAGCAGCCGAGTGGCGGGTTATCCACATTAGGTGCCCTTCACTCTCGTCAGCCGCGGGATATTCCCTTATCCTCGCCGGCATGGCCTCACTGGCCTGCAGGAACAGTCTCAGTCTCGATGCCGCGGCAGGAAGGCCGGGGCAGGATCCGGGGGAGCATGAATGGATGCGGTGCGAATTGTCGAAGACGAGGTGCGCGAGCTCATCCGTGTCCGCGGACTGGACCCGGTACGCCAGGTAGGTGAAGTCCGGCGCCTGGTCGACGCCGCTGTCCAGGACTATGACGACCGTTCCCTGCTCGGCTCACTTCCTGCCCTGGGCCATCTTGAGCGGGCGGCCAAGCAGGTCTTTGACTCAGTCGCCGGCTACGGAGCCCTCCAGCCATTGCTTGATGACCAGAGTGTGGAAGAGATTTGGATCAACTCGCCGGGGGAAGTGTACGTAGCCCGCGATGGCCGGTCGGAGCTGACCGCGCTCAACCTGACAGCGGAGCAGATCCGGGACCTGGTGGAGCGGATGCTGAAGTCTTCGGGACGTCGCCTGGACCTGTCTTCACCCTTCGTCGACGCCGCGCTTCCGGACGGATCGCGGCTGCACGTGGTCATTCCGGACGTGACGAGGCGGCACTGGGCGGTGAATATCAGGAAGTTCATAGTCCGGGCCAGCCGGCTGGAGCACCTCGTGGAACTCGGGACGTTGACGCCCCAGGCAGCGAGATTCCTGTCAGCAGCGGTAGCCGGAGGCCTCAACATCCTGGTCTCCGGGGCCACGCAGGCCGGCAAAACAACACTGCTGAACTGCCTGGCAGCCTCGATAGGTGCGCGGGAGAGGGTAGTCACGGTAGAGGAGATCTTCGAGCTGCAGCTGCCGCTGCGGGATGTTGTTGGCCTGCAGTGCAGGCAGCCAAACCTGGAAGGGTCGGGGGAGATTCCCCTGCGGCGACTGGTGAAGGAGGCCCTGCGGATGCGGCCGGACCGGCTGATTGTCGGCGAGGTCCGGGAAGCCGAAAGTCTGGACATGCTTATCGCCCTGAATTCAGGCTTGCCGGGCATGTGCACGGTCCACGCCAACAGTGCGCACGACGCCGTCACCAAGATCTCGACGCTGCCGCTGCTGGCCGGAGCCAACATTTCCAGCTCTTTCGTGGTGCCGACTGTTGCTTCCTGCATCGATCTGGTGGTGCACTGCGTCCGGACTCCTGCCGGCAAGCGGGAGGTCACGGAAATCCTGGCGCTGGGGCGAAGGGTTGAAAACGGAGTCATTGAATCGACGCTCGTGTTCCAGCGCGAGAACGGGAGACTGGCAGCCTCGCCGTCGTCGCTGCCCTCACCGGACAAGTTCGCACGTGCCGGAATGAACCTGGCCGAACTGCTGGAACCGGCAGCATGAGCGCCGTAGCTGGACTGGCCCTGGGGATGGGCCTGTTCCTGGTTTGGTGGTCCTGCTGGGCGGTTCCCGAGCGTGAGCCCAGGCTGCGTCGTCCCGGGCGGCTTGAGGAGTTGCTGCGAACATCCGGCGTCAGCCGAGTGAGCCCGGGAGGACTCGTTCTTAGCAGTGCCCTGCTGGGCGTCCTGGTTCTGCTTACCGCTTGGGTACTCACGGGCTCCCTGCCCATAGCGGGCTGTTTTGCTGTCTTTGCCTCAGCCCTCCCTGTTACGGCGGTACGTTGGCAGGCCGCCAGACGGAGTGCGTCCCTGCTGGAACTGTGGCCTGACGCCGTCGACCATCTGCGTTCTGCCATCAGGGCCGGCATGTCCCTGCCGGAGGCGCTCATTCAGCTTGGCGAAAACGGACCGGAAGAGCTTCGTGCCCCCTTCCGGGAATTCGGGGCCGACTACCGCTCCGGTGGCTCATTCGACGCTGCGCTGGACGCCCTCAAGGACCGCCTCGCTGATCCGGTGGGGGACCGGATCGTGGAATCCCTGCGCATTACCCGGCAGGTTGGCGGGTCCGATCTTGGCAGGCTGCTGGGGACACTGGCCGAGTTCCTGCGCGAGAATGCCCGGACGCGCAGCGAGTTGCTGGCCAGGCAATCATGGACCATCAATGCTGCTCGGCTCGCAGTAGCGGCGCCGTGGATAGTCCTTGTACTCATGGCTACTGCCCCCGAAGCTGTGGAGGCTTACAACACGGCGTCAGGGGCTGCTGTCCTGGCCGCGGGCATGGTCATCTCGGTGGGTTGCTATCGGCTGATGCTCCGTATTGGGGCGCTGCCTGCCGAAAGAAGGGTCCTGCGGTGAGCGGTGTCTGGCCATTGGCCATGCTGATGGGAGCGTGCCTTGGCACTGGCTTGTGGCTGGCCGTGGTGCGCCTGCCGTTCCTGCGCCCCACGTCTTTCGCCGACAGGATCGCACCCCAGCTGCGCTCCGTTTCGCCCGGGTCCCGGCTTCTCGCGCCCGCGGACATCACCCCATTCGGTCCCCTTGAGCGGGTTTTCCGCCCCCTCCTGGCTGAACTGGCGGGAAGGATGGAACGCCTTAATCCTGCAGCGTCCTCCCTGCAAAAGCGTCTGGACCGGGCGGGAAACCGCATGAGCGTCCTGGAGTTCCGCTCCGCACAGCTGCTGTTCGCAGGCACGGGCCTGCTTGCCGGCGGAACCGGCGGCATCTGGCTGGCGGCCAACGGGCAAATCTCGGTCCCTGCAGTGGCGGCAGTGTCCTTGGCCACGGGGCTGCTGGGGTACCTGCTCCGGGACTACCTGCTGACCAGGCAGGTACAGAAGCGGGAGGCCCTGATGCTCGCGGAGTTTCCGAGCCTGGCCGAGATGATGGCACTGGCGGTCGGGGCGGGGGAAAGCGCGGGCGGAGCCCTGGAGCGTGTGACCCGCACATCCGGCGGCGAGCTGTCCAGGGAATTTGGGCGGGCGCTCGCGGAGACCCGATCCGGAATACCGCTGCTGGCAGCGCTGGGCAACATTTCAAAACGTACACAGCTGGCCCCGCTCTCAAGATTCGTGGACGGTATGTCCGTGGCCATCGAGCGTGGAACGCCGCTGGCGGATGTTCTGCGGTCGCAGGCCCAGGACGTTCGGGACATGGCCAAACGCGAACTCATGGAGGAAGCCGGCAAGAAGGAAATTGCCATGATGGTTCCTTTGGTCTTTGGCGTCCTTCCCCTGACTGTCCTCTTCGCGGTATTTCCCGGCCTTTCCCTTCTCAGTATTGGACTGTGACTTCATGCGTAGACAACTCAACCCACCACAATCCGGAAACGCCAACGAAAGGACTCCCATGAGAACCAGAATCGCGCTGCGGATGCTGCCGGCGCTGCTGGCTGCCTGCCTCATGACCAGGCTGCAGGCAGCGTTTCAGCCCCAGGGCTCTGAACGGGAGCGTGGCGACGTCCCGGGATGGGTAAACATATTTAGCTGCCGCAGTCCATGCGTTCCATAGGTGACGATGTGCTTTCCATAACGGTCGGGCACCCGAAATGTAAGCGAGTTGGCTTGATAGATGCCGGAAACGCGAGGAGGGCTCGGCGGCGTGCCCGCGAGTAAGGTTTGCTACATGCTCACACACGGATCTCACACCGGTTTTCACCTTCAACAGTTCAGTATCCAAGGGTTCGAGTTCCCACCGCTCGGAGAATGGGCGTACGCCCCCGCTTTGCCCACGACATTTTGTATGGTCAACCATGACGAAGAGCTGGAGGTCGTGGGAGAAGGTAGGCATCTCGAAGGGATCAAACTCGTGCTAAAAGCTTTTCGCGACGGAGGCGAGGAGGACAACAGCATGTTTGCGGCGCTGGTTCACGAACCAAGGAATCCGTTCGACCGTTTCGCCGTCCGTGTCGATCTCTTCGCGGTCACCGGTGAGGGAGGACGGGCGTCCTACGAAAAAGCGGGGTACCTTCCTCGGGAACAGGCGCACCTACTGCACGAATACATCAAGAACCTAGCTGGCCAGGGTTTGTTTCCCATAATTTCAGTCCAAGTGTATGGCGGCACCGTGGACAAGCCGAACATAGGTCTGTGGCTAGGGAGAGGACAATATGAGCTGAGTGAAGGTCACAGACGTATCTAAGTCCTCATGGAAGATAACGCAGGGCGTAGCGTTGGGTCGCTCTGAATACCTGGGTCCCACGTCGCGAACCTGGCTGCCCTCAGGTTCCGGTGTGCTCCAAAGGCGCTTGCTACGAGCACGTAAACTGAATCCATATTCGCTAACTTACCGGTAACCCGCGATGGCTCCGGTGGGCGGTATACATCGCGCCACCCACGGGCGCATGTAGACTCTCGCGCCGAGTCTTTACAACCTGTGCCTGCCAGCGCCGCGGCTGACTGAATTCGTGACGCGGCTGCAGCTCGAGCTATGGGAGTTAGTCGTGTGGCCAAATAGATGATGACTCGTATGTGCCTCGGGGAGTGGATCCATCCTTTATCTATCCGATGAGCTTGCCGTTTGACGATTTGAAAATTCTTTCAGTCAGCTCCATGCCTGTCAGCCGCAGGCGACAGGTGATGCAAGAACAAGGTCAAGATCAAGATGAAGCCGCCGCACTCCTGTTAGGCTAACGGTCGATTAGTGGGGGGTAAGGATGACCGTAGAGTCTCGGAAGCATAACGCTGCAGTTCTAGTGGGGAATGGCCTAAGCATCGCCTTCAACCCGGAACTGAAACTGGATTCGATCACCAGGGAAATGATCGCCCGGATGCAAGGAGCCACAGACAACGGCGATAAGGTCATCCACGCCATGAACGAGATCGCCCGTCGTTCTGGCCCCCCTGAGGAAGTGACGGACGAAGACTTCGAAAAACTAGTCGGCGCGTTCGACTCAGAGGCAAGGACCCTTGAGGAACTTGGAAAACTGGCAGAGCTGGTCGAGGCTGAGGACACGGCTTTGCAGTCGGCCATTGCAGAAGTGTCGAAGTTTAGTGACCGCGTCCGAGACAGGGGGCTTAGCTACGTACTCGAAGTGGTGACGGATCGTTCTCGCGCCGACCACATCCTGCACAAGGAGGTCCACGACGTTCTTCGGGCGATTATTGATAGCTTTGACGGCGTTGTCACCTTCGGTAATTTGAATTACGACACATTGCTTCTGTCAGGTCTGTTGGCAGTAGATGCTCCGCTATCTGATCTAGGGCGGGGCGTAGTGCCAATTTCGATTCGCGTTGTTGACAGCGACGGGGAAACGACGTCATCCATTCCATACGACGCCAAGTACCTACGCACGTCGCTGGACTTTCCTCCCGGTGAACGTTATCGAGTTCGACTCCTTCAGCTGCATGGATCGTTGACGTTTTGGGGACAAGTCGAGGGGGACGTTCATATCAAAGTGCCCATCCAGTCGCTCCGTGATCACAATATTTGGTCGGGCCTGCGGGAAGCGGAACCGAGGTGGCGTCCTAGCGTTGTGCTGGCCAACCAACGGGAGAAGGCACGGCATGTCGAAAGATACCCCTACAGACTCGCATATGAAGGTTTTGCAGCGAGCCTAACCGAAGCTGATCATTGGTTGATTATCGGTTACTCGTTTCGTGATTCTTGCGTCAACGAGGTCCTGCGCCGAGAGTTCATAACTCGAAAGGACAAGCCCAACGTCCTTGTTTCCACCTACGGAGCACTGCCTACCGACGAAGAGATCGCAACGGCTATTGGGTGGGGCGCGGAGGACGGAGATGCAAAGTGGCTGACGGTCAATCGTGACGGGGTTCGCGGCCTGCAGAACGATTTCGACTGGTTTCTTTTCGCGCCTCGAAAATCAAGCTGAACGACTTTCCCGCCCCGCGATTTCCTGTCTGCTGGAGCAGCCTCGTTCCCTGCCACAGGAGGGCCACCGTTGCCGCTGGTCTAGCTCGGTCGGCTCTCTCCAGGGCCAGTAGGCATTTTGCAGCGCTACGAGACCTCTGGCCTTCCGACTGTGCCGTCTTCGCCGAGTAGATGTCTATACGCGGTGGGGATCAGAGTCGTGCGATCAGGGGACCAAGTACTCCAGTAACGCCAACGTCCACCTGAGCATTCAAGTGAAGAGTCCATACTGATCTGGTCGATGACGATCAGGATGGTGTCGCGTGCTTCAGCATGCCGTACCTCGCCCTCCGTGACGTCCACGGCACGACGGTCAGTCGTGCTGGCCTTTACCTCAACATGTGTTTCGCGTCCTCCCCGGGCTAGCGTGACATCCCACGGCTCTACAGCGCCGACGTCAGTCGCAATGAAGCCAAGTCGCTCGTAGTGGGCCATGACCAGGTCAACGGCATACCGTTCTACTGCCCTTCGTCGGGCTGGATCGGGCTGCCGACCATAGCCAGATCCCGACTGGCGGGATCTGGTTCCATCCGACGTCTGGTCCTCTTCAGGGCGATCAACAACCAACTGATTTAGCTGGTCCAGTCCCGGTAGTGCATGGACGAGTGCCGCCGGGAATTTCACTAGATAAGCCTGGGCGCCCCGTATAGGCCTTTTGTCTGACAGTGCGAAGGGGAAATATAGGCCCTTCTTCGCTCCATACTTTCTAGTGAGTTCGTCTCTGACATCACGGATTGGTCCCTCCAGGGTTCTGACAGTGTCGAGCGTCAAAGGACGTTCGAATTCTCTATATCCCTGAAGAAGTGCCTCCCAAGCGTCTTCTTCACCCTGCGGTGGGCGCAGCCTGCTAGAAGTGCCTCGGCTTTTCCATTGCAAGGACGATTCTCTAGCGCTCTCGAGGCAGTGGGAGTAGCCGGTCAACGCTGGCCCATGGTTCTTACGCCAATGCAGAATGACGTCGCCTGGCCGGACATAGCGAACTGTGTCGTAGGACCATTCCGACTGACCCTTGTCATTGACCTGTGGGGCAATCAGGTTTTCGCCGACTGGATCCCGGTCCGTGATCTCCATCCAGTAGCGCTCGCGATTGTCATGTTTCCACCAGTCGTTAAGAGCCATGGCTCAAAGCATAGGTCTTTTCGTCGTGAGCGGCGTGTACGTCGTTCGTGTGGATGTGCTGGATTACTTCTTCTCGTACCTAGTTACCGGGATAGCAGATTAGTCTTTTGCGTTGAGGTCCTGGCGAATCAGTTGTACGAGCCGAATATGACTCGCTGCCAGATCCTCTGTTGCGGTCTTTACCTGGACGGAGCGCCCAAGCGCCGGCGCCGTCTCAAACACATGGATGCACCTGAGTAAGGCAGCGTTGAAAGACTTTAGTTCTTGATTCACGTCCATGCTGCCAAGCACCATGATCGGGGTAAAGAATGCTGTCCCCTCGGAGACATCAAATGTGGTCCTTTGCCCTGACAGAAGCCCTTCGACTGCGGCAGCGGCGAACCTGTCGCTGTCGTTCACATGCTGTTGATCCATCTTTCGACAACAATATGTACATCATTGGGTACGTGCCTTCAGCGAAACCTTAGCGTACGATTTTTCTGTTTTCTGTGGAGAACCCAAAAGCCCGTGGGCTTGGGGACTTGCCGTTCTTCAAGTCGCCAGGCCCACGGGCCGGTCTGTGGTTTGGGCGAACCCAGCGTTAGCTGCTCAGTGCCGCCGTGGGGGAGGTCTTGGCTGCCCGCATGGCAGGCAGGACACCGGCAATGGCGCCGACCAAGATCGTAACCGTGATGCCGGCAAACAGGACCGCCGGCGGGATGGATACTGGCCAGCCGTTGCCGGCTGCGACCATCGCAGTAATCAGCCAGCCCAGTAGCGTTCCGGCAATGCCGCCGTAAGCCGAGAGCAGCATCGCCTCAAAGAGGAACTGCAGGCGCACGTGCCGGCGGGTAGCGCCGAGTGATCGCCGCAAACCGATCTCTCGTTGGCGTTCCAGCACCGAAATGACCATGGTGTTGGCCACGCCGATGCCTCCCACCAGGAGCGCGATGGAGCCAACGCCCACCAGCAGTCCGGTGAATGCGGAATCGATCGTGTTCTTCGCGGCCAACGCATCAGAAGGCCGGCTGACCTGGATCTCGTTGGGCGACTGCGGGTTGACCGTGGGCGGCAGCAACTTCCGCACATCCGCCACCATCGCCTCGTCCGACCGCTGGTAAATCGTGGTGGGGAAGGACTCGTGCCCAAACAGCTTCGCAGCGATCGGCTGCCCGATCAGCGCCTGGTTGTTCAGCTCCGGTGCAAGCGGGGACGTGTCAAGAATGCCGGCCACGGAGAAGTGCTGCCCGCCCAGCCACACCAGTGAGCCCGGCGACTGGATGCCCAGGCGTTCAGCCGTCCCCTTGCCGAGTACGACGACGGGGAGTTCCGCGGTTGCTCCGTTGAGCCACACGCCGTGCAACAGTTCGGCGCCAGTGGCTTCCAGCAGTTCCAGGTCCACGGATGCGACACTCAGGCCGCCGGTGCGGGAGGACTCAATCTCTGAGTTGCGGTACACGGGCATCTTGTCGATGACGCTGGTGGAGCCTGCACTGATCACCCCTGGGAGGCGCCGGACCTGTGGAACGGACTCCAATGGGAGCTTTGCTTCTTCGCCCACCAGATTAGTTCCAGCCGTGATGGTCAGCAGGTTTGTGCCAAGCGAAGCCAGCTTGTCTTTGACCAGTGCCTGGCTTGAGGTTGATATGCCGATGACGGAAATCATGGCGGCAATGCCAATGGCAATGCCCAGCGACGATAACACCGCACGGCCGGGCCGTGCCCGTGAGCCGTGGAAGCCCAGCGAGAAGAGGTCGCTGACCCGCAGTCGCGACCGTTTGTCCAAACTCATGAATCCGTCCTTGCCTCAGCCAGCGTCGTCGCTGCGCTTGAGGTATCTGCGATGATGCGGCCATCACGAATGCGCACCTGGCGCGGCAGTCCGTCAGCAAGTTCCTGATCGTGCGTGATCACGACAACTGTGGTGCCGCTGCGGTTCAATTCCTTCAAGATATCCAGGACCACTACGCCGGACTTGCTGTCCAGGGAACCGGTGGGCTCATCAGCCAGCAGCAGCGTGGGCTCACCCACCACTGCACGGGCAATGGCAACACGCTGGCGCTCCCCTCCGGAAAGCTGGCGGGGGTCATGATCCAGGCGGTGCGCCAGACCAACCCGTTCCAACGCAATGGCTGCCCGGCGGCGCCGTTCCTTTTGTGGTGTGCCCGTATAAAGAAGGCCGGTGGCCACATTGTCCAGCGTGCTGACGCCGTCGGAGAGGTGGAACTGCTGGAAGATGAAGCCAATGGTGTAGGCGCGCAGGGCGGAGAGTTCAGTGTCACTGAGCTCAGCAATGCTGTTCCCGGCAATGCGGGTTTCCCCGCTGGAGGCACGATCCAGCGACCCCACAATGTTCAACATGGTGGACTTGCCGGAGCCGGAAGGGCCCACAATGGCGATCAATTCGCCTTCGTCGATGCGAAGGTCCACGTTGTCCAAAGCCACTGTGGGAGGCGAACCGTAAACGCGGCTCACACCTTTGAGTTCAACGATGGGGGCACTCATTTGGCCACCACCACGGTATCGCCCTCGGCGAGCTCTCCGCCCGTCACAATGACCAAGCCATCAGCGAAGGTGCCGAGTTCCACGGGGGTGAGCTTCGTCGTCGAGCCTGTGGCAACCTCCACGGCGAAGCCGCCGCCGGGCTGGGCCAGCAGGGCTACCACGGGGACCAGCAGCGCATCCTCGCTGAGGACTCGGCTAAACATGGCTGTGACGGCAACGTTCTCCATTGTTCCGCCGGCCTCGGCGTCGTCCAGGGTCAGGGTCACGGGAACCTTAACCTGCTTGCCTTCGCCGCCCTCGGTCTCGGTGGGGGCGCCAACATCGGTCACGGTGGCAACTGTTTCCTTACCTCCCGGCAGCACAATGGTCACCTTCGCATCACGCTGCGCGAGCGTCTGCTGTCTGGTGTCCAGCTCTACCGCAACAACCTTGTTGGTCCCGGTCATGGACAGAATCTCAGCACTTGCCGCATCACCGGCCTTGGCCTTGTGGCCGGACACCCGCTGGTCGGCGGGGGCAAAGATGACCCGGCCCAGCGTGAGTTCACCCGTGGTTTCCACTCCCATGGCATTTTGCCAGTTCCAGATGGCCCATTTGGTGTAGGCATCGAAGTGCTCGTCGGCGACTCCGCCCAGGTAGCCGAGGTTCCCTAGCGCGGTTTCCAGCTGCAGGACGTCGGCGCCGTCGGACATCCCCGGGGCAAAGTCGCGCCATGCGGGAAGTGCTCCGTGCAGCAGCAGGACGGGGACGTCGTTAATGCGAAAGAGCTCACCGCCGTTGCCCACCACTGTGCCCGGGGCCGGCATCGAGGTGACGGTGCCCCCGGGCGTGGTGCCCACGGTGCGCGGCTGCGAAAAGCCCAAGGTGCCCTGCAGGCGCAACTGCTCCTTCAGCGGACCGCGGGCCACAGTCTTGGTCTCCAGAGACAGCGGCTTCTTGGTGTCCGAGTCGTTGCCGGACTGCGGCGTCAGGGCCAGGACGCCCACGACCGCGGCCACAACGGCCACGACCACGGCGGACAGGATGATGGTGCGGCGTTTTTTAGGCCGTTGCCTGGCCGCGGGCTCGGCCCGGTTCGGAACGTCAGTGGTGTTTACGTCAGTGCTCACTTTTCGGGCCCGGTTTCGTTGGCTTTTGCGGTGCAGGCGTCAACATCGTCGGGGTTGATTTCGGGGCCGAAGGATCCGACCATCCCGCCCTCGACGGGATCCGGGTAGTCGTAGCCGGAATCACGCATGCATTTGGCGAAGGCCAGCTGCACGTCAAACATTTCATCCGCGCTGAGCTGGTTGGGATCCACCGGGGCATCACCAATCTTCTTGATACAGGTGGTGTACTCCTTGTCGAAGGCATCCATGTCGAACTGGGAGGTGTCCACGGATTCGTTGCCGTTTTCGCCGCCTGTAATGTCAAAGCCGGCAGCCAACATGCAGCTGTCCACGTCTGAGCGCCACTGTTCCACGGTCATGGTGGATTCTTCCTTCAGCTCTCCGGTGCCTGACTTGTCGGCGCCGCAGGCCCCAAGGCCAAAGAGCAGGGCGGACCCTGCGATCACGGTGACGGAGGTGCGCAGCGTACGGCGGTGTTTTGAGGCGTTCAAGGCTTCAGTCCTTCTGGTTTGCTTCCCCTCGGTGGATGACCGAGGAACTCCAGTCCATCAAGGGCGAGGTTATGAGAAGGTAAAGCGTCAGCCTTACCTTTCCTTAACCCGTAGCCTGATTAACTTGGAGTTGTTGATCGAGCGGCTTTGAGGGAAGGCACAACGTGCGGGTTTTGATTGTGGAGGACGAGGAATTCCTCGCAGAGGCCGTTCGTGCACGGCTGGCGATGGACTCCATAGCGGCCGACATTGCCGGTAGTGGTGACGCCGCGCTGGAGGCAGTTTCCATCAACGAATACGACGTGGTGCTGCTGGACCGTGACATCCCGGGAATGCACGGCGACGACGTCTGCCGGCGACTGGCGGCTGAGCCCGGCAGTCCCGCGGTCCTGATGCTCACGGCGTCCGGTTCGCTCAACGACAAGGTGGGTGGCCTGGAACTGGGCGCCGACGATTATCTGGCCAAGCCCTTTGAATTCCCCGAACTCATCGCCCGCCTGCGTGCCCTGAACCGGCGGCAGTTCACCACACACCCGCCGGTTCTTGAAAGTGGCGCTCTTCGGCTGGATACGTTCCGGCACGAGGTGTATCTTTCCGGGCGTCTTGTACCGCTGACTAAGAAGGAATTTGCGGTCCTGGAGTTGCTCATGAAGGCTAAAGGCGGTGCCGTCAGCGCCGAAACCATCCTCGAAAAAGCCTGGGATGAGAACGCCAACCCCTTCACCAATTCCGTCAAGGTGACCATCAGCAACCTCCGCCGCAAGCTGGGCGAGCCGTCCGTTATCAGCACCGTTCCCGGGGTGGGCTATGCCGTCGCGGGCGATTGACGGGGCCGGTATCCGTCGTTACCGCATGACGGTCCGGGCCAGGCTGGCGCTGACGTACTCGGCGCTGCTCACCGGCGCCGGAGTGGTCATGATGGGCATTGTCTACCTCGTCATGCGCTTTATACCCACTTATGATTTTGCGTCGACTGCCGCAGAGCCGGCCCCAGGTGACAGCATGGTTCCGCCGACGGACCTTGCCTCGCCGCCCGCCACCAGCTTGGAGCCGGCCGTACCGGCCACGCCGCTGGAGCCCGCCAACGAGATTTTAATCAACTCTCCCGAGCAATTGTTCAACCTCCTGCTCTGGATCTCCGCGGCGGTACTGGTCCTGCTGGCCGTTGCGGGAATTGCCGCGGGCTGGATTGTGGCCGGCCGGATGCTCAAGCCGCTGCAATACATCAACACCGCCGTGCACCGCGCCGCAGCAGGGGATCTGGGCCACCGGATCGACCTGGTGGGACCCAAGGATGAGATCTCCGAGCTTGCGGGGAACTTCGACGGCATGCTCGAGCAGTTGGAGCGTTCCTTCACTGCATCGCAACGCTTTGCCCAGAACGCCTCCCATGAACTGCGCACCCCGCTGGCCACCACCCGCGCCATGCTCGACGTTGCCCTGGCCGCACCACAATCCCCGGAGCAGCAAAAGTTGCAGGAGCGTCTGCGCATCATGAATGAGCGCAGCATTGACATTGTCTCCGCGCTGCTTGACCTGGCCAGCATCGAATCTTCCACAGTGGAACCCCAAGCGGTCGATCTTGCCACGGTGGGGCGGGAGGTCCTGGCTTCCTGCGAGGCCGAGGCGGCCGGGCGGAACATTGGAGTGGAGTCACGGTTTGATCCGTCTGTGGTCACCGGCGATCCCGTGCTGCTGCATCAACTGGTGGCCAATCTGATCCACAACGCCATCCGGCACAATATCGACGGCGGATTCCTCACCATTGGCACCCGCAAGGACCGGGTGGGTGCGGCTGTCATTGAAGTAACCAACAGCGGCCCTGTCCTGGACACAAGAACCGTCGCTGAGCTGACCGAACCATTCCGTAGGGGTTCCGGCCGGACCGCGCACTCCGTTTCGGGTCCGCGTGGGCATGGCTTGGGGTTATCTATAGTGCAGGCCATTGTGGAACGGCACCACGGGACGCTGGCCCTGGAACCGCGTGCCGAGGGCGGGCTCAAGGTCAAGGTCGTTATCCCCGCCTAAAGCAGTTCCCGGGCCAGCGCTAACCAACCCTCATCGCTACAACACCAGCGCAAAGCCTCACTGACCGACTACTAAAGGACGGATACACGCCGGCACCCACCCGGCCGATTACCTACCTATGTCCGAGCACAAACAACCGGTTGGGCGGTACGGCGAATGACGGGTGGCAAATCCACGAGGTCTCTAAGGAGGATACGAGCCTCTTTCTGGACCTTCTTGACGCCGGGTATGCCGCGCCAAGGGAGATAGGGGACTTGATCCGGGCGGAGCACGCCCACTTGATGGTCCGTGGTTTCATTGCGTCCCGCAACGACAAGCCCCTCGCCGCAGCTGCCATGTCAGTGCACCCCACAGGGGTGGTTTTTGGCGGTGCGTCCACCCTTTCAGCTGCTCGAGGTACGGGGGCCCAAGCCGCCCTCCTGGCACACCGGCTTCAACAGGCAAGAACTCTCGGCGTCCCCTTGGCGACTGCTACCGCAGCTCCTGGAGCGGCAAGTATCCGAAACCTTTCCATGCTGGGATTCACCATTGTTGAACGAACAGCCTGGCATCTCACTCTTGCGAACCTCTGAGAACAATCGTCACAATTCGCCGAAAAGATTTTCTTGTAAGCCGTAGCAGCGAAGGATCCCCCTGTGGACGCTGGTTGGGGGTCGTTGCAGGCAAGAATGGCGATATGAAACAGTTCATGCGATCACTGGCAACTGACATTCTCAGCACCATCGGCGCAGGGCGCCGGCTAATGGCGGTCGACGGCGTGGATGGCAGTGGCAAGACATCCTTCGCCGCAAATCTGGTATCCGAGATCCGAAATCGGCCCGTAATCGTCATCCACGCCGACGACTTCCTGAACCCTTCGCACCTGAGACATGCCAAGGGACGTTCTTCACCCGAAGGGTTCTGGGAGGATACGTACAACTACGAGGCTCTGCAGGATAAGTTGCTCGCGCCGCTCGGCCCGAAGGGGGACGGCTGGTATTCGCCAGCTTCCTATGACTCAGGGACCGACCAAATGGTAGAAGTGGAGGTCGTTCATGCTCCATCAGATGCACTGGTTGTTGTCGAAGGCATGTTCCTGCACCGCGATGAACTCAACTCCTACTGGGATGCTTCAGTATTCCTGGATGTTCCGTTCACCGAGACCGCGGCACGAATGGCGGTTCGAAACGGTAGCAACCCCGACCCTGAGCACCCAACGATGAGCCGGTACGTCGGCGGACAGCGTCTCTACTTCGACGCTGCACGGCCCTGGGAACGTGCCTCATTCGTCGTGGATAACTCGGTTTTCACTTCACCGAAACTCATCCATCCCGACGAGGTCTCAACTCTCCGGTGAGGGATCCCCAAAGGGCTGGCTGTGCAGACGACTTTGGACATCCTGTGCAGTCGACTTCGGAAACTGACATTAGCGTCCACTGATTTAGTCGAGCAGGGCCTGTCGTGACAGGGCGGATTTCATCTGTCTCATAAACGATCGTTTCTTGAGACGTCTGAGCAGTAGCCCTTCAGATGCGGATTTGGACATGGATTCTTTGAATTAGTGTCTTGTAATCCCGTCTCAATACTAGTAGTCTCATAACTAGTGAATCGAACGAGATTATGAGACAGGTGGAAAATGGCAATCATAGGATACGCGAGAGTCTCGACGGTCGAACAGAATATGGATATGCAGTTAAGTTCCCTAAGGGACGCCGGTGCTGTTCGGACTTTTGCTGACCGGGGAGTCAGCGGCAGTGCCACCAACCGTCCCGAACTTGCTAGGGCACTCGACCGTCTGGAGCCTGGTGACGTCCTGACCGTCTGGAAGCTGGATCGTCTCGGGCGAAACACGCGTCACGTCTTAGAAGTCATCGAGGATTTGCGACTGCGAGGGGTGGGATTTTGCTCGCTGACCGAGGGGCTGGATACCAACGGCCCAATGGGCACGGCCATGCTCACAATCATGGCAGCATTTGCTCAGCTCGAGCGAGACACGATAATCGAACGAACTCGAGCAGGACTGGCTGCGGCAGCGGAGAATAATCGTCGTGGAGGGAGGCCCAAGAAAATCGATGAGGCAGCCGTTGCGCGCGCTGTCTCTCTGAAAGCCAAGGGCCTGAACGCTGATGAGATCGCCCGGATGCTGGGCGTGTCGCGGGCTACCATCTATCGACACCTGGCAAATTCCCAAGCCTGATATTGCTAGTCGGCTGAACCCTCGTGCAAAGTCAGGGAACTTGATTCGCGAGAATCGTGGGCGGCATTATTAGAGTGCGGTGCATCCCTCGAAATTATATGCCCTTGTCATTTCAGCCCAGGGTATGCAGTCTCGCCGGATTAAACGGAATAATTCTTAATATGCCGCCCACTAGTAAAGTTCCCACCCCTCATGGAAGTTCACCTCTTGGTACTTCAGCTCCTGGAACCTACTAACAAGGAACCTTCGCTTAACTGTGGATAAGCCCTCCGTCTTCAGGACCAGTGCAAGCGGTAGATGGTGTTGAGGCGATGAACACGTGTGCACTCCTCATCCATCTCGTCCGCCGACCGCCAACGGTGCTGAATTCGATCCCGCTCCTGGAGACGTTGGAGTTCGGCCTTCGTCTCCTCGCAGTCCAATGGAATCGGATAGCCGTCGTCCCGGAACCCTCCGATGAGCGGCAGTGTCTCGCCGTCCCAGTAGTTGGGAGCCGGGTTGACTTCGATATTTTGTTCCATATTTTCTTCCTTAAGAAGGTTGTTGTGATTTTTGCAAAGCCCGCTAGATCTAGCGGATTGGACGTTTGGACGTTTTGTTCAGACAACTTGAGTTCATACAGAAATATAGTAGTAAATAGGCTCTGAAAGCTATATTTCTCTAGTAGTACTGCTATCTTCTAAATAAAAGTCCAAACGTCCAATCCCTTATGAACAAAGGGAAGTAATCCCCTCAGGGGCGTCCAAGAGAAGTCCAAGGAAAGTCCGATTGGACGTTTCTCGGTCAGAGGTCTTTGGCAAGGGCGAAGTGCGATACGCCCGTCTGGACTTTGTTGGACAGTTCCGGACTAAGTGAAAGTCCAATGAACCGGACGCCGTCCGAACGTCCCTTCCCGTAGTAGTAGTCCGCCACGTCAGAGGAGAAGGTCTGCTTGCCAGGTACATTCCGGATGCCCTGAGATTCGGACCAATGGCGGAACATCTCGTAAGCAGCCGTAAGGCCTAGGCAACCTGACAACGGAGCCCCCGGGTCTTGGATTACATTCCCGGATTCGATCAGGGCTTCCATAAACTGGAGTGCGTGGCTGTTTGCCGTCTTGTTTCCGTCCATAGCAGCCATGACTGCGGCCGTCGGAGCAAGTCCTTCATCCCAGAAGGACAGCATTCCCTCCAAGATCCAGTTCAGAATGCCGGACCGCTCCTCCAGGACCTTATTCTCAAGCTCCCTGTCCATCTGGTGTTCCGGGTCCGTCTCCGTGAAGGAGTGTGGAAACGAAATGGGAAGGATCTTGATGAAGGTTGCTTCGTCACGGGTGTCGAATTTCAAGGCCATGTTCGAGGCGATGAATAGTACACATTGAGGCTTCCACGGAGATTCCATCTGCCGCATTTGGCGGGTGTTCTGCTCGTCGCCTCCGAGGATGCCCTTCAGGAATCCATCATCGAGCGGCTTCTTGCCCTGAACTTCCGAGAATCCAACAAAGCGTTTGTTGCGGAGAGCATCCTGATAGAAGTTCGTATCTCCGTTGTTGAGCTGGATGGCCTGATTGTTTGGCATCACGGAGTAGGCCTGTCCGAGTCTATTGAAGACGGAGAGGAAGACCGATTTTCCGGACGCTGGAGCGCCTTGCAGATTGAAGAGCGCACGAGGCTTCTCTTCTGCACTGAAGGCGGCTCCTACTGCCTTCTGGAGGAGCCTGACGGTGTCTCCGCAGTCATCCACGATGGAGGAGGACAGGAAGGCTTTCCATATCGCGGCGTCAGCCGAAGGATCATAGTCCGCGTCGAAGAACCGAGTGACAGGACGCGAGGCATCATGCGCATGCAGCGTCACGGAATCGGTACGGCGGAACTCTTGAAGGTCGATGACTCCGTTGCGGACAACGAGCCACTGCCTGTCGTTCTCGAAGTAGCCAGGGCCCTTGGCAACCCGGCGCTCCAGCTTGCTCAGGACGTCATTAACGCCCTTGTTCGAGTTCAGAGAATAAGCGAACGCTTCCCAGTGCTTGCGTGCAGCAACGATTGAAACTTTGAGTTCGGAGATTGCCTTCTTGGCATCATCTTCGGAGAGATTTCCGGCTTCGATGATCTGCACTTGGGTCGTCAGCTGTTCGTCGATGAAAAGCCCAAGTTCCTTGTACGCGTATCCCAGAATGTCAATGAGCTGCATAGGGACTACCGCTGTCTGCAAAGGAGTGTGGACCGTGCCGTTCCAGACATACCAAGTCTTGGATTCAGCGTTGAAGCTGAGAGCGTTAGGGGCATGCTCAGCAATGAAGTCTGCGCCGTCTGTGGCGTCTTTCGGGACCTTCTTCGATAGGTCCCGCAGATCAAGCTCAGAGAGCTGTTGCCCGCCCGTCATTATGAGCATCCATGCGTTGCTGGAGATGCTGTGAGCGGACATGAGGTACTGGGTTTCCGGCAGATAGGACAAATGAATTCTTTCGATTGTGTGAGTCCATGGGACTCCTTTCGGTAGTTTGTAAATTGATCTTGTTTTGTTTTGGCGCTATCGCACTGGGGCGTCAGGTAACCGGTTGTTACTGTTCTACAGGTTGGTTAGATGGAAGCATCGAATGATGCAAGCTCATTCTTGAGTCGGTCGATCTTTGCCTGATAGGCGGCACGCGATAGGATTTGCTTGGCGAGCATTCGCGCGTAGAGGGTTTGTGCAAGGCTCAACTTGCGCTGAGCTTCAGCTCTTGGCGTTCGGTTCATGTCTTTCCTTAGGCGAGATTTGACTAAATTGATTCATGTATCAGTTTATCACTTTAAAGATGGGGTGTGTGCAAAAGGAGTTTTCCAAGCAGTGTCTCTGTAGTCATAAAAACCCCGGAATCCCGGGCATTTTGAAACCTTTTTCTGAGTTTAGATAATCGGACCTAAGTGCTAGTAACTCTGTAACAAGTCAGAGGATCACTGACCATGCATCAGGCGTTCTGCCAGCTCCGGTTCTATCTCGAACTCGTTAGAGGCGTTCAGATCCGCGAGCTCCAACATGAGGTTTGTAGGGCGAAGCGTGATGAACTCCGGTCTGAAGCGGGCCCCCTGCGGACCGGGATGAACCACTATTTCCTCGTATAGGGAACGAATTATGGATCGCTTCCTACCCATTGGAATATCTTCCCAGCGCTTCCACAGGGCCTCTGACCCCTCAGCCATCTCCGGAAGCAAACCTGCAAAGGACGTCTGCTTAGTTAATTCCAGGATCTGCGAATCCAGTTCTGAAAGCTTGGCGGCGTTGGCCCTCTCCGCCTTGCCGATGATGTTTGGCGAGAGGCCCTCCTCCGCTGCTTCGTCCAACCAGACATCATGTTTCTTTACCAATTGCATGCGGCTCAAACGGAGATCGTGAACGCTGTCAGCACCTTCAGGATTCACGACCCTATCGGCACCCTGATGCATTAGGAGGTAGAGGAATTTATCGACGACAAACTTTTCTAACGGTAGTCCTACGCGGGAGACGTGTCCGGGTGTGGTGCATCGATAGGCCTTAGCGGAACCAGCCCCTCCACGATAGGAGATGTTCAAGCCTTTTCCACACTTACTGCACGTCGCTATACCGGTCAGCAAGTGAGGCGAGTGCCGAGACCCCTGTACCCCTCGTTTCCCGGTCTTGTTGGCCTCGATGTTCTGCTGGATGGCCTCGAAAGTTTCCTCGTCTAACAGCGCCTCCCACCCCTGCATGGTGTAAGCGGTGCCGTTGTAAACGCGTTTACCTATAAGCCGGGGCGCAGTAAAGAAGTTCTTAACTGTCCCAGGCTCCCAATTCTTACCTCCGGCGCCCTTGCTCGCAGGTGTAAGGAAGCCCGCTGCGTTCCATGCCTTGGCAACCTGAAAGAATGTCGTTTCGCCCTTCGCCAACGCTTGTGCGGCCTCACGGATCGCCTTAGCTTCAGCAGGAACCAACCGACCCGTTAATCGGTCGTTCCCAAACACTGGCCGGGCGTAGTGCCATTTGCCCGCTTTAGCGTCCGAGAGGTTCCGCAATTTCTGATATTCGGCCTTCTTCTCGCCGTCTGCCGCGTCAATCACTGAACGGATGAGGGTGAGCATAGTCGAGTCACCACTGGAGAAGTCCAGCATCCCTCCGTCTTGGAGATAGCCCGTAATGCCTGCAGCCTTGAGACGAAGGGTATCCATCACGTCGCGAGATAGTCGGGAGGCGCGGTAGGCGACTACCACTGGAGGAGCGTCTGTTAGCAACTGCTCGAAGGCGGGGCGCACGCCGCCGTCTGTGGCGCTTTTATCGTTGTCCCGATATATCTTGCCTACAGTCCAACCCTTCCCTGCAATGAAGGCCGTGCATGCGGTTACCTGCTCCGCGACCGTCTTGCCCTCGTCGCTAGTGCCCCGACGCTTATCGGCACTGAGGCGGGCGTAGATCGCTGCTGTCGTCATGCCTGCACGGTACAGAGGCCTGAGGGTGTAGCCAAATGTTACCGCCTGGGTCATGATCACACTCATGTCCGCCGTATTAGTTGCCGCAATCCTCACGGTGGCGCGGCCTGCCTTGGTTTCCCTCTTTGAATCAGCAATCGCCCAAGTCCAGAAGTAGGGACGTCTCCAGAAGCACGGACACCGCTGTCCAGGGCCGGGATTCCGGAACCGCCGTCGTGGACTTCGTCCTGGTGGGCGCCCTGCTGACAGTCATCGTGGTGGCAGTGATACAGCTGGCACTGGTGCTGCACGTGCGCAACACGCTCACGGATGCTGCTGCGTCCGGTGCACGCTACGGGACCCTGGCCGACCGGCATCCGCAGGACGGCGTGGAACGGACCAGGCAGTTGATCTCCGGTGCCCTGAGCCCCGGGTTCGCGCAGGACATCAGTTATCTGCGCTCGGAGGATTCAGGACACACGATGCTCAAGGTCACGGTGCGGGCTCCGCTGCCGGTCATCGGTTTGATCGGCCCGCAAGGAGGAATCGAGGTGGCCGGGCATGCTTACTGGCCGGACTGATCCGCCGGGACCGGTTCCGGGTAAAGACTCCCCGGACGCGAACGAGGACGGAAGCGCTGCGGTTGAGTTCGTTTTCCTCGGAGTCCTGCTGCTGATTCCACTGGTCTACCTGATCCTCACTGCCGGACAGGTCCAGGGAGCTGCCTACGCGATGGTTGGTGCTGCAGAGCATGCGGCGAAGGTCTACGCCGCAGCTTCTCCTGGAGACGGGCCGGAGAGCCAGGCACGCGCGGCAGCGGAACTTGCGCTTACGGATTTCGGATTCGACGCGGATGCCCTTGAGCTGCAGATTACGTGCAGCCCGGAATGCGGGGCTCCCGGATCGACCGTAACCGTCACGGCCGCCATGAGCGTTCCACTCCCGTTCGCCGGCGCGCTGGGGGTGGACCTGGCACCGGTACGGGTCGATTCGACGTCTATGCAAACAGTCGAGAGGTACGGATGACCAGGGCGCGAACGACGGCGGACGACGGCGAGTCAGGACAAGTGGGCGTGCTGATCATCGGATACGTGGTGCTGGCTTTGCTGGTGATTACCGTCATCGCAGGGGCTTCGTCGGTTTACCTGGGCCACAAGAAACTCCTGTCCGCGGCAGACGGGGCAGCCTTGGCTGCAGCCGACACGTTCACGCTGGCCCAGGTGCAGGGCCCGGACGGGGCTGCCCCGGTTGCACTACTGGATTCGGGGCGCGTTACCGCACAAGTCCAGCGCTACCTGCAGGAGAGCCGGGCAGGGGAGCAAACGGCATCTCTGCGGATCGAGCCAGGCACCGGGACCCCGGACGGGCGCACCGCGCGCGTGGTGCTCTCCGGCGTCGTACATCCGCCGATCGTGAACTTCCTCGTCCCGGACGGTATCCGCGTCACCGCTGAAAGCGATGCGCGCGCCCGGCTGACACGGTAGGGCCTGGCGGCCGGCTGGCGAGGGAAACCTAGGAAGCTTTCGCCTGTTCCTGCGGCGGGTAGTGGCTCCACCCACCGTGGTCCACCTCCAGCAGTGTGCCGTCGTCGGCGTAACAGAGGGTGACGCGCTCGCCGTACAAGTCGCAGGCCGGGTCCGGGCAGCGGTCACGGAGGGATCCTGCGTAGTCGGCCGCATCGTACTGGTCCCAGTCGTCCAGTTTGCCAATGGCCCAGGCATCGCCCTGCTCGGCCAGTTCCTCAAGCTCGTCCCGGCCGTAGCTGTGTCCACGCTCAGGGTGGCGGACGGGGGAGGGGGAAGCGTTCATCGAATCTCGAAGCTCCTTTCCGGATCGGACAGCACCAATGTACTCCCGGGCACTGACACCCCCGCGTCCATTCGCCGGTGCGTCCCGGATCCCTTGTGCCACCCTTCGGGCGCAGCTCCGGCCGGGAATCCGGGGCATGGCGTAGTCTGTAATCACCATGGCTGAAATTGATTTTCCCGCAGAAATCCGCGCCCTCCGCTCCACGTTTGCCTCCATCGAGGACGTTTCAAACGTTGCCGCGATGAAGGAAGACATCGCTGAGCTCAGCGAAATGGCGGGGGAACCCAATTTGTGGGACGACCCGGACGCTGCGCAGAAGATCACGTCCAAGCTCTCGCACAAGCAGAGCGCCCTGGAACGGCTGCAGAAACTCGAGGCACGCATTGATGACCTTGAGGTCCTCGTGGAGCTGGCCCAGGACGAATCGGACGCCGACAGCAAGGCTGAGGCGGTGTCCGAGCTGGAGTCGCTGCGCAAGGCGCTCTCCGAGCTTGAAGTGGTGACCCTGCTCTCCGGTGAGTACGACGAGCGCGAAGCGGTAGTAACTATCCGCGCCGGTGCCGGTGGGGTGGACGCCGCGGATTTCGCGGACATGCTGCTGCGCATGTACCTTCGCTGGGCAGAACGCCACGGTTATCCGACCCAGGTCCTGGATACCTCCTATGCCGAAGAAGCCGGGCTGAAGTCCGCCACCTTCGAGGTGAAGGCCCCCTATGCCTTCGGCACGCTGGTGGTGGAGGCCGGGACGCACCGCCTGGTGCGCATCAGCCCGTTCGACAACCAGGGCCGCCGCCAGACCTCCTTCGCCGCCGTCGAGGTGATCCCGCTGATCGAAGCCACCGACCACATCGACATTCCGGACAACGAGATCCGCGTGGACGTCTTCCGCTCCTCCGGCCCCGGCGGACAGTCCGTGAACACCACGGACTCCGCTGTCCGGCTGACCCACATCCCCACCGGGACCGTGGTTTCAATGCAGAACGAGAAGTCCCAGCTGCAGAACCGCGCTGCCGCCATGCGCGTGCTCCAATCCCGCCTCCTGCTGCTGAAAAAGGAACAGGAAGACGCTGAGAAGAAGGCATTCGCCGGCGATGTGAAGGCGTCCTGGGGCGACCAGATGCGCTCTTATGTGCTCAACCCGTACCAGATGGTCAAGGACCTGCGAACCGAACATGAAGTGGGCAATACGTCCGCGGTGTTCGACGGCGAGATCGACGACTTCATCGACGCCGGCATCCGATGGCGGGCCAACGGCAGCGTCTCCGCCCGCAACTAAGGCTCCGCAGGCCCGGCAGCCGAAAAGAAAGACCTCCGGAAAAAGCCCGGATCCCCTCAGGGATCCGGGCTTTTTCGTTTGCCGGGCTATGCCCCATTGACTCAAGTGTGATCTGTGCCATACATTTTCCGTAACCTGAATCGCCTTTCAGGTTAGTGCTCCAAACCCCGGCCCGTCCGGCACGCAATGCACCCAAGCTGCACCCAATGCACCCACTGCAGACACCGCACTGAAAGGCACACCACCGTGAAGGCAACAACGAAGTTCCTCCTCGCCACGGCCCTGACCTCCGGGCTGGCGCTGTCCGCCTGCGCCCCGGCCACGGACGCCGGCACCGCACCGGCAGAAGGCGGCGATGCACCATCCAGCGTCGACGTCGGAATCGTCTATTCCAAGACCGGGCCGCTGGCCGCCTACGGCGAGGCCTACTACGAAGGCCTGCAGGCGGGTATCGACTACGCCACCGACGGCACCGGCAAGGTAGGGGACACAGAGCTGAACATCACCTACCACGACGACGGCGGAGACCCGGACAAGGCTGTCACCGTCGCCAAGGACCTGATTGGGCAGGACTACAAGATCCTGGCCGGCACCGTCGTCTCCGGCATCGCGCTGAAGCTGGCCGAACAGGCTGCGCAGAACCAGGTCCTCTACATTTCCGGCCCTGCGGCAACGGACGCCATCCAGGGCATCAACAAGTACACCTTCCGCTCCGGCCGGCAGTCCCTGCAGGACGTGGCGACGGCGGGATCCTTCGTGGATGACCTGACCGGCAAGAAGGTAGTGGTCTTCGCCCAGGACAATGCCTTCGGCCAGGGCAACCTCGCCGCCGTCGAGGCAGTCCTCGGCGCTGAAGGCGCGGAAGTCTCCAGCGTGCTGGTTCCTGAAGACGCCACCGAGTTCACCCCGTTTGCCCGCCAGCTGATCGACGCCGCACCGGACATGGCCTTCGTGGCCTGGGCCGGGGCCACCTCGGGTTCAATGTGGCAGGCACTGGACCAGCAGGGTGCGTTCGACGCCGCGCCGATCGTCACCGGCCTTGGCGACGCCGCCACCTTCGGGGCCTACGGAGCGGCCGGCACCAAGATCTCCTTCCTTAACCACTACTTCCCGGGCGCCGGGGACAACGAGGTGGAAAAGGCCATGATCGAGTCCGTGGAAGCAGCCGGAAAGAAGGCCGACCTGTTCACGCCCGACGGCTTCGTGGCCGGGCAGATGATAGTCCAGGCCGTCCGTGAAGGCGGCAGCGACGTCGACGCGATGGTCTCCGCGCTGGAGGGCTGGAGCTTCGAAGGGCCCAAGGGCACTACGACAGTCCGTGCCTCGGACCACGCCCTGCTCCAGGACATGTACCAGGTCACGCTCAATGACCAGGGCGGAACCTGGGTTCCCACCCTCCTTGAAACGGTCGCTGCGGACTCAGTCGCTCCGCCGGAAGCCGCAAAGTAGGCCGTGGACCCCATGGACGCACCCACCGCCCTGGAACTCGCCGGCGTCGGACTCAGCATTGGCGGAGCCCGGATTCTCGACGACGTGAACCTCAACGTCCGCCGCGGCGAAATGCTCGGCGTGATTGGACCCAATGGCGCCGGCAAGACCACCTTGTTCAACGTCATCTCCGGACTGCTGCGCCCCACTGAAGGCACAGTATCCGTTTCGGGGAATGACGTCGGCAGGCTTGCCGTGCACCGCCGGGCGGCCGCGGGGCTGGGCCGGACGTTCCAGACCTCCAGCCTGTTCCCGCAGCTGAGCGTGCTTGAAAACGTCCGGTTGGCCGCCCAGGCGAAACTGGGCGGAAGCCTCTCCCTGCTGCGTTTCCCGCGCAGCGGGGATGAGGCCACCGTGATCGCCGGCGGGTGCATCGGCGAAGTTGGGCTGGAAGCCAAGGCTGCAGCCGTTGCCGGAGGCCTGTCCCACGGGGACAAGCGAAAGGTGGAAATCGCCATGCTCCTGGCCGCGGATCCTGCCGTGATCCTGCTCGACGAGCCCATGGCCGGGGTCGGTTCCGGGGACATCGCCGGCCTCTCCGACGTCATTCGCAGGATGCACCGCGAATCCGGGCGCACCGTGCTGATGGTGGAGCACCACATGGAGGTGGTGCTGGGCCTGGTGGACCGGGTCGCAGTGATGCACCACGGCAGCCTCCTGGCGGCCGATACCCCTGAAGCAGTCATGGCCAATCCGCTGGTCCAAAGCGCCTACCTGGGAGAACCTGTCTGATGAACACCGCAGCAGCACCCATCCTGAGGGTGCACAGCCTTTCCGCCTCCATCGGCGGCCAGCAGGTCGTCGAGGACGTCAGCTTCGAGGTCCCTGCCTCCGGCGTCACCGCACTGCTGGGCCGCAACGGCGTGGGCAAGACCAGCACCATCAAGGCCATCATTGGCCTGATTTCGCGTACCGGCGAAGTGGAGCTCGACGGCGAGCGCATCGACGGCGCTGAAACGCACCGGATCATCGCCCGGGGAGTGGGCTACGTGCCGGAGGACCGGGAAGTCTTTTCCCGGCTCACGGTCGCGGAGAACCTCCGCCTCGCCGAGCGCGACGGGCATCCCCGGCGGCAGCTGGTGGAGGACCTTTTCCCGGACCTGGTCAAGCGCTCCGCCCAGATGGCCGGCACGCTCAGCGGCGGCCAGCAGCAAATGGTCTCCCTGGCCCGCGCCCTGCTGAACACGAACAAGGTGCTCCTGGTGGATGAACCCACCAAGGGACTGGCACCGAAGATCGTTCAGGAAGTTGGCGAGGCACTGGCTGAAGCAGCCCGTACCGTGCCGATCCTGCTGGTGGAGCAGAACCTCACAGTGGTGAGGCAGCTGGCCTCCACCGTCACCGTGCTCTCAGGCGGAAAGGTTGCGGTGACGGGCATGGACGCCGGGGAGTTCCTTGAGGACACGGACCTCAACCACCGCCTGCTGGGTGTCCACACCGGCAGTGCAGGACAAGCGCCCAACCCCGCGGGCACGGCCGCACCGAAAGGAGCCTGAGGCATGAGCACCATCATCCTGCTCACCGTTACGGGCCTGGGGCTGGGGGCCCTGTATTTCCTGGTGGCATCCGGCCTGTCCCTGATCTACGGGCTGATGGGCGTGCTGAACTTTGCCCACGGTTCCTTCCTGACCCTCGGGGCCTTCATCGGCTGGCAGACTGCCCAGGCACTCGGTGCCGGAGGCTGGGGAGTCTTCTTCATCTCCCTGGCTGTTGGAGCTGTGACCGGAGCCGTGTTTGCCGCACTGACTGAACGCATCCTCATCCGGCCGCTGTACCAGCGCCACATTGAGCAGGTGCTCGTGACCGTGGGCCTGTCACTGGCCTCGGTGGCCCTGTTCGAAGGAATCTGGGGAACCGACCCGTCCTTCATCACGGGCCCGGCCTGGTTGAAGGAAACCACGGAGCTGTTCGGCGCCAGGATTCCCAACGACCGGTTCGTCGCCATCCTGGCCGCGGCCCTCGTCCTGGGTGCCCTGCTGCTGTTCCTGAAGAAGACCCGGTACGGAATGATCATCCGGGCCGGGGTGGAAAACCGGTCCATGGTCACGGCACTCGGCATCGACGTCCGCAAGGCCTTCACCCTGGTATTCACCATTGGCGGGGCGGCCGCCGGCATGGGCGGTGTACTGGCCAGCCACTACTTCGGCTACGTCTCCCCGCTGCTGGGCGGTTCGCTGCTGATCTTCGCGTTCATCGTGACGGTGATCGGCGGCCTGGGATCACTGACCGGCGCCGCACTGGCCTCGGTGGCGGTCGGGATTCTCCAGCAGTTCGCAAACTTCTACTGGGGTGTGGGCGACTTTGTGGTGGTCCTGCTCCTCGCCGCGGTCCTGCTGGCCAGGCCCGCGGGACTGATGGGAAAGGCGGTAACGGCATGAGTGCGGCCCAGGTCCGGGAGGACACCAAAACTGCGCCGGCGGCCCGGCGGGCAAGCAAGGCACGACGGCGGCCGGCCGCCTGGGCGGCAGGCGCTGCCGGAGTACTCATCCTGGCGGTGCTGCCGCTGTTCAACCTGTCACTGCCGGGACTGCTTCCCGGCCCCACCTACACCCCGGGGTCACTGCAGCTGATGGCGCTGTGCATGCTGATGGCCGCCGCCGCGCTGACCTATCACCTGCTCCTCGGCGTCGCCGGCATGCTGTCCTTCGGCCATGCCCTCTACTTCGGCGCCGGGGTATACGGGCTGGCGATCATCCTGGACCGGACGGGCCTGCCCCTCCTGCCCGCCATGGCCCTGACCCTGGTGGTGGTGATCGTGCTCGCCAACCTGACCGGCGCCGTCGCACTGCGGGTCACCGGGATACCGTTCGCCATGGTGACGCTCGCCTTCGCCCAGGCCGGATCCGTGATGGTGCGGCGGAACCCGGAGGGCGCCACCGGGGGAGAGGAAGGCCTCAGCCTGGCCACCGAGCACGTGCCGGCTTTCCTGGTTGGGGTGGCCAACACCCGAAACCTGTACTGGCTGGCGCTCGCCGCCCTTGTGGTGGTGTTCCTGGTGACAGCCTGGATCCAGCGAAGCCGCGCCGGCCACGTCGCAGCTGCCGTCCGGGAGAACGAGATGCGGGTCCGGGTGCTGGGCCTGCAGCCCTACCTGGCCAAGCTGCTGATCTTCGTCGTCGCAGGCACGCTGGCCGGGGTGGTCGGCATGACCTACCTGCTGCTGCAGTCCGGTGCCGTGCCGCGGGCAGTGTCCTCCGACTTCACCATCACCTTGCTGGTCATGGTGGTCCTGGGCGGCGTGGGTTCACGATGGGGTGCGGTGCTGGGCGGGGTGGTCTACACCCTGCTGGACCAGCGGCTGACCGCGCTCGCCAACTCGGACGCCATTGCCGGACTGCCGCGGATCCTGCAGATCCCGCTCTCAGAGCCGATGTTCATTCTCGGCACCCTGTTCATCCTGGTGGTGCTGTTCCTGCCCGGCGGACTGGCCGGGGCAGCAGCGCGGCTGCGAAGCCGCGAAGCCGCCCGCCGGCCGCAGCAGATCCTGGAGGAAGCCGGATGAGTTCCCTGCACACCCTGGGCCGCTGGACGGCGGATCGCGCGCTGTCCACACCGGAGCGCACCGCGATCGATGACCGCGGAGTACCGCTGAGCTACCGGGACCTGGAGAACAGGTCCACGGCCCTGGCCGGCGCGTTGAAGGATGCCGGCTACCGGCGGGGCGACCGGATTGCCACGGTCACAGGCAACAGCGCCGACCACGTGGTGGCCTTCTTCGCCTGCGCCAAGGCAGGGCTGGTCCTGGTTCCGCTGTCCTGGCGGCTCTCGGCCCGTGAACTTGCAGCCCAGCTCGCGCTAGCGGACCCGGCACTGCTGTTAGTGGAGGAGGAGTTCTCCGCCGTCGCCATGGAGGCAGCGGCACGCCTGGCTGTTCCGCCGCCGTCGTCAGCACTGGGCCGCACCGGTGTCGAGTGCGGACCGCCGGCCCCGTCCCGGCTGCTGGAGGAAACCGGCAGCACCGGCGACACGGTCCTGGACGACGATCCGCTGCTCATGGTCTTCACTTCCGGCACCGAAGCCGATCCCAAGGCAGTGGTGCTCAGCCACGCGAACTGCTTCTGGACCAATCTCTCCCTCTCCCGCACCGCGGAGATCGGCAGCCGGGACGTGGTGCTTTCGGTGCTGCCGCAGTTCCACGCCGGAGGCTGGAACATCCAGCCGCTGCTGGCCTGGTGGACCGGTGCCACCGTGGTGCTGGAACGCACGTTCGACGCCGGGCGTGTGCTGGCGCTGATCGAGGACCGGAAGGTCACCACCATGATGGGCGTCCCCGCGCATTACCTGATGCTTGCTGCCCATCCGCGCTTCCAGGGCACCGACCTCTCCAGCCTGGGCCGCGCCGTCGTGGGCGGAGCCTCCATGCCGGCACCGCTGCTGCGGACGTGGCACGCACGCGGGGTGGCCCTGGCGCAGGGCTACGGGCTCAGCGAGGCCGGACCGAATGTGCTCTGCCTGCCGGAGGAAGAGGCCGGTGCCCGGATCGGCATGGCAGGCAAGCCGTATCCCCACGTGGACGTTGCCGTTGCGGACCCGGTGACCGGGGAACAGCTGGACGGCCCGGGCACGGGGGAGCTGCTGGTCTCCGGGCCCGGAGTCTTTGCCGGCTACTTCCGCGACCCGGAAGCAACGGCTGCGGCGCTGGCCGGAGGCTGGCTGCGCACCGGGGACCTGGTGGAGCGCGACGCCGATGGGTACCTGCGCGTCATTGACCGGCTGAAGGACATCTACATTTCCGGCGGCGAGAACGTCTCCCCGGCCGAGGTGGAAGCCGTGCTGCTGGAACATCCCGCCGTGGCCGAAGCTGCCGTCGCCGGTGAGCCGGACCCCCGCTGGGGTGAAACCGGTGTTGCCTACGTGGTTCGCCGCCCCGGAACCGCGCCGGATGCCCCGGAGATCCTTGACCACTGCGCGGCGCGGCTGGCCCGATACAAGGTGCCCTCCCGCGTCTGTTTTGTGGATTCCCTTCCCCGCACGTCACTGCACAAGGTGGCGCGTTCACGGCTGCGGAGACGTTCCGAAAACCCGCAACCCGCTACCCTCGACCGGCAGGACACCATATGAGCACCACACCCAGGACAGCCCGCGGCACCAGGACCCGTGCCCGGCTGCTCGAAGCCGCGGAACAGGTATTCGAATCGGTGGGCTACCACGACGCTTCGATCGTGAAGATCACGGAGCAGGCCGGGATTGGGCTGGGCACCTTCTACCTTTACTTCGAGGGAAAACAGGCCATCTTCGACGAGGTGGTGGAAGACCTGAACCGCCGCGTCCGCCAGGCCATGACCGAAGCGGCCAAAGCCGCGGGCAACCGGATCGAAGCCGAGCGGGCGGGATTCCGGGCGTTCTTCCGGTTCACTGCCGAACACCCTGCGCTCTACCGGATCATCCGCCAGGCCGAGTTCGTCTCACCGGGCGCCCTGCGCATGCACTACACACGGATCGTCAACGGCTACGTGGAAGGCCTCAAGGCAGCGCGCGACGCCGGCGAGATCCGCCCGATGGACGTAGACACCGTCGCGTGGGCGCTGATGGGCATCGGCGAGATGCTGGGCATGCGCTGGGTCCTGTGGCATGCAGACCGCTCCGGCGGGGGCCCCGCTCCCGAAATCCCGGAAGCGGAATTCGAGGAAATGATGCGGTTTATCGAACGAGGCATGGCGCCTGAGGCGCCGGCAGACGGAGGCGGAGCATGAGCATCGAAGCAGTGATCCCGGCAGGCCTGGACGGCAGGACGGCGCTGGTCACCGGGGGCGGCTCCGGGATAGGGGAGGCCTGTGCACGCACCTTTGCAGCCCTGGGCGCGAAGGTAACCGTTGCTGACGTCAACCGGGAAGCGGCAGAACGCGTGGCTGCAGCCACCGGCGGTACGGCCTGGGAGGTGGACCTCAGCGACACCAGTGCACTGGAAAACCTCACCCTGGACACCGACATCCTGGTCAACAACGCGGGCATCCAGCGGATCAATCCCATCCAGGACTTCGACCCCGAAACGTTCCGGCTGATCCACCGCCTGATGGTTGAATCGCCCTTCCTGCTGATCCGTGCAGCGCTGCCGGGGATGTACGAGCGCGGTTTCGGCCGGATCATCAACATCTCCTCCGTGCACGGGCTGCGGGCCTCCGCCTTCAAGAGCGCCTATGTCAGCGCAAAGCACGCATTGGAAGGGCTCAGCAAGGTCACCGCCCTGGAAGGCGGAGAACACGGCGTCACCTCGAACTGCATCAATCCGGCGTATGTGCGCACTGCGCTGGTCGAGGCGCAGATCGCCGACCAGGCCCGCATCAACTCGATTCCCGAGGAGGAAGTGGTTGCCTCGGTCATGCTGACGGAGTCCGCAGTCAAGCGGCTCGTGGAACCGGAGGAAGTCGCGTCCCTGGCTGCCTGGCTCGCCGGTCCCGGCGCCGGGATGGTTACCGGGGCCTCGTACACCATGGACGGCGGATGGAGCGCGCGATGAGTGACTACAGCAGTGCTGCGGTTCCCGTCCGCGGCGGCACCCTGCACACCGGCATCTGGGGGCCGACTGATCCCGACGCCCCCGCAGTCCTGGCCATCCATGGAGTCACGGCCTCGCACCGGACCTGGGGCATGGTGGCCAACGCGCTCCCGGATGTCCGCGTAATCGCCCCGGACCTGCGCGGCAGGGGACGCAGCAACACCCTGCCGGGCCCGTACGGGATGCCGGTGCACGCGGATGACCTGGCGGCGGTGCTGGAGGCACTGGCGGTGCCCCGCGCCGTCGTCGTCGGCCATTCAATGGGTGCCTTCGCGGCATTGGTGCTGGCAAACCGCCACCCGCACCTGGTGGATTCGCTCGTGCTGGTCGACGGCGGCCTGCCGCTGGACGTGCCGTCCGGACTGAGCGACGAGCAGGTCATCCAAGCCGTTCTGGGTCCGGCTGCCGAACGGCTCGAGCAGGTATTCGACTCCCTTGCGGACTACGAGCAGTTCTGGGCCCCGCATCCCGCCTTCGCCGGGCACTGGAACGAACTGCTGCGGGATTACCTGGCCTATGACCTGCAGCCGCACGGCAGCGGGTTCCGCGCTGCCACCCGTGCCCAGGCGCTCATTGAGGACACCGCAGAGCTGCACCGCGGCACAGCCCTGTTGCAGGCGCTGGACGAACTGGCCCACCCTGTGCGCCTGCTGCGTGCTCCGCGTGGTCTCCTGGACGAGGAACCGGGGCTGTATTCCCCGGACTACATCAGTTCCTGGCAGGGCAGGCTGCCGGACCTTCACATCAGCGACGTACCGGACACCAACCACTACACGGTTGTCATGGATGATCCCGGAGCCAGCGCTGTTGCGGCGGTGCTGGCCGAGCAGGTTGCTTCCCGCCGGCTGCCGGCCGGGGAACCGCCGGCAGGATGACGCTTCCCCCGGGACGATGACCCTGCGGCCGGGGGGATGCTCCTCCTCTGCAGCCATGGGAGGGCAGATGCGTCCGGGCGACACACCACGTGCCGGTCTGCCCGGCGGCGGGATCCGCTGGCTATAGTCGAAAGGCCGGTTCCCTGCTCCCAAGGCCAAAGGCCCTTGCCGTTCCGGCTGCTACGTAAGGGCATGAAACAGTAATGATCACTTTCGACAACGTCACAAAGGTCTACGACCGGAACTCCAGGCCTGCCCTGAATTCGGTCAGCCTGGACGTAGACCGCGGCGAGTTCGTCTTTTTGGTGGGTGCCTCCGGCTCAGGCAAATCGACGCTCATCCGGCTGGTGCTCAAGGAAGAGCACGCGACGCGGGGAACCGTGTACGTGGCCGGTTCAAACGTGGCCAAGATTCCCAGCTGGCGCGTCCCGCGCCTGCGCCGCGGCATCGGCGTCGTCTTCCAGGACTTCCGCCTGCTGCCCAACAAGACCGTCTTTGCCAACGTTGCGTTCGCTATGCAGGTCATTGGCCGCTCACGCGCCGTCATCCGGGATTCAGTTCCGGAGGTCCTGAAAACCGTTGGGCTGGAGGGCAAGGACAACCGGCTTCCGCACGAACTCTCCGGTGGTGAGCAGCAGCGCGTTGCCATCGCCCGTGCCATCGTGAACCGGCCCGGCATCCTGCTGGCTGACGAACCCACCGGCAACCTCGATCCCACCACTTCGCTGGGCATCATGAACGTCCTGGACAGGATCAACCAGAACGGCACGACCGTTGTCATGGCCACGCACGACCACGACATCGTCAACGCAATGCGCAAGCGCGTGATCGAACTCCGCAACGGCAAGATCGTCCGCGACGAACGCGAGGGCATCTACCTGGCGACGGCGATGCAGCCGATAGTGCCGGCAGCCGGCACCGATGCTGCCGCCACCGGCGAGCCCGCGTCCGACGCCGCTGCACCGGCTGGTGCTCCCAGCCGCCCGGAGGCCGCAGGTACGCCTGATGCTACGAAACAGAACAGCCCGGCCGGATCGGAGGTCTCCGAATGAGGATGGCTTTTGTCCTGGGCGAAATCGGCTCAGGGATTCGGCGCAACCTGTCCATGGTGGTCTCCGTCATCCTGGTGACCTTCGTATCCCTCACCTTCGTGGGTGCCGCCGGTCTGCTGCAGATGCAGATCAACCAGATGAAGGGCTACTGGTACGACCGTGTCCAGGTGGCGGTCTTCCTGTGCGTGGACAATGACGTTTCCCCGTCCTGTGCTTCGGGCTCCGTCACTGACGAGCAACGCAGCGCGATCGAAGCCAAGCTGAACTCTTCGGAGTTCGAGCAGTACATCGACACCGTGCATTACGAGGACCAGGAAACGGCCCTGGGCCACTTCCGTGAACAGTTCGCCAATTCTCCGATTGTGGACAGCGTTACCGCGGACCAGCTCCCGGAAACGTTCCGCGTTTCGCTGGTGGATCCGGAGAAGTACGAGGTCATCAACGAGGCGTTTTCCTCGATGCCGGGTGTTGAATCGGTCAGCGACCAGCGTGAACTGCTGGAGAAGGTCTTCTCCTTCATGAACATCGCGTCCCTGGTTGCGCTGATCGTGGCCGTGCTGATGCTGGTGTGTGCGATCCTGCTGATCGCCACCACCATCCGCCTGTCCGCATTCAGCCGGCGCCGCGAAACCGGCATCATGCGCCTGGTCGGTGCGTCCAAGGCAGTGATCCAGCTGCCCTTTGTCCTTGAAGGTGTGATCGCGGCGCTGATCGGTGCGGTCCTGGCTTCGGGCACCCTGTGGGCCGTGGCCCACTTCTTCATTGGCATGCTGGCCCGTCAGTACCCGGCTACTGCCTTCATATCCGCACGTGAGGTGCTACTTTTGAGCCCGGTACTCCTCATTCTGGGTACATTACTGGCTGGAGTGTCCTCACTGCTGACGCTTAGACGCTATATCAAGGTTTAGAGTGTGGGCACTGGTCAAAAGGAAAGCAGAACGCTACATGTATGGTCTCGCCGATGAATGACAACCGTGGATTCCCGCCGGGGGGCGCAGCAGCACCTGCTGCGCGGCTGGATGCTGGGCGGAAAACCGTCGCCGCAGGGGCTGCGATGCTCCTGGCAGTGGTCCTTTCCCTTGCAGCCGTCCTCACCCCTGCCCAGGCCGATGAGCTGAACGACCGCAAGAATGCGCTGCAGGCCGAGCAGCAGCGCGTCCAGGCAGAGTACGAATACCTGGACGCCGACATTGCCAAGACAGTCGCCCAGCTGAACATCTACCAGAACGAAGAGCTGCCTGCCGCGCAGACCGTGCTGGCTGATGCTGAAGGCAGGGTTACCAGTGCCTCGGCCAAGGTCGGAGCGCTCACGGACCGGGTGGCCCTGGCACAGGAAAGCCGGAACAAGATCGCGGCCCAGATCGAAGAAGACCGCAAGGCCCTGGACGAAACCCAGAAAGTGATTGGGCAGATTGCCAGCCAGGCCTACAAGAGCGGGGGAGTGCCTTCCAGCCTCACCCTGATGTTTGGGGCCAACGGTGCTGACAGCCTCACCGACTCCATGGGAATGGCCGGCCAGGCGCTGCGCGGACAGAACGCTGCCGTTGAGCGCCTGTCGCAGCAGGCCGCGACCAACGTGAACTCTGAAGCGCGGCTCACCGCTGTGGAAGAGGAGATCTCCTCGCTCAAGGCACAGGCCGAAGAGGCGCTGCGTGCGGAGCAGGCGGCCCGCGATGAAGCCGCCGCCGAGAAGGAGAAGGTTGACAGCCTCATCGCCAGCGCCGAGGCGCTAAACGGCGAACTCGAAGCCAAGAAACCGGTAGTCCAGGCGAAGCTCGCTTCAATCCAGTCCGAACAGGCGGCTGTCCAGGCGGAGATCGCCGAACGCCAGCGCATCCTGCTCGAAGAGGCACGCCGTGCCGAGGAAGCCAGGATCGCCGAAGCGAACCGGCGGGCTGCGGAGGAAGCTGCACGCAACAACCAGCCCGCCCCGCCGCCACAGACCATCCAGCCAACCAACCCGTCAGCCTTCGGTCTGCGCTATCCCGTCAGCGCACCCCTGACGTCAGGCTTCGGTTGGCGTGCCACGCCGGCAGGAACCATCGATTTCTCCGGCACCGGCGGCTACCTGCACTCCGGAGTCGACTTCGGAGCCCAGTGCGGGACTCCCGTCTATGCCCCGGCGTCCGGCGAAGTGTGGCGTTCGGACACGGGCGGCGGAGAAATGATCGGCACCGGCAACCGGATCGTGCTGAACCACGGCGTCATCGGAACCTCTGCCCTGGCTACGAACTACTACCACTTGAGCAGCAGGGTGGTTTCCGCCGGGCAGTGGGTCAACGCCGGGCAGCTGATCGGCTATGTGGGTACCACCGGCAACTCAACCGGCTGCCACCTGCACTTCGAGACCATGCTCAACGGGCAGCTCGTAAATCCCATGGGACTGCTCTAGGGCCTAGAATGGGTGTTTCGCCTCCGGGAACGCGCCGGAGGCGAATATGCCGCTCGACAAAAGCAACGAAGGAGAGTTGAACCGTGCCCAAAGAAAGTGGCCGAAAAGTCGTGGCCACCAACCGCAAGGCCCGGCACAACTACGAAATCCTTGATACCTATGAGGCCGGGATGGTCCTGATGGGCACCGAGGTGAAGTCCCTGCGTGAGGGGCGTGCGTCCCTGGTGGACGGGTTCGCCACGTTCTACAACGATGAACTCTGGCTTGAAGCTGTCTACATTCCGGAGTACCTCAACGGCAGCTGGACCAACCACTCCGCCCGCCGGCGCCGCAAACTGCTGCTGCACCGCGAACAGCTGGACAAGATCGCGCAGAAGATCCGCGAATCCGGCTTCACTATCGTGCCTCTCCAGCTGTACTTCCTGGACGGACGCGCGAAGGTTGAAATCGCCGTCGCCCGCGGTAAGCGTGACTATGACAAGCGGCAGAGCCTGCGGGAGAAGCAGGACAACCGCGAGGCACTGCGTGAAATGCGTGCCAAGAACCGCGGAGCGTAGTCCATGAGCGGTACCTTCTGGGAGCCGCAGCCTGAGGAAGATGCACCGGCAGCGGAGCGCAAGCCCTTGTGGGCATGGGCGGTTGCTGCAATCGACCTGCTGATCGTGGCCGCCGTGGTCCCGGTTGTCATCCTGGTGGTGGTGCCGTTTTTCGTGGTCTTCTACGTGTACCTGGCCCAGATCCTGGTGTGGGTTTCGCCGTTGCTGCTGGCTGCGAATGCTGTGTTGTTTGGCTGGGCATTCCGCCGAAAGTTCGCCGGCATGACGGCACTGGCGATCCTCTCCGTCCTGTTCGTACTGCTCTCCGCACTGGTACTGGTGCTGTGGGGAGCGCCGATCACGGTGTTCGGCCTGACGTTCTAGCGCTTATGCGTTATAGTTAACGGTCCGGCCGGTTGCGGGCGGAAACATCAGTTTGGTAACTGAATACGGGGATGACAGGTTTCGACGATGTTAGTCGCGACAGGTGAAGCGGGCCGAGGATGCAGGGTTATCTCGTAAACGCTCTCTGCAAACCAATAAGTGCCGATTCTAAGCGCACTGACTTCGCTCTCGCTGCCTAAGCAGCGGGCATAGTCCGTCAGACCGGGAATGCTCTCGTCCCGGATCCTGGCGTCATTTAGAGGGCCACTGCTGAGTACTCTTGCCGTTGGAGTGCTCGGGACTTTTAGACGGCTGGGCCCGGATCAGCCACTTGTTCACATGATGGCTGGGGCCGAGAAAATCCGACGTGAACTGCGCCCGGAGAAGCCCTGACAACACGACATCGGACGGGGGTTCAATTCCCCCCATCTCCACGAACCAAAAAGCACCTCGGCCTTCGGGCCGGGGTGCTTTTTGTGCGTCTGTCAGTCGGGAGGCGCCGTCCCCGCAGTACTGGCTGGGAACGCCGTATTTCGGGTCCAGCTCGGAGCGCTGCATCTGGTGCTCCGGTCCATTCCCCGCGCAGGCAGACGTGACCAGGACTTCGACCGGAAGACCGCGGTCGTTCCGGTAGGCCGCGGTGATGCCCCCGGACTGCACCCATTTCGGACTGCGGGTTGCCGCCGCTCCAGGCGGCAAACCAGACTGGCGCCGTTTGAGGCAACGTCCCGGAGTGGCTCCCAGAACGTGGAAAACGTGCCAGCGACCAACTCGGCGGAGCCAAAACCCATCTTCGCTACGGAGAGTCTGCTTCCTTTCCAGCCGAAGTCGATGGGCAGAACCGTCCACGTCAGGGCTCTGCGCCGGGCCGTGGGGACTTGCCAACGGCCCAGCGGTGAAGCAGGCCGAGACACGCACCTGGCTCCGGCCCCGGCCAGCCCTTGGTAAGCTTGGAAGAAGCCCTTCGCCCGCCGTCCTGCCCACAGCAGTGTCCGGCTCCAGCCGCGGAGGCGCCCCTTTCCACCGCACCCATCACTGACCTGCTGCTCCGTACTTCACGCTCCCTGTGCGAGTCCGGAGCACTGCGACGTGCCCCACGCCCCGCGGAGGGAAGACACGCAATACCGTAGGAGAAGCGCCACCCCCATGCAGTCCGCCCCCGCTGAAACGTCCGCAGAAACACCCGTTGATTCCCTCACGGAAACCCCCGCAGAAACTCCCGCAGATTCCAGTGCGCTGTCCCTGTTCGACCGCCGTTACGAACCCAGTGTTGCCGAAGTCAACCAGCTGTGCGACACCCTGGCAGCGCTCAAGCCCGGCAGCGAAGTTCCCTACATTGATCCGCAGCATGACGTGGACGAAGCCCGGATCGTGAGCCTGTTCTCAAATAACGGTGCCGCCCACCCGTCGGGGTTCGTCACCGCAGGCAGTGACGAAGCCGTCACCCGCCTCCTGGGCGTCCACTGGCAGGTTGGCCTTCAGCCCAAGTACGTCATGCCCTGGAACGTGCACCCCTGGTACACCCCCGGAGAGCCGCACACCAAGCTCACCAAGGAAGAAGTCGCCGAGGGCCTGAAGCCCCTGCTGCGCTTCCTGGCGCTGGTGCCGCGCGCATCCGTCATCGTGGCGCACGGTACCGAAGCCCAGCGGCTGGCAGCTGCATTCCTGAAGACTGAGAACCGGATGATCTACCGGCGCAGCTTCAAGGTTTACAAGGCACGCTCGGCAGAAGGACGTTCATTCGGCGCCACCGAGGAACGCCAGCAGGAGTCTTTGGCAGAAATGCGGATCGTCTACAAGGACGCGATGGCCCGCACCGGACTGGCCGCCACGGGCCGCTAGGAAACTAGTTCGCGCCGCTCACCGGAACATCGACGATCCCGGTGAAGCGCGAGCCCACGCCCTCATATTCACTCCGCACGGCACCTGCCGGAACCGGAGGAAGCTCACGGACACTGTGGTCGTCACAGGCCACAAAGGTGAAGTCCGGCCACCACTTCTTGGGGCGGGCCGTTTCCCGGAAGCCGCAGACTTCACACTCCAGCTGCACCCAGACCGGCCGCTTGCCGGTGCGGTTGGCCCGTGACTGTGCCAGCCAGGCCGGAGGATTGGCATCGAGCTCATTGAGCTCGGCCTGTTCCAGCCGCGGCGGGATGCCGTGCTTGGCGGCCATTTCGAGCGGAATATCAAGGTACTGGGCTGCCTGGCGTCGAGTAATCATCAGTTAAACGATACGGCAGGGCACGACGGCGATTTGCCGCCGTCGTGCCCTGCCGCTGCGTGTGCAGCCCCTGGCTGCCGGAACCTAGTCCGCTTCGGCGAAGGCCTTCCGCAGATTCGCTTCCTGATCCTTGGAGAGGTTGGTGGCGATCAGTGAGGCGCCGGGGAAGCCGTCCTTGAAAGCGTCAAGGACCCGGTCTTCCACGGCATCAGAGGAAAGCACGAACAGGGCTGAAGTGCCCGGGGTGACTTCCTGCCGGATCTGCTTGATGAAATTGTCATCGATGCCAACGTCCACCATGGAACCGGACAGGGCTCCAATGGCCGCGCCAACGGCGGCGCCGATGAGGGGGATGAAGAAGATCAGGCCGAACAGCAGGCCCCAGAAGCCGCCGCCCAGGGCGCCGGCGCCGGCCATATTGTGTTCCTGGATTGTCCGGGGCTTTTTCTTGTCCTGCGGCCAGGTGACGATTGCCTCGTCCTGCACGTTGATGAGGTTCTGCGACTCGAGGCTGGCCAGGGTTTGCGTCGCCCTTTCAGCGGCGTCCGCGTCGGGGAATTTCCATACGGTAAGTGTTGCCATGTCAGATACTCCAAACAGTTGGGATCCAGGCACTATCCGGCGTGTGGCGGGCACACGGACGGTTAGAGTAGGTGCCACGCTAGCCAGCGCCGGCTGCCCTGGGCAAGGGAACGGGACCGTGGGAGCCCCGCGCAGGCCAAGTCTTCACCCGCCTCTGTCCCGCGGGGTTGCGCGGTCGTAGACTCAAGTCTGCGGCACGCCCGGACCGCCGACCCAGGAGCCTGAATGAGGGACCTTTCCCGCCCGGCATGGTGGACCAACGCGGTGGTCTACCAGATCTACCCGCGCAGCTTCCAGGACACCACGGGTGACGGTATCGGTGACCTGAGCGGAATCATCACGCGGCTGGACTATCTGCAGGAACTCGGCGTTGACGTTTTGTGGCTCTCTCCCATCCACCAGTCTCCGCAGCGGGACAATGGATATGACATCAGCAACTACAGGAGAGTTGATGCGGTGTTCGGCACCGAGGAAGAGTTCGACCAGCTGCTGTCCGAGGTTCATGCGCGCGGTATGAAGATGATCATGGACCTGGTGATCAACCACACCTCCAGTGACCACGAGGCCTTCAAACGCTCTATCTCCTCCCGCGACAATATTTCCCGCGACTCCTATTACTGGCGGGATCCGCGCCGGGGATTCCGCGGCAGCGAGCCGGGTGCGGAACCCAACAACTGGGGATCCTTGTTCGGGGGATCCGCGTGGACGTGGCACGAGCCGACCCGGCAGTACTACCTGCACATCTTTTCCCGCCACCAGCCGGACCTGAATTGGGCGAGCACCAGGGTCCGCAACCGGGTCTACGCCATGATGAATTGGTGGATGGACAGGGGCATTGACGGTTTCCGGATGGACGCCGTGAACTTCATATCGAAGGACCAGCGCTTCCCCGACAGCATGATCCAGTTCGGCGGCGTGTGGGGAGACGGTTCTCCGTTCTTCACCTCCGGCCCGCGCGTGCACGAGTTTGTGCAGGAGATGATGCGCGCGGTCTTCGCACACCGCAGCGAGGACTACCTGGTTGTCGGGGAAACCACGGGAGCAACGGTCGAGGAAGCCCGGCTCTTCACGGACCCCTACCGGAACGAGCTGGACATGCTGTTCCAGTTCGAACATGTGAACCTGGACCACGGTCCGGGCGGCAAGTGGGACCGCCGTCCGGTGAACCTCCGGGACCTGAAGACCAGTTGGAACCGCTGGCAGCGCGGACTGGCCGAACGGGGCTGGAACAGCCTCTACCTGAGCAACCACGACCAGCCCCGCCATGTTTCCCGGTACGGAAATGACGAGGAGTTCCGGTATGAGTCCGCCACTTTGTGGGCGACCCTGCTGCATATGCAGCGCGGAACGCCCTTTATCTACCAGGGGGAAGAGATCGGCATGACCAATGCCGGTTTCACCGGCATTGACGAGTATCGGGACGTCGAATCGCTGAACTACTACGCGGATTCAACTGCGCGCGGAATGGATCCCGAAACGGTCCTGGAGATTCTGGGACACGTCAGCCGCGACAACGCCAGGACACCCATGCAGTGGACTTCGGAACCGGGGGGAGGGTTTACGAAGGGTGTGCCGTGGATCGGGCTGGGCCCCAGGTACCCGGAGATCAACGTGGAACAGGATCAGGCCGCACCGAAATCCATCTTCCGCTACTATCAGCAGCTGATCCGGCTGCGCCACGAGCTGCCGGTTGTCGCGACGGGCGACTTCCAGCTCATGCACGCGAACCATCCGACGCTTTTCGCCTTCAGCCGGGCCCTGGGGGAGACGAGACTGGGCGTGATTGGAAACTTTTCCGGCCTGGAGCAGGCCGCCCCCGATGACCTTCAGGGCGGCGAACTGATCCTGGGCAACTACGGTGAGAAAAGGCAGACGGCAGTGTTCGGCCCCTGGGAAGCCCGCGTGCTGGACATCAGCGGGCTTTCCTAGGGGCCCATTTAGCCGGGTGCTATTCGCCGGTAAGCGCAGACCCGTAGAGTTCCAGCAGTCCGGCTGTTCCTCCCTCAGCCATGGCGCGCCGCTGGCGCTCGGCCCCGGTGCCGGAGTCCAGGATGTCCTGCAGCCCGGCGCGAACCCACTCGGTGTCATTCTCGGCGTCGAGCGCCTCGGAGACGAAGTCCAGCAGGGCCTGGATGCGGTCCTGGGCCGGTACCAAACCGGCGCTGACCGGATCCACCAGCTGGCCGGTCAAACCCTCGCGGGCGGCCTGCCACATTGCGGCGTCAAGCAGCTCTGCTTCGGGGACCGGGCGGTCGATTCCCCGGCCTGCTTCCTCGACCGCCGTGCTCACCAATCCGCGGACAAGGGCAGCGATCAGCACGGAGTCCCGTGCGCGCAGCTGGGCGTCGCCGGCCCGGACCTCCAGGGTGGGATATGAATCCGACAGCCGGGCCATCCAGGTCAGTACGCCCCGGTCAATGATCGCCCCGGTGGACACCAGCTGCGCCACACGCCGTTCGTAGTCTGCCGCGTCCTTGAAGGTGGGAGGACAGCCCTGTACCGGCCAGCGGCGGTAGTGGACCACCCGCCAGCTGCCAAAACCGCTGTCCCGTCCCAACCAGTAGGGGGAGTTGCAGCTCAGCGCCACGATGGCCGGCAGCCACTCGCGGATCCGGTTCAGCGCCTGGACCCCGGCTTCCCGGTCCGGAATTGAAACGTGGACGTGGAGTCCGTTGACGAACTGGTCTCCGACGATCCCCGGTGCGCTTTCGCGCAGCTGGCGGTAGCGTTCCTTGTCCGTCAGCTCCGGATAATGGTCCTCTATGAACGGCGCAGAGGCCGTTCCGGACGCTACGACCGCCGCCTTCCGTGCAGCGGCTTCAAGCTGGCCGCGGAAGTTCAGCAGATACTCTTCCACCTCGGTCAGTGTGGCGGAGACCGGGGTGGCGGTCTCGATCTGGCAGCTGAGCAGTTCACGCTGGATTTCGCCCTCCGTCACCCTCGGCGAACGGTGCAGATAGCCTGCAACCTCCTCCGCCTTGTGCACCGGGAGCCCGGAAACCGGATCCAGCAGCAGATACTCTTCCTCGATGCCCAGTGTCGCCATGCATCCCTCCACATCTTCCACGGCTGCAGGCATCCACCCGCAGCGCTCCTCAAAAAGACTAGGGCCGAAGGGCACCCTGAAGCCAAATGAGAAGCTTGCTGAGGTTTTGTTGCGTAGCTTAGGCGCCTGTGGTCAGCGCCGACCCGTACAACCGGGTCAGGCCGTCCCAGCCCCCTGCGGCGTAGGCGGCACGCTGGCGTACGGCGCCTGTTCCTTCGGTAAGCATCCGCTGCACACCGGCCAGGACATAGGCCAGATCGCCGTTCTCGTCCAGGGCCGGACGGATGTGGTCAACCAGTGCATCCACCTGCTCGGCGGCCGCAGAGGAGTCACCGAGCACCCCCATCAGCCGTCCCCCGAGTCCGTAGCGGGCAGCCTGCCACAGTCCGGCGTCGAGCAGTTCCGGGTCCGGATGCGAATCCGGTGCCGCTGCGGTGCTCAGGACCAGTCCGCGCACCAGGGCAGCGAGCAGGACGGAGTCGGCCGCCTGAAGCTGGGCATCCCCCACTCGCACCTCAACGGTGGGGTAGCGCTGGGACAGCCGCGCCGCCCAGCCAATATGGCCTGAATCCAGGACTGCGTCAGAGCCGAGGAGCCGGGCAAGCCTGCGGTCATAATCTGCCGCATCGGCAAACTCCGGCGGGCAGCCCTGCACGGACCAGCGGCGGTAATGGATCAAGCGCCAGCTGGAAAAGCTCGTGTCCATGCCCCGCCAGAAAGGCGAGTTGCCGGCTAGGGCCGCGAGTGTGGAGAGCCACGGACGGAGCTTGTTCAGGGCGGTGATCCCGCTGTCGCGGCTGGGAACCGCAACATGGATGTGCGTCCCGTTGACGTAATGCTCCCCGGCCACGGCGCCGGTTAGCTCGCCCATGGCGCGGTAGCGTTCGGTACCGGTGACTTCGGCGGGAGTGTCCGCAATGCGGGGCGCAGCACCGGAAGGCACGACGCCGATGCCGGCTGAAGCGGCCGCCGCGGCTATGGCGGTGCGGGCACCGAGCAGCGAAACCACGGCGTCGTCCAGGGTCTCGCAGATGATGGTGGAGGTTTCGAGCTGGCAGGCGAGGAATTCCGACTGCCCCACGGGAGAAGGAAGATCCGTGGCGGGAAGCGCCGGCTGTGCTGCCAGTGCCCGCGAAATCTCCTCCGCCCTGGGCGCCGGAAGTCCAGTGGCCGGGTCCACCAGCAGGAACTCTTCCTCAATGCCAAATGTCGCCATGCATTCCCCTGGTTGCCGAAGAATCCGGGAGCTGCCCGCCCTTCGCCTCAGTCTAGGACAGCGCCGGTATCGCAGGGGAGGGGGCAGTGCCAACTAGCCGGGCTGATTTGCCTGGGCCCTGACAGCACGCCAGGTGAAGGTGAGGTAGGGCAGCTGCAGTTCTTCTCCCGGTGCGTGTCCCAGATGCTCGTAGAGGTACCAGGAGAGGTTGGCCAGGACCTTGGCGCGGGTGGTTTCAGAGGCGGACAGGTAGTAGGCGCGGGACTTGGCCAGCTCCGCGAGATCCTCCGGCGTCATGGCCAGGGACCAGGACGTGGTGTGGAACTCCTCCAGTTCCAGCTCCGGTCCCAGCTCAGGACGGAATCCCGGGCGCAGGACGTCCCCGGCATGGATGATCCGGGAAAACCGGTGGACCCAGGGGACGTTCACGTCCAGCTGGTTCCAGACCAGACCGGCAAAGCCGTTCGGGGTGAGAATCCGGGCGAATTCGGCGGAGGAGGCAGCCGGGTCGCACCAGTGCCACGCCTGGGCTACGGTCACGGCGTCAAACGAAGCATCCGGAAGCCCGGTGCGTTCGGCCGTGCCCTGGGTGGCCGGGACATTCGGCAGCGAACGGGAGAGCTGGGCCAGCATGTCCGCGGAAGGATCCACGGCGTGGACCTTGAAACCCGCGGACACGAGGGCTGCGGTGTACTTGCCTGTGCCGGCACCGATGTCCGCCACGGACACGGACGCGGCCGGGCGTCCGGCAAGGGGCGGGACGTCAAAAAGCCAGTCCACCGCCGCATCCGGGTAGCCGGGACGGATCCGGTCGTAGTGTTCGGCGCCGGTGCGGTAACTGCCGCCCAGCTGCCGGCGGCGCAGACCGTCGAGCCTGGGTCCGCTGGAAGCCACGTGGAGTCCTAGAAGAGGTCGTCGAGGTCGGGGTTGAGCCGCTGCAGTACTTCGTTGTGCAGCATTCCGTTGGTGGCCAGGGCATTGCCGCCGAAGGGACCGTCCTCGCCTTCAAGGGAGGTGAACCGGCCCCCGGCTTCGGTCACGATCGGAACCAGGGCAGCCATGTCATACAGGTTGAGTTCGGGCTCGCACGCAATGTCCACTGCCCCCTCTGCCACCATGCAGTAAGACCAGAAATCACCGTAGGCACGGGTGCGCCACACGGATTCGGTCAGGCCGAGGAACTCATCGAGGTTGCCGCGCTGCTTCCACCCGGTGAGGCTGGAGTAGGACAGGGAGGCATCGTCCAGGGTGGACACATTTGAAACCCGCAGCCGGGTTGCCGATGCCAGTGACCGGCCCATGTAGGCGCCGGTTCCAGTGGCTGCCCACCATCGTTTGCCCAGCGCCGGGGCGCTGACGACGCCGACCACCGGGACGCCGTCGTCCACCAGTGCGATGAGGGTCGCCCACACCGGGACCCCGCGCACAAAGTTCTTGGTGCCGTCGATGGGGTCGATGATCCAGCGCCGCGGGCCGGAGCCAGTGGAACCGAATTCCTCTCCCAGGACGGCGTCGCGCGGCCGGGCACGGGAGAGCTGGCCGCGGATGGCGTCTTCGGCTGCCTTGTCTGCGTCCGTGACCGGCGTCAGGTCCGGCTTGGTCTCGATGCGGAGGTCCTGGGCCTTGAACCTGGACATGGTCTGGTCGTCCACGGAATCGGCCATTACATGGGCGAGACGCAGATCATCGTTGTAGTTCTGAACGAACGGCATACTTCAACTTATCGCTATTGCCGCCGCGCTGCCCACGTTTACGCAGGTGCGCGCGGCGTGTACCTGCCTGGAGAGGACCTCCAGGATGTGTTCGCCGGGGTTCTCCGGCGCCTTATTGGGTGCCCAGTTCCTTGGCCTGCGCGCGGTTCTCGGTGCGCAGCCCGCCGGAACCCAGCAGCCGGCGCAGGGAGGCGAGCCGGGCTGGTCCGGCGGCTCCGGCGTTGCCGGACTCAACCCACGGGTCGAGTCCGCAGTTCACGGCCTCGTCGTCGTGGCGGCAGCCGCGTTCGCAGGCCTCGGTGCCCGGCTCAAGGTCGGGGAAGGCACTGAGGATCCGGTCCGGGTCAACATGGGCCAGCCCGAAGGAGCGGATGCCGGGCGTGTCGATGATCCAGCTGCCCGCCGGCGCGTCCTGCACCTTGAGCGCCAGTGCGGAGGAAGAGGTATGCCGGCCGCGGCCGGTAACGGCGTTCACTCCGCCGGTGGCGCGCCGTGAGCCGGTGAGGGCGTTCACCAGCGTGGACTTTCCGACGCCGGAATGGCCCACCAGGACACTCACCTTGCCCAGGAGGTGCTCGTGCAGGGCAGCGACGGCGCCCCCGGCCAGGCGGGCGGAGAGGCCGTCGTCGGACTCTGAGTCGATCCCCGCGTCGTCGGCCTGTGCCGTGCGGCTGATGACTACTTCCAGGTCCAGGTGCTCGTAGTTGGCCAGCAGGTCCGCGGGATCCTTCAGGTCTGCCTTGGTGATGCAGAGCAGGGGGGAGATGCCGGCGTCATACGCTGCCACCAGGGCGCGGTCGATGAACCCGGTTCGCGGCTCCGGGTTGGCGGCTGCAACCACGATCACCAGCTGGTCCGCGTTCGCTACCACCACGCGCTCCACCGGATCGGTATCGTCCGCAGAGCGGCGCAGCAGTGTGGCGCGCTCATTGACCTTCACCAGCCGGGCCAGGCTGTCGGGGGAGCCGCTGACGTCACCCACCAGTCCCACCAGGTCTCCTGCAACCACCGGGGTGCGCCGCAGTTCCCGGGCCCGGGCAGCCGTAACAATCCGCTCCTGCGGCGTGTCCTCGTCCACGATCGCCGTGTAACGGCCGCGGTCAACGGTGATGATGCGGCCCGTGACGGCGTCTTCGTGGGCGGGCCGGTCCTTGGTGCGGGGCCGGGAGCCCTTCTTGTTCGGGCGGATGCGGACGTCCGATTCGTCCCAGCCTGAGGTGCCTCGTGCCACGGTTAGGCCTCCTGCGCCGCCGTCGGCTCCGTACCGGCCACCAGGACGGTCCAGAGCTGCGCGAATTCGGGCATGGTCTTGGACGTCGCCGCGATGTCCTCCACCACGACGCCGGGAACCACCAGTCCCAGGATTGCTCCGGCGGTGGCCATACGGTGGTCGGCGTAGGTGCCGAAGACCCCGCCGTGAAGCGGCGCCGGGTCGATTGACAGGCCGTCAGCTGTTTCCGTGACCTTCCCGCCCAGGGAATTGATTTCAGTCTTCAGTGCTGCCAGACGGTCCGTTTCGTGTCCGCGGAGATGCGCTATGCCGGTCAGGAGCGACGGCGAACCTGCCAGCGCGCAGAGCGCGGCGACCGTAGGTGCCAGTTCGCTGGTGTCCGCGAAGGTGCCGCCGCGGATGGATTCGCCGCCCGTTACGGTCAGTACGCCGTCGGCGAGTTCAGCGGTGGCGCCCATCTGCGGCAGGATCTGCCGCCATTTGTCGCCCACCTGAGTGGTCTGTGCGGGCCAGCCCGGGATGCTCACGCTGCCGCCGGTGGCAACGGCGGCAGCCAGGAACGGGCCGGCATTGGAAAGGTCGGGTTCGATCTCCACGTCGAAGGCCCTGATGGGGCCCGGTGCGACGCGCCACTCGTTGGGCACGGAGTCATCTACGTCCACACCGCATTCGCGCAGCACCTGAACGGTCATGGCGATGTGGTCGAGGCTGGGAACCGTTTCCCCGGTGTGGACCAGGTGCAGGCCGTGCGTGAAGCGTGCACCGGCCAGGAGCAGCGCGGAGACGAACTGGGAGGAGGCACCGGCGTCGATATCCACGCGTCCGCCGGGAACGGCACCGCTTCCGGTGACGCTGAACGGCAGTGCGCCGCGTCCGCCGTCGTCCACTTCAATGCCCAGGCCGCGCAGGGCCTCGATGGTTGCGCCCATGGGGCGCTGACGCGCGTGCGGATCGCCGTCGAACGCGGCGGTTCCGGAACGCAGGGCAGCCAGCGGGGGCACAAAACGCATCACCGTGCCGGCCAGGCCGCAGTCAACTTCCGTGTTTCCGGAAGCGGATGCTGGAAGCGGCTCCACCAGCAGGTCGGGACCGAACGGCCCGCTGCCGGGGGCCTCCGTGATCTTCGCGCCGAGGGACCGCAGCGCGGTCACCATCAGGGCTGAGTCACGTGAGTGCAGGGGAGCGCGGAGGCGGGAGGGTCCGTCGGCCAGGGCGGCCAGCACCAGGTAGCGGTTGGTGAGGGATTTGGAGCCTGGAACCCTGACCACCCCGGTAACGGGGCGGCCAGGGGTGGGGGCCGGCCAGCCGTCTGCGACGGGCACGGATGTTTCAGTCATGGTGCTTAGGAACCTGCGATATCTGATGCGGTGCTGCGGACGGCACGTTCTGCCTTGGCCAGCTGCTTACGGGTCTGCTTGGTGACTTTGCGTGAACGGCGTCCGGCATCCTTGCCCATGGCCCGCACGCTGCGCTGCGTGTCCGACACCAGGTGCTCTGCACGCCAGGCCAGGCCCGGACGGCCATTGGTGTCCACGGCAGCCAGGAGCACGCCGCCAATCAGAGAGAGGTTCTTCAGGAGCTGGGTACGGCGATCCTTCCGGCCTTCAGCGGTGGTGGCATCGCTGTTGCGGTATTCCACCAAGGTGTTCACGCCTGCGGTCGCGGCGAGGACCAGTCCAGCCAGCCGGGAGAACTTGCCCAGGCCCAGCATGGCAGCGGCGCCGAGCTGGGTGGCACCGAGGACACGGGCGACGGCGGCCGGGTTTTCGGCCAGTCCAGCGGCAGACGGCACCGCCGAACCCAGCCGGTTCAGGGTAGGGGTGAGCTGCTGGGCGGTCTGGTCGGCGTTGCGCAGCCGCTCCACGCCCGCAGCCACAAAGCCGGCAGCGAGGAGCGGACGGGCTAGTTTTCGGACAATGCTCATGCGTGGCCTCCTGGGTTACGCCGGACCGGCGTGCGTTCAAAGATGATACGGGTGTGCCTGGCGGGACACGCCGTACAACGGATACCCCCTAGTCTGGCACCTTTGGTCCCCTTGTACACCTCAGCTGCCTAACGCCCGGATGGGCCGCCGCGTGGAATATCCGCAGGCGGACGCCGGTTATGCCCAGTGCCGGACCGAGCGCCGGCAGGACTGGTGCGGACTGTGCCGGGAGTCTAGAGCGGAGTCGGAGGCTGAGGATGGCAGGTTCGCTGGTCCAGGAGCGGAACACGGCTGAGGGGGCCGTAGCCGGGTTGCTGGGGCGTACACGCCCCTTACACTTGGACTTAATGAGAACTGATGTGCCGGAAGGCAGCCCACAGGTGGAAGATCCGGGCCTCGACGTCGCGTCCGAGCCCGAAGAGGCCCGCAAACTGCGCTTCGAGCGCGATGCCATGCAATACGTGGACCAGCTTTACTCAGCTGCCATGCGCATGGCCCGCAACCCGGCAGATGCTGAGGATCTGGTGCAGGAAGCCTACACAAAGGCTTTCTCGGCATTTCACCAGTACAAGCCCGGAACCAACCTCAAGGCCTGGTTGTACAGGATCCTGACCAACACGTATATCAACCTGTACCGCAAGCGCCAGCGGGAGCCCCTGCAGGCGAACTCAGATGGCGTGGAGGACTGGCAGCTGGCCCGCGCGGCTGAGCACAGCTCTTCGGGCCTGCGTTCGGCAGAGGCGGAAGCACTGGACCACCTGCCCGATTCCGACGTCAAAAGTGCGCTGCAGGCCATCCCGGAGGAGTTCCGCCTGGCGGTCTATTTCTCCGATGTCGAGGGCTTCGCGTACAAGGAAATTTCAGAAATCATGAACACGCCAATCGGCACCGTGATGTCCAGGCTGCACCGCGGGCGCAAGATGCTCCGTGAGCTGCTGGCCGAGTACGCATATGAGCGCGGCATCAAGGGCAAGGCACAGAAGGCTGCCGCCGGAGCGGCGGAGAATCAGGGGAAGACACTATGAGCGATTGCCAGAGCCTGGGTGATTGCGATGACGCACGCATCGAACGGCTGTATGAATACCTGGACGGTGCGCTTTCGCATGACGACCTGGTTGAAATCAAAGAGCACCTGGACGGATGCCCGGAATGCGCCGAGGAACACGATCTTGAGTGCGTTATCCGTTCCGTGGTGAAACGTTCCTGCACGGAAGAGGCACCGCAGACACTGAAGGCCAATATCCTCGCCCGGATCAGCCAGATCCAGTCAGTGGACCACTGACCCGGCCAGGTAAAGGAAAACCCCCGTCGCCGGAAGGCTGCGGGGGTTTTCTTTCGTTAGCGCGGAAAATCCGGCCAGACGTCCTGACTTAAGTGTTGGGACGCTTGCCGTGGTTTGCGCCGCCGCGCTTACGGTCACGACGCTTGCGTGCTCGCTTGCTCATGGCTGCCTCCTTCTTTCGCTTTCAAGTTCTGCCCTTCAGTCTCCCACACACTGTGCCCTCGGCGTAAATGCGGACCCCGGTGCATGCGCTGCCGCTGCGGGCGTCGCCTAGGATGGATCAACCAAGCGACCAAAGGAGTTCAGCATGCGAGCCGTGTACGCCCAGTCCCAGTCCCAGGAAGATCCGCTCAGCGGGCTGGTGGTGGGAGAGCTCTCCAGGCCTGAACCCGAGCCCGGTTTCCGGCGGGTACGGGTCCGTGCCTCGGCGCTGAACCGGCATGATCTGTGGTCCCTGCAGGGGATTGGGCTTCCCACGGACCGGCTGCCGATGATCCTGGGCTGCGATGCCGCAGGCGTGGACGACGACGGCAATGACGTCATTGTGCATTCGGTGGTGTCCACACCGGGCTGGGACGGCGACGAGACCCTGGACCCCCGCAGGACCCTGCTCTCCGAGCGGTACCCGGGGACGATGGCCGACGAGGTCTGGGTTCCGGAACGGAACCTGGTTCCCAAGCCCGCGCAGCTCAGTTTTGAAGAAGCCGCCTGCCTGCCCACGGCCTGGCTGACCGCGTACCGCATGCTCTTCACCGTCTCGCCTGCGGCGCCGGGTTCCACGGTGCTTATCCAGGGCGCCGGGGGAGGAGTGTCCACCGCTCTGGTGGCCCTGGCTTCAGCCGCCGGGTTCAGGGTCTGGGTTGCCGGACGCAGCCCCGCCAAGCTCGAGGACGCACGCAGGCTGGGCGCAGAGGCCGTGTTTGAGTCAGGTGCGCGGCTCCCCGAGCGAGTGGACACTGTCTTCGACTCGGTGGGAGAAGCTACCTGGGGCCATTCCCTGAAGGCCCTAAAGCCGGGAGGCGCTTTGGTTACCTGCGGCGCAACTTCCGGGCCGAACCCTCCAGCGGACCTGAACCGGATCTTCTTCCTGCAGCTGAAGGTCCTGGGTTCCACGATGGGGACGCGTGCAGAACTGCAGCGGCTGGTCCAGTTCCTGCTGGCCACGGGCGTACGCCCCGAAATCGATTCGGTACTCGGGCTTGAGGATGCCGCCAAGGGCTTCCGCCGGATGCACGACGGCGCTGCCACCGGAAAGATTGTCTTCCGGCACTAGCGCGGGTCCGGGAACGCGAAAGGCGTCCGCTGGTGCGGACGCCTTTCGCATGTTCGGCAGCTGTTTCAGTTCATGTCCGGCAGATCGAGCCAGCGGAACCAGCCGCGGTGCAGCACCAGCCACGCGATCAGGCCGTAGCCGGCCTGGCCAGGGGTTCCGCCGTTCGCTGCGAGGTCCGTCCTCCACTGCTCATGGTTCAGCAGCGGAGTCAGCGTATCCACGTAGACGTGCTTGCGGCGTGTAGTCACGTCACCGAAGGCTGCGGAGAGGTCCGCGAGCCGGCGGTTGCGTTCGGCGTCGAGCCCCGGCGGGGGACCGACCACGAGGACCTTGATGCTCATCTGGGCGGCACCGTCCAGAATGTTGGCAAGGTTCAGCCGGCTTCGGGCCGTGGAAAGCTCAAGATCCAGGTCACGGTCCGAGAGACCGATCACCAGCCTGTTCTCACACGTCTCATCGAACCTTCGGCCGGCCTCCATCAGCCAGCGGTTGGCAAGCGCTTCAGTGCCTTCCCCGGGGGCCGCGAGGCTGTAGGCCTCAAGCGTTGCGTTATCCGGCGTCGTACGGGCCAGCACGCGTCCGAGCCAGCCCAGGGCGCGGGGATCGCCGTGGCCGGCGAGCAGTTCGTCACCGACCGCAGCGAGCCTGATTCTGCGTTGTTCCACGAGTTCCCTTTTCAGTTGCTTAAGTGTCCAGATGAAGGGTGGTTAAAAGCCGGGTGGGGCACCGCCCGGTGCCCCACCCAAACCTAGCCTATTAGCGGCGCTCGAACGCCTTCTTGACCAGGATGTCCTGCTCAACGGCGTGCCGCTTGGCCGAACCGGTGGCCGTAGAAGCCGACGCAGGACGCGAGACCAGCCGCAGCGGGCGATCCAGTTCCGGCGGCAGGTTCAGGCCGATGAACGGCCACGGACCCTGGTTGGCCGGTTCATCCTGTGCCCAGACGAGTTCCGCGTTCGGGTACTTGGCCACAGCGTCCTGGATCTCCTTGTACGGCAGCGGGTAGAGCTGCTCGACGCGGATGATCGCAGTCTTCTCGTCTCCGGCCTTCTGGCGGTTGGCCAGCAGGTCGTAGTACAGGCGGCCGGAAACCAGCAGGACCTTGTCCACGGCGTTGGCGTCCAGCTCTGCATGTTCGCCAATGACCGGCTGGAACGAACCCTGGGTGAATTCCTCCACCGAGGTGGCCGCTGCCTTCAGGCGCAGCAGCTGCTTCGGGGTGAAGATCACCAGCGGCTTCCGCGGACGGCTGTATGCCTGGCGGCGCAGCAGGTGGAAGTGCGAGGCACCGGTCGTGGGGTTGGCCACGATCATGTTGTCCTCGGCGCACAGCTGCAGGAAGCGCTCGATCCGGGCGGAGGAGTGGTCCGGGCCCTGGCCTTCGTAGCCGTGCGGCAGCATCATGACCAGCGAGGAGCGCTGGCCCCACTTCTGTTCCGCGGAGGAGATGAACTCGTCAATGATGGTCTGCGCGCCGTTGACGAAGTCACCGAACTGCGCTTCCCAGAGCACCAGGGCGTCGGGACGCTCCACCGAGTAGCCGTATTCGAAGCCGAGGGCGGCGAATTCGGACAGCAGCGAATCGTAGATCCAGAGCTTGGCCTGGTTCGGATCCAGGTCTGCCAGCGGAGTCCACTCGGCGCCGGTGGCGCGGTCGTGGAAGACGGCATGGCGCTGGGTGAACGTGCCGCGGCGGGAGTCCTGGCCGGCAAGCCGGACGGGAACGCCTTCCATCAGCAGCGAACCGAAGGCGGCAACCTCGGCGAAGCCCCAGTCGATGTTGCCCTCGCGGGACATCTGTTCGCGCTTCTCCAGTAGGGACTTCAGCTTCGGGTGGACCGTGAAGCCCTCCGGAATGGTGACATGTGCCTTGCCGATGCGGGCAAGCGTATCCGCGGAGATCGCAGTGCTGGCGGGCGCCACGATAGTGGAGCCTTCCTGCTGTGCAGCGGGGCGTTCCAGGTCGGAGACAGCCTCGGAGTCCTTGGTGATAACCGGGATCGGGGAAGTCTGGGCGGCATGCGTTTCCGCGAAGACCCGCTCAAGGCGGCTCTGGTAATCGCGAAGTGCCTGCTCAGCTTCTTCCTGGCTGATGTCACCGCGGCCGATGAGCGATTCGGTGTAGAGCTTGCGCACCGATCGCTTGGCCTCGATCAGGGAGTACATCATCGGCTGCGTCATCGAGGGATCGTCGCCCTCATTGTGGCCGCGGCGGCGGTAGCACACCATGTCGATGACGACGTCCTTGTTGAACCGCTGGCGGTAGTCGAAGGCCAGCTGGGCCATCCGGACAACCTGCTCCGGATCGTCACCGTTCACGTGGAAGATCGGTGCCTGGACCATCTTGGCGACGTCGGTGGCGTACACGGAGGAGCGCGACGACGTCGGAGCGGTGGTGAAGCCAACCTGGTTGTTCACGATCACGTGGATCGTGCCGCCGGTGCGGTAGCCGCGCAGCTGGGAGAGGTTCAGCGTTTCGGCCACCACTCCCTGGCCCGCGAAGGCTGCGTCGCCGTGGATGAGGATCGGCAGGACGGGGAACTCGTCCCCGCGGTCCAGCCGGTCCTGCTTGGCGCGGACGATGCCTTCGAGGACGGAGTCGCCGGCCTCCAGGTGGGACGGGTTCGCGGCAAGGTAGACCTTTGTCTGGTTGCCGTTGTCTGAAGTGAAGGTGCCCTCGGTTCCGAGGTGGTACTTCACATCGCCGGAGCCCTGCACGGAGCGCGGGTCCTGGGTGCCTTCGAATTCGCGGAAGACCTGGGCATAGGTCTTGCCCGCGATGTTGGTGAGCACGTTCAGGCGGCCGCGGTGGGCCATGCCAATGCCGACCTCTTCCATGCCTTCGTCAGCGGCACCGGAAATGATTGCGTCCAGCAGCGGAATCAGGGACTCGCCGCCTTCCAGCGAGAAGCGCTTCTGGCCGACGAACTTCGTCTGCAGGAACGTTTCGAATGCCTCTGCGGCGTTCAGCTTGCTCAGGATGCGCAGCTGCTCTTCGCGGGAGGGCTTGCTGTACGGAGCCTCAAGGCGGTCCTGGAACCAGGAACGTTCTTCCGGATCCTGGATGTGCATGTACTCGATGCCCGCGGTACGGCAGTAGGCATCACGCAGCACGCCGAGGATCTTGCGCAGCTTCAGCATCGGCTTGCCGCCGAATCCGCCGGTGGGCCACTCGCGGTCCAGGTCCCACAGGGTCAGGCCGTGGTTGAGGACGTCGAGGTCCGCGTGGCGGCGCTGGACGTACTCCAGCGGGTTGGTGTCCGCCATCAGGTGGCCGCGCACGCGGTAAGCGTGGATCAGCTGCTGGATGCGGGCAACCTTGTTGATCTGCTCATCCGGGTTGACCTGGATGTCAGGGCTCCAGCGAACCGGTTCGTACGGGATGCGCAGGGACTCGAAGATGTCATCGTAGAAATTCTGCTCGCCCAGCAGGAGCTGGTGGACGATGCGCAGGAACTCGCCGCTGCCGGCGCCCTGGATGACACGGTGGTCATACGTGGAGGTCAGGGTGATGATCTTGGAGATCGCGTTGCGGGCGAGGATCTTCTCGTTTGCGCCCTGGAATTCGGCCGGGTACTCAAGGGCGCCGGCACCGATGATGCAGGCCTGGCCCTTGGACAGGCGGGGTACGGAGTGAACCGTGCCGATGCCGCCCGGGTTCGTCAGCGAGATGGTGGTGCCCTTGTAGTCGTCGGCGGTGAGCTTGCCGGCGCGGGTGCGCTTGACCAGGTCTTCGTAGGCGTGCCAGAACTCGGAGAAGTTCAGGGTTTCAGCCTTCTTGATATTGGGCACTACCAGCAGACGGGATCCGTCCGGCTTCGGCATATCGATGGCAAGGCCAAAGTTGATGTGCGCGGGCTGGACAGCAACGGGCTTGCCGTCCACCTCGTCGTAATACACGTTCTGGGAAGGGAACTGGGCAGCGGCGCGGATGATGGCGTAGCCGAGCAGGTGGGTGAAAGAGACCTTGCCGCCGCGTGCGCGTTCGAGGTGGCTGTTGATGACAATCCGGTTGTCGATCAGCAGCTTGGCCGGAACCGCGCGAACGGTCGTGGCAGTGGGGACGCTCAGGCTGAGGTCCATGTTCGTGGCGATGGCCTTGGCCGGACCGCGCAGCACCGTAACGGTGTCCTCTTCGGTCTCCGTGCTGGGCTTGGTTTTGGGCAGCTGGGCCGGGATGGGCGCAGGCTTGGTTTCGGACTTGGCAGCGGCGGCAGCCGACTTCGGCTCGTCCTTCGCGGAAGCTGCTTCCTTGGCCACGGGCGGCTTTCCTGACTGCTGGGTCGCTGCGGGAGACTTGCCTGAGGCCTTCGCGGCCTGGGCCTCGGTCTTCACAACGGGCAGCTGGCGGGTGGCCGGGTTTGCACCGAGTTCGCTCGGGGGAGTAGAACCGTTGCCGGAGGCTGAATTGCCGGCGGATGACTTGGCATCCTCCGCCTTAAAGGAGTCGAAAATGCTCCACCACTTCTTGTCGACAGAGTTCTTGTCCTTGAGGTACTGCTCATACAATTCGTCGACAAGCCATTCGTTCCCGCCGAATTCCTCCGGCAGGCGGTGGTTGGGTTGGTCTGGCACTAGATATACGCCTCTTCCATGAGTTGCCGTTTGCCCTGATGGCACCATGATCTGAGCGCTTCCGCCTCAAGACTTGCTGGTGCGGCCCGGTGCGCAGTGACCGAGACTTGGTTGCAAGTCTAGTTACAGATCAGCGGAAGTGGCCAATCTCAGCGGTCTCCGGGTGTGGGATGCGACACACTTTGCTCGGCCACGGGCAGGAGATTGCGCACACTGCCCGCCGGCCGAATTTGATCTGGTGCGGCGAAGGCAAAGCTGTAAACTGAAAGGTCTATGGACAGCAACTCTAGGCGCCGGCCTGCATCCACTGCGGTTACACCTGCAAGGACGCACAGAGCCGGCAACGCCCGCACACGATCCCCGCACTCTCCGGCAGCTTCATCGGAGCCTTCCAGTCCGGCCTCGGCCGAACCCCCTCCTCCAGGCGGTAATCCGCCAACAGGCTTCCGGGGAACCCCAAGCCCGTGCCGTCGCATGGAGGCTGGTTCCTGAGATGGAGTGGCTTTTCCTTCTGGCCGGGCTGCTGCTTATCTGCGGCACCGGTTTTTTCGTGGCTGTTGAATTCTCACTGGTTGCACTGGACCAGCCCACCGTTCGCCGGGCGGTGGAAGACGGAGATACCCGCGCGGAGCCCCTGCTTCGCTGCCTGACCACCCTCTCAACCCAGCTGTCAAGCTGCCAGCTCGGGATCACGCTGACCACTCTCCTGACCGGGTACGTCATGGAGCCTTCCGTGGGCCGGCTGCTGCAGGGACCGCTCGCGGCCCTTGGGCTTCCGCCGGCGGCGTCGCTCTCGGTTTCGGTTGTTGCGGCGATGGTGCTGGCTACCCTGCTTTCAATGCTCCTGGGTGAACTGATCCCCAAGAACATGTCCATTGCCCTTCCCTTTAAAGTGGGACGCGTTCTGGCCCGCCCGCAGCTGGCCTTTACGTTTGTGTTCAAGCCGGCGATCCTGCTGCTCAACGGGTTCTCCAACAAGGTGCTCAACCTCTTTGGCCTTGAAGCCAAGGAAGAGGTCTCCGGCGCCCGGACCCCGGCGGAGCTCTCTTCGATGGTCCGGCGTTCGGCGGAGATGGGCACCTTGGATGCCGGCACCGCCAACTTCCTGGCCCGCACCCTGTCCTTCTCGGAGCGGACAGCGGCGGACGTCATGACGCCCCGGATCCGCCTGGAAACGATCGACGCCGACCAGCCCGTCTCCGATGTCATTGAAGCGGCCCGGCGCACCGGCTACTCGCGTTTTCCAATCCTCGGCGATTCCCCGGATGACATCCGCGGCGTGGTGCACGTGAAGAAAGCCGTTGCAGTTCCGCGCCGCAAGCGCGCGGAACTGCCGGCCGCTGCCATCATGAGCGACATCCTCCGGGTTCCGGAGACCGTGCACCTGGACTCGCTCCTTTCCGAACTGCGCAGCGCCAACCTGCAGCTCGCCGTCGTGCTTGACGAATACGGCGGCACAGCGGGCGTGGCAACGCTGGAGGACCTGGTGGAGGAAATCGTCGGCGAGGTTTCCGATGAACATGACAAGCTCAAGCCCGGCGTCCTGCAGAGCGCCTCGGGCTACTGGTACTTCCCGGGCATCATGCGCCCGGACGAGGTATCCGTCCTGATTCCGTCCCTGCACGTGCCGGACGATTCAGGCTATGAAACGGTGGGCGGCTACATCATGGCTGAACTGGGCCGCATCGCCGAGGTTGGAGACACCGTGCCGGTTCCCGGCGGCATCCTGGAAGTTGAACGCATGGACGGGCGGCGGATTGACCGTGTCTGCTTTGTTCCGGTCGAGCCCGGCCCGGAGGCTGAAACGCCGGCGGAGGCTACGCCGTCGGCCAGCCCGGAGCGCACCGCTGCTCCGGCTGCCGCCCATGGAGCGCGGGCCGTGAAGAGTGCCGTGTCCGCGCCCGCCCGCAGGGAGGGAACACGATGAGTGATCTTGCCGGTATTTTCTGGCTCGTAGTCCTGCTGCTGGGCAACGCGTTCTTTGTTGGTGCGGAATTTGCGGTGATGTCTGCGCGCCGCAGCCAGATTGAGCCGCTGGCCGAAGCCGGTTCAAAACGGGCCAAGACGACTCTCTGGGCCATGGAACACGTATCCCTGATGCTGGCGTGTGCCCAGCTGGGTATCACGGTGTGTTCGCTGCTCATCCTGTACGTGGCGGAACCGGCGATCCATCATCTGCTGGCGGCACCCCTGGAAGCAGTGGGTGTGCCTGCTGAGATCGCCGATCTTGCCGGGTTCCTGGCTGCGCTCCTGTTCGTGACGTTCCTGCACGTGACCATCGGCGAGATGGTGCCAAAGAACATTTCCGTGTCAGTGGCAGACCGCGCTGCGCTGGCCCTTGCGCCCCCGCTGGTTATGGTTTCGCGGGTGGTACGGCCAATCACGGCCAGCCTCAACTGGATCGCGAACCATGCCCTGCGGGTTGTCGGGATCACCCCCAAAGACGAGGTGACCTCGTCCTTCACATTGCAGGAAGTGCAGTCGATCGTCCAGGAATCCACCCGGCACGGCCTGGTGGCGGACGATTCGGGAGTCATCTCCGGAGCCCTCGAATTCTCGGGGCAGACTGCCGGCGAAGTCATGGTGCCTCTGGACGAGCTGGTGACCCTGCGCACTGACTGCACCCCCGCGGAGTTCGAGAAGGCGGTCGGGCGCACCGGGTTCTCCAGGTTCGTGCTGATGGATGAGGCCGGCAACTTCACCGGTTACATGCACCTGAAGGATGTCATGGCCATTCCGGAGGAGGCCTACCAGCGGCCGATCACGGAGAACAAGGTCCGCACTCTGGCAAACCTGCGGCTGAGCGACGGGATCGAGGATGCGCTGGCCGTTATGCAGCGCACGGGCTCCCATGTTGCCCGTGTCCTCGGTGACGATGCCCAGACCCGGGGCGTGCTGTTCCTGGAGGACATCATCGAGCAGCTGGTGGGGGAGATCCGGGACGCCACCCAGTCCCAGGGCCTTCGGCGTTCGGGTGAGAGCTTTACCGGCTGAATAACCCGCACACCCATTAGATGCGAATGATTCGCGTTTACGTTATGCTGATCAAGCCCCGGTGCCGCCGGAGGTTGTACCGAGACTCGAAACGGGGATACTGACACTATGCGCCGCCTGCCCATCCGTGTGGCCGGAATTCTTACCGCCGCCGCACTTGCGCTTTCCGCCTGCTCCTCGGACTCGGGGGATGGTGGCGGAGCCGGAGAAAGCGGTGACCCTATTCGGGTTGTTGCTTCGACCAATGTGTACGGCAACATCCTTGAATCGGTCGGCGGTGAGTTTGTCAGCGTTGAATCGATCATCAACCGCCCGTCCCAGGACCCGCACTCCTATGAGGCGACTGCACGGGACAAGCTTGCAGTCTCCGAGGCAGGCGTGGTGGTCCTGAACGGCGGCGGATATGACTCCTTCATGGAGGCCCTGGTCCAGGAAGAGTCAGTGGCCCCCGAAAACGTGCTCAACGCCGTCGAGATTTCCGGTCTTGATGAAGGGCATTCCGAGGAGGAGCACGAAGAGAGCGGCGACGGACATGCCGGGCATTCGCACGGCGGCTTCAACGAGCACGTCTGGTACGACCCGGAAGCCATGGGACTGCTGGCCGAGGCAGCTGCCCAGCGGCTGGCTGAACTGGATCCGGAGAACGAGCAGGCTTTCCGGGACAACGCGGCAAGCTTTAACGCGGGGATCCAGGAGCTGGAGGACCGCCTTGCCGAGGTGCGCGGCGCTGCGGAGGGACGCGACGTGGCCATGACGGAGCCGGTTCCCGCTTACCTCCTCGAGGATGCGGGGCTGCACAACGTGACCCCGGACGATTTCACGGAGGCAGTGGAGGAGGGCCAGGATGTTCCCCCTGCCGTGCTCAAGGAAATGCAGGACCTCATGGCTTCCGGTGACATCGCGTTCCTCGCCTACAACGAGCAGACCTCCACCTCGCAGACCGAAGCAGTGCGCAGCACCGCCGAAGACGCAGGTATCCCAGTGGTCGACTTCTCCGAAACGCTGCCCGAGGGCGAGGACTTCCTTGCCTGGATGAACCGCAACGTGACGGCCGTTCAGGACGTCCTGAAGTGAGTCGCCCCGTCATACAGCTGCGCGGGGCCTCCATGGCCTTTGGCAGCCGTACGCTCTGGCAGGGACTGGACCTGGACATCAATTCCGGTGAGTTCCTTGCCGTCCTGGGACCCAACGGCACCGGAAAGACCACACTGCTGAAGGTCCTGCTGGGGCTGCAGCCCCTCAGCGCCGGAACCGTGACCGTCAACGGGCGCAGGGTCGAGCGCGGAAGCAAAGACATTGGATACATTCCGCAGCAGAAGTCTTTCGCTCCGGGGACTCCGCTGCGTGCCCGGGATTTGGTTGGCATGGGGGTCGACGGCGACAAGTGGGGGATCCGCCTGCGCCGGGGGCCCGTGCGTGCAAGGGTCGATGAGCTTCTGGCCCAGGTTGGCGCGACGAGTTACGCAGATGCCCCGGTGGGGAAGCTTTCCGGCGGTGAGCTCCAGCGGCTGCGTGCTGCCCAGGCTCTGGCTACCGATCCTGACCTGCTGCTCTGTGACGAGCCGCTGCTCTCCCTTGATTTGCACCACCAGCAGGCGATCAGTGCTCTCATTGATGCCCGTGCGCACGTGAACGACTCTGCCGTCGTGTTCGTTACGCATGAGATCAACCCCATCATCGACTATGTCGACCGGGTTCTTTACCTTGCTGGCGGGCAGTTCCGTACCGGTACGCCGTCGGAAGTCCTGCGCTCGGATGTGCTTTCGGATATGTACGGCTCCCACGTGGAGGTACTGCGCAGCCACGGCCGGATTGTGGTGCTGGGCGTTCCGGACGCCACTACGCACCACCACGGCGAAAGCGAGGCCGATCTTGGACCTTTCTGAGTTTTTCTCTTCCGTCTTTGACTTTAGCGATTACGGGCAGCTGCTGCCCCTGGTGACCAATTCGCTGTGGGCTGCGGCGATTCTCGGCCTGGTTGGGGGTCTCATCGGCGTTTTTGTGATGATGCGGGATCTGGCGTTCGCTGTTCACGGCATCGCCGAGCTGTCTTTTGCCGGTGCTGCCCTGGCACTGCTTCTGGGTGCGAATGTTGTTCTCGGCTCCCTTGCCGGTTCTATAGCTGCCGCTCTGATCCTTGCCCTGCTGGGGTTGAAAGCACGGGACCGTAATTCGATTACCGGTGTCATCATGCCCTTCGGATTGGGTCTGGGTATCCTGTTCCTCGCGCTCTATGAAGGGCGTTCTGCCAATAAGTTTGGATTGCTCACCGGCCAGATTGTTGCCGTGGACAGTGTCCAGCTGAACCTCCTGGCCATTTGTGCCGCCGTCGTTGTTGTTGGTCTGGTTGTTGTGTGGCGTCCGCTGACGTTTGCCAGTGCTGATCCGGAGCTGGCCCAGGCCCGCGGCGTTCCCGTGGGCGCGCTGTCTATCGTGTTTATGTTCCTTCTGGGGCTTTCGGTGGCATTGTCCATCCAGGTTGTTGGAGCCCTTCTGGTCCTTTCGCTCCTTATTACTCCGGCTGCCGCTGCCCTCCTAGTGACCTCCTCGCCCCGGCTGGTAGTGGGACTGAGTGTCATTTTTGCCCTGGTTTCTGCTGTTGGCGGCATTCTTCTGGCCCTTGGCGGCCGGATTCCGATCAGCCCATATGTGACCACGATTTCGTTTGCCATCTACTTGGTCTGCCGCGTCATCATGGCTGTCCGTAATCGGAACCGGCGATTGGTTACTGCTGCCTGAGCCGGTGAGCCGGTGAGCCGGTGAGTCGGAGAGTCGGAGAGTCGGTGACTCGGCGAGCGGTAGCCGGTGAATCGGTGAATCGGTGAATCGGTGACTCGGCGAGCGGTAGCCGGTGATTGAACCGGCTTGAGGCAGAGGACAGGTGTGTCGGCGGGAGCCGGTGAGCTGGTGACTGCGCCGGCGGTGCCGAACGGTTGGCATCCTCCAGGCGGCTACAGCTGCTGGTTCTATCCGGGCCTGACTGTTCTCGGCCCGCTGTGCTCTGAAGAATTCCGCAGCCGCCGCTATGCACTGCACAGGAGCTGCTTGCCCCTCTAGAAGGGAGGCGGATCGTCGTCTGGCGGTTGGGGCGTGGTTTCGGGGCGGAGCTGAGGATCCGATGGCCTGAGATTTCGTGGGCTCGGCAGGTATTCCAGTGTGGGGTCGGTGGTGTAGGTGCGGCCGGTGGGTGAGTTCCATTCGATGGTTCCGGCCTCGGGTTGGCGTGCTTTCCAGTGGCCGAGGGTTTTGAACCGGTGGTGTTTGGGGCAGAGGTGTTCCAGGTTGGTGTGGTCTGTTGGTCCGCCGTGTGCGTATGGGGTGGTGTGGTCGATCTCTGCGTGGGTGACATTTACTGGACAGCCGGGGAACCTGCAGGTTCCGTCCCTGGCCTGGAGCCAGCGTTTGAGTCCTGCAGGGATGCGTCGTGTCCGTCCCACGGTGAGGATTTCGCCGGTAGCCGGGTCCTGCAGCAGGGGTGTCCAGTGCAGGGCCTCAAGGATCATCGAGCGTGCAGTCTCGGCACTGATGGGTCCGTATCCGTTGAGTTCGGCCGGGTTCTCGTCCAGTCCGGCAAGGGTGTCTGCGTTGATCAGGACCATGACTTCGGTGCGGACTTTGGAGCGGTCGCGGTTGTTGGTGCGGTCCCGGTTCTGGGTCCGGTATCTTTCGGCCCGGCGGGGTCGCTTGTCCTGCCCGGAGTTACCGGCGGCAGTGCTGGTGGTACCGGCGGCGGTGCTGGCGCTACCGCTACCGGTGCGGCCCGTTGTACTAGCACCCGCCTCAGCTCCGGTTCCTGTTGCGGTTCCGGTGCAACCCTGTACATCAGCAGCCCCCTCTGTTCCTGTTCCGATTCCAGTTCCGGATCCGATTGGTGAACCTGTGCCTGTGGAACTTGTCCCCAAGTGCGGGCATGGAGCGTCCTCGGGCTCGGTGGGCTGTGTGCCGGCCTGCTCCGTAAGGAGCAGTTCGGTGAGGGTGTCTGCGCGGAGCTGGTCCATGGTGCGGGGGTCTCCGGCTCGTTTGCCGGCTTTCGCTGCACCGGTGAGCGCGGCGAACATGGCCTGGCCTTTCTCCGCGGCGATGATCGCGCTGAGGCAGGACATGCCATCGGGCAGGGGCTGGAACATCACACGGCGTTTGTCCTTGGCCTCACGGTGACGGGCAGGGATCAGGTCCGGGAAGCGGGACTCGCGGAGCCTGCGGGCTCGGCGCCCGAACCCGGCAGCGGTCCTGCCCTCGGCTGCTGCCAGCAGATCGCGTTCGAACGCAGCACGGACTGTGAGGGCTGCACCGGCAGGCCCATCGACGGCTGCGCCTGCGGCTGCTTCGCCCGGCCCGTCCGACCCGGCTGCCCCGCTTACCGGACCATACTGCACTCCATCTGCCCCATCCGGTCCGGCTGCTCCACCGGCTCCGCCTGCTCCCTCCGGTCCGCCCGGCCCGGTTTGCCCGAACAGCGCGCCCTGGTCCTCCAGGCCGAGATCCAGCTGACCGGACTCCCCATCAGGCGGCGTCCCGGCGCCGGCTAGTGCGGCTGCGTCATCTGAACCCGCGCCAGCACCCGGTTCCGGCTGCGGTTCGAGGATATCGGCGGGGAGGTTTTGGGTCTCTTCGAGGATGATGCGGGCGTGCTGGAGAGCGATCTTTCCCTCGGATAATCTGGCCAGGGTCTGCGGAGCCTGAAGACACAGGCGGGTGGATTCGCTGATGAGCTGCATCGCCGTCATGTGCGGGATGTTCAGGACAGTGGATGCCTCGGCTGCAGCCAAACTCATGGCCAGGGCGGGTTCTTCGCGTCCGGAGGCCTCAGCGATATCCCTGGCGAAAAGCACTTCCAGCCGGGCGGCAACACGGGCCTGCTGGGCCTGCGCCCAGGAGATGAGCATGCCCAGACGCTCAAGCGCGGACACGGTTTCCGCATACCCCAGGGCCTCCGGACCGCGGAGTGATAACTGCCCGGCGAACCCCTCAGGCAAAGACTCGGGCACATGGTCTTCAACCAAGGCAGGATCAGCGCAGAACACCTCGCCGGAAGGAACGGGGAAACCGGGGCCAGGATGAGACGAGGACAGGAAGTCGGTACGCGCGGCCGGATCATCCTGCCCGGCCCGGCCAGCACCCGGAACACTATCGGCGGCACCCGGGGAACCACCCTGCCCGGCCCGGCCAGCACCCGGAACACCACCCGGCGCACCACCCGGCGCACCCTTCATTTCCCGGTCAGCTGACCGGGAAAACGGGGTGTCCGAGGAGCGGTTCATACCCCTAACACTCTCAGCTGCCACCGACATTCCAGGGCCTAAATCAGCCGTTTTTCGGGGCCTCATTTACCGGTCATTTACCTGCTTTTCTCTTCAGTCAGCAGTCGTAATACGGGCGTGGAGCCGAGCGCGGAGGCATGTCAAAAGAGTCATGCGAGCGGTATGTGATGGCAGGCAGGGCGATGGTAGGGGGCGTGGTGAATGGGCTGCGTGCCCTCTAGGTCCGGGCGTGGGCAGGCAGACCGAACCGGGGAGTGCAAAGCAGCCGGCCTGCCGTGTAGCTCGCAGGCAGGCAGGCAAAGTGAGCGGTAAGCGCGACAGCAGACGCCTCCCTCTCCAGCTCCCGGAGATGGAACTCAGCGGGGACAGAAGGACGCACCGGGTGCCTTACCGTGAAGCTCCGAAGATGGGCTGGACTCGTCAGGACAGAAATGCAGACCCGAAAGCTCCTGCAGCACAATGACAGTCAATAAAAACCTGGTAACGCAACGGAAGGTTTAGACGAGCGCCAGAAGTAAACCCGCGAACTACCGCGAGCACTCGGGACAAAGCCCAAAGACCTCAACAGTGTGTGCAACTTCAGTGAAACCGTGCTCACGGCCCAGACGCGCTGCCCAGCTCTCGACAGCAGGAGCCTCAACCTCCACTGCCTTCCCGCAGTTGCGGCAAACAAGGTGGTGGTGATGATGCTCCGCCTCGCAGCGGCGGTAGAGAACTTCACCGTCGGCGCCACGGAGAACATCAACCTGCTCGTCGTCGGCCATGGATTGCAGAATCCGGTAAGTGGTAGCCAGCGAGACCTTTTCACCACGGTCCTGGAGAAGACGGTGAAGCTCCTGGGTGCTCACGAAGTCGTCAAGGGAATCCAAAGTGCGGCCCACAGCAACCCGCTGGCGGGTTACCCGGGGCTCGGCAGTCCGCCGCGAAGACGATGGCTGCGCTGACATGGAAGCCTCCTGGCTGACTCGGGATTGGCTGACGGGGAGTGGCTAAGTGGAAATTGCCGAGGGGAAACTGGCTGACGGAAATTGGACCTGACCCCAGATTATCAGCGTTGGCACACCGCGCCTGCGGCGGGGTCACACATCACCCGGAGTATCGTGACCCTATGAAAATGACCAAGTACACGCATTCATGTGTCCGGTTCGAAAAAGATGGATCAGTCCTGGTACTGGATCCGGGCAACTTTTCCGAGGTCGAAGAAGCACTGCGGGACGCGAACGCGATCCTGCTGACCCACGAGCACGCAGACCACATCGACCGGGAACAGGTGCTGCCCATTCTGGCTGAACGCCCGGACCTGCAGCTCCACGCACCTGCGGCACTGGCAGCATCACTGCGCAACGAAGCAGCAGAGGACGCACAGGACCGCATCTTCGACGTGGAACCGAACACCGTCCAGCAGATCGCAGGAATCTCGGTACGCTCCTTCGGCGGACAGCATGCGCTGATCCATCCCCTGATTCCGATGGTGGAAAACCTCGCGTACCTGATCGAAGACCGGATCTACCACCCGGGAGACTCCTTCACGGTACCCAACGGCCTCAAGGCTGAGGTGCTGCTGGTTCCCCTCCACGCGCCGTGGTCCAAGGTGGGAGAGGTCATCGACTTCGTCATCGCCGTCGGGGCCCAAACCGCGCACCCCATCCACGACGCCCTGCTGAACGGAAAGGGCCGGGGAATCGTGGAAAAGCACCTCGAACGCTTCGGCGGAATGTACGGAACGAGCTACCAGCCGCTGGCACCGGGCGACGTGGTGGAACTGTGACAGGAATCCTCATCAGCACAGCCGAGCTCCATGCATCGCTGGACAACGGAGAGCCGGTACGACTGCTGGACGTGCGCTGGGAGCTGGGCCGCAGCGACGGACACGGCAGGTACTTGAAAGGGCACCTGCCGTCAGCCGTGTACGTGGACCTGGACACTGAGCTGTCGGCCCCGGCCGGGCCGGGAGGGCGGCACCCGCTGCCCTCGCCGCGGGTTTTTGAGGCACTGGCGAAGGGCTGGGGAATCAACGACGGCGACACGGTAGTCGCCTACGACGCCTCCGGAGGTGCCGCAGCAGCGCGGGCCTGGTGGCTGCTGCGCCACGCGGGGTTCGGCAACGTCCGGCTGCTCGACGGCGGACTGCAGGCATGGCAGGCCGACGGCGGAGCGCTGGAGAGCGGACAAGTCACACCGGTCCCGGGTTCGGTAAGTCTGTCCTGGGGGCATATGCCCGTCGTGGACATGGCAGGAGTACCCGCATTTGCAGCCGAAGGCGTGCTCATCGACGCACGGGCACCCGAACGCTTCCGAGGAGAAAGCGAACCCATCGACCCGCAGGCCGGGCACATCCCGGGGGCAATCAACATACCCGCGTCGGGAAACCTTGACGCCAACGGACACTATCTGCTGGTTCCGGAGCTCAGGCAGCGCTTCCAGGCCGCCGGAGTGGACAGCTCAAAACCAGTGGGCACGTACTGCGGCTCAGGCATCTACGCGTCGGCGCAGGTCGCGGCCCTGGCCATGGCAGGGATCGAAGCAGCCCTGTATCCCGGGTCGTGGTCGCAATGGTCCTCCACACCCGGACAGCCGGTGGCAACCGGCGCCGCAGACGGGTAGCGTCAAAGCCATGTTTACCGGCCGTCCCGTTCCGCCCCCGCTGCGCTTGAAGCTGCCGGGCGGGGACCGTCAGCAGCCCGAGCAAGGAGAACGCATGACCACGCTTTTCACCAGGATCATCGAGGGTGAAATCCCCGGCCGCTTCGTCTGGAAGGACGACGACGTCGTTGCCTTCCTGAGCATCGGCCCCCTCGCGGACGGGCACACCCTGGTGGTCCCGCGCCAGGAGATCGATAAATGGACGGACGCCCCGGCTGACCTCCTGGCCAGGATGACGGCCGTCGCCCAGGCCATCGGCCAGGTCCAGGTGGACGTCTTCGGCGCAGAGCGTGCCGGGCTGACCATTGCAGGCTTCGAAATCGACCATCTGCACATCCACGTCTGGCCGGCGAACTCGCTGCAGGACTTCGACTTCAGCCGCGCGGAAACCAACCCCGACCAGGACAAGATGGCAGCGAACGCCGAGAAGCTCCGCGAAGGCCTCCGGGCAGCGGGCCACGGCGAGTTCGTTCCTCAGGCCTAGACCAGAACGGGCAGGGGACGCTGCCCGGCAACAATCAGCCGCCGCCAACCCGGCGACTATGCCGGAGCCAGCGCCTGGTTCAGGGCGGTCCGGATCCGTTTCTCAGAAACGGACCGGGCCGTTCCCAGTTCCTGCGCAAAGAAGCTGATCCGCAGTTCCTCGATCATCCAACGGACTTCGGCCAGGGCGGGCGGAGTTCCGCGCCCGGGCACCAAAGCCGCGACGGCGTCGTCGTATTCATCTTCGAGGCCCTGCACCACAGCCATGCTCAGCGAATCGCGCTGCACATTGGTGGGCAGTTTCTCCAGCCGCCGCTCGATGCCGGCCAGGTAACGCGGCAGCTGCGCCAGCTGCGCGTAGCCGGTGCGTGCCACAAAACCGGGATAGACCAGCTGATCCAGCTGGGCACGGATGTCATTGAGCGCCGAAATAAGCGCCAGCGACGTGGTGCCCTTGAGCTGCTTCTGGATGCGGCGGGTGCTGGAGAGGACCTTCTCCACGATCGCCGTCACAGTGAAGACCGTGTCGATCAGCTCTGCCCGCACCTGCTCATACAGTGCGTCGAACTCGGTGCGCGTCCAGGGGAGGGCCTCCGGGGTGAGCTTGTCGACCGCGGCGAGCGTGCAGTCCTGGATCAGGGCGGCCACGCTCCCGTGCGGATTCTGGCTGAAGGTGAGCTTCTCGGCATTGCTCAGGTGTTCCAGCACGTACTTCGCGGGGCTTGGCACCCGCAGGGCAAGCAGCCGGATCACTCCGCCGCGCATGGCAGCTTCCTGCTCGGCGGCGCTCTGGAAAACCCGCAGGCCGGCGGTGGAGCCTTCATCCACCAGCGCGGGGTAGCCGGTGACCGTGTGCCCGGCAACCAGGGTGTCGATCCGCCGCTCGATGCTTCCGACGCTCCACTCGGTGAGGCCGGTTTCTTCACGGAAGGACGGCGACGCCTGCCCGTTGGAGGCACCGTTTGTCGCACCGGACCCGCCGGCCCGGGCCGGCTTGCCCTTGGCAGCCTTCGGTGCCGGCTTCACCGTCCCGGGCGTGGCACCCAGCGACTCGGCGATGGCCCGGCGGGTGGCCGGAGCAAGGGATTCCTGCAACGCGGCAAGGTCCTTGCCCTCATCCAGGACGCGGCCGGATGAATCCACCACGGAGAACCGCATGCGCAGGTGCTCCGGAATCGCCTCCCAGTTCCAGGATCCGGGCGGAATGATGTGCCCCTTCAACCGCCGCAGGGCCAGTTCCAGCGACGGTTCCAGGGGATCCGACGCCGGATCGAAGTCCGCCGCCAGGGCCGCCGCAGCGGCACGCGCCACGTCAGGGGCCGGAATGAAGTTTTTCCGTACAGCCTTCGGCAGCGACTTGATCAGGGCGGTGATCAGCTCAGCACGCAGGCCCGGAATCTGCCAGCGGAACGGTTCGGGATCCAGCTGGTTCAGGAACAGGACCGGAACCTCCACCGTGACACCGTCGTTGGCTCCCGGAACCCCGGGAGTGAACTCATAGGAGAGCGGCAGGTCAAAGTCCGCGTAGCGGAAGGTCTTGGGGAACTCGGTCTCATCCAACCCTGCGGCGTCGTCGGTGCGAAGTGCGTCCGGGTCAAAGTCCAGCAGCTTCGGGTCCTCATGCCGGGCATGTTTCCACCACTTGTCGAAGTGCCGTTCGGAGACCACTTCGCTGCCAATGCGTTCGTCGTAGAACTCGAACAGCGTTTCGTCATCCACACGCAGGCCGCGGCGGCGCACCCGGGTCTCCAGCTCTTCGACCTCGGCAAGCAGCGCCTGGTTGCGGTGGAAGAACTTGTGGTGGGTGCGCCAGTCACCCTCAACGAGGGCATGCCGGATGAACATTTCGCGGGAGAGGACCGGGTCGATCCGGCCGTAGTTCACGCTGCGGCGCGGAATCACGGGCACCCCGTACAGGGTGACCTTCTCGTAGGCCATCACGGACCCGTTGCGCTTGGACCAGTGCGGTTCGCTGTAGGTGCGCTTGATCAGGTGCGGGGCGACCTCTTCGACCCACAGCGGATCGAAGCGAGCAGCGATCCGGGCCCAAAGCCGGGACGTTTCCACCAGCTCGGCAGCCATGACCCAGTCAGGGGACTTCTTGAACAGTGCCGATCCCGGGAAGACGGCGAACCGGGTCCCGCGTGCGCCGGCGTACTCACGCTTGCGCTGATCGTAGAGACCAATGTGGCTCAGCAGCCCGGACAGCAGGGAAATGTGGACGTCCTTCTCACGCCCCACGGGGTCGACGTCGCCCGGGGAGAGCGTGATGCCCAAGGGCTTGGCCAGCTGGCGCAGCTGGGCGAACAGGTCCTGCCATTCGCGGATGCGCAGGAAGTTCAGGAACTCGTTTTTGCACAGTTTGCGGAACTGGGAGGAGGAGAGTTCCTTCTGTTTCTCCTGGACGTAGCGCCACAGGTTCAGGAAGCCGGTGAAGTCCGAGTTCTCATCCACGAACCGCTTGTGCAGCTCGGCTGCCTTCTGCGCCCGTGCCGGGTCGTCCTTGGACGGCCGTTCGCGGGGATCCTGAATGGTCAGCGCCGCGGCCAGGACCATGACCTCGCGGACACAGCCGCGCTGCCCGGCTTCCACGATCATCCGGCCGAGGCGGGGATCAACGGGGAGCTGGGCAAGTTTGCGCCCGACGGCGGTGATCCCGCCCTTGGGGGCCAGCGCACCGAGCTCTCGGAGCAGCAGCGCGCCGTCGTTCACGGCCTTGGGATCCGGCGGCTGGACAAACGGGAAGTCTGCTACATCCTTGGGCCCCTGGGCGACGCCCATGGCGGCCATCTGGAGGATGACGGCCGCGAGGTTCGTACGCAGGATTTCCGGATCGGTGAACTCCGGCCGGGCTTCGAAGTCCTCTTCCGAGTAGAGCCGGATGGCGATGCCGTCGGAGACGCGGCCGCAGCGGCCGGAGCGCTGGTTCGCCGACGCCTGGGAAATGCGTTCGATGGGCAGGCGCTGCACCTTGGTGCGGTGCGAGTAACGGGAGATGCGGGCGGTCCCGGTGTCGATGACGTACTTGATGCCGGGGACGGTCAGGGAGGTTTCGGCGACGTTGGTGGCCAGCACAATCCGGCGGTGCTTGCCGGGGGAGAAGACCCGGTGCTGTTCAGCCAGGGAAAGCCGGGCGTACAACGGCAGGATCTCCGTATTGGCCAGGCGCGGATTGCGGGTGACCGTCCCGCGCAGAGCATCGGCGGCGTCGCGGATCTCGCGTTCGCCGGAGAAGAAGATCAGGATGTCCCCGGGAGCCTCGCGGGACAGCTCATCGACGGCGTCGCAGACTGCATCCAGCGGATCGCGGTCTTCCTCAAGCTCGTCGTCCTCATCTTCCAGGGCGCCCAGCGCCGGCTGGTTCAGCGGACGGTAGCGGATTTCCACCGGGAAGGTACGGCCGGACACTTCGATGATGGGTGCCGGAGTGCCGTCCGGGGCAGCGAAGTGCTGCGCGAAGCGTTCCGGGTCGATGGTGGCGGAGGTGATGATGATCTTCAGGTCCGGCCGCTCGGGCAGCAGGCGCTTGAGATACCCAAGGATGAAGTCGATGTTGAGACTGCGTTCATGCGCTTCGTCGATGATGATCGTGCTGTATTTCTTCAGCTTGCGGTCATGCTGGATCTCCGCGAGCAGGATGCCGTCGGTCATCAGCTTGACCTTGGTGTCCCGGCTGGTTTCCCCGGTGAAACGCACCTGGAACCCCACCTCGGCGCCGATCTCGACGTCGAGCTCCTCCGCGATGCGTTCGGCGACCGTCCGGGCCGCGAGACGCCGCGGCTGGGTGTGGCCGATCAGGCCCTTCTCCGCCAGGCCCAGCTCCAGGCACATCTTCGGAATCTGGGTGGTTTTACCCGAACCGGTGGCACCGGCGATCACGGTGACCTGGTTGGCCGCGATGGCGGCCATGATGTCTTCGCGGCGTTCTGAGACAGGGAGCTGCGGGGGATAGGAGATTGTCAGTGCCATAGTTGGCACCAGTCTAGTGCGTGGGCGGAAGCGCCTGCTTGCCGTGAACGGCGGGAGGGGGCTGGGAAGCGGGTGCAGCCACAGCGTCCTGCGTTTGGGGGAGGGCCCCGGCGGCGCGGGCCAGCCGCCCCGCCGCGGTGCGGGCGCGCTCACGCATTTCTTCCGGTGCCAGGATTTCGAACTCCACTCCCATGCCCGCCATACGGACCAGCGGCTGGTCCAGGGAGTCCCAGCCGCTGCGCAGCACGGTGTGCCCGGGTCCATCCGCCTCCAGCACGGCGACTTCGGCGGGAACCTGTTCAGCCACCGACGCCAGCGGGGCCGCAATGCGGATCACGACGTCGTACTGGTAGGGACTGCGGGTAATGGCCGCCTGCACGTAGGCGGCCAGGTCCTTGGCCGGCAGGGGGCGGGGAGTGAAGCGCTCGCGGAGCACCGGTACCGACTGGCAGCGGTCCACCCGGAAGGTGCGCCAGTCCTGGCGTTCGGTGCACCACGCGACCAGGTACCAGCGCCTTCCGGTACTGACCAGTTTGTAGGGCTCCACGATGCGCCGCCCCTCTGCAGCTTCGAGTGCCTGATAGCGGAAGGAGGCGGTGCGCCGCTCTGAGATAGCTGTAGAGAAGGCAGTGAGGATCTCCGGGTTGACGGCTGATGCCGCCGCTGACGGACCCGCCAGTACGCTCACAGACTGGCGAAGGGCGGAGAACTTGGGTCTCAGCCTTCCGGGGAGAACCTGCTCCAGCTTGACCAGGGCACGGATGGACGCTTCGCCGATCCCGGACACTGGACCGGAAGCCACCGCAGTCAGCCCCAGGGCGACGGCGAGCGCTTCCTCGTCATCCAGAAGCAGGGGAGGCAGCTGGGCCCCGGCGCCCAGCTGGTAGCCGCCGGCAATCCCAGGTGATGCGGAGATGGGATAGCCCAGGCTGCGGAGCTTGCCGATGTCCCGGCGAACGGTGCGTTCCGTGACGGACATGCGGTCGGCAAGTGCCGCGCCGGTCCATTCCCTGCGCAGCTGCAGCAGTGAGAGCAGGTGCAGCAGCCTTGCTGATGTCTCGAGCATGTTCCCCAAGCTACTCCGTAATGCGGACAGAACCTGTCCTGGATTGAATCTCATCCGAGTGCATTTACCACACGGAACCCGCACCCCGGCAGCCGCAGGTGCCGCCGGAGGGGGAAGGCGCGGGGGACTGTAAGACACCCGGGCCTAGCGCCGGGGCCGGTAGGGCCGTTCCTGGGACAGATCCCGTGGATCGCTCACATCCCACAGAGCGTTGCCGTGCCAGGGGCGGCCCGAGGATACCGGCGGGAGATGATCACGGCCGTCATGCCGAATGGTGGAAACCACCATGGCAGTGACCCCGGCGAGCAGACTGAGCACCAAAAGCGAAAAGAAGATTTCCATGCCTTCAGGTTCCGCCCGGGCCGCAGCAAAAATAAGTGGCAGATATGACCATTAGCAGCGAAATACTGCCATACTCCCACCATGCTCAAGAGCGTCGCCCTGATAGTGCTGGAGGACACCGGTCCGTTTGAACTGGGGCTCGTTGCAGAGATCTTCGGAGTCGACCGTTCCTCGAGGGGCACCGGGGTACCGCGGTTCGATTTCCGCATGGCCACCCATGTCCCGGGACCGGTCCGGACCTCAGCCGGTTACTCGATCCATGTCGAGAACGGACTCGAAGCCGCCGCCGACGCTGACCTGGTGATCATGGCGCCCTACGGCCATTGGCCGAACGGCCCCGAACCCGTGCCGGCTGCCGTCCTTGAGGCACTGCGGAACGCCCACGAGCGTTCGGCCTGGGTGATGTCGGTGTGCACGGGTGCCTTTGCGCTCGCCGAGGCGGGAATCCTGGACGGCCGCAAGGCAGCGACGCACTGGAGGAACTCGGCACTCCTTGCCAAGCTGTATCCCTCGGTGGAGGTGAACGAGGACGTGCTGTACGTCCAGGACGGGAACATCATTTCCAGCGCGGGAACGGCGGCGGGGATTGACGCCTCACTGCATCTGGTCCGTCAGGAACTGGGTGCCAAGACCGCCGCGGCCATCGCCCGGGACATGGTGGTACCTCCGCACCGCGACGGCGGGCAGGCCCAGTACATCACCCGGCCCCTGTCTGTGAGCGGGGGAGACACACTGGAAGACATCCTCGTATGGATTGCGGCGAACCTGGACCAGGAACATTCCGTCAGCGCGCTCGCAGCCCGCGCCCACATGTCAGAACGCACCTTCGCCCGCCGGTTCAAGGCTGAAACGGGAACAACACCGGGATCCTGGATCAACGGGCAGCGGGTACTTAAGGCCCAGGAACTGCTTGAGGACACGGGCATGAGCATTGACGAGGTCTCCCGCGCTGTCGGGTTTGGGCAGGCAGTGCTGCTGCGCCACCATTTCAACCGTGCAGTCGGCATCAGTCCGGCAGCGTACCGCAGGGTGTTCCGGGGCCGGGCAGACCGGCCGGCCTGGGCCCAGCAGGGTTACCCGGTCCATCCCCGGGCACCGCGGGCGGCCACAGGACAGCGCCCACGCCCCGGCGAGCAGCCTGCCGGATACCTCCACCTCAACCAGGGATGAACCGGCGCAACCCGCAGGGATGGACCCGGGAGACGCGGAACAGGGGCACGGAACAAGGGCACGGATCTGGGGGTGGGACGGCAAACAAAAACCCCGCTGCCGGTAACGGCAGCGGGGTTTTCCCTGCAGGTAATGGTGCCCTCGATAGGATTCGAACCTACGGCCTGTTGCTCCGGAGGCAACCGCTCTATCCCCTGAGCTACGAGGGCGGGACACCGGGTAACCGGTGTGTCCTGCAGGGACTAAAGAAGCTTAGCAGGTTCTTACCGGTGCCCGGAAACCATTTCCCCGCCCCCACCCGCCGAGAGGGCAGTTACGGCTCGTTTCAGCCTGCAAAAGAGCCGTAACTGGCCTCTCGATGGATCAGGAGGAGGTTAGTAACCCAGGAACGGATCGGTGTGGACCCGGCGCACGCCGGCACCCTTGAGGGCGCTTCGGGCAGCAGCAACGGCCGACGGCGAACCGGCCACAAAGGCGGTCCGCTCGGCGGCGTCGGGCACCGCCTTGGACAGGGAAGCGGCATCCGGCAGGCCCGCCCCCAGCCAGGCCCATCCCGGAATCGACGGGTCGGCGGGAGTGCACACCAGGACTCGGACGCCAAGGTCAGCGAGCTCCGCGGCATATGCCAGCTCCGCCACAGAGGAAGCGGCGTAAACGAGCACGATGTCCCGGTCCCTGGCACCAGCGGACCGCAGCTGGCTCAGGAACGGGGTGATGCCGATTCCCGAGGCCACCATCAGGACCTTGCGCGAAGTATCACGGGGGAGCTGGAAATCGCCGCCGACGGAGGTTGCAGAGATTCGGGCCCCCGGCTTCAGCGCCAGGAGCCTGGTCTTGAACGAACTGCCCGGATCCGACACCCGCAGGGCCACCGATACGGTCGCGGGGTCTGCCGGATCGGACGTGAGGCTGAAGATCCGGCGCAGTCCGCGGCCGTCCGGGCTGGGATGCGGCAGGCTCAGCTCCAGGTACTGGCCGGGGGTGTAGCGCAGCGGCCTTTCGGGCTCGAATACCAACTCCCGCGAACTCGGAGTCAGGTCCCGGGCGGAGCGAAGCCGCAGTGAGATGCCGCCGCGCTGCCCGGCAGCGAAAGCAAGCAGGTTGCCGACCAGCAGGGCCAGTTCGGGGGACATAAAGACCGGCCCCACGGATAGCGGCACGGCAAACAGGACGCCTACGACGGCGGCTTCAGCCAGGCGCTGCCAGCGCAGCGGCGGCAGTGTCAGCGGCTCGGAGAGCATAAAGCCGGCGAAGAACAGGACGGGATAGGACGTGAACGCCGTTGCGAGTCCTTCCAGCACCGGTTCCCCCGCGGCAGCGAAGCGAAGCGTGACTATTCCCGCAGCCACCGCAACGAATACTCCGGCCATCGGCAGCAGGCGGCTGCGGTAAAGCACCAGCAGCGCTGCCGGGATCACCACAACGAGCATCAGCGGTGCAGCCACCCACCAGACCGGCGCGTTCAGCCCCGTGACGCCCATGGCAAAGGCGCCAACGGCAGCGGGGTTGAAGATGTGGCGCCGCCGCCAGACCAGCAGGTATTTCGAGGCCGTCGCGGCCAGAGCCGCCAGCGCGATCCAGCCCAGCTGGACACCGTCAGTGGTTGGCCAGAAGAGGAAGAACAGCAGCAGCCCGGTAATCAGGGCAGAATCCGTTTGCGGGAAGGTCCGGAATAGCAACCCCATCACCCGGCTTGCCATCAGTGTGGAGACCACCGCCGTTGCCAGCGTCGCCGCAAGCTCGGCCGGAGTGTAGAAAAGCGCCCCCGCAAGGGAGAGCACAAAGGACCACGCGGCCATGGCCAGCAGCAGTACCACCAGCATGCGGTACATGCTCATCTTGCCCAGCAGGCGTTGCAGCCGTGCGGAGGGAGTGCTCAGTGAAACGGTCATGAAAAAAGGACTCCAGCCATTGCGGGTGAATACTCTGCCCTGCCGTCGGAGAACATTCGCACGTAGTCGAATTCGAACTCGGCAGCGAGAGCGGAAGGATCGGTGAGGAACAGTGCTGTGGCCAGGCCGTCTGCCGTCAGGGCGTTCCGGGCAAGGACCCAGGTGGCAGCTACGGCCTTGACCGGTAAGCCCGTGGAGGCATCCAGGACGTGGTGCAGGCCATTGCCCCATGCCCGGCGGTTGGTGGCGGAGGCACACAGGGCACGGTCCTGGAGGTGCACGACGCCGATGGCCTGGTTTGGGTCGAAGGGATGCTCCAGCCCAACCCGCAGGCCGGGTCCGCAGTGGCGCATGTCGGAACCGGCATCAACCACAACCGAAGCATATCCGCGTCCGGTGACCAGTTCCCAGACGAGGTCTACCAGGTGGCCCTTCCCGGCAGCCCCGACGTCGAGCGTCCCGGCGCGGTCCAGGCTCAGGCGGACATCGCCCGAGGCCCCGGATTCCCATCTCACAGCCTCCGGCCAGGGCGGAGCACCGGCAGCCGGACCCTGCGGGGTCAGCCGGTAGCCGGGGCCGTAGCCCAAAAGTTCCAGCGAACCTCCAACCAGCGGGTTCATCCGCCCGTCGGTCAGCCGGTCCAGGGAATCAAAGAGGGAGAACAACTCCGCCGTGTAGCCGGGAAGGGATACCGTGCCTTCCCCGCGTGAGAGCCCGGACAGGATCGAGTCGGTGCGGAAGCGGGAGAGCGCCTGGTCGTACTCGGAGACAAGCCCGGTAACGGCCGCACGGGTATCGGCGTCGAGCGGGGCCTCGGCGCTGATTTCCCACTGTGTGCCAATCGCTTCGAATGCCCAGGACTCCATGGCTGGCCTCTAGCGGGCGGCTTCGCTCTTGATTTCGTCCAGTGCCTTGTTGAAGCCGGAGCTGGTCAGCGAGGAAGAAGCGATTTTGTCCACCTTCACCTCATCAAGGGGCTTTCCAACGACCTCCTGCTGGACTCCGTCAGTGAATTCAGCCTGGTAGCGCTTGGACGTCGGGTGGTTGCCGGACGTGGAGACTTCCAGGTCAGTGACAACGCCGTCGCTCAGGGTCAGGGAGACCGTGACCTCTTCCTTGGTGTTCGACGGCGGAATATAGCTGCCCTTGGCTGTGTATTCACCGTCCTGGTACTCACCGCCAATTGCCGCCGCAGCACTGGACACAGCACCACTAGGCGCGGTACCACTGGACGCGGTACCACTAGGCGCGGTACCACTGGACGCTGCGGGCGTGGAAGCCCCCGTTGCCTCGTCGGGAGCGGTGTCCTGGGCCGTTCCGGCGGATCCGCAGCCGGCGGTTCCCAGCAGTGCCAGCCCGGCGGCAGCAGTTAGCAGCGGTTTCTTGGAATTCACGGATGCTCCTTCAATTGCAGGCGGGTCTTCCCCTCTTATTACAACCCATCAACGCTGCCGTGTGCCTTTCGGTGCCCTGCTGTGCTGCAGGACACATTCGCGTCCGGGTGCGGCAGTCCGCCAGACGCAAAACGGAGGAATAAGGCCCGCGCGGGCCACCCCGCTATGCTTAACCGGTGACTCCTGAAGAACTTTCCTCTGCCGTAACTGCCTGCCTCAAAGACGCCATCGATGCGGGTGACTTCAGCATCGAGCTTCCCTCCGACGTGCGCGTGGAGCGCCCGCGGAACCGGGACCACGGCGACTGGGCCACCAACATTGCCCTGCAGCTCTCCAAGCAGGCCGGCATGAACCCCCGCCAGTTCGCCGAAATCCTCTCTTCGCGGCTTGAGAAGATCGACGGCGTTGCGAAGGTGGACATCGCCGGACCCGGCTTCCTGAACATCACCCTCGACGCCGGTGCCGCCGGCGAACTTGCCAAGGCAATCGTTGAAGCCGGCCCTGCCTACGGCCGCTCCGAGGCCCTTTCCGGCACCAGGATCAACCTCGAGTTCGTTTCCGCGAACCCCACCGGCCCGATCCACCTGGGCGGAACCCGCTGGGCCGCCGTGGGCGATGCCCTGGCCCGGGTCTTCGAGTCCCAGGGCGCGGAGGTCACCCGCGAGTACTACTTCAACGACCACGGCGCGCAGATCGACCGCTTCGCCCGCTCGCTGCTGGCATCCGCCAAGGGCGAGCCGGCACCGGAGGACGGCTACGCCGGTGCGTACATCGAGGACATCGCCTCCCGCGTGCTCACGGTTGAACCGAACATCCTGGAACTGCCCGACGCCGAGGCGCAGGAGCGCTTCCGTGCCATCGGCGTGGACCTCATGTTCGGAGACATCAAGGAATCCCTGCACAACTTCGGCGTGGATTTCGACGTGTACTTCCACGAGGACTCCCTGCACGAAAACGGGCAGGTCGAGATGCTGCTCGAGAAGCTCAAGGGATCCAAGAACCTGTATGAGAAGGATGGCGCCTGGTGGCTGAACTCCACCGAGTTCGGTGACGACAAGGACCGCGTTGTCATCAAGTCGGACGGCAACGCCGCTTACATCGCCGGGGACATCGCCTACATCCAGAACAAGCGTGAGCGCGGCTTCGACCTGAACGTCTACATGCTCGGTGCCGACCACCACGGCTACGTGGCGCGCCTCAAGGCCGCAGCGGCCGCTCTTGGGCACGACCCGGAGTGTGTGGAGGTGCTGATTGGCCAGATGGTGAACCTGGTCAAGGACGGCAAACCGGTCCGGATGTCCAAGCGTGCCGGCACCGTGGTCACGCTCGAGGACCTGGTTGACGCCGTCGGCGTGGACGCTGCCCGCTACACCCTGGCCCGCTTCTCCGCCGATTCGAACATCGACATTGACCTGGACCTGCTGACCAAGCGCAGCAACGAGAACCCGGTGTTCTACGTCCAGTACGCCCACGCGCGGACCTACGCCCTGGCCCGCAATGCCGAAGCCGCCGGCGTGGATGACTCCGCGTTCGACGCAGCCCTGCTGTCCCACCCGACCGAAAGCGCGCTGCTCGCGGCCCTGGGCCAGTACCCCGGCGTGGTGGCCCAGGCCAGCACCTTCCGCGAACCGCACCGCGTCGCCCGGCACCTGGAAGTCATTGCCGGCACCTACCACCGCTGGTACGACGCCTGCCGCATCGCGCCGCAGAACGGGGAAGAGGTCACCGACGTGAACCGCACCCGCCTGTGGCTGAACTCTGCTGCACGGCAGGTCCTGGCCAACGGACTGGACCTGCTGGGCGTCTCGGCGCCGGAACGGATGTAAGGACCCATGAGCGTTTCCCCGCTGGCACCTGCGTGGCTCAGCTGGCCCGAAGATTCACATACGCTGCGCCCGGATATGTGGGCCCGCGATGTCCAGCGCGGCCGGGACGGCGAGCTGGAGATCTCCCGCATCCGCGTCTCGGCACTGGCCGAGGAATTCGGGACGCCGCTGTTCGTCGTCTCTGAGGCTGACTTCCGGGCCCGTGCCCGGGACTTCAAGGACTCCTTCGATGAGGCGTTCGCCGATGCCTGCGGGGGAGTGGACGTCTACTACGCCGGCAAGGCGTTCCTCTGCACTGAAATCGCCCGCTGGGTAGCCCAGGAAGGGCTGCGGCTGGACACATGTTCCGGAGGAGAGCTGGCTGTTGCCGCCCGCGCGGGAATTCCCGGTGCCTTGCTGGGGCTGCACGGGAACAACAAGTCCGACGCCGAGCTGAACCGTGCGCTGGACATGGAACTGGGCCGCATTGTGGTGGACTCCCTGCCGGAACTGCACCGGCTGGGCGCCATTGCACAGGACCGCGGCGTGCAGGCCAACGTGATGCTGCGGCTGACTCCCGGAGTACATGCCCATACGCATGAGTTCATCGCCACGGCACACGAGGACCAGAAGTTCGGCCTGTCCATGGCCGCCGACCCGGAAACCGGCGTCTCTCCTGCCGCAGCCGCCGTGGCTGCAGCACTGGAGAACCCGGGCATCCGGCTGCTGGGCCTGCACAGCCACATCGGCTCGCAGATCTTCGACCCCGCAGGGTTCGAGGAAGCCGCGCGCCGCCTGCTGGGTTTCCTGGCCGAGGTCAAGGCGCTGCACGGCGTCGAGCTGCCCGAACTGGACCTGGGCGGCGGCTATGGAATCGCCTACACGGAAGCTGATACCCCGCGCCCGGCCGCAGAGATTGCTGCGGCAATGGCCGCCGTCGTCTCCGGCACCTGCGCCACCCTGGGACTTTCCGTACCGCGGATCTCGATCGAACCCGGCCGCGCGATCGTGGGACCCACTACGTTTACGCTCTACCGTGCCGGGACCGTCAAAACGGTGCGCGTGGATACCGCCGACGGCGGTTCCGCGGAACGCCGTTACGTCTCCGTTGACGGCGGCATGAGCGACAACGCCCGGCCCGTCCTGTACGACGCGGACTACTCCGCAGTGCTGGCCTCCCGTGCCTCGGAACATGACGCGGTTATTTCGCGCGTGGTTGGCAAACACTGCGAGAGCGGGGACATAGTGGTGAGGGATGTTTATCTGCCCTCGGACGTTGACCACGGAGATCTGGTGGCCGTTCCCGGCACCGGCGCATACTGCTGGGCGCTGTCGAGCAACTACAACTACATTGCCCGTCCGCCCGTCGTGGCTGTCCGGGACGGCGCAGCGCGGCTGATTATCCGCGGCGAAACCGAAGAAGACCTGCTCGCGCGGGACGTTTCATGACCGGTATAGGAGAACGCAAAGCAATGAAGACCCTCAAGGTGGCCCTGCTGGGGTGCGGCAACGTGGGATCCCAGGTGGCCCGGATTCTCCTGAACGACGCATCGGACCTCACGGCGCGCACCGGAGCGAAGCTTGAGCTGGCCGGAATTGCCGTCCGCAACCCGGAGGCTCCCCGCGACGTCGAGCTTCCGCGCGAACTTTTCACCACCGACGCTGAATCGCTGGTGGAGTCTGCGGACATTGTCATTGAGCTTATGGGTGGCCTGGAGCCTGCACGCACACTGATCCTGCATGCGATCGGGCACGGCGCGTCCGTGGTCACGGGGAACAAGGCCCTGCTGGCCGCCGACGGCGCCGCGCTGTATGAGAAGGCCGACGCCGCCGGCGTCCGCCTGGCCTACGAAGCTGCAGTGGCCGGCGCCATCCCGATCCTTGGCCCGATCCGGGACAGCCTGTCCGGAGACCGGATCACCCGCGTACTGGGCATCGTCAACGGCACCACGAACTACATCCTGGACGCCATGGACAGCACCGGCGCCCAGTTCGCCGATGCGCTGGCAGAGGCACAGCGGCTGGGCTACGCCGAAGCCGACCCCACCGCGGACGTCGAAGGGCATGACGCCGCAGCCAAGGGTGCGATCCTGGCCTCACTGGCGTTCCACACCACGTTCGAAATGGCCAATGTGTCCTGCGAAGGCATCACAGCGGTCACCGCGGCGGACATCGCCGCTGCCAAGGACGCCGGTTTTGTCATCAAGCTCCTGGCAATAGCCGAAAAGCTGGAGGACGACGGCGCCGAAGGCGTCAGCGTACGGGTCCACCCCACGCTCCTGCCGCGCACGCACCCGCTGGCCGCAGTGCACGGCGCGTTCAATGCCGTTTTCGTCGAGGCGGAAAACGCCGGAGAGCTCATGTTCTACGGCCAGGGTGCCGGCGGCACTCCCACGGCATCGGCAGTGATGGGCGACGTCGTCACCGTTGCCCGCCGCCTCGTCCTGGGTGGCCATATGGGAGTGGAAGCTGCCTCCGGGCACGTTCCCGCCCTGCCGCTGGAGAAGGTCACCACCAGCTACAGCATTGGACTTGACGTCGCAGACGCACCCGGCGTCCTCTCCGCCGTCGCCCGGGTCTTTGCCGAAAACGGCGTCTCGATCGAAACCATGCGCCAGAAGAGCCACACTGACGCAGCCGGCGCCACCGCCGAGCTGCGCTTTGTCACCCACCGCGCACCCGAGGCCGCCCTGGCGGCCACCGTCGAGGCCATCAAGGGCCTGGACGTCATCAATTCAGTCACATCCGTCCTGCGGGTAGAAGGGGTCTAGAACCTTGGCTCATCAATGGCGCGGCGTTATCCGCGAATATGCCGACCGTCTGCCGGTAACCGAGAACACCGAAGTTATTACCCTCGGCGAAGGCGGCACCCCGCTGGTCCATGCGAAGGCCCTGTCCGAGCTGACCGGCAACGAGGTGTACCTCAAGGTCGAAGGCATGAACCCGACCGGTTCGTTCAAGGACCGCGGCATGACCATGGCCATGACCGCTGCCGTGGAAGCCGGCGCGAAGGCCGTTGTGTGCGCCTCGACCGGCAACACCAGCGCTTCCGCTGCCGCCTACGCAACCCAGGCCGGCCTCACCTGTGCCGTGCTGGTGCCGGACGGCAAGATCTCCATGGGCAAGCTCAGCCAGGCAATTGCCCATGGCGCGCAGCTGCTCCAGGTCAACGGCAACTTCGACAACTGCCTTGAGGTGGCCCGCAAACTGGCCGAGGCGTACCCGGTGTTCCTGGTCAACTCCGTGAACCCGGCCCGCATCGAAGGCCAGAAGACCGCCTCCTTCGAGGTTGTTGACTACCTCGGCGACGCCCCCGACTACCACCTGCTCCCGGTGGGCAACGCGGGCAACATCACCGCCTACTGGCGCGGTTACCAGGAGTACGCCCAGCCGTGGACCAACCAGGCCGGCACCGAGCTGGCACCGGTTGCGACCAAGACCCCCGTCATGTGGGGTTTCCAGGCCGAAGGCGCCTCTCCGCTGGTCAAGGGCCACCCGGTCACCGATCCGGACACCATTGCCACTGCCATCCGGATCGGCAACCCGGCTTCCTGGGACCAGGCGATTGCCGCCCGCGACGAATCCGGCGGACTGATCGAAGCCGTCACGGACACCGAGATCCTCGAAGCCCACCGCTGGCTCTCCTCCCGCGAAGGTGTCTTCGTGGAACCGGCTTCCGCAGCCGGCGTCGCCGGCCTGCTCAAGAAGCACGCCGCCGGCGAAGCACCCACGGGGAAGAAAATCGTCATCACGGTCACCGGGCACGGGCTGAAGGACCCGCAGTGGGCGCTGCGCACCGCGGACGGTTCGGATGTTGAACCCACCAAGGTGGACTTCGACGTCGTCAGCGTGGCCGCTGCCCTGGGGCTGGAAGAGTCCGCCCCGGCTGAAGCCCGCTAGCCGGGCCTGCAGGTGGAAATCCAGAAGGCGGATGCCGCTTCGGGTGCCCGGGTTGCCGCAGGCCAGGACCTCAGCGTCCGGGTCCCGGCCACCAGTGCAAACCTGGGGCCGGGCTTCGATTCACTGGGCCTGGCCGTCACGCTGTATGACACCGTCCGGGTGCGCACCACGGACTCTGACGGGATTCGGGTCCGGGTGGCCGGCGAGGGCGCGGCAGTGCTGCCCACGGACGAAACCCACCTCGTGGCCCGGACCATCGTGGACACCATCCGGCGCGCAGGATACGCCGCGGGAGGTTTCGAGCTCGAATGCGAGAACGTCATTCCGCATGGGCGCGGACTTGGCTCCTCGGCGTCGGCGATCGTCTCCGGCGTGCTGGCAGGCAACGCCCTGCTGCCGCCTTCCGCGCGCCTTGACGCGGCTGGCCTGCTGCATGCCTGTTCCGCCCTGGAAGGACATCCGGACAACGTGGCGCCTGCCCTTGCCGGTGCGCTGGCGGTCTCCTGGGAACAGGAGGGCATTTTCCGGTCCGTCCGCGCGGAAGTGCATCCGGACATCATCCCGGTGGCTGCCGTCCCCGCCACGGAGCTTTCCACCGAAAGTGCCCGCGGACTGCTGCCCGCCATGGTTCCGCACCGCGACGCGGCAGCGAACTCCGGCCGGGCGGCGCTGCTGATGCAGGCCCTCACCGCGGACCCGTCGCTGCTGAGTGAAGGAACCGAAGACTTCCTGCACCAGGGGTACCGGGCACCGGCCATGGCACCCAGTGCGCAGCTGATTACCGCCCTGCGCGCCGCAGGTTTCGCTGCCGTCGTTTCCGGAGCCGGCCCCACTGTGATGACCTTGGCCGCCGGAGCGGAGCAGGCCGATGCCGCCGAAGCCTTCCTCGCTGCGCACCTCAGTGGGGAAAACAGCGGAAATTGGCGTGTGCTTCGGCTTGGCGTGGACCGAGATGGTGCTAGAGTGGTACTGCACCAGCGGTAAATGCCGTAACCGATACATGTATCGGGACATGTATTGGTACATGTATCGATATGAGAATCGGTATACGACCGTATTTGTGCTTCCACCGGCAGGTCGTCCCATTCTGTGGACCACCGTGGCTTGCTCCTTATGACCGGATTTGTTGACTGTTCTGCAGCTTCCAGCCCAGGTGCTGGCAGCAAAGCAGCCTTCATAACGATTCGGACGGCAGGGTAAAGTCCACCCGCGGAAATGCAAGCATCGGTGTAGCCTTCCGGAGACTGCCAAGAAACGGTCAGTCGAACGATTATCCGATCCACGCGTTTTCCGGCAGCTTAGCTGCCGTAGCTCCCGTGGACTCTCCAACCAAGGCACCAGCAGATTCACCGTTGCCGGGATTCCCCGCAGCAGGTGAACCCTGGACCGCATGTCAGATCATCGGTCCCAGGGCCATTCAACGCGGCCGGCATCCACGCCGGACCGCCCGACGAGGGGGAAGGATCCTTCGTGACAGATACCACCGACCTGACTGCAGGTGTGGACTCATCAGCATCCGCCGGTTCCAACGGTGAATCGAATTCCAAGAGCTCCGGCCTTGCCGGCCTGAAGCTTGCACAGCTGCAGGCACTGGCCGGCCAGCTGGGCATCACCGGCGGATCCCGCATGCGCAAGGGCGACCTGGTTACCGCCATTTCGAACCACCAGCGCGGCGGGGCAGTAGCAGACCGTCCGGTCCGCGGTTCCAAGGCCGAGGCTCCGCAGGCGGACAAGGCCGTGGCTGAGCGCCCGGTCAAGGAAGCCGCAGCACCGGCTGAGGCCGCTGCTGAGGGCGAGAAGAGCGCTGAGCGTCCGTCCCGCACCCGCAACCGCAACCGCCGTGCAGCGAGCGACGGCGTCGTCTCTCCTGCCGCCAGCGAAACTGCTGAAGCTGCGCCCGCCGAAGCGCCGGCAGCCGCACCGGTGCATGAAAGCGGCCGTGAAGAAGGCCAGCGCGAGCGCGGCCGGAACCGCCGCAACCGACGCAGCGACAGCGAGAACACCGCTGAAGAGGCCACCTCCGAGGCAGCCTCGACGCAGGACAAGGCCGAGAAGGGCGAAGCGCCCCGCGAATCCCGTGAGGATGACCGGAACGAGCGTTCAGGGCGCAGCCGCAACCGCAACGACCGCAGCGAGAAGAACGACCGCGACGGTAACCGGAATGACCGCGAGAACAACCGGGACAACTCCCGCAATGACCGCGAAAACAACCGGAACGACCGCGAAAATAACCGGAACGACCGCGAGAACAGCCGCAGCGACCGGGACAACCGCGATTCCGACGGTGACGACAACAGCCGCAGCGGACGCAACCGCCGCAACCGCAACCGGAACGACCGCAATGACCGAGGCGACCGCAACGACCGGTTCCGCGACCGCAACGAGCGGCGCCGCAACCGCGACCGCGGCCCCGAGGTTGACGACGTCGAGGTCACCGAAGACGACGTGCTGCTGCCCGTCGCTGGCATCCTGGACGTCCTGGAGAACTACGCATTCGTCCGTACCTCCGGTTACCTGCCCGGACCGAACGACGTCTACGTCTCCCTCGCCCAGGTCAAGAAGTACAACCTGCGCAAGGGCGACGCCGTCGTTGGCGCCATCCGTGCACCCCGTGAGGGAGAGAACCAGGGCAACACTGCGCGCCAGAAGTTCAACGCGCTGGTCCGCCTGACCTCCGTCAACGGCAAGCCGGCCGAGGACAACAAGGACCGCGTTGAGTTCAACAAGCTGGTTCCGCTGTACCCCTCCGAGCGCCTGCGCCTGGAGACCTCGCCCAAGGTGATCGGCCCCCGCGTCATCGACCTGGTTGCACCGATTGGCAAGGGCCAGCGCGGCCTCATCGTCTCCCCGCCGAAGGCAGGCAAGACGCTGATCCTCCAGGCGATCGCCAACGCGATCTCCATCAACAACCCCGAAGTGCACCTGATGATGGTCCTCGTGGACGAACGTCCCGAAGAAGTCACCGACATGCAGCGCACGGTCAAGGGCGAGGTCATTGCCTCCACCTTCGACCGTCCCGCCGATGACCACACCACGGTCGCCGAACTCGCCATCGAGCGGGCCAAGCGCCTCGTGGAAATGGGCAACGACGTCGTGGTCCTCCTGGACTCCATGACCCGTCTGGGCCGTGCCTACAACCTGGCTGCTCCCGCGTCGGGCCGTATCCTCTCCGGCGGTGTCGATTCTTCGGCCCTGTACCCGCCGAAGCGTTTCTTCGGTGCTGCCCGCAACATCGAAAACGGCGGCTCGCTGACCATCCTCGCAACTGCTCTGGTTGAGACCGGTTCCAAGATGGACGAGGTCATCTTCGAGGAGTTCAAGGGCACCGGCAACATGGAACTGCGCCTTTCCCGCAACCTCGCGGACAAGCGCATCTTCCCCGCCGTGGACGTCAACGCCTCGGGCACCCGCCGCGAAGAGAACCTGCTCTCCGCTGAAGAGGTCAAGATCATGTGGCGCCTGCGCCGCGTCCTCTCCGGTCTTGATACCCAGCAGGCACTCGAGCTCCTCACCGGCAAGATCAAGGAAACGCAGTCAAACGTAGAGTTCCTGATGCAGGTGCAGAAGACCACCCTGGGCACTAAGAACGATTAGCTGCCTTACCTAGCCGCTCATGCCCCGGCCCTCTTCGGAGGACCCGGGGCCTGGGCGGCTTGGCAGTTAACGGCAGCCCGATTATCTCCAGGTGCAGTGCAGGGCGAGAATGGTTCTAAGACAGCAGCGGGATCCGCGTACAACAGCGCGCATCCCACGGTGCGAAGAAGGAATGGAAAACAATGTTTGAGTCCATACAGGGACTGCTGGATGAGCACGCTGAACTCCAGATGCGGCTCTCCGATCCCGCCGTGCACGCGGACCAGGGCCTGGCCCGCCGGCTGGGACGGCGTTATGCCGAACTGAGCCGTATCGTCGATGCCTACAACTCCTGGCACGGCCTGGAAGACGACCTCGCTGCCGCCCAGGAAATGGCGGCCGAGGATCCCGAGTTCGCGGCTGAGGTTCCTGTCCTCAAGGACCAGCTGGCCGAAGCCCAGGAAAAGCTGCGCCGCCTGCTGATTCCGCGTGACCCCAACGACGGCCGCGACGTCATCATCGAGGTCAAGGGCGGTGAAGGCGGCGACGAAGCTGCCCTGTTCGCCGGCGACCTGCTGCGCATGTACACCCGCTACGCCGAGCACCGCGGCTGGCGGACCGAGATCATTTCCGCTACAGAATCGGACCTTGGCGGTTACAAGGACGTCTCCATGGCCATCAAGGGTTCCTCCAACGACCCGGCCGAAGGTGTTTACGCCCGCCTGAAGTACGAAGGCGGCGTGCACCGCGTCCAGCGTGTTCCCGTCACCGAATCGCAGGGCCGGATCCACACCTCGGCCGCCGGCGTGCTGGTACTGCCCGAAGTGGATGAGCCCGAAGAAGTCGAGATCAGCCAGAACGACCTCAAGATCGATGTGTACCGGTCTTCCGGCCCCGGCGGCCAGTCCGTGAACACCACAGACTCCGCCGTGCGCATCACCCACCTGCCCACGGGAATCGTGGTGGCAATGCAGAACGAGAAATCCCAGCTGCAGAACCGCGAAGCTGCCATGCGTGTGCTCCGTTCCCGGATCCTGGCACACGAGCAGGAAAAGATCGACGCCGCGAACTCGGACATCCGCAAGTCGCAGATCCGCACCATGGACCGCTCCGAGCGCATCCGCACCTACAACTACCCGGAAAACCGGATTGTGGACCACCGCACCGGGTACAAGGCCTACAACCTGGACACCGTTATGAACGGTGACCTGGAAGCCGTTGTCCAGGCAGCCATCGAAATGGATGAGCAGGCCCGCCTGGACGCAATCGGCGACGAAGCCTAGGCAACGCATGCCCTCCCTGGAGACGGCCCTGCGGAACGCCACTGCGGAACTGGCCGCTGCCGGCGTGCCCAGCCCGCGGGTGGATGCGGAGCTGCTGGCTGCGCACCTGCTCGGCGAAAGCGTTGGCAGGGTGAAGGCGCTTGCCTTCACGGATGCCGAAGCTCCCGAAGGCTACCCGGAGCTGGTTGCCGAACGGACCCGCCGCATTCCGCTGCAGCACCTCACGGGGAAGGCCTACTTCCGCCGCTTGGAACTCTCTGTTGGGCCCGGTGTCTTCGTGCCGCGCCCGGAGACTGAAACCGTGGCGCAGCTGGCCATCGACCAAGCACTGCTGGTGCCGGCGCCGGCCAGGGTCGCGGACCTTGGCACAGGGTCCGGTGCAATTGCCGGATCGGTGGCCGCGGAGGTGCCGGGAAGCCAGGTCCTTGCGGTGGAACTGAGTCCGCTGGCCCTCGCCTGGGCCCGCAAGAACCTTGAACCCCTCGGTGTGCAGGTGCTCGAAGGCGACCTGCGGACGGCGCTGGCCGAACAGGACGGAACGTTCGACGTCGTTGCCTCCAACCCTCCCTACATTCCGGCGGACGCAGTGCCCAACGAACCCGAGGCAGCGCAGCACGATCCTGCCATGGCGCTGTACGGCGGGGGAGCAGACGGGATGGAGCTTCCCGCCGCTGCCGCGCGCACCGCCGCGAGGCTCCTGCGCCCGGGCGGATACTTCGTGATGGAGCATGCCGAGGTGCAGGCCGGAACAATTGCCGAACTCCTGGCATCGGATCCCGCATGGCAGGACATCGCGTCCCATACGGACCTGAACGACCGCCCCCGGGCGACCTCGGCAGTCAGGTCAGCAGCCCCAACCACCCTTCATGACGTGAAAGAATAAGCCCGTGACCACCAGCTTTGACTGCTCAGATATTGATACCCGCAGTGCCGGACTAGCGGCCGCACAGCAGGCCATCGCCAACCGGCAGTGCATTGTGCTCCCCACCGACACCGTGTACGGCATCGGCGCCGATGCCTTCTCGCCCCAGGCGGTGGCAACGCTGCTGGCAGCAAAGGGCCGTGGACGATCAATGCCGCCGCCCGTCCTGGTGCCCCGGCTGCAGACTATGGACGGACTGGCCGTTGATGTTTCCGACGAGGCCCGTGCCCTGGCTGAAGCCTTCTGGCCGGGAGGGCTCACCTTGATTTTCCATGCGCAGCCTTCGCTGACCTGGGACCTGGGGGACACCAAGGGCACCGTGGCGCTGCGGATGCCCGACGACGAGATTGCCTTGGACCTCCTGGCCCTGACCGGACCGATGGCTGTCTCTTCAGCCAACCGCACGGGGCAGCCCGCCGCGCAGACCGCGGCTGAGGCGCAGGCCCAGCTGGCCGAGTCCGTGGAAGTCTATTTGGAGGCAGGCCCGCGTCCCGCCGAAGGCAGCGAAGGAATTCCGTCGACGATCGTGGACGCTACGGGTTCCGTTCTGCGGGTAGTGCGCGACGGCGCGGTCAGCCTGGACGAACTACGGGCCGTGGTCCCCTCAGTGCTGGGGCTGGGCGAAGAGCCTGCTCCCCAGGCTGCCCTTTCCGGCGAGCCTGCCGACGCCGGCACCGAAACCCAGGCATCACCCCAGTCCTAGGACCCCGTCCGGAGCCGCGGCTCCCCGGGGAACGTGCCGGAAGGCAGCAGTCCGTGAGGGCTGCTGCCTAGGCGCGCTTCCGGGCCGCTTCGAGGACCTGATGGACCCGCGGAGCGGGTACGTTCCCGGTAGCCTCGGCCCAGCCCGGCTCCTGCCGCTGGCCAAACCACATCATTTCCACCCGGCGAAGCGTTCCGTGCAGCCGCTCACCGAGCAGCCCCGAAACAAGGTAGCCGGCCCGCAGCGCAGCGCGGCATAGCCAGACAGGCAGGTGAAGCGGACGGCGTCCGCCGGCCGCGCTCAGCACGGAGGCCACGGTTGCCCCTTCCCACGGCTGCAGGATGACCGGCGGCACGCTGCCGGAATACCGTCCGGCGGCGAGCACAAAGGCGCACAGGGCATCCACGGAGCTTACCGGGCTGGGGGACTCCCCCCGTCCGGCAACGGAGGACAGGGGAGTGGAGGCGACGCGGACAAGCGACGCCGTTGTCTGGCGGGACGCGCCCTGGACTGAGGTGGCGCGAAGACTGGTCACCTGGCACGTTCCGGGCGCCCGTGCTGCCAGTGCGGCCTCACCAAGCGCCTTGGAACGGGAATAGGCAGAAAACGGCTCCACCTGCGGGCTCTCATCCAGCAGCGGACGGTGGCCCTGCACGGCGGCACTGCTGAGATGGATAAAACGCCTGGCACCGGCGTCGTCCGCGGCATCGGCGATGACCACCGGCAGCAATGCGTTGGCACCACGCAGCTCGGGGGAGTCGGCACCGGTGGGTGTGGCCAGGCCTGCTGCGTTGATCACGACGTCGACCCCGGCCAGTTCACCGGAAAGGTCCTGCCGGACGTCCCGGAGCGCAGCCGCCTCAGCAAGAATGCCCGAAGCATCCGAGGACCGGGCGCTAAGCCGGGGAGCCTTCACGAAACGCACGGTAACGCCGGCGCGGGTCAGGGCCTCTTCCAGGGAGCTGCCGATGAAACCGCTGGCTCCGAGGACAGCCCAGATGGGCTCGGGGGCGTGGCTGGCGGGTGTACTGCTGCTCAAGGGATAACTGTCCTGCCGGTTCCGGGATGCGGGGATGCGTCGGGGCCGCCGGGCCTGGTCTCCGCCAGCGGCGGCATAGGCTGCCACCGGGAATCCCTGAGGATGGCCCGGGATTCACGCCAGCCCCGCCACAGGCTGCCGGCGCCGCGGAGCCGGCGTTCCACGGCCGCGAGCCGCAGAAGTTCCTTGGCTGCCGTGAGGACGGTGCCGGCCGCGAACCCGGCGCGGTTGAACTGGCCGTGATGGCGCAGGTAGCCGGCAGTGTGCCCCCGGTTCCGCATGGCACAGAAACGGCTGAGGTCGCTCGAGTCATTCAGGTGCCGGATGCCCAGGTCGATTTGCTTCTGCGGCCGCACCTTGCGGAGTACAAAATCGTTGACGTAGGCGACTTTGTGGTTCCGGGACGCGAGCCAGCCGTAGATCTCATCATCTCCGTTGATGAAGTACCGGCGGTCCGGAAGCCCGATCTCGCGCACGGCCGCAGCATTGATGAGCATGCCCTCAAAGCAGCCCACGTTGGTGTCAAAGGCCGCGCTGTCCCGGAAGACGTTGCCGCGGACGGGCACATGCATGCCCAGCAGCGGAATGAACCTGTGCTGCCAGAAGAACGGATTCCCTGCTTCGTCATAACGCCTGCCGTGGATGCAGTCGTATGTTCCGGTCCACTTTGCCAGTGCGGCCACGGCACCCGGGAGGGCTTCGACGTCGTCGTCCATCAGCCAGAGCCATTCGGCGCCCAGATCCAGTGCAGCCTCGATGCCCGCAGCGAAACCGCCTGAACCTCCGGTGTTCTCTGTGAGGGTGCACACCGTCAGCGGCACCGGGAACCCGTCTGCAGCGGACTTGAGATAAGCGGCGGTGTCATCGGTGCTGGCGTTGTCCACCACCACAACCAGCTCCGGTGCAGGGTCCAGTGCAGCCACGGACTCCAGCAGGCCGCGCAGGTAGCCGGACCTGTTGAAAGTCACGATTACCAGCGCCAGGCCGTCAATTCCCGCTGCCGTCGCTGACACGCTAGAAACCATGGTCGGACGGCGGGCCGAACATGCTGCCGCGGAAACCGCCGGCGTAGGCGCGCAGCCAGGACCGGAACCCGCGCAGGTCACGGGTGCGTGCGAAGTGGACGGGGTAGCCCACCGCGTCCGCAGCGAGGGACCGGACCCGCTTGTACTTGCGCGTAAGGTGACCGCGGTTGCGGTAGAAGAAAAAGCGCTTGAACTCGGTGTCGGGGACCAGGACATGCAGGCGCCCGCCAAGGATCTCCCGGACCTCGGACCAGGCAGCCGGGTGACTCAGTGCCACCGTGGTCAGGGTGCCGAAGGGAATGCCCGCCTTGCGAAGCCGAATCATGAAATCCGTCTCATCGCCGCGGATGAAGAGCTTGAGGTCGGGCAGGCCAACGCGGAAGAAAACATCGCGGCGGATCAGCGCACCGTTGAAGAAGTGGCCCACGCCGGGGATGAATCCGGCCTTGGCGACCTCCGCCCGGTCATGGGTGAGGCGGCCGTCAATGCGGAAGTGGAAGGAGAGCGTGTCTGGTTTCCCGGGAGCAACCACGAGCGGAAGGATGACGTCCAGCCCGCGTTCGTTGGCGCCGTCGATCAGTGCCTGCAGGCAGCCCGGGTCTTCCGGATGCGCGTCATCATCCATGATCCAGATCCAGTCCGCACCGGAGGCCATCGCGGTGAGGATAGCGAGGGAGAAACCGCCCGCGCCGCCCAGGTTCGTCTCCGAACGCACGTAGTTGACGTTGGCCGCGGAAGACTCGGCGATATCCTTGACCGGGCTCTTGCCGGAGTCAACCAGCGCCACGGAAGAGATACCGGCGGACTGTGCGGCAAGGGCCCCGAGAAGGGTCTTGACGTCATCGGGGCGGTCAAATGTCACCGCTGCCACGGCCACTGATTCCGGCAAGACGATCCTTTCAAGGCTCCGCCCGAATACCCCGGCGGTGCCGGACGTTCAAGGGGGTGCAGTTAGTATGCTGAATAGAATTCAGTCTATTACACCGGATTGGACGCCCTGCCGTGCCTGCGGCACGGCAGGACCGCTTACAACCTAGACACGAACCGGGCGCAGGCCCGCTGAGGACTATGAACGATTCAAGCAGGGACAGAACCACCCCGGTCAGGGAAGAGAAGCCGGCGCTCTGGCTCTGGTCCCAATATGTGCTGGACTCACTGGCCTGGGTGGTGGCCATTGTCCTGGCGCTGATCCTGCGTTACGAGCTGTCCGTCGACGAGATCAACGTGTCCGGCCTGGCTGCGTTCTGCGGCGTGGCCGTGGTGACCCAGCTGGTGGTCGGGTATTCATTTGCCCTCTACCGCGGGCGGTACAGCTTCGGCAGCTTCCACGAGATGCGCCTGCTGGCGGTGGTCACGATTGTGGTCTCGGCAATCCTGGTCCTGGTCAGTGCGCTCTTTGGCCTCGCGATCGACATTCCCCGCAGTACCGGCGTGCTGGCGTTCCCCTTCGCCTGCCTCTTCATGGCTGCGATCCGCTACATGAAGCGGATGTATGTGGAGAGCAAGGCCCGCCCCGGCGAGGAGGCACACCGGACGCTGATTTACGGTGCAGGCTTCCTGGGCAACTCCCTGGTGACGCGGATGATGAACGATCCGGATTCGCCGTACTTCCCCGTAGGCCTGATCGACGACGATCCTGCCAAGAAGCACCTGCGGCTCGGTACCGTTCCCGTGGTGGGAAAGCTCACGGACCTGCGTGAGGCAACGCAGCGGACCCGCGCCACCGTGCTCATCATTGCAATCGCCGACGCCGATGCCGCCCAGGTCCGCCAGGTCACCGACCAGGCTGAAGGCCTGAACCTACGGGTGATGGTGCTTCCGCCGCTTCGGGACATGCTGGCCAAGGGGTCAGGAGCCGGACTGACCGACTTCCGCGAAGTGGCCGTCGAGGACCTTATTGGCCGCCGCCCAGTGGACATCCACGTGGACGAGGTAGCCGGCTACCTCAAGGGCAAGAAGGTGCTGGTCACCGGCGCCGGAGGGTCGATCGGTTCCGAGCTCTGCCGGCAGATCACGGCGTTCGAACCCAGCGAGCTGATCATGGTGGACCGCGATGAGACCGGCCTCCAGCTCACCCAGCTTTCAATAACCGGACAGGGCCTGCTCAACGGGCGGGACACGGTCCTTGCGGACATCCGCGACGCGCGGGCCCTGGACGAGATTTTTGCCCAGCGCCGCCCCGACGTCGTTTTCCATGCTGCGGCGCTCAAGCACGTCTCGCTCCTGGAGCAATACCCGCTGGAGGCATGGAAGACCAATGTCCTTGGCACGGCGAATGTCCTGCGCTCGGCCCAGAAGGCAGGCGTCAGCCACTTTGTGAACATCTCCACGGACAAGGCAGCGAACCCCACAACCGTCCTGGGGCATTCAAAGCGCGTGGCAGAAAAACTCACTGCGTGGATGGCGGGGCGCAGCGGACGCCGTTTCGTTTCGGTGCGGTTCGGAAACGTGATCGGCAGCCGGGGGTCCATGCTGCCGCTGTTCACCGAACAGATCCGCCAGGGCGGGCCGGTAACGGTCACGGATCCTGAGGTTACCCGCTTCTTCATGACCATCCCCGAGGCCTGCCAGCTGGTGATCCAGGCCGGCGCAATCGGACGCGGGGGAGAGGTGCTCATCCTGGACATGGGCGAGCCGGTGAAGATCCTGGACGTTGCACGCCGCATGATCGCCATGTCCGGAAAGGACATCGAGATTGTCTTCACAGGACTCCGGAAGGGCGAAAAGCTCCACGAGATCCTGGTGGGCACGGGAGAAGACGATTCCAGGCCGCTCCACCCCAAGATCTCTCATGCCTCCGTTGCCGTCCTGGACCCGGAGGACCTGGACGCCGAGGACTGGCTGCGGCGGTGCGGCTTCGGACCGGTGGCCGCTGCGGAGACCGCAGGGGGAGCAGCCACCGCCCTCTTCCCGCTTCCTGATACGGCGGCCCTGCGACTTGCCGATATCCAGGACGGACCCTCAGCCGGGCAGGGCGATCGGCGGACCGGCTGATGGCACTTGCCGCTTCGGCAGCAACCGCGTTTCTGGTGAGCCTGCTGCTGCCCTTCGCGTTCATCCCGCTGCTTCGCCGGCTGGGCGTAGTGGATGTGCCCAACGAACGTTCCTCCCACACCAAGACCGTCATCAGGGGAGTGGGTGCCACCATCGCGGCCGGAGTGCTGCTCGGGCTTGGAATGGCGCTGCTGACCGGCTACGTGGCGGTTGACCGCTCACTGCTCCTCCTGCTGATCGGCATCATCGCTTCGGCAGCACTGCTGGGCTGGGTGGAGGACTTCCGCGGGCTTTCCGTCGTGGTCCGCTTCGGCCTGCAGCTGGCTATCGGGGCAGCCGGAACGACTGCGCTGGCCGCCGCACTGGGGCAGAGCTTCTGGTGGATCCCCGTGGGAACGCTCGTCATTGCCGGCTACATCAACGTCGCCAACTTCATGGACGGGGTCAACGGCATCTCCGGCCTGCACGGATTGGCAGTCGGAGTTCTCTATGCCGTGGCCGGCGTCCTCTCGGACCAGGTTTGGCTCATTGCCGCAGGGGCGGTCATCGCTGCCGCCTTCGCGGCCTTCCTGCCCTGGAACCTGGGCCGCGGGTCGGTTTTCATGGGCGACGTCGGCAGCTACCTGCTGGGGTCTGCCATCGCCGGCACCGCCGTGGCAGCCTTCCTGGCCGGCGTCTACGTCGAATACCTGCTGTTCCCGATCCTGATCTACCTGCTGGATGCCTTCACGACCCTGGTGCGCAGGATCTGGCGCGGCGAGAGGTGGTATGCCGCCCACCGCCAGCACGTCTACCAGCGGCTGACAGATGAGGGTTTCAGCCACGTCCAGTCTGCGTCCCTGGTCACCCTCTGCACCGTGCTCATCGGTGTTACCGGCCTTGTTACGGGCGGATCCGGATGGGGAGTAACGGCTGCCGGAACGGTCTTCGTGACAGCTGTCGCCGGCTTGTATCTGGCGTCGCCGAGGATCGCCGCCCGCCTCCGGCAGCGGGCACGCGCCTGATGCCCAGCCGGGCACCGGGCAGCACCTGCGCCGTTCGCATGGATGTCACGGTGCAGTTCTATGTACTGTAGAATTCAAGCGTTGCGACGTACAAAGCTGCGTCCGCACTATCTTTTTCCCCACAGCACAAGGATGATCCTGCAGCCATGAGCCAAGCCGACGGCGCACGCGCTAAGCGGATCAGTGCTTCCGGGCCCACGGAGGCACCGTGGCTCCGCATCCTGCGCACATCCCTTGTCTGGACCGGAGTCCCTGCTGCTGCCGCCGCAGCAGCGGCGTTTGCGGGCCCGGGTCCTGCGGGCGCAGCAAGCGTTGCCGCCGGCTGGGCCATCATCGCCCTGTTCTTCGGCCTGAGCCTGCTGGTCGGCCACGTCGTGGGACGGAAGAACCCGTCAGGTGCCATAGGCATGTTCGCCGTAACGTACGCCTTCAAGGTCGTTGGTTTCGCTGCCGGACTCCTGGTTATCGGCGTCCCCGACTGGCTGGAGCGAACCTGGTTCGCCGCCGCTGCCCTTGGCACCGTCATAATCTGGCAGGCAGCGGAGATTCGCGCCTTTTCACGCACCCGGCAGCTTATATTCTCCGATGCGCCTCCAAACACCGACAATTCACTGAGAGGAGCCTGACGTGGCCAAGTCAAAGAAGAATGCGCCCGGACAGGTTCCCGCAGCGTTTGAAGCGCCGCTGAGTAAGCGCCGCGCAATCCTCCAATATGTCCTGTCCGGAATCATTGCCCTTGGTTTGATAGGGTGGGGGCTGGACAGTCTTCTGGGGACCCGCTGGATTCTTTTTGCAGGTATCGCCCTGGGCGGGCTGAGCGGTTTTTACGTCGCCGCCGCCCACGGGCTCACTTCCACTAAGCCAAAACCGCCCACGGGCGGAGAGCGGCCGGATGAGGGTTAGACGAAGCAATGTCACACAACTTAGTAAACGGATGCATAACACATGCCCCCGCCAATGAAATGCCCAACGATGGACAAAGCAGAGAGGAAACGCGTTGATCGCGCTTGCGCTTCCCGCCGCCAATGAAGAGGGGTTTGTTGCACCAACCCTCGAAGAAATGCACCTCCCTGAGATCCTTCCCTGGGGCGCCGAATACGGCGAGGGCTTTGGAAAGCAGATGCTGCTTATCCTGCTGTCCGTTGCCCTGATCAGCTGGTTCTTTATTGCTGCCGCACGGAAGCGGCAGCTCGTTCCGGGCCGGCTGCAGTTCCTGGGCGAGTTCAGCTACAACCTGGTCCGCAACTCGATCGGCCGCGACATCATCGGTGAGAAGGACTTCCGTCCGTTCGTTCCGCTGCTGTTCTCGCTGTTCTTCTTCATCCTGCTCAACAACCTGTGGGGCAGCATCCCGCTGGCCCAGCTGCCGACCACCTCCCACGTGGGCACGGCGTACGCGCTGGCCGCCATCGTGTACTTCACCTGGATCATCCTGGGCATCAAGAAGCACGGCATCAAGTACTTCAAGTACGCCACCGTTCCTTCCGGTGTTCCGGTGTTCATCCTTCCGCTGGTGGTCCTGATCGAAATCATCTCGACCTTCCTGGTCCGCCCGATCACCCACAGCCTCCGACTTTTCGCCACGATGCTCTCAGGGCACCTGATCATCATGCTCGCCGCTTCGGGCACCGAGTTCCTGCTGCTGGAGGCCGAAGGCCTGCTGAAGCCGCTCGGTGCGCTGACCCTGGTTGGCGGCGTCGGAATGTTCTTGTTCGAAGTTTTGATCCAGTGCCTGCAGGCCTACGTGTTCACCCTGCTGACTGCGATCTACATCCAAGGCTCAGTAGCAGCCGCGGAGCACTAAAACCTCCCCTTGCGGGGAAACCCCTGAACCAAACAACCTGCCCGCGGGCATCTTGAAAGGAACATCCATAATGGAAATCTCCATCGACGGCAACCTGAACCTCATCGGCTACGGCCTCTCGGCAATCGGTGGTGCAATTGGTGTGGGCCTCGTCTTCGCCGCTTACATCAACGGTGTTGCACGCCAGCCCGAAGCACAGCGCGTGCTGCAGCCGATCGCCTTCCTGGGCCTGGCCCTGACCGAAGCCCTCGCCATCCTTGGTCTGGTTTTCGCGTTCGTCCTCTAACGTCAGCGCGTATTTCCCACACCAAGTAGATAGGACGGATGAGAAATGAACGAGGCAGTAATCCTCGCCGCCGCTGAAGGCGCTAATCCTCTGATCCCAAACATCTGGGAGATCCTGGTAACACTGCTTGGCTTCGCCGTGCTGATGTTCATCGTCGTCAAGTTCGTCGTCCCGATGTTCGAGAAGACGTATGCAGAACGTACCGAGGCCATCGAAGGCGGACTTGCCAAGGCCGAGGCAGCACAGGCTGAAGCCAGCGCTGCCCTCGACGAGTACAAGCAGCAGCTGATTGACGCACGCACCGAAGCCAACCGGATCCGTGAGGAAGCGCGCGCTGAAGGCGCTCAGATTCTCGCCGACCTGAAGGCAAAGGCTGCTGCCGAATCGGCACGCATCATGGAACAGTCCCAGGTGACCATCGAAGCAGAGCGCCAGGCAGCAGTTGTCTCGCTCCGCGCCGAGGTCGGATCCCTGGCCACCGAGCTGGCAAGCAAGATCGTTGGCGAGTCCCTCGCCGACGACGCACGCTCCGCACGCGTGGTCGACCGTTTCCTGGATGAGCTGGAAACCTCGCAGAACGCAGGTGCGGTTCAGTAATGGCAGGTATATCGAGCGAGTCACTGGCAGCGGCCCAGGGTCAGTTGGAAGCACGCCTTCCCAACGCGACCCTCGGCCTTGCCGAGGAACTCTTTGGAATCCTGGGCCTCCTGGACGGCCAGACCGGCCTGCTGCGGGCCCTGACTGATCCGGCTCGTGACGGCCATGAGAAGGCAGCCCTGGTCTCCAAACTGGTTGGCGGCAAGGTTTCGGCCGACGCCGAGCAGATTGTTGCTTCTTTGGTTGAATCCCGGTGGCGCACACCGCGCGACCTCGGGGATGCTCTGGAAACCCTGGCTGCAACGGTTGTCTCCGCGGTCGCGGAAAACAAGGGACCGGGTTCCGCCGGCCTTGAAGAACTTGAGGGCGATCTCTTCGCCTTCAACGAGACCGTGGCGTCCAGCCATGAGGTGCAGCGAGCACTGTCCAACCCGCAGGCAAGCCTGCAGGCGCGGGCAGAGCTGGCAGAGAAACTGGTGCCCGGCAGCTCTGACGCTGCAAAGGTACTGATCCGTCAGGCTGTCACCGCTCCGCGCGGACTCCGCCCAACTGCCCTGGTAACCCGGTTCCTGGAACTGGTTGCCGGACGGCAGCAGCGGTGGATCGCCGAAGTGCGGACCAGCCGGCCGCTCACCGATGAGCAGCGCGCACGTCTGCAGGCGTCCTTGAACGCCCTGTACGGCCGCGAGCTGAAGATCAACGCAACCGTTGATCCCTCGATCGTCGGTGGCATCCGGGTTACGGTGGGCGATGAAGTCGTCGATTCCACCGTGGTGACCCGTTTGTCGGAACTGCGCCGGAAGCTCGCGGTTTAGCCACCTTTTGTGGCTTACCGGGCCATGAGAAACATTTGAGAACCAATCGAAGGTCATCGGCACGAAGCGATGATCACAACATAGGAGAGCAGGGACTGCAGATGGCCGAATTGACCATCAACGCCGACGACGTCCGTAATGCGTTGAATGAATTTGCGGCGTCCTACGAACCCGGAAACGCAGAGCGCGTTGAAGTTGGCCGCGTAACCACCGCCAGCGACGGCATTGCCCGTGTGGAGGGCCTGCCCTCCGTAATGGCGAACGAGCTGCTTCGGTTTGAGGACGGCACGCTGGGCCTGGCCCAGAACCTCGACACCCGTGAAATCGGTGTCGTTGTCCTTGGCGACTTTGCCGGCATTGAAGAAGGCCAGGAAGTTCACCGTACCGGTGAAGTCCTGTCCGTCCCCGTTGGGGATGCCTTCCTGGGCCGCGTCGTCGATCCCCTGGGCGAGCCCATGGATGACATGGGTCCGATCCAGGCTGAGGCACGCCGTGCACTGGAACTCCAGGCACCGGGTGTTACCCAGCGTAAGTCGGTTCACGAGCCGCTTCAGACCGGCCTGAAGGCCATCGACGCGATGATCCCGATCGGCCGCGGCCAGCGCCAGCTGATCATTGGTGACCGCAAGACCGGCAAGACCGCGATCGCCGTCGACACCATCCTGAACCAGAAGGCCAACTGGGCCTCGGGCGACACTGAGAAGCAGGTGCGCTGCATCTACGTGGCCATCGGCCAGAAGGCTTCCACGATCGCCGAGATCAAGCGGACCCTCGAAGATGCAGGCGCCATGGAGTACACCACCATCGTGGCCTCCCCGGCATCTGACCCCGCAGGCTTCAAGTACCTGGCACCGTACGCCGGTTCGGCCATTGGCCAGCACTGGATGTACGGCGGCAAGCACGTCCTGATCATCTTTGATGACCTCTCGAAGCAGGCTGAAGCCTACCGCGCCGTTTCGCTGCTGCTGCGCCGCCCGCCGGGACGCGAAGCCTACCCGGGCGACGTCTTCTACCTGCACTCCCGCCTGCTGGAGCGCTGCGCAAAGCTCTCCGACGAGCTCGGTGCAGGGTCGATGACCGGCCTGCCGATCATCGAAACCAAGGCAAACGACGTTTCGGCCTACATTCCGACCAACGTCATCTCCATCACCGACGGCCAGATCTTCCTGCAGTCGGACCTCTTCAACGCCAACCAGCGCCCCGCCGTGGATGTTGGTATCTCTGTCTCCCGCGTTGGCGGTGCAGCACAGCAGAAGGCCATGAAGAAGGTCTCCGGTACGTTGAAGCTGGAACTGGCCCAGTACCGCGACATGCAGGCATTCGCCATGTTCGCCTCGGACCTGGATGCGGCTTCCCGCCAGCAGCTGACCCGCGGCGCACGCCTGATGGAACTGCTCAAGCAGGGCCAGTACGCACCGTTCCCCGTTGAAGACCAGGTTGTCTCCATCTGGGCCGGTACGAACGGCTTCCTCGATGACGTTCCGGTGGAAGATGTACGCCGATTCGAATCCGAGTTCCTTGACCACGTCCGCCACTCTTCGAAGGTCATGACCGTTCTGGCCGAGACCAACAAGCTCGAAGATTCAACGGTTGACGAACTCAAGACGCTCATCACCAACTTCAAGCAGGGCTTCTTCGGCGAAGGTGACAACCGCATGGTTGCCGCCGGCCACGAAGAAGCTTCGGCTCTGGACGAGGATGCAGTCGACCAGGAAAAGATCGTCAAGCAGAAGCGCTAGCGCCCTTAGAGTTCCGCGGCCGGTGAGAGCCGGCCGCGGAACCCTTGGCCATTGCCTTAGCCCCTAGTCTCAACTAGGAACCGAAAGGAAAAGTATGGGAGCCCAAATTCGGGTCTACCGCCAGAAGATCGCCTCGACCACGTCGATGCAGAAGATCTTCAAGGCGATGGAGCTGATTGCTGCCTCTCGCATTGGAAAGGCCCGCACCCGCGTTGCCGCGGCGCTGCCTTATTCCAATGCGATCACCCGTGCCGTTTCTGCTGTGGCGTCCCAGTCGGAAATCGATCACCCGCTGACTACCGAGCCGGAGCAGATCCGCCGGGCCGCAGTAGTGATCATGACTTCTGACCGTGGTCTTGCCGGATCGTACTCCGCCGGCGTCCTGAAGCAGAGCGAATCGCTTAACGAATTGCTCCGTGAAGAGGGCAAAGAGGTCAAGACGTACCTGGTGGGACGCAAGGCCCAGGCGTACTACGACTTCCGCGACCGCGCTTACGAACGCGTGTGGACCGGCGGTACGGATGCGCCCGAGTTCGAGACCGCCCGTGAAATCGGCAAGACACTCCTCGATGACTTCAATACGGCCTACGAAGACGGCGGCGTGGACGAAATCCACATCGTGTTCACGCGCTTCAAGTCCATGGTTGTCCAGGAACCTGCGGTAATCCGCCTGCTGCCGCTGGAAGTAGTCGAAGAGGAAGCACCGTCCGAATCGGACATCCTGCCCCTCTACGAATACGAGCCCGAGCCCGAACAGGTCCTTGACGCACTGCTGCCGCGCTACATCGAGTCGCGCATCTTCGCAGCAATGCTCCAGGCCGCCGCTTCTGAGCTCGCCGCCCGCCAGCGTGCGATGAAGTCCGCAGGGGACAACGCCTCCGACCTTATTAAGAAGTACACGCGACTTCGCAATAACGCCCGTCAGGCTGAAATCACCCAGGAACTCTCCGAGATCGTGGCAGGTGCGGACGCGCTCAGCGCTTCCTAGCCCGCCTTCGAAGAGATCCACCAGAAAATACTTAGTCCACACGCCATCTAACTGAGTGAAGTGAGAGAGATGACTGCCCAAACTGCCGAGCACGGAGCAACCTCCGTAGCCCCGGGCGCCACAGGCCGTATCGCCCGTGTCATTGGCCCGGTTGTCGACGTCGAATTCCCGGCTGACGCAATCCCCACCATCTACAACGCACTCACCACCGAGCTGACGCTCAACGGTGAGACCAAGACCATCACGTTCGAGACCTCCCAGCACCTGGGTGACAACCTCGTCCGCGCCATCTCCCTGCAGGCCACCGACGGCCTGGTCCGCGGCGCTGCCGTGGTCGACACCGGTGCTCCGATCTCCGTTCCCGTTGGTGACGGCGTCAAGGGCCACATCTTCAACGTGCTCGGTGAGCCGCTGGACGTTCCGGCCGAGCAGCTGGAAATCAACGAGCGCTGGCCGATCCACCGCAAGGCCCCGAACTTCGCGGACCTTGAGGGCTCCACCGAGATGCTGGAAACCGGCATCAAGGTCATCGACCTTCTTACCCCGTACATCAAGGGTGGAAAGATCGGCCTGTTCGGCGGTGCCGGCGTTGGCAAGACCGTTCTGATCCAGGAAATGATCACCCGTGTTGCCCGTAACTTCGGCGGCACGTCCGTGTTCGCCGGTGTTGGCGAGCGTACCCGCGAAGGCAACGACCTCTGGGTGGAAATGGAAGAGGCAGGCGTCCTGAAGGACACCGCCCTTGTATTCGGCCAGATGGATGAGCCGCCGGGAACGCGTCTGCGCGTTGCACTGTCCGGCCTGACCATGGCGGAGTACTTCCGCGATGTCCAGAACCAGGACGTGCTGCTCTTCATCGACAACATCTTCCGCTTCACCCAGGCCGGCTCCGAGGTGTCGACCCTGCTGGGCCGCATGCCTTCCGCCGTGGGCTACCAGCCCAACCTGGCTGACGAGATGGGTCTGCTGCAGGAGCGCATCACCTCGACCAAGGGCCACTCCATCACCTCGATGCAGGCCATCTACGTCCCGGCTGATGACTACACCGACCCGGCTCCGGCCACCACCTTCGCGCACCTGGATGCCACCACGGAACTTTCCCGTGAAATCGCATCCCGCGGCCTGTACCCCGCCGTGGATCCGCTGACTTCAACCTCGCGAATCCTCGACCCGCAGTACGTTGGCCAGGAGCACTACGACACGGCTGTCCGCGTCAAGCAGATCCTCCAGAAGAACAAGGAACTGCAGGACATCATTGCCATCCTCGGCATTGACGAACTGGGCGAAGAAGACAAGATCGTCGTCGCCCGTGCACGCCGCATCCAGCAGTTCCTGTCGCAGAACACCTACACCGCCAAGCAGTTCACCGGCGTCGAAGGCTCGACCGTGTCCGTCAAGGACACCATCGAAGGCTTCAAGGCCATCTGCGACGGCGACGTGGACCACATCGCTGAGCAGGCCTTCTTCAACGTCGGCGGCATGGACGATGTTGAGCGTCAGTGGGCGAAGATCCAAGAGCAGACCGGGAAGTAAGCCCCATGGCTGACACTGCTGAACTCGAAGTCGAGATTGTCGCGGCCGACCACTTCGTGTGGTCCGGCCCGGCAAAGATGGTCAAGGCACGCACTGCCGACGGTGAAATCGGGATCCTTCCCGGCCACGCGCCGGTGCTGGCGATCCTGGCCGAGGGAGAGCTGGCCATCGAACCGGTGTCCGGCAGCCGTATCACTGTTGGTGTTGACGGCGGGTTCTTCTCCGTCGACTCCAACCGTGTGGTCATCGTCGCGGACAACGCCCAGTTGAACGACGCAGCCAACGCTGGGACCCGCTGACCCTCTGAAATGGACAGTACCTACGTGTTCATTGCGCTGGCAGCCTTCTTTGGACTGCTGGTACTTGCAACGGCGCTTTTCTGGGTGCGCCGCACACAGCTGCGGCGCACCCTGGGTACCTTCGACGCCTCCATCTGCTTCCCGCCCGGCGGGTGGCGGATGGGGGTTTGTCGTTATACGGACACCCATCTTGAATGGCTCCGACTGTTCTCTCTCAGCCCGCGTCCGCCGTACAGGTTCCTGCGCAGTTCCCTGGAGTTGAAGGGGTGGCGCCAGCCCACTGAGGCTGAGCGGGCCCGTATTCAACCCGGAGCGCTGGTAGTGACCTTCGAATACGAGGGGCGCGAGCTGCTCATGGCAATGAAGTACGACGTCTACACGGGACTGTCATCCTGGCTGGAAGCCGGTCCGGTGATAGGCATCGGCACCTGGCGCTAGGACCGGGGACTAAGTACGCGCAAAGGCGCAGGGAATCTTCCCTGCGCCTTTGCGCGTATCCAGCCGCCGGAAGGCGGCACACGCCGGCGGCACCTAGTATGGAGGCATGGAAGACGTCATTGTTGTCACCGGCCCCTCCACGCTCAACGGCTCGGTGACCGTCCCGGGGGCCAAGAATTCGGTACTGAAGCTCATGGCAGCCACGCTGCTGGCCCAGGGACGTTCCACCATTACCAACGTGCCAAACATCCAGGACGTCTGGATCATGGCTGAGCTGCTGCGCCGCCTGGGCTGCGCTGTGGATTACGACGCCGACGCCGCCGAAGTCCGGATCGACGTCCCGGCTGTTCCCGGCCACCAGGCGGACTACGACCTTGTCCGGGCCATGCGCGCTTCGATCTCCGTGCTCGGGCCGCTGGTGGCGCGGTGCCGCCGTGCCGAGGTTGCCCTCCCGGGAGGAGACGCGATCGGTTCACGCGGACTGGACATGCACCGTTCCGGCCTGGAAGCGATGGGGACCTCCATTTCCATCGACCACGGGTACCTGATCGCATCAGTGCCCGACGGGCTCCGCGGGGCGCGGCACGTGCTTGACTTCCCCTCGGTGGGCGCCACCGAGAACATCATGATGGCGGCCACCCTGGCCCGCGGCACCACCGTGATCGATAACGCCGCGCGGGAGCCGGAGATCACCGACATAGCGCGGATGCTCTGTTCAATGGGGGCACGGATCAGCGGGATTGGCACAAATACCCTGGTGATCGAGGGAGTGGAGAGGCTGGCTCCCGTGACGCACCGCGTGGTTCCGGACCGCATCGTCGCCGGAACATGGGCTTTTGCCGCGGCCATCACCGGCGGCAATATTGAAGTTCGCAACGCTGATCCCCGCGCGCTCACGGTGGTGCTGGACAAGCTTGCCCAGGCCGGCTGCGCGGTGGAGACCCGCCAGGACGGGTTCACGGTCAAGGGGCCGTCCCGGCCGGAGCCGATCAACGTCTCCACCCTGCCTTATCCGGGCTTCCCTACGGATCTCCAGCCCTTTGTAGTGGCCCTGAATGCGGTTTCCACCGGCTCGGGAATGGTCACGGAGAATGTGTTCGAAGCCCGCTGGGGATTCACCTCGGAACTTGCCCGGCTGGGTGCCGTGGTACGACTGGACGGACACCATGCCCTGATCCAGGGCGTCTCCCGGCTTTCAGGGGCGCCGGTGGAAGCGAACGACATCCGGGCCGGCGCCGCACTGGTCATAGCCGGACTCGCGGCCGAGGGAACAACTGAAGTGCGGGGAGTGGACCACATTGACCGGGGCTATGAGCGGTTCATGGACTCCCTGCGCGGCCTGGGGGCCAACGTGCTGCGCCGCCGCAGCTGAAACCGTCTAGGGAGCCAGGAAGCAGAAAAGCGGGGACCAATGGTCCCCGCTTTTTGCTGGTGCTAAGAACTAGAGGGCGGTTACGCCGGTGGCCTGGGGGCCCTTGGCACCCTGGCCGATCTCGAACTGAACGCGCTGGTTCTCATCCAGGGTCTTGAACCCGTTGGACTGGATTTCCGAGTAGTGGACGAAAACGTCTCCATCGGAATCATCCGGGGTAATGAAGCCAAAACCCTTTTCCGCGTTAAACCATTTGACGGTTCCCTGTGCCATTTGCCTATCTCCTTTATTGCTGGAACTGTACCGGCACACCTCGTGCCTGTGGTTGTTACCGAAGCGGGAAGTCCAGGTTCCCTGCCGGTAAGGCAGTTCCTACAGGAGCAACACGCTCGCAACCGTCTTGCGAGCATGAAAAACACCTACACAAAGACTGGTTATAGCGTTACATACCACTAAAGAGCCGTCAACGGATTTGACGGAAAATCTTTGCAGATTTTCCGGCACTTGTTTTGCAGGGTTAAAGGCCCCGGTTAACGGGGTTGCTAACCGCGCGGAAAGGGTTAGAACAGGCGCGACTCGACGTCGTCAACGCCGCGCATTTCGTCATAGTCCAGCGTGAGGCAATCAATGCCCCGGTCCGCTGCAAGGACCCTTGCCTGCGGCTTGATTTGCTGGGCGGCAAACACGCCGCGCACCGGCGCCAGCAGGGGATCGCGGTTCAGCAGCTCCAGGTACCGGGTGAGCTGCTCGACGCCGTCAATGTCACCGCGGCGTTTGAGCTCCACGGCCACCGTGCCGCCGTCGGCGTCGCGGGCGAGGATGTCCACCGGGCCGATCGCGGTCATGTATTCGCGGCGAATCAGTGTGTATCCCTCGCCAAGCTTGGTGATCTGTTCGGCAAGGAGCCGTTGAAGGTCCGCCTCCACGCCGTCCTTGATCAACCCGGGATCGGTCCCCAGGTCATGGGCAACATCAGAGAGGTGCTCGTAAACGCTGATGACCAGCTTGTCGTCGGTCTTGGCGCTCTGGACGTTCCAGACCTCCACGACGCCTGCCTCGGCATCGTCTTCGCCGGGCTCGGTAATCCGCAGCGTGGCCGGCGGACTCATCCAGTTCAGCGGCTTATACGAACCGCCGTCGGAATGGATCAGCACGGAACCGTCCGCCTTGACCATCAGCAGACGGGTAGCGAGGGGCAAATGGGCACGGAGGCGGCCGACGTAGTCAACGGAGCAGCGGGCTATCACTAAACGCACAGTTGCACTTTACCGGTTCGGCTGCGGCAAGATGGTTTTATGCCCCGCTCCAACCGTCCCCGCCGGCAGCTGCCGGCCTCCAGCACCGCGGCCGGGCGCAATGCGCGCCGCAAGTGGGCCGCGCCGGTTCCGGAGATTGATTTGGAGCGCTCCCGCGCGGGGCTGCCGCAGCGCGAGTCGGCGTCCGACGGCGAATGGTCGGTGCGCCGGATCACCGCACGGAACGCGGCCAAGGACTACCGCTGCCCGGGATGCGGGCAGGTTATTCCGCCCGGGATCGAGCATTTGGTGGTCTGGCAGGAAGACTCCCTCTTCGGCCGGCAGAGCGCGGTCGAGGACCGGCGCCACTGGCATGCCCGGTGCTGGCGCACCCGTCCGGGCTCAGCGCCCCGCCGCTAGCCCTGGTCCTGCCGGGTACAGCTAGATCCGGTCCTGGCGGGCGATGACGACTTCCTTCATCAGCAGCAGCACTGCCGCCGCCGTTGGAATGGCGATCAGGGCGCCGAGGACACCCAGCAGGGTGCCGCCGGCGATCACGGCAATAACCGCGACGGCGCCCGGCACTGCCACAGCACGCTGCATCACGCGCGGTGAAACGAAGTATGCCTCGAACTGGAGATAAGCCATGTAGAGGATGGCGAAGACCACGGCCGTCTGCCAGCTCGAGGTCAGCGCTACGAGGGAGACAAGCACCAGGGCGATCGGCGGGCCGACCAGTGGGATGAAGGCCAGGAGCGCCACCACGAAGGCCAGGAGGACAGAGAACGGAACCCCGGTGATGGTCATGATGATGAAGGCGTAGAGGGCATCAAGCAGTGCAACGAAACCCTGGCCGATCACGTAGTTGCCCACGCTGCCGGTGATTTCCTCCGAGAGCGCTTCGACGCGCCTGCGCCGGCTGCGCGGTGCCAGCCGGTAGGCCCATTTTTTCATGGACGGCAGCGAGGCAAGGAAGTAGAGCGTAAGCACCAGAATGATCAGGGCGCCAAACAGGCCGTTGGCTATAACCGTGCCCACGCTGAGCACACCGCCGAAGATCCCGCCTACTGCATCGGCGTTGGAGAAGAATTTCTGTACCTCTTCATCCACGCGTTCGCGGATCTTGAACTGGGCCTCAATCTGCAGGAAGAAATCGGAGGAGAGGAACCGGTCCACATAGCTTGGTGCGTTGTTGACGATTTCGGTGGTCTGGCTGACGATCGTGGGGATCAGGGTGGCGAAGAAGGCGGTGACGGCACCGGCCAGGACCACCACTACTATGGCTATCCCGGCAGGCCGCGGGACCCCGCGGGCACTGAGCCAGCGAACTACCGGGTCCAGGCCGAGGGCAATAAAAAGAGCGGCGCCGATCCAGACCAGCAGTTCACCGACGTTGGTGATGATGAAGAACAGGAGCAGGGCGAATCCGACGCCCACGGTGAACATAAAACCGAACCGGATAGGGTGCTTGTCCGGACCGGCGCCCGTGGAAAGCGGCGGGGGAGGGCCGCCGAACCGGCGTCGTTCATCAGAGAGCTTGGCCTCCGGATCGACCTCAGGCTCGGGAAGGATCTCAAGGTCCTGGTCTTCGGGCGGGAAATCGAACTGCGGGCGCGGCCGCGCCCCCGGAATGCGGGAAACCATGCGCCAGAGGCGTGAGCCGGCCGAGTTGAGGCGCTCACGACGGGTGGGAACCGTGCCCGGAGCAGGAAGTGGTTCGTCGACGGGAAGGTCCCGGTCTTCGCTCATCGGCCTTGCTCTCCCTCGGTGCCTGCACTGGTGCGCGGGGTGTACCGTGCCGCGCCAGATTATCAGTCGAACACCGGCGGCGGGCGAAGACCCGCTGCACACCGCGGTTGGCGGCCGACGGCCAAAATGTGCTCTTGCGGGCCCTTTCGTTACCATAGGGTTATAAAGCAACCGCCAACCACGATGACCATAGGGGCATCAGTCCCGTTCCCGCTGCCTACAGGCGCGCGGAGGACCGTGACCAACGATAGGTAAGCTGTGCGAAACAAAATTGCAGTTCCGCTCATAGTGCTCGGAATCCTGATGATGCTCGTCGGGATTGGCCAGCGCACTCTCTGGGCGCCGCCCCAGACCGTAACGGCCCAGGCCCCGGAGGGCAGCGGTGCCGCGCCCGTTGCAGTGCTCGAGGCAGACCTGCTGGCCTCCCGCCCGGACGGTGCCGAGATCACGGTCCGCTCCGATGACGGCGTCTTCCTGGCCGTGGGACGTTCGGCCGATGTCGACGCGTGGGTGGACGGCGCAGCAGTGACCCGGATTGGTGCCGGTGCCGAAGATTCACTGAGTGCCGAAACCAGTGAGGGCGAAGCCAGCGTGCCCAGCCCCGCCGGGTCCGACCTTTGGGTCAGCGAGGAAGCCGTGGACGGCGAGCTTTCCTACACCTGGACGGAGCCCGCCCCGGGGGACTGGTCAGTACTGATCGCCTCCGACGGAACCGCGCCTGCTCCCACCGACATCACCATCAGCTGGCCGAACGACCAGGGCACGCCGCTGGCGGTTCCCCTGATTATCGCCGGTGCACTGGCAGCCGTGCTTGGCCTGGCCCTGGCCTTCCTGGCCCGCGGCAGGAAGCCGACGCCGCCGGCGCCCGGCAGTCGGCGGGCAGTGCGCGAATCCGACACCGCTGCGCAGCGCATCGTTGCCCGCCGCGGAGATAAGACCTCCGCGCAGTCCTCTTCTTCCACGGCACGCCGTACGGCAGCCGGATTCACGGCAGCTGCGCTTGCCGGCGGCCTGGCCGTGGGCCTGGCGCCCGGGGCAGCAACTGCGGCCGACGCGCCCGCGCAGGAGGAAAACTACCCCGTAGTCCTGGACGGGCAGTTGTCCCGGATCCTCAGTTCCGTGGCCGGAACGGTGCAGAAGGCGGATGCCGCAAAGGACGCTTCGCTGCTGGCTGAGCGCACGGCGTCCACGGCCCTTGCGCTGCGGGAAGCGAATTACGCCACGGCTTCCAAGGTTCCGGACACGAAGGCCCCGGCCGCTGTGGCTGCTTCTCCGCTGCTCACCGACCTCATCTCGACCGGCACCGCCTTCCCTCGCACGGTTGTCGCCGTGACGCAGGGCGGGGACAACACGGTTCCCCAGGCGCTGGTGCTGGTGCAGGCGTCCGCACGGGAGAACTACAAGCTGGTCTCCGCCATCCAGATGCTGCCCGGAACAACGTTCCCGCAGCCGCCGGCGGAAGGCAGCGGCGTAGAAGCCGTCGCCGCTGACTCCTCAGAGGGCCTGGCCATGGCTCCGCAGGCGGCAGTGGACGCGCTGGCTGACGCGCTGACCAACCCGGAGGGCGGGAACAAAACGACTTTCGCCCCGAACAGCTTCGCCGAAGCCGTCACCACCTTCCAGGCCGAGGTAACCAGCAATCCGGCAAATGAGTTCGCTACCATCACCTTCAGCCACTCCCCGGTGCCCGCCGACACCCGGGCGCTGCGAACTGCTGACGGCGGCGCGATCGTGTTCGGCTACATGTCCCACAGCTACTCCAGCGTCCCGCGCGAAGCCGGAGACTCGATCAACCTGGAGGGCACCATTTATGAGACGCTCACCGGCGAGAAGAACACTGAAGCCGGCATTGACGTGGCTTACGGCGAAGCCGTGATGCTCTACGTGCCGCCGGCCGGCGGCACAGAGCCGGTAGAGGTCGTTGGCGCGGCGCAGCAGCTGCTCTCCGCCACCCTGAAGTAACCCGCCTGCACTGATCAGCACAGCGGCGCCGCGGCATAAGATGCCTGCGGCGCCGCTGTGCTGTTCGCGGACACTTGCCCGGCAGCGCGGAAGCCGTATTAGGGTTGAAGCCATGAGCACACCGAACCACCGCCCTGCGCCCGCGCCGTCCATGAACCTTCGGGGAGCGGTGGATCTCTCCGCCCTGAAAAACCGCGCCAGCACTCCGCCGCCCCCGGCGGCCGGTGGACCAGGGGAGGGGCCTTCCTCCTATGTGGTGGAAGTTTCGGAGCAGACCTTTCCCCAGGTGGTGCAGCTCTCGGCCACCGTGCCCGTGATCGTGAACCTCTACTCGCCGCGGAGCCCCGAGTCAGCCGAGGTCACCGCTGTGCTGGAACAGGAAGCAGCCGGCCGGCAGGGACGGCTGCTGCTGGCCAACGTCGACGTCGATGCCCACCCGCAGATCGCGCAGGCCTTCCAGGCCGTGGCAGTGCCGACCGTCGCCGCCGTGATCAAGGGCCAGCCGGTGCCGCTGCTGGACCGCCCGGTTCCGGCCGAGCAGATCCGGGCCCTCATCACTGAACTGATGCAGGTGGCCGAGGCCAACGGCGTCAGCGGTTCCCTGGGAGAGGCAGGCGCCGGCGCAGAGGAGGAAGCGCCGCTTCCGCCGCTGCACCAGGAAGCGTACGACGCGATTGTGGCCGGGGACTATGACGGCGCAGCCGCCGCCTACCGCAAAGCCCTGGCGGAACAGCCGGCGGACGCGGAAGCAAAGGCCGGCCTTGCACAGGTCGAGCTGATGCAGCGGCTCAAGGACGCGGATGCAGAAGCACTGCGCACCGCAGCTGCCGAGAATCCGGACGACGTCGATGCCCAGCTGGCGGTGGCCGACCTGGATATTTCAGGCGGCCACGTCGAAGACGCCTTCAACCGGCTGATCCGGCTGATTTCCCGTAGCAGCGGCGAGGACCGTGAGCGCGTGCGGCTGCGCCTGCTGGACCTGTTCGAGATTGCGGGCCCGACAGATCCCCGGGTATCCAAAGCCCGTTCCGCCCTGGCCCGGGCACTGTTCTAGGGGTCCTAGTCCGAGCGGCGGGGTGGCGGCACCTTTTTTGTTACGGATTTCGTTCGCAAGGCGGAGGTCAGCGAAGGCCCCTGCTTGCTAGATTTTCTGTATGAGCCAAACACCTGATCCTTCCGCCGTGCCCGGCGGGGAACCGCAGAACGCACAGTCAGCCCCGGCCGGCTCAGCCCAGCCGGCACCGGCCCTGGCCATCCGCGGGCTGGCCAAGCGGTTCGGCCCGAAGATTGCCGTGAACGGCATCAACCTCGACGTGCCGGCCGGCTCGTTCTACGGTCTTGTTGGCCCCAACGGTGCCGGCAAAACCACAGCGCTTTCCATGGCCACCGGACTGATGCGCCCGGACTACGGCCAGGTATGGGTCCACGGCGTGGACGTCTGGGCGAAACCGCTGGAAGCCAAGCGGCTGATGGGCGTGCTCCCGGACGGAGTGCGGCTCTTTGACCGGCTGACCGGTGAACAGCTGGTCACCTATGCCGGCCTGCTGCGTGGAATGGACCGCCAGACCGTGGCGGAACGGACCGCGGACCTGCTGAAGGCCCTGGACCTCGAAGCTGACGCAGGCACGCTGGTGGTGGACTACTCAGCCGGCATGACCAAGAAGATCGCACTGGCTTCGGCATTGATCCATGCCCCGCGGCTGCTGGTCCTCGATGAGCCGTTCGAAGCGGTGGATCCGGTGTCCGCCGCCAACATCCGGGACATCCTGGCCGACTACGTCTCATCCGGCGGTACCGTGATTGTGTCCAGCCACGTGATGGACCTGGTGCAGCGCATGTGCGACCACGTTGCCGTGGTCGCCGCAGGCAACGTCCTGGCGGCCGGAACCGTGGATGAAGTCCGCGGCGGACAGAGCCTGGAAGACACCTTCGTGAGCCTGGTGGGCGGACGCAGCACATCGGAGGGCCTCTCATGGTTGCGCACCTCCTAAAGCTCAAGCTGATCCTGCTGCGCAACTCGCTCAAGCGCAGTCCCTGGCAGATTGTCGGAATCGCCTTTGGCGCGCTTTACGGCCTGAGCATCCTCGGACTAATGCTGGGCGGCCTGTTCTTCCTCACCTACAACGACCCTGCGCTGGCACGGATCCTGGTGATCCTGGGCGGCTCTGCTGCCGTGCTGGGCTGGGCAGTGATCCCGGTCGTGGCCACCGGCGTGGACATGACGCTGGACCCGGCCCGCTTCGTGACCTTCGCGATTCCGATGCGCCAGATGATCCTGGGGCTGGCACTTGGGTCCCTCATCGGCATCCCCGGCATCATCACCCTGGGTTCCGCACTGATCCAGGCCGTGGCCTGGTGGCGGTACCCCGCTGCAGTGCTTGCCGGAGTGCCGGCGGCGGTGGTGGCAGTGTTCACCTGCGTGGTCATGGCCAGGCTCGGGGTGGCGGCCACGACGTCGCTGGCCTCCAGCCGCCGCTTCAAGGACGTTTCAGGTCTCGTGGTCATCATCCCGCTGATGTTCCTTGGCCCGGTCATCGGCTTCACGGCCACTGCCGTCACTGTCGACGGAGACTTCCTGGGCAGGCTTGCTGACATCCTGGCCTGGACGCCGCTGGGCAGCGCCTGGGCAGTCCCGGGCGACGTCGCCCTCGGCAGCGCGGGCACTGGCCTGCTCCGCCTGCTCATTTCGGTCCTCTTCCTTGCAGTGATTACCTGGGCCTGGAAAGCGCTGCTGGCCCGTGCGCTCGTCACTCCGGCCCACAACGCCACGGCGAGCCGCAGCGCCGGCAAGCTGGGTTTCTTCGCCCGTTTCCCGGCCACTCCCACCGGTGCAGTAGCCGCCCGGGCCCTGACGTACTGGGTCCGCGACCCGCGCTACAGTGCCTCCCTGATCATCGTCCCCGTGCTCGCCGTCGTCCTGATCTTTGCGGTGCAGACTGAAGGGCTCCCTCCGGTAGTCCTGGGCATCGGTCCGCTGGTGGCTTTCCTGCTCGCCTTTGGTATTTCCGCAGACATCTCCTACGACAACACCGCGTTCGCCCTGCACCTCTCCACCGGGGTCTCGGGGACAGCGGACCGGGCTGGCCGTGCCATTGCCTGTGCTGTTTTCGCCCTGCCGGCAACGCTTATCGCGGCAGTTGTTCCTCCGATCGTCCTTGGCCGGCCGGAGGACGTACCGGTACTGCTGGGACTCTGCATCGGCCTGCTGCTGAGCGGGCTGGGACTCTCCAGCGTCTTCTCCGCCCGGTACACCTACAACGTGCCGCTGCCGGGGGAGAACGCCTTCAAGACTCCTCCGGGTTCCGCAGGAAGGACCATGCTGGTCCAGTTCCTGTGGCTGGCCGTTCAGTTCGTCGTCGCCCTGCCGCTGCTGGTTCCGGCGGCGCTGTACGCCTTCGGGCTGGGAAGCGCCTGGGGCTGGGTGAGCCTTGCAGTGGGCGTGGTCTACGGATCGGCTGCCCTCGCGGCAGGCATCCGGATTGGCGGACGGTGGCTGGACAGGCGTGGTCCCGAGGTCCTGCTGGCTGTGACAGTCAACAAGTAGGAGCGGGGGCGCCGGGTACTAAGATAGGGGCATGACTCTGCCTCCTGATCCCTTCGAATCCGACCCCATGCGCCGGGCTGACAGCGGTTCTTCCACCGCCGTCATCGAGCGCGAAGAGCAGCGCGAGCTTGTTGAACCCGGTGACGCCGAGCGTTTCTCGCACTACGTGCGCAAGGAAAAGATCATGGAATCGGCCCTATCGGGCGAGCCGGTCATTGCCCTGTGCGGCAAGGTCTGGACTCCGGGCCGGGATCCCAAGAAGTTCCCGGTCTGCCCCGCCTGCAAGGAAATCTACGAAGGGCTGCGCCCGGGCAAGGATGACAGCGGGAAGAAGTAGCCCCCGCTCTGCCCCCAGCCCTTCGTCGCCGTCGCACCCTGGACGGCAGTAAAGTCCTGATGCCCTTATGAGTGAGCCCCTGCCCGCGGAACCGCCTGCGGGCGCCATGTCCGCTGCCTATCGGCCGCTGACGCTCGGCGTCGTAGCGATTGTCACCTGCGTGGCCTTCGAAGCGATGGCAGTCACGACGGCGATGCCCGTGATCGGAGACGACCTGGGTGCCGGAGCGGGGTACGGACTTGCGTTCTCGATGTTCCTGACGGCTTCACTCCTTGGCTCCGTGCTGGCCGGTTCGCGCTGCGACGCCGAGGGACCCCGCCGTCCGCTGATCACCGGCATGGCCCTGCTGGTCGCGGGACTGGTTCTCTCGGCGGCTGCAGGGGAGTTCTGGCTGGTCACTGCCGGCCGGGCGGTTTCCGGGCTTGGCAGCGGCGCCATGGTGGTGGCGCTGTACGTGATCATTGGCCAGGTGTATCCCTCGAAGCTGCAGCCCCTGGTCTTCGGGTGGGTGGCGACCGCCTGGATCCTGCCGTCCATGGTCGGCCCGCTGGCCGCCGGGCTCCTGGCACAGTACGTGAGCTGGCGTTGGGTTTTTGCCATCGCCATTCCGATCGTTGTTGTGGCCGCCGCCCTCGTGTGGCCGCGGGTGAGGCACCTGGGTGCCCCGGAGAATCCGGATCTTGACCCCGCCCTGGGCCGCCGCCGTGCGGTGTGGGGCGTGTTCCTGGCAAGTGGTGTGTTTGCCGCACAGTGGGCCGGCAATGAAGCTGCAGCCGGGGGATCAGCGGTTCTGGGCCTGCTGGCAGCCGCCGGTGTCCTGGCTGCTGTGGCAGCGCTGGCCGTGCTGCTTCCCCGGGGAACTCTCTGGCTGCGGCGCGGCCTGCCGTCGGTGGTGGCGACACGCGGACTCATCAACGCCGCGTTCGTCTCCGCGGAGGCCTTTATGCCCGTCATGCTGCTGGCTGTCTACGGCGTGAGCCCGGCCACCGCCGGAATAGCGCTGACTGCAGGCGCGGTAGGCTGGGCCATTGGATCCTTCCTGCAGGCACGGGTACCGGGTCCCCGGCGCCACCTGCTTTTGGCCGGAGGTTCGGGGCTGCTGACTCTTTCGATTGGCGGCACCGGTCTGCTGGCAGGTGCGCAGGGGCCGTTCTGGCTCCTGGTGGCCGTCTGGTCACTGGCCGGGGTAGCCATGGGCGCGGCGCTTTCAAGTACTTCGGTCCTGGTGCTCGACGCGTCTTCGGCAGCTGACCGGGGGAAAAACTCGGCGTCGCTCCAGCTCTCCGACCAAGTGGGCGCCGTAGCGGGCACCGCCGTGGGCGGGGTGCTGCTGGCCGTGCTGGTGCAGCAGGATCCCGTGGGCCAGGAATCCGGGTATTCCCTGATGTGGCTGGTCCTGGCGGTATTCGCCGTGATTGGAACAGCGGCGGGTATCCGCAGTGCAAGTGTTAGACCAAGTACCGGAAAGGTGCATTCCCAAGCGTGAGTCCCGATACCCTGTTCGGCGGCGGACCGGCATTGCCCCCTGCCTACCCTGAGCGAGCAGCCTGGGGAACAGCCCCGAAACTGCGCCAGTGGCAGGCCGAAGCCCTGGAGAGATACTTCGCGAAGAATGACAGCGATTTCCTCGCCGTCGCGACGCCCGGCGCAGGTAAGACCACCTTCGCCCTTCGAGTGGCCACTGAACTGGTGGACCGGGGAATCGTCAACCGGATTACCGTCGTAGCGCCTACGGACCACCTGAAGCGGCAGTGGGCGGATGCGGCCGCTCGTGTTGGCCTCGCGCTGGACCCCAATTTCAAGAATGCTGACGGCCGGCACGGCCATGGCTTCATCGGCGTCGCCGTTACCTACGCGCAGGTCGCCAGCAAACCAATGCTGCACCGCGCCAAGACCGAAGCCGCCCGCACACTGGTGATCCTGGACGAGATCCACCACGGCGGTGACGCCCTGTCCTGGGGTGACGGCATCCGTGAAGCCTTTGAACCGGCCGCGAAGCGCCTGGCATTGACCGGTACCCCGTTCCGCTCCGACACTGCGCCGATTCCCTTCGTTGAATACATCGAGGACGGCGCGGGGATTCGCCGTTCCAAGGCCGATTACACGTATGGCTACGGCCAGGCGCTGAAGGACCATGTGGTCCGTCCGGTGATGTTCATGGCCTACTCGGGGCAGATGCGCTGGCGCACCAGCGCCGGAGAGGAAATGGCAGCCTCGCTCGGCGAAGCCGCCGTCACCAAGGACATCACCGCGCATGCCTGGCGCACTGCGCTGAACCCGGCGGGAGAGTGGATTCCGGCCGTCCTGGCCGCTGCCGACCGACGGCTCAGCGAGGTCCGCCGTACCGTGCCCGACGCCGGAGGGCTGGTGATCGCCACAGACCACGAGGATGCGCGGGCCTACGCAGGCCAGCTGAAGAAAATCACCGGGGAGTCACCCACGGTGATCCTCTCTGACGACGCCAAGGCGTCGGAAAAGATCGATGACTTCTCCGCCGGGACTTCCCGGTGGATGGTGGCCGTGCGCATGGTGTCCGAAGGGGTGGACGTGCCGCGCCTCGCCGTCGGCGTTTATGCGACCTCCACGGCGACGCCGCTGTTCTTTGCCCAGGCCGTGGGACGTTTTGTGCGTGCCCGGAAACGGGGCGAAACGGCGTCGGTATTCCTGCCCTCCGTGCCGCACCTGATGATTCTCGCCAACGAGATGGAAGTGGAGCGCGACCACGCCCTGGACCGGCCGGAGAACCATGCCGAGGAAGAGGGCTTTGGCCTTGACGACTCCCTCATGGAAGCCGCGAACCGGGAAGAAAAAGCCTCCGGTGAGCTGCAGAAGCAGAAGTTTGAGGCGCTCGAATCACAGGCGTCCTTTGACCGGGTGCTGTTCGACGGCGGCGAGTTCGGTACCGGCGGCGAGCTGGGCAGCGAGGACGAACAGGACTTCCTGGGCATCCCGGGTCTGCTGGACCCGGACCAGGTGACCATGCTGCTGCGCCAGCGCCAGCAGGAACAGCTCTCCCGACGCGGCCGCAAAAAGCCTGAGGAAGCGGTGCCGGAGCAGCTGCCCTCGGTGGCCGATCACCGGCACCTGACCGAGCTGCGCGCTCAGCTGGCCAAGAACGTCTCCGCCTGGTCTGCCCGGTCCGGGATGCCCCACGGTGTGGTCCATTCCGAACTGCGCCGGATCTGCGGCGGACCGGCCGTGGCCCAGGCAAACGAGGAACAGCTGCAGAAGCGGCTGGCCAAGCTTCAGGATTGGTTCATCGGCCGCAAATAGCCCGCCCCCCTCTCATCGAGATGACAGAAACTGCCCGTATCGAAGCCGATACGGGCAGTTTCTGTCATGTCGATGGAGTTAGAGGTCCAGCAGCTCGACGCCGGCTTCCTCCAGCTCGTCCAGGGCGGCTCGGACATCGACCCGGTCCAGGCCGCGGCACAGCTCGGGGATGACTGCCGTGCTGTACCCGGCGGCAATGGCGTCCAGGGCGGTGGCCTTGACGCAGTAGTCGGTGGCCAGGCCAACGATCACTACCTCGTCCACGCCGTTGTCCCGGAGCCAGTCGTCAAGGCTGACGGCGTCCTCGTCCGGTGCCGGTTCGGCGTCCGGGTCGCCCAGCGGCACTTCGACGTCCGGAGCGAGGAGGCCTTCGAAGCCGGAGTAGGCGGCCTCGTACTGGCCCTTGCGGAAGTACGCGTCGATGAACTCCGTGTCCAGGTCCGGGTTCAGCGCTGCCCCGTGGGTGCCGGCGACGCAGTGGACCGGCCACGTATCGCGGAAGTTCGGATTGTCGGAGAAGTGGCTGCCCGGTTCAATGTGCCAGTCCTGGGTGGCGACGACGGCCGCATACCTGTCCCGGGACGTTTCGATGTAGTCGCTGATTTCCGCCGCAGCATCGTTTCCGCCGGGCACGGCCAGGGAGCCGCCCTCGCAGAAGTCGTTCTGGACGTCAACCACAATCAGTGCACGGGTCATCGGGTTTCCTCCTCGAATTCGGTTGGGATCACGGGCTCTCCGCGCTGCAGGCGGTAAGCCGCCGCCGGCAGTTCAAGCAGCGAAGCTTCATGGCGGGCACGGGCGCGGTCCACGGCGTCCGGTCCGGTCCAGCCGGGCTGCACGACGCCGTCGGCGACGAAGGTCTCCAGCAGCTCACGGTCATCGCCGTCGTTATGCGGGAGGGCGCCAACGCCCACCACTTCGGCCACGGCGCGCCCGCGCTGGTTGATGCGGCGCAGGGCGTACTTGTGTCCGCCCAGGGACGCCTTGTTCTTGGCTGCCTTGGCTACGGAAACGAAATTCCCGTCCGTTCCTTCACGGCTGACGAGTTTGTACACCAGCCCGGCGGTGGGTGCTCCGGAGCCGGTCACCAGGGAGGTACCCACGCCGTAGGCATCCACCGGAGCGGAACCCAGCGCCGCAATGGCGTACTCGTCCAGGTCGGAGGTCACCATGATCCGGGTGGACGTGTTGCCCAGGTCATCGAGCAGCTCGCGGACCCACTGGGCCTGGGCAACCAGGTCACCGGAATCCAGCCGAACGCCGCCCAGCTTCTGGCCCGCAACGGTGACGGCGTTGCGAACGCCCTGCTCGACGTCGTACGTATCCACGAGCAGGGAGGTGTTCAGCCCCAGCGACGCGGTCTGGGCGGTGAAGGCGTCCACCTCCGAATCGTGGAGCAGGGTGAAGGAATGCGCGGCGGTACCCACCGTCTTGATGCCGTACCGCAGCCCGGCTTCCAGATTGGAGGTGCTGTCGAAACCGGCGATGACGGCGGCGCGCGCAGCGGCGACGGCGGCTTCCTCATGGGTGCGGCGGGAGCCCATTTCGATGCACGGGCGCCCGCCTGCGGCACTGGTCATCCGCGAGGCAGCCGATGCGATGGCGCAGTCGTGGTTCAGCACCGAGAGGATCAGCGTTTCAAGGATGCAGGCTTCGCCGAAACTGGATTCGACCTGCAGGATGGGGGAGCCCGGGAAATACACATCGCCTTCGGCGTAGCCGGTGATGGTGCCGGAGAAACGGAAGTCAGCGAGCCAGGCCAGGGTGCGGTCGTCCACGACGCCGTTGGCAGCCAGGAAGTTCAGCTGGGCTTCCTCGAAGCGGAAGTTGTCCAGGGCCTCGAGCAGGCGGCCGGTGCCGGCAACGATGCCGTACCGCCTGCCGTCGGGAAGCTTGCGGGCAAAGGCCTCGAACACTGAGCGACGTTCGGCCGTGCCGGAGTGCAGGGCGGCCTGCAGCATGGTCAGTTCGTAGTGGTCGGTGTACAGGGCAGCATTTGGCTGCTGCCACGCGGTGGTAGCGTTCACACCCAAAACTCTAACCCGCCGTCCCCGGCCTGCGCCGCACCCGCGGGCTGCGGAGTGCGGGCCGCGGGACGTGCGGGCCAAACTACAATTGGCACCATGAGCGTAGCCACCCTCCCGGACACCGGGACCCAGACCGACTCACTGACCGATGAGGAAACTGCTGCCGATGTGCCCTGGGTCGTGATTGTCTGGAACGACCCGGTGAACCTGATGAGCTACGTAAGCTACGTTTTCCAGAGCTACTTCGGGTACTCGGAGTCCAAGGCGGACCAGCTGATGCTGCAGGTCCACAACGACGGAAAGTCCGTGGTGGCCACTGGTCCGCGTGAAGAAGCCGAACGGCACACCCTTGCCATGCACTCCTACGGTCTCTGGGCTACGTTCCAGAAAGCCGACCAGGCCTAAGCAAGGCCCAACACCACAGGAAAGGTCCTTCTTGGCCACCGGATTCAAGCTCACCCGCAAAGGCATCACAGCCCAGCTCGAGCCGGGCGAACGTTCCCTGCTGCGCGGGCTGTTTGCCGACATCATCACCATGCTCGAGCCCAGGACCCCGGCGTCGGAAGATCCGCTGGCGGCCATGGTCGGGCTGGACACCAGCGCCGAGGCACCCGAAGATCCCGCACTGCTGCGGCTGCTGCCGAACGCTGTGGCAGAGAACGACGCCGATGCCCTTGAATTCCGCCGGCTCACCGAACGCTCCCTGCGGGAAGTGAAGACCGGCTCCCTGCGGGCCGCGTCGCTGGCACTGGAGTCCAGCCCGCTGCACCTGGACAACGAGCAGGCCAGGCACTTTGCCCAGGCCCTGAACGACGTGCGCCTTGTCCTGGGCTCCAGGCTCGGACTCAAGACGGATGCGGACGCCGAAGCGCTGCATGACATCACCGAGCCGGGTGATGCGCAGGACGTGGACCAATACCTTGCGCTCGTCTACAACTTCGTCACCTGGCTGCAGGAAACCCTGATGAAGGCCCTGCTGGACAGTCTTCCGCGCCGCTGATGCGCGGGCCGGGTTCGCCTTGCCTGTGACTAAGACCACTGGCAGCTGAGTGCACGCTGTGGGGCCTGGGGACTATTGTCGATACATCATGAGCTCTGACCATCCGGGTACTTCACCGCTGAAGGACGACCTGCCGAAGACCACTGACGCGCCGATCGGCATTTTCGATTCGGGAGTCGGTGGCCTCACTGTTGCCCGTGCCGTGATCGACCAGCTGCCCAACGAATCGATCCTCTATGTCGGAGACACTGCCCACGGCCCCTACGGGCCGCTGCCGATTGCTGATGTAAGGGCCTATGCACTGGGCGTCATGGACGAACTGGTGGACGCCGGCGTCAAGCTGCTGGTGATTGCCTGCAACTCGGCATCCGCCGCCGTCCTGCGCGATGCCAGGGAACGCTACACCGGGCGTTACGGCATCCCAGTCATCGAAGTTATCCAGCCTGCAGTCCGCCGGGCGGTCGCTGCTACGCGTACCGGGCGCATCGGGGTGATCGGCACGGCCGCAACGGTTGGCTCCCGGGCATACGACGACACCTTCGCTGCCGCCCCGCACCTGAGCGTCTCCTCGGTCGCCTGCCCCGCGTTCGTTGAGTACGTGGAAGCCGGGGTCACTGCCGGCAAGGAAGTGCTGGACGCCGCCGTTGGTTACCTCACGCCCCTGAAGGAACGCGGCGTGGACACCCTGGTGCTGGGCTGCACGCACTACCCGCTGCTGACCGGGGTGATTTCCTACGTCATGGGCGAGGACGTCACACTGGTCTCCAGTGCGGAAGAGACCGCCAAGGACGTGTACAGGGCACTGATCACCCACGGCCTGGCCCGCACGGCGGACACTGCGCCGCAGCACCGCTTCGTGGCCACCGGTGACGCGGCCTCCTTTGAACTGCTGGCCCGGCGTTTCCTTGGACCCGAGGTCCTGCGGGTGGAGCATGCGGACTCAGTGGCCGCACGGTATCCCACCGGTGTCCTTGCCCGGATTACGCCCGAAATGATTGCCGCCGCACGTGCCCAGGCCGGTTTGCCGGCCGCGGACGCTGCCCTGGGGAATGGTGCCCGATGAAACTGACGATCGTAGGGTGCTCGGGGTCCTTCCCCGGGCCTGCCTCGCCTGCCTCCTGCTATCTGGTGACTGCCAGTGACGGGATACGCGACTGGCGGATCCTGCTGGACCTGGGCAACGGGTCGCTGGGAACCCTGCAGCGCTACATGGACCTCAAGGACATCGACGCAGTCCTCATCACCCACCTGCACCCGGACCACTTCATGGACCTGTGCGGACTGCATGTGGCGGTCCACTGGGATCCCGCCGGCTGGGGACGTGACCGGGTCAAGGTCTACGGGCCCGCTGCGACCGCGGACCGGATAGCCGTCGCTTATGGACTGGATCCCGATCCGGGCATGCATGAGGACTTTGAGTTCATGCAGTGGAAGGCCGGCGAACCGGTAAGGATCGGCCCGTTCACCGTGACCCCGCATCCGGTGTCCCACCCGGCGGAAGAAGCGTACGCCCTGCGCGTGGAAGCAGTGGAGCCCGCAGGGGACGGTACCCAGAGGGTCCGGACGCTGGCCTATTCGGGAGACACCGACTCCTGCCCCGGCCTCGTAGACGCAGCACGGGACACCGATGTCTTCCTCTGCGAGGCAGCCTTCCACGAGGGACGCGACGACGCGATCACCGGTGTGCACCTGACCGGCAAGCGTGCCGGTGCGGCTGCGACGGCGGCCGGGGCACGCCGCCTGCTGCTGACCCACCTTCCGGTCTGGAACGACGCGAACACGGCTGTTGCCGAGGCCCGCGAGACGTACGACGGCGACCTGGCCGTCGCCGTCGCCGGTGTCTCCTACGACGTGGGAACGGACTTTGTGCCGCCGCTGGCAGTAAACGGCAGCGAAGTGCTTGAACACCCTGCCTCGGGACGGCCGGTACACGGCCGATAGACTGGCGGCATGACTACAGCTCCGAATCCTTCGCCTGCCCTTCGCGCCGACGGCCGCACCCCCGACCAGCTCCGCACCATCAGCATCACCCGCGGCTGGTCCAGCCAGGCCGAAGGATCGGCGCTGATTGAGTTCGGCAACACCCGGGTGCTGTGCACCGCCTCCCTGACGCCGGGTGTGCCGCGCTGGCTGAAGGGCGAAGGCAAGGGATGGGTCACCGCCGAATACGCGATGCTTCCCCGCGCCACCAACACCCGTAACGACCGCGAGTCAGTCAAGGGAAAGATCGGCGGGCGCACCCATGAAATCTCCCGACTGATCGGACGCTCACTGCGCTCGGTCATCGACACCCGCGCCCTCGGCGAGAACACCGTGGTCCTTGACTGCGACGTCCTGCAGGCCGACGGCGGCACCCGGACCGCTGCGATCACCGGTGCCTACGTGGCACTGGCGGATGCGCTGGCCTGGGCCAAGGAGAACAAGCTGGTGGCACGCAGTGCCGAACCCCTGCTGGACACGGTTGCGGCCGTCAGCGTGGGCATCATCGACGGCGTGCCAATGCTTGACCTGCCCTACGTGGAAGACGTCCGGGCGGAAACCGACATGAATGTGGTGGTCACCGGAAGCGGCAAGTTCGTTGAGGTCCAGGGCACCGCCGAGGGCGCTCCCTTCGACCGTGCCGAGCTGGACGCCCTCCTGGACCTGGCGCTGCTGGGCACCTCGCAGCTCGCGGAGATCCAGCGGCAGACCCTGGCCGCTTCGTGAACGCGCCGGCACCCCGGCTGGTGCTGGCCACCCGCAACGCCGGAAAACTGAACGAACTGCGCGACCTGCTGCGCGGGCGGATCGACGGGCTCGACGTCGACACCCAGGTCATCGACGCTGAAACAGCCGGCGTCCCGGATGTTCCCGAAACCGGGGTCACCTTCGAGGAGAACTCGCTCCTGAAAGCCCGGGCAGTGGCCGAAGCATCCGGGCTTCCGGCAATCGCGGACGACTCAGGCCTCGCCGTGGACGTCCTGGGCGGTGCCCCGGGCATTTTCTCGGCACGCTGGTCAGGTGTGCATGGCAATGACCAGGCCAACCTGGACCTGCTGCTTGCACAGCTGGGGGACATTGGCCCCGAGCACCGCGGGGCCGCGTTTATCTGCGCGGCAGCGCTGGCAGTGCCCGGCGGAGAGGACGTCGTTGAGCGCGGGGAGCTGCGTGGGACCCTGCTCGCTGAACCCCGGGGAACGGGCGGCTTTGGTTACGACCCCGTCCTGCAGCCGGCGGGGGAGACCCGCAGCTGCGCCGAGCTCTCCCGCGCCGAGAAAAACGCCATCAGCCACCGAGGCCAGGCGTTCCGGGCCCTGCTGCCCGCCATCATCCGTGTGCTCGCGGCACCGCAGGCCGGCGGCGGTGCGTGATTTAGGCCACGCGGCAGCGCCGCGGATCGTTGCGGCGCCGCTCCGGGGCGGGCGGGTTCGTTCTTGCCCGGCGGGGGAGTAGGGCACAATTGGTTGCGATATGAGTATCCTGACCAGCGCCTCAGTTGACCCCGCCAGTTCCGAATCGGCCCTGGGAGGGGTAGCCCAGTGGGCCGTGGACATCATGGAGGCCATCGGCGCCCCGGGTGCCGGCCTGGCCATTGCACTGGAAAACCTCTTCCCGCCGCTGCCCAGTGAAGTTATCCTCCCGCTGGCCGGTTTCGCTGCCAGCCAGGGCAACTTCTCTATTGTCGAGGCACTGATCTGGACCACTCTGGGGTCCGTCTTCGGCGCGTGGGCGCTGTACGGGCTTGGCGCCTGGCTGGGCCGGGACCGCATGCGCGCCATTGTCGAGAAGGTGCCGCTGGTCGATATTGAGGACGTGGACAAGGTTGAGGCCTGGTTCATGAAACACGGCTACAAGGCCGTCTTCTTCGGCCGGATGATTCCCATTTTCCGATCGCTGATCTCGATCCCCGCCGGTATCGAGAAGATGCCGGTGCTCAAATTCCTGGGCCTGACCACTGCGGGCAGCCTCATCTGGAACAGCATCTTCGTGTTCTCCGGCTATTTCCTGGGCGAAAGCTGGCACATTGTCGAGGAATACGCAGGGATCTTCCAGAAGATCGTGATTGCCGCTGTCCTTGTCGCGGCCGTTTGGTACGTCACGGCCAAGATCCGTTCCTACCGCAGGAGAAAGGCCCAGCGCGCGGCCGAAGAGTCCTGACGTGGGCGTTGATTTCACCTCCATTGATTTTGAGACGGCCAATGGTTTCCGCGGCTCGCCCTGCTCAGTTGGCCTGAGCAAGGTCCGCGAAGGGCGGATCGTGGAAGAGGCCTCCTGGCTGATGCGCCCGCCTGCCGGGCACGACTTCTTTGACCGGCGCAATATCCGCATCCACGGCATCGAAGCCCATCAGGTGGCCGGGGAACCGCGTTTTGGCGAGCTCTTCCCGGAAATCGGAGCATTCATTGGCGATGACCTCCTGGTGGCCCACAACGCGGCCTTCGACCTGGGCGTCATCCGGTCCGCCCTGGAAGTCTCCGGGCTCGGCGGGCCGGCATATGACTACGCCTGCACGGTGGTCCTGTCCCGGCGAACCTATTCGCTGCCGTCGCACTCGCTGCCGTTCGTAGCCGAGGCCGCCGGCGTTCCGCTGGAGAACCATCACGACGCCACGGCGGACGCCCGCGCCTGCGCCGGAATCCTCATCGACATCGTGGCGCGCTCCGGGGCCGGCAGCCTGGCGGAATACTTCGCGCTGCAGGGCCTGCGGCCCAACCATGCCCCGGCGTACCGGCCCGGGATCGACCCGCTCTCCAAAGCCACCAGGGACGCACTGGAACGGGGAACCGGAACGGCGGCCTCGGCAGCAGCATCGTCCTTCAGCAGCTGGCCGTCCGAGGGCGTCAACCCGCCGCCGAACCCGGCTGCCCGTCCAGGGCACCCGCTTTACGGACAAACGGTTGTCTTTACCGGGAACCTGGGCATGCCCCGCCAAAGCGCCAAGGAACGCGCCGCAGAGCTGGGAGCCCGTACCGCCAGCAACGTCACCCGGTCCACTACCGTCCTGGTGGTTGGTGACGGCTTCGAAGCAGGGGACCTGCGCAACGGCCGGGTCACGGGAAAAGCCCGCCGGGTGCTGGAGCTGCACGACCGCGGACAGAACATCGAGGTGCTCTCCGAGGCGGAGTTCCTGCAAATGATCGGCGGTACCTGGCCGGCCGGCAGCCAGTAGGCTGCGGGCCCGCCAGACCAGCCGTCCGTCATCCGGCCGTGACACCTATAAACGCGTCCGCCATGGCCTCCACGGTTTCCCGGGCATCGATGGCCGAGAGCCAGTCCGCCGGCAGCGCCTCGAGCCCGTAGAGGACGCCCAGGATGTTTCCCGTCACCGAGGCAGTGGAGTCGCTGTCGCCGTCGTGGTTTACCGACAGGCCCACGGCCCGGCGGAAATGCTCCTGCGGCGTGCCGGCGTTCGATGCGGCCAGGGCCGCGTAGAGGCCTATGGCCAGTGCCTCCTCGGCAACCCATCCTTCCCCCAAAGCCTGCTTCATCTGTTCGGGCGAGACGGATGCCGTCGAGCCGCGGTTCTCCGCAGCCAGTGACACGGCAGCCTGCAGGCGCTCAGCGAGCTCCGGCACTCCGGACCGGGCCGCACGCTCGGCAGCCGCAGCGGCAGCCTCCTGCAGGGTTGCCCCCGCGGGAAGCAGGTCGTGGATCAGGGAGCTGAAGACCGCGGCGCTGTGCAGGGCGGAGGGATGTCCGTGGGTCAGGGCAGCGCCGTCGGCGCTGAACTTGTAGACAGTTTCTTCGGACACGTAGGGGAGCAGACCAAAAGGCGCCGAGCGCATCACGGTGCCGCAGCCCTTGGATTCAGCGTTAACGGGCCTGTACTTCGTGCCCATCTCACCGGTCAGCAGCCCGGACAGGCAGGCGTTGCCGGGGGCACGGCGGTGATGGAGTACTTCCTGGGCGTCGATCCAGCGGTCCGGCTGGTCCGGTGCGTTGGCAGGCAGGGCCTCGCCCTGGGTCTTGAGCCAGCGGAGGTAGGCCAGCCACAGACACGCGGTCTCATCGGCGCCCACGCCGTCATTGGCCCACTGCAGCACCTCCACCAAGCCGTCCACGGTATACAGGGTCATCTGGGTATCGTCGGAAACCGGGGCAGGTGCATCCAGCTGGCTGAAGTCCGTGAGTCCGCCGGAACCAAAGCGGGCGCGTATGCCGTCCAGGGAGTCGAACTCCACTGCGTATCCGAGGGCATCGCCGAGAGCGCCCCCGAGAAGGCATGCACGGACCTTGGAGCGGAAAAGTTCAGGATCTGCCTGCGGCAGGGGCACAGAATCGTTCACTTATCCAGCATAGGTCGCCTGGCGTCCTGCCCTCCCGCAGCGGGAGCGAGTGTATGCTCAGTGCGCACCCAGCAGCCTCACAGGAAGCGGTGGAAGGCTGGGGTGTTTGTGCGGCCCCGGACCCTGTTTGAAGACTGCGCCGCACACCGAACCACGTTTTTCACCAACTGATTGGAATAACTCCTCCCATGACTGCAGAGCCACACAACCCAGCCGGCGCGAGCGCCGCAGCGGCCGAAGGCACCACCATCACGTCCCTGCGCTCCTACGGGCTCCTTGGCCGCAGCATCGCGGAAGCGGCGGGTTCCTTCCTGCTGGTGCTGGCGGGCCTGGGCGTCTCCTTCTTCAATCCTTCCGGCGGACTGTCTGCTCCCCTGGCCTTCGGGCTGGTCCTGGCCGCCGCAATGATTGCCTTCGGCTACATCTCCGGCGGGCATTTCCTGCCCACCATCACCATCGGCAGCGCGCTGGCCGGACGCACATCGTGGAAGGCAGTGCTGCCGTACATCGTGGCTCAGCTGGTCGGTGCGCTGTTCGCTGCCCTGATCCTGTGGGTCTCGATGACCGGACACCCGCAGATCCCGGAGACGCAGCCCTTCTTCGCCGCCGTTGCGAACGGCTTCGCCGAGAACTCGGCCACGCAGTTCCCGCTGGCCGGTGCCCTGCTGACCGAGGTCATCGCCGCCGCGCTGCTGACCGCCGTCTTCCTTGGCGCCGGAACGCGCCTTTCCACCGCGGCCAGTGCCTTCGCCGTCGGCGTCACCTACGCCGCGCTCCTGACCTTCTTGGTTCCCATCACCGGCGGTTCCATCAACCCCGCCCGCTCCACCGCCGTGGCAGTATTCGCCGAGCCCTGGGCCATCGAGCAGCTGTGGCTCTTCTGGCTTGCTCCGCTGCTGGGTGCGGCCATCACCGGCCTGATCTACCGCAGCCTTGATTTCGCGGTGCCCGCCTCCGCGGCGGTGATCGTGGAAGAGACCTTTGAAGACGACGGCGATTTTGCCGCCGAGACCACTGCAGCCGCAGGGGTTGACACTGCGGGTTCAGGAGATGAGGACCGCGCGGGTGCCGGCCGCACGGACGCAGACGACGCAGCTGCCCGCGGTTTCTTCGAAGCCGACTCTGCCGAAGCGTCCAGGGAAGACGGAGAGCAGGACGGCGGCAACGCCTCCGGCAGCCACCGCTCCTAGCTTCCAGGCGGGGTGAACCCGCCGACCCTCCCGCCCGCAGGCGGCACTGCAGTATCCGGCCCTGGCCCGCGAATCTGCTGTGTCACCGGCGGGCGGTAGTTTTATGGGTATGCGAATCCTGCACACTTCCGACTGGCACCTGGGCCGTTCCTTCCACGGCGTGGGGATGCTCCAGGCACAGCACGCCTTCCTGGACCAGCTCCTGGAAACGGTCCGCAGGGAGGAGATTGACGCCGTGCTCATCTCCGGGGACGTCTATGACCGTGGGCTGCCCGGAGTGGACGTGGTTCGGCTGCTGGATGAGGCGCTCGCTGGGATTACCGCTGCCGGGGCAAGGGTGGTCCTCACCAGCGGCAACCATGATTCCGCTGCCCGCCTGGGATTTGGCGGACGCATTTTTGAGCAGGGCGGAGTCCACCTGAGGACAGGCGTCGACGCGATCGCATCCCCGGTCCTGCTGCGTGAGGGCTTGGCCACTGTGGCGGTGTACGGCATTCCCTACCTGGAACCGCGCCTCGCCGCCCCTGAACTTGGTGCCGACGTTCCCCCCAACCATGCGGGCGTGCTTGGCGAAGCTGTTCGGAGGATCCGGCTGGACGTCCAGGAGCGCCGTGAGGCCGGGGAACCGGTGCTTCCGGTGGTCATGGCCCATACATTTGCCTCAGGCGGCATTACCTCGGACAGCGAACGGGACCTGTCCGTGGGCGGAGTCGGTGCCGTACCGCTGGACCTCTTCAGCTCTTTCACCTATGCCGCGCTGGGCCATTTGCACGGACGCCAGGAGCTGGCGCCGAATGTTTGGTACAGCGGCTCCCCGCTGCCGTACTCCTTCTCCGAGGCGCGCCAGGCGAAGGGCGGGCTGCTGGTGGAACTTGGCCCGTCAGGCCTGGCCGGGGTGACACCCGTTCCCTGGACGGCGCCGAAACGGCTGGCAGTTCTCCGGGGAACGCTTCAGGAACTCCTGGAAGATCCGGCACATGCCCACGCCGAAGACGCCTGGTGCCAGGTCACCCTCACCGACGACAGCCGTCCGGCCAAGGCCATGGAGCAGATCCGTACGCGCTTCCCGGACACCCTGGTGCTCTCCTTTGACCCGGCGTCGGGCCCGCGGGGCGTCAATGAGAGCTACAGCCGGAGGCTGGCCAGGGCTACGGACGACCTCGATGTCTGCTGCGGATTCCTGGACCATGTGCGCTCGCGGGAAGCCTCCGCGGAAGAAAAAGCAGTGTTCACCGAAGTGCTGCAGAAGGTCAACGCGGCGGAGGCAGCAAAGTGAGGATCCACCGGCTGGAAATGCAGGCGTTCGGTCCGTTCGCCGGCCGTGAGCACATCGACTTCGACGAGCTGGGCGCACAGGGACTGTTCCTGCTCAACGGGCCCACCGGTGCAGGAAAGACCAGTGTGCTGGATGCCGTCTGCTTCGCCCTCTACGGGTCGGTTCCGGGTGCACGCCAGGAAGCCCGGAAGCTTCGCAGCGACCACGCTGCCCCGGGGGTGGCGCCCGAAGTCCTCCTGGATTTCAGTGCGGGGGACCGGCGGTTCAAAGTCATCCGCAGCCCCCAGTGGGAGCGTCCGGCCAAGCGGGCCGGGAGCGCCACCGGAACAGTCACCGAACAGGCGCGCACCCTGCTCAGCGAGCTGGTCCAGGGGGAGTGGGTCCAGAAAACGGCCCGGAACGATGAGGCCGCAACGGAGATCCAGGATCTGCTCGGCATGAGCCGTGAGCAGTTCACCCGCGTGGTCATGCTCCCCCAGGGCGACTTTGCTGCCTTCCTGCGGGCCGACGCCACCTCCCGCGCGGAGCTGCTGCAAAGACTCTTTGGGACCTGGCGCTATGAGGAGATCGAGCAGCAGCTCAAGTCCGAGGCCGACGCCGCGAAGGCTGAGCTGTCCCTGGCGCAGGCAGATGCAGAACTCCTGCGCGCACAGGCACGAAGCGAGGCTGAACGCTGCGCCCGCCTGCTGGGCAGCGAGGAAACCGGTTCCGCGGCGCCGGCTGAACCAGGTGCCGCGGAGCAGGACAAGGCTGAAGCGGGATCGGCATGGATCAGCGCCGTGCGCACCGCCGTCACTGATCAGCTTGCCTCCCTGCGGCTCGCCCAGGCGAGGAAGAGCACCGGCTTCAAAGAAGCCGAAGATCTCCTGCACAAGCTCGAAGCACGCCGTGCGCGGGGCCTGGCCCGGCTCCAGCTCGAGGCTGAAGAGCGCGAACACGCCGTGCGGCAGGCCGCCAGCCTGCCTAAGCGGGCCATGCTTGAATCCCATCGGCGGGCGGAGGGGCTCAAAGGGTACCTGGACGCGTTCAGCTCTGCGGAGCAGGGGTGCCGGCGGACGGAAGCCGCAGGACTCAGCGCCCTCCTGGCCCTGCACTCCGCTGCAGCCCCCGCCGGGCTGGGGGACCTTGTCCCGGAAGGGATTCCGGCGCCGCAGGCACCCGGGATGCAGCTGCCGGACGCCGATTCACTGGCCGAGCTGGAAGAGCGAACCGCCAAAGAACTCTCGGCCGCCGAGAATGCGCTTGCCGATGCTGAGCGCGCGGCCGAACTGGCTGCGCTGAAAACCCGGGAAGAGGCACGGGAAGCGAAGCTCCGCGGGGAAGCCGCAGAAGCGGAGGACGCTGCCGCGGCATTCCGGGAAGAACAGGCTTCCCTGCGCTCGGCACTCCCCGGCCTGCGGTCCGCCGCCGCGGAAACGGACGCTGCCCGGCGGAGGATCCAGGATGCTGACAGCACGCTGGAGGTGATCCAAAGCTACAAAGTTGCCCATGCTGCGGCGGTGGAATCAGCGGAGCACGCGGCCCAGGCCCGCCAGACGTATCAGGACGCACGCGGCCAGTGGCAGGACCTGCTGCAGCTGCGGCTGGACCAGGCGGCCGCGGAACTGGCTGCGTCCCTTGAACCAGGCCGGGACTGTCCCGTGTGCGGCAGTACTTCCCACCCTGCTCCGGCGCCTCTGCCTGAGGGCGGGCAGTTCGTATCGCGGGAGGAGGAAGCCGCCGCCCGGACGGCGAGCGCTGCCGCGGAGAAGCAGTGGGAGGCAGCTCGTGCCGCGGCGGAGGCAGACGCTTCCGCCGCCGCTGCCCTGCGCGCCCAGGGAGGGGAATCGGATCCCGGCGAGGCGAAGCGGGCCCGCGAGGCGGCGGAGGAAGACCTCCGCGCCGCCGAACAAGCTGCGGCCGGACTCACCGACGCGGAGGACCGGCTCCGGGCAATCGAAGCTGAACTCGGCCAGTTGGAGAAGACGAGGTCCCGTCTTCTCCAGGAAGCTGCCCAGTCACAGGCCCGTGCCGCGGCCGCTGCAGAGGAATCGGCCGAACTGGGCCGCAGGGGGTCGGGGGACCTCTCAGACCCGGCGGCACTCTCTGCACGGCTGGAGCAGCTGGAAAGCCTGCGCCGCCGCACAGCCTCGGCCAGGACGGCGCTGCAGGCAGCCAGGCAGTCAGGCAGCTTCCAGGCTGAAGCAGCCCAGGCACTGCAGGACGCGCTCTCCGGGACTGGTTTCCCGGACGCCGATGCAGTGCGCGCAGCGTTGCTGCCCGCGGCCGAAGCGGAGGAACTGCGTGCCGCATTCGAGGCACTCGATGCACAGGCCGCACGCCTGGCCATGCGGCGCGAAGATGAGGATGCGCTGGCGCAGCTGGACAGCGAGGGCCTGCCCGAGCCCATGCCTGATGAGGAGGACGTCGCTGAGGCCGCGGAAGCCGCCGACGCGGCACGGCAGGCCTTGTCCGACGCGGCAGTGCAGATCGGGCTGCTGGAAGGATCAGCGGGGACTCTCGAAGACCTGGCCGCACAGCTGGCCGAGGCCGAAGCTGAGATGGAACCGCTGCACCGGCGCTGCAGCCTCCTTCAGTCACTCAGCGACACGGCACGGGGCAACGGGGAGAACAACTACAGGATGGCGCTGAGTACCTACGTCCTCGCGGCCCGGCTGGAGCAGGTTGCCGCTGCGGCAACGGAGCGGCTCGCGGCGATGACCGGCGGACGGTATTCGCTGGTGCACGACGATTCGAAGTCCGGAAACCGAAAGGCGGGACTCGGCCTGCATGTCATCGACGACTGGACAGGCGTGCGCAGGGACACCTCAACGCTCTCCGGCGGCGAGTCCTTTATGGCGTCGCTGGCCCTTGCCCTTGGCCTGGCTGACGTCGTCCAGCAGGAATCCGGGGGGACAAGCATGGAAACCCTGTTTGTTGACGAGGGGTTCGGCAGCCTCGACGAGGAAGCGCTGGAACAGGTGATGGACGCCCTCGAAGGGCTGCGCGACGGCGGACGCGTGGTTGGCCTGGTGAGCCACGTCAGTGAAATGAAGCAGCGCATCAGCGCGCAGCTGCAGATCTCCCGCGGACGCAACGGTTCAACGGTGAGCTACCGAACGGTGCAGGCATTGCCGGCCTAGCGGTCCGGCCGGACGCCGGAGGTGGTGGTGTGTGCCGCGGCCGCCCACCGGGCCTGTACGCCAGGAGCGAGCACGCACCCCGCCCATCTTCCCGGCGGGGTAGGATCGGCATGTAACCGGGTCGGGCGCATCGGGAGGAGGGACGATGCGCGATTTTTGCCTGAACTGAGTACCGCATGAAACCTTTTACCCCTGACCAGCAGCCCGGCGCCGGCCGCCCTGCTCTGGAAAACGCGTCCACTGCTCCTGAAAACGCCGCCGCTGAAAACCACGGCATTAAAACCGCTGCCGCTGCTCCGGCCCAAGGCCGCTTCGGCCGCATTCTGGAACTTGCCGGGCCCGCCTTCTTCTCCATCGCCTTCCTGGCCCGGCTGCCGCTGGCGATGCTCACCATCGGGGCCCTGACACTGGTCACCAGTATCACCGGGTCCTATGCGCAGGGCGGTTTTGCTGCCGGGGCCGTGGGTGTCGGGTCGGCTCTGGGTGGTCCCGCCCTTGGATACCTTGCAGACCGCATCGGCCAGCGTCCGGTGCTGCTGGGGGCTGCGGTCGCCAACCCGCTGCTGATTACGGCCGCGATCCTCACTGCCCTGCAGCTTCCGGACGGGGGCCCGTTTGCCGCCGTCCTGGCCGCAGCCTTCGGCATGGGAGCCACCGGACCGCAGGTTGGGCCGCTGGCAAGGGTGCGCTGGATGGCACTCACCTCCAGGGACCGGACCGGCAAGGAACTAGGCACGGCCCTGTCCTACGAGAGCATGGCCGACGAACTGAGCTTTGTGCTTGGCCCGGCCCTTGTGGGCGTGCTCGCCGCGGCAGTCGCCCCTTGGCTGCCCCTGGCGCTGGCGGCGGTGCTTTCAGCCTCCATGGTCAGTGCGTTCGCGTTCCACCGCTCCGCAGCGGTCGTCCTCCCTGCCCCCAGGCGAACTAAGGACACGGCGACGACGCCGGGGGACCGCGCCGCGCGAAGCGGCACCTCCTGGGGACTGCTGGCACTGCCCGTTCTGGGCATGGTGGCAATGGGCACCTTCTTCGGGGCTACCCAGGCGTCCCTGGCCGCCTTTGGCGGCACTTTCGGAGCCGCTGATGCAGCTGGCCTGCTGTACTCGATCATGGGGATCAGCTCCGCGGCCGCTGCCCTGTCCGTGGCATTCTGGCCCCAGCGTTTCAGCCAGTCCGCGCGCTGGGTTGTGTCGGCTGCGGCCATGACCGCCGCGGCCCTGCTGCTGCTGGTACCTTCGGGCATCCCAGGCATGCTGGCTGTTCTTTTCGTCCTGGGCATTCCGGTGGGCCCAACCATGGTCAGCATCTTCGGCATTGGCGCCGAGCTGGCGCCGCCGCATCTGATGGGCACCTTCATGACGCTGCTGGCCAGCGGCACGGTCGCCGGCACCGCAGTTGGTTCAGGATTGGCGGGCCCGCTGGCGGAAGCCTTCGGCCACCCGGCAGCGTTCCTGGTCAGTGCCGGTGCAGCCGCGTCGCTGCTGGTGCTGGGCCTTGCTTCTGCCGCGGCCGTACGGCGTGCGAAGAACCAAACAGCATAGCCCGGCGGGGGAGGGAAGACCCCCTTCGCAGGCGCGGCTCGGGTAACATTACGCAGCCGGTCTCGATTGTGTTTCCAATCACATAATTTCCTTGACGAGGGGTGACGCATTTCATAGCGTTTACCTGTAGAACTTTTGTTCAACATGCGAACAACCGGGAAGCCACAGGCTTCAGGGATCGCAGCTGAACGGGGGTTTTCGCCCTGCGGCCGTCTTCGCGGGGTTCCACCGTACAAGGAGCGCTTTTAGTGAAACGCAATGCCCCCGTCCTCCTGGCCGCAGCGGCCGCTTTGACCCTCAGCGCCTGTGGAGGCGGATCTCTTTCCGGTGACGAGAGCGCCTCGGGTGCTGAGGGCACCACCGGCCTCACCACACTCTCGGTGGGAATCATGCCCATTGTGGATACTGCTCCCATCTGGCTGGGCAAAGAGCAGGGATTCTTTGAGGCTGAAGGCCTGGACCTGGATATCCAGACCACAACGGGCGGAGCTGCCGCCGTGCCCGGCGTAGTGAGCGGTGATTTCGACTTTGCCTTCGGCAACGTTGTTTCCGTAATGGTCGCCAATGACAAGGGTCTGGATATCGAGCTGGTCTCAAACGGCAACTCGACTACCGGAGACACCTCTTCCGATTTCGGCGCCGTCGTCGTCCCGGCCGAATCCGACATCCAGAGCGCCGCCGACCTGGCCGGCAAGACGGTCTCCGTCAACAATCTTTCCAACATCGGTGACACCACCATTCGAAAGCTCGTGGAGAAGGCGGGCGGGGACCAGGAGAGCATCAAGTTCGTCGAGGTGCCCTTCCCCGATGCACCCGCCGCCATTGAGTCAGGCCAGGTCGACGCTGCCTGGATCCTGGATCCGTTCCTCACCCAGACCGTGGAAAACGGTGCACGGGTTATTGCCTACAACTTCGCTGAAACCCACCCCAGCCTGGACATCAGCGGCTACTTCACCACCTCCGCCTACATCGAGCAGAACCCCGAGACCGTCGAGAAGTTCACCAGGGCCATGAAGAAATCCCTGGAGTACGCCCAGGAAAACCCTGACGCGGTCCGGGAAATCGTAGGCACCTACACGAAGATCGACGAAGAAATGCGCGCCAAGATGGTCCTGCCTGCTTTCCACGCAGATTTCGACCGTGAGGGCCTGACGATCCTCGGCGAAGCAGCGGCCAGCTACGGAACGCTGTCCAAGGCGCCGGACCTGGACGCTATGCTGCCGGCACAGGACTAGCAACGCGCCCCTCCGCCCGGTTCGAGAAGAACGAGAGCATATGAAATCCGCTAAACGTCTCCCCACGGGGCCGTTGCTGGGGCTGGCAGGAATCCTCGGATTCCTGCTGACCTGGGAACTGATTCCCCGACTCGGAGTGGTCAATCCCCGATTCCTTCCTCCGGCCAGTGAGGTGCTGGGAGTCTTCATCAGCAACCTGGGCCTAGGTGCGTTCTGGGCCGCCGTCGTGGACACCATGACGGGATGGTTCCTCGGACTCCTGATCGCAACGCTCGCGGCCGTGGTCCTTGGCCTGGTCATCGGCTCCAGCAACTTCCTGCGCAAGGCCACCAACTCCACCATCGAGTTCCTTCGTCCCATCCCATCGGTGGCACTGATTCCGCTGGCCGTCCTGCTGTTCGGCTTCCGCATTGAATCGACGCTGCTGCTGGTGGTTTACGCATCCTTCTGGCAGGTCCTGATCCAGGTCCTGTACGGGGTGGCGGACGTGGACCCGGTCGCCAACAACACGGCCAAGAGCTTCGGGCTCGGCCGCCTGGCGAGGATCCGCTACGTCGTGTGGCCAACCACGCTTCCGTACCTGATGACCGGCGTCCGGCTCGCCGCCGCCGTGGCCCTTATCCTGGCCATTACCGCGAGCCTGATCATCGGTTCACCCGGACTGGGCAAGGAGATTGCCAACGCCCAGTCCGGCGGCGCGATTGCCCAGATGTACGCACTGGTGCTGACCACGGGCGTGCTGGGCATCCTGATCAATATGGGCATGCGCATTGTTGAACGCCGCACCCTGTCCTGGCACAGCTCGGTCCGCGGGGAGGTAGTGGTATGAACACGCTCAAGAAAGCGGGCTACCTCGTAGGCCTGCCGGCGCTGCTGATTTTCATCTGGTGGATCAGCACGCAGGGAAGCACAAACTTCTTCGTCCCGAAGCCGGGCACGCTTGTGGAGAAGTTCGTGACGGTCTGGACCTGGGACCGCATCATGACGGACGTGCTGCCCAGCCTTATCCGGCTGGTAACAGGCATCGCGCTGGCGATCGTGCTCGGCACCGTACTCGGCATCCTGGTGGGCACCACCCGCTGGCTGCGGAGCCTGCTCGAACCGGTCCTCGAGTTCTTCCGGGCGATCCCGCCGCCGGTGCTCATCCCGGTACTGATGCTGCTGATCGGCATCAATGACCAGATGAAGATTGCGGTCATTGTCTCCGGCTGCATCTGGCCGGTGCTCCTGAACACCATCGAAGGCGTCCGCGCCGTAGACGGTGTCCTCAGCGACTCTGCCCGTACGTTCCGCATCAGCGGCTTTGCCCGCCTGCGTTACCTGGTGCTTCCCAGCGCCAGCCCGCAGATCATGGCCGGCGTCCGCCAGTGCCTGTCAATCGGCTTGATCCTCATGGTCATTTCGGAGATGTTCGCGTCCTCCGAAGGCCTGGGTTTCACCATCGTCCAGTTCCAGCGGTCCTTCGCCATTCCCGAAATGTGGAGCGGCATCGTGGTCCTTGGCCTGATCGGCGTGGCCATGTCATTTTTGTTCCAGTGGGCCGAACGCCGCATCCTCGGCTGGTACCACGGTTTGAGAGAGGTAGAACATGCAGAGTAATCCCACGGAAGGCCCCGCCCAGCCGCTGCTGTCGGTCCGGGGTGTCCAGAAGATCTATAAGGTCGATGCCGGGGAGATCGAAGCTGTCCGCAACCTGACCTTCGACCTTCGCCCGGGTGAGCTCGTCTGCCTGGTTGGGCCTTCGGGCAGCGGCAAGACCACGCTGCTGAAGATCATCGCCGGCCTCATGGCACCCACCTCCGGCGAGGTTGTCCTGGCAGGCAAGAAGGTCACCGAACCTCCGAAGGACATGGCTGTTGTCTTCCAGGAGTACGGGCGCAGCCTGTTCCCCTGGATGACGGTCCGCGGCAACGTGGAGCTGCCGCTCAAGAACGCAGGCATAGCCAAGGGTGAACGGAACCAGCTGGTGGACGATGCGCTGGAGGCCGTGGGCCTGGCTCATGTGCCCACCAGCTATCCGTGGCAGCTCTCCGGCGGCATGCAGCAGCGTGTGGCAATTGCCCGCGCCGTCGCGTACCAGCCCAAGGTGCTGCTGATGGATGAGCCGTTTGCCGCCGTCGACGCCCAGACCCGTGCGGACCTGGAAGACCTGGTGCGCAGCGTCTGGGAGAAGCTGGGCGTAACGATCCTGTTCGTCACGCATGACATTGACGAGTCGGTGTACCTGGGGGAGCGCGTAGTGGTCCTCTCCAGCTCACCGACCGTGGTGCAGGAGGACATTGTGATTGACCTCCCGGAGAAACGTGACCAGCTAACAACCCGGTCGCTTCCTCGTTTCGTGGAGCTTCGCAACCACGTGTACGAGCAGATCCAGATTGCCAAGCAGAACAAGGGCCAGGTATCTCCTGCTGCCGCCGCGGCTCCGCGGACCACGGTTCCGCACGTTCCGGCGACCACTCACGGAGTGCTGGCGGACGGCGGCGCCGGAGACGGTTCCTAGGGCACATCCATACGGCGTCCAGCACAGGGCCGGTGGTTTCCTCCTTGGGGGGCGGAAACCACCGGCCCTGTGCTGTGTGCGGCGGGTGGCCTAGTATCGGAAGTCAGGCGCCTGCCGGCCGGTTTGGTTCGCAGGCCACCCAAGGGGAGGAAAGACCATGGTCGATGCAGGCAAGGGAACGCCCGAAGAGCAGGACAAGAAGGGCGGCGCAGGGCCGGAAGGCACCATCCCTGATTCGGGTGACGGCGTGGCTGCGTCCAGCACTGAAGACGCATCCAACTTTGAACCCGAAGAAGATACCGGCGCCGGTTCCTGACCCGGAGGACAGCGGTAGCCGGCCGGTCTCCCGGTGCCCTTAGCCCAGGCTTGGGGCGTGCGAAGGAGGCAGCGGGATATAGATGTTCCCCGTTGTCACTCCACCGGTGCAGACTTCTTCGGCATCTGCGTCTTCAGCGGCGGTCCGGGGTGCGGCGATCTCCGGCTCTGACGCGAGCACCCTAAGTACGGCCGCTGCCTCCTGTGCACCGGGCCGGGCATCGGGAAGCCGGTTGGTCATTGCACGGAGCAGCTCCACCCAATCAGTTCCGAGGGACTCGGGGATCTCGGGATCGCGGAGCAAGCGGGCCACGGCGGCTTCGACGATGGGACCCGGGAAGGCCTTTTCACCGGTCAGGGACTCCAGGAGCACCAAACCCAGGGAGTAGATGTCCGTGGAAGGAGCCACCGTTCCGCCCTGCGCCTGTTCCGGGCTGAGGTAATTGGCGGTGCCGATTGTTGCGCCGTGGGCTGTCGCGACTGTGGCCTCCACGAGGCGGGCAATGCCGAAGTCGGTGAGCTTGGGGTACAGCCGGGAATCGTGCTCCTGCGGGAAGAGCAGGATGTTAGCCGGCTTGACGTCCCGGTGTATGACTCCCTTGGAGTGGACATAGGCGAGGGCGTCGGCCAGGTCTGCTCCCAGGGAAGCGACCGACACAGCGGGCAGCGGGCCGGACTTCAAAGTGCGGCGCAGGTCCGGTCCGTCCACCAATTCCATGACCAGGTAGTTCAGGACCTGGCCGTCTTCTTCATGGTGCAGTCCCGCATCCAGGAGAGTTACCAGCCCGGGATGGTTCAGGGTTGCCAGCAGCAGGGTTTCGGTGTGCTGGCGGCGGTAGTCGTCATCTTCCTGGACGGTGGGCCGGAAGACTTTGACGGCAACCTCGCGGCCCAGGTTCTCATCCATCGCCCGGTGCACGGAAGCAGCGCCACCGGAGCCGATCAGGTCGGTGGTGCGGTAACGCTGCCCCAGGAATAAGTCCACGGGCGTCCTCACTTAAGCTTGAAACTGCGGGGATGGAACATGGATGGATGCTGCACAAAATGGTCGAAGGTAAATCGAAAGCACACTTAGTAATTCCATTTCAGTGTACTGACTATTCGATCCTATCCTGCGCAGACACCCCTTCCGCTCCGATTTGCCCCGCCGTAACCAACTCTTGACCTTGTGTCAGGCCCGGACGTCCAGGAACTCGACGGCCGCGTTCTTGAAAGCCCGGGACGTCACGGCATTGGCATGCCGGCGCCCGGGCAGCAGAAGCAGGTCAGCCTGCCCGTTGAGTGCTGCAAGCTGCGGCGCCGTCAACGCCAGCTCGTCCTGATCGCCGGCCACCAGCAGCAGCGGCATCGCCGGGACGGCAGCCTCCGGCTGGAACGGTTCTTCCTTGATCGCTTCGATCAGGGTCAGGAGAGCATCCAGGTTATTGCCGGGCACAAGCTGGGCCATCCGCAGCAGATCGGAGCTCACGGGATCCGCCAGCGGAGTCCCGTCCGCCAGGAACTGCCGGGCGCCGTCCAGGTCGAAGTCTGCCAGCGGGTCCCCGGCTCCCGGCCCGCCCAGCACCATGCGGTGCACCAGGTCGGGAGCGGCTGCACCCAGTTCCCACGCGAGCCGCGAACCAAGCGAGTATCCGACCACGTCCACTCCGGAGGAAGGATCGTCGTCGGCGAGCGGGCGCACGCCTGCCTCGGAGAGCAGATCCAGCAGGCGGGCCTGGATCCGGCTCGGCGAGTAGTGCTCCCGTTCCCGGGGTGCATCGCTGCGGCCGTGTCCGGGCAGGTCCACCGTGATGACCCGCCGTCCGGCGCCGGTCAGTGCGGTGATCCAGCCCGTGGACTCCCAGTTCAGCTCCGTTGAGGAGGCAAACCCGTGCAGCACAAGCACCGGACGCAGCGAAGTGCCGCCGTCGGCCTCGTGGACTTCGCTGTACAGGGCAGGGGAGGTGCCGATGCCTGCGCCCACGCTTAGTCCTCGTCCAGGACGGCGGAGAGCCGGACCCGGCGGCGGGCCGGCGCTTCCTGCGGGACGGTGCCGACAATCCCCGCAGTGTCATCGGGAACCTCGAAGACCACCAGGGGCTCGCCGACGTTGATCTTCTCGCCGGCTTCTCCATAGATCCGGGCAACGACGCCGGCCTGGGGGGACGGCAGCTCAACTGCGGACTTGGACGTCTCAACCTCCACCAGCGGCTGGTTGCGCTCCACCTGGTCACCGGGGGCTACCAGCCATTCCAGGACAGTTGCTTCGATCAGGCCTTCGCCCAGGTCAGGCAGGGGAAATGAAATTTCAGCCACGCCGGTACTCCAATACTCGCTGGATCCCAAAGAGGATGCGGTCAATGTTCGGGATGTATTCGTCTTCCAGGTCACCCGAGGGATACGGTACGTCGAATCCGGTCACCCGCTCCACCGGGGCCTTGAGTGTGTCGAAACAGTGCTGGGTGATGAGCGCGGCAACTTCCGCCCCCAGCCCGGCAGTGAGCGGGGCTTCATGCACGACGACGGCGCGCCGGGTCTTCGAAACCGAGGCTGCCAGCCCTTCGGCGTCGATCGGCTTCAGCCAGCGCAGGTCGAGGACCTCGATTTCGATTCCGTCCTCGGCTGCCAGTTCGGCGACCTGGAGGCATCGGGCAACCATGGCGCCCCAGGCAACCAGGGTCAGGTGCTTGCCTTCGCGGACCACCTGTGAACCCTGCAGGTTTCCCGGAGTGCCGGGGTCCACGGTGTCCTTCTGCCAGTAGCGGGACTTCGGCTCCATAAAGATGACGGGGTCCGGCTGGGCGGCGGCGTGCTTGAGCAGGTGGTAGGCCTGGTGGGGGCTCGACGGCGAGACTACCTTCAGGCCCGGAACATGTGCGAAGAGCGCCTCGAGGGACTCGCCGTGGTGTTCCGGTGCCCGGATTCCGCCGAAGCTCGGCACACGAAGGGTTACCGGCATGGGCATGGTGCCGCGGCTGCGGTAGTTCATGCGGGCCAGCTGGGTGATGATCTGGTTGACGGCCGGGTACGCGAATCCGTCGAACTGGACCTCGGGGATTGGGTGGAAGCCGGCCATTGCCAGGCCCACGGACATCCCCAGGATGCCGGATTCGGCCAGGGGGGTATCGAAGACCCGGTCGGCGCCGAAGCGCTTCTGCAGGCCGTCGGTAATGCGGAACACGCCGCCGAGCCGGCCGACGTCCTCCCCAAGAACTATGGCCTTGGGGTCCGCGGCGAGGATTTCAGCCAGGGCGCGGTTCAGTGCGGCCTGCATGGACAGGGTTTCAGTGGGGTCCGAAGCGGAGCCGGCCTCCATGGGGCGTACTCCTTCGGTCAGCTGGCTAGACATGCTCGGATTCCTCCCGCCAGGCGCGGGCCTGGGCCTTGAGTGCATCAGTGGGTTCGACGAAGACATAGTCGAACATTTCCCGGCCCGGCCGCGGCTTTAGTGCCTGGATGCCTTCCCGGACGGTATCGGTGTGTGCCTTGGCCTCGGCGGCAGCGGAGTCCAGGAACGCCTGGTCGGCCGCACCGCTGCGCAGCAGCAGGTCTGCCAGCCGCGTCACGGGATCCTCGCCGCCGTCACGCCGTTCCTCGTCAAGGGTGCGGTAGCGCCCCGGATCGTCGCTGGTGGAGTGCGGACCGCGGCGGTAGGTCATGGCCTCGATCAGTACCGGTCCGTTGCCCGCCCGGGCGTGTTCAAGAGCTGCCCGGGTTGCCCGCACGACGGCGGGAGCGTCGTTGCCGTCCACAGTCACCGAGGCTATTCCGTAGCCTTCCGCCCGGGCGGCAACCCTGCCGCCTGCCACCTGTTCCTCGGTGGGCAGGGAGATGGCCCAGCCGTTGTTCTGGACGAAGAAGACCACCGGCGCCTTCAGTACGCCGGCAAAGTTCATCGCCTCGTGGACATCGCCCTGGGAGCTGGCTCCATCTCCGAAGTAGGTGATGGCAGCGGGGAGGCCGCCTTCGGGGCTGCCGGCACTGCCGGCGGCCAGCCGCTGGCCGTGGGCCCAGCCGACGGCGTGCAGCACTGATCCGCCAACCACGGCCTGGATCGGCGCGAGCCGGGTGGTGACGGGGTTGTACAGGCCGCCATGCCAGCTGGCCTTGTGCGTGGACATGTACTCAACCATGTCCACCCCGAGAGCCAGGGCGACGCCCATCTCCCGGTACGTGGGAAATGCGAAGTCGCGTGTTGGGTCGAGGGCGAAGGCGCTGCCCGCCTGGGCGGCTTCCTGCCCAAGCTCCGGGGCGTAGCCGGGAAGGATTCCCTGGCGCTGCCAGGCCACAGCCGCGACGTCGAGGTCGCGGGTGGCGATCAGCAGTTTGTACAGCTGGCGCAGTTCCTCGGCTGTGAGCTCCGGGATGCTCGTTGTGTCTAGGTCCATAGTGGAAACGTAACGGGCATCACTTCACCGTGCAAACAGTTAGAGGAGTGCTGAGCACACTGTGCACTTCGTCCACCACTAGGCTCAACCACGTATACAAACTGACTACTGATCCGCCCCTGTCTTCGCCGCTCTGTCTGCGCCGCTCCGTTCCGCGCAGCCGTGGTTGCAGCCGCGTTCTGCGTGGGAGGCAGGAGTGCGCGCATGAACTGTGCGGGCAGGACTGGCATTTATTTTATTTCCGGGTATGGTCTGGAATAACGGTTGTTCAGCAAATGCAGAAAACCGCTGTGGATAAAATCTATGCGGCCCCGGACCAGTCCGGAAAGCCGCTGGCCAGACGCCAAGGAGGGCACATTGTCCGGAAACGCCAAAAAGCCAGGTAAGTCCATCAAGGAGAAGCGCGCAGAGAAGCGGGCCAAGTCTGCCGGCGCCGAGCCGGCTCCGCGGAAGCGCAAGGGCCAGTAGGGTCCAAAGCCCGCTGCTGCCCTGCCCTGCCACCCTGCCGGTGACAGGCGTGCTGGCAGGGCAGCAATGCCGGCCGCCCATCGGCCGCCGGATTCCGCAGCCGGAATCGCCCGTTTACCGTGGAAATTCACCGCTCCGGAATTAAAACGGAAACTCATGCCGCTGAATGAGTGCCGAGAATCTATTTGCGGGATAGAAGTTCTCCGAATTTCTCCATTTAGGCTGAACAGAACTGCATTTCGAAGCCCGGCAGCGGCGCCCCATGATGGCCTCTGGCCTGCACTTTTAGCGTGCGTGGCGCAGTGCGGTAAAACCTCCTGTGCAGCTAAAGTTCCCTCAGGGGTGGCACCAGTACGCCCTGTTCCGGGTATGCGCCCGGTTCCGCCCGGATCTCCTGCAGGGAAAGGTTGCCATGGCAACAGATCAGCTCGACGCCCGGATTGTGTCCCTATTTACCGACGATCCTCGGATGTCGGTCCTGGAAGCATCCCGGACGCTCAAGGTAGCCCGTGCCACGGTGCAGGCAAGACTGGACCGGATGCAGCGCAGCGGCGTCATAGCCGGGTGGGGCCCGCGGCTTGATCCGGCCGCCCTCGGGTACGTTGTTACCGCGTATTGCTCGCTGACGATCCGCCAGGATATGGGGCACGACGCCGTCGTTGCGGCGCTTGCCGAGATTCCGGAAATCCAGGAAGCCCACACGGTGTCCGGGGAAAGTGACCTCATTGCCCGTGTGGCTGCCCGCTCCAACTCCGATCTGCAGCGCGTCATCGATTCCATGGTCGCCACCGGAGCAGTGCTGAGGTCATCTTCCGTGATCGTCCTCAATACCCATTTCGAAGGCCGCATGCTGCCTCTGCTGCATGCGGCAGCGGGCTCCGGCGCCGGGGAACCCGAGAAGAGCGCGTAACCTGCCGGCGGCAAACATGCTCTTTCTCCGCAGTTTGAGTTAGAGTCAGCCCGACTCTTACTATTCATGCCGCGGCCCCGGGGCTGCCGGCCAGGAAGGCAGACAGGGATGAGCCCCAGATACGCCAACGTCTCGGAGCGGGAGCAGGAGCCCCCGTCGCTGGCGATTTCCACGGTGATTTTCGCTTTGCGGCCGGATCCGGACACCGGGATCCTGACGCTGTGGCTGCCGTTGGTGCGCCGGATCAGGCAGCCCTACCTGGACCTGTGGGCGCTTCCGGGCGGCCCGCTGCGGGCAAGCGAGTCATTGCAGGACGCCGCAGCACGGAACCTGCGGGAAACCACGGCGCTGACGCCGCGGTACCTTGAGCAGCTCTACGCCTTCGGCGGCGCGGACCGGTCACCTTCCCCCCGGGTGGTTTCGATCGTGTACTGGGCGCTGGTTCAGCCGGACGAGGCGGCCCTGGCCAGGCAGGATGACAACGTCGCCTGGTTCCGGGCAGACAAAGTGGGGACCCTGGCCTTCGACCATAACCAGATTGTGGATTACGCGCTCTGGCGCCTGCGCAACAAACTCGAGTACGGCACCGTGGCTTACGCCTTCCTGGGGTCCACCTTCACCCTCGCCCAGGTTCGGGAAGTCTACGAGGCCGTCCTGGGACGCGACCTCGACCCGGCAAACTTCCGCCGCCAGCTGCAGGCGTCGGTGCACATTGAGCCTACCGAGCACTACCTTCAGGGCGGGCGGCACCGGCCCCCGCGGCTGTACCGCTACACCGGGCCGGATCCCCGGGACGAATCCTTCCCCAGCCAGAGACCAGAAGCAACGGAGCACTGACATGACTGAAACGATTCCGGTCCCAAGCGGGAGCGTGGCCACCAGGATCGCCCTGCTTTCCGGACCCGAAGAGGCGCAGGCACAGACCGCAGCCTGCACCCCGGGCCTTGCCGCCGGCCCCTGGACCTTCGACGCCGCTCCGGGATACGGACCCGGCGCGTCCCTTGGGGATACCGTCCCTGCCGGAACACCCCGCCAGGGCGAACTTCCGGCTGAATACCGCGAGGCCGGCGCAGCGGAGCTGGACGAGCGGATCCTCCGTGCCAAGGCCGCTCTGGGGAGCCGTGCGGTGATCCTCGGGCACTTCTACCAGCGCGACGAAGTGGTGCGCCATGCAGACTTTGTGGGGGACTCTTTCCAGCTCGCCCGCGCCGCCAAAATCCGTCCGGAGGCCGAAGCAATTGTGTTTTGCGGGGTCCATTTCATGGCGGAAACAGCGGACCTCCTCTCCGGGCCGGACCAGGCTGTTGTGCTGCCGAACCTTGCCGCGGGTTGTTCCATGGCAGATATGGCCGACGCCGATTCGGTCGCCGAATGCTGGGAGCAGCTCACCGCCCTCTACGGCAAAGCGCCCCAGGCCGGCGGGATGCGGCCGGTCATTCCAGTGACCTACATGAACTCCTCGGCCGCCCTGAAAGCGTTCTGCGGGGAAAACGGCGGGATCGTCTGCACATCCTCCAATGCCGCGTCCGTGCTTGAATGGGCGTTCGAGCGGGGCCAGCGGGTCCTCTTCTTCCCGGACCAGCACCTGGGCCGCAATACGGCCAAGACCATGGGGATTCCGCTGGACGCCATGCCCATGTGGAATCCACGGCTCCCGCTGGGCGGAAACACCGCGGAGCGCCTGCAGGAAGCGAAGGTCCTGCTGTGGAACGGCTTCTGTTCCGTGCACAAGCGCTTCACCGTGGAGCAGATCGCCCGGGCCCGGGCCGAACATCCCGGCGTCCGGGTGATTGTGCATCCCGAATGCCCTATGCCGGTTGTGGACGCAGCAGATGAATCCGGCTCCACGGACTACATCCAGAAAGCCATAGCTGCGGCGCCCGCGGGAAGTACCTTCGCCATCGGTACTGAAATCAACATGGTGAACCGGCTCGCGGCGCAGTACCCGGAACACACCATCTTCTGCCTCGACCCGGTGATCTGCCCGTGCTCCACCATGTACCGCATCCACCCGGGCTACCTCGCCTGGGTACTTGAAGGGCTCGTGGCAGGAGAGGTCCGCAACCGGATCACCGTCCCGGCTGCCACGGCGGCGGCGGCCCGCACCGCCCTGGAACGGATGCTGGCGGTCCGGCCTTGAGCATCGCCGTCGTCGGCAGCGGAATCGCCGGCCTGTATGCAGCGCTCTGCGCTGCACAGGCGGCGCAGCATGATCCGGTGCTGCTGGTGACGAAGTCCGCGCTGGAGCACAGCAACACCTGGCACGCCCAGGGCGGCATCGCCGCGGTAACTCAGTCCTCCGGCGGGGATTCCCCCGCTTCCCACTGCGAGGACACGCTGTCGGCGGGGGGCTGGGCGGGGAACCGTGCAGCCGCGGAGGTGCTCTGCATCGAAGCCGGGTCCCATATCCGGCGGCTGCAGGGCATGGGCGCCGGCTTCGATGCCAACCCGGACGGGTCCCTGGCCCTGGCGCGGGAAGCAGCCCATGCCGCCCGGCGGATCCTGCACATTGGCGGTGACGCCACCGGTGCAGGCATAGCTGCCGCCCTGATTGGCGCTGTGCGCTCGCACCCCGGGATCACCGTCGTTGAGCACGCCTTCGCGCTCAGGCTGGCTCTCACGGGCGGCGCCGTCTCCGGGCTGGACATCCTGGCCGCGGGACGCGAACGCAGGATCGCGGCGCAAGCCGTTCTCCTGGCCACTGGTGGTGCGGGCGAACTCTACCGGCACACCACCAATCCCTCCGGTGCCACAGGCGACGGCGTGGCACTGGCGGTTCGGGCCGGCGCGGAAACGACGGACGAGGAGTTCTTCCAGTTCCATCCAACCTCGCTTGCAGTGCCCGGCACCCCGCTCATCTCGGAAGCGGTCCGCGGCGAAGGGGCGGTGCTCCGCGATGCGCGGGGCGAGAGGTTTATGGCCCGTTACCATGACGACGCCGAGCTGGCGCCGCGCGACGTCGTCTCCCGTTCGATCATCCGACACCTTAGGGCCACGGGGGAGGGGACCGTCTGGCTGGACGCCACCGGAATCGTGGACCGCAGGGGACCCGGATTCCTGGCGCGCCGCTTCCCTGGCCTGGCTGCCGTGACTGCCGCTCACGGATTCGACTGGGAACGCGAACTGCTGCCGGTGGTGCCCGCAGCGCACTACTGGATGGGCGGCGTTGCCACGGACCTGTCCGGGCGGACTTCGGTGCCCGGCCTTTACGCGGCGGGAGAGGTTGCCTGCACCGGCGTCCACGGCGCCAACCGGCTTGCCTCGAACTCCCTGCTGGAAGGCCTGGTATTCGGGGGCCGGGCTGCCGCGGCCAGCACTGCCCGGGATGCCGGACGGGCCTGGGAAGCCGGGACACCAGCCGGGTTGTGGGCAGGCATCCGGCCCGGGCCGAAGGCGGCGGCAACTTCCAGGCCCGGCCCGATGCCCCACCCGCGCTCCCGCGGAGGCCTGACCGGAACAGAGCCCCTCCAACGCCCGGCCCTGAAGTCCCTGATGTGGGAGCAGGCGGGGGTGCTGCGCAGCGGAAGCGGGCTGCGCAGGGCTGCAGATTGGCTGGACGGCGTCTCGGCCCGCCCGGTTCTTGACACCGGCAGGGGAGAACGCGTGCAGGCCCTGGAAGACGCCAACCTGCTCACGTGTGCCCGGCTGCTGGTTGCAGCCGCGTTACGCCGCAGTTCCTCCATCGGAGCGCATTTCCGTTCCGATGAGCTGCCCGGCGGGCCTGGCAGACAGGCCGCACCGGCTGCCCGCCGCCAGAGCACGCTCCCGCTCACTGAACCTGTTTGACCCAAGAACGGAATACCCGGATGACGAATACCCAGCTCCCGCCACACACAGAAGCCGCTGCACCGAAGCCGAAGCCGAAGCCGCTGCCGCGGACCGCCGGGGCGTCACCGCTGCCGCTTCCCGGCACCGCGGTGGACCAGCTGGTTGCTGCCGCGCTCGCGGAGGATGCTCCGTGGGGAGACCTCACCTCGCATGCGCTGATCCCGGAGGACGCAGCGGCGACCGCTTTCCTGACGGCCAGGGAAGAAGGCGTCTTCTGCGGCGAGCAGGTCATGGAAGCGGCCTTCAGGCTCGCCGGGCCCGGCGCAGCGGTGATCAGCCTGGTCCGCGACGGGGAACGGTTCGACGCCGGAGGAATCCTCGCGGAAATCACTGGCCCTGCCCGGACCGTCCTCGCCGCCGAACGGGTGGCACTGAACCTTGCCCAGCGGCTCTCGGGGATCGCCACCCTGACGGCTCGGTTCGTTGCCGAAACCGAGGGAACCCGGGCGCGCATCGCCGATACCCGCAAGACCACCCCGGGGCTCCGTGCGCTCGAACGCTACGCGGTGCGGTGCGGAGGCGGGTTCAACCACCGCTATTCCCTCTCCGACGCGGTCATGGCGAAGGACAACCACCTGGCCGTCCTGGCAGCTGCCGGCCTGGACCTCGCTTCGGCACTCCGCCAGGCAAAGGACCAGCTCTCCCACACCGTTCATTTCGAGGTGGAAGTGGATTCACTGGACCAGATCGAACCCGTGCTGGCCGGTGGAGCGGACACCGTGCTGCTGGATAACTTCAGCATCGAAGACCTGCGCCGCGGGGTGGAAGCCGTCAACGGACGGGCGCTGACGGAAGCCAGCGGCAACGTCCGGCTGGAAACCGTGGCCTCGATTGCGGCCACCGGTGTGGACATCATCTCCGCAGGAGCCCTGACCCACAGTGTCCGGGCACTGGACCTTGGCCTGGATATCCGCGCATGATCTACTTTGACGCCGCGGCCACCACCCCCGTCCGCCCGGAGGTCCTGGCTGCGCTGGCGCCGCTGTACACCGGTGACTTCGGCAACCCGTCCAGCACGCACTCGGCGGGAGCAACGGCAGGCCGCGCCCTGGACTATGCCCGCCGTACCGCCGCGGACGTGCTCGGCTGCCGCCCCGGAGACGTTGTCTTTACCTCCGGCGGGACCGAGGCGGACAACCTGGCGATAAAGGGCCTGGCCCTGGCATCCCCGCAGGGACGGCACATTGTCTCCAGCGCCGTCGAACATCCGGCAGTGCTCGAATCCCTGGCTTACCTCCAGCGCTTCCACGGTTTCCGGATCACGCTGGTTCCGGTGGACGGAACCGGCCGGGTGGATGCCGCCGCCGTGGAAGCTGCGCTGACACGCGAGACCACCTTATGCACCATCATGACGGCCAACAACGAAGTGGGGACCCTCCAGCCGGTGGCGGAGATAGCCGACTCGTGCCGGGAACGCGGAATACCGTTCCATACGGACGCAGTGCAGGCCGCCGGCTGGCTGCCCGTGTCCGTAGCCGGCACGGGAATCGATGCCATGAGCATCTCCGGACACAAGCTTGGTGCACCAAAGGGCTGCGGCCTGCTTTACGTCCGCGGGGTCCTGCCCCTTGAACCGCTCATTCACGGCGGCGGCCAGGAACGCGGCCGCCGTTCAGGAACCGAGAACGTCGCCGGTGCGGTTGCACTGGCCACAGCGCTGAAGCTCGCAGAGCAGGAGCGCCCGGCAGCAGCCCCCCGCGCCGTGAAACTGCGCGACTACCTGATAGAGACCGTCCTGCAATCGGTGCCCGGCGCCCAGCTGACGGGACACCGAACGGAAAGGCTGCCAGGGCACGCCTCCTTCTGCTTCCCCGGGACCAGCGGCGAGTCAGTGCTGCTGGAATCCGAACGGGCAGGGGTGCTGTGTTCCTCCGGCTCGGCGTGCGCGGCAGGCTCGGACGAGCCGTCCGCGGTGCTGACCGCCATGGGAGTGGACAGGGACACCGCACAGACTGCGGTCCGGCTCAGTTTCACGCCGTCGGTGCGGGAGAACGAGGTGGCCCTGGCGGCGCGTGCCGTCAGCGCTGCCGTGGAGCGGGTGAGAGGGCTGGCCCAGGCACCGCGCACGTAGCAAACGCGTCGCAAAACCCGCCGGTAACATAGCGGCCCTACACTGCTGCCATGTATACGAGCACACCGGCAGAAGTGCTGCCCCGGGACAGGGGAGACGCTGCGGCCCCCAAACTTGCCCGCCTCATCGCCTGCCGCACGGTTTCCTCCCGGATACCCGAAGAAGTGGACGACGGCGAGTTCGCCCGCTTTCGCGCAGAACTCGCCGCACTCTTCCCCGTGGTCCACAGGCGGCTGACGCTGGAGGAAGTTGGCGGGGGACTCCTGTTCCGCTGGCAGGGCACGGAAGATGAACTCGACCCGGTGGTGCTGATGGCGCATTACGACGTGGTGCCGGTCCAGGACGAGTCAACCTGGGAACATCCGCCCTTTGCCGGTGTCCTGGCGGATGGCTGGATCCACGGACGCGGAGCGCTGGATGACAAGGGGTCGCTGGCCGCCATCCTGGAGGCCGTTGAAACCCTGCTCGAAGAGGGTTTCACCCCTTCCCGCACTGTCTGGCTGTCCTTTGGGGACAATGAGGAAACAGCCGGTGACACGGCGGCCCGGGCAGCCGCCATCCTGCAGGAACGCGGCGTGCGCCCCTGGCTGGTGCTGGATGAAGGAGGGGCAGTTGCCAGCCAGGCATTTCCGTTCGTCACGTCCCCGGTCGCCGTCATTGGTGTCTCGGAAAAGGGCATCCTGGACGTAGAGCTCTCGGTCGAAGACCCCGGCGGACATGCCTCCACACCCACCCGTCTCGGTGCCGCTGCCCGGCTGGCACGCGCCGTCGTGCGTCTGGACCAGAGGCCTTTCCCGGCGGCCCTGCACCCGGTCACCATCGAGATGCTGGGACGCCTGGCCGCCGGGGCATCCCCGCTGCCGGCGGCACTGTTTGCCCGCGCCGGTTCGCTGCGGCTTCCGTTAACCCGGATCTTCGGCGCCCTGGGCGGCGAGCCCAACGCCTTGACCCGCACCACCGTCGCCCTCACACAGCTCTCCGGATCCAAGGCCTCCAACGTCCTGCCCACGCGTGCCACGGCCAACGCAAACGTCCGGATCGCTCCGGGGGAGAGCATCGACTCCGTGCTGAGGCGGATGCGCCGCACCGTCCGGGACCGGAAAGTCTCCCTGCGCGTAGTGGAAGGCAGCGAGCCCTCACCGGTTTCCTCGACGTCGAACGCCCAGTTCGCCGCGCTGGAGACAGCGATCCGCGAAGTGTTCCCGGACGCCATCCCTGCGCCGTACATCATGCTCGGCGGCACCGATTCACGCCGCTACACCGCGATCAGCGACGCCGTGTACCGCTTCGCACCGTTCCGAATGGACAAGGCTGCACGGGCCTCCATCCACGCGGACAATGAGAAGCTCTCCCTTCATACATTCGGCGAGGGCATCACGTTCTACCGGCGCCTGCTGCAGAACCTGGTGCCCTGATGCGTGCCCTCGGCCCCGTGGTGTTCTTCCTGGTGCTCGTTGAAATCACCAGTGGAATCCTGCAGGGGTACTACACGCCGATCCTCACCGACATTGCCCGCAACCTGGGAATCGCCGACGGCGACGTGAACTGGTTCGAGGCAGCACAGCTGATGTTCAGCGCCCTGGCCGTTCCCGTCCTTGCCCGGCTGGGGGACATGTACGGGCACAAACGCATCCTGCTGGTCTCAACCGTGCTCACGGCAGCAGCCTCCTGGGGCGTGGCGTTCGCGCCCGATTTCTGGACCTTCCTCGTTGCCTGGTCGCTGCAGGGGTTCTACGTGGTGTGGCTCCCCCTGGAAGTTGCCCTCATCTTCGCCCGGGCCGCATCGGCCCCGAACCGGGCAGCGGTAACCCGCAAGGCAGCCGGTGTGCTGGTGGGCGGGCTGCAGTTCGGCGTCATCGCCGGAGCGCTCGCAGCCGGGGCGCTGGTGGAGGTCTTCGGAGGGGATCTGCGGCTGACCCTGATGGTGCCTGCGGCAGCTGCCACCCTGTGTATCCTCGCCATCTGGTTCGGGGTGCCGGAGTCCGGGCTGAGGGCCCGCGGTGCCCTGGATGTACGGGGTTTCGCGATGCTGGCCGTTGGGCTGCTGTTGCTGACCTCCGGGCTGACTTTCCTGCGGATCAACGGTCCCGGCACCTGGTGGGTTTGGGCCGTCCTGGCTGCAGGCGTGGCGGCGTTCGTTCCGTTTGTGCGCTATCAGCTGCGCTTGGACGAGCCGCTGGTGGATATCCGGATGCTGTGCGCTCCCACCATGTGGCCGGTCCAGCTCACCGCCGGCCTGTTCGGGATCTCCGTGCTGGGTGCCCAGGCGCCCATGTCCACCTTTGCCCGGACAGACCGCGAAGCACACGGCTACGGACTGGGACTGGAAGCCGGATCCGTGTCCCTGATCATTGGGGCCTACGTCCTGTCGGTGCTGGCAGGGGCGCTGCTGTTCCCGCTGGCCGCAAAGCTGAGCACGCCGCGGATCACCCTTTCCGGGGCGGCAGCCGTGGTTGGTATCGGATACGGACTGTTCCTGCCGTTCCACGATTCCCTTGCACAGACGCTGACCAACATGGTGATTGCCGGCCTGGGGTCGGGTGCGCTGGTTGCAGCGCTGCCTTCCGCAGCGGCCGCGGCCGCACCGCTGAACCGAACCGGTATGGCAACGGGGCTCACCAACACCACCAAGACCATTGGCGGGTCCTTTGCCTCCGCCGTGTTTGGCATTGCACTGCTCAGCGCTGCGGGCCAGTCCCTGGGGGACGTTGCCGGGGCGGCGACTGCGGCACCCCTGTCGGGCTACCTCACGGTGTGGGCCGTTTGCTCCGTCACGGCATTTGCTGCGGCGGCTGCGCTGCTGCTGGTTCCCAGGCTGGCCTTCGCCGACCCGCCGATACTTCCGGAGAGCGGCATCGCCGGCAACGACGGCGTAACGGGCAGCAGCGGTGCCGGGGCCGGAGATACTGCGGCAAGGTAGCCCGGTGGCGCCGGCCCCCGGAACCTGAACCGGGTGCCGGCGCGGCGCGGCGCGGCGCGAAAGAGCCTAGGCCCCTGCCGGCCGGCCGTCGCTGGTGCCTGACCCCTCGGAGTTGAGGCTGGCCAGGAGCTTATCCATGAGTTCCTTGACCTGGGCCAGCTCCTGGGCTGTCAGGGCCGGACCCAGCAGGTCGTGGATACCCCGGACGTGGATCCGGCCGAGGCGCTTCTGCACCGCCCGGCCTTCTCCGGTCAGGGACAGCTCAACGCCCCGCTGGTCGTTCTGCGCCGGGCGGCGCTGGACCAGCCCCTTGTTCTCCAGCCGCTCCACCATGCGGGACAGGCTGGGCTGGCTGATCAGCAGGTGCTCGTTAAGCTCATTGAGGCGGGTCCAGCCGGTGGGGCAGCGGCTGAGGTTGAAGAGCACGTCGTACTCGCGCATGGTGAGTTCCTTGAACTCCGGGTCGCGCTGCAGCCGGCGCATGACGCCCACCTGCGCCCGGAACAGTGATTCCCACGCCTCTGCGGTCTCTTTAACGGTGGTTGCGTGGCTGGTCTCGGAACTCATTCCATTAGCCTACTGAAGTTACCGGGGTGGAAGTGGACAGTGAAGCCTCGCGAGCCGCCACGCGTCCGGCGTGGGTAGGTCCGTCCGGCACGTGTGCCGGACGGCGGGAATCCAGTTCCCTGCGAAGTTCCGGAAGCACGTACTCGCCGAAAAGATCCAGCTGTTCCAGCACGGTCTTCAGTGGCAGGCCCGCATGGTCGATGAGGAAGAGCTGACGCTGGTAGTCCCCGAAGTACTCCTGGAACGTGAGCGTTTTCTCCAGGACTTCCTGCGGGCTTCCCACTGTAAGCGGGGTCTGTGCCGTGAAGTCCTCCAGGGACGGCCCATGGCCGTAGACGGGTGCGTTGTCGAAGTACGGGCGGAACTCGTTCACGGCGTCCTGGGAGTTCTTCCGCATGAAGAACTGTCCGCCCAGGCCCACGATCGCCTGGTCGGCGGAGCCGTGGCCGTAGTGCTCGTAGCGCTCGCGGTACAGTCCGATCAGCTGCATGTAGTGCTCCTTCGGCCAGAAAATGTTGTTGGCGAAGAAGCCGTCGCCGAAGTAGGCGGCGATCTCCGCGACCTGGGGTGTGCGGATGGATCCGTGCCAGACGAAGGGGGCGACGCCGTCGAGCGGCCGGGGCGTGGAGGTGAAGTTCTGGAGCGGGGTGCGGAACTTGCCCTGCCAGTTGACCGTCTCCTTATCCCAGAGCTGGCGCAGCAGGTTGTAGTTCTCCACGGTGAGGTCCACGGAGTCCTGCATGTTCTTGCCGAACCAGGGGTAAACCGGAGCGGTGTTGCCGCGGCCCAGCACCAGGTCGGTGCGGCCATCAGAGAGGTGCTGCAGCATCGCGAAGTCTTCGGCGATCTTTACCGGGTCGTTGGTGGTGATCAGCGTGGTTGCGGTGGAGAGAATGATTCTCTCTGTCTGGGCAGCAATGTAGCCCAGCAGGGTGGTGGGGGAGGAAGCGTAGAAGGGCGGGTTGTGGTGCTCGCCGGTGGCATAGACGTCCATGCCGATTTCTTCGACCTTGCGGGCAATGGCAACCGCAGCCTTGATGCGCTCGCCTTCCGTGGGCATCCGGCCGGTAACCGGGTCGCGGGTGATGTCGCTGACGCTGAATACGCCGATCTGCATGGTGTCCTCCTGTTGCGAAGCTGCTTCGGCAGCGGCTCGCCGTCCCGAAAAGGTAGATGCATTTGCATCTACTGGGAGTCTACAACAGGTAGCCGCCGAATTTCATTCCCCGGTTTCGGCTCCCGCAACGCGGCAGGGCCGGCACCCGCTGCGGTGCCGGCCCTGCCGTTGGCCTTGACGTCGGGGCTGCCGGTCAGCCGGCGGCCTCCGCCTGGAGGCGTTCCCGTTCAGCCTGTGCGGCTTCTTCGCGTGCCTGGGCCCGGCGCTCCCGGGGTCCTTCGACCAGCTGGTACAGCACGGGCACCAGGACCAGGGTGAGCGCGGTGGAGGAGATCAGGCCTCCGATGACGACGATCGCCAGCGGACGGGAAATGAATCCGCCTTCGCCTGTGACACCAAGTGCCATCGGCGTGAGTGCCAGGATGGTGGCCAGGGCTGTCATGAGGATTGGGCGCAGGCGCTGCCGCGCACCGCGGACGATCGCTTCCCTGACGTTCATGCCGGGCTCGCGTCCGTGCGGCCTGCGGTACTGGTTGATGAGGTCCATCAGCACAATCGCGTTGGTCACCACAATGCCCACCAGCATGAGCAGGCCAACCAGCGAGGGCAGGCCCAGGGGAACGTTGGCGATGAGCAGCGCGATGATGGCGCCCGTTGCGGCGAAGGGCACCGAGACCAGCAGGATCAGCGGCTGCACCAGGGACTTGAACGTGGCAACCATGATGACGTACACGATCGCGATCGCCGCCAGCAGCGCCAGTCCCAGCTGGGTGAAGGACTCATTCTGCTGGGTGGCTGCGCCGCTGAGGGTTGCAGTCACCGACGTCGGCAGGTCCACGTTGGCCAGTTCGGCCTGGACTTCGGCAATCGCTCCGCCGAGGTCGTCGCCGGACGGGGTTACCGAAACGAGGGCAGTGCGTTCCCCGCCGGACGAGGAGACCGACGTGGGTACCTGGACTTCTTCGATGACGGCCAGGTCGCTCAGCGGTACGGGGCCGCCGGCGGTCGGCACAACAATCCCGGAGAGCTGTTCCAGGGTGTTCACCTCGGTTCCTTCGCCGATGAGCACGGGCAGGTCGTCCGTCCCGAGCTGGACTGTGCCGGCTGGAAGCGGACTCAGCGTGGAGGCCAGGATTCCGGCCACCTGCTGTTCATCCAGCCCGGCCGCCACGGCCTTGGCGCGGTCGATGGTGACCTGGACCACCGGTTCGGAGCTGGACAGGTTGGAGGTGGCCTCGGCCACTCCGGGCAGATCGGACATGGCCGCGACCAGGGCATCGGAGGCGGGCTGGAGTTCAGCCGGATCACCGGCGGAGATCTCGATGTCTACGGTGTTGGACGTGCCGAAGCCGCCGCCCTGGGTTCCCAGGGAAATGGTGCCGGCATCCTCGCCCAGGTCTTCGAGCTCGCGGCGGACGGTCTCACGCAGCTGAACCTGGTCCACGTCCTGTTCGGTGATGACCGTGAAGTTGGCTACCGAGGCGCCGCCGGCAGTGAACGCGGCGATTCCCGACGTCGAGGTTCCCATGGTGACTTGGACGTCCTTGATGCCCTCGGTTTCGGAGAGCACCTCTTCCACGGACTCGGCGGCAGCGGAGGTGGTCTGAAGCGAACTTCCGGCCGGCAGTTCCTGGCGCACACTGAACGTGTTCTGCCCGGTATCGCCCAGCAGGTTGGTCTGGAGCAGCGGGGTCAGCGCTGCCGTGCCGCCCAGGATCAGGACGCCGGCAAGGAGCGTGTAAACGGGGTGGCGTTGAGTGCCGCGGAGGATCGGCAGGTAACCGCGCTGCAGGAAGGTCTTCTGCTCCCGCGCCTCTGCCTCTGCCCGGTATGCTTCCGGATCGCTGACGGGTTTGGAGGACTTCAGGAACCAGTAAGCGAGCACCGGAACAATCGTCAGGGACACCAGCAGCGAGGCGAGCAGTGCCAGGGACGTGGTTACGGCAAACGGCCGGAACAATTCGCCGGCGAGGCCGCCCACAAACACGATGGGGGCGAAGACGGCGACCGTGGTGAGGGTGGACGCGGTAACGGCACCGGCGACTTCGCGGATGGCGGTAAGGATAGCGGTGCGTTTTTCCTCGCCGTAGCCCAGGTGCCGCTTGATGTTCTCGATGACCACAATGGAGTCGTCCACCACCCGGCCGATCGCAATCGTCAGCGCGCCGAGCGTCAGGATGTTCAGTGAATAGCCGAACGCCAGCAGGCCAATGAAGGTCACCAGCAGCGAAAGCGGAATTGAAACCGCGGTGACCAGGGTAGACCTGACCGAGAGCAGGAACACCAGGATCACCAGGACTGCGAAGCCCAGGCCCAGCAGGCCTTCGGTGGTGAGGTCGGAAATCGATTTTTCAATGAACGGAGCCTGGTCAAAGATCACGGTGAACCTCGCACCGTTGCCCAGCTCATCCTGCAGGGCGGGGATCAGGTCCAGGACTTCGTGGGAGATGCCCACCGTGTCTCCGGCCGGCGTCTTGGTGATGGAGATCGCCAGCGTGGCTTCGCCGTTGGTACGCGTTATGGACGTCTGCTCGTCGTCGGTGATTTCCACGGTCGCGACGTCGCCGATTGTCGGCGGGGCGGAGCCCGGTGACGCGCCCTCCGCCTCAATAGGCAGGGCGGAAACCTTCTCGAGCGAGTCCAGGGGGCTGCCAACCTGGATGGAGAGCGAACGGCTTTCCTCCTCCACAGTGCCGGCTGGGATCAGTGCACCGCTGTTCTCCAGCGCCGAGGCAATGGCCGACGGCGAGGCCCCCAGCGCAGCGAGTGCCGCCTGGTCCGGGGTGATGGCAATGTGGCGCTGGGAACCGCCGGTTACCTCCGCAGTGCGGACGCCTTCGATCTTCTGCAGCCGGGGAACCGTTAGGCGCTCCAGCTCGGAGTTCAGCTCGCTGAGCGATGAGTCGCTGGAGACGGCCAGGTACACGATGGGGAAGTCACTGATGCTCCCGGCCAGGGACTGCGGATTAGCGTCCTCCGGGAGCGTCTGGCGCGCGTTGGAAATGGCACGGTCAACCTGGCCGCGTGCACGGTCAAGGTCGGTGCCGTAGGCGAAGGTGAGCGTGATGGCGGAGATCGAGGACCGCGACGTCGCGGACGAGGACTCCAGCCCTTCGACGGCGGTGAGCGCGGCCTCGAGCGGCTCGCTGATCTGCGCATCCACGACTTCGGGGGAAGCGCCCGGCAGGGCGGTAATCACACTGATCTGGGGGAATTCGAGTGCAGGGATGAGTTCCTGCTTGAGGGAATTCAGCGAGATCACGCCGAAGACCGCTACAAAGACTGTGATGAGGGCAATGAGAGCCCGGTTGGAGAGCGAGAGTTTGGCCAGACGATCCATGAACCTGCCTTTATTCGTAGACGGATTCATCATACGTGCGCATATACGTCCTCCCGTGCCGGGTAGCGGGAGCGGCCGCGGTTCCCCGGGGCCGCCTTAAACACAGGTGTCCCGGACTGCATCGGCAGTCCGGGACACCGTAGGGGTGCGGGGCCTCCTAGGCCAGCTTCAGCACACGGTTGGTCTCGGCAATGATTTCGTCGGCCAGGGACTCATTCTCATTGAGCTTGACGCCGTAACCGGGGATCATTTCCTTGATCTTCGCTTCCCAGGCCGGGAACTCTGCCGGGAAGCAGCGCTTCATCAGGTTGATCATGATGGGCGGGGCAGTGGAGGCTCCGGGGGAAGCGCCCAGCAGTGCGCCTACCGTGCCGTCCGCGGAGGTGATGAGCTCGGTGCCGAACTGCAGCACGCCTCCGCTCTTCGGGTCCTTCTTGATGACCTGCACACGCTGGCCGGCCGTGATGAGGTCCCAGCCCTGGGTAACGGCCTCGGGGTAGAACTCGCGCAGCGCCTTGGTCTTGCCCTCGCGTGACTTCAGTACCTCGGTGACGAGGTACTTCACCAGGGACATATTGTCCTTTGCCACCGCCAGCATGGGCACCAGGTTGTGTGGTCGGACGGAGAACGGCAGGTCGGTCAGGGAGCCGTTCTTGAGGAACTTGGGGGAGAAGCCGCCGTACGGACCGAACAGCAGGGACTTCTTTCCGTCCACGAACCGGGTGTCCAGGTGCGGGACGGACATGGGGGGAGCGCCGACCGATGCCTGGCCGTAAACCTTCGCGTTGTGGGCGGAGATGATCGACTCATCAGTGGAGCGCAGGAACTGCCCGGAGACGGGGAAGCCGCCGAAGCCCTTGCCTTCGGGAATGCCTGAGCGCTGCAGCAGGTGCAGGGCGCCCCCGCCTCCGCCGATGAAGACGAAGCGGGCCGAGACGGTCTTGGAAACCTTGGTGGCGCGGTTTCGGACCGTCACGTCCCAGCCGCCGCCCGAGTTCCGGGTGAGGTTGGTAACTTCGTGGCCGAAGTTGAGGTCAGCGCCGTTGGCTCCGAGGAAGTTCACCAGTTCGCGGGTGAGGGCACCGAAGTCGACGTCGGTGCCGCCGGCGACGCGGGACGCAGCAACGCGCTGGCCTGAGTCGCGGCCCTGCATCAGCAGGGGGGCCCACTCGGCGATCTTGCCGTGGTCCTCGGAGAACTCCATGGTCTTGAACAGCGGCTGGGCGCTGAGGGATTCGTAGCGCTTGCGCAGGTAGTCCGAGTGCGCATCTCCCCAGACAAAGCTCATGTGCGGCAGCGGATTGATAAAGCTGCCGGAGATATGGCCCTGCTCCACCAGATGGGACCAGAACTGCCGGGAGACCTGGAACTGCTCGTTGATGCCGATCGCCTTCGCCGGGTCAACGGTGCCGTCCGGGCCCGCCGGGCTGTAGTTCAGCTCGCACAGTGCCGCGTGGCCGGTGCCGGCGTTGTTCCAGGGGTCGGAGCTCTCGGTTCCGGCGCGGTCCATCCGCTCATAGAGGGAAATGTCCCAGTCCGGTGCCAGCTGCTTCAGGAACGCCCCGAGGGTCGCGCTCATGATGCCGCCGCCGATCAGCAGTACATCAGTTCTGTTTGCGGACTTCTCCGCCGGGCTCTCAGCACTCAACTTCATATCTCCAGTCACGTGGACGCTAGCCTTAGAAGACTATCTCTCCCGGTGGTGCTTACTAAAATTCCCGCCGGTATACCACCCCGCCGGAAGTACCACGCTAGTCCGTGAGGCGGATGCCGTTGAAGACCTCATTCAGAACTGGGGAGGTCGGGTACTGGGAGACGCGGGGTGAGACAGCCAGCGTTGAGATGGGGAATGCCAGCGGAACTGCGGGGACCCGGGTGGAAATCCGGTCCGAAATCGACCGGTAGGCCTCCGCACGCTCTTCGGAGTCGGCCAGCGTGCGGGCGCGGTCAACCTTGGTGAAGAGCTGGGCGTCGTCGTACCCGAATTCCTCCGTGTAGGCACCGAACAGCGGGCCGACAAAGTTGTCCGCATCCATATAGCTGCCCGAGAGCCCCGAGAGGTGCAGGGCACGGTCTCCGTTCCTGGAGACGGCTTCCAGATAGCCCTCTGACCATTCCAACGGCACCGGGCGGATGTTGAACCCTGCAGCTGTCAGCTGCCGGCTGAGTTCGGCGTAGACCTTCTCCGGGTTGGGCAGGTAGGCGCGGGTGACCCGGCGCGGATAGAAGAACGGGAGCTCTTCGCCTGCATACCCTGCTTCTTCGAGCAGTTCCTTGGCCCGCTCCGGGTTGTGGCCGTAATTGGTGACGTTCTCCGAGCGCAGTCCGAGCTTTTCGGGAAGGAACTGGTTGGCCGACTTGCTGCCGTTCAGGAACAGGCCTTCCAGCAGTGCAGGCTTATCAATGGCGTGGGCAATGGCCTGGCGCATCTTGGGCTCATCCAGCCCGGGGAAGTTCTGGTTGATGCCCAGATAGAGGATTGAATAGGGGTCCCGCTGCAGGATCTGCATGCCGGCACGGGCGAGCTCGCCCACGTCGGAGACGGTCACCAGGTCGTAGCCGTCCACTTCGCCGCTCTTTAGGGCACGGAGCCTGGACTCCGGGCTGGTGATCGTGCGGAACACCAGGTCGCGGATCTGGCCGGGCTCTCCCCAGTAACCGGGGTAGGAAACCAAGGCAAGCTCGTCCTCTTCCCAGCTGGAGAACATAAACGGGCCGGTGCCGACCGGGTGCTGGGCATAGGCAGAGAGCCGCGTTCCGTTGCGCTCCTCAGTGAGCTCGTCTGCGTTTCCGTCGGCAAGGGCCTTCGGGGAAGAGATGGCGAACTCCGGGGATGCCAGTGCGGCGATGAGGCCGGGCAGGCGTGTGTGGAGTTCCAGCCGGAAAGTGAATTCCCCGGAAGGGACGCAGGATTTGAAGGCCGAAAGGTCCGGCGTATCGGCAAATCCCCTGAACACCGAGCTGAACATCAGCACTTCCGGCCCCCGCGCGGAGGCAGGCAGGTTGTACCAGCGGTCGAAGTTCGCACAGACCGCCTCGGCGTTGAACGGGGTGCCGTCATGGAAGGTGACGCCGCGGCGCAGGGTGAACTCGTAGGTCCGCCCGTCATCGGACTCGTTCCATTCCTCGGCCAGGGCAGGCACCGGGGCTGAGGTTAGGGGGTCCATGCCAACCAGGGTTTCCATGATCTGCCGGGTCACCCGATGGGATTCAGTGTCCACTGCCAGGAACGGATCCAGTCCGGACGGACGTGCGGCAGTGGCAAAGGTAAAGGCGGCAGCAGGTCCGCCCGCAGCAGAGGCAGAAGGTGAACCGCTCGGGGATTCTTCCTCCGGCCGGGCAGCGGTGCACCCGGTCAGGGCAAGAGCGGCGGCAATCGCTGAAGCTTTGATCACGGAGCGCCGCGTGGCGGATTTAGTCACAGCTGCTGGGTTCTCCTCGAGGCAGGCACCATCCCGGCCTGGGCGGTGGATTTCTTAGTCTAAATGATAAAAAACCGGTAAAGGCGGGTGAGAGTTGCCTCACAACAGGGCTTTGGTAAGGCAGGATATGGAAATGACTGAAACCAGCCCTGAATCTCCGCTGCTCGAAGTGACCGATCTCGCTGTCGGCTTCCAAACCATGGATGGCCCGGTGCAGGCGGTACGCAAGGCCGGATTCAGCCTCGGTGCCGGGAAAACCCTGGCGATCGTGGGTGAATCCGGTTCCGGTAAATCCACGACGGCGATGGCGGTGATCGGGCTGCTGCCGGGCAACGGAAAAGTCTCTTCAGGCAGTATCCGTTTTGACGGCAAAGAACTGGTGGGACTGCCCGAATCAAAGATGCGCGCGATCCGCGGCCGGTCGATTGGCCTGGTGCCCCAGGACCCCATGTCCAACCTCAACCCCGTGACCAAGATTGGCACTCAGGTGGCCGAGACGCTCCTGGTGCACGGCATGGCCACTTCCAAGGATGTTGACCGCAAGGTCATCGAGGTGCTGACCGCGGCTGGACTGCCCGACGCCGCCGAGCGCGCTAAGCAGTATCCCCACGAATTCTCCGGCGGCATGCGCCAGCGGGCGCTGATTGCCATTGGCCTCGCGTGCCGTCCGCGCCTGCTAATCGCCGATGAACCCACCAGCGCACTGGACGTGACGGTGCAGCGGACCATCCTGGACCAGATCGGACGGATGACCGATGAACTTGGCACTTCCGTGCTGCTCATTACGCACGATCTTGGCCTGGCCGCGGAACGTGCCTCGGACCTGGTGGTGATGCACCGCGGGGAAGTAGTTGAAACGGGCCCGGCACGCCAGCTCCTTGAAGATCCCCAGCATCCGTACACCCAGTCGCTGGTCGCCGCTGCGCCCAGCGTCGCCGCCGTCCGGCTGCGTCCCGGAGCTTTCGCGGCTCCTGCCGCTGAGCGGCTCTCCGCAGTGGAGGACGCGCCGGAAAGCCCTGCCGGAGCAGCGGAACCGGGAACTGCTCCGGACAATATCGTTGAAATCCGCGACCTCAACAAGGTTTACAAGATCCGCGGCAAGTCCGGGGACTTCCACGCGGTGAAGAACGTCAGCCTGGAGATTCCGCGGGGAAGGACCGTCGCGATCGTGGGGGAGTCGGGCTCCGGAAAGACGACGACGGCGCGCATGCTGCTGAAGCTGATCGAACCGACCAGCGGATCAATGACGTTCGACGGCGCAGACATCGCGTCCCTGGAGAAGGCCGGGCTGAGCGATTTCCGCCAGCGCGTCCAGCCCATTTTCCAGGACCCGTATTCCTCGCTGGATCCCATGTTCACCATTGAGCGGATCCTCGAAGAGCCGCTGAAGACGTACAAGCGAGGTAACCGCCAGGAACGCGCTGCACGGGTCCGCGAGCTCATGGAACAGGTCGCGCTGCCGGCTTCGATGCTGCGCCGCTACCCGGCCGAGCTTTCCGGCGGGCAGCGGCAGCGTGTGGCCATCGCCCGCGCGCTGGCCCTGAACCCGGAACTGATTGTCTGCGATGAGCCTGTCTCGGCCCTGGACGTGCTGGTGCAGGCCCAGATCCTCAAACTGCTCGGGGACCTGCAGCGGGACCTGGGACTGAGCTACCTCTTCATCAGCCACGACCTGGCCGTGGTGCGGCTCATTTCGGATTACGTGTGCGTGATGAAGGACGGCGAGCTCGTGGAGGCGGCGACGTCGGAGGAAGTCTTCCAGAATCCGCGCCACCCTTACACCCGCAAGCTCCTCGCCTCCATTCCGGGCAATGAGCTGAACATCCAGGACGAAATGGCGTCCTAGCGCCGGAGCCTGCGTCCCCTCACCGGGCGCACAGAAAAGGGTCCGTTTCCCTGTACTGCAGGAAACGGACCCTTTTCTGTGCGCTGCCGCGTGCTACTTGCGCCGGGTTTTCGGGTCCAGGGCTTCGCGCAGGGACTCGCCCAGCAGGGTGAACCCAAGAGCCGTGACGGCAATGCAGATACCCGGCAGGAACGCCAGCTGCGGCGCCACCGCCAGTTCGTTCTGCGCGTAGGTCAGCATCCGGCCCCATTCAGCACTCTCCGGACGCCCGCCGCCGAGTCCCAGGAAGGACAGGGCAGCGGCGTCGATCACGGCGGTCGCCAGGGTCAGCGTGGCCTGGACAATCACGGGGCCGACGCTGTTGGGCAGCAGGTGGCTCATGGTGATGGTCCGGGTGCTCAGGCCCAGTGCCTGCGCAGACAGGACGTAGTCCGCGCCGCGCTGGCTGATCATGGAGGAGCGCAGCAGCCGGGCAAAGATCGGCACCTGGGACACACCGATGGCAATCATGACCGCCGAAGGTGTCTGCCCCAGTACGGCAGCGATACTCACGGCCAGCAGCAGGTTCGGCACTGAGAGCAGGATGTCGACGAACCGCATGATGACGTTGTCCACCCAGCCGCCGACCCCGCCGGCAATGACACCGAGCAGCATGCCGCCCAGCAGGCCGAGGGCCGTGGAGATGACCCCGATCAGGAGCGAAGCGCGTGCTCCCCAGATGAGCTTGGAGAGGACGTCACCGCCAAACCGGTCGAGGCCGAGGGGGTAGCCCTCCACTTCGCCGGGTCCGGGAATCGACGTCGGGGTGATCTGGGTACGGCCGGGGAGTTCCTCACCGCCGTAGGGCGCAAGGATCGGTGCGAAGATGGCCACAAGGATGAACAGGCCAACAATCACGGCGCCCGCGATTGCCGCAGGGTTGCGGCGCAGCCGCCGGAAGGCGTCCTGCCACATCCCGCTGCCGCGGGTGTCCGGTGCTGAGGGCTCGTCCGGGCGGACGGCCCCGCCGGAGGCCGGAGGAAGAACTGTACTCATTGCACCCTCACCCTCGGGTCGATGAAGCCGTAGGAAACGTCAACCAGCAGGTTGATGAGTGAATACGCGACGGCGATGAAAATGATGAAGCCCTGCAGTACGGGGTAGTCCAGGTTGAAGATGGCATCCCGCAGGAACCTGCCCACGCCGCTGAAAGCGAAAACGGTTTCCGTCAGCACCGCCCCGGAAATAAGGAGGCCGGTCTGCAGGCCGATCGTCGTCGTGACCGGAAGCATCGCGTTGCGCAGCACGAACCGGTTGCGGATGGTCCGTTCCAGCAGGCCTTTGGCCCGGGCGGTGCGGACGTAATCGGCGCCCTGGACCTCAAGGACGGAGGCACGGGTGATGCGCACGATGATGGCCAGCGGAATGGTTCCCAGGGCAATGCCGGGAAGCACCAGATGCATCAGGGCATCCCAGGAGGCGTCCCATTCCCGGGTTAACAAACCGTCCAGGACGTAGAAGTCCGTCACGTGCGTGGCATTGATCCGCGGATCCTGCCGGCCGTCGGTGGGGAAGAGGGGGATCTGGATGGCCAGGAGCCATTTCAGGATGAAGGCCAGGAAGAACACCGGCACGGTGATGCCGATCAGGGACAGCACCACGGAGGAGTGGTCCCAGAAGCGGCCGTAGTGCCTGGCGGCCAGGTAGCCCAGCGGAATTCCGATTCCGATCGCGAAGATCAGGGCGACGGCGGCAAGTTCCAGCGTGGCCGGGAATCGGGTAGCGAACTCCTCCAGGACCGGACGTCCGGTGACGGTGGAAACGCCGAAGTCGCCCTGAAGGAGCTTTCCAACGTAGGTGAAGTACTGCTCGATGAGCGGACGGTCAAAGCCGTAGGCCTCGTTGATCCTGGCAATGGCTTCGGGCGTGGCCTTGTCTCCCAGGAGGGCGGTTGCAGGACCGCCGGGAAGGCTGCGGACCCAGATGAACAGAAGGATGGACAAGCCGATCAGGGTCGGGATCAGCATTAACAGGCGCTTGCCTATAACTCGCAGCACGAGTGTCCTTTCTCAGCCGGTAACGGCTGTGGAAAAGGTAAGGACAGAACGGACCGGGACCCAGCGCCAGCTGGATCCCGGTCCGTTTCGCCGCTACTTGTTGAGCTTGATCTGGTTGAACACTTCGTCGTTTACCGGGGAAGCCGGGTAGGAATCCACGCGGTCCGAGAACGCGAGCGACGGTGCCGGGTGTGCCAGCGGCACGGCCGGGACGAACTTGGCGATGTCGTCGTTGATCTGCTCGTACATCGGGGTCTGCTCCTCCAGGCTGCTCACTTGGCGGGCAGCTTCGAGCTGGTCGAAGATCTCCTGGTTGGTGAAGCCGAACTCCGGCTTCTCCTGGCCGAAGAACACGCCTACGAAGTTATCCGTGTCGTTGTAGTCCCCGGTCCAGCCCAGCAGGTGGATACCGTGGTCTTCGGTGGCCTGGACGCGGTCGAGGTAGTCCGGGGACCACTTGCTCGGCTGCGGGTTGACCTTGATGCCCACTTCCTCCAGCTGTGCGGAGATGTTGGAGAACACCTGCTCAGGAGTCGGCATGTACGGGCGGGAAACACCCGTCGGGTAGTTGAAGTCCACCGTGAAGCCGTCCGGGTAGCCGGCCTCGGCCAGCAGTTCCTTAGCCTTCTCCGGGTCGTACTCGTACGTGGTGACGTCCTCGTTGTAGCCGTTGACGACGTCGGGAATGAACTGCGTGGCAACCTTGGTGCCTTCCGGAAGGGTCTGGTTGACCAGTGCTTCCTTGTCGATCGCGTGTGCGATTGCCTGGCGGACCAGCGGATCGGCGAGCTGTTCGACCTTCTGGTTCATGCCCAGGTAAAGGATGGTGAAGGGGTCACGCGGAATGACCTTGAATCCGGCGTCGGCCAGGGCCTGGGTATCGGCCGGAGCCACCAGGTCGTAGCCGTCAATGTCGCCGGACTGCAGGGACTGGCGGCGGGAGTTGGGATCATCGATGACGCGGAAGATGATGTCCGTGACCTGTCCCTGTTCGCCCCAGTAGTCCTCGTAGGCAGACAGGGTGATCTGGTTGCCCACTTCCCAGCCTTCGAACTTGAAGGGGCCGGTGCCGGTGGGGTGTTCCTTGGCGTAGGTGGTCAGGGTGGGGGCCTCGGCAGTGCCGGAGGCTTCGTTGGCCGCGTACTCTTCCATCGCCGTCGGGCTCTGCATGGAGAACGCGGGGAGGGAGAGTGCGGCGATGAACCCGGCGAAGGGCTTGGCCAGCGTGACGACTGCCTGGTTCTCGGCCGGAGCCTCGCAGGACTCGTACGTGGCCGTCTCCGGGCTGTCAGCGAAGCCCTTGAAGAGCTTGCTGTAGTAGTAGGCGAGGCTTTCGGCCTGCTGGATACCCGTGAAGTTGTACCAGCGGTCGAAGTTGGCGCAGACAGCTTCGGCGTTGAACGGGGTGCCGTCGTGGAAGGTGACGCCTTCTTCGAGGTCGAAGGTGTAGGTCAGGGCATCCTCGGAGGTCTCCCAGGACTTGGCCAGCAGCGGTGCGGGATCGGCGGTGCCGGGCTCCACGCCCACGAGGCCTTCAAAGATCTGGCGGCTTACCCGGAACGACTCACCGTCCGAGGCGAAGGCGGGATCAAGGGTCTTGGGATCGGAGGAAGCGGCGAACACGAAGGTGCCGTCAACCTCGGAGGCTGTTGCGCCGTCGTCCGCTGCGTCCCGGTTGCTTTCGGCGCAGCCGGAGAGCACCAGGGCGCTCATGGCCAGCCCGGCAGTCAGGGCGGCAGCCCGTCGCCGGGCCTGCCGGCTGAGAGTGAATCTGCCAGCAAGGGTCATTTTTCTATCTCCTCTGGGCGTGAGGTGCGTTCCTGCCGGTTGGCCGGAAGCATCGCTGTGTTCTGGAACACATGTGTAGTCCCAGAGCCTAGCGGCACCGGCGGGATGCTTTGGGACGCTAAGCGTGTTGTGTGCGGTCACAATTCGGTTACACAGTCGGGCAGGGTTTTGCTTCGATCGTGTGGACAGCCGCGCGGGCCGGCCGTAGCGTCGAATGGTGGGCACCTCTTCGGCGGGAAACAGACGGCCTGCCCTGGCAGCGCTCGCAGCCGGAGCGGCCATGGGCTTGGCGGCTGCGGCAGCAGAAGCGCTCCTGGAACGGCTGCGCATGACGGTGGCCCGGGCACGCAGGTCCACGACCGGCCCGGCTCCCGGGGCACGGTCCGTGCCTATCAGTGCCCGCAAGGATCCGAACCTGCCCAACTGGAGGCAGGGGATGCCGGGCACGCCGGAGACCGTAACCGTTGAGGTCAGTTCGCTCGATGCCGGAACCGGCAGTCCGCGCCGTACCTGGGTTGTCCATAACGGCCCGCAATGGCAGTCCCAGCCGGGGGAGCTCATGGTGCCGCCGGACCGATCCGGGGACCAGGGCGGCGCACAGTTGTGAATCAGCTCTCACTTGGCGGATTTGGTTTTTGCCAGTCCAAAAGTGCTGGTAGAGTTTCATGTCGTTGCCGAGCGCGAACAGCTGGTTTCACCAGCACGAACAAGCTCAGCATCTGCCACGCACCTCTAGCTCAATTGGCAGAGCAATTGACTCTTAATCAATGGGTTCCGGGTTCAAGTCCCGGGGGGTGCACAGTATGAAATCCGCCGCTCCGGTACCCCGGGGCGGCGGATTTTTTTGTGCTGTGAGTGTTGCCCGCCGTGTGGACGCTGTGCTGCCTGCCATGGCTGCGGAGGCCGCGGGCAGCCGTTTAGGCAGGACGTAAAAAGGGTGGTAGAGTATTTTCCCGGTGCTGATCGCCGGGGAAGTTCATCCCGCATGATCACCGCCATGCACCTCTAGCTCAATTGGCAGAGCAATTGACTCTTAATCAATGGGTTCCGGGTTCAAGTCCCGGGGGGTGCACAGTTGAGGAAAGCCCCGTTCCGCAGGCAGCCGCCGGCAGGACGGGGCTTTTCGTATGCCAGCGAGCAGTTCGGGCCGTCCGCTCGCCCGGAAGCACTGGACCCATTCCGGCAGCAGGTCCGCCTCCCGTAGCATCGCAGGGAATAAGGAGCCGGTTCCAGCCGGCTCAGGATGCTGCGAACAACGGGAGCCTGCCATGACCAGTGAAGTCCGAATCGAGAATCCTGCGAAGGACACTTACGTGCTCCGCAACACCAGCGGCGGGCCGCTGGATGAGGTGATGGTCGACGTTGCCCGGACCGGGGCCACCTCCCAGGACCTGCCTGCAGGGATGGACCTGGCGCCGGAGGAAGGGGTGGAATTCCACCTCCACCACCACGGCGGCTACCGTCCGCCGGCCAGTATGCACGTCCGCTGGCAGGGAGGCCCGGATTGGGTTGAGGTGCCCGTCAGCTAGGCTCACATCCGCCCCCACCGGGCACGCACCAGTGCAAAGATTCCGTAGCAGATGAGGCCGGCCGCAATGGCGAGGATAAGGGGCGCGCCGAAGGGATAGCGCAGCAGGACCTGCAGGCTGCCGTCCAGCCCCGTGGAGTCTTCGGGCCGGTGGTTGACAGCGGCGGCGATGAACAGCACTCCCACCAGGATCAGGGCGATTCCCTTGCCCACATGGCCTGCCACGCCCAGGGCGTTGAGCAGGTGCCCGCGGCGGGTGTCGGCGAAGTACCTTAATTCGGGACGGAACCGGCGTGCGGAACCCTTGAAGACGAAGTAACCGCCGATCCCCAGGACAAGGGCGCCCACAGCGCTCAGTGCGGGGGACCCGGCGGGTGAATCCAGGACCGCGGCGCTGAAGTCGGCGGTGCTGTCCCCGGAGTCCCGGCCCCGCCCCGCGGCGAAGGCGGCAAACGTCGCAGCGACGCTGCCGTAGATGAAAACCAAAGCCCCGGACGAGACAACCTTGGACAGCCGTTTCTTCAGCGGGGCCCGCCGCGCGCGCACCGTGGCTTCGGCAAGCTGCCACAGCGCCAGTGCGGCACAGGCGATGCACCCGGCCCACATCAGCAGTGGGCCGAAGGGCTCTGTGCGTGCCAGCGGTCCTATGGCACCGCTGGTCTCGGCCTGGCCATAGCCGCCGAAGGCAATGCCTGCGGCAATGCAGCCAATGAGGATGTGCAGCAGGGCCAGGACTGCGAAGCCGCACCGTGCCAGTACGTCGAGCTCAGGGCTGTCGGCAGCCTCTTCCAGCACGTCGGCGGTTTCGCTGCCCGCCTCCCGATCAGGTTCGGCGCTCATCACCTTGTCCTCCCCGGCGTCGTCCGCTGGTGACCCACAGTAATACCGGGCTGCAGGCGCGGGCGCCTGCAGGAGATTAAACGCCGGGGGGCGCACCGGTTCGGTGCGCCCCCCCGGCGTAAGACAGGGTTTCCGCTGCAGCCTAGGCAGTACGGGATGCGGTGTCCACCGGAACACCCAGGGGCGCATCAAGCGGTACGGGCAGGCCCGGTACGTCCACAGCCATGTGCCAGCGCGGATTGCCCAGTTCACGGATGACGGTGCGCAGCTGGCTGCGAAGGTCTTCGGAGAGCAGCTCCCCGCCGTCGAGGAGCGTGCGCTCAATGTCCTGGGCCTCGTGCAGGGCTTCAATGCCCGCCGGAGTGATGGACACCATGTGGCTCCGTTTGTCCAGGTCATTGCGGACCCGTGTGACATGCCCGTGTGCTTCCAGGCGGGCAAGTGTCTTGCCCATTGTCTGTGCCTGTACGCGGACCAGCTGCGCAAGGTGCGCTTGAGTCATGGGGCCCTGGGAATCCAGGACTCCAAGGGCGATAACGCCCGCGTGGGTCACTCCTATTCGTACAAGCCGCTCATTCCACGCATGTTCAACCAGGCGGGCGGCTGTTGATAAGAGGCGACCGGTGGGCCAATGCTCCATATCCGGCATAAAACTGAACTCTTCCTTTCGAGTGCGGATTCACGCGGCCTGATCGGATAGCCTACAAATCCAGTGTCTAGGATAGCCAACCGCAAGCCTGCTGTCGTGCTGTGACACAGCCTTTGCTCAATTGATACCTAAGGAGCCCAGTCTCTTATGTCGAAACTCACACCCGGTGACACGGCACCCGATTTCACCCTTACGGCTTCGGACTCCTCTGCCCAGTCCTTGGCGGACCTGCGCGGCCGCAGCGTCATTGTTTACTTTTACCCGGCAGCAGCGACGCCCGGCTGCACAAAGGAAGCGTGCGATTTCCGGGACAACCTGAACTCGCTTGCTGCTTCGGGGTACTCCGTCCTCGGTGTCTCGCCGGACAAGGTGGAGAAGCTGGCGAAGTTCGCCGCGGATGAGGCCCTGAATTTCCCGCTGCTCTCCGACCCTGACCACGCCGTGGCCGAGGCTTACGGCGCCTGGGGCGAGAAGAAGAACTACGGCAAGACCTACGAAGGGCTCATCCGGTCCACGGTGGTTGTCGATCCCGAGGGCAAAGTTTCCCTCGCCCAGTACAACGTCCGCGCCACCGGCCATGTTGCCAAGTTGCGGCGTGATCTCGGTCTCGACTGAACCTCGGGTACACTAAAGGCTGGCTTTCGCCGGGGGACCGGCAAGCCTGCCGCGCGCGAGTGGCGGAATTGGCAGACGCGCTGGATTTAGGTTCCAGTGTCTTCGGACGTGTGGGTTCAAGTCCCTCCTCGCGCACCACAGCGAAACACCCCGGCAATCAGGCCGGGGTGTTTTTCTTTGCCCGGAGGGCAGCGCAGCTAGGCTAGGGAAGCATGTCAGCCGAACAAAAAGTGCGCACCATCACCGTGCCCACCCGCCAGCTCCTAGATTCACTCCAGCCGCTTCCTTCCGGGATGCGCGCAGCGCTCTGGGATTTCGACGGGGATCCCGAGGGTGTGGACTACGCGGACATCGACGCCGTCGTCGCCCCCTACGCGGGCGGGAACGAATGGCAGCAGGGCATTGAACGGGTGCCGAACCTGTTGCTTCTCCAGGCGCAGACCACCGGCTATGACGGGCTGCCGGAGCTGGCGGGGGATGCAGCCGTAGCCAGCGCCGCGGGGGTCCATGCAGCTGCCACTGCCGAGCTCGCCGTCGGGCTGATGCTTGCCTCGCTGCGGGGCATCGATGCAGCCGTGCGGGACCAGCAGCACGGCCTGTGGAACCCGCACCGGTACCCCGGACTTGCGGACCGCTCGGTCACGCTGGTGGGAGTTGGCGGAATCGGCCAGGAAATCGCCTCACGCCTGGCACCGTTCGACGTGCGGCTCACCAGGGTGGGCAGCACGGCGCGGAACGACGACGGCGGCCGCGTCCATGGCGCGGATGAACTGGTGCAGCTGGCCGCGGGCACCGAGGTGCTCGTGGTCATTACTCCGCTGAACGAGGCGACCCGGGGCCTCATCGGGGAGCGGGTCCTGGCCGCGCTGCCGGACGGGGCGCTGGTGGTCAACGTTGCCCGCGGTGCCGTGGTGGACACGGACGCGCTGACGCGTGAAGTCGTTTCCGGCAGGCTGCGCGCGGCGCTGGACGTAGTGGATCCCGAGCCGCTGCCGGCCGGCCATCCGCTCTGGGGCTGCACCAACGCGATCATCACCCCGCACGTCGGCGGCAACTCGGAAGCCTTTACCCCTCGGATCGAGGGCTTCCTGCGCCGGCAGGTACAGCGGCTGGCCGCCGGCCAGGAACCCCTGAACCTGGTCCAGCCCGGACCGTGGAAGCAGGACTGAACGGGCAGCAGGACTGAGCCTAAGCCAGGTCCAGGAAGACATCCAGGAAAGAGTGGAAGTCGGACCGGTCTCCGTCCTGGCGCAGGACACGGTGCACGCTGCCGGGAGCGGCCGGCAGCGCTGCCTCGGATTCAACTCCGAATCGAAACACCCTTCCGGTGCTGGTGCCTACCTCGTAGCTTCCCGGCGCCAGTTCATCGGCATGGGAGAGATTGGTGGTGTTAATGGCGGTGGGGGGTTCCAGGCCCTGCAGGGAGTCTGTTTCGAACGGGGCGAACACCAGCTCAGGGGGACTCCAGCGGTAGCCCAGGACAAAGTAGCCCGCTGAATCCGGCAGGGGAGTGGCGCAGACAAGGTTGTAGTCGCCGTAGTTGGGCATCTGCGAGTCGAAGACGCGGCGGAGGGCGGACTTGAGTTCGTCGCTGGCGTGGCTGTCTTCCGGTCCTGTTTCCGCACTCATGTTCCCCAGTGTATGGACACCCACCCCCATCAGGGGAAGCACGCCGGGTCAGCGGGGAAAGTTCATCGGGCCGTGCGGTCCGCGTAACCCGGACGTAACACGGCCGCCGGCGCTGCGGCCGGATGCGCGGGGGCGGGAGGGAAAGGAATAGGATTTTGCTATGACCACGGAGAGCACCCCTGACATCAAACCCCGCAGCCGAGTCGTAACCGACGGTATCCATGCGGCGCCCGCGCGCGGCATGTTCCGGGCGGTCGGCATGGGAGACGACGACTTCGCCAAGCCCCAGATCGGCATTGCCAGTTCCTGGAACGAAATCACCCCCTGCAACCTCTCCCTGAACCGGCTGGCCCAGGGCGCCAAGGAAGGTGTGCATGCAGGCGGCGGATTCCCCATGCAGTTCGGCACTATTTCCGTCTCCGACGGCATCTCCATGGGCCACGAAGGCATGCACTTCTCCCTGGTATCCCGCGAAGTCATCGCCGACTCCGTGGAAACCGTCATGATGGCTGAACGTCTTGACGGATCCGTCCTGCTGGCCGGCTGCGACAAGTCCCTGCCCGGCATGCTGATGGCTGCTGCCCGCCTGGACCTCTCCAGCGTCTTCCTCTACGCCGGATCGATCATGCCCGGCTTCGCCAAGCTCGAAGACGGAACCGAGAAGGAAGTCACCCTGATTGACGCCTTCGAAGCCGTTGGCGCCTGCGCCGCAGGGAAGATGAGTCTTAAGGACCTGGACACCATCGAACGTGCCATCTGCCCGGGTGAAGGTGCCTGCGGCGGCATGTACACCGCCAACACCATGGCCTGCATCGGCGAGGCACTGGGTATGTCCCTGCCGGGCTCGGCAGCACCGCCCTCGGCTGACCGCCGCCGCGACGAGTTCGCCCGCAAGTCCGGCGAAGCCGTAGTGAACCTGCTGCGCAAGGGCATCACTGCCCGCGACATCATGACCAAGAAGGCCTTCGAAAACGCGATTGCCGTAACCATGGCCTTCGGCGGTTCCACCAACGCCGTCCTGCACCTGCTGGCAATCGCCCGCGAAGCCGAAGTCGACCTCACCCTGGAGGACTTCAACCGCATCGGCGACAAGATTCCGCACCTGGGCGACCTGAAGCCGTTCGGCCGTTACGTCATGTACGACGTCGACAAGATCGGCGGCGTGCCGGTGATCATGCGTGCGCTGCTCGACGCCGGCCTGCTGCACGGCGACTGCCTCACCGTTACGGGCAAGACCGTGGCCGAAAACCTCGAAGCCATCAACCCGCCGGATCCCGACGGCAAGGTGCTCCGCGCCATCGACAACCCGATCCACAAGACCGGCGGCATCACCATCCTGAAGGGCTCGCTGGCTCCGGAAGGCGCCGTCGTGAAGTCCGCAGGCTTCGACGCCGATGTCTTCGAGGGCACCGCCCGCGTCTTCGAGCGCGAGCAGGGTGCGCTTGACGCGCTCGATGCCGGCGGAATCCACGCCGGGGACGTCGTCGTCATCCGCTATGAAGGCCCCAAGGGCGGCCCGGGCATGCGCGAGATGCTCGCCATCACCGGTGCCATCAAGGGTGCGGGCCTGGGCAAGGACGTGCTCCTGCTGACTGACGGCCGCTTCTCCGGCGGCACCACGGGCCTGTGCATCGGGCACGTGGCACCGGAGGCCGTCGACGGCGGTCCCATCGCCTTCGTCAAGGACGGTGACCGCATCCGCGTCGACATCGCCGCGCGCACCTTCGACCTGCTGGTGGAGCCCGAAGAGCTCGAAGCCCGCAAGGTCGGCTGGGAGCCGCTGCCGGCCAAGTTCACCAAGGGTGTCCTGTCCAAGTACGCCAAGATGGTCAACTCGGCTTCCACGGGCGCCTACTGCGGTTGATGCGCCTCCCCAAGGGCACCCGCTAGGCCGGCCTAAACGCCTCCCCGTGGACATTCGCTGGAGCGAATGTCCACGGGGCCCCGAAGGCGTTGAGGCCTTATTAAGCCCTGCCGCCTTTGGTGGTCGGGCTTACAACACCTGCGCACGCTTCTTGAGTTGGAGGTGTCTGCCCTGGAAGGCAGGGGGCTAATGCTCCCTGCACGCAGCGCAACATCCGGGGTGTCCACACAGCGGACTGGAAAGTCCATATAATGAGACGCATCACCCTTCGGTTGACACCGTTGCCGGAGGAGGGGAACACTGATCTCTATGCAGATCGTAACCGTCGTCCTTAGCAAGCGCGTGGCGTAACAGCCCGACTTGAAAAAGACGTCACGCGCGGACCCCTACGGAGCCAACAGGCACGAGGGGTTTTTTTATTGGCTTCAGAAAGCACAGAGACCGCTCCGGGCTTACCCCCCGGGCGGTACGCCGCATCAGAACAAAATGGATATGTATCCGCAAAGGAAGTTTCCGATGAGTAAGGGATCGCCAGCCAGCCCGTCGCTGATGGCACACAAGACCGGCCCGGCCCGTTCCGCGCCGGCCAAGCACAAAGATGCAGCTATTTCTGTCAATCCTGCTGAAGCCGTGGACACGCGTGTCCAGGGACCCAACAACGTAGTACCTCCCACGGAGATGACCGGCTCGCAGGCCATCGTCCGTTCGCTGGAAGAACTCGGAGTCGAAGACGTCTTCGGTCTGCCCGGCGGCGCGATCCTGCCAACCTATGACCCGCTGATGGACTCCACTAAGCTGCGGCACATCCTGGTCCGGCACGAACAGGGCGCCGGCCACGCAGCAGAAGGCTACGCCATGGTCACCGGCCGGGCAGGCGTGTGCATTGCGACGTCGGGCCCCGGGGCCACCAACCTGGTGACCGCCATTGCCGACGCGCACATGGACTCCGTTCCCATGGTTGCCATCACCGGGCAGGTCAACAGCTCCGTGATCGGTTCCGATGCGTTCCAGGAAGCGGACATCGTGGGCATCACCATGCCGATCACCAAGCATTCCTTCCTGGTGACCAATGCCGACGAGATCCCGCGGGTCCTCGCCGAAGCCTTCCACATTGCCACCAGCGGCCGGCCCGGCCCGGTGCTGGTGGACATCACCAAGGATGCCCAGCAGGGCAAGACCACTTTCTCCTGGCCGCCGAAGATCGACCTGCCCGGCTACCGCACCGTGGTGCGCGGCCACTCCAAGCAGGTGCGTGAAGCTGCCCGCCTGATCGCAGCCTCGCAGCGCCCGGTGTTCTACGTCGGCGGCGGCGTGCTGAAGGCCAACGCATCCGCGGAACTGCTGGAACTGGCAGAAACAGTGGGCGCACCCGTCGTGACCACCTTGATGGCACGCGGCGTCTTCCCCGATTCCCATCCCCAGCACATGGGCATGCCCGGCATGCACGGGTCCGTTTCCGCGGTCACCGCGTTGCAGCAGTCCGACCTGCTGATCACGCTCGGCGCCCGCTTCGACGACCGTGTCACCGGCGTGCTGTCCTCCTTCGCGCCGGGTGCCAAGGTCATCCACGCTGACATTGATCCCGCGGAAATCTCCAAGAACCGCACTGCGGACGTGCCGATCGTGGGATCGGTGAAGGAAATCATCCCCGAGCTCACCGAAGCTGTCCGCAGCCAGTTCGACTCCACCGGTACGCCCGGCCTCGAGTCCTGGTGGTCGGTGCTCAACCGGCTGAAGGAAACCTACCCCACGGGCTGGACCGAGCCCGAGGACGGCCACGTTGCACCGCAGCAAGTGATCAAGCGGATCGGTGAGCTCACCGGCCCTGAAGGCGTCTACGTAGCCGGCGTGGGCCAGCACCAGATGTGGTCCGCCCAGTTCATCAACTACGAGCGTCCCCGCGCCTGGCTGAACTCCGGCGGCCTGGGCACCATGGGCTATTCCGTTCCGGCAGCCATGGGTGCCAAGGTCGGCAACCCGGACCGGGTGGTCTGGGCGATCGACGGCGACGGCTGCTTCCAGATGACCAACCAGGAACTGGCCACCTGCCTGATCAACAACATCCCGATCAAGGTAGCCATCATCAACAACTCCTCCCTGGGCATGGTCCGCCAGTGGCAGACCCTGTTCTACGAGTCCCGCTACTCCAACACGGACCTGAACACCGGACATGACACCGTTCGGGTTCCGGACTTCGTGAAGCTCGCGGACGCCTACGGCTGTGTGGGCCTGCGCTGCGAACGCGAAGAGGACATCGACGCGACGATCGAGAAGGCGCTGTCCATCAATGACCGTCCCGTCGTCATCGACTTCGTGGTCAGCCGAGATTCCATGGTCTGGCCAATGGTTCCCTCCGGAGTCAGCAACGACCTCATCCAGATTGCCCGCAACATGACACCCACCTGGGAAGAGGAGGAGTAGGGGACATGGCACGCCACACCCTTTCCGTGCTCGTAGAAGACGTACCCGGTGTCCTGACCCGTGTTGCGTCACTGTTCGCCCGCCGGGCGTTCAACATCAATTCTTTGGCCGTCGGGCCGTCGGAGGTTGCGGGACTGTCCCGCATCACCGTCGTTGTCGAGGCCGAAGGTGACCTGCTGGAGCAGGTCACCAAGCAACTGAACAAGCTCGTCAACGTCATCAAGATTGTCGAACTCGTTCCCGAGTCTTCCGTGCAACGCGACCACATCTTGGTCAAGGTTCGCGCGGATGCCGCAACCCGGCTGCAGGTAACCCAGGCAGCCGAGCTGTTCCGTGCTTCAGTGGTAGATGTGTCTACAGACTCCCTGATCGTTGAAGCAACTGGCACCGCCGAAAAGCTCAACGCACTGCTCTCAGTGCTGGAGCCCTTTGGCATCCGCGAAATTGTTCAATCCGGAACCCTGGCCGTTGGCCGCGGCGCGAAGTCGATGTCCGACCGCGCGCTGCGCAGCGCCTGAGTTCCTCCCACAACCTTTATCCAAGACCAAACAGGAGATATTGAAGTGACTGACATGTATTACGACGACGACGCAGACCTGTCGATCATCCAGGGACGCAAAGTCGCCGTCATCGGCTACGGCAGCCAGGGCCACGCACACGCCCTGAGCCTGCGCGACTCCGGTGTCGATGTCCGCGTTGGCCTCAAGGAAGGCTCCAAGTCCCGTGCCAAGGCCGAAGCTGAAGGCCTCAAGGTGCTCAGCGTTGCCGACGCCGTTGCCGAGGCCGACCTGATCATGGTCCTCACCCCGGACCAGGTCCAGCGCTTCGTCTACGCCGAAGAAATCGCCCCGAACCTGAAGTCCGGCGACGCCCTCTTCTTCGGCCACGGGTTCAACATCCGCTACGGCTACATCCAGCCGCCGGCAGACGTCGACGTCGCACTGGTTGCCCCGAAGGGCCCGGGCCACATTGTCCGCCGCGAATTCGAAGCAGGCCGCGGTGTTCCCGACCTGATCGCCGTCGAACAGGATGCCTCGGGCAAGGCCAAGGACCTGGCGCTTTCCTACGCCAAGGCCATTGGCGGCACCCGTGCAGGCGTCATCGAGACCACCTTCACCGAAGAGACCGAAACCGACCTGTTCGGCGAGCAGGCTGTCCTCTGCGGCGGCGCTTCGCAGCTGATCCAGTACGGCTTCGAGACCCTGACCGAAGCCGGCTACAAGCCGGAGGTTGCCTACTTCGAGGTCCTGCACGAGCTGAAGCTCATCGTCGACCTCATGGTTGAAGGCGGCATCGCCAAGCAGCGCTGGAGCGTTTCCGACACCGCAGAGTACGGCGACTACGTCTCCGGCCCGCGCGTCATCACCCCCGAGGTGAAGGAAAACATGAAGGCCGTCCTCGCGGACATCCAGAACGGCGCCTTCGCCAAGCGCTTCATCGATGACCAGGACGCCGGAGCCCCGGAGTTCAAGGAACTGCGCCAGAAGGGCGAGGACCACTCCATCGAGGCCACCGGCCGCGAACTGCGCAAGCTCTTCTCCTGGATCAAGTCCGACGACGACTACACCGAAGGCTCCGTCGCGCGCTAATCAAACCAGTAACAAAGACACGGATTCTCCGTGTCCGGAACAGCGGCGTTACGCTTGAAATGCAAGCCGTTTCGGTAAGGAGGCCGGGCCCTGCATGGGGTCCGGCCTCCGGCGTGAAATACCCAAAACCACATCGACACACAGCTAAAGAGGTCATCGGTGACTGCCACCAAACCAGTAGTACTCCTCGCGGAGGAACTCTCCCCGGCCACGGTTGAGGCCCTGGGCCCCGATTTTGAGATCCGCCAGACCGACGGCGCAGACCGTTCCCAGCTGCTCTCCGCCATCGCGGATGTCGACGCGATCCTGGTGCGCTCCGCCACCCAGGTGGATGCCGAAGCAATCGCCGCTGCCAAAAACCTGAAGGTCATTGCCCGTGCAGGTGTAGGCCTGGACAACGTGGACATCCGTTCCGCCACCCAGGCGGGCGTCATGGTGGTCAACGCCCCGACGTCGAACATCATCTCCGCAGCTGAACTGACGGTCGGCCACATCCTCTCCCTCGCCCGCCACATTCCGCAGGCCTCTTCCGCCCTCAAGGGCGGGGAGTGGAAGCGCTCCAAGTACACCGGCACGGAGCTGTTCGAAAAGAAGGTCGGCATCATCGGCCTCGGCCGCATCGGCGCCCTGGTGGCGGCCCGCGTGCAGGGCTTCGGCACCGAGGTCCTGGCCTACGACCCGTACATCACCTCCGCCCGCGCCGCCCAGCTGAACGTCAAGCTGGTCACCCTGGATGAGCTGCTGGAGCAGTCGGACTTCGTCACCATCCACATGCCCAAGACTCCGGAGACCCTGGGCATGCTTGGCGCCGAGGCCTTCGAGAAGATGAAGGACACCGCCTACGTCGTCAACGTGGCCCGCGGCGGCCTCGTGGACGAAGACGCACTGTACACCGCACTGACCGAAGGCAAGATTGCCGGCGCCGGCGTCGACGTCTTCGTGAAGGAACCGAGCACCGACCTGCCCTTCTTCGCCCTGGACAACGTCATTGTCACCCCGCACCTGGGTGCTTCCACCGATGAAGCGCAGGAAAAGGCCGGCATCTCCGTCGCCAAGTCGGTCCGGCTGGCCCTGGCCGGGGAACTGGTGCCGGACGCCGTGAACGTTGCCGGCGGCGTCATCGCCGAGGACGTCCGCCCGGGCATCCCGCTGATCGAGAAGCTGGGCCGCATCTTCACCGCCCTTGCCCATGACTCGATGACCGCCATCGACATTGAGGTGGCCGGCGAGATCGCATCCCTGGACGTGAAGGCACTGGAACTCGCAGCACTGAAGGGCATCTTCACCGACATCGTCTCGGAGCAGGTCTCCTACGTGAACGCTCCGGTGCTGGCCGAGCAGCGCGGCATCGCAGTCCGCCTCATCACCACGCCCGACGTCGATGACTACCGTAACCTGCTGACCATCCGCGGTGCGCTCTCCGACGGCACGCAGCTGGAGGTTGCAGGCACGCTGACCGGACCGAAGCAGATCCAGAAGCTTGTGGGCGTCAACGGCTACGACCTGGAAATCCCGATCAGCGAACACCTGCTGGTGCTGCTCTACCAGGACCGTCCCGGCGTCATCGGCGCCCTGGGCCGCATTCTGGGCGAAGCGGAGATCAACATCGCCGGCATGCAGGTGGCCCGAAACTCCGAGGGCGGCCAGGCCCTGTCCCTGCTCACGGTGGATTCCTCCGTGCCGCAGGACGTCCTGGAAACCGTCCGCGAAGCGATCGGCGCAACCGTGGCACGCGAAGTGGACCTGCAGGACTAATCCGCTCCGCGTTCAGGAGGCCGGTCCCGTTTGGGGCCGGCCTCCCGTGCATCCCGGGAGGTACTTGGAGTACCCGGGCCTCCACCCGCAGTACGACGCCGCTGGCTGGCAGGTTCATGCCGGAAGCCGACGCGCGGCGGAAGGGGCACGGCGGACACTGGAAGCATGATTGCAGATACGCCTGTCCTAAGCGCCCAGAACCTGACAAAAACCTACGGCAGCACCACCGCGCTGGACGGGGTATCGGCCACGGTCAGGGCGGGGGAGGCGGTGGCCGTCATGGGCGCCTCCGGTTCAGGAAAGACCACACTGCTGCACTGCCTGGCGGGCATCGTACTTCCGGACACCGGAAGCGTCCGGCTCTTTGGCACTGCAACCGGTGTACCCGCGGAGATCACCTCGCTCGATGATGCAGCGCGGTCAGCGCTGCGCCGGACCGAGTTTGGGTTCGTATTCCAGCAGGGCCTGCTGATTCCCGAGCTGACGGCCGGAGAAAACGTGGCGCTGGCGCTCATGCTGAACGGAACACCGCGCCAGGTTGCCGAGCAGCAAGCGGCCGCGGCCCTTGCGGCACTGGGACTGGCTGGGATGGAAGGACGGCGGATAGGTGAGCTGTCCGGCGGGCAGGCGCAGCGGGTGGCAATTGCCCGGGCGCAGGTGAACGGAGCCCGGGTGCTGTTCGCTGACGAACCGACCGGAGCACTGGACTCGCGTACCTCCGCGGATGTGATGGCACTGCTGCTGCAGTCAGTCGCAGGAACGGGACGCGCCCTGGTGGTAGTTACCCATGATCCCGAGGTTGCGCGCTGGTGCAGCCGGGTTCTCACCCTGGCCGATGGGCGGATCGTCGCCGATACCGCCGGGGTGGCCCGATGAGTGCCTCCGCCGTCGTGGCACGCGCAGTGGATTCTTCCCCGTGGGCGGTTCCCCTGCGGCTGACGTGGCTGCTGAACCGGCCCGGCACCTCCGGGTCTGCTGCCGCGATTCTTCCTGCAGCGTCCTTCGCCGTGGTCACCACCTTGCTGCTGACAGTACTCGCCGGCGCACTGTCCTTCACCCAGTGGGGAGACGACGAGGGAAACCTGTACCTGCTGCTGGCAGCCTTTGCCCTCATCCTGCTGGTTCTTCCGCTGCTGACACTGGGCGGTTCAGCTGCTCGCCTGTCAGCCCGCCGCCGCGATGAACACCTCTCGACCCTCCGGCTGCTCGGTGCCTCTGCCAGGACAGTCCGCCAGGTGACCGTCCTGGAAGCGGCTGCCCAAGCCCTTGCCGGGGCCCTTGCCGGTGTACTGGGTTACGTCGTGTTCGCACCGTTCGTACAGCTGATCCATTTCCGCGGGGCCGCGCTGGGCAGTGCCTACTGGCTGCATCCGGCAGCCGCCGTCGCAGGCGTTGCCGCCGTCGTCGCCCTTGCGGTGGTGAGCTCGGTGATCAGCCTGCGCCGGGTGGTGATTTCACCGCTGGGCGTGCGTACCCGGGCCGATGCGCAGAAGGTCCACTGGTCACGCGCAGGCATTGCGGTGCTCATAGTGGTGCTCTGTGTGGCGGCACTGCTGACTCCGGTCGGCGCGGCGGCCCTCGCGCTGGCCGTCCTGTTCGGCGCCTTTGCGGGAGGCCTCGCTGTCCTGAACCTGGTGGGGCCGTGGCTGGTCACGGTTTCGGCGAAGCGGCGCCTGCGCCGGGCAGCCACCCCGCAGGCACTGCTCGCGGCCCGCATCGTGCTGGATGCCCCGAAGGCCGCCTGGCGGCAGGTCAGTGCGCTCTCCATGGTGTGCTTCACCGCCGTCGTGGCCGGTGCCGGCGCTGCACTGCTGCAGACCGCGCAGTCCGAAGGGCCGGAAGACTTCCTGCTCCAGGACGTCATGACAGGAGTCTTCATCACCGTCATCGCCGGATTCCTGATGGTGGCCTGCTCGGCCGGTATCAACCAGGCGGCGACGGTCCTGGACCGGGCCGAGCTCTACCGCAGCATGCACCGGATGGGGATGCCCCGGGAAGTCATTGACGCGGCGCGCACCGGTGCGGTGATGCAGCCGGTGGTGCTGGTCAGCGCCGCTTCCGCGGCCGTCTCTGCCGTTCTGCTGTTCCCCGTTACCGGTGCGGCGATACTCTTCAACCCGGTGGCCATGGCGTTCCTGGCCGGATGCGTGGTGGTCGGGATCCTCCTGGTTCGTGCCGGCCTGGCTGCCACCTCTCCGGTACTAACGTCGGTGCTGGAGCGGGAAGCATAGTGGCGCACGTTGCTTCGGGTGGGGGTGAAGCCCGACCCGAAGCGACAAGCTCCGCCGAAACAGGGTAATTTTCTAGTGTGACTTCAACCGACTCCAAGACACCGTTCTACATCACCACAGCCATCTCCTACCCCAACGGCCAACCGCACATCGGGCACGCCTACGAGCACATCGCCACCGACGCCATGGCCCGCTTCAAGCGGCTGGACGGTTACGACGTGTTCTTCATGACGGGTACGGACGAGCACGGGCTGAAGATGCAGCAGTCCGCGGATAAGGAAGGCATCACCGCCAAGGAGCTGGCCGACCGGAACTCCGCAGCCTTCAAGCAGATGGAAGCGGACATGGGCACCTCCTATGACCGCTTCATCCGCACCACTGACGCCGACCACTATGCCGCAGCCCAGGCCATCTGGAAGCGGATGGAGGAGAACGGCGACATCTACCTGTCCAAGTACTCCGGGTGGTATTCAGTCCGCGATGAGGCGTACTACAGCGAAGACGAGACCGAAGTCCGCGAAGACGGCGTGCGCTACTCCAAGGAAACCGACACGGAGGTGACCTGGACCGAGGAGGAAAGCTACTTCTTCCGGCTCTCCGCCTACCAGGACAAGCTCCTGGCCCTGTACGAGTCCCAGCCGGACTTCGCCGCACCGCGCTCCCGCTTCAACGAGGTCATCAGCTTCGTTAAGGGCGGATTGGAAGACCTCTCGATCTCCCGCACCACCTTCGACTGGGGCGTGCCCGTTCCCGGAAATCCGGACCATGTGATGTACGTGTGGGTGGACGCGCTGACCAACTACCTCACCGGCGTCGGCTTCCCCGACACCGAAAGCGAGACTTTCAAGAAGTACTGGCCGGCAGACGTGCACGTGATCGGCAAGGACATTTCCCGCTTCCACGCGATCTTCTGGCCGGCGTTCCTCATGTCCGCCGGGCTGGACCTGCCCAAGCGGATCATGATTCACGGCTTCCTGCACAACAAGGGCGTGAAGATGTCCAAGTCGCTGGGCAACGTGGTGGCGCCCAAGGACTGGGCCGATCAGTACGGACTGGATTCAGTCCGCTTCTTCCTGCTGCGCGAAGTGCCTTTCGGTGCAGACGGCTCCTACAACCACGAGGCCGTGGTGGGCCGGATGAACTCCGACCTCGCCAACAACCTGGGCAACCTCGCCCAGCGTTCCCTGTCCATGGTGGCCAAGAACTGCGCCGGCGCTGTTCCGCAGCCGGGGGAGTTCACCGCAGAGGACAAAGCGCTGCTCGAAGCCGCCGGAAAGCTGCTGCAGGTCTCGCGCGGGGCCTACGATATGCAGGACTTCCACGGTGCGCTCGAAGCGACGTGGAAGGTCCTTGGCGATACCAACGCGTACTTCGCGGAGCAGGCTCCGTGGGTGCTGCGGAAGACCGACGTCGAGCGCATGAACACCGTGCTGTACGTGACGCTGGAAGTGCTGCGGATCGTCGCCATCCTCATCCAGCCGGTCATGCCGGGCAGCGCCGGCAAGCTGCTGGATGTGCTGGGACAGCCCGACGGCGATGCCCGCGCCTTCGCAGCGCTGGGCACCCCGCTGGTCCCGGGCACCGAACTGCCCGCCCCGGCGCCGATCTTCCCGAAGTACGAGGAACCTGCGGAGTAACCCCAATCCAGATGACAGAAACTGCACGTACCAGCGCTGGTACGTGCAGTTTCTGCTATCTCGGTGAAATTCAGGGCTAGGTGAGGAAACGGGCGGGAACGGTTTCCTCCATGACCTTCGCCACGGCGTCCTGCTGCTTCTGCGCGAGTTCCAGCAACTCACGGATCCGCGGAGCATGGAAACGGTGGTCGTGGGCTGAAAGCACCAGCAGGGTCCGGTACAGGCACTCCTTTGCCCGGACAATGGACTGCAGCGTCTCCAGCTCCAGCTGCCCGCTGGTGCCTTTGCCGGTGCTCAGCGGATTTATCGGTCCCAGCCGTCCGCCGGCCGCCCCCACCAGCGCCAGGGCCTTCTTGATCCGGCTGCGCTGGTAGCCCAGCGCCAGGATCAGGGTTTCAAGTTCGTCGCGCTCGTCAGAAATCTGCTGGACCAGGTCCGCGAAAACGCCCTCGTGCTCGGTGCCCTGCCAGGTTTCCCGGGCTGCCTTGAAAAGCCGCACACCGGTCTCCGCTCCCAGCAAATGGTCATCCAGATAAGCGGCCAGCGACTCATGGCGGGGCGTGCGGCCGGTTTCTGTCTGCGGCATTGCGGGCTCCTTCTCTGCTCCTGGTTCGGCGGAAAACCGCCGTCACGGTTATCAGTATGCTTTGTATCTTTGCAGATCAGACGCAAAAAGCGCGAGGCGGGCATCCAAGGGATGCCGCCCCGCGCTTTGTCCGCGCCGTTTTTAGTCCGCGGCAAGCCCGGCAACGGGGGAGAGGCGCGCTGCCCTGCGGGCCGGCAGCAGTGACGCTCCCAAACCGGCTACCAGAGCCACGGCCAGCACTCCGCCCAGCTGCGCCCACGGCAGGGCCGGGACCACATCAGCGAAGGAACCGAGTGCGGACTGGGCGCCCAGCCAGCCGTACGCCGCTCCGAGCCCGAGCCCGATGAGGGCAGCCACTCCGGCGATCAGCACCGCTTCCAGTGCCAGCATGCCGCGCAGCTGGCCCTTGGTCAGGCCCAGGGCCCGCAGCAGGGAGGATTCCCTGGTCCGTTCAAGGACCGAAAGGGAGAGGGTGTTGGCCACGCCCACCAGTGCAATGACGACGGCGACTCCCAAGAGTCCGGTGACGACCATCAGCAGCACATCGATCACCTGTTCAAACGCTGCGCGTTCAATGACGGCACCGGCGATCTGGTAATCCTGCATATTCAGTGCCTCGGACAGGGCCGACTGGAGCTCCATGATTGCCGAGGTGTTCAGGCCGTCGGCAACGGCGATCCACAGCAGCGGCTGGGCCCGGAACTGTTCCGGCGTCTGCTCCTCCGGTACGCCGCCCAGCAGCTGTGCGGTGTCGGTGGAGACCAGGGCAGAGAAGGACCGGCTCTCCGAAGTCACGACCTTCAGCTCCACGTCCCCTGCGGCTCCCCTCACGGTGACGGTTTCTGCCTTGGTTCCCTGCGGCATCATGATGGTGCCGGCCATGGGAACCATGGAAGCGTCCTGCAGGACCGGGCTGTCGGCCGAATCCAGGGTGTAGACCGGAACTTCTTCCCCGTCCCGGTCAATCAGTCCGGCGACCGGAAGGAAAGCGGCATGATCCACATTCTCGACCGCCGCCGCAACGCTGGCGTCCTTGGCGGTGAACGGAGATTCGACTGGAATGGCTCCGCGGACGGTGACGTCCACCGGGAACTCACCGGCGAGGGTGTCGTTGAAGGCACTCCGGGCGGTGGCGGCGCCTGTCATCATCATGACCACCAGGGTCACGCCAATGAGCAGGGCAGATGATGTGGCCGACGTCCGCTGCGGGTTTCGCACGGCGTTTACAGCAGCCAGTTTGCCCGGAACCCCAAGCGGGGCGGCGAGGTAGCCCACCGCACGGACCAGGGGCGGAATGAAGAGCGTGGAGCACATCAGGATGCCGACGAAGCTGAGGATTCCTCCCGGGAGAGCGATGAGCAGGTCCCCGTCGTAGGCGCCGTAGCCCAGCAGGGCGGCACCGCCGGCGGTCAGCACCAGCCCTGACACCAGCCGGACGCGGCCCCTGCGTGTGCCGGCGCGTACATCCTCGGCGGGGCGAAGGGCTGCGAGCGGCGCGACGGCAGTCGCCGCACGGGCCGGCACCAGTGCGGCGAGGACTGTGAGGATTACGCCGGCCGCCATACCCGCCGCAACGGCCAGCGGCTGGACGTCCATGGTGGCGAAGCCGCTTTCCGGGAGGGTCTGAAGGTACGCCACGATTCCGCCCACCAGGCCCACTGCCGCCAGCACACCGACGATGGAGGACACGATCCCCACCAGCAGGGCCTCGACAAGCACGGAACGGCGGATCTGTGACCGGCCGGCGCCGATGCACCGCAGCAGGGCGAGCTCCCGGGTGCGCTGGGCCACCAGCACGGAGAAGGTGTTGGAGACTACGAGGGCGCAGACGAGGAGTGCAACGGCGGCGAAGGCAAGCAGGATGACAGTGAGGCTGTCCTGCCCGCCGGTGAAACCGGCCATGAGCTCGGTGGTCTCTTCCTCCACAGTGCGTACCGTCACGGCCTTGATGCCGGCATCGCTGAGTGCCTGCGTCAGGGCAGTCTGGACGGCTGTTACAGACGCGCCCTCTGCCAGTGCGAGCTGGATGGATCCAAAGCCGAACTCCATGCTGGTGAAGGGCGCGGTGGTCGCTTCGGTTGCGTAGAGCTGGGCGGTACCCATCGAGCGCGGGTCTGAGGACGCTTCAACCAGGGCAGTGACGGTGAGGGGGGTTTCAGCGCCCTCGAGGTCCTCCGCCGAAACCACGGGCAGCAGCGACCCGACGGTTATTCCGCGGCGCTCGGCGGTCTGTTCGTCGATGGCCACCTCGCCGGCGGCTGCCGGGAGGGTGCCCTTCACCACGTCAACAGGGAGCAGGGAATCATTGGCAGGAAGATTGGCCAGAACAGCGTATGAGCTTCCGCGGCCGTCCCGAACCGCCACGGAGGCGGCGAGCACCGTGTAGGTGTCTTCCACGCCGTCCATGCTGCGGGCGAGGTCAGCAGTCTGTTCGTCGAGGATGGCCCAGTCCTTGGCATCGTCGTCGTAACCGGCCGAAAGCACCAGGTCCGCGTTGCGGAAGCTCTGTCCCACACTCTGTGTCAGGGAAGCCTTGGACGAGGCATTGATGATCAAGGTGGCGGTGAGGAAGCCGACGGCGATCATCACGGCAACGCCGACGGCGATGAAACGGCGGGCATTGAGGCGCACCTGCGCCAGGGCAACCTGCAGCACTGTTATGCCCCCAGCTTTGTCAGGGCTGCCAGCACGCTCTCAGGGGTGGGATTGGAGAGCTCGCCCACCAGCGCGCCGTCGTTCATCAGCACAACGCGGTCCGCGTAAGAGGCAGCCACTGGATCGTGGGTAACCATGATGATGCTCTGGCCCATTTCCCGGGAGGAACGGCGCAGCAGCGAGAGCACTTCGGCACCCGAACGGGAATCGAGGTTGCCGGTGGGCTCGTCGCCGAAGATGACGTGCGGGCGGGTCAGCAGGGCGCGGGCTACCGCGACGCGCTGCTGCTGGCCGCCGGAGAGTTCGTGGGGGCGGTGCTTGAGCCGGCCTTCGAGGCCAAGGGTGCGGGTGATCTCTGCGAGCCATTCGGTATCAACCTTGCCGTTGGCCAGGGATACGGGAAGGGTGATGTTCTGCTCGGCGGTCAGCGTGGGAACCAGGTTGAAGGACTGGAATACGAAGCCGACGCTGTCGCGGCGCAGGCGGGTGATGTCAGCGTCCTTGAGCGAGGTGATTTCGGTTCCGCCGATCCAGATGTTGCCGGAGTCAGCGGTATCCAAGCCGGCCAGGCAGTGCATCAGGGTGGACTTGCCCGAGCCGGACGGACCCATGATCGCCGTGAAGGTGCCGGACTCGAACCGAACGTCCACGTCGCGGAGCGCGTGGACGGCGGTGTCGCCCTTTCCGTAGGTCTTGTTCAGGGCCTGTGCGGCGGCGGCAGCCGTGGAGCTGCCGGGGCCGGGCACAGCGTGGTGCTCAGTAAGGGTTGTCATGCCCTCAACGCTATTCGGGGCGCCATCCCCGGCACATCGGGTCAGGGGCGGGTTGTCAGCGGCCCTTTCTCATCCCGTGGGTGGAACCGGGCCCGCCAGCCGGTAGGACTCCAGCAGCAGTTCCTCAAGCTCTGCCATGTCCAGGCGGGCCAGCCGGGCCAGGACCAGCTGCGGCGACCGGTTGTGGTGGGGCGTCCAGAAATAGGTCTCCGGGTTCGTCCCGGCGAGCCCTTCGCGTTCCTCGGTCTTGACGGTGAGTACCCCGTCTTCCCACATTCTGGCCATCAGGCTGCGTGCGAACCAGGCCGGCTGGTTCCAGCTGGACCGTTCAGCGACTCCCGGCAGGGAAAGGCAGAAGGAACGGACATCGTCGACGGACGCCATGGGTGCCTCCCCGGGCTGTTACGGGGTGACGATACCGGTCTCATAGGCGATGACAACAGCCTGTACACGGTCCCGTGCCCCGAGTTTGGCCAGGATGTGCCCCACGTGGGTCTTGACCGTTGCTTCGGACAGGAAGAGCTTCGCTGCGATCTCCGGGTTGGAGAGCCCGCCAGCGATAAGGGCGAAGACTTCGCGCTCGCGGGGCGTGAGGGTTTCAACGCTCGCTGCATGCCGGCTCACCTCCGGAGTCGGCTCGCGCAGCATGGGCGCCACGTGGTCCAGCAGCCGGCGGGTGGTCGACGGCGCGATTACCGCATCACCGCGGTACACGGTGCGGATCGCCTCGAGCAGTTCCTCGGGCGGGGCGTCCTTGAGCAGGAAGCCGCTGGCTCCGGCCCGGATGGCGGACAGCGCGTATTCGTCAAGGTCGAAAGTCGTCAGCACCACCACCTTGACCTCCGCCTCCCGGGAACCTGCCTGCTCCAGGATCCTGGCGGTAGCTTCAATGCCGTCCATGCCCGGCATCCGGACATCCATCAGGACGACGTCGGCGGGTGTCTGGGAGAGCACGCGCACGGCTTCGGCGCCATTGCCGGCCTCAGCGGTCACCGTGAGGTCCGGCTGGGAATTGATCAGCATCTTGAACCCGCCGCGGACCAGCTGCTGGTCATCCACCAGCGCCACCCGGATAGGTGCGGAAGTATCAGTCTCCCCGGGAACACCGGGGGAGGGGGTGGTCATGCCTGTTAGGCCTCCGTGTAGGGAATGAATGCGTCGACGCGGAATCCTCCGCCGGGGGCGGGAGCGGCTTCCAACGTTCCATCGTAGAGCGCCACGCGTTCCTTCATACCTATGATCCCCTGGCCCGCGCCGGGAGTCCGGGCGGCGCCGTCGTTGGGTGTGCCTGCGTGGAGCGCCGGGTCAGCGCCGGCACCGCGCCCGTCGTCAGTCACCGTGATGCCGAGCCCGCGTGCTGTCCAGTCCAGCTCCACCCTGGCGCGCGCCATGGGGCCGGCATGCTTCAGCACGTTCGTGAGGGCCTCCTGCACCACGCGGTAGGCCGTCAGCTCCGCCCCGGCCGGCAGGGCCCGCCGCATGGCGCCGGCGGTGAGCACCTGGACGTCCAGCCCGGCACGTTTGACGCCCTCGACCAAATCACCGATGTCCGCAAGCGAAGGCAGCGGACGGGTGGACGCGCCGTCGTCGCCGCGCAGGACGCCGAGCAGCCGCCGCATCTCCCGCAGCGAGCCCCGGCCCGTCTCGGCGATAGTGCCGAGGGTAGCCGTCGCGATTTCCGGGTCCTGGGCGCTCGCATACCTGGCGCCGTCGGCCTGCGTAATGATCACTGAAAGCGAGTGCGCCACGATGTCGTGCATTTCGCGGGCAATATGGGTGCGCTCGTCAGCCGCTGCCAGGTCCCGTTCCTGCTGCCGCTCGACTTCGAGGCGGCGGGCCCGGTCGCGCAGCGACTCCATGGCCAGGCGGCGGGTTCGCGCCAGATCACCGAAGGTCCAGCAGACAAGCACCACGGCATCGACGGCCACCAGCATTATCAACCAGAACCAGATCATTCCGTTGGCAAGGCTGGCCGCCGTCCCTACGCCGGATATGGTGGGCCGCGCCACGTACTGCAGGATCAGGAGCGCACCGCCGACCAGAGCGAGTGCCAGTCCGCCCAGGCTCGCCCAGCGCGGGGCGTAGGCAGCCAGTGCATGCACCATCACCAGGACCAAGACGTCTGCCGGCAGCCCTGTCTCCGGAACCACGGGAAGCTGGATTAGGCAGGCCGCGGCCATCACTGCCGCGGCGGGAACCGGCCGGGTGCGCCGCCATGCCAGCGGCAGGCAGATGGCCAGGGACAGGAAGAACTCGATCAGCCCTTCGCCGACGCCCATCAGCAGGAACGGAAACGCGAAAAACAGGCTCGCCGAAAGCGCTCCCGCCAGGTCAACCTTGAAGGGGTTCGCCTGAGTCCAGGCATAGAGGCGTTGGTGCAGCAGCATGGACAACAACTTTAGGGCGCTTCCTGAACCGGCGCGTCATGCCCTGGTCTGAACTGCGGCTGGACGAGCCGCGGCCCGGCAGCGCCGGCCCCCGCGGAGGTGGGGGCAGCTCGTTACGGAAGCGCCGCTGTCGTGCGTCTCATTATGTGATACGTGTTGACCGCTATTCGGACACTCTTCCTAGAATTGGAGCATGAGCGAAGAAGCGTCGAAGGTTATTTCCCTGGCCGTCATTCCCGGGGATGGAATCGGTCCCGAGGTCACGGCCGAAGCCGTCAAAGTGCTGAAGGCCGTAACCGAGTCGGGTACGGCGAAGTTTGACCTCACGGAGTACCAGCTCGGTGCCGAGCACTGGCTCCGTACCGGCGAAACGCTCCCGGATGAAACGCTTGAGTCCCTCAAGCAGCATGACGCGATCCTTTTCGGCGCCGTCGGCGCCGCTCCGGGCGACACGAAAATGCCGTCCGGCCTGATCGAGCGCGAGATGCTGCTGAAACTGCGCTTCAGCCTGGACCACTTCGTCAATCTGCGCCCGTCCAAGCTGTACCCCGGCGTCGCGAGCCCGCTGGCCAACCCCGGTGATATCGACTTCATTGTGGTCCGGGAAGGAACCGAAGGCCCCTACGTCGGCAACGGCGGATCCCTGCGCACCGGGACCCCGCATGAAATTGCCACCGAGGTGTCGCTGAACACTGCGCACGGCGTCGAGCGCGTGGTGCGCGATGCGTTCCGCCGCGCCAGCGAACGCCCGCGCCGGAAACTGACCCTCGTCCACAAACACAACGTCCTGGTCTATGCCGGCAGCTTGTGGAAGCGGACCGTGGAAGCCGTTGCCGCTGACTTCCCCGAGGTGGAAGTCGACTACCTGCATGTGGACGCCGCCACGATCTTCCTGACCACGGACCCCGCCCGCTTCGACGTGATCGTGACCGACAACCTGTTCGGGGACATTCTTACCGACCTGGCTGCAGCCATCACCGGCGGCATCGGCCTGGCAGCCTCCGGCAACATCAACATGGAGGGAACCTTCCCGTCCATGTTCGAGCCGGTGCACGGTTCCGCACCGGACATTGCCGGCCAGCAGAAGGCCGATCCGACGGCAGCCATCCTGTCCGCAGCCCTGCTGCTGGCGCATCTGGGCTTCAACGACGAAGCCGCCCGGGTCGAGCGCGCAGTGGAAGCCGACGTCGCCGCCCGGGCAGGAAACACACGCACCACCGCGGAAATTGGCGATGCGATCGCCGCGGCAGTGTCATAAGCTCAACAGGTACCCGATCAATAGGAAGACGAACGACGGCCGCGCCGTTCACCGTGGAGGAATAATGTCTGTCAGCGCTCTGGAGTTCACCCAGAAGCTATCCGCCCAACCCAAGTCGGACCAGGAACGCGCTGCGATCCTGGCTGACCCGGGATTCGGTAACCACTTCACGGACCACACCGCCGTCATCGACTACCGCGTCTCGGAAACGGGCGAGGGAGTTTGGCAGAACGCGCGGATTGAGCCGTATGGCCCCATCGCCATGGATCCCGCTGCCTCCGTGCTGCACTACGGCCAGGAGATCTTCGAGGGGCTCAAGGCTTACCGGCATGAAGACGGATCCATCTGGACCTTCCGTCCCGAAGCCAACTCGGCCCGGTTGAACGCCTCTGCCCGCCGCCTTGCGTTGCCGGAGCTGCCCGAGGAGCTGTTCCTTGAATCGCTGCGGCGGCTTGTTGCCGTGGACCGGGACTGGGTTCCTTCCGGAGACGGCGAGTCCCTTTACCTGCGTCCCTTTATGATCGCCACGGAGGCGTTCCTGGGTGTCCGTCCCGCCCGCGAGGTTTCCTACCGGGTTATTGCCTCACCGGCTGGGAACTATTTCGGCGGAGAACTAAAGCCGGTTTCCATCTGGCTCTCCACCAAGTACGCCCGCGCAGGCCGGGGAGGCACCGGCGAAGCCAAGTGCGGGGGCAACTACGCAGCGTCCCTCATTGCGCAGATGGAAGGCGAAGCCAACGGCTGCCAGCAGGTGCTGTTCCTGGACGAGTTCAATGACAACGCCATCGAAGAACTCGGCGGCATGAACGTGTTCTTCGTCTTCAAGGACGGCCGCCTCGTCACCCCGGCGCTCACCGGAACCATACTTCGCGGCGTCACCCGCAATTCCGTGCTTGAACTGGGCCGAGACCGCGGCCTGAAGGTTGAAGAACGCAAGATCACGCTGGATGAATGGCGCGACGGCGTTGCCTCCGGTGAAATCACCGAGGTCTTTGCGTGCGGCACGGCTGCCGTCATCACGCCGGTTGGCGAACTGAAGTCCGAGACCGAGACCATTAGTTCCCCGGAGGCTGCGGCAGGTGAAGTCACCATGTCCATCCGGCGGGAACTGCTCGGCATCCAGACCGGTGCCGTGGAGGACACCCGCGGCTGGCTGACCCGTCTGGCCTAGGGAAGAACATGAGCGAAGCGGCACAGCCGGCACCGGACCGGATAACGCGGAGTACCCCGCTGGCACGGTACCGGCTGGCCGATAACCCGGGGCCGATGAGCCTGGACGGCACCAAGAGTTACATCCTTGCCGCCGAAACCGGCGGACCCTGCGTGGTTGTTGACCCCGGGCCTGCAGATGAAGAGCACCTCGCAGCTCTCGCCGCAGCCGGGGATGTTGAATTGGTGCTCATTACACACCGCCACCCCGACCACACAGAAGGTGCCGAACGTTTCCACCAGCTCACCGGTGCCCCGGTTCGGGCTGCTGATCAGGCTTTCTGTTTCGGCGGGGACCCGCTTCAGGACGGGGAAGTCATCACCGCCGGGGGAGTGGAGATCCAGGTGCTGGCTACGCCGGGACACACCTCGGATTCTGTGTGCTTCCTGCTCCGGGAGGACGGTCCCAGCGGATCCGTTCTAACGGGGGACACCATTCTGGGCCGCGGGACCACGGTGCTGGACTACCCGGACGGAACCCTGCAGGACTTCATGGCAAGCCTGGAGAAGCTTGGCCAGCTTGGGCCCGCCGTCGTCTTGCCTGCTCACGGCCCGGACCTGGAGAACCTTGAGTCAGTTGTGCTGACATACCGGGACCACCGTGACGAGCGCCTGGCACAGATTCGCGGCGTGCTGGGACTGCTGGGGGAGGATGCCACGGTTGAACAGGTGGCCAACGCCGTCTATGCCGATGTGCCGGCCTCCGTCCGTGCTGCGGCCGAGCTCTCCGTCGCAGCGCAGCTGGAGTATCTGCGCGTCCGTGGGTAACAACCTGATGGTGTGAGCACACCCACGCGTTCTGAACTTGCACGGGGACGGACGGTGTTCCCTAAAATGGAACTGCGCCGGTTTGCCGGGGACAGTCCGCTGGGACCGCGACGGGCGCAGCATCAGGGCCCGCAAGCCCGTGCAGGACATCACAGACCTGCCGAGTTGCGCAGGGCTCATCGGATGTGTAAAGTTGAATGAGTTGCCGCCGAGCCGTTGAGGCCGGAACGGAAACCAAAACCACTTCAATCCACCGGGTAAATCCGGATGCATTGGCGTGGTCCGGAAGGGCTGGAATAGCCGGTTTGGTTGGAATTCTACGGAATTCACCGAATTGCTAAAACGGTTCGGATGGAATATGCTGGTAAAACACACAGCGGTGCGAAAAGAAAAGAAAGTTCCCGGTTGGGAATGGTTTTTCCGAGTAGGCCGGATGTGCCTGTTGTT
>NZ_VTFV01000003.1 GCF_009192745.1 Arthrobacter citreus
TCCGCCAAAGAAGGGATATGAAGATCATGCTGCTTGCGTCCACTATGTGGTTCCCAACCAACAACCCGCCGTTGTTGCTCAGGGAACACCAATAACTGAATACACGCCACCACCCTCTTACCAGGGGTGGGCGGCGTCCGGTACCACGTACCCCACATTTTTACCCACCCCCCTGGGGGCCTGGGTTCAAGGGTTACGGCGGTCATTGCGCGGGGGAAACGCCCGGTCCCATTCCGAACCCGGAAGCTAAGACCCGCAGCGCCGATGGTACTGCACCCGGGAGGGTGTGGGAGAGTAGGTCACCGCCGGACAATCATTAGAAGAGTTCAGGCTCCGCAACGCTGCGGAGCCTGAACTGCTTTAACACCCCGTTCACCAGGCAGGCCGGGGGAACGCTAACCCGGGCGGTCTGCCCCATGGTTCCCACGCGCTGTGACACCTGTCCACTGGTGTGACCACACGGAACACCACCTGCCACAAGGACTGGGAAGCGCGGCGCGCCCGCCACATCCAGCCCGTTTCCGGTCTCTCGGCCCCGGCAGCGCGCTAGAGGCCGGTTGCTACGGTGGCAGGCATGGGGATGAGGACCGACTCGACACTAACTGCACGACGGGGACGGCGTGGACCATGGCTTCTCCACGTGGTGGCGTTACTGAGCCTGGGTCTGTGCCTGGTCGACGGTGCGCTCATCTACGGATCCCTCCCCGATACTGTCCCGGTGCACTGGGGACTGAACGGCCCCGATGCATGGGAGGACAAGTCCTTCGGGGCAGTCTTTATGGGCCGGCTGGTTGCGTTGGGCTCGGTGGCACTCCTTGCCCTGGTCAGCGCGGCAGCACCCGCATTCAGCCCGGAGGAACCCGGCGCTTCCGACTGGGAAGCATTCCGGCGCAGAAGGATGATCCAAGGAACGGTCGCCGCCATGGGTGCTGTTTCGCTCTTGATTGCAGCCTGCGTCAGCTACTTGTCCATGCGGGGATGGCGTACCCCGGAGGAGGTTGAAATGTGGCCGGCACTCGTCCTGTCGGGGTTCATCCTCGCAGTGATAGTGCCCGTCTATACAGCGGCAGAACGACGCTCCCGCCGGGAGGCTGCCCGGAACGGTGTCCACCCGACAGATGAGGAGGCAGCGGAAGACACAAAATGGATCGGCGGCGTTCTGCTCAATGACCCGCACGATCCGCACGTGCTCGTCCCCAAGAGGTCTGGAACAGGCACCGGGCTGACCGTGAACATTGGGCACGCCCGCGGCCGGACCGCCGTCGTGCTCTTCCTTGTAGTTGTCATTGGGCTGCCAATCGGCCTTGGCTTATTGGCTGCGCCCTAAATCGGGTTCGGCCGCGCCCTAAACGAAGCGGGAAGCCCAGCTTCTCGACTAGTCTTGAACCCATGCGTATTGCTCGGTTTATCCAGGACAGTGACCCTGCCTTCGGCGTCGTCGACGGTGAAGAAGGCCATGAAGAAATTGCCGTGATCAAGGGAGATCCCTTCTTCTCCGGCGTGCAGCTTACCGGGGAACGGCACAAGCTGGAGGATGTCCGCCTGCTCGCCCCGATCATCCCGCGCAGCAAGGTGGTGGGCATCGGCAAGAACTATGCTGACCACGCAGCTGAAATGGGCGGCGAGGTGCCGCCGGCACCGCTGATGTTCTTCAAGCCGAACACCTCAGTGATCGGCCCGAACGATCCCGTCGTGCTGCCGTCCTTCTCGGAGGAAGTCTCCTACGAGGCCGAGCTCGCCGTGGTTATCGGCCGAATCTGCAAGGACGTTCCGCTGGAGCGGGTGGACGAAGTAGTCTTCGGCTACACCTGCGCCAACGATCTGACCGCCCGCGACGCACAGCGCACGGACAACCAGTGGGCCCGGGCCAAGGGCTTCGATACCTCCTGCCCCATCGGCCCGTGGATCGAAACGGACCTGGACACCGACAACCTGTCCATCAAGGCCTACCTTGACGGCGACCTGGTGCAGGACGGCAATACCTCCGACATGATCTGGGGCGTCCGGGAACTGGTTTCCTACGTCTCCCAGGCCTTCACGCTACTGCCCGGCGACATCATCCTCACCGGCACTCCCGCCGGCGTCGGACAGATTACCGAGGGCCAGCGGATCGAAATCCAGGTAGAAGGCATCGGCACCCTCGCCAACATCGTCCGCGGCTAGCGACGTGGCCGGGGGATCACAGAACCGGGCATCCTGGAACCTGCTTCCTGGCGTGCTCTGGAGCGCCGTGATCCTCCTCGCCGCGCTTAGCAGCGGAATGACGACGGCGGCCGCCTGGGCCTGGGGCCTGGGTACAGCGCTGCTTCTGCTGGTTTTCCCGTGGCTGCTGGTCCGGACACTGGACCGGTCAGGTGACCTGCGTACGTCGATCGCGAGTGCTCCGGTCACCCCGGTCATCCTGGGAGCCGGCGCCCTGTGTTTTATGCTGCTTCGGCTCATCCTGTGGCTGGACGGTCCTCGGATGCTGGCGGCAGCGGTCTTTGCGATGCTGGCCTCCTATGCTGCGGTGCTGGTCCTGGACCGCTCCGTGAAGCTGGACTGGAGTGCCGTGAGCACCGGTGCCGGCGCCGTCGTCATTCCCCTATTGCTTGCCAGGATCACGGGTGGCCCGGTGCTAGCCGCTGCGGCGGCAGTGCTCCTGGTTGCCCTGCTGGCGCTTCTGATGCGAGGCGGCTGGCAGCTGCCGCTGGCTTCCGCTGCGGCCGGCGCCGTGATTGGCGGGGGACTCTTTGTGGTGCTTCAGGGGCTGGGCGCCTAGCTGTTTGGCGGCAGCGACTAAACTGGGGGAATCATGACTACTGAGCCTTCTTCCTTCGCTGATCTCCCCACCGTCGACGACAACACTCCGGTGCGGGTCCGTTTCTGCCCGTCCCCGACCGGCACGCCCCACGTGGGCCTGATCCGCACCGCCCTGTTCAACTGGGCCTACGCCAAGCACACCGGCGGCAAGATGATCTTCCGCATCGAAGACACAGACAAGGCCCGGGACAGCGAGGAAAGCTTCCTCCAGCTCCTCGACGCCCTCGACTGGCTGGGCATCACCTGGGACGAAGGCGTCAACGTTGGCGGCCCGCACGAACCGTACCGCCAGTCCCAGCGGGGGGACATCTACCAGGACGTCATCGCCAAGCTCAAGGATGCCGGACACCTGTACGAGTCCTACTCCACCCCGGAGGAAATCGAAGCCCGGCACCGTGCAGCAGGCCGTGATATCAAGCTGGGGTACGACAACTTCGACCGGAACCTCACTGAAGAGCAGATCGCCGCTTTCAAGGCCGAGGGACGCGAACCGGTGCTGCGGGTTCGCATGCCCGATGAGGACATTACGTTCAACGACCTGGTCCGCGGTGAAATTACGTTCAAGGCCGGTACCGTCCCGGACTTCGTTGTGGTCCGCGCCAACGGTGCCCCGCTGTACACGCTGGTCAACCCGGTCGACGACGCCCTGATGGGGATCACCCACGTCCTGCGCGGCGAAGACCTGCTCTCCTCCACACCGCGCCAGATCGCGCTCTACCGCGCACTGATCGACGTCGGGGTAGCCCAGTACATGCCGCTCTTCGGCCACCTGCCCTACGTGATGGGCGGCGGGAACAAGAAACTCTCCAAGCGCGATCCGGAGTCGAGTCTGTTCCTGCACCGCGAACGCGGTTTCATCCCCGAAGGTTTGCTGAACTACCTGTCCCTGCTGGGCTGGTCGCTCTCTGCCGACGAGGACATCTTCACGGTTGACCAGCTCGTGGAGAACTTCGACATCCACGACGTCCTCTCCAACCCGGCCCGCTTCGACATCAAGAAGGCCGAGGCCATCAACGGCACCCACGTCCGAATGCTGGAGCCTGCGGACTTCCGGAACCGGCTGGTTCCGTACCTGCAGCACGCCGGACTGGTGGGGGAGCAGCTGACCGAGCGCGAAGAGGAGATCCTCACCGAGGCGGCACCGCTGGTCCAGGAGCGCATCACGCTGCTGGGCGAGGCTCCGGACATGCTTGGCTTCCTGTTCAAGGCCGATGATGCCATTGACGTGGCAGACGACGCGCGGAAGGGCCTGCCGGCCAACCTCACCGAAGTCCTCGATGCCACCTTGGCAGCCCTGGAGCCCGTGCAGGACTGGACAGCGGAGAACATCCAGGCCGCCCTGCGCCAGGCACTGGTAGAGGATATGGGCATCAAGCCCCGCCTGGCGTTCGGCCCGGTTCGCACGGCCGTATCCGGCCGCCGGATCTCACCGCCGCTCTTCGAATCCATGGTGATCCTGGGCCGCGACTCCTCCCTGGCACGCATCCGCGCCTTCCGCGCGGCGGAGGCCTAAGCGACTCCATGAGTGAACGGCGGAGCGGCAGGCCCACGGGTGTGCTCTTTGACATCGATGAGACCCTCGTGGACCTCCGCACCGCCATGGGCAATACGCTGCGCGACATCAGCGCCGCGGACCTGGCGCACTTCACCGAAGAGGACTGGGCCGCGTACCAGCATCTCTACGCGGCAGACCCGCAGGGCTACTACGACCGCTACCTGGCAGGCGAACTCAGCTTCACCCGCCAGCGACTGCTCCGGGTCGCCCACGCCCAGCAGTCCCACGGCCTGCCCGTGTTCGACGCTGACGCGGAGGAAGCCTGGAACGCCGCCTACGACAAGACGCTGCCGCGCCACTTCAAGGCGTTCGACGACGTCGTACCCGTCCTGGATGAACTGGACGCGCTGGGGATACCCTACGGCGCCGTCAGCAACAATGTGCATGACTACCAGCGGGCCAAGCTTGACGCGGCGGGACTGGAACGCATTCAGGTCCTGGTGGGCATCGATGCAGTCGATGCTGCCAAACCCGATCCGGCGATTTTCCTGGAAGGCGTGCGCCTGCTCGGCACTGACCCGGCGCTGACCCTCTACGTGGGGGACAACCCCGTGGTGGACGGCCGCGGGGCGCTTGATGCCGGGCTGCAGTCGCTGTGGATTGAACGCAGCGGCAACGAGGAGCTGCGCGCGGCGCATCCCGGCCTGGCAGTAGCCGGGGACCTGGCGGCCGTGGCGGCTGCCTTTTCCGTCTCCCGGTGAGGGCACTGACGGGGCCCTTGGGGGTGGAGCCGGAACGGTTCCGGGCCGGTTTTGTACTCCGGCCGGAACCCGTGTATAGTAATAACTCGTGCTGAGGGGTTGAAGCCGGAACTTGAGGGTTCGGGAACAGCCCGGAAGAGCACATTGGGATATGGTGTAATTGGCAACACAACGGTTTCTGGTACCGTCATTCTAGGTTCGAGTCCTGGTATCCCAGCGCTAATCAAAGAAGGCATTTAGTCCGATTTGAGAAAAAAAGAACAGGTATGAAATACTTGTTCAGCTCGCTTAGCAGGTGAAGCAAACGGCCCCATCGTATAGCGGCCTAGTACGTCGCCCTCTCACGGCGGTAACGCGGGTTCGAATCCCGCTGGGGTCACAGACTGCGGTCCCGGACATAAATGTCCGGGACCGTTTCTTTTTAAGCACTAGCTATTCCGCGGCCGCTATTCTTTGCAGGGTTCGCAAATTCCTCGTTGTAGTGGCGGATCTATAACGCGGTTTTGCCGCTGCCTTAGCCAGCGGCGATTCGAGAGTGGAGCCTTTATCCGCGGTCCAGGCGAGGGCCTCGGGACCCAACCGGACCTGCTCGGCACCTGCGGCTTCCGCCACGGCCGTGAGCTCGTCAAGCACGTGCGGGTCCGAGGAGAAGGTGACATAGGCATGGACCGCCGGATTGTCCGCAGCGTAGGGAACCGCGGCTGCCAGTTCTGCCACCCGCGGCACGGTTAGGACCATGACCCATGCCTCGTAACCGAACGCACTGCGCAGCGCTGCTTCAACCCGCTGCTTAAGTTCCGCCGGGTTCCCGCCGGCAGTGACGACGGCGTTCCCGCTGGCCAGGAGGGTGCGCACACCTTCAAGCCCAAGGCCTTCCAGCAGGCCGCGCAGGTCAGCCATCTTCACGGTGACACCGCCCACATTCACGCCGCGGAGCAGGATGGCGTACCGGCAGCCCGGTGGTTCATTCATAGGCCGAGGCTACTCCGGTGCTTCCGGGCGTGCAGCATAATTGAAAACCGGTACACAGCAGGCAAAAGGAAAGCGGTTCCCGTGGCAGATTACCCCCAGTCGGTGGCAGACCTTGGTGAAGGGGAACTGCTGTCCCGGATCTTCCCCCGGTTGGGCGGGCCGCGTATGCTCCTGGGCCCGGGTGACGACGCCGCCGTAATCGGCGCGCCCGACGGCCGCAGCGTTCTCTCAATCGACACCCTGGTCCAGGACCAGGACTTCCGCCTCCAATGGCCCGGCGGTTACCGCACCACCGGCTACGACGTCGGCTGGAAGTGTGCAGCGCAGAACCTCTCCGACATCAATGCCATGGGTGCCGAAGCCACCTCCCTGGTCGTCAGCCTGACCCTGCCGGCTCAGACCCCCGTGTCCTGGCTCGAGGGTCTAGCCGATGGACTCTCGGCGGCCCTGCGTGCCCTCGGAGCGGAGAACTGTGCCGTGGCCGGCGGCGACCTGGGACGGGGAAACCAGCTTGTGGTGACGGCTGCGGTTACCGGCGACCTTCAGGGACGGGACCCGGTCCGGCGTTCGGGTGCGGTCCCCGGCGACGTGCTGGCTGTCTGCGGTGCGCTGGGGCAGGCAGCGGCCGGGCTGGCGCTGCTGGAGAGTTCCCTGCCCTACGCTGACCTGGACGGATGGGAGCGTTCCCTCACCGCGGCCCAGTCCCGGCCGTGCCCGCCGCTGGCTGCCGGGCCTGCGGCTGCTGCGGCCGGAGCGCACGCCATGATGGATATTTCGGATGGTTTGGTGCGCGACGCCGGACGGCTGGCTGCCGCGTCAGGTGTGTGCCTGGACCTGGACTCCCGGATTCTTGGGATCGAGACTGCTCCGCTGGCTCGTGCGGCAGCCAAGCTGGGCGTCGATCCGCTGCACTGGGTGCTGGGCGGGGGAGAGGACCACGGGCTCCTGGCTGCGTTCGCGCCTGGGGCGGACCTGCCGCGTGGATTCCGGCGGGTGGGAGCCGTCCTGGACCGGGCAGTGCACATCAGCGGGCTTCCCGTCACGGTGGACGGACAGGCACCGGATGCGGCCGGCTGGGACCACTTCGCCGGCTAAGGCACTACTCGAGCAGGTGCCGTTCCCGCACCCTTCGTGCCAGGTCGGCCAGCTGTTCGCGGGAGAGGTCCGGAAGCCGTTCCAGCTCGCTGACAAAGTCCCGCAGGCTTTCCTTGGACCTGGTGCGCATCAAGGTGTTGTAGAACCCCACGATCACCCCGGTGGCCAGGGCAACCACCAGGATCCCGTACAGCGCGACCGCCACCGTGATCAACCGTCCCACCACGGTTACGGCAACGAAGTCCCCAAAACCGATGGTGGTAAAGGAAACGAAGAGGTACCAGAGCGCGTCGCCAAAGCGCGGAATCCCGGGTTCGAAGAGCGGCAGCAGCAGGGCCGCGGCAACGTAGACGGCCAGGAAACCGTAGAAGACGACGTCGGCACCGGTGATGCGGATGATGTTCCACAGGACGTGCAACCGTTTCATGCCCGCTCCTTTGAGCCCGGGCTTCCTACGATAGGCCGACGGCGGGTCAGTCGGTATTGGTGCGCAGTGCTTCGGTCAGCTGCTGGGCGGCCTTGGACACAACCTCGGCATGAATGCGCCCAGGCTGGCGGGTGAGCCGCTCTATTGGGCCGGAGATGGAGACCGCCGCGATCACCCGGCCGGAGGGACCGCGGACGGGGGCTGAAACCGACGCCACCCCGGGTTCGCGTTCGCCCAGGCTCTGCGCCCAGCCGCGCCGCCGGACACCGGCCAGAACGGTGGGAGTGAAGCGCGCGTTCTGCAGTCCTTCGAGCAGCCTGTCATGGTCTTCCCAGGCCAGAAGCACCTGAGCCGCGGAGCCTGCCTTCATGGACAGCTGTGTTCCTACCGGGATCGTGTCCCGCAGGCCGATGGGCCGCTCGGCGGATGCGACACAAACCCGCCATTCTCCCTGCCGGCGGAAAACCTGCGAGCTTTCCCCTGTCGCATCCCGCAGAGCCAGCAGTACGGGCCCTGCGGAGGCAATCAGCCGGTCCTCGCCGGCGGCGGACGCCAATTCCACGAGCCTGCTGCCCAGGACAAACCGGCCTTGTATGTCCCGTCCCACCAGCCGGTGGTGCATGAGCGCCAGGGCCAGCCGGTGCACGGTGGGCCGCGCGAGTCCGGTGGCGGCTACGAGCTGGGCCAGGGTGGTGGGTCCGGCCTCGAGTGCGTCCAGCACCATTGCCGCCTTGTCGATGACGCCCACGCCGCTTGAATTGTCCATAGGATGATATTGCCGTCTCAATATTTGAGATGCAAGCCGGAAAACTGGCAGGGCGGCGGGGATGCTGGTTGTCTTAATCCATCAGGATTCCGCAGGGGCCGGCAGAACCGCCGGAAACTGCGCCGGGCGAGGAGCAGATGGCAATGGGAGAGCATTCAGCGGGCAGGACGCTCGCCGAAAAAGTGTGGGATGAGCACGTAGTGTCCAAGGGCAGCGACGGCGCGCCGGACCTGCTCTACATTGACCTCCACCTCGTGCACGAGGTCACGTCACCGCAGGCTTTTGAGGGCCTGCGCCTGGCTGGCCGGAAGCTGCGCCGGCCGGACCTCACCATCGCCACCGAGGACCACAACACGCCCACCCTGGCGATCGACAAGCCCATCGCGGACCCCGTTAGCCGCACCCAGATCGAGACCCTGCGCGCCAACTGTGCGGAGTTCGGCGTCCGGTTGCACCCGCTCGGCGACGCCGAGCAGGGCATCGTACACGTGGTGGGTCCGCAGCTGGGCCTCACCCAGCCCGGCCTGACGGTTGTCTGTGGCGACTCGCACACCTCGACTCACGGTGCCTTCGGAGCGCTGGCCATGGGCATTGGAACCTCCGAGGTGGAGCATGTCATGGCTACCCAGACGCTCTCCCTGAAGCCGTTCAAGACCATGGCCATCAACGTTGAGGGCACCTTGAAGCCCGGTGTGACGTCCAAGGACATCATCTTGGCGGTCATTGCCAAGATCGGTACCGGCGGAGGCCAGGGCTACGTGCTGGAATACCGGGGTTCGGCTATCCGCTCCCTGTCCATGGAAGCGCGCATGACCATCTGCAACATGTCCATCGAAGCCGGTGCCCGCGCCGGAATGGTGGCCCCCGATGAAACGACGTTTGCGTACCTGAAGGACAAGCCGCACGCACCGCAGGGTGCGGACTGGGACGCCGCCGTCGAGCACTGGAAGTCCCTGGTCACCGATGAGGACGCCGTCTTCGATGAAGAGGTCTTCCTCGACGCCAATGAGCTGGAACCGTTCGTCACCTGGGGCACCAACCCGGGTCAGGGCGTTTCCCTCTCCCAGAAAGTTCCCTCGCCTGCCGAATTCGGTGACGAGAACGCGCGGGCCGCCGCTGAGCGTGCACTTGAATACATGGACCTGGCAGCCGGCACCCCCATGAAGGACATCCGCGTGGACACAGTGTTCCTGGGTTCCTGCACCAACAGCCGTATCGAGGACCTGCGGATCGCGGCGGACATCATCCGCGGCCGGCAGAAGGACCCGAACGTGCGGATGATGGTGGTCCCGGGTTCGGCCCGGGTCCGGCTGGAAGCCGAAGCCGAAGGCCTGGACCAGGTCTTCAAGGACTTCGGCGCTGAATGGCGTTTTGCCGGGTGCTCGATGTGCCTGGGGATGAACCCGGACCAGCTGGAACCGGGGGAGCGCTGCGCTTCCACCTCCAACCGGAACTTCGAGGGCAGGCAGGGCAAGGGCGGCCGGACGCACCTGGTTTCACCGGTCGTGGCCGCAGCCACCGCCGTGCGCGGGACGCTGAGCTCGCCGTCGGACCTTGACCCACTGCCCGGCGCAGCCGCCGGTTCCGCCGCCACCGCTGCCGCCTAGGAGAAGAACATGGAAAAGATCACAACGCACACCGGAATCGGCGTTCCGCTGCGGCAGAGCAACGTGGATACGGACCAGATCATCCCCGCGGTCTACCTCAAGCGCATTACCCGAACCGGGTTCGAGGATGCCCTGTTCGCCGGCTGGCGGAAGAACCCGGAGTTCATCCTGAACCAGGAGCCCTACAGCTCCGGCTCCGTGCTGGTTGCCGGCCCGGACTTCGGCACCGGCTCCTCCCGGGAGCACGCCGTCTGGGCGCTGAAGGACTATGGTTTCCGCGCCGTGCTCTCCTCCCGGTTCGCGGACATCTTCCGCGGCAACTCCGGCAAGCAGGGCCTCGTCGCGGCTCAGGTGGCGCAGGATGACATTGAGCTGATCTGGAAGGTGCTCGAAGAGTCCCCGGGCACCGAGGTGACCGTGGACCTCCAGGCCCGGACCGTGATTTGCGGCACGGTCACCGCACCGTTCCAGATTGACGACTACACCCGCTGGCGCCTCCTGGAAGGCCTGGACGACATTGGGCTGACCCTGCGCCACGAGGAGGACATCACAGCATTCGAAGCGCGCCGCCCCGCATTCAAGCCGACGACGCTTCCTGCCAGGAGCTAAGCACCCTCCCGGTTTCTGCCGCGCGAGTCTGCCGCAGTAGTATTGATGGGCCTTCCCGTTCAGGGCAGGCCCATCAGTTTTCCCGCTCCCGCGGCCGGACTGTGCCCTTTCCTGCGCCGTCCCGGCGGCCCCGTTATTTCGGGAAAGGCAGGCTTGCTCCTATGCTTAGGAGGCAGTCTCTTATGGCCTCTGGGGCATTTAAAACGAAAGAAACAGGTGTTCATGGGTAGCGTTCTAACCATCCGTGGTGGTGTACCCCTAACAGGCAAAGTACCGGTCCGCGGGGCGAAGAACCTGGTTCCCAAAGCCATGGTGGCAGCGCTGCTGGGCAACTCTCCGTCGCTGCTTCGCAACGTACCGGAGATCAAGGACGTGGATGTTGTCACGTCCCTGCTGAAACTCCACGGCGTCGAGGTCACGAAGGATCCCGTAACCGGTGACCTGCTGATGGACCCGAAGAACGCCAAGACAGCTGCGTCCCGGGACATCGATGCCCACGCAGGAGACTCCCGTATCCCGATCCTGCTGTGCGGACCGCTGATGCACAGCATCGGCGAAGCGTTCATCCCGGACCTGGGCGGCTGCAAGATCGGCGACCGCCCCATTGACTATCACCTGCAGATGCTGCGGAACTTCGGTGCCCTCGTGGAGAAGCGCCCCGGCGGCATCTCCATCTCTGCGCCCAAGGGGCTCAAGGGTGCGAAGCTCGAGCTGCCCTACCCCTCCGTGGGGGCCACTGAGCAGGTCCTGCTCACCGCCGTGCGTGCAGAGGGCATCACCGAACTGAGCGGCGCCGCCGTCGAACCGGAAATCCTCGACCTCATCGCGGTCCTGCAGAAGATGGGTGCGATCATCACCGTCCAGACGGACCGTGTGATCCGCATCGAGGGCGTACCGGAACTCACCGGCTACAACCACCGGGCGCTGCCGGACCGCAACGAGGCAGCCTCCTGGGCGTCCGCGGCCCTGGTCACCAAGGGCGACATCTACGTTGAAGGTGCCAACCAGCAGGACCTGACGGCCTTCCTGAACATCTACCGCAAGATCGGCGGCGCGTTCGACGTCGACGATGACGGAATCCGCTTCTACCACCCCGGCGGCAAGCTCAATCCGCTGGTCCTGGAAACGGACGTCCACCCCGGCTTCATGACCGACTGGCAGCAGCCCGTGGTCGTGGCACTCAGCCAGGCTGACGGCGTGTCGATCGTGCACGAGACCGTATACGAGAACCGCTTCGGCTTCACCGACGCACTGATCCGCATGGGGGCGAACATCCAGGTGCACCGTGAGTGCCTTGGCAGCATCCCCTGCCGTTTTGGGCAGCGGAACTTCCTGCATTCGGCAGTGATTTCCGGGCCGGTGCAGCTCAAGGGCGCGGAAATCGACATTCCGGACCTCCGCGGCGGGTTCAGCCACCTGATTGCCGCCCTGGCGGCCGAGGGCACCTCCCGTGTCACCGGCGTCGAACTCATCAACCGGGGCTACGAACACTTCCTGGACAAACTCGAGGGCCTGGGCGCGGACTTCGACGTCACGGACGGGAAGTAAGCTTCCGCACATGAGCGAATCGAGAAAGTCACGTCTCACGTTCACCATCCTGGCGACCGTGGTCCGGCCTGCAATGAACCTCATGCTGGGCCGGAGCTGGGATGGGACGGAGAACCTGCCCAAGGGCGGCGGATTCATTGCCTGCCCGAACCACGTGACTGAAATCGATCCGCTCGTGGTCGGCCATTTCTTCTACAACCAGGGGATCCTTCCGCGGTACCTGGCAAAAGCGTCCCTGTTCAAGGTTCCAGTGCTCGGCCCGGCGCTGCGGGCCACCCAGCAGGTGCCCGTCCAGCGCGGGGGCGCCGGTGCTGCGGCTTCCCTCGACGGAGCGCAGCAGGTCATCGACGCCGGCGGCGCCCTGATCGTGTACCCGGAGGGAACGCTCACGCGCGATCCCGGCCTGTGGCCCATGAAGGGGCGGACCGGTGCCGCGAGGCTGGCTCTCCAGACGGGAGCACCGGTGATTCCGATAGCCCACTGGGGTGCGCAGGACCTGCTGCCGCGCTACGGCAAGATGCTGCACCTTTTTCCGCGCAAGCGGGTGCGGCTGCTGGTTGGCAAGCCGGTGGACCTCTCTGACCTGCGCGGGGTTCCGCTGACCAAGTCAGTGCTGGAGGAAGCCACGGAACGGATCATGGCCGAGCTGACGACGCTGGTGGCTTCCCTGCGCAGGGAAACGGCACCCACTGAGCGCTGGGATCCTTCCCGCAAGGGACAGAAGGCCGTAGGACGCGGCTACGATCCCCAAGAGGAGAAGAAGAAGTGAGAACCGAATCTCTTCCGGAGAAAGTGGCAGTTCTCGGCGCAGGCAGCTGGGGAACCACTTTTGCCAAGATTGCGGCGGATTCCGGTGCTGCGCGCAGGGCCGACGTCCTGATCTGGGCCCGCCGCCCCGAGGCAGCAGAGGAAATCAACCAGTCGCGGCGCAACACCCGGTACCTCAAGGACACTGTCCTGCCGGCTAACCTGCGGGCCTCCGCGGACGTTGCGGAGGTTCTCGCCGGAGCCCAGCTGGTGGTTCTCGCGGTACCGGCCCAGACACTGCGGCAGCAGCTGCGCGAATTCAGGGACCTGTTCCCCAAGGACGCCGTGATCCTGTCCCTGATGAAGGGGCTGGAAGTTGGAACGGACGCCCGGATGAGCCAGGTCATCGCCGAGGAACTGGGATGGCCCCAAGAACGTATTGCGGTGCTCTCCGGGCCGAACCTGGCCATGGAAATCGCCCGGGAAGAACCGACCGCTTCCGTGGTGGCGTGCTCAGACATCGCCGTTGCCGGCTGGATTGCAACTGCCTGCACGGCTCCGTACTTCCGGCCGTACACGAACACGGACGTGATTGGCACGGAGATCGGGGGGATCGTCAAGAACGTGATCGCCCTGGCCGTAGGCATCTGCGAGGGAAAGCAGATGGGTGACAACACCAAAGCCTCGGTTATGACCCGCGGCCTGGCCGAAACCACCCGGCTTGCCGTTGCGCTGGGCGGGAAAACCGAAACGCTCTTCGGCCTCTCCGGCATGGGCGACCTGATCGCCACCTGCTCCTCCTCGCTCTCCCGGAACCACACCGCAGGCCGGCTCCTGGCCCAGGGCCTGACCCTGGATGAAGTAACCGAGACCATGGCCCAGACAGCGGAAGGCATCAAGTCCGCCCAGGCGGTACTGGACCGTGCCACCCAGCTGGGCGTCTACATGCCCATTACCGAGAACGTCGTTGCAGTGCTGCAGGGCGCCATTTCGGTAGACGAACTGGGCCCGCGCCTGCTGGCCCGCGAACTCAAACCCGAAGGTGTACACGCATCATGAGCGTCCAGCCCGTTTCCCCCGACGGCGGCTCCAAGCCGCGCGTAGCCGTCCTTTTCGGCGGACGTTCCAGCGAACATTCGGTCAGCTGCGTGACCGCCGCCGGTGTGCTGGAGGCGATCGACCACAGCAAGTACGACGTCGTTCCCATCGGCATTGCCCGCAACGGCCAGTGGTCGCTGGCCTCCGTGGATCCGGAGCAGTGGTCCCTGCGCTCGGAGTCACTGCCTGAAATCACTGCGGGACCGGAGTCAGTCGTGATCTCAAGCGACGGCGCTTCCCGGGAACTCGTCTCCCATGCTCCCGACGCGATGCCGCGCTCCCTGGGACGAATCGACGTCGTCCTGCCGCTGCTGCACGGACCGTTCGGCGAGGACGGCACGCTCCAGGGCCTGCTCGAGATGGCGGATATCCGCTATGTCGGCGCCGGTGTCCTTGCCTCCGCCGTCGGGATGGACAAGCACTACATGAAGGTGGTGTTCGCCTCCGCCGGACTGTCAGTGGGGCCCTACGAGGTCATCACCGACCGCCAGTGGAACCGCGGCGCCGATGAGTGCCTGGCACGCGCTGCCAAGCTGGCGTTCCCGCTGTTCGTCAAGCCGGCGCGTGCGGGTTCGTCCATGGGCATCACCCGGGTGACCGAGCCCTCGGGCCTGCGCGCCGCCGTCGAAACTGCACGGCAGCACGATCCCAAGGTGATCGTTGAAGCGGGCATCACCGGCCGTGAAATCGAGGTGGCAGTCCTCCAGGGCCGCGGACACGACGATCCGCGCACCAGCCTGCCCGGAGAGATCGCAGTCAACGACGGCGGCCATGAGTGGTACGACTTTGAAGCGAAGTATGTTGACGGCGCCGCAGCGGAACTGAGCTGCCCGGCAGACCTGCCCGACGACGTCACCACCCGGGTCCGGGACCTGGCGGCCGTGGCCTTCGAGGCTGTGGGCGCCGAGGGACTGTCCCGCGTCGACTTCTTCTACACCCGGGACGGGGACCTGGTGATCAACGAGATCAACACCATGCCCGGCTTCACACCGATCAGCATGTACCCGCAGATGTGGGCGAAGTCCGGATTGCCGTACACCGAACTGATCGACGAGCTCATTTTGCTGGCGCTCGAACGCCGGACGGGGCTGCGCTGACGTTTGTCCTGACGCCCTCCGGCTAGCCCGGAAGCTCGACGTCGCTCGTGGCCACGCATTCGCGCGTCTGCTCGATGCGGGACACAGCGTTTTCGAGCTCCACCAGGACGGTGGAGGAGGCTACCTTCTCCGTGTCGAACAGCACCTCGACGGCGGGATCCCGGCCGTAGGTAGTGGCCGTCCAGAGGCTGCCCTCTTCCCGCAGCACCCAGTCCACGCCGTTCACGGTAGCGCAGGCATCGGTCGTCGGCCCGGGAACCGGGACACCGCAGCGAACAATGATCTCCGCAGGACTGCCCCAGGCGGAAGTGGCCTGGCTCGTCGTCTCACGCTGGTCCGCGCCCGCGAGGTTCTCCGGCATGGCCACCATGACCGCAGCGCAGTCGGGGTTCGCCGCATCCGGTGCGGCCTCGACGTCTGCGGCGGGAGTGCAGCCGGTCAGGACCGCTGCCAGAACCAGGGTGCCGGCGGATATGGCTGCCGGAAGGAATTTCATGTTTCAAGCGTATCCGTCCTTCTGCGTGTGCCTCGAATCGGATCGGCGCCCGGGTAGTAGGCTCTGACGAAAACCTCAAGGGTGACCAAAGGATTGATCAGTGACGGAGTTCTTTTCGGACATGCAGGAGGAGCCGGCCAGGCAGCGGCATCCCGTGCGGGCCACGATCCTTGTGCTCCTGGTGCTGGTCCTCGTGGCGGGAACCCTGGCCGGCGGATACGTGTGGAGCCTGGCACGGACGTTCAACGAAGGTACCCAGACGATCGCCGGTGCCATCCCGGAGAGCCCTCCGGAAAAACCCGGTGCAGCGGCGGACTCCCGCAACATCCTGCTGATCGGCTCCGACACCCGGGAGGCGGGAGCGGATGCGCGGTCCGACACCATGATGCTGGTGCATGTTCCTTCAGACCGCTCCGCGGTCTACCTGATGTCCATCATGCGCGACACCTGGACGGAGATCCCCGGCCACGGTGAGCACAAGATCAACGCTGCCATGGCACTGGGCGGCGTGCCGCTGATGGTCCAGACCGTCCAGGGCCTGGTCGGTGTGCCCATAGACCACGTGGCGGTCATCGACTTCGAAGGGTTCAAGGGCCTCACTGATGCCCTGGGGGGAGTCGAAGTGGACAACGCCCAGCCCTTCCAGTCGCGGGGCGGCGACGGCGAATACTTCGCCGCCGGGCCCCTGACGCTTCAGGGCGGCTCAGCCCTGAAGTTTGTCCGTGAACGCTACGCATTCGCCGACGGCGACTATCAGCGGGTGCGGAACCAGCAGGCATTCATGCGCGGCTTGCTCTCGAAGCTGATCTCCGCCCAAACCCTGGGCAACCCGGTGCGGCTTCACGCCGCTGCCGGGGCGATCTCGCCCTATCTGAGCGTTGACGAGGGACTGGACGCCGTGCGCGTTGGGGAACTTGCATTCGAACTGCGCGGGGTGAAAGCCGGGGACATCGAGATGTTCACGCTTCCAAACGCCGGGGTGGGGACCTCCGCTGACGGGCAGTCGATCGTGGTGCCGGATGCTGCAGCCACGGCCGCTCTGGCCCAGGCCCTGAAAACCGATCAGTTGTCCGGTTTCGTGGCTGGACTGGATGCGGCCACCCGTTAACCTGGCCAGGCGCAACCCCGGTTCCGGCCGGGTCCCGTGTTCCCAGGGGCTTCCTCTCCAGCACGTTTTCAGCGTCCCTTCTCGGACGCTGTCAGAGCCCTGCGGTAGGCTTCCTAGTGACCGAGCCGGTTCTAAGACAACGATGTCCTGGAAGATAATCCGGAGGAGAAGCATGAGCAGCAGCACGGAACGGGACTACCTTGCAGACTAAGATCACCGCAAACGCCCAGGCGCTGAAGCGATGGTTGAGCAACGCCGAGGTATCGCTGGGGAACCACAGCGACCGGCTGAACGCCATCAACATTTTCCCGGTGGCCGACGGCGACACCGGAACCAACCTCTACCTCACCATGCGTGCGGCGTCCGCCGCTGCCGCCGAGCTGGACACCCAGGACATTGGCGAGCTGCTCGCCGCGGCCGGCCAGGCCGCGATGGAACAGGCCAAAGGCAACTCGGGAACGCTCCTGTCGGTATTTCTCAGCTCCATGGCGGAGCCCCTGATTGGCAACACCCGCCTGTCGGCGCCTCTGCTGGCCCGTTCGCTGGAACGCGCCCAGCTGCGTTCCTGGTCCGTGCTGAGTGATCCGGTCCCCGGCACCATGCTTTCCGTCCTGGAAGAGGCGGCCCGCGGCGCCTCCCGGGTGGAGGCAGCCCAGACCGGAGATGACTCAAACGCCGGCCTGGCCGAAACGCTGCGGGCCATGATGACTGCGGCCCTCGCCGCCGTCGTGCGCACCGAAGAGCAGCTGGAGACCCTGTCGGACGCAGGCGTCGTGGACGCCGGAGGCGTCGGCTTCCTGCTGGTCCTGGACGCCATGCGTGCCGCTGCCCTAGGTGAAGGGCTGCAGGGTGAACTGCTGGACGGGCTGCACGGCTACGACGTGCAGGACCCGCACATCCACGGCACCCAGCCCCAGCTTGAAGGCGTCGAGGTCATGTGCACCATTACGCTCAGCCCCCTGGACGCCGCGACGCTGCGGCTCCAGCTCGATGAACTGGGCGAATCCGTGATCATGAGTGCGGTCAGCCCGGTGGGCGAGGGTTACCGCTGGCGTGTCCACGTCCACACCCCCGACGCCGGCGCAGCGATGGACGCGCTTCATGCCGTGGGCGAGCCGACCAACGTCACCATCACTGAACTCTCTGCGAACGGGCACCAGACCACTGAAATACCGCAGGTGCCGTTGCCCGGCCAGGCCGGCATCGGCGATTTCGCTCGCGAAGCCTAGAGGCCCATGCAGGACAGGATTCCCGGCGAACTCGACTTTCCCCTCAACCGCCGGATCGGAAAAAAGTCTGCGGACAAGATCGAGAAGCAGCTGGGCATCACCACTGTGGGCCAGCTGCTGCTCCACGTTCCGCGGCGGTACATGGAACGCGGGGAACTGACGCGGATTTCCGAGATCCCCTTCGATGAGGAAGTCACCCTCGTCGCGAGGGTGCAAAGCAGCAATTCACGCCGGATGCAGACCCGCAAGGGCATGATCGTGGAAGTCACGGTGACGGATGACGACGACGCCGCGGGTTCCCTGGGGCTGCTGCACCTCACCTTCTTCAACGGCTACGGAGCGCAAAAGGACCTCCAGCCCGGGATCCGTGCCATGTTCTCCGGGAAGGTCGGGGTCTACAAGGGGCAGCTGACCCTGACCAACCCGAACTATGTGCTGCTCAGCGACGAAGCGGACGACGAGGAAGAAGCCAAACGGCCCATCCCGGTCTACCCTGCGACTGCCAAGCTCACCAGCTGGGAAATCAAGACCACCATCGACCTGCTGCTCGACTCGCTCCAAACCGAACGGCTGCGGGACCCGATCCCGCAGGCTATCCGGTCCCGGGAGCACCTGATGGGTGTGGCAGACGCTTTCAACGCGATCCACCGTCCCGCGGCCATCGAAGATGCCTACAAGGCGCGCCACCGCTTCCGGTACGAGGAAGCGCTGGTCCTGCAGACCGCGCTGGCCCGCAGGCATGCCTTCACTGCGGAACAGGACGCCACCTCCCGCCCGCCCCGCCCGGGGGGACTGCTGGAAGCCTTCGACGCCGCACTGCCTTTCACGCTGACGGAAGGTCAGGCCTCCATCGGCGCGGAACTGGCTGCCGACCTGGCCAAACCGCACCCCATGAACCGGCTGCTGCAGGGCGAAGTTGGATCCGGCAAGACTCTGGTGGCGCTGCGGGCCATGCTGCAGGTGGTCGACGCCGGGGGACAGGCAGCGCTGCTGGCACCCACCGAGGTGCTGGCCGCCCAGCACTACGCCTCGATCACCCGGACACTCGGTCCGCTGGCCCAGGCCGGCATGCTCGGCGGCAGCGAAACTGCCACCCGGGTAACGCTGCTGACTGGTTCAATGTCCGCGGCTCAGCGCAAGTCAGCGCTCCTTGAAGCAGCTTCGGGGTCGGCTGGAATCGTGATCGGCACGCACGCACTGCTCTCGGAACATGTGCAGTTCGCGGACCTGGGCCTGGTGGTGGTTGATGAACAGCACCGTTTCGGCGTCGAGCAGCGGGACATCCTGCGCACCAAGGGCCGGGAGTCCACCCCGCACCTGCTGGTCATGACCGCCACTCCCATTCCGCGCACCGTGGCCATGACAGTGTTCGGTGACCTGGATGTCTCCACCCTGACCCAGCTGCCTGCCGGACGGGCACCGATCTCCACGTACCTGGCCCCGCTGGCGGACAAACCGGCCTGGGGTCCGCGAATCTGGGCGCGTGCCCGCGAGGAGATCGACGCCGGAAGGCAGGTCTACGTCGTCTGTCCCAAGATCGGGGACAGGGAAGAGGAACCCGGCACCGAGCTGGCGCTGCTTGAAGAACTGCCCCCGCAGGCCGCCCCGCGGAACCAGCGTCCGCTGGCTTCGGTCCTGGACACGGTCGAGCGGCTCGAGGAACTGCCGGTGCTCGCAGGTATTCGGCTGGGCATGCTGCACGGGCGGATGGATCCGGCGGATAAGTCCGCCGCGATGGATGCCTTCAACCGCGGCGAAATAGACCTGCTGGTCTCCACCACCGTGATCGAGGTGGGGGTGGACGTCCTCAACGCCACCATGATGGTGATTCTCGACGCCGAACGTTTTGGCATCTCGCAGCTGCACCAGCTGCGCGGCCGCGTAGGCCGGGGAGGCCTGCCCGGCACCTGCCTGCTGGTGACCAACCTTGAGGACGGGCATCCCAGCCGGGAACGCCTGGACGCCGTGGCAGCCACCACCGATGGTTTCGAACTCTCGCGCCGGGACCTGGAACTGCGCCGGGAAGGTGACATCCTCGGTGCCTCGCAGTCCGGCGGACGCTCGACCCTCAAGCTGCTGCGCGCCATCCAGGATGAAAAGGTCATTGAACGGGCGCGTGCCGATGCCTACGCGCTGATCCAGGAAGACCCGGACCTGCTGGACCATCCGGCCCTGAATGAGGCGATCGAGGCTTACCTGAACCCGGAGAAGGAAGCGTTCCTGGACCGCGGCTAGGTTCGGGGGCGGGTACCCGATGCCGGACGGGGCAGGCCCGCTGGCTAGAGTGGAACCATGAGCCGCATCATTGCCGGAGCCGCCGGCGGAACCACCCTGACCAGCGTTCCCGGGTCCAGTACCCGGCCTACCACTGACAGGGTGAAGGAAGCGCTCTTCTCCCGCCTGGAGTCCTACGGAATCCTGGACGGGGCCTACGTGCTGGACTTGTTCGCCGGCTCGGGCTCCCTGGGCGTGGAAAGCGCCAGCCGCGGGGCCGCACGGGTCGACCTGGTCGAACTGGCAGAAAAGGCCGCGCAGGTCTGCCGCGGCAATGCGTCCCTGGTGAACAAGATCCTCGGCTCCGAACGGGTGCGGGTGCACCGGACCAAGGCGGAGTCCTACCTGCTTCGGGTACCGCCGGGACTGGTCTGGGACCTGGTCTTCCTGGACCCGCCGTATCCGCTGGAGGAGGAAGGCCTGTCCGCAGTGCTGGAAGCGCTGAGTCCCCGCCTGGCGGACGGCGCCGTCGTCGTGGTGGAACGCTCCACCCGCTCGCCCGAGCCCGGCTGGCCGGCTGGCATGGAGCGCTTCAGCGAAAAGGCCTACGGCGAGACAACACTCTGGTTCGCCGAGCCGGCTCCAAAGAAAGACGGCGCAGAAGCCTAGATTTCTTTAGCGTCCCTCCGCGAACGCGTCGAGGTCTGCTCCGGTCAGCACCGCTGCCGGATGGGGTCCGGCCTGCAGAAGCGACGTCGTCCACTCGGCGGGCCAGCGGTACGGCACCGCCGCCAGCACAATGTTGCCGGGGTGCCTGCCGGTGAACAATGACGCGTCCCCAAGTGCTGCCGCTTCGCCCCCCGCCCTGCCGAAGACATCGGCCAGCGCCTTGGCCTGCCGGCGTGCGAAGGCAAGCGGGGGATCGTCGCCCACATTCACCAGCAGCACGCCGCGCCCGCTCAGCAGTGCCCGCAGTTCCTCGTAATAGCTGCGCTCTGCCAGATGCTCCGGAGCGTCGGCACCGGCAAAGACGTCAAGGACCACGGCATCGAACGAGCCGGCCTCGAAGCGCTCAAGTTCCGCGCGGGCGTCGCCGGTCACCGTTTCAAGCACAGTGCCCTCCGGCAGCGGCAGGTAGGCCAGGACGTAGTCAAGAAGTTCGCGCTCAAGTTCAACGGCGGCCTGCTCAGAACCGGGGCGTGTGGCCTGCACATACCGGGCCAGGGTCAGCGCCCCGGCACCCAGGTGGAGCACCCGCAGCGAAGCGCCCGGCGGACCAGCCAGGTCCAGGACGTTACCGATCCTGCGAAGGTACTCGTAGAAGATCTCCTCCGGGTGGGCCAGGTTCACGTGGGACTGCTGGGCTCCGCCGATGGAGAGGATCCAGGCGCCGTCATTGAAGGCATCCTCGTCCAGTTCCGCGTGGGCAGCGATGCCGCGCAGGAGGCGGGAGGGCGGACGCTTCGCCATCCTTAGAGCACCTCGTTGAGCCGGGAGATGCGCTCAGCGGCTTCCTGGAGCACGTCGAACCGCTTGCAGAAGGCGAAGCGGAGCATGGTCCTGGTCCGTTCCGCGCCCTCGGGGTGGCAGAACATCGCCACTGGGATGGCTGCTACGCCCACGAGTTCCGGCAGCCGGCGTGCCAGGGCGGTGGCGTCGTCGATGCCCAGGGGAGCGACGTCGGCATTCACGAAGTACGTTCCCTGTGGCTGGAACACCTCCAGTCCCGCCTGCCGAAGCCCGGCGGAGAGCACGTTGCGCTTGGCGCGGAGGGTTCCGGCGATGTCGGTGAAGAACGCATCCTCCATGCGCAGCCCCTCGGCGATCGCCGCCTGGAACGGAGAGCCGGAGCTGTAGGTCAGGAAACTCTTGACGGCACGCACCGCGGCAACCAGCTCCGCCGGCCCGCTGATCCAGCCGATCTTCCAGCCGGTCAGGGAGAACGTCTTGCCTGCGGATGAAATGGTCAGGGTGCGGTCCGCCGCACCGGGCAGCGTGGCGACGGGAATATGCCGGGGCCCAAACGTGAGGTGTTCGTAGACCTCGTCGGTGACAATCACGGCGTCATGCTTCACCGCCAGGTCAACGATGCGCTGCAGTACGGTCTCCGGGAAGACGGCGCCGGTGGGGTTGTGCGGGTTGTTGACCAGCACCACCCGGGTACGGTTCGTGAACGCTGCTTCCAGGGCAGCCAGGTCCGGCTGGAAATCCGGGGCCAGCAGGGGAGCAGTGGTGTGGGTGGCGCCGCTGAGCCCAATCATGGCGCCGTAGGAGTCGTAGAAGGGCTCGAAGGTCAGGACCTCGTCTCCCGGCCCGGTGAGCGCGAGGATAGCGGAAGCTATCGCCTCCGTGGCGCCGGTGGTCACCATGACCTCCGTCCCGGGATCCGGACGAAGACCGTAAAACCTTTCCTGGTGCTCGGCGATGGCCTCGCGCAGCACCGGCAGCCCCATGCCCGGGGCGTACTGGTTGGCTCCGCCGAGTATCGCCCGGCGGGCAGCATTGCGGATTTCCGCCGGTCCGTCTTCATCCGGGAAACCCTGTCCCAGGTTAATCGCTGAGTGGGTACCGGCCAGGGCGGTGATTTCCTCGAAGATGGTGATGCCCAGGTTGCCGTCTGCGCCAAGAAGGTTCGCTCCCGCCGCCGTGCGCTGCCAGGGTGCGGGCGCACCGTCCCGGGAGTCTCGGAGCATAGGCGTGCGGGATGTTGAAGTCATGCCTTCAAGTATTACCTGACACACCCGGGAAACGGGCCGGCGGGACACCCTCCGGTTCTCCATTCCGCCGTGCCTGACCGCCCTGGAGCCCGCCAACCGGGTAGATTCGATGTATGCGACGCGCTGTATGCCCCGGATCCTATGACCCCATCCATAACGGCCACCTCGAAGTGATTGCCCGCGCCACGAACCTCTTTGACGAAGTCATCGTCGCGGTCTCCACGAACTACGCCAAGAAGTACCGGTTCTCCGAAGACGAGCGGCTGGAAATTGCTGCGGAAACGCTGGGCTCCCTTGCGGGAGTGTCAGTGCTGCCCATGGGGCACGGCCTGCTGGCAGATTTCTGCCGGGAGCATGGCGCAAGCGCCATCGTCAAGGGACTGCGGTCGGTGCAGGATTACCAGTACGAACTGCCCATGGCTGTTATGAACCGGCAGCTCACCGGCGTGGAAACCGTCTTCCTGGCCGCGGAGAATTCCTACACGCACCTTTCCTCAAGCCTGATCAAGGAAGTCGCCTCACTGGGCGGAGACATCACCGGATTTGTGCCGAGCGCCGTGTTGAAGCGGCTGAGCTAGCCAGGTGCAATGGCCCCGGGGTGCGCTGTGCAGGCAGTAGACTTGATGGGGCGACGGAAACCCGGCGTTCTGCCGGCTGCCTGAACCCCGGTTTGAGAGATACCGGCTCCTCAGGCTAAGATGATATGTCGGTCTATGTTCTACAGGAGTTCTCATTAGCGTTTCATCGCGGTCACAACCGAGTTCCCCCTTGGCAATTAATGTCAAGGATCTCGGGCGCAGCCCGGGAACCATGCGGACAATGCATGAGCATGTGCCGGCACCGAAAGACTTCGGTGTTGCGCTTATTGGCGTACCGTTCGGATCGGACATTGAGCTCGATCTGAGGTTTGAAGCTGTACACGAGGGGATCCTGGTCTCGGGTTCCGCGCTTGTTCCCGTCAAGGGCGAGTGCGGACGGTGCCTGGTTCCCATCGAGTACAACGAGGACGTCGATGTGCAGGAACTCTTCTACTACGAGGACACAGAGTCCTTCGAAGAAGAAGAGGAAGAAGAGCAACGCCGGATCGAGCGAGATGTAATCGATCTTGAACCGGTTTTGCGGGACGCAGTGGTAACTTCCCTGCCGTTCCAGCCGGTGTGCCGGGAGGACTGCGAAGGCCTTTGCTCCGAATGCGGGGCGCGCCTTGAGGAGGATCCGGGTCACCACCATGAAGTTGTGGATCCTCGCTGGGCAGCCCTTGCCGGGTTGGCTGGCACCGCCGCTGAAGATGCGGCAACAAGTACAGAGTCAGACGAGAGAGAAGAGAGTTAGTCGTGGCTGTTCCCAAGCGGAAAATGTCCCGCTCGAATACGCGTGCACGCCGGTCCCAGTGGAAGGCAACTGCGCCCAACCTGGTAAAGACCGTTGAGAACGGCCGCGTTACCTACAGCCTGCCCCACCAGGCCAAGGTCGTAACCGACTCCGCAGGTACCGCGCTGTTCCTTGAATACAAGGGCCGCAAGGTAGCGGACGTCTAAGACCAGTGAGTGTCCCCTTTGCCGTTTGCCCCATGGGCAGCCGCTGAAGGGGGCTCACTGCTTTTCGGGGCACAATCAGCAAGTGAAAAATACTGAAGAGCTTCTGAAGCGTCTCGGCGTCGACCTCGATGCCGAGACGCTTCGTCTTGCGCTCACACACCGCTCCTACGCATACGAGCATGGCGGCATCCCCACCAACGAACGCCTTGAATTCCTGGGCGATTCGATCCTGGGGTTCTCCGTAACCGACACGCTTTACCGTGACAACCCCGGGCTTTCCGAGGGTGAACTGGCCAAGCGCCGTTCCGCAGTAGTCAGCACCAAGGCGCTGGCCTCCGTGGCCCGCGAGCTCAGGCTGGGCGACTTTATCCTGCTCGGCCAGGGCGAGAAGCTGACCAACGGCAAGGACAAGTCCTCCATCCTGGCGGACACCACCGAGGCACTGATCGGCGCGGTGTACCTGTGCCACGGCATCGAGACTGCCCGTTCAATGGTGATGCGCCTGATTGGGCCGCTGCTCCACGATGCGGACACCCTGGGAGCCGGCACCGACTGGAAGACCAGCATCCAGGAAATAGCTGCCGCCCGGAAAATGGGCGACATCGAATACCGGGTTACGGGCTCCGGCCCGGACCACTCCCGCAGTTTCGTCGCCGTGCTGCACATCGGCGGACGTGCGTTCGGCACGGGCACCGGCCGGTCCAAGAAGGACGCTGAGCAGGAAGCTGCCGCAGACACCTGGAAGCTGTTGCGTGAACAGGACAGCAGCCAGGCTCCTTCGGCACCTGTGTAGCCGCTGTCATGCCCGAACTTCCCGAAGTCGAGGTAGTCCGGCGCGGCCTGGCACGATGGGTGCGCGGCCGCACCATCACCGGCGTCGAAATCCTCGATGAACGCTCCATCCGGCGGCACGTTCCGGGGCCGGAGGACCTGCGCGGCAACCTCGAGGGCGCCCGCGTGCTTGATGTGGCCCGTCGCGGGAAATTCCTCTGGCTGCCCCTGGTGGAGGACTCAGCGCCCGACGCCGCCCCGCCGTTTGCGCTGATGGCGCACCTGGGCATGAGCGGGCAGCTGGTGATGGAAACACCCGACCTGCCCGATGAGAAGCACCTCAAGGTCCGGTTCACGCTCAGCCCGGCTGAGGACGCAGACGGTACGCGCATGCCGGACGAACTTCGTTTTGTGGACCAGCGCATTTTCGGCGGGGTCTTCCTGGCGGACCTGCTGCCCACACCGGACGGGCAACCCGGCGGGCTCTCGGAAACGGGGCTGGCGCTGGTTCCGTCGGAAGCAGCCCATATTGCCCGCGATCCGCTGGACCCGGCGTTCTCCTTCGACGATTTCTACCGGAGGCTGCGCGCCCGCCGCACCGGCATCAAGCGCGCACTCCTGGACCAGGGGCTTATCTCCGGGGTTGGCAACATCTACGCGGACGAGGCGCTGTGGGCAGCGAAGCTGCACTTTGCCAGGCCCACCGACACCATGCGCCGGGCGGATGCCCTGCGCCTGGTGGAAGCCGCCCGGGACGTGATGCTGCGTGCCCTCGAAGCCGGGGGAACCAGTTTCGACTCGCTCTACGTCAACGTCAACGGAGCCTCCGGCTACTTCGCCCGCTCCCTGAATGCCTACGGCCGCGAGGGCCGGCCGTGCCCGCGGTGCGAGGCGGCAGGCCTTCCCACACTGATCCGGCGGGATTCGTTCATGAACCGTTCCTCGTACTCCTGCCCGGTCTGCCAGAAGCGTCCGCGCAACGGCCGCTGGTAGCTCCTGCCCTGCCGGCGGCTAGCTGCTGCGCAGCTCAGCCACCAGGGCGTCGTTGAAAACCGGCCACGCTTCGGCGGCCCAGGGACCGAAGTCCCGGTCCGTGAGGGCCACCGCAGCCGCTTCCAGCTCCGGATCAACCCACAGGAATGTCCCGGACTGTCCAAAATGTCCAAAGGTGCGCGGAGAATTGGCCTCGCCGGTCCAGTGCGGAGACTTCCCGTTGCGGATCTCGAAGCCAAGGCCCCAGTCGTTCTCCTTCTGCCGGCCGAATCCAGGCAGCACACCGGCCAGGCCTGGGAACACCACGGAGGTGGCGGCAGTCAGCGACCCGGCGCTGATTAGCTGCGGAGCCTGAAGCTCGGCAGCAAACCGGGACAAGTCGGCTGCCGTGGAAACGGCCCCGGCAGCGGGAGAACCTTCCAGTGCCGTGTCTTTCATGCCCAGGGGCTCGAGGACAGCCTCGGAAAGGTAGTCCGCGAAGGAGATGCCGGTAGCCTGCTCCAGATGTTCTCCCAGCACTTCGAACCCCGCGTTCGAATACAGGCGGCGGGTCCCCGGTTCGTAACGGACTGTGCGGTCCCCGAAATCGTAACCTCCGGTATGCGCCAGCAGGTGGCGGATCGTGGAGCCTTCCGGACCGGCCGGATCATCAAGGCCTACGGCTTCCTCTTCGAGGGCCACCTGGAAGGCATACGCGGTGAGCAGCTTGGTCACGGAAGCCAGCGGGTAACGCTTCTGCTGTTCCCCGCCGGTTCCGAGGACGGTCCCGTCGGCCGCAACGACGGCGGTGGAAACGTTTTCCGCGGGCCAGGACTGGGTCTTCTGGAGAGTCTTCATCCCTGCCATCCTATGCGGCGTAGTGCTTGGCCAGGCGGGCCATGCCCTCCTCGACGGAGACCTCCGGCGCCCAGTCCAGGACCTGGCGGGTGTGCCGCTGGTCGAACCAGTGGGAGGTGGAGAGCTGCTCCGCCAGGAACCGGGTCATGGGAGGTTCGTCCTCCACCAGGCCGCGGGAACCGGCTGCGAGCCAGGCTTTCTCAATGACGCTTCCGGCGCCCCGGGCAAGCCAGCCGGGAACGCTGAGGGACGGAGCTGGAATGCCTGCGGCGGCGCAGATACCGCCGATCATTTCCCGCACCATGCGGGGCTGGCCGTTGGTTACCACCAGTGCCTGCCCGTGGGCCTGCTCCATCCGGTCCAGGGCACGGGCGATGGCGGAAGCGGCGTTGTCCAGGTACGTGGTGTCGATGAGGGCCGCCCCGCCGTCCAGCAGCGGGAGCCGTCCGGACCGGGCCCGGTCCATGACCCGTTCCACCAGCTGGGTGTCGCCGGGCCCCCAGACGATGTGCGGACGGATTGCCGTGACGCGGAATTCAGGCGAATCAGCGGCAAGTGCCAGGAGTTCTGCGGCGGCCTTGGAACGGGCATAGCTGCCGCGGGCCCGCTCGGGGTCCGCGGTTCCCGCGCCCGCTCCGGCGATCGGCTCGCCGAAGTGGGCCACCGAGGGCGAGGAGACGAAAACGACGTCGCGCACGCCGGCGGCCCGCGCGGCGTCCAGGACATTGCGGGTGCCGTCGATGTTGGTCGCCTGGAACTCGGACCACTCACCGGTGAAGGAAACCTTTGCCGCAAGGTGGACGACGGCGTCCATTCCGGCTATGGCTGCTTCCACGGCTGGGCGGTCCGTGATGGAGCCGGAGACCGACTCCAGGCCTGGAGCGGCCGCAGGGCGCCGCTGCAGCGTCCGCACATAGTGTCCCTGGCCTGAGAGGACGCCGGCAACAGCGCCTCCGAGCAGGCCGCTGGCGCCGGTGACAAGGATGCGGCGGCTCATCGGCGGGCTCCCGGTGCGGTGATGCGGCCGCCGGCCAGGACCCGGGCGGCCCAGGCACCCAGAGCGGAGCGGTCGATCTTGGAATTGTGGCGGATGTCCGTGGGCATCTGCGGCAGCACCAGCACCGCGGCCAGGTCCAGGCCACAGCGTTCGGCGACGGCGGAGCGGACGTCGGCGGCCAGGGAGTCTTCCGCCGGTCCGGGCCTGCGGGCCCCGCCGACGGTTTCAACGACGGCCACGGGAACCTGTGTTCCCGCCGGGCCAACGCCTACCAGGGCCGCCAGGCGGACAGCAGGCACTGATTCCGCAGCCTGTTCGGCTGCGACCGGCGTGAGGGGCCCTGCGGGGGTGGTCAGGACATGGCCAAGACGTCCCTCGACCCAGAGCCGGCCATCCGCGTCGAAATGGCCAACATCTCCGGTCCGGTGCCAGCCCGGCAGCGAACTGCTGTGCGCCTCGGTAATCCAGAGCCGGTCGTACCGGTCCTTCACATGCGGCGCACTCACCAGGATTTCTCCCGTGATGCCGTGCGCGTCGGAGATCTCGCTGCCCGCCGTGCCGTCTGCGGACAGCGGAGCGAGGGCCACGCGGGCACCGGCCACTGCTGTGCCCACGCACACACCGTTGCCGGTACCGGCCTTGCGGATCTGCTCCAGGCTGATGTCCGTGACCGGCAGAGCCTCGGTCATGCCGTAGGGCGTGTGCAGGGCAGCGGCGGGAACCAGGTCCTGTACCCGGGTGAGCAGGGCTTCGGGGATGGGAGCCCCGGCAGAGAGCAGCAGTTCAACCTTGCCCAGTGCATCCCGCTGGGCCGCGTCCAGGTCCCCGGCGGTTGCCAGCACGTTGGCCAGGGCGGCGGGGGAGGCGAACACCGTGGTGGCCTGGATGGCCGCGGCGGCGTTGGCCAGGGCGGCGGCGCTAAGCGTGCGCGGAGCGGTGACGTCCATGTCCGGAGTGACGCTGGTGGCGCCCAACGCGGGTCCGAGCAGGGCGAACGGTGCGAAGCCTGCCACCAGGGAGGAACCGGCCTTGAGGTTGTAGGTCCGGCGCAGCGTGTCCCGCATGGCGGCGAGCCGGCGGTGCGTGTAGACGGCTCCCTTGGCCGGTCCGGTGGAGCCGGAGGTGAAGAGCACGGCGGCGTCCGCGTCCGGATCCACGTGCCAGTCGGGGACTGGCTGTCCGGCCCCGGCAGCGGTGAGTTCAGCGACCGTGTGCGCTGTGCCGAGCAGGCGCCGCCTGGCCGGGGATGCTTCGCCGGCCAGGACCGGGGTACCCGGCCAGCCGAAGAACCGTGCACCGGTGAGGCCGCGTTCAATGCCTACGATGAAGTCCGGTCCCGCGCCCTTGATGGCGCGGCTCAGGCCCTTGGTGCCCAGCCCGGCGTCGGCAACCACCACCACGGCGCCCAGCCGCAGGCAGGCGTAGATCAGGGTTGTGAGCTCGCTGCCCGGCGGCACCAGCAGGTTCACCCGGCTGCCCGGGCGCACTCCGATGCCGGCCAGCCCGGCCGCCAGCGCGTTGACCCGGGAACCGAGTTCGGCCCAGGAGAGCACCGCGGGAGCTTTACCTGATTCGGCCGGAGCCATATCAACGACGGCGGGTGAATCGTCCGAGCTGCGCTCGTCCAGCTCTGCCAGCATGGGCCGGAAGCCGGAGCGCTGTGTTTTTGCGGCTGGGGCCTGCTTCGGAGCCGCAGCCTGTCCCGGAGCCGGGGCGTGGACGGCATCCAGCCAGGCATAGACCGGCGAGGCGATGTCCCTGTCCTCGGCCACCAGGTGCCCGGCACCTTCGAAGCGGTGAACGTCCGCCTGGGGAAGGCGGCTGATGAGGTCCCGCAGGTACCGGTCGGAGAAGACCGGGTCCTTGGGGCCCCACAGCGCCAGCACCGGCACGTCCAGCTCCCGGATGCCTTCGGCGACGCGGCTCAGCGTCCGGTAGCTTGGGTGGGTTTCATCCGCGGGGATGTCGGCGACGAAGTTGCCGACGCCCTCGCGCCGTGCTGCTGAGCGATAGGGCTCGGCGTACGCCTGGCGGACCTCCGGGAGCAGTGCCGGGCGGGCCAGGGAATGCGTGACGCGCAGGAAGGCATCGGTGGTCCTGGTGCCCCAGCCGTGCACTGCCGGGTGCAGGGCCAGGCGCAGTGCCGGCGGCAGGGAGAAACCGGCTGGGTGCACCGCGGTGTTGGTAAGCACCACGCCTGCCAGCTGTTTGCGGTGGGCCAGTGCCCAGCCCAGGGAGATGATGCCGCCCCAGTCGTGTCCCACGCTCACCACGGGCCCGGTGAGGCCGAGCGCACCGGTCAGGTCCCCGAGGTCGGTGATCCGGTCGGCGAGCCGGCGGAACGTCCCGGTGCGGTCGGAGAAACCCATATCCAGCTGGTCTACGGCGATGACGCGCCAGGGACGGTCCGCGGTGCTCCCGGCAGCGGCCAGGGTGCGCCACAGATAGGACCAGGTGGGGTTGCCGTGGACGCACAGCAGCGTTCCGGCAGGCTCGACGCCGCGGGCAGCAAGGTCCGGGGCGTTATCCAGCAGGTGCCAGGTGTGGGTGGTTCCTGCTGCATCCACGGCAGCGGTGGAGGGAACCTGGACATGGCGGGACCACGCGGCCGGAACTCCGGGCCAGAGTTCAGCTACCACGCGATCTCCATCATGGTGGTGTTCAGGCCGGAGCCCACGCCCATGCACAGCACCCGGTCCCCGGGATGCAGCGTGCGGGCTTCCTGCGCGAGCGTCATGGGCAGTGATGCCGGACCCACGTTGCCCCACCGGGGGAACGTGATCGGAACACGTTCCTTGTCCAGCTCTACGGCCTTGATGATGGCGTTCGTGTAGGAGTTGGAGACCTGGTGGGTGACGTAGCGGTCCATGCCCTGCCAGTCCCAGCCGTTCTCCTGCGCCTCATGCCAGGCAGTGACCACCAGGTCCAGCCCGCCTTCGAGCAGCCCTTTGGTATCGGTGTACATGCCGCCTTCACCGCCCACGCACAGTTCGTGGTGTTCGGTGCCGGCCCGCGAGACCCCGCCCAGGATGCGGTGCGAACCGGGGTGGTCCCCGGCCCGGCCGATTACGGCAGCCGCAGCCCCGCTGCCCAGCGTCAGGGTCGCGAACTCCCGAAGGTAGTCCTGGCGGGTGGAGTCCTCACGGTTTAGGCGGCCGAACGTGGCTTCCTGGACTCCCTGCGAGTCTTCCCCGGCCACAATCAGGGCGTAATCGATCTGGCCGGATTCGATCATGTTCGAGGCCATGGTGATGCCGTTGACGAATCCGAGGCAGGCATTGGCAAGGTCAAAGTTCAGGGCAGAGGAAGGCAGGCCCAGGCTGTGGTGGATCTTCACTGCGACGGAGGGCTCAAGGTTCTTGCGCGTCACTGACGTGTTGATGAGCAGCCCGATCTGTGCCGGCTCGACGCCGGCTTCAGCCATCGCCTTGGCTCCCGCCTCGATCGCACCGTCCTCGAAAGTCGAACCGGGTGCCCACCATCGCCGTTCGCTGACGCCGGCGACCCGCTCCAGCAGGCCCTTGGAAAGCCGCAGCCGTTTCAGGGACGGCGAGAGCCGTTCGTCGAACTCATGAGAACTGACAACAACGGGCGCTTCTACGCTCTTGACGCTCAGGAGTGCGGTGTTGGTGTGATGGAAGTTGAAGTTCCCGCTCAAAATGCCTGCCTTGTCTGCTGCCAAAAAAGATCGCGGTCCGGGCCCGGTAAAGCCCGTAACGGCGCCGTCGAACCATATGATTCTCTAAGAAGCCTACTTTCCTGCCCGGCCTGGAACGCGCGAAATCCCGGATTACGCTCTGCGAGTACTGCGCTTAAGTGTGGGGTACCACCCGGCTTTAAGGAATCTTCCACAAACGAGAGACAGAGGCCAGTGCACTTAAAAACCCTCACGATGCGGGGCTTCAAATCCTTCGCGTCGGCCACCACCTTCGAGTTTGAGCCCGGAGTGACCGCCGTCGTCGGTCCCAACGGCTCAGGCAAGTCCAATGTGGTGGATGCCCTGGCCTGGGTCATGGGGGAGCAGGGAGCCAAGACCCTGCGCGGCGGAAAAATGGAAGACGTGATTTTTGCCGGGACCTCCGGGCGGCCGCCGCTGGGCCGGGCGCAGGTCTCGCTCACCATCGACAATTCCGACGGCGCCCTGCCGATCGACTACTCCGAAGTCACCATTTCCCGCACCCTGTTCCGGGCCGGCGGCTCCGAGTACGCCATCAATGGTGCACCCTGCCGCCTGCTGGACATCCAGGAACTGCTCTCTGACTCCGGGCTGGGCCGGGAAATGCACGTGATCGTGGGGCAGGGGCAGCTGGACAAGGTGCTGCACGCGTCGCCGGAGGACCGCCGGGGCTTCATTGAGGAAGCCGCGGGAATCCTCAAGCACCGGCGGCGGCGGGAAAAGACCGTGCGCAAGCTGGACGCGATGCAGGCCAACCTCGCCCGACTGACCGACCTGACCGCGGAGCTGCGCCGGCAGCTTGGGCCACTGGGCAAACAGGCGGCCGTGGCACGCCGGGCCAAGCAGGTCCAGCTGGATGTACGCGATGCCCGGGCACGCCTGCTCGCCGATGACATTGTGACCCTGGCCGCCGCCGTCGAGGAAGACACAGCGGCCGAGGCAGCGCTGCGCACCAGGCGGGCACAAGTCGAGCAGGAAGCGGCAGCACAGGGTGCGCGGCTCGCGGAACTCGAACGGCTTGCCGCCGAGGCAACCCCGCGGGTCAACGCAGCACGAGACGCCTGGTACGCGCTTTCCTCTGCACGGGAACGGCTGCGCTCGCTGGCTGCTCTGGCCGACGAGCGGCGCCGGCTGCTTGGCTCCGCTGAACCTGCGGCCGACCCCGGCCGCGACCCCGAGAAACTGCAGGCTCAGGCGCAGCGGGTGCGCGCCGAGGCCGAGCAGCTTGCCGCCGAGGCCTCCGAACGGGAGGGCATGCTCGAAGACGCCGTTGAGATCCGGGCCGCCGCAGAGGAAGAAGCGGCAGCCGAAGAGCGACGCCTGGCCGCCCTGCTGCGGGCAGCGGCGGACCGCAGGGAAGGCTTGGCCCGGCTCTCCGGCTCGGTGTCCGCCGCGCGGTCCCGGGTGGAGGCTGCGGAGGCTGAGCTGGGAAGGCTGCGCGGTTCCATTGCGCAGGCCGAGGAGCGCCGGCGTAGGGCCGAAGCGGATTTCGCTGCCCTGGAGCAGGAAGCAGCTGGAGCGGAGTCCGGCGAAGAAGGCCTGGACGCCGAATACGAGGAAGCCACCGAGGCGTTGGAAGTCGCCACGGCACGGCTGGCGGACCTCGTGGAAGAAGAACGGCAGGCGGTTCGGGACCGTGAGACCCTCACCGCCCGCCGCGATGCCCTTGCCGTGGGGCTGGACCGCCGGGACGGGTCGGCGGCGCTGCTGGGTGCCGGGCTTGACGGTGTGCTCTCGCCCCTCGCCGACCTGCTTACCGTCAGGCCCGGCTACGAGCGCGCAGTCAGCGCCGCGCTGGGACCGGCAGCCGAAGCGCTGGCAGTACGCGACGGCGACACTGCAGTCCAGGCGCTGAAAACCCTCAAGGACTCCGAACTGGGCCAGGTGAACCTGGTTCTGGCCGCTGGTCCGGCCGCCGGGGAACCCGCCGAAAGCCGGGTGGAGCTTCCGGCCGGCTGCGTTTATGCCGAGGATCTGGTGGAGGCAGCCGCGGGCGCTGGACCTGCCGTGCGCTCCCTCCTGCGCCCCGCCGTCGTGGTTGAATCCCTGGACCGTGCATCGGCCCTGCTGGCACAGCACCCCGGACTAACGGCGGTCACCGCTGACGGGGACGTGCTGACAGTCTTCACCGCCGCCGGGGGATCGAGCACGGCCCCCGGGCTCATCGAAATCCAGGCTGCCGTGGAGGAAACCCAGAGCAGGTTGGATGAAGCCTCAGCCCGCGCCGAAAAGGCACGTTTCGCGATCGCAGCACTGCGGGCGGAACGTGACACGGCGCAGGCCAGGGCCGATGCAGCGCTCGCCGTCCTGCACGAATCCGATGCCCGCCTCGCCGCCGTGGGGGAGCGGCTGGGTGCCTTGGGCTCCGTGCTGCGTTCGGCCTCCGGGGAAGCGGAACGGCTGACGCGCCTTGCCGAGGCGGCTGAGGCGAACCTCACTGCGGAACAAGAGAAGCTGGCCGAGGCGGAACAGCGGCTGGCAGCGGCGCAGGAAAGCCCGGAAGACGCTGCCGAACCTTCCACTGACCGCCGTGATGCGCTGGCATTGGCCGCAGCCCAGGCGCGGCAGGCCGAAATGGATGCCCGGCTGTCCCTGCGCTCGGCCCAGGAGCAGCTCTCTGCCGTGTCCGGCCGGGCTGAATCCCTGGAGCGGGCCGCAGCGGCGGAGCGCCGCGCCCGGGCAGCGGCAGCAGAACGGGCACGGGTGCGTGCCGCCCAGGCCGCACGTGCGCAGGCGGTGGCCACGGCGGCCCTGCAGGCCGGACGCTGGGCGGACGTGTCCCTGGAAGCCGCGGCCGCCGAGCGGGACCAGGCCGAAGCCGTCCGCGCCGAGTTTGAAGCCGAGCTCACCGAGGTGCGGGCCGCTAACGCCGAGTCCGTGGCAGAGCTGGCCAGGCTGACGGACTCCGTGCACCGCGACGAGCTCCTCCGGGCTGAGAAACGGCTGCGGATCGAAGCACTGGAAGTCCGGGCCGTGGAGGAACTCGGCATCACCGCAGACAACCTTGTCGCCGAATACGGGCCGGACCAGCTGGTTCCGGTTCCTGCGGATGCCGTGGAGGGCGCCGGAAAGTGGGCGGCCCTGCATCTGCCGGTGGACGAGGACGGCAACCCGGTCACCGAAGGTGTTCCCTACAACCGCGCCGAGCAGGAGAAACGGCTCAAGCGTGCCCAGCGGGACCTTTCCGCCCTGGGCAAGGTGAACCCGCTGGCACTGGAAGAGTTCGCTGCCCTCGAGGAGAGGCATGCCTTCCTCAGCACCCAGCTTGAGGACCTCAAGGCCACCCGCAAGGACCTGCTGGACATCATCCGTGAAGTGGACCAGCGGGTGGAAGAGGTCTTTGCCGCCGCTTTCCAGGACACAGCTGTCCAGTTCGAGAGGGTCTTCGGGCGGCTTTTCCCCGGCGGCGAGGGACGGCTGGTCCTCACCGATCCGCAGGACATGCTCACCACCGGCATTGAGGTGGAGGCCCGTCCAGCCGGCAAGAAGATCAAGCGGCTGTCCCTCTTGTCCGGCGGAGAGCGCTCGCTGACCGCCGTCGCCCTGCTGGTAGCCATCTTCAAGGCCCGCCCCTCGCCCTTCTATGTCATGGATGAGGTTGAAGCGGCACTGGATGACACCAACCTGGGCCGGCTGATCACCATCTTCGAAGAGCTGCGTGAATCGTCCCAGCTGATAGTCATTACGCACCAGAAACGCACCATGGAAGTGGCCGATGCCCTGTACGGCGTGTCCATGCGCGGCGACGGCGTCTCCGCCGTGATCAGCCAGCGGCTGGCCGGCGCGGCGCGGCATTCTGCCGCCCCTTAGCCTTGCAGATCCCGCCCTGGTCCTCGCAAGCTCGGAGAGGGGCCCTGGATCTTTCACTGCCTCGCTCGTTCCTCGCTCGTTCCTCGCTCGTTCCTCGCTCGGCGATGCGGGGCTACGCAGAACACCGTGCCGCGCGGCCCCCGGTCCTGAAACCGTTAGCGGGCGTATCGTGCGGTGAAGTTGCGCAGGATCAGCGGCGGGGCAGTGACCCGGGCCGGACGGACGGAGTCCATCACCGCGTCGGCTTCCTCAGGCGGAAAGTACCCGGCATTGCGGTAGACCGAGATACGGGTCAGCAGCCCGGCGACGTCGAGCTCGGGATGGAACTGGGTGGCGTAGAGGTTCTGCCGCACCCGGAACATCTGCACGGGGCAGGTGGGGGAGCCGGCCAGGTTCACCGCATGCGGGGGCAGCGTGAAAACGGCTTCCTTGTGGCCTACGAAGGCGTCGAACGTGTCCGGCAGCCCGTCGAGCAGAGGATCCCGGCGTCCCTCCACGGTGAGGGTAACCGGAACTGCGCCAATCGCCTCGCCGTAGGTGCGGTCGACGACGGCGCCCTGGTGCCGTCCCAGCGTCCCCACGCCGTAGCAGGCACCCAGGAATGGAAAGTCCTCCGCGACCACGGCGTCCAGCAGGGCAGACAGCTCCTTTTCAACGCGCAGCTGCAGCGCGGACTTGCCCTCTTCCGGGTCCGAGGAGTTGAACGGGCTGCCGCCCACGATGATCCCGCTGTACTGCGCCAGGTCAACGGCCGGCAGGGGGCCCGCTTCCATCCGTACCCGGTGCAGCTGGTGCGGGGCCAGGCCCCCGAAGTTCAGGTAGGACTCGTATTCCTCCTCGGCGGCGCCGTCTTCGGCGCGGGTGGCCAGGAGCAGGAAGGGCTTCATTCCTCGATGGTAGTGCGGTGCGGGCGCATCCTGGCCGTCCGCTGCTCCGGGGCCAGGGTTTCCCGTGCGGTCAGCCAGATCAGCAGTGCTGCCAGGGCGGTTGCTCCCGTGACGGCGAAAGCCCAGGTGTAGCCCAGGGTGTCGGCCAGCACACCGGCCAGGATGGGGCCGATGATCGCTCCGGTGTCCGCGGACATCTGGAACGCCGCAAGGACCTTGCCGCCGCTGCGTTCGGAACCGACGACGTCGGCCACCGCGGCCTGCTGGGCCGGGTTCAGCAGGCCTGTGCCCAGGCCGGCAACCGCGGAGACCACCAGGAACATGGCCACTGACCCGGAGAAGCCGATTGCCGCAGTAGCGGCGCCGTTTATCGCCAGGCCTGTGATGACCAGCGGTTTGCGGCCCCAGGAGTCAGCCAGCCGGCCGGAGAAGGTCAGGGCCAGGGCTGTCCCGGCTGCGAACGCGGTCAGGGAGATGCCGGCAATTTCCGGGCCTGCTGACAGGACAGCAGCGGCAAAGAGCGGCAGCAGGGAGTTGCGCACGCCGAAGGAGGACCAGCCGTTGGCGAAGGATGAGACCATGGCGGCGCGGTAGGCGGAGTCGGAGAGCGCCTCCCGGACGCTGAGGTGTACCCGCTCGGCAGGTTTCTCCTTTGCGCCGGCACTGCCGCGTGCTTCCCTCAGCAGGTAGGCGACTACGACGGCGGCCACCAGCAGTGCTGCGGCGTAGACGAGGAAGGGAACGCGCAGTCCGAAGCCGGCCAGAAGACCGCCGAGCAGGGGCCCGCCAATGTTGCCCAGCAGGAAGGACGAGGCGTAGGCGCCGGAGATGCGGCCGCGGATGGCGGGAGGAGCCAGCCGGATGATCAGGGCCATGGCGGAAATGGTGAACATGGTGGATCCGATGCCGCCGAGGCCGCGGAAGATCAGCAGCTGCCAGTAGTTCCCGGCGAAGGCGCACGCTGCCGTGGACAGGGCCACGATCAGCAGTCCCATCACGTAGACAGGGCGTTCACCGAGTTTTTCCAGCAGGGCTCCGCCGGCCGGGGCGAAGACCAGCCGGGTGAACGCGAAGGCGCTGACCACAACCGAGGATGCCGCCACGCCAACGTTGAAACTCTGGGCGAACTGCGGCAGCACCGGAGCCACCAGGCCAAAGCCAAGGGCAATGAGGAACGCTGCGGCAATAAGGACTTTGATTTCGCGGGGGATCGGTATCCGGGGTGAGCTCGCCATGATGCTTCGATTCTCGCAGACTTGGCCGCGTTTCGGGCCGGTGCCGCCGGGACGGCAGTGGGCACGTACGGGTGCCCGGCGGCGGCGCCGTATGACATGCTGGAAAGCGTGAATGAGACTCTTTCAATTGTGATCTATGTGGTCATTGGGCTGGCTGTTGTCGGTTCGCTGGCAGCCCTGCTGGTCCGCACCCGCCGCACGCCCAAGGGCATGTACCCCACGAAGCGTGACGCAGACGACCTGCCGGGCGGCAGCGGTTCCACCTCCGTCCTGGACCGTCCCGGAACTGCCGAGCCGGAAGCTGATTCCAGGCTCACCGTCCCGGATGACCTGCGGGACCTGGAAGAAGCTCCCGCTGAGCCCGAGGCCCCGGCGCTGGAGACCCCCGAACCGGTCCAGGGCCGCCTGGCCCGGCTGCGTGCCCGGCTGGCGAAGTCCAACAACGCGCTCGGCAAGGCTCTGCTGGCGCTGCTTTCCAGCGACAAGATCGACGAAGACGTCTGGGACGAGATCGAGGAAACCCTGCTGCTGGCAGACCTCGGCACCGAACCGACCACCGAACTTGTCGACGCGCTGCGCGAGCGGGTCCGCATTTCCGGCAGCCGCGACCCCCAGGAAGTCCACGCGATGCTGCGCGAGGAACTGATCAAGCTGGTGGATCCGTCCATGGACCGTTCCCTCGCCGTTGACCGGCATGCAGATAAGCCCGCCGTCGTTATGGTGGTTGGCGTGAACGGCGTCGGCAAGACGACAACCGTGGGCAAGCTCGCCCGCGTCCTGGTGGCCGAGGACAAGGACGTTCTCCTTGGAGCAGCGGACACTTTCCGTGCCGCGGCAGCCGAGCAGCTTGCCACCTGGGGCCAGCGGGTGGGCGTGCCCACCGTGCGCTCCGACGTCGACGGCGCAGACCCGGCGTCGGTCGCCTTCGAAGCAGTGAAGGCCGGCATTGACGGCGAAGTGGACACGGTGCTCATCGACACCGCCGGCCGCCTGCAGAACAAGGTTGGCCTGATGGACGAGCTCGGCAAGGTCAAGCGCGTGATCGAGAAGCAGGCCGAGGTTGACGAAGTGCTGCTGGTCCTGGACGCCACCACCGGACAGAACGGCCTGACCCAGGCAAAGGTCTTCGCCGAGGTCGTGAACATCACCGGCATTGTGCTCACCAAGCTGGACGGGACCGCCAAGGGCGGAATCGTCGTCGCGATCCAGCGCACTCTCGGTGTGCCGGTAAAGCTGGTGGGCCTTGGTGAAGGCCCGGATGACCTGGCGCCGTTCGATGCCGAAGGTTTTGTGGACGCACTGCTGTCATAGCGTGCTGAAACGCAAACGGGCTCCCGCGCCGGTCTTGGCGCGGGAGCCCTTTTGCGTGCGGCCGGATTGATACTGCGGTCAATGGCACGCCCTCCTGACAACACTCACGGCTGGTTCACCGGCGCAGGCAACGTTCCCGAAACACGCCGGAAACTGCACTTTTACCCGGCGCCGAAGTTTGTAATGTCCCGGCAATACCCCCGGCTGAATACCGAAACTTCGCCCCGGCAATGTTCTTTCCAGCGCGGGAGATGCCCGCAAAGCGTGGAAGGACATGGAGATGGATCTGACCGCAGGTCACGTCTGGGTGATGGTATCGGCGGCACTCGTGCTGCTTATGACACCCGGTTTGGCATTCTTTTACGGTGGCATGACCAGGGCGAAGGCAGCCCTGAACATGATGATGATGAGCTTCGTGTCGATCGGACTCGTCGGTGTGGTCTGGGTCCTCTGGGGCTTCTCCATGAGCGGCGGAGACGGGGTTGCCGGGCTGTTCGGCAATCCCTTCGCATCCTTCGGGCTGGAAGACCTGATCGGCACCGAGGACATGATTGGCGCCGGCTTCGGAGCAACCTTCGCGATCATCACGGTGGCACTGATCAGCGGCGCGATCGCGGACCGTGCCAAGTTCGGCGCCTGGGCCGTCTTCGTTCCCGTGTGGGTCACCCTGGTCTACTGCCCGCTTGCCTTTATGGTCTGGGGCGGAGGCCTGCTTGGTGAAGAAGGAGCGATCGGCTCCGTCGTGGGTGAAGCCATTGACTTCGCCGGCGGCACCGTAGTTCACATCAACGCCGGCGTAGCGGCCCTGGTGCTGGCGCTGATCATTGGCAAGCGCCGCGGTTTCGGCTCCGACCCGAGCCACCGCCCGCACAACATCCCGTTCGTGATGCTCGGCGCTGCAATGCTCTGGTTCGGCTGGTTCGGCTTCAACGGAGGCGCTGCCGGCACTGCTGAGGAAGCGGGCCTGATCTGGGTCAACACCCTCGCCGCTCCCGCCGCCGCCATGGTGGGCTGGCTGATCACCGAACGGATCCGCGACGGACGCCCCACCTCCCTGGGTGCAGCCTCGGGCATCGTCGCCGGCCTTGTGGCCATCACCCCGGCCTGTGCCAGCGTTTCCCCGCTGGGCGCACTCGGCCTGGGCCTGGTTTCCGGCATCCTGGCAGCCCTGGCCGTGGGGCTGAAGTACAAGTTCGGCTACGACGATTCGCTCGACGTCGTTGGGGTCCACCTGGTGGCAGGCCTGGTCGGCACCGTGGCACTTGGCTTCATCGCGCTGCCTGTCGACGGCGAAGGCGGCGGCCTCTTCTACGGCGGCGGCTTCGCACAGCTCGGCGCGCAGATCGTGGCGACCGTAGTAGCGATTGTCTTCTCCGCAGTCATGACCCTCATCATCGGCCTGGCCATCCACAAGACCATGGGCTTCCGGGTCACCGAGGAACAGGAAATCAACGGCGTGGACCTCAGCGAGCACGCTGAGACCGCATACGAACTGGGCGGCATCGGCGTCGGCGGTTCCTTCCGCCCGGCAGCTGAGCACACCACCGTCCCCGTCAAGGAGAGCGTCAACTCATGAAACTCGTAACCGCAATTGTCCGGCCGGAGAAGTTCGACTCCATCCGCGGCGCCCTGGAGAGCTATGGAGTCCAGGGACTCACCGTTAGCCAGGCCAGCGGCTACGGCCGCCAGCGCGGCCACACCGAGGTCTACCGCGGCGCTGAATACACGGTGGACCTGCTGCCCAAGCTGCGCGTGGAAGTCCTGGCCGCCAACGAATGGGTCAGCGACATCGTGGACGTGCTGGTCTCCACCGCCAACACCGGCCGCGCCGGAGACGGCAAGGTATGGGTGACCAACGTAGAGGAAGCACTGCGCGTCCGTACGGGCGAGCGCGGCGACTCGGCACTCTAGCCAGCCTGCACCACACGCAATAAGGGCATCTCCTGACAAAGCCGCCCGGCCGGACCTCTCATTGCAGAGGAACCCGCCCGGGCGGCTTTGCGCTTCCCGGCGCCGCAACCACATCGAGATGGCAGAAACTGCCCGTATGGGCGCCCATTCGTGCAGTTTCTGTCATCTCGATGGGGAAGTTACAGGGTGCTGCGGCTGGTGTCCCAGCCGGAGGGCCCCTGCGTGCCTGCCGCGTAGGTGTCCATGGGAATCGCCTGCGCCCGCCAGGCCGAGAGCACAGGGTCCACGATCCGCCAGCATTCCTCGGCTATGTCCCCGCGGACGGAGAGCAGCCGGTTGCCCTCGATCACAGCCTCCAGGACCTCGCCGTAGGCGCTGAGCTGTGAGGTGTGCAGCTGGGCGGTCAGCCTGCTGCGGTCGAGGCGGAAGATATCCGCGGGTCCGTTGACGTTCAGTTCCAGCTCCAGGAACGCCGGGTTGAAGGAGATGCGAAGGCGCGACGGCGCTGCGGTGGAACCGCTGAATCCGTCCGGGAGGTGGTTCACCTTCCGGAACGTCACCACCGCCTCCTTCCGGGTGCGGGCCTGTGCTTTGCCCGACCGCAGGATGAACGGCACACCGGCCCACCGGTCGTTGTTGATGGCTATTTCGATCTCGGCCAGGGTTTCGGTGTTCCGGGCGGGATCCACCCCGGGGGAATCCGAATAGGCCTGCACTTCGCGGCCGTCGATCACTCCTGCGGTGTACCGCGCCCTCCGGGTGCTCCGGTGGAACTCACCGGGAACGGAAGCAGCCCGCAGGGTGGCCGCAACGAGGTCCCGGAGGTCACGTTCGCCGAGGGAAGCCGGAGGGCCGATCGCCATAAAGGCCATGATGTGCAACAGGTGGCTCTGGATCATGTCCTCCAGCGCACCGGAGGCGTCGTAGTACTTCGCGCGGCCCTCCAAAGCCAGCTGCTCATCAAAGACAATCTCCATCTTCTCGATGTGCAGTGCGTTCCAGATCGGCTCCAGCAGACGGTTGGAGAACCGCATGCCCACAATGTTCATAACCGTGGTCATGCCCAGGAAATGGTCGACCCGGAAAATGTCCTCTTCGGGGACCAGCGACTCCAGCACCCGGTTCAGCTCCCTGGCGGAAACCTGGTCCGTCCCAAACGGCTTCTCCAGCACCAGCTGGGTATCCGGCGGAAGGTCGCCGGGCCTGAGCGTGTCCACAGTGGAAATGGTGAGCTTGGGCGGAAGGGCAAAATACACGGCCAGCGGAAGCTCGAGTCCTTCGATGCCGGCGGCAAGGCTTCCTGGTGTGTTCAGGTCCAGCCTCCGGTAGGAGCTGCGCTGCACTGCTGCGTCGAGCTCGCGGCGCGCCTGCCTGCCGGCGGCGTCGTACTCGGTGGAAAAAGAATCCGTTATCCGCAGCATCCAGTCCTGCTGGGTCCAGTCCCGTGAACCGGAGCCCACCACCACCAGCCCGGGCGCCCGTCCGCGGGCGATCAGCCGGGCCAGGCCGGGCAGGAGCAGCCGGTGGGAGAGGTCTCCGGTTCCGCCTAGGATCAGCAGGGTCTTCACACGGGACTCCCGCGGTCGGTTGGCAGCCATGGTTCCAGCGTCCCACCGCGGCGGATGCCGGCATAGGGTCCGTGCGGCCATTACCCACCTGCGCTTGGTACCCTTAACAGCTGGGCCTGGCAAACATGGCGAACTACCCGATGAAAGAAGTGCGCAGCGCGTGTTCAATTCACTGTCTGACCGGTTGACTTCCACGTTCAAGAACCTGCGTGGCAAGGGACGTCTGAGCGAAGCCGACGTCGATGCCACAGTGCGGGAAATCCGGCGTGCACTGCTCGATGCGGATGTCGCTGTTCCCGTGGTTCGTGCCTTCACTGCCTCCGTCAAGGAACGCGCCCTCGGGTCCGAGGTCTCCCAGGCCCTGAACCCGGGCCAGCAGGTCGTTAAGATCGTCAACGAGGAACTCGTGGGGATCCTGGGCGGCCAGACCCGCCGCCTGAACCTGGCCAAGAACCCGCCCACGGTCATCATGCTCGCGGGCCTCCAGGGTGCCGGTAAGACTACCCTGGCAGGCAAGCTCTCCCGTTACCTCAAGGACCAGGGCCACAGCCCCCTGCTGGTTGCTGCGGACCTCCAGCGCCCGAACGCGGTCAAGCAGCTCCAGGTCAACGGCGAACGTGCCGGCGTGCCGGTTTATGCTCCGCACCCGGGTGTCAGCTCGGAGTTCGAGGCAGCCACCGGCGACCCGGTCGCCGTCGCACGCCAGGGTGTCGAAGAAGCACGCACCAAGCTCCACGACATCGTGATTGTGGATACCGCCGGACGCCTGGGCGTGGACGCGGAACTGATGCAGCAGGCCGCTGATATCCGCGCGGCCATCACCCCGGATGAAGTCCTTTTCGTCATCGACGCCATGATCGGCCAGGACGCCGTCGCCACGGCCCAGGCCTTCAACGAGGGCGTGAACTTTACCGGCGTCGTGCTGACCAAGCTCGACGGCGATGCCCGCGGCGGCGCCGCGCTGTCCGTCGCCTCGGTGACCGGCAAGCCGGTAATGTTCGCATCCACCGGCGAGGGACTGAAGGACTTCGAGGTCTTCCACCCGGACCGCATGGCCAGCCGCATCCTGGACATGGGCGACATCCTGACGCTCATTGAGCAGGCGGAGAAGTCCTGGGACAAGGACGAAGCGGCCCGGATGGCCAAGAAGTTCGTCGACCAGGAAGACTTCACCTTTGAGGACTTCCTGGCCCAGATGCAGCAGCTGCGCAACATGGGTTCGATGAAGAAGATGCTCATGATGATGCCCGGCGCCGCCGGCATGCGCGAGCAGCTGGAGAACTTCGATGAGCGGGAGATCGACCGCGTCGAGGCGATGGTCCGCTCCATGACCCCGCACGAGCGAGTTGCACCCAAGATCATCAACGGTTCCCGCCGGGCCCGCATTGCCCGAGGTTCCGGTGTCCACGTCTCTGAGGTGAACGCCCTTCTGGAACGCTTCACCCAGGCCCAGAAGATGATGAAGAAGATGGCAGCCGGCGGCGGCATTCCGGGTATGCCCGGAATGGCGGGTCCCGGCGGCTTTGGCGGTTCACGCAAGAAGCAGCAGGCTGCCAAGGGTAAGAAGAAGGCCCGCTCCGGCAACCCGGCAAAGGCGGCGCAGGAGCGTGCAGAGGCCGAGGCGCGGCGTGCGGGTGCGGCAAAGGCTTTGCCCACCGGTTCCGCCTTCGGCCAGCAGGGAGGGGACTTTGATCCTTCTTCGCTGAACCTGCCCAAGGGCTTCGAGAAATTCCTCGGCAAGTAGTACGCACGTAAATGCACGGCCGGTCCGGGTCTTCCCCGGACCGGCCGTGCGCGTCCGCCGGGAGACTAGGCTGGTTTGATGGCTCAGCAACGGATTGTCTTTGTGCACGGTGCGGGCCGGTTCGGTGCGGCGGCCTGGCCTGGCCAGCATGCCCTGGCCCGCAGCTGGGACTGCCTGTTCCTTCGCCGCTCCGGGTACGGGCTCCAGGTTCCGCCGTCCCCTACGGACCATGCCGCTGACACGGCAGCGGTCCTTGCCGCCCTGGGCAGCGGCGGGCATGTGGTGGCCCACGCTGAGGGGGCCGTGTCCGCGATGATGGCCGCTGTGAGCGACCCTGCCCTGGTCCATTCTTTGACCTTGTGTGAACCGGCAGTGTTCTCGCTGACGCGGGACCTGCCGGCAACGGCCGCCCGCCGGGCGCTGCTGGATCCGCTGTTCCAGGCGGCCGCCGGACTCACCGACGATGAGTATGGCACCGAATATGCCCGGCTGGTCTTTTCCGCTGAATCCGCGCCCGACCCGGGCAACGATCCGCACGCCGCTGCCCGCCAGCGTCTTCAGTCACCGCCGTGGGACGCTCCGCTGGACATAGTCCCCGGCGTGCCCACCCTGGTGCTGACGGGGGAGTGGGAGCCGGTGTATGAAGAAGTCGCAGCATTCCTCGCTTCCACCGGTGCCGAACACCGCCCCGTGGGCGGCAATCACCGGCCGCAGGACACGCAGGCGGGCCGCGAGGCGATCACCGAATTCCTTGCCCGGACGGGTGCGGCTGTGATGGCCGGGGGCCGTGCCTGAGATTCGGGCCGCCCTGCCGGCGGACCTGGTGCTGCTTCCGGAGGTGGAAGCGGCGTCGGACACCCTGCTTTTCGGCCGGCCCGAAATCCGCGCTGACCTCGCCGGAAGCCTGCCAGGGCCAGCCGAGCCCCGGGAACTGGCCGCGGCCCTGAAGGTGCTGGTCGCCGGCGCTCCGCCGGTTGCCTTCGTGCGGCTGGAAGAGGTGGGCGGCTGTGCCCACCTGGAGCAGCTTTCGGTCCACCCCGACGCTGCCCGGGCAGGGCTGGGACGGGCCCTGCTTGGAGCGGCCATTGAGTGGTCGAGGCAGGCTGGGTATTCGGCCCTGACACTGTGCACGTTTGCACGGGTCCCCTTCAACGCGCCTTTCTACCGCACCTGCGGATTCGCCGCCGTCCAGCCCTCCGGCGCGCTGGCCCGGGTGCGGCAGCACGAGGCTGAACTCGGACTGGACCGCATCGGTGAACGCGTTGCGATGCGCCTCGAGCTGGCCGCGCCTCCGGCAGGATGACGACGGCACTGGAATTTAGCTGAAGCTTCAAGTAATATTTGATACATGAACCTTCAAGTAAATGCCCAGGACCTGCTGCCCGCGAACCTCGCGATGGGAACCGTCATGCTCAAGGTGGGGGATATGGAGAAAGTCTCCACCTACTACCGGAAGGCGCTGGGCCTGGAGCCTGTGGCGGAGGCTGACGGCGGCCTTTACCTGGGCCGGGGTGCGGTGCCCCTGGTCCACCTGGCTCCGGCCGCCGGGCTGCAGGTGCCTTCCCGCGGGGAAGCGGGCCTGTTCCATACCGCCATCCTCTTCGAAACCCAGGCCGACCTGGCTGCCACTGTGGCCCTCGCGGCACAGTTCGATCCGTCCGCCTACGTCGGCAGCGCCGACCACCTGGTCAGCGAGGCGTTCTACTTTACCGATCCCGAAGGCAACGGCATTGAGCTCTACTGGGACCGGCCGCGCGAAGACTGGGCCTGGGATGACACGCCCGAAGGCCGCACCGTCCGCATGGCCTCACTTTCCCTGCCGCCGCAGCAGTACTTCCGTACCCACCTGAGCGAGGGGGCCATGGCCCGGACGGCAACGGCCGGTGCCGGCGTCGGGCACGTCCATCTGCAGGTGGGGGATACTGCGACGGCGGCAGCGTTCTACGTGGACACCCTCGGGTTTGAGCGGACCGCAGACTTCCATGGACAGGCGCTGTTTGTTTCCGCAGGCGGCTATCACCACCACATGGCCATGAATGTGTGGAACAGCCGCGGAGCAGGTCCGCGCCGTGACACCCTGGGCCTGGGCGAGGTACTGATCACTGTCCCCGGGCAGGATGATGTGGGATCCCTGGCGGACCGGCTAAAGTCCGCCGGCGTCACCAGCCACCACACCGGAGCAGAGCTGCGTTTCGAGGATCCCTGGCGCAACCGGATCCGCGTCGCCGCTGCCTGAGGTCCCGTTGGACCACCGCAGCAGCGTGAGTCGCGAAACGCGGAGTCATCTGGCACAATGGACAGGTACTCGATCTGCGTGGCCCCTCTCTCCGTGCAGCATCTTGTCCTTTTGAACCCCAAACGTTATGGCCCGCCCCACGGGAGCAGAAGTTCGGGTTCGCCCCATTTCAGATCAGGAGTGACCACAAAAGTGGCCGTAAAGATTCGCCTTAAGCGCCTCGGCAAGAAGTTCTCAGCACACTACCGCGTTGTTGTCATGGATTCCCGTGCCAAGCGCGATGGCCGTGCCATCGAAGAAATCGGACTGTACCGTCCGACCGAGGAGCCGTCGTACATCGACATCAAGTCCGACCGCGCCCAGTACTGGCTCGGCGTCGGCGCCCAGCCGACCGAGCAGGTCGCAGCACTGCTGAAGATCACCGGTGACTGGCAGAAGTTCAAGAACATCGACGGCCAGGAAGGTACCCTGCGTACCAAGGCTCCGAAGGAGCCCTTCGTGGCTCCGGAGAAGAAGTCCGTGATCGTCCCCGAGGCAATCACCCCGAAGGCCAAGAAGGAAGAGGCAGAAGCCGCTTCCACCGAGGCTGAGGCTGAGTAGATTGCTTGCCGAAGCGCTGGAGCACCTCGTGCGCGGAATCGTTGACTCCCCGGAGGACGTCAAGGTTTCCGCCAAGAACAACCGCCGCGGGGAAACTCTCGAGGTTCGTGTTCACCAGGATGATCTTGGCCGGGTTATCGGCCGCCAGGGACGCACCGCCCGCGCACTGCGCACGGTGATTTCCGCCCTGGCCGGCAGTGAGGCTGTCCGCGTCGACGTCGTCGACACCGACCGCCGCCGCTGACGCACCAGCAATTCCAAGCAGTATCCAGCAGTTCCTAACATCCGGCCCCGGCACCAGATAATGGTGAAGGGGCCGGATGTTTTTTAGGCTCCGGCCATTTCCGCCGCGCCCATACCGACCCAAGGAGAATCCATGCAGTTACAGGTGGCACGCATCGGCAAGCCTCACGGTATTCGGGGCGAGGTGACCGTCCAGGTGCTGACCGATGCCCCCGAGGACCGGTTCGCACCCGGTGCCGTCCTTACGGTTGAGCCGGCTGCCAAAGGACCGCTCACCGTGATCAGTGCCCGCTGGAACAAGGACATCCTGCTGCTCGGCTTCGACGAGGTTGTTGACCGCAACGGCGCCGAGGAACTGCGCGGTGCCAAGCTGTTCATCGACACCGAGGAAGCGGAAGAAGACGACGACGCGGAAGGCTGGTACGAGCACGAGCTCGTGGGCCTCCAGGCCCGGGTAGGCGACGACGTCGTCGGTACCGTCACGGCCCTGCGCACCCTCACCGTCCAGGACCTCCTGATCGTCGAAGACACCAAGGGGCAGGAAATCCTGGTGCCCTTCGTCGAGGCGATCGTCCCCGAGGTGAATACCGAAGAGGGGTACGTCCTGCTGACCCCGCCGGCCGGACTGTTCGAGCTGAACCTGCCCGAGGCAGGCAAGGACGGGGCAGGACGCTAAGTGCGTATTGACGTTTTCTCCATTTTCCCGGAGTACCTTGCCGCACTGGACCTGTCCCTGATAGGCAAGGCCCGGCAGGACGGACTGCTCGACGTCCGGGTCAAGGACCTGCGCGAGTTCACCACCGACCGGCACCGCACCGTAGACGACACACCCTATGGCGGCGGTGCGGGCATGGTCATGAAACCTGAGCCCTGGGCGCAGGCCCTGGCCACCGCCCTGGACCCCGCCCCGGAAGGTCCGGCACGGCCCACGCTGATCGTTCCTTCGCCGGCCGGAGAAGTTTTCACCCAGAAGACCGCGTATGAACTCGCTGGCGCCGGCCATCTGGTCTTTGCCTGCGGCCGGTACGAAGGTATCGACGAGCGGGTGCTGGAATGGGCGGGGGAGCACTTCACCGTCCGCCCCATGAGCCTGGGGGACTACGTCCTGAACGGCGGCGAAGTGGCAGTGCTGGCCATGGTGGAGGCGATCGGGCGGCTGGTGCCCGGCGTCGTCGGGAACCCTGAATCCCTTGTGGAGGAATCGCATTCAGACGGACTCCTGGAGTACCCCGTGTACACCAAGCCATCGCAGTGGCGTGAGCGGCCCATTCCCGAGGTGCTGCTCAGCGGCAACCATGCGAAGATCGCCCGCTTCCGGCGTGATGAACAGCTCCGCCGAACCTCCGAACGCCGTCCGGATCTCATCGCAAAGCTGGACCCGTCCACCCTGGACAAGGCAGACAAAGCCACGCTGGCGGTCCTCGGCTGGACGGTGTCAGCGGAAGCTGTCCTGCCGCAGGCCTGAGCCCGCCTCCGATTGGTGGGCCGCGGCGGCACTGTGGCACAATGGGTAGTTGTGTCATCTGGGTCCGCGCCTGCCACAGGGGGAGCGAGACCAACAGGCAAGGCACACCGGCAACCGATTCCCGGAACGCCGGTTTCATAGCTTCGGCAGCATCTGTGCACCGTTTCGGTTCACCCTTGCCGCCGTGACCAAAGTGGATGACCTGTGGCGTTCACCAGGAGTGAGTAACAATGCACATCCTAGATTCCCTCGACGCAGCCTCGCTGCGTTCGGACATCCCCGAGTTCCGCGCCGGTGACACCGTCAAGGTTCACGTCAACATCGTTGAAGGCAAGAACACCCGTGTTCAGGTCTTCCAGGGCTTCGTCATGAAGCGCCAGGGCGATGGCCTGCGCGAGACCTTCACGGTCCGCAAGGTCAGCTTCGGCGTCGGCGTGGAGCGTACCTTCCCGGTGCACTCCCCGGTCATCGACAAGATCGAGGTTGTCACCCGTGGCGACGTCCGCCGCGCCAAGCTGTACTACATGCGCGACCTGCGCGGCAAGGCTGCCAAGATCAAGGAAAAGCGCGACTTCCGTCCCGCCAAGTAATTTTCTTGCCGCAGACATCCGCGGACGGGGCTGGTCCCCGGAAACACACGAAACGCCAGTCCATTGCGGGCTGGCGTTTTGTGCTCTGGGCCCTGGCGGGGGCAGTAATCCTCGCCGGCCTGGTCCGGGCGTTCATCTTCGACGTCTATTACATTCCCTCCGGTTCAATGCAGCCGCTGCTGGAGCCCGGGGACCGGGTGCTGGTTTCCCGCACCGAGTACCGGGGTTCCGAGATACAGCGCGGCGACGTCGTCGTGTTCGACGGACGCGGTTCGCTGGCTCCGCTGCACAGCTCTGACCCCGTGCTGAAGCAGGCCGCTGACGCCACTGCACAGTGGCTGGGCCTGGCCGGCAGCGACACCGTGTACATCAAGCGCGTCATCGGCGTGCCCGGGGACCGGGTGGCCTGCTGCACTGACGGCATGCTGACCGTGAACGGACAGCCAATCCGTGAGCCTTATCTCTTCCCCGGTGACACCGGGAGCGAAACGCCGTTCGACGTCGTTGTACCCGAAGGCCGGCTGTGGCTGCTGGGCGACCACCGCTCCGATTCAGCCGATTCACGGACGCTGCTCGGCGCGCCCGGAGGCGGACTGATTCCCGAGGACCGGGTGATCGGCCGTGCACAGCGAATCCTTTGGCCGTTCGACAGAAGTACCGGCATTGAACGACTAGAGTTGGACACCGTATGGCAATTCGTGGAATAAGAGGAACGCACATGGCGCAGGACTTCCCGGACGACCCCGCAAACGGGGACGCCAACTCCGGCGAAGCGCATCCCCGCGCCTCCCATGCCAAGGGCAAAGACGGCAAGAACCGGGGCTTCGGCGCCTGGCTGCGCGAGGTCGTCATCATTGTGGTGATTGCCCTGCTGCTCTCCTTCCTGATCAAGACCTTCCTCTTCAGGGCGTTCTTCATTCCTTCGGGCTCCATGGAAGAGACCCTGGAAATCGATGACAGGATCTTCGTGAACCTGCTGGTCCCCGAACCATTCGACCTCTCCCGCGGAGACGTCGTGGTCTTCAAGGACACCCAGGCCTGGCTGCCGGCAGCGCAGGAGAAGAACGGCAATTTCATCGCAGACGCCCTCACCTTCGTCGGCCTGCTCCCGGACGAATCCGAACAGCACCTGGTCAAGCGCATCATCGGCATGCCGGGAGACCATGTGGTGTGCTGCGACGCGGACGGCAGGGTCACGGTCAACGGTGAAGCCCTGGACGAGCCGTACATCTATCCCGGTGCGCAGCCGTCCGACACGCCATTCGACGTCGTAGTGCCGGAGGGCAAGGTGTGGGTCATGGGCGACCACCGCAACGCCTCCGCAGATTCGCGTGAGCACCAGGACGGGCCCAACGGAGGCTTCATTGACATTGAAGACATCGAAGGGAAGGCAGCCGTGATTGCGTGGCCGCTGGACCGCGCCGGATTCATCGGCAGCTACCCCGAGGTGTTTGAAAACGTGCCCGAACCCTCCGGGGCGCAGACGGCCTCGAAGTGACGTCCCAGCAAGGCGAGGCGCTGCGCATTCCGGCAGGTGCCACCGCGGCGAAACCGGCCCGCAGCCCGCGCACGCGCACCTCGCCTAAGGCACCAACGCTCCGCTACGAACGCTCCTTTGCCGCCCTGGGCCACCGGGTGCTGGCAGGCTGCGATGAAGTGGGCCGCGGTGCGCTGGCCGGTCCCGTCAGTGTGGGGCTGGTGGCCGTCCAGCTGGAGTCTGTCCGCGCGCTGAAGGGTGTCCGGGACAGTAAGCTGCTCACACCGGCGGACCGGCAGGCGCTTGTTCCGCAGATCAAGAAATGGTGCCCGGCCTGGGGCGTCGGCCACGCCAGCGCCGCCGAGATCGACCTGCTGGGCCTTATGGGTGCCCTGCGCCTTGCTGGAACGCGGGCCTGGACACAGGTGTGCGAAACCCTGACTCCCGACGTCGTGCTCCTGGACGGAAACCACAACTGGCTCTCGCCCGAAATGCAGGCAAGCCTCTTCGATGAGCCGGTGGAGGAAGAGGACGTCGCCTGCACCGCTCCGGTCCATACCCGTATCAAGGCGGACATGACCTGCCTGAGCGTGGCCGCTGCCTCCGTCCTGGCGAAAGTCGAGCGCGACACAATGATGGTTGAATACGCCGCCCAGCATCCCGCGTACGGCTGGGAGATCAACAAGGGATACGCCACCGAAGCGCACCGTGCAGCGATCGACACGCTGGGCCCGTCCCCGCTGCACAGGCTGTCCTGGCGGCTGGGAACGGCACGTTCGCCGCAGGATGGCCCCGCACAAGGCCCGCTTGGGGGATGATGGTGCCATGAGCGCAGAGGATCTTGAGAACTACGAGACAGACATGGAGCTGCAGCTCTACCGCGAATACCGCGATGTTGTGGGGCTGTTCAGCTACGTGGTGGAAACCGAACGGCGCTTCTACCTGGCCAACCATGTGGATCTTCAGGCACGCAGTGCCGACGGCGAAATCTACTTCGACCTGACCCTGCAGGACGCCTGGGTTTGGGACGTGTACCGTTCAGCCCGGTTCGTCAAAAGCGTCCGGGTCATCACGTTCAAGGACGTCAATGTGGAAGAGCTTGCCCGCAATGACGACCTGACCCTGCCCAAGGCCGACGAACTGGGTTAGTCCTCCTTCAACGGCCGCCGGGTTCCTGTTGGTGCCTGGGGCACATGGGGCAGCAGCGCCAGCGCGTCGCTCCATAGAATCCGCGGGATGCGCGGCGCGGCTGCCTCGAGTTCGGAGAACCAGCCGTCCACCATCTCGCCCCGGTGGGCCAGCAACCGCGGAACGGTGACCGGCAGCGGGAAGCCGTTGCGCCACACTGCCTTGTAGCTGCCCAGGTTCCCAACGTTGGCTGTCCAGTTCAGCGATTCCCAGCCCAGGGTATCGAAGGCGTAGGACACGGCGAGGCGGACCGCCCGGCTCATGAGGCCACGGCCCCGGAACTCGGGCGAGGTGACGAACCCCAGTCCGCCGGTTCCGGCTCCCTGCCAGCGCAGGTCGATGCTGCCGGCGTACTCTCCGTCGAATTCCAGCGCCCAGGAGATGGCGTCCTGCTGCGGCACCCCTACCGCGGCGATGTAGTTCAGGGCCATCTCCCGGGTGTACTCCATGGGCACCGTGGTCCAGGCGATAGTCAGCGGGTCCCGCGACCGCGCGACGACAGCATCCGCGTCGGAGGTGAGGTGCGGCCGGAGCAGCAGCGACTCATCCTGCAGCAGCGGGATCTGGAAGGGCATTTTTCCAAGGTACCGCGCTGTGGTTCCGCGGAGGCATCCTAGACTGCCTAGATGGCAGCTGTTCCACCTGATCCATCGTTCGGGGAGGTCCCCGGGTTCCTGGCCACGCTGGAAGGGGTGCGCATCTACGCGCAGCTAAAGCCCGACGCCGACGGGCTGGGCGAGCTGGTGCGGCTGCAGGCCGCAGCGCGCGCCCTGGCACCGCGTGCGCGCCCGGTGAGCCCGGGCCGGCTGCACCTCACTTTGATCCACTTCGGGAAGGCCGGTGAAGCGTACACCCGGCTGGCTGACGCGACCGGAGTCTCCAGGGCGGAATTCGGCCGTGCACTGCGGGTCTACCTCGCTGCCACGGAAGCAGCCCTGCCGGACCATGACTTCCTGCTTCCCGCCGTTGGCCTGGCAGGGTTCGGGGTCAACGGGACCACGCTGGCGGTTGAGTGCCGTTCCACCCCGGAACTGGATGAGGTGCACGCTGCCCTCTATGGACTGCTCCTGGAGTTCCTGGCTGCTTGCGGGGTCCCGGATCCTGCGGGATACGCCGCACAGGACCCGGCGCTGGCGTTCTCGGCAATGCTGCGGCCGCACATCAGCATCCTGCACGGTTTCCGACTGCCCGTGGGAGCTGCGCTGCCCCCTGTGACAGGGGCACCGATGCGCCTGACACCGTTGCCGGTGCTGTACCGGACCTGACCGCCGGGGTGCGGCACCGCTCCTGCACAGGACGCGGCCGGGCCGGGTGCTCTCCACACAGGTCGTCTCTCCCGCCGGGCGGGGCCCGGGAGCGGCGCAGACTCAAGGCATGAAAGCCAAAGACCTGTTGGGCCGGACGGGTGAAGAACTTGCCGCCCAGTACCTCTCCGCCGCCGGATACGACGTCATCGAACGGAACTGGCGGTGTCCCCAGGGAGAGATTGACCTCGTGGCACGGGACGGAACCACCCTGGTCATCGCCGAGGTGAAGACCCGCTCATCACTGGACTACGGGCATCCCTTCGAAGCCGTCAGTGCTGCCAAGCTCTCCCGCCTTTACCTGCTCGCTGCTGCCTGGATGCGGGAACATTCCGCTGGTCAGCGCAACTGGCGGGTGGACGCTGTCTCCGTGCTGCTGCCCGGGACAGACCAGCCGCCGGTCATTGAGCACCTGAAGGGAATCCTCTGATGGGCCTGGGACGGACCTACGGTGTGGGCCTTATAGGCCTCACGGGGCGGATCGTGGAGGTTGAGGCGGACATCGGCCAGTCGCTCCCGGCGTTCATTCTGCTGGGACTGCCGGATGCCTCGCTGAACGAGTCCCGGGACCGGGTGAAGTCGGCCGCCAAGAATGCGGGGCTTCCCCTGAGCCGGCGGAAGATCACGGTGAACCTGATGCCGGCTGACGTCCACAAGCGGGGCTCCGGGTTCGACCTGGCCATAGTCATGGCCGCGCTTGCCGCCGCCGGAGATGTCCGCCGCACCGGCAGGACAGTCTTTCTGGCCGAACTGGGACTGGACGGACGGCTGCGTCCGCTGCGGGGAGTCCTCCCGTCTGTCATGGCGGCCGTGGAGGCCGGTTATCCTGACATTGCCGTTGCGGCTGCCAACGCGGCCGAAGCTGCCCTCGTTCCCGGAGCACGGGTTCGGGGGTTTGCCTCGCTGGCCGCTGTAGCGCAGGCTTTCGGCGCCCGTCCGGACTCATTAGTCTTCCCTGCCGAAGAACCCAGCCCTGGATCGCAAGACACCGAAAGCGGAGCGGCAGCCCCGGCCGGGCACGACCTTGCAGATATCGCCGGGCAGGATGAGGCACGGTTCGCCCTCGAAGTTGCTGCGGCCGGCGCGCACCACCTGCTGATGACAGGCCCTCCCGGTGCGGGGAAAACCATGCTCGCCGAACGCCTGCCCGGACTCCTGCCGGATCTGCCGGACACCCCGGCCATGGAAGTAACAGCCATTCACTCCCTCAGCGGCCAGGGAACGCACTGCACCAGCCTGATTCGGCGTCCTCCGTTTGAAAGTCCCCATCACACGGCCACCGCTGCGGCAGTGATCGGCGGCGGAAGCGGAATTCCCCGTCCAGGAGCAGCTTCACGTGCCCACCGCGGTGTGCTCTTCCTGGATGAAGCCCCGGAGTACGATGCGCGGGTGCTCGACGCACTTCGCCAGCCGCTGGAGAGCGGGCAGCTGGTGCTGCACCGGGCCGCAGGAACCGCTGTGTACCCGGCCCGGTTCCAGCTGGTGCTGGCGGCCAACCCATGTCCCTGCGGCCTCGCCAGCGGCAAGGGGACTGAATGCACCTGTACGCCGCAGCAGCGCCGCCGCTATTTCGGCCGGCTTTCCGGCCCGCTTTTGGACCGGGTGGACCTGCAGCTGGAGATCCGGCGCGTCTCCCTCCAGGACTTCGCTGCGGCAGGGACAGCTGAGCCCAGCGCCCACGTTGCCCACAGGGTGGAGCAGGCACGCAAACTCCAGCAGGAGCGGCTGGCTCCGCTGGGCTGCGAAACAAACGCAGAGGTCCCCGGCGCCGTGCTCCGGGGCGCCCTCCGGCCTCCCCGGAGCTGCACGGCCGCGCTGGACAGGGCACTGGACCGGCAGACACTGACCGCCCGGGGCTACGACCGTGTGCTGCGGGTGGCATGGTCAATAGCCGATTTGGCGGGCCACAGCTCTCCCGACGCTGACGATATTGGCCAGGCACTGGGTTTCCGGCAGCAGGGGGCGGCATGAGCCGCCCGGAACCGGTCCGGCTCGCCAGGGCGGCGCTCTCGCGCCTGATTGAGCCCTCAGACAGCGTGGGGCAGGCGCTCGTTGCAGCCGCAGGACCCGAAGCCGCTGCCCAGATTGCTGCGGGCCATCAACGGGCGGGCACAACGCTGCGCCGGGAAATCGCCGGGCTACTGGAAGAGCGCGGCATCCGGGGAACAGGCCGGGTGCTCGACGAGGCTATGGAGCGCTGGCAGCCGCGGGTGGCAGACCTGGCACCGCAGCGGGACCTGCAGACCGTTCAACGGTTTGGCGGCAGAATGCTCGTCCCTGAGGACACGGACTGGCCGGCAGCTCTGCTCGACCTTGGTCAGGCCATGCCATTTTGTCTCTGGGCCCGCGGAAGCGGAACGGTCCCCGGGCTGGGGCAGTGCCTGGCACTGGTGGGTTCACGTGATGCCACTTCCTACGGACTTGCCATCACGGGTGACCTGGCTGCCGGACTTGTCCAGCGCAGCTGTACCGTCATCTCCGGCGGCGCCTACGGCATCGATGCGCAGGCACACCGCTCCGCGCTCGCTGTTGGTGGAATCCGGGGAGGAACCGAAACACGTGCTGCCCCCGACGGCAACCGTCCCTCCGCCGGGGGCAGCACCGAAATGCCGACCGTTGCGGTGCTGGCCGGCGGAGTAGACCGGTTCTATCCTGCGGGGAATGACGATCTGCTGCGCTCCGTGGCAGAGACAGGGCTCATTCTGAGCGAAGTTCCGCCCGGCTCGGCGCCAACCCGGTGGCGCTTCCTGCAGCGGAACCGTCTCATTGCGGCACTGTCGGCAGCCACGGTGGTTGTAGAAGCGCGTTGGCGTTCCGGTGCGCTGAACACTGCGCACCACGCCGCGGAACTGGGGAGGGGAGTGGGGGCTGTGCCCGGGTCCGTCTATTCAGCCAATTCGGCCGGCTGCCACCGGCTCCTGCGTGAAGGAAGCGCGGTCTGCGTGAGCGACGCGGCAGAAGTCCTGGAACTCATAGACCCCTTTGTCCTTGCCCCTGACAGTGCTGATGATGCAGACCGCACGGGCATGCTGGCTGACCATGACGGCCTGACCGTGGAAGACATCCTGCTCCTGGATGCTCTGCCCCTGCGTAAGGCCGTCCCGCCACAGAAACTCTCGGCTGTGGCCGGACTAAGTCCTGCGGCTGTCCGCGCAGGACTTGCCCGGCTTGAACTTTCCGGGCTTGCCCGGAGGACGGGGGAAGGCCTGTGGCAACGCGGCAACCGGCCCCGGCCAAATCCAGGCACTACTACATCCGATACCTGAAGGAGACTGGCATGCGCACCCACAAAGTGATCTATTCGCCCCTGGGCATTCTTACCCTCATCGCCGAAGACGGAGTGCTGGTTGCGGTTGAGTCCGCATCCACTGACTCGCTGCTGGTCGACTCGGCGCGGCTTGGGCTTGCGGCCGAGGACGGGTTCGAGTCCGCAGAACGTCAGTTTGAGGAGTACTTCTCCGGACGCCGCTGCTGCTTCGACCTGTTGGTTGAGCAAACGGGAACACCTTTCCAGCAACAGGTCTGGCAGGCCGTCAAAGCGATTCCCTATGGGCAAACCCGTACCTACAAACAGCTGGCAGTCTCGCTGGGGGATGCGTCCAAGGCGCGCGGGGTAGGAGCTGCTCTTGCCCGGAACGCACTTGGAATCGTGGTGCCAACGCACCGGGTGGTAGGCACCAAAGGCGCCCTCACCGGCTACTCGGCGGGGATCGATGCCAAGCGGGCACTCCTTGACCTCGAATCGGCACCGGCGAATGAGGCCCTGCGGCAGCAGTGCGCGGGCGCTGGAGTGCCCGCGTAGGGCCCGGCGCCGGAGTGCCGGCGTAGCGTACAGCCGGTGTGCCTGCTTGAAGCCGCGGCGGAAAGCGGCGAAGGTGGACCGGTGGGCAACTCCAGTTATTCCAAGGCAGCGGACGGCCAGGCACAGCAGGCACCGGCTGGGCGTCCGGCGGAGTACTCACGCGCCCTGGAAGGTTTCTGCAGCTACCTGGTCTCCGAACGCGGGCGTTCGGAGCATACTGTCAGGGCCTACGAAGGCGACGTCACATCCCTCCTGGACTTCGCCGCCGGACTGGGCCTCACCAGTCTTGCCGAGATTGACCTGTCCGTGCTGCGCAGCTGGCTCGGCAAACTAAGCGACTCCGGCCTGTCCCGCGCCACCATCGCCCGGCGTGCCGCGACGGCGCGGTCCTTCACCGGCTGGGCACTGCGGGAAGAACTGATACCTGCCGATCCCGCGCTGCGCCTCAAAGCCCCCAAGCGGACTAAAACGCTCCCCGGGGTTCTCCGTCCGGCCCAGATCGATGCCCTGTTTGAAACCCTTGCCGCGGCAGCCGCAGAGGGGGACGCTCTCGCCCTGCGGGACCGCGCCCTGGTGGAACTGCTGTATGCCACGGGAGTCCGGGTGGGAGAACTTGCCGGACTGGACATCGACGACCTGGACCAGGACAGGCGGACCCTGCGCGTAGTGGGCAAGGGCAACAAGGAGAGGACCGTCCCTTACGGCCTGCCGGCGGCACTCGCGGTAGACGACTGGCTGCGCCGCGGCCGGCCCGCACTGGCAAGGGAAGCCAGCGGCCCGGCACTGTTCCTGGGGCAGCGCGGCGGCCGGATAGACCAGCGCCAGGTGCGGGGCGTCACGGCAGCGCTCTTCGAGGCACTGGGGGATACCTCGGCAAGTGGGCCGCACGCCCTTCGGCACAGCGCTGCCACCCATCTCCTGGACGGCGGAGCGGACCTGCGCAGCGTGCAGGAACTCCTGGGGCACAGCAGCCTGGCCACCACCCAGCTGTACACCCACGTCTCCGTGGACCGGCTGCGCAAGAGCTACCAGCAGGCGCACCCCAGGGCGTAAGGGGTCCTTAGCTTCACAGAGAGAAAAACCACTTACAACCAAGTAGTTTCATTGGCGTAATTGCGTAACATGCGGCACAATGATGCTAGGTCTCACGCTGGCAGCTTAAAAAGTCTGCAGGCCGCGAGAGTTACAGGGCTTGGAACTTCAGGAACCATCCCGTCCATGCAGGTCGTTGGGGAAGACGCACCTACAGCTACGGAGGATGGAATGACTGTTGTGATGGCGCACGGCGTATTGTTCGTGCACTCAGCCCCTTCTGCGTTGTGCCCGCATATCGAGTGGGCCATCGAATCCGTCGTTGAAAAGCGGACGGATTTTGAATGGACGCCTCAGCCGGCAGCACCCGGCATGGTTCGCGCCGAGCTGGCATGGGCCGGCCCGCAGGGCACCGGATCACTGCTGGCCTCGGCGCTGCGCGGATGGGCGCACCTTCGCTATGAAGTCACCGAAGAGCCCAGCGCCGGTGCCGACGGCAGCCGCTGGTCGCACACCCCCGAACTCGGCATCTTCCACGCCACGACGGACGTTCACGGAAACATTATGGTCTCCGAGGACCGCATCCGGTACGCCTACGAAAACGGTGCCGGTGATCCAGCTGCCGTCTACCACGAGCTTTCGCTGGCGCTCGGCGAGGCCTGGGATGACGAACTGGAGCCTTTCCGCCACGCTGCAGACGGGGCGCCCGTTCGCTGGCTCCACCAGGTAGGCTGACGGCCGCTCTTCCCCTTCCTTCTCCGCAGCTCCGCTTTTGCGCAGCAAAAAGGCCGGGTCCCCGATCAGGGACCCGGCCTTTGCTGTCGGTGCTAGTGGCTGCGCAGGGCCACGACGGCGTTGTGTCCGCCGAAACCGAACGAGTTGTTCAGGGCCACGATGTCACCTGCGGGCAGGTCGCGGGCGGTGGTCACCACGTCCAGCGGGATCTCGGGATCCTGGTTGTCCAGGTTGATCGTGGCCGGTGCCTGCCGTGTGTAGACGGCCATGGCCGTCAGCACTGCTTCAACAGCACCGGACGCGCCCAGCAGGTGGCCGGTCTGCGACTTGGTGGCGGAAACTGCCACGTTGTCCACGTGGGCACCCAGGGCTGACTTCAGCGCGGTGTATTCCGGCTTGTCGCCCACCGGGGTGGAAGTCGCGTGGGCGTTGACGTGGACCACGTCTTCAGCCTGGGCCCGCGCGTCGTACATGGCTGCCTTGAGCGCGCGGGTGGCACCCAGTCCCTCAGGGTCCGGGGCCGTGATGTGGTACGCATCGGCGGTGACTGCCGTGCCGGCCAGCTCGGCGTAGATTCGGGCGCCGCGGGCCAGGGCGTGTTCCTCGGCCTCAAGGACGAGGGCACCTGCGCCCTCACCCATGACGAAGCCGTCACGGTCCTTGTCATAGGGCCGCGAAGCACGCTGGGGATCGTCGTTGCGTCGGGAGAGCGCCTGCATCGAGGCAAAGGATGCCAGCGGCATGGGGTGGATGGCAGCTTCGGCGCCGCCGCAGACCACGACGTCTGCCTTGCCGGAACGGATCAGTTCCAGTCCCTGGTGCAGTGACTCAGTGCCCGATGCGCAGGCAGAAACCGGCGTGTGGGCACCTGCGCGGGCGCCCAGGTCCAGGCTTACTGCAGCGGCCGGGCCGTTCGGCATCAGCATGGGAACGGTCATGGGCAATACCCGCCGGGGACCCTTTTCGCGCAGGGTGTCCCAGGCATCGAGCAGGGTCCAGACTCCGCCAATCCCGGTGGCGAAGGAGACCGCCAGCCGGTCGTGGTCGATCTCGGCTCCATCCAGCCCGGAATCGGCCCATGCCTCGCGCGAGGCAACGACGGCGAACTGGGTGGACGGGTCCATGCGCTTGGCTTCCACCCGGGAGAGGACCTCACTGGCAGGCGTGGCAACACGTGCGGCGAAGGTGACCGGCAGGGAGTACTTCTCGACCCAATCGTCTTCCAGGGTGCGGGCACCGGAGACACCCACCAGGGCGTTCTTCCACATGGTCGGGACATCTCCGCCGATCGGCGTTGTTGCGCCGAGGCCGGTAATGACTACTTTGCGGGCCATGATTCACTCTCTCGGGAAAATTGGGGCGCACCTGGTTGCTGGTGCAGCGGGTGGTGCTGAAAAGGGCGGCCGCCGCAGCGGCCGCCCTTCACGAACTACGCCTGGGCGTTGGAGATGAAGTCGACGGCGTCGCCAACGGTCTTGAGGTTCTTGACCTCTTCGTCGGGGATGCGTACGCCGAACTTTTCCTCGGCGTTGACCACGATGGTCATCATCGAGATGGAGTCGATGTCCAGGTCATCCGTGAAGGACTTGTCCAGCTCAACGGCCTCGGGGGCCAGGCCGGTTTCTTCGTTCACGATCTCGGCGAGACCGGCCAGGATTTCTTCGTTGCTAGCCATGGGGGCTCCTTTTTCGTTGGTACCGGTGCTGGACCGGTATGGGTTTTCCAACCGCCGAAGCGGTGTGGTCTTGCAAACTAGGGGAGGACTACTACCTGGGCGCCGTAAACCAGTCCGGCACCGAAGCCGATCTGCAGCGAGAGCTTTCCGCTGAGTTCGGGATGCTCGCTGAGTAGGCGGTGGGTTGCCAGCGGGATCGAGGCTGCCGAGGTGTTGCCGGCGTCGGCGATGTCCCGGGCGATGACTACGGATTCGGGCAGCTTCAGCTGCTTGGCCATTTCGTCGATGATTCGCATGTTGGCCTGGTGCGGTACGAAAGCGGAGAGGTCCTGGGCGGTGATGCCGGCGGCATCCAGTGCCTGCTGTGCTGCCTTTGCCATTTCCCAGACGGCCCAGCGGAATACGGTCTGTCCGTCCTGGCGCAGGGTCGGCCAAAGCTTGGTTTCACGCTCGGCGAGCATGGAAGCCGGCAGGTCGCCGTCCGCTTCCGCGGCGAGGGAGAGTTCGCGGATTTCCAGCATGGAGTGCGTCATGCCGATCGCGCCGGACTTGCTGCCGTCCGATCCCCAGACCGAAGGGCCGATCCCGGGAGTGTCGGAAGGGCCGACCACGACGGCGCCTGCACCGTCGCCCAGCAGGAACGAGATGGTGCGTTCGGTGTTGTCGATAAAGTCCGAGAGCTTTTCGACGCCGACAACCAGCACGTACTTCGCTGCACCGGAGCGCACCAGGGCATCGGCCTGGGCAATGCCGTAGCAGTATCCTGCGCACGCAGCGGAAACGTCGTACGCGGGTGCGGGCGTGGCACCGAGCCGGTCAGCGACCTGGGCGGCAGCGGACGGTGTGGCGAAGGGATGGGTGACGGTGGAGACGATGACGGCGTCCAGCTCTGAGCCGTCGATGCCTGCCTGGGCCAGGGCATCGCGCCCGGCCAGCTCCGCCATGTCCACGACGGACGTGCCTTTGTCAGCGCGGTGGCGGGTGACGATCCCGGTGCGCTGGCGGATCCACTCGTCAGAGGATTCGATCCACTGGCACACATCGTCGTTGCTGACGATCACGTCGGGGCGGAAAGCGCCCAGGCCGTGAATCCGGCTGAACTCGTGGACGGGGGCTTGCTTCAGGGTGGGCGTGCTCACGCATTACCTTCTTGGGTTGTAACTGCTGCCGCACCGGAATGCTCGGCCACAAAGGCGCGGGCAGCGGCGAGGTCTTCGGGAGACTTAAGGGCCATTGAGGGAACACCGCGCATTCCCCGCTTGGCCAGCCCGGTCAGGGTGCCTGCAGGGGGAAGCTCCAGTATGCCGGTGACTCCCATGCTTGTCATGGTCTCCATGCAGGCGTCCCAGCGGACCGGACGGGAGACCTGCGCGATCAGGCTGTCCAGGTTGGCTTCGCCGCTCACCACGGCGGCGCCGTCGTAGTTCGAGAGCAGCGTGGGCAGGGGCTGTGCGGGGGACAGGGACGGGCGCAGCGCCTCCAGGACGCTGAGGGCCGGTTCCATGTGAGCGGTGTGGAAGGCTCCCGCGACCTTCAGCGGGATAACCCGTGCCTTGGCCGGGGGATTGGCGGAGAGTTCCTCCAGCTGCGCCAGCGTGCCGGCTGCGACCACCTGGCCGCCGCCGTTGGCGTTGGCTGCCGTGAGTCCGAGTCCGGACAGGAGGCGGGCGACCTCGTCCGGGTCACCGCCGAGTACTGCGCTCATGCCGGTGGGCGCCGCAGCGGCCGCGCGCGCCATCGCGTTGGCACGTTCCCGAACGAAGGCGACGGCGTCGTCTTCCGTGAGCGCGCCGGCGACGGCGGAGGCGGTGATCTCTCCCACCGAATGACCGGCGACAACGGTTGCTGCGGTTAGGGCGCCGGTGTCCAGGAGCTGCCGGGCAGCCACCAGGCCGGCGGCTACGATCAGCGGCTGGGCGACGGCGGTGTCCTTGATGGTTTCCTCATCGGAGACGGTGCCGTGCGCTGTGAGGTCCAGCCCCGCAGCGTCGGAGAGCGCTTCGAGGTGCTCCCGCACTCCGGGCAGTTCCAGCCACGGAGCGAGGAAGCCTGGCGTTTGTGACCCCTGGCCGGGGCAGACGATTGCAAGCACGTAACAAGCTTTCCAAAGAGGGAGGGATTTACCGGGTGTTTAGGTGAACCAAGCTCACCCGGGGGCGTTGTAGGAAGTCTACAAGTGCAGCCCGCCGGTGCAAGGGGGCGGCAGGGGGGACTTAGGAGCGTGTTGCCGGCCGTTCGGGCACTGCCTTGCCCACCGGTGAGAGCCGCCCTACCACCAGTGCGGTCTGCAGGACGAAGGCTTCCCGGGGGAGCATCGGATCCCAGCCGGTGATGTCGCAGATCCGCCGCAGCCGGTAGCGGACGGTGTTCGCGTGGACGAAGAGTTCCCGGGCCGTGGCTTCCAGCGAATGGCCCAGTGAGAGGTAGGCGGAGAGCGTTTCTGCCAGGCCGTTGGAAGCGGCAAGCAGGGGCCGGTAGATGCTGCGAACCAGTGCCTTGCGTGCCGAATCGTCCCCGGACATCACCCGTTCCGGCCAGAGGTCGTCAGCGGCCACCGGGCGCGGCGCTGCAGGCCAGGCGCGCGCTGCGGTAAGGCCGGCAAATGCGGCCTGGGCCGAGGGGCCGGCGTCCACGAGGGATTCAGCGGGGGGGCCGTAGACCACCGGTCCTGCCCCGAACAGATCTGCCAGGCGGCCCAGGGCTCCGGACTTTTCGCTCATCCCACCCAGTACCAGGATCAGTCGATCGCCCTGGATGCCCACCAGGGTGTCCTCCGCGAGCCGTCCGGCAACCCGGCGCAGTTCATTGACGAAGGACGGGCTGGGATCGGCCGGGGAACTGCCCACGATCACCGTGACTCCCGCCGTCGAGGTCCAGCCGACTGCAGCGATCCGGGAACGCAGGGCATCGGAGCTTTCGCCGCGGAGGATGGCATCGACCACCAGCGCCTCAAGCCGGGTGTCCCACGCGCCGCGGGTTTCGGCGGCACGGGCATAGACGTCGGCAGCGGCAAAGGCAACTTCGCGGGAGTAGCGCAGCACAGCCTCGCGCAGCGGGCCCTGGACGGACCCGGCAGCCAGTTCCGGCACCCGGTCCTCCACCACCTGCACTACGACGCGGATGAGCGCCAGTGCCTTCTGCAGGCTGATGGCGCGGGTCAGTTCAGTGGGGGCGGTGCCGAAAACGTCGCTGAGAACCCAGGCTGGGGAAGCGGGCCGTTCGTACCAGTTCACGAAGGAAGCGATGCCCTTCTGCGCCACCATTCCCAGGGCTGAACGTTCGTCCGGACGGAGTCCCCGGTACCAGGGCAGGGAAACGTCAAGCTGCTTCAGCGTGGCCGTTGAGAGCTTGCCGATGTTGGCTTTGAGCCGTTCCAGGATGAGCGGGTCGGCACCGTTCTCCGGTGCCGCAGCTGCTTGTGGATTCGTGCGGGTCACTGGCATCCTCGAAGCTTACGGCCTTCGCTGCCCAACCTCCATTTTGTGTGAAGGCTACAACTTGTTCGGCTGGGGACCTGCTACGGCAGGGGTCCGCGTTCCGCAGTCCGGCTAGGCATCGCCCCCGGCGTTGCCGCTGGTGCCCTTCGTGACGTCCAGCAGGTGGTAGCGGCTGATGGCCTCTCGTGGGGCGGAGGAATCCACCTCGCCGCGGCGGGCCAGCATTTCAAGTGTCCGCACCACCATTGAATGGCTGTCAATCTTGAAGAACCGCCGTGCCGCTGCCCGGGTATCGGCAAAACCGAATCCGTCTGCTCCCAAAGACGCGAACTCGTTGGGCAGGAACTGCCGGATTTGGTCCGGCACGGCCTTCATGTAGTCAGTGGAAGCCACCACCGGTCCGGTCGCTCCGGCCAGTTGCTGCGTCACGAACGGAACACGCGGTTCTGCGTCCGGATGCAGGAAAGCTTCCTCCTCGGCAGCCAGGGCTTCCCGGCGCAGTTCATTCCAGCTGGTCACCGACCAGACGTCCGCGGAGACGTTCCAGTCGTCGGCCAGGAGCCGCTGCGCTTCCATGGCCCAGGGGACAGCAACACCGGAAGCCAGCAGCTGCGCCCGGGGGCCGTCGATCGAGGCGGAGGAGAGCAGGTAGATGCCCTTGATAACACCTTCCACATCCAGGTCCTCCGGTGCCTTCGGCTGGAGGATTGGCTCGTTGTAGGCCATGAGGTTGTAGATGACGTTCGGATCCTTGGAATCCGGCCCGTACATTTCCTCCAGCCCGTGCCGCACGATGCGCCCAATCTCGTAGCCGTACGCCGGATCGTAGGTCTTCACCGCGGGGTTGGTCGAAGCCAGGATTGGGGAGTGGCCGTCGGCGTGCTGCAGGCCTTCACCGGTGAGGGTGGTCCGCCCGGCCGTCGCGGAGACCATAAACCCGCGGGCCAGCTGGTCCGCTGCTGCCCAGATAAAGTCCCCGGTGCGCTGGAACCCGAACATCGAGTAGAAAATGTAGACCGGAATCAGCGGCACACCCTGTGTGGCGTAGGACGTTCCGGCGGCAGTAAATGCCGCGATGGACCCGGCTTCGTTGATGCCCACGTGCACAATCTGGCCCTGCGGGGACTCCTTATACGCCAGCACCAGGTCACGGTCCACTGACAGGTAGTTCTGGCCCTGCGGGTTGTAGATCTTCGCCGTCGGGAAGAACGAGTCCATGCCGAAGGTACGGGCCTCGTCAGGGATGATCGGCACAATCCGCATGCCGAACTCCTTGTCCCGCATGAGGTCCTTCAGCAGGCGGACGAAGGCCATGGTCGTTGCGGCCAGCTGTTTGCCCGAACCCCGGTTGGCTACTTCGTAGGACTTCTCGCCGGGCAGATGGATGGGTTTGAAGTCCGCGCGGCGCTCCGGGAGGAATCCGCCCAGTTCCTTCCGCCGGTCCAGCATGTACCGGATTTCCGGTGCCTGCGGCCCCGGGTTGTAGTACGGAGGCTGGTACGGATCCGCTTCGAGCTGCTCATCGGTGATGGGGATGCGCAGGTGGTCGCGGAAAAGCTTGAGGTCATCCAGGGTCAGCTTCTTCATCTGGTGCGTTGCGTTCCTGGCTTCGAAGTGCGGGCCCAGCCCATAGCCCTTCACCGTGTGCGCAAGGATCACCGTGGGCTTGCCCTTGAACTCCAGGGCTGCCTTGTACGCGGCGTAGACCTTGCGGTAGTCGTGCCCGCCGCGCTTGAGGTTCCAGATGTCGTCGTCGGAAAGTCCGGACACCATGGCCTTGGTCTGCGGGCTCTTGCCGAAGAAGTGGTCACGGATGAAGCCGCCGGATTCGGCCTTGTAGGTCTGGTAGTCGCCGTCGACCGTGGAGTTCATGATCTCCACCAGCGCGCCGTCGTCGTCGGCAGCCAGCAGGGGATCCCACTCCCTGCCCCACAGCACCTTGATGACGTTCCAGCCGGCCCCGCGGAAGAACGCCTCAAGTTCCTGGACAATCTTGCCGTTGCCGCGCACCGGACCGTCCAGGCGCTGAAGGTTCGCATTGACCACAAAGGTGAGGTTGTCCAGCTTGTCGTTGGCTGCGACGTGCAGCAGGCCTCGCGATTCCGGCTCGTCCATCTCGCCGTCGCCCAGGAACGCCCAGACGTGCTGCTCCGAGGTGTCCTTGAACCCGCGGTTGTCCAGGTAGCGGTTCAGCTGCGCCTGGTAGATCGCGTTCATCGGTCCGATGCCCATTGAAACAGTGGGGAATTCCCAGAAGTCCGGCATGTTGCGCGGATGCGGGTAGGAGGAGAGTCCGTGCCCTGCGCGGGACTTCTCCTGCCGGAAGCCGTCCAGGTCCTCTTCGGTCAGCCGCCCCTCCAGGAACGCCCGGGCATACATTCCCGGAGCTGCGTGTCCCTGGAAGTAGACCTGGTCGCCGCGGCCCGGGTAGTCCTTGCCCCGGAAGAAGTGGTTCATGCCCACCTCGTAGAGCGTGGCGGCACCGGCGAACGTGGAAATATGGCCGCCGACGCCGATGCCAGGGCGCTGTGCGCGGTGCACCATGATCGCTGCGTTCCACCGCATCCAGGCGCGGAACCTGCGTTCAATCTCCTCATCACCTGGAAACTCGGGTTCCTGGTCCACGGGAATGGTGTTGACGTAGTCCGTAGTGGTGACCATGGGAACACCGACCGAGTGCGCCCCTGCGCGCTGCAGCAGGGACCGCATGATGAACTGGGCCCTTTCGGTGCCCTCGGTCCGGACCAGGTCATCCAGGGACTGGATCCACTCTGCGGTTTCTTCGGGATCGGTGTCGGGCAGCTGGCCGGTGAGCCCGCTGAGGATATCCGTTCTGTCTTCTGCGGCCACGAAACTCTCCTATGCACAGATGGTGCCTGGAACCTGCCGCTGCGGGAGTCCTGCGCCTGCCGGATGACTCCGCTCTCGGCCGGATGCCGGGGGACTTACGCGCCGCGCGTACCGCCGTGCGTGTCCTTTTAGCCACTGTAGACCGGCCGCCGCGCCTTGCGTAGCCTTCACCCGGGAAGGCCTGCCGGCGGACTGGGAACCCTTGAAGCTTGCCGGTTAAAGGTGTTCCCTTGAGTCAGGAAAAGGGCAGTTCTGGCCAAGATGTGATTCCCTTGTATTTATGCAGTCAACCAGGAGGAGTGAAGTGAGCGAGGCCGATGCCGTCACAGAGAAGAACGTGGCGGAAAGAATGGGTTTCAAAGACGGCGACCTGATTCAGGAATTCGGCTACGACGAAGACGTGGACTTTGATCTCCGTGAGGACCTCGAAGACCTGTCCGGCGGCGAGCTCCTCACTGAGGACGACCACGAAGTAGTCGACGGCGTGGTCCTGTGGTGGCGCGCTGATGACGGCGATCTGGTCGATGCGCTGGTGGATTCCCTGACAACGCTCGACGACGGCGGAGTGGTCTGGGTCCTGACGCCCAAGTCAGGCCGTGAAGGCTACGTTCCGCCCGCCGATATCGAAGAGGCAGCACCCACTGCCGGGCTGCACGTCACGACGTCACCGGGCGTCAGCCGCGACTGGGCAGCGACGCGCCTGGTCAGCCGCCGAAAGAAGTAGCCAGCCTTGATGCCTGCAGCCGGGGTCCCCGGTGTCGGGGGTCCGGCTCCCGCCTTTGAGCTGCCGAACCAGTACGGCGAAACCGTGCGGTCAGCGGACCTTGCCGGGGCTCCCGCCGTCCTGGTTTTCTATCCCTTCGCCTTTTCCCGGGTCTGCTCGGGTGAACTCGAGGATCTGGCCCGCCTTCAGCCCGCATTCAAGGCAGCCGGTGCGAGGCTGCTGGCCGTGTCCTGCGACGCGAAGTACTCGCTGCGCGCCTGGGCGTCCCAGGAGGGCTGGGAATTCGACCTGCTGTCGGACTTCTGGCCGCACGGCGCAGCAGCGAGAGCCTTCGGCGTTTTCGAGGAAAGCCGCGGTATGGCAGCCAGGGCCAGCTTCATTCTTGGCGCGGACGGAGTCATCACTCAGATCCTGCGCTCCGGCCCGGATGAACCCCGCCGTGCTGAGGACTATCTGCGGGCGCTCTCGATGCTGGCCGCGGGAGAGCGGAACTGAAATGACCCAGCCTGTGCCTCCCGGAACGGGGCTCACCGGATTCGTGACCAGGGAGGCTGCGGACGCATCCGCAGATCCAACGGAAGCCGAACGCCGCCAGCTGGATAAAGCCGTGGAGCTGCTGGCCGGCCGCAAGATCGCGCTCCTCACCGGTGCCGGACTCAGTACAGATTCGGGGATCCCGGACTATCGCGGCCCGGACGCACCGCCCCGGAATCCCATGACCTACCAGCAGTTCGTCGGGGATCCGGTGCTGCGCCAGCGGTACTGGGCGCGCAACCACGTGGGCTGGCACCACCTCCGCCATGCAGTTCCCAACGCGGGCCATGAAGCTGTAGTCCATCTGGAGGAGCGCGGGCTGCTCACGGGCGTGATCACCCAGAACGTGGACCGGCTGCACAGCGATGCCGGCAGCATCCGTGTGATTGACCTGCACGGACGGTTTGACCGGGTGCTGTGCCTTTCCTGTGGTGCGGTCTACACGCGTGAGGGCGTTGCCAGGCTCCTGGAGAAGCTCAATCCGGGGTTCTTGGAGCGGGTGGCCGGCGACGGGGAGATTGCACCGGACGCCGATGCCGAAATCACCGACACCGAAGACTTCACCATCGCCGACTGCCCCGTATGCGACGGGATGCTTAAGCCGGATTTTGTGTACTTCGGCGAGAACGTCCCCAAGGAACGTGTCCGGTTGGCCTATGCGGCAGTGGACGACGCCGGTGCACTGCTGGTCGCCGGGTCCTCCCTGACCGTCATGAGCGGCCTGCGCTTTGTCCGGCATGCCGCCAAAGAGGGCAAGCCGGTAGTGATCATCAACCGCGGACAGACCCGGGGTGATGCCCTGGCGGACCTCAAGATCGACATGGGGGTCGGTACTGCCCTCCAGTACCTGGCACGGTCGCTTCCCGATCCCGTGCCGCAGCACGGGCACGCCGGCAGGCACCTTGATTAGGTAATCGGGAGCATGTTCCGGTAATGTAATTCCTCGTGATGCGGCGCTGGCCGGGAATATCCCAGCTGGCATAACGGGTCACTCTGGGTCTTTAGCTCAGCTGGTAGAGCGCCACGTTTACACCGTGGATGTCATCGGTTCGATCCCGGTAGGACCCACCGGCAAAACCCGCCTTCGGATTACCGCAGGCGGGTTTTTTCGTGCCCGCACATCATGCCCCGGCTTCGGGACACGGGCCCGGCGAGCCGATGCCAAGCAGGCCCGCAGGGTACGCACACCCGGTTCATAGCCTCCAGTGGTAATAAGGAAAGGGTGTGGCCGACACACCGCTTACCAAGAGCACCTGAAAGATAAGAGCACCTTGCGCACGAACTTCGTCAAGACTGCGGCTGCCTTCCTGCTGACACTGGGGCTGAGCGCTGCTGCGGTCACTGGCTGCACGGGCGAACCGGCGCCCACCACGGTTACGGTTCCCGGCAGCGCCGCGACGCCGTCGGCCAGTTCCGAACCGGAGCTGGCCCTGAAAGCTGAGCTCGACCGCTACGCGGCACAGACCGGGGCCGACTTCTCGGTAGCCATCTATGAGTACGCTTCAAACCGCGCCTGGTCCTATCAGCCGGAGGGCCGGTACCTGGAAGCAAGCCTGGTCAAGGTGCCGATCCTGCTGACACTGCTTCGCCAGGCAACCGAGGAGGACAGGGAACTGACGGCGGAGGAGGAGCAGCTTGCCGAGCTCATGATCTGCCAGAGTGACAACGCCGCCACAGATGAGCTCTATGCGCTGGCAGGCGGGGCGGAAGAGCTGCAGAAAACATACGGCCTGCTGGGGGTTACCGGAACGGAAGCGGGTGAAGTCTGGGGAGCCAATGAAACCAATTCCGAAGACCAGCTGCGAATCGCCACCGCGGTGGCCCTTGGCGTGGACTGGATTCGGGACGGGCTGCAGGACTACGCGGTCAGCCTGCTGGAAAACGTCGTCCCGGAACAGGCCTGGGGAATCACCGCCGGCATCCTGAATCCCGTGGCGGAGGTCGGACTGAAGAACGGATGGCTGCAGGATGATTACCTGGCCTGGAACGTCGGCAGCTCCGGGTTCGTCATCGGAGACAGCGCGGAGTACAGCATTGTTGTGCTCACCGCGGGAACGGATTCGCTGGAGCAGGGAATCGCCGTTCTGGAGGGCGCAGCAGCCATTGTGAACGGCTGGGAACTCGGAGCCTACGGTTAGCCTAGAGCTGCTGCTTCCTGCCTGGCCCCGCTTCCGACCAGCGGTGATACAGGGCAACCAGCGGCTTCGCTGACAGCCCGTGAGCGAAGACACTCAAAGCCACGGTTGCAACCACCGCCGTCAGAAGGGTTTCGGCAGCCGGAGTGCCGCGCTCGAAAGCGAGGATAGCGAACACAACGGAGGCGAGTCCCCGAGGCCCGAACCAGCCCAGGAACGCGAGGGTCTGCCACGGGGCCCCGCTTCCAGCCATCGCGGCTCCTACCGCCAGCATCCGCACAGCCGTCAGGCTCAGCACGGCGTATACGGCAATCTCCCAGGAGAGATGGGGGAGGGCGGCAGGGATGGCGACGGCGCCGAAGATCATCCACGTAGCTGCCGCGAGGATACCGCCGGTTTCTTCCGTAAACCTGGTGGCGTCACTTTCATCGGTGCCGTGCGCCAGCCGGAAGGCCAGTCCAGCCACAAAAGCCGCCAGGAAAGCACTCCCGCCCAAGGTGACTGCTGCCGCGTAGGCTGCCAGGGCGACGGCGAGGGTGCAGGGCTGGCGCCAGCGGGTTTCAAACCACCCGCGCCTCGCAGCTGCGCGCTGCAGGTATCCGCCCGCGCAGCCGATGATCACACCCGCGGCCAGGCCCCAGCCGATCTGCTGGGCCAGTGCAGTGGCAATCGCGGACGGCACGCTGCCGTCAAGCACCGACATCGTAATGTCCAGGGAGACCAGGAAGAACGGAACGGCGATGCCGTCATTCAGTCCGCTTTCCACATTCAGCGCCCTGCGCACCGGAACCGGCACGGAGGGATCCTCCACCACCCGGTGGCCCAGGGCGGCGTCGGTGGCGCAGAGCATTGCCGAGAGAAGGAAAACGCTTGAGGCGGGAAGGGACGGGAACAGCACTGCCCCCGCGGCGAAGCCCAGCAGCAGTGTGAGCGGGAGTCCTATTCCGAGCAGGCGGACCGGCCAGCCGGGGCTGCGGCGGAGCGCTCCCAGGTCCAGCCGGGCTGCGTCGTTGAAAAGGAGGAACACCAGCGCCAGCTCCGCGATCCGCAGGACAGAGTTGGTTTCCAGGGAAATCCCCAGGCTGTCACCAAATCCCAGCGACAGGACCAGCCCGGCCAGGACGAATGCCATGGCGGAGGTGACACCCCTGCGGCCCAGCGGGCCGGAAAAGGCACTGAGCAGGATCAGGGCTGCGGACCCGAGCAGTAGCGCAATCATGCTGTTCCTCCCGTGCCTGCAGTTCCTTCCGCGGGTCCGGACCAGCGGTGACTGCCGTGGCACCCAAACTACGAGACCGCGTCCCCGCCGTACAGGGTCCGCCGGCATGCCGGACGGTGCTGCTCGGTTGTTCCTGCCCCGCCTGTGCGCGTCCCGCAGCCTCCGGGCACTCCCGCTGCAGGCTGCAACCCGGTAGTCTGTGGGGGCTGTCCGCGGTGCGGCCGCACCGCCGGCCTACGGTCCGGGACAGCACCAAGCTGCGGGAAGGTCGCCGACCATGGTTCGGACCAGCATCAGCCATTCGAGCGTTTCGACACGAAGTGCCAAGGGCCGGGCACGCCGGGAGACGACCCCGCGGACGGTGCATGCAGAATGGGCGCCTGCAGCCGCAAGGCCGGACCCGTTGGCGCTTCTGGAGGAACAAAACCTCACCCGGGAACCGGACCTGGTGCCGGTCCGGCACGGCCGGATGCTCGCCTCGCCCCTTGCCTTCTACCGCGGAGCGGCCAAGATCATGGCGGCCGACCTCAAGGACCTCCCCAGGAGCGGCCTGAACGTCCAGCTTTGCGGGGATGCGCACCTGTCCAACTTCGGCGTGTTCGCCTCGCCGGAGCGGCGCATGCTGTTCGACCTCAACGATTTCGACGAGACCCTGCCGGGCCCGTTCGAATATGACGTGCTGCGGATGGGGGCGAGCTTCACGGTCGCGGCCAGGAATAACCTCTTCAGCCCTGGCCAGGTACACCGGATAACCGCAGCGGCGGTTCGGTCCTACCGGGAAGCGATGCTCCGGTTCGCTTCAATGGGCATCCTCCAGGTCTGGTACGCGCGGCTGGAGGAGCAGGACGTGCTCAAAGCCATCCAGCTCGCGGTGGAAACCAGCAGGGGACGAAGCCGGAAGAAGGCCGCCCGGCAGGCCGGGAAGGTTGCGGAAAGGACTGTCCTCAAGGCACGCTCTCGGGACAGCCTCCAGGCACTGACGAAGCTGGCAGAACTGGTTGACGGGAAATACCGGATAGCCAGCCAGCCGCCCATCGTCATCCCCGCACGGGAAGCGCACGCGTCATTCGGCATGTCGGCCTCTCAGCTGCGGCGGGCTGTCAACGACCAGTTCAGGTCATACCGGCAGACGCTCCAGGACGACCGGCGGCACCTCCTGGAAAGATTCGAAATAGTGGATGCGGCGCGCAAAGTGGTGGGCGTGGGCAGCGTGGGAACCCGGTCCTTTATCGTCCTGCTGCAGGGACGTGATTCAGGGGACCCGCTTTTCCTGCAGGTCAAAGAGGCCACCCGGTCGGTGCTGGAGGACCACCTGCCCGCAAGCGAGTACCGGCAGCCGGGCGAACGGGTTGTCCAGGGCCAGCGCAGCATGCAGGCAGCGAGCGACCCGTTCCTGGGCTGGACCAAGGGAGTCCAAGCCAACAGGTACATGTACTGGCGGCAGCTGCGGGACATGAAGGGGGCCGTGGAGGTGGAAGCAATGCGTCCGGTGGGCATGGAGTTCTACGCGCATTTGTGCGGCTGGACGCTGGCACGGGCGCACGCGAGGACGGGGGATCCGGTGGCAATGGCAGCCTACCTGGGCCACGGCACGAAGTTCGATGAAGCCTGCGCAGCGTTCTGCGAACGGTACGCGGACCAGAACGAACGTGACTACCGCGCCTTCGCAGGAGCCGTGCAGTCCGGCCGGCTCAGCGCCGTGGAGGGCGTGTAAAGGCAGCGATCAGCGCTGCAGGGATTGCCCGGCAGCTCCGGGGACCGTCCCCTCACGACGCGCCGTGTGGCGGCAGGTCCGCCGGAAGAATAGGCTGGAGGCTGAAGACGGCGTATTCACACGCCGAGTCCGTGCTGCAGTCAGCGGCACCTGAAGAATCCTTGGAGTGAACTTGAGCGCACAAATCGGTGTGACCGGCCTGGCCGTGATGGGGGCCAACCTCGCCCGCAACCTGGCCCGGAACGGCTACACAGTTGCCCTGCACAACCGCTCGATCGAAAAGACCGATGCCCTGCTGGAGGCACACGGGGACGAAGGCGACTTTATCCGCACGGAGTCGCTGCAGGAACTGGTGGATTCCCTGGAGAAGCCGCGCCGCGTGCTGATCATGGTCAAGGCCGGAGGTCCCGTGGACTCCGTCATTGACCAGCTGGTCCCGCTGCTGGAACCGGGCGACATTGTGATCGACGCCGGCAACTCGCACTACGAGGACACCCGGCGGCGTGAGGCTGCGCTGGCCGAGAAGGACCTCCACTTCGTTGGCGTCGGAGTGTCCGGCGGCGAGGAAGGCGCCCTGCTGGGCCCGTCCATCATGCCTGGGGGATCCCGCGAGTCCTACGACTCGCTGGGCCCGATGCTGGAGAAGATTTCCGCGAAGTACAACGGCGAGCCCTGCTGCACCTGGGTAGGCACTGACGGCGCCGGCCACTTCGTGAAGATGGTCCACAACGGCATCGAATACGCCGACATGCAGGTCATCGGCGAAGCCTACGACCTGCTGCGCTCGGCGGCCGGAATCGAACCGGCAGAGCAGGCGGAGATCTTCACCGAATGGAACAAGGGCCAGCTGAGCTCCTTCCTGATCGAGATTACGGCCGAGGTCCTGGCGCACACCGATGCGAAAACCGGCAAGCCGTTCGTCGACGTCGTTGTTGATTCCGCGGGCCAGAAGGGGACCGGCCGCTGGACCGTTGTCTCCGGCCTGGACCTGGGCTCGCCGGTCTCGGCGATCGCTGAATCCGTGTTTGCCCGCGCACTGTCTTCCCAGCGCGGCCAGCGCGAGGAAGCCCAGGGCATCCTTGCAGGTGAGGAATCCGCCGTCGAGCTCCCCGAATCCTTCGTGGAAGACGTACGGCAGGCGCTCTACGCCTCCAAGCTGGTCAGCTACGCCCAGGGCATGGACATGCTCACCGGGGCAGCGAAGACCTACGGCTGGGACCTGAAGCTGGATGAGATTGCCTCGCTCTGGCGTGCAGGCTGCATCATCCGCGCCGAACTGCTGGACGACATCATGAAGGCCTATGCGGACGGGAAGGCTCCGGCCAACCTGCTGCTGGCTCCGGCCTTTGCCGAGTCCATCGCCCAGGCCCTTCCGGCCTGGCGCCGGGTGGTTTCCGTGGCAGTGCAGCTGGGGATCCCGGTTCCGGTCTTCTCCTCCTCGCTGGCCTACTACGACGGCCTGCGCCGCAAGCGCCTTCCGGCCGCGCTCACCCAGGGCCTGCGTGACCTGTTCGGTGCGCACACCTACAGCCGTGTCGACGCCGAAGGCACCTTCCACACGCTGTGGAGCGGGGACCACTCCGAAATCGAAGCCGTGGACACCCACTAGGTCCTCCGGCACACAAAAGGCCGGCTGCCCCGAAAGGGGGCAGCCGGCCATTTTGTTTGTACCTAGATGTAGATCGCCGGATCCACGTACTCCGCCGGATCAACGGCGGGCTGGTTCATCTTTGGATCACGGTGCCGCCAGGTTGCCGGGATGCCCGTGATGATCGAGTCCGCAGGTGCGTCCTTGACCACCACTGCATTGGCACCCACTGCACTGTTGGCGCCGATGGTCACGGGGCCCAGGATTTTCGCCCCGGCCCCGACGACGACGCCGTTGCACAGGGTGGGATGCCGTTTGACCTTGGCCAGCGACCGTCCGCCCAGGGTTACGCCGTGGTAGAGCATCACGTCGTCGCCGATTTCCGCTGTTTCACCGATCACCACCCCCATGCCGTGGTCGATGAAGAAGCGCCGGCCGATTCTGGCGCCGGGGTGGATTTCGATCCCGGTGGCAAAGCGGGCGAACTGCGAGAGCGCTCGTGCCGGGAAACGCAGCGCCGGGTTGGCCCACATTTTGTGGGTCAGCCGGTGCACCCAGATGGCGTGCAGCCCGGAGTAGACAACGAGGTTCTCGAAGGATCCGCGCGCCGCCGGGTCGTGGGACGCGGCAGCGGTGAGGTCTTCGCGCAGGCGGGACAGGAAACTCACGGGTGACTTTCTGCTTCGGGGTACCCGCCGTCGCCGGCGGGGCTGGCTAGCCGCGGATGTCGTCGTAGAGAACTGTGGAGATGTAGCGTTCTCCGAAGTCACAGACAACGGCCACGATCAGCTTACCGGCGTTTTCCGGCCGCTTCGCGAGTTCCAGCGCGGCCCAGACGATCGCACCGGAGGAAATGCCGCCCAGGATTCCTTCCTGGGTGCCCAGAGCACGTGCAGTGGCTACGGAGTCCTCAATGGAGGCATCGAAGACCTCGTCGTAGATTTCGGTGTCCAGGATTTCGGGGATGAAGTTGGCGCCGATGCCCTGGATCTTGTGCGGTCCCGGGGAACCGCCGTTGAGGATGGCGGAGTCCTTGGGCTCGACCGCGACGATCTGCACGCCCGGCTTGCGCTCCTTCAGGACCTGGCCGACGCCGGTTATGGTGCCGCCGGTGCCCACGCCTGCCACGAAGATGTCCACCTTGCCGTCGGTGTCGGCCCAGATTTCCTCGGCCGTGGTGGTGCGGTGGATCTGGGCGTTGGCAGCGTTGGCGAACTGCTGGGCCCAGATGGCGTTGTCCGTGGTGGCCACGATTTCCTTGGCCTTCTCCACCGCGCCGCGCATGCCGTCCGCGCCCGGAGTCAGGACAATCTCGGCCCCGAAGGCGCGCAGCATGACCCGGCGCTCAGTGGACATGGTTTCCGGCATGGTCAGGATGACCTTGTAGCCGCGTGCGGCGCCCACCATGGCCAGGGCGATTCCGGTGTTGCCGGAGGTGCCTTCCACGATCGTGCCGCCCGGACGCAGTGCGCCGGCCTTCTCAGCGGCGTCGACAATGGCCACGCCGATGCGGTCCTTGACCGAGTTGGCGGGGTTGTAGAACTCAAGCTTGACCGCCACGTCGCCGGGCAGGCCTTCGGTGAGGCGGTTCAGGCGGACCAGCGGAGTGCCGCCGACCAGCTGAGTGACGTCGTCGTAAATTCGTGCCATGGTATTTGTCCTCTGTTCGAAAAGCCTGTGAACCGGATGCGGAACGCTTGTTGGTTCAAGCGTATCCGCAGGCATTCATAGGATCAGTTGTCAAGCCATTCGGCGTAATATTTCCGGGCCTTGGCGAGCTTGGGATTGATGATCACCTGGCAGTAGCCCTGTTCGGGGTGCTTGGCATAGAAGTCCTGGTGATACTCCTCTGCGCGGTGGAAAACGGGAAGCCGGGTAATTTCGGTCACGATCGGATCGCTCCACAGCGCCTGGGCACGTTCACGCGCCTTCTCCATCTCCTCGCGCTCCTCCTCGGTCCGGTAGAACATGGAGGAGCGGTACTGGGTGCCGACGTCGTAGCCCTGGCGGTTCAGGGTCGTCGGATCGTGGGAGATGAAGAACATGTCCAGGATGACCTCTGCCGGGATAACGTCCTCGTCAAAGGTCACTTCAACGACCTCAGCGTGTCCGGTAACGCCCGAACAGACGCTGTCATAGTCCGGATGGGCGGTGAACCCGCCGGTGTAGCCGGACACGACGCTCTTCACGCCGCGGGTCTTCTGGTAGATGGCGTCGAGGCACCAAAAGCAGCCTCCGCCTAGAACATAGGTCTTCATGCCAATGTATAAGCCTGTACGCCGGGCAAAGATTCCCCGGCCGGGCTTTCTTCCTTCCGCGGCGCTAAGCACAGCACGACGTGTTCCCTTACCCCGCAGCGGTGCCGGTGGGGTAGAACTGTTACCTATGGAAACCCCACGCAACCCAGACGCCCAGGGCAGCGCCGAAGAACCGGCCGGGGCAGGCGAAGACGGACCCGTCCAGGAGCCGGCGCAGGCCCGGCTGGGCGACGTGCTCCTGGCCGTTGAGGAACTCTGGCCCGAATCGCTCGCAGAGGACTGGGACGCCGTCGGCCTGGTGGCCGGCCGCCCCGAGCGGAGCGTGGAGCGGATCCTGTTTGCGGTCGACCCCACGCACGAGGTCATTGACGAAGCACTGGAATGGGGAGCGGACCTGCTCATCACCCATCACCCGCTGCTGCTCAAGCCCGTGCACTCAGTGGCCGGCACAGGATTCAAGGGCGACGCCGTACACCGCCTGATCGAGGGCGGCTGTGCCCTCCTGACAGCCCATACCAACGGTGACAGTGCCGTCGGCGGTGTCTCCGACGTCTTGGCGGACGCGTTCGGACTGCTGGACACCGTGCCGCTGGCGCCGGCCGCCAACGGCCTCCCGGAGGAGGGCATAGGGCGGGTAGGCAATCTTCCTGAGGTCACCACGCTCGCCGAATTTGCCGAGCTGGTCTTCAGTATCATGCCGGCGGTTGCCGGCGGCGTCCGCGTGGCGGGAGACCCCCAGGGGCTCGTGCGGCGCGTAGCCGTGTGCGGCGGGGCGGGGGACAGCCTGTTCAACGCTGTGCGGGAGCAGCAGGCGGACGTCTATGTGACGGCGGACCTGCGCCATCATCCGGCCTCGGAAGCCCGTGAAGCTGCGGTGAACGGCCGGCCCTACCTGATCGACGTCTCGCATTTTGGCAGTGAATGGCTGTGGTTGACTCCGGCGGCGGGTGCCCTGGAGAACGTGCTGGCGGACCAGGGGTTCAGCGTTGAGACCCGGGTCAGTACCCGCAACACCGATCCGTGGGACTTTGTCCTCACGCCGGGCTAGCCATCCACGCCTGCCGGTGGCATAGGCTAGGAGGGCCGCACCAGTCAGGCAAGCGGATTATGTGGAGGTATTTGGTGGCAAAAGCATCACCGGCTGAGCAGCTGCGGCTGCTCGACCTGCAGGCGTTGGATTCCAAGATGAGGCAGCTGGATTCACGGGCCCGCAGCGTTCGGGAAAACCCCGACCTGAAGGCCCTCGCCGCCAAGGCCGCTGCCGCGCGCTCGGCGCTTGGCACGGCAGCCACCCAGAGCGCCGATATTGAGCGTGAGCTTGCCCGCGCCGAAGCTGACGTCGCCTCGGTAACCGCACGCCTGGAGCGGGACCAGAAGCACCTGGACAGCGGTTCCGGCGGTTCGAAGGAACTGACCGCCCTGCAGAGCGAGATCGAGTCGCTCAGCCGCCGCCGGTCGGACCTGGAAGACACTGAACTTGAAGTCATGGAGCGCCTGGAGTCTGTCCGGGGGATTGAAGCGGCGCGCCGTGCCGAGGCCGCGTCCGCTGAGGCCGAACTCGCGGACCTCGAATCCAAGCGCGACGCCGAGCTGGCGGAAATCGAAGCCGAGCGCGCAGAAACCCAGCGCCAGCGCACGGAGCTGGCGGGACGTTTCGCCCCGGATCTGCTGGCCGTCTATGAACGGACCCTGGCCCGCCACGGAATCGGCGCTGCAAGGCTCTTCCACGGAACCTCCGAAGGCTCCGGCATGCAGCTGAGCCCCGGCGACCTTGCAGATATCCGCAAGGCAGCTGAAGACGACGTCGTCTTCTGCCCGGACTCCGGCTGTATCCTGGTCCGCTCCTCCGAGTGGGGCAGCTGAGCGGTGACCCTGTTCGACCCTTCGGACACTACCGTGTCCGCCCAGCCGGGCGCCCGGCGGACCCTCATTGTCGAAGCCGACGGCGGCTCCCGCGGCAACCCGGGCCACGCCGGGTACGGTGCGCTGGTGCGCGATCCCGAAACGAACGCCATTCTGGTGGAAAAGGCGGAGTACCTGGGCATCGTGTCCAATAACGTTGCCGAGTACTCCGGACTGATCGCTGCCCTCGAACTGGCCAACAGCATTGACCCGGACGCCTGGATCCTGGCCAAGATGGACTCCAAGCTGGTCGTTGAGCAGATGAGCGGCCGCTGGAAGATCAAGCATGAGGACATGCAGCGCCTGGCGCGCAAAGCCCGCTCAGTGGTTGATCCGCACCGCGTGAAGTACCAGTGGATTCCCCGGGAAATCAACAAGGACGCCGACCGGCTTTCCAACGAAGCCATGGACGCGGGGATTGCCGGTGTGCCGTGGAAGGGGCGGAAGCTTCCCGGAGCCGCAGACACGGAGACTGGAAGTGCCGCCGCCGCGGCGGAAACCGCGGCAGCACCGGAGCCCGTTCCAACTGGCCGCCTGCACCACCTGGAGCTCTGGGTGCGGGACTTCCCCCGCGCTGAAGCCAGCGTTGGCTGGCTGCTTGAGCGCCTGGGATTTGTGCGCACGGATTCCTGGGAAACCGGTGCCAGCTGGATGGGCACCGGGGGGTATATCGTGATCGAGGCAGGTCCCGACGTCGTGCCTGCGGAGCACGAGCGCCTTCGCCCGGGCCTGAACCACCTGGCGTTCGGTGCCGGCACGGCAGCAGAGGTTGATCTGCTGGTCCGCCGTGCAGGCAGCCACGGCTGGACGCTGATGTTCCCGGACCGGCACGCCGGGGGAGAAGGCCACTATGCCGCCTACCTGGAGAACGGGGACGGATTCGAAGTCGAGCTGGTCGCCGACCGCACCTAGGCGCCGCACCCGGCGCTAATGGTCCTAACGGTCCTAATGGTCCTGCGGAAGGATCAGGTTGAGCTGGTACGGCTTGCGGCCGGCGGGCGGCACCAGCTCCGCCTCCCACTTCTCCGCAGCGGCGTCCCGCAGCTCCTCAACGGAGGACGGGGCGTCGCCTGGGCGGGTGAGCAGATGCCGTGCCAGTTCTCCCCGTGTGTGCTTGGCAAAGTGGGATACCACCTTGCGTTCACCGTTTCGCAGCTGGAAGACGTTGACGGCGGCAGTGTTCTGCTGCGCGGGCTGCCAAGCCGCGGCATAGGTGCTGGAGCGGCAGTCCACCACCAGCCGGCCTTCGGAATGCCGGCCCAGCGGCTGGGCCAGTGCGGCCTTCCAGAATGCCGCCAAACGGCCGCAGCCCGGGAGGTTCGTGCCCATGGAGAGCCGGTAGGCCGGGATGGCGTCGCCGAACCCAATTGCGCCCCAGAGAGCGGAAACCACCACCACGGCGTCGTCCGCAGCGGCCTGCTGTGCGGGGGTGAGCGTGGCGTAGCCCAGCGCGTCGTACAGCACGCCTGAGTAGATCCGGTGCGCCGGTGCACAGGGTTCGCTCTCGAGGACCGTATTGCGGCGCACCTCCTCCGCCAGCGAGGCACCAACCCCCAGCACAGCGTGCGCGTCCGGGGTGGCGCTTGCTTCCATGAGGGCGGCGAGCACTTCCTTGCGGGCAGCGGCCAGTTCCGGGAAGTGCAGGGATTCGGTAGTCAGGGTTGGGCCCGCCTGTGGACGGGTCTTGCCTTCGGAAGGGGGCAGGAGGATCAGCACTGATTAATCGTAAGGTCCTGCGGCAGGTAGCATTGACCGCGGGACGGGTTGGCCAGGCAATCGCGTCAGGACGGTTTTAGGGCCGGACCTGCCGAGGAAAGTCCGGGCTCCGCAGGGCAGGGTGGTGGGTAACGCCCACTCGGGGAAACCCGCAGGCCAGTGCCACAGAAAACAGACCGCCCGCGTTTATCCGCGGGTAAGGGTGAAACGGTGGTGTAAGAGACCACCAGTGCCCCGGGTGACCGGGGCAGCTAGGTAAACCCCACTCGGAGCAAGGCCATACAGGGTGCGTTTGAGGGCTGCCCGCCCGAGCATCCGGGTAGGCCGCTGGAGGAAACCGGCAACGGTTTCCGGAGATGGATGATTGCCGCCTGCATCGCCGGTAACGGCACGCAGGTACAAAACCCGGCTTATCGGCCAGCCCGTCCCGCCCATCTGCACGGCCATGGCCCGACCGGGCATTATGTACACCTTCTGCCGCGCTTTCAAGCATCATAAGGCGTTCAAGGGGAATTTGGGCTGACTTATTTCTACCGGTAGGGCGCGTCATGCAACCGCATGAACCTCGGCTATTCTGTGTCGATGATCACGCATCCCGCGTCCGGCAGGCACCTCGTGGTGCGCAACGCCAATTTCCGGGCACTTTGGGTTTCCTCCACCATGGGTATCCTTGGCGGCTCGGTGACCGCGGTGGTCCTGCCCATCATTGCGGCAGTGGAACTCGGCGCCAGCGACTTCGCCGTTGCGGCCCTGTCCGGGATGGTCTTCCTGCCCTGGCTGCTGTTCGGGCTTCCTGTCGGGGTGGTGGTGGACCGCCGGCGCCGCCGTCCGGTGATCCTGGTTTCGCTCGTAGCCCGCATCGTCCTGCTTGCCACGCTGCCGGCCGCATACTGGCTCGGCGTGCTCACGACGGCGCAGCTGTTCATAGTGTCCTTCCTTGCCGGACTCGCGGCGGTCTATTTCACGCTTGCCGAGGCAGCGCTGATCCCGCGGGCCGTAACGAAGGACGAGCTCATAGAAGGCAACGGGCTGATGACCGGCTCGGGTGCGTCTGCCGACGCCGTTGGACGCGGACTGGGCGGCTGGATGACCCAGGCTGTGGGTGCGTCGAATTCGCTGCTCGTGCAGCTGGCTGCCTCCGTTGCCTCTTTCATCGCCATCCTGGGGCTCAAGGTGGAGGAGACTATCCCTGCCAGTCCGGAGAAGCGCCATATCTGGCGCGAGATGAGATCCGGCCTGAGCTATTCGCTCAGCACCACCCCGCTGCGTGTGCTGCTGCTGGTGGCGGCGCTGTGGAACCTCGGCGGGAATATCGTGGTTTCCCTGATCGTCCTGCTGGTGGTGCGGACACTGGGGGAGAACGGCACCTGGCTCGGGTTCCTGATGGCGGCTACGGCGGTTGGCGGCACGCTGGGCGGACTCAGCGTGAAGCGGCTGGCCGAACGCTTCGGTTCCGGAGTGGTGTGGCGGTACTCGATGTTCCCGGCTGCAGCCGGTTATGCTGCGCTGCTGCTGATGACCCCGGGCTGGGGGATGCTGCCGGGCTTCTTCGGGATGTTCCTCACCGGGCTGGCCATCTCGATGAACATCGTGGTCTCCACGAGTTTCCGGCAACGGGTCTGTCCTCCCGAGATGATGGGCCGCCTCGGCTCCGCCACCAGGATGGTGAGCTGGGGGATGCTGGCGGTGGCATCGCTGCTGGCCGGTGTCCTCGCCACCACCATCGGCGTGCGCGGCGGAATCATCATTGGCATACTCATCGCGGTGCTGGCTCCGTTCGTTGCCGCTCGGGGGCCGCTCAAGGGTGTCCGGCACCTCGAGGACCTGGAGCCGGCACCGGCTGAAGCAGCAGCGGGGACGCCGCAGGCCGCAGCCCAGGAGCAGTCCAAGCTGTGATGAACATCTCCTAAGCCCGTCCTGAGGTTTGTCTGTGGCCTAATACACTTGTAAGTGGTTCGCGGCCGTGCCCTGCGCCGCGAAGCGTCAAGACACGGCCCAAGCGGGCTTGCTCCGGCCCCGTCGCCGGAGGACTTACCAACCGGTCACAAAGCAGTGCCGGCTGAGACAAAGGATGTGAAGATCTGTGAGCCAGAAGTCCGATACCTGCCTGGATGCGTGGATGGACAGGGAGGCTATGGCAGAAGCCATGATCCCGCTCATTGGCCGGCTCTACCGGGAGAACAGTGTTGTTACCTCGGTTCACGGCCGCCCGCTGGTCAACCGCTCCGTCATCGATATCTTGAAGGCGCACCGATTCGCCCGCCAGATTGACGACGTCGAGCTGCCGGTGTCCGAAACCCTGCCGATCCTTCAGGCCCTTACCGAACTTGAGCTCGGTGCCGCCTCGGTGGACCTGGCCCGGATGAACGCCAAGTACCAGCGCGAAGGCAACGGCGCGCCGCTGGTGGAGTTCCTGCGTGCCGAACTCTCCGAGGTCGCCGGCAAGCACGGAGCCGACGAGCGGACCAGTACCGACGTAGTCCTGTATGGCTTCGGCCGAATCGGCCGCCTGCTGGCGCGCATCCTGATCGACCATGAAGGCGGCGGGCACGGCCTGCGCCTGCGGGCGATCGTCGTGCGCAAGGGCGCCGAGAACGACCTGGTCAAGCGCGCCAGCCTGCTGCGCCGCGATTCGGTGCACGGGGCTTTCCCGGGCACCATCACTGTCGATGAGGCAACCAACACCATCCTGGCCAACGGAACGCTGATCCAGGTGATCTACTCCAATGATCCGGCGGCCGTCGACTACACCGCCTACGGCATCGACAACGCGATCGTGGTGGACAATACCGGCCGCTGGCGCGACGAGGACGGACTGGCCCAGCACCTGAGCGCCAAGGGCGTCTCCCGGGTACTGCTGACCGCGCCGGGCAAGGGCGACCTGAAGAACATCGTGCATGGCATCAACCACCAGGCGATTACCGACGATGACAAGATCCTCTCCGCGGCGTCCTGCACCACCAATGCCATCACGCCGGTACTGAAGGTGCTCAACGACAAGTACGGAATCGTCAACGGGCACGTGGAGACGGTCCACTCCTTCACCAACGACCAGAACCTGATCGATAACTTCCACAAGGGCGACCGCCGCGGACGTTCGGCCGCGCTGAACATGGTCATCACCGAGACCGGTGCTGCAAAAGCAGTGGCCAAGGCGCTTCCGGAACTTGCGGGCAAGCTCAGCGGCAACGCGATTCGCGTTCCCACCCCGGATGTCTCCATGGCCATCCTGAACGTGAACCTCGAAACTGAGACCACCAAGGAAGAGCTGAACACCTTCCTCCGGGAGACGTCGCTGAACTCCGAACTGCACAAGCAGATCGACTACATCGATTCCCCCGAGGTCGTTTCCACGGACTTCGTTGGCTCCAAGCGCGCCGGCATCGTGGACGGGCTGGCCACCATCTCCAACGGTAAGAACGCCATTCTCTACGTCTGGTACGACAACGAATACGGCTACAGCTGCCAGGTGATCCGTGTGCTCGAAGAAATGGCGCACGTGAACCCGCCGGCGTTCCCCCGGGCCGAGGAACTCGTCGCCAGCGCCTAGGAGCGCCTGAAGCAAGGCAAACGCCCCGCCGGGAAGCCCGGCGGGGCGTTTGTTTTGCTTCCTGCGAGCCCTGGGACAGGCCCGCTAGTGGCCGAACGGGTCCGGATCCACTCCGGGCATCCAGTGCAGGCCAGGCACGTTCCAGCCGTTGTTCTTGAGGACCTTGCGGGCCTTGCGTCCCCAGCGCTCGTTCAGCCGGTCCACGTAGAGCTTGCCGTCCAGATGGTCGTATTCATGCTGGAGTACACGGGCAAACCAGCCGGTGGCCTCAAACTGGACGGGGGCGCCGGTCTCATCGAAACCGGAGACCCTGGCCCACTCTGCCCGGGTCAGCGGAAAGTTTTCACCCGGCACGGAAAGGCACCCCTCGGTGTCTTCGTCCGGGTCCGGGGCGGAACCGGGCACCTTGGAAGTGAGCAGTACGGGATTGACCACGACGCCGCGGTCGGGAGCATCGTCGTCGTTCGGGTAGTCAAAGGTGAAGATCCGCAGGCCCACACCCACCTGGGGGGCCGCCAGGCCCACGCCGTTGGCAACGTCCATGGTTTCGTACATGTCGGCGACGAGGGTGCGCAGTGAATCGTCGAACTCCGTTACCTCGGCTGCCCGGCGGTGCAGGACGGGTTCCCCGTAGATGGTGATTGGGCGGACGGTCATGGGTTCTGCTTTCCGTGCTGGGGCAAAGGGGGAGTGATGCTGCGGCCAATGACTTCGCGCATGATTTCGGAGGTTCCGCCGAAGATCGTGAGCAGGCGGGCAGCCAGGAAGGCCTGGGCCACCGGGTATTCCATGATGTAACCGTATCCGCCGTGCAGCTGGAGGCACCGGTCTGTCACGGATTTGGCCCGTTCCGATGCCCAGAGCTTCGCTTTGGCCGCTGAGACAGCGTCCAGGGTGCCGGCATTGAATGCCTGCACGGCTGAATCCACGTAGGATTCGGTGACTTCGATTTCGGTCAGGATGTCTGCCAGCTCAAAACGGGTGTTCTGGAAGTCGCTGATCCTGGCGCCGAAGGCCCCGCGCTCTGCGGTGTAGGCAGCGGTAGCTTCATAGACGGTCCGTGCCACGGCAGAGGAAGCGACGGCGATGGCCAGGCGGCCCTGGGGGAGCTGCCCGGCGGCATACTCGAGGCCGCGGCCTTCCTCGCCCACCAGGTTGCCGGCAGGAACCACGACGTTGTCGAAGAACAGCTCGGCGGTGTCCGAGGCGTTGAGGCCCATCTTCTCCAGCTGGCGGCCGGTGGAATAGCCGGTGGTCTTCTCCACCATGAACATGCTGAAGGAACGCGACCCTCCTCGTCCGGTGCCGCCGTCGGTCCGGGCCAGGACCAGGGCCGCGTCGCCCGTGATCCCGTTGCCGATGAACGTCTTCTGGCCGTTGAGGAGCCAGTCGCCGTCGCCGGTGCGGACGGCCCTGGTGCGGATGCCCCGCAGGTCGCTTCCCGCACCCGGCTCGGTCCACGCCACGGAAGTCACCTTGTCCCCGCTGACCATCTGCGGCAGCCAGCGCTCCTTGAGGTCCTGGGAACCGTAGGCCAGGAGGTGGGGGAGCACCATGTCATCGTGGAGGTGGAAAGCCAGCGCGACGGCGAGGTGGTTCGCGCGGGCGAATTCCTCGTCCAGGACCACGCGGTACCGGTAGTCGGGAATTCCGGCGCCGCCGAACTCTTCCGGCACGGCCAGACCCAGCAGGCCCTGTTCTCCCGCTGCTTTCCACAACCGCCGCGGCATCCTGTGGTCCGCCTCCCACGCGGGATACCCCGGGGCAACTTCACGCTGGTTGAATTCGCGGGCGAGGTCACGGAATTGCTCGTGGTCCTCCTCGAAAAGCGTGCGTTCCAACGCGGCGCCTCCTAAAGTTCTTTTCCTGCCCGCACATGCGCTGCAGGGCTGTGCAGCTGCCGATGCGGATTGGGCCAGCTGGGGGATACGTAAAAGACCGCCCCGGACAATATCCGAGGCGGTCTTTGTGAAGCTGGAAACCAGCCTCTTCCGGGTGAGTAACGGGGGTTGAACCCGCGACCTCCTGGACCACAACCAGGCGCTCTGCCAACTGAGCTATACCCACCATGTGCACTCAGATTATTCGTTTCCAAAGTCCAGGCGAGTGGTCTTTGCAAACTCATTTATCTGAGGCAGCGGATACAAGCTTACACGGTTTTTTGGGTGCTTCTGACACATGGGCCCCTCAAGGCCCAAAAAGTGATGCAGCTAACTCTTGGCGGCGGATTCGCTGATGCGCGCAGCAATCTTCTTGGCCGCGGCGGAATCGGGACCCGGTGCCGGTACGAAGATGGCTTCTCGGTAGTAGCGCAGCTCGTTAATCGAGTCCTGGATATCGCCCAGCGCACGGTGTCCGCCGTTCTTGGCGGGCGACTGGAAGTAGGCCCGCGGGTACCACCGCCGTGCGAGTTCCTTGATGGTGGAGACATCGATGATGCGGTAGTGGAGGTAGTCGATGACCTCCGGCATGTCGCGGGCCAGGAACATCCGGTCCGTTCCCACCGAATTGCCGGCCAGCTGGGCCTTCTTCGGTTCGGGTACCCACTTGGTGATGTACTCGATCACCTCGGCCTCGGCCTCGGCGAGGCTCATGCCGCCGGGCAGCTCATCAAGGAGTTTCGACGTGGTGTGCATCTGGCGGACGAAGTCACCCATCTGTTCCAGGGCGCTGTCTTCCGGCTTGATGACAACGTCCACGCCGTCGCCGAGGATGTTCAGCTCGGAGTCCGTCACCAGCACGGCAACCTCGATCAGGGCGTCGGCGCTGATGTCCAGTCCGGTCATTTCGCAGTCGATCCAAACAATGCGTTCATTTGTTATTGGCACGGGATAAATGTACCCCGCGGCGCCGGATCACTGCTGGGCTAAAGGCTTGAGTGGCTCCGCTGGCGGCGGTCGTGGCGCTCGGAATCCGCAGTCTGGACTGAAGCCCTGAGGGCAGGTACGTACGGCTGCAGGGGAAGTGATCCTGTTTCCGGTGGGCCGAACGTGCGGGTCCAGCGGCTCGCCTGCGTCCCGGATCCCCCAGGGACGGGGGCACTCAGGAACTCCCGGGCAGCCCCGGGGGCCAGCGGGATGGCTGGGGCCAGGGGCCGTGCGGGCTCGTCCTGCGTCCGCGTCGGCGCAGGCTGCTGCCGGTCCGCAGCCGGCGCAGGAGTTTCCCGTGCTGCCGGGGACTGTGCCTGGGGCGCGGCTGCTGCGGCGTCGGGACGTTCCGGACGTGCCGTGCCCCTTGAGGCATACCAGGCCGCGGCGAAAGCCGCGAGGACAAGTGCCGAGGTGCCGGCGGTGACAGGGGCTGGAATCCGTGCCCACAGGAGGCATGCCGCGGTAGTTGCGGAAATGAACAGCCCCCAGCCCAGGAGCTCAGGACTGCGGCGTACGCTGTCCGGTTGTTTCGCGGCACGCTGACCGCGCTGCCTCACTTCTGGTTCTGCCCGGTGGCGCCCCACAGCCCATCCCGCCTTGCCTTGTCCGATCCAACCCAGACAGTCTATGTGAGCCGCGCCCCACTGGCCGTGCAGCGCGCCGCGTCCGAGGGCATGTACATGTCTCGATGCTAATATTTGGCCTGACGAAGCCGCCCTGACCGGGCCCAGTTACGGGTATCCGGACCGGAATGGCTTCGCCGGGGCAGGCGTATGTGCCTGCCCGAGGAGGCGTTTGCTTTCGAACCTGGTGCCCGTTCGCTGGGACCGCCGTACGAACCAGAGATTGGAACGACCCACGATGACCGCCCAGGTCCCTGCGACCGAGCCTTCGTCTCCCGAATCGGAGAGCACGAAAACCGACCATCCCAACGTCGCGATCATCCATGGGTTTATCGGCTCAATGATGATGCTGGCCGGCTCCTTCGGGGTGGGCTGGCTCTCCCTCTCCTCGTACGAGCTGCGCCGTGCCGAGTTCATCATGTGGCTTCGCTTCGAGCCTGCCGGTGCGGTGATCTCCGTCTTCCTGCTGGCACTGGGCGGGATGCTGCTGGTGCGTTCCTGGCTGCGTTTCGGACAGCGGATCGGGGACTGGGGGCCGCAGTCGCGTCCCTATGTGCTCAAGGCGATCCTTGCCTGGGGCGGACCTATGTGCCTCACGCTGCCGCTCTTCAGCCGCGACGTATTTGCGTACATCGCCCAGGGCCTGGTCATGGTCAGCGGCCTGAACCCGTACAAGGACGGCTACTCCCAGATCTCCAACTACCTCCAGCTGGGAGCGGACGACCTCTGGGCGCAGAGCCCCACGCCCTACGGACCCATCTTCCTGTGGCTCGAAGAGATCGTGGTTCGGATTACCGGCGGGCAGACCGAGTTCTCGATCCTGCTCTTTAGGCTGATAGCGCTCATAGGCGTGGCTATGTGCGTTTACTACGTGCCGAAACTAGCCGAACTGCACGGTATCAATCCGAACCGGGCACTGTGGCTCACGGCGGCGAACCCGTTGTTCCTCACCAACTTCATTGCCAGCATCCACAACGACGCGCTCATGATCGGCCTGGCACTGGGCGGCCTTTACTACGCGGCCACCAAGCGCGGCGTGCTGGGAATCGTGCTGGTCACGCTCTCCGTGGGCATCAAGCCGATCACGCTGATTTTCCTTCCCTTTATCGGCCTGATGTGGGCAGGCAAGGGAGCCTCCTGGCCGCGTAAGTTCCTGTACTGGTTCCTGACCGCCGGGCTGTCGCTGGGACTGCTGGCGATCCTCGGCGTCGTCAACGGACTTGGCTTCGGCTGGGTTGGTGCCCTGAGCACTCCGGGCAGCGTCTGGATCTGGTACGCCCCCGTAGGGTTCGTCGGTCTGATCGTAGCCACCCTGGGCAACTCACTGGGACTGCCTGGCTGGTCCTTTGCCGACGTGGTGCACACGATCGGGCGGCTGGCTTCGCTCGCCGTCGTTGTATGGCTGATGTTCGTGGGCGACTACTCCAGGCTGGTACGCCGTCTGGCCCTCGCGTTCGCAGCGATTGTCATGCTGGCGCCCATGATCCAGTCCTGGTACGTGGTGTGGCTGATTCCGCTGTTTGCCGTTACCGGCATCCGCAACGACTGGCAGGTCAAGACGCTGTACCTGTTCGTGTCCTTCTTTATGGTCTACGCAATCAGCGACCAGCTGGACATCTGGCCGTACTTCGAGTTCAGCCTGAGCGCAGCCCGGCAGATAGCCGCAGTTACCGCCGTCGCGTTCGCCCTCTACCTGATCTTCCTGGACCCGAAGACGAAAGTGCTCTTCCGAAAGAAGCTTACGGAGCCGGCTCCGGGCGAACTTCGGATTCGCTGACCTTTCCGGCCCGGGCCAGTGCGGTGATCTTTCCGAGGGACCAGGCCAGCAGCGCCATCAGGAGCAGGTTCCGCAGGGTCAGCAGTACGGCTACGGCGATGTTGAGGTCGTTGTACAGCGCCTCGTAGAACATCGGGTAGACCAGGGTGGTCAGCGCGGCCACGGCAACCATCATGGCTGCCGGCAGCCGCCAGGCACGGCCTTCCCAGGCAACGCCCACGGCTACTACGGCGCCCAGCCACAGCATGAACTGCGGCGAGCCAACCTTGTTGAAGACGATGAACGCGCTGACAAGGGCCAGCGAACCGGCTGCCAGCAGTGCACCGGTGTCGGCGCCGCGCCGCAGTGCCCAGACGAGCAGAAGCACGACGGCGACCGCAGCCAGGGCCAGGAGCGGCGTCACCAGCGCGGCCACGGGTTCCCCCAGCGCGCCGCGCACCTCACGGGTATTGATCACCGTGTCTTCGTAGATGTGGGCGTCCGACCGGCCCAGGATGGCCTGCCACAGGCCAGGGGTGGTGAAAGGCGCCTCCAGCTGCATGCCGCGGTCGCCCTGGGCGCCCATAAAGCTCAGCAGGTGGCGCAGCCCGCCGGCGGCAGTAACGACGGCCGCCACAACAGCGGAGAAAGCGGCCCCGGTGACCAAGAGGGTCAGGCGCTGCTTCGAAACGGCGAGGACCGCCAGGATCACGGCAGCCGGCCAGACCTTGATCCAGGTGGCCGCTGACAGCAACAGGGACGCAATGACGGGACGGGTGCCCAGCCACAGCAGGCCGATGATCACCAGGGGAGCAGTAAGCCCGTCAATGCGGCCGACGGCGACTGGTCCGAGAAGCGCGGTAATGCCCAGCCACCAGTACGCGGCAATGCAGCGCTGCCGGGTGCGTTCGGCGGTCAGGACGGCAAACGCAGCCGCATTCAGGCCCGTGAAGATCAGGAACCAGGCGAACTGGTAGGGACCGTAACCGAAAACCGCAGCGAGGAGCATGGGAGCCAGCGCTCCGATCGGATACACCCAGTCCGTGCTGATGCCTTGCCACTGGCCGTCCTGCAGTCCTTCGAAGGCCCACTGACGGTAGAACTGGATATCACTGAGCACCTCGCCGGTGAAGATCAGCGGTGAAAGGAGGCCAAAAAAGAGCAGGTGCACGCCCGCGAATGCCAGCCACAGGATCTTGGAACGCATGTAACTGGGCTCGCCAGCAACGGGTGTGGACGACATGCTCGGTGGTACTCCTTAACGGCGGGTTTCGGGGTGCGCAGGCGGCCGCACCCCAGCGATAAGGGTACCCGCGGCGTATGGGCGGCATGCAATCGGCAGCCGAACACGGAATACTGTAGGCATGTCCGACGGAACAGAACATTCGATCACTGCTGATTTTGAAGTTTCCTCCTGGGAACCGACCCCCTATGTGGTGGAGGGAACCAACAGCGAACTCTCCACGGTCCGCGCGGTGAAGATCTTTGAAGGGCCAATCTCCGGCACCAGCGTTGCCGACCTGCTGCTGGCAGGCAACGCGACCGGAGCAGGGTACGTGGGCAGCGAGGTTTTTGCCGGCAGCGTGGAGGGACGAGAGGGCACCATGGTGATCCAGCACTGGGGGCTGGCAGAAGGTGAAGCCACGGCGTCGTCGGGGCACATCATTCCCGGATCCGGCACGGCGGGCCTTGCCGGCATCTCCGGCAAGGCGGTTTTCTCCCAGACGGAGGACGGCCAGCACCGCCTTGATCTTCGTGTTTCCTTCCCGGGTGCTCCGGCGGAAACTGACACCCGTCAGGCACCGGAGGCAGCGGACCACCGACCGGCGGACGAACGCTAGGGTCCAGCGGACCACCGGCGGGCGCTCAGTCCGCAGGCAGCCAGACAGGAAGCAGCACCCAGGCCGCCCCCGCCGCGCAGGCAGCGATAACGGCGGCGAACAGCAACAGCCACACCGCGGACGGCACGTAGGAGCGCTGGGCAAGAATCCAGGCATCCGAGGACTGCAGCGCGCTGCGGCGCCGGGTGTGGACGCTTAGCAGGTTCAGCCAGTCCCGGACCGCACCCACCAGCAGTGCGATTCCGAGCGAGGCCGTCACATAGGCGGTTCCCCCGGGCGGGACAAACCACAGCAGCAGGACCGAGGCGGCGGCGCATCCCAGCGCGATTGCCGCACCTTGGATATTGCGGATGAAGACGAGGGCAGCCGCCAGCACCAGCACCCCGATGGACAGCGCCGCCGAAGCCCAGCCGGCTACGGCCGCCCAGACGAGTGCCAGGCCAGTGAGGGCAGGAACGGGATAGCCCCAGAACCCTGCCCACACGGCCCCGAAGCGGCCGCGGCCGAGGCTGCGCATCTGCCCTGAATGATCGAACCTCAACTCGATGCCGCTGATGCGGTGGCCTGCCGTCAGGGCCGCGAATGCATGTCCCAGCTCGTGTACGAACGTGACGAACAGCCCGAACCAGCGCCACGTCGGCGCCGGGACGGACAAAAGGACCGCGCCAGCTGCAATGAAGACAAGCAGCCAGGGCTGGGCGTCCAGGCCCTCGGCCCGGGAGAAACCCGCGGTGAGCCTGTTCCAAAAGTCAGCGGTCCAGCTCAAAGCTCCAGCTGGCCCCGCAGGATCGACTTACCCGAGTGCTCTGGATTTCCGTCATGGGGCTCATCCGAGATGTCCACGATCGGATACGCACTCAGATCCAGGCCGTCCGGGATCTTCAAGCGGGCCTCGGTCCCATCCATTTCGCCCAGGCTGACCATGGAGGTGATGTCCGGGGAGATCAGCCAGACTTCCCGGTAGCCCTCTGCCTCGCTGCTGCTTGCCGTGATCACCAGTTCACGTTCACCGTCGGGCAGGAGATCCACTGTTGCCGTTCCCTCGTCGCTGTAGGAGGGCAGCGGTTCCAGCGGAACCGACGCAATGACCTCCGGCTGCGGCTCGAACCCGCGTACCACGCCCCAGGTTGCCGCTCCGGCAACTACGGCGGCAGCGGCCGCCGCGGCGAACCATTTGGTCCCGCGGCGTTTGCGCCGTTCATCGGCGAGTGAGACGGGACGCGCGGCTCCTGCCGGACCGGACGGGCTGGCCGCCCCCTGGTCCGGGTGATTCTCCTGCCGGTCCTCCAGCGGATCCTTCCGCAGTGACGGATCCAGGCCGAGCGCCTCGTGGATGCCGGCCCAGACAGCCGGCGGCGGAACGGAACCGGCCGGAACCGTACTCTTTCCCGCCCTTACCACGCGGCCGTAGGCGCTGATCTCGCCGGCGCACTGCTCACAGTGCTCCAGATGTGCGGTTTCTTCGGCTGTGGGCTCCTCGCCCAGGGCCAGGAGGGCCAATGCATCATCGTGCAGGTGCTGCATCGCTTACCTCCAATCGTTGCCGCAGTTGGATTAGTCCCCGGCGTATGTGGCTTTTGACCGTTCCCAGTGGCAGGCTGAGCTGCTCTGAAATCTGCTGGTGTGTCAGGTCTTCGTGGAACGCAAGCCGCAGGATCGAGTGCTGGGGTTCGCCCAGGCGGCTGAGCTCGGCGTCCAGAACTACTTTGTCAGCGACGCCCTCCGGGTCAGGCCCCCCGGTTCCGGTACGCTCACTGGCTGCGGCCGCGCCTTCAAGCACATCTTCCTCGCGGAGCCTCGAGGATGTCATGGTGGCTGACACATTCCGTGCTATGCCAACCAGCCAGGCCGCAAGCGTGGAACGTTCGGGGGAGTAGGTCTCCCGGTACCGCCAGGCGCGGATGAAGACTTCCTGGACTGCGTCGTCGGCTGCCCCTGCATCTATGAGGCGGCGAAGGGACATGGTGCGGACCAGCGGCGCAAACCGGCGGTAAGCCTCGGCAAGTGCTGCCTCCTCACCTGCGGCGAAGGCCTGGTCCAGGCCGTCGTCGAGCTCGGGGGCACCGGATGACATCGGGGAAGTTCTCCTGCCGTAAGCCTGTGTAGGGGCCGCGCCCGTGAGGGGGCGCGTGCCGATTTTCCCTATGATACCGGTGTTGCCGTGAGCACAACGTTATCTTCATAGTCGTTCTCCGTGTCGAGCCACTTTCCACCGCAGGTGACCAGTTTGAGCAGATGGTCTCCTGTCCGGTCGAAGAGGCGGTGTCCGTCGAGGGACCGCTTGGCGATGTTCTCGACCTGCTGTGTCTGGTAGACGACCTGCGAGCCGTCTTCACGCGTCACCCTCACCCGGGTACCCGGGGTGACGTTCTTGAGTCCTGCAATGGGCAGGACTTCGGTCTGTGAATCCACGTGGGCGGCCAGGACCGATGATCCGGCGTCGGCGCCCGGTGCCGGACCGTACTGGTACCACCCGGCCTGCACGTGGTTGTCGGGGATCGTCATGGCACCGTTGTCCTCGATGCCCACGGGGACAACCTCAAGGTCGATGCCGGTGCCTTCCACCTGGACCCGAACCGGAGCCGGGATCTCCACGGACGCTTCAGGGGTGGCCTGCCGGATGGGAATTCCGGAAGAGGTGTCCAGGGGAAGCGCAGATCCGGCTCCGGTGGGCTGCTGCTGCATCTGGCCGGCGGTGCTTGCCGGCTCACTGGTTGCCGGCTCAGTCGCGGCCGGAACGGATGCGCAGGAACCCAGGGCCAGTGCTCCGGCGGCCAGCCACGCAGCAAGGTACCTGCGGGAGCGTCCGGTCTGGTGCATGTCGGGGGCCTTTCCAATGTGTTCAACAGTTCCGGGACCTGGCTGGTCCCGGGAAGGACGAAGGTGCAGTGCAGCCGTACCGCCGGCTGCACTGCACCTTCAGTGTTGCAAGGGCGCTGCACGCCCGCGGCCTACTCCGCGGAAGCGGCGTCCACGGTGCTGCGGCGGCGGGCAACCACTGCGGTGCCGGCCAGGGCCATCAGCGTCAGGCCACCGGCGGCAGCGAGCATGATGCCGGCATTGTTGTCCTGGGCTGCGGGCAGGGCGCCGGGAACTGCGTTCGGAGCGCTTTCCATACCTTCGATGGTCTGGGTTGCCAGCGCCAGGTTACCGGCGTCCAGTGATCCCCAGGCATAGACGATGGTGTGAACACCCTCAGGCAGCGTCAGGTCTGCCGGACCGATGACCGGTTCGGTGGTTCCGGCTGCTGCGACGGAAGCGGAAATCGTTCCGGGATCTACCGCCAGGGTCTTCTCGTCGGGGTTGGCGAGGTTGCTGATCACCGGTGTGCCGTTCGCCAGCACGTCAACTGCCGGGGCAGCTGCCACGTGGCGGACCGTCAGCCCTGATTTTCCGGCTTCGATGGTGGACGTGTCATTGGTGTAGAGATTGGCGGTCGGTGTTCCGTCCGCGGCGAGGTTGGCTACTGCCGTGAAGTTCCCTCCAGCGGTCAGGTCAGCTGTTACCGGGCCGATGATCGGGGCGGAGGCATCTGCGGCATCGGGAGCCGTAATGGCAAGCTCGTAGCTGCCTGCGGGAAGCGAGAGCGGTCCTGCCATGCTGCCGGGAGTGAAGTCATCAAGGGTCAGTTCGCCGTTGACGTACACGTCCACGGTCGTGTCCGGGACGGCGTGGAAGACGGAGAGCTGGGCCTCATCTGCCGCCGAAGCTGCGGGTGCGGCGGCCAGTCCTGCTGCGGCTGCCAGTCCGGCTGCTGCGAAAATCGTAGTGGTCCTGCGCATGGCTTCTCCTAAATGGTTTCTGTGCCGGGTGCTGTGCCCCTGGCTCTTTGTGGCCTACACCTCCTTTACTCACGGCGGTCCCGGTTTGGATGCAGAAGTATCGAATATTTCCCAAAAACTTTTTTCCGGCCCTGATCCGTCTGTTCCTGCAGGCCAGTGCGGCTGTTTCGGTACGGGGGCGCCCTGCCGGTACGTAGTATCATCTATTGGTCTGCCCCCGTAGCTCAATGGATAGAGCAACGGCCTTCTAATCCGTAGGTTGCGCGTTCGAGTCGCGCCGGGGGCACCAACCGCCGAAGCCTCCAGGACAGATGTGCCTGGAGGCTTTCTGCTTGCTGCGGGCCTCGTGTCTCAGGGCGTCTTCCCCTCCACACAGCCGTCAGGTCAACGAACCGGTTCTTCCTGTCCACCGTCCCTTTCGGGCGAGCCCCCGCGTCCGCCCGGGCGGCCAGACTGGGGAAACCGGCCAACCGCCGGCACCGAACGGCAGCAGAAGGGCAGAGCGATGACTGACAACATCACCCTCCGGGGGTTTGTGGCAACGGAGGTGCGCACCACTACGGCGGACAGCGGACTGGCGATCGCTGGTTTCCGGATGTGCACCACTGAGCGCCGCTTCGACCGGGAAGCCGGCCTGTGGCAGGACGGCCACACCAACTGGTATTCGGTATCGATGTTCCGGCAGCTGGCCACGAATGCCGGCGTGAGCATCCACAAGGGGGACCGGGTCATCGTCACGGGCAGGCTGCGGGTGCGGCAGTGGGCCACGGACGCTGGACGAAGCGGCACCACAGTAGACATTGACGCCGATGCAGTTGGGCACGACCTTATGTGGGGAACGGCAAACTTCCGCCGGAATACCGCTGAGAGGGCGCCGCTGCGCGGTGCCGGCGACGGAACGGGCCTTGCTGAAGCCGGAGAAGGACGTGAAGGCGCGTTTGAAGCGGACGTTGATCCGTCGACCGGTGAACTGCTGGGCGCGGAGGGGGAATTCGCGGGCAGCGGGATGGCAGACCTTAGCGAGGAGTTCGAGGGCGCCCGGCCGGCCGAAGCGGAGCCGGCAGCATACTGACTCCCGAACGCTGCGTGGCACAATGTCAGCATGATGGCAGCGGAAGGGTTGAATGCAAAGCGGCTCCAGTGGGCAGGCCTGGCCGCAGCGGCAGCGCTGGCGGCAAGCCTTTCCGGCTGTACCGGTGCCGATAGCAGCCAGGCACAGCCGGCGGATTCCTCCGTAAGCGCCGGAACAGGTGTCCCGTCGGAAGAAGCGCCGCTGATGCCGGCCCGGTTCCAAGCGGCACAGACGGCATTGAATGAACTGATCGCGGAGAATCCCGCGCCCTCCCGCGACGCCGTGCGTGCGGCCTGGGTCAGTGCCGGATTCAGCGCCGAAGCAGTGGAGGTGTCCCAGGACGGCACGCCAACCGGTTTGGCCGTTGACGCCATCGTCTCCGCTGCGCCTGATGGCACGGACTGCCTCATAGGGGAGATTCGAAGCGGGAAACTCTCCGTGACTACGGTGCCTGCCCTCAGCAACGGCCAGTGCCTGCTGGGCGACGACCGCTAGGACACCGCTTAATCCGGCCTGGGATCCGGACCGGATTAAGCCGCTTGCTTCCCGGCACCGCCCAAAATGGCACTTAGTGGCGTCTACGCACTAGCCTGAGATCATGGCGGAATTTATCTACACAATGACCAAGGCCCGAAAGGCCGTTGGCGACAAGGTTATCCTCGACGACGTAAGTATGTCCTTCTACCCCGGCGCCAAGATCGGCGTGGTGGGGCCAAACGGTGCGGGTAAGTCCACCATCCTGAAGATCATGGCCGGCCTGGACACCCCGTCCAACGGCGAAGCCAGGCTCAGCCCCGGATACACCGTCGGCATCCTCCTGCAGGAGCCGCCCCTGAACGAAGAGAAGACCGTCCTGGGCAACGTCCAGGAAGGCGTCGGGGAGATCTACGCGAAGATCCAGCGCTTCAATGAGATCTCCGAGGAGATGGCCCAGCCGGACGCGGATTTCGACGCGCTGCTCGAAGAGATGGGCAAGCTGCAGGAAGCGATCGACGCGGCCGATGCATGGGACATCGATTCCCAGCTCGAACAGGCGATGGACGCATTGCGCTGCCCGCCGCCGGACGCCGACGTCACCGTTCTTTCCGGTGGTGAGCGCCGCCGGGTTGCCCTCTGTAAGCTGCTGCTGCAGAAGCCGGACCTGCTGCTGCTCGATGAGCCCACCAACCACCTCGACGCCGAAAGCGTCCTCTGGCTGGAACAGCACCTCTCCTCGTACCACGGTGCCGTACTGGCCGTGACCCACGACCGCTACTTCCTCGACCACGTGGCCGAGTGGATCGCCGAAGTGGACCGCGGACACCTTTACCCGTACGAGGGCAACTACTCGACCTACCTCGAGAAGAAGCGTGCCCGTCTCGAAGTCCAGGGCAAGAAGGACCAGAAGCTGGCCAAGCGCCTTGCCGACGAACTCGACTGGGTCCGTTCAAACGCCAAGGGCCGCCAGACCAAGTCCAAGGCCCGTCTGGCCCGCTACGAGGAAATGGCAGCGGAGGCAGAGCGCACCCGCAAGCTGGACTTCGAAGAGATCCAGATCCCGCCGGGACCGCGGCTTGGTTCCCTGGTGCTTGAAGCCAAGGACCTGGAGAAGGGCTTCGGCGACCGCAAACTGATCGACGGTCTGTCCTTCTCCCTTCCCCGGAACGGTATCGTCGGTGTGATTGGCCCGAACGGCGTCGGAAAGTCCACGCTGTTCAAGACCATCGTCGGGCTTGAACCGCTGGACGGCGGCGAGCTGAAGATCGGTGAGTCGGTCAAGATTTCCTACGTTGACCAGTCCCGCGGCGGCATTGATCCGAACAAGACCCTGTGGGAAGTCGTCTCCGACGGACACGACTTCATCCAGGTGGGCCAGGTGGAAATGCCGTCCCGCGCCTACGTGTCCGCCTTCGGGTTCAAGGGCCCGGACCAGCAGAAGAAGGCCGGCGTGCTTTCCGGTGGTGAACGCAACCGCCTGAACCTGGCCATGACGCTGAAACAGGGCGGAAACCTGCTTCTGCTCGATGAGCCCACTAACGACCTCGACGTGGAAACGCTGTCCAGCCTCGAGAACGCGCTGCTCGAATTCCCCGGCTGTGCCGTTGTGGTCTCGCACGACCGCTGGTTCCTGGACCGGGTCGCCACCCACATCCTCGCGTGGGAGGGCACCGACGAGAACCCGTCGAACTGGTACTGGTTCGAAGGCAACTTCGAAGCCTACGAACAGAACAAGGTTGAGCGCCTTGGTGCCGATGCGGCCAAGCCGCACCGCGTAACGCACCGCCGGCTGACCCGCGACTAGTCCGCGGTTCCGAGCCTCCGGTTACACACAAAAGCGCCCCGCCGTCCGGCGGGGCGCTTTTGTGTTGCAGGAAGACGGGACGCAGCGGGGGAGCTCTGGCTGGTTGCGGGCTGCTAGCCGGCTGCGGAAAGGTCCGGCAGGCGCAGCATGCCTTCCTGGGCGATGGTTGCCACGAGTTCGCCGCTGCGGTTGAAGATCCGTCCCGAGGACAGGCCGCGGGCCCCGGAGGCACTGGGGGATTCCTGGACGTAAAGCAGCCATTCATCCACGCGCAGCGGCCGGTGCCACCACATGGCGTGATCCAGGCTGGCGACGGACATGCCGGGTGTGGCCCAGGAGATTCCGTGCCGGCGCAGGACTGGTTCCAGGATGGTGTAGTCGGTGGCGTAGGCCAGGGCCGCACGGTGAAGGTTCTGGTCATCCGGCATGGGGCCGAAGGTCTTCATCCAGACCGCATTGCGGGCAGTGCGCACGGGGTCGGACTCAAAGTAGACCGGCTGGGAAACATGGCGGATGTCCATTGGTCGGTAGTAGGACCACGCCTTGGCCACGGGGTGGTCGAACCCCGACAGAAGCTCGGCGGTGGTGGGAAGCGACTCAGGATCCGGGATGCCTCCGGGCATTGGCTCCTGGTGGTCCAGGCCTTCATCGGGAATTTGGAAAGAGGCGATCAGGGAAAGGATCGGCACGCCGTTCTGGTAAGCATGCGTCCGCCGGGCGGAGAACGACCGGCCGTCGCGGAGGCGCTCGACGCCGAAGGTGATGGGCACCTCGGTGTCGCCCGGACGCAGGAAGTAACCGTGCATCGAATGCATGAGCCGGTCGGAGGAGACGGTGCGGGCAGCCGCTACCAGAGACTGGCCCAGGACCTGTCCGCCGAAGACCCTCTTGCGCGGTTCGTGCTGGGAGCCGCCGACGAAGATGTCTTCGTCGGTCTTAGCCCCTCCGGCGTCGCTGAGATCGAGCAGATCGATCAGTGCTGCGGTGGGGTCAAAGTCTTCGGCAGGTGCCATGTGGGTCTGTCTCCTAGCGGGCGGAATGCATTAAGCGCGGTTCGCAGCGGACTGCGGGCCAATTCCGAGATTAGACGTACGCGCTGGCTAGCCCAAACATTTGGGCTGCACCCCGGGCTGTGCCGGACGAACGTCACACTTACCGAAGGCCGGCGCCACGGGGGCTTTCGCCTCCGGAGTGTTTCTCCTGCGAAGATGGGAAGCATGCCTGTTAACCGCTTTCCCATCCAGCTGCGCTTCGGCGACGAGGATTCAAACGGCCACGTCAACAACGTCCGCTACGTGCAGTTCCTGGAAGAGGCGAGGGTACGGCTGTCCCTGGTTCCCCTGCCTGGATCGGCGGGCAGCGCCGGCGGTGGGGACGACGCGGAGACCTTCCGGTCGGTGACCCGGGAAACGGGCAGCACCCTGGTAGCGCGGCAGGAAATCGAGTATCTGACCCCGCTGGTCTACCGTCCAGACCCGGTGTGGATAGAGATCTGGGTCAGTGCCCTGGGCCGTTCCAGTTTCTCCTACGGTTTCCGGCTGACTGACGAAGACGGAACCATTTACGCCGTAGCGGAAGCGGCAATGGTCATGGTGGGGCAGGAAAACGGACGTCCGGTTCCGCTCTCGGAGCGGCAGCGGGAGATCCTGGAGGGTTGGGCCGGCGGGGACGTACCGTTCCGGCGTGCCGCCGCGGGGGCTGCCAAATGACCCAGGCATCCAGCCTTGTTCTCGCTGATTCCCAGGTAACTGCGGACCTGCGTAATTTCGTTTCCCGGGCACGCAGCGCTGATGACGGTGCGGTCCGGCTGCAGGCGGTTGGCGGCGTCCTCGCGGCATACGTCTGTGTGCTGCGCCCGCGGGTACTGGGGGAACCCATGCCGACGGTGATCGGTATGCGGGCAATGCTGCTGGCGGCACCTGCGGAGCTGGACACAACGGTCCAGCTGTCCGCCGTAGCGGACCGCCTGGCACGGCTGGACGACGGCGGGACGGAGCTTCCGGTCCCGCCGGTGACGGTCTCCGAAAACTGGGCCGGGATCAGCGCTCCCCGCGCAGGATGGCAGCGCGGGGAAGATGTGGACGTGGCGCTGCTGGAACAGGCCGCACACCGCGGCATTAAAGAGGTAGCGGCCCGGATTCCGGAAAACCCCGGCGCTGCCATGATCAGCAACGTCCGGGTACCCATCTGGAGCGAACCGGTCGCCGGCCTGGACGCACGGCTTCCCGCGGGTGCAGCGTTCGCGGCACTGACCCTGGGGTTCCTGCCCCGGACCGGAACGGCGACGCTGTTCAGCAACGGGCGGTGGCAGCGGCTAAGCACCAGCACCGGTCACGTGCTGGTGCGTCCGCCGTCAGTCCTGTTCTAGGCCGAATTGACCATCGAGTGCGCTGCGCGCTCGAGGTAGTCCCAAAGCGTCGCCTCGTGCAGCGGGGCTAGCGACAGCGAGTCGACAGCGTCGCGCATATGGCGCAGCCATGCGTCCCTCGCGGCCGGGGTGACCTCAAACGGCATGTGGCGCATGCGCAGGCGGGGATGGCCGCGCAGTTCACCATAGGTTTTGGGTCCACCCCAGTACTGCTCAAGGAACATCAGCAGGCGTTCCTTGGCCGGCCCCAGGTCTTCTTCCGGATACATCGGCCGCATCAGCGGATCCTGTGCGACGCCGTCGTAAAACACATCGACCAGTTTCACGAACGTCTCGTGCCCGCCGACGGCCTCGTAGAAGTTGTAGGCGGGGGTGTTGAAACCGGTTCCGGGGCCGGACGCCGTTAGCGGCAGCGAAGGCCCGGGAAGGGATGGCTCGGTCATTTACTGTCTTCTTCCTGTGCTGCCTGTGTGGTGGCTGCAGCCGGTTCGGCCGGCGGGACGTAGTTGCCCTGGGACCGGTTGCCGATCATAGCCAGCTCACCGTTGCGGATGTACCAGATAACCCCGCGTTCATCGACGAGGCGGGTGATGCGAATGCCAACGGACTGGACGGTGCCGGCAATGGAGCCCACCTCGATCACGTCGCCGATTCCGTACTGGTCTTCGATGCTGATAAAGAAACCGGCCAGGGCATCCCGGATGACTTCGCGGGCACCGAAGCCCAGGGCGATGCCCACGATGCCCACACTGGCGATCAGCGGTGCAATATTGATGCCTATGGCGCCCAGGACCATGATGACCGCTACGGTCCAGATTGCCACGCTCACGGAGCTGCGCAGCAGGGCTCCGATGGTGTCCGCGCGCTGTGCCCGCCTCTTATTGTCCAGGTTGCGCATTACCGGCTGGGCCCAGCGAAGGCGTTGGGACCGAAGGAGGGAGGAGCCTTTCTGGGCGCGGGCTACTACCTTTGAAATCAGGAAGCGGGCTACCAGCCAGAGAACCAGGGCAGCGAGGATAATAATCCCGCCTTCAAGGAGTCCGCTGAAATCGAACTCGCTCATTTCAATGGCTGCGGTTTCAGTCGTTGCCGTTAGCTGCACAGGTGCTGGATGTCCTTTAACTTTTGGGGGAGGGGTCTTACCTAGCCTACTGCCGGACCGCTCGCGAAATGGTTTCCCCGCGGAGCCCTCAGGCGAGGGTGCGGGCCGCGTGCTCCACGGGGAAGTTGACGCTGCGGGCAATGAAGCACAGCCTGTGCGCTTCATCATGCAGGGCTGTTGCCAGTTCCGGTGAGCCGTCTGAAACGCGGACAACGGGACGAAGCAGCACCGAAGTGAATTCGCCGCTTCCGTCCCGGTTCAGGCGCAGGGTCCCCTCGGCATCGTCCTCGTAGGACACAACGGTGATCCCGTTCTTCACGGCCACGTGGAGGTAGGAGAGCATATGGCACTGCGCCAGGGCCGAAAGCAGAAGCTGTTCGGGATTCCACCGGTCCCGGTCGCCGTGGAAGGTAGGGTCCGCAGTGCCGGGGAGGTCCGGGAGGCCGGGTGCGCGCAGCACGTGGTCGCGGCCGTATCCGCGGTAGGTGGTGGTTCCGGTGCCCCGATTGCCGGTCCATTCAAGGGCGACGCCGTAGCGGTGTTCTGAGAGGTTCACAGCTTTAAGCTACCGTGCCGGGACCCCGCCCAGGAGCTGGGACGGGGCTCCGGCACGGAAGCGGTGTGTGACTAGCGGTCGGCTGACTGGGCCTTCAGCGCGCGTACAACGCCGTCGCGGTTCTCAAGGAGCAGCCGGCGCAGGGCCGGCGCTTCATCGCCGAGCGAGTTCAGGAAGGCGTCTGTCCGATCGACCGTCTCCTGGGTCGTCAGCCGTGCCGGGTAGAGGCCGACGACGATCTGCTGTGCGATTTCGTGGGTGCGGGTGGCCCACACTTCGCGCAGCGAGTCGAAGTAGCGTTCGGCGTACGGTTCCAGGAGAGCAGTGTCGTGGACCCGGCTGAAGCCGCCGATCGCTGCCCGCTGGGCGGCGTTGGGCAGATCCGAGCGAACCACGATGGCTTCCCAGGCGGCGGCCTTGGCTTCTGCAGAGGGCAGGGCGGCACGGGCGCCGGCTGCGGCCAGCTGGCCGGTTGCCGTAGCGTCCCGTTCCAACTCGGCGGCGATGTCCGCCTCGCCCATCCGGTCGCCGGCAACGAGTGCGGTGAGCAGTTCCCAGCGCAGGTCCGACCCAACCTCCAGGCCGTCCAGGACCAGGTTGCCGGAAAGCAGGGCAGCTACCTCGTCCAGCTGTTCGGGAGTCTGGGCGTGGGCAGCAAATGCCTTCACGAACTGCAGCTGGGAATCGGAGCCCGGAGCCGCAGCCCGGGCCAGGTCCCAGAGGCTGTCAGCTGCAGCGGCCGTCATGGGCTCACGGTCCTGCGGTGCTACGTAGAAGGTCAGCGTCGTTGCCAGCTGGCGCAGCAGGACCTGAACCACTGAGGAGTCCGATTCGGAGGCGATGTTCTGCAGGACCAGTTCCACGTAGTTGCGTGCCGGGATCTCGCCGTCGCGCGTGGCGTCCCAAGCCGAAGCCCACACGAGGGTGCGCGGCAGCGACTCGGCGATGTCCCGCAGGCGCCGGGTGGCGAGGCGCCAGGAAGCGTCATCGAGGCGGATCTTGGCGTACGCCAGGTCGTCATCGTTGAGCAGGATCAACTCCGGCCGGGGCTGGCCTACCAGCTCGGGAACCGGTGTCAGTTCACCGTCAACGTCCAGCTCCACGCGGTGGGTGCGGCTGAGCTTGCCGTCTTCGCCGGTGTTGTAGAAACCGACAGCAAGCCGGTGGGGGCGCAGCGTCGGGTACTCGGCCACCGCAGACTGAGCGACTGCGAAGGAAGTGATGACGCCGTCGTCGTCCGAATCGATAACCGGACGGAGGGCGTTGACGCCGGCGGTTTCCAACCACTGGGCAGACCACTGGCTGAGGTCGCGGCCGCTTGCGGCTTCCAGTTCGGAGAGCAGGTCGGAGAGTTCGGTGTTGCCCCACGAATGCTTGCCGAAGTACTCGCGGACGCCCTGCATGAACTTGTCCTGGCCAACCCAGGCCACCAGCTGCTTCAGGACCGAAGCGCCCTTGGCGTAGGTGATGCCGTCGAAGTTGACTTGGACATCTTCCAGGTCCCGGATCTCGGCGACGATCGGGTGAGTGGTGGGGAGCTGGTCCTGGCGGTAGGCCCAGGCCTTCTCCATGGACGCGAAGGTTGTCCACGCCTGCTTGAATTCGGTTGCTTCGGCCGCTGCCAGGGCGGACATGAACTCGGCGAAGGACTCGTTCAGCCACAGGTCGTTCCACCAGCGCATGGTGACCAGGTCGCCGAACCACATGTGGGCCAGCTCGTGGAGGACGGTGATGGCGCGGCGCTCAACGGTTGCGTCGGGGACGCGGCCGCGGAAAACATAGCTTTCCAGGAAGGTCACGGCGCCGGCGTTCTCCATGGCGCCGGCGTTGAACTCGGGCACAAAGAGCTGGTCGTACTTCTCGAACGGGTACGGGGTGCCGAACTGGGCTTCGTAGAACTCGAAGCCCTGGCGGGTCAGCTCAAAGATGTTCTCGGCGTCGAGGTATTCCATGAGGGACTTGCGGGCAAAGACGCCCAGGGGGATGGTGCGGCCGTCGGAGCTGGTGAGCTCGGAACGGACAGACTGGTACGGGCCCGCGATCAGCGCGGTGATGTAGGAGGAGATCCGCGGCGTGGGCTCGAAGGACCAGGTTGCCGAGGGCTCCGCGGAATCCTCCGCACTGGCGCGGACAGGTTCAGGCGTGGGGGAGTTGGAGATAACGTCCCAGTGTTCCGGAGCCGTCACCGTGAAGCGGAACGTGGCCTTCAGGTCCGGCTGCTCGAACACGGCGAACATCCGCCGGGAATCCGGGACCTCGAACTGGGAATAGAGGTAAACCTCGTTGTCCACCGGGTCCACGAACCGGTGCAGGCCTTCACCCGTGTTCATGTACAGTGCATCGGCTTCGACGACCAGCTCGTTGCTGGCGGCGAGATTCGGCAGCTGGATGCGGACGCCGTCGGAGACTTCCTCCGGGTCCAGGCTGACACCGTTGAGGGTAACGCGGTGCACCTTGGACGTGACGGCATCGATGAAGGTGGAGGCTCCCGGCTGTGCGCCAAAGCGCACTACGGTGGTGCTGCCGAAGACTTCGTCGCCGCGGGTCAGGTCCAGATTGATGTCGTAGGACTCGACACTGATCAGTTCCGCCCGTTCACGCGCTTCAGCACGGGTGAGATTCATACCTGGCAAGGAAGAGCCTTTCGAAGGAGAGATAGCGCCGGTGCCCTTGTATCCAGGGCACCGGCGTCAAAAGTAACAATTGCAACAATCTCTCACTTGGGGCCGTTCTGCCAAGTGGGGCAGGTAAAGGAAAGGGCTTAGCGCGAGCCGGCCAGCTGGAGACCGCCCCAGCCCCAGCCCAGCTTCTGTGCACCGCCCCAGTAGCCGTTGCCTAGGACGGGATAGTTCAGCAGGTCACCGTTGCCGGCACGGGCCACGAGGCTCCACCTGCCGTCGCCGATCACGTCGACCCCTACGGATACGGTATCCATACCGTCCCATCCGGTTCCGACCGTCTTGCCTCCGGCGACGAACGCACCGCTGGCAGAGCGCTTGTAGAAGAGCATGTCTCCGCTCTTGGCTACGGCGAGCACATCGGTTATGCCGTCTCCGTCCCAGTCGACCACCTGAAGCCGCAGGCCCGTCCAGCCGGTGCCCACAACCGCGCCGCCGCGCAGCGGCGACGCTCCGTCAGTGTTGGTGTAGCGGCGAAGGCTGCCGTCGGAGCCCATGGCCAGCACGCCGGGGAAACCGCCCACCGACCTGTCCAGGGAGATGGTCATGTCCTGCCAGCCCGTTCCCACGGTGCGGGGGGCGGAGAAGCCGCCGGTGGGCAGACCGTAGTACACGCTAAGCGTGCCTTCGTTCCACTGGACCAGGAGATCGGGCAAGCCGTCCCTGTTCCAGTCCGTGGAGTGGAAGGACTGGACATTGTAGAAACCTTCCCCGATCTTCGCCGGCCCGACGAGGACGCCGTTCAGGCGGGCCGCGTAACGGTGAAGGTTGCCTCCGGAGAGGGTGATGACGTCCGCCTCGGAGGTAATGGGCGCGCTCGCTCCGCCGGTCCCCTGGGTGTCGAGCGGCCGGTAGGAGTACCACCCCGATCCAACGGGCCAGGATCCGGTCCAGCCGCCCACGCTGTTCGAGTTGTAGTACGCGAGCTTGCCGTCCGTGAACGTCGCCATGAGTCCGAGGCTTCCGCTGCCGCTGAAGTCGACTGAGGACCGCAGCGACGTGGCGGATTGCCAGCCTACGCCCACCTGGACGGACGGGCCCAGGGTGCCGGAAGCGGTCCTTGCCCTGGATACCAGGGTGCCGTCACCCATGATGGACACCAGCTCGGGAACGCCGTCCTTGTTCAGGTCGGCGATGGAGAACAGCCTGGGGACGGAGTCTGATGCGATCACTGATCCCGAAGACAGGTAACCGCCGGACGTGTTCCGGTACGACCACGTCCGGCCGCGCGGGTCTACTGCCACGACGCCCGGGAGCGTATCTCCTGCTGACCAGCGGCCAACGGAGATCCGCATCTGGGACCATCCCTGTCCGACGGTCACCGGACCGCTGAACCCCCCTGCCCGGTACCCGTAATAGACCTGAAGGAGCCCGCCGGAAGTCTGGGAAACAAGATCGATGATCCCGTCCCCGTTCCAGTCCGCTGCATGCGCCGAAACAGCACCGGTCCAGCCGGTGCCAATTCGCTTTCCTGCTGAGAAACCACCCCTTGAATCCGCCGGATACAGAATCAGGTCCCCGGCAGGATCAATGGCAACCAGGTCCGCCGTTGACGGAATGGACGGCTCGGTGCCGATGGTTACTGATGCAGCGTCACCGCTGATCCAGTTGACCTTAACCACTGTGCCGGTGTGCGTCGTGAACGTCTGCCCTGCCTGCCAGGCACTGTTGGGGTTGGTATAGCCGGCAAAGGGGCGGGTGCTGGGGCCGATCACCACGGAATTGAGCGCCCACGTGTTCGCCAGGTCTGCCTTGACTATTTTGACGCCCCTGTTGCCTCCAACGGCGGTGACTACATCGTTCGCGACCGGAAGCCGCAGTTCGAGGTAGTAGGTTTCCCCCGAAGAGTCGGTGAACTTCAATGCCCGGTGTGCGGACGTGCCGGCCCAGGGCCTAAGGGTGAACGTTGACAGCCCGCTGGGCCGCCCAGCGTCGTAGACCTCATCGCCGCGGCCGAAGGCGCCCCGATCCCAGAAAAGGGAGTTGATGACCGGCATGGCGTATTGGGCGTAACCCATCAGGTCGGCTGTGTCACCGTACTCCCGGCTGGTGCACGCGCCGTCGTTCCACCTGTCTGCGACAGATGAACCGACGTCGGTGCGCCCGTTGGTGCACTGGAGGCTGTTCGCGTGCAGCAGGCCCAGCAGGTGGCCGAACTCGTGGGTCACCACGTTGTTGGTAAAGGAGGAGGGCGCGGGCATCAGGATCCTGCCGGCGGTGCCTCCAACGGTCCACCCGCCGCCGAGGATGCCGCCGTAGCCTCCCGAACGAAGGTCCGGAGTCGGCACGAAGACTACGAGCGCGGTGTAGGGGCTGTCCCTCCACTGGATTTCCCTGGCGATAGTGTTCATCATCGTCGCGTAGTCGTCGGTGCTTCGTGCGGCGCTGTAGTGGTCCAGCGTTCCGTAGACGGACATCGACAGGCGGTTGTTGGACATGGCCTTCCAGTACGCACTGGAATTGGCAATGGACTGCCTCGCCGAATCCATGTTGACCAAGCTGCGGTTGCCCTCGACCGATGCCCTTACCAGGGTGACCTTGATGTCTCCCGCCCGCGCGGCAGCCGGTGCCATACTGGCTGCGCCCCCCATGGCAAAGGCAGCCGGGACCTCTTCGTGCCCGGTATCTACCGCGGACCTGACGCTGCCATCGGGTTCGGTGATGAGCGGTGTGTCCGGGCCGGGAACAATATGGCCCTTGCCAACCGGTACGTAGCCGCTGTCTTCGGGAGCCAGCTCTTCCGAAGGGGAATGCGTGTCCTCGGGCTCCTCCGTTTGAGCGGCAGGTGTCTCGGGAAGCGTGCCCGCTGTGCCGCCGAGCTGGGCCTCAGCGGCGGACTCTGCTGGGGCAGCGGGGGATTCCGCCTCTTGGCCTGCGCCGGGGGCCTGCTGCGGGGAAACGGCCGGGTCCGTACTCACTGCGCCTGCAGGCGCAAGGCCGCCAAAGACCAGGGCCGCCGTCAGCGTTGCCAGAAGGGCGAGTTTTCCGGTTTTCAATGGTGAATCCTTGCATAGCTCTAAAACGGCGCGGGGCAGTGGCGTGGTTCCGCCGGGAACCCTCCAATGCCGGACCTGCCGACGGACGAGACCCGTTCCCAGCGAAACCACTTGCAGTCCCTGCTATCGGCAGACTTGCGCTTAGCGTTACACGTTTGGGGGCTGAAGCACCAAAAAAGTTAAGCTGTTGCTTGGCAGTTGAACCACCCCATACCAATGAATGGAAATCATGCGCGTCCACATCGCCACCGACCACGCCGGACTTGAACTCAGCGCCCACCTGCAGGAACACCTCGCCGCCAACGGCTACGAGGTCGTGGATCACGGGCCCAAGGAGTACGACGCCGAGGATGACTACCCCGGGTTCTGCATCGACGCAGCCAAGGCGGTGGCCGCTGACCAGCAGGCCGGAACCGACGCACTGGGCATCGTCCTGGGAGGCTCCGGCAACGGCGAGCAGATCGCGGCCAACAAGGTCCGCGGCATCCGCGCTGCCCTGGCCTGGAATCTGGACACCGCCCGGCTGGCACGCCAGCACAACGACGCCAACGTCGTCGCAGTCGGCGGACGGCAGCATTCCCTCGAGGAGGCAACGGAAATCATCGACGCGTTCCTCTCCGAGCCGTTCAGCGGTGCCGAGCGGCACGTGCGCCGGATTGCGCAGATCGCAGAATATGAGGCCAGCGGCTCCATCGCGGCCCGCTAATGCCTGAAGGGCATTCAATCCATCGCCTTGCCCGGCAGTTCACGTCCGTGTTCGCCGGGCAGGCGCTGGCCGTCTCCAGTCCCCAGGGCCGGTTCGCCGCCGGTGCCGCGCAGCTGGACGGCCACGTCCTGACGGGGGCGCAGGCACACGGGAAGCAGCTCTTCCTGGAGTTCGATAACGAACTGTTCCTGCGGATCCACCTGGGCCTGTACGGAGCATTCGATTTTGGCGGTGACGATTCGTTCCGCGGCGCCTCCAGCATCGGCGCGCCGCGCCGGGTGGGGGAGCAGGAGGCTCCCGACGACGGCGGCGGAACCTACACCGGTCCGCCGCCGCCCAAAGGTGCTGTCCGCGTCCGGCTGGTGTCAGCGCACGGCTGGGCGGACCTGCGGGGACCAACGGCCTGCGAAGTCATCACGGACGCAGAGCGGCGGCTGGTACTGGAACGCCTGGGTCCGGATCCGCTCCGGCAGGACCAGGACGGCGCGGAGGACTTCGCCCGCCGGCTGGGCAAGCGCGGGTCTCCCGTGGCGGCACTGCTGATGAACCAGGAAGTGCTGGCGGGTGTAGGGAACGTCTACCGGGCGGAGGTGCTCTTCCGGCAGCGGATCTCACCCTGGCAGGCCGGCAGCCGGCTGCGGCCGGAACAGGCACGTGAACTGTGGAACGACGTCGTGGCCGTCATGTTCGACGGCGTCGTCCAGGGCCGCATTGTGACGACGCTTGCGGAGCATCGGAGCGGCCAAACCGAACCGGTGCCGGTCTCGGACGCCCACTATGTGTACAAGCGCCAGGGCCTGCCCTGCCGCATCTGCGGCACGGAAATCGCCTTGACGGAGATGGCAGCCCGGAAACTCTACTGGTGCCCGTCCTGCCAGGCCGACTAGCCGGCACACACATACGGCACGAAAAAGGCCCCGGTCCACCTGTCGAAACCGTTGGTTTCGCGTGGTGGGCCGGGGCCTTTTTCGAAATATTTCCGTGGAGGGGATGACGGGAATCGAACCCGCGTAATCAGTTTGGAAGACTGAGGCTCTACCATTGAGCTACATCCCCGGCGCCGTAAGGCAGGATTTACCTTAGCACGGTAATTCGGCGGATGAACAATCGGCGGCTTCCCTTCCGTTTGCAGGAACCCGGCAGGGTCTCGGCGCCTCGGAATTGTGCATGTGGAAGTCAATGCCGGTAGGCTGTCAGGTGCACTGACGGGGTGTAGCTCAGCTTGGAAGAGCGCCTGCTTTGGGAGCAGGAAGTCGCAGGTTCAAATCCTGTCACCCCGACTCTGTATAAACGACGGTGCAGACCAACCCCAGAACCCTCAGGAGAACTAACGCTGTGAAGAGCGCTGTAGAAAACCTCACACCCACGCGGGTAAAGCTCAACGTAGAAGTTCCGCTTGAGGAATTGAAGCCGAGCATCGACGAGGCCTACAAGACCATCGCCACCCAGGTGCAGGTCCCGGGCTTCCGCAAGGGCAAGGTCCCCAACAAGCTCATCGATCAGCGCGTTGGCCGCGGCTACGTCCTCGAAACCGCCATCAATGATGGCCTGAACGGTTTTTACCAGGCTGCGGTCCAGGAAACGGGAATCCGTCCGCTGAGCCGTCCCGAGGTTGAAATCAGCGAAGTTCCGGACCCGACCTCCGACGAAGGCCAGCTGGTCTTCAACGTTGAGCTGGACATCCGCCCCGAAATCGAGCTCCCGGATTACGCCGGCATCGAGGTCACCGTTGAGCCCGCCGAAGCCGGCGACACGGACATCGAGAAGGCCCTCGACGAGCTGCGCGGCCGCTTCGGCACCCTGAAGAGCGTTGACCGTCCCGCAGCCGAGAACGACTTCCTCACCATGGACCTGGTTGCCAAGGTTGACGGCGAAGAGGTCGACTCCGCCTCGGACCTGTCCTACCAGGTAGGCGCCGGAACCATGCTCGAAGGAATGGACGAAGCCGTTACCGGCCTGTCCACCGACGAGTCCGCCACCTTCACCACGAAGCTGGCCGGCGGTGAGCACGCAGGTGCCGACGCCGAGGTCACCGTCACCGTCAAGGCCGTCAAGGAGCGCGAGCTCCCCGAAGCCAACGACGACTTCGCCCAGCTGGCCAGCGAATTCGACACCATCGCTGAACTGCGTGAAGACCTGGCTAAGCGCGCTGCTGAAGCAAAGGTCATGGAGCAGGGCGTAGAAGCCCGCGACAAGGTCCTTGAGAAGCTCCTCGAAATGATCGAGGTTCCGGTTCCGGAGTCCGTCATCGAAGAGCAGCTCGAGCAGCACTTCAACTCCGACTCGGCACACGCAGCCGGTGAGGACCACGACACCGAAGAGCACCGCGCGGAAATCCGTGAGAACACCGAGCAGGCGTTCAAGAACGAGATCATCCTCGACGCTGTCGCTGACAAGGAAGAAGTCGGCGTCAACCAGAACGAGCTCATCGACTACATCGTTTCCATGGCCGGCCAGTACGGCATGGACCCGAACCAGTTCGCCCAGCTGATCGACCAGGGTGGCCAGGTTCCGATGATGGTTGGCGAAGTCCGCCGCCGCAAGGCCCTTGCCAAGGTGCTGGAACTGGCGAAGGTCACCGACACTACCGGCGCTGAGGTTGACCTCACCGCATTCGTGCGCCCCGAAGGCGAAGAAGCAGCAGCTGAAACCGCCGAAGAGGCAAGCGAAGACAAGGCTTAGTCCTTAGCTGCCAGGGATGGGTCCCGGGCAGCAGCCGGGTGAAGCACCGCAGCATGCTGCGGTGCTTCACCCGTTAAGGCGCCGGTCGGCAGCGCATTCAGCGCGCTGGACTCCGCGCCCGGGCAACGTGCGCCGTCAGCGAACAGCGCGCGTAACGGGAGCAAAAGACTGGCGGGAACGGTTAGTGTCCAAGAAGAGATAAACGGCGGGAGCTGGGGCGGTGCATCAAAGGCACCCAACCAGACCCTCTCCGCCAGAGCGAGAGGTCACTCAGTATGGCAAATGCACCCAGCACACCCACTATGGCTACTGTGGACCCGGCCAGCCGGGATGACTACATCTACAACCGGCTGCTGAAGGAACGGATCATCTGGCTCGGCTCGGAAGTCCGGGACGATAACGCCAATGCAATCTGCTCCCAGCTCCTCCTCCTCTCCGCTGAGGACCCGGAGAAGGACATCTTCCTTTACATCAACTCTCCCGGCGGATCCGTGACAGCCGGCATGGCGATCTACGACACCATGCAGTTCATCCCGAACGACGTTGTCACCGTTGCCACGGGCCTGGCCGCCTCCATGGGCCAGTTCCTGCTGTCCTCCGGTACCAAGGGCAAGCGCTATGCCACCCCCCACGCCCGCATCCTGATGCACCAGCCTTCCGGCGGCATCGGCGGCACCGCGTCGGACATCCGGATCCAGGCCGAACTGATCCTGCACATGAAGCAGGTCATGGCCGAGCTCACCGCCGAGCAGACCGGACAAACTGTTGAGCAGATCCTGAAGGACAATGACCGCGACAAGTGGTTCACCGCAGAAGAAGGCCTGGCCTACGGCTTCTTCGACAAGATCTCCGCTCACGCCGGCGGCGTCACCGGCGGCGGCGGAACCAACCAGGAGCAGGACGGCGAGCAGGAATAGCCCAGCCGACCGGCCAGCGCACCACAGACTTCAGGAGTAAAGCAATGAACCACAATTTCGGAACCCCGGGCAGCACGGCACCCCAGATGCCGTCCAGCCGCTACGTACTGCCGCAGTTCGAAGAGCGCACGCCCTACGGCTTCAAGCGCCAGGACCCGTACACCAAGCTCTTCGAGGACCGCATCATCTTCCTCGGCGTGCAGGTCGACGACGCGTCCGCGGATGACATCATGGCCCAGCTGCTGGTCCTTGAGTCCACCGATCCGGACCGTGACATCACCCTGTACATCAACTCTCCCGGCGGTTCGTTCACGGCCATGACGGCCATCTACGACACCATGCAGTACATCCGTCCCGAGATCCAGACTGTATGCCTGGGCCAGGCCGCAAGTGCTGCTGCTGTCCTGCTGGCTGCCGGTACTCCCGGCAAGCGGCTGGCCCTGCCGAACGCCCGCGTGCTGATCCACCAGCCCGCACTCGGCGGCGGAGAGCGCGGACAGGCCTCCGACCTCGAAATCCAGGCCGCTGAAGTCATGCGTATGCGTACGTGGCTTGAGGACACCCTGGCCCTTCACTCGAACAAGACGTCCGAGGAAGTCAACCGGGACATCGAGCGCGACAAGATCCTCACGGCTGCTTCCGCCCTTGAATATGGACTGATTGACCAGGTTCTTGACTCCCGCAAGATCAAGACGCCGGCCATCAACAAGAGCTAGCAGCATCATCCCAGCCGTCCCCGCCCAGCCATGGACGGGGACGGCTGCGCTTCTCCGGACGGCCGGGTGCCGCGGGCAGGTAAAAAGCCGCACCACGGGCCCGTCATTGCTGATTACCGCATCCAAGTGTCCTAGAGTGGAACATGGTTGACTGGCATGGTTTTCCTTCCGGCACGTTTTTTCTTCGGCACGGCGCCCGCCTGACGAGGACCATCTAAAGGGGACTGAATTATGGCTCGCATTGGTGAGAGCACAGATCTGCTTAAGTGCTCTTTCTGCGGAAAGAGCCAGAAGCAGGTGCGCAAGCTGATCGCCGGTCCCGGCGTCTACATCTGCGACGAGTGCATTGAACTCTGCAACGAGATCATTGAAGAAGAGCTTTCGGAGACCACCGAGGGCGACTCCTTCGTCCTGCCAAAGCCGCGGGAGATCTTCGACTCGCTGCAGGAATACGTCATTGGACAGGAACCGGCGAAGCGTTCCCTCGCCGTCGCCGTCTACAACCACTACAAGCGCATCCAGTCCGGCCACGCCACCCGTTCAACGACCAACCTCAGCGATGCGGTCGGCACCGAAGACGTCGAGATTGGCAAGTCCAACATCCTGTTGATTGGGCCCACCGGCTGCGGCAAGACCTACCTTGCGCAGACCCTTGCCCGCCGGCTGAACGTACCGTTCGCCGTGGCTGACGCCACTGCCCTGACCGAGGCCGGCTATGTGGGCGAGGACGTGGAGAACATCCTCCTCAAGCTCATCCAGGCTGCCGACTACGACGTCAAGAAGGCCGAACAGGGCATCATCTACATTGACGAGATCGACAAGATCTCGCGCAAGAGCGAAAACCCCTCGATCACCCGGGACGTTTCGGGGGAGGGGGTCCAGCAGGCACTGCTGAAGATTCTCGAAGGCACCGTTGCCTCCGTTCCGCCGCAGGGCGGGCGGAAGCACCCGCACCAGGAATTCATCCAGATCGACACCACCAACGTCCTGTTCATCGTGGCGGGCGCCTTCGCCGGTCTCGAGGAGATCATTGGGTCACGCTCCGGCCGCAAGGGTATCGGTTTCGGTGCTCCGCTGAACGAGACCAGCAAGGACACGGACTCCTACGCGGACGTTATGCCCGAGGACCTGTTGAAGTTCGGCCTCATCCCCGAGTTCATCGGCCGCCTCCCGGTCATCACCACGGTCTCCAACCTTGACCGCAAGGCCCTGATCCAGATCCTTACCGAGCCAAAGAACGCGCTGGTCAAGCAGTTCCAGAAGATGTTCCAGCTCGACGGCGTTGAGTTGGTCTTCGAACCGGAGGCCCTGGACGCCATTGCCGACCAGGCCCTGGGCCGCGGCACGGGAGCACGCGGCCTGCGCGCCATCCTGGAGGAAGTTCTGCTGCCGGTGATGTTCGACCTTCCCAGCCGCGAGGACGTCGCCCGCGTGGTGATCACCCGGGAGGCTGTCACCGAAAAGGCCGAACCGACGCTCATTTCCCACGACGTCATCGCGAAGCGGCGGAATAAGTCAGCCTGATTGCGCGCTGGCGCAAGTGGGACATGATTCCGTCCGCACGAATTCTTAACGAGGAGTAAGCCTGTGCCCGAAAATACTGCTGTTGCCGATTTCTGGTTCGATCCCACCTGCCCGTTCGCCTGGGTCACCTCGCGCTGGATGGGTGAAGTCGAGCAGGTACGCGACGTCCGCACAGAATGGCACGTCATGTCCCTCGCCGTGCTCAACGAAGGCCGCGACCTTCCCGAGGACTACCGCGCCCGCATCGACAAGGCCTGGGGCCCGGTCCGCGTGATCATCGCCGCAGCCGAGCTGCACGGCCCCGGGAACATCAAGAAGCTCTACGACGCCATGGGTACCCGCATCCACGTGCAGGGCATGAAGGACTACGACGCAGTAATCGCGGAGTCCCTCGCGGAGGTTGGACTGCCGGCAGAACTCGCCGACGCCGCTGCTGCCGACACGTTCGACACCCAACTGCGTGCCTCGCACCAGGAAGCCATCGACAAGGTGGGTGACGACGTCGGTACTCCCGTGGTCGCTTTCAACGGCACCGCCTTCTTCGGCCCGGTGCTGACCCGGATCCCGCGGGGCGAGGAAGCCGGGAAGATGTTCGACGGCGCACTTGCGCTGGCCTCGAACCCGCACTTCTTCGAGATCAAGCGCAGCCGCACCGAGAACCCGCAGTTCGACTAAATCGTTGCAGGACACAAAAGTGCCCGGCCGGATCATCCGGCCGGGCACTTTTGTGCTTCGTGCTGATTACTCCGCAGGAGCCAGCTCGACGCCGCTGACGGTCAGCTCGCCGTCGCCGGCCACCAGCTCAAGGTTGCGGACGTTGCCCGCTGCCAGCAGGTCCGGAAGGCCTGCACGCAGGCGCTCCACCTGGGCTGCCGGGGCAGTGACCGCTGCGTTGAGCACCTCGGTGCGCTGCTTGACCTTGGCCTCGGACTTGGCCTTGCGGATGCCGCCCAGGGCTTGGGCAACGGTTCCGAGGATCGCCGCATCGGCAGCCGGGATCCCTGCGGCCAGGCCGTCGACGGTGGGCCAGGAGGCACGGTGGACGGACCCGGTGCGCCACCAGCTCCAGACCTCTTCGGTGGCGAAGGGCAGGAACGGGGCGAACAGGCGAAGCAGCGAGTCCAGGGTGGTGGCCAGGGTGGCCAGCACGGATGCCTGCTCCGCGTCGCCTGCGGCACCATAGGCGCGGTCCTTGATCAGCTCCACGTAGTCGTCCGTGAAGGACCAGAAGAAGGACTCGGTGATCTGCAGTGCCCGGGCGTAGTCGTAGCTCTCGAACGCCTTGGTGGCGTTGTTGACCACGTCCACCAGCTGCACCAGCAGGGACTGGTCCAGGGGGTTGGTGATCACCGAGGTGTCAGCTTCGACGACGTTCGCTTCGGTGGCACCCAGGTTCAGGACGAACTTGGAGGCGTTGAGCAGCTTGATCGCCAGGCGGCGGCCGATCTTCATCTGCGCAATCTCGTAAGCGGTGTCCGCACCAAGGCGGGCCGAGGCAGCCCAGTAACGGACGGCGTCGGACCCGTACTCGTTGAGTACATCGGTGGGGACCACCACGTTGCCCTTGGACTTGGACATCTTCTTGCGGTCCGGATCCAGGATCCAGCCCGAGATGGCGGCGTGCTTCCACGGCGCGGCGTGCTGCAGTGCGTCGGCGCGAACCACGGAGGAGAACAGCCAGGTACGGATGATGTCATGGCCCTGCGGGCGCAGGTCGAACGGGAAGACCTTGGAGAACAGGTCCTCGTCCACACCCCAGCCGCCCACGATCTGCGGGGTCAGCGACGAGGTGGCCCACGTGTCCAGCACGTCGGCGTCGCCAATGAAGCCGCCGGGCTGGTTGCGCTGGGACTCCTCGTAGCCCGGGGCCGGATCGGCGGCCGGATCTGCCGGCAGGGATTCGAAGGAGGGCAGGATCGGGTTGTCGTAGTCCGGGTTGCCGGAGTTATCCAGCGGATACCAGACCGGAACCGGCACACCGAAGAAGCGCTGGCGGGAGACCAGCCAGTCGCCGTTCAGGCCTTCGATCCAGTTCTCATAGCGGGAGCGCATGAACGCCGGGTGGAAGTCGATTTCCTTGCCGCGGGCGATCAGGGCCTCACGGCGGTCCGCGTCGCGGCCGCCGTTGCGGATGTACCACTGGCGGCTGGTGACGACCTCAAGCGGCTTGTCGCCCTTTTCGAAGAAGTTCACCGGGTGGGTGATCTTCTTCGGCTCACCGTCCAGGTCGCCGCTTTCGCGGAGCATCCCGACGACGGCTTCCTTGGCGCTGAAGACGGTCTTGCCGGCAACGGCGGCGTAGTTTTCCTGCGCGGCCGGTGTCGTGATCCAGTCGGGGGTGTCCGTGAGGATGCGGCCGTCGCGGCCAATGACGGCGCGGGTGGGCAGGTTCAGCTCACGCCACCAGGTGACGTCCGTGAGGTCACCGAAGGTACAGATCATCGCGATGCCCGAGCCCTTGTCCGGCTTGGCCAGCGGGTGTGCCTTGACCTCGACCTCGACGTCGAAAAGCGGGGACTTCACCGTGGTGCCGAACAGGCGCTGGTAGCGCTCGTCGTCGGGGTGTGCCACCAGTGCCACACAGGCCGGAAGCAGCTCGGGGCGGGTGGTTTCGATGTAGATCTTTTCGCCGTCCGGGGCATGGAAGCTGATCCGGTGGTAGGCGCCGGGCTGCTCCCGGTCCTCGAGCTCGGCCTGGGCCACGGCCGTACGGAAGGTTACGTCCCACAGGGTGGGGGCTTCTGCCATGTAGGCATCGCCGGCCTTCAGGTTCTCCAGGAAGGCGCGCTGGCTGACGGCACGCGAGTGGTCGTCGATGGTGCGGTAGGTACGGGTCCAGTCGACAGACAGGCCGAGGGTGCTGAAGAGGTTCTCGAAGACCTTCTCGTCCTCCACAGCCAGTTCTTCGCACAGCTCGATGAAGTTACGGCGGGAGATGACGTCGAAGTCGCGCTGGTTCTTCGGAGCGGTGGCCGGCGGCCGGTAATCCGGGTCGTACGGCTTGGTGGGATCGCAGCGCACACCGTAGTAGTTCTGCACCCGGCGCTCGGTGGGCAGGCCGTTGTCATCCCAGCCCATGGGGTAGAAGACGTTCTTGCCCTTCATCCGCTGGTAGCGGGCCAGGACGTCGGTCTGCGTGTAGGAGAACATGTGTCCCACATGCAGTGAGCCCGAGGCAGTCGGCGGGGGAGTGTCAATCGAGTAGACCTCGTCCCGGACCGTGTCGGGATTGAAGGCGTACGTGCCTTCTTCGCGCCAGCGGCGGCTCAGGGTCTCTTCCAGCCCTTCCAGGGCGGGTTTGTCAGGAACGGAAACGGTCGCAGCGGGCGTGTCTGTGCCCGGGATATTGTCAGCCATGGTGCCATTCTCCCACGGGCGCCGGTGCCCCCGTCATCTGTGTCGAAGCTGCCTGGGCTGCGGTACTGCCGGGGCCTTTGCGCCGCGGGCGCAACCGCCTAGCATCCGTACATGGCTGATAGCGGCAGCGTGGATCCGTCCCAGGTGCGCGTGAGGCGCATCTATGCAGCGCCCGACGGCGGCTTCCGGGTGCTGGTGGACAGGCTCTGGCCCCGCGGGGTTTCCAAGGCCCGGGCGGAGCTTGACGAGTGGTTCAAGGACGCCGCGCCCAGTACCGGGCTGCGCCAGTGGTTCGGGCACCAGCCGGAGCGGTGGCAGGGCTTCGTGGAGCGCTACACGCAGGAGCTGGAGGATAACGACGCCGTAGCTGACTTCGCGGCCGCCTGCGCTTCCCGGCCGGACACGGTGCTGCTGTACGGAGCGCGAAACGAGCAGGAGAACGAGGCGGTGGTGCTGCGGGACTACTTGCTGGGCCGGAACTTCACGTAGCTGTACACCACCAGGGCGATGGCGATGCAGCCGGAGAGAATAAGTGCTGTTCCCGCGGTCCAGCCTCCCGGAAGCCACCACGTGTCCTCCAGCGGCCACCACGAGGGCACCCTGCGCCACAGTCCCCAGGTGATACCGGCAGCGATGAGCGTCAGGGCACTGGTCAGGGCAACGGCAATCCGGCCCCAGGACTGCACCCCCTGTTCGGCCGCGCGGAAGGCCTGGACTTTCACGGGATGCAGCCAGCGGCTGGCCCAGTGGTAGCGAAGGGACAGGATTGCCAGCCCGGCGACCAGCATGAGCAGGCCCGGGCCAGGAAGCACCAGGGCGAGAGCTCCGAGCGCAATCAGGGTCCAGCCGGCCACTTCAATGCCCGTGCGGCGGACCCAGGCGGGGATTCTGTCGGTGCGCGGCATGGAACTAGCTTTACATAGCCCTCCTCCCGGACCGACACCTCCGGCCCGGACCGGGCCGCGTTTCCTGGTTGCGGAGGTCCCGCCGGAGTGACCTCGGCCCACGAGGGAGTCGGGGGACCGGGATCGCCGGGATGGGGATGAGTGGGGTGGCCGAGGCTGCAGGGAAGCCGCCGGCACCTGAAGCAGCCCAGAACAGCGTCGGAAAGGCGGGACGAAACCTGAAACGGCTCGAGATGAGCCAGGGTTCCCGCAAAACGTGACAGGTGATACTCGTGAGGTCACAGGGCACAACTCCCGTCACAGTACGTGGGAAGGCCGGTACGGGGGAGATTGAAACGGGCAGCCAAAGGGCTCTCTAGGTGCGCTCCGGCATCCCCAAAAGTCGCACGTGCGCCGTCGGCTGCCCTATGTGCAGCGCAGCACTCATGGTCTACGAAGACCTGACCGTCAGCGGTCGGTGTCCGCCAGGGACTCCCGCACCAGCTGCACGAACAGTTCAGGGTTGCCGAGTACAAGCTCAGCCGTGATGCGCAGGGTGTGGTATCCCTTTGCGGTTGCGGCGTTCCATCGGTTCCGGTCCTGGCGGTAGTGCGTCCGGTTGCTGTGGAACTCGAAGCCGTCGATCTCAACGATGAGCCGCCCGGCAACCACAAAGTCCACCCGGCCGACGCCCGGCACCAGGACTTCCTCCTGGACCACCAGCCCGGCGGCCAACAGATGGTAACGGGCACAGACCTCCAGCGGCGATGCCTTGGGACGGCTCATACCAGCCAGCAGTCCTTGGGCTTGCCAATCCAGTTTCCGTCCCAGAGCCTGCTGGAGCGTCCTGACTGAGACGGCGTTGCGCGCCACTGCGGATTCCGCGATGACTAGGGCCTGCAATGGTGGCAGACATCGGAAGGCGTCCCGGACAATCTCGAGCGGGGCCGCAACAAGCCGTCCCTTTGTCCTCCTGCCCCTGTGCAGGCAAATGCCGGGATGCCGGATTGACCTGTCCGCTCGGACGTGAACATGCTCTGGACTCTCCAGGAGCCACCATCCCAGTATTGCCGCTGCTGAGACGCATGTGAGCGACGATCCCAGGGACGCAGCCAACGTCAGTTCGTTGGGACAGTCAGGCAGTCCGTAGTAGCCCGGGACCCTATGCAGCAACACGCCACGACGCTCAGCTGCCCTAAGTTGTGACCGGGTGAACCCGTTCGCCTCCCATGCACTGCGGCTAAGCAGTCCGTGCTGAGCTCTGCAGAAGGCTTCCATAGGATCCACCCGCACAGTTTGACCATGTTGTCCGCTGACGACCCGAATATCGGCCCGTTCAGGGGACAATCGGCGATCCTGTAACGCCTGTGGAGGACACAGGCGACCTGGGAGGGAGGGCCGCCGAAGGAGAGCGTCACGGTGAACTAGCCCGTGGTTTCCAGCCGCTCACGGAGCCAGGTCAGACACGCGGCCCCTTCTGCCTGCTGGAAAGCACGCAGGGTGGGCAGCCCGGGAGGCGGGGGCCTTCGTACGCTGTCGATGAAGTATCCGGCCAGTCCCGCGAGCCTGCCCGTCGTTCCCACAAATTGCGACAGGTGGCAGCTTGTGGGACCCCACCATTCACTCGTGCCGCAGAACGTGGGAAGGGCGGGCAGTCGTAGGCGGGAATTCTTCCCCTGACCCGCCGCGGCACAGGGGGACACCCTGCCGCCGCGACGCAGCGGGACACCTCCCCGCGACACAGCAGGACACCCAGCCAGTCCAACCGGGACGCAGTTCGCTAGGGTTGCTCCCATGACGAACAAGCGCGTGGTTGTAACCGGAGCAAGCTCGGGAATCGGTGCGGCAGCAGTCCGTGCCCTGCGGAAGACAGGCTGGGACGTCATCGCCGTCGCCCGCCGCGAGGAACGCCTGCGGGAACTGGCAGAGGAAACCGGCGCCCGGATCATCGCCTGCGATGTCACAGACCGCAGCTCCGTCGATGCCATGGCCCGCGAGGTACTGGCGGGCGGGGGAGTGGACGCCATCGTGAACAACGCCGGCGGCGCTTTCGGTATGGACACGGTAGCGGCAGGCAAGCCCGAGGACTGGGTAAACATGTACAACGTCAACGTGCTTGGCGCGCTCAACGTAACGCAGGCCTTCCTGCCGGCACTGCGGGAAAACGGGCACGGCTCCATCCTCATGCTGACCTCCACCGCCGCGCTCGCAGCTTATGAAGGAGGAGCCGGCTACTGCGCAGCCAAGGCCGGCGAGGAAGCAATGACCCAGGCGCTGCGGCTTGAGGAAGCCGAACACAACGTGCGGGTCATCGAAATCCTGCCCGGCATGGTGAAGACCGAGGAGTTCTCCCTGAACCGGCTCGGGGACGCAGCAGCGGCAGAGAAGATCTACGCCGGCGTCGAAAAGCCCCTCACGGCAGAGGACGTTGCAGACGTCATGGCCTATGCACTGAATGCCCCGCACCACGTCAACCTTGACCAGGTGGTCATCCGCCCGGTGGCGCAGGCCGCGCAGCACAAAGTAATCCGCCGCTAGGCACTGGCCGGCCGGGGCTTCGACATCAGCCCCGGCCGTGGCCTAAACTGGCCCAAGCAGCTTTGACCCGGCCATCACCGGTGAGCTTCCGGAAGAACGGCGCATAACTGAAGCAGAGCTGAATGCGCCCAGTAGAACCGGACGGGTAAGCCCGTCACAGCAGTCAACGAGCGGCAGCCGGCGCGCACCCAGCAGGATCGGGCGTACGACGGCGGCAAGCGAGGTGGTACCGCGGCTTATCCCCGGCGTTCGCGCCGGGAAGAGAAGTTCGCCCTCGCATCCTGTTTCACAGCCAGATTCATTTGCCGCTACCAGGATGACGAACATGCCACAGATCTACCCCAAGGCCTCCACGGGCGATTCCGCCGAAGCAGCAGCCTCCTCACCCAGGTTCCCCGAGATCGAAGAACGGGTCCTGAAGTACTGGGATGAGGACGGCACCTTCCAGGCCTCCATCGACGCCCGGCCCGCCGGCGAAGATGGTTCCAACGAGTTTGTCTTCTACGACGGCCCTCCCTTCGCCAACGGCCTGCCGCACTATGGACACCTGCTCACCGGTTACGTGAAGGACCTGGTGGCCCGCTACCAGACCCAGCGCGGACACCGCGTTGAGCGCCGCTTCGGCTGGGACACCCACGGGCTGCCCGCTGAACTGGAAGCCATGAAGCAGCTCGGCATGAGCGACAAGGTCCAGATCGAGAAGATGGGCATCGACAAGTTCAACGATGCCTGCCGTGCCTCGGTCATGAAGTACGCCGGCGAGTGGCAGGACTACGTCACCCGCCAGGCACGCTGGGTGGACTTCGAGAACGACTACAAGACGCTCAACGTTGAGTACATGGAGTCGGTCATCTGGGCCTTCAAGACCCTGCATGAAAAGGGCCTGACCTACAGCGGTTTCCGGGTGCTCCCGTACTGCTGGAAGGACGAGACTCCGCTGTCCAACCACGAGCTGCGCATGGACGACGACGTCTACAAGATGCGCCAGGACCAGACCGTCACGGTGACCTTCCCCATCATCGCCGGGGACAACGTCCTCTCCGCCGAGCTCGAGGGTGTCAACGCCGTCGCTTGGACCACCACGCCGTGGACGCTGCCCACCAACCTGGCCCTCGCCGTCGGGCCGGACGTTCGTTACGCCGTCGTGCCCGCCGGCCCCAACGGCACCATGCTCGATCAGGGGACGGCCGGTGAAGGCCGCTTCCTCCTGGCCGAGGACCTGGTCGCTTCCTACGCCAAGGATCTTGGGTACGACGACGCCGATGCGGCCCGTGCCGCCGTCACCTCCGTGCACACGGGCAAGGAACTCGAAGGCCTGCGCTACACGCCGCTCTGGGACTACTACGCCGACGCCGAAAAGTGGGGCACGTCCAACGCCTGGAAGTTCGTTGTGGCCGACTACGTCACCACGACCGACGGCACCGGCATTGTCCACCAGGCTCCGGCCTACGGTGAAGATGACCAGAAGGTCTGCGAAGCCAACGGCATCCCCGTCATCCTCTCCGTCGATGAAGGCGGCAAGTTCCTGCCCATGTTCGGCGAGGGACCGCTGTCCGAAATCGCCGGCCTGCAGGTCTTCGAGGCGAACAAGCCGATCACCCGCGAGCTCAAGTCCGAAGGCCGCCTGCTGCGCCAGGCCAGCTACGAGCACTCCTACCCGCACTGCTGGCGCTGCCGGAACCCGCTGATCTACAAGGCGGTGTCCTCCTGGTTCGTGGAGGTCACCAAGATCAAGGACCGCATGATCGAGCTGAACCAGGAGATCAACTGGATCCCGGAGAACGTCAAGGACGGGCAGTTCGGCAAGTGGCTCGAAAATGCCCGCGACTGGTCGATCAGCCGCAACCGGTACTGGGGCAGTCCCATCCCGGTGTGGGTTTCGGACGACCCCAACTACCCGCGCACCGACGTCTACGGTTCCCTCGCGGAGATGGAAGCCGACTTCGGCCGCCTGCCGCTGAACAAGGAAGGCCAGCCGGACCTGCACCGTCCGTTCATCGATGAACTGACGCGCCCCAACCCGGACGATCCCACCGGCAAGTCCACCATGCGCCGGGTCGAGGATGTGCTGGACGTCTGGTTCGACTCCGGTTCGATGCCGTACGCCCAGGTGCACTACCCGCATGAGAACGCCGACTGGTTCGAACACCACAACCCGGGCGACTTCATTGTGGAGTACATCGGCCAGACCCGCGGCTGGTTCTACACACTGCACATCCTGGCCACGGCTCTCTTTGACCGCCCGGCATTCCGCAATGTGATCAGCCACGGCATCGTGCTTGGCTCGGACGGGCAGAAGATGTCCAAGTCCCTGCGGAACTACCCGGACGTTTCCGAGGTCCTGGACCGCGACGGTTCCGACGCCATGCGCTGGTTCCTGATGGCTTCCCCGATCCTGCGCGGCGGCAACCTGGTTGTCACGGAACAGGGCATCCGCGACGGCGTCCGGCAGGTGATCCTGCCGCTGTGGAACGTATGGCACTTCTTCACGCTCTACACCAACGCCGCGAACAACGGCGCCGGCTACGAGGCAACACTGCGCCACGAGTCGACCGAGCCGCTGGACACCTACATGCTGGCCGCCACCGGCGACCTCATCCGGAACATGACGACGGCGCTGGACACCTATGACGTGTCCGTCGCCTGCGAAATGCTGCGTGCCTACATGGACACGCTCACCAACTGGTACGTCCGCCGCAGCCGCACCCGGTTCTTCGACGAAGACACCCAGGCCTTCGATGTGCTCTACACCTGCCTCGAAGCGCTCTGCAGGGTGGCAGCACCTCTGCTTCCCCTGGTCTCCGAGGAGATCTGGCGCGGCCTGACCGGTGGGCGCTCCGTACACCTGACGGACTGGCCCGAAGCCGGCGCCTTCCCGCGGGATCCGGACCTGGTGGCCCGTATGGACCTGACCCGGAAGATCGCCTCCGTTGGTTCCTCGCTTCGCAAGGCCGCCAACCTCCGCGTGCGGCTGCCGCTCGCGGGCATGACCGTGGTGGCTCCGGACGCAGAGGCGCTCGAAGGCCACTTCGCGGCAATCATCGCCGATGAACTGAACCTCAAGTCCGTCCGTCTTGTTGATGCAGGTGCCGCGGATCCCGCGGAGTTCGGCATCACGCAGAAGCTCGTCGTCAACGCCCGCGCAGCGGGTCCGCGCCTGGGCAAGAACGTCCAGACGGCCATCAAGGCCTCGAAGTCAGGGGACTGGTCCGTAGCGGAAGACGGCACGGTGACTGCCGGCGGCCTGGAACTCCAGGAGCACGAGTACACACTGGAAACCGTGGTGGAGTCCGGAGAGGGCGAATCCTCCAAGGCAGTGGCAGTGCTGCCCGGAGGGGGCTTCCTGGTCCTGGACACGGAGGTTACCCCGGAGCTGGCGGCCGAAGGCACCGCACGTGACGCCATCCGCGCCATCCAGCAGGCGCGCCGCGACGCAGACCTGCACATCAGCGACCGGATCCGCACCACCATCTCCACAACGGAGGACGACGCGGCCGCGCTGGAAGCCAACGTCAGCCTCATCAAGGCCGAGACGCTTACGGGGGAGCTGGTTGTTGTCGGCGACCTGGCGGTCAAGGACAACGACAAGGACACCGACAAGTACATCGTCACCGTGGAGAAGATCTGATGAGCACTGAAGACACCCCGTCGGGCTCCATTGACGGTTTCTCCGTGGAAAGCGTCTACGCTGAGCTGCTCAGCCGCGCCCCGGAAAACAAGATGGAGCCGCGCATGGCTCCGCTGTTCCGGGCCATGGAGATCCTGGGCGAGCCCAACAAGGCGTTCCCGATCATCCACATCACCGGAACCAACGGCAAAACCTCGACGGCGCGGCTGATCGAGGGCGGCCTGCGCGCCTACGGGCTGCGCACGGGCCGCTACACCAGCCCGCACCTGAGCAAGGTCACCGAACGCATCAGCATTGACGGCGAACCGGTGGCGGATGAGACCTTCGTGCGGATCTGGGACGAAATCCGTCCTTATCTTGCAATGGTCGACGCCGAACTGGACGCCGCCGGTGAGCCCCGCCTGACGTACTTCGAGTGCGTCACGATCCTGGCGTTCGCGGTCTTCGCGGACGAACCTGTGGACGTGGCCGTGATCGAAGTAGGGCTCGGCGGCATCACCGATGCCACCAACGTGGGTGACGGCGCAGTCTCCGTGGTGACCCCGATTTCCCTGGACCACACGGAGCTCCTCGGCGACGACGTTGCAGACATCGCCCTGGAGAAGGCCGGCATCATCAAGGAAAACGGGTTCCTGGTCAGTGCGGCGCAGCCGGTGGAAGCTGCCCAGGTGCTCCTGGAAAAGGCGAACGAGGCCGGCGTGCCGTTCCGCTTCGAGGGCATCGAGTTCGGCGTCGCATCCCGGACCATGGCAGTCGGCGGACAAATGGTGACCGTGGACGGACTCGCTGGACGCTACGAGGACCTGCTGGTTCCCCTGCACGGCGAACACCAGGCGCAGAACGCCGCAGTTGCCGTCGCCGCGCTGGAAGCCTTCATTGGCGGCGGCAGCAAGGAACTCGACGTCGAACTGCTGCGCACCGGGTTCCAGACCGTCACGTCTCCCGGACGCCTGGAAGTAGTCCGCACCGCGCCGACGATCATCGTGGACGCCGCGCACAACCCTGCCGGCGCCAAGGCCAGCGCCCAGGCAGTGCTTGAATCCTTTAACCTGTCCTCGCTGGTACTGGTGGTGGGGATCCTGGCGGAAAAGGACGCCGTCGGCATCCTCGCCGAACTGCGTGAGGTGCTCGGGGACATCGTCACCGGCATCTGCCTCACCCAGTCCAGCTCGCCGCGGGCCATCCCGGCGGATGAACTGGTTCAGGACGCCGTGGATGCCGGGTTCGCCGACGAGGACATCCAGGTGGAACAGGGCCTGGACAATGCGATCGAATGGGCTGTGGCCAAGGCAGAGGAAAACAACGACCTCGCCGGGGGAGTGCTCGTCATCGGTTCCATCACGGTGGTCGCGGAAGCGCGCACCCTTCTCGGAAAGTAAGCACATGGCACGTATGACCAAGGCCCAGCGCGAATGGCGCCCGGGCATGCCCAAGAAGCGCCGCTCCATCCGGGTGATGTTTGCATCCACGGTCCTGAGCCTGGAAGCGTTTGTGGTGCTCTTCGGAACCCTGGCCATCTTCGGCCTGCAGCGGGACCGGGTTGAACCTCTGGTGATCCTGGCCGGCGGAATTCTCCTCGCGGTCGCGCTGATCGTCGCCTGCGCGTTCCTGTCCAAGCCGGCAGGTCCCTGGATCGGCTGGATCCTGCAGCTGTGCATCATCGCCACGGGTTTCCTGGAACCCATGATGTTCCTGGTGGGCGCTCTCTTCGCGGGGACATGGTGGTATGCGCTGCGTGCCGGAGCCCGTCTTGACCGGGAAAACCGGCAGCGGGACGCGGAACAGGCGCAGTGGGAAGCCACCCAATCGACGGAAACCGGCGAAGCCAGCAGTTAGGCTTATGAACAGCTGAACCGCATCACCCCCAACCTCCAAGGAGAAACCAAGCGTGAGCACCGAGCGCACTCTCGTCCTGATCAAGCCCGACGGCGTCAAGCGGAACCTGACCGGCACCATCCTGGGCCGCATCGAAGCCAAGGGCTACGTCCTTGCTGAACTCAAGAAGATGAACGCCACCCGGGAACTGCTCGAGGAGCACTACGCAGAACACGTAGGCAAGCCGTTCTATGAGCCGCTCGTGGAGTTCATGCTCAGCGGACCGGTTGTTGCAGCCGTCTTTGAAGGCCAGCGCGTTATTGAAGGCTTCCGCTCACTCGCGGGCGCTACCGAACCCACCACCGCAGCACCCGGGACAATCCGCGGCGACTTCGGCCGCGACTGGGGCACCAAGGTCCAGCAGAACCTGGTCCACGGATCGGATTCCGCTGAGTCCGCCGAACGCGAGATCGGCATCTGGTTCGGCAAGTAGCCCACCGGATCCGCAGCAGGTCCACAGGAGGCCGGCACCCGCCACGGGTGCCGGCCTCCTGTACATTCGGGGCGGGCTGGCTAGGCTGGGGCCCATGGCACTCATCCACAAGGCAGACCTGAGACCGACAAAAATGGAACTGATCTCCACCTGGCTTCCCACGGTGCCCTGGTTTACCGGCGCGGGCGGCGCCGGGGGCCGGGCGGAGCCGCTGGCCGCGTACCGGTTCGACGATCCCGCGGGCCAGGTAGGCATGGAGACGCATATCGTGCGCAGCGGGGACCTCACCGTGCAGGTTCCGCTGACCTACCGCGCTGACCCGCTGGAAGGCGGGGACGGATACCTGGTAGGCACCATGGAACACTCGGTCCTGGGCCGCCGCTGGGTTTATGACGGGTGCGGAGATCCGGTTTACGTCAGTGCCTTCGCTGCGGCGGTGCTCGACGGCGTGGGCCAGGCCCCGCTCTATGTCGAGGAAGACGGCGTGCGCCGTGAACTGCCCCAGTCAATGGAGCTTGAAACCAGCGGTATGCCCGACGGCGAAGAGCTCGTGGAAGCACCCGAACGGGAACCGGCAGGATGGACAGCCACCCTGATGCACCGGGACGGCTGGGAACTGTCCCTGGTCAGGGTGCTTGACCTGGGCGGACGGGCCGCGCCGCCGCCTTCGCTGGTGGGCACATGGGAGGGGCAGCGCGAACCCGCCGTACTCGGCTGGGCCCTGCCGCTGGGGTGAGGGGCCGCCTGGGCTGAGGGCCCGGCTAGCTGCCCAGGAAGGAATTCATGAAGCGGAAGAAGATCGAGGCGGCGGTCGCGACCCAAAGCAGCGCCGTGATGGCCCACGCCCACTCCGAGACGAACCTGACAAGGCCCGCCGGTGCCGGAATCACGCCGTGCGCCAGGTTGCGTACCGTGGTGAAGACGAAAAGCGGGATCATGGCCGTCCACACGACAATGCAGTAGATGCACAGCACGTAGATGTCGAACAGCGCCTGGCTCCAGAGCCAGACCACGAACACCATGCCCAGCGTGACGCCGGCCTGCACGGCGGCCCAGTACCAGCGGCTGAACCTGGCGCCGGCGAGCATGGACATGGCGACGGTAATCATGACGGCAAAGGCCACGATTCCGATCAGCGGGTTCGGGAAGCCGAAGAGGGCAGCCTGCCAGGTCTGGAAGACGGTTCCGCAGGAAACCCACGGACTGATGTCGCAGCTAGTAATGTAGGTGGAGTCGGCATAGACCCGCAGGCGCTCGATGACCAGAATTGCCGAGCCCAGCCAGCCGACTGTCGACGTGATGAGAACCAGCCACGCGAAGGGCTTCTGCCGAACCGAACGGGTAAGTCCTGCTTCGCCGTCCCTCCCGCCCAGAGTGGCTCCGCTGGTGGTGCTGGTGGAACTGGAAGGCACGCGCTGCTCCTTTTGCCGGGTATCGGTGGTCCGATTCTATGTGGTTGCTAGAGCCTATTTGACCTGCGTGTGAGATAATGGCTGTGGCTGGTGTCGGATCCACATTCCGTCACCGGTCCAGCGACAGGCTTCCGGTGCTGTTGGCGATGCTTCCCAAGAAGGAATGCCCATCAATCCGGATGGGGCAGGGGAATCCGCCGAACAGCCCTACCACAGCCCAAACGCCTAGCCGTTCCGAGCAGGTAGCAGGAAAAGCGCCGCTGGTCTTGCAAGTGATGCCGCGCCCTCACGATGGTGCGACCTTGGGAGACATTTAGACGACTTCCGGCTGGCGCAGGCTCCGATGCCCCCGCACAGCCGATACATTGCCCTCCGGGCATTGGAATGTGGCCAGTGCCGCGGGGGCCGGAGCATAGCTGTATATGAATACTGACCGCACAACAGAAGAAGCAGTCGATCCAGCCGCGGAGGTCCAGGTGGCTGCTGAGCCAACGCCGGCTGCCGCAGGGGCCTCGGAGACTGAAGCGCCGGCCAAAACTCCGGCGAAGCGGGCCCCGCGTGCCCGCCGGAAGGTTGCAGCCGCGGAAGCACCCGCAGACGACGCCCAGGAGCCGGCTCTGATCCAGACCACGGCAGAGCAGGAATCCGGCGAAGCAGCCGCTTCGGAGCCGGCGGCAAAGCCGAAGCGCACGCGTGCTCCCCGCCGCAAAGCCGCTGCAGAGCCGAAGGCCGAAGAAATCCCGGCCGCAGGGGCCGAATCCACGGAAGCTGTTCCGTCCGCTGCGGAAACGCCCGCCGAAGCACCCGCGGCTGAGGCGCCCGCCAAGACCGTCCGGCGGCGCCGCGTGTCCGCGAAGAAGACTGCTCCCGAGGCCGCGGATGCCGCTGCAGGCACCGAAGCCGTTGTCCCGGAGGAAGCCGCGGCCGAAACAGCCCCCGTTGAAGCAGCTGAAGGCGTTGAAGCAGCAGAACCTGCACCCGCGAAGACACGGACCCGCCGCCGCGCAACCGCCAAGGCCGGATCTGCCGTTGCTGCAGAAGCGCCTGATTCCACTGAGGCCAAGGCCGAAGCAAACGAGTCAGGGCAGGACTCCCCGGCGGAGACCACGGAGGGCACCAAGCCCGTCCAGGCCTCCGTCCTTGACCCGTTCGCCATTCCTGAATCTCCCACCTCCGTGCTCTTCCACGCCCCGGACCTGACTGCGGTCCAGGCACTTGCCGCTGCGGCGGCCGCCGCCGAAAGTGATGAAGACGAAGAGTCCGAGGACGAAGGGCGGGATTCAAACCGTTCGCGCCGCAGCCGCCGCCGGAGCCGCGGACGCACCCGCAGCGAAGGGGAAGCGGCCACCGAAGGAGAGAGCGCCGAGTCCGGTGACTCCGGGGATGAGAACACAGAGGGCGTGACCTCGCGCCGCCGCCGCCGGCGCCGCCGCGGAGACGCAGACCTTGAACTGACCGGCGGATCAGACGATGATCCGCCCAACACCGTCACCCGTGTCCGCGCCCCCCGGGCGCATGCAGAGGCCCCGGTGAACGACCGTGTGACTTCTGTGAAGGGCTCCACCCGCCTGGAGGCCAAGAAGCAGCGCCGTCGTGAATCCCGCGAGTCCGGCCGGCGCCGCCACGTCATCACCGAGGCAGAGTTCCTGGCCCGCCGCGAGTCCGTGGACCGGCAGATGATCGTCCGCCAGCGCGATGACAGGATCCAGATCGGCGTCCTCGAGGACGGCGTCCTGGCTGAGCACTTCGTCTCCAACACGCAGCAGGATTCCCTGATCGGCAACGTCTACGTCGGCAAGGTCCAGAACGTGCTGCCCAGCATGGAAGCAGCGTTCGTTGACATTGGCCGCGGCCGCAACGCCGTGCTGTACGCCGGCGAAGTCAACTGGGATGCCGCCGGCCTGGACGGTCAGCCGCGCCGTATCGAACTTGCACTGAAATCGGGGGACTCGGTCCTGGTCCAGGTCACCAAGGACCCGGTTGGCCACAAGGGTGCCCGCCTGACCAGCCAGATCTCGCTTCCCGGCCGCTACCTGGTGTACGTGCCCGGCGGCTCCATGACCGGCATCTCACGCAAGCTTCCGGACGTGGAGCGCAACCGGCTCAAGAAGATCCTCAAGGACCACCTCCCGCAGAACGCCGGCGTCATTGTGCGCACGGCCGCTGAAGGTGCCTCGGAGGAAGAGCTGATGAATGACATCAACCGCCTCCGCGCGCAGTGGGAGAACATCGAGGCCAAGGCGAAGTCCACGAAGACCCTCCCGCCCGAACTGCTCTACGGCGAGCCCGACCTCACTATCAAGGTTGTCCGCGACGTCTTCAACGAAGACTTCTCCAAGCTGATCGTTTCCGGCGAGGAGGCCTGGGACACCATTGAGGCCTACGTCACCTACGTGGCTCCGGACCTGGTGGGCCGGCTGGAGAAGTGGACCAAGGGCGAGGACATCTTCGCGGCCAGCCGCATCGACGAGCAGATCGCCAAGGCCCTGGACCGCAAGGTCTTCCTGCCATCCGGCGGCTCGCTGGTCATCGACCGCACCGAGGCCATGACAGTGGTGGACGTCAACACCGGCAAATTCACCGGCAGCGGCGGCAACCTCGAAGAGACCGTCACGAAGAACAACCTCGAAGCGGCCGAAGAAGTGGTCCGCCAGCTGCGCCTGCGGGACATTGGCGGCATCATCGTCATTGACTTCATCGACATGGTGCTCGAAGCCAACCGTGACCTTGTGCTGCGCCGTCTGGTCGAGTGCCTGGGCCGTGACCGGACCAAGCACCAGGTTGCCGAGGTCACCTCGCTGGGCCTGGTACAGATGACGCGCAAGCGCATGGGAACGGGCCTGTTGGAAGTCTTCGGCGAAGAGTGTGAGCACTGCGCCGGCCGTGGCGTGATCACCCATGACATCCCCGTGGAGCACCGCCGCAGCACCAGCCACGCTGTCTCGGAGGACAACCACTCCCAGCACCTGAAGCAGGAGAAGGCTTCCCGCGGGGAACGGAAGCGCCGCAGCCGCGGCGGCAGCCAGAACCAGAACCAGAACCAGCAGCCTCCCGCTGCTCCGGTGGAACAGCCCAAGGTTGACGAGCCGCAGGCGGACGACGCCGAGCGCGCCGCCAAGGCCGAAGCCGCCCGGGCAGCACTGGCGACGATTGCGGCAGCTACCGCAGCCGCCCACGATGCCGGCGCATCCTCCGATCAGGCGGAAAGCGACGTTTCGGAATCCTCCGCCGGGACCGGCAGCAGTGCCGGTGCAGAGGAAAAGCCCCTTATCCGGGAGCCAAAGGATGACGTACCGGCTGAGGCCGGCGCCGTCCTGCGCATCCAGGGGGAGACAGTCGTGGTTCCGCGCCGCGAACGCCGCCGCCCGGTCCGCCAGGACGTGCAGCTGACATTGGAGAGCCTCACCGAGGCGTTCAACGAGGTGTCTCCGAAATCGTCCGAACCGCAGGTCCGAACACCTGAGGAGAAGGACGAAGGCACCAGCGTGCCGGCAGCGGGCAACGGCAGCGAGAGCCGCCAGGGGAACGTGTCCGGGGTTGCTGAACCGGCCCGCCGGCCACGCCGCCGCCGGGCTGCCCGCAGCCCTCAGGGCTCGGCTGACGCACAGATCATCAAGGCAGGACCGGAAGACGCCTCCGGCGCCCAGGGCAGCAGCACCACGGCTGTGGCCGCTGCGCCCGCCCCGCGCGCAGAGACCTCCGCTCCGGTGATTCTCGGCGTCGGCGTTCCCGCGTCCGACCTCTAGCAGCACAAAGGCAACGCAGCACAGCTCCCGGCCGCACCGGCCGGGAGCTGTGCTGCTTAACGGGTGCCCCAGCCTCCGCGTGGCCGGCCGGGGGAGGGGCCGGTCAGGCCCGGTCCGGGAGTGCTATAGAATGGTAGTAAGCGCAGTGACGTCCCCAGTACGGCCGGAGGATGGCACGCTGGACCTGCCGTGCATTTGCGGCATATGGGTCCCTTAGCGTAGCCTTGAACTTCGGTGCGAACGCCTTCTAAGCCGTTATTCGGTACAGGGCGTGACTGCATGGCGCAAGCCGGACACATAGTTGGTCCGGGGAAGTGCGCATCCAAGTATTAAACGTCGAGAGAAGTGAGTTCCCAAGTGGTGTACGCGATTGTCCGCGCTGGCGGCCGCCAAGAAAAGGTTTCCGTCGGAGACCTCGTAACCCTGGACCGCGTCCCCGGTGGAGCCGGTAGCACCTTTGAGCTGCCTGCCCTGCTTTTGGTTGATGGCGACAAGGTCACCTCTGCCGCCAAGGACCTGGCCAAGGTTACGGTTACGGCAGAAGTTATCGAAAACTTCCGGGGTCCGAAGATTGTCATCCAGAAGTTCAAGAACAAGACCGGTTACAAGAAGCGTCAGGGCTACCGCTCCTCGCTGACCAAGGTCAAGGTCACCTCCATCAACTCCTGATTCCTAACGTCAGGGACCGCTTGGTCCCGGACCGCGGGAATTGTGCCCGCACCTAGGCATCAAAGTCAGTCATAGCAAAGGCAGGATTAGAAAATGGCACATAAGAAAGGTGCGAGCTCTACTCGCAACGGCCGCGACTCCAACGCTCAGTTCCTGGGCGTGAAGCGCTTCGGCGGCCAGGTTGTCAAGGCCGGCGAAATCATCGTTCGCCAGCGCGGCACCCACTTCCACCCCGGCGCAGGCGTTGGCCGCGGTGGAGACGACACGCTGTTCGCCCTCGAGGCAGGCGCTGTTGAGTTCGGCAGCCGTCGTGGCCGCCGCGTCGTGAACATCGTCGCAGCCGCCGAGTAATTTCGGCACACAGCTTTTCCGGTGGGGCGGGCCAGATGGCCCGCCCCACCGCTCTTTTAAGCCGAGTAGACTTGGCTTGATCCAAAAATTTTCAACAAGGAGAACCATGGCCAGCTTTGTAGACCGTGTTGTACTGCATGTTTCAGGCGGTGCCGGCGGCCATGGTTGCGTGTCCGTAAAGCGTGAGAAGTTCAAGCCCCTGGGTGGTCCCGACGGCGGCAACGGAGGCGACGGCGGAGACGTCATCCTCCGTGTCGACGGCCAGACCACCACGCTGCTGGACTACCACCACGCACCGCACCGCCACGCCGGCAACGGCGGACCGGGCATGGGTGACTGGCGCGCCGGCAAGACCGGGGAGACCTTGGTGCTTTCCGTTCCGGAAGGAACCGTCGTCAAGTCCAAGGACGGCAAGGTCCTCGCAGACCTGGTCGGCATGGGTGCCGAGTACGTTGCCGCAGCGGGCGGACAAGGGGGGCTGGGCAACTCATCGCTCTCCTCGCAGAAGCGCAAAGCTCCGGGTTTCGCCCTTCTGGGTACCCCGGGGGACGAGCGGGACATCGTCCTGGAGCTCAAGTCGATCGCTGACATTGCCCTCGTGGGCTTCCCGTCCGCAGGCAAGTCTTCGCTGATCGCCGCGATGTCCGCCGCCCGGCCAAAGATCGCCGACTACCCCTTCACCACGCTCATTCCGAACCTCGGGGTTGTCCAGGCCGGCGATGTCCGCTTCACCGTTGCCGACGTTCCGGGCCTGATCGAAGGCGCCTCGGAAGGCAAGGGGCTGGGACACCACTTCCTGCGCCACGTTGAGCGCTGCGCCGCACTGGTCCATGTGCTGGACTGCGCAGCCCTTGAAACCGACCGCGATCCGCTCGGCGACCTCGACGTCATTGAGGCCGAACTCGAGAAGTATGAAGTTGACATGAGCTACGCCGGTGCCGACGGCGACGTCGTTCCCCTGAACCAGCGTCCGCGCCTGGTGGCGCTGAACAAGGTGGACGTTCCCGACGGCCGCGACATGGCCGAATTCGTCCGCCCGGAACTCGAAAAGCGCGGCTACCGCGTGTTCGAAGTTTCCGCAGCAAGCCACGAGGGGCTGCGTGAACTTGGCTTCGCGATGGCTGCCATCGTCGCCGAGGCGCGCAAGGCCGTTGAGACGGCGCCGCCGCGTGTTGCACCTCCGGTTGTCCGCCCGCGCTCCGTCAATGCCAAGGGCGGGTTCACCATCCGCCGGGAAGAACGGAACCTGGAGCCGCTGTTCCGCGTCCTGGGCGAAAAGCCCGTGCGCTGGGTCCAGCAGACCGACTTCACCAACGACGAGGCCGTTGGCTACCTCGCGGACCGCCTGGCGAAGCTTGGCATCGAAGACCAGCTCTTCAAGGCAGGCGCCAAGCCCGGCGATGCCGTGGTCATCGGTGAGGGCGACGGCGTCGTCTTCGACTGGGAGCCGACCATGATCGGCGGCGCCGAGCTCCTGGCTGCGTCCCCGCGCGGCTCGGACATCCGCATCGAAGAGTTCTCCCGACCCACCCGTAACGAAAAGCGCGAAGACCACCAGCAGCGCAAGGACGCCCGTGCGGCTGCCCGTGCCGAGCTCGAAGCTGAGCGCAAGGCCGGAATCTGGACCGAGTCGGTGAACTACAAGCACACCCGCCCCACAGCAGGCGATGACGACTAATCGCTTCACAGACGCGCTGCCCGGGCGGGCTTGGGCATAGGCTGGTTCGGTCATGAGGAAAGAAAACGCTGAAGCACAGACCACCACCGCACCCAAGCGTCCGCTTAAGTCCAGGTCAGGACTCGCCCGGGCACGGCGCGTCGTCGTCAAGGTTGGGTCATCCTCCCTGACGTCAGTTGCCGGCGGGATCTCCGATGAGGCCCTCACGTCACTGGCGAACGTCCTCGCAGCGCGGCGTCGGCAGGGAACCGAAATCATCCTGGTCTCCTCCGGCGCCATCTCCGCCGGACTGGCACCGCTGGGGCTGTCCAAACGGCCTTCACAGCTGTCCACCCAGCAGGCCGCGGCCAGCGTTGGGCAGGGCCTGCTGATGGCCCGCTACACGGAAGCCTTCGGGCGGCACGGCATTACGGTCGGCCAGGTCCTGCTCACCATCGAAGACCTGATGCGCAGAACGCACCACGCCAACGCGCACCGGGCGCTCGAACGCCTGCTGAACTTCGGCGTCGTGCCCATCGTGAACGAAAACGACACCGTGGCCAGCCACGAGATCCGCTTTGGCGATAACGACCGCCTGGCCGCGCTGGTGGCGCACCTGGTCAAGGCGGATGCGCTGATCCTGCTCTCCGACGTTGACGCCCTCTATGACGGGCCGCCGTCCGCCGGCGCCCGCCGCATACCCGAGGTCACCGGGATGAAGGACCTGGAAGACGTCCGGATCGGCAAGGTTGGCAAGGCAGGCGTGGGTACCGGAGGCATGGTTACCAAGGTCGAGGCTGCCACCATCGCAGCGCAGTCCGGCATTCCGGCCCTGGTTACGTCCACCGACAACGCCGCAGCAGCGCTTGCAGGCGAAGACGTTGGCACCTGGTTCACCACGCGGGGTGTGCGGCAGCCCATCCGCCTTCTTTGGCTGGCGCATCTGGCCCGCATCCAGGGCACGCTCGTGCTGGACGACGGCGCTGCGCGCGCCGTAGGGGAGCGGCGCCGTTCCCTGCTCCCGGCCGGAATCGTGGCCGTTGAAGGCCACTTCGAACCGGGCGATCCGGTGGCGCTGGCCGATACGTCCGGGCGTGTGCTCGCCCATGGGCTAACCAACTACGCCTCCGATGAGCTGCCCCGCATGCTGGGCCGCTCCACCCGGGAGCTGGCCAAGGAGCTGGGCCGCGGCTACGAGCGTTCAGTGGTGCACGTCAATGACCTGGTGATCCTCCAGCCGCACGGTTCTTCGGCTGTTAAGGCCGCGTCACGTACCCTCCAGGACAACGGCGCCGCCGCTACACTGGGAGCATGACCGTCCAAGACACCTCTTCCGTGAACCGCAACGCTGAAACCGCGCCCTCGCCGGAGGAAGTCGAAGCCGGAGTCCACAGCATCGCAGACCGGGCCCGAGCCGCTTCCCGGCGGATGGCCCGCGCCAACCGGGCGTGGAAGGACCTGGCGCTGGAGCAGATTGCGCAGGATGTGGTGGCCCGCCGCGACGCCGTCCTGGCCGCCAACGCGAAGGATGTGGAACGCGGGCGCGCCAATGGCACTTCCGAGGCGCTGCTGGACCGGCTGACCCTCACGCCGAAGCGGATCGACGCACTGGCAGCAGCGCTGCGCGACCTTGCCGGCCTGCCCGATCCGGTTGGATCGGTAGCCCGCGGTCAGACGCTTCCCAACGGTCTGCGGATGCGCCAGGTGCATGTGCCCCTCGGCGTCGTCGGCGCCATCTATGAAGCCAGGCCCAACGTGACCCTGGACATTGCCGGTCTTGCACTGAAGAGCGGCAACGCCGTGATCCTGCGCGGCGGCAGCGCTGCAGCAGCTACGAACACCGTGCTGGTGAACCTGATCCGTGATTCCCTGGACACCGTAGGGCTGCCCTCCGACGCCGTCCAGACGATCGACCAGTACGGCCGGCCGGGAGCAAACTTCCTGATGAAGGCGCGCGGCAAGGTGGATGTGCTGATTCCGCGCGGGGGACGCGACCTGATCCAGAATGTGGTCACCAACGCGGCGGTGCCCGTCATCGAAACCGGAGAAGGCAACGTCCACATCTACCTGGACGAGTCGGCCCGGGAGGAGATGGCGGTGGATATCCTCCTGAACGCCAAGACCCAGCGCCCCAGTGTGTGCAACACAGTGGAGACCCTACTGGTGCATGCCAATTCCGCTGCCGCCCCGCAGGTGCTCTCAGCACTGGCCGCTGCCGGGGTGCGCCTGCACACGGACGATCGGATCCGCGGAATACTGCCGGAAGGCATTACAGCCATGGAAGCGACGGAAGCCGACTGGGGCCGGGAGTACATGGACCTGGACCTCGCAGTGGCGATGGTGGACACGATGGACGAGGCGCTGGAGCACATTCGGACGTTCTCCACCGGCCACACCGAGGCCATCATCACCAATGACCTGGCGAATGCCGAGCGTTTCATCGCGGAGATCGATTCGGCGGCCGTGATCGTCAACGCCTCCACCCGTTTCACCGACGGCGGCGAACTCGGGCTGGGCGCGGAGGTGGGCATCTCCACACAGAAGATGCATGCACGCGGACCCATGGGCCTGAAGGAACTGACCACCACCAAATGGATCATCCAGGGAGACGGCCAGGTGCGCGCCTAGGCGCAGCTGTACGGGCGCGGACTGCGGAGTTAGTGCCGCGTACGCGTACCATTGATCTAGAAACGATGCTCCGTCGGGATGCCCGGCGGTTGATTTAGGGAGATTCATGCTGATCCAGCTTTCCAGTGCTGCGCTGATGGCGGCCGAAGTTGCCGAAGAACATGCCGAAACGTCACCGTTCGTTTACGGCGGAGTTATCTTCGGAATTTTTATGGTGCTGATGTTTGCGACCATGGCCTTCACCAGCCTTGGCCACCGCCACGAGGCTGTGCCGGAACACGTTGACCCCCAGCGCCAGTTCCCGAACAAGCACGACCACGGCCAGGGCATTCCCGAATAGGCTTCGCGAGCAGCTGGAACCGGCTGGGACCATGGAAAGCGCAGAGCAGGAGGCGGCTGTGAGCCCGCGTCCCTACCGGCTGGGCGTGATGGGCGGGACGTTCGATCCCATCCACCACGGCCACCTCGTGGCCGCAAGCGAAGTGGCCTCCGTCTTCGACCTCGATGAGGTTGTCTTCGTGCCCACCGGCGAACCGTGGCACAAATCGGCGCAGGAAGTCACACCCGCCGAACACCGGTATCTGATGACGGTTATTGCCACCGCGTCGAATCCGCGCTTCAAGGTCAGCCGCGTGGACATCGACCGTCCCGGGCCCACCTACACGATTGATACGCTGAGGGACCTGCGCCATGCGCGCCCGGATGCCGAGCTGTTCTTCATCACCGGCGCCGACGCGATGGCGCAGATCCTTTCGTGGAAGGATGTTCAGGAACTCTGGTCGCTGGCCCATTTTGTGGGCGTCACGAGGCCCGGGCACGAACTGCAGAACATGGGCCGCGATGACGTCAGCCTTCTGGAGGTCCCCGCGATGGCCATCTCTTCCACGGACTGCCGGGCACGCGTGGCCGCATCGGAGCCGGTCTGGTACCTGGTGCCGGACGGCGTAGTCCAGTACATCGCCAAGCACAACCTGTACACCCCCGCTCAGCAGCAGACGAGGCCCGCCACCACTGAGCCAGTAGCCTGAGCGATCAACACCTGATGGGTAGGAAATGACGAACGGTCCAGAGTCCGCAGACGCACCCCGACGCAGCCGCCGTGCGGCCGGCTCAGGGACTGCTGCCGGAGCGCAGGAGCGGGAGTCCCAGCAGCGGGCCAGGGACCGCGAGGCACTGCGCGCCTACAAGGCGCTGACAGACAGCCAGCCCCGGCACGAACCGGCCCACGCGAACCCGCCGACCCGCCGGCAGCTCCGTCTTGCCCAGCAGGCTGCAGCCCAGCAGGCGGCCCTGGATGATGCCGGAGCCGCCGCACCGGCCGCGCCGCAGCCCGCGGCAGAGGGCCGGATGGACGACGCCGCGTCCCGGCAGGCCCGCAGGCCTGGCCAGGCCGCCGGCACAGAAACCCCGTCTCAGCCCGGTACCCGCCGGGAACGCAGGCGTGCCGCTGCGGCCGCCGCACCGGCCGGCGCGCCTGAATCGGACGCATCCACCGGTCAGGCTGCATCCGCAGGTGAGGCTGTGAAGGTGCCAGCCCCGGAGGCTCCGGTCGTCAAGCCGCTCACTCCGGCGCCGCAGCGGGCCCCCGCGGTTCAGGAAGGTCCGGCGGCAGGCGGCATGCAGTCCGAGGCTGCGAAGCCGGCCAGGCCGGAACCGAATGCAGACGTTGCCAACATGACGGTGGAGCAGGCGCTGGCGGCCCGGGAAGCCCTGAAACACCAGGCGCGCAACCAGGTTGCGGCAATGGAAGCTCTCCAGCAATCCGACCCGCACGCCGTGGACCTCGAACTGCTGGCACAGCAGCGGGCACTGGCAGAACGTGCGGCCGTGCTCAACCGCAGGACGCAGAACATCCAGCGGCTGGCCCAGGAAAACGAGCAGCGCCGCTCCTCGCCCTCGGACCCCACCACTGCGCACAACCTGGCCATGGTGACGCCTCTCGAATTCGTGGAGGTGCCTGGGCTTGACCGTCCGGTGATGAGGCCGCCGGCCACCTCGCACGTGCCCGTAGTGACGTCGTCGAACCCTGCCGCAGCCCGGGTGTCCCCGGGAACAGGCAGGCCGGGCACCGCACGCAGGCCGGCAAGGCCGGAGGAATCTTCCCCGGCCGCCCGCGCCGAAGTGCGCCATTCCAAGATCCTGGCCCGTGCCGATGCACTGGTGAACGCGCCGCTGGAAGCTGACCAGGGGGCTAAGCCCGTGGGTGCCCGCAGCGCCTTTGGGCTGGATCCCCTTGATGTAATGACTGCAGGCCTTGGCCGCACCCGGAGAATACGTTTTGTATCCCTGGGAATCGTGGGCGTGGGCCTTATTGCCCTCACCCTCGGAGTACTAATGATCGTCGGCGGCCTTGGCAGCTGATACCAAACTAGGAGACATGTGAGCGCCACCGAATCATCCATGAGTATTGCCCGGACCGCAGCCAAAGCGGCGTCGGACAAGCTGGCCGAAGACATCGTAGCCATTGATGTGAGCGAGCGGCTGGCCATCACGGACATCTTCCTCATTGCTTCGGCCTCCAACGAACGCCAGGTCAACGCGATCGTAGACGGCATCGAAGAGGAACTCGCCAAGGAAGGGCTGAAGCCCGTCCGCCGCGAGGGCCGGAGCGAAGGCCGCTGGGTGCTGCTCGACTACGCCACCGTGGTGGTGCACGTCCAGCACGAGGAAGACCGCGTTTTCTACGCGCTCGAGCGACTCTGGAAGGACTGCCCGTCCGTGGACCTTCAGCTGCCTGATACTGAATCGGCTTCCGGGCAGGAATAGCCTGCAGCGGTGCGGGGCAGGACCGCCGGAACTGCTCCGCACCGGCTGAATTCCACCGGTGTAGTTTGATTTTGCACTGTGGCGCATCTGTACTAAAGTAGAGGAGTTGCTTCGGCCCGGAGGGAAGAAATCCGGACTGAAAGAACATCCGATCAAAGTGCCCATACTGGTTGTGGGCAATTCGGGGCTGTGGCGCAGCTGGTAGCGCACCTGCATGGCATGCAGGGGGTCAGGGGTTCGAGTCCCCTCAGCTCCACCGATGGACCGCCGGGCAGCCGGCATCCAGGGCCGAATGTTAGGCGTTCGGTGGAAAATCAACTGAATTGGGGCTGTGGCGCAGCTGGTAGCGCACCTGCATGGCATGCAGGGGGTCAGGGGTTCGAGTCCCCTCAGCTCCACCAATCCAAACCACCCCGGTCTTCGGACCGGGGTGGTTTGCGTTAAGGCGGGTACGGCTGCTTCACATGACCCGCAGACCGGCACGCGCACTGAGCGCAGTCAGCCCCTCAAGGCCAAACGCGCCCACCGGTCCCTGTACTCCGGTCGCTGCGGCGTGTCCGTCCCGAAGCGCCACGGCAGCCTCGGCGAGCAGCTCTCCGGTCAGCGTGTACACGTTGGGGCCCTGAACATGGACTTCGACGACGGTGTACCCCCGGCTGTCCGCGAGGTTTGCCACCGCGTAGCTTCCGGACCTGGATCGTTCACGTTCGTCCGGTCCGCCGCCCGGCGCCCCGCCCAGCGACGCGGCTTTTGCCAGGGCCCTCCGGCCGCCGGGCAGCCGTTCCAGGGCACCCGCTGCCAGGGTGAGCGGTCCTGCTGCCCGGCTTAGCACGGGGAACCACCCGTTGTAGACTTCCACGGCTGAAAGGCCCGGGTAGCTTTCGGGCAGGAACAGCACTTCCGTGCCCATTGCCAGGAAGGCCCTCCGGCCACGGTCCTGAACCCGAAATTCGTATGTTGTGCTGCCCATCCGCCGGGTTCGCAGCGAGCCGGAGCGGTAGAGCGTTGTTGGACGGCTCAGCGCTTGCGCGAGCGTTGCCCGTGTTCCGCCGCTGATTCCACGCCGCAGGGATCCGAGGGCGAAGTAACCGATCCGCAGGTAACCGCCGGGTGTGCCGGCCGCCTGCGCGGCCAGCGCGCCGGCCAGGATTCCGGGCACGTAGTCGTAACCGAAGGCGGGAACCATGGTGGCACCGTTGCCGGCAGCCTTGGCGGAGAATTCCTCCTGCACGCGCTGGACAAAATCGACTTCACCGGTGGAATCCACATAGTGGGCTCCGGCGTCAGCTGCAGCCGCGGCAGCCGCGTAGCCAAACGTGTTAAAGGGTCCAACTGTGGAGACAAGCACATCCCCGGGCCCGACGAGTGCCCGGACGGTCGCCGGGTTGGTGACGTCAGCGGTGCGGTACGTGAGGCCGTGCGGCTCCGCGAGGGCCTGCAGCGATCCGGGGCTGCGGCCGGCGAGCACCGGGCTCACTCCCCGGGCAAGAAGTGAGCTGACCACCAGCCGCCCGGTGTAGCCGGAGGCTCCGAAAACCACGATCTTGGCTGTCATTCTTCCTCCAGGCTCATCGGGTTGCTCCCGGCGCTGCCACCGAAGGACACGGTGCAGTCCACGTAAGCGCAGTCTAGCGGCACAGGCCGGACGGGGGACCGGAGCCGCCGCGGTGAACTGGTCCCGGGCAACAATATGGCAGGCTGGGTGAGATGAAGGTCGAACCCCCGGCTCCCGGAGAGCCGCGCCGCCCGCATGGACCACGCGACCCCGGCGATGCCTGGGTTGTTGCTCCGGACGGCCAGCGGTACTGGGGCAGGTTTGGTGCCGCAGGACTGCTCGCCCGCGACCCAAGCCGCGGCGTCCTGCTCCAGCACAGGGTCTCCTGGAGCCATCACGGGGGCACCTGGGCGCTCCCCGGAGGGGCAAGGCACCAGGGCGAGTCCGCACGTGATGCTGCCCTGCGTGAGTCTGCCGAGGAAGCCGGTGTTCCTGCCGCTTCCCTGCGCCCCCGGTTCATGAGCGTCCTTGATCTGGACATCTGGTCCTACGCCACTCTCATGGCAGACGTGGTAACGCCGTTTGATCCCGTGATCAGCGACCAGGAGAGCGTCGAACTGGCCTGGGTGGCTCCGGAAGACGTCGTCAGCCTTCCGCTGCACCCTGCCTTCGCGCAGTCATGGCAGCGGCTGCGGCCGCTCCTTGGAATTCGGCCGGCGCTTGTTGTCGACGCCGCCAACGTCATGGGCACCGTCCCCGACGGCTGGTGGAAGGACCGCGCCGCGGCAGCCGAGAGGATTCTCGAATCCCTGGCTGGACATGCGCGTTCGGGGTTCCCGGCCGCTGCGCTGGGGCTCGGAGAGGACCTTTGGTATCCGGACATCACTGTGGTGCTCGAGGGCCGGGCACGGACGGCCCGGGAAACAGACGGCGTGGAAATCATTCGTGCGGAGGGCTCCGGGGACGACGCCGTTGCGGCGGCCGTGCGCCGTCTGGAAGCGGAAGGGCACACGGTGAGCGTTGCCACCAGCGACCGGGAGCTGGCCGATACCTGCCGTGCCCTGGGCGCTCATGTAACCGGCGCCGGGGACCTGCGCGCCTTGCTGGACTCCTAGGCCCGGTTCGCTGCGCCGCGGAACGTGCGGAGGAAACCTGCGACGATCATGCCCTGTCCGGCGCAGTAGGTCAGCATCACGAGGGCGCTGGTGATGTCCGGCATCGACTCGGGCATGAAGATGCGGAAGGCAAGAATTGTGTCCGAAGCCAGGAAGAGCACGCCGCCGGCGGCGATGAGCGGGCTGCAGCGGGCTGCAGCCGCAGCCGTTCCGCCAAGTACCACACCGTAAAGGGCGACGGCGGGAGCCAGCGATCCCAGCGCCGGCCAGAGCACCACCAGCATTGCAGCCCACCACAGCGGGAAGGCCAGCGCCCACCGGGGGAAACCCTGCACCGACGCGTATTTCCAGAGCAGCCGGATATAGCAGAGGTGGGCAAGGCCGAACGCGCCCAGCATCACCGGGAGTTCGGGAAGCATGGGAAGGAAGGTGGCCGCGCCGTCGCCAATCCAGGAGAAGAACAGGGCGGCCAGGAGCAGGATTGCCGGGCCGTTCTGCCACCGTCCGCGCAGGCCCCACAGTGCGGCAGCAGCCAGCAGCGGCATAAGCGTCAGCTTGGTTGGAGCGGCCAGCCAGTCTGCTTCGACGGCACGGGCGGCCACATGGACCGCCGACATGGCGGCAAAGGGAATGAATCCCCACCACCAGCTGCGCGGCAGTGCCTGGACCTGGTCACGGGCAGGGGCAGTGGACACGGACACTCCTTTGGATCGGCTTGTGAGCATCCTACGGCGGAGGTCGTGCCGCGGCGTGCTGCGCCACGACGGGCGTTGAACCTGCCGGCACGGCAAATCGGCTTCCCGGAACAGGAATGAAAGCGCTGATACGTGCGTTACTCCTGAGGGGCCCGGGCCAGAACGGGCCGGACACGGCCGGCATTACTGCCGCGCCGGCCGGATCTGTCCGGCTATGTGTCAGCCAGCACCATGAAACCCTGAAGAGGATATCTCCACCCTTGAGCACCGAAACCCGCCCGGCCCTGCGTCCGGCAGACGAGAGCAGCCCCGGCACGGACCGCCTGGATGCACGAACCAAGACAGTGATTGGGCTGCTGCTGGTCTCATCCTTCGTGGTGATCCTCAATGAGACCATCATGAGTGTGGCACTGCCGCGTCTGATGGCGGACCTGCAAATCACCGCTGCCACGGCCCAGTGGCTCACCACCGGCTTTATGCTGACCATGGCAGTGGTGATTCCGGCTACGGGCTACCTGCTCCAGCGGTTCACCATGCGCGCCCTCTTCCTGGCCGCCATGTCCCTTTTCAGCGCAGGCACCCTTCTTGCCGCCCTCGCCCCGGGCTTCGGGGTACTCCTGAGCGGCAGGATCATCCAGGCCAGCGGCACGGCCATCATGATTCCGCTGCTGATGACAACCGTGCTGAACACCGTTCCGGTCCACCGCCGCGGCACCATCATGGGCACCATCTCGATCGTCATTGCCGTGGCCCCGGCCATCGGACCCACAGTGTCCGGCCTCATCCTCAGCGTGCTGGACTGGCGCTGGATGTTCTGGCTGGTCCTGCCCATCGCCCTCCTGGCGCTGGGACTTGGAGCGCTGAAGGTCCAGAACCTGACGGAGACCAGGCGTACGCCGTTCGACGTGCTCTCCATCCTGCTGTCCACGGTTGCCTTCGGCGGCCTGATCTTCGGCCTCAGCAGCATCGGGGAAGCAGCTGCGGGCGAGGCGCCTCTGCCGATATGGATTCCGCTGGCCCTTGGAGCCCTCTCGCTGGGTGCCTTCGTGGCCCGGCAGCTGTTCCTGCAGCGCACCGACCGTGCCCTCATGGACCTGCGCACGTTCGCCAGCCGGCCATTCGTCGTCGCGATCGTGATGGTGCTGATCAGCATGATGGCACTCTTCGGCGCCCTGATCGTGCTTCCCCTCTACCTGCAGAACGTCCTGGGCCTGTCCGCACTGGCCACCGGGCTGCTCCTGCTGCCCGGCGGCGTCGTCATGGCCATCCTGTCCCCGATAGTGGGCAGGCTCTACGACCGGATTGGCCCCCGGCCCCTGGTGATTCCGGGAGCCCTGGTGCTGACATCCGCCCTCTGGGGACTGACCATGCTGGACCAGGACACGCCCGTTGCCATGGTGATCGCCCTGCACTGCCTGCTGAACGCCGGGCTTGGGTTTATCTTCACTCCGCTGTTCACGTCCTCGCTGGGATCACTGGACCGTTCCCTCTACTCCCACGGAAGCGCCATCCTCAACACCCTGCAGCAGCTGGCAGGCGGGGCAGGAACAGCCGTGTTCATCACCCTCATGACCACCGGAACCGCCAAGGCGCTCAGCGAAGGCGCGGACGCCATTGGTGCTGCGGCCGCCGGTGTACACACCGCCTTCTTCTGGGGCGCAGTGGTGTCAGTGGGTGCCCTGGCGGTGTCCTTCCTGGTGCGCCGCCCGAAGAACGCAGCCCCTGCCGACGCAGCCGGGGTTCACTAACCGCGTCAGGGCCCGAGCACCCGGTCCAAATACGCGTTCGCGAAGACCCGGTCAGGGTCCAGCCGGTCGCGCAGCTGAAGGAACCGGTCAAAGAGCGGATAGCGTTCCGCCAGCCCGGGCGCACTGAGGCCGTGTTCCTTGCCCCAGTGCGGCCGGCCGCCGTGAGCCAGCATCAGCGCTTCGAAAGCTGCAAAGTACCCGCCGGGGTCTTCGCGGTAATAGCGGTGCACGGCAATGTAGGCGGTGTCCTGCCCGTACGCAGTGGAAAGCCAGCGGTCATCGGCGGCCGCCCACCGGACTTCCACCGGAAATGACACCCGCCGGCGGGGGTTGTCCGCAACCAGTTTCCGCAGTCCGGCAAACGCCGAGGGCAGCAGCTCGGCGGGAACCGCGTACTCCGATTCCCTGAACCGAACGGTCCTCTCCTGCGTGAACACCTGCGGGGAGAGGTCCGTGTAGTCCCGGCCGCCAAGTGCAGCGGCCGCCATCCGGTTCACCGCAGGTACCACTGCAGGCAGGGCCGCGCCGGCGGCACAGGTGGCCCGAAACACACTATTGGAGAGCAGGGAGTCATCAACCCACCGGCGCAGCGGAGGCAACGGGACCCGCGGGGAACCTCCAGGAAGCCGGGTATTGGTCTTGGTGGCGGCGCGGTCAGTGTGCGGGAACCAGTAGAACTCGAAATGGTCCGCTTCCTTCACCCGGTTCGCCAGGCACCCCAGGACAGTCTCAAGGGATTCTGAACGCTCCTCGGCCCGCAGCAGGAACGCCGGTACGCACTGCAGCGTGACTTCCGCGATCACGCCCAGCGCCCCGAGTCCGAGTGCCGCCGCCGGGAGGAGCGGGTGCCCTTCCGCCAGGGTCAGGCGGCCGCCGTCGGGCTGAATGAGCACCAGCCCGCACACCTGGGCGGACAGTCCGGCGAATGCGGCCCCGGTGCCGTGGGTACCCGTGGAGATGGCCCCGGCAATCGACTGCCGGTCAATGTCGCCCAGGTTCGGCATCGCCAAACCGTAGGGGGCGAGCAGCCGCGGCACCGCGTGCAGGCGGGTTCCGGCCAGCAGGGTGACCTGTCCGGTCACCGGATCGGCCCTCGCCAGTCCCTGCAGCCGGGAAAGGTCCAGCAGCACATCAGGAGCTTCGGCGATCCCTGTAAAGGAGTGGCCGGCGCCCACTGCTTTGACCCGCAGCCCTGCCGCGGCCGCGGCGGCGACAGCACGCTGCAGGGCGGGGACCGACGTCGGAACCTTGATCTGCTGCGGACGCACCCGCACCGTCCGGGCCCAGTTCTGCCAGCTGCGTACCCGCGCGGGCCGGGGCACGCCGCTAAGGCCGGGAGAAACCCGGTTCACAGGAATGCCTTGCCCTCGCCGCGGTACGTCGGCAGGACAGCCGCCACCTGCCCGTCCCTGAGCACATGGAACTCATTGACCCGTTCGGATAGTTCTCCGGACTTCGCATGCCGCAGCCAAATCCGGTCTCCAGGCCGCAGGCCGGCGGCTGCCGGGCCGGCCAGCGGCGTCTGGACCTCGCCTGCTCCTTCCCTCGGCAACAGCCGCACGCCCCGGGGCCAGGCGATCTGCGGTTCCCGGCTATGGCCGGGAGGGCCTGACGCGATCCAGCCTCCGCCGAGCACGGTGGCGAACCCGGGGCCTGGCCGGCGGACCACATCGAGCGCGACGGCGGCGGCCGGGGCGGGAGAGAAAGAACGGTAGTTTCCAAACAGGTGCCCGGCGAAGATCCCCGACCCGGCAGTGATCTCAGTGACCGATGAATCCGCTGCGGTGGATTCGACTGACCCGGTGCCTCCGCCATTGACGAACTCAAGGTCAGCAACCTCGCCCAGTGCCTGCACAATCCGGCGGCGCCTGGCGGTGAGCTCGGCCATGGACCTGCCCTGGACCAGGCGCATGAGCTGGTTGCGGACCGCGGCGCCGGGAACAGCGTTTCCTACGCCGGCCACCTGCGCTTCATACATCATCAGGCCCACCAGCTGAAAGCCGGGCCGGGAAGCGATCCTGCGGCCAAACCCTGCGACCTGCTCAGGGGTGTGCAGGGGAGAGCGGCGGGTGCCGATGAACCCCAGGACCGGTGAGCGCCAGGAGGCATCGGCGTCCAGGCAAATCCGCAGCGTGCAGCGGCTGGCCGGCGGCAGCACTGCATCGATCAGGTCCAGCTGCTCCTCGCCGTCGACCATCAGCGTGACCCGGGATGCCAGCCGTTCATCCCCGGCAAGGCGGCGGAGCGAGTGCCGGTCCGCGGTCGGGTAGCCGAGGACGACGTCGTCAAAATCCCGGGCGAGCCACAGCGCTTCCGCGAGGGTGAAAGCAAGGATTCCCGCGATGCCCGGCACCTGGTGCAGCGACTGCAGCACACCGCGCACCCGCAGGGACTTGCTGGCAATCCGCAGCGGCACTCCGCCGGCGCGGCGCACCAGGTCGTGGGTGTTCCAGCGCAGGGCATCGAATTCCAGCACCGCGGCCGGCGCGGGGATCCCGGCGGCCGCCTTGGTCAGCGACGCCCAGTAGGCGTCCGGGTTCCGCCACGGTTCGGCGGCGGTGCCGCCGGTCAGGTCCAGCACTGCGCCGCTGGTCCGGGCACGCAGAAGTTCGGGGGAGGAGCCGGTATCTTCCATGCCTGGATACTAGCGGCGGGCGGTGCGTTTAGGGCTGAGGCTCGTCACCGATATAGGCCAGGAGGGCCGCCCGGACGAATGCTGCGCCGTCGGCTCCGCCATAGTTGGCGGAAAAGCGCGGGTCGGCAACATACATCTCCGCCAGGGAGCGGACATAGCCGTCCAGCTGGCCCTCGCCGGTGGGAGCCCCCGGAACGCCCTTCAGCCACGCGATATGCCGTTCTGCGAGCCCGCGCGCCACAGGACCGGTGGGGTCAGCCTCCTGGGCGGCGGCCTCTGACCACGCCCGCCCCAGCCCCTGTGTCTCTTCCTGCCAGGCGGTGCGCTCGCCGTCCTCCATCTTCCTCCACCATTCATCGGAGCGCGCGTACGCCTCCTTCCCCCATCTGCTTTCAACTTCGTCCCTGTACTGGGCATGGTTGAATCCGTCGAATGTTTCTTCGGGCATGATCTGCTGTCCTTTCTCCAATGCCGTGATGGTCTTCCGTACCGAGGCGGCCTGCCGCAGCAGGCGGTCCTGCTCCTTCTCCAGCCACGACAGGTGGTTCCGCAGTGCCGCGGCGGGCTCTTCCCGGCGCTCCAGGACACGGGCGATCTCCGGCAGGCCCAGCCCCAGTTCCCGCAGCAGCAGGATGCGCTGCAGCCGTACCAGGGAATCCCGGCCGTAGTACCGGTAGCCGTTGCTGCCGGTGCGTGCGGGCGGCAGGAGGCCAATCGCGTCGTAGTGGCGCAGCGTCCGGCTGGTGATGCCGGCCCGGCGCGCCACGTCCTGGACGGTGAATTCCCGTGCCGGTTCCGGACTGTTCGTGGAACTCATACTGCAACGCTAGAGGTTGACGCAGCGTCAATGTCAAACGGTTCAGGTGCTGAGCTGGCCTGCCAGATCCCGAAGCTGGCCGGTTGCCACCAGGGCCTCGGCGGTTCGGAGCAGGCCGTCGATGTTCTCCGGGCTGGCGTCATCGAGTGCATGGTCGACGCCGGGAAGCAGCGGCGTCTGCAGGCGCACGTACCGCTCGCCCAGTGCGAGGCCCAGCAGCTTCCGGGTGAGGCGGCCGGGGGCTCCGTACAGCGACTCGATAATAGGTTCCAGGGCGGTCAGCTGCTGCGGGTGTGCCAGCTGGGAAACGGAATTCGATTCCAGGGACTCACCGCCGTTCTGCAGTCCGGTGCCCATGGACACCAGCAGGATGTCCTCTCCCTTCCGGGACGTGCGCTGCTGCACCATGGCGATGGTGAACCCGACGAAGGCGGGGTCGTTCGCTGCCAGTCCGCCGTCCACCAGCACGCGGTCCACGCCGTCCGGTCCGCGATAAGGCACCGGTTCGAAGTATGTGGGGGCGGACGACGTCGCCAGTGCCGCGAGCTGCATCGGCGCGTCTCCGAGCGGGTCCTGTCCAAGGCCTCCGCCGCTGAAGAGCAGGCCGGCGACGTTGCGGATGTCCACCGTCACCACCGCTACAGGTTTCAGCGCTGCGGAAAGCGGCCGGTCCCCAAAGAACCCATTCAGGTACCGGCGCAGGGGCTCGGACGAGTAGCGGGCCTGCGTGCCCGGGGCAGGAGCGCCGGCTGGCTCCGGTCCGTTTCCGGAAAAGATCTCCGCTCCGTGGTTGACGTAGAGGCTGCGCAGTTCAGCGGCGCTGTGCGGCATTCCGTCGCGTCCGGGGCTGGTGAGCCCGAGGGCAAGGATGCCGCCGGTTGAAGTACCCACCACCACATCGAAGAGTTCGGATGCCGGTTTCCCGGTCTGTTCTTCAAGCGTCATCAGCCACGTTGCCGGCAGGATTCCGCGGATGCCTCCGCCGTCGATGGACAGGACTCTGATCATTGCAGCTCCCGTGTTTTGGGCAGTCGAGGCGGTGCGTAGGTGCCATGGTTCCTGCTTTTCGCGCTTGGGGTCAACGGTGCCGTGCGGTTACGCCCGGTGGGAGAAAGAACCCGATGTTACGAACCCGTCACAGCGTGTTACCAGTAATTTGGGTTACGCTTGCCACATCTACAGAGCAATTGCTCTACTTCGCGGCTGGGAAGTCGAAGAGACCTCCAGAAGGCGCTTATGAGCATTGCTGCACAACCACGTACCACCAGGAACCGCGAGAACGCTGTCACCAGCAGCTATTCAGCCCTGCTGAAGATCATCCGCGACGAAGGGCTGCTCAAGCGCCGCCGCGCCTTTTACATCACCACCTTCGTGTTCCTCTGTGCCGGCCTCATCGCTGCCGGCACCGGCTTCTTCCTGATTGGGGAGAGCTGGTTCCAGCTGCTGATTGCAGCAGCACTGGGCATCCTGTTCACGCAGCTTGCCTTTATTTCCCATGAAGCTTCCCACCGCCAGGTATTCGAGTCCGGACCCGCGAACGACCGCGCCGGACGATTCCTCGCCAACGCCGTCGTAGGCATCAGCTACCAGTGGTGGATGAACAAGCACAGCCGGCACCATGCCAACCCGAACACCGTGGGCAAAGATCCGGACATCGAGATGGACACGATCTCTTTCCAGGTGGAGCAGGCCGAGACCCGCAAGGGCATCATGGCGTGGCTGACGCGCCGCCAGGGCTGGCTGTTCTTCCCGCTGCTGCTGCTTGAAGGCATCAACCTGCACGCCACCTCCATCAAGCACTTGTTCTCGAAGAACAAGGTCAAGGGACGCTACACGGAGATCACGATGGTCTTCCTGCGGCTGGGTCTCTACGTGGCTGCGGTGTTCTTCTTCCTTCCGGTTGGCATGGCGTTTGCCTTCCTCGGTGTCCAGCTAGGCGTCTTCGGTGTGTACATGGGTGCGTCCTTCGCACCGAACCACAAGGGCATGCCGCTGATCCCGCGTGACTCCAAGGTCGACTTCCTCAGCCGCCAGGTCCTTACCTCGCGCAACGTCACCGGCCGCGGCATGAACACGTTCATGGGCGGACTGAACTACCAGGTGGAGCACCACCTCTTTCCGAGCATGCCCCGCCCGCACCTGGCCCGTGCCTCCGAAATCGTCAAGGAGCACTGCGCCAAGCACAAGATCCCGTACACGGAGGCGACCCTGGTCGAGTCCTACGGAATCGTGGTCAAGTACCTGAACCGCGTTGGCCTCTCTGCGCGCGATCCCTTCGACTGCCCGGTGCGGTCCCAGTACCGGTAGTCAACCGGTACCGGTAACCACGCAACAGACATAAGGACGGCTCCCCAACCGGGGGCCGTCCTTTGCGCTATCCGCAGCTGAAGGCGGATATAAAGTGCCCTGTGCGTCTGCGAGACTGGGGGCATGCCTTCAACATCTGTCCCCGGACTGCCCGCCGTGAAACGGACCAAGGACCAGGCAATGCACATTGGTGCAAGGCTCGAGGACCGGATCCACTCCACCCGGATGAACGCCGCCCGCAAACGCGGGGGAGTTCAGACCGTCCTTTCCTTTACGGGTTACGGGTCGACTTCCTGGGTACGGGTGCTGGGGCGGGTGGTCCTGGCCAAGCCCGGCAAGCTGTCGGCTCGCACCGGCTCGGCACAGGCACTGCGGGACGGCGTGCGCGGCTGGCGCAATTTCATCAGTCCGCCGGTCAACGACGCCGTGGTCTGTATCGAGGTGGGCGAGGAAAAACACCTGGTGACCGCCGACCGCGGGGGAGTCATCGACGTCGTGCTCCCGGCGTCCCTTGCTCCGGGCTGGCAGAGCGTCACGCTCCGTCCGGAGGCAGAGCCCGACGCCGCGCCCGTCTCGTCCCCGGTGTACATAGTGGATCCGGCGGCCAAAACCGGCGTCATTTCCGATATTGACGACACGATCATGGTTACGGCCCTGCCGCGCCCCCTGCTGGCGGCGTGGAACACGTTTGTGCTCGATGAGCACGCCCGGACTCCCACGCCGGGCATGGCAGTGCTGATGGACCGGCTCATGAGGGAGAACGGGGGCGGCCCGGTCTTCTATCTCTCCACTGGTGCCTGGAATGTGGCTTCGACCCTGACGCGCTTCATCACCCGCAACCTGTACCCGGCCGGTCCGCTGCTGCTCACCGACTGGGGTCCTACCCGTGACCGCTGGTTCCGCAGCGGGCCGGAGCACAAGCGCACCCAGCTTGAGCGCCTGGCCAAGGAATTCCCTGAGATCAGCTGGCTCCTCATTGGCGACAACGGCCAGCACGATGAATCGATCTACGCGGAGTTCAGCCGTACCCATCCCGGGAACGTCCGGGCCGTGGCTATTCGGGAACTCTCCCCGAGCGAGGCCGTTTTGGCCGGCGGACGGTCATCCGGCCCCGGGGCCCCGCCGCGGGATATTCCGTGGATCTACGCTCCGGACGGCGCGGGCATGTCGCGGCAGCTGATGGAGAAAGGACTGCTGCCCGACGCCGGTTAGGGCTGGTCTTCCTCCGTGCGGATCGTGCGCATGATCCGCCGGAGGCTCATCGCCAGTGACGCGGTGGCGTCCATGGGAGAGTCCGGTGAAGCCTTGCCGTTCATGGTGGTGACAAGCTCCTGGACCGCGTTGACGGCCTCGGTGTATTCCTCGGTGTCCGCATCCCATGTTTCCACCGCTTCGGCGGAGGCGAGCATGGCACGTTCCAGGGCATCGGCCACCGTTCCCGGAACCGGAGTCTCCTCCGGCGAGGTCCAGATTGCAGTGGCCAGCACCTCCGTCATGTCCTCCACGTAGAGCGTGACGCGTTCCATGGCTCGAAGGGCTCGGAAATCGGCATTGACGTCGTGCTGATGGCGTCTGCGGCGCAGGTTGCCATACCGGCTGGAGTCCGCCAGCTGCACAGCTTCGCGGACTTCGCGGCTGAACGTGATCAGTTCCGTGCGCCGGTTGGACCAGTCCTCGTGTTCCGGCGGCCACGACTCGCCTACCGCCATCCCCATTTCCCGCAGCTGGCGGGCCAGGGTCAGGCGCAGCGACGCCAGGCCGTCCACGGCGCCGTTGAGGTGCAGCGGGGGATACAGGACGGCGTTCACGGTCAGGCCGACCAGCACACCGACGCACATTTGCACCGCATAGCCGTAGGAGTAGCCGTCGGCATCGTCCCCGCCCAGCACCAGGACAAAGAGCGCGGCCATGGGCAGGTAGTCCCGTCCGGCGCCCAGCCGGGGGATACCGGCCAGCAGCACGCCCAGACCAACGATCAGTGCGATGGTCCAGACGGTGGGCCCGCCAAAGAGCAGTGCAATCAGGGCCAGCCCGATTCCAATGACCAGGCCGATCAGGGTCTGGACGCCGGCGCGGGCTGATCCGGCCACTGTGGGGTACATGCTGACCAGTGCCCCCAGCGGCGCGTAGTAGGGATACTGCGAGGCAACGCCGGGTACCAGCGGGGCAATGCTCCAGGCGATTCCCACGGCTACTGCGGCCTTCACCGCCAGCTGGAACCGGGTGTAGCGCAGCATCCCGGTCAGCCGGTTGGACACAGTCGCCAACGACGGTTTGGGCAGGGACTTGCCTCGGAGAGCCATGCCGCAAGTATGCCTGCTGGCCCGCGGGAGCGTCGATTTATGCGGCCTGGCCCACTATCGGGGCACCGATGGCCCTAGTTTCGTGACGTGAGCGGCGGGCCGGGGGAGGGAGAGATGCTGATGCCCTCAAGCACATCGGCCAGCCGGTCCAGGAAGACCCGGGTGCGCGGACCCTGCCTGTCGTTGATGACCAGGGCAAAGATGCTGCGGGCCAGCCGGATCTCCGGGACGTCAAGGACAACGAGGCCGCGGCTGTGGTTCAGCATGGCAAGTTCGGGAACCAGCGCAGCCCCGATGCCTGCCGCAGCCATCTCAAGGCTCGCGTTGAAATCGTCGCAGTAGGCGGAGACCCTCGGGTGGAGGCTGCAGCTGGCGAACAGCCTTTCGATGACGAGCGCGTCCGGGGTGCCGGGGTGGTGCATGATCCACGGCATGTCCGAGAGCTGTTCAGCGGTGACCTTGGCACCCGGGCGGATTCCCCACGCCTCGGGCAGCACTACACGGAAGTTGTCATCCCCGAGCCACTGCCGGCTCACCGTTGCCGGCCATGCCAGGCCGCCCTGTCCTACCTGGAACACCAGGGCCACATCCAGTTCTCCGCCGCCGCGGAGCCCCTGGATGGTCTGCCCGGGTTCGGCCACGAAGATCTTCAGGTCGATCCCCAGGTCCTTCCAGTCCGGGGAACCAACCAGCCGCGGGAGGGCGAACGTGGCCAGGCTGGGAAAGATGCCCAGGCGCAGTTCGTGTCCGGTGCCGGCTTCGGCACGGGCGGCGGCTGCCAGCAGCGCGTCCATGTCCGTGAGCACCTTCGAGGCGTGGCGGGACATAACGACGGCGGCTTCCGTAGGCACTGCCGCGCGTGCCGACCGCTCGAAGAGAGTGGTTCCGGTTTCCCGTTCGAGTGCCGACATCTGCTGCGAAACCGCTGAGGCGGTGTAGCCGAGGTGCACCGCGGCGGCAGCGAATGACCCGCAGCGCATGACTTCAAGCAGCGTCTTGAGGTGGATCGGGTTGACCACGGCCGTCGTTTTCCCCTCTGTGGTGCGTCGGATCGACGTCGACCACAATATCTAGTGGTAGCAGCTACTACGCGCGACACGCCCAGCAGCGGCGACACGCGATCATTCATCTGGCCCCACAGCCTGTGCACCCAATCTCCACAGGCTGTGGAGAAGTACAGGAATCCCTGCGGAAACCCACGTAAATCAACGGGCTTGCCTGTGCAGAAACTGTGGACGGCGGACGTGTCGAATGACATACTTGTAATACATCATCTAGGGGTAGGGCATCGGCTGTCGCACTAGATGTAGTGGCTGGATGTAGTATCAATGGACAGACTTCAGCATTACCTAGGGGAGACCACCATGACCGTTACGGTTTACACCAAGCCTTCGTGCGTACAGTGCAACGCCACCTACCGCGCCCTCGACAAGAAGGGCATCGCGTACCAGAGCGTGGACATGTCCCAGGACCCGGAGGCCCTTGAGCGCGTACGGGCACTGGGCTACATGCAGGCTCCCGTCGTCATCACCGAGCAGGACTCCTGGTCCGGCTTCCGCCCGGACAAGATCGAGGAACTGGCTCAGGCCAGCGTCACCTCCGTCGCCTAACCTGGCCTGGCACGCCGGCCGCCGGGCCCTGCCAGGAAGGCACGGGGCGCCAGCCGGACCGCAGCACACAGCAGGGCAATAAACAGCCAGACCGTTGTCAAAGAAGCAGGATGCAATGACATTGGGAACCGTGATTCCGGGAGCCGGAGCCGCCGCAGGCTCCGGCGCACTGCACGTCCCGGGCCATTCGGCCGGTGGCGCGGGATCCCCCGAACCGAATCCTGTCACCGACGCGGACCTGGTGTTCTTCACCTCGGCGTCGGGCTACACCGGACGGTTTGCGGCCAAACTCGACCGGCCGTCCGCACGGATTCCGCTGCTGACATCGGCCCCAACTCTGCTGGCACGCCGGCCGTACGTCCTGCTGCTTCCCACCTACGGCGGAACGGCAGCACAGCCGGGAGCCGCAGCCAAGGGCGCGGTTCCAAAGCAGGTCATCAAATTTCTGAACGTCGAGGCTAACCGGGCACTTATCCGGGGCGTCATCGGCGCGGGCAACACGAACTTCGGCGAGAATTACTGCCTGGCCGCGGACATCATTTCCGCCAAGTGCCAGGTCCCCGTTTTGTATCGATTTGAACTCATGGGCACGTCGGAGGACGCTGCCAAGGTAAACCAAGGATTGGAAGAGTTTTGGACACATCAGTCGCAGAAGCCGGCATGACGGACTCCAAGGAGCTGCCGGAAGCCTATAAGGGCCTGGGCTATCACGAGCTCAACGCCATGCTGAACCTCTACGGCAAGAACGGTGAAATCCAGTTCGACGCCGACCGTGCGGCTGCACGCCAGTACTTCCTTCAGCACGTCAACAACAACACCGTGTTCTTCCACGACCTGGAAGAGAAGCTGGACTACCTGGTCAAGAACGACTACTACGAGCGCGAGACGCTCGACCAGTACACGATGAACTTCATCCGTGAGCTCTACAACCGGGCCTACAAGAAGAAGTTCCGCTTCGAGACCTTCCTCGGTGCTTTCAAGTTCTACACCTCCTACACGCTGAAGACCTTCGACGGCAAGCGTTACCTGGAGCGCTACGAGGACCGTGTGTGCATGGTTGCCCTGCACCTGGCCCGCGGCAACGAGCAGCTGGCAGAGCAGATGGTGGACGAAATCATCGAGGGCCGTTTCCAGCCCGCCACCCCGACGTTCCTGAACGCCGGAAAGAAGCAGCGCGGTGAGCTGGTTTCCTGCTTCCTGCTGCGCATCGAAGACAACATGGAGTCGATCGGCCGTTCCATCAACTCCGCACTGCAGCTCTCCAAGCGCGGCGGCGGCGTTGCCTTCGCGCTGACCAACATCCGCGAGGTCGGAGCCCCGATCAAGCAGATCGAGAACCAGTCCTCCGGCGTCATCCCCGTGATGAAGCTTCTTGAAGATTCCTTCTCCTACGCCAACCAGCTCGGCGCCCGCCAGGGTGCAGGTGCCGTGTACCTGCACGCCCACCACCCGGACATCAACCGGTTCCTGGACACCAAGCGCGAGAACGCGGACGAAAAGATCCGCATCAAGACCCTTTCCCTCGGCGTCGTCATCCCGGACATCACGTTCGAGCTGGCCAAGCGGGACGAGGACATGTACCTGTTCTCCCCGTACGACGTCGAAAAGGTCTACGGCATGCCGTTCTCCGACGTCTCGGTCACCGAGAAGTACTACGAAATGGTCGACGATTCCCGGATCAAGAAGACCAAGATCAAGGCACGCGAGTTCTTCCAGACCCTCGCCGAGATCCAGTTCGAATCCGGCTACCCGTACATCATGTTCGAAGACACGGTGAACCGGGAAAACCCGATCGACGGCAAGATCATCATGTCCAACCTGTGCTCGGAGATTCTCCAGGTTTCCCAGCCCACCACGTACAACGATGACCTTTCCTACGACCAGACCGGCAAGGACATCTCCTGCAACCTGGGTTCGCTGAACATCGCAAAGACCATGGATTCCCCGGACTTCGGCCGCACCATCGAAACCGCTATCCGCGCCCTGACCGCTGTGTCGGACATGAGCCACATCGGGTCGGTTCCGTCCATCGCCAAGGGCAACGACCAGTCGCACGCCATTGGCCTGGGCCAGATGAACCTGCACGGATACCTGGCCCGTGAGCGGGTCCACTACGGATCCGTTGAAGGCATCGACTTCACGAACATCTACTTCTACACGGTCGTTTACCACGCCGTGCGTGCCTCGAACCTGCTGGCCATTGAAACCGGCCGTACGTTCGCCGGCTTCGAGAAGTCCAAGTACGCCTCGGGCGAGTTCTTCGAGAAGTACGTGAACGGGGAATGGGTTCCGCAGACCGAGCGTGTGCGGGAACTGTTCGAGAACGTGCATATCCCCACCCAGGCCGACTGGGCTGCGCTGCGTGCCTCCGTCATGGAGCACGGTATCTACAACCAGAACCTGCAAGCCGTGCCGCCGACCGGCTCGATCTCCTACATCAACAACTCCACCTCCTCCATTCACCCGGTGGCCTCCAAGATTGAGATCCGCAAGGAAGGCAAGCTGGGGCGCGTCTACTACCCGGCTCCGTACCTGACCAACGACAACCTGGAGTACTACCAGGATGCGTACGAAATCGGCTACGAGAAGATCATCGACACCTACGCCGCTGCCACGCAGCACGTGGACCAGGGCCTGTCCCTGACGCTGTTCTTCAAGGACACCGCCACCACGCGTGACATCAACAAGGCGCAGATCTACGCATGGCGCAAGGGAATCAAGACCATCTACTACATCCGCCTGCGCCAGCTCGCCCTGGAAGGCACCGAAGTTGAGGGCTGCGTCAGCTGCATGCTGTAGCCGCCGTCCATCTTCAACTTCTTCAAGACAAGGAAAACAATGACCGAGAAGCTTAAGCTGATCGACCACGTGCAGGCGATCAACTGGAACCGCATCCAGGACGACAAGGACGTAGAAGTCTGGAACCGCCTGGTGAACAACTTCTGGCTGCCTGAGAAGGTACCGCTGTCCAACGACGTCCAGTCGTGGAATACGCTGACTCCCGAAGAGCAGCAGCTGACCATGCGCGTGTTCACGGGCCTGACCCTGCTGGACACCGTGCAGGCAACAGTTGGTGCCGTCTCCCTGATCCCCGATGCGCTCACCCCGCACGAGGAAGCTGTCTACACGAACATTGCGTTCATGGAGTCCGTGCACGCCAAGAGCTACTCTTCGATCTTCTCCACCCTGGCTTCCACCAAGGAGATTGACGAGGCGTTCCGCTGGTCCACGGAGAACGAGAACCTGCAGAAGAAGGCCCACATCGTCACGGATTACTACCGCGGCGATGATCCCCTGAAGCGCAAGGTGGCCTCCACCCTGCTGGAGTCCTTCCTCTTCTACTCCGGTTTCTACCTGCCGATGTACTGGTCTTCCCGGGCCAAGCTCACAAACACGGCCGACCTGATCCGCCTGATCATCCGTGATGAGGCTGTGCACGGCTACTACATCGGCTACAAGTTCCAGCGCGGCCTGGAGACTGTTTCCGAAGAGCGCCGCCAGGAGCTGAAGGACTACACCTACGAGCTCCTCTACGAACTGTATGAGAACGAGGTCCAGTACACGCACGACCTGTACGACGGCGTCGGGCTGGCTGAGGATGTCAAGAAGTTCCTGCACTACAACGCCAACAAGGCCCTGATGAACCTGGGCTACGAGGCCATGTTCCCGTCCACCCTGACGGACGTGAACCCGGCAATCCTGTCGGCGCTGTCCCCGAACGCGGATGAGAACCACGACTTCTTCTCCGGCTCGGGCTCCAGCTACGTGATCGGCAAAGCCGTGAACACCGAAGACGAGGACTGGGACTTCTAGCACCCCGGGCAGGTTCTTCTACAGCAACGCCGCAGCAGGCTTCACAGCCCGCTGCGGCGTCGCTGTTTAACCGGCTGCGGAAAAGGGGCTGGAGGCTGGGAACGCCCTAATCCCTCATCGGCTTCCGCCGCTGCTGCTTGGTGGCTGAGCGCTGCTTCTTCGCATCCAGGCGGCGGAAGGTAGAACCCCGGGTGGGTTTGGTCCGGCGGCGTGTTGCAGGGCCGGGTGCGAGCCCGTCAGCCACCATCTCGGCGAGCTTGGCCAGGGCTATCTCCCGGTTGCGCAGCTGGGAACGCTGTTCGGAAGCCGTGACAACCAGTGCTCCGGCAATCAGCCGGTTTTTCAGACGGTGCATGAGTCTCGCCCGCTGGTCTTCGGACAGCGCCGCCGATTCGGCAAGGTTCCAGGTCAGGGCTACACGGCTGTCCGTGGTGTTGACGTGCTGGCCACCCGGGCCGGACGAACGGGAGAACCGCCACTCAAGTTCGGCTGCGGGGATCGTCAGCGCAGGCGATACCAGTAAGTCCATGGATCCAGCGTCGCACGAATTCGGCGGAGGCGGCCCCGCTTTTACATGTCCGGGACGGGGTGGGAGTCAGGTGTGCTGGAAAAGGTGCTGCCGGCGGCCAGGCCCACAAAACGTCCGTTGACCTGCAGCTAAGGTGAGAACCAACGACTGGTTGGCGATGCACATTCGGGAAAGAAGGGCATCGAATTCTCATGGGGGGGGAGACGTTGAATATGAACAGAGGTCCAGTTTTTCGGAGGCCCTGGCTGGCGGGGAGCCTGCTGGCAGCGGCGGTACTGCTCTCCGGCTGTGCAAGCGAAGCAGCCGATGAGCCGGCGCAGGAGATGCAGCTGTCCAGTTTCAGCTCAGCGGATGAGCTGCTGGCCGCCGTCAACGGACTTCACGGCTGCGATCCGGACACGACAGCGGAGCCGGTGACTATCGTCTTTGACGGATACCAGCCCCAGTACGCGATGTGCTCTGAGGCGCTCCAAGTTGTCCGCTACGAGAATGAGGAAGACCGGATCACCGTCTCCGAGATGCTGCCGAACGGCCAGAATGCGCCAACGGGCATTGCCGAAGGCGCCAACTGGCATGTGCTGCCTCTGCCCGGAACCGCGGCTCCAGACGAGAAGGAAATGAAGGACCTCGCCTACCAGCTGGGCGGCCGCTACATGGAACTCACCGAAGAGGGATAAGACACGGCGGGACAGTCATGGACGCTGATGCAGGCGGTCCGTTGGAAGCATCAGCTCGATCCCGGCGGTCACTGTCTGCCGACTTGGCGATGGCCCCCTCAACCGCAGGTGCCACGCGTACACGGTCACGGCGAACTTCCTGGATGAGGACCTTCATCCGCTGTCCTTCGACCTCGAGCCACCAGTCCTCGGTAAACATGCGCAGTCCCAGCTCATCGAGCAGCTGCTCTGCAGCCTCCAGCTCCATGGCTTCCGCCCGCTGGCGGCGCAGCAGGTCGAACGGGATGAACTGGCCGGAGCTGGTCATGTGGATGTACCCGACGTGTTCACCGTCGCTAGGGCGCAGATGGTCGAAGGTGTTTTCAGCGGGCAGGATGCCTGTCATGGACAAACCCTAACCGAGCGCGCGGACACAGACGACGCTGAATAAACAGGCTTGCCGGGTGCCGCACTAATGTGAGGGAAAGAAGGATTCCATGATCAGAAAAGCGAGTTGAACGTGAATATCCCTACGGCGGAATTCGACACAGTTGTTGTGGGGGCAGGAGTGTCGGGCCTCAGTGCCGCGCGGGCGCTGGCAGCCAACGGTCAGCGGGTGGTGGTGCTTGAGGCACGGGACCGTATTGGCGGCCGGCTGCACACCGAACGCCTCGACGGCCGGGTTACGGACCTGGGAGCCTCCTGGATCCACGGGATCGACGGCGGACCGCTGCACGCTCTCACACGCGCCTTCGGCATGGCCGACGCCGAGTTCACGGTTGGCAGTTACCAGGCCGGCGGCCGGCCCATCGCCTACTACGGGCCCGACGGCGCCCGGCTCTCCGGCAGCGACGCCGAACAGTTCATCGCCGACGCCGCCCGGGTGGAAGTCCAGCTCAGCGCCGTTATCGAGGCACTGCCGCCGGGCGCCAGTTACGCGGACGCGGCCCGCACCGCCGTCGCCCAGGTGGCCGACGCGGAAGGCTGGGACCCGGAACGTGCGGCGCGCGTCGTCGAATACCTCGATCACCGCTCCGAGGAACAGTACGGCGCCGACTCGCGCCTGCTCGACGCCCACGGCCTGGAGGACGAAGTCATCATCGGCGACGAAGTGGTCTTCCCCGGCGGGTACGACCAGCTGGCAGCGAACCTCGCGGCAGGGCTCGACGTGCGCCTTGAACACGCGGCGGCCCGCGTAGCCCGGGCCGGAGCCGCAGGGGTTGAGTCCGGCGTCGTCGTGGAGACGGGCCGCGGCAGCTTCAGTGCCCGGCACGCGGTGGTGACGGTTCCGATCGGTGTCCTTCAGTCTCAGCTCCTCACGTTCGACCCGCCGCTGCCGGAGGGAGTTGCCGCCGCGGTCTCCAAATTCCGGATGAACGCCTTCGAGAAGATCTTCCTGCGCTTCCCGGAAAGGTTCTGGGATGAGGATGTGTACGCCGTCCGCCGCCAGGGCAAAGCCGCCCGGTGGTGGCATTCCTGGTACGACCTCACGGGCATCTCCGGCGAGCCGACGCTGCTGACCTTCGCGGCAGGGGAGTGCGCACAGGAGATTCGGGGCTGGTCCGATGAACGCGTGGTGGAATCGGTCATGGCATCACTGCGGGAGATCTACGGTTCCGGGATTCCCGCACCGGTGCACGCCAGGATCACGGACTGGCAGGGTGACGAGTTCGCCCGCGGGGCGTATGCGTACATGACGCGGGGTTGTACGGGGGAGGACCACAGCCGCATCGCAACGCCCGTTGACGCAGTGCTGCATCTGGCCGGGGAAGCAACCTGGGAGGATGATCCTGCCACCGTGAACGCTGCCCTCTGCTCGGGGCACCGGGCAGCGGAACGCATCCTCGGAACGAAAGTGCCCTACCACGTCCTGGGCGAACCGCTCTAGGCAGCCCGAACCTGCGCCGGGGTAGGGCAACCGCCGGCACGATGGGCTGCCCGCGAGCAACGCGTTTTGAGCGTGTCCGCCTGGTGTGCGGCGTGTGCACGCGTCATTTCCAGGGACCGTGAATGTTCGCGTCGGTACTCCTCCGCGCTGCCGGATTGTGGGAAAGTTGCAGGGGAGGAACAAATGCCGCGCCAGCTCGTCAAGACACACATCGCCCTCATCGGCTGTGTGTGCCTTTGCCTGCTGGGGTATCTCTCCTGGTTCGAGTCACAGGCGCAGCAGGCTGCCGCACAAACAGCGCAGCTGGACTTTGACTCGCCCGCCAGCCTTACCGTCGTCGTCAACAAGAACCGGCCGCTGGCAGATCCCGCCTATGTGCCGGCGGAACTGCACGACGCCGGGGGCGTGCTTTTGCGCCCCGAAGCCGCCGGAGCCTACGGCCAGCTAAGCGCTGACGCGGCTGCTGCCGGTGTTGGGATAACGGCCGTCAGCGGCTACCGCACGGCTGTGGACCAGGCGCACATCCATGAGTCGTACTCTGCCAGCTACGGGGCCCCAACAGCGGACGGCATCTCGGCCCGGGCCGGACACAGCGAACACCAGACCGGGCTGGCCGTGGACATTGGCAACGCGGATGGCACCTGCGCCCTCGAGGCCTGTTTCGAAGCGACGCCGGCCGGGGCCTGGGCTGCAGCCAACGCCCACAAGTACGGCTTTGTGGTCCGTTACCCCGCCGGGGCCGAGACGGTCACCGGCTTTGCCTACGAGCCCTGGCACCTGCGCTTCGTCGGCACGGAGCTTGCGGCCAAGCTCCACGGCTCCGGGCAGACCCTGGAACAGTTCGCCGGCCTTCCCCCGGCCCCTAACTACTGAGCTTCCCGGCGCACAGCTTCCCGCTCACCGTTAGGCCTGGTCACTGCTGTGACCTCACGAGGCACCATCCGTAACGAGAGCTGGGAAGCTGTGCCGCTGGCGTCCGGAACTACCTGGCCACCGCGCGGGGACTAACCGGCCGACGCCGCCCACCGCCCGGAATCGAGCCCCGCCACTACGCCGCCGTCGACCAGCAGATCCACGCCGGTAACAAAGGACGCGTCCGAGCTGAGCAGGAACGCCGCGGCATTGGCAATGTCCCCGGGAGTTCCTACCCGCCCGGTTCCCGAGCCCTCGATCATCGCCCGCATCTGCGCTCCCGACTCGCCCGCCAGTTCCTGCTGGCCCATCGGCGTCGAGATCACCCCGGGACTGATGCTGTTGACCCGGGCGCCCCTGGCGCCCCAGCGCACGCTCGCGGCCTGGACGCGCACCTGGTTGGCACGCTTCGCGGCCGAGTAGGCGAATCCGGGATTATCCACCCCGGCGACGAACGGCAGCCCCAGCAGGTCGTCGGCGGGTTTGGCCGCAAGCTCAGCCAGCACATCTTCGGGGATGTGTCCTCCGGCCATGTAAGCGGACATGGAGGAGATCACCACGCCTGCCCCGCCGTTGGCGATGACCTTCTCGAATTCCTCCAGGACCAGGGCGACTCCGTACAGGTCCACCTTCCAGATCGCTTCCGCCGGCGCCTGGGCAGGGGAGAGCCCGGCCGTATGCACCACTGCCGTGACCCTCCCGAGTTCGCGGGCCGTGGCCGCGAGCGCGGCCACCGAATTCCGTGAGGAGACGTCCACACCGCAGGATTCGACGTCGTACCCTTCAGCGAGCGCGGCGTCCACGGCATCCTGGAGCAGGGCTTCGTTGAAATCGGCCAGCAGGATCCTGCGTCCCGGCCCGCACCGCCGAAGCACAGCCAGTCCCATGCCTCCGGTTCCAATGACGACCAATACGTCCGCTGCCATGATCCGCTCCGTTCGGTAGGTTCCTTCCAGTCTTCACCGGCCGGTGGCGCGGAACAACGGCGGGCGCCCGCTTTGGCAAGCTTGGCGCAGCGGGGAGATACGACGCCGGTCTCCGCCCCCTGGACTACGGCACCCGCACTGGGCGGCTCAAAGCCCGGGGCGGCATCGCCGTTTCGGCGGAGGCCAGTTCTACCCGGTGGCTGCGGCATCGTACGCACCGCGCATAGACGACTAAGCCCTCGGAGGTGGCATGCCTGGAGGAGGTCACCCACCCGTGCTCACAGGCGGCTGCGGCGGTTTTCGGCGCTGTCCGCCGGTCCAGATCGATGTTCATGCCTTTGAGCATGCTGTAATGCTCTTATGCATCTCAACCCTTACGGCGAGTACGCCGTCCTGCTGGCGGCGTCGCTGGCTAACGACTGGCCGGATACACGGGCCGGAATCATCGCCCGAACCCGCGGGCACGGCATGACAATGACGTTCCCGGAAGGGCCGGAAGACCACCACGAGGTGCACGGAGTCATCCATCGCTGGCTGGAAGTTGTGGACGCCGGGACTCCGGGCCTGCGCGCAGAGCTGCTGAACGTGCTGATGAAGGACGCCGCGGCCTACCCGCGGCTGACCGATCATGATGGGGAAGGCTGGCACCTGCACTACCGCGACGGCGGACAGTCGCTGGCTGAGGTGCTGCTGGCGGTCTTCAGCGTGGGGACGGCCCTGCACCTGACCACGCGCGGCATGACCAGGCTGAGGCGCTGTGAGGCAGGTGCTGCCCCGGGCGATCCGTGCCGAAACGTGGTGGTGGATGTTACCCGCAACGGACGCCAGCGGTTTTGTTCCGTCCGCTGCGGCAACCGGGCGGCCGTCCGCCGCCACCGGGCGGCACACAGCCAGCCGGCATCAGCCCCCCGGTCCCCGCGCCGGCGCTGAAGGCTGTGCAGGGAGGGCGGGATGCGGGATTCTGGAAGCTAGACGCTGTTGCACGCTAGGAGCTTTTCGATGAACGCCATCATGCCCAAGCTGACCCTGAATAACGGCGTTGTCCTGGATGCGGTGGGCTTCGGTGTGTACCGCAGCGCCCCGGCAGAGACCACGGTTGCGGTGGAGACGGCACTGGCCAACGGCTACCGGCTGATCGACACGGCGGCGGCCTACCGCAATGAAACCGAAGTTGGCGCCGCCCTGGCCCAGTCCGGGGTTGACCGGGCAGAACTCTTCATCACCACCAAGCTGTGGGTTGACGACTACGGCTACGACGCGGCGCTGCGTGCCTTCGACGCCAGCATGGCCCGGCTGGGGCTGGACGTGCTGGACCTGTACCTGCTCCACCAGCCTCTGCCTTCGGACTTCGAAGCGACCATAGCCTCCTATCAGGCGCTTCAGACCCTCTACGAGCAGGGCCGGGTAAGGGCCATCGGGGTTAGCAACTTCGGCACGCAGGAGCTGAGTGACCTGCTGGCACGCACCGACGTCGTACCGGCGGTAAACCAGATCGAGGTCCATCCGTATTTCAGTGAACCGGCGCTGCGCTCCTTCAATCTGGAGAACGGGATCCTGACCGAAGCATGGTCGCCGATCGGCGGCGTGACCCGGTACTGGCCGCATGGCCCCGGCGCTGCACCGAAGGATCCGCTGCACGATCCGGTAATCGTCCGCATTGCGGCGGCACACCATAAGACCCCGGCCCAGGTGATCCTCCGCTGGGAGATTCAGCTGGGCATCTGCGTGATTCCCAAGTCGGTGACACCCAAGCGGATCGCGGAGAACATCGACCTTTTCGATTTTTCCCTCAGCGCCGCCGAACTTTCCGACATCAGCTCCCTGGACACCGGTGTCCGCGCCGGTCCTGATCCGGCAACCATCACCCGGAGCTGACACCGTCCACGGAAGACACAGTACGACGGCGCCGCGTTGGCTTTTGCTAGTGTCGCGGGCATGGAGAATCCTCAGTGGGCTGCGGCGGCGGCCCTGGTTGAGCAGGCGCTGGCAGAGCGCGGGTCGGCAGCGCAGCCAGTGGTGACGAACGGCTCTGCGCGGACCGCAGCAGAGGCCGCGCAGACCTTGGGCTGCGAGGTTGGCGCGATCGGGAACAGCCTCGTCTTTATGGCCGACGGTGAGCCCCTCCTGGTCATCACGTCAGGCGCCCACCGGGTGGACACCGCAGCGCTGGCCCGGCGCCTGGGCAAACAGCGGATCAAGCGGGCGACGCCGGACCAGGTGCGGGAGGCGACTGGCCAGGAAATCGGCGGGGTTGCTCCGGTTGGCCATCCGGCCCCCGTGGAAACCGTCATCGACCGGGACCTGGGCGGCTACCCCGAGGTGTGGGTTGCCGCCGGAACGCCGTATACGGTCTTCCGGACAGCCCTGGCGGAGCTGGTCCGGTTGACCGGCGGCACCGTGGTCCAGGTGGACTGAGTCCGGCACTGCGCCCCCAACGCGCTGTTGACGGCGAAGCCGGGCGGGCGCAGGGTGGTAGGCAAACCAGATGGGACGGACCGCAGCCAGCCGACCGGCGTCGTGCGCTGGCGCGTCCGCACGGCGGGAGGACACTGATGAAGACGCGCGAACTGGGTCCGGCAGGCCTGAAAGTATCCGAGCTGGGCCTGGGATGCATGGGGTTCAGCCAGGGGTACGGACCGTCCGGCAGCCGCGAAGAGGCCATCAACCTGATCCGCACGGCCTTCGACCGCGGGGTCCGGCTCTTCGACACCGCGGAGGTCTACGGACCCTACACCAACGAAGAACTGGTGGGTGAAGCCGTGGCCCCGTTCCGGGACCGGGTTGTCGTGGCCACCAAGTTCGGCTTCAAAATCAACCGGGACGGCCGCCAGATTGGCCTGGACAGCAGGCCGGAGCACATCCGGGAAGCGGTGGACGGTTCGCTCCGGCGGCTGGGGGCCGAACACATTGATCTCCTGTACCAGCACCGGGTTGATCCCCAGGTGCCCGTCGAGGATGTTGCCGGCACGGTGAGGGACCTCATCACCGAAGGCAAGGTGAAGCACTTCGGCCTGTCCGAAGCGTCCGCGGGAACCATCCGTGCCGCCCATGCGGTCCAGCCCGTCACCGCCGTGCAGAGCGAGTACTCCCTCTGGTGGCGCGAACCGGAAGAACACGTGCTGCCCGCCTGCGCAGCCCTGGGCATCGGGTTTGTTCCCTTCAGCCCGCTGGGGCGGGGTTTCCTTACCGGGAAGATCTCTCCCTCCACCCACTTCGCTTCCGGGGACATGCGCGGCAAGCTGCCCCGCTTTACCCGGCAGGCCCGTGAAGCGAACCAGGCGGTTGTGGACCTGCTGGAAACCACGGGCCGGGCCAAGGACGCGACGCCGGCACAGATTGCCCTGGCCTGGCTGCTCGCCCGGGAGCCGTGGATCGTGCCGATTCCGGGAACACGGCAGTTGGAGCGGCTGGAGGAGAATCTGGGCTCCGCCAGTGTGGTCCTCAGCGAAGAGGACCTGAAAGTCCTTGACGACGCAGCTGCCCGGATACCCGTCCAAGGCGCCCGCTACCCTGAAGAACTGGAGAAAACGATCGACCGCTAGCCAATGGGCCGGGAGGACACGCAGTAATGGGTAACCGCGGGGCTGACGCCTACCGGCGCCGGATGGAACAGGCAGCAAGGATCCGGGCGGCAGGCGTTCCTGCCGAAGAGGATGAGACGCCCGGGGAAGCGGCGCTGCGGCGGCGAAAGGAACAGGTGGATCCGGCGGACAAAGCCGACTACCTGATTCGCGATGCCATGATGCGCGGGGAATTCGAGAACCTGAAGTACGCCGGCAAGCCCATCCCGAACCTTGGCGAAGCCGACGATCCCGACTGGTGGGTCAAGGGGCTGATTCAGCGCGAGAACATCAGCGGCCTCGGACCGCCCGCCCTGCTGCTGCGGGTAGAGGACGCGGAACTGGACAGCGTGCTGGACGCCAAACCTTCCGCCGCCCAGGTACGGGAAACCGTGGAAGACTTCAACCGGAGGATCATCGAAGCCCGCCGGCAGCTTTTGGGAGGCCCGCCCGTCATCACGAAACTGCGGGACGCCGAACTGGAAGTGCAGCGCTGGCAGGAACGGCGGGCCGGGGACACCGGACCTGAACCGGATCCGGAGCAGCGCCGTCCATGGTGGCGCCGGGCCTGGAACCGCGCACAGTAGGATCCCCGGCCTTGCCCTGGAGCAGGCAGGAAACATACAGACACGAAAAGGAAGAACGATGGGAACAACACGCCTGGAGCACGCGTCAGCGGCAGAGATAACGGCCCTGGCCTCGGTTCTGGCGGAAGCCTTCGCCGACTACGCCTGGACCCGCTGGACCGTGGACAGCGAGCGCCGGGAAGCCCGCACAGCTGCCATCCAGCGGCTCTATCTGGAGCATCTGGCCCTGCCGCACGGGGAGGTGTGGGCCAATGAGGACCGCACCGCCGTCGCCGTCCTGCTCCCGCCGAATCTGGCAGCACTGGACCCCGCACCGCTGACCCCTGACCTGCAGGAAAAACTTGCGTCCCTGCACGGCGAATCGGTCCGCAACCTGGCGCATCCCCTTCCGCAGCCGCCGGCAGGATCATGGACGCTGGCCACCATCGGCGTCGCACCGCAGGCGCAGGGAAGCGGACTGGGCACCCGGCTCATGAAATCCGTGCTGGCAGCCAGCCCCGACCGGACCATTGCCCTCGAGACCTCCGCGGAATCCAACGTGGCCTTTTACCGCCGGTTGGGGTTCGATGTCTGGGCGGTCTCCGAGATGCCCGACGGCGGCCCGCCGGTTTGGTCGATGCTGCGCTCACCGGGCGCGGCCCGCGCGGGGTGAGCCCGGACAGGCAGGCCGCACCCTCGACGGAGCTGCCCGTGCTCGGCACACTTAAGTAGGCTGCCCGGCCGGGAAGCTGCCCGAGGGAAGGTTGGCCCGTGCTTGGTCTGGAACTCGTAGTGGCACTGGGGGTCGCCATCCTGGCCTGCTCGCTGGGTGCGGAACGGCTTCATATTGGTGCCCCGCTGCTGCTGCTGGCCGGGGGAGTGGCACTGGGTTTCGTACCGGCGTTCCGGCAGGTGGAGCTGCCGTCGGAAGTGGTGCTGCTGCTCTTCCTGCCGGCCCTGCTGTATTGGGAGAGCCTCAATACCTCCCTGCGGGAAATCCGGAGCAACCTGCGCGGCATTGTCCTGACCGGTACCGGGCTCGTCCTGGTCACCGCTGCAGCCGTTGCGTTCACTGCCCACGCCCTGGGCATGCCCTGGGGGCCGGCCTGGGTCCTGGGCGCCGCCCTGGCTCCCACGGATGCTACTGCGGTGGCAGTCCTGGCCCGCAGCCTGCCGCACCGCAACGTCACCGTCCTGCGAGCTGAAAGCCTGATCAACGACGGCACCGCACTGGTGATCTACGCCGTCGCCGTGGGCATCGTGGCAGGTGACGGGGGCTATACGCCACTTTCAATCTCGGGGATCCTGGCACTGTCCTATGGCGGCGGCATAGTCTCCGGCCTGCTGGTCGCCCGGGCCGGGATCTGGGTGCGCCGGCGGATCCAGGATCCCATGCTGAGCAATGTCGCCACCTTCATTACCCCTTTCGCCGCGTTCCTGCTTGCGGAGGAGACGGGCGGATCCGGCGTGCTGGCCGTCGTCGTCGTGGGCCTGATCATGAGCCAGGCCGGTCCGCGCGTGACGGCGGCACTGGCCCGCCGCCAGTCGCAGGCTTTCTGGTCCTTCTCCACGTATATGCTCAATGCCGCCCTGTTCGTGCTGATCGGGATTGAACTGCATGTTGCAGTGCGGTTGCTCGACGGACCGCAGATCACCGTCGGGCTGGTGGCGGTGGCCGCAGTGTCCGTGGTCCTGGTGCTGGTGCGCATCGCCTTCCTGTTCTCCACGACCTACCTGATCCGGCTGATCGACCGGCGGCCGTCACAGAAGCTGCGCCGGGTCAGCAACCGCTCCCGCATCCTCAGCGGCATGGCAGGCTTCCGCGGTGCGGTGTCCCTGGCAGCAGCGCTGGGGGTCCCGGCCCTGACAGCGGCCGGCACGCCCTTCCCGGACCGGGGGCAGATCATCTTCGTCACGGCGGGGGTGATACTGGTGACGCTGACCGTCCAGGGGCCGCTGCTTCCGGTAATCGTCCGCTGGGCGAAGCTGCCGGAGGACAACCGGTTGGAGGACGAGCGCCGCCTGGCGGAGATACGCTCCGCCGAGGACGGACTGTCTTCCCTGCCGGAACTCGCAGCGCGGCTTGGAACGGACGGCCGGGTGGTGGAACGGCTGGTCCATGAGTACCGGCATCACCTGGAGGTGCTGCGGGCCGACGGTGAAGTCCAGTCAGCGGGCGAGCCGGCACCGGCGCTGGAGCGCTGGCAGCAGGAGACCGAGCTGCGGCTGGCGCTCCTGGACCGCAAACGCACGGTGATCCTGGCGCTGCGCGACGAACGCACCATTGATGACCGTGTGCTCCGCCTGCTCGAAACCCGGCTTGATGTGGAGGAACTGCGCCTCACGCAGCCGGACCGCGATGAGTGAGGAACCCCGGGCGCCGGCGCACTCCACGGCCTTCAGTGCGGAACGAAGACCTGCTGCTAACGCGTCGCGGCGCTGACCTCATGCTCGAGCGAGGGATGGTCTGAACACTCGCTCTCGAGGGTCAGGAATGCCAGCACCGGGCTGGCCGAGTACACGATGAGCTCGCCTTCCTGCCCTTTGGCTCCCACACTGTACGGCATATCGGCTTCAGCACCTTCCGAAGGATCAATCATTGACGTGAGGGTGAATCCGCTGGCCTCAAGATAGTCGCGCATCTGGTCCCGTGCTGCACGGGGATCGGCAGGTGCCGGTCCCTCAAGCGCAAGCTGAAGGTCGCGGGCGTTCGGCCCTCCCTTGGATTCCGGGCAGCGATGCGGATAGAAAACCAGGTCAGGCGCCTCAGGATCCCAGGGGGATCCGTCTTCATGAATCCAGCCGCCGGTCTTCGTGGCATCCACGGCCCCGCTGGCCATGGCCATAAACCCGGCGAAAACCTCCGGAGCGGGACGGCCGGACGCTGAGGAAGGGTTCCCGGTATTTTGGGTGGGCGAAGCGGCAGAGTTATCCGGCACAGAAGCTCCTTGGGCGCACGAAGTCAGGGTTAGGACAGCAAGCAGCCCGGCACTAGTCAGAGCCCTGAAGCGCAACGAGCTTCTCCGCCACGAACTCAAACGCGCGCCACTTCCTCTTGAAGTATTCATCTGCTGCTTTCTGGTGGGCATCGATAATTGTGTCAACGGTACTCTGGGCCCCGTCCATTGCGTTATTGAACTGTTCCTGCAGCGCATCCGTTTTCTCGAGGGCTATTCCCTGCAAACCGTCGACCAGCGGGTTCAGCGGGTTCCGGAAGGGACCGACGTCCCTCAGGTGCTGTTCCTGCAGCGTGTCCGCGGCGAACATCAGACCCCCCTGGACAGTGTCTGCGGCCCTGTTCACTGACGCCTGGGCGGCGTCGGCGAACGCCGCTGCTCCGTCCTGCACGGAGTCCACGGCCCGTCCCGGAGCGTAATAGACGGCGCTGCCCCGGTCGGCGAGCCGGCCAAGGGCTGCATCGGTTTCTGCTTCCGGGATCAGGCCGATGCGCTCCCCGCTGCCGGAAGAAGCCGCCGCAATGTGGCGAAGGCTCGCCGTGTCCGGATCCAGGTATCCCCGGCCTTTCTCGGTCTCCGTGATACCTGCTCCGACCGTGGATCCTTCCCCGCCGTGGCCTCCGTTACCGAGGAGTTCCCTACCGTCAACAACGGCCGGCTCCGAACTGAAGACCTTTGCGCCCCAGGTCTCTGATGTGGGGGTGACCCGCGGGTCGCCGAAGTTGGACCCGAGTTGCCCGGCCGGAGCCACCTTGTCTGCGCGGCCCAGGGTGGCGTAGACCTCGCCGCTGCGCACCTTCAGGTCAGCGGCGCTTTCTGCTGCCTCAGGGTCAATACCGGCCGAACCATAGAAAACCAGCGAATCGATGGTGTTTTCGGTCTGGCTGAGAGCGTAGGCAGCGGTGGTGGTGCCGTAGGAATGGGCGGTCACGCTGATGAACGGAGGGTTCTCCGCGCTCCGGGTGTAGTAGAAGCCGTCAATGACGGTGGCCAGTTTCGCGCCGCCGGTCCGCGCCTTGTCGGAGAACAGCACTTCGGTGGACGGGGGCATGTCCGGAGCGTCATAGCCAATCCAGGCTAGGACCGCGGGATCGGCTCCCAGCCGCCGCTGTTCGTTGTAGAGGTTTTCAGCTTCCCGTACGGCGCCCCCCATGTCCTGGGTGGAGCTGCCCATGCCGGAGATGTTGGCGGTGATGCTGGTGGCCGTATCCATATTTCCGATGGCGACGGCGGCCAGGGGAGGCTCGGCCGGGTCGAAGGAAATCAGGCTGCGGTCCGCAGCCTTGGAGCCTGTCTTCTCAAGGGACTCTTCGATCGCCGCATATGACCGCCGCTGCTCTTCGGTCGCCCGCCAGGCGGGTTTCATCACCAGTGCCAGGACGGCAGCGTTGGCTGCAGCCCGCACGGTGTAGGGCACTCCCTCGGTATTGCCTGCGACGGCGGGCAGCGATTCTGCGAGCGCAGCCTGCTGCTCAGGACTCAGGGCCTGCCAGAAGGCGGCCTGGTGCTCTGCGGCCAGACCCACCCGGGGCGGAAGAACCGCCGCTTCCGGATAATCCGCGGCGAACTCCCGGTACCGGCCGGCGTCCATGCCGGCCAGCTGGTTGTAGTACGCCTGGACGTCCTCCGGCGCCGCGTCCGGGGACAGCGCCAGCCGGTGCAGGCGCTCGGCTTCGTGGCTGAGCAGGTCGAGCCGGCCCGAGCCATAGTAGGAATTCACGTCCGTGCTGGCTCTTCCCACCGCGGACAGGGCCTTCAGGCATACGTCCCGTGCCTCTTGGTAATCGGAGGCCAGCTTGCTTGCACGGTCCTCGAAATCCCACTGGTAGCGGATCAGGGAATTCGAGAAATCATCGCCGATCCCCGGCACCGGCTCCTCCAAGATGGCGCCCAGCTGACGGTCCGCAGCCGCTATGTCGCTGCGCAGCGAATTCGTTGCGGCCCGTATGGTGTCCACTGCATCCGCGAAGCTCCGGATGGCCGCGGCGACGGAGTCCGTGCTCTCGGCCAGCCCGCTGGCCTGGCGTGCCGGTGCCGCGAGGGCATTGAGGACTAGGTGCTTGTGGGGAGTTTCGTAGAGTCCCTCGAGGGCCTGCCATTTCCCGGCCGTATCCTCGACGGATTCAGCGAAGCCCATTCCGGCCGCAGCCAGCAGCGAGGCTTGGACCCGCAGGGTTCCCGGCGGGGGCAGCTTCTCGAGAGCCGAGAGGTCAACGTTGATGTATCCCATCTACTGCACCATCCAGCGCCGGGTCCCGCCGCTGAAGCCGGATGCTCCCGGGTAGGACAGTGAGGCGGCCTTGCCTGCCGTGTCTGCCATGTCCCGGTCGCCGTCTACGTAGGCCTGCACACTCTCCCGGGTGCCCTCAACGGCGTTGTTGCAGCGAACCATGATGTCCGTCATGTCATTGGCGATTACCTCGAAGCGCAGCCGGTCTACGGCGTCGGCGAGTTCAGGGCAGTCCGCCAGCGCCGTTTCCAGGGCGTTGAGTGCCTCCTGCGCAGAGTCTTTAGCCGGTTCGCATTCCAGGATCAGGTTTTCGGCGTCGTGCAGCAGGGAAAGTACTCCCTGCACTTGGACGTCCCACTGGTTTGCCCCCATAAGCGAAAACCTAGGGCAGCGGTCAGGGAGTGTCCATGGGGAGAACTGCCCATGTGGACAAACCGGCGGCTCTTGGACTCAGCGCGCTTTCACCACCGGAAGCTCGTCCCAAACGGTGGTGTAACGCGGCGAGGAGAACTTGCGGGACATGGTCCATTCAGGGCGGGCGCTGGGCATCCCGGCCACGCCCAGCCCAATGCTGGCCGATCCGTATTTGTCAGCAACTTTGCCCAGCAGCTCCCCGAGGTTGCGGTGTTCCTGGTCCGGGACGAAGGCGTCAAAGACCGGCTGGGCCCCCGCGTCGGAGAGGCCGCTGAGCATGACCCCCGCCTTGGTGTAGGGGATGCCTTCCACAATCTGGTCTTCGAGCGCCCCCACCGCAGCGCGGGTCAGCACCACCGGATCGGACGTGGGGCTCTGGAGCTTGACCGTGATGGAAGGGAACGACGCCGCTTTGTGGCTGAAGTGCGAAGTCCCGGCATACGCGGTGAGCACGCGTGCCTGCTGGTGTTCCCGCTGCAGGCGGGAAGCCGCCTGCTGGGCGTAGATGCTCATCACCTGCCTCATCTCGGCCGCCGTCGTTACCGGCACCGAGAAACTGCGGGAGAAGATCAGCTGCTGCCGGTCAGCACGTTCTTCTTCCAGCGGCAGGCACGGTGTGCCGTTGAGTTCCAGGACAGTCCGCTGCAGGGTCACGGAGAAGCGGCTGCGAATTACTGCAGGATCGGCTGCCTTGAGGTCGGCGACGGTCCGGATACCCAAGGCCTCGAGCCGCTTGCCCAGTTTGGCTCCTACGCCCCAGAGCCCGGTGACCGGTACCCGGGACATAATCGTCGCCACGGCACCGGGGTCCATGGTGTCCAGGTTGCAGACCCCGCCCAGGTGCCCGTTCTGCTTGGCGATCCGGTTGGCGAACTTGGCCAGCGTCTTGGTGGTGCCGATCCCCACGCATACCGGCAGCCCGGTATGGCGGGCCACTGCGGCGCGGATCCGTGTGCCCTGCGTATCCAGTTCCTGTGCCGTGCCGGTCAGGCCCAGGAATGACTCGTCAATGGAGTAGACCTCCTGCCACAGGGCGTACCGGCCCAGCAGCTCCATGACCCGGGAACTCAGGTCGCCATAGAGTTCGTAGTTGCTTGAACGCTGGATCAGGCCGAGGTGCGGCGCGGCTTCAGCCAGCTTGAACCAGGGTTCCCCGGTCTTGATGCCGAGGGCTTTCGCCTCATCAGAGCGCGCCACCACACAACCGTCATTGTTGGAAAGCACGACGACGGGCACGCCTTCCAGCCGCGGGTCGAAAGCGCGCTCGCAGGAGACATAGAAACTGTTGACGTCCACCAGCGCGATCCGGTGCAGTCCTCCTGCGGGGGAGCGGGCCCCGGCGGTGGTACCAGGCGGGGGCACCGGACCTTCAGACATGGTGGAGGCAGCGGGTCACGACGCCCCAGATGGTCAGCGCCGCCGGGTCCGGAACGTTCACGTCCGCATAGCCGGGGTTCTCAGCGGACAGGACGATTCCGCGGCCGGTGAGCCGGAGCCGGCGCACGGTTAACTCTCCGTCGAGGACAGCGACAACCACTGACCCGTCACGTGGAGTGAGGGAGCGGTCCACAATCAGTTCGTCTCCGTCGCTGATTCCGGTGCCGGACATGGAGTCCCCGGAGACCCGAACAACGTAGGTGGAAGTGACGTCCCTAATGAGGTGCCGGTTGAGGTCGATCCGCCCGTCGAAATAATCGCGTGACGGGCTGGGGAAACCGGAGGCGGCATCGGCGTCGGACACCGCCGCGGAGCGGGAACTGCCGGAGACATTGAATACAGGCATATGCCGGACCCCTCCGCTGGTTCTTAGAACATACTTTCGATTACCAACCCTAGCACCGTACGGGTGCCCGGAAGATAGAGTGCGGTGCTGTGGAAACGTTCATGTCGCCCGAGGCACAGGCGGTGCTTGGGTCGGTGGCTGCGATGCTGCCTTTACCTGCGCCCGGACGGCGTGTGTTCATTGGCGTAGACGGAGTGGACGGGGCCGGGAAAACCACTTTCGCCGATGCCCTGGGCGCGCGCCTCCCCGGGCCTGTGGTGCGGATTTCGATTGACGGGTTCCACCGGCCCAGCCGGGAGCGTTACCGGCAGGGCAGGTCCTCGCCGCGCGGATTCTTTGAGGACTCCTATGACTACGCCGCCTTTCGGCAACTTGTGGTGGATCCGCTCCGTCCGGGCCGTTCGGGGCGGTACCATGCGGCCAGCCACGATCTCGCCTCCGACCGGCCGGTATGTGGCCCTGAACTCACGGCGCCTGAACCGGCGGTGGTCCTGGTGGATGGGCTCTTCCTGCACAGGCCGGAACTGTCCGGTATCTGGGACGCGACAGTTTTCCTGGATGTGTCTTTCGAAACATCCTGCCGGCGCCTCCAGCGTCGGGATGGTTCCGATCCCGACCCCCGTGCTGCTGCCAATGCCCGGTATGTCCGCGGGCAGGAGATCTACCTGGCAGCCTGTGATCCGCTTGCCGCCGCGTCAGTTGTGCTGGATTACAACGACGCGGCAGCTCCGTTGATTCTCAGGGCTTCATCCAAGGGTGGTCCCCGGCGCCGGTAAAAAGGGAGCGCTGGCGGCCTCCAGGACCGGTTGCCCCTGCACAGCGGATGACGGCGGCGGGACTGCTCGGTTCGGACGGAGCGTGCGGCGGCGATACCGTTAACCGCATGAACGTTGAGGTGAACATCCCGCCGAAGCTTGGCCGGGAGCTGGAAGAGCTGGCCGCGGAGCAGGAAGTTCCGGTGGAGACCCTTATCCTCAACGGAGCCCGGCTGCTGCTTGAACACCGCAACCGCCGGAACCGTGTCCAGCCCTAGCTGAGGCGCCCCGCAGTTTTTCCCCACACCCTTCCATGCAACCCGTTGGTTGCCTATGGTGTCCGCATGGACGCTGTCTTCCGGGCCCTGGCCGATCCGGTCCGCCGGATCCTGCTGGAAGAGCTCGCGTCCGCGCCGGGCCAGACACTGTACGAGCTCTGTGTCCGGCTGATCACACATCACGCAGTACGCATTTCGCGGCAGGGAGTTTCAAAACATCTGGCGGTGCTCGAAGCGGCCGGGCTGATCAGGGTGGAAGCGGACGGGCGCTACCGCCGCCACCATGTTTGCCTGGAGCCGCTGACCCTGGGGGTGGCCGGATGGGTTCGGGCTCTGGCACCCGTGCTGCCGCTGCAGCCACCCGGACGGAACGAAGCGGAAGGACAAGACCCATGAGGATTGTGACGGCAAGCATCTTTGTTGATGACCAGGAGAAGGCCCTGGATTTTTATACGAGGGTCCTCGGATTCGAGAAAAGGCAGGACCAGCCTGCCGGCGGTGCCCGCTGGCTGACGGTAGGGAATGCGGGTGAGGAAGGCGGCGTCGAACTGCTCCTGGAACCCAGCGCGCATCCCGCCGTGGCTCCGTTCAAGGAAGCGCTGGCGGGCGACGGGATTCCCTACAATTCCTTTGCCGTGGAGGACGTTGCAAAGGAGTACGAGCGGATGCTGGCTCTCGGCGTCGAATTCACCCAACCCCCGGCGCACATGGGGCCGGTGACTACCGCAGTGTTCTCCGACACCTGTGGAAACCTCCTGCAGATCGCCTCGATGAGCCACGGCTGAGAGGTGGTGTGGAGGGCGCGCTCCGGCGTCCGGGGCGCCGGGGCGGGCGCCTGCGGCTAGCGCTGGGAGCCGTAGCTTGGTTCCCGCAGGGTGGAGCCGCTGATGCGGTGCATCCGCTGGCGGCAAAACGGGTCATAGACGGCGACGCCGATCCGGCCGGTTGCGGGATCGGCGCAGCGGATGCAGGTGCACGGAGCGTTCACGTGCCATGAACCTTTCTACTGCTGGGAACCGGAACTAGCTTCTTCCATTTTTACTCTCCGGCACCGGTGTCCTGTCGCCGAGGGGTGTCCGGGACCGGCCGGAGGAACGCCTGGAAACAGCCGAGGCCCAGACCCAGGTGGAGCGCCTGGTGCCGGCGTCTTGCCACAGCACCTGCACTGCTTTCGCAGACCAGGTGCAGGTTTCTCCGGCAACATGTTCGGCGCAGCCGGGAAAACGGATCCATGCCCAGATGGGAATGGCGGGCATGGAAGTGGTGGGCGGAAAGTGGTCAAAATCAAGTTCTTCGGGGGTTAGCCCGATGGGTTCCGCGCGCCTGGCATACCTGGCCGCCAGCCGCGCCTCAGCCTGAGGGTCCATGTTTTAAGTAGAACATATGTTCGAATCCTTTCCCCGGGTGCGGCGGCAGGAGGCTGCTCTGGGTTCCCCCGCCGAAGTGCGGCACAATGCTGTCCATGTGCGGACGATATGTGATGGCCCGGGCCACGTCGGACCTGGTTTCCGCTTTCGCGGCGGATCAGGTTGTGGGGGAAGACGTAGAGCCGTCCTGGAACGTTGCCCCCACAGACGATGTGCGCATCATCACGGAACGCCGCGGACCGGACGGCACCGTGCGGCGGCTGGCCACGGCCAAATGGGGCCTGGTTCCGGTGTGGGCGAAGGATCCGAAGATTGGCGCCAGGATGATCAATGCACGCCGGGAGACCATCCTGGAGAAACCGGCGTTCCGCAAGGCTGCGGTGAAGAGGCGGGCGCTGGTGCCTGCGGACGGCTATTACGAGTGGGAGAAGACCGAAGGCGGAAAGATACCGACCTACCTTCACCCCACCGTTCCCGACCCGATTGCGTTTGCCGGCCTGTACGAGTTCTGGCCTGATCCGAACCTGCCCGAAGACGACGAACACAAGTGGCTGCTGAGCGTCACCATCATTACCACCGAAGCGGCAGACGAACTCGGGCACATTCACGACCGGACTCCGCTGGTGGTGCCGCCGGATCTCTACTCCGAATGGCTGGACCCGCACCTGACGGACGCGGAGGCAATCGCGACCCTGCTGGACGCGATCCCCGAACCGGTCCTCAGCCCGCGGGTAGTATCCAGCCAGGTCAACTCGGTGCGGAACAACGGCCCGCAGCTGATCCAACCCGCAGAACCGGCAACGGACTAGGCCCGGGCAGGCACGTTACCAGGCGTAGTCTTCCGGCGCCGGCTTATGGCCGGGGAAGATCTCGTCCAGTTTCCGGAGCGTGGCTTCGTCCAGTTCCACCTCTAGGGCGGCAAGGGCGTCGTCGAGCTGGCCCATGACCCGCGGGCCGACGATCGGGGCGCTGACGGCAGGCTGGTGCAGCAGCCAGGCCAGGGCCAGGATCCCCGGCTCAATCTCCAGTTCCGCCGCGAGGTCCTCGTACGCCTGGATCTGGTCACGGTGCTTGGCCAGGAGGTCCTGGACCCGCCCTTCGGCGCGCCTGCCGCCCTCTTCCTGGGATTTCAGGATGCCGCCCAGCAGCCCGCCCTGCAGCGGGGACCAGGGGATGAGTCCCAGCCCGTACGCCTGCGCAGCGGGAATCACTTCCAGCTCCACGGACCGGTTGACCAGGTTATAGATGCTCTGCTCCGAGATCAGGCCGGCGAAATTGCGCCGCCGGGCGCTCTCCTGGGCCTGGGCGATATTCCAGCCGGCAAAGTTGCTCGACCCGTTGTAGATGATCTTGCCCTGTGCCACGGCGGTTTCCATGGCCTGCCAAATCTCGTCCCACGGGGTGTTCCGGTCAATGTGGTGGAACTGGTACAGGTCCACGTAGTCCGTCTGCAGCCGCTTCAGGCTGGCGTCCAGCGCCTGCCGGATGTTCAATGCCGAAAGGAAGGTCTGGTTGGGGCCCGGTCCCATGGAACCGTAGAGCTTCGTGGCGATGACGGTTGACTCCCGCCGGCCGCTGCCCTTAGCGAACCAGCGGCCGATGATTTCCTCGGTCAGGCCCTTGTTCTCCCAGCCGTACACGTTCGCCGTGTCAAAGAAGTTGATGCCGGACTCACGCGCGGAATCCATGATGCCGTGCGCTTGGTCCTCCGGCGTCTTGGGTCCGAAGTTCATGGTGCCCAGGCAGAGGCGGGAGACCTGCAGGCCGGAACGGCCCAGATGCGTGTACTTCATGGTTCCTCGGTTCCTTTGTTTGCCGGGACCGGCTGAAGGGGTCCCGGTCCTGCATGAGTTTGCTCCACGGGCCATTCAACACCGCCGCGCAGACACGGGGAAGGGGCCAGAGCCGTGCCGGAGGCGCAGGCAGGATAGCCTGAGTACGCATAATCCAGGACGCGCCGGGAGGATAAGTGGCCGAATCGTACTACCGCTCACTGGGTGAGGGGACTTTCGCATCAACCCATCACACACAGGGAGCCTGGAACGAGGACGAACAGCACATGGCGCCGGTCGCCGGGCTGCTGGTGCATTGCCTGGAAGAGGCGGATCCCCGTCCCGGGATGCGGCTGGCGCGTGTCAGCTTCGAAATCCTCGGTGTCATCCCGCAGGGAGTCTTTGACGTCACCACCAAGGTCATCCGCGCCGGACGCACCATCGAACTGCTCGAGGCCGAGCTGACAGCCGGCGGCCGTACGGCCGTGCGTGCCACAGCCTGGCGCCTTGCCCTGGGAGACACCACTGAGGTGGCCGCCGTGGAAGATGAGCCGATGCCCGGTCCCGGGCAGGCCCAGGGCTTCGACGGAATGACGGCCTGGCCCGGCGATTTCATCAACAGCCTGGAGTTCCGGGCGGTTCCCGGCCTGCGGCCCGGACGCGGCCAGGTGTGGGTGCGCTCGCCGTTCGAAATGCTCGACGGCGTGCAGACGCCTTCCACGGTGCGGCTGCTCGGCCTCGTCGATGCCGCCAACGGCATTGCAGCGCGGGTACCGCCGGGAGGGGAGAGCTGGATGTTCCCCAACGTTGACCTGCAGATCCATCTCTACCGCCAGCCCGCCGGGCAATGGCTGGGCCTGGATACCCGGGTCAGTTTCGGCACGGACGGGATCGGCCTGACGTCCTCGGTACTGCACGACGAATCCGGGCCTTTTGGGCGCAGTGAACAGATCCTCACGGTCCGTCCGCTGGGACGGAACTGACCCTGTGGAGCCGCGCCTGCTGGACGTCTACCGCCAGGAAAAGTCCTTTGGCGCCGCCGGTGACCTGCAGCACGCCCTTGACCTGCTGGCAGCCGCCCGCCGCGGTGAGCTGGGCCCGACCCTGCGGATCTACCAGCCGCGTCCCACCGTGGCTTTCGGGCAGCGTGACGCCCGCCTTCCCGGATTTCCCGACGCCGCAGCTGCCTGCCGGGACCTGGGTTTCGAACCCCTGGTCCGCAAGGCCGGCGGCCGGGCGGCCGCCTACCACCAGGGCTGCCTGATCCTTGACCACATAGAGCCCGAATCCGACGCCGTCGCGCACTCACTGGCGCGCTTCGCAGGCTTCGCGCAGCTGCTCGCCGGTGCCCTGCAGGACGCCGGGGTTCCGGCCGGGGTCGGGGAAATCCCCGGCGAGTACTGCCCGGGGGAGTACAGCGTCCATGGAGGAACCGGTCCCGGGATCAAACTGGTGGGCACTGCGCAGCGCGTGGTGTCCGGGGCGTGGCTCTTTTCCTCAGTGGTGGTCATCCAGGATTCGGCACCGCTGCGCGAAGTCCTCACGGCCGTGTATGAAGCGCTGGGCCTGGACTGGGACCCGGCGACGGCCGGTGCCGCCGAGGACCTCCGTCCCGGACTGAGCGTAGCGGGGGCCGAAGCATCCCTGCTCGCAGCCTACGGAGGCTACGCCGAGCTTCGCACGTCAGATCCCGGTCGCCTGGAGCGGATCGCCGCACCCGGGGCAACTGTCTTTCCAACCGGAGCCCGGTCCCGTTAGGCTCGGGCAGCGGAAGCAGGCGCGCATCCCCGCCTCAGCCACAACAAGCAAAGGACCCGCACGTTGCCCAAGAAGAGCGTCGAAAACACTGCCCTGCGGCTCAAGGCCATTCTCGAAGTCCTGGCCCGGCAGGACCCGTCAGCACAGAAGAAGACATCCCGCGCCGAGGTGCTGCGCCAGGCCCTGGAACAGGTGCCGCTGGAAGGCAGCGAAGCGCAGCTGCTGGCCAGCGGCGTCGCCCGCGGTGAACGGGCACTGGTTACCGCCAGCACCAAACTGGTCAAGGCCGGATGGATCCTGAAGGAAGGCCGGGCCGGCTGGAGCATCACCTCCGAGGGGCGTTCCGCGCTCTCCGATTTCCCCGATGTGGAGCACCTGCACGCTGCGCTCAGCGGCAGCGAACACTCGGTCACGGCAGTGACCAGCGCCGAGGCGCACAGTGAAGCCGTGCTCGAGGAAGCGCTGGTTGTCTCCGACGCCGCGGCCGAACCCGCAGCCCGGATCCACGGCGCGCATGCCGAAGAGCACTACGCCGGACCGTCCTTCCCCCAGCCAAACGCCGTTGCAGTGCCGGGGACGTTCGGCTCGGTGCTGGGCGGTACCGACTGGGATCCGGCGTCAGAGGCCGTGCAGCTGGGGTTCGACCGCAGCGACGAACTCTGGAAGCTCAGCGTAGACCTGCCGGCCGGGGACTATGAGTTCAAGGCTGCACTGAACCGCGGCTGGGACGAGAACTACGGCGAGGGAGCGCACTTCGACGGCGCCAACTACCGGATGGGACATGCGGGAGGGCCCGTGACCTTCCTGTACGACCACGCGACCCACACGGTGGTGACCAAACCTGACGGGCTATAACCGCGCAGCCGGTGCCGGACACCGGTATCACGGGACTATCATCGAGGGCACGGCAACGGTGAAGGAGTGCCCATGTTCGAGTACGGCAAGGCGTTCAGCGGATTCGCCGTAGCTGATGTCGATTCCGCCCGCCGGTTCTACGGCACCACGCTTCAGCTCCCCCTGACACAGATCCACGGGCGGCTGCGGCTCGAACTGGCTCCGCAGAACCACGTGCTGGTCTATGAGAAGGCCGGTCATGCCCCGGCCGCCTACACAGTGCTGAATTTCCCGGTGCAGGACGTGGATGCAGCCGTGCGCGAACTCAGCGGCAGGGGCGTGGTCTTCGAACCCCTCGACGCCGCCGTCGGCGACGGCATCTTCCGCCGGGGCGGTGCGGCCATGGCCTGGTTCCGCGACCCGTCAGGGAACATCCTCTCCATTCTGGAACAGGACTAGCGGCCTTTCGTGGCAGGGTGGCGCGGTGCATTTGGCCCAGCAGGCAGGCCGTACCGGCGGGTGCTGGCGGCTGCAGCAGCCGCGGGTTCGGCTGCGGGGGTCTACCTCCGCCTTGTCCGGCCGCTCCGCCGGCATGCCGCCGAATCGGGTGCCGGCCACCGGATGCCGGGGGACGCAGTCCTCACCGGCCCGGTGCTGCAGTACACCCGCAGCATCCTGATACCGGCATCCGCGGCGGACATCTGGCCGTTCCTGAACCGCATCGGGCACGGACGGGCCGGCTGGTACGTCGTTGACCGGGTGGGCCTGCCCGACCAGCGCGAGGCAGACCGTGCAGTTCCGCAGCTGCGTGACCTGGATATCGGGGACCTGCTGAGCACCGGAACCGGACACCGCCTGCGGATCAAGGAGGTCCAGCCCCGGGACTGGATGCTCTGGGCTGACGGAGACGGACGGTCAACGTGGCTGTGGCTGCTGAAGCCGCTGCGGCCAAACCAGACCCTGCTGGTAGTGCGTGCCCGTTTCCAATACGGCCTCCGGCGGCCCGGCGCCCTGACGGCCCTTCCGCTCGACGCCGTTGACTGGACTTCTGTCCGCAGGGTCCTGATGGCCGTCCGGGACCGGGCCGTACTGCGTTCGGCGACCCGTCTGGGGAAGCAGTGAGGCAATCCTGACGCCCTGCGATACGGGGGCCCGGCAGCGCTGGTAATTTTGATTCATGGAAGAACTTCCCGCCGCACAGCTGTTGCTGGCTGGACCCCGCGGACGGGAACTCTGCCTGGACCTGGCCCGGTCCATCCTCCCGGAACAGCAGGGGTTCTCCTGCGGGAGCAGCGCCCCGCAGCCAGGTGGCATCACGCCGGAGTCCAGGAGAGTTCTGCAGGCGCTTGGGGCGCTGCCGCAACGACCCGGGATCACGGTTGCGCAGGTACTCCAAAGCCTGGACCGCGTGGTGAAAGGTGCCTCGTACTGGCAGCCGCCGTCGGACATCGCCCGTGTGCTGGCTGAACCCGAATCGAGGAACCTCCTGCTTCCCGTGGCCATCGCCGTCGTCCGGGCGCGGCCCCAGTGGTGGTTGGCCCCCGGTGCGCTGACCCAGCACTACGTCCAGTGGATCGCCAGTACTACTGTTCCCGGTACGGACCCGCCATCCCTAACCGGCAGTGCCGCCGGACTGCAGCGATGGCGTGAATCAATTGCTGCCGAGGAAGGCAACACGCCCCTGGTTGCCAACTGGACCGGCCGCTGGTGGTCCGTGCCCGCTCTCTCCGACGTCCCCGCCACCACCCCGGCGATTCCCGGGAATGGACCGGCTGGGCTGCGGCTGGTCGAAGATCCGCTGCCCTGGACCGCGGCGCGGACCTATCCGCTGAAAGCCGCGGAAGGCGCCCGCATTTACGAGATCCGGGAAGCGCGCAGCTGGCAGAACCTGGTCTCCGCTTATCCGCTGGAAGTAACCCGCTCGCGCGGACGCAGCTGGGCAGTGAGCTCAGGGGACGCGGAGGCCGATACCTGGCTCTGGGCGATCCCCGACTGGCAGGCGGTGGCCAGGGACTACGACGGCGTCCACCTTAGCGTCGCAGGCTACCTGCGCACTGCAGGGAGCGTGCTCGACGCCGCAGGCGTGAAGACCATGCTGGCGGGCTGGGCGCCGGCTGAGACCTGGTGGCTGAACGATGTCCTGACCCCGGCAGGGGAACCCGTGAACTGGACTGCAGCCCCGGGAGGCCAGGGCTGGCAGCTCCAGGCTGCGGCTGCTTCCTGACGCACTCCAGAACGCCGAAAGGGCAGTTACGGCTGCTTTGAAGCTTCTTTCGAGCCGTAACTGCCCTCTCGGGGGGGGGGGGGGGGGGATCCTGGAACCGGGCCTAGTGGCCGCGGGCGATCCATTCGTCCAAATGCGGTGCCTCGGCGCCGATCGTGGTGGAATCGCCGTGCCCGGTGTTCACCGTCGTCTCCGCCTGCAGGCCCAGCAGGCGCTCCCGGATGGAGTCGATGATGGTGCCGAAGTCGCTGTAGGAACGGCCGGTAGCTCCGGGGCCGCCGCTGAACAGCGTGTCGCCGGAGAACAGCACGGGTGCGCTGCCTTCCTCGTCTTCGAGCAGGAAGCAGACGGACCCGGGGGAGTGGCCCGGGGTGTGCAGCGCCTCGAGGGTGACGCCGGCGATTTCGAAGGTGTCACCGTCTTCAATGACGTCATCGGGTGCTTCGTCCGGGAACACTGCATCCCAGAGCATCCGGTCCGCCTCGTGCAGGAACACCGGGGCGCTGAAGCGGTCCTGGGCCTCGGCCACGGCACGGATGTGGTCGTCGTGGCCGTGCGTGAGCAGGATGCCCATGACTTCCCTGTCTCCCACGGCCTCCGCAATGGCGTCCACGTCGTGGGCGGGGTCGATGATGATCACCTGCAGGTCATCGCCGATGATCCAGACGTTGTTGTCCACGTCCCAGGTGCCGCCGTCCAGGCTGAAGGTGCCGGAGGTGACCACCTTGTCGATGCGGGCCGCCATTAGAGCTCCACCACCGAGCGCAGGACCTTGCCGTCATGCATCTTGTTAAAGGCTTCCTCGATGTCCCCCAGGCCGATCCGTTCGGAGACGAACGCATCCAGGTCCAGCCGGCCGAGCTTGTACTGCTCCACGAGCATGGGGAAGTCGCGGCTGGGCAGGCAGTCGCCGTACCAGGAGGACTTCAGCGATCCGCCGCGGCCAAACACGTCTGCCAGCGGCAGCTCGATCTGCATCTCCGGCGTGGGGACACCCACCAGCACTACGCGGCCGGCGAGGTCGCGGGCGTAGAAGGCCTGCTTGTAGGTTTCCGGGCGTCCCACGGCTTCAATCACGACGTCGGCGCCGTTGCCGCCGGTGAGCGCGCGGATGGCTTCCACCGGATCTTCTTCGCGGGAGTTGATGCCGTGCGTGGCACCGTTGGCCAGGGCGAGGTCAACCTTGGCCTGGTCGATGTCCACGGCGATGATGGTGGTGGCGCCGGCCAGCTTGGCGCCGGCAATGGCAGCAATGCCCACGCCGCCGCAGCCGATGACGGCCACGGATTCGCCGCGCTTTACCTCACCGGTGTTGATGGCGGCACCAATGCCGGCCATGACGCCGCAGCCGAGCAGGCCGACGGCGGCGGGATCGACGTCGTCGTCCACCTTGGTGCACTGCCCGGCGGCAACCAGCGTCTTTTCGGCGAATGCGCCGATGCCCAGTGCCGGGGAGAGTTCCGTGCCGTCTTCCAGCGTCATCTTCTGGGTGGCGTTGTGGGTGTTGAAGCAGTACTGCGGCTGGCCCTTGCGGCAGGCACGGCATTCCCCGCACACGGCGCGCCAGTTCAGGATGACGCGGTCGCCCGGGGCCACTTCGGTGACGTCGGGGCCGACGGCTGAAACCACGCCGGTGGCTTCGTGGCCGAGCAGGAACGGATAGTCATCGCTGATGCCGCCCTGCTTGTAGTGCAGGTCCGTGTGGCAGACGCCGCAGGTGAGGATGTCCACCAGTGCTTCTCCGGGCCCGGGATCCGGAACCAGGATGGTCTCCAGGGAGACCGGCGCGTTCTTTTCCTTGACTACTACAGCTTGGACCTTGTGAACCATGGGGGAGGGCTGCCTCTCGGGAGATGTCTCAGGGGCACCCCGGCGTTCCGGGGCTACTGTTCCATCCTAGGGACGCCGATGCCGGGAGTCACTTTCGCGGCTCCCGGCATCGAATAGGTGAAAGGTCAGGTCAGAGGCCCAGGCGGGACTTCACCTCAGCGGCCGAGGGATTGGTGGCTGCCGAGCCGTCGGGGAAGACCACGGTCGGAACGGTCTGGTTGCCTCCGTTGAGGGCTTCCACCAGTTCCGCCGTGCCTTCGGTGTTCTCGATATTCACCTCGGTGTAGCCGATTCCCGCCGCATCCAGCTGGGACTTCAGCCGCCGGCAGTATCCGCACCAGCTGGTGGAGAACATGGTGATGGTTCCGGCCTCGGGAGTGAACGCTTCGGCAGTGACGGACATTGGAGCTCCTTGGTGGGTTGTGCGGGTGTTCTGCTGCCTCGTCAACGCCGCTGTGGCCGCTTTGATTCCCGGGTTGGGACGGCCGGGACCGTGCGGGGCAGACTGGAGGCATGTGCGGACGATACGTGATGGCCCGGGCCATCGGTGACCTGGTGGCGGAAGCAGAGGCCGAGGCCGATGCCAACCTTGAGCTGCGCCGGTCCTGGAACGTTGCGCCGACCTCGGACGTGCCGGTGGTGCTTGAACGCGTGCTCGACGGCGCCGCCGTCCGGCAGGTTCACGTAGCCCGCTGGGGACTGGTCCCGGGCTGGGCCAAGGACAGCTCCGTGGGCGTGCGTGCCTTCAACGCCCGCAGCGAAACCCTGTTGGAGAAGCCCACCTTCCGTGACGCGGTCCTTTCCCGCCGGTGCGCTGTGCCCATGGAGGGATACTACGAGTGGCAGGCTGGTCCCGGCGGCACCCGCAAACCCTATTTTGTCCGCCGGGCTGACGGCAGGCTGCACTGGTTCGCCGGATTGTACGAATGGTGGGCGGACCCGGCCCTGTCCGCCGGGGACCCGAACCGCTGGCTGCTGTCAGCATCCGTCATCACGCTGGCCTCACCGGAGCCGGAAAGCGCAGACCCGCTCCTGCGCAGGCTCGGCGAACTCCACGACAGGATGCCCCTGCCCCTGGCCGGGGAGGACCTGGACGCGTGGCTCGCGCCGGGGACGCTTAGCGCCACCAAGGCGCTCGAAGCGCTGGGATGCGCACTGGGCAACGCCTACGCTGCCGCCGCCGGCTGGATCATCGAACCGGCCAACCCGGCGGTGGGAAACGTACGCCATGACGGTCCCTGGCTGCTGGACGCCGAAGCTGAACCCGGGAACGAAACCGAGGCCGTGCTGTTCTAGGACTGCGGCGAACAGGCGCGGTCAGGAAACCGAACTGGTGGGAAGTGCCGCGCCGGGGTCTCCGGGGTCCAGGGCCGAGAGGCTCACGGTGCCGTCTTCGGCAACCCGCAGCCCGGGGTTGTGGCAGATCTCCCAGCGGAAACCGTCCGGATCCGTGAAATACCCCGAGTAGCCGCCCCAGCTCATCTGCATGCCCGGAGCAGCTATGGACCCGCCGGCCGCAGCGGCCTCATGCAGGATCGCATCCACGTCCTTCGGGGAGTCGACGTTGTGCGCCAGGGTGAACGGCGCCAGGCTGGCCGACCCGGTGGCTCCTGACTCCGCGGCCAGGTGGTCGCTGCGGAAGAAGGAGAGCAGGATTCCGTGTCCCACCTGGAAGAACACCACCTCGCCGGGAACATACTGCACGGGGTTCCAGCCCAGGCGGCCGTAAAAGGCATAGGACACTTCAACATCGCGCACGCCTAGGGTGACGACGCTCAACTGGGGCAGCATGTAGGAATCTTCCCACCGAAACCCCGGCAAACCCAGAACATGACCTGCCTGGATTTTCGCGCCGGACCGGACCGGTCTTTGGCAGCGGCCGTTGACTCGGCCTGTGCAGGGAGCCTCTTATTGAAAACGGCAGTGCACGTCCAGGGACGGAGTGAAGACCGGCAAACTCTTCCCCGCGCTATCGCGAGAATGCGACGAGGCCCATGAGCACAGCGATCCCCCCGAATTCCGGGCATTCCCAGCCCGCCCGGCCCTCCTCCGCGGAAGGTGCGGCGGCTGTTCCTTCAGGCCGCGAAGGCCCGCCCCGCGAAGGCCCGCCCCGGGACGGCGGGCGCAGCGCAGGCCCACCTGCCTGGCTGCGGATCGTGATTCCCGTACTGCTGATCGTCATCTGGTTCGGCCTGGGCGGGGTGGGCGGACCGTACTTCGGCAAGATCAGCGAAGTCCAGCAGAATGACCAGGCTTCCTACCTTCCCTCCAGCTCCGAGTCCACTAAGGTCAGCGAGCTTCAGCCGGAGTTTACCGACAGCGAGGCGATCCCCGCCGTCGTGCTTTACGTCAACGATTCCGGGCTGACCGATGCCGACCGCACCTTCATCCAGGACCGGGAGAAGGCCTTCGCGGACGCCCCGGGGGTCAGCGGCGGCGTGTCCCCGGCCCAGTTCTCGGAAGACGGAAAGGCTGCGGAAATCTTTGTGCCGGTGACGGATGACGACGCCGCGGCAGACAACGTGGAGAACCTCAGCACCGTGGCGAAGGACGGACTGCCGGACGGGCTCAGCGCGTATGTGACCGGACCGGCCGGACAGCTGGCGGATATTTCCCAGGCGTTCGGCGGCATTGACGGGGCCCTGCTGATCGTTGCCGTGATCGCCGTGCTGGTGATCCTGGTGATTGTCTACCGTTCGCCGCTGCTGCCCATCCTGGTGCTGCTCACCTCCATCCTGGCGCTCTCCGCCGCGATCCTTGCCGTGTACTGGCTGGCCAAAGCCGGTGCAGTAACGCTGAACGGGCAGGTACAGGGAATCCTGTTCATCCTCGGCATCGGCGCAGCCACGGACTACTCCCTGCTCTACGTCTCCCGGTACCGCGAAGCCCTGCGGGACCACGCGGACCGCTGGGGAGCAACCCGGGCTGCGCTGCGGGGCACGCTGGAACCCGTGACCGCCTCCGCCGGCACCGTGGTGGCGGGGCTGCTGTGCCTGCTGCTCAGTGACCTGAACTCAAACAAGGCCCTCGCACCGGTGGCCTCCCTGGGGATTGTCTGTTCCTATCTGGCGGCCATGACGCTGCTGCCGTCCCTGCTCTTTGTCTGTGGCCGGGCCGCGTTCTGGCCGCGGCGCCCGGCGTTCGGCTCCCCGCACCCGGACCGGGACCACCAGGCGCACGGTTTCTGGCCAGGCGTTGCCCGCACCGTGCGCAACCATTCCCGGCGCACCTGGCTGATCTGCGCCGTCGTACTGGCCGCCGCCGCGGTGGCAGTGGTGGACTTCCGCGCCTCAGGGGTGCCGCAGAGCGACTTTGTGCTGGGACAGACCGAAGCCAAGGAAGGGCAGGCGGCCCTGGGCGAGCATTTCCCCTCAGGATCCGGCAGCCCGGTGCTGATCGTGGCCCCTGAATCGGAACTGCAGTCCGTTGCGGACACGGTGCTTGGCACCAGCGGCATCTCCGACGTCACCGTGGTGGCGCAGGGCACCCCGGCAGGTTCCCTGCCCGTCACCGACGCCGGAGTGCAGGTTCCCCCGATCCCCGGTTCCGAGAACGCGTCCCCCAAGACCGTGGACGGGCAGGTGCTGCTGCAGGCGACCCTGACGGAGAACGCCGACTCGACCGCAGCCGAGGACACGGTCCGCGAACTGCGGGAGAAACTGGCGGATAAGCCGGAGGTCCTGGTGGGCGGAACGACCGCCACGACAGTGGACACGAACGACGCCGCGGAGCACGACCGCAACCTGATCATCCCGGTAGTGCTGGTGGTGATCTTCTTCCTGTTGATGCTCCTGCTGCGGGCGGTGCTGGCACCTTTCCTGCTCATCCTTACCGTGATGCTGTCCTTCGGAGCGACACTGGGCATCTCCGCGCTGCTGTTCAACTACGTGCTGGACTTCCCGGGTGCTGATCCGGCAGTGCCGCTGTACGGGTTCATCTTCCTGGTTGCCCTTGGCGTGGACTACAACATCTTCCTGATGACCCGTGTGCGGGAGGAGAGCCTTGTCCTGGGCACCCGGGACGGGATCGTCCGGGGACTGATGATCACCGGCGGGGTCATTACCTCCGCCGGAATCGTGCTCGCCGCTACCTTCGCGGCACTGGGCGTGATCCCCGTGCTGTTCCTGGCCCAGCTGGCTTTCATCGTCGCCTTCGGCGTGCTGCTGGACACCCTTGTGGTGCGCTCGCTGCTGGTCCCGGCGCTGTCCTATGACATTGGCCCGCGGATCTGGTGGCCCTCGAAACTGGGCCGGCCGGCCGAGCCGGAAAAGTCCGAAACGCCGTCCCGGTAAACTGGAAGCCATGGGAGAAACAGTGGAAACAGACCCGACTACCGAACAGCTTGTGGCCGTACGCACGGCCATTGACGAGATAGACGAAGAAATTGTGGCGCTGATCTGGCGCCGCGAACGCCTGGTGCGCCTGGCCGGGGGACTGAAGGACGACGACGCCCAGGTCCGCGCGCGGGACCGGGTAGAGGAAGTCATCAACCACGTGCGGGAAGCCGCGCAGGCGCAGGAACAGGACTCCACGGTGGTGGAAAAGACCTACCGCGCGATGATCGACGCGTTCATTGACTACGAGCTGCGCACCCGGCACGAGGATGAAGCGCAGGCACGCCTGGACGCGTTCAGCCGCAGCTAGCCGGGGCTGTTCCCGGCGCCCCCCGGCTACCACGCTGCGGGAGCTGATCCCAGGGGCGCGGCAGGCACGTCCCACCGCATTTCGGGAACCGGTCCTTCAGAGCGAAACGCCAGCGGAGGTGCCAGCCGCTCGCCCGGGCCCCACCAGGTCTGTTCCGCAGCCCGGGGCAGGGAGGGCGGCGCCGGATCGGGCGGTGACTCCCAGAGCGGAGGCACCGGCCCGCGGGCATCGGCGGCCCGTTGGAGTTCCACAGCCGTCCGGGCCAGGGAAAGCCTTGCGGCATATACCTCACCGTCCAGCCGGCGGGTCCACGCCCGCACGGCTGCCGCAGCGGCCAGGTATCCGGTGGCCTGGTCCAGTGCCTGGACAGGCAGCGGCAGCGGCGCATCCGCGGCGGACCAGGCCATGCCGGCGTCGGCAATGCCCGAGGCCGTCTGCACCAGGGAATCGAAGCCGCGGCGTCCGCGCCACGGCCCGGTCCAGCCCCAGGCATCCAGTGCCACGGTTACGACGCCGGGGCGCAGCTGCTGGAGGCGGTGTTCGTCCAGTCCCAGCCCGGTGAGGGCGCCGGGGCGGTAACCGTGCACCACCAGGTCGGCCGTGGAAATCAGCTCACGGACCTTCGCCGCCCCGTCAGGGGTGCCCAGGTCCAGCCGGGTGCAGCGCTTTCCCACTGTCATCTCCGCCTCCAGCGACGGCTCCTGCCAGCCGGGCGGATCAATGCGCAGAACCCGTGCTCCGAAGCCGGCCAGGAAGCGGGTGGCCACCGGCCCCGCGATGACACGGGTGAGGTCCAGGACCCGGACTCCGTGCAGCGGCCGGAGCGGAGTTCCGGAGGTTTCGGCGGGACGCCGCGCCGCGCGCCGGGTCCAGCCAATGAGGGGCTCGGCGCTGACAGCCTGTCCCTGCGGGTGCGCCAGCCACTGTTCCGCCGTCCGCAGCCGGGCAGCGCAGCCGCCGGCTGCCACCACCGCTTCTTCCAGTTCCCCGCCTTTCCAGGCCCTCACCGCCACGGACGCTGTCTCCGGGCCGGCATCTCCCGGAAGTCCCAGGACAGCGAGCGCCGCGCGCCGGTGGTGCGGGGCGTTGGTGTGCAGCCGGACCCAGCCGTCCGCACACCGGTAGTCACGCGAGAGCGGGTCCCAGGGCGGGGGAACCTCCCACCCGGCCGGGCGGAATGACGGGCCGAACCAGGCGCGGGCAAGATCCGAATCTACTTGAGCCTGCACCGGAACTCCGGAGAGCCGGGACGCAAGTTCCGCAACCGCGCTGCCCGCGGCCGCAACGGACGCAGCCGCGAAAGAGCGCACGGGGTAGCAAGACTCCATGCGGCAGCTCCCCTCGGGTCCGGATTCCTGTTGCAGTAGGCTACGTCACGGACCGGAGCCCGGACAGGGCCAAGGCCGCAGAATAAACCAGGCATGAAAGGCACGATCGTTGAACACCCCCGGCACCGCAGGCAGCCCCAACTGGAAAGCGGTGGCCGCCGCGCTCGCAGATTCCCGCAGGCTGCAGGTGTATGGCCGGGTTATTGCCGCTGCCGGGCAGGGCGAACCGCTCTCCGCCCGGGAACTGGACCGTGCCGGAAGCAAATCCCTGGCCGCGCTCCTCAAGGCCGGCCTGGTCCGGGAAGGGGAGGACGGTCTGCACCCGGTTCCGGAGGTCTTTTCCCGCCTGCTCGCCGCAGACCGGGCACCCCGGGATGAGTCCCCGCTGCGGCACCTGGGTCCCGGGAGCTCCGGCAGCCTTCCATCCAAACGGGCCGACCGCCTTGAAGTCCTGCACTATCTGGCCGGTGAGGTCTTTTCCCGGCACGGGGTACTGGACGCCGGTGCCGGGGATCCCGCCGCCAGTCCTGCCCGGTTGACGGAAGCCGAGGTCACCGTCCGGCTGGCTTCCTTCACCCAGGACCCGGCGATGTTCCGGCGGGCGATGGTGGATGAAGGAATCGTGCAGCGCAGCCCGGACGGTTCCAGCTACTGGCTCAGCAGGCCGCGCCCGGCCCCCGGCATGGAGTTTGCCGGCTGAGGAGCAGTTTTCCCGTGCCGGCGCTACGACGTTCCCTCTTCGAGGATGGACACGATTGAGAAGAGCGTAAAGCAGACAGCTCCGAGTCCAACCAGTACGTGCGCTCCGACAAAGAACGCCGGATCTGTGCCTGCGGCTTCAAAGAGGAAAGCGGCGAAGAACAAGCAGGTGAGAGCCGTTCCGATGGGCATGAGCGGGATGCGGTTGGCCAGGGCAAACGTGCGGCGCCAGACGAGCGCGAGCAGCAGCACTTTTGACAGGATGCTGAAGCAGATCAGCCCCAGGCCGAGCAGCACGCATCCCGGGGCCAGCCGGTAGGACTCGTCCGAGCTGAACAGTACGAAGATCCCGAGCAAGAGGTTGGCTGTGCCCGCGGCAGCGACGAGCCAGGCCCAGGCGAAACGCTCACCGTCGCTGAAGACGTTGCGTACCTGGCGCACAATGCTGGCCACCAGGGCGATGAGCGACGTGCAGATCGCTGAGAGGCCGAGCAGGACGTGACCGGCTACGAACCCGGGAGCGTCTCCGCGCAGCAGCAGGCCGGTTGCGAGGGAGAAACCGGTGACCGCGGCCGCAGCCGGTACTGCGATCAGCACGGCGCCGGCAGCCCGGGAATGCGCACCTTCCGGAGGGCCGCCCAAAGGCTCGAGAAGCTGTGCCGACTGGATCAGCGTGAATTTCGTGGACGCGGCCGCCACCGTGCTTACGCACGCTGCGACCAGGCCGACGCCGATGACCACGAAGCCTGCGGTGAGGTTCTGCGGGGTGTTGCCCCGATTGGCCAGGATGATGCCCCAGACGACGGCTGCGGCAGCAGCCACGTAGCCGGTGAGCGGCAGGGCGATACTCCAGCCGCGCCCGTAGCGGCCGATGAGCTGCCGGATGATGGTGGCCGCCGTAGTGAACAGCGCATAACAGATGGCGGTCAGTCCCACGTTGACGTGTCCGGCAACAAAATGACCGGCATCGCCGGGCCCGGCAAGGATGTACAGCCCGTAGGACAGGCAGAGCGCTCCCATCAGGAGGGGTATGGCGCGAAAGATGACGCTCATCGTCCAGTTCATGGTGTGCTCCGGAAGGACTCAGGGATCCTGTGCGCCGGCGCTCTGGCCGGTCCGCGGTTTAGTGCAAGTCTGCGCCCGGCCCACCCGCGGAACAATGCCCACATGGCGGGGCGCAGATCCCGGCAACGGAACTTCACACCCGCCGCCGCGGCGCCTGCCCTTCCCGGTGCGGCCGCTCCCATCGGCCGCTGCGGACCGTTGACTTGGCCGGACGGCGGGCGTCGAATGGGTAGTGGGTTTTGGTTCCAGACCATCCATGGATGACTTCCCTAGGAGGCGTCATTGGCCGCTCGATTCACTGCCCACGGAGCCGAAGCCATCCATCCGGTGGCCCGGACCGCCACAGACCTGGGGTCACCGGCGTCGACCTCCCAGACGGTACCCGCGCCCGCATCCCCGGCACCGCCTGAACCGCCGCCCGGGCACGGGCCGGGAGCCCCGGCACCGCATAGCCGCCGCCAGCTGGCGCTGGTCTTCAGCGGACTGATCATGGCAGTGCTGATCTCAGCGTTGGACCAGACAATCGTCTCCACTGCACTGCCCACGATCGTGGGCGACCTGCGCGGACTCGAGCACCTGTCCTGGGTTATTACCGCCTACCTGCTGACGTCCACCATCGGGCTGCCTATTTACGGCAAGCTCGGTGACCTGCTGGGACGCAAGAACATCTTCATCTTTGCGATTGCGGTCTTCCTGCTGGGATCAGCGCTATCGGGCCAGGCCCACAGTATGGGCGAGCTGATTGCCTACCGGGCGCTGCAGGGCGTTGGCGGCGGCGGGCTGATCATCGGCGCGCAGGCGATCATCGGGGACATCGTTTCGGCACGCGACCGCGGCAAGTACATGGGGCTGATCGGCGCAGCCTTCGGAGTTGCTTCCGTCAGCGGACCCCTGCTGGGCGGCTACCTGACTGAATACTGGTCCTGGCGCTGGGTGTTCTACATCAACCTGCCGCTCGGGGCGATTGCCCTGGCACTGATCATCACCTCCCTGCACCTGCCCAAGCGCAGCGCTGCCGGAATCAAACTGGACTATCCCGGCGCCATCCTGCTTGCGTTTGCGAGCGCAGCACTGGTGGGCATCACCAGCTGGGGCGGAACCACGTATGCCTGGACGTCCCCGACCATCCTTGGGCTTGGTGCGGCAGCCCTGGTGGCCATCGCGGTGTTCATTCCCGTGGAGCTGCGGGCACCGGAACCAATCCTTCCGCTGCGGCTGTTCAGGATCCGCAACTTTGTTGTCTGCTCACTGGTGGGGCTCGCCGTCGGGCTGGCGATGTTCGGCAGCATTTCCTACCTGCCGACTTTCCTGCAGATGGTCAACGGTGCCAGCGCCACCGACTCGGGGCTGATGATGCTGCCCATGACCGCAGGGCTGCTGCTCAGCTCCATCGGAACCGGACAGCTCATTTCCCGCACCGGCAGGTACAAGATCTATCCGATCCTGGGGTCGCTGGTGATGATCCTGGGGCTGCTGCTGCTCTCGCGCATCTCCGCAGAAACTCCGTACTTGTTCACGGCGCTGGGCATGTTCGTACTCGGCCTGGGAATCGGGGCGCTGATGCAGAACGTCGTGCTGATCGTGCAGAACAGTGTTCCGCCCCAAAACATGGGCACAGGGGTCTCCTCGGCGAACTACTTCCGGCAAATAGGCGGAACGCTTGGAATCGCCGTCTACGGCTCGGTGTTTATCTCCCGGCTCAACGACCAGGTGGCCAACGCCCCTGAAGCCGTGCGCGGGGTGACCAGCCAGGGGGTGAACTCCATTAGCCCGTCCCAGCTCAAGGCGCTGCCGGCTCCGGCACGAGACTTCATTGCCGACGCGTTTGGCACCGCGCTTCCCCCGATCTTCCTGCTCGGAATCCCAGCGCTGGGCGCCGCCTTCGTGCTGACGCTCTTTATTCGAGAGATACCGCTGGCGAAGACAGCCAACGTTCAGCTGGAAGGCGAGGCGCAGCGCTGATGGTCCCTGGTGCACATGCGGCAATCCCGGCAGTCCCGGACGCTGCAGCGAGCGCGCAGGACGACGGCGCGCGGCGCGGGCGGGTGCTGGTATTCACCGGGCTGGTCCTCTCCGTCCTGCTGGCGGCGCTGGACCAGACCATCGTCGCCACGGCCCTGCCCACCATCGTGGGAGACCTGAACGGGCTGGAACATCTGTCCTGGGTAGTGACCGCCTACATCCTGGCCGCGACCATCGGCCTGCCCATTTACGGCAAGCTTGGAGACCTCTTTGGCCGCAAGAACATCTTCATCTTCGCCATTGCAGTTTTCCTCCTCGGATCCGTCCTCTCCGGCCTGTCGCAGAGTATGGGCCAGCTGATTGCCTTCCGGGCAATCCAGGGCATCGGCGGCGGCGGCCTGATGATTGGAGCGCAGGCGATCATCGGTGACCTGGTCTCACCGCGCGAACGCGGACGCTACATGGGGCTGATCGGAGCTTCCTTCGGCCTGGCGTCCGTCGGCGGGCCGCTGCTGGGCGGCTGGATCACTGACTCGTGGTCCTGGCGCTGGGTGTTCTACATCAACGTGCCCATCGGAGCTGCCGCGCTCGCCGTCGTCATTACCTCCCTGCACCTGCCCAAGGTGGCCACGTCCCGGCCGCGGCTGGACTATGCCGGTGCCGGGCTGCTTGCCGTTGCCTCAACGGCCCTGATCCTGGTGACCAGCTGGGGAGGAACCACCTATGACTGGGGAAGCCCGCAGATCCTCGGCCTGTCCGCGGCTGCCCTCCTGGCCGGAGCGGCGTTTGTCTGGGCGGAACGCCGCGCGAGTGAACCCATCCTGCCGCTGGGCCTGTTCCGGCTGCGGAATTTCCTGATCCCGGTGCTGGCGGGCATCGCCGTCGGAATAGCGATGTTCTCCACCATTTCCTACCTGCCCACGTTCCTGCAGATGGTCAACGGGGCCAGCGCCACCGAATCGGGTCTGATGATGCTGCCGATGATGGCCGGCCTGCTGCTGACTTCCATTGGGACAGGGCAGCTGATCGCCCGCACCGGACGGTACAAGGTCTATCCCGTTGCCGGCTGCGCCATGGTCATTACCGGACTGGTACTGCTCTCCCGGATCTCCCAGGAGACCCCGTACTGGTTCACGGCAATCGGGATGGCGGTGCTGGGCCTGGGCATCGGCGCGCTGCTGCAGAACCTGGTGCTGATCGTGCAGAACAGCGTGCCGCCCAAGAACATGGGCACCGCCATCTCCGCCGCGAACTATTTCCGCCAGATCGGCGCTTCCTTCGGAATTGCTGCCTTCGGATCCATCTTCATCCAGCGCCTGACCGACCAGCTTGCCGAAGCCCCCGCCGGCACCGCGGGGACGCTGCCGGCGGAGGGCATCAATTCGCTCACGCCGGCGGTCCTGCAGGCCCTGCCCGGCCCGGTGCAGCAGGAAATCGGTGCGGCCTTTGGCACGGCACTGCCGCCAATCTTCCTGCTCAGCATCCCGCTGGTGGCAGCAGGGGGCGTGCTGTGCCTGTTCATCCGCGAGGTTCCGCTCTCGACGCAGTCCCGGGTGGAGGCGGCGGCTGAGTAAACCAAACTCCCACCGGCTTCCTAGGGGGCACCGTGCCGATTGTCAGAGAGCAGTCGTACACTGGAGATTCGAATATATGTTCGAATCAGGTTTTGCCTGAACCGATGTATGAAAAGGATGTATGAAAAGGATGCACGCATCGGTTCCGGGCACCGGCCGGATACCAATTTCAGGCACAGCGAGGGGCAGCCATGGGACTTTTCAGTGAAGCGGTAGAGGTGGTGTGCTCACCCGCAGGCATACCGCTGCGCCTTGTCTGGCAGGGAAGGACGTACAAGGTCGCAGCTAATCCCGTGCGCTGGTACGAACGGCGCAGCTGGTGGGACGAAGAACCCCGGGCAGAACGCGGACACGGCCCCGGGCTGGTGGATTCGGAGATCTGGCGGGTCCAGGCCCGCCTGAGCCCGCGATCGCCGCTGCGCACGCTGGACATTTCCCGGCAGGCTGCCTCAAACACCTGGCGGCTGATCCGGATTCATGATGCCCTCCGGGAAAGCGCTTAGTGCCGTGTCATGAGTACCGTGCCATGAGTTTTACCCATCTCCACGCCGCCACGGCATTTTCCGCCCACTACGGCACCTCCTGGCCCGAAGAGCTGGCCCAGGCCGCCGCAGCGGACGGCGCCGATGCGCTCGCCTGCACCGACCGCGACGGCCTGTACGGCACGGTCAAGCACCTGCGTGCCTGCATGGACGCCGGCATAGACCCGATTATCGGCGTGGACCTGGCAATCCTGGACGGGGAAGGCAGAGACGCGGAAGTGACCGGACGCGCGGTCATCCTTGCCCATGGGCATAACGGGGGAGCGGGCTATCACGCGCTCTGCCGGCTCATCTCAGATGCCCATGCGGGAACCTCGCCCTCCCGGGGACGTGCAGGGCGTCCGCCCGGCGTCACCCTGGAGCAGCTTGCCGCCCGGGTGCCGGGCAGGGACGGGGAGCCGGTACTGAGTGTGCTGGTAGGCCCGCACACCGACGTCGGACGCGCCATGCGCAGCCGCAGCTACGCCGTCGCCCGTACCCTGTTCCGGCGCTGGCTGGGAGTTATGCCGCGTGCGGCGCTCGCCGTGGAGGTGGTCACGCACCTCAGCGCCCCGGGCACCAACCTGAGCCTGGCCCATGCCGTGCGGATGTACCGGCTGGCAGACGAAATGAACATTCCCGCCGTACTGACCAACGCGGTGCGCTACGTGGATGAAGACGGCGCCGCCACCGCGGACGTGCTCGACGCCGCCCGGGCCCTGACGTCCATGGCGCAGCTGCAGGACCTGCAGCCCAACGGGCAGGGCTGGCTGAAGCCGGGAAAGCAGATGGCCGCGCTTGCAGCAGAGATCAGCGGGGAAGCAGGCTACGGGAGGTCCGGGGCAGCAAAGCTGCTGGCCGGAACCGAGGCGCTCGCCGATGCCTGCCGGATCGACCCGGCCGCAGACATGGGGTGGAAGCAGCCCGTGGTCCCGGAAGCCGGGGTCATAGGGATCGACACGGAACCGGTGCTGGAACTGCGCGGACGCTGCGAAGCCGGGATTGGCAGGCGCTTCGGGCACCTGGGCGGTGCAGCGGAAGCCGCCATGCGCAACCGGCTGGAACATGAGCTGGGGATTATCGAGCGGCTGGGCTTCGCTGCCTACTTCCTCACCGTCGCAGAAGTTTCCACCATGATCCGGGACATGGGAGTGCGCGCGGCGGCACGCGGATCGGGTGCCTCCTCACTGGTGAACTATCTGCTGGGCATCAGCCACGTGAACCCGCTGGCGCACGACCTCATCTTTGAACGCTTCCTCTCCCGTGACCGCTCCACGCTGCCGGACATCGACATTGACGTTGAAAGCGCTGAACGGCACAACGTGTACCACCGCATCTTTGAACGCTTCGGTGCTGAGCGGGTCACGCTGATGAGCATGCAGAACGGTTACCGGGCACGGGGGGCGGTGCGCGACGCCGGCCTGGCCCTGGGATTGCCCGATGAGGAGGTCGGCGCCGTGGCCAAGGCGCTGTGGCGCTTCTCGGCGAGCCATTTCCGTGAGGCGCTCGCCGAGAAACCCGAACTGCGCGGCGTTGCCGAAGCCGTGCAGCAGAACCGTCAGCTGGACCTGCTGGTGGACCTCACCGAACGGCTGGACCGGCTGCCCCGGCATATTTCGATGCATCCGTGCGGGGTGATCCTGGGGGACACCTCGCTGCTGGACCGCACGCCCGTGCAGCCCAGTGGCCTGGGCCTGCCAATGTCCCAGTTCGACAAGCACGACATGGATCCCATGGGCATGCTCAAGCTGGACGTGCTGGGCGTGCGGATGCAGTCCGCCATGGCGTTCGCCCTGAATGAGGTGGTCCGGGTCCATTCCGGCGGAGACGACGTCGCCCGGGCAGGCGGACACGTCCAGGAATCCGAAGCGCGCCCGGAGTGGATAGCCGAAGACGGGCGGATCGACCTGGATGCCGTCCCGCTGGATGACGAACCCACCTTTGAGCTGATCCGCAGCACCCACACGCTGGGCTGCTTCCAGATCGAGTCACCGGGGCAGCGCGAGCTGGTGGGCAAGATGGCACCGCGGGACTTCAACGACCTGATCATCGATATTTCCCTCTTCCGGCCCGGGCCGATGAAATCGGACATGGTTCGGCCCTTCCTGGAACACCGCCACGGCTGGGCCCCGGCGGTGTACCCGCACGAATCGCTGCGCCCGGTGCTGGCCGAGACCCACGGGGTGACGGTCTTCCACGAACAGGTGCTGCGGACCTTCGACGTGTTCACCGGCTGCGGGCTGGCAAAGGCCGATGAGCTGCGCCGGCTGCTGGGCAACCCTGCTGCCGAACAGGGAGTAGAGGACTTCTTCCGGCAGGCAGCGGAAAAGCGCGGCTACGACGCGCAGACCATCGACAACGTCTGGGGAACACTGAAAGCCTTCGGCAGCTTCGGTTTCTGCAAGGCCCACGGCGCCGCCTTCGCCGTACCCACCTACCAGTCAGCCTGGCTAAAGGCACACCATCCCGAAGCGTTCCTCGCCGGAATCTTCGAACATGATCCCGGCATGTACCCCCGCAGGCTGCTGGTGGCAGAAGCCCGCCGCATGGGCATCCCCATCCTGCCGCTGGACATCAACCGCAGCGGCGAGCAGTACCGGGTGGAATGGGTTCCGCCCGTAACGGCGGCTCCGGGCCGCAAGGCCAGTCCGGGGAGGTTCGGGATCCGGCTCAGCTTCGCCGGGATTTACGGTCTTTCCGCCGCGGAAGTCCGCCGCATCGCCGCCGGGCAGCCGTTCGACTCCCTGGCCGACCTGCGCGCCCGCGCCAGGCTCTCCCGGCCGTCGGTCCAGCGGCTGGCCCAGCTTGGTGCCTTCGATTCCCTTTCCCGCCAGAGCGGTTCGCTCGGCAGCCGGGCGGACCTGCTGCAGCACCTGGCCGAAACGTCCGGTAAACCCGGAACCCGCAAATACGATCCGATTCCCGGCCAGCTGGCGCTTCCGCTGGGCGATACCGAGCTGGCCAACCTCGTTCCGCAGCTGCCTGAGCCCACACTGCCGGAGCGGGTCCGCACCGAACTGGACCTGCTCGCCGTCGACGTCAGCGCACACCTGGTGGACAGCTACGAACCGCTGCTCGCTGCCCTGGGCGTGACCAAGGCCGAATCCCTGCTTGGGCTGCGCAACGGGTCCGAGGTCCTGGTTGCGGGCATCCGGGTGGCCACCCAGACCCCGCCGATGCGCGGAGGCCGCCGGGTGGTCTTCATCAGCCTGGACGACGGGACCGGCTGTGTGGACTGCACTTTCTTCACCGAGGCGCAGGAGAAAACCGGTCCGCTGCTCTTCGGCACTGAGCTGATGCTGATCCGGGGACTGACCCGGCGCACCGGACCACGGGGCATGAGCCTGCAGGCGCTCCAGGCCTGGGACCTGGCAGATACCGGTTCCCTTCCCCTGCCGCGGGCGGCGGGAAAAGGCGCGGGACACGGCCCCGGAAAGAGGGCGGGCCAGCCGCGCGGCCGGTTGGTCGGGCTTAGGAACAGCGGATAACATCGTAAGGGCGCGCCGTTAGCTGCACGGGCCAACCCGTGCTCAAGCGCCAGTACAAACGAATCTAGGAGACAAACGTGTCAGTGCCGGAACAGTTCACCCTCATCGTCGACGGCGAAGAGACCACGGTGGATACTGGCACCACCGGTGCTCAGCTCTTCTTTGAGCGGCGCGAAGTCGTTGTGATGCGCGTCGACGGAGTCCTGAAGGACCTCGACACCGCGCTGGCTCCGGGCCAGAGCATCGAAGCCGTGACCATCGACTCCGAAGACGGGCTGAACGTGCTGCGCCACTCCACGGCCCACGTGATGGCCCAGGCTGTCCAGCAGCTGCGCCCCGACGCCAAGCTGGGCATCGGCCCGTACATCAAGGACGGCTTCTACTTCGACTTCGACGTGGCAGAGCCCTTCACCCCGGAAGACCTGAAGACCCTCGAGAAGATGATGCAGAAGATCGTCAACTCGAACCAGAAATTCGTGCGCCGCGTGGTCACCGAAGACGAAGCCCGCGAAGCCATGGCCAACGAGCCGTACAAACTTGAGCTCCTCGGCAAGAAGGACGGCGCCGAGGAAGCCGGCGAAGGCGCGAACATCGAAGTGGGCGCCGGGGAAATCACCATCTACGACAACGTTGACCGCAAGTCCGGCGACGTCGTCTGGTGCGACCTGTGCCGCGGCCCGCACCTGCCGAACACCAAGCTGATTTCCAACGCCTTCGCGCTGACCCGCTCCGCTGCCGCCTACTGGCTGGGCAACCAGGCCAACCAGCAGCTGCAGCGCATCTACGGCACCGCCTGGCCCACCAAGGACGACCTGAAGGCCTACCAGGAGCGCCTGGCCGAGGCCGAGCGCCGCGACCACCGCAAGCTGGGCACCGAACTGGACCTGTTCTCCTTCCCGGACGAGCTAGGCTCCGGCCTGCCGGTGTTCCATCCCAAGGGCGGCATCATCCGCAAGGCCATGGAGGACTACTCCCGCCAGCGCCACACCGAGGCCGGCTACGAGTTCGTTTACACCCCGCACATCACCAAGGGCCACCTGTACGAGGTCTCCGGCCACCTTGACTGGTACCGCGACGGCATGTTCCCTCCCATGCACGTTGACGAAGTCACCGATCCGGAGACCGGCGAGGTCACCAAGCCCGGCCAGGACTACTACCTGAAGCCGATGAACTGCCCCATGCACAACCTGATCTTCCGCTCCCGCGGACGGTCCTACCGGGAACTGCCGCTGCGGCTGTTCGAATTCGGTTCGGTGTACCGCTACGAGAAGTCCGGCGTGATCCACGGCCTGACGCGAGTGCGCGGCATGACCCAGGACGACGCCCACATCTACTGCACCCGCGAGCAGATGAAGGACGAGCTGACCAACACCCTGAACTTCGTCCTGGACCTGCTCAAGGACTACGGGCTGGACGACTTCTACCTTGAACTCTCCACCAAGGACCCGGAAAAGTACGTCGGTTCCGATGAGGTCTGGGAAGAAGCCACGCGCACCCTGGCCGAGGTTGCCGAAGCCTCCGGCCTGGACCTGGTTCCGGATCCCGGGGGTGCCGCGTTCTACGGTCCCAAGATCTCCGTGCAGGCCCGTGACGCCATTGGCCGCACCTGGCAGATGTCCACGATCCAGCTGGACTTCAACCTGCCCGAACGCTTTGAACTTGAATACCAGGCTGCGGACGGCACCCGCCAGCGTCCGGTCATGATCCACCGCGCACTGTTCGGCTCCGTGGAACGCTTTATGGCCGTACTTACCGAGCACTACGCCGGCGCGTTCCCGGCCTGGCTGGCTCCGGTCCAGGTAGTAGGCATCCCCGTTGCCGAAGCGTTCAACGATTACATGTACGACGTCGTGGACAAGCTCAAGGCCGCCGGCATCCGCGCCGAGGTCGACGCCGGAACCGACCGCTTCCCGAAGAAGATCCGCACCGCGTCCAAGGAGAAGGTCCCCTTCGTCCTGATCGCCGGCGGTGAGGACGCCGAAGCCGGCGCAGTCTCCTTCCGCTTCCGCGACGGCAGCCAGGACAACGGCGTGCCGGTGGAGGAAGCCGTGAAGCGGATCGTCGAAGCCGTCCGGAACCGGGACAAGTAGCGGTACGGGGGGAGTCCAGATGGAAAGCCGGGAACAGTATCCGCACGACGGCGATGTGACGGACAACTTCGAACTCGCCGGAGTGCCGGACGCCTTCCAGCGACTCTGGACTCCCCACCGCCTTGCCTACATCAAGGGCGGGCAGGACCAGGTCTCCTCCAAGGACAACTGCCCGTTCTGCACCGCGCCCTCCCACACGGACGAGGAAGCGCTGATTGTCCACCGCGGCAGGCACGCCTTCGTGATCCTGAACCTGTTCCCGTACAACGCCGGACACCTGCTGGTGTGCCCGTACCGGCACGTACCGGACTACACCGACGTCGACGCGGAGGAGACGGCGGAAATCGCAGCCCTGACGCAGACCGCCATGCGCGTGCTGCGGAAGGTCTCAGCGCCTGCCGGTTTCAACCTGGGAATGAACCAGGGAACTGCTGGCGGCGCCGGCATTGCCGCGCACCTGCACCAGCACATTGTGCCGCGCTGGAGCGGTGACGGGAACTTCCTGCCGATCATCGCCCATACCAAGGCCATCACGCAGACCCTGGGCGAAGTACGGCAAATGGTTGCCGATGCCTGGCCTGCCTCTGCTGACGAAACTTCTTCCGGCGGCCCGTCCGCTGCCGCCGGAACCGACGAGGCTTAGAACGTGCTGAACAAATATGCCCGCGGTTTCTTTACCGCACTGTTTACCCCCATTGCCTCCTGGCTGATCCGGCACCGGGTCTCACCGGATGCAGTCACCATCATCGGAACCCTCGGCGTTATGGTCGGGGGCCTGGTGTTCTATCCGCTGGGCCAGCTCTTCTGGGGCACGATCTTCATCGTGCTCTTTGTGTTCTCCGACGTCATTGACGGAATCATGGCCCGCCAGCAGGAGCGCAAAGGCAAGTGGGGCGCCTTCCTGGACTCCACGCTGGACCGGTTTGCCGACGGCGCGCTGTTTGCCGGAGTAAGCATCTGGTTCTTCACCGGAGGCGGCAACGACGCGATAGGCGTTGCCGCCATCATCTGCCTGGTCCTGGGCATGCTGGTCTCCTACATCCGGGCCAAGGCCGAGTCACTCGGGTTCGACGCCAACGTGGGGCTGGCCGAGCGGGCTGAGCGCCTGGTCTTCCTGCTGACCGCCACCGGCCTGGTTGGCCTCGGGATCCCGGAAGTAGTACTGCTGGTTGTCCTGGTGGCACTGTGCCTGGCCAGCTGCGTCACCATCGCCCAGCGCATGGGCACGGTTCGCCGGCAGTCCGCAGCCGGTGTCGCGGGTGAGGACCTGGAACCGGGCCTGGATAAAGACCTGGGTAAAGATACGTAGCGAAGGCGCTCTGAAAGCTGTACGCGGGCTTACTATTGGCTTTCCTGCCGTACTACCAGAGAGCCTTGTCATGCCTACAGAAACACCGTCCCAGCCCTCCGCTTCAACCGGCGGCAGCCGTGTGAAGCGCGGCATGGCTGAGATGCTCAAGGGCGGCGTCATCATGGACGTCGTCACCGCCGAACAGGCACGGATTGCCGAAGACGCCGGCGCCGTTGCCGTTATGGCCCTGGAACGGGTTCCGGCAGACATCCGCGCGCAGGGCGGTGTCTCCCGGATGAGTGATCCGGACATGATCGACAGCATCATCGACGCCGTCTCCATTCCCGTCATGGCCAAGGCCCGCATCGGACACTTCGTCGAGGCCCAGGTCCTGCAGTCCCTCGGCGTCGACTACATTGACGAGTCCGAGGTCCTGACCCCGGCCGACTACGCCAACCACATCGACAAGTGGAAGTTCACCGTTCCCTTCGTCTGCGGTGCCACTAACCTGGGCGAAGCGCTCCGCCGGATCAATGAGGGCGCCGCCATGATCCGTTCAAAGGGGGAGGCGGGAACGGGTGATGTTTCCAACGCCACCATGCACATGCGCCAGATCCGCACTGAGATTGCCCGGCTTTCCTCGCTTCCCGAGGACGAGCTCTACGTCGCCGCGAAGGAACTGCAGGCACCGTACGAACTGGTCAAGGAAGTGGCCTCGGCCGGCAAGCTCCCCGTGGTCCTCTTCACCGCCGGCGGTATTGCCACCCCGGCCGATGCCGCGATGATGATGCAGCTCGGCGCCGACGGCGTGTTTGTTGGTTCCGGCATCTTCAAGTCAGGCAATCCCGCCCAGCGTGCAGCCGCGATCGTCAAGGCCACCACCTTCCACGATGATCCGGATGAGATCGCCAAGGCCTCCCGCGGCCTCGGCGAAGCCATGGTTGGCATCAACGTGGACGAGATCCCGCAGCCGCACCGCCTCGCCGAGCGCGGCTGGTAAGCGCCAAAGCGTTAGAGCGTTAGAGCAAAAGCGCACCGGCACCGGGTTTTCCTCGGTGCCGGTGCGCTTTTGGTTTCCTAGCCCAGTGCCATTGAATACGTCCGACCGCGGCCCACCAGTGAGAATCCCCGCGCTGAGCAGAGGTCCTGGCCCGCAGCCGTTGCGTTCACTACCAGGTGTTCGGCACCGGCAGCCTCCGCCGCCGCAGCTCCTGCACTGAGCAGCGCGGTGCCGAAGCCGCGGCGCCGGCTGGACGTGCCCACGGCCAGGGAGAAGATCCCGGCCACCTTGGACAGGCCGGCGACGCCGGTGGGATAGAAGGCGTAGGCCCGTCCGGTCATGCGCGCGGAATCCCGGGCAGCAATGTGCCAGGCCTGCCGGGGCTGCGAGTGCCCCACCCTCAGTTCCTCGGCGTCGGCCCCGGAAACCTCCCGCGGCTGCACCTCAACCGAGGCGCCCTCTGCGGACCAGGCCTGGGGAGCACGCACGGGTGCGGTCATCCAGCAGGTCTGTGGCCCCCGGCGGAAACCGAACGTCTCCAGCGGTGCGTTGTCCACTGAACCGCCCAGCCAGGCGGTGACCGAGGAGGCTCCCAGCCGGGACCCTTCGGCCAGCCCGGGCCGGATTCCCGCCGGCGATATTTCCTCCGGGAACATGAGCATCAGCTGGCGGCGCGCCGGGAGCCAGACCCACCGGGACTCATGGGTGCCGAAGGAACGGCCGCCGGTCGCTGACGCGAGGGCCGAGAACCAGGTGTGCTGCAGGCGCTGGCAGGAGGCAATGGTGGGCATCGTTTTCAGGACAGGCCCCGGCGTTCCAGCAGGGGAGCGAGGTCCGCATCCCGCCCGCGCAGGTTGCGGAAGGACTGCAGCGGATCCTGGGAGTAGCCCTTCGAAAGCAGCTTGCTTCGGAACGCATCACCGTTGGCGCGGGCCAGGCCGCCGTTCTCGGTGAACCACTGCACCGTGTCCGCGTCGAGCACCTCGCTCCAGATGTAGGAGTAGTAGCCGGCGGAGTAGCCTCCGGGGAAGATGTGCTTGAAGTAGCCGGTGCGGTACCGCGGCGGAACCAGTGCCGGATCGATCCCCGCGTCCAGGAGTGCCTTGTGTTCAAAGGCCTCCGGATCCGAAACAGGGTCCTGTCCGGGGGGAAGCACGTGCCAGGCCCAGTCCAGCAGCGTGGCACCAAGGTATTCGGTGGTCCGGAAACCTTCACCCCACAAGGATGCATCCCGGACCTTCTGCAGCAGGCCTGCGGGAAGCGGTTCTCCGGTCTGGTAGTGCCGGGCGAAGTTGGCGGCAACCTCATCCGTGAGCATCCACATTTCGTTCACCTGGGACGGGTACTCCACGAAGTCGCGCGGAACCGCCGTTCCGGCAAACAGGGGGAACCCGACGTCGGAAAACAGGCCGTGGAGGGCATGGCCGAATTCGTGGAAAGCCGTAACCACCTCGTCAAAGGTCAGCAGGGCGGGTTCACCGTTTGCCGGCTTGGAGATGTTCAGGTTGTTGACCACTACCGGCTGGTGGCCCAGCAGCCGGGACTGGGACACCAGTTCGTTCATCCAGGCGCCGCCGCTCTTGGTGTCCCGGGTGAAGTAGTCGCCCAGGAACAGGCCCAGACCCGTGCCGTCCTCGTCCTTGACCTCCCAGACCCGGACGTCGGGGTGGTAGCCGGTGAGGTCCGGCCGCTCGGTGAAGGTGATGCCGTAGAGCCGGTTGGCGGCGTAGAAGACGCCGTCGTGCAGAACGCTTTCAAGCTCGAACCAGGGGCGCAGCGCCTCCAGGTCCACGGCGTAATCCTCACGCCGAACCTGCTCGGAGTAGTACGCCCAGTCCCAGGGCTGGAAGTCCTCAATCCCGTCACGCGCCGCAGCGGCCTGCAGCTTCTCGGCCTCGGCAGCTGCGTTCCGGACAGCGGGCGGAACAAGCCTGCCGAGCATTTCCTCCACGGCTGCGGTGGTGGGCGCCGTCTGGTCCTCTACAGCATAGGCAGCGTGGTTTTCGTACCCGAGAAGGGCCGCCCGTTCAGCGCGCAGGGCCGCGATTTCCGCTGCAATGGACAGCGTGGAGTTCTCGTTGTCCCGGAACCCGCGGTGAACGGAGGCCTCAAAGAGCCGTCTCCGGACGTCCCTGTTCTTCAGCTTCGCCAGGGCCGGCTGCGGAGTGGGAAGGATCAGAGTCAGAAGGTAGTTCGCACTGGAACCGGCTGCCTTCGCGGCAGCGGCAGCCGCAGCGATGTCCTCCGGCGCCAGGCCTTGGAGTTCCGCTTCATCGTCCAGCTCCAGTGCTGAATCGTTCGTGTCCGCGAGCAGCCTTTGGGAGTAGGTGGTGCCCAGCTCGGACAACCGGCTGTTCAGCTCCCGCATCCGTGCCTTCCCGGCGTCGTCGAGGGCCGCCCCTGCACGCACGAACCGCCGCCGGTATTCCGCCAGGAGCCGGGCAGATTCATCGTCCAAGCCCTTCCCGGGCACGGCGTTCACACGCTCGAACAGCGCGGGGTCCTGGTAAATGCTGTCCTGGTGCGCCGACAGCAGGGGACTTACTTCCTGCTCAAGGGCCTGGACGTCCTCCGTCGCATGGGACATCACAGCGTTGGAGAACACGGACACCGTCCGGGCCAGAACCTGGCCGGAACGCTCCAGGGCAGCAATCGTATTCTCGAAATCCGCAGGCTCCGGGGTGGAAGTGATGGCACGGATCTCCTCCTGCTGTTCCTCCATCCCGGACGTGAAAGCCGGGAGAAGATCGGCGGTGGTGATGGCCGCGAAATCCGGCAGGCCATACGGCAGGGTGCTTGGTGAAAGTAGGGCATTGCTCATGGAAATAAACACTTTCACAGCGTGGCCTGCTCAACCAGCCGACGGGCCGCGTATGCTCATCCTCGGCCGCATTGGGCCGTGCAGGGCACAAGGACAACACATTCGGGGGAATGATGAACGGACACCGCCCACTTGCTTCCCATACCGGGAAGCTGCTGGCAGTGCTGGGGCTGGCATCAGTAGTGGCACTTGGCGCCTGCACGGCCGTACAGGAGGAAGGGCAGGCACCCGACGCACCGCCGTCGTCCTCTCCATCCGCGGAACCAACCCCCGAACCCTCCATGACCCCGGGTGCCGGGCCCGAATGCCCCGGGCTTCGCTGCACCTCAGTGATGCTGGCGGGGGATCTGCTGGTGCATCCCCAGCTCTGGGACCAGGCCCGCGCAGACGCCGGGACCACCGGAAACCAGCCGCTGGACTTCGAACCGCTGCTGGAGGGAATGCGGCCCTACATCTCCGGATCGGACCTTGCCGTCTGCCACATGGAAACCCCGGTAGCCGAAGCCGGGGGTCCGTACGCCGGCTACCCGATGTTCAACGTGCCGCCGCAGATACTCACCGCTGCCGCGGCCGTCGGCTACCAGGGGTGCACCACGGCGAGCAACCACACCGTCGACGCCGGCACCGAGGGCCTGAACCGCACCCTCGCCGTGCTGGATTCACTGGGGCTGGAGCATACGGGTTCCTACACGACCGAGGCGGAGTCCGAAATTCCGCTCATTATGGATACATCGGGTGCCCGGATCGGCATCATCGAGGCGACGTACGGCCTGAACGGCCTCGAGGCCGACTATCCGTGGCAGGTGGACATGCTCGACGCCGCGGACATGATTGCCAGGGCGCAGGCTGCCCGCGGACAGGGTGCGGACATTGTGATCGGCGCTGTCCACGCCGGCGACGAGTATGCCTCGATGCCCAACTCCCAACAGATCGAAACCGCCCACGCCCTGGCGGACAGCGGCCAGTTCGACCTGATCTACGGGCACCACACGCACTCCGTACTGCCGATCGAGAACTACAACGGCACCTGGATTGTCTACGGCCTGGGCAACGCGGTCACGGAGCTCTCACCCTGGTACGCGGTCAACAACGAAGGCTTGATAGTCCGGGCCCAGTTTGTCCAGGAGAACGACGGCGCGAAGTGGCGGGTGAGCGATCTCGCCTGGGCGCCGTCGGTCATTGTGCGCGATCCCTACCGGTGGTGCTCTGTTGCCGCGGACCTGCCGCAGGGGGCGTGTGCGTCGCAGGCGCAGCAGGCGGAGGTGCGGCAGCGGACGATCCCCGTGGTGGAGTCCATGGGGGCGGGGCAGGACGGGGCGCATGAGTGGCTGGTGTCGGAGGACGTTGCCGTGCGTTGAGTCTTGGGCCCGCTTGGCCTTCGCCGGGTTCGTAGCGCTTCGCCTCATTGCCCGCGCCCGTCAGGTCTTGTGCGAAGGGGGTGGACGCGGCGGCTGGCCGGACGGTAAAACGGCGAGCAAAGCCTAAGTCCGCCGGTGGTCCGGCATGCTGCAGGGAGTTCGTCATGGCAAAGGTTCTGATTCATGCGACAGTAACGCTGGACGGGTACATGGCCGATCCGGACGGCGGAGTGGACTGGATGTTCGACGTTGACGCGACCGACGAGGACACCGTGCTGGTGAACCGGGTCGTCGGTGAGATTGGCGCCGTCGTCGGTGGGGCTAACCGGGCCCGGACCGTCGAGGACGGCGAGGAGCCTTACGGCGGCCTGCCGGGAGTGCCGGTCTACCTGATGACGCACTCCGTGGCGGAGCCCGTGGTGAAGGACGGGGTGACCTACACGTTCGTCGTGGATGAGATTGGCAGTGCCCTGGAAATGGCGAAGGCTGACGCGGGGGAGAAGGCAGTCAGCCTGCTCGGCGGACGGATCTCACGGCAGTGCCTGCAGCTCGGGGTGGTGGACGAGATCCAGCTGCACGTGGTGCCCATTCTGCTCGGAGCGGGGATCACCCTGTTCGGCGGGCTGAACCAGCGGGTGAACCTGGAACTTATTGAGGACGCGGCGTACGGCAGCGGCGTGCATCTGCGGTACCGGGTGGTTCGTTAGCCGCCGGGTGCCGGTCTGTCTGGGCCCCGCCGGGCGGACCGGAACGGCGGCAACGAAACTCTTCGCTCGCAGAGCTCGCTTCGAGTATTAAAGCCGCCTAACCCGGCCCGTCCGGCGGTCTTGTAGCGTCACCTTCATCGGGACGTGTCCACGGTTCCCACGGGTCGTTGCGGATGGGGATGATGGGGCCACATCCGTCACACCGGTAACGTCGGCTGGGAATCTCAGACCTGGGGGGAGGTCGGATGGGTCGCCAGGCACGGAAACCTTCGGGGAGATGCTGCACTTTCGAGGGGGTATCCCAGAACGCTCGGGGAGGTAACGTCGCTTTGAGCGCCTCATAAGGACATCAGCTGAACGAGAGTTGACGGCGCAAGGCGCTAAAGGACCGGAACTCACCGAGGGTTGACGGCGCAGGGCGCTAAAGGACGGGGGCTCCCCGAAGGTTCCCGTCGGGCTCGAGCCCTGCCCGCGCTTCCGGCGTCGCCCAGGCGCGCAGCAGGCCCGGAATCTACCGGGGACGGTTCGCAGCGTGGGAACGGGCAAGCTCGGAAAGGCGGGCAAGCTCGGCAAGGTCCGCATCCGCAACAGGTACCGGCTCGTAGGAACCATAGCGCCGGGTGACGGCCTGCTCGATCAGGAAGTCCGCAATCGCAGGGTTTTTGGGAAGCAGCGAACCGTGCAGGTAGCTGGCTATCACGTTCTTGTACCGGGCGCCCTCGGTGTCGTCCTTGGAATTGTTGCCCTCGCCCTTGCGGACCCGTGCCAGCGGCTTCGCATCCGGACCCAGGAAGGTCTGGCCGCTGTGGTTCTCGTAGCCGTGGATCTCGCCGAATTCTTCGCTCACGGACAGCACGTTGCCGATCAGCCGGTCCGCGCCGCCGTGGGTTTCGATGTCCAGCACGCCGATGCCCGGGATAAGGACGCCGTCGTGCGTTTTGAAAAACCGGCCAAAGAGCTGGTAGAGGCCGCAGATCACCAGCATTGGCAGGCCGTCGTCCGCCATGGCCCGCAGAGAAGGCGCCAGGGCCTGCAGGTCCTGCTGGATCACCACCTGGCCGCTGTCCTGGCCGCCGCCGCCAACAATCAGGTCGGCATCGGCAGGGAACTCGTCGCCCGGGTTGTACTCGGTGACTACCGGGTTGTATCCCTGCCACTTCAGGCGCTGCTTCAGGACCAGGACGTTGCCCCAGTCACCGTAGATGTTCATGTCCCGCGGATAGAGCTGAACAATGTGGATGTCGCGGCTCATGAGACCACCTCAACCTTCGTGATCTTGGAGAGTTCGCGCCGCACGGCCAGCATGGCGGTATAGGTGCAGAAGATGCGCATGGGCTGTGTGCCGGCACCGGCGATGAACTTCGCCAAAGCATCGGGGATGTCCGGAATGACCTCGCGCACGGGAACATCGTCGTACCGCAGGCGCAGCGCCATGTCGTAGGCGCGGACCCCGGTAACCATGTCCACGCCTCCGGAAAGCGTTTCGAAGTCCACATCCCAGAGCCAGGACATGTCCCGGCCGTCAGCGTAGTTGTCGTTGATCGCGATCATGGTCGCGTAGCCGTGAGCAGCGAAGGACTTCAGGCCCAGGCGGAAGCCGGAGGGGTTCTTCACCAGCACCAGTTCCAGGGGTGCGCCGTTCACGGTGAGGGACTCGCCGCGGCCAAAGGCCGGCTCAACGTTGGACAGCGACTCGAACAGCGCGGTCCGGTCCGCCTTGGCGCCCAGGATCTGCCGGGCGAAAGTCAGCGCGGCTGCCGCGTTGAAGATGTTGTAGACACCGCGAAGCTTCAGCCCGGTGGTGGTGGGGGTGCCGTCAACCAGGAAGTCGGCCTCGGTTTCGGCAACCCGGGTAAGCACGACGTCGGCGGGCTGGGCGGCTGCGATCGCTTCGGAGCGCGAGCCGCGCATCTCGTCGTCGTTCGGGAAGGTGCTGCGCAGCGAGGCATCAAGGCCGAAGTAGGCGACCTTCGGGCCGGCCAGGGAGTCAGCGATGGACGCCACCCGCGGATCCTCGCGGTTGAGGACCACGGTTTCAGTGGTCGCCTTCGCGATCTGTTCCAGCAGCCGGGTGGTCTTGTCGATTTCGCCGAAGCGGTCCAGCTGGTCGCGCAGCACGTTCAGCAGCAGGGCATAGCGCGGCTGGATGAGCTTCACGAAGTGCACGGCGTGGGCTTCGTCCAGCTCCAGGACGGCGATGTCCGCGTCCAGGCGGCCGCGCAGGTTCACTTCGCCAAGCAGAGCAGCGGCCACGCCGCGGGTGAAGTTGCTCCCGGTCCGGTTGGTGAAAACCTTCAGGCCCTGGCCCTCCAGCAGCTCTACAACCATCTTGGTGGTGGTGGTCTTGCCGTTGGTACCGGAGACGACGGCGACGCCGAGGGGCAGGGTGGAGAGTGTGCGGCGGATGAAATTCGGGTCGATTTTCTCCACCACGAGGCCGGGAAGGGCGGAGCCTCCGCCGCGCAGCCGGGAGGCGCCGCGGACCAGTTTGCCGACCAAAATGGAGAAAGAACTCATGGATACCGAATATATCCCACCGTCACGGACCGGGCCGGGAAGCTGCAAGCAACCTAGAATGATCCAATGACCGAAATCACGCCGCGGGACGCCGCGGCACCCCTGGTGGGAGTGCTGGCACTTCAGGGCGGGGTCCGCGAACACGTACACGCGCTGGAAGCGGCGGGTGCACGCACAACGCTGGTCCGCCGCGCATCTGAACTCGATGCCCTGGACGGGCTGGTGCTGCCAGGCGGGGAATCCACCACGATCGACAAGCTGATGCGCCTCTACGGAATCGCCGAACCGCTGCGGGCAAAAATCGCTGCAGGCTTCCCGGTCTACGGCTCCTGCGCCGGCATGATCCTGCTGGCGGAACGAATCACCGACCCGGCACTGGATGCCGCGGGTGTTCCGCAGCAGACCCTGGGCGGGCTGGACATAGTGGTGCGCCGCAACGCATTCGGCCGGCAGCGTGAGTCCTTTGAAATCAGTCTTCCGTTTGCCGGGGTTCAATCCCTGCCGAGCCAGGACCCGGCGAAGGAAGCCGAAAATGTGCACGCAGTTTTTATCCGGGCACCGTGGGTGGAGAAGGTAGGCTCCTCCGTGCAGGTTCTTGCGCAGGTCCCGGCCGGAGACGGCGGATCGGGTGCTGGAAATGGTGCAGAAGATTCAGTCGCTAGAATTGTCGCAGTGCGTTCGGGAAAACTGCTGGCCACCTCGTTCCATCCTGAAGTAACGGGGGAGCGCCGCATCCACGAACTATTTATCCAGATGATCAGAGGAGACGCGTAAGCATGTCGGGCCACTCGAAATGGGCAACTACCAAGCACAAAAAGGCCGTTATTGATGCCAAGCGTGCCAAGTCCTTTGCCAAGCTGATCAAGAACATTGAAGTAGCAGCGCGTGCCGGCGGTGCGGACATGGCTGGCAACCCCGGCCTTGAACTCGCTGTACAGAAGGCAAAAAAGACTTCTGTACCCATCGACAACATCAACCGCGCCATCAAGCGCGGCGCCGGCCTGACCGGCGAAGTGGTTGACTACACCGAAATCATGTACGAGGCCCGCGGACCCCAGGGATCCGCCGTGCTGATCGAGTGCCTCACGGACAACAAGAACCGTGCCGCATCCGAAGTCCGCCTCGCCATCACCCGCAACGGGGGCTCCGTGGCGGACCCCGGGTCCGTTTCCTACATGTTCAACCGCAAGGGCGTTGTCTCCCTGCCCAAGAAGGACCTGACCGAAGACGACCTGCTGATGGTCGTGCTCGACGCCGGTGCTGACGAGGTCAAGGAGTCCGGCGACAACTTCGAGATCCACTGCGACCCCTCGGACCTGCGTGCCGTGGTGGCAGCCCTGGAAGAGGCCGGCATCGAGTACGAGACCGACGAAGTCGAGTTCATTTCCTCCATGCTGGTGGATCTGGAAGCCGACGCCGCCCGGAAGTTCATGAAGCTCGTGGACGCCCTGGAAGAACTGGACGACGTCCAGAACGTCTACTCCAACGCCGATATCTCCGCGGACGTTTTCGCGCAGCTCGAAGAAGACTGAGCACCGCGTGCCTCTCCGGGTTCTGGGTGTTGACCCGGGACTGACCCGCTGCGGACTGGGCGTAGTCGACGTCGAGGGCAACCGCCGCGCCACCATGGTGGCCGTGGGGGTTGCCGGCACGGAAGCCGGCACTGCCCTCGACGCCCGGCTGCTGGCCATTTCAGAGGCGATTGAGCTCTGGCTTGATACGCATACTCCGGATGTCCTTGCCGTGGAGCGGGTCTTCAGCCAGCTCAACGTCAGCACAGTCATGGGCACGGCCCAGGCTTCCGGCGTCGTTATTGCCGCCGCCGCCCGCCGGGGGATTCCGGTTGCGCTGCACACCCCCACGGAGGTCAAGGCCGCCGTTACCGGTTCAGGATCAGCCAACAAAGAAGCAGTGGGCCGGATGGTCACCAAGATCCTGCGGCTCACCGAAATGCCGCGCCCGGCCGACGCCGCCGATGCCCTCGCACTGGCCATCGCCCACGCCTGGCGACGCGGAGCGGTGGGACCCGGACAGGCAGCGACTCAGGGATCGGCGTCCTCCGGCGGTGGACCGGCGTCCTCCGGCCTCACTCCGGCACAGCGGCTGTGGGCCGAAGCGGAAGCCAAGGCGAAACGCGCACACCGCTAAAGTTCCGGCAATCCCGGGCCGGGACAGTAGGCTGTTCGTAGATATGTTCTATTTCGTTCCCGGATCAAAGCACGGAGTTTCCCTATGATCGCCTCCCTACGCGGCGTCGTAACCTACGTCGGCACCGCCTCCGCCGTCATTGACGTCAACGGCATCGGCATGGCCGTCCAGGCAACTCCGCAGACCCTCATGTCCCTGCGGACCGGCTCCGAAGCGCTGCTGCACACAGCCCTCATTGTCCGTGAGGATTCGATGACCCTGTTCGGCTTCGCCGAGCCGGGGGAGCGTGAAGTTTTTGAGACGCTGCTGGGCGTCAGCGGCGTTGGTCCCCGGATAGCGCTGGCGGTCCTGGCCGTCCACACGCCCGAAGCAGTGCGGATTGCCGCGTCCACGGGTGATGACAAGGCCTTTAGCAAGGTTCCCGGAATCGGCCCCAAGGGCGCCCGGCGGATTGTCCTGGAACTGGCGGACAAACTGGTTCCGCTCGGTACCGAGGAAGCGCCGGCCGGCGTGCCCGCCTGGAATGACCAGGTCCTGTCCGCAATGACCGGCCTGGGCTGGTCCGAAAAGGACGCCGCGGCTGCGGTTGAAGCGACGGCCGCCGAACACCCCGAAGCGGCGGCTGCGGGCAACGTGGCTGAAATCCTCCGGCTGACCCTGCGCCGCCTGGGCCAGGACGGCGCCCGCGCCCGGTCCCCGCAGCGGGCAGGCTAGCGTGGCAGCCTCCGAAGCACTCACGGCCGCGGCTCCCGATCCGGACGACAAGGCCATTGAAGCGGCCCTGCGGCCGAAGAACCTCGATGATTTCGTTGGCCAGAAGCGGGTCCGCGAACAGCTGTCCCTCGTCCTTGAAGCTTCCCGCCTGCGCGGCCGCAGCGCAGACCACGTGCTGCTCTCCGGCCCTCCCGGCTTGGGCAAGACCACGCTGTCCATGATCATCGCCGCCGAAATGAACGCCCCGCTGCGCATCAGCTCCGGCCCGGCGATCCAGCACGCCGGAGACCTGGCAGCCATCCTCTCCTCCCTCACGGAGGGCGAAGTGCTCTTCCTGGACGAAATTCACCGGATGTCCCGGCCCGCCGAGGAAATGCTCTACATGGCCATGGAGGACTTCCGGGTGGACATTGTGGTGGGCAAGGGCGCCGGCGCCACGGCCATTCCGCTGGACCTTCCGCCCTTCACCCTGGTGGGGGCGACTACCCGCGCCGGCCTGCTGCCGGGTCCGCTTCGCGACCGGTTCGGTTTCACCGGGCACCTTGAGTTCTACTCCACCGCTGAGCTCGAACTGGTGCTGCGCCGCTCCGCGATGCTGATGGATATGAAGGTCAATTCCGCCGGATTCGCCGAGGTTGCCGGCCGCTCCCGCGGGACCCCGCGTATCGCCAACCGCCTGCTGCGGCGGGTCCGGGACTGGGCGCTCGTCCACGGAATCGACCAGATCGATGCCCGCTCCGCAGGAGCCGCGCTGGATATGTACGAAGTGGACGAGCGTGGCCTGGACCGGTTGGACCGGGCCGTGCTGCACGCCCTGGTGACCAAGTTCGGCGGCGGGCCGGTGGGCCTGTCCACCCTGGCCATCGCCGTCGGCGAAGAGCCGGAGACCGTGGAGACTGTTGCCGAACCCTATCTGGTCCGTGAGGGGCTGCTGGGCCGTACGCCCCGCGGCCGCATTGCCACCCGGGCAGCCTGGGAGCACCTGGGACTGCGCATGCCCGACGCCGCCGCACAGCTTATCCCGGAGGCACTGTTCACCGGTGAAGCGGCACCCGTGCCGGGGGAGCCTGAACAGGACTGAAGCGGGCCCGGCCCCGGGATGCAATCGCGGGCAGATGATTGCACAATGAAAAGCGGGGGAAACTTAAGCGCCCGGCGGCGCGTTTTCCCCTTAGACTGTTTTGACGTCCGCTACGCCGGTGCGCTGATTCCGGCATACCGATACACACCGCAACAGAAACGGAACCCTTCGTGTTCTTGAATGTCTTGGCCCAGACGACCACCGATACAGGCGCTCAGGGCGGTTTTACGTTCTCCAGCCTCCTGCTGCCGATCCTGCTTGGCCTGTTCATCTTTATGATGTTCCGCAAGCAGAAGAAGACCCAGAAGACCGTCCAGGAGCAGCGCACCCAGATGGTTCCGGGAACTGAGGTCATGACCCAGTTCGGTCTCTTCGGCACCATTGTTTCCGTGGACCAGGAAGAGAACAAGGCTGTCCTGGAACTCTCTCCGGGCAACACCGCCACCATCCACCTGCAGGCCCTGACCAAGGTTGTCACCGCCCAGCCCGAGGAAACCGAAACCGAGGACGCCGTTGTCCCGGATGACGCTTCTTCCCTCACCGGCGAAATTGAGCAGGACCGCCGGGACGCGGCTGCCGAGGCACCGCAGGATGAGACTCCGGACGAAACGCTTAAGCGCCTCGACCGCGAGAACAAGAAAGACAACTAGACTCTCCGAGGACCTGCAGGCAGCACAGTTGATGCAGGTCCGCCGGATCCATCTGTCTCCGGCGATCACGCCCTAAAGGAAAACCCCTATGCCTCGAACCGGCTCCGGCCCGGCAGCAAAAAAGACGCTCATTTGGCTGGGCGTCCTTTTTGCTGCCCTGGCCCTTTTGCTCGGCGGCGGCTCCATGTGGAGCAACGCCAGCTGGACTCCCAAGCTTGCCCTTGACCTCGAGGGCGGCACCCAGATGATCCTTGCCCCAAAGGTGCAGGGCGGTGACTCCCAGATCAGCCAGGAACAGCTGGACCAGGCTGTGGAGATCATCCGCCAGCGCGTGGACGGCAGCGGTGTCTCCGAAGCGGAGATCACCACGCAGTCCGGCCGGAACGTCGTTGTGTCGCTTCCGGGCACGCCTACCGCGGAGACCCGGGCACTGATCCAGGCCTCCGCAGCCATGGAGTTCCGCTCCGTCATCATGGGTGGGCCGGGACAGGCACCCGCCGCGGAGACGCCGACGCCGGACGAGGCGCTGCCGCAGCCCACCGCGGAACCTGAAAACGGTTCGGACATGAACTGGGTTACTCCGGAGCTGTACAAGGAATTCGAATCCACGAACTGCCTGGATCCTGCGGCGCTTGAGGCATCCATTGAACCGGCACCGGCAGATGAGCCGATGGTGGCCTGCGAGCCGGGAACTGCCGGCAAGTACATCCTGGGTCCAGTGGAAGTCCCCGGTTCAATGCTGGAAGATGCCAGCTTCGGCATGGCCCAGGGCGGCCAGGGCCAGTCCCTGAACGAATGGGCCGTGAACCTGGACTTCAACGGCGAGGGAACCGAGAAGTTCCGTGCCGTCTCAGAGCGGCTGCTCGGCTTCGGTGACGGATCCCCGCAGAACCAGTTCGCGATTGTGCTGGACGGACAGGTCATTTCCGCTCCGTCCATGAACGTGCTGATCACTGACGGCAACGCACAAATCACCGGGCAGTTCACGCAGGAAACCGCCAAGGCGCTTTCTGAGCAGCTGAAGTACGGCGCCCTGCCGATCAGCTTCGACATCCAGAGCGAGCAGCAGGTCTCCGCCACCCTGGGTGCAGACCAGCTCCGCATGGGCCTGATCGCCGGCGTGATCGGCTTGATCCTGGTGGCGGTGTACTCGCTCTTCCAGTACCGGGCACTTGGCTTCGTGACCATCACGTCGCTGATCGTCGCCGGTGTGCTGACCTATCTGGCCATCGCGATCCTCGGCTGGTCGCACAACTACCGGCTCTCACTGGCAGGTGTTGCGGGCCTGATCGTGGCCATCGGCCTCACCGCGGACTCCTTCATTGTCTACTTCGAACGAATACGCGATGAGCTGCGCGACGGCAGGGGACTGGTCTCCGCCGTCGACAACGGCTGGAAGCGTGCCAAGCGCACGGTCCTGGCGTCGAAGGCAGTAAACCTGCTCGCCGCCGTCGTGCTTTACTTCGTTGCTGTTGGCAACGTCCGCGGCTTCGCCTTCACCCTGGGCCTGACCGCTATCGCCGACCTCATCGTCGTCTTTATGTTCACCCACCCGGTGATGGTCCTGCTGGCCAAGACCAAGTTCTTCGGCAAGGGCCACAAATGGTCCGGCCTGGATGCCACCCGCCTGGGTGCCGTTCCCGTTTACCGCGGCGCCGGACGCCTGCGCGAACCGGCAGCGGTTACCGCTGACGACGACGCCGCCCAGTCGCCGGCGCAGGCCGGCAAGCCCGCAGGGGCTTCGAAAGCGAAGAACAAGGGCGCGGCCCGCGAAGCCGAGCGGCGCATGACGATCGCCGAGCGCCGGGCAGCCGCTGAACGCAGCGGCAAGGATAAACCCGCCAAGCCGGACGAGGCCGCGGATAAACAGGATTCAATGGCAGGCTCCGGCCGCGACGCGGAGAAGGAGGGCAACTGATGGGTAAGCTTCCCGCGTTCGCCAGGTTTGGCAATGAGCTTTACACCGGCCAGCGGTCCTACAACTTTGTGGGCCGCTACCGGCTCTGGTTCCTCATCGCAGCAGCTGCAATCCTGCTTTCCATCCTCATCCCGGTAGCCAAGGGCGGATTCAACCTCGGCATCGATTTCCGCGGCGGCTCCGAATTCACCGTTTCCGGGGTGGAGGACACGCAGGTTTCCGTTGGAGAAGAAGCCGTCAGCGAAGTTGTCTCCGGTTCCGACCCGCGCGTGACCAACATTTCCCCGGGCACCATGCGGATCCAGACCGAAGAGCTCAGCGACGATCAGACCCTGGATGTGAAGACTGCCCTGGCTGAGGGATATGGAGTCAACGAGGACCAGGTGACTTCCACCTTCATTGGTCCGACGTGGGGCAATGACGTCAGCCGGCAGGCCCTGATCGGCCTTGTGGTGTTCGTTGCCCTGGCTGCCGTCCTCATGGCGCTGTACTTCCGGACCTGGAAGATGTCCCTCGCAGCGGTGAGCGGCCTGCTTGCCGTCATGATCGTCACGGCCGGCCTGTACTCTCTCAGCGGTTTCGAGGTGACGCCGTCGGCGATCATCGGTTTCCTGACCGTCCTGAGCTATTCGCTCTATGACACGGTGGTGGTCTTCGACAAGATCCGGGAAAACACAGCGAACCTGGAGAAACAGACCAAGCGAACTTTCGCCGAACAGGTGAACCTCGCCGTCAACCAGACGCTGGTCCGCTCGATCAACACCTCCGTGGTGGCCGTGCTGCCCGTCGCTTCGGTGCTGTTCATCGGCGCCTACCTGCTGGGTGCCGGCACCCTGAAGGACCTGTCGCTGGCCCTGTTCATCGGCATCATCCTTGGCACCCTTGGCACCCTGTTCGTCGCTGCCCCGCTTTACGCCTGGCTGCGCCGGCGTGAGCCGGAAATCGTCAAGCACACCAAGCGCGTCACCGAACGGCGTGAGCACGAGGCACCGGCGGCCCCGGCCGCCGCTGCCGCGACGTAACACCCAGACGGCTTTCCCGCCACCGGTTCCGTTACTCCCCCAGGGGGAAGAACGGAACCGGTGGTGTAAGAGGGGCAGTGCGGGGGCATAGACTGGGCAGATATCTGGAAAGAAAGGGCAGCAGTTGGCCGAGAGCGCGACGCCTGCCGAAAGTGCAGGAAAAGACCGGGAAGAGAACTCTGTCCCGGAAACGGTGAACTCCCCGGACAAGGGTTCGGGCAGTAAGACACCTGCCGCAGTCCAGGTGAAGCCTGGCCCCGGGCAGGCAATCACTCCTGCGCCCAAGCCCGCGGCCAAACCCGCTCCGGTACGCCGGCACGGCACACGTGCCCGGCTGGCCCGCCTGGCCGGCCGCGGAACGTCGTATTCGCCAATGCTCGAGCCCCTGCTGCGCACGGTCCGTGCCAATAACCCGCGCGAAGACCTGGAGCTGATCCAGCGCGCCTACCTGGTTGCCGAACGCTGCCATGAAGGCCAGAAGCGCAAGAGCGGTGATCCGTACATCACGCATCCGGTGGCAGTCGCAACCATCCTTGCCGAGCTCGGAATGACCGGGACCACCCTTGCGGCCGCCCTGCTGCATGACACGGTGGAAGACACCGCCTACTCCCTGGACGAGCTCCGCAGCGAATTTGGCCCCGAAGTGGCAATGCTGGTGGACGGCGTCACCAAGCTGGACAAGGTGACCTTCGGCGACGCGGCGCAGTCGGAAACCGTGCGCAAGATGGTCGTGGCCATGGCCAAGGACATCCGCGTGCTGGTCATCAAGCTGGCGGACCGTCTGCACAATGCCCGCACCTGGCGCTTCGTTTCTCCTGAATCCTCTGCACGGAAGGCCCGGGAAACGCTGGAAATCTTCGCCCCGCTGGCTCACCGGCTGGGCATGAACACCATCAAGTGGGAACTCGAGGACCTGTCCTTCGCGGCTCTGCACCCGAAGGTCTATGACGAGATTGTCCGCATGGTGGGGGACCGGACCCCGGAGCGGGAAAAGTACCTTTCCACCGTCCGCAGCCAGATCGCCGAAGACCTGCACAGCGTCAAGATCAAGGCCACCATCACCGGCCGCCCCAAGCACTACTACTCGATCTACCAGAAGATGATCGTGCGGGGCAAAGACTTCGACGACATCCATGACCTCATGGGCGTGCGCGTCCTCGTTGATTCGGTCCGTGACTGCTATGCCACCCTCGGTGCACTGCACGCACGCTGGAACCCCCTGCCCGGGCGGTTCAAGGACTACATCGCCATGCCGAAGTTCAACATGTACCAGTCACTGCACACCACGGTGATCGGTCCCGGCGGCAAACCGGTGGAAATCCAGATCCGCACCCACGACATGCACCGACGCGCCGAGTACGGCGTGGCCGCGCACTGGAAGTACAAGGACAGCGCCAAGAACGGCTCGGCTGCTCCGGACAATTCAGATATGGGCTGGCTGCGGTCCCTGGTGGACTGGCAGCAGGAGACCTCGGACCCGGATGAGTTCCTGGATTCGCTGCGGTTCGAGATCAACGCCCGCGAAGTGTTCGTGTTCACGCCCAAGGGCGAGGTCATGGCGCTCCCGGCCGGTTCAACTCCGGTGGACTTTGCCTACGCCGTCCATACGGAAGTGGGCCACCGGACCATCGGTGCGCGCGTCAACGGCAAACTGGTTCCGCTCAACAGCGAACTCCAGCACGGCGACTGGGTGGAGATCTTCACCTCCAAGGCCGAGGGTGCCGGACCAAGCCAGGACTGGCAGGGCTTCGTCAAGAGTCCCCGTGCGCGGAACAAGATCCGCCAGTGGTTCACCAAGGAACGCCGTGAAGAGGCGATTGAAAAGGGCAAGGACCTGCTCACCCGCGGCATGCGGAAGCAGAACCTGCCGCTGCAGCGCCTGATGACCCACGACGCGCTGATCGCCGTAGCCCAGGAACTCCACCACCAGGACATCTCCGCACTGTATGCCGCCGTCGGTGACGGCCATACCTCCGCGCAGAACGTGATTGAGCACCTGGTCTCGCTGATGGGCGGACACCAGGGCGCCGAGGAGGACCTCGCCGAGACGCCCGTTTCCTCGGCCAACGCCAAGCGGCCCAAGTTCTCCGACTCCGGCGTCACCGTGCGCGGTGTAGGGGACGTCTGGGTGAAGCTGGCCCGCTGCTGTACTCCCGTGCCGCCGGACCCGATCATTGGTTTCGTGACCCGCGGGTCAGGCGTTTCGGTGCACCGCACTGACTGCCGCAACGTCCAGGAGCTGCGCGACCAGCCGGACCGCATCGTCGCCGTTGACTGGGCACCCACCCAGTCCTCCGTGTTCCTGGTGGAAATCCAGGTAGAGGCGCTGGACCGCAAGTCCCTGCTCTCGGACGTCACCCGGGTCCTGTCGGAGAACCACGTAAACATCCTCTCCGCCAGCGTGAACACCTCCAGCGACCGCGTGGCGATGTCCAAGTTCGTGTTCGAGATGGGCGACCCCAAGTACCTCAGCCACATCCTCAGTGCTGTCCGCCGGATCGACGGCGTGTACGACGTCTACCGGACCACGGGGGACCAGCGCCGGGTCTAGCTCCCGGCTGACACCGGGAGAGGGGCCGATTAGCCGTCCAATGCCGCTGACACCTCTTCCACGGCCGCCAGGGCGCGCCGGGTTCCGGGGATCCGGTAGCCGCTGCGCAGCAGGGTCTTCAGGTACGACGGCGGGCAGTTCAGCTCCGGGACCCTGGCCATCGCCAGCAGGACAGGCACTGACTCCTGGGGCGGGAAGTGCAGTGCGACGTCGTAGGCGGTCCGCAGCGGCTGCGTCACCGCCACGGTGCCCAGCAGCATCCGGTCGGCGGGGCCAAGCGCCACCTCATGCAGCACCGCTCCGCTGAAGGGCGGCAGCGCGGTGCTCCTGCGCCGGGAGTCGGCGAGCAGCGAGAGCCTTGCCGGCGGTTCGGCGCAGCCGAATATCCAGGCTGCACTCATCCAGCCGAAGGCATAGCGCCCGCGTACCTGTTCCGGCAGGCTGTGCTGCGCCGCCAGCGCCCTGGCCAGCGACGACACCCGGACATCCCACCGCAGGAACGTGGAGCCGTACACCGGCTTCACCAGGCCGTCGCGGCACATTCCCTGCAGTTCGGGAAGCGAGAACACCTCACCGGCGTGAAAAACCGCACCGCCCGTGGACGTGACCTGGGGGATTTCACCGGGGTCCGGGCAGGGTAGAGGCATTCCCCCAGACTTCCTGCCCGCGAGTTAAAACGAAAGGCCCGGACGCCGCCTGTGGAAAAGCGGGATCCGGGCCTGTCCGGTCTTGCGGGGCGTGGCTAGGAGAAGTCCTGGGCTGAACGGCGCAGGGTTTCCAGCCACTGCTCGCGGGCCTCAAGGGCTTCGCGGGCGTTGGCGATCTTCTTGGCGTTGCCGTCCTTCTCGGCTGCGGCGAGTTCCTCGCGCAGGGTGGCGATGGCGGCTTCGAGCTGCGTCAGCGCGCTGTTGGTGCGGGCCTTCGTCTCGGGGTTGCTGCGCTGCCAGTGCTCGTCTTCAGCGGCCTTGACGGCTTCTTCGACCTTGCGGATGCCGGCTTCCATACGGCCCATGTCTGCGCGGGGAACCTTGCCGGCTTCCTCCCAGCGGTCACGGATGGACTGCAGGGCCTTGCGGGCCGCGTTCAGGTCAGTGACGGGAAGGATTTCCTGCGCTTCCTTCAGCAGGGCTTCCTTGACCACCAGGTTGGCGGCGAACTCCTCGTCGATAACCTCATTGGCGGCCTGCCGGGCTGCGAAGAACTTGTCCTGGGCGGCACGGAAACGTGCCCACAGGGCGTCGTCGTCCTTCCGGCTGGCACGCTTGGAAGCCTTCCACTCATCCATCAGGCGGCGGTATTCAGCAGCGGTGTTGCCCCAGTCAGTAGAGCTGGAGAGGGCTTCTGCCCGGGCAATGAGCTCTTCCTTTGCGCGCTTGGCCTCGGCGTTCTCGTTGTCCAGCTGGGAGAAGTATGCACGGCGGTGCCGGTCAAAGACGGTGCGGGCCGAACGGAAGCGCTTCCACAGTGCGTCCTCGTTGCTGCGCCCCAGCCGGGGTCCGTTCTTCTGCGCGGCCTTCCACGCTTCGAACAGCTCATTCATCCGGTTGCTGCTGGTCTTCCACTGGATGCTGGCCGGGTCCTTGGCAGCGATCTCTTCCGCTTCGGCAACGATCGCTTCGCGGGCGGCAAGCTCACGGGCACGGACGGCTTCGGCCTCGGCTCGTTCAGCGGCTTCGGCCGCCTTGATGCCGGCCTGCAGGTCCGCGATCCGGGCGTCCAGCGCCACGACGTCGCCCACCATCTTCCGTTCGGCAACCTGGGCAGCGAGGTGCTTGAGGGTCTTGTGCATGTCCGAGGCCGGTGCCTTTGCCGCCAGACGCTGTTCCAGCAGGATGACCTGACTGACGGCGTCGTCGTATTTGCGTACAAAGTAGCCCAGCGCCTCCTCGCGGGTGGCATCCGGGTACTGGCCAACGGGGAACTCTTCGCCTTCGACGATCAGGAAGACGTGGCCGTCCTCCTCAACGCGGGCAAACCGTGCGGCTTCCTCCAGCGGTGTGGTGTGGGCTGCCGGGGCGGCGACTACGGGTGCCGGGGCTGCCGCTCCGGGACGGGCGCCAGCTGGAGCAGGGACCGGGTGCCGGGCAGCGAAAGCTGCCGGACTGGGAGCTGAGGGCCGCTGCGTTTCCGGAACGTTCCCGGTGGTTTCGTCGGATTTCTGACTGTCTGTCACCGCTAAAAGTCTTTCACTCGATGGATGGCCGCTGAGCGAATCCCGCAGAGCCATTACTTCAGGGTAAACGAATCTATCGTCACCGGGGTTGAAGGCCTGCCGTCCCGGGTGCCGTCTGCCACGCCGTCGGCGGCAATTGCCTCCAGAACTTCAAGCCCTGACGTTACCTTACCCATTATCGTGTACCCGCCGGTCTCCTGCGTTATTACGGAGTCCTTGTAGGCGATGAAGAACTGCGTGCCGTGGGAATCGGCCGTGGCGCCGCGGGCTACGGCGATGGTGCCCGCGGGGTAGGAGCCGTCCGCCGGGGTGTTCTCCACCGGACCCCACTGGTAGGCCGGATCCCCGGCCCCGGTTCCATCCCGGGATCCGCACTGGAGAACGCCCATCGACTCGCCGGTGGTCAGCCGGTGGCAGTCCTTGCCGTCAAAGAAGGAGGAATCGGCCAGGGACTTGAACACCGCTGCAGCCTGCGGGGCAGCGCTGCCGTCCAGTTCCACCCCAATTTCCGCACCGTTGAGCACCAGTGTTCCGGTGAACGTTTTCCCGGCGGCCAGGGACGGATCAGGGATGGCGGAGGCGCTCTGCCCGGCCTGGGCTTCCAGCTTCAGCGCAGCCAGGTCATCGGCCGTGGGGTTGGAGGAGAACCAGAAGACCTGCAGTGCCACCGCCAGCGCCAGGACCAGCGCTCCGGCAGCCCCGGCGAAGGCGTTGTCGCGCAGCCGGCGTTTGTGCAGGGCCCGGGTGAACGCCTCTTTGGCTTCCTTGCGGGCCAGCCGCTGGCGGGCGGCCCGGTTGCTTTGACTGCCGGTTCTCACTGCCGTCCTCCTCGGGGTAGGGAATGCGGATCGGGCCCGGGACCCCCTCCGATGGCGGCCCGGAGCCCGGAAACAGCTAAAATGGGTGTCGCACACAGTTTAGGCACTTAACGTGTGTGCAATCCCAGTATTAGGCCCGCCGCGCGCTGCACTGCGCCGTGCAGCAGGCCGCCTGATCCCAAAGGAGTCTGCCCGCATGGCACGCAAGGCCTCACTGTCCGGTTTCCCCGAATGGCTGCCGCAGGAACGCCTCGTTGAACTCCATGTGCTGGACGTGCTGCGCCGCACCTTTGAACTGCACGGCTTCGCGAATATTGAGACCCGCGCCGTGGAGACTGTGGGCCAGCTGCTCCGCAAGGGCGAAATCGACAAGGAAGTCTACGCACTGAGCCGGCTGCAGGCCGAGGAGGGCGAAGGGCCGGCCAAGCAGGATCCCAACCAGCTGGCCCTGCACTTCGACCTCACCGTCCCGTTCGCCCGCTACGTGGTGGAAAATGCCGGGCACCTTGCCTTCCCCTTCCGCCGCTACCAAATCCAGAAGGTCTGGCGCGGGGAACGCCCGCAGGAAGGCCGCGCCCGCGAGTTCACGCAGGCGGACATCGACGTGGTGGGCGACGGCGACCTGCCGTTCCGGTACGACGTCGAGCTGGCGCTGGTTATTGCCGAGGCCCTCGGCGCGCTGCCCATCCCGGACTTCCGGATCCGGGTCAACAACCGCAAGCTGGCGGAGGGCTTCTACCGCGGCATTGGGCTTGAAGACACGGCCGGGGTGCTGCGCAGCATCGACAAGCTTGAAAAGGTCGGCGCTGACCGGGTTGCCGAACTGCTCCAGGAAGAGCTCGGTGCCACGCCGGAGCAGGCGTCGCTGGCGCTGAAGCTCGCTTCGATCCGGACCGAGGACGAGTCCTTCGTGGACCAGGTCCGCGCCCTGGGTGTCACCAACGAACTGCTGGACACCGGCCTGGACGAACTCCGGCAGGTCATCGCCGAAGCAGCCCGCCGGGCACCGGGCAAGGTCATTGCGGACCTTTCGATCGCCCGCGGCTTGGATTACTACACCGGCACGGTCTACGAAACCGTGCTGGTGGGCCACGAACAGCTCGGTTCCATCTGCTCCGGCGGCCGCTACGACTCCCTGGCGACCAAGGGCAACCGGTCCTTCCCCGGCGTCGGTCTCTCCATTGGCGTGACCCGCCTGGTGATGCGGATCCTCAGCCAGGAGTTCGCCGAAGCCAGCCGCTCGGTTCCCACCGCCGTCCTGGTTACCCTTGCCGACGATGACTCCTGGTCCGCCGCGCAGGACGTCGCCGCCGCCCTGCGCGGGCGCGGCATCGCCGTCGAGGTGGCTGCCAAGGCAGAGAAGTTCGGCAAGCAGATCAAGTATGCCGACCGCCGCGGCATCCCGTTTGTCTGGTTCACCGCCGAAGACGGCACCCATGAGGTGAAGGACATCCGTTCCGGAGATCAGGTGCAGGCTGATCCCGCCGTGTGGACCCCGCCCGCGGAGGACCTTCTTCCGCAGGTCAGCGCACGCGGCTGAATGTTGCACGGCTGAAACACGCCGTTCCCCGTTTGGGGCATGCTGCTGGCCTATAGTGGCTGCATGAAAACCCCGTTGCGGATTGGCTATGCGGCCATGCTTGAGCAGTTCCACCCCAGTGAAGCGGTCGCGCTGTCTGCGTATGCGGAGGAACGTGGCTTCTCCGGCGTCATGGCGGCGGACCACTTCCAGCCGTGGGTTCCGGCGCAGGGCCAGTCGGCCTTCGTCTGGAACGTGCTCTCGGCGCTGGGGGAACGGACCAAGGGTGACATCGGTCCGGGCGTGACCGCCCCGACCTTCCGCTGGCACCCTGCCATGGTGGCGCAGGCCTCCGCGACGCTGGCTGCCATGTACCCGGGCCGGCACTGGCTGGGTCTGGGCTCCGGCGAGGCATTGAACGAGCACGTCACGGCCCAGTACTGGCCGGAAGCCCCGGAGCGGATCAACCGCATGTTCGAGGCCATCGAGATCATTTCCAAGCTCTTTGCCGCGTCCCTGGCCGGCAAGGATGTCCGCCACAGCGGCACGTTCTACAAGATGGAATCCACCCGGCTGTGGACCATGCCGGAGGTTGCTCCGGAAATCCTCGTTGCCACGGCCGGCCCCGTAACCGCCAAGCGCGCCGGCAGGCACGCCGACGGGCTCATCACCGTGGGCGCGCCGCTGGAGAAAATCGAAGGACTGTTCGCCCGGTTCGACGCCGGTGCCCGCGAGGCAGGCAAGGACCCGGACACGATGCCCAAGGTCCTGCAGCTGCATATGAGCTGGGCGCCGACCTACGAGGAAGCCCTGGCCAACGCCATGACTGAATGGCCCAACGGCGGGATGAAGTTCCCCAAGGCGGATATCCGCTCGCCCTTCGAACTGGAGCAGATGGCACGGCTGGTCCGGCCCGAGGATTTCGAGGGCAGGCTGCTGATCTCCGAGGACCCGGACGTGCACCGCGCCTACATCCAGAAATTCCTCGACCTCGGATTCGACCGCGTGTATCTCCACAATGTGGGGCGCAACCAGCGCGAGTGGATCGACGTATTTGGCACCTCGGTGCTGCCGGAGCTGCACCGATGACACTGGACCACCTCGTGCCCGAATCCTCCGCCGGAACCACCGCGCCAACCAGCCGGCTGGTCATCACGCCCCTACAGGGAATCGGTGAAGTCCGTTCCGGGGACGACCTGGCTGACCTCATTGGACGGGCCTGCGGAAAGTACCTGCGCAGCGGAGACATCCTGGCAGTGACCTCCAAAGTGGTCTCCAAGGCGGAGGGCCGCACCATGCCTGCCTCTGCCCGTGACGCGGCGGTTGAGCAGGAGACGGTGCGCGTTGTTGCCAGCCGCGAACATCCCGGCGGCACCACCAGGATTGTTGAAAACCGCCTCGGCATCGTTGCGGCCGCGGCCGGAGTGGACTCCTCCAACACCGAGGACGGGACGGTGCTTCTGCTCCCGGAGGACCCGGATGCCTCAGCGCGTGCGATCTGCCGCCGGCTGAAGCAGGACTTTGGGGTGGACATCGGCGTCGTCATCACCGACACGCTGGGACGCCCTTGGCGGCAGGGACAGACCGACGCAGCGATCGGCGCGGCAGGGCTCACCGTCCTGCTGGACCTGCGCGGTACGCCGGACGCCTCCGGCCGGCCCATGGCCGCCACCGTTGCCGCGGTGGCCGATGAGATCGCTGCGGCGGCCGACCTGGTCAAGGGCAAGACCGCCGGGATCCCGGTGGCACTGGTCCGCGGCCTGGACACACTGGTCACGGTGGGGGGCATGGACAAGGACCCGGGGGCGAAGGCACTGCTCCGTCCCGCGGCGGAGGACATGTTCCGGCGCGGCAGCGCGGAAGCATTCGAGGACGGGCGCCGGTCGGGCACCAAGACGGGTTACAACGCAGGGTACGACGACGGCCACGCGGCAGGTTACGAGGACGGTTACGCCGCCGGTTATGCGGCTGCCGCGGCCGAAGCGCGCCGCCGTGCACGCAGCATGGGCAGCCGCTGATTCCAGGGGATGCCGACGCTGGGGACCCTACCGGCCCAGCGCAATGAGCGGGCGGCCCGTCAGCGGATGCTGCAGCAGCTCGGCCCTGACACCGTACACGCGGCGGATCAGTTCCGGCGTCAGCACGGACCCCACCGGGCCGGCGGCAACTACCGTGCCGCCGCTGAGCACGATCAGGTGTGAACACGCTGCCGCCGCATGGTTGATGTCGTGCAGCGCCGCGGCCACGGCCGTCCCGCCGGCGGCCAGGTTCTCCAGCAGTTCCAAAGTTTCAAGCTGGGCCGAGGCATCCAGATGGTTGGTGGGCTCATCCAGGAGCAGCACAGCCGGTTCCTGCGCCAGCGCCCGTGCCAGCTGCACCCGCTGTTGTTCGCCGCCGGACAGAGTTGAGTAGGTTCGCTCCGCGTGGCTAAGCACCCCTGCGGCTGCCAGGGACCGCTCCACCACGTCCAGGTCATGACGGCTTTCTCCGGCCAGCAGGCTGCGGTGCGGCGTGCGTCCCAGGGCCGTGACCTCGCGGACTGATTGGGACGTCTCGGCCGGCAGGGACTGTTCCACTAGCGCGATGCTCCGCGCCCGCTCCCGGGCGCGGGTCCTGGAAAGCGGCCGGTCCCGCAGCCTTACCGTTCCGTCGTCCGGGTCCAGGACGCCGGCCAGCAGATGAAGCAGTGTCGATTTCCCTGCACCGTTGGGACCAAGCAAGCCCGTAAAGGTGCCGGGCTCAAGGGTGCAGTCCACGCCGTCCACCAGCACCCGCCCGCTGCGGACTATCCGAACCCGCTCCGCTGACAGACTGGGGCGGGCGTCCACAGCGGCACCCGGGACGCGGGCGCTCATGCTCCGCTCCTGCGGCGGAGCAGCAGCAGGATGAAGAAGGGAGCCCCAATCAGGGCCGTCACGATTCCCACCGGAATCTCCCGGGGATCGAATACTGTCCGTGCCGCAGTGTCCGTCAGGACGAGGAACAGGGCTCCGGCCAGGGCGGACAGCGGCAGGAGTGAGCGGTGGGAAGCCCCCGCCAGCATCCGCACCGCATGTGGCAGGACCAGGCCTACGAACCCGATGGATCCGCTCACGGAGACCATGGCCCCGGTCAGGAGGGCGGTCGCCCCCAGCAGCGTCCAGCGGACAGCGGGCACCGGCACGCCAAGCGCGGAGGCGGCGGTGTCACCGAAGGAGAACGCGTCCAGGAGCCGCCCGCAGAACATCAGGGGAATACCGGCGACGGCGAGTACGGGAAGGGCGATCGCGGTGCTTGACCACGTAGCCCCGGCCAGGGACCCCATCAGCCAGCCGAGCACCTCACGGTAGGAATCTCCCTGGGCGGTCCAGAACACCACGAACGACGCCGCTGCTGCAGCCAGGGAGGACACCGCCAGTCCGGCAAGGACGGTACGCGTGGGCGTGATGGAGCCCAGCGCCCCAGCGAGTGCCAGTGTGGTTCCCATCGCCAGCATGGCTCCGGCGAACGCCGCAACGGGAAGCACGACGGCGGAGCCCAGCAGCAGCACGGTGACTGCCCCCAAGCTGGCACCGGAGCTCAGCCCCAGCAGGTACGGGTCTGCCAGCGGATTACGGGTGAGCGCCTGGATCACCGCCCCGCTGAGAGCCAGGCCTGCGCCAACCGCCGCGGCCGTCAGGACCCGGGGGAGCCTCAGGTCCCGCACGATCGCCTCCTGCAGGGGTGTCAGCGACCCGCTGCCCGGCGCCGTCAGCGCCAGCCACGCCTCCCTTACCCCCAGACCGGCAGGTCCCACGGTCAGAGCCCAGAGCCCGGCGGCCAGCAGCCCCAGGCCAAGGACAGCACCGACAAACCAGGCGCGGCGGGAGCGCGGCTGCCGGGCGGGCCGTTCAACGGCGGGTGCGCCGGGACGGGCGATGGTGTCAGCCAAGGGCAGCCAGCTGCTCGGTGAGGGAACGTACGGTTTCCACGTTGCGTACCCCGGCTTCAGAGGCAGCAAATGGAACCACCAGGTAGCGGCCTTCCTGAACTGCCCTGAGCTGGGAGATCACGGGGTGGGACTCCAGCACGGACTTCTTTTTCTCCACACTGCCCCAGGCCGAGTCGACCAGCACAATGACGTCCGGGTCCGCCTGGGCTACGGCTTCCCAGGAATACGGGCTCCAGCCCGCATCGATGCCGGCAGCGATGTTCTCCAGGCCCGCGGATTCCATCAGCAGCGCAGGTGCTCCGCTGCCGGCACCCACGAAAGGGGTGTCGGATCCGGAGCTGTACCAGAGTGCGCTGTAGCCCTTGCCATTCGGAGTGAGCGCCGCGAGCTCGGCCCGCTGTGCCTCAACCAGTTCCGATGCCGCTCCGGGTGCCCCGAACAGGTCTCCGGCTTCCTCGATAGAGGCGAAGACGTCGTCGAACGTCAGCGGGCTGGGCCGGTGTCCGTCCTCCATGCAGGCAGCGGGTGATACGTAGCTCGCTACGCCCAGTTCCCCGAGCTGGGCGCGTTCTCCGGCGCCGTCGGCGGAGAAGTTCGATTCCCAGCCGGCGAAAACCAGGTCCGGCGCGAGGCCCAGGACAGCCTCTTGGGAGGGCACCTTTTCGGCCAGGACCGGGGGAACCGGTGATCCTGCCCAGGCCTCGGGTACCGGGCCGTCGGCGAATGCGGTGCCCACGATCTTCCCCCCGAGGCCCAGGGCCAGGAGCAGCTCGGTAGAGGTGGACTTGATGGTCACCACGCGCTCCGGGGGAGCATCCAGGGAGACCGGTGTTCCGCAGTTATCCAGTTCCAGGGGGAACCCGGGTTCGAGGGTCCCTGACGCCTCTGTCTGAGGACGCTGGGCCTGCGCCGCATCCGGGGACGGGCCGGCGCAGCCGGTAAGCGCCAGTACGGTGAGTGCGGCCAACGCGGCAGGGCGCAGGAAACCGGGTGGGACATCAGACGGGGGAATCATAAAACCTCGCAGGTGGAAGTGATCCGGGCGGTGGTTCCGCTGGGCTGCCGTGCCCGCGGAAGAGGTGCGGCTGGGCCCAAATCAAGGCCTGCTGTTCCCCGGCCAATCGGGCCGGTGATCGGTTGCCGCCTGCCGGGATGAAAGCGTACCGGCGGCGATTTCTACACTCTTGCAGAACTCGCCCGCGTAGCCAAGGATGGCGGGCACGGAGAACCGGGCTGCACCGCAGCTTTAATGCCTCCGAAACGCAGGAGAAATGTTTAGCCCAAAAGATGATGAAAAGCCCATGCGGCCTTTTTGCGAAACGGGCGGCTAAGCCGCCGGATTGTGGAGGATGTTTTGACGATCGTTCGAACCGCACTGACGCAGACCACCTGGACCGGCGATGAGGAGTCCATGGTTGCCAAGCATGAGGACTTTGTCCGCCGGGCAGCAGCGGAAGGCGCGCAGGTTATCTGTTTCCAGGAACTCTTCCACGGGCCGTATTTCGGAATTGTCCAGGACAGCAAGTACTACGAATATGCCCAGGCCGTGCCGGGACCGCTGACGGAGCGGTTCTCCAAACTGGCAGCCGAGCACAACATGGTGATTATCCTTCCCGTCTACGAGGAAGAGCAGCCCGGCGTCTACTACAACACGGCTGCAGTAATCGACGCGGACGGAACGTACCTGGGTAAATACCGGAAGAACCATATTCCGCATGTGGAGAAGTTCTGGGAAAAGTTCTATTTCCGTCCGGGAAACCTTGGCTGGCCCGTTTTCGATACCGCGGTTGGAAAAGTCGGCGTCACCATCTGCTACGACCGGCATTTCCCAGAGGGCTGGCGGGTCCTGGGACTGAACGGCGCCCAGCTGGTCTTCAACCCCAACGCTTCCAAGCCCGGCCTTTCCAACCGGCTGTGGGAACTCGAGCAGCCGACTGCCGCTGCCGCCAACGGCTACTTCGTGGTGGTTCCCAACCGTGTGGGGGAAGAAACCAATGAATTCGGCGAGGAGGCAGTGGACTTCTACGGCACCTCCTACATCGCCGACCCGCAGGGCAACTACGTCGGTGAGGTGGGCGCCCGGGACGGGGAGGAACTGATGATCCGCGACCTCGATATGGAGCTGGTACGCACCGCAAGGAACAACTGGCAGTTCTACCGGGACCGCCGTCCGGATGCCTACGACCCCATCACCGCACCGTAAGCCCGGACAGCACAGAGGAAGGCAAGGAAACGCTTTATGGCAACAACACTGATCTCCGGTGGCACCGTCGTCACCGCCACCGGCCGCAGCGCAGCGGATGTCCTGGTGGACGGAGAGAAAATCGCCGCGGTCCTGGCACCCGGATCCACCCTGCTGGGACACGACCTTGCAGGTTCGGTGGACACTGTCCTGGACGCCACCGGCAAGTACGTGATTCCCGGCGGAATCGACGCGCACACCCATATGCAGATGCCCTTCGGCGGCACCGAAGCCTCCGACACCTTCGAAACCGGAACCCGTGCAGCAGCCTGGGGCGGAACCACCACCATTGTGGACTTCGCCATCCAGCGCTACGGCGAACGGGTCATGGACGGGCTTGCCGCCTGGCATGAGAAGGCCGCGGGGGAATGTGCCATCGACTACGGATTCCACCAGATCATCGGCGACGTCAATGACGACTCGCTGAAGGCGATGGAAACCCTCCCGGACGAAGGGGTCTCCAGCTACAAGCTCTTTATGGCCTACCCCGGGGTCTTCTACAGCGACGACGCGCAGATCTACAAGGCCATGCGGGTCGGAGCCGAGACCGGTCTGATGACCATGATGCACGCCGAAAACGGTCCGGCGATCGACGCGATGGTCACCGAACTGCTCGCCCAGGGCAAAACCGACCCCTACTACCACGGCGTCGCACGCGCCTGGCAGATGGAAGAGGAAGCCACCCACCGGGCCATCATGCTCGCCAACCTCACCGGGGCGCCGCTCTACGTCGTCCATGTGTCAGCCAAGCCGGCCGTGGAACAGCTCGCGGCGGCACGGGACAACGGACAGAACGTCTTCGGCGAAACCTGCCCGCAGTACCTCTACCTCTCGCTCGAGGACCAGCTCGGTGCCGAAGGATTCGAGGGCGCCAAATGGGTCTGCTCCACACCGCTGCGGTCCAGGCACGAACACCACCAGGACCACATGTGGCAGTCGCTGCGCACCAACGACATCCAGATGGTCGCCACGGACCACTGCCCGTTCTGCATGAAGGGACAGAAGGACATGGGGGTGGGTGATTTCTCGAAGATTCCCAACGGCATCGGCTCGGTGGAACACCGCATGGACCTGATGTACCAGGGCGTCGTGGACGGAAAAATCAGCCTGGAGCGCTGGGTGGAGATCACCAGCACGACGCCGGCGCGCATGTTTGGCATGTATGGCACCAAGGGCGTGATCGCCCCGGGAGCAGACGCCGACGTCGTTATTTACGACCCGAACGGGCACACCTCGATCGGGCTGGAGAAGACCCACCACATGAACATGGACTACTCGGCGTGGGAGGGCTACGAGATCGAAGGGCACGTGGACACGGTGATGTCCCGCGGCCGTGTGGTCGTCAACAACAACGAGTACCTGGGCAGCAAGGGCCACGGGCAGTATGTCCGCCGCGCAACCAGCCAGTACCTGGTCTAGGGGGAAACATGGAATTCGGTGCGGTACTGCAGTGCAATCCTCCCGCCCAGCGGACGGTGGCGCTTGCCAAGAAAGCGGAGGAACACGGGTTTGACTACGTGTGGACCTTCGATTCACACCTGCTCTGGCAGGAGCCATACGTGATCTACAGCCAGATCCTGGCCGAAACCCGGTCCATCAAGGTGGGGCCGATGGTCACCAACCCCGCCACCCGGGACTGGACCGTGACGGCGTCGACCTACGCCACGCTGAACCAGATGTACGGCAACCGGACCGTCTGCGGGATCGGCAGGGGAGACTCCGCGGTGCGGGTCACCAACGGGGCTCCCACCACGCTGAAGACGCTTCGCCAGGCAATCCATGTGATCCGGGAACTGGCCAACTCCCGGCCGGTTGAATACAACGGCGCCACCCTGCAGTTCCCGTGGAGCAAGGGCTCGGAACTGGAGGTCTGGGTGGCGGCCTACGGTCCGCTGGCACTGAAGCTCACCGGGGAGGTGGGGGATGGGTTCATCCTCCAGCTGGCGGACGTGGACATTGCCGAGTGGATGATTCGTACTGTCCGGCAGGCCGCGGCCGACGCCGGCCGGGACCCGGACAGCATCGAATTCTGCGTCGCAGCGCCGATGTACATCGGCACCAACCGGGAACACATGCGCAACCAGTGCCGCTGGTTCGGCGGCATGGTGGGCAACCACGTGGCGGATATCGTGTCCAAATACGGGTCCGATTCCTCCGTGCCGCAGGCGCTGACCGACTACATTGCAGGGCGCCAGGGCTACGACTACAACGAGCACGGCCGTGCCGGGAACACCCATGCCGACTTTGTGCCGGATGAAATCGTGGACCGGTTCTGCATCCTGGGCACCGCCGAAGAGCACATGGAAAAGCTCGAAAAGCTCAAAGCCCTCGGCGTCACGCAGTTTGCCGGTTACCTCCAGCACGACAACAAGGAGGAAACCCTGCGCGTCTACGGGGAGACGGTGATCCCTGCCCTGCGGGACCAGGTGGCTGCGAAGGCATGAAAACGGAAGTACGACGGCGGTGGCGCCCCTCCGCGATCGCGTGGGGGATTGGCGGGGTGCTGCTGCCGGTCCTTCTCTGGGAGGGGTACAAAGCTGTTGGCCCGGCGTCCGGGGTTAGCGTCGGCGGCATGCCGCTGCTGCCCCGGACCACGGACCTGGCCATGCCCCATTCCTGGACCATGCTTGAGCGGCTCCTGGCACCTGAATCCTCGGCCTCGGGCGCCGGACCCATGTGGGTGGCCGTGCTGCAGGCGGCCGGTTTTACCCTCGGCATCGCCGGTGCCGGCTGGCTGCTGGGCGTTGTGGTGGGGCTCGGGCTTGCCATGCTGATGCAGCGCTTCCGCAGCGCCAACTCGGCGATGCTGCCCTGGATCATCCTGAGCCAGACCGTGCCGCTGATCGCGATCGCTCCGCTGGTCCGCCGGTGGGGGTCACAGCTCGAGTTTGGCCCGTTCACGTGGGAGAACTGGATGTCCGTGGCCGTCATCTCCGCTTACCTGGCGTTCTTTCCGGTGGCCATTGGTGCGCTGCGCGGCTTCAACGCCCCGGAGAAGGCACACGAGGACCTCATGCGCACCTATGCCCTTGGCTGGTGGCAGACCTTCCTGCGGCTCAGGCTCCCGGCGAGCGTGCCGTACCTGCTCCCTGCACTGCGGCTCGCGGCCGCCAACGCGGTGATCGGGGCAGTGGTGGCGGAGGTTTCAATCGGGCTCCGCGGCGGTATTGGCCGCATGATCGTCGAATTCGCCGCCGCCGCGGGAGGTGACCCGGGCAAGCCCTGGGCGCCAATCTTCGGCGCCGTGGTGCTGGGCCTGGCCGCGGTGGGATTCGTTGCTTTGATCGGCGCACTGCTGCGCCGCTACCGCAGAGGAGAGCAGGCAGCATGAACAGCACTACGGATTCAATGGGCGGGACGGCGACGGCGGACGGGGGAGCGGTTCCGGTCCCCGCGGTTCACGCGGTCTCTGTTGGCCGCATCTTTGGCGCCGGACGCAGCCCGGTGCAGGCACTGCGGGACGTCAGCCTGAGCGTAGCTGCCGGTGAGTTTGTCTCCCTGATCGGTCCCTCCGGCTGTGGCAAAAGCACCCTGATGAGGCTGATCGCGGATCTGGATGCACCCAGTTCCGGAACGCTGAGCGTGTTCGGCAAGAGTGCGCGGCAGGCCCGGCTGGACCAGGATTACGGCATCGCTTTCCAGCAGGCAGGGCTGCTGCCCTGGCGGACCGTGCGCGGCAACATTGAGCTGCCTCTGCAGACCCACGGCGCCGCCCCGGCAGCCCGCCGGGCGCGCTCGGATGAACTGCTGGAGATGGTAGGCCTCTCCGACTTCGGCGAGCACTACCCGGACCAGCTCTCCGGCGGTATGCAGCAGAGGGTGGCCATCGCACGGTCGCTGGCTGAGTCACCCAAGCTGCTGCTGATGGATGAGCCTTTCGGAGCCCTGGATGAGATGACGCGGGAAAAGATGCAGAACGAACTGGTCCGCATCTGCGCGGAGACGGGCTGCGCCGTCGTTTTTGTCACCCATTCAATTCCGGAGGCCGTGTTCCTCTCTGACCGGGTGGTGGTGATGTCTCCACGGCCGGGTGAAATCCGGGAGATCGTGGACATCACGCTGGGCTCAGCCGGCGCCCGCGGTGCGGGACTTCGCGAGGAGGCTTCTTTTTACGAGGCGATCCGGACAGTGCGTGAGGCGCTGCACGGGGCCGAACCTGCTGCGGTCCGGGGAGCGGAAACCCGATGAGCGGGATCGTCCAGGACCCGCCGGCCGCACCGGCAGCGGGTGCGCCGGCGGAAACTCGTGGAACAGCCGGCATCGATCCCGGCCGTCTGTCCGGGCTTGGCAGCCACCTCGCTGCGCCGCTGCTGCTGGGGGCAGCGGCACTCCTGCTGTGGCAGGGCGCGGTTTGGGTGCTGCAGATTGAGCCGTTCATCGTCCCGGGGCCGCTGGCAATCGCCGAAGCCTTCGCCGGCAACCTGGCGAACGTGCTGGGTGCCGCCGTCGTCACCGGGGTGAACGCCGCCGTCGGGCTGGTGACTGGAGCGCTGCTGGGAGTTGCTGCCGCTGTGGCGGCCGCAGCCGTCCCTGCCCTGGACCGGCTGGCGGCACCGCTGGTGGTGGCGCTCTCCGTCATTCCGATCGTGGCGCTGGCTCCGGTGCTCTACACAATGTTCGGTGCCGATCAGCAGGCCACCCGGCAGATCGTGGCGGGAATCGCCGTCTTCATTCCCGTCTACGTCAACTCGCTGCGCGGATTCCGGCAGGTGAAGCCGGTGCACCGGGACCTGATGCGCTCGTACGCCGCTGGCAAGTGGCAGATCACCCGCAGCGTCACCCTGCCCAGCGCAGTGCCGTACATGTTCACCGGCCTGCGGATTGCGTCCTCACTGGCCGTCGTCTCGGCGCTGATTGCCGAGTACTTCGGCGGGCCGGTAGGCGGCCTCGGCAAGTCGGTGACGTCCGCGGCTTCGAGCAGCAACTACACGCTGGCCTGGGCCTACGTGCTTGGTGCCGTGCTGCTGGGGCTGCTGTTCTACGCGGTCACCGCCGCGCTGGAGAAGTACTTTTCCCGGCATTCCGGCGGGTCCTGAGTCCGGCGCCGCTCCATAGATGTTCCACCCGCACCACTCCGTCCGCACTAATCGCCCGTATGAGGGGAAGCACATGAACACACGAAGGAAACCGCTCACAATCCTGGCCTCCGGACTGGCCGTCACCGCCCTGGCGCTGGCAGGCTGCGGCGGGGAATCCGGGGACGGCCCGGCCGCCGCCGATGAACTTACCCCGGTGAAGCTGCAGCTGCAGTGGTTCGCGCAGGCCCAGTTCGCCGGCTACTACGCGGCACTGGACCAGGGCTTCTTCGAGGAGGAGGGCCTCGACGTCGAAATCCTGGAAGGCGGTGCCGATATTGTGCCGCAGGATGTCCTGGCCTCCGGCGACGCTGACTACGCCATCTCCTGGGTTCCCAAGGTCCTCGGCTCGATCGAGCAGGGCGCTGCCATCACCAACGTGGCGCAGATCTTCGAACGAAGCGCCACCCTGCAGGTCGCCATGGCGGACTCGGGCATTGACGGTCCCGAAGACCTCGCCGGCAAGAAGGTTGGCTCCTGGGGCTACGGCAATGAGTGGGAGCTGTTTGCCGGTATGCAGCAGGCCGGCGTGGAGATCGATGACATTGAACTGATCCAGCAGGCCTTCGACATGAACGGCTTCCTCGCCGGGGACATCGACGCCGCGCAGGCCATGACCTACAACGAATACGCGCAGGTCCTGGAGACGGAGAACCCGAACACGGGCGAGCTCTACCAGCCGGAGGACCTCACCGTCATCGACTGGAACGAAGAGGGCACCGCGATGCTTCAGGACGCCATTTGGGCGGACACACAGCGGCTCGAGGATGACGAGGAGTACCAGGAAACCACGGTTGCCTTCATCAAGGCCGCCATCAAAGGCTGGGCGTATGCGAAGGACAACCCTGAGGAAGCGGCGGAGATCGTGACCGGGGCCGGGTCCACGCTGGGCACGAGCCACCAGCTGTGGATGACCAATGAAACGTCCAAGCTGATCTGGCCGTCCACGAACGGCGTTGGCCTGATCGATGAGGCTGCGTGGGAACAGACGGTTGAGATCGCGCTGGGCACCAAGAACGAAACTGGTGCAACGATCATCAGTGAGGAGCCGCCGGCCACGGCCTGGACCAACGAGTACGTGGAGAAGGCATTGGCGGAGCTGGAGGAAGAAGGCGTAGACACCAAGGGTGCGGACTTTGCGCCCATTGAGGTTGAGCTTCAGCCCGGAGGGAACTGACCCGGTTTGAACCCGTGCCGGCCTGGCCGGCGCATCGCTGGTTCGGCTTCTTGTCCGCCCGCCGGGCGGCCGGGGCTGATGGTGGTGTGCCGGCCAGGCGTCTTTTCGTTGGAGTCCAGCCGGGGTAGTTGCCGGTCAAAAAGCTGTAGCGTTTGGGCTACCCTCACCGCGAATCAATGCGGGCGGGGTATATGCGACTCGGGAGTCCTGGGAGCGATCGGGGTGGCGCAGTCGGATTCTTCGAGGGAGTGCCGCTGCGGTTAGGGACCGGCTTACGGGCATGAGTCATGGGGCGCTGCGGCTCGCCGAGTACGCTTTAGTCCATGCAGATTCGTGAAGCCACCCTGGATGACCTGGAACATGTGGCTGCGGTTTGTGATGCCGGCGGTCGACCACGCTGGACCAGCGCAATGATCGTCCCCAGAGACCAACGAGTCGTGTTGGTGGCTGTCATGCAGGGCGCAGTTGTCGGGGTGGCCAAGACCCATCACTACCCGGGTCCCGAAGACAACGCGCCAGCAGGCCACTATCTCGGTGGAGTGGAAGTCGCTCCGGAGTTCCGTCGGCGAGGAATTGGTTCTGAACTCACCCGGGTGAGATTGGAATTGATCTGGGCATGGGCCTCAGCCGCTTACTACTTCACGAACGAACACAACACGGCGTCCATCCGGATGCACGAGACGCACGCGTTCCGGCCCGTCGCCCGACTCCGGGAGATCCGAGGAGTAACCGCGGACGACGGCCGGTCTGAGCTTATTCTGTTCGAGGCGTCCCGATAAACGATCCCCTGTGGGCTATTGATGTTAACCCCGTGGTTTGTAGTTTGCATGTCGCTACGGACCTGCTACGGACGAACTCGGAAACCCAAAACTGATCGATTGCGGCCGCTTGCTTCGCTATCCCATGGACCACGGGTGGACAGTGCTACGAGAGCAAGTCCGAGCAGTACAAACCAGATGTACCCCCACGAGGCCGCCGTCGCGATTCGGAGAATTCCAGCCATAGCAACGAAACTGCCGGTGGAGAAGAGGAAGCGTGTCATTTTCCAGCTGAACATTCCGTGTTTGGCTCGCATCCGTCAACAGTACGTGAGCGGATTTTTCAACGCAGTCCACCCTCGTGGCCCGCGCCTAATTGCAGACTGCCTCGGGTTAGGGTGACTCACTCTCCCGTTCAGCATTCCGCTTGCGGATCACTGAACGGAAGTCGCCTCGGCGTGCTGCCCATGCCGAGCGTCGCGGTGAAGGATCCCTAAATGGAACGTCTCTCCATGCGTTGGCTGCGATCGTCGCATTCAACTCGGCATTGCGCGCGAATAGTCCCTCTTGAGGTTCCCGTGCAAAGAGAGCCGCCCTACGTCTTCGAAAAATCTCTGAAGAGAATTCCTGATGCCCACAGAGCTAAGATTTCAGGATGAACAAGGGGAGCACAGGTCTGGAAGAGTCAGGCTCGGCCACTCGCGCGTGCGCTTTCATCCCGTCAACGCATCGTGGCCTACCGATGCTGCGCCTATTCCTTCCTTTTCGAGACCCCTCTCTCGATGAGAGCGAAAACATTGTGCGATGGTCCCGATACGTCTCCCTAGAAGATCATTCTGCTTCGCTGGATTGGTTTGAAGCGACCGCGGAGATAGCCGAGGACGAACCGTCCATTCGCGGACTCGTCTCCTGCATGGGCGAGCTGGATGAGGAAACTGCGACCGCCCTTCGGGATGCGATTGGCACTGTCAAGCTGCAATGCCTCCGGTGGATGGGCTACGCGGAAGCACCACGGACCAATTCGCCAAGGCGAGTATTCGGGGAGGAATACTTCGAGGCACACCTCAGTCCTGACGATGTGACGGCCGGACGAAGGGTCCCGGAGTTCGCGTGGGATGCCGACCAGCGTTTTGCATGGGGTGGCAGGCTGTACCCGGACTCTTTGATTGTGGCCGCCGAGCCATCCATCTTTCGGCAACTGATGAATGACTCCCGCGTCGACACTGTGTCGGTGAGGGCAGATCGAGATTTGCTGCCCTGGAGCGCCGGCGACTGACCTCTCGGCCGCTACCGGGTCTAATGGACACGGATGTCCCAGTGGAGGATCCTTCACCGCGATGCCAACCGGTGTCAGTGACATGATGAAGTGGTGACGTTCCTTCCCTGCAGTGACCAGACGCCCGCGGATTGGATCGCGACTAGCGACGTCAATTGGTGGAGCGTGGTCACGCTGGGCCCTCCAGGGTTCGGCACCTAGGCACGACTGCGGTTCATCCCAGATCCGGCCTATGAAGGCCAGACTGAAAACGAAGTTGCCGGCATGTACAACGTCCCGTCAGATACTGACCAACTTCGTCTCGCGGTCAAGACGTTACTCCAGCACGCCAGTCCGATCGTCGATGGGTATGTGCTTCTGTGGGACGGATGGGGTGAGGATGCGTTTCCGGAAGCCGTGCTGCGTACGCCCCGCGTGGTGCTCCCGAACCGTGAGTACTACCTGTGCAAGGTCTCGCTGGCAGGTTTTGTCTCAGGGATCGTTGAAAACGCCTGGCATGCGGAAACGAATCACCCCATGCCCCTTCCGTCCTTTATATGGCCCTCGGACCAGACCTGGTGCATCACCAAAGATGTCGATCCCCATTGGGCCGGCATCGGCGGTGATCAGGATCTAATGGAGCAACTACTGGCCGAACATAGTCTCGACGTTGTTCCCCTCGAGACGAACGAGATTCTGCCCTTTTACTCGTAGTGGAAAGAACCGATCCGCCGGTGACCGGGTAGTCCAGGAGGGCTGAAGCGGGGCCCGAGCGTCGCATTGAAGGATCCCTCACTGCAACGCCTGGCATGGGCAGCGCGGCGAGGGACGTTCAATCTGGGGCCTCTTGCCGGAAACCGTACCGCTTCGAGAATTAGAGCGAGGAACATCGTTTCAAATGGTCCCTTCAAAACCGGGGGGGATAGGGTGAGCCATGACTTCTGTGCGGCGTCGTCCGTCCCCCTTGATCGCAGTGATAGGCGGGGTGACAGCCCTGGCGCTTTTTCTCATTCCAGGATGGCTGCCGGCAGAGTTCCGATCGCGTTGGGAATGGGTCATCGCTATCAGTCAGTGCATTGCCGCAATAGCAGCGGTGGTCTATGTCGCATGGTTCGTTCTACGGCAGCGAGACGACTATTGGCGCGAACGTGGAAAGGGCCCCAAACATCCCGATCTGTGAGTGATAGCTCTGTGACGGAGAGTCCCGTTCACGGATGCCTATCGGTCACGTGACTATCCCGGGCTCGGTCAGGACCAGTAATGGATGTTAGCGTCCTCGAGGAGGACACAGGATGGCACAGAATAAAACCGTTAGCGGCAAGTCACTCCTTTATTTCCTCGGCTTCTCGATCGTTATCGGAATCGTTGTGGGTTTAACTCAGGGCTGGCAATACGCTTTACTCGGCCTGGGCGCTGGGTTGGGCCCAATAGTTGGTGTCTACCTCGGCAATAAGAAGGCAGCAGAGGTGGATGCGTACCGCGCCGAGTGGCTGGGGAAGCGAAAGGCACGCCGCGAGGGACGTTCGACCGAAAACTCCACCGAGTAGGTGTGTCCCGTTCAGGGATCGGCTTATGAGACAAAGCAGTCGCCGCAAGGCGCTTTCAAATAATCCGTTGGCCGCTGCGACGCACATTCCTTGCTAGGGGGATGGCGCCAGAGCGTCGCGGTAGGGGACCGGACGCGGCTAGCACTGGGCCTTAGGGTGTAGTGATGACGGTCCGTATAGACGAAGCCCAAACCATCTCCTCTATTCTCGATGGACTGGATGACGCGGGCGTTCGGACGCTTGTCAATGATGCTGATGAACTGGGCATCGGCATTGGGGGTACAACTAAAACAGCGCGCATTGGTGAATCCACTGTCTTCGTGAAACAGCTCCCACTGACAAGCATCGAAGAAACGGATCCAACCGCCACTACGAGTCGCCTCCAGATTTCTTTCGTTTCCCACTACGGGATAGGAAGCCCTACCCATGCGGTTGGGCGGGAGTTGGCAGCACATCAGGCGACGTCCGAGTGGGTTCAAGCGGGACTGGTGGATTTCTTTCCGCTCCTGCTCGGCTGGCGAGTCATTGATTCGAAGTGCGCGGCAGACCTAAGCGAGTTTGACGGCGATTCTGCTCCTCGCCAGTGGGGACCATATTGGCCTCAGGTCCAGAGCAAGCTGGCCGCGATGAAGAATGCGTCCAGAAGCCTGGTGTTGTTCCTTGAGTACGTGCCGGAGACTCTGGGCGCCTGGCTGCGCAGGAGCTTGGCCGAGGGCACTGGCGGGACCGTCTTTCCTGAAGTTGTCGACCAGCTTCTGAAAGCCACGGCATGGATGAATAGCCAGGGCTTCCAGCACTTTGACGTGCACCCGGGAAATATCCTCATCCGGGAGGGCAGGCTGCTCTTCACAGATTTCGGTCTGGCGCTTCACCGCGACTTCGACCTCACGGCGGAAGAAGAAGCATCCATGCCCACGCATAACGGCTTCGACCGTGATTCTGCCCTGATGCACCTATTCCATTGGACGTTATTTGAACTCGGCTACACTTCCGGTACGGCGCGTCTGGAGTTTTTGCGTGCTGTCGCCGCTGACCCCACCACGTCGGCACTGGTCCCGGTTCGAGCCGCACTCGGCAGAGGTGCTGACCTCATTACGCAGTATGCGAGGATCGCTGTCTGTATGACCGAGATGTTCGGTGCCCTCATGCAAAATGCTCTGGCAATGGGATACCGACAGCCGTAGGGCTTTGGCCCGAGAAGGCTAACCTGTCCCGCTCAAGGATCGGCTTGCGGGACAGCGCGCTGCGTCGCAGCGAGGGCCACCAAGGGAACGTCTCCCGCGCACTGCCCATGCCGCCCGTTCCAATGGGGGATTGCAAAACGGGGCGCGGCCAATTGGGTCGGCCGTCCGTTGCCCTGCGATGCCTGGGAAGCGATGCCTGGGAAGACCCACTCCCGGCTGTAGTCAATTCAGCACCGTCCAGAAAAGAAGAGTCCTTGATTAATGTTTCTTTATCAAGGACTCTTTAGGTATGACACGATCGGCGCAGCCCTCATCCGGCGATGCATCTAAGGGGGTCACCTACCGTGGCCCAGCGCAAGAGCAGGTAATCAGCGATCCTGTTCGCATTCGCGCTCTTGCCCATCCTGTGCGACTGGAGCTGTTGGATTTTCTTGACTCTGCGGAAAAGGCAACGGCAACCGAGTGCGCGGCGGCGATCGGTGAGTCCGTGGCCAGTTGCTCGTACCATCTGCGGATGCTTGCGAAGCACGGCTACATTGAACAGGTCGATCAGCCGGGACGTGAAAAGCCGTGGAAAGTCGTCTCGCACCGACGGTCGTCGGTTATTGATCGCGATGCCCCGGGATCTGTGCATGCTGTCTCTGCCATGGCCAGCATCTTCGTGCACCGGCAACTGGACCGTATCCAGTCATGGCTCCAGCGCGCTTCGCAGCTGCCGGTGGACGATGTCGACGTGTCTAGTGTCACCAGTGCTGCTTTTTATGCCACACATGAAGAGATCCGGCAGTTTCGGGCGGATCTCTGGGAGCTAGCCCGACGCTTCGACGATCGGCGGCAACATCCGGAACTGAGGCCCGATGACGCGGTGCCGGTGCAGCTCTTCTCGGTGTTGAATATCGATCCGGACCGCCCCGCGCATCGAGATAACGCCGAGGACATGTGAGCATGGCTGCGGACAAGTCATCTGCAAAGCAACCGGGACCCGCGGCTGTTCCGACGACCCTGGACGGTGACACGGTGTCACCGACTGGTGGCACCGGCACAAACCGCGATGCTCTTTCAGTTCCAGCGTTCCGCCGCCTCACCCTTGCGTGGGTATTCAGCAACTTCGGGGACTCAGCGCTCTTCCTGACGGCCGCGATCTGGGTGAAGCAACTCACCGGAAGCGACACGGCGGCGGGGCTGGTGTTTGTAGCTCTCGGCCTTCCAGCTCTCTTAGCCCCTCTCACCGGCCGACTCGCAGACCGGTTCAGGCGAAAGCCCCTGCTGGTCATCAATAATCTCGGCGCTGCCGCTGTGGTCCTGGTCCTGTTGGGTGCTCAATCTGCTGACCATCTGTGGCTGATATACCTCATCGTCTTCGTATACGCGACGTCCAACTACGTGACTTCTGCGGCGCAATCCGGCTTCCTGCGTGACATGCTGGCAGACCGTCTTCTCGCTCCAGCAAACGGGATATTGAGCAGCGTTGATCAGGGGCTGCGCATCATCTCACCCCTGATCGGAGCTGGTTTGCTTGGTCTCTGGGGAATGGGCGCAGTGGTGCTGGCAACAAGTATCTGTTTTACCCTGGCAGCCTTGGTGCTCATCACGATCAAAGTCTCCGAAACAGAGTTGGACAGGAGCAGCGAGAGTTTTTGGCACAGCACAACGGCCGGCTTGCGTTTCCTCACTCACCACCAAGTACTGGCACCCGCAATGCTAACGCTCAGCATTGCCGTGGGCGCTACCGGGATCTTCAACGTCACTATCTTTGCGGCCATCGAACGAGGCCTCGGCCTGCCGCCCGAGTTCCTTAGCGTACTGGTCAGCGTACAAGGCGCGATGGCTATCGTTGGCGGTCTCACTGCCAGTCTCCTCATCCGCAAACTCGGCACCCGTGCCGTCATCATCTTCGGCGTATTCACTCTGGGCATCGCCGTGCTCGCATCCGCTGTACCCTCAGTGCCCGTGGTCATGGCGGGCTCGGTCCTCACCGGGCTGAGCGTCACCTGGACCGTCGTCGCGTTCGTCACCCTGCGCCAAACCGAGAGCCCGGCAAGCCTGCAAGGGAGAACCTCAGCTGCCACCAGCATGCTCATCAATGTGCCTCAGGTTGCTGCGAACATGATCGCGGCGGCACTCATCACCACAATCGATTACCGGGCGCTCATCATCGCAACAAGCACGATCTGTCTACTAGGGACGCTACCTCTCCTGCGAAGCACAATGCAGCGAAAAAAGTAGGAAACTTGTCGCGGTGAAGGATCCCCCACCGCGACATCGGTTGAGGGGCCGAAGGTCCCCCTCCACGGAGGAGGCATTGATTGCCTACATCTATCACTCCTCGGATTCTGATTCTGATCGAACAATGGACCCGGGATGCAGTCACCCCGGGTCCATGAGCGGCACGTAGGACCGTGCGCTCAGACTGGTGCGGTTAGGGCGCCGAGTCCACCACGGAAGTCCTGACCGAGGTCCAGCTCGAGACGGTCCCGGCGGGAGAGCCTAGAGAGTCGTCCAGCAGCACGTCCTGTTCCCCGATCACCAGCCCCGAAACGGGATCAATGATGATATCGGCCCGCGATGTTCCTTCCAAAGAGGGGATACCGATGGCGATTCCCGTTCTGCCGTCTACCGTTGCCTGTAGGTCTCCCACAGTGACGCCGGGAATCATGGCAGCAGCTTTGTACATCGCGGCTCGCAGATCGGCAGGGACAGCCCCGGTGCGCAGACCGTCAGCGATGGTGACGAAGGCTGCTATTTCCGGGGATTTGTTGGCGCCCTTGGTCCGCTCATAGATGAGGTCCAGCAGAGCGCTGGGATCCCGGGGCAGGGTTCCGGCTTCGTTCAGGGTTGTGCCGATGATGACTATCGGTGCTTGCCCATAGAAGGCTCCGCCCAGGCCACGCTGAATTCCGACCGTCGGGTTCGGCTGGCCGTCCTTCCCAATCTGCGACAACTTGGCGATTTCAGCGGCTGCCGCCTTGGCTGCGTCGGACGAGGACTCCAGCGGTATCCGCTCTCCGCGGTTCCAGACCCATTCCCCGTTCTTATCTGCCGGTATGTAGAGCTGGTCGCTGGCGGTTGCCTGCCAGGAAAGGTCGCTGCCGTCAGGCATTTGCATACCACCCCATGTCAGCTCAGTTGTGTCGATCTTCAGGTATTGGCCGGGACCTACCACGGGGTCGGAGGTCCGGATGGTTGCTTCCGCAGCGTTGCTCAAGATCTCGGCGGCTTCAGCGGTAGCGCCGGGACCTCCTGGGCGCACCACGTCGGCCACCACAACCCCGCCCACCAGCAAAGCCGCAGCCACAGAGGCCAGCAGGACACGACGCCGAAGACGCGGCGGGGCACCCCGGCCATATTCAGGAAGCGGAGGAAGAGCATGCAGGCGGGAAACCGAGGCGCTCCGTACCGTGTGCGGAGAATCCATGACGGCTAGCGACCTCGCGCGGCTGCGAGCAAGGTCGTTTTCGCTGACGGAACGTGCGGGATCAACGGAGGAGAGCATGCTTTCAAGGTCTCCCGGCAGATTGGTATTGCTCATTGTTTCGCTCCTTCTGAAAGTGATTCCGTTTCGAGCAGGCGGCCGAGTGCCTTACGGGCCCGGTGCAGGCGCATCCTGACGGCGGTGGCACTGGTGTCGAGCAGGTCCGAGACTTCGCTGGAGGTAAAGCCGTCCCAATAGGTCAGTAGGAGGACTTCTCGTTCATCCGGGCCGAGCCGGGCGAGTGCCTCATGGAGACGGGAGTCTTCTTCGTTCCGCTCGTGGTCCCGTTCGAGCTGAAGGGCGCCCAGAAGACTCGCGGACCGGGATGCTGACCGGTCGTGGTTGCGGAGGACGTTTTTCGCGATCCCGAAGAGCACCATGACGGAAAGTGATTCGTCCGTCCCCGTCTTTTCCCAGGTGATCCGGAAGACTTCGGCGCACAGGTCTTCAGCGGTCGCGGCATTATCTGTCCGACGGCGGAAATAGCGGTAAATGCGGTCGTGACAGGCAGCGTGGGCAGCCAGGAAACGTTTCTCCCTGTCCATGTCCCGCTGTTCCTTCCGGAGGGTTTGTAGGCTCATGCCCTGTTAATGTCCGGCAGCCACCAAAGTGTAACCAGACGATCAAACCATTCCGTAGTGCTCTTCTTCTTGGCACGCGTCAGTTGAGATGACTCAGATAGTTCAGTCCCGTAAGCCAATCCTTGAGCGGGACTCGGCCTGCTGCCGTACTAGGGTGGCCGTATGCCAAAGAATACGTGGTTAGCAGCCATTGCCCTTCTCCTCATCAACGCTACAAGCGGTCTCGCTTTCTTCTTCCTTTCGCTGCCTGAGCGGTCGGAATGGGGGAGCCTGACAACCGGAATCATCTGCGGCATCGTGACGACGCTTCTCATCATCAATTACAGGAGAACCTACCCATCCCGAGCGAACACGCCGGTGTGACTCTCTCGTGTGGCGCTGGGCCGGAAGCTGACCATAAGGGTCTCCCTTCAGCGGGACGGCAGACGTCATGTCTCACCACGGCGGCGCTATTGGAGGATGCCGGCATGTCTCACAAGCCGATCCTTTTACGGGACAGTGCGTGTGTAGCCCCTTAGCCGGGTGTCCCATTGAAGGAGCGACACACGGAACATGAAAGGCAGCAACGATCCCGTACATAACCAAGCGTTCTGCGCTGCGGTTCACAGCTTCGGACCCAATGCGCTCGACCGGGTATAAACAGTGGGGTGCTGACTGGGATTCTCAGCCAGCACCCCACTCTACTAAGGCTGGACATCTCCCGGCGGTGCCGTGGCAGTCCGGCCGCTTCGCCAGATGATGGCCGCACCCGACGCGATGACCAAGCCGATACCGGCTGCCGCCGAAACTGACAGTTTCTGATTCAGCGCCAGAGCGCCGACTACGGCGGCTGCCGCTGGATCAACGGCAAACAACGTCCCAACTACACGCGGAGACGTGAGCTTTGTCGCCAGGAAGTCCAATGTGTAAGCCAGCGCGACCCCCAGCAGGGCAGATATCAGCACAGCCGCCCAATCTGCTGATTCCAGCTTTGGCACAGCAGGCAGCGAAAACGGCGAGAGCAAGAGGGCAGCAACCCCAACTGACAACGCCAGACCCTGTACACCGGCGCTGTCCTGACCAACCCGGCCGGCCATTAGCGTGTAGGTTCCAAACGCGACCGCCGCTCCCAGGCCGAATAGGACACCGGCTTCGTCGACCTCGGACTGGACACCCGCGGTGGCGGCGACCCCGGCCAGTGTCAGGAGGGGCAGGAACCTGTCGATAGGCCCCTTCGCTCCGAGGCTGGCCACGGCCAGCGGGCCGAGGAATTCCAGAGTGACTGCCAAACCAAGCGGAATGCGTTCAAGGGCGCTGTAAAGCAGTACGTTCATGGCAGCCATAGCTGCCCCGTATAGCAGGATTCCGGACCAGGCACGCGAGTCCAGCCTGTGCATCCGGGGACGGGCAATGGCAAGGAGAAGGAGGGCAGCCAGCCACAGCCGCAGCCCGCTGGTACCGAGGGTGCCGGCAACGGCAAATACGCCGCTAGCCAGCACGGAAGATATCTGGATGCTGATCGAACCGATGAGGACGCAAACTGCGCCCGTTAGGGCACGCGAACGCGAAGAGAGATTGTGGAACACGATAACCGTTTCTGGGCAGACCGGAAGACCGGTCGTTGACGGGGAAGTCAGACGACAGGCAGCCGCTCAGAAAGAATTAGGAGAATCCGCGATGCCTGTCAGCGGCGCGCGGACGGTCCTCGGCGGGCAGAACAGCCCAGGTTACTCATCGGGTCCATAGAAGAAGCGTATTGGCGGAACTGAACCAAGGCCAACTGTGACTATGCACCACGGGAGTAATGGACCGCTTCTTCATTTCCCGTAACGCTTGTTTGCTGGCTCCAGTCGTGCCGTCCGCCTAGCTAGGGGGTGCGTACGCTTCGCAGCGGGTCTGGAGTTCACTAGCAGCCGCGGTCCAGGTATCCACGTTCAAGTTCCACGACGCGTCTGGGTTCTCAGCCTTCCGGAGAACATTCTCAGTGGGGGAGGAGAACTGCTTCACCAGAAGGGACATGTCCTCAGGAGCAGCTTTGGCGATGGTTAGTATCTGATCAGATCCGGCTCGGCCCTAAGCCCGGTACTTGTCCGCCGAGCTGTACAGGAATTTTCAGGGAGGCTAGGAGAAGGAAATGAATCCCCAGGCAAAAAGATGCCGTATATCCTCTTGGCCACTACCGCCCTCATCCTTTTTGCTGTCGGTGACTTTGTTGGTTGGAACCAGTGGGTAACCGTGGTCATCGTAACGGTACCTCTCGTCGTCATGGCTGCGTTTGCCATGCTTTCTGGGCGCAGCCGAATCGCTGACGAGGGAGGATTTCATATTGAATCTCGGGGACCTTTGTTAGATGGACAGATGCTTGTTGACGTTCCGATGGTGTCCTTTCCACCGGTCATACAGCAGGCGCTTAAGGGGATGAGACGGTTTCGGATCCGCAACACCTCTGACGGGGGCGCAGAAATCCGCACGTCTTGGACGACGAATGCTTGGGGTGAGGACCTTTCTCTGACCTGCGAAAAGACTGACTCAGGCTAGACACTCATCAAGGTCGTCTGCACTCCCAGTAGTCCGTTCGACGGCCGTCGACTGGGTGCAGAGTGCTTGTGATCTTCGTTCTGTCTTCAAGGCCATCGCCAGCCAAGCGGAGTCGGTGATGAAGAGTGAAAGCTAACTGGGGTCATGCCGCGGTCAGGGATCACCTAACAGGACCCCTCCAGTGCTTACCTTCGGAGTGAATCCTGCACCGTCCGCTAGGCTGGGGCCGTTGCATCGATGGGTGTGGCAGCGGGTCAGGGGGACCACCATTAACAGAAAACCGTCAGTAAGAATGATCGTCGTACTAGCGATCTTGGGTGGCTTTGTCCTTGGAATAGGAACCACGCCCATATCTGCGCCTGATGAATCCGCTGGTGAGACCGGCCCAGTTGCAATGGCAACCATAGCGTCGATGGGGTCTTCGGGGCTGACGGATGATCCTGCGACAGCGGTCTACGAACCGTTCATCGCGTGTTCCGCTGATTATCCCAACGGTCCCGGCGCGGCCCTGGACCGGAGCAACCTGATCGGGCCGGAGAACAGCGTGATGGTTTCACCCGAGCAGATGAGAGCCATGGGCCTGCCGGAATCAGAGGTCACAGCCCAGGCACACGCATGGAATGACTTGAGCCCCGAAATGCGCGAAGAGCAGCTGTGTCGTGCTGCTCAGCAGGACGATGTCACCGACGAATCCCGTTGAGCGGCCATTCTGCTTTTGATGAGCTGGGTTGTCACTGGAGAGATCACGGCCTTTCGAATAACCCTGCAAGCTTGCAGAACCAAGGAACTCGCTGATGATGGATCACGGGGCCCGGCTTAGAACTCGTCAACGACGAAGGCGCGCCGTGAAGCTCGCTATCGTTCTCTTTCTCGCTGCCTGGGTGGGATCTGTTGCCTTCAGCGCTGTAAACGAAGGTGCCGTTCCTCCCGTCTCGGAGTTCGGGACCATTCCAGCGCCCAGCACGGCAGGAGAAATTTCACAATTCTGTGGCTCTGGAGGCTGCTGGTGGGAAATGGACGTTGACATCGAATCCCCGCAGACTGCAAGGTCTTTAGTTGCCGATCTGGGGCTGGCATCGGAGCGTTGCGAGCCGCTGAACGTGTGGACGTTGCGCAAGACATGCACCGGCCGTGCTGAAGGTGTTGGGGGTCTTAGGATCTACCTGCGGTCTGACTTCTTGCTGTCCAAGTATTAGACGCGTCCCGCTTTAGCTGGCGAAAAGCGGAGTGTCGCGGTGGGGATACCTCGAGCGGGACACCTGCCGTTCCCGGCGATCAGGATCAGGTCATTGCCCGTCTGCGTCTGTTTGGCGAACTGACTTACTCAACACCTTGAGCACAACGAGAATTGTGACGAACAAAGCAAAAATCAATGCATTTCGGGGGTGGAGACAATCTAGCCTTTGAGCGCTTGTCCGGCCAGCAACTATGTGTCGTGTTTTGCACGAGACGACCTCATCCGGCTGGCCGGAAGGAGCCCCAACGCTGAGGCAGCGGTCCACATCACGACGTTCCTCTCCAGCTAGGACAGGCTGCAGTCAACCCTTCTCCTTGCCCAATCGCGCGCGCTGAGGAATCCTTATCCGGACGTTGCAATGGGAGGGATGACGGTGTGGAGCGGAACGTGGTCTGGCAGAGCATCGACGTCGAACGGGAAGCTCTCGCGGACCAGCTTCAGCACATAGACGAGGCGCAGTGGTCAACTCCTTCGCTCTGCGCTGGCTTGACAGTACGTGAGGTGCTCGCGCATCTGACTGTCAGCGGAGCGGTCTCGGGGCCCCGTTGGTTCGCGGGCGTCGTGCGTGCCCGGTTCGACTTCGACAAACAGGTGGACGACCGCCTACGCGAGCAGCTGGGTACCTCCTCCTCAGAGACCCTGAACCGATTCCGCTCGACCATCGGCAGCCGCACATCTCCGCCGCTTCCGAGGCTCGCGCTGCTAGGCGAGATGATCGTTCACGGCGAGGACATCCGTCGGCCGCTTGGCCTGGTGCGCGATTACCCGGCCGCGGCCCTCGTCGCGTTGCTGCGTTACTACGCGGGTACCGATCAAGTGGTCATCGCCAAGAAACGGGTTCGCGGCCTGCGACTGGAGGCGGTGGACACGGGCATCAGCATTGGGGAGGGCGACGTCGTGCGCGGTAGTAACCTTGCGCTCATCATGGCGATGACGGGCCGCAGCCCCTACTGTGCCGAGCTTGCCGGCCCGGGCGTAGCCGAACTTGTCGCCCGCTCAGGCTGATAACCCGCGGTCGGTCATGTGGACGGAGCAACATCCATCCTTTTCAGCTTCGGGTCGTAAACCGGACCTGGATCCGTTTGAGTTCCGCGCGTGGCAGTACCGCGGTCACGACGCCGCCACCAGCGAGGCGGGCTCCGATCCCGTACACGAACGGGTCGGTATCGACCTCTGCGCCCGGTACGCTGACGCCGTTCACGACGGTTCTGGCCTGGCCGTTGACCATCCGGCCGGTTACCAGGGGCGCTTGCTGCTCGAAGGGATTACTGCCGGGCCAGAGCTCCTGACGGTACTGGTTCATCAGGATGTGGTTCACGTGGTCCGCCAGGAGGTATTGAAGCGAAGAGTGCGGCTCACGCTGCCACGTGGTTCGAACCGCCTCCCACAATTGCGGATAGCGCAATCGCTCCATTTGTTCGATCAGCCAAGGGGGCCGCGGCCATGGCGGAACTTCCTCCATCGCCCTGCCGGTCTCCTCATCGAGGTCCACGACGTTAACCGGGTCTGAGCGGTCATCCGGATTTCGCCAGAGTGTGTAGGTGATGCTCGCTGTCATCTCGCAGTACCCCCGGTCATCCAGCACGGAGTTCACGCTCACGGAGTCCGTGTCCTCCAACGACGGCTGGGGCGCGAGCCCCAATACCGGGATAGGCATGCGCTTGAGGTCCTCGACCCATTCAGCACGGGGGTCGGGCGCGTCTTCGGGAAGAATTCCAACCCAATCCATGCCTCGACTATGAATCACACGAGGGTGCCTGTAAACGGGAATGAAGTGAGGGGCCCCAATATGAACAACGCCTGTTAGAAGGTCATGCCCGTCCGGACTCGGGGACACCATCGATGCCTTCAACACGTTGACGAACGTAGCTGCCATCTCGAAGCCACACACACCGCGGGCCCATCTACTACGTGGAGAAAAAGGAGTCTTACCGCCGGTGCATCGTCTTGCCGCCGCCGGAGATGCCAGTGCATGTTTTCCGCAACGTGCAAAGGTTCACCGACCCGCAACGTTTCGATGCAGGGCTTGCGTGACGGTCGGAGCGTCAGCTTTGTTCCAGCTGAAAAGCGTCAGATGCCACAGATGCGGCTGCTTGCGTGAAGGGTCGATCAATCCCTGGGCACCAAAGCCCTCCAGCACCTCGCGGACCTTCCACGAGGCGGGCGAACCGCCGGCGGCAACAAGTTCCTGCCAGTCCGCTGCGGCGTCCGCTGGATCCACGCCCATTCTTTTCAAGGCTTGATGATCACGCAGATCCACGATGCGCTCGGCCTGAACCCCGAACTCCAGCACTTCGAGCCGGGGAGCCCGATGATCCGTATGGGCGATCATGGCAACAGCGACCCCCTCCCGCGAGGAGCTGAGGTACAGGGTTGGTGTATTCGGCGGTGAATACCGGCCCGCGGATCTGGAACCTTCCAGGGCTGCGCTACGGTACTCGGGATCGACGGCCCGAAAGAAGGAGCCGGTTACCGTGCACATCAAATCGCCGTCCCGGCTCACCTTCGGTTCATTGCCCTGCACTTTGACGGCCTCCGCGTTTTTGGAAGTTCAACCTGGACTGCCAGCTTGCCATGACCGTGGTGTAGACGGGCCTCGGGACATAGCTCACCGGGGACACGAGTGTGCGGCCTCGCCCGGCAGCGAGCACTGACTAAGCTGAATCAGTGCCATAAGGACCCCGTGTCGGACAGCCCTTGCATTTGCGAGGCCGCGCGTAGAACAGTTGGGCGAATGCGCTCCCATGTCCTTTTCATCAGCGGCCGCGGGGCGCGGGGTGGGCCAGATCCAGGTAGTCGCCCTCCTTATCGAGCAGGTTCGCCATGGAGGCACTCTGGCCGAGCAATACCGACCAGCTCCATCCGTCAGAGGTGGCGGCCCAACTGCTTTCACTCACTAATTGGGCCGAGCCTCGGATCTCGCCGCGGCCGCATCCAGGTTTCGTCACGACGTCAGCAGACGTCCCGGTCAGGAAACTCGCAACCGACTGAAGGACTCGGTGGCAGACGGCGGCTGCCCTCTTGAAACTGGCGTTACCACCCGTTCCTGTAGCCGGAGGCCTGTGTAAGACTTCGCGCATGAATGGTCCCCAACGGGATGTGGGAATAAAGAATTGGATACGGCTGCATCCGTACCAGGCACTTGCACTGGGCTATGTGGTCTTTCTGGCATTCATAACTGCAGTGAGCCTCGTGAGGGACTCTGCGGACTTGGCTAATGCCCTGTTCAGCGCCTTGCTCTACTCCCTGGTTTACTGGCTTGGCGCATTGTTCCAGGTACGAACTGTCCGCAAGACCAAAAAGCGGCTCGATGAGCACGGGCAGTCCAAGGCGTATATCCGCTACCCGAATTCCCGTCCGGGTTCACTCAGCGGGATCTGGAACCAGGGAATTGCGGCTCCCGAGTCCGGGTTTATCCGCTTCCAGCCTGCTGTGTACAACAATTTGGAGCCTTCAGGGCGAGCAACTGATTTCATGGTGCAGGAAGTGCTCCCTGATCGCCGCAAGGTAAGCCGCAAAGAGCGAAAATTCCTCTGGGACTCCGGATACGAAGTCATCACCCTGATTACCGACGCGGGCACAGTCGAACTCGCTTCCAGTCCGGAATCACTGGACAAGCTCGTCAAGGTCCTGGCGTCGGACCCTGGGGTGCAGCCCTGAACGTCGCCGGTTCCCTGTGGTCAAGGCGGTATCCACGGAAGCAGGGTCAAGCCTGTTTAGCCCATCGGCACGTGTCGCAGACAGCCGACACGCAGGGTCAAACAAGCTTTACGTACAACTTGCTTGACAGTACAGTTTCCTTGACAGGCGGGTTGCTAGCTGGAGGAAGACTGACTGATGACTGTACAAAATGCCCGGAGTAAATGGGGCAGAGCGAAGTTTGGCGGCAGTACCGCACAGCTGCTGTGCGCCTCGCTGGCAGCCGGAGTGCTCCTGTCTGCCGCGCTGGGCTGGCTCTTTATGGTGCTGCGGAATGGAGACCGTCCGCTGCTGTCCTTCGCTGTTATGGCAGTCTTCACCCTGCCCGTTGCAGCTGTGCTCGCCTGGGCAGTGCTCGTTGACCGCTCTACCCTGGCCGGGGCCCTCGAAAAACCCGAGGACTCCGTCGAATCCGCCTGGTACGAAAAAGCGGCCAGCGGAGCGTTTACGGACATTCTCCTGGTGGGGGGACTGGGCTGCGCCGCCCTCACGTTCCTGGGAACCGAGGGCACTGCCGGGCTGGTCCTGGGAGGCGTGGTCGCGTTCGCCATGCTTGACTTCGGCGCGCGCTACCTGTGGCTGAAGAAAACCGCTGCCTGATGGAGAACACCCTGACCCGCCGCCGCTCAGAACTCGGCTGGTCGCAGCAGCGCCTCGCCGACGAACTGGGGGTGTCGCGGCAGACCGTCATCTCGATCGAAAAAGGCCGCTACGATCCGTCGCTGCCGCTGGCCTTCCGGCTGGCCGCCGTTTTCGAGTGCCGGATTGAAGACCTGTTTACCCCCGGTCACGCGCCCGGCAAATGACCGGACAGAAAGACAGAAAGGCGCCGCGATGACAAACTCTCTGCTTCCCTCCCGCCTGCCGATAGCCGCAGCGCCCATGGCCGGCGGACCAACGACGACGGCGCTGGCCGCCGCAGTTGCCGCAGCCGGCGGATTCCCGTTCCTGGCAGGCGGCTACAAAACGCCGGAAGCCCTGGCGCAGGAAATCAGCGTGCTGCGCGCCGCCGGGCTGCCCTTCGGTGTGAACCTTTTTGTTCCCGCCCCTGAAACCGTCGATGAAGCAGCCTTCCGAACCTACGCCCGCGCGCTGCAGCCTGAGGCGGACCGCTATGGGCTGATCCTCAGCGAGCATCCCGTGGACGATGACGATTCCTGGGCGCAAAAGCTGGCGCTGCTGATTCAGTATCCGGTCGACGTCGTGTCGCTGACCTTCGCCCTCCCGGCGGCGTCGGATATCGCCGCGCTGCAGGCTGCTGGAAGCAAAGTCCTCGCTTCGGTAACCACACCCGCGGAAGCACGCCAGGCACAGGCCGCCGGCGTCGACGGCCTGGTGGTTCAGGGACCGCGGGCCGGCGGGCACAGCGCCACGTTCGACCCCGCCCGCCGGATCGATGAGGTGTCCACCGCAGACCTGGTCAGGGCCGTCCGGGCAGCAGCAAGCCTGCCGGTCATCGCTGCCGGCGGCGTCGACGGCCCGGCAGCATTCGAGGCCCTGCTGGCAGCCGGCGCTGAAGCCGCAGCGGTCGGCACCCTGTTGCTCCTCGCCGACGAAGCAGGGACTTCGCCAACGCACCGGGCGGCACTGACCGCCGGTGCTTTCTCCGAGACCGTGCTTACCAAAGCCTTCACCGGCCGCCCGGCGCGGGCGCTGCGCAACGGATTCGCCGTCCGGCACGGCTCCCACGCACCCGCCGCCTATCCCGCCGTCCATCACCTCACCCGGGAGCTGCGCCAGGCCGCCGGCAAAGCGGGCGACGCCGATACCCTCCACCTGTGGGCGGGCACCGGCTGGCGGAGCGCGCCCCGGCGTCCGGCAGCGGACATCATCGCTTGGCTGTCCGGGCCGGAACACACCCTGCAGTAGCCAATCTCACGCGGCAGCAGAGCCGTTCCGGAACGCTCGAAGCTCTTCGGGCATCCTAGGCTGGAAGCAAGGCCGCGGCTCACCGCCGCCACCCGAAACCTTTGAGAGGACCGTCTTGAGCAAGCTGCCCTGCGCCGAACTCCACCTGCACATTGAAGGAACCCTGGAGCCGGAGCTGATCTTTGAACTGGCTGCCCGCAACGGCATCGAGCTGCCCTACGCGAACCTGGACGAGCTCCGTGCCCGCTACGAGTTCACGGACCTGCAGTCCTTCCTGGACCTCTACTACGCCAACATGGACGTGCTGCGCACCGAAGCCGACTTCGCCGCCATGACCCGCGCCTACCTTGCCCGCGCAGCTGCCGCCGGGGTGCGTCACGTTGAAATGATGGTGGATCCCCAGGCCCACCTGGCCCGCGGTGTCGCACTTGAAACCTGCATTGGGGGAGTGGCGTCCGTGCTGGAGACCTCTGAGGCGGAGTTCGGTATCTCTACGGCGCTGATCGCGGCATTCCTGCGTGACCGACCGCAGGAGGAAGCGTCACGGGTCCTGGCCGACCTGGTGGCCATGGACGCGCCCATCATCGGCATAGGCCTGGACTCAGCGGAGCTGGGCAACCCGCCGGAGGACTTTGTACCGCTCTACGAGCAGGCCCGTGCCGCCGGCCTGAAGCTCGTGGCGCACGCGGGGGAGGAAGGGCCGTCCCACTACATCGAACAAGCACTGGACCTGCTGCTGGTAGACCGGATTGACCACGGTATCCGCTGCATGGATGACCCGGAACTGATAGCACGGCTTGAACGCGAGCAGGTTCCACTGACCATCTGCCCGCTGTCCAACGTCCGCCTGCAGGCGGTCGATTCGCTGGAGAGCCACCCGCTGCCGCTGCTGCTGGAACAGGGGCTGAACGTTTCGGTGAACTCCGACGACCCGGCATACTTCGGCGGCTACGTTGATGACAATTTTGCCGTCCTGCGCGAAACGTTCGATCTCAATCCCGCCCAGCTGGCCAGGCTCGCGGAGAACTCCATTACGGCGTCGTTCGCGTCCCCGGAACGCAAGGCTGAGCTGCTCGCGGAGATCGAGGCATGGCTCCTGGTGGAGGGAATCGACTAAACCTCGTGGTGCTTCCGGGCTAGCCGGAACGAGATGAGAGTCAGAAGAACCGCGGCCGCCAGAAGGGCTGACGCGGTCCACACCAGGGCGCTCTTTTCCGGAAGGGAAAGATTCAGGACCAGAGCCAGTGCCAGCAGCAGGAGCTGCGTGACCAGCAGTTTCCGGCCCGGAACCTTGTTGGACTTCTGCATGTAAACCCCCATGTCATAGCCGTGTTGCTGGCTCCCACGATACAAGTTACCTGTGACCCAGGGGAGTCAGCGTCCGCGGCGGAAGGTCAGTCTCACCACGGCACCGGCAACAACCGCCATCAGCCCCAGCGAAATATCCAGCAGCGGAAGAGACAGCGCCAGCAGGAGCGATCCGGCGATTCCGACCACATTCAGCACCCGCGGTGTGTACCAGCGCCGTTTATGCAGCGTAAAGGCAATGACGGCGGTGCCGCCGGCGTACAGCAGCCCGGTGAACGCAGCGACGCCCAGCAGGGTGGACAAAGGGAATGCAAGGACCAGGGCGATGACGACGACGGCGCCGGCCGCCACGCCAACCCACGCGATCTCGGGCCGGCCGCGCAGCAGGGAGCGTTTCCGGCCGAACAGCGGCGGCAGCTCACCCTCGGCTGCCATCGCCGCGCCGATCCGCGCGCAGCCGGCATTCAGGGCTGAAAGTGCCCCCAGCCCGGCAGCGGCCGCAGCGATCAGCACCACGCCGGTGCCCACCCCTCCGCTGAGCTCGGCCGCCGGGACCAGCAGGGGAGCAGGCTCTGCAGCGAGCGACGCCGGCCCGAAGAAGTTCAGCAGCGACTGGCCCAGCACCAGATACAGGCCCAGCACGACGGCGATGGCCGCCGGCAGCGCCAATGGAATGTTGCGTGCAGGGGAGCGTACGTGCGGTCCGAGTGAGGCCAGGTACCCGTAGCCGATGAAGGCAAAGTAGAGCAGCGCAGAGGATTCCAGTAGTCCGGCAAACCCCGGCTCGGGCAGGGTTGCCAGCTTGGGGTTGCCGCCGGGCAGATCGGAGTTGAATGCCACCACGGCCACAAAGGCAAGCACCGCAATAACGAAGGCCACGATGAAGCGGGACACCCAGTCGCTGCGGGTCGCCCCAAACAGGTTGAGCACCGCGGTCAGGGCGACGGCCGCGACGGCCACCGCCACCGCGTAGTCCGGGGCCAGATAGGTGCCCAGCATCAGTGCCGCCACCCCGGCGGCCGCCAGCCGCGAGCACAGGAAGACCCAGCCGGTAACGAACGCCGCTGTGGGACCGAGGATCACCCGCGCGGCCCGGGTGCCGCCGTCGTCGTAATTGGCCTGTCCCTCGTTCAACGCCGCACTGATCTGGAAAATCGCGACGCCGCAGGCATAGGCAACGACGGCGGCAATCAGCAGCGGGATGGCAAGCGGGCCGCCGTCGGCACTCACCGCAGCGGGGAAGACAATAAACACGCCCGCGCCGACAATGGAACCGATGCCGGCAGTCGTCGCGTCGAAGCCGCCCAGCGGGCGGGCAGTGGCAGCGTTGCCGGACAAACGGGCCTCCAATCGGTCAGCCCTTGGCCGGGAAGCGCGGGGAACACCGGTAAACTCAAAGAAGATCTCTACTCACAATGGGCGGAAACAGGTGGTTTCCGCAACCAATCGAAGTTGAAAGGACTGCTGTGCTGCGCACACATGCCCTTGGTTCCCTGAGGGCCGAGCATATTGGACAGACTGTCACCCTGGCCGGCTGGGTTGCCCGCCGCCGGGACCACGGAGGCGTTGCTTTCCTCGACCTGCGTGATGCCTCCGGCGTTGCCCAGGTTGTTGTCCGCGAAGAGGACGTCTTCCACGGCCTGCGCAACGAGTACGTCCTGCAGATCACCGGCAAGGTGGAGCGCCGCCCCGAGGGCAACGAGAACCCTGCCCTGGCCACGGGCGAGGTGGAGGTCATTGCCGACGACGTCGTCATCCTCAACACTTCCGATCCGCTGCCGTTCCAGATCGACGAGCACGTGGAGGTCGGCGAGGAAGCCCGCCTGAAGCACCGCTACCTGGATCTGCGCCGTCCGGCACCCGCCGCCGCCATGCGCCTGCGCTCCGAGGCCAACCGCGTAGCCCGCGAACTGCTCCACGACGAGGGTTTCGTTGAAATCGAAACCCCGACCCTGACGCGCTCCACCCCCGAAGGCGCCCGCGACTTCGTGGTCCCGGCCCGCCTGGCACCCGGCTCCTGGTACGCGCTGCCGCAGTCCCCGCAGCTGTTCAAGCAGCTGCTGCAGGTAGGCGGCTTCGAGAAGTACTACCAGATTGCCCGCTGCTACCGCGACGAAGACTTCCGTGCCGACCGCCAGCCGGAGTTCACCCAGCTGGACATCGAAGCGAGCTTCGTTGAAGAGGACGACATCATTGCCCTCGGCGAGCAGATCGTCAAGGCACTCTGGAAGCTGATCGGCGTCGAGATCCAGACTCCGATCGCCCGCATGACCTACGCAGACGCGATGGCCCGCTACGGTTCGGACAAGCCGGACCTGCGCTTCGGCCTGGAGTTGACCGAGCTCACCGAGTTCTTCAAGGACACCACCTTCCGCGTCTTCCAGGCACCGTACGTCGGCGCCGTCGTCATGCCCGGCGGTGCCTCGCAGGCCCGCCGCACCCTGGACGCCTGGCAGGAATGGGCCAAGCAGCGCGGTGCCAAGGGCCTGGCCTACGTGCTGGTCCAGGAAGACGGCGCCCTCACCGGCCCGGTCGCCAAGAACCTCACCGACTTCGAGCGCGAAAACCTGGCCGGGAAGGTCGGCGCCAAGCCCGGCGACTGCATCTTCTTCGCCGCCGGCCAGGCCAACGAGGCCCGCGCCCTGCTCGGCGCTGCCCGCGTTGAAATCGGCCACCGCACCGGCCTGATCGACCCGAAGGACTGGGCTTTCGTCTGGGTTGTTGACGCCCCGATGTTCGAGCCCGCCGCCGCAGCCGTGGCAGCCGGTGACGTGGCTGCAGGTGAAGGCGAATGGACCGCGGTGCACCACGCGTTCACTTCCCCGAAGCCGGAGTTCCTGGACACCTTCGACAAGGATCCGGGCTCGGCCCTGGCTTACGCCTACGACATTGTCTGCAACGGCAACGAGATTGGCGGCGGTTCAATCCGTATCCACCGCCGCGACGTCCAGGAGCGCGTCTTCAAGGTTATGGGTATCTCCGAGGAGACGGCCCAGGAGCAGTTCGGCTTCCTGCTTGAAGGTTTCAAGTACGGCGCTCCGCCGCACGGCGGCATCGCCTTCGGCTGGGACCGCGTGGTGGCCCTGCTGGCCGGCGCCGACTCGATCCGCGACGTCATCGCGTTCCCGAAGTCCGGCGGCGGTTACGATCCGCTGACCTCCGCTCCGGCTCCGATCAGCGCCCAGCAGCGCAAGGAAGCCGGCGTTGACTTCAAGCCGGAGAAGAAGCAGGAAAAGCCGGCTGAGACGCCCGCTTCCTAGGCATATCCAGCCCGCATAGCGAAACCCGGCCGCCGATTTGGCGGCCGGGTTTCGTGCTTTCCGGTAAACGGTAAAAGGAAAGCATGCTTGGCGTTTTTAGGCTATTTTGCTAATGCGCAGCCTCTTTTAGGCGTTCGCTATTCCGGCGGCTGGGTCTTCATTCGTAGTGTCCTTAAGGCGATTATTTTCTGTCCGCACCGGCTATCTGTCACATCGTCGAATGACCGCGGGCGAGCTAGGAATACGAATGAAGTCTCAAAAAACGCAGCACCTGGGGATCCGACTGACTACGGCGTCGCTGAGCGCTGCCCTGGTCCTGGGCATCACCGGATTCGCCACGGACGTACCGCGCACCGCCGGGGAGGACGCGGCAACCGCCGGTTCCGCGGCGCCCCAGCTTCCGCTGGACATAGCCGGCTTCTACGACACAACGGCGTCCGGAGCCGTGCGTGAACTTCGGAATGACCTCACCGGCACTCTCCAGGGCCAGGTTCAATTCGCCCAGAGCCACACGGTCAATCCGGCAGGGAACACCGTGGCGAAAATGCCGTCCCTGGTCACGGACCGGGCTGCACTGGTTCTCTTCTCACCGCTGTCCGGGGCGGCGCAGGCCAGCGTCACCGCCACCGTGGACGGGGTGCTGCAGGGGACTATGGAGCTGGCACCGCCGGCACAGATTCCCCGCTCGGACATGAACATTACGCAGAACAGGCCGGATGTCGCCTATTCCTCGACGGCCTGGACTGCGGAGCTGCCCTGGAACTGGATGAAGCCCGGACTGGAACTGACCTTCGGTACGGATAAAGGCAGCGGCGTGCTGGGGAGGGACAGCATCGAATTCGCAGCTCCGGCGGAATTGATCATCAGTTCAATTCAGCTTGGCATGCTGACCGATTACCCCCAGTCCAGCGGCCATTACATGTTCAACGAGCCGGAGAAGTCGGGTTCCGACTACTTCCAGACAATTCCGGTCTCCAAACTCACCATGGCCGTCTATGAACCGGTCCGGCTTGAAAAAGTCATTGTTGCCTCCGGAGTGATCTATGCGGAAAAAAGCGCCGTCAACGGAGATGTTTATTCCGGGGACCTGCGCGAGAACGTCGGCAAGGCGCAAGTCAGCACGGGCATCAACCTGGCGAATTTCGGCACCACCAGCGGACCCATGGACCAGCGGCAGCCCGGCACCTTCAACCAGCGGATCATTCACCACTCGGCCGGGAACTACGCCAACGGGGTGCACAAGCACGGGCTCAGCGGCGGCAATGGCATGGCAACCCTGTATGACTCCGTGGGCAACGAGCTCAGCCACGAACTCGGCCACTCCTACGGCCTGGGACACTACCCGGGAGTCGACACTTCCAAGCAGGGCGACGACCGGGTGATCAACGCCAGCCACCACAGTGAAAGCGGCTGGGGCTACATTGCCTACCGGGACCGGATGCGTTCAAACCTGTCCTCGAACACGGCCTTCACTGCCGAAGGATTCGACCTGAGCGCCGGCAAGTTCACGCAGAACTACCAGGGCCTCTACAACTACCACCGTGACACCATGTCCGGCGGAAGCAACTCCAGCACCCTTTCCCGCTACACCCACGTCACCGGCTACAGCACCGACATCACGCAGCGTTCCCTGCGCACCGTGGTGCCGGACCTCGCCTATCCCAGCGGGTACCGGGACTGGGACGCCGCCGCCGGAAAATACGTCGACGCGAAGGTGAAGACACCGGCGTTCTCCTCACCCCGGCCCGAGCAGGTAGGAGTGCCGGTCTACACCCTGCTGGGCGGGTACAACCCCGCCAAACCTGAGCAGACAGTTCTCTATCCGGCTTTCCGCAGCAACTATGGCAACGTGTTCAGCCTTCCCCAGGCGGACACCGCGGCCACCGATTCGACCCGCCGCTGCTGGCTGGAGGTCACCTTCGCCGACGGCCGGGTGGATAAGACGGCCCTGCAGGCGGGTGACGGCGTGAAGCAGTTCAACGTCAACCTGGCCCACACGGACCAGCCCTCAGGGGCGTCGATCTACTGCCGGACCAACGGGATAACCACCAAGCTGGGCAACTCGATTTCGATCGCTGCGGACCAGGAACCGCTGCGTCCCGCCGTCGTTATTGGCCAGGAGGCCGGGTACGAAGCCCTCCGCGCCGTTGAACTGCCGGAACTTGAGGCCAAGCTGCAGGCCGTGGCAGGCCGGCCCGCCCCGGTGCTGGATACCGACGGCGCCGTCCTCCTGGCCAGCTGGAAGGACAACCTGGGGCCACTCACCCCGGCCGCCCGCGCAATTGCCGAATCCGTCCTGGCCCAGACTGAGTCTGCCGCCTCGGTGGACGCATTCATCCAGCTCAACCAGGAACGGCTTGATGCCGCAGATGCGGCCGCGACGGCAGAACTGTTCGCCCTGCTGACCTCGGCCGGCTTCACTGAGAGCCCCACCCAGGTGCTGCCGGCGGGCGGGCGGCTGCTGGTCGACGGCGGCCATTGCCTGGTGCTGGGTGAGGACCTTGGCGTCACCGTGCCCCGGGACAAAACCCTGTGCGCCGATACAGCGTCACAGCGCTGGTTCCAGGACGCACGCGGAGCCATTCACAGCGAACTGCGCCCGGATCTGTGCCTGGTGCCCGGAACACCGGTGAGCACCGCGCCTTGTGCGCGGACCGCCGGAACCCAGGTCTGGATCCAGGAGGCTGACGGACACCTCAAGAGCGCTGTCTCCAGTTACCTGGACTTCTACCGCCACCAGGGAATAGCAGGAATGTACGGGAAGGGGACCGGAGCGAACCAGATCTGGACCGGCCTGGCTGCGGCTGGGAGTCCCGGCATGGCTCTGCTGAGCGCAGGCAGCCTGGCGACCCTCGCCGGCCTGGATTTCGCGGCTGCGTCAACGGATGCGTTTATCCAGGTGAACGGTGCAGCCCTTGAAGCCGGGGATCCGGCTGCGAATGCACAGCTCAAGTCCCTCCTGGCAGCGAACGGCTTTATGGAAAACCAGGAGAGGTTCCTGCCGGAGGGCAGCCGACTGCAGGTCAACAACGGCCACTGCCTGGTGTTGGGGGAGGACCTCGGCGTAACCGTCCCCATCAGCAAGAACCCCTGCGCGGATACTGACGCGCAGCGCTGGTTTATGGACGCCCGGGGTGCCATCCACAGCCAGGCCCGCCCTGACCTGTGCCTGGTGCCGGCAACCCCGGTGAAGGCAGCCCCGTGCTCTCCGGCTGACGGATCCCAGGTATGGCTTCCGGAGGCTGACGGGCACATCAAAAGCGCTGTCTCGAGCTACCTCGACTTCTACCGGGAGAGAGGGTTCGCCGGGATGTACTCGAGGAACGACGGGGCAAACCAAATCTGGACCGGACTCCAGACAGCTTCAAATCCGGGCCTGGCCAGGCTGAATTCGGGCAGCCTGGCCGTGCTGTTCCGGCTGGGACTCGATGCCTAGCTGAGTGCTCAGCGGTGCCCGTCCTGACGCAGGGCGTGCGCCGCTGAGGCGGCGGTTGAATCCGTACCACCGCCGAGATGTGCAGGAACGGAGAGTTTTCCCAAACCGGACCGATCCGCTGCGTCAGATCCTGAGAGTCCCGGCGATGAGGGTAGTGCACTGCCCGCCAACCCAGATGTCTTCCCCGTCAGCTTCAACATGGACGCGTCCGGTTCGGCCAAGGACCGTCCCCTGGGCGGCGACGTACGACGACGGTGCCCGGCCGCTGCCCATCAGCCACTGGGCCACCCCGGCATTGAAACTGCCCGTCACCGGGTCCTCGCAGGGAAGCTCATCGGCGATGAAGGTGCGTACTTCAAACGTGGTGGCGGCGCCGTCGGGATGCGGGCCGATGACACCGACGGCCAAACCGGCCATGGCGGGGTAGTCGGGCCGTACGGCCAGTACCTGCTCTGCCGAGTCGAGCAGCACACCGATCCACTCCGGACCGTTGACCAGCCAGGCGGCATCCCGCAGTGCCTCGCGGGGCAGCCCCAGGCCGGCGGCCACGCGGTCCAGCGCCTCTTCCGCAACAGGTCCGAACCGTGTCAGCGGCGGAGCCGCAAAAGCCAGCAGGCCGGCGTCGTCCGTCTTGATCCGTACCAGGCCGGCTGCTGATTCCTGGACAAGTGTGCCCTCCTGCCGGGGTTTCCCTCCGGCTTCAAGCCAGGCATGGGCAGAGCCAAGGGTGGGATGCCCGGCGAACGGCAGCTCCTCGGTGGGAGTGAATATTCGCACCCGATAGTCCGCCAGCGGATCAGACGGGGGCAGCAGGAAAGTGGTCTCTGCCAGGTTGGTCCAGTTCGCGAACTGCTGCATCCGGGCGGTGGTGAGGCCGGATGCATCGAGAACGACGGCGAGCGGGTTGCCGCCTAAGGGGTCGGGGCTGAACACATCGACCTGGACGAACGGTCGGCTGGTGGATACGGGAGTTTCGGAAGTCACTGTTTGAGCTTAGTGAGGCGCCCGGACCGCGGGCGACTCAGGCGAATGCCGGAACCGCGAGATTCCGGAACGCCGAGCCGTGGAAGACGAGCGGCTCATGTGCGCCGTCGTGGGTTGAGTAGCCGTGCACGCGGAGCAGGACGACGGCGTGGTCCCCGGCCGGAACCTCGTTCTCAACCGACGTTTCAAGCCAGAGGGCGGCCTCATCCAGGAACAGGGCGCCGGTGTCGGCTTCGTGCAGGCTCAGCCCGGCGAAGCGGTCGCCGTCGCGGGAAGCGATCTGGCGGCAGACGCCGTCGTGCCCCGTGCCCAGGATGGACACGCCGATCCGGACCGCAGTCCGAAGCAGCGGCCAGGTGCGGGAAGTATTCTGCACCGCGAACATGACCAGGGGCGGATCCATCGAAACGCCCACGGTGAAGGAAGAGGCCACGATTCCCTGCGGTGCGCCGTCGACTTCGGCGCAGAGCGCTGCGATTCCGGAGGGGAAGCGCCCAAAGGCCTGGCGCAGTGCGTTGGGCTGGAGATCGGTTTCAAGTGTCATGGAGATTCCTCTGCCTGACGCGCAGCCCGCGGCGCAATACCGCGGAAGACGCTGTACTTGCCGGACCGGGAGATCCACCGGAACGGCCGAATCGTCACCTGGAGCACCCCGCTACGGCGAGAGGGTTGCCGTCCAGCCGGCCAGGGCCTGTGGCTGGAACTCTTGATTCTGGCTACCAATCTAGGAGCCATGATGTCCCGGGGCAAACGTCCGTCACATATCGGCAATGCCGGGCAACAGTTCGTAACGGGCGTACTTAACCGGTGGGCGCCCGGATTTGTCCCAGTGCCGCCTACAGGCCGACCCAGTAATTGTCGAGCACGTACCCTTCGGGAAGGTACTGGTTCACCAGACCCACCACATCGTTCCAGTCGCGGTTCATTTTGAAATCAATTCGAACACTGTAGTCCCAGCCACCGTCATGCGGCATGCGCGTCATCGACAGATAGATGTAGCGGCTGATCCTGGCTTTGTCCTCCTCCGTGCAGGACTCGCTGAACCGTGCGGGGTGGGTATCGAGGTGCGGAACATCCGCCGGGTCCACACCACCCTCGTTGCCCTGCTTCGACCGGTCACCGTGATGGTGCATTGAAACGTAGACCGGGAATGGACTGTGATCATCCGGGCCAAGATACTCACCGGCGTAGCTGAGGCCTCCCGCAACCCACGTGGTGTTGTAGTGGTCAGGAACCACCTCCGGGAAGTCCTGATCAATACTTCGCTTCACTCTTGTTCCCGTCTGTAGTGCCCTGTGCTTTGGTGCGGCGGAAGAGGTTCTGCCGCTTTCTCATGTGTAGAGCCTAACGGCACCACCGGCACGCCTTTCCGCGCACGCGGGGCCAGCTATTACAGTGTCCGCATGAGACAACGCTGGTTCAAACAGGTAGACGTCTTCGGCAGCAAGCCTTACCAGGGCAACCCGCTGGCCGTGGTGCTGGACGGGGAAGACCTCGACGACGACGCGATGCTGCAGTTCGCCCGCTGGACGAACCTCTCCGAAACCACCTTTATCCTCCCGGCGACGCAGGAGGAAGCGGACTACCGGGTGCGGATCTTCACGCCGGGCGGGGAGATCCCCTTTGCGGGGCACCCGACGCTGGGAACCTGCCACGCATGGACCGAGGCCGGGAACACCCCGATGAAGGCCGGACTGGTCGTGCAGGAATGCGGAATCGGACTGGTTCCTCTTCGCGTCAACGCCGGTCTGGCCGCCTTTGCAGCGCCCCGGCTGATCCGCACCGGGCCGGTGGAGGAGGGCACCCTGGCCCGGGTAACGGCCGCGCTGGGACTCACTGCGGACCAGATCCGCGGCCATCAGTGGGTGGATAACGGTCCCGGTTGGCTGGGACTCCTGCTGCCCGACGCCGAGACGGTGCTCTCGCTGCGCCCCGACCACGCCGCGATCGGCGACCTGCGCGTCGGCGTGATCGGACCCCAGCCTGAAGCAGCGGAGACGGACTTCGAAGTCCGTGCTTTCGCGCCCGGCCTCGGCGTCTCCGAGGATCCGGTCACCGGCAGCCTCAACGCCGGACTCGCCCAGTGGCTGATCGGCGAGGGCATCGCGGAGGAACGCTATACCGTCACGCAGGGCACCGCCGTCCACCGCTCCGGACTGGTCCGCGTCTTCACCCGCGAAGGACGGATCTGGATTGGCGGCGAGTCCGTCACCTGCATCGACGGATCGGTTTCCCTCTAACAGTCCATCTAGTGCATCATGCCCATCGAGATGACACTTACGGCTCTTTTCAGCGCTGAAAGGAGCCGTAAGTGTCATCTCGATGGCACGGGTAGCCTTGAAGCGTGAATGACTTGTTCAACAGCGGCGAGGATCAGAACCTGCAGGACCACGACGACGACGACGCCACAGCGGACGGCGACTCACGGCAGCGCCCGCGCAGCCCCCTTGCTGTACGCATGCGCCCCCGCAGCCTGGACGAGGTTGTCGGCCAGCAGCACCTCCTGGCACCCGGGTCACCGCTGCGCACCCTCGCCGAAGCACCTCAGGGAGGGCCGGCCGGCCCTTCCTCGGTGATGCTCTGGGGCCCACCGGGCACCGGCAAGACCACCCTGGCGCACGTCGTTGCCCGTGGTCCCGGCCGTAAATTCGTGGAACTCTCGGCAATCACCTCCGGCGTCAAGGACGTCCGCCGGGTCATGGATGAGGCGCTGACGGCACGGGACCTGCACGGCATCACCACCGTCCTGTTCCTGGATGAAATCCACCGTTTTAATAAGGCCCAGCAGGACGCCCTTCTGCCCGGCGTGGAGAACCGGTGGGTTGTCCTGATCGCAGCCACCACCGAAAACCCGTCCTTCTCGGTGGTTTCCCCGCTGCTTTCCCGGTCCCTGCTCCTGACCCTCAAGCCCCTGACCGAAGCGGATATCTCCGGGCTGCTGGTGCGTGCAGTCGAGGACGAGCGGGGCCTGGCCGGGCGGGTGGAACTTAGCGGCGAAGCCCTGGAGCACCTGGTGCGCCTGGCTGCCGGGGACGCCCGCCGAGGGCTGACCGCACTGGAGGCCGCTGCCGGCGTCGCGTACTCCGAACGCGACCCCGACGTCGCTGTCCCCACCGTGGAGCTGGCACACGCCGAACAGGCCCTCGACGTCGCCGCACTGCGCTACGACCGGGCCGGCGACCAGCACTATGACGTCACCAGCGCCTTCATCAAGTCCCTGCGCGGATCCGACGTGGACGCTGCCCTGCACTATCTGGCCAAAATGCTTGAGGCGGGGGAGGACCCACGCTTTATCTCCCGCCGGCTGATGATCTCCGCCGCGGAAGACGTTGGCATGGCGGACCCGACGGCGCTGCAGACGGCGGTGGCCGCAGCCCAGGCCGTGCAGATGATCGGTATGCCCGAAGGCCGGCTGATCCTGGCCGAAGCGGTGGTGCACATTGCCACCGCGCCAAAGTCCAACGCGTCCTACAAGGCGATCGGTGCTGCCACAGCGGATGTACGTGCCGGATACGGGACAGGCGTTCCGGCGCACCTGCGCGACGCCCACTACCCCGGTGCCAAGCAGCTGGGGCACGGCAAGGGCTACATCTATTCCCATGACGAGCCGCACGGCATCGCCAAGCAGCAGTACGCCCCGGACGACCTGGTGGGCAAGGACTACTACAAACCCACCGCCAACGGGGCGGAACGGGATATTGCGGCACGGCTGGAACGCCTGCGCGGCATCATCCGCGGAAAGTAGGGTCCGCGGCGCCGCACGCCCGCACCCCGCAGGCCCGCGCATGCTAGGATTGATGGTTGACTGGCAAGCGCACTGCCGGACAATCCCACGTACCAGCCGGATTCACTTCCGGACGGGGTGGAACTGTGTCCGGTAACTGCGTTGCAGCAGAAGGCAGCGGTTGGCCGGAGCTCTCCCTAATGGAGGCCAGTGACTACGTATTAGCCGCGCACAGCGGGTTTTCCCGGTGCGTGCGGCAAGACCGCCAAAACAGTGAAAGGTGAACGTGGCTAACAACACACGTGCACGCCGTCAGGCCCGCGCTTCGCGCGCCCTCGGCATTGCTTTGACCCCCAAGGCAGCAAAGTACTTCGAGCGCCGGCCTTACCCCCCGGGTGAGCACGGCCGCGCACGCCGCAAGCAGGACAGCGACTACGCAGTCCGCCTGCGCGAAAAGCAGCGCCTGCGCGCACAGTACGGCATCCGCGAAGCACAGATGACCCGTGTCTTCGAGGAAGCCCGCCGCACCGCCGGTCTGACCGGTGAAAACCTGATCGAGCTTCTCGAGATGCGTCTTGACGCCCTCGTGCTGCGTGCCGGCTTCGCCCGGACGATCGCCCAGGCCCGCCAGCTGGTTGTGCACCGCCACATCATGGTTGACGGCGCCCGCGTGGACCGCCCGTCGTTCCGCGTGTCCGAAGGCCAGCTCATCCATGTGCACCAGCGCAGCGAGACCATGACGCCGTTCCAGGTTGCCGCTGCCGGCGCCCACCGCGACGTCCTGCCCGCTGTTCCGGGTTACCTGGATGTCTCCCTGGACAAGCTGCAGGCTCGCCTGGTTCGCCGCCCGAAGCGCTCGGAAATCCCCGTGACCTGCGAAGAGCAGCTCGTGGTGGAATACTACGCACGCTAATTCGACTCTCTTCCCGCTTTTGCGGGAGGTATGGCGAAATGGAACAGCCCGCGGCCCCGTGCCGCGGGCTGTTTCGTTTCCCGGCGGTGTCCGCGAACCTGCCGGGTACAGAACGCGCCGCCGCCAAGTAAGTGTCCGGTCCCGTCAATGGGTAAGGTACATAGCGGAAACTCTTCGAAAACAACCCAAGGAGAACCATGTCAGGTGGAGATATTGCCGGTCTGATCGCAGCCGGGGTTTTTGCCGTGCTGGTTGCGCTGCTGGCCGTCCCCATCCTCAAGCTTGGGAAGGTGTTCGACGAGCTTCGCGGATCGATCAAGACCCTCAGCGACGAGACCACTCCGCTGATTGACGAGGTCACCACAACGGTCTCCACCACCAATTTGCAGCTGCAGAAGGTTGACGGCATTTCCTCGAACGTCTCCGACGCCTCTGCCAACGTCTCCGCGCTCACGTCCCTGGTCGCCGCCACCGTGGGTTCCCCGCTGATCAAGGTATCCGCGTTCACCTATGGAGTCCGTACTGCCCTGGCCTCCCGCCGGCCCGCCGGGCGCGGACGCCGCAGCCGCTAGGGCCTTCCGCCATCCAGTCCACCACAGGAGCAGCACATGATTAAGCGTGTCTTTTGGATGTCGATCGGCATCACCATCGGCGTTATTGCGGTTCGGCGCATCTCCGACGCCAAGGAAAGCCTCGGCCCGGCCGGGCTCAACCGGGCCGTCGGCACCGCCGCCGACGCCCTGCACGATTTCACCGATGCCTTCCGTGACGCCATGACCACCCGCGAGGGCGAGCTCCGTTCCGCCCTGGGCCTGGACACCACGGACACGGTGTCCCAGACCATGTCCTCAGCCCGGCGCTGACTTTCTCCCGCCGCGCAGCTGCCCTGCGCGGCATTGATTTACCAGAAGGGTAAGAAACACCATGAAGTCCCACGAGATCGCACGCCGCTGGCTGGATTTCTTCAGCAGGAAGGGCCACACGGTCGTTCCCTCCGCGTCGCTCGTCACCAACGACCCCTCGCTGCTGTTCACCGTCGCGGGCATGGTGCCCTTCATCCCATACCTCACCGCGCGCGAAACCCCTCCCTACAGCCGGGCCACCAGCGTCCAGAAGTGCATCCGCACCGCGGACATCGAAGAGGTCGGCAAGACTGCCCGCCACGGTACGTTCTTCCAGATGGCCGGCAACTTCTCCTTCGGGGACTACTTCAAGGAAGACGCCATCACCTTCGCCTGGGAGCTGCTGACCAGCCCGGTTGAAGAGGGCGGCTACGGCCTGGATCCCGAGCGCCTCTGGGTCACTGTCTACGAAGACGGCGACGAGCGCGACGACGAGGCCCGCGCAATCTGGCGGGACAAGATCGGCGTTCCCAACGACCGCATCATCGGAACCGGCAAGGCAGACAACTACTGGAACACCGGCCAGGCCGGCCCCGGCGGTCCCTGCTCCGAGATCTACTACGACCGCGGCCCGGCATACGGCCTCGAAGGCGGCCCGGCCGTTGACGAGACCCGCTACATCGAGATCTGGAACCTGGTCTTTATGCAGTACCAGCTCTCCGAGGTGCGCTCCAAGACCGATTTCGACGTCGCCGGCGAACTGCCGCAGAAGAACATCGACACCGGCCTTGGCCTGGAACGCCTCGCCATGATCCTGCAGGGCGTCGAAAACATGTACGAGACGGACCAGGTCCGCCCCGTCCTGGACAAGGCCGCCGAACTCTCCGGCAAGGCCTACACCTCCGCGGAAGATCCCTCTGACCCGCATCACGCCGACGACGTGAAGATGCGCGTTGTGGCCGACCACATCCGCTCAGCCCTCATGCTGATCTCCGACGGCGTCACCCCCTCCAACGAAGGCCGCGGCTACGTGCTGCGCCGCCTGATCCGCCGCGCCGTGCGCGCCATGCGCCTGCTCGGCGTGGAAACCGCTGTGCTGCCCGAGCTGCTGCCCGTCTCCCGCGACGCCATGAAGGGCACCTACCCGGAAGTCGAGACCGACTTCGCGCGCATCTCCCGGATCGCGTACGCCGAGGAAAAGGCGTTCCTGCGCACCATCGCCTCCGGCACCGAACGCCTTGAAGTTGCCGTGCAGGAATCCAAGGCTGCCGGGCGTCCGCTTTCCGGCGCCGACGCCTTTGCCCTGCATGACACCTACGGCTTCCCGATCGACCTCACCCTGGAGATGGCCGAGGAAGCGGGCCTGAAGGTGGACGAGGCCGGCTTCCGGTCCCTGATGCAGGAACAGCGCAAGCGCGCCCAGGCTGACGCCCGCGGCAAGAAGCACGGCCACTCGGACATGTCCGTGTTCAACGAACTCCTCAAGGCCGGCAACACCGTGTTCACCGGCTACGACGAACTGCGGACCGAATCTTCGGTCCGCGGCATCGTCTCCAACGGCAAATCCGTCTCCTACGCAGGCCAGGGAACCGAAATCGAGCTGGTCCTGGACGAAACCCCGTTCTATGCGGAGGCCGGCGGCCAGGCTGCCGACGTCGGACTCATCACCGGCGACGGCTTCGTGGTCGAGGTCTCCGACGTCCAGCGCCCGGTCAAGGGACTCACCGTCCACAAGGCCGTGGTCCGCGAAGGCGAAATCTCCGCCGGTGCCCTGGCCCAGGCAGCGGTCGACGCCGAGCAGCGCCACGCCGCCGAGCAGGCACACTCCGGCACGCACATTGTGCACGCCGCCCTGCACCAGATCCTCGGCCCGGAAGCGCTCCAGCGCGGTTCCTTCAACAAGGCCGGCTACCTGCGGTTCGACTTCTCCTGGGGCGAAGGCCTCTCCGCGGCTGCCAAGTCCGAGATCGAAGAGGTCTCCAACCTGGCCATCCGCAGCAACCACAAGGTCGAAACGAAGATCATGTCCCTGGCTGACGCCAAGGCCCTCGGCGCCACGGCACTGTTCGGGGAAGCCTACGGCGACCAGGTGCGCGTAGTGGAGATCGACGGCGAATGGTCCCGTGAGCTCTGCGGCGGCACGCACGTTGACTCCACATCCCGGATCGGCAGCCTGACCCTGCTGGGCGAACAGTCCGTGGGTTCAGGCAACCGCCGCGTGGAAGCGTTCGTCGGCATGGACGCCTTCCGCCACCTGGCCGCCGAGCGCGCCCTGGTGAACGAACTCTCCGAACTGCTCAAGGTTCCCTCCGTCCAGGTCCCGGAGCGCGTCGCAGCGACCCTGGCCAAACTGAAGCAGGTCGAAAAGGAACTCGAGCGCCTGCGCCGCGAGCAGCTCGCAGCCTCCGCGGCAGCACTGCTGGGATCCGCCGTGGACATTGACGGCGTCCGGCTGCTGGCCCACGACGCCGGCACCGTCTCCGGTGCCGACGACCTGCGGACCCTGGCACTGGACCTGCGGTCCAGGCTGGGCAGCGAAGCGGCCGTGGTTGCCGTTGCCGGTGCGGCCAACGGACGTCCGGTGGTCATTGTCGCCACGAACGAGGCGGCCCGGGAAGCCGGAGTCAAGGCCGGTGCGCTGGTCAAGACTGCTGCCGGCGTCCTCGGGGGCGGCGGCGGAGGCAAGGACGACGTCGCCCAGGGCGGCGGCGCCGATGCCGCCAAGATCTCCGAGGCGCTCGATGCCATCCGCGCAGCGGTGGCGAACCGGGGCTAGCGCCACAGTGTCCGGCTATCCGCGCGGAACCAAAATCGGCGTCGACGTTGGACTGGCACGCGTCGGGGTCGCAGCATGCGACCCCGACGGCCTGCTGGCCACTCCCGTCCGCACGCTGAAACGCGATGCCAAGAAGAACAGCGACATCCAGGTCCTGGTCCGCGAAGCCGCTGAGCGGGGGACCGTCGAGTTCTTCGTCGGCCTGCCGCAGAGCATGAAGGGCACGGAAACCGCCTCCACGGCGATGGCCAGGGACTACGCCCAGGCCTTGGTGCAGGCCCTGGACAAGGCAGGACTCACTGTTCCGGTCCGGCTCATTGACGAGCGCCTGAGCACTGTCAGTGCCCACCGCTCACTGCGTGAAGCTGGCTTGGAGACACGAAATCACCGTAGAGTAGTAGACCAAGTGGCCGCTGTGGGTATATTGCAGCAGGCCATCGACATGCAGCGTTCCCTGGGACGCGATGTGGGGGTGCCGGTCACACTGCGCCGGAGCACGCATTCTGCTGTTCCGGCCCCGAACGAGGAGCCAACTATTTTCGAGGAACGCCGCCCCGAAAGCGACAAGCCGTCGTGAGCCACAGGTACCCCGACCCCTACGGAACGGGAGAGCGTCCGGACCACGAACCGGCCGCTGACGGCTATGCCGGCGAGGAGTATGTGGACACCCGGTATCCGGACCCGCCTGCCGACGACGTCCGGTACGAAGATGACACCTATCAGGACGTCCGGTACTCCCGGCAGGCCGAGGCGCATGCGGATGCCTACGCCGGCGGGCAGCACCAGGAGGCTGCCCCCGCCGTCCAGAACTTCTTCGCCGAAGAGGAAGCTGCGCCGAGCAGGCGCAGCCGCCGCCCGTCCCGGGAAAAGCAGCGCCGCCGGCGCCGCCGCACCGTGGTCATGATTGCCGTGCTTGCCGTTTTTGCCGGTGTTGTCTTCGGACTGACGGTTTTCCTGCGCGATCTCCTCGGCATGAACGAGGTCGAGGACTATCCCGGGCCGGGGGAGGGCACGGTCTCCTTCGTGGTGCAGCCGGGTGACGGTCCGCTGGTGATTGGCAACAACCTCGCCAGCCAGGACATCGTTGCCAGCTCCAAGAAATTCGTTGAAGTTTTCCAGCAGGAATCCCAGGGCCGGGAAATCCAGCCGGGCACCTTCGAAATGCGCCTGCAGATGAGTTCGTCCGGTGCGCTTGGCGCACTGCTGGGCGACGGCGGAACTGCCGTCCACTACGCTGCCATTCCCCGCGACCAGCGGCAGAGCGAGACCTTCGACGAGCTGGTTGCTTCCACCGGCATCCCGCTGGAGGAGTTCACTGCCCTGGCGCAAAACCCCCAGGCATTCGGCCTGCCGCAGCAGGCCGTGAGCCTGGAAGGGTACCTGTTCCCCGGGGAATACCGCTTCCCGGTCGATATGACGGCCGAGGAGATCATCACCGAGATGGTCCAAAATGCCTTTACGGCGCTGGAAGAAGCAGGCGTGAGCGATCCGGCTGAGCAGTACCGGGTCCTCACCAAGGCGAGCATTATCCAGGCCGAAGCCGGGGAAGCCGATTACGCGACGGTTGCCGGCGCGATCGAGAACCGGCTGCGCGCTGACAACACTGAGACCAACGGCCTGATCCAGTCGGATGCAACGGTCACGTACGGCCTCGGACGGAAGAGCTACAACCTCACGCCGGAAGAGAAAGCGGATACCTCCAACCGCTGGAACACCTACGCCAACCCGGGCCTGCCCGTGGGGCCGATCGGTTCCCCGAGCGTAGAGGCGATCGACGCCGCAGCGAACCCAGCTGACGTTCCCTACTTCTACTGGGTCACGGTCAACCTGGACTCGGGGGAGACCAAGTTCTCCTCCACCCTGGCTGAGCACGGACGCTACGTTGCCGAATACCAGCAGTGGTGCAGCACCCAGGAAGCTGGAAGGTGCGAGTAATTGTCCGTCCGCAAACGGGCGGCGGTACTGGGACACCCGATCGGGCATTCCCGTTCGCCCCAGCTTCACCGTGCCGCCTATGACTATCTGGGTTTCGACTGCAGCTACGACGCGATAGACGTTACGGAGGAGGCAGCGGCGGAATTCGCCGCTGCCGTCCGGGCCGAACCCAATTGGAACGGGCTCTCCGTCACCATGCCGCTGAAAGCAGTGATGGCCGCAGCCGTCGACCGGCTGGACCCACTCGCTGAGGCACTCGGTGTGCTCAATACCGTCACCTTTGACCACGGACCCGCCGGGACTGTGCTCACCGGATGGAACACTGACGTCCTTGGCCTCGTCAACGCGCTGCGGCATGCCGGCGCCGGGGAAGCTCCGCGCGGGGTCATCCTCGGCGCCGGGGGGACGGCCTGCGCGGCTGTCGCTGCCCTGGCCCGGATGGGTTGCACCAGCGTGGACGTCCATGCCCGGAGCTTCCGCGGCGCGGGTGCGTCCGGGCGGCAGGCAGACGTTGCGCAGGTGGGCAGCCGGCTTGGCGTGCAGGTAAACCTGCGCCCCTGGGAGGAAGCCGCCGCAGCCTGTGCTGCCGCCGACGTCGTAATCTGCACCCTGCCGCCGCGCGGCGCCGACGCCCTGGCGGATCAGTTCCGCACCCTGGCTGCTGACCGCAGCGGAGCAGTCCTCCTTGATGCTGCCTACGACCCCTGGCCCAGCCAGATGGCGGCGGCCTGGGAAAGCGCCGGGGGAACAATCGTGCCCGGACTCGAAATGCTCCTCTACCAGGCGGTGGAACAGGTGCGCCTGTTCACCGGCAGCGCGTTCCGCGACGAGCCCGCCGTCATAAACGTGATGTGTGACGCAGTGGGACTGCCCCGGCGCTGAAGGCCCCTTCCGAACGTGGCAGTATTGAAGCCATGTTGCGTTGGTTGACCGCCGGTGAGTCCCATGGGCCTGCACTGGTTGGAATTATTGAGGGCGTCCCTGCTGGCGTCGAAGTAAGCACCCCGTCCATCCAGGAAGCACTGGCACGCCGCCGCCTCGGCTATGGCCGCGGCGCCCGGATGAAGTTCGAACAGGACGAGGTCCGCATCCTGGGCGGAGTCCGCCACGGACTGACCCAGGGCGGCCCCGTGGCTATTGAGGTGGGCAACACCGAGTGGCCCAAGTGGGAACAGATCATGGCCTCGGATCCCGTTCCAGCGGAGATCCTAGACGGTCAGGCACGCAACGCCCCGCTGACCCGGCCGCGCCCCGGCCACGCAGATTTCACCGGCATGCAGAAGTACGGCTTCAGTGAAGCCCGTCCGGTCCTGGAGCGCGCCAGCGCCCGGGAAACCGCAGCCCGCGTTGCACTCGGCGCAGTGGCCTCGGCTTTCCTGAAGCAGCTTGGCGTTGAACTGGTCAGCCATACCGTGGGCATCGCCGGCGTCGCGTCGCCTGAGGGCTCAGCCCTGCCGCTGCCCTCCGACGTTCCCGCGCTGGATGAAAACCCGATGCGCTGCTTTGACCCGGCCGTCACCGAAGCCATGGTCGCCGAGGTGGACGCCGCCCACAAGGAAGGCGAAACCCTGGGCGGAGTCGTGGAAGTCCTTGCCTACGGTTTGCCGCCGGGACTGGGCAGCTACGTTCACTGGGACCGCCGCCTTGACGCCCGCCTGGCCGGAGCCCTGATGGGTATCCAGGCCATCAAGGGTGTTGAAGTCGGCGACGGTTTCCTCACCGCTTCCCGCCGCGGTTCCGCAGCCCATGACGAGATCCTCCAGGACGAATCCGGCCGGGTCATCCGCTCCGGCAACCGTGCCGGCGGCATCGAAGGCGGCATGAGCATCGGTGAAGTGCTGCGCGTCCGTGCTGCCATGAAGCCCATCGCCACCGTTCCGCGTGCCCTGAAGACCGTGGATGTTTCCACGGGTGAACCTGCCCGTGCCCACCACCAGCGTTCGGACGTGTGTGCCGTACCTGCCGCCGGCGTCGTAGCCGAAGCCATGGTGGCCCTGGTCCTTGCCGAAGCCATGACCGAGAAGTTCGGCGGAGATTCCGTGGCGGAGACGGCACGGAACCTGCGAACGTACCTGGAGAGCATTCCGGATTCGCTCTCCTCGACCGGTACCGGTACAGGTGCCTGAGCAGCACCTGGTCCTGATTGGGCTGATGGCCGCCGGCAAGTCCGTCGTCGGCCGGTCGCTGGCTGCCCGCCATGGGCTGCCCTATGTGGACACCGACCAGCTGGTGGTCGAGGAGCATGGGCCCATCCCGGAGATCTTCGCGCGCCACAGCGAACGGTTCTTCCGCGAAGCCGAGGCGCGGGCCGTAGCCGGTGCGCTTGACTCGCCCGTGCGCTCAGTGATCTCCCTCGGCGGCGGGGCAGTGCTGGACACCGGAACCCAGCAGCTGCTGGAGCACGCTACGGTTGTATTTCTGGATACCGACCTGGCCACGGTGCTGCCGCGCATATCCCGCACGGCCCACCGTCCGCTCCTGGCCGGTGATCCGGCGCAGCGCTGGAGCGCGCTGGCAGAGGTCCGCAGGCCAATTTACGAATCGCTGGCAGACATAGTCATAGATACCAGGGGACTGGCAGTAGCCGAGGTGGTGGAACGCATCACCGCAGCCCTGGACGAAGGAGAGAACTAAATGCCCGCTGAAGCCACCGTCATCGAAGTGACCGGTGAGAAGCCCGCAGAGAACTACGACGTCGTCATCGGCAACGGTCTGCTGGGCCGCCTTCCGGCGATGCTGGGGGAGCGGGTCCGGCGCGTGCTGGTGATTCACCCCCGCGCACTGCGCACCACCGGTGACACCGTCCGCGACGAGCTCGCCGAAGCCGGCCTTACGGCGCTCACCGCGGAGATTCCCGACGCCGAAGAGGGCAAGCACATCCAGGTGGCCTCCTTCTGCTGGCAGGTGCTGGGGCAGAACGACTTCACCCGCTCGGACGCCATCGTGGCCGTAGGCGGGGGCGCGGTCACCGACGTCGCCGGCTTTGTGGCAGCCACCTGGCTGCGCGGCATCAAGGTGGTGCACATCCCCACCAGCCTGCTGGGCATGGTGGACGCCGCAGTGGGCGGCAAGACCGGCATCAACACCGCTGAGGGCAAGAACCTGGTGGGCGCTTTCCATCCGCCCGCCGGAGTGCTGGCAGACCTGGACGCCCTGGGCTCGCTGCCGAAGAACGAACTGCTCAGCGGCATGGCCGAGGTAGTCAAGTGCGGCTTCATCGCCGATCCGGCCATCCTGGACCTGATTGAGGCAAATCCGGAGGCAGTAGCCGACGGCGGCTCCGACGTCGTGCGTGAACTTGTCGAACGCGCGGTCCGGGTCAAGGCGGAGGTAGTCTCAGCCGATCTGCGGGAAGCGGGACGCCGGGAGTTCCTGAACTACGGCCACACCCTGGGCCACTCCATTGAACTGGCCGAACGTTACCAGTGGCGCCACGGGGCCGCTGTCTCCGTGGGCATGGTCTTCGCTGCCGAACTGGGCCGCATGGTGGGACGGCTGGATGACGCCATCGCAGACCGGCACAAGGAGATCCTGACCTCACTTGGCCTTCCGGTGACCTACCGCCGGGACCGCTGGAGCGCACTGCTGGACGGTATGCGCCGGGACAAGAAGTCGCGCGGGGACCTGCTGCGCTTCGTGCTCCTGGACGGGCTGGCCAAGCCCTCCATCCTGGAGGTCCCGGATACGTCCCTGCTCTTCGCCGCCTACCAGGAGATCGCCTCCGAACCTGAGACCGGGATTCGCCTCAGCCTGTAGGTAATCGCCGAACAGGTAGAATGGTCGACGGATAAGACTCGAAGCAGAAGCGAAACGACGAAAGAGAAACTGTGGCAACGACCAACGACATCAAGAACGGCACCGTGCTGAAGCTTGAAGGCAACCTCTGGAGCATCATTGAGTTCCAGCACGTAAAGCCGGGCAAGGGTGGTGCGTTTGTCCGTACCAAGATGCGCAACGTCCGCTCAGGCAAGGTTGTCGACAAGACGTTCAACGCCGGCATCAAGATCGAAACCGCCACGGTTGACCGCCGCGATTACCAGTACCTGTACAAGGACGGCGAAGACTACGTCTTCATGGATACCTCGGACTACGACCAGCTCACGGTCCCGGGTTCGATCGTCGGTGACTACGCCAACTTCATGCTTGAGTCCATGATGGTCACCATCGCCATGCACGAAGGTGCCCCCCTGTACATTGAACTTCCGGCTTCCGTGGTCCTGGAGATCACCTACACCGAGCCCGGCCTGCAGGGCGACCGCTCCACCGGCGGCACCAAACCCGCCACCGTGGAAACCGGCTACGAAATCCAGGTTCCGCTGTTCCTGGAAACCGGCACCAAGGTGAAGGTTGATACCCGCACCGGAGACTACCTGGGACGCGTTAACGAGTGAGTGCACGCAGTAAAGCAAGAACACGGGCACTTGAGGTGCTCTTCGAAGCGGAACAGCGATCCATGTCTCCGCTCGAGTCCCTGCGTTCCCGCCGGGAAAAGACGGACCAGGTAATCAACCCCTACACCATGGACCTGGTGGAAGGCGTGATTGCCAAGCAGGAGCAGATCGACGAGTTCCTCAGCACCTATTCCCAGGGCTGGCCATTGGAGCGGATGCCTGCGGTTGACCGCATCATCCTGCGCCTTGGCAGCTGGGAACTGCTCTACAACGACGACGTACCGGACAAGGTCGCCATCAGCGAAGCTGTTGAACTGGCCAAGTCGCTCTCCACGGATGAGTCGCCTGCGTTCATCAACGGACTGCTGGGCCGTCTGCATGAGCTTAAGGATTCCCTGCTGGCCTAGGCAGGCGGGAACAGCTACGCGTAAAGCCCGGCGGGATTCCCCGCCGGGCTTTTGCGTGCTCGGGCAGCCGGCCCTCGGAGGGGATACCTACCAGCGGCGCCCTGCGGCAGCGACGCCGAGCAGCTGGGTGCGGGTTCGGGTCAGCTCTGCGAGCAGCCGGTGCTCGCGTGCCGTGTTCTTCTCCGGATCCCGGCCGTTGACGAGCTGCTGCCGGATCAGGGCAAGGTTCGTGGCCTCCCGGATGAACGCGCGCATGCAGGCCTTCGCACCGAACGCTCCTGCCCAATGCAGGGCCTGGCGGCGCCCGCCCGGCGTGGAGAGCAGGTTCACCTCCGCAGGGGTAAACCAGCCGGCGGCTGCGTACTCTCCGAGCCGCTGGCCCGTGAGGCGCTGTTCCTGCCGCCGGAGCCACGTCACGCCGCCCACCGCAAGGGCGAAGAGCGGCACCTGCAGCAGGAAGTAGAAGGCGAAAAAGTCGTCGGCCACCAGGGCCATGCCGCCGTTCCAGAACATGTGGCCGGCCACTGCCGCCGCCAGCCCTGCGGCGAATCCGCCCGTGATCCGCCCGGCACCGGGCCTGCGCACGGCGATGCCAAGGGCCAGGCCAATCGCGGCGGTGAACAGCACGTGCGCGAAGGGCGAGAAGAGCCCGCGCAGCACAAAGACGAAGCCAAGCTGCAGGCCCACTCCGCCGGCCTCGAACAGTGCAGCGCTGAAGTAGAGGATGTTCTCCGTGAACGCGAAGCCGGCGCCGACTACGCCCGCGTAGACAATCCCGTCCAGCGGTCCGTCAAAGTGGCTGCGGCGCGCGAAGACCAGCATCAGGACCCCCAGTCCCTTGGCGGTTTCCTCGACCAGGGGTGCCTGGATGACAGTGGTCAGCACATCGGCCGGGGTGAGGGGCAGCAGCATTACCAGGACCTCATTTACCGCACCGCCCAGCAGCAGGGTGATGGCCACGGAAACACCGGCTCCCCACAGGAAAGCGAAGACCAGTGCGCCCCGGGGCTCGGGTTCCCACCGGTCGATCCAGTGCAGGCCCAGCAGGCAGATGCCCAGGGGAATCAGTGCCAGGATCCCGCACAGGACAAAGGCCTCGCTGCCCAGGGCCGCAAAGAGAAACAGGCCAACCACTACCAGCACCACTGACGCTGCCACGATCAGCACTATGTTCAGGACTCCCGAACCGCCGCGTCCGGCGGCTGGAACGCTGAGCCCAGGCAGCGGTTCGGCCGGCTGCCGGGGCGGATTGGCAGGCCCGTTGCCGGGCATCAGTGTCATGGGCGCATGCCTGTCATGGACCCAAGAATATACGTGTGGGCTGCTGTGATAGTTTTGAGGAGCATTCAACCTTTAAGTCCGTCCTGTGAGGCGGGGAAGGAGGAAGCAGAATATGGATCCCAGTGGTCCCCCGCAGGCACACCTGCCTGCCCGTACCGTTCTGACTTCAGCTGACATTGACCGCGTGCTGACACGCATCGCCTACGAGATCCTTGAAGCAAACAAGGGCGGCACCGACCTGGTGCTGATGGGCATTCCCCGCCGGGGCTATCCACTGGCCCGCCGGCTCGCCGCCAAGATCGCGGCAGCGGACCCCACTGTAAACGCAGAGGCCATCACCGGGCAGCTGGACGTCACCATGTTCCGTGACGACCTGGCGCACCACCCCACGCGTCCCCCGCACCCCACGCAGCTTCCCGCCGGCGGCATAGACGGCAAAGTCGTAGTCCTGGTGGATGACGTGCTGTATTCCGGCCGCACCATCCGCGCCGCGCTGGACGCCCTGATCGACCTTGGCCGTCCCCGCGCCGTGCGGCTGGCCGTCCTGGTGGACCGCGGACACCGCGAACTGCCTATCCGCGCGGACCACGTTGGCAAGAACCTGCCGACAGCAGCCGTGGAAAAGGTCCGGGTGAGGCTGGCGGAGACTGACTCACCGGCCCTGGACGAAGTCGTGATCGAAGGCGCTGCATGAAACACCTGCTCTCCACCCTGGACCTCTCCTACCAGGACGCCATCTCCATCCTGGACACTGCGGAGGCCATGGCCGCAGTAGGGGAGCGGGAAGTCAAAAAGCTTCCCGCCCTGCGCGGCCGCACGGTGGTCAACCTCTTCTTCGAGGACTCAACCCGGACCCGCATCTCCTTCGAGGCCGCAGCCAAGCGACTCTCTGCCGACGTCATCAACTTCTCCGCCAAGGGATCATCGGTTTCCAAGGGCGAGTCACTGAAGGACACCGCCCAGACCCTGGCCGCCATCGGTGCCGACGCCGTGGTCATCCGCCACGGAGCCTCCGGAGCACCGGCCAGGCTGGCCAACTCCGGCTGGATTGACGCCGCCGTCCTCAACGCAGGCGACGGTACCCATGAACATCCCACGCAGGCCCTGCTGGACGCATTCACCATGCGCCGGCACTGGGCACAGCTGCACGGGGTTCCTTCCTCGGGGACGGACCTGGCGGGCATGCACGTGGCGATCGTGGGAGACATCCTGCACTCCCGCGTGGCCCGCTCCGACCTCTGGCTGCTGAAGACCCTCGGCGCGGACGTCACGCTGGTGGCGCCGCCCACTCTGCTGCCCTTCGGCGTCGAATCCTGGCCCTGCAAGGTCAGCTACTCCCTGGACGAGACGCTGGAAACCAAGCCGGATGCCGTCATGATGCTTCGCGTGCAGGCCGAACGCATGCACTCCGCGTTTTTCCCCACGGTGCGGGAGTACTCCCGGCGCTACGGGTTCGACGACGTCCGTCTGGACCACCTGGACGCCCTTGGCATGGACAACACGATCCTGCTCCACCCCGGGCCGATGAACCGCGGCCTCGAAATCTCCTCCCGGGCCGCCGACTCGCCGCGCTCCACCGTCCTGGCCCAGGTCAGCAACGGCGTCTCGGTCCGCATGGCCGCCCTCTACCTGCTGCTCTCCGGTGAAGGCAGCTCCCCGCGCACACCACAGGAAGTATCTGCTCAGTGACTACAGCAAACCCCGCTACACCCGCCAAACCCGCCCCTGCGGCCACCCCGGTGCTTTCATCCACCGGAACCTACCTGCTCCGCGGCGCAATGCTGCTGGGCAAGGACCGCTCCGACCTCCTGATCCGTGACGGCATCATCGCCGCCGTTGGCCAGGACCTGGAAGCGCCCGACGGCGCGTTGAGAATTGATGCCGACGGCCTGGTTGCCCTGCCCGGCATGGTTGACCTGCATACCCACCTGCGTGAACCCGGCCGGGAAGACGCAGAGACCGTAGAGACCGGAACCCGGGCCGCGGCCCTGGGCGGTTTCACCGCCGTGCATGCCATGGCCAACTCCAACCCCGTGGCGGACACCGCCGGCGTGGTGGAGCAGGTCTACAGCCTGGGGCTGAAATCCGGCTGGGTGGACGTCCGCCCGGTAGGCGCCGTCACCGTGGGCCTGAAGGGGGAGCGCCTGGCTGAGCTCGGTGCCATGGCCGACTCCCGTGCCCGCGTCCGGGTCTTCTCCGATGACGGTATGTGCGTCCATGACCCGGTGCTGATGCGCCGCGCGCTTGAATACGTCAAGGCGTTCGACGGCGTGGTCGCCCAGCACGCACAGGAACCGCGCATGACCGACGGCGCGCAGATGCACGAGGGCGAAGTCAGCGCCGTCCTGGGACTGCCTGGCTGGCCCGCCGTGGCGGAGGAATCCATCATTGCCCGCGACGTGCTGCTGGCCCAGCACACCGGCTCAAGGCTGCACGTGTGCCATGTCTCCACCGCCGGATCCGTGGAGATCATCCGCTGGGCCAAGGAACGCGGCATCAACGTGACGGCTGAGGTCACTCCGCACCACCTGCTGCTCACCGATGAAGCCGTGCGCAGCTACGACCCCGTGTACAAGGTGAACCCGCCGCTGCGCACTGAATCCGACGTCGAGGCACTGCGCCGCGGTCTGGCGGACGGCACGATCGACATCGTCGGCACCGACCACGCACCCCACCCCAGCGAGCACAAGGAATGCGAGTGGGCGCAGGCCGCCATGGGCATGACCGGACTTGAAACGGCACTGTCCGTGGTCCAGGCCACCATGATCGAAACCGGCCTGATGGACTGGGAGGGCTTCGCCCGGGTGACTTCCACCACGCCGGCCCGGATCGGACGCGTAGCAACACAGGGAAGACCGCTCCAAACCGGTGAACCGGCCAACGTCATATTGGTTGACCCGGCTGCGCGGCGCACCGTGGACCCCCATAAGATGGCAACCATGGGCAAGAACAGTCCTTATGCGGGGCTGGAACTGCCCGGAATGGTCCGTGCCGCTTTCTTCGCCGGCCACCCCACCGTCCTGGACGGCGCACTAAACGGCCCCCGGGCCGCAGCAGCAGAGGAGACTCCATGGATTGGCTGATCTTCCTCATCGGAGTTCTTGCAGCCGCAGCGATTGTGCTGACGCTGTTTGCCGTCGGCTGGCGGGGACGCCGCCGGCGCCAGTCGGACATTCCCCGGCCCCGGCCGCTGCCGGCAGACCTGGAGCTGCCCCGGTTCGAGGCTGACGGACAATACGTCGCCACCACCACCGCGGGCGACTGGCTGGACCGGGTGGCTGTCTACGGCATGGGCGTCAAATCAGTGGCGACTGCCGCAGTCTTCGATGAAGGCCTGCTGTTCGCACGGACGGGCGCACCGGACGTCTGGATTCCCCGGGAAGACCTGCGCGATGTACGCCTGGAGCGCGGGATGGCCGGAAAATTCGTGGAGAAGGAGGGCCTGGTCATGGTGACCTGGCAGCTCGGACCAAAGCGGGTCGACACCGGGTTCCGTACCCGTGCGGCCGACCACAAGAACCCCCTGGTTTCGGCGATCAAGGCGCTGGGCCCGGAATCAGCAACATCTAGCGAGGAACAACTGTGACAGTGAACCAAACCCCCGCCCCGAGAACAGCTGTCCTCATGCTGGAGGACGGCCGCAGCTTCCGCGGCCGCAGCTACGGGGCCACGGGCACCGCCCTGGGCGAGGCAGTCTTCGCCACCGGCATGACCGGCTACCAGGAGACCATCACGGACCCCTCCTACGCCCGGCAGCTGGTCGTCCAGACGGCCCCGCACATCGGTAACACCGGTGTGAACAGCGACGACGCCGAGTCCCGGCGGATCTGGGTAGCGGGCTACATTGTCCGCGACGCAGCCCGAAAGCCCTCCAACTGGCGCTCCGAGCGGACCCTCGACGAGGACCTCGCCGCCCAGGGTGTGGTTGGCATCTCCGGCGTCGACACCCGCGCCATCACCCGCCATCTGCGGGAGCGCGGCGCCATGAAGGCCGGGATCTTCTCCGGCGAGGCAGCCCTGCGCAGCGACGCTGACCTGCTCGCTGAAGTGCGGGCCCAGGAGTCAATGGCCGGCTCCCGCCTCGCCGAGGAAGTGAGCATCGAGGCAAGCTACGTCGTCGAGCCTTCCGCCCACGGCTGGGAAGGTGAGCCCCGCTTCACCGTGGCCGCCCTGGACCTGGGCATCAAGTCCATGACCCCGGTGCGTTTCGCTGAACGCGGCGTGCGGGTGCACGTGCTGCCCGCTTCCGCCACCCTCGAAGACGTACAGGCACTGAACCCCGACGGCGTCTTTATGTCCAACGGTCCCGGCGACCCCGCCACGGCCGATAACCAGGTGAAGCTGCTGCGCGACGTGCTGGACACCGGCACCCCGTTCTTCGGCATTTGCTTCGGCAACCAGATCCTCGGACGTGCCCTGGGCTTCGGCACCTACAAGCTGCCCTACGGCCACCGCGGCATCAACCAGCCCGTCCTGGACCGGCGCACCGGCAAGGTGGAAATCACCTCGCAGAACCACGGCTTCGCCGTCGACGCTCCGCTGGACGGTCCCGTCACCGCGCCCGAGGCCCGGTTCGGCCAGGTGGAAGTGAGCCACATCAGCCTCAATGACAACGTGGTGGAAGGCCTCGCCTGCCTGGACATCCCCGCGTTCTCCGTCCAGTACCACCCCGAAGCCGCCGCCGGCCCGCACGACTCCGCCTACCTGTTCGACCGCTTCGTCGACCTGATGGCCTCCAGCAAGAACAAGGAATCCCGCTAATGCCCCGCAGAACCGATCTCAAGTCCGTCCTGGTGATCGGCTCCGGCCCGATCGTCATTGGCCAGGCCGCCGAATTCGACTACTCCGGCACGCAGGCACTGCGCGTGCTGAAGGAGGAAGGCCTGCGGGTCATCCTGGTCAACTCCAACCCGGCCACCATCATGACCGACCCGGAGTTCGCCGACGCCACGTACGTCGAGCCGATCACTCCCGAGGTGGTCGAGAAGATCATCGCCAAGGAACGCCCCGACGCCGTGCTGCCCACCCTGGGCGGCCAGACCGCCCTGAACACGGCGATCGCCCTGGACAAGAACGGCGTGCTGGAGAAGTACAACGTCGAGCTGATCGGCGCCAACATCGAAGCCATTGAACTCGGCGAAGACCGCGAGAAGTTCAAGGGCGTCGTCGAGCGCTGCGGCGCCGAGTCCGCGAAGTCGATCATCGTGCACAGCATGGATGAGGCTTTCGCCGCCGCCGAGGAACTCGGTTACCCGATGGTGGTCCGCCCGTCCTTCACCATGGGCGGACTGGGCTCCGGCCTGGCCTACAACGCCGAGGACCTGCGCCGCATCGCCGGCGCCGGCATCCAGTACAGCCCCACCTCCGAGGTGCTGCTCGAAGAGAGCATCCTGGGGTGGAAGGAATACGAACTTGAAATGATGCGGGACAAGCACGACAACGTGGTGGTTGTCTGTTCCATCGAGAACTTCGATCCCGTAGGCGTCCACACCGGTGACTCCATCACCGTGGCACCGGCCATGACCCTCACCGACCGCGAGTACCAGAAGCTGCGCGACATCGCGATCGCCGTCATCCGTGAAGTTGGCGTGGACACCGGCGGCTGCAACATCCAGTTCGCCATCGAACCGGACACCGGCCGCGTCGTCGTCATCGAAATGAACCCGCGTGTCTCCCGCTCCTCGGCACTGGCTTCCAAGGCCACCGGGTTCGCCATCGCGAAGATCGCCACCAAGCTCTCCCTGGGCTACACCCTGGACGAGATCCCGAACGACATCACCAAGAAGACGCCGGCGTCCTTCGAGCCGACCCTGGACTACGTAGTAGTGAAGGTTCCCCGCTTCGCGTTCGAGAAGTTCCCGGCCGCGGACCCCACGCTGACCACCACCATGAAGTCCGTCGGCGAGGCCATGGCGATCGGCCGCAACTTCACCGAGGCGCTGCAGAAGGCGCTGCGCTCCCTGGAGCAGAAGGGCTCCCAGCTCAGCTTCGACCCCGTGGACCCCGCCGAGGTTCCGGCACTCATCGAGGCAGCCAAGCGCCCCACCACGGGCCGCCTGGCCCAGGTCCAGCAGGCACTGCTGGGCGGCGCCACTGCCGAGCAGCTTTACGAAGCCACCGGCATCGACCCCTGGTACCTGGACCAGCTTGAGCTGATCAACGAGGTCGCCGAGGAAATCCGCGGCGCAGCCCAGGTCACGGAGGACGTCCTGCGCCTGGCGAAGCGCCACGGCTTCTCCGACGAGCAGATCGGCAGGCTCACCAACCAGTCCGAGGCCGTGGTCCGCGGAGTGCGGCACGTCCTGGGCATCCGCCCGGTCTACAAGACGGTGGACACCTGCGCCGCCGAATTCGCGGCGTACACCCCGTACCACTACTCCTCCTACGACGAGGAAGACGAGGTGGCGCAGCACGCCAAGCCGTCGGTGATCATCCTCGGTTCCGGTCCGAACCGCATCGGCCAGGGCATCGAGTTCGACTACTCCTGCGTCCACGCCACCATGGCGCTGCGTGAAGCCGGCCACGAGACGGTCATGATCAACTGCAACCCGGAGACCGTATCCACGGACTACGACATCTCCGACCGCCTGTACTTCGAGCCGCTCACGCTCGAAGACGTGCTGGAAGTCATCCACGCCGAACAGCGCACCGGCGGCGTGCTGGGCGTGTTCGTCCAGCTCGGCGGACAGACCCCGCTGAAGCTCGCACAGGAATTGGCCGACGCCGGTATTCCGATCCTGGGCACCTCGCCGGAGGCAATCGACCTGGCAGAGCACCGCGGCGCCTTCCAGCGCGTACTGGACGAAGGCGGGCTGATCGCCCCGAAGAACGGCACCGCCGTGTCCTTCGAGGATGCCAAGAAGATCGCTGACGAGATCGGCTACCCGGTCCTGGTGCGCCCGTCCTACGTACTGGGCGGCCGCGGCATGGAAATCGTCTACGACGAGGCCAACCTCTCCCGCTACATCGCCAACGCCACGGAAATCACCCCGGACCATCCCGTCCTGGTGGACCGCTTCCTGGAAGACGCCATCGAGATCGACGTGGATGCGCTCTTCGACGGCACCGACCTGTACGTGGGCGGCATCATGGAGCACATCGAGGAAGCCGGCATCCACTCCGGCGACTCCGCCTGCGTGCTGCCTCCCATCACGCTGGGTGCGGACGTCATCGGCCGCGTGGTTGAGGCCACCGGCGCCATCGCGTCCGGCGTCGGCGTGCGCGGCCTGATCAACATCCAGTTCGCGCTGGCCTCCGACGTGCTGTACGTCATTGAAGCCAACCCGCGCGCTTCCCGTACCGTTCCGTTCGTCTCCAAGGCCACCGGCGTCCAGCTTGCAAAGGCCGCCGCCCTGATCGGCATGGGCACCACCATTGCCGAACTGCGTGCCGCCGGAAAGCTCAAGGCAACCGGAGACGGTTCGGCGCTTCCGCTGGACGCCCCGGTGGCCGTGAAGGAAGCAGTGCTGCCCTTCAGCCGCTTCCGCACCCCCGAGGGCACCGTGGTGGATTCACTGCTCGGCCCGGAGATGCGTTCCACCGGTGAAGTCATGGGCATTGACAAGTACTTCGACACGGCGTTCGCCAAGTCCCAGGCAGCGGCGAACTCGGCGCTGCCCACGGCTGGAAAGATCTTCGTCTCCGTCGCCAACCGCGACAAGCGCTCGATCATCATGCCGGTGAAGCTCATGAGCGACCTCGGCTTCGAGATCCTTTCCACCGGCGGCACGGCAGACGTCCTGCGCCGCAACGGCATCCAGGCCACCACCGTCCGCAAGGTCGGCGAAGGTGCGGGACCCAACGGGGAAGGCACCGTGGTGGACCTGATCACCGCCGGCGACATCAACATGGTGATCAACACCCCCTCCGGCGGCCAGGCCCGCGGCGACGGCTACGAGATCCGCGCTGCCGCGACGTCGATCGGCTGCCCGGTGATCACCACCGTGTCCGAATTCACTGCGGCGGTCCAGGCCATCGAAGCGATGCGCTCCTACGAATGGGACGTCTGCTCGCTCCAGGAGTACGCAGCCAAGCTCCAGGCTTCCACCGTTGCCTGAGCACGGCACTAACGCTGCCGGCGGGCGCGCACCCTTTGGTGCGCGCCTGCGGGCAGCGATGGACACGCGCGGACCGCTCTGCGTCGGCATCGACCCCCATCCCGGCCTGCTGGCCGCCTGGGGACTGAACGACGACGCCGCCGGGCTGGAACGCTTCTCGCTCACCGTCCTGGAGGCGGTGGGGGAGCAGGCTGCTGCCCTGAAGCCGCAGGTTGCACTGTATGAGCGCCACGGGTCGGCAGGCATCGCCGTCCTGGAACGGCTGCTGGCTTCCTGCGCTGAGGCCGGCGTCCTTTCGATCGCTGATGCCAAGCGCGGAGACATCGGCTCCACCATGGCCGCCTACGCAGACGCGTGGCTGCGGGACGACTCGCCGCTGGCGGCTGACTCGGTCACCCTGAGCCCGTATCTTGGCTACGAGTCGCTGCGTCCGGCCCTGGACCTGGCTGACGCCACGGGCAGGGGAGTTTTTGTCCTGGGACTGACCTCCAACCCAGAGGGTGCCTCAGTGCAGCACGTTGGGGCGGACCGGTCCGTGGCTGCACGGATCATCGATGCCGCGACGGCGGAAAACGCTGCCGCCCGGCCCCTCGGGTCCACGGGCCTGGTTATCGGGGCAACCGTCGGTTCTGCACTGGCTGACCTGGGCATTGACCTGGCTGCCGCAAACGCGCCCATCCTTGCACCCGGGCTCGGTGCCCAGGGAGCAACAGGGGAAGACCTGCGGAAAACTTTCGGCGCCGCCTACGCGAACGTGCTCGCCACGTCCAGCAGGGACATCCTCAAGGCAGGCCCGGATCGCGCGGCACTGCGGGAAGCTGCCGTCCGGACGCTGGACGGACTCCCTCAGCCATAGTGGAAACCGGTACGTCTAACGTACCGGTTTCCATTGCATTGCCCGCACAGTGCGGATAGGTTCGGACCCTAGCCCAAGAAACCGCAAAGCCGCCGGTCACAACCAGTTTGACGGGCGGTCAGTCTTCGCCCGGGAGAGCCAATTGAACCTCAAACCACTGACTGAAGCCGAGCGCACCAGGGCGCGGGAAAAGGCCACCGCCGCCCGCACCGTGCGGGCCGAGATCAAGTCCAAGATCAAATCCGGTGAACTCTCGGTCGAAGAGGTCATCGTCTCCCGTGCTTCCGAGGAAGCAGTGGGCCGCCTGAAGGTCGTAGACCTGCTGCGGGCACTGCCTGGTGTGGGGGAACGCCGCGCAGCTGGAATAATGGCTACCGTGGGTATCGCCCCAACCCGCCGGGTGAGGGGTCTTGGTGTCCACCAGCGCAAGGCGCTGATTGAATTACTGGAGTCCGACTAAGCCGGCCGCCGCCTACCGCGGCTGCGGCGCCGTCGGACCTGTTCCCTAAACAAGTGAGGTCTACGTGTCGCAACCGCGGCTGACAGTTCTGGCAGGTCCCACCGCCGTTGGCAAAGGCACTGTGTCCACCTACATCCGGGATAACTATCCCGAGGTCTGGCTTTCCGTGTCCGCTACCACCCGCGCCCCTCGCCCGGGCGAGGAAAACGGCGTGCACTACTTCTTCGTGACGTCGGACGAGTTCGACGACCTCGTCTCCGAGGGGCAGATGCTCGAGTGGGCCGTGGTCCACGGACACAACCGCTACGGCACGCTGCGCCGCACCGTGGAAGCTGCCATGGCTGACGGCCGCTCGGTATTGCTGGAGATTGACCTGCAGGGCGCGCGGCAGGTCAAGGAGTCCATGCCGGAGGCGAATTTCGTCTTCTTGGCACCGCCTTCATGGGATGAAATGGTCCGCCGCCTGGTGGGCCGCGGCACTGAAACACCCGAGGAGCAGCAGCGGCGGCTGGAAACCGCTAAACTGGAACTTGCTGCCGAGCCCGAGTTCGATCACACTGTCATCAATGATGACGTTCAGCGGGCTGCAGCAGAGCTCGTTTCACTCATGGGGATCAGCCCTCGCCAACGCTGAGCTGCTGTTCTTGATCCGCACGAAAACTTTGGAGATCTTTTGTCTACCCAGCCTGAAGGCATCATCAACCCGCCGATCGACGACCTGCTGACGGCCGCTGATTCCAAGTACGCCCTGGTCATCTACGGCGCCAAGCGCGCCCGGCAGATCAACGCCTACTACTCCCAGCTGCACGAAGGCCTGTTCGAGTACGTGGGCCCGCTGGTGGAAACCAAGCTCAACGAAAAGCCGCTTTCCATCGCCCTGCGCGAGATCAACGAGGGCATGCTGGTAGTCCGCGCCAACGAAACCGCCGAGTAAGGCACAAAACCTACGGCTAGGAGGTTGGACAGGCGTGCGCATTGTCCTGGGGGTGGGCGGCGGTATCGCTGCCTACAAGGCAGCGTCACTGCTGCGCCTGTTCACCGAAGCCGGCCACAGCGTCCAGGTGGTGCCCACCGAGGCATCCACCCGCTTTGTGGGCATAGCCACCTGGGAAGCACTCTCCGGGCACCCGGTCAGCACCACGGTGTTCGACGCCGTGGACACCGTCAACCACGTCCGGCTCGGCCATGAAGCCGACCTGATCGTGGTGGCACCGGCCACTGCGGACCTGCTGGCCAGGGCCGCGGCAGGCCTGGCCTCCGACCTGCTCACCAACACGCTGCTGATGGCCAGCGGACCGGTGTTCTTTGCTCCGGCAATGCACACCGAAATGTGGAACCACCCGGCCACGCAGGCCAACGTGGCCACGCTGCGCTCCCGCGGCGCAGTTGTCATGGAGCCGGCCATTGGCCGCCTGACCGGCAAGGATTCCGGCCCGGGACGGCTCCCGGAGCCGGAGGACATCTACGCTGCGGCGCTGGCTGCGGCTGGAGAAGCCGGCTCCGCGCCGGCTGCCGGCCTGCTGGCCGGCCGCCGGGTAACCGTTACCGCAGGAGGCACCCGGGAACCCCTGGATCCCGTCCGCTTCCTGGGCAACCGGTCCTCCGGCAAGCAGGGTGCGGCTGTTGCGGCTGCAGCCGTAGCCGAAGGAGCCCAGGTGAGGTTCGTCGCAGCCCACTTGGAGGTTCCCGTCCCTGAGGGGGTGGAACTGGTACAGGTGGAAACCGCCCTGGAACTGCGCGACGCCGTCCACGATGCGGTGCAGTCCACGGATGTGCTGGTCATGTCCGCAGCAGTGGCAGACTTCCGGCCCGGAGAAAACGCGGACACCAAAATCAAGAAGCGCGACGACGGAGCGGACCCCGTGATCACGCTGGTGCGCAATCCGGACATCCTGGCCGAAACCGTGCAGAACCGCTCCGCTTCCGGCACCGGACCCTCCCTGATTGTGGGTTTCGCCGCGGAGACCGGCGACGGCAGTGGATCGGTGCTGGAGTACGGACGCCGCAAACTCGAACGCAAGGGCTGCGACCTCCTGGTCCTGAACCAGGTGGGCCGTTCGCTTGTGTTTGGCCAGGACAGCACTGAAGTGAGGATTCTCTCACCGCATGAGGACCCCCGGATCGAGCCGCCGGCACTGACGGGAAGCAAAACCGACATTGCCCGGCACCTGGTGGAACGGATCGCCGCTGAACTTGCCGGTGCTCCGGCGTCCAGCTCCACCGGCGCCGTTCCTCCGGGATAGCGTTTCCAGCCCGTTCGTTTTCCCTCCCGGCCGCTGAGCAACCCGCCGACCCTGCGCGCCTGCCCTGAGGCCGGCAGGATCGGGTATTTCTTCCCGTGCAGCAATGCGACTCCCGATGACCGTGCATGGCACGGCATGACCCAGACGGGGACTGTCCCCGGAACGAAGTAGAGTAAACCCGTGACTTCCAGCAATACGACTGCCCCCGCCGAATCCAGTGCCCTGCGGCTGTTCACCTCCGAGTCGGTGACCGAAGGCCACCCGGACAAGATCTGTGACCAGATCAGCGATGCGATCCTCGACGGCCTGCTCAAAGCCGACCCCGAATCCCGCGTTGCCGTGGAGACCCTCGTCACCACGGGGCTGGTCCACGTTGCGGGTGAGGTCACCACAGAAGGCTATGTGGAGATCCCGCAGCTGGTCCGCGACACCATCCTGGAGATCGGCTACGACTCCTCGGCCAACGGTTTCGACGGTGCACGCTGCGGCGTCTCCGTCTCCATCGGCCAGCAGTCCCCGGAGATCGCCTCCCGCGTCTTCAACTCTGTGGAGAACCGTTCCGGCGACGCCGTAGACCCCTTCGACGCCCAGGGCGCCGGCGACCAAGGCATCATGTTCGGCTTTGCCAGCGATGAAACCAGCGTCCTGATGCCCACACCGATCTGGCTGGCCCACCGCCTCTCCGAGCGCCTGACGCAGGTCCGCAAGGACGGCACCCTGCCTTACCTGCGTCCTGACGGCAAGACCCAGGTCACCATCGGCTACGAGGGCGACCGCCCGGTGTCCGTGGACTCAGTTGTTGTTTCCACCCAGCATGCTGCGGACCTCGACCAGGGCCAGCTGCACCGGGACATGGTTGAGTACGTGGTCAATCCCGTCCTCTCCGGAACCGAGCTGGACACCTCCGGAGTGCGCCACATCATCAACCCCGGCGGCCCCTTCGTCATTGGCGGCCCCGTAGGCGATGCAGGCCTCACCGGGCGCAAGATCATCGTGGACACCTACGGCGGGTTCTCCCGGCACGGCGGCGGTGCCTTCTCCGGCAAGGACCCGAGCAAGGTTGACCGTTCAGCTGCCTACGCAATGCGCTGGGTTGCCAAGAACGTGGTTGCCGCAGGGCTGGCGCGCCGGGCCGAAATCCAGATCGCCTATGCAATCGGCATGGCCCGCCCCGTGGGTATCTACGTTGAGACCTTCGGCACGGAAACCGTAGACCCGATGCGTATCTCGCAGGCCATCAACGAGGTTTTCGACCTGCGTCCGCTGGGCATCATCAACGCCCTGGACCTCAAGCGGCCCATCTACCAGAAGACAGCCGCCCACGGGCACTTCGGCCGCGAGGATGAAGGCTTCACCTGGGAGCGCCTCGACAAGGTCGAGGAACTGCGGCGCTGGTTTAACGCCTAGCCCCATGGGAGAGCATCCGCCGCAGCGTGCGCCCGGGGGAGGGCGCGCTTCAGCGGAGGAAGGTGTGCAGCTCTCCCTGCTGCACGGCTTCAGCACGCCCGCAACACCCGTGGGGAAGTCCCAGCCGGCACCTGAACTGCCAATCGCCCGGGTATTGCTGGACTCACCCCTGCCGCACCTTGACCGTCCCTTCGACTACCTGGTGCCTGCCGACCTCAGTGACGCCGCGGTGCCCGGCGTCCGCGTGAAGGTCCGTTTCGGCGGCCAGGAGCTTGCCGGGTTCCTGATTGAGCGGCTGGCATCCACGGATACCACGGCCCGGCTGGTGAACCTGGGCAAGGTGGTATCAGCGGTACCCGTGCTGAGTCCGGAAATACTGGGCCTGGCCCAGTCCGTTGCCGCACGCTGCGCCGGATCCGTCCACGACGTGCTCAGGGTTGCAGTTCCGCCGCGGGTGGCCCGGGTAGAGAAGGAGTTCGCTGACCGGGTGCCCGGAGCCGGGACCCAGGACGAACCCACCGCCGGGACGGCGGAAAAAGCGGAGGAAAAAAACGGGCCATCCGACGCTCCGCCGAAGCAGGGCCAACCTGCCGGGAACCCTTTCCGGCGGTACGCGCACGGCCCCCGTTTCCTGAGCCATCTTGCTGCCGGCCACAGCCCGCGTGCCGTGCTGAGTTCGCTCCGCGGCTATGGTCCTGACGCCTGGCCGCGGGAAATAGCCGCAGCCGTGGAGGCCACCGTGCTATCCGGGCGGGGCGCCGTCGTGGTGGTGCCGGACCAGAAGGACCTGGCACGCGTCATGGACGCGCTGCAGGACAGGGTGCCGGCGGATACCGCCGTTCGGCTCACGGGCGAGGACGGTCCCACCCCCAGATACCGCAGTTTCCTGCGGCTGCTCTACGGCGACGCGTCCGTGGCGGTGGGCACCCGCTCCGCCGCCTACGCGCCCGTGGCGAATCTTGGCCTTGTCTGCATCTGGGACGACGCCGACGACCTCCATGCCGAGCAGCGTGCACCGTATCAGCATGCGCGCGATGTCCTGCTGCTTCGGGCCGAGGCCGCCGGTGCCGGGATGCTCGTTGCCTCGCATACCCGCAGCACCGAAGCCCAGCGCCTGATCGAGTCCGGATGGGCGGCACCACTGGACGCCGAGCGTGCGCTGGTGCGGGCCTCCACGGCACGGGTGATGAGCACCGCGGACACCTTCAACCTGGAGCGGGACCCGCTGGCCGCCCGCGCACGAATTCCGCATGCGGCGTGGAAAGCGGCCCAGGATGGCCTGAAGCGCGGCCCCGTGCTGGTGCAGGTAGCCCGGACGGGTTTCTCCCCGGCGCTGTCCTGCCAGGACTGCCGGGAACCGGCCCGGTGCCGGCAATGCCAGGGGCCGCTGGCCCAGGCGGGCCGGAATTCCCCGCCCGCCTGCCGCTGGTGTGCCCGGCCGGAGCCGAGATGGCACTGCCCCCACTGCGGCAGCTTCCGGCTGCGGGCATCTACCGCCGGTGCGGGACGGACGGCCGAGGAGCTCGGACGGGCTTTCCCGTCCGTGACCGTGGTGTCCTCGGCTGGAGACCATATCCGTTCGGAGGTTCCTGACGCACCTGCCCTGGTTGTTGCCACCCCCGGGGCGGAACCGGTGGCGCCGTCGGGCTATGCCGCCGCCCTGCTGCTGGACGGAACCGCCATGCTCTCGCGGCAGTCGCTGCGGGCACAGGAAGAAACCCTGCGCCGCTGGCTCACCGCCTCAGCCCTGGTCCGCCCGGCGTCAGAGGGGGGAGTGGTAGTGGTTACTGCCGATGACACCGCCACCGTAGGCCATCTGCTGCGCTGGGATCCGGCAGGTGCTGCCGAGCGCGAACTTGCCCTCCGCCGGGAGCTGGGACTGCCGCCGGCTGTGCGCTACGCGGAGCTGACCGGCTCCCGTGAAGGCCTGGAGGGATTTGTGTCCCGTCTTGGCCTGCCCGAAAGCGCCCGCATTGTGGGCCCGGCTCCCGTGGAAGAATCGACGGTTCACGGCGCCGAAGCCGCCGCCCAGCGCTGGCGGACCCTCTGCTTCTTCCCCTACAGCGAGGCAAACGTGATCACGCCGGCCATGCGGGCTGCCAAGGCAGCCCTTTCCGCCCGGCGGACCGGCGATCCGGTGTACATACGCGTTGACGCCCCCGACGGCCTCTAGCACCGGCTAGGCGGCTTTACCGCGCCGGGAGTACTGCACGGGGACCGTGCGGCGGCTGCCCGGCTTGACGGGGAGCTGCAGGCTGAGGACGCCGTTGGCGTAGTGCGGTGCGGCCCGTGAAGGGTCTACGCTCCCGCCCACCGGAATTCGGCGGAGGATCAGGCCGTCCTCCCGCTCACGCACGTTCCAGAGCGTTCCGCTGTCCATGCCGCGCAGGCTGCGGTGCGCCCGGATCAGCAGGGAATCGCCGTCCAGCTCCACGGAAAGTGATCCCGGGTCGATCCCGGGGAGGTCTGCGTTGAGGACAATGAAGCCTTCGTGGCGGTAAAGGTCCACGGCGGTGCCGCCGCGTGCCTGGCTCCGGGCCTCCAGTGCCGCTCTTTGCCGTTCGTGGTCCCGGGGAGGAACCCCCATGGGCATGATGATCATCTCCTGGCAGAAATTCGATTCCGGTGCTGCAATTCTAGAAGTGGTGCGCCCGGCAATCCGAATCCTCTACAGTGTGGCAATGGCCATAACCCCTGACACTAAGAACTGGACCTGGGTCCTGGACCGGACATGCCCCGAATGCGGGTTTACCGCCTCGGAAACCGCTTACGAGGACATCCCGCAGCTGTTGATGGCCAACGCCGAGGCATGGCAGGACGTCCTGGATCGCCCGGATGCGGCGGTGCGGCCGGACGAGAGCACCTGGTCGCCGCTGGAATATGCAGCGCACGTCCGTGACCTGTGCAATGTCTACCGGATGCGCCTGCTGCTCATGGTGGACACCGACGGAGCGGAGTTCGCCGACTGGGACCAGGACGCCACAGCCGTGGCGGAACGGTACGGCGAGCAGGACCCGGCACGGGTTGCCGCCGACCTGGCTGACGAAGCCGAAGCCACTGCGGAGGCCTTTGCCGCCGTCGAGCCCCGGGACCGCACCCGGCGCGGCCTCCGCTCGGACGGGAGCACGTTCACCGTTGACTCCCTGGCCCGGTATTTTATGCACGACGCCGCCCACCACCTTTGGGACGTCCGGCCCAGGTAGGCCGCCGCGCCCGTCCAGGCAGGCATGATAGACAGGTTGCTGATGTTTCATCTGCGCCTGCCATCGGCGGCGCCCGAAAGGAGACCCATGACGTACCCTGCGGCAACCCGTGAAATCCAGCTGGCAACCCGTCCCGAAGGATGGCCAACAGGAAAGAATTTCCGGCTCGCCGAAGTTGATGTTCCCGCGCTGCAGGACGGACAGGTCCTGGTGCGGAACACCCTCATGTCGGTGGATCCCTACATGCGCGGGCGCATGAACGACGCAAAGTCCTATGTTCCGCCGTTCCAGCTCGATGCCCCTCTTGAGGGCGGCGCCGTGGGCGAAGTGATCGAGTCGCGTGCGGGGACGCACAAGCCGGGGGACACCGTCCTCCACAACCTCGGCTGGCGGGACTACGCCGTCCTGGATGCCAAGCGGGCCCGCGTGATCGACACGTCCATAGCCCCTGCCAGCGCCTATCTGGGTGCCATGGACCTGACCGGACTAACGGCGTGGGCCGGCCTAACCAAGGTGGCGGACTTCCGCGAAGGCGACTCGGTGTTCGTCTCCGGTGCTGCCGGGGCCGTAGGCTCCATGGCCGGGCAGATCGCCAAGGCACTGGGCGCGGGCAAGGTCATTGGCAGCGCAGGTTCTGAGGAGAAGGTCCGCCGGCTGCGCGAACTCGGCTTTGACGCCGCCTTCAACTACCACGACGGCCCGGTGAAGACCCAGCTCAAGGAAGCCGCCGGCGCCGGGGGAATCGATGTCTACTTCGACAACGTCGGAGGGGACCATCTGGAGGCGGCAATCTCCGTGCTGAACAAGTACGGGCGTGTGGCACTGTGCGGAGCCATCTCTGCCTACAATTCCACCGAACCGCAGTGCGCCCCCCGAAACCTGTTCCAGGCCATAGGCAAGGAACTGACCCTGAAGGGCTTCATTGCCAACAGCTACAACCAGTACGCCGGTGAATTCGCATCACTGATGGCCGGGTGGCTGCGGGACGGCAGCGTCAGCTATGACGAGACGTTCGTTGACGGACTTGAAAACGCCCCGCAGGCCTTCATCGACCTGATGAAGGGCGCGAATACCGGAAAGATGATTGTCCGGCTGGGCTAGGCCTTCCTGCGGGTCCGGGCCGCAAACGCCCGGGATGCTTCCGCCGCGGCGTCAAGGAGCTGATGGGCGGAAGTATCCCAGTCATACGCTGCGGCCCGGGCCAGTCCTGCGCTTGATGCCTCGCGCCAGCGATCCGGATCCGAGAGGCTGCGCACCGCACGGGCAAAGCCTTCGGAGCTTTCAGCATCCACCAGCACGGCAGCCCCGCCGGACACTTCCCGGAAGATCGGTGTGTCAGCAGCGATCACCGGGGTGCCTGCCGCCATCGATTCGATGATCGGCAGGCCGTAGCCCTCTGCCTTGGAGAGCGACACCAGCGCTGTGGCACGCCTTAGCAGCGAGTCGTATTCCTCATCCGTGACGCCGTTGTGGAACACCACCCGGGACGGGTCGCTGCACAGTGCTTCCAGCTCGCTGCGGCGGACCGGCGAAATCCTGCTGAGCAGGTGCAGGGTGTACCCCGGCAGCGCATCCATGCCCCGGACAATCGTCTCGACATTCTTGTACGGCATGAAGGAACCCATATAGAGCAGCGACTTCTCCGGATGCTGCGCCGGATCGCGCGGTTCCGTGCCGGGCTGCGGGGCGTTTGAAACCATCCGCACCGGCCGCCGCGTCAGCCGGTGCCGTTCCATCAGCCGGCGTGTGGTGTCCGAGATGGTGGCAACGACGTCGGCACGGTTCAGCAGCAGGCGCTGCGGCCAGTACGCCAGATGGTAAACCCGCCACAACAGCCGGACCGGCAGCGGCAGGAAACCCGGCGGAGTGGGGTTCTGGTAGTAGATCAGGTCGTGCAGGGTCAGGATCAGCGGATAGCGCCGCCCCCAGCTGCCCATGGTCTGCATGGGGCACACCACCACGTCGGCGCCCAGCTTGTTGACGTGCCGGGATACAAAAAGCTCGGCCGGGGACAGCGGGGAGTTGATCCTGGTCCACGGCACCTGCGGCAGCAGCGCCAGCTGGCGTTCATCGCTGATCAGCATGTGCACGTCCGCGTGGCGGGACACCGCCTCGATGAGACTGGCCCCGTAGCGGCTGATGCCGTCGTGCTGGTCGGTGCGGGTGAAGCGCGCGTCAAAGACAATTCTCATGCGCTGCGGTGCCTCCGGCCCAAAAAGTCAGTGATGAGGGCTGCGGCGGAATCCGGTGCCTCATAGTGGACCAGATGGCCCACCCCTTCAAGGATCTCAAGTTCAGAATCGGGAACCAGCGCCGCAAGCCGGCGCTGGGCGGGAACGGAACCCAGATCGTCCCGGTCGGCAGCGATGAGCAGCACGGGCATCTGCAGCTGCGGAGCGTAATCGCGAACGGTTTCGGAGATCGAGGAGCGGAACGCCTCCAGGACGACCGCGCGTGAGGCAAAGGCGCTGAAGTAAGCATCATGCTGCCCATGGATCCAGCGCCGCAGGGCGGGGTCCCGGGTCTTGGCCATGAGCATGCTCATGCCGCGCACGATCAGCGGGTTGGCCAGCAGCGCCCGTCCCGGTTTCTCGGGCAGCCTGGCCGCGGCGAGGTAGTACAGCTCCGCCAGCTTGCTGGTGAACCCCTTGGGACCCTCAAGCGCAGGTTCGCTGATCGGGTTGACGAGGATGACTTCGCTAAGCAGCTCCGGATGCGCGGCCGCCGTGCGCGCGGCAATGATCGAGCCGAACGAATGTCCCAGCAGAACCGTGTCCGGTCCCAGGCCCATCACCTCGAAGCTGGTCCGCACAAAATCTGCGTAAGCAGCGGCGTCGTGGGTCCCGGGCAGGACAGCGCCTTGGCCGAACCCGGGCAGGTCCGGCAGGATGACCCGGTTGTCTGGCAGCGCCTCAACCAGCCGCAGCAGCCCGTGATGGTCGCCGCGGAAGCCGTGGACCATAAAGACAGCAGGGCCTGCGGTGTCCGGGTCAGCGGCGGGAAAATCCCAGAAGCGCTGGGCACTTCCCTGTACTTGAACGGTCCGGACACTGGCCTTGCGCTGGAAGGGGGCCGGAGCGCCTGTCTTCGCGGCCGCGCGGCGGCGCAGCAGCATCAGTTCACCTCGCTGGGGTTGGACCCGGTCCGGCGCCCGCAGTCAAGGGCGTCCAGCACGGCCACGTGTTCAGGTTCAAGCGCAAAGGAGAAGATGTCCAGGTTCTCCGCAATCCGCTCCTCGCTGCTGGCCTTGGGAATCACGGTGTGCCCGGCCTGAACATGCCAGCGCAGCACTGCCTGGGCCGGAGAGCGCCCTAAATCACCGGCGATTTCCCGCACCCCGGGATCTTCGAGAATGGCCCCGCGCCCCAGCGGGCTCCAGGCGACAGTGCGGATGCCGTTGGCCTCATGGAAAGCCCGCAGCTCCCGCTGGGCGAGCCAGGGATGAAGCTCCACCTGGTTGACGGCAGGAACGACGGAGGTTCCGTCCATCAGTTCTTCCAGGTGTTCACGGTTGAAGTTCGAGACGCCGATCGCGCGGATCCGTCCCTCGGAATACAGCTTTTCCAGTGCCCTGTAAGTGTCGAGGTACAGGCCGCGCTCCGGGCACGGCCAGTGGATCAGGTACAGGTCCAGATAGTCGAAACCGAGTTTCTGCAGGGATGTATCGAAGGCCCGGAGGGTGGCGTCGTAACCATGGTCCGTGTTCCACACCTTGGAGGTAACGAAGAGGTCTTCGCGGACTATGTGTCCGGCGTCCGTGAAATTCCGGACCGCCTGGCCCACTCCCTCTTCGTTTCCGTACAGGGCGGCGGTGTCTACGTGCCGGTAGCCAAGGGACAGTGCCGTGCTGACCAGCGGCGCCGCATCCTGCGCGGGAACCTTGTAGGTACCGTAGCCCGCCTGGTCCATGAGTACGCCGTTGTTCAAAGTCAGTTTTGGTGCCGGATCCATGCTGCAACTCTACCGAGGTGCGCGCGGCGTGCGCTCCTGCCGTGCCGCGTGTACCGTGAAGAGCCTGTAAACGCCTGCTGACAAGCAGTTTCCCTAAAGCCATGGCGTTTCTGGAAAAAGATTGATTGCATAGGGCCTTACAGTGCGCCGACAGGCTGCGGCAGGTGAAAATGCCCCCGTTCCACGCCGGAGCCCGTGGCGGGACCTGCATCCCTGTTTTACCCCCAACAAAATGGCACTACTAAAAGGATCGGAGTAGTCGATGGTGACTCTTGGAGAGGTTTTTGTCAGCGAGATGCTGGGTACAGCAGCGCTGATAGTCCTGGGCTGTGGTGTAGTCGCCAACGTTGCCCTGGGTAAAACCAAAGGCAATGGCGGCGGCTTCCTGATGGTCAACTGGGGGTGGGGGCTCGGCGTGTTCGCCGGCGTCTACCTCTCTGTGATGTCCGGGGCGCACATCAACCCCGCCGTGACGGTAGGCATCATCACCGGCGGCGCGGAGGAATTCGTGCCCGGCGTGGCAGTTACCATCGGATCCACCCTCACCTACTTCGGCGGACAGATGCTCGGTGCCATCATCGGCGCCTTTGTGGCGTGGCTGGCCTATAAGAAGCAGTTCGATGAAGAGCAGGATCCGGCGAACATCCTGGGCGTGTTCTCCACCGGGCCCGCGATCCGCTCCTACGGCTGGAACGTGGTCACGGAGGTCGTCGGCACGTTCATGCTCGTGTTCGTGATTGTCGCTTTTGCCGGAACCCCCTCCGGGCTCGGCCCGCTGGCCGTTGGCCTGCTGGTTGTCGGTATCGGCGCCTCACTCGGCGGACCCACCGGGTACGCCATCAACCCGGCCCGTGACCTTGGTCCCCGCATCGTGCACGCCCTGCTGCCTATCCGCAACAAGGGCAACAGCGACTGGTCCTACTCCTGGGTTCCCGTGGTTGGGCCGCTGATCGGCGGCGCACTGGGTGGCTGGGCCGGCGGCTTCATCCCGCTGCCGGACCTCTAACCGTTACTTCGTCCGCAAGACTTACGACCTCAAAGGAGAGACCCACGTGACCGACAGCAAGCCGCAGTACGTGATCGCAATCGACCAGGGCACCACCAGCAGCCGGGCCATTGTCTTCGACCACGACGGCAAGATTGTTTCAACCGGCCAGAAGGAACATGAACAGATCTTCCCCCGCGCCGGCTGGGTCGAGCATGACCCCATGGAGATCTGGACCAACGTCCGCGAGGTGGTGGGCACCGCCCTGTCCAAGGCGAACCTGACCCGGCATGACATCGCCGCCGTCGGCATCACCAACCAGCGCGAAACGGCAGTGGTGTGGGACCGGAACACGGGCAAGCCCGTCTACAACGCAATCGTCTGGCAGGACACCCGAACCCAGCCGATCGTTGACGAACTGGCAAAGGAAGGCGGCCTGGACAGGTTCAAGGACACTGTTGGGCTGCCGCTGGCCACCTACTTCTCCGGAACCAAGATCAAGTGGATCCTGGACAACGTTGAGGGCGCCCGCGAGAAGGCCGAAAACGGCGACCTCATGTTCGGCAACACGGATTCCTGGGTTACCTGGAACCTGACCGGCGGCACGGACGGCGGTGTGCACATCACTGACGTCTCCAATGCTTCCAGGACCATGTTCATGGATCTGGACACGCTTTCCTGGGACCAGTCGATCCTGGATACCTTCGGGGTTCCGGCATCAATGCTGCCTGAAATCCGCTCCTCCTCCGAGGTCTACGGAACGGTGCACGGCTCGCAGCTGCTGCGCGAAACTCCCGTGGCCGGCATCCTGGGCGACCAGCAGGCAGCGACCTTCGGCCAGGCCGCGTTTGGCGTCGGCGATGCCAAGAACACGTACGGCACGGGTAACTTCCTCATCTTCAACACGGGTGAGGAAAAGGTCATGTCCGAAAATGGACTGCTCACCACCGTTGCCTACAAGATCGGCGACGCCGCCCCGGTCTACGCACTGGAGGGCTCCATTGCAGTCACCGGTTCACTGGTGCAGTGGCTCCGCGACAACCTCGGCATCATCAACAGTGCCCCGGAAATCGAGAAGCTGGCCAGCGCCGTCGAAGACAACGGCGGCGTCTACATTGTTCCGGCCTTCTCCGGCCTCTTCGCACCCCACTGGCGTTCAGACGCCCGCGGCGTGATCGTGGGCCTGACCCGGTTTGTGAACAAGAACCACATTGCGCGCGCCGCCCTCGAATCAACAGCCTTCCAGACCCGGGAAGTCCTTGATGCCGTGAACGCCGACTCCGGTGTACCGCTCACGGAACTGCGGGTTGACGGCGGCATGGTTGCCAACGACGCCCTCATGCAGTTCCAGGCGGACATCCTCGGAGTGGACGTAGTGCGTCCCGAAGTCGTGGAGACCACGGCACTCGGTGCCGCCTACGCCGCCGGCCTGGCAGTCGGGTTCTGGAACTCCACGGACGAGGTGGCTGCGAACTGGAATGAAGGAAAGCGCTGGACTCCGAATATGGACCAGGCAGAGCGTGAGCGGCAGATGCGGCTGTGGAGCAAGGCCGTAACCCGTACCTTCGACTGGGTTGATAAGGACGTCCTCTAGCCCAGGCGCCAAGCCTCCCAGCCGGAAACAAGCCGCTCCCGGATCAACGGATCCGGGAGCGGCTTTTTGCGTACCGATTCCCGGGTGTGTTGCGTTTGACCTGCAGGAACGCAGCCCGGTAGCGTGCTGGCAGCATCAATGGTGATGCACATCACATAGAAGCGGGACGCAGTGGCAGCTACAGCAGATACAAACGGGGTCCGGACGGTGAGGCGTCCGCGCCCGGTAGCAGTGATAGGTGCCGGTCCCAGCGGGCTGGCTGCCATGCGGGCTGTGTCTAAACGCGGACTGGACGTCGTTGGATTCGAGGCACACAACGACGTCGGCGGGCTATGGAACATTTCGAACCCCGCCAGCACGGTGTACGAGTCCGCCCACCTGATCTCCTCCCGGACCACCACGGAGTTCGCAGAGTTTCCGATGCCGGAGGGAACGCCGGACTATCCGGGCCACCGGCACCTGCTGGAGTACTTCCGTGCCTACGCCGGACATTTCGGACTCACCGGCCGCATTCGGTTTGGCACCCGCGTCACCGCCGCTCGCCAAACGGACGACGGCGGCTGGGAAGTGGCGTGGGAGGGGCCGGAGGGTGCGGGAAGCGGTCGGTTCAGCGCCGTCGTCGTCGCGTCCGGCACCTTGCACACCCCGTACCTGCCGGCTTTCCGGGGAGAATTCTCCGGGGAAATCCGCCATTCGGCGCAGTACAAGGAAGCCGTGGAGCTGGCCGGCAAACGGGTGCTGGTTGTGGGTGCCGGAAACAGCGGCTGCGACATAGCCGTGGACGCCGTGCACCATGCCGCTGCCGTGGATATCAGCGTCCGCCGCGGCTACTACTTTGTGCCGAAATACGTTTTTGGCCGGCCCACGGACACCCTGAACCAGGGCAAACCCCTGCCGCGGCCGCTCAAGCAGTTCCTGGACAAGCGCCTGCTGCGCATGTTCACGGGAGACCCTGCCCGTTTCGGCTTCCCGAAGCCTGACTACCGGATCTACGAATCCCATCCCGTGGTCAACTCCCTGGTCCTGCATCACCTGGGCCACGGCGACCTGTCCGTCAAGCCGGACATCGACCGGCTGGAGGGTTCCACCGTTCATTTTCGGGACGGGACGTCGGGGGAGTACGACCTGCTGCTCTGCGCCACCGGCTATGTGCTCAGCTATCCGTTCCTGGCCCCGGACCTGCTGGGCTGGACCGGAGCCTCACCCCAGCTGTACCTGAACATTTTCAGCCGCCAGGCGGAGAACCTGATGGTGGTGGGGATGGTTGAAGCCTCCGGGCTGGGCTGGGAAGGCAGATACCGCCAGGCCGAGCTGGTGGCCGCCTACCTCGCCGCGAAGCAGGAAAGGGCGGAGGTGGCCGCCGCGTTCGACGCCGCTGTCCGCGGACCGTCCCCGGATGTCACGGGCGGCTACCGCTATCTGGGACTGGACCGGATGAGCTACTACGTGAACAAGGATGCCTACCGGGCGCAGCTTGAGGCGCACCTCGCCAGGCTGGCAGCACCGGCGGGCGCTTCCGTTCCCGCGCCGGCGGAGGTGAACCGCTGATGTCCATCGACGACGTCGTACTTAACTTCTCTCCCGGCTCCCTGGTGATCCTGAACGTGGTCCTGGCCGTGATTATCCTGGGCATTGCCCTGGAGGTCCGTCCCGCCGACTTCCGCACAGTCGCCCGGAGCCCCAAGGCCATCCTGCTGGGCCTCGCGGCGCAGTACCTGCTCCTGCCTGCGGTGACCGTGGGAATTGCACTGGCACTGCAGGTTCCGGCCTCGATTGCCCTGGGCATGATCCTGGTGGCCTGCTGCCCGCCGGGCGGTATTTCGAACGTGCTGACCCACCGGGCGCACGGCGATGTGGCGCTGTCCGCGTCCATGACCGCCGTGTCCAACCTGGTGGCGATCATCGTGATGCCGCTCAACGTGGCCTTCTGGGCCGCGCTGAGCCCGTCCACGAACTCCCTGATGCGCGACTTTTCCCTGGACCGGGGCGGAATGCTGGTCCAGGTCCTGCTGATCATAGGAGTCCCGTTTGCGCTGGGCATGCCGCTCGCCCGCCGCTTTCCCGAGCTCACGGACCGGCTGCGGCCCTGGGTGCAGCGGATCGGACTGGTGGCGCTGCTGGCGTTCATCGTTGCCGGAACCGCCAGCAACCTTGGCCCCCTGCGCGAGCACCTCGGCACCATCTTCCTGGTGGTAGCCCTGCACGACGCCGTTGCGCTGGCCGTTGGATACTGGGCAGCCGCGGCCGTTCGGCTGAATGAAGCCAGCCGGCGGGCGGTGACGTTTGAGGTTGGTGCCCGCAACACCGGACTGGGACTGGGACTCACCCTGACCTTCTTCTCCGGGCTGGGCGGGATGGCCATGGTCGCTGCCTGGTGGGGGATCTGGGACATCCTGGCGGGGCTGGCGCTGGCCGCCTGGTGGCGCCGGCGTGATGCCCGGAAAGCCGCCAGGGCACAGGAGGCCGCACTGTGAACCGGGTATGCGTGACCGGAGGCAACGGCTTCCTGGGCAGCGCCGTCGTGTCCCGGCTGGCGGCAGACCCTGCAGTGAGCCACGTCCTGAGCCTGGACCTCCGGGAGCCCTCGGCTGAGCGGAAGGTTGACGGCGTGGTGTACGCGCTGGCGGACGTCTGCTCCCCGGACGTTGCCAAGGAGCTGCAGGAGCACCGGATCGACACCGTGGTCCACTTGGCGGCGATCGTGAATCCCGGCAGGGACACCACCCGGGAGCAGGAGTACCGCGTCGATGTTACCGGCACGCAGAACGTACTGGCCGCCTGCCTTGAATCAGGCGTGAAGCACGTGGTCATCTCATCCTCCGGCGCCGCCTACGGCTACCACGCAGACAACGCCCCGTGGCTGAACGAGTCCCACCCGCTGCGCGGCAATGACGAGTTTGCCTATTCCCGGCACAAACGCCTGGTCGAGGAGGAACTGGCCCGGCTGCGCACTGAGCACCCGGAACTGCGGCAGACCATCTTCCGGATCGGAACGATCCTGGGGGAGCGGGTCCGGAACCAGATCACGGCGCTGTTCGATGCGCCTCGGCTGCTGCGGGTGGCCGGCAGCGAGTCGCCGTTCGTCTTTATCTGGGACCAGGACGTCGCTGATGCCATGGCACAGGCCGTGATCACCGGACGCAGCGGGATCTTCAACGTGGCCGGCGACGGCGCCCTCACCGTCCGCGAGATCGCGGGGCTTCTGGGGAAACGGACACTGACGGTTCCCGCTCCGCTCCTGGCAGCCGGTCTCTGGGCGGGGCAAAAGCTGAAACTCACGGTGCACGGTCCGGAGCAGCTGCGCTTCCTGCGCTACCGTCCGGTCCTGGACAACACGGCCCTGAAACAGGAGTTCGGCTTCACCCCCACGCGAACCAGCAGGGAAGCCTTCCTCGAGTTCCGGAAAGCGCGGGAGACCGCCGGCGCCCGGCAACGATGACGGATCCGCTGCCGGCCGCAGTGGATTGCGCGGCCAGCAGCGGATCCGTGGAAAGTGCTAGAAGTAGCTCACACCATTGGTCTTGAAGGGCAGGCCCAGCCCGCCGGCCACTTCCGCCACAACCTCGGGGCAAAAGAAGTACCACTTTAGTTCCGCGACCAGCGGGGCGCCGAAGGCGGGCCGGAGCCGCAGGACGTCCGAGACCACCTCCGGTGCCCCGGGGGCATTCTTCTGCCGCTCCCACATCAGGATGATGTCCTCCCCATCGAAGTAGTGGACTGTTGACCGGTGAATCTCTGCGGCGTCCGGACCGAACGTGTCCGTCAGGGAACCGGCACGGATTTCCTCATGCCCGGTTTCAGTGGCGTTGCCAACCACCTCGGACCGTCCGCTTGCCAGGAACAGGGACACCATGGCGTCAATGTCGTAGGCGTTGAAAGCCGCGGCCAGCCGGCGCAGCAGCGCCTGGTGTCCGGGATGCCCGGCGGCGGCCCGGGGACCGGGTGCCACGGTTTCGGGGGAAGGTCCTGCAGAGTCCGTACGCGCCGCCCGCAGCGTGGCCCGGCCGCGGTGCAGGGCGGACTTGACGGCGCCGGGAGTCGTCTCCAGCATCTCGGCAATCTCGGCGAGGGAATAGGAGAACACATCCTTGAGGACCACACACGCCCGTTCCCGGGGAGGCAGCAGGTGCAGCAGCTGACGCAGTGCGGACTCGACTGCAAGGGCTGCCAACGGATCCTCCGCCTGGTCATCAGGAAGATCAAGGGTGGATTCTGCCCGCTCAAGGGTCACCCGGCCGCTGCGGCGCAGGGAATCGATCCACGTGTTCGTGGCGATTCGGACAAGCCATGCCTGGATATTTCGGATCGGTTCATACCGCTGCGATGCTTCCGCCAGGGCCTTCGTCAAGGTCTCCTGCAACAGGTCCTCGGCGTCCCACACGGTGGGGGTCAGGCTGCGGCAGTAGGCGTACACCGAAGCCCGGACCGGTTCCATCGCCACCAGGAAATCGCGGCGGGCCTGCCGCAGGATCACCCTGTTTTCTGCCAAAGCCTGCGTTTCGCCGGGTGTGCCGGCTTCGAAGTCCGTTCCCGTTGTCATTGCGCATCCCCTCGCTCTCCCGCCCATGGCGGTGCCTGATAAAAAGCATGGCACTGTGCCATGCCCTTACCGGGTAGACGCACAGGCAAGCCCAAAAGATACGCCGTAGCCGGCGCCTTCCGCCGCATGGCTGAAGCGCCGGAGGGGAACTGCGGATGTCCGGTCCGTTACAGCCCTGTGGCGGGCACCGCCGTCGGGCGCTGCCTGTTGTAAAGTGGAGAAATGACCGCATTGCTCCTCCTTAGATAGCCGCGTTTGTATCAAACGCGGCAGCCCCTTGCATCTGACGAGGGGCTTTTGTGTGTCTGGGGAAGAGTCAACAGCGCAGGCGGAACCGGCGGCACGCCGGAGTCCGCGGATCACCGGGATTTTCTTGAGGACAGAGGCGAAGCATAGTGAGCACGCAGTCACAGACTGACCAGTCGGAAGAGGCCGTATACAGTTTCGCGGCCATGGAGAAGAAGTGGCCGGCTGTCTGGGACGACCTTGGCGTTTTCACCCCGGCCGACGACGGTTCGAAGGAGCGCCGCTACGTCCTGGACATGTTCCCTTACCCGTCCGGCGACCTGCACATGGGCCACGCTGAAGCGTTCGCGATGGGCGACGTGGTTGCCCGCTACTGGCGCCAGCTCGGCTTCGACGTGCTGCACCCGATCGGCTGGGACTCCTTTGGCCTGCCCGCGGAAAACGCCGCGATCAAGCACAACGCGCATCCCAGCGAGTGGACGTACCGCAACATCGACACCCAGGCCGGCTCCTTCAAGCGCTACGCGATCAGCGTTGACTGGTCCCGCCGCCTGCACACTTCGGATCCGGAGTACTACCGCTGGACCCAGTGGCTGTTCACCCGTTTCTACGACCGGGGCCTGGCCTACCGCAAGAACTCCCCGGTCAACTGGTGCCCGAAGGACCAGACCGTGCTGGCCAACGAGCAGGTCGTCAACGGCGCCTGCGAACGCTGCGGCACCCAGGTCACCAAGAAGGCCCTGAACCAGTGGTATTTCAAGATCACCGACTACGCCGACCGCCTGCTGGACGACATGGAGCAGCTCAAGGGCCACTGGCCTGAGCGCGTGCTGGCCATGCAGAAGAACTGGATCGGCCGTTCTGAGGGTGCCCACGTCCGGTTCGCCATTGAGGCTGCCGGGAACAAGCCCGAAGAGCAGGTCACCGTCTTCACCACCCGCCCGGACACCCTGTACGGAGCAACGTTCTTCGTAGTGGCAGCGGATGCACCGCTGGCCCTGGACCTGGTGGACGACGAGCACCGCGACGCGCTGCTGCAGTACCGTGAGGACGTCAAGGCGCTCTCCGACATCGAACGCCAGGCCACCGACCGCACCAAGACCGGTGTCTTCACCGGCCGCTACGCGATCAACCCGCTCAACGGTGAGAAGCTGCCGGTCTGGGCAGCCGACTATGTGCTGGCCGACTACGGTACCGGCGCCATCATGGCGGTACCCGCGCACGACCAGCGCGACCTCGACTTCGCCCGCACCTTCGACCTGCCCGTCCGTGCGGTCCTGGATACCGGCGAAGAAGATCCTGCCGTTTCCGGCACCGCCACCACCGGCGAGGGCACCCTGGTGAACTCCGGTGAGCTGGACGGCCTGCCGAAGTCCGAAGCCATTCCCGCGGCGATCCGCATCCTGGAAGAAAAGGGCACCGGCGAGAAGTTCGTGAACTTCCGCCTGCGCGACTGGCTGCTCTCCCGCCAGCGGTTCTGGGGCACCCCGATCCCCATCATCCACTGCGAAAAGTGCGGCGAAGTACCGGTTCCCGATGACCAGCTGCCGGTCACCCTGCCCACCGGGCTGAAGGGTGAGGCGCTGGCTCCCAAGGGCACCTCCCCGCTGGCCTCCGTGGAAGACTGGGTCAACGTTTCCTGCCCGTCCTGCGACGGTCCGGCCAAGCGCGACACCGACACCATGGACACCTTCGTGGATTCCTCCTGGTACTTCATGCGCTTCGTTTCCCCGCACTTCACCGAGGGTCCGTTCGACCCCGAAGCTGTCCGGAACTGGATGCCCGTGGGCCAGTACGTGGGCGGCGTCGAACACGCCATCCTGCACCTGCTCTACTCCCGCTTCTTCACCAAGGTGGTGAAGGACATGGGCCTGATCGAGGCCGATGAGCCTTTCACCGCACTGCTGAACCAGGGCCAGGTGCTCAACGGCGGCAAGGCCATGTCCAAGTCGCTGGGCAACGGTGTTGACCTGGGCGAGCAGCTGGACAAGTACGGCGTCGACGCCGTGCGCCTGACCATGATCTTTGCCTCCCCGCCGGAAGACGACGTCGACTGGGCGGACGTCTCGCCGTCGGGCTCCGCCAAGTTCCTGGCCCGTGCCTGGCGCCTGGGCCAGGATGTGGTCTCCGAACCGGGTGTGGACGCCGCGGCCGGGGACAAGAAGCTGCGCTCCGTGACCCACCGGACCATTGCCGACGCCACTGAACTGCTGGATGCGGGCAAGTTCAACGTGGTGGTCGCCAAGCTGATGGAACTGGTCAACGCGACCCGCAAGACCATCGACTCCGGCGCCGGTGCATCCGACCCGGCGGTCCGCGAAGCTGCCGAGACCGTTGCCGTCATCCTGAGCCTCTTCGCCCCGTACACGGCCGAAGATCTCTGGAACGCGCTGGGCCACCCGGCATCGGTCGCCAACGCGGGCTGGCCGTCGGTCGATGAGTCCCTGCTGGTGCAGGACACCGTCACCGCGATCGTCCAGGTCAAGGGCAAGGTCCGCGACCGCCTGGAGGTTCCGGCGGACATCACCGAGGACGCGCTGCGTGAGCTGGCGCTGGCTTCGGAGCAGGTGCAGAAGACGCTCGACGGCGCCGGCATCCGCACCATCATCGTGAAGGCACCCAAGCTCGTGAACATCGTGCCTGCCTAACATGATGGACTGGGCGGCGCTGCGCGGACGGTGGTTCCGCTCCCGGGAATCCGGGGGTGAACCTGTTCTCCGTCCGCGCGTCGCCGTCGTTACCGACTCATCCTGTTCGCTGCCTGAGCAGTGGGCGGAGAGCCCGCAGCTGGCTTCGCTCGTGCGGGTTGTCTCGATGCCGGTCATGATCGGTGACCAGATCTACGGCGAGGGCACCGACAGGATGATCGGTGCCCTGGCGCTGGCCCTCGCCCAGGGACAGGACGTACGTACCTCCCGCCCGGCGCCTGGCCAGTTTGAAGCCCTCTACGCGAAGCTGGCGGCCGAGGGTTTCGAAGCCGTAGTCTCGGTCCATCTTTCCTCCAAGCTCTCCGGAACGGCGGATTCCGCCCGGCTTGCCGCCCGCACCGCCCCACTTCCGGTGACCGTGGTGGACACAGCATCGGTCGCCATGGGGCTTGGCTATGCCGTGCAGGATGCAGCCCGGGCAGCAGCTGCCGGAGCCGAAGCGGCCGGCGTCGTCGCCGCGGCGCGCGCCAGCGCTGAAGCCGCACACATCCTTTTCTATGTACCCAGCCTTGAGCAGCTTCGCCGCGGCGGCCGCATCGGCGCTGCAGCAGGCTGGTTTGGCACTCTCTTTGCCGTCAAACCGATTCTGGCGATCCGGGACGGACTGGTCGTTCCGCTGGAGCGCGTCCGGACCGCACCCAAGGCCCTGGCCCGGCTGGAAGAACTCTCCCGGGAGGAACTTGCCCGCCGAACCGGCCCGGTGCGCGTGGCTGTCCATCATTTTGGCAACGAAGCAGAGGCGGAACGTCTGGCTTCTGCCGTGATCCGTGAAGTGCCGGAAGCCCAGGTGCTGCTCTGCCCCCTGCCTGCAGTGCTTGCCGCGCATGCGGGCCTGGGCGTGCTGGCGGTTGCTATTGCACCCAGTACGTCGACTGGGCGGGCGCCAGGTGCTGCCGATACCGGGAGTGTCGCCGCGGCGGGTGGTTCCCCGGCCGGCGGTGCCGAGAAGAAGCGGGGCCCGGGACCCGCCGGGGGCGCAGGCGAGGCCGGTGACGTGCCGGGCACGGTGGGCCGGCCAGCCGCCCGTCCCGGGGACCTCGACCGGGATATCGACTAACCCTGCGGCAGCTTCGACGTGCCCTGCGCCGGCGTCCAGCCCCAGTTCCGACTCAGTCTTCCTGCACAGTAGGGGTCGGATAACAGGCGGCCCACAACAGCCTGCGGCGGAAACCAACGGTTCTTCCGGGACCGTAAGCTCCCCGTCATGGCCAATCACCGCTGGGATACAGAACCAACAGCCACCCTGCCTTCCCGGCTCGTTGCACGGCGGCGGGCCGTTACTGGAGGCGGGATGGACGGGGCCCGGTGGCCCGGTTCTGAGCCATCCGGCTATGGCGGTGAATCCTCCCTTTTCAAGGACGGCGAAGCCTGGGTGCTTCCCGGGCAGGTGGGCCCGGATCCGGATGGCCCCGACGGTGAGGGTGCTGAACCTGCCAGCGACAGCTTCGAGGGCGGGCCACGCCGGGAGGGTCGGAGCGGACAGCGACGGCGTTGGCGCTTCCCGCTGGGCGCCGGAATCCTTGCGGCCTGTCTTATGCTTGCGGCTGCGGCTGCGGTGCCGCTTCTGCGCGGCCGCGAGGCCGTGCTTGCGGTGGAACTAGGCTCCAGTCCGGCTGCGGGGGAAAGCACCAGTGAGGAGGAGCCGGCAGCGGACGGGCTTCAGCAACCCGGCGATGGAGCGTCGTTAGAGCCGGAACCAGCCGGCGGTGTCCTGGTGGTTCATGTTGCCGGCGCCGTAGCGGCGCCGGGACTCGTGCGTATCCCGGAGGGAGCACGCGTTGCCGACGCCGTGGCAGCAGCTGGCGGGGCCTCGGGTGAAGCCGACCTCACCCGGGTGAATCTGGCCGCGGCCATGACGGACGGCTCCATGGTTGTCATCCCGGCTGAAGGGGATCCGCCTGCCGGAGCGGTTACTGCACCATCAGGCGCTGTTGGTTCGACAGCGCCTGATGGGACCGCGGGCCAGGGAGGCGGCAGCGGCGGCCCAGCGGTGAACCTGAATACTGCCGATGAGTCCGAACTCCAGACCCTGCCGCGGGTGGGTCCCGTGCTGGCAGGCAGGATCATTGCCTGGCGCACCGAACACGGTCCGTTCCAGCGGCCGGAGGACCTGGACGCCGTGCCCGGAATCGGGGAGGCCATGCTGGCCGCACTGCTGCCCCTGATAGCCGTGTGAGTCCGGTGCGCTGGTGTCTCCACCCGTCCTGCCCTGGCCTCTTCCGCGGCATACCTGTTGCCAATGGGACGTAAGAGCCGGTGGGAACGTTACACAGCGGCTGCCACGGCCGGGGCAGCCGCTGGGGGAAACAGCAGAGCGGACGGCAGCTCCGGAGCGGAAGGGACCCGGAATCGGAAGGTCACTGATTGGCGCCGGACGGACGGAGACCGTTCTCCCGGAACCGCTGCCGGTACCGCCCTCAGGCCACACACTGAATTGCGGCTCGTCCCGGTCACCGTCTGCGCCTGGACTGCCGCTGCAGCGGCAGTCCGCCTACCGGGTCCTGCCACTCTGCTGGCCGCTGCGGCCGGGGCTGCACTGCTCCTGCTGCTTCTGCTGATGTCGCGGCGGAGGAGGACCTCACGCTTCGGGCATCCGGCGGCGGCTGCACTGGCCCCACTTGCCGTCCTGGTGCTGGTGGCCAGTTCTGCTGGGTCAGCTGTTGTGTCCCGGTCTGCCGGTCCTGCAGGTGCGGCCGTCGCCACCGGAGCCGCCATCACAGGAGAACTGGTAGCCAGCAGTGACGCCCGCCCTGCCGCCGCGGACCGGTTCAGCGGCAAGCCGCGGTATCTCCTGGAAGCAGAACTGCGCAGCTTCACCCTGGCCGGTGAACGATCACCTGCCAAGCTGCCGGTCCTGGTTATCGGCGGCGAGGCGTACGCCGGTATCCACTTGGGGGACAGCTTCAGCACTGCGGGAACTCTCAGCGCCTCCAAACCCGGCGACCGCAACGCCGCAGTGCTTCGTGTTTCCCGGACACCTGCTGTCGGCTCCGCCGGCGGGCTTTTGGCCTTTGCCACCGATCTCCGAACAGGCTTTGCTGCCCGTGCCATGACCCTGGGTGATGGGGACGCGGCGGGCCTGCTGCCCGGCATGGTGCTGGGGGACAGATCGGCTGCCCCGGAGGACCTCACCAAGGCAATGCAGGACACCGGGCTCACACACCTTACAGCGGTGTCAGGAGCGAACTGCAGTTACCTGCTGGCCTTCGTGTTTCTCGTTTCGCGCTTTCTTCGGGTGCCGCGGGCTGCTGCAGCCGCCGTCGCCGTGATGGTCCTGGCCGGCTTTGTCCTGGTGGTGCGGCCCGACGCCAGTGTGCTGCGGGCAGCGGTCATGGGGTCGATCGGAACAGCGGCCGTGCTGACCGGACGGGGAAAGGTGCCCGCCGCACTGCTTTGCCTGTGCGCCACGATACTGCTCGTTGCTGACCCCTGGCTCAGCGGCAGCTACGCGTTCATTCTTTCGGTGTGCGCGACGGCGGGGCTGATCTTTCTGGGGCCGCGGCTGACTGTAGGCCTGGGCCGTTTTCTTCCGCAGCCGCTGGCGGTCCTCACCTCCGTTCCCCTCGCGGCGCAGGTTGCCTGCTCTCCGGTCCTCATCCTGCTGCAGCCGAACCTGCCCGCATACTCCCTGCCGGCCAACATAGCTGCTGCCCCGGTCGTTCCGTTCGTGACCATCGCGGGAATGGCGGCTGTCCTGCTCGGGCATCTGGCCCCGCCACTGGACTTTCCGCTGCTGCTCTCCGCGGGCGCTGGCGCCGGGTGGGTCGCGGGTGTTGCACGTTTTTTTGCCGGAGCTCCCGGCGCATTGCTGCCCTGGCTTCCCGGTCCCGCCGGTGCTGCCGCCATGGCCGGAGCAGCGGCGCTGCTCACGTTCGGAGTTATCCGGCTGGGACGCGCGCGGCAGGACCCGGCCGGCGAAACCGCGCATGGCAGGCGGAAACAGCGTCCAGGCGGCAGGTCCTCGGGAGCCGGCCACGGCTCCCGAATGTCCCGAAGCACACCAAGGACCCGGGGCGCCATCCGGTTCGGAGCGGTGCTGGCGGGAATCCTCGCCGCGGTCCTGGCAGCCTCCGCTCTCCGTTTCTTCCAGTCCGATGCCGCGAGCCGGGAGTGGATTGCCGCAGCGTGTGATGTGGGACAGGGAGATGCGCTGGCAGTTAGAACGGGGCCGCAATCGGCCATAGTGATCGACGCCGGCCCGGACCCTCCGGCACTGGACACCTGTTTGGACAGACTGGGTATCCGGACCATCGAGATGCTGGTTATTACGCATGCCCACGCCGACCACTACGCCGGGGCAGCAGCTGCCGACGATGGCAGGGAAGTGAAATCGCTGGCCTTCTCGTCATCGGAACCCGGGTTGCCGGCGGAAATCGCGGAAGTGGCCGATGAGTTCGGAGTCCGCCCCGAACGCCTGGCCAAAGGTGGGCACGGCGAGCACGGCGGGGTCCGCTGGAATGTGCTCTGGCCGCCTTCGGGCGGCTCGGGAGGAGCAACCGGGAACGGAGCCCCAACCGGGCTCGCCGAAAACGATGCCAGCGCCGTCCTTTTGGTCAGGGCGGCTGGAATAAACCTGCTCTTCACCGGTGACCTCGAAGAAGACGCTGCCCGGCAGATGCTTCGGACCAGCCCGGAACTGCGAACTGAACCGGTGCACGTGCTCAAGGTGGCACACCACGGGGCACGCAACTCCGGCGCGGTGCTGCCTGCCGAACTGAGGCCTCCGCTGGCGCTCATCTCCGTCGGGAAGGAGAACACCTATGGCCATCCCGCACCGGAAACGCTGAAGAACCTTGAGCTGGCCGGCGCCCGGATAGCCCGCACGGATCAGCTGGGCAGCTTTTTCCTGCATCTTGAGGACGGCAAACTGCTGGTCAGCGGGCTGGGCGCCGGATTCTGATGTTCCGGTCTGCCAATGCGGGCGGTGTGGCTCACGGCTTAGTTAGCCGGCAGCGATCAGGCGGCCTGCCGGGACAGGATGGTTCGCAGGTTGGCCATGGCTGCAGTGAAAACCTTTGTGCTGGCCTGGACATCGGCGGCTGCGCCCAGCCATCCGTCTTCCACGACGGAAATCGCGGCGTACGCCGCATTGGCTGCGAGGGACGCTTCATAGGCCGGGTCGCCGGTGGTGGTGCTCGAGTACTGCGGGTTGGCGGCAAGCCAGTTCCGGATGGTTGCCATAATCTGCGTGCCGGCATCAACCAGCGTTGTGGTTCCGGCGTCACGGGCGGCGGTCTGTTTGCGGGACAGCTCTGCCCGCAGCCGGGCAACCTCGGCGTTGGTGGGTCCCAGCGAAGCAAAAATGAGCGCGAAAGCGCCTGCTGCGGTGTCCCTGCCGTGCCTGGAAAGGACCTCGTTCGCTGCCTCCTGCGGCAGCACTTTCATCGGCCTTCCCACGATGGCCGCATCCCGGGAAGGGAAGTAATTAAAGAACGTGCTCCGGGAAATCATCGCCTCTTCGCAGATCTCGTCCACCGTGACCGCCGCGAAGCCGCGCTCCAAGGCACCTCGGACCGCGGCGAGTTCAACGCGGTTTTCAGTGTCGCGGCGCTTTCTCTCCCGCAGCCCAGGTACGGGGGCAGAATGTTCCACGGCCTCGGGAAGCGGTACCCAGGGGACGCTTTCCAGCCGCGAGGGGTCGTCCACTCCAACCACTTCCCGCAGCGCATCGGCAGCGGCAAGGCAGGCGGACATAGGTTCAGGAAGGTCGCGCAGCGGAATGCTCCACCAGTTCGAGGCAGCGTACAGTGCGGCGTAACCTGCCGTGACCGCAAGGATCGCTTCCGTCCGGGGCTTGCCGGGAAGCCGGGCATGCTGCGGATTGGCGCGCAGCCAGCCTTCAACGGCATCAGTGAGGCTGTACTGGACCGAGATGAGTCCGCTGGAATATTGGCGCATGGCTGCCGGCTGTTCGGTGATCAACCGGGTCCGGTCCCGCAGGACATCGGCATCGGCCGTCCGGTGGACAAGGCCTGGAACCTGCATCTCCAGCAGCCCCCGGACCAGGTCATCCGGGTACCCGGAGAGAATCGGGTGCGTCACCTCGGGTCCGGGCACGGTTAGGGGCTTGCCGATGATTGCTGCGTCGCGGGAAGGGAAATGGTTGAAGAACGTGCTCCGGGAAATATCAGCCAGGGAACAGATCATCTCAACGGTCACATGCTCATAGCCGTGTTCCAGCGCTGCACTCACGGCGGCACGCGCAACTACAGAAGGCGGCTGCCGGCGGGAGGCCTTGCGGCGGGAGGGGGTACCCTCAACTGCGGCCACGAAATCACTCTCCTCTAGGCGTATGCCTCCGCAACATTAGCGGCACCCGCCGGTGCAGACAAACTTGACTGCCGCCGCCGTCGTTGCTTTGTGTCTGTGTGGTCAGCCCACTGTGAGGGGTGCAGGCAGCACACAGGGTGTGGCAAAAACGACGACGGCGGAAGTTGGCGGGCGGGGTCCACCGTGGCAATGTTGGGGGTGATTGATCCCCTTACCTCTCCAGGAGCAGTGCATCCGTGAATCCGGCCGTGCCCAAGAAATCTTCCGCTAAACCGGCGGCAGGTACTGTCTCCTGGCGGCAGGCCGTACCGGCTCCCGTGGTGCTGTTGACGGGGCCGGAGGAGTACCTCGCCGGACGGGCGATGGAGAACATCCGCCTGCAGCAGCGCAGCCAGGCTCCGGACACGGAAGTCATCCGGATCGACGCCGCCGCCTATGCCGCCGGTGAGCTGACACTGATTGCCAGTCCTTCGCTGTTCGGCGAGGCCAAGCTGATTGAGGCTTCGAACCTGGCGCACATGAGCGAAGAGTTCCTGAACGACACTCTGGCCTATCTCCCGGATCCGGCACCGGACACGGTTCTGGTTCTGCACCACTCCGGCGGAAACCGGGGGAAGAAGCTGCTGGATGCCGTCAAGGCTGCCAAGGCACCGGTGGTGGACTGCCAGCCGTTCAAGAAGGACGCCGACAAAGCCGATTTTGTTTCCCAGGAGTTCAAGGCCGCGAAGCGCCGGATCGACGGCGGCGCAGTGCGTGCGCTGGTCAGTGCGGTGGGTTCCAGCCTGGCTGAACTCGCGTCGGCCTGCCAGCAGCTGATGAACGACACTTCCGGGGAAGTCACCGAGGAAACTGTCGAGAAATACTACGGCGGGCGGGTCGAAGCCACGGCCTTCAAGGTAGCCGACGCCGCACTGGCCGGCCGGGCGGGAGCGGCACTGTCCATGCTGCGGCATGCCCTGGCCACTGGCGTGGACCCCGTTCCGATGGTGGCAGCGCTGGCGATGAAGGTGCGGGGAGTGGCCCGGGTAGCCGACCTGCGCGGCTCATCCGCATCGTTGGCCAAAGACCTGGGGATGGCTCCCTGGCAGGTGGACCAGGCACGGCGGGACGCGCAGCGATTCTCCTCGGAATCGCTGGTGAAGGCCGTACAGGTCCTCGCCGAAGCGGACGCGCAGGTCAAGGGTGCCGGGCGTGATCCGGTGTACGCGGTGGAGCGCGCCGTTACGGTTATCGCGCTGGCTGCGTCCGGCCGCTAGGGATCACCCGCTGTTTGTGGCTGCTGCCCGCCGCCGGAAATCCGGCTCGCCTAACGCAAAAACGGCCGGTCCCGAAGGACCGGCCGTTTTTGCGTAAAACTAGGGGTTTTGCTCCCGCTTAGAGCGCGTTGACCTTCTTGGAGATGGCCGACTTGCGGTTAGCAGCGTTGTTCTTGTGGATAACGCCCTTGCTGACAGCCTTGTCCAGCTTGCGGGTAGCAGCCTGCAGGGCTGCCTGAGCCGCTTCCTTGTCAGCAGCGGTGACAGCGTTATCCACGTTGCGGATAAGCGTCTTCAGCTCGGACTTCACCGAGTTGTTGCGCTGACGCGCCTTCTCGTTGGTGAGGATGCGCTTCTTCTGGGACTTAATATTGGCCACTTATAAACTCTCTTTGTATTGCGGACTTGGTCGGTGAGGGAATTTCAGACCAGACATTGACTGAGCGGCGTGGGGATACCGTAATGGCGCCCGGCCTGAAGTGCCCGTCGACCTGCGCGGACACACAGCAATAAATGTTAGCAGAACTTAGCGGACAGTGTGGAACCCGGCACGGAACCATCCGCAGATGCTCCGTCAGTAAGGGTGGAAGGTGCCGGCAGCCGGTCAGCGCCGGAGATCGGAGAGCCGCTTCGCAACGCGCTCAAAGACGTCACGGTCCACCACGGCCCCCTGCCTCCGGACGGCGGCGGGATCCAGGGTGATGATCCGGTCCAGCTTCACCTCGCTGGGCCGGCCCTTGCTGTCCCAGGCCCCGGTTCCAATGTCGAGGTAGTCCGGGTCGGACCCGCGGGAGTTGTTCCGGTCCCGGGTCGTGAGCATCAAACCCAGCAGGTTGGAGCCGTTCTGCCCGATCAGCAGCACTGGACGGTCCTTGCCCTGGGAAGGATCCTCTTCATACGGCACCCAGGCCCAGACGACTTCACCCGGGTCCGGAGCGCCGTCCGGCTTGGGCGCGTATTCGGGCCTGACTGGTCCGGTGTAGTCACCTGCGTAGCTGGCGGGCCGGGCCGGGCGCGGAGAAGATGCCTGCGGCCCCGGCGCCGTGCTGCGGTTTGGTCCGGAGCGGGATGTCCGCGGAACGTTCGCGGGACCCGGGGCCAGCTGGCGGGCCACACGCAGGGCAGTTCGGGCGAGGCTGAGCAGGTTGCGGGAAGTAAAAGCCATGCGGACATCCTAGGTGCGGCACTGCGGGGCCGCTGGGCGGCGGCGCGCAGATGGGCGCTGCGCACAGTTCGGGTCCGGCGGGGTAAACGTGGGAGACTGTTAACTTAGAAACCAGTCCCACTTCGCACAATCCCTGCGTGCGAGCGGCGCCTCGGAGTGCAATCGTGCATCCGGACAGTGCCGAAGCCATGCAAACAGTAAAGGAACCGCCACAGTGTCACCTCTGGCCCGCTTCTCACCGGTGCCTGCCGCGACGGATCCGGCGATCATTCGGAATTTCTGCATCATCGCCCACATCGACCATGGCAAGTCCACCCTGGCCGACCGCATGCTTCAGTCGACCGGTGTGGTTGAGCACCGGAACATGAAGGCCCAGTACCTGGACCGCATGGACATCGAGCGTGAACGCGGCATCACCATCAAGTCGCAGGCCGTGCGCATGCCGTGGGAAGTGGACGGCGAGTCCTACGCACTGAACATGATCGATACCCCGGGTCACGTGGACTTCACGTACGAAGTCTCCCGTTCCCTGGCCGCCTGTGAAGGTGCCATCCTTTTGGTGGACGCAGCGCAGGGCATTGAGGCCCAGACGCTCGCGAACCTTTACCTGGCGATGGAAAACGACCTGACCATCATTCCGGTCCTGAACAAGATCGACCTGCCCGCAGCGCAGCCGGAGAAGTACGCGGAGGAGCTCGCTAAGCTGATCGGCGGCGATCCGGAAGACGTGCTGAAGGTATCCGGCAAGACCGGCGTGGGCGTTGAGGCCCTGCTGGACAAGATTGTCCGTGACATTCCCGCACCCGTCGGAGACCCCGATGCCCCGGCACGGGCCATGATCTTCGACTCCGTGTACGACACCTACCGCGGCGTCGTAACCTACGTCCGCGTGATCGACGGCTCGCTGTCACCGCGTGAACGCATCCAGATGATGTCCACCCGGGCCAGCCATGAACTGCTGGAAATTGGGGTCAGCTCTCCCGAACCCACCCCGTCCAAGGGACTGGGCGTCGGCGAGGTGGGCTACCTGATCACCGGTGTGAAGGACGTGCGGCTCTCCAAGGTGGGCGACACCGTCACCAACCTGAACAAGCCGGCAGCTGAATCGCTTCCCGGCTATGCCGATCCCAAGCCCATGGTTTTCTCCGGCCTGTACCCCATCGACGGCGCGGATTATCCGGTGCTGCGTGACGCGCTGGAAAAGCTGATGCTCAATGACGCCGCGCTGGTGTACGAACCCGAGACGTCCGCGGCGCTGGGCTTCGGTTTCCGCGTTGGCTTCCTGGGCCTGCTGCACCTTGAAATTACCCGGGAGCGGCTCGAGCGCGAGTACAACCTGGACCTGATCTCCACTGCCCCGAACGTGGAGTACGAGGTGACGCTCGAGGACAACAAGGTAGTCACGGTCACCAACCCCAGCGAGTACCCCGAGGGCAAGATCAAAGAGGTCCGCGAACCGATGGTTGCGGCCACCATCCTGGCGCCGAGCGAATTCGTCGGCGCGATCATGGAGCTGTGCCAGTCCCGCCGCGGCGTCCTGGGCGGCATGGACTATCTCTCCGAAGACCGGGTGGAAATCCGGTACCGCCTGCCGCTGGCCGAAATCGTTTTCGATTTCTTCGACGTCCTCAAGTCCAAGACCCGCGGCTACGCCTCCCTGGACTGGAAGGCCGACGGCGAGCAGGTCGCCGATCTGGTCAAGGTGGACATCCTCCTCCAGGGCGAGCAGGTTGATGCCTTCAGCTCCATCACCCACAAGGACAAGGCGTACTCCTACGGCGTCATGATGACCGGCAAACTGCGTGAACTCATCCCGAGGCAGCAGTTTGAGGTCCCGATCCAGGCTGCCATCGGCTCGCGCATCATTGCCCGCGAATCCATCCGCGCGATCCGCAAGGACGTGCTTGCCAAGTGCTACGGCGGCGACATCAGCCGTAAGCGCAAGCTGCTGGAGAAGCAGAAGGAAGGCAAGAAGCGCATGAAGATGGTTGGCCGCGTGGAAGTTCCGCAGGAAGCCTTCGTGGCCGCCCTGTCATCCGACGAGTCCAAGGACAAATCCAAGAAGTGACACCCAGCGCACTGCCCCTTGGGGATCCCGCGCCAAAGGACGGACTTCTTCCGCCCAACGCAGCAGCCGCGGCTGCAGAACGGAAATTCGGACTCTACGTCCATATTCCGTTCTGTGCCGTTCGCTGCGGCTACTGCGACTTCAACACCTACACCGCCACTGAACTCGGCGGCGGTGCCTCCCAGGACGCCTATGCAGCGACCGCACAGCAGGAGGTCCGCTTCGCTGCCAAGGCGCTGGCGGCGTCGGGAATCCCGGAACGCCGGATCGAGACTGTGTTTTTCGGCGGCGGCACCCCAACCCTGCTTCCCGCTGAAGACCTGGCCGCCATCCTCGGCACCGCCGTCGAGCAGTGGGGGCTGGCTCCCGGGGCGGAAGTTACCACCGAAGCCAATCCCGATTCGGTGACACCTGCGTCCCTGCAGCTGCTGGCCGATGCCGGGTTTACGCGGGTGTCCTTCGGGATGCAGTCCGCCGTGCCCCACGTCCTGGCAGTCCTGGACCGCACCCATACGCCGTCCCGCGTGCCGCAGGCTGTCCAGTGGGCACGCGAAGCCGGACTGAAGGTCAGCGTTGACCTGATCTACGGCACGCCGGGGGAGTCCCTGGCCGATTGGAAGTATTCGGTCGAGGAAGCGCTGAGCTACGAGCCGGATCACATTTCCGCCTACGCCCTGATCGTCGAAGAAGGCACCAAGCTGGCCGCGCGCATGCGCCGCGGCGAAGTGCCCCCAATCGACGACGACGACCACGCGGACAAATACCTGCTGGCGGAGGAGCTCTTCGCCGCGGCCGGCCTGAACTGGTACGAGGTCAGCAACTGGGCGCGCACGCCGCAGGACGCCTGCCGCCACAACCTTGCCTACTGGCGCAGCGACGACTGGTGGGGCATTGGACCCGGGGCGCACTCACACGTTGGCGGGGTTCGCTGGTGGAACGCCAAGCATCCCACCGCCTACGCCCAGCGGATCGCGGCGGGGGAGTCTCCCGCCGTCGGGCGCGAAAGCCTGGATGCGGATACCCGTTACCTGGAAGACGTCATGCTCCGCACCCGGCTGGCCGAGGGCCTGCCGCGGGAGCTGCTGCGCCCGGAGGGCCGGCACGAGATTGCCGGCCTGATAGCAGACGGTCTCGTGGAGCCGAAGGCTGCCATTGCAGGAACCGTGCTGCTCACGCTTAAGGGAAGGCTGCTGGCCGACGCCGTTGTGCGCCGGCTGCTGCCGTAGGCCCGCCGCAACAAGCACAAGACCCGCCGTTCCCTGGGAGAACGGCGGGTCTTGTGGTGCGCGGCCTACGCCGTCAATGCTGGTGCGTCAGCGGAAGCGGCGCAGGTTGAAGCGGTAGCGGTAGGGCCGGCCGCGGTTGCATTCGATGCCCGCTATGACTGAGAACACGGCGACGGCAATCCAGATCAGCGCGTTGAGGATGGCGAAGTACCCGCCCACCACCGGGATGAAGGAGAGCAGCCAGGCCACCAGCGCGAGGATGGTGGGAGGCAGCGTGAAGTTCAGGGCTTCCTTGGACTCCTGGGCCGTGAACGGACCACGGTCACGGAACACCAGATAGATGATGAGCGAAGGAACAAAACCCAGGATCCCGCCAAAGTGGGAGAGGGTGGCCCACTGGCGGTCTTCCGACGCGGTCAGGGGGAGTGCGTTGGCCGGGGCACCCTGGTAGTCCGGGCGCGCCGGCGAACCGTTGTTATCCGGTTGCGGGTGGTTCGGGCGTGGGTTGGACACGGTTGCTATTCCTTTAACTCTCAGATGGCGCAGGGATCGCCCCCCGCGGGTACCTGTTGTTAGACAAGGGTACTGGCTTCAGCGGCAGGAGCAGGCACCGGGTGTCCCAGCGTGCCGTGCCGCGGGGGAGCCTGCCGGCTCTCCGGCGCACCGCTACTGAACGGTCAGGAAGTCGATGACTTCCTCCACCCGGCCCAGCAGGGACGGCTCCAAATCTGCGTAGGTGCGAACCGAACCCAACAGCTTCTTCCAGCCCATGGCGACGTCGGTATGGTCGCGGTGCGGCCAGCCGAGCCCCTTGAGGATTCCGGTTTTCCAGTCCTCATGCCGCGGGACCGCCGGCCATGCCTCCAAGCCGATTACGTGGGGCTTGATCGCCTGCCAGACATCAACGTACGGGTGGCCGACAATCAGCACGTTCCCGGCGGCTCCGGGCACCCGCATCGCTTCAGCGGCGATGCGCGATTCCTTGGAACCGGACACCAAATGGTCTACGAGGATGCCGAGGCGCCTGCCGGGGCCGGGGGAAAAGCCGCGCACGGCACCGGCCAGGTCATCTACGCCATGGAGGGGTTCGACGACGATGCCTTCGATCCGAAGGTCGTCTCCCCAAACCTTTTCCACCAGTTCCGCGTCGTGCTTGCCTTCAACCCAGATGCGGCTGGCGCGGGCGGTACGGGCACGGACGCCCTCGACGGCGACAGAGCCCGACGCCGTCCGGCGGGCCACGGGGGCAGCCGTCTTGACGGCGGGGATAACTTCGACGGGTTCGCCTTCCAGGAGGAAGCCGAAGCCCAGTTCAAAGGAACGTGTCCGCCCGCGGTAATCCTCCAGTACCACCAGGTGCATTCCGCCGGACTTCTCCGTGCGGAGCACTGCACCTACCCAGCCGGTCTGGACCTCTTCCAGGACCAGGCCTTTTTCGGCGCCCACCTGCCGCAGGGCCTTCCGGGCCGGGGCGGTGATGTCCTGCGGGCCCCATTCGTAGCTGGGCATAAAACCTCGTTCCTGACGACGCGGCGAAGCGCCTGCGCTGGCCGCAGGCACGGAGGAATCAATGCTAGCAACGGGAGCGGATGGTATTAGACTTAGCACTTAGGGACACCGAGTGCTAAGTCTGGCCTGATGACAGCCGCCAGCCAAAGGCCAGTCAGCGAAGGAGGAAACCATTGAGCGAACCACGCAGGCTCGAGGTGCTCCGGGCCATTGTCGAAGATTACGTCCACTCCCGCGAGCCCGTCGGCTCAAAGGCACTGGTTGAACGCCACCACCTGGGGGTTTCCTCCGCGACCATCCGCAATGACATGGCTGTCCTCGAAGAAGAGGGCCTGATCGTTGCCCCGCACACTTCCGCCGGACGCATCCCCACCGATAAGGGCTACCGCCTGTTCGTGGACCAGCTTTCGGACCTGAAGCCGCTTTCGGCTGCCGAACGCCGCGCCATCCAGACGCTTCTGGAAGGCGCGGAGGACATCGACGACATCCTGGACCGCACGGTACGGCTGCTTTCCCAGCTGACCAACCAGGTCGCCGTCGTCCAGTACCCCCATCTGGGCAATGCGAAGGTGCGCCACATCGAGTTTGTCCTGCTGGCGCCGGCCCAGGTCCTGGTAGTCCTGATCTCCACCACTGGCCGGGTGGAGCAGCGCGTCATCACCGCCCCTGCACCAGTGACCGAACAGGACCTGCACGAACTCCGCCAGCATTTCCTGCAGGCACTGGCCGGTACCACGCTGACCCGGATCACCTCCCACCTCGCGGACACCCTGGCCACAGTTCCGGCGCACCTGCGCGGAACCGCGGCGGCGCTGGGGCGGGCACTGGAACAACTGGCCGGGATCAACCGCGAAGACCGGATGGTCATGGCCGGCACAGCGAACCTGGCCCGCGCCACCGGAGACTTCCCGCTGACCATCGGCCCCATCCTGGAAGCCCTCGAAGAGCAGGTAGTCATGCTGCGGCTGCTCTCCGAGATGGAACAGGACGCAAGGGGTGTTTCGGTGCGGATCGGATCCGAGAATCCCTACGGTTCCCTCTCCGAAGCATCCGTCGTAGCCACTGGGTATGGGCCGGATGCTTCCGCTATGGTGGGAATCCTCGGTCCCACCCGGATGGACTATCCCAACACCATGGCAGCGGTCCGAGCCGTTGCCCGCTACCTTTCCCGGGTCCTGAACAACTGACCCACAAGACCGGCAGGCGCCCGAACGGCGCCCTGCGGAAGACTAACCACCCCCGAGGCGGGGGACGCAACACAGGAAGCGATGTGCACGAGTGAGTGATCACTACCAGGTACTCGGCGTTAGCCGGGATGCCACCGGCGAGGAAATCAAGAAGGCCTACCGCAAGCTGGCCCGCAAGCTCCATCCGGACGTGAATACTGCCCCCGGAGCGGCAGACGAGTTCAAGGCCGTTACCCATGCCTATGAGGTCCTCTCCGACCCGCAGAAGCGCCGCGTGTACGACACCACCGGCCAGGAAAACGGCACGGACAACGGTTTTGGCGGCGGCTTCGGCGGCCAGGGCTTCGGCTTCCAGGACATCTTCGACACCTTCTTCGGCGGCGGTGCCCCTGGCGGCGGACGCGGCCCGGCATCGCGTACCCGGCGCGGCCAGGACGCACTGATCAACGTCCGGATCGACCTGAAGGATGCCGTCTTCGGCACCAACAAGAAGATCGACGTCGAGACCGCGGTCCTCTGCCCCACCTGTGAGGGCTCCTGCTGCCAGCCGGGAACCTCACCGCGCACCTGCGACATCTGCCACGGCAGCGGCCAGGTCCAGCGCGCCGTACGTTCAATCCTTGGCCAGGTCATGACGACCGCACCCTGCGGATCCTGCCAGGGGTTTGGAACGGTCATCCCGGATCCGTGCCACGAATGTGCCGGCGAAGGCCGCGTCCGCAGCCGCCGCACCCTGACCATCAAGGTTCCCGCCGGCGTCGCAACCGGCACCCGGATCCAGCTCAGCGGACAGGGCGAAGCCGGAACCGCAGGCGGACCGCAGGGCGACCTGTACGTCGAGATCCGGGTCAACGCCGATCCGGTGTTCCTGCGCGACGGCGATGACCTGCACGCAACGCTGACGGTTCCGATGACGGCGGCCGCGCTGGGCACAGTCATCAACATGGATACCTTTGACGGGGAGCGGGAAATCCAGATCAAGGCCGGAACCCAGTCCGGTGAAGTCACCACGCTCAAGGGCCTTGGCGTGACCCACCTGCGCGGTTATGGCCGGGGTGACCTGATGGTGCACGTCCAGGTGGAGACACCGCAGAAGCTCGATGCTGCGCAGGAAGAACTGCTGCGCCGGCTCGCAGAACTGCGCGGGGAGGAATTCGCCGAGGGCCGGGTCAGCGGCAACAGCAACAGCGGTGTCTTCGCGAAGCTCCGCGACCGCCTCGGTAACCACTAGCCACCGGAACGTACAGTGACCAGTCCCATCTTCTTCGGCGATCCTGAACTCGTTGCTGCAGCGGCCCCGGGGAGCGTCTTCGCGCTCACCGGCCCGGAAGCGCGCCATGCCGTGGCCGTCAAGCGGCTGGCACCGGGGGAGCGCGTCGACATTGTCGACGGCGCCGGAAAACGCCTGCGCGGAACGGTCCGGTCCGCCGAGCCTTCGTTGCTGGAAGTCGACGTCCACGAGGTTGAGGCTGAACCCGGCCAGGACTGCGAGTTCACGCTCGTGCAGGCGCTGGCCAAGGGAGACCGGGACGAGCAGGCCATTGAGGCTGCAACCGAGCTTGGCGTGGACGCAGTGCTTCCCTGGCAGTCTGAGCGCAGCATTGTTCGCTGGCGGGCAGACAAGGCAGTGAAAGGCCAGGCCAAGTGGCGGGCAGTTGTGGCTTCAGCCGCGAAACAGTCCCGCCGGTCCCGGATTCCGCAGGTACTGGATGTGGCCGAAAGCAAGGCGCTGGCTTCCCGCCTGGCAGGAACCGACCTGGTCCTGGTGCTGCACGAAGAAGCCAGTGTTTCGCTGGCTGCTGCCGTTGAACTCGCGCTGGCAAGGTCCGTCGGAACGGGCACGGAGACCGGAATCGGGTCCATCGCCGTCGTAGTTGGTCCCGAAGGTGGAATCAGTCCTGCCGAACTGAAGGCCCTGCGTGAAGCCGGTGCGGTTGCCGTGCGCCTGGGGCCCCATGTGCTGCGTTCCTCAAGTGCGGGCCCCGCAGCCCTGGTGCTGCTGAATCATCTTCTCGGCCGCTGGAACTGAACAGGGCCGGGGCGGCCACAATGGCCGGACTGGGGCCAGCCGCGGGCCGCAGTGGCTACTAGGCCGCAGTGCCTAATAGGCCGCAGTGCCTAATAGACGGTGAAGCGCTTTGAATCTTCGTTCTCACCCTCACCGTGGAACACCCGAAGGTTGTATTCGCCGGGTTCCAGGTCGATCTGGATGTCGAACATCGCAGTCTCACCGGCCACGGCCTCCAGCCGTAGCTCGCCGGACTTCAGGGCCGAGGTATCCGGACGCCCGTTGACCACTCGCTCCACGCTCCAGAACAGCGGCTCATCGCGCTTTACTGCAGAGCCGGTCACTGCCACGGAAGTTTCCGTGCCGTCGCCCTCCTGGGGGCTGATAATCCAGATGGGAGCCGGCATGGTCCTGTCCCGCTCCAGGTCCCGTTCCAGATCCTCGTGGCCGAAGGCCAGGTATCCGGCCTTCCCGTCCACCAGCACTGCAACGCTGGCGTTGTAGCCTGCGGTGGTCAGGCCGGCGTTCGCTGCCGCAGCGGTTGCGGTGTACACGAGCTGCTGGACAGCACGGTGTGCCATGCCGGCATCCAGGGAAGGCTTGAAGGCATCCGAAGAGATGTCCACCGTGATGACGTTCTTGCTCGAGATCGAGGCAGTGACCTTGGAAGCCGGAGCCCACGGCGTGAAGTAGTCGTCATCCGAGGGTGTCGCCGTAGTCATGGTCATAACGGCTTCCCCGATGGGGTCGCCGGTGTTCTTCGACGGCAGGAACTCCCGGTACAGCTGAACATCGGATCCGTTGAGTCCCAGCCAGTAAACCGGCATGACCACCTTGGACACCGTGGCTTCCGCGGGTGCGGAAACTGCCATGGGGTGCCCTTCGGGCGAAGTCGCAGCGCTGAAGGAGGTGGGCATGCTGGTGGTGGGCAGTTCGGCAACCACGCCGCACGAGCCCAGCAGCAGCGGCGCTGCCGCGGCGGCCAGGAATAGGCGGATACGGCCGGAGCGGCGAGTGCGCTGCTCAATCATGACTGTCCCTGCCTTCCGTTTCCTGTGCCGGCACGCAGGCCGGTCAAATGCTGTGGGGTCCGTCGGGACAGCGGTCCCGGCCGGAGCATCCCATCAAGCTTGGCACAGCGGAACCGGCCCCAATCGGGGGTTCGCGCTTCTGCGGCGGGACTGAAACCTGATTGAGACCCAGACGATGCCAAGCCGAGACAAACTGCGTAATACAGCTCACACCTCCCGTAACGGATCCGCCCCCGTGCCCTCCATTCGCGGTGCCCGGAATCGGGTAGGCGCGGCCGGGCGCCTATCCAGTAGAATTAAGGAGGCTGTGAGCACCATGATTTTCAGCAGACTTACCATCCAGTTTTCCGATAAGGGGCGATGAGAGGCCGAGGGGCCGCATATATGACCGAATCTTCAGCAGGAATCGGCACTATCCGTGAGGACCAGCAGACGATTGTGTTCGACTCAACCGAGCATATGGTCCAGTCTTTGGGCGCCAACGATGAAGCCCTGAAAGTCATCGAGAACGCCTTTCCGGAGGTGAACCTCCATGTCCGCGGAAACGAACTCTCAGTCTCTGGTCCTGCACCCTCCGTGGACCGGACCGTCCGCCTCGTCAACGAGGTGCGTGTGCTTGCCCGGCACCAGACGCGGGTGACACCCCAGATCCTGGAACAGCTGATCACCATGCTCCGTGACCAGAGCGCGGAACGGCCGGCAGAGGTCCTCACGCAGAACATCCTCTCCACGCGCGGGCGCACCATTCGCCCAAAGACCCTCAACCAGAAGAACTACGTTGACGCGATCGACCGCAACACGGTTGTCTTCGGGATTGGCCCGGCCGGCACCGGGAAGACCTACCTGGCCATGGCCAAGGCGGTCCAAGCGCTGCAGCAAAAGGAAGTCAACCGCATTATCCTGACCCGGCCGGCGGTTGAGGCGGGGGAGCGGCTGGGATTCCTGCCCGGCACGCTCAACGACAAGATCGATCCTTACCTGCGTCCGCTCTACGATGCGCTGCACGACATGATGGACCCGGAATCGATTCCCCGGCTCATGGCCGCCGGAACCATTGAAGTGGCGCCGTTGGCGTACATGCGCGGCCGTACCCTCAACGATGCCTTCATCATCCTGGACGAAGCCCAGAACACGACGCCCGAGCAGATGAAGATGTTCCTGACGCGCCTTGGCTTCGGATCCAAGATGGTAGTCACCGGTGACGTCACACAGGTAGACCTTCCCGGCTCCACCACCTCCGGCCTGCGGATCGTCCACGAGATCCTGGACGGTATCGAGGACGTTCATTTCTCCGAACTCACTGCCACCGACGTCGTACGGCACCGTTTGGTCAGCGACATCGTGACCGCCTACAGCGAATGGGACGAAGAACGCCGTTCACGCACCGGTTCCAACACTGCCGGGCAGGAGAAGAAACGATGAGCATCGAAGTCAACAACGAGTCAGCCATGCCCGCAGATGAGGAAGCGCTGGCCCGCCTGGGCCGCTTCGTCCTGGACGCCATGTACGTCCACCCGGAAGCTGAACTCTCCATCATCCTCGTGGACGAGGACGCCATCGAGAAGCTCCATATCGAATGGATGGACCTTCCTGGACCCACCGACGTGCTTTCCTTCCCCATGGACGAACTCCGTCCGGGCTCTCCGGGGCGGCCGGCTCCGGCAGGCGTCCTGGGGGACATTGTGCTTTGCCCGCAGGTTGCTGCCCGGCAGGCCGAAACGGCGGGCCACGGCCTGGAGGATGAGCTGCTGCTGCTGACCACCCACGGCATCCTGCACCTCCTTGGCTACGATCACGCCGAGCCCGAGGAAGAAGCTGAAATGTTCGGCCTCCAGCGCCGGCTGCTTTCGGACTACACGGGCAAGGAAGCCCCGAAGGAGACACGCAGTTGAGCGTAGGCGTCCTAGTGGTCATGGCCATCGCCTTCGTGGTGCTGGCCGGGCTCCTTACCGCCGCCGAGGCAGCCTACGGCTACCTCCCGCGACATGAAGCCGAAGCGCTGCTCAGCGGCCGCGCCGGCAAGCCGCTCCGGCGGATCCTGCAGCACCCGGTGGCGCACATGCATGCGCTGCGGTTCTGGCGGGTCTGGTTCGAAATGGCCACTGCGGTCTCTGTTGCCATGGCCTTCCAGCTGGTGGTTGAAAACCTCTGGCTGGCAGGGCTGCTGGCTACGGTCACCATGGCCGGCGTCGGTTTTGTGCTGGTTGGAGTCTCTCCGCGCCAGATCGGCCGCCGCCACGTCACCGGCGTCGTAGTCCTCACTGCGGGACTGGTGAGTGCGCTGCGCACCGTCCTTGGGCCCATCCCGGGCTGGCTCGTGAAGATCGGCTCTGCGGTAGCACCGGGAACCCAGGGTCCGGATGCGGCTTTCTTCACCGAGGAAGAGTTCCGCGAACTGCTGGACCGCGCCTCCGAGGCGGACATGATCGAGAACACCGAGGCGGAACTGATCCATTCGGTCTTCGAACTTGGCGACACCAAGGTGCGTTCCGTGATGGTTCCGCGCACGGACATGGTCTGCATCGATTCCGGGTCCACCCTCCGTCAGGCGATGTCCCTGTTCCTGCGGTCGGGCTACTCCCGGGTGCCCGTTATCGAGGACAGTGCCGACCAGATCATCGGCATCCTTTACCTCAAGGACGTAGCTGCCCAGATGCACGGCCGGACGCCGGAAGCCGGCAGCCAGCCTGTTGACGATTTCTGCCGGCCGGTCCGTTATGTGCCGGAGTCCAAGGCCGTGGGGGAACTGCTGCAGGAACTGCAGCGCGAATCGACCCACGTGGCAGTGGTTATCGATGAATACGGCGGAACGGCCGGACTGGTCACCCTCGAAGACCTGATCGAGGAAATCGTCGGAGAAATCGTAGACGAGTACGACTCCGAGCGCCCGGACATCGAAGACCTGGGCGACGGACGCTACCGGCTCAGTTCCAAAGCCGGGATCGACGACCTCGGCGAACTCTTCGACCTCAGCCTCGAAGACGACGAGGTGGATACGGTGGGCGGTCTCCTGGCCAAGGCCCTTGGGCGCGTGCCGATCGTAGGCAGCGAAGTAGTTGTCGAATCGATCGTGCTCCACGCGGAGCGGCTTGAGGGACGGCGTAACAGAGTCTCCCACGTACTTGCCTGGCGGCAGCCGGAAAACGGCGAAGACAATACGACGGCGGCGGCCCACCCGGACCGCCCCAAAACAACAGAATTGGTACCCCGAAATGACTGAACCCACGTTCCGCGCCGGATTCGTGTCCCTGGTGGGCCGGCCCAACGCCGGCAAGTCCACCCTGACCAATGCCCTGGTGGGCCAGAAGGTGGCGATCACTTCGGCGAAGCCCCAGACCACCCGGCATACCATCCGCGGAATCGTGCACCGGGAGACTTCCCAGCTCATCCTGGTGGATACCCCTGGCCTGCACCGTCCGCGCACCCTGCTGGGACAGCGGCTCAATGACCTCGTAGCGGACACCCTTGCCGAGGTGGACGCGATCGGGTTCTGCCTTCCGGCCAACGAAGCCGTGGGTCCGGGCGACCGCTACATCGCAAACCAGCTGGCAGCGCTGAAGCGCAAGCCGGTCATTGCCCTGGTGACCAAGACTGACCTGGTTGACCGTGCAGCCCTGGCCAAGCAGCTGATGTCAGTGACGGCGCTGGGCAACGAAGTGCTTGGGGAGGAAGGATGGGCGGACGTGGTTCCCGTTTCCGCCGCCGACGGGTTCCAGGTGGACACCGTTGCGGATGTCCTTGCCTCCCACATGCCGGCGTCCCCTCCGCTGTACCCCGACGGTGAGCTGACCGACGAACCAGAAGCCGTGATGGTCGCGGAGCTTGTCCGCGAAGCCGCGCTGGAGGGAGTGCGGGACGAGCTGCCCCATTCCCTTGCTGTGGTGGTTGAGGAGATCGTCCCTCGTGAGGGCCGCAGTGAAGAGAACCCGCTGCTGGATGTCCGGGTTAATCTTTATGTTGAACGTCCGTCGCAGAAAGCGATTATCATTGGGCGGGGCGGTTCACGCCTGCGTGAAGTGGGAACGAATGCACGCCGCGGCATCGAAGCGCTGCTGGGTACCCGGGTTTACCTGGACCTGCACGTGAAGATTGCCAAGGACTGGCAGCGGGACCCCAAGCAGCTGGTGAAGCTGGGATTCTAGCGGCCTAGGCGGGTCCTAAGCTTCTTCACAGCACGGGCCCGTACACTTTGTTCATCCATTTTCGCAAGCCATCAGTATCAGATCCAGGGAGGGAACGGCTATGCCATCACGCCGTGCCGCTACAGGTCATGGTCCCTCCGGATCTGCCGCTACCAGCCGACGCCGTACGGCAGCCGTACCGGGCAGCCGTCACCTGGGTAACGGAACCGCACGCGGGGGACACCCTGTGCTTGCCGCCATTGCGGTGCTGCTCTCCCTGACCCTGGTCTCCGGGCTGGTCTTCGCAGGCGTGCAGCTTTTGCGGCTGCAAAGCAACTTCGACACCAAACCGCTGAACATTGGGCAGGACCAGCCCGAAGTCCCGGCGGACACCAACACCGATTCACTGCAGATCCTGGTGCTGGGCACCGACAACCGCGAAGGCCAGGACTCCAACAACTCGGACGTCATGATGCTCGTGAACATGGCAGCAGACCGTTCCCATGTGACCGTGGTGAGCTTCCCGCGCGACCTGCTGGTCCCGCTGCCTGCCTGCACGGACCCTGAATCCGGGCTCCAGTTCCAGGCGATGGGTCTGGCCCAGCTGAACGGCGCGCTGGGCAACGGCGGCCCCGGTTGTACCGTGGCGGCAATCAACGAACTGACCGGCCTCAGCATTGACCACTTCATGATGGCCGACTTCAACGCCGTGAAGGAACTGTCCAACACCCTTGGCGGCGTGGAAGTCTGCGTGAACCAGCCGGTTGACGATCCGCTTTCCGGACTGAACATTCCCGCAGGTGTTTCCAGCGTCCAGGGTGACCAGGCACTTGCATTCCTGCGCACCCGCCACGGCTTCGGCAACGGCGGCGATGAAGGCCGCATCAAGGCACAGCAGAGTTTCCTTGCCTCCATGGTGAGGAAAGTCCAGGGTGAAGGCACGCTGAACAACCTTCCCCGTCTCTACTCCATTGCCGACACCGTGACGAAGAACCTGACCGTGGACGAGGGCCTTACCGACATCCCCACCCTGATTGCCATGGCGGGCCGCCTCAAGGACGTGGACCTGGGAAACGTTGCTTTTGTGACCGTTCCGGTGGTGCCTTACGAACTTGATCCCAATCGGCTCGTCCTGGACGAGGATGCGGCGCAGCCGCTGTTTGACGCCCTGGTCGCAGACCAGCCCATCGGTGCCGCTGCGGAAGAGGAACCTGCAGCACAGACTCCCGGCAGCGCTGCCCCCGGCACCGTTAGCCCCGAGCCCGTCGCTCCGGTGATCGATCCGGCGACTATTCCGGTGACCATCCTGGACGGTATCAACGGAACCGAAAGCGGACGTGACGCCGAACTTGCCCAGTACCTGCTCAGTGAGGGCTTCAGCCAGGCACTTGCCGGCGGCCTGTCCGCCTCAACAACGCCCGGCACCCAGGTCTTCTTCACGCCCGGCTACGACGACATGGCGCTGGAAGTTGCCAAGGCCCTGAACATTCCCTCCTCCCAGGTGGCCGTGAGTTCGGCAGTGCGCGGCGTCGTCGTTCAGGTCGGGGCGGACTTCACCAAGGGGAACCTGATGGAAGACACGGGTAACCTCGGCGGGCTCACGGGGCAGACTGCCGCGCAGGTTACGTGCCAGTCGGCCTTCGGTTACTGAGTTTTCAATAGCCCCTGAACGTGCGTGCTAGTCTGGGCACGTGCGCGCAGAGATCCTCCTTCTTAGCTGCCGCGGCGAGGCCACGCAACCCACTGTTTAGGCCGAACCCTCGCTGCGGAGTTTGTGTTGCCCGGCCACCATTTCTAAAGTTCTACAAGAAAAGGCCACCCCAGACATTATGCGAAACGCACAGCAGCCCTCCGGCATGCCGATCCACAAATATGTTCCGTTCCAGGACCAGATCAGCGTGGATCTCCCAGACCGCACGTGGCCGGACAAAGTCATTACCAAAGCTCCGCGCTGGTGCGCCGTTGATCTCCGTGACGGCAACCAGGCGCTGATCGACCCCATGACGCCCGAGCGCAAGCACAAAATGTTCGACCTGCTGGTGAACATGGGCTACAAGGAAATCGAAGTCGGATTCCCCTCCGCCTCGCAGCTGGACTTCGATTTTGTCCGGCAGCTGATCGAAGGCGACCGGATCCCGGACGACGTCACCATCCAGGTGCTCACCCAGTCCCGTGAACATCTCATCGAACGCACGTATGAAGCCCTCGAAGGCGCAGACCGCGCGATTGTCCACCTGTACAACTCCACCTCGGTGCTGCAGCGCAAGGTCGTGTTCAACACCGACCAGGACGGGATCGTGGACATCGCGCTGACCGGAGCGCGGCTGTGCAAGAAGTATGAGGAACAGCTGCGCGGCATCGACGTCACGTACGAATACTCGCCCGAGTCCTACACCGGCACGGAACTGGACTTCGCCCTGCGCATCTCGAATGCGGTGGCGGAAGTCCTTGAAGCCTCCACCGACCGGCAGATGATCCTGAACTTGCCGGCCACCGTGGAAATGGCAACGCCGAACGTCTACGCAGACTCGATTGAGTGGATGCACCGCAACCTCGCCAACCGTGAGGCAATCATCCTCTCCCTGCACCCGCACAATGACCGCGGGACCGGAGTTGCGGCAGCAGAACTTGGCTACCTCGCCGGGGCAGATCGGATCGAAGGCTGCCTTTTCGGCAACGGAGAGCGCACCGGCAACGTGGACCTGATCACGCTGGGCATGAACATGTTCAGTCAGGGCATTGATCCGCAGATCGATTTCTCCAACATGGACGAAATCCGGCGGACCGTTGAGTACTGCAACCAGCTGCCCGTGCCTGAACGCTCCCCGTACGGCGGCGACCTTGTCTTCACTGCTTTCTCCGGCTCCCACCAGGACGCCATCAAGAAGGGCTTCGAGTCCATGGAGAAGGAAGCGGCAGCTGCCGGCAAGTCAGTCGATGAGCTTGAATGGGGCGTCCCGTACCTGCCGATCGACCCGAAGGACATTGGCCGCAGCTACGAAGCCGTGATCCGGGTGAACTCGCAGTCCGGCAAGGGAGGCGTGGCCTACCTGCTCAAGAACGAGCACAACCTGGACCTGCCGCGCCGTGCGCAGATCGAATTCTCCGGAGTCATCCAGCGGCGCACGGACACCGTGGGCGGCGAAGTCACCGGTGCCGAGCTCTGGCGCGTTTTCCAGGACGAGTACCTGCCCACCACACCGGACACCGGTGCCGAGCCGTGGGGCCACTACGCCCTCACCTCCGTCACAGCGGATACGTCGGAGAACGGGTCCTTCCTGCTTACCGCCAGCCTGCGCGCCGGCGGCGTACAGCAGCGCCGCGTCGCCTCCGGTACAGGTCCCATCGACGCCCTGCTCCAGATCCTGAGCCAGGACGGTGTGGACGTCCGCCTGCTCGACTACTCCGAGCACGCCCTGTCCGCCAGCGGCAAGGCAATGGCAGCCGCCTATGTTGAGCTCGCCGTCGGGGAACGTGTGCTGTGGGGCGTAGGCATCGACTCCAACACCACCCTCTCTGCCCTGAAGGCCGTTATCTCCGCCGTGAACCGGGCGATCCGCGACGCTTCAGGCGAGTAGCACCGCGTCCGGCCCCCGGCCGACATCCAGTGCGCCCGGTACGCAGCTGCGCACCGGACGCGCTGGCGTGCAGGAACACCGTCCTGCAGGGAAAACCCGTCCAGCGTGGGAAAATAGGTGCGTGGCCAATAAATCATTCGCTTCACGGACCTACCGTGACGAGGGCGTGGTGCTGCGCACCCACAAGCTGGGCGAAGCGGACCGGATCGTCATCCTCCTGACGCGCAACCACGGCCAGGTCCGCGCCGTCGCCAAGGGGGTGCGCCGCACGTCCAGCAAGTTTGGTGCCCGGCTGGAACCCTTTATGGTCGTGGACCTGCAGCTTTCTCATGGCCGCAGCCTGGACATCGTGACCCAGGTCCAGACCAAGGGCGCCTATGGTGCGGGAATCGCCGCCGACTACGCCCGCTACACGGCAGCCGCGGCTGTTGCCGAGACAGCCGAACGCCTGACCGACGTCGACGGCGAGTCCGCGAATGCGCACTACCACCTGGTCATTGGTGCCATGGCGGCCCTGAGCCGCGGAGTCCATCCGCCGGAACTTATTCTCGATTCCTACCTTCTGCGGGCCCTGTCCACCGCGGGCTGGGCCCCGTCCTTCACGGACTGTGCCCGCTGCGGAGCGCCCGGGCCGCACAGCGCGTTCTCGGCCCCGCTGGGCGGAGCCGTATGTCCGGCCTGCCGGCCTCCGGGATCAGCATCGCCGTCAGCGGAAACCATGCTGCTGCTGGCGGCGCTGCTCAGCGGCGACTGGGAATACGCGGATGCCTCCGGCCCGCAGCCCCGCCGGGAATCGGCCGGCCTGGTGGCCAGCTACCTGCAGTGGCACCTGGAACGAGTCGTGAAGTCCCTTCAACATGTGGAGCGTGTATAGCTTTGGTTCCTCCCCGCAACTCTCCGGCTGCTCCGTGGCCGCATCCGTCCGGCGCGGTTCCGCCCCCGGTTCCCCGCGACCTGGTTCCTGCGCACGTTGCCATCGTCATGGACGGGAACGGCCGGTGGGCCAACCAGCGCGGCCTGCCACGCACCGAAGGGCACCGCGCAGGTGAAGCAGCTCTGCTGGATGTCATGGCCGGCGCCGTCGAAATAGGCATCAAACATGTCTCCGTGTACGCCTTCTCCACTGAAAACTGGAAACGCTCCCCGGAAGAGGTCCGTTTCCTCATGGGCTTCAGCAGGGATGTCCTGCGCCGGCAGCGGGACCAGCTGGACGAGTGGGGAGTGCGCATCCGCTGGTCAGGGCGCCGTCCCCGGCTCTGGGGGTCGGTGATCAAGGAACTTGAGGTCGCCGAGGAACAGACCAGGAATAACACCGCCTGCACCCTGAACATGTGCGTGAACTACGGTGGACGGGCTGAGATCACCGATGCCGTCAGCGCGATCGCCGAAGACGTGAAGAACGGCAAGCTGCGTCCCGGGAGCATTTCCGAGAAGACAATCCAGCGCTATCTCGACGAGCCGGACCTTCCCGACGTCGACCTTTTCCTGCGCACGTCGGGGGAGCAGCGGCTCTCCAATTTTATGCTGTGGCAGTCCGCATATGCAGAGATGGTCTTCATGGATACGCTCTGGCCCGACGTCGACCGCCGGACGCTGTGGGAAGCCGTGGAAATCTATGCGCGGCGGGACCGCCGCTACGGGGGCGCGGTGGACCAGGCGGCCGCCGGCGCCTAGCCGGGGGCTTGCCCGTGCAGGTAGGTTCCGGCCCACGTGCCCAGCCGGTCGTAAACCACGCGGCGGACCGGCTTCGCCGAGAGCAGCACGTCATGCAGGGCCCCGTCAAAGCGCAGGACGGTCACTTCGGGGCCCAGGAGCAGTGCCCGCTGGACCATGAGGTTGACGTCCAGCACGCTGTCCGTGGATTTCATTGACTCGTTCCAGGTGGCACCAATAGTGGACCGGGCAGATGCCATCACCAGGACAGGGCAGTTGATGTCCAGTCCGCGTGCCACCTGGGCGTGGCCTGCCAGCACTGCCGTGATCCAGCCGGCACGGACAGGCCAGCTGCCCGGGGGCTTCCAGACCGGGTCAAGTTCCCACTCGCCGTCCGCTTCAGCGCTCAGCGACCGCCAGTAAAAGTCAAGCTCGGGGATCTTCAGCCGTGCCTTGGGACGGGTGCGTGCCAGCGGCTCCAGCAGTCCTGCAGCGGCGTTACGCGCCAGGGAACTTCCGCGCAGTTCAAGCCACGGGCTGTTCAGGATCAGTGCGGAAATGCGTCCGGGGTTCCGGTGCGCCCAGAGCGAGGCAACAAGTCCGCCGGTTGAATGTGCCATGAGCGTCAGCCGTACCGGGGCCTGCGCCCCGCGGCTTTCGCGGATGTCCTCTTCAACCGCGGCCAGGGCTGCTTCGATGTCCGCGTCATAGTCGGAGAGATCGGTGATGAATCCCTCTGACTGTCCCGGCCGGAGACTGCGGCCGTACTTGCGCAGGTCAACAGCATAGAAAGCAACCCCGCGCTCGGCCCAGAAGTCAGCCAGTTCAGTCTGGAAGAAGTAGTCGGCCCAGCCGTGGACGTAGACCACTGCATGTACGGGTGCCGGTTCCACGGGGCCTCGCAGCCGGGCAATCCGTTCCCGCAGCCGCCCGGTGAATGTCGGCGGCGGGGGAGGTTCGGGGGTATAGGAGACCAGGGTCGCTGCAACCGGTCCTTCGTCATCCTCGCCGAGCTCCAGCGTCAGTGCCCGGTAGCCGTCGCCCAGTCTGTCAGGTTGCCAGTTCTGCCCCATACATCGAAAATACACGAAAGAGTCGGGACTCCCGGACGGCGATTTGGTGCAGGCCACCGCGAGTGGAAGCATTAAAACATGCGCGTCTACCCCACGTTCTTCCGGATTGTGTTCTCCGGAATGGACCCCGAAAAAGCCCACAAGATCGGCTACGAAGCAATCCGCGCCGCAGCCTTCACGCCTGCGGCACCGGTGCTGCGTGCCCTCACCCGTCCCGCCCGGGGCCAGGCGGTTGACGCACTGGGCCTGCGGTTCCCCTCGCCCTTCGGCCTGGCAGCAGGCTTCGATAAGGAGGGCGCCGCCGTCGTGGCACTGGCGAACCTCGGCTTCGGGCACATTGAACTTGGAACCGTCACGGCCCAGGCCCAGCCAGGCAATGCCAAACCCCGGCTGTTCCGGCTGGTGGAGGACCGGGCCGTCATCAACCGCATGGGCTTTAACAACGACGGCGCCGCCGCCGTCGCGCCGCGGGTGCGGAAAGCCGTGGACGGCCTGTACCGCCGCTGGGGGCGCGACCGCCCGATCGTTGGCGTCAACATCGGCAAGACGAAGAAGGTTGGGCTCCAGGACGCCGTTGATGACTACCTGGCCAGCACCCGGCTGCTTGCAGCCGGCGCCGATTACCTGGTGGTCAATGTGAGCTCACCGAACACTCCGGGCCTGCGCCAGCTGCAGAGCATCGACTCCCTGCGTCCGCTGCTGACCGCGGTGGGCCGGACTGCCGATGAGACCGCAGGACGCCATGTGCCGCTGCTGGTGAAGATCGCGCCGGACCTTACTGATGAGGACATCGACGACGTCGCCCGCCTGGCGCTGGACCTGAAGCTCGACGGCGTCGTGGCCACCAACACCACCATCGGGCGCGAAGGCCTGGTTACAGATCCCGAAACCGTTATTGCTGCCGGAGTAGGCGGGCTCAGCGGCGCGCCGCTGAAACAGCGTTCCCTCGAAGTCCTGCGCCGGCTGCGCGCCGCCCTCGGTCCGGAACCGGTGATTATCTCGGTTGGCGGCGTGGAAACCGGAGACGACGTCAAGGAGCGCCTCGATGCCGGGGCGAACCTGGTGCAGGGCTACACCGCGTTCCTCTACGAAGGACCGTTCTGGGCAGGGCGGATCAACCGGCGGCTGCGCAAGCTGCAGCGCCGCGGCTGAGTCCCGGTTCGCCGCAGGACATAGCAGGACATGGAAGAAGGGACCGGTTCAACCGGTCCCTTCTTCCATGTATGTACAGGCCTTGCAGGTTTGGGCCCGGCTAGGAGACCTTCTCGCCGCGGCGTACCTGCGGCTTGGGCAGACGGAAACGGCGCAGCTGCAGGGCACGGGAGATTCCGTACCAGACGTCGCCCTGGTTGGGGGACCCGAACTTTTCGGTGAGGCGGCGGCGCAGGAGGAAGCGGATGCGGATGCTGTCCACGATCACCAGCACAATCAGTGCCCAGAAGGCCATAAGGATGAAGCTCTGCACCGTGAGGTTCTGGATGAAGCTGGCTACCACAAAGACGGCAGCAGCGATCATCACAAATTCACCGACGTTCCAGCGTGCATCCACTACGTCGCGCACGAAGCGGCGGTTGGGGCCCTTGTCGCGCAGGGGAAGGTAGCGCTCGTCGCCGGTATCCAGGGCGGCACGGGTCTTCAGGCGTTCCTCGCGCATGGCGGCACGGCTGGCCTCCCGGGCAGCCTTGCGGTCGTTGGGGACCAGCGGGCGCTTGCGCGCAGCTACCTGGTCCTTACGCCGCGGGGTGGGAGCGCCCTTGCCGGTGGAGCCGCCGGACTTGGGCGACTCGGCCTGGGCTGCAGCTGCCTGATCCACAGTTTCCTGCGCGGTGGGCGCTTCTTTCTTTCGTCCGAACACTCATCAAGGATACCTGAACCGCACGTGGCCTGCGCGGCGGTTACGGCACAGTCAAACCCTGGCGGTTTGGAGCGTCCCCGCAGGTCCTGCGCCTCGAAGCGGCCGGGGCACGGTTGTAGGGTGTGGCCTATGACTTCCTCTACCCACACCTCCAGCACGGTCCCGGACGAAGCAGCGCTGCGCGCCAGCGTGGCGGCGGCATTTCCCCGCACGCTTGAGGACCTGACCAGGCTGGTAGCCATTCCCGGAATTGCCTGGGATTCCTTCGACCCCAAGAACCTGGACCGCTCAGCGGACGCCGTGGCGGAGCTGCTCCGCGGCGCCGGCCTGGATGACGTGCAGATCCTTCGGGTGGACAACAACGGCAAGCCCGGCGGCCCCGCCGTCGTTGCCCGCCGCCCTGCTGCACCGGGCAAGCCGACGGTTCTCCTCTACGCCCACCACGACGTCCAGCCGCCGGGCGATCCGGCGCTTTGGGAGACCGAGCCGTTCACCGCGACTGAACGCGGCGGACGGCTCTACGGCCGCGGTGCCGCGGACGACAAGGCCGGAATCATGGTGCACGCTTCGGCGCTCCGTGCCCTGAACGATGTGGTTGGGGACGAGCCGGGCGTGGGCATCACGTTCTTCATCGAGGGCGAGGAGGAAGCCGGTTCCCCTACCTTCCGGAAATTCCTCGAAACCCACCGGGAGCTGCTCCGTGCCGATGTGATTGTGGTCGCAGACTCCGGCAACTGGAAGGTTGGAACGCCGGCGCTGACCACCAGCCTGCGCGGCCTGGTTGACGGAACCTTCGAGGTGCGGGTTCTCGGCCACGCGGTGCACTCGGGCATGTTCGGGGGGCCGGTCCTTGACGCGCCGACCCTGCTGGCCAGGCTGATCGCCACCTTCCACGACGAACGCGGCAACCTCGTGATCAAGGGCCTGGAAGGATTCGACGACGCCGCCGTGGACTACCCGGAGGAGGACTTCCGGCAGGATTCCTCGGTCCTGGACTCGGTGCAGCTGGCGGGGGAGGGGTCCATCGCCTCCCGGCTCTGGACCAAGCCGGCACTGTCGATCATTGGCATCGACGTACCTTCGGTGGCCATGTCTTCCAACACCATCCAGCCCTCAGCACGGGCGAAGTTCTCCATGCGCCTGGCCCCGGGGCAGGACCCGGAGGCTGCCATGGATGCTATGGCACGGCATTTGGCGGCCAACGCTCCCTTCGGCGCCGAGGTGACCTTCACCCCGGGGGAACGCGGCAACGCCTTCGCCACGGACACCTCCGCTCCGGCTGCCCAGACCGCCCTGTGGGCGCTGCAAACAGCGTGGGGGACTACCCCTGTAGAGATGGGAGTAGGCGGTTCCATCCCGTTCATTGCGGACCTGGTTGAGGTCTTCCCGCAGGCATCGATCCTGATCACGGGCGTGGAAGACCCGGACTCCCGCGCGCACTCCGCGAACGAGTCCCTGCACCTGGGTGACTTCGAAAAGGCCATTCTCGCCGAGGCCCTGCTTTTGGCCCGTCTGGGAATGCAGGAAACCCCCTAGGCCGTTACTGCTCTAGGGGTGCGCCGACGTACCATTGAGTGAACTGGCACCGGCCCGTCAGCCTTGAACTGCCGGCGGGCCGGCCGCCCGGACGGAAAGAGAGAAGCAATGAGCACTTCCACGAGTGAGAACGCTGGCCTGGTTGGAACAGAAGCCGCCGAAGAACTGCCCACGCACGACGTGATGCTTTCCGAGGTTGCAGCCGGCAAGGTCCGCTCCCTCCTTGAGCAGGAGGGCCGCACCGACCTGCGGCTGCGGGTAGCAGTTCAGCCCGGGGGCTGCTCGGGACTGATCTACCAGCTCTACTTCGACGAGCGTGTGCTCGACGGGGATGCTGTGCGCGACTTCGACGGCGTCGAGGTCATCGTCGACAAGATGAGCGTGCCGTACCTGGCCGGAGCCTCGATCGACTTCGAAGATACGATTTCCAAGCAGGGTTTCACCATCGACAATCCCAACGCCGGTGGTTCATGCGCCTGTGGAGACTCCTTCCACTAGGCCGGAAACCGCGGCTTTTGGGCCGTAATAGAGGGTATTCTGCCCGGCACGCGGTGCGGTCTGTCACTGGACAGCACCGCGTCCGGGGTAAGCTCTACACGTAGTAGTAAAACTGATCGTGCGCAGCTGGGGGATTTTTCTGTCCGCTGTGCCGCACTTGCACGTAACAAGAGGAAGGGCCGTCTGTGAGTTCGCAGGACCGAACCAGCAGCCGACGCGCCAGGATCTTAAAGATCTCAGCCGTAACGTCGGCCGGCGCGTTGTTTTTATCGGGTTGTTCATCAGATGTCCAAAAGGGCTGGCTGCCCACGGAACGGGACACCACCAACCACACCGGCCGCATCATGGACCTCTGGGTCAATTCATGGATTGCCGCGCTGGCCGTTGGTATCCTCACGTGGGGACTGATCCTGTGGTGCATCATCGCCTACAGGCGCCGGAAGAACGAGACCGGCTACCCCCGCCAGCTCAGCTACAACCTGCCGCTGGAAATCTTCTACACGGCGATCCCGCTGTTCATGGTCCTGGTGCTCTTCTTCTTCACCGACCGCGACATCCGGGCCCTCGATGCCCGCGTTGATGATCCTGACGTCATTGTGGACGTCCGCGGCAAGCAGTGGGCGTGGGACTTCAACTACGTCAAGGAAGACAAGTACTACAGCGGTGTCCAGGTCAACCTGGACGGCGAGGAAAAGTCCCAGGACGAATTCCCCACGCTGTACCTGCCGGTCAACAAGTCTGTTGAACTCCAGCTGAACTCCCGTGACGTCATCCACTCCTTCTGGGTTCCGGCGTTCCTGCAGAAGCGGGACATGATCCCGGGCCGCACCAACTACATCACCCTCACTCCGCAGCAGGAGGGCACCTTCGAAGGCAAGTGTGCCGAGCTCTGCGGCGAGTACCACTCTGAAATGCTCTTCAACGTGAAGGTCGTCTCCGAGGCCGAGTACGAGGCCTACCTGGCCACGCTGGACGATGGCCAGCTGGGCGCAGAATACGACCGCAACACCAACCTGAATCCGACGAAGTAAGGAGGTAGGAGGAAAGCTATGACTACCCTGGAATACACTTCGGAGGAATCAGGCACGCGGGTCGCACCGCGCGTTGTGCCGGTCTCCAAGGGACGCATCGTCGTCAACTGGATCACCTCCACTGACCACAAGACCATCGGGTACATGTACCTGATCGCGTCATTTATTTTCTTCTGCCTCGGCGGCGTGATGGCCCTGGTCATCCGTGCCGAGCTGTTCGAACCCGGTATGCAGATCCTGCAGACCAAGGAACAGTACAACCAGCTGTTCACCATGCACGGCACCGTCATGCTGCTGATGTTCGCCACCCCGCTCTTCGCAGGCTTCGCCAACGTGATGATGCCGCTGCAGATCGGTGCCCCGGACGTCGCGTTCCCGCGTTTGAACGCCCTGGCCTTCTGGTTCTTCCTCTTCGGCAGCACCATCGCCGTATCCGGGTTCATCACCCCGCAGGGCGCCGCGTCCTTTGGCTGGTTCGCTTATGCACCATTGTCGAATACGACATTCTCGCCAGGCGTGGGCGGTGACCTCTGGGTCTTCGGCCTTGCGCTCTCCGGCTTCGGCACCATCCTCGGTGCGGTCAACTTCATCACCACGATCATCTGCATGCGTGCCCCGGGCATGACCATGTGGCGCATGCCGATCTTCACCTGGAACACCCTTGTGACCGGCATCCTGATCCTGATGGCGTTCCCCCCGCTGGCTGCCGCACTCTTCGCCCTGGGCGCTGACCGCCGCTTCGGCGCGCACATCTTCGATCCGGAGAACGGCGGTGCGGTCCTCTGGCAGCACCTGTTCTGGTTCTTCGGCCACCCCGAGGTCTACATCATCGCCCTGCCGTTCTTCGGCATCGTCTCGGAGATCTTCCCGGTCTTCAGCCGCAAGCCGATCTTCGGCTACAAGGGCCTGGTCTACGCAACGATCGCCATTGCTGCACTGTCCGTGACCGTGTGGGCACACCACATGTATGTGACCGGCGCCGTCATGCTGCCGTTCTTCGCCTTCATGACCATGCTCATCGCAGTACCGACCGGCGTGAAGTTCTTCAACTGGATCGGCACCATGTGGCGCGGATCGATCACGTTCGAGACTCCGATGCTCTGGAGCATCGGCTTCCTGATCACCTTCCTCTTCGGTGGCCTGACCGGGATCATCCTTTCCGCCCCGCCGCTGGACTTCCACGTGTCTGACACGTACTTCGTGGTTGCCCACTTCCACTACGTGGTCTTCGGTACCGTCGTCTTCGCGATGTTCGCAGGCTTCTACTTCTGGTGGCCGAAGTGGACCGGCAAGATGCTCAACGAACGCCTCGGCAAGATCCACTTCTGGCTCCTGTTCCTGGGCTTCCACGGCACGTTCATGATCCAGCACTGGCTGGGCGTCATCGGCATGCCTCGCCGCTACGCTGACTACCTCGTGGAAGACAACTTCACCGCGATGAACCAGTTCTCCACGATCGCCTCCTTCGTCCTGGGTGCCTCCCTGATCCCGTTCTTCTGGAACGTCTACATCACCTGGCGCCACGGCAAGAAGGTTGAAGTTGATGACCCGTGGGGCTTCGGTGCCTCGCTCGAGTGGGCTACTTCCTGCCCGCCGCCGCGCCACAACTTCACGTCGCTGCCCCGAATCCGTTCGGAGCGTCCGGCCCTGGACCTGCACCACCCGGAACTGCAGCAGACCGTCACCAACGAGTCCGCACCCGGCCAGGTCTACGGTTCGGCTGACCGCAAGGAGAGCGTCAAGTGAAAATCGAGGCAAAGCTCTTCCTCCTGATGGCTCCGTTCTTCGCAGTAGTTGGCGTTGTCTACGGCTACCTCGTGGACTGGATGGAACCGGTTGGCTTCCTGGCGCTGTTCCTGACCGCCGGCATGTCCCTGATGATCGGGTACTACCTGATGTTCACGGCACGCCGCGTGGGCATGCGTCCGGAAGACCGGCTTGATGCTGAAATCCACGAAGGATCCGGCGAACAGGGCTTCTTCAGCCCCTGGAGCTGGTGGCCGCTGGTCCTGGCGACCGCCTGCGCCGGTGGATTCCTCGGCCTCGCAGTGGGCTGGTGGGTCCTGTTCATCAGTGCAGGACTGGCCGTCGTCGGACTGATTGGCTGGGTTTACGAATACAGCCGCGGTAACCACGCGCACTAGGCTTAGCAGCCACAACTAAAGATCAGTTGACCGGAGGGTCCGCAGGTAACTGCGGGCCCTCCGGTTTTGTGTCTGCCCTCCTGGTGCGCGTGCCATTACGGCAGGCCTGGACGTCGGGGCAGGAGCGTGCTTCCCGGTATCCTTGGATAAGCACTCCACCCGAGGAAGGTCCCGTCCGCCATGTCCGAACCGCTGCCTGTCCGGCAGGCTCCCGCGCCGTGATCAAGCGTGCCCTGAAAGCCTTCCCGGAAGGTATTGATCCCGCATCCGGGGTGGCGAAGCACAAGCAGCTCGAAGAAATCCTGAGGCGGTTCGTAGAACAGCACGCTCCTCCCGGAACCGCTGTGCCCTCGGAACGTGAGCTCTCCGAGCATTTCAAGGTTGCTCGGATGACCGTGCGGCAGGCCATCGACGCCCTCGTCGCGGATGAGGTCCTGGAACGGGTTGTTGGTGTCGGCACCTTCGTGGCGAGGCCCAAAATGGACCTGCAGATCAAGCTGACCTCCTACAGCGAGGAAATGCACCGCCGCGGAATGGTGCCCGATGCCCGTGTGCTGACGTTCGAACAGGTGCCTGCCTCCCATCTAGTCGCCCGGGAGCTGCAGATTGACCCCGGACAGCCGGTGGTCCGTTTCCGGCGGCAGCTGCTGGCCGACGGGGAACCCATGAGCGTGGATGAGAACTTTATTCCGGCCTGGCATGTGCCGGGCATGCTGGACGAAGAACCGCCGACGTCGCTGTACCGGGTCCTGAGCGAGCGGTACGGCATGGTGATTGAGTGGGGCGAGGACACGATCGAGGCCACGGCCGCCACGGCATCGACGGCGAGGCTGCTCAACGTGGACCTGGGCGCACCGCTGTTGAAGATCCAGCGCCATGCCTACGTCTCCCGGTCGATGGTGGACTACTCGGTTTCCTATTACCGCGCTGACCGCTACAAGCTCTGGGTGCCGCTTCAGCGCCCCGGAATCCGGACGCCGCGCACCTACCACCCCGGACGCCACCAGGCGACCTGAACCAAGAATGGAGGGATCGCCGAATGGAGATCCTGAGGATGTACAAGCAGGACCCGCCGCGCGGGATGCTCTTCAAGGAAGCTGTCTATGAGCCCGAGGACCGCTCGCTCATGATTACGAAGGGCAGGGTAGGCCACGAGGGCGCGGTCTCCGTGAAGGAAGGCGTTGACAGCGCCCAGGCGGAGAAGCTGATCCAGGAATTCGGTGACTCCGCCGCGGGGGAGGGGTACGCAGAAATCCCTGAGGAGGAGCAGCACTGGGTCATAGCCCAGTATGCGCTCAAGTCCAAGGACGGCACTGAGCGGGACAGGTACCTTGAGCACAAGGCAGCCACCGCAATCGGCACCTATTTCTCTTGGCGGGGACTTGGATCTGTAGAAGAGACAGGGTTCAGTCCGTACAAGCTCAACATCCTGTGCCTCGTCCCTGACGTGAAACTGGCGGTCAAGGGCATCCAGGTAGTCCTGAGGGAGTCCCGGCTGGACTTTACCAAGCTGAGCATCGGGTCTGCACCGTTCGCGGACCTGGATCATCCCGTGCGCAGGTACCCGCTGCCCTCGAAGGTGCCCTTCGAACTGTAGGCATGGTTTGCCGCGCCCCTTGTTGCCGGGAGAAGAGCGGCAACAAGGGCATACAAAGCAAAGAAGCCCCCGTCCGAAAGGACGGGGGCTTCTTTAGTGTTCGAGCTAGTGCTTCTCGATCGAGGCGGGAGCCTCATCCACTTCGCTGGCCTCAACTTCGGCATGCGGTTCGTGGTGGTGTGCGGCCTCAAGTTCGGCCGGAGTCACCGGAGCAACACGGTCTTCGAAGAAGAACCGGGAGAGCGCTCCGCGGCGCTTCTCACTGCGGCTGATCTTACCCTTGGCATCCGGCTGGGCCGGCGTGACCTCGGGGGAGTCGAACGCAACGAGCTTGTAGCGCTTGAACTCATCCAGCGGTTCGTGGACCTCGATGTACTCACCGTGCGGGAGACGGACGATACGTCCGCTTTCGACGCCGTGGAGAACAATCTCGCGGTCCTTGCGCTGCAGGGCCAGGGCGATGCGGCGGGTCACCATGAATCCAATAACCGGTCCGAAGAAGAACAGGAAGCGGAGCCAGTAGGTCACGTCGTTCAGCGACACCATGAAGTGCGTGGCGATGAGGTCGGAGCTGGCAGCAGCCCACATGACGCAGTAGAAGATGACGCCGGCAACACCGATGGCGGTGCGGGTCGGAGCGTTGCGCGGGCGGTCCAGCAGGTTGTGGACGCGCTTGTCCTTGGTGACCCAGGCTTCGATCCACGGCCAGGTGAAGAGCAGGCCGAAGACGATTCCTGCGGGCACCAGGGCCGGCAGCAGGACGTTGAGGGACAGCGTGTTGACGCCCCAGGGGAACGGAATGTTCCATTCGAACGGGAAGCCGAACAGCCAGCCCGGCATCAGGCGCAGTGCACCGTCAACCCAGCCGATATACCAGTCAGGCTGGGTACCTGCGGACACGGGGGAGGGGTCGTACGGGCCGTAGTTCCAGATCGGGTTGATCGTGAACACTGCCGAGATGAAGGCCACGATGCCGAAGACGATGAAGAAGAATCCACCGGCCTTGGCTGCGTAGACCGGTCCAACGGGGTAGCCAACAACGTTGTTGTTGGTACGTCCCGGGCCGCGCCACTGGGTGTGCTTGTGGATGACGACCATGAACAGGTGGATGGCGATCATCAGCAGGATCAGGGCAGGAACCAGCAGGATGTGCAGGACGTACAGGCGTCCAATCACTGCCGTACCGGGGAACTCGCCGCCGAACAGGAAGAAGCTGATGTAGGTACCAACAACCGGGACAGCCTTGATAACGCCGTCGATGATGCGCAGGCCGTTGCCGGAAAGCAGGTCATCGGGGAGCGAGTAGCCGGTGAAGCCGGCAGCCAGGGCCAGGATGAGCAGCACGCCGCCCACAACCCAGTTCAGTTCACGGGGCTTGCGGAACGCTCCGGTGAAGAAGACGCGCAGCATGTGCACCGAGACGGAGGCAACAAACAGCAGGGCCGACCAGTGGTGGACCTGACGCATGAAGAGGCCGCCGCGGACGTCGAAGGAGATATCCAGCGACGAAGCGTAGGCAACGGACATTTCCACGCCTTTGAGCGGAACGTAGCTGCCTTCGTAGTGCGTTTCCGCCATGGACGGATCGAAGAAGAACGTCAGGAACGTTCCGGAGAGGAGCAGAATGACAAAGCTGTAGAGCGCCACTTCACCAAACATGAAGGACCAGTGGTCAGGAAAGACCTTGCGGCCGAACTCCTTGACCATCATCGAGCCGCTGACGCGGGTATCGACGAAGTTGGTGATGCGCCCGAGCTTGGTCTTCGGCTCGTAGGTGCCGGATACAGAGGTAGCACTCATGATCAGCCACGCTCCCAGTAGCTCGGTCCAACGGGTTCAGTGAAGTCGCTGGTGGCAATGAGGTAGCCCTCGTCGTCAACGGCGATCGGCAGCTGCGGCAGTGGACGGACGGCCGGACCGAAGATGACAGCGCATTCCTGGGTCAGGTCGAAGGTGGACTGGTGGCACGGGCACAGCAGGTGGTGCGTGTGCTGTTCGTACAGTGCCACCGGGCAGCCAACGTGGGTGCAGATCTTGGAGTAGGCAACGATGCCGTCCACGGACCAGTCTTCGCGTCCGGGGGAGGGGTTGAGCTCGGAGGGATCCAGGCGCATCAGCAGGACAACTGCCTTGGCCTTTTCCTCGAGCTTGTGCTCGGCGTCGTTCAGGCCCTCGGGGATCACGTGGAAGGCAGAGCCCAGGGTGACGTCCGAGGCCTTGATCGGGGTACCGCTCGGGTCGCGGGTAAGGCGGACGCCGTTGTCCCACATGGTGTGGCGCAGGACGTCACCGGGCAGCGGGCCCAGGTCGCGGAACAGGACGATCGCGGGAAGCGGCGCCAGAGCCATTGCACCCAGCAGGGTGTTGCGGATCAGGGGACGGCGCTTGATGCCGGTTTCCTCGATGATGTCGCCGATCATCTTCTCGGCGACAACGCGGTCCTCTTCCGGACGGATCTCGTGGCGTTCCTCGATGACCTCGTGGTCCGGCATGAGCGTCTTGGCCCAGTGGACAATACCGACGCCGATGCCGAGCATCGCGAAGGCGGTGCCGAGGCCCAGGAACAGGTTCTGGACGCGCAGCGTCCCGATGCTCTCATCCAGACGGATAAAGAAATACCCGTAGAAAAACAGGAGCGTACCGAGAGCGGAGATGGCGAAGAGAATCGCCACCTGCTTCTCGGACCGCTTCTCAGCCCGGGGATCCGTGTCGGCCAGGCGAGGGCGGTGCGGGGGAAGCCCAGGATTCTGGAATTCCCCTTCTTCGCCCTGGCCAGCCGTAGCAACGGTGCCCGAGGTGTTCGGACTGCCGTGACTATGGTCGCCCATGATCCCCCTCATCCTTCTCTTGAAACTGCATTAGTAGACCTATGTGTAACTGTGATGTCACCCCGGGGGGTGAGCGCGGCGATGACTAGGAAGACCGGGAGGTCAACCAGATTGTGAAAGCGATGATCAGGCCAAGGCCGGCTGTCCAGATGAACAGGCCTTCAGAGACCGGACCGAGTGAACCGAGCTCGGCTCCGCCGGGGGAACCGTTGGCTTCGATGTTCTTGAGGAAGGTGATGATGTCCTGCTTCTCCTCGGGGGAGAGGTTCGCATCGGAGAAGACGGGCATGTTCTGCGGGCCTGTGACCATGGCCTCGTAGATGTGCTGCTCGCTGACACCTTCCAGAGCCGGAGCGAACTTGCCGCGGGTCAGGGCGCCGCCTGCGCCGGCTGCGTTGTGGCACATGGCGCAGTTGACGCGGAACAGCTCGCCGCCTGCAGCGGCGTCGCCGGTGGTTTCCAGGTACTGCTCTTCCGGCACGGAAGGACCGGCACCGAGGGAAGCGACGTAGGCCGCCATCTGGGCGGTCTGTTCTTCGTTGAACTGCTGCGGCTTCTGCTGGGCCTGCGGGCCCTGCATGGCCATCGGCATACGGCCGGTGCCAACCTGGAAGTCGACGGATGCGGCACCGACGCCTACGAGGGAGGGGCCGTTCTCGGTTCCGCTGGCCTCCATGCCGTGGCAGGTGGCGCAGTTCGCAATGAAGAGCTTCTCGCCCTGCTGCACATCATCGGCAGTGTAGGTGGTGGCGGCCTGGGCTTCGTTCGCTCCGGAAGCAGCTGCGTAGATGCCGCCGGTAACGATGAGGCCCAGCAACAGCAGTACTACTGCTGCAAGGGGATGACGTCGCCTTTGCGATAGTGCCTTCACTTAGTGGTTCCTAACTTGTGTGGTCTTTTGGTTACTCGTGCCACTTTGAATATTGCTGTGGTGCTGCCCTGACGGACTACTTGAGGAAGTAGATGATGACGAAGAGGGCAATCCAGACCACGTCGACGAAGTGCCAGTAGTAGGACGTCACGATCGCAGAGGTCGCCTCGAAGTGTCCGAACCGCTTGGCGGCGTAGGCGCGTCCGATGATGAACAGGAATGCGATCAGGCCGCCGGCCACGTGCAGGCCGTGGAAACCGGTGGTGATGTAGAACGACGAGCCGTAGGCGTTGGAGGAGAGCGAGATCCCGTGGGAGACGAGTTCTGCGTACTCGAAAGCCTGGACGGCTACGAAGATGGCGCCGAGGAAGAAGGTCAGGTAGAACCACTCGACCATTCCCCAACGGGCAATCTGGAAGAGCCCGCCGGTGCGGCGCGGCTGGAGCCGCTCAGCGGCGAAGACGCCGAACTGGCAGGAGAAGGAGCTGGAAACAAGGATCACCGTGTTCACGAAGGCGAAGGGCACGTTCAGCTTGGCTGTCTCGATCTCCCACATCTCGCCCGAGGTGGAGCGGAGCGTGAAGTACATCGCGAAGAGCGCAGCAAAGAACATGAGTTCGCTGGAGAGCCACACCACGGTCCCTACGGAGACCATATTGGGGCGGTTCAGCGTGGGGTGAGCCGGGGTACTGGGGGCATGGGTCGCTGTTGTCACATAGACATTATGGCCGTAAAACTGCCCAGTTCACCAACAGAACCAGACGAACGGCGCGTCCGGTTCGTTCCCAAACCGCCCACTTCCCAGCAACGGCGCGGAACTTCCCGTCCGGAAACAAATCAGCATTTTCTACGATTCGTAGATAACCTAGAGCGTGTGAGTACGTTTTCGAGTTCCGAGCACACCTGGCCGTCGCTTATTACCGCGCTTATTGCGGGGCAGGACCTGAGTTCCGAACAGACCTGGTGGGCGATGAACACGATCATGGCCGGAGACGCTTCCGACGCGCAGATCGCCGGCTTCCTGGTCGCCCTGCGTGCCAAGGGGGAAAGTGTCGAAGAACTCACCGGCCTGGTGGAAGCCATGCTGGCCAACGCCCGGCCCATCGACATTCCCGGCGAAACCCTGGACATCGTCGGAACCGGCGGTGACAGGCATAACACGGTAAACATCTCTTCCATGGCTGCCCTGGTGTGTGCCGGTGCCGGTGCCAAGGTGGTCAAGCACGGCAACCGTGCGGCGTCCTCCTCGTCGGGCTCCGCCGATGTCATTGAAGCCCTTGGCGTACGGCTGGACCTGCCGGTGGACCGTGTTGCCCAGGCGGCCGTGGAGGCAGGCATCACGTTCTGTTTTGCGCAGGTCTTCCATCCCTCCATGCGGCACGCAGCCGTTGCCAGGCGGGATATGGGTGTGGCGACTGCGTTCAACTTCATGGGCCCGCTGACCAATCCCTCGCATCCGTCGGCTTCTGCCATTGGCGTGGCTGACGAGCGGCTGGCACCGCTCATCGCGGGTGTCCTGGCAGCCCGCGGTGTCCGCGCCCTGGTGTTCAGGGGAGGTGACGGACTGGATGAAATGACGACCACCGGCACCTCCACCGTCTGGGAGGTCCGGAACGGGGCCGTAGAGCGCTCTACGGTGGATCCCCTGCATCTCGGGATAGCCCGGGCCACGCTGGAGGATCTGAGGGGCGGAGACGCGGCCGCGAATGCCGCCGTTGTGCTCAGTGTGCTGGCAGGGGAGCGCGGCCCGGTCCGGGACGCGGTACTGCTGAACGCAGCCGCGGCTCTGGTGGCGCTGGACCCGTCCGCTGACGGAACACTGACCGAACGGCTTCAGCGGGGGCTGCGGCGCGCCGAGGAGTCCGTGGACAGCGGACAGGCACGCAAGGCGCTGGACCGCTGGGTGCAGGTCACGCAGTAAATACGGTAATAACGGCCCAGGTGCCTGGGCGTAATAGTGGAGCTCATAAAAAAGCGGGGGAGGCAGGCCGTCTGGTCCGCCTCCTCCGCTTGTATTCGTGCGTGAATGACCCGGATTACAGGGAAATTTCGTTACCCAAACGTTGCCGCCGTGGCTCGAAAACCGTGCAAATCCGGTGTTTTTCGGGCCTAACTACCCGTCGAAGCCCAGCGAGAACGCGGCGTCGAGGTCGTGTTTTGAGTAAGCCCTGAAGGCTATCTGGGTGGTGGTCCCGATCACGCCGGGGACCTTGGAAAGGCGGTTGGCAATCGCGTCGGCCAGGTCTTCATGGCGGCGGACGCGGGCAATCGCGATGAGGTCCCACTCTCCGGTGACCGAGTAGACCTCGCTGATGCCTTCAATCTCGGAGATTTCCTCCGCGCACTCCGGAATCCGGGCCGAGTCGGTCTGGATGAGTACGAAAGCGGTGATCATGGCTTGCCTTTCCTTCTCCTGCTGGGCGCCGGTGTCAGGCCCTGTTTATGAGCCTAGTGGAATCGGGCCGGGTGCGCCTGCGCATGACAAGGGAAGAGGCAAGGCGAGGCAGGAGCAGGAACGCGCCGAGCACGCCAAAGGTGACCAGCTGGAAGCTGACCGCAGTACCGCCGCCGGCCAGGGCACGCAAGGCCAGTCCGCCTCCGGCAGTGATCAGCCACAGGAGAACGCCGTGGGGCCAGAAGGATCCCGGATGCCGCCACAGGCGCAGCAGCGCCCACCCTGCCAGGGCTGCGGCGACGAAGGGGGATGCAGTGATGAGGACGCCGGCGGGATCCACGCCGTGCGCGTGTGTGTCCCGGCCCAGTGCCGCAAAAACGATGATAAGTACGACGTCGGCGGCCAGCTGGACGGGCCAGAGCCGGGTTGGCCGGTTCACTGGCTCGCTCCTACAGGGCCGCCGCCGTGTTCGCGGATGTAGGGTCCAAGCAGCTCGCGGACAAGCTGTCCGACCTCGTGCAGGTCCTTGCCGGACTCCAGGAGGCGGGTTCCGGTGTGCACGATGGCATTGATGAGCTCGGCAGTGCTGTTCGGGTCTTGAGCCCCGAGGTCCTTCAGGGCTCCTACCAGCGGATCCAGGATTGCCTGGTGCATGCGGGCGCTCTGCGCGTCGAGTTCCTCGCTGGGGGCCACGGATGCCAGGGCGCTGCCAACGGCATGTTCGCCCTCGGCAACCAGTGCGATATTCGTGAGGACGTACGCAAGGATCCGGTCTGCGGGCTTCTTTTCGGCGCTCATGGCGTCTTCCACGCGCTGTGCCCAGCGTGGAAAGACATCCATGACCAGTGCATTAAGCAGGTCGGTTCGGGACTTGTAGTACTGGTAGGCGCTGGGCCTTGCGAGCCCGGCCAGGGCTGCTACCTCAGCCATGCTGGGTGCTTCTCCGGTACGGGCCAGGAGAGTCCTTGCGGCATCCAGGAGGGCCCTTTGCTGTGCGGCACGGTGTTCAGCCACCGTCGGCGCGGTAATGCGGGGCAAAGAGCCCTCCTGTTCGTGCAGTGTCTAGCTTGCGAGCCGTCCGTCAACCATCTCTACGACGCGGTCGCAGTGGTGGAGGACGTCGTGGTCGTGGGTAACCATAACAGTAGCAACCCCGAACTCATGGGTCTCCCGGGCGAGAAGCTCCACAACATCCTGGCTGCGCTTGCGGTCCAGGGCGGCCGTGGGCTCGTCCACCAGCAGGAGCGTCGGCTTCGACACCAGTGCGCGGGCAATGCCGACGCGCTGGCGTTCACCGCCGGAGAGCTGGTCGGGTCGGCTGTCCAGCTTGTGGCCCATGCCGACGGCGTCGAGCAGCTGCTTGGGGTTGAACTTCCCCTTCATCTTGGCCATCCGGTGGATCAGCTCAAGCTGTTCAGAAGCCGTCAGGGCCGGGATGAGGTTGCCGGACTGGAACACAAAACCGATGTTCTCCAGCCGGAACCGGGCCTTGGCAGCCTTGCTGAGGGTGGAGATGTCGGTGCCGTTGACGCTTACGAGTCCGCTGTCCGGTGTGGCGAGCGCTCCGGCGACTGCCAGCAGCGAGGACTTGCCGGCGCCTGAGGGGCCGACGACGGCGACGAGTTCGCCCGGCTCTACTGTCAGGGACACGTTGTCCAGGGCCTGAACGGTGCTTTCGCCGTCGCCCAGGGCCATGTTGGCGTTCTCAATGCGCAGGCCGCGGGTGCTGACCTTTGCGCCGGAGGTACTGGTCTGTGTGCTCATCGCTGTCCTCCTAGGGCAGCCAGGGGATCAACCCGGGAAATGCGGACGATGGCGATTGCGGCACCGAGGACGCCCATGATGATCGTCACTGCGGTGGCGGTGGAAATGGGGCCTGCCTCGAGAGCGAACGGCATTGCGCTTCCGGAGAGCCACGCGCCCATGCCAAGGCCCGCTGCTACGCCGACGGCGGTGGACAGGACCAGGATGACTACCGCCTGGAAGATGCCGTCACGCAGCAGGTAGCCGGTGGAGGCACCAACGGCGCGAAGTACTGCCAGCTCATGCTTGCGCTGGATCGTCCAGACCGTGAAGAACGCTCCGACAACCAGGGCGCAGATGGCGTAGAGGAAGATCTGGATCATTTCCAGCGTCATCGTCTCGGCTGTGTAGCCGGGGGAAGCGTCGAAGGAGTCTTCCAGGGTGGAGGTGACGGTGCCTGCGGCGGCGTCACCGGCAGCGAAGTCCAGGTCTGCACTGTCTTCAGCCTTGATGGCGAGGGCGCTGGCGGTGTCGAAGTCCACGGCGGCAATGTCGGCCTCGGCCGGTGCGCCGGGCTGGGACTGTCCGCTGGCGATGTACTGCCAGGTTTCCAGCGGCAGGTAGGCCATGTCGACGTGGCCGAAGGTGGCCTGGCTGTCGGTGAAACCAACAACGGTCAGTTCGACGTCGAGGCGGTCCAGGGTGATGACCGAACCCAGTTCGATGCCTGCGTCTTCTGCGGTGGAAGAGACAACGATCTCATTGGCGGCCTGGACTTCGCGTCCTTCGCCAACAGCGGGGGCGAGGAAGGAATCCGTGTCGATACCGAAGAGGGACAGGTCAACCTGCGTGCCGTCCTCGGTGGCGCCGTTAACGATCGTGGAACCCAGCATGGTGACTTCCTCTACACCCTCCTGGGTGCGCCAGGCTTCGGCCTGGGAAGGATCGACGATGCTGCGGGAGAAGGCATTGTCGGTTTTGGTGCCCTCGTTGAAGGCAATCGCCGTTGCCGGCATGGCTTTAAGGCCGGACACTCCGTCATTTACGAGCCCGGAAGACAGGCCGGAGAGAAGGACCATCAGAACGGCAATGAGGGCTATGACGCCGCCCATGAGTCCGAACCGGGCCCGAGCGAAACGCAGTTCGCGCAGCGCTAGGAACATGTGAAACCCCTTGATTGTTTGGGTATGTAAGTTACTGACGCTTAGTCAGTAACATACCAACATCATGTCACTATGATGTCGCGCCGCAAAACAGACGGAGCATTATCCGTCCGGAAGATCTCCGTCGGCTATCGGCGGGCCGTGTGCCTCTGCTGTGCTTGGAAGGTGACGAAGCTGCGGGAAGCGTGGCACCGCCTGCGGCATTCCCGGGCGGTGCGGTGGATCTGCGTTGCCGTCGTTATGCTTCTGGTGTTCGAGTATGTGGTGCTTCCGCAGATCCTGGGCTCGGAAAACCTTTTTGGCGCCCTGCAGCGCCTTCCGGCAGTTGTCCTGCTGGCAGCCGCGGCGCTGGAAGCGCTTTCGCTGTGCTGCTACAGCGCGCTGACTTCGGTGGTGCTGCCGGGCTCAGTCAAACCCCGCTATTTCACCCTGCTGCGCATCGACTTGAGCGACCTAGCCGTCAACCACGTCGTACCCGGGGGCGGGACGACCTCCGCCGCACTGCGGTACGAGCTCCTGACCCGGTCGGGCGTGCGGCCCCAGAATGCGCTGAGCGCAGCGATGGTCCAGGTTGTCGGAGCCAACCTGGTACTCGGGGTCCTATTCGGGGTTGGAGTGCTCACCGCGCTTGGTGAGGTGCGGACCAACCGGTACTTCGTCACGGCGGGGATCATAGTGCTGGTGCTCCTGACCCTGAGCCTGGCGGTTCTCTCGGTGCTGGACCGGCACTTGGATGCGGCCGTCCGGGTGGCCCGCAGGACGGCCGCGCTGGTCCGGGTCATCAAACCTGCGTCTGCGGACAGGTTCGTGCGCACGATGGCGGCAGAAACCGCAATGTTCCGCAGGGATCCGCGGCGCCTGGTCCTGGCCCTGGTTCTTTCGGTCTGCTACTGGGGCTTCGACGCCGCCTGCCTGTGGACCTTCCTTGCCGCCTTTGGGCACGTTCTGGGGCCAGGTGAGCTGCTCATTGCCTACTCCCTGGCGAACCTCGTGGCACTGGCTCCTCTAACGCCGGGCGGGGTAGGTCTCGTGGAAGGCGTGCTGGTGCCCACCCTGGCAGGCTTCGGAGTGCCCAGCGCAGCAGCGGCGCTGGCGGTGCTGTCCTGGCGGATCCTGAACTTCTGGCTGCCTATTCCCGTAGGCGCACTGGCGTGGCTCTCGCTTCGCCTTGGCGTGCTGCGGAAGGCAATCACGCGTAGCGCCGGCGCTCCAAGCCGCCCTTCGCGTGGCTAGTGCAGCAGGTCCATCCAGTCAGCGGGAACGCGCCCGGCGGGGCCCGGTACGGGTTGTGACACCGGATGTGACTGGGGCGGCGCCAAGAGCGGACCTTCGAACACCGCTTCTTCGGGGTAGCTGTAGAACCATTCTTCGCCGGGTTCGTAGCTGCGGATTACCGGGTGCCCGGTGGCCTGTTCATGTGCGGTTGCGTGCTGGCCGGGCGAGTTGTCGCAGCAGCCAATGTGGCCGCACTCGGCACACCGCCTCAGGTGAAACCACCAGCCCTCCTGTTCCTGGCACTCCACACACCCGGTGCCGGAGGGAGGAACGCCGGGGTCGATGCCTGGCAGGGATTCCATAGCGTGCTCCTTTGAATGCGCGGCTGGAATCTGACTACCGTACCGGGTCCGGCCCTCGGCCAGAACCGGCACCGCATAAAAACCCGGTGAGGCAGCGCGGCCGTGCGGAGCCGCAGGGACGCCCGCTACAGCAGCTGCGCCAGCACTGCGGCCGCAGCCAGCAGTACCATCAGGGCTCCCTGTACCGGTTTAGCCAGCCGGGCGGTTTTGCCCAGCAGCCCGTCGGGCACCTGGTGCATAAGCCAGTTGCGGCCGGCGTTGATTTTGCGCATGGCGATGTACCCCTTCCGGCAGGATCTCCGGCGATCCCTGCAGTAGTTCTTAGTGTGCGTTTTCCCGGCGGCGTGAATCCAACCGGGGACCCATGATCTTGGCTACGAGCAGGGGTGGCGAGAAGAACACCCCATGGCTCCGGTGCCTGCACGGGGTGTCATGCCGGGCACAACCGCGGGTGAAGTCGCGCACTGCGCCGGCCGCCGCCGCCCGGGGCGGAGCGGAATCCTGTCCGGGCGCATTCAGGGCGGCGTCCTACCCTGAAAAAATGAAGATTCTGCCCCTGGCGGCAGCAGGGTTCATGGCTTCAGCCGTAGCCGCAGCCGGAACACTGGCCGCAACTGCTATCCATAAAGATCCAAGACCTTCGGCCCTGTTTATCCGCGGGGTCTTCTCCAGCGGCGGAAAGGTGCAGCTGCACAAGCTCCGCAAGCACGTTCCATCCGGGGGAGTGCTGGCTCACCGGTCACTGCCCTACCTGGGGAAGTCGGCGCGGCAGTCCATGGACGTCTTCCTTCCAACTGAATCAGGGGACGGTCCGCACCCTGTGGTTGTCTGGGTCCACGGCGGAGCCTGGATCTCCGGCTGCAAGGAAAACGTGGCACCTTATCTCGAAATCCTGGCTGGTCACGGCTATGCGGTGGCAGGTGCCGGATACTCCATATCTCCCGAGGCGAGCTACCCGCAGGCTGTGACGGAGCTGAACCAGGCCCTGGGATATCTCCGGGAACACGCGGGGGAGTACGGCATCGACCCCAACCGGATCATTCTGGCCGGCGACTCGGCCGGAGCGCAGCTGGCTGCCCAGCTGGCCTTGATCATCACCGACCCGCAGTATGCTGCCCGCACGGGAGTGACCCCGGCAGCCGCGCCGGAACACCTGCGGGGAACTCTCTTGTTCTGCGGTGTGTATGACCTCAAGACCATGGCGAAGCTCACGGGCCCGCTGGGATGGGGATTCCGCACGGCTCTGTGGGCCTATACCGGGTCCAAGGACTGGGCTTCGACGCCGGCCGCGGAACACATGTCCATCCTCGAACACGTGGGGGAGGACTTTCCGCCAACCTTCATTTCCGGAGGCAACGCGGACTACCTCACCGACCAGCAGTCACGGCCCCTGGCGGACAAGCTGGAAGAACTGGGAGTGCCTGTTGTCCGGAGGTTCTGGCCCAAGGACCACAAGCCCGCGCTGGGACATGAATTCCAGTTCAAGCTCCAGCTCAAGGATGCCCGCATGGTGCTGGCCGATACCCTGAATTTCCTGGACGCGGTAACCGGAGCCGAGTCCGTTCCCGTCCGGTCGGACTTCCAGGCCACGGCTTAGGCCAAGCGCCGCATTGAAATGCCGGTCCGCCCCAATGGAGGGGTGGACCGGCATTTCGCCGGGGGCTAGGACTGCCAGATGTCGTCGCCGCGCAGGGTGGCGTCAGCGCCGCCGTCGCAGTAAATGGTCTGGCCGGCAAGATGGGAGTTCTCCTCGCTGGCAAGCCAGGCCAGGAGCCGGGCGATAACAACCGGCTCGGAGTGGCCGTTCAGCGGCATCGGCACATTTTCGTCGACCATCTTGACGCCCTCGGGGGTTGCCAGGAGTTCCTTGGTCATTGCGGTCAGCACGGTGCCCGGTGCCACGGCGTTCAGCGGAATGCCGTTTCCTGCATAGAGATCGCTGACCGACGCGCGGCGGACCCAGCGGCTGAGTGCGCGCTTGGAGGACGGGTAGTTCAGGTACCCGATCTGCGGACCCTGGTCGGCGAGCTTCTGACCGATCTGGCGGGCCAGGGGCTCGTCCCCGGCGAGCATGGCATCGACCAGCTCGGGGGAGTTCGGCTGCAGTGACGCCATGGAGCTGACGACGACGGCGCGCGGAGCCTCGCTGCGGGCCAGCACCGGTGCGAGTCGGTCCAGGAACCCGGTGACACCGAAGAAGTTCACGGAGACCGTGAGCGGAACCGGGGCGGAGATTCCGGCGCACGCAATAACGGCGTCCACAGTGCCGCCGGCAAGTTCAACTGCGCGGTCGGCCGCGATCTGGCGTCCCTCGGGGGTGCTGAGGTCGGCTTCCACCTCGGCGTTGCGCAGGTCAACACCTATAACGGTGTTGCCACGTTCCTTAAGCAGCTGTGCGGTCGCTGCACCAATGCCGGAGGCGGACCCTGTGACGATATATGTACGTGTAGTCATACTTCGAGCCTACTCCCGGTTCGGCCGTGGTATAGGGGCCCCTGGCCGGGCAGGCTGCCGGGGTACAGGAATGGCTGCCAGTCAGTGAAGCGAGGCGTCTGCAGCAGTAATCCGCCACGAGTGGAACACGGCTTCGAAGCGGGCAGAGGCAGGCGAGGCCACGTACGGTCCGGCACTGACGGGGCTTGCGGGGGAGAAGGGTGTTACTCGCAGCAGCTCCAGCGGGTGTCCTGCCAGTCCCGCACGGATGGTGAGGGCATCACCTTTCCAGCTGGCGCGCACCACGGTCCGTTTGCCCAGCCACTCGTGGTGGGGGGAGGAGGACCAGTCCGACTTGGGGCTGGTGACTACTGCACCTGCCTGCAGCTGGCCGTCCGCGAACTCAACGCCGGCCTTGACCCACAGATCCGGCGCCGCCCGCAGGAAGATTCCGGCCTGGTCGAACTGCTCGAAGGTCTGGGCGGTGAACTCGACCTCCATGGCCGTGTCCGGCATGAACGGCGAGAGCAGGGCGTTTTCCGTAGCAAACGTGAAGCCGTAGGCGGTTTCGCGCCAGGCGTCGCTGCCCTCGGAGGCCGTTACCTGCAGGTCCGGGCCTGAGCCGAGCCTGCGCGCAGGCGGGTTTGTCCAGACGCCTGCGCTCCAGTCCAGCGTACGTTCCTGGCTCATGCGTGTTTCCTCTCCATTGACTGCCTGTCCGTGCGATTGGCTGCCCGTGTTCTTCGCCCCGGCCTGCTGGCCTTCAGCGCCTGGGCTGTCAGCCCGCAATATACCCCTGCCGCCTGGCGGGGGACCCCTTTCGAAACACTAGTTGACATAATGTAGATTATCGGCGCAAAGGAAAGTCCCGGAAGAGGGTCCCCTGCGCGCGGTTTGTACCAACCTCCGCGAACGGCATTACCCGCCGCCGTTACGCCGCAGCGGACGGCGGGAGCCGTCAGCGCTGGTTCGCTCCGGCCCGTTCCCAGCCTGCCGGCGACGGCCGGGGCCGGGCTCCGGGGGAAAAGGTACCTCACGTGTTTTTGCTCATGTTGGCCGCATCCGGCGTGCACTCTTTCAGTTGACATAATGTCCCCCGCTGTCTGTCGGCGTCCTCTGTGCAGGTTTACATAACGCGCACCGGCGGCTTGGGAACAATTGTGCAGGGTGCGTCGTTGTACCGGGCGTTGACCTGCAGTGAAGCGGATATTGCGGGGATTTGAGCTTCCCTTCGACACTCCGTGCGGCTGCCGGCTCACCGGACAGGGACCGGCCCGGCCTGCGCATGGGGGTAGCCTGTCCGGAGCGAACCGCAGGAAATCTGCGGCTAGGCCACAAAAAGACCTATTCAGATGCCGTTTGGTGTGTTATGCGGCTTCACCTATATGATCTACGCTCGAACCCCCCACAAATTCAGGAGAAAAGCACTACACATGGCTACCGATTACGATGCACCCCGCGTCAAAGAAGAAGACCAGCCCACGGACTCTTTGGAAGGGCTGAAGGCCCAGCAGCGCGGCGGAGCGATGACGGCGGTTATCGACGTCGAGGAATCCGACGCTATTGACGGGTTCGACCTTCCCGGCGCCGACCTCTCCGGCGAAGAACTGCTGATCAAGGTTGTTCCGGCGCAGGCCGATGAGTTCACCTGCATGTCCTGCTTCCTTGTCCGTCACCGCTCCCAGATTGCCCTGGAGAAGAACGGCGACAAGTACTGCGTGGACTGCGAAGGCTAACGCCTCTCCCCTGCGCGTAAACACAAACAGGTCCCCGGCAGCGATGCCGGGGACCTGTTTGTGTTACTTCGAGGCTCCGGGCAGTGACTGGACCCGGCCGCATGCGCCGGGGACACTAGGATGGATCCGTGATCTATGAACCCAGTGCAGCGGAGTCGCCCGCAGCCGTCCGCTCCCTGGTCCTCCCGATGCTGGAGATGGATCTTGTTCCGATCGTCCAGCTGGGACATCCGGTGCTCCGCCGCCCGGCGCTGCCCTATGAGGGCCAGCTTCAGGCCGATGAGCTCCAGGCCCTGATCGAGCTCATGCGGCGCGTCATGCACCACGCCCCCGGGGTTGGGCTGGCCGCCCCGCAGATAGGCATCCCGCTGCGGCTGGCCGTGCTCGAAGACGCCTATGCCCCCGACCCGGATGTTGCCGAAGCGCGGGAACGCACCCCGCTGGAGTTCTTCACCATCATCAACCCGCGCTACGAGCCGGAAGACGCACAGACGGCGTCGTTCTATGAAGGCTGCCTCTCCTTCGAGGGCTACCAGGGGGTTGTGGAAAGGTACCGTTCAGTCCGGCTGGACTACGAGGACGAGCACGGCCAGGCCCGGCAGCGCACCTTTTCCGGCTGGCCCGCGCGGATCGTCCAGCACGAAACAGACCATCTCAACGGGATTGTCTACGTGGACAAGGCTTTCACCCGTTCGCTGAGTTCCAACGGCGAATATCCGCGCTGGGCGGCCACGGACATCGAGGACGCCAGACGAACCCTGGGCTTCTAGGCCCTGTTTGGGCGCGTTTCGCTGCGGGGCCGGTTTCCTGCAGCCCCGCAGCGAACCCTGCAGCCCTAGACGCCCGCCGTTTCCGGCTGGCTGCCGGTTTCCTGCGTGTTTTCGGCCTGGTTGGCCGGCGTGGGCAGCCACCTGGCCCACCACCGCAGGATGTGTTCAAACCGCTGGCGCCGGTGCCACGGAGTTCCGGTCCGCGACAGCTCATGGTTCTCGCCCGGGAAAAGCAGCAGCTCGGTGGGGACCCCCTGCAGCTTCAGTGCGGTGTAGTAACGCTGCGCCTGCTCTACCGGGCAGCGCAGGTCTTCCTCGGAATGGATGACCAGGGCCGGCGTGCGCACCTGGCCGACCTGGGCAAACGGGCTCTGGGCTGCAACCTTCTCCGGATCGTTGCCCGTGTACGCAGCCGAGAAGAACCAGCCGATGTCCGAGGAACCGATGAAGGACAGCGGGTCCAGGAAGCCGCGCTCAACGATTGAGGCGGTGAACCGGTGGTCCTGTGAGATGGCCCAGGCCGTCAGGTAGCCGCCGTAAGAACCGCCCATGACGCCCAGCCGTTCGCCGTCGAGCTCCGGATGCACTGCCAGGACTCCATCGAGGAATCCGAGGACATCCTGCAGGTCCAGCGTTCCCATGGCCTCCTTGATGGCCCTGCCGTGTTCCTGCCCGTAGCCCGAAGAGCCGCGCGGGTTGCACATAAGCACCGCATAGCCGGCGGCGGCGTAGGCCTGGGCTTCGTCGAAAAGCCCCCAGCCGTATTGTGAGAACGGGCCGCCGTGAATGTTCAGCAGCACCGGGTGCGGGCCTTCGCCTTCGGGCAGGACAACCCAGCCGTGGACTGGATAGCCGTCCGCGGAGGCATGTGTCTCCTCCACCAGCGGCAGTACGCCTGCCCCCTGCCGGAAACCGGCCGAGAAGTCCGTGAGCACCTGCAGGTGCCCGGGTCGGGAAGGATCCACCACGGCTACATCGCCGCTGGTCTGCTGGTCAGTGAAGGTGACCACCAGGGTCCCCGCGGCTTCCGCTGCCCCCGTAACGACGCGCGCACCGGTCACCAGGGTGCTGAGCGCGCCCGTCCGGTCGACGCCGAGCAGTTCACAGGCACCGCGGCTCAGGTTGAAGACCAGCACGCCGTCGCCCGCCGGGACAATCGGCCCGCCGGCAAGATCCATTCCTTCAGGGTCCGTCAGCCTCGCTGCGGCGGCGGGATCAGCCATGGGGGCGGCGTACAGGGCCGTGTTGCGCGCCACAAAGTCCAGTCCTGTCTCGGAGACGTCCTGTCCGAGGTAGTACAGCCAGCCGCCGTCGGGGCTCTGCACCGGGTGCGAAACGCTCAGCCGGGCATCGCCGAGGTTGCTCAGCCTGCGCGGCTCACCGGCGCCGTCCACGGGCAGCTCGTAGGCATCGGTCACCAGATCGGTATCGGCATCGGCGTGCAGCGCGGCCGTGAAGAGGATGGATGAGCCGTCGGCGGTGAAAACCGGGTTGCTGACGTCGGCGTCGAAGTGCGTCAGCTGCCGTGACTCAGGCAGGCCGGCAGTTTTGTGGTCTTCCTTCCCCGCTGCTTCGGCCGCCCGGCCCACCGGCTCAACGAAAGGCTCACCGGAGAGGTCGGGAATCGCCACAAGGAAAGCCTGGACGAACTTGTCCCGGGTGTAGCCGGCTCCGTTCATGCGGTAGTTCAGCGTGGTAACCAGGCGCGGGTCCTCCGCTGCCGCCGAAACGCCGTCGAGCGTTCCGTACCGGCCGTGCTCAGGCTCCCGTGAGGAGAAGAGGATCTGCCGGGAGTCCGGGGAAAACCTGAACCAGGAGACGCCCATGTGCCGGTCCGTGAGCTGGACGGGCTCGCCGCCGCCGGCCGGGAGGGCAAAGAGCTGCGGCCGCCCGCCGGGGGCTGAGCGCAGGAAGGCCAGCACGTTCCCGTCCGGTGAGAACTGCGGGGACGTGTCGCTGAAGCCCCGGGTAAGCCTGCGGGGAGCTGATCCGTCCAGGCCGACGTTCCACAGCTGGCCCACATACGCATCGGCAGCAAAGTCCGGGCGCTGCACCGAGACCACGGCACGGGTTCCGTCCGGGCTCAGGGCAGGTTCGGAGACAGAGTTCAGGAGATCCAAGTCACTGGGTTTCATGGAATTGAGCCTAGCAATACCCCGGGGTGCCTCCGGCCTGGCCAGAGGCCGAAGCCAAGCTCCGTGCAGCCTAAGATTGGGGTATGCCCTCCGGAAAACGCCGCCTCCTTTCCTGCCCGAACTGCGGCGGTGAGCTGCTCCCGGACGCGGCCCGCAGCCGGCTCAGCTGCCCGTCGGGGCATCGGTACGACGCCGCCAAGCAGGGATATTTCAATCTCCTCACCGGCGCTGGCACGAAGTTCCAGGCCGATACGGCGCAGATGGTCCAGGCCCGCAGTGAGTTCCTGGCTGCCGGGCATTACGCGCCCCTTGCCCGCTTGCTTGGTTCGCTGGCTGCGGCGTCCCGCAGCGGCACAGACGGGCCGGATGGCGGACCCGTGCTGCTCGACGCCGGTGCCGGCACCGGGTATTACGTGCGTGAAGTGCAGCAGCAGACGGGTGCTTCGGCTGCGGTTGCGCTGGATATCTCCAAGTTCGCCCTGCGCCGGGCGGCCCGCGCACTGCCGCAGGGTTTCGCGCTGGTTTGGGATGTGTGGCGCCCGCTGCCCCTGGCTGACGGCGCGGCCGACGTCCTGCTGAACGTGTTCGCTCCGCGTAACCCCGGCGAGTTCCGGCGGGTGCTTTCTCCGGGAGGAACCCTGCTGGTTGTCACTCCCCTGCCCGGCCACCTCCAGGAAATCCGTGCCCTGGCCGGAATGCTCGAGATCGGGGTGGAAAAGGAAACCCGCGTAGCCAGGTCCCTGGGCCCGGACTTCGAAGCCGAAACCGCAGAACACCTTGAGTACCGAATCCAGCTGGACCGGGCCGATGTCGAAAACGCCGTCTTGATGGGCCCCTCAGCCCACCACGTGGACCCCGCATTCCTGGCCCGCGCCCTGGACCACGCCGAGTTTCCGCTGCAGGTCACTGCCGCCTTTTCGGTACAGCAGTTCCGGGCTGCGGGTCCGGCGGGTACCTAAGGCGCCCACGGGCAGGCGCGCCAGCAACCGGGTGCGCCTAGGTAAACCGGCGTTTATCGGGCAGAATAAGCCCAAAGCCCGCAACTAACCACTCCGCCCGGCGCTGGACGGCCCTGCAGCACCGGCACCGGTCGGACGGAGCCGGAGGGAAAGATCATGCAGGAACTGTACAACTGGCTCGTCGAATACGGCTGGGTACTCTGGCTGGTGCTTTTTCTAGGCTTCGCTGCCATTGAGACGCTGACGCTGGACCTGTTCTTTGCCATGCTGTCCGCAGGCGCCCTGGCGGCCATGCTCGCCGCGGTGCTCTCCGCTCCGCTCTTCCTGCAGGTTGTTGTCTTTTGCGTCGTAGCGCTGCTGATGATCGTGCTGGTCCGGCCCGCAGCCTTGAAGCACCTCAAGGCCGGGAGCAAAGACCAGCGCTCCAACATCGAACGGCTTATCGGGGACACCGCAGTAACGCTGGAGCCCGTGGGTTCGCGAACCGGCACCGTAAAGCTCGCCGGGGATACCTGGACTGCACGCAGCGGAGACGGATCCCTGCTGCCTGCCGGCGAGCAGGTAGCAGTGACCCGGATCGAAGGCGCCACCGCGGTCGTGGAGCCGCTGCGCACCTCCCAGACCCGGTCCACGGACGGGCATCCTGACGAAGACGGCTCAGCGAAGGGCCGCCAGTAACCGCCACCAAGGGAGCCCCGCCAAGCGGCAGGGTGCCCAGCGCTCCGCAGCAAGGGGCAAGAACCAGGCCGGGCACAACGCCGTTCGGCCGCAATGCAAGGGGGAATATGGAAACCACCGTCCTGTTAGTCATCCTGGCTGTCCTGGTCATTTTTGTCCTGGTCATCCTGGTCAAATCCATCCGGATCATTCCGCAGGCCAGGGCCGGCGTCGTTGAACGCCTGGGCAAGTACCTGCGCACACTGAATCCCGGCCTGAACATCCTCATCCCATTCGTGGACCGGCTGCTTCCGCTGCTGGACCTTCGCGAGCAGGTTGTTTCCTTCCCTCCGCAGCAGGTGATCACCGAGGACAGCCTCGTGGTCTCCATTGACACCGTGGTCTACTTCCAGGTCACCGATGCACGTGCCGCTACGTATGAGATCGCCAACTACATCCACGCTGTGGAACAGCTGACTACCACCACGCTCCGCAACGTCGTCGGCGGGCTGAACCTCGAAGAAGCGCTGACCTCCCGCGACCGGATCAACGGCCAGCTCCGCGGAGTGCTCGACGAAGCCACCGGCCGCTGGGGCATTCGTGTTTCGCGAGTTGAGCTCAAGGCGATCGAACCGCCCCTGTCCATCCAGGATTCGATGGAAAAGCAGATGCGTGCCGAGCGTGAGCGCCGGGCGACCATCCTCACCGCCGAGGGTACGAAGCAGTCACAGATCCTGACCGCCGAAGGGCGTCGGCAGGCCGCTATCCTCGCCGCTGAGGGTGATGCCAAGGCGGCGATCCTCCGCGCCGACGGTGAAGCACAGGCCATCCAGAAGGTCTTCGACGCAATCCACAAGGGCAACCCGGACCAGAAGCTCCTGGCCTACCAGTACCTGCAGACCCTGCCCAAGCTCGCAGAAGGCGACTCCAATAAGCTGTGGATCATCCCGAGTGAACTTGGTGAAGCTCTCCGGGGCGTCGGATCGGCGCTTGGCGACTTCCTGCCGGACGTCCGGCAGGCTGCGGCAGCCGGGAACGGCACGGCCTCCGGTACGGGCACTGGAACTGCTGCTCCGGACTCCCCCGCCGAATCTCCTGCCAGCCTCCGGGTAGGTACCGGAGACACCGCTTCCTAGGCTGTCTGTCGCCGCAGTGCCCGGGTCCGGCTATAATTGACTGTTTGCCGGGTCCTGGTGTTTGACGGGAACAGGATCCGCCGCTGCGGCGTTGAACCGGAAGAGAAATCCGGTGTGCCGCCGGCATGAGCTTTAGCGGCTGCCCTAACGGGCAGCGGGCATTACTGATAGGCCGCTGGGCCTTTCGAAACTGATGAGGGAGAAAAAATGAGCGATCGTAGCCTGCGGGGTATGCGACTGGGTGCGCAGAGCATGGAGACGGAATCCGGCGTCGAGCCGGCTCCCCGCCAGCGTGTCGAGTACCGCTGCGAGGACGGCGAACGCGTGTTCGTAACTTTCGCCGCCGAGGCAGAGGTTCCCCCGGTCTGGGTATCCAAGACCGGCAAGGAAGCCCTGCTGGTTGACGGCGAGAAGCCGGACACCAGCAACGAGAAGCCGGTGCGTACGCACTGGGACATGCTGCTTGAACGCCGCAGCATCGAAGAGCTCGAAGTGATTCTCCAGGATCGGCTGGACAAGCTCCGCGAACGCCGCGGAGAACGCGCCGCTTCCTAGGCACGTGCCGCAAGGCATCACCAAACGGCGAAGGCCGGCAGCTATGGCTGCCGGCCTTCGCCGTTTGGTCTGTGCGGTCTGATTCAGGCCGCTTAGCCGTACTTAGCTTCGCTTGGTCAGTTTTTCCCAGCGCGCCGCCATGCCCCACTTGGTGACGTTGGCGATGGCTTCGAAGACAATGTTGCCGCTCATCTTGGAAGCGCCAAACTCGCGCTCAACGAAGGTGATGGGAACCTCGGTTATTTTCAGGCCAAGCCGGGCGACCCGGAAGGTCATGTCAACCTGGAAGCCGTAGCCTACGGATTCAACGGCCGAGAGATCCAGCTTCTCCAGCGTGCTTCGCTTAAAGGCACGGTATCCGGCCGTGATGTCCCGTACCGGGATTCCGAGCATCAGCCGGGAGTAGGTGCTGCCGGCACGGGAGAGCAGTTTGCGCCGCAGCGGCCAGTTCACGACCGACCCGCCGGGAACCCATCGGGAACCGATAACAAGGTCAGCACCTGCAGCCGAGGCCTCCAGCAGCAGCGGCAGCTGCTCGGGCTTGTGTGAACCGTCGGCGTCCATCTCCACCAGGACGTCATACCCCTGCTCCAGGCCCCACCTGAATCCTGCAATATAGGCCGCCCCCAGGCCTTCCTTGCCCTTGCGGTGCAGGACATGCACGGCGGGATCCAGTGCTGCCTGTTCGTCGGCATAGGCGCCGGTGCCGTCCGGGCTGTTGTCGTCTGCAATCAGCACATCCGAGTCCGGTACAGCCGCGCGGAGCCGCTGCAGCGTTTTTGGCAGCGACTCGATCTCGTTGTAGGTGGGGATGATGGTGAGGACGCGCACTCAAAGGCCTTTCAACGAACACGAGCCGCGCTGATCGCGGCTCGGAAGGGGTCTGCGGACGGAGGCAGAAGTACCAGTATATGGGACGGTATCCGCCGCCGGCCGGGAGGGGGCGCATGTCCGGTTCGCGGCGCGGGCACACAAAGGGACAGGCACCGCCGTCTTCGGGCCAGTTCCGGAGGCTCCGGACCTGTTTTCTACTGACGGTTGAACCTGTCCCTCAGTGCGCAACTGTGTTGCTGCAGATGGCCCTGCACCGCATCCGGGTGGAAGGACCATCGCCCCCCACACATACGTGCCCGGGCCGGGGCAGCTGGTTTCCGGCCTAAGCCGGTCCGTGCCGCGGTCTGTCTAGACTACGTCCTGAACGGGAAGTGTCAACATGTTTCCTGACTAGGACCTAGTGTGTATCGGTGCAGGTCAGGAGCCTTTTTGTGCAGGATCAGCGGTACCGGTTTTTCGGGTGCCTAGCTAAAATCCGCTGCCCGGTACAGTTCGGTTCCCAGATGAACGGTCTGCAGGCAGCGCGGAAGCTGCTCCGTGTCCAGTGCGGGCAGCAACGGAGTACCGGCGCGGGGATCAGTGCTCCAGGAAGCCACTGACGCGTCCGGGGTCTGCACCATCAGCTCATCCGCTTCCCACACGGCGAAGGAGGCAGGCGTTCCCGGGGCGAGCTGTCCAAGCATGGGGTTGCCTGTCCCGGCTGCACGCCATCCGGCGCGGGTGTGAGCGATGAAGGCCGCGCGTGCGGAAATCCGTTGCGCTGGATTGTTGTGCATCACCGCCGCACGGACTGCACGCCACGGATCCAGCGCCGTTACCGGGGCATCGGAGCCGAATACAACGGGGACACCCGCGGAGAACAGGGAAGCGAATCGGTTCATCGAGGCGCTGCGCTTCCCCAGCCGCTGGGAGTACATGCCGTCCCCGGCGCCCCAAAGCGCGTCGAAGGCCGGCTGCATGCTCGCCGTGACCCCGAACCGCACCAGGTCTGCCACTGCTGCATCGTCACTGAGTTCAAGGTGTTCCAGGCGATGATGGGCGGCCCGCAGGGCGGGTTCCCCTAGGGATTCGGCCGCGAGGGCCAAGGCCTGTATGACCGTGTCCAGTCCTGCATCACCAATGACGTGGAAACCTGCCTGGAGGCCGGCGCGGGTTGCGAGTTCCAGATGCCGGGCAGCCTGCTCCGCACTGAGGTAGAGACTGCCGGCCGTCTCGGGGGCATCCGCGTAGGGGGCCCGCAGCGCGGCTGTCCGCGCACCGATGGATCCGTCAATATTCAGGTCTCCGGCAAGCCCCAGCAGGCGGCCGTCGAAGGAGGACACAATTTCGGCGAGCTCCGACTCGCTCTGCGCCAGCTGGCCCCAGTACGGCAGAACCTGCGGTGCCGGAGCATCGCCCAGGCTGCCTTCAAGTCCCAGAAGCTGACGGAGGTCCTCGGCGGGGGCAATATGCGGGGCTGCCATCTCGGCTACGGCAACGATTCCCTGGGACGCCGCAAGATCCAGGGCAGCGCGCTGGTACCGGGCACGTTCCGGCAGGGAGAGGCTGCGGGAGACGGTACGCGCAGCTTCGTGGGCGTCCCTGATGACAAACCCGTCTTCCCAGCCGTCCAGGGCTGCCAGGCCCAGCTCGGCGGCAAGGGTTCCGGAAACCACTGCACAGTGCACGTCCGCGCGTGCAAGGTAGACACTTCGGTTCCCTGATGCGCGGTCCAGTTCAGCGGCAGTCGGCACACGGTGGTCGGGCCAGCCGGACTCGTCCCATCCGTGCCCAATGATCACGCCGCTGGTGCGGGCCGACTCCGCGGCCACGGCGTCGAGCATTTCAGCCAGGCTGCGCACGCCTGAGAGGTCCACCGATGAGGCAGCCAGCCCGGTCTCCGTCAGGTGGACGTGGGAATCCACGAACCCCGGAGCCACCAGTGCACCCTGCAGGTCAACCACCTGCATCTTGTCATCCTGGATGGATGTCGCTGCATGCTCTGAGCCCACCCAGGCGACGGTACCGCCGTCGACCAGCATGGCGGTGGCGAAGGGATCTGCTGAGCTGTAGACGGAACCGTTGCGGTAAAGGGTCAGGGCATTAGCCGGGGCCGTGCTGTTCAAGGACTCACCTGTTCTGTGGTTTGTTACGAAAGTTCTGGGGAAACTCTGCCGTTCCGGCTGAGCTATTCGCTCACGGCCGAGTAGGCGACGACGCCGCGCTTGATCAGGTCGATTGCCTCACGGCAGCGGCGGCGCAGGTCAGTGGAAATGTCCGGTACCTTGGCCAGCTGGTCGATCAGGTCGATGACCTGCTTGGACCACCTGACGAAGTCGCCGGCGGCCAGCTCGGTGCCGTTCAGTGCCACCTGCAGGTGCTTGCCCCGGACCCACTTGTACATGGGCCAGACCAGGCCCATCTCCGGTTCACCTGTCACGGGGAGCTTTTCCGCCTCTTCGAGGTCCGTAAGCTCGGACCACTGGCGGATGAGGATGTCCATGGCCCCGTCCAGCACGGCGCTGGGCATCTTCGGACGCAGGCCGCGCTCTTCCCGCTTGGGCTGGTAGACCAGCGCGGTGGCCAGGCAGGCGAGTTCCACGGCGTCGACGTCGTCGAATGCCCCGTTCTCCAGCCCGAGTGCTGCCAGCAGATCCTTCTCTCCGTAGATTCGGCGGAGCTTGCTGCCGGCCGAGGTCACACGCAGGGCACCGTCCCCGTCCGGAGCGACGTATCCGTAGTGCTCCAGCACCGAGCTGACGCGGTCGAAGGTCTTGGCAATCGTGTTGGTGCGGCCGCGGATCTGGGCGGCGAGGTTGTCCGTTTCGCGGCGCAGCTTCCACCAGCGCTCAGCCCAGCGGGCATGGTCTTCGCGGTCACTGCAGCCGTGGCATGGGTGGGCCCGCATTTTCCGGCGCAGCTCGGCTATCGCCTGCTCCTGCCGTTCGGTGCCTCCGGTATGGAGGGACGCGCCGCGGCTTCCTGCCGGACGCGGCGGGCGGTGCTCCCGCAGCGCGTTGTGCAGTGACGACGCCAGGTCCCGCCGGTCTTTGGGTGTTCGGGCGTTGAAGGACTTGGGGATGCGGATCTGGGATACCACCTTCACCGCTCCATCCAGGTCCTGGACGTGCAGGCGGCGCAGCTGCTTGTCCTCGGTCAGGATGGTCGGGCGCGGGTCGCGGGCACCGGAGTCCGGGGAAAGGACCACGGCATAGCCCGGGTTCCGTCCGCCGGGGATATCCACCACATCGCCGGGGCGCAGCGTTTCCAGGGAAGCGGCAGCGGCGCTGCGCAGGCTGCGGGCTTTGGACCGGGAGGCGTTGTTTTCGAGGTCGGAGAGCTGGCGCCGCAGCGCAGCGTACTCGGTAAAGTCCCCCAGATGGCAGGTCATCGCCTTCTCGTAGCCGGTAAGGGATTCCTCGCGCGACCGGACCTGGCGGGCAAGGCCGACCACCGAGCGGTCTGCCTGGAACTGTGCAAAAGACGATTCCAGGATCTCCCGTGCGCGGTCCCGCCCGAACTGGGCGATCAGGTTGATGCTCATGTTGTAGGTGGGACGGAAGGATGAGTTCAGCGGATACGTCCGGCGGGACGCGAGCCCGGCCACAGCCGCCGGATCGGTGCCTGGCTGCCAGAGCACGACGGCGTGCCCTTCGACGTCGATTCCCCGGCGCCCGGCGCGCCCGGTGAGCTGGGTGTACTCCCCCGCCGTGACATCGACGTGCGCCTCCCCGTTGAACTTGTCCAGTTTCTCGAGGACGACTGAGCGGGCAGGCATGTTGACGCCCAGGGCCAGCGTTTCGGTCGCGAAGACTGCCCGGACCAATCCGGCGGCAAAGAGCTTCTCCACCACTTCCTTGAATGTCGGCAGCATGCCTGCGTGGTGGGCGGCGAAGCCGCGGACGAGTCCTTCACGCCAGGTCCAGAAACCCAGTACTTCCAGATCGTCCTCGGGGATGTCCCGGGCAGCTTCGTCAACGGTCCTGGCGATGACGGCGCGCTCGGCTTCGCTGGTGAGGGTGAGGCCGGCGTCCACGCACTGGCGGACCGCGCCGTCGCATCCGTTGCGGGAGAAGATGAAGGTAATGGCCGGCAGCAGCCCCCGTTTATCCAGCTGGCTGATCACCTGCGGGCGGGAGGCCCGCGGTGTCCGCGTCAGTGCGTTGGAACCGGACGTCCCCCTGCGGGTATTGGCCGGTTTGCGGCCGCCCGGGCCGGAGCGCTGCCCGCCCCAGCGGCCGCGCTGGTTCAGCCGGGACTCGCTGCGCGCCAGTTCCTGCAGTTCCGGATTGACCTTGACCTTTCCTCCGGCGGCGGACGGCCCGTTCTCGGCGCCAGCGGTCTCATCAAAGGAAACGTCAGTGGCGAAAAGGTCCAGGATGTCCCGGCCCACCATGACGTGCTGCCACAGGGGAACCGGACGGTGTTCGGTGACGACGACGTCGGTGTCCCCGCGGACAGTGTCGAGCCAGGCGCCGAATTCCTCCGCGTTGGACACTGTGGCGCTCAGCGATACGAGCTGCACGTCAGAGCGCAGGTGGATGATGACTTCTTCCCAGACGGCTCCACGGAATCGGTCAGCGAGGTAGTGGACTTCGTCCATGACCACGTATCCCAGGTCATCCAGGGTGTCCGAGTTCGCGTAGAGCATGTTGCGCAGCACCTCGGTGGTCATGACCACCACGGGGGCGTCCGGGTTGATGCTCGTGTCCCCGGTGAGCAGGCCAACATTTTCCGAGCCGTAGGACGCGGAGAGCTCCGTGTATTTCTGGTTGCTCAGGGCCTTGATCGGAGTGGTGTAGAACGCCTTCAGGCCACGTTCGAGCGCCATGTAAACAGCGAATTCCCCTACGACGGTCTTTCCGGCACCCGTCGGGGCGGCTACCAGGACGCCGCGGCCTGCTTCCACGGAGCGGCAGGCCTCCAGCTGGAAGGGATCAAGGTCGAAGCCCAGCGACTGCTCGAAGACTCCCAGGCGGGTCCGTGCGTGGCCGGTGCGTTCTTTAGCGGCGAGATACCGTTCAGACGGGGAAGTCATATCTCCAGCCTAGACGTTTCATGGAGCGGGTTCGTCCTGCTGCCCGCGCGGTACCTGCCCCCGGACTGGAAGCGGGTACCGCAGCCATGCTTGGGAGTGCCCGGCCCAGCTACGCGTCCGGGATCACTGATGCCCTGTCCGCTTCGGCTTCGACGGCCGCTTCACGGGCAGCGCTGCGCCTGGCACGGCGTTTGTCATTGATGAAGCACAGGCCCACCGCTACGGCAAAGAGCACCAGCAAAGGAGCTGCGAGGTAGAACATGCTCAGTGCGTCGCCGCCCGGCGCTGCCATGGCGGCAAACAGGCAGATAATGAAGACGGTGATCCGCCAGTACTTCACGATCGTCTTCCCGCTCAGCAGGCCCAGCAGGTTCAGCCCAACCATGACAACGGGGATCAGGAAGGCTATGCCGAATGCGAGGAGGAGCCTCAGGACGAAGGCCAGGTACACCGACGCCGTGATGACGTTTGCAGCGCCCTCCGGCGTGAAGTCGGTCAGGACCCCGACGGCGTTGGGCAGGATAAGCCAGGCAAGGTAGACACCGGCGAGGAACAGCGGAACCGCAGCGGCGAGGAAACCAAGTGCTGCGCGGCGTTCCTTGCTTTTCAGGCCCGGCGTGATGAAAGCCCACAGCTGGTAAAGCCAGAACGGGCTGGAAATCAGCAGGCCAATGAAGACCGAAACCTGGATCATCTGGTCAAACGAGGTTGCCACCCCGTCAAAGTTGATGGTGGCCAGGCGGCCCTGGTCTTCGGAAAGCTCCCGGACAGGACGGGTGAGCTCATTGAAGACAGGCATGTAGAGGAAGAAGCCGCCTACGGTGCCCAAGACCACTGCGATTGCAGCCTTGAACAGCCGGTTCCGGAATTCCTTCAGGTGTTCCTTGAGGGCCATCCGCCCTTCAGGGTTGGATTTGCGCCCCCGTGTAAGCGCCACAGCCGCTACGGGTTAGCGGGCGGATTGCCGCTGCCGGTATTGGGTCCCGAAGGCGGAGTGTGTCCCGCGGCCGGTCCCTGCTGGCCGGTCGCCTGTCCCGGGTTGTTGACCACGCGGCCTTCGACCGGGTCGCCGTCAGCAGAGGAGGAAGTGTTCTCATCCTTCATTTGGCGTACCTCGGACTTGAAGATCCGCAGGGACTGCCCCACGCTTCGCGCAAGTCCCGGCAGCTTTGGCGCACCAAAGAGCAGGATCGCTATAACAATGATGATGACAATGTGCCAGCCTTCTAGGCGCATGCCGGTGTCCTTTCGTTTAAGTGCATTTTATGTCAGAGCTCGGGAATGTCGCGCCAGGCCCGCGGTTGTCCGCGCAGGATCCGGCGCTGGACACGGCGTTCACGCCGTGCTTCTTTCCTGGCCGATTTGCCCTCGTCGTACCGGCGGCGTTCATCCGCCGGATCCTCGAAGACCGCTGGCCGGAATTCCGTGGGAGTATCCGGCGAAACGGGCCCCGGGGCAAAGGACAGCCGGGCTCCGGCTGACTGGACTTCGCGCAGCACTGCCATGAACTTGCGGAAGAGCCGGTAGCCGATCAGGACATAGAGCAGCAGGGCCACCGCTGTGAGGGCAACCCATATCAGAATCCACGACCACCAAGGCATGGTTCCAGCATAGTGGAGGGTTCAGTGAAACCTGAGCCAATGGCGGCGAGCCGGAGCAGGGCTTCACGTGGTGTTCACGCGTAGTCTGCTGCCGCGGACGCCAGCCACGCAGAGGTTTCCTCCCGCAGCCCGGCAGGCTCCAGGACGGCGGCGGATCCGCCGAGGCGCGCGATGAATCCCGGAATCCAGCCGGTACTGGCCGTTCGCAGCACCACGGCCTGACCGCCGTCGGGCAGCTGTGCCCGCTTCTCGGCGTGGTAAGCGTCGGCGACCCAGGAGGCGTCGGGCAGAAGGCGGATTGTGACAAACTCGTCCGAGTCCGCCGGCGTGAAAAGACTGGAGGGGAACTGCGGATCCGGTTCGGGACGGTGAGCAGCGGCTTCCCCGCTGTCCGTGGCTGAGAGGATCCTGTCCACCCGGAAGAACCGTCCTGCCTGGGCCCGGTGGCACCAGGCATCCAGATACCACGTGTTGTTGTCCGAGAAGATGCGGCGCGGATCTACCAGCCTTTCGGAGACCTCGTCGCGGCTCGGGACGACGTAGCGGATGGCCAGCTGCCTCCTGCCGGTGACGGCCTTCTGGAGTTCAGCCAGCAGCTCCGGCGGCGTACCGGCCGGAAGGAGTTCTGCTGCAAGGGAGCTCCCCGCCGCTGCCGCCGTTCCGGCCGCTTCGGTGAGCTTGGCATGGGCCGAGGCTACGGCATCGGTTGGGGCGGCTCCGGGCAGCGCAGCGAGGGTATCCAGCCCCACAACCAGGGCAGCGGCTTCGTCCATGGAAAGCCGCACCGGCTGGGACAGGTTCTCCGCGTTGTCGATGTAGATTTCCCCGGTTTCGAAGTTCACGTCCATGAGGCCGTTCGGGTAGTACCGCGGTCCGCTGACGAAGAGCAGGTTGAGGTCCGAGGCCAGCTGCTCCTGGCTCACTCCGAAACGGCCGGCAGTCTCCGCCATGCCGGCCCCCTGGTTGGCCAGGATGTAGGGAACCAGGTCCAGGAGCCTGCTCAGCCGCTCCTGTGCCCCGGCAGCCTTGGGCGCCGTTCCGCGGGTGGCCGCGGCCGGGGCGTATTCCGGAACCGGTTCGTCCTGGAATTTGTGTGCCCGGGCCAGGGCTGCAAAGACCGCATCCTTCAGCTCGGGCGGATGGACTGCGCGGGCTGCGGTACCCAAGGCAGCGGCGTCGGCGGCCAGGCCATCAAGGTCCGTGACAGCGAACCAGAGGCGGTCCCATCCGGGCGGCGGATCCGCGAGCCCGGCAGAAGGGTCCCTGTGGTCTCCGGCACGGAGGCGGAGCTCCGCACCGGCACCTGCCCGGACGTCCACGGCCGCGGAGCGGGAAGCAAAAACGTGGTCCAGGGAGGCCAGCGAGGCGTGGATGTCAAAGTCCGCCGGGACAAGGTAGCTGCCCCTGCCGGTCCGAACCTCAGTGGTCATTCGGGAGAGTCGGAACCAGCGTTCAGCGTTCCGGTCAGTGTCCCAGCCAACGAGGTACCAGTGGCCATAGCGTGAACCCATTCCCCAGGGCTGGACGCTGCGCGTGGATTCCTCTCCGGAGGAAGCACGGTAGCCGAAGGTGACGGGGGTCCTGTCCGTGACGGCGCGGAAGACCTTGGCGAAGTTGGGGTCCGAGGTGCGGATAGCCGGATGAACGGGGCTGGCCGCAGCGTCTTCGGCAAGGACACCGCGTGCCCGGAGCTTGCGCAGCGCACGGGCTGCGGCTGAACCCAGGGATGCCTGCTCCCACATCTGGGCCGCCAGGGCCAGGACAGCGGATTCGGCGGGAGTAAAGGACACTTCGGGCAGCCGGTACTCCTCGCTGCGGATGCGGTAGCGCTGCAGCGAGTTGTCCTGTTCGTAGAGCGGGTCCTCGCTGTAGGACTCCACCGGTATGCCCTGCTCACGCAGGAACGCCTTATCCCGGTCGAAGAGCTTCTCACGGGCTTCAGGCGTTGCTGCCTCGGAGTAGAGCTCGATTTCCTCGAACAGTTCAGCCTTGGTGAAGCCGCGGCGGGACGAGAGCAGGGCTATGACCAGGTTGAGCAGGCGCTCGGTGCGTTTTTCGGCTGGTTTCGGAGACACACGGCTAATCTACAGCCGTTGGTCCCCCAACCGCGCAAAGGGCGGCCCGCCGGTGCAATGATGACCGGCGGGCCGCCCCCTGGTACGGCAGCGGATCCGCAGCTAGCGGACCCCGAGCAGGTCCACGACGAAGATGAGGGACTCACCCGGTGCAATTGCCGAGCCGGCTCCCCGGTCGCCGTAGGCCATGTGGGAAGGGATTTCCAGCCGGCGGCGTCCGCCGACCTTCATGCCAAGCAGGCCCTGGTCCCAGCCCTGGATAACCTGGCCGATGCCGACCGTGAAGTCGAGCGGGGCGCCGCGGTTCCAGGACGCATCAAACTCTTCACCGGTGGAAAAAGCCACGCCCACGTAATGGGTGGAGACGGTATCTCCGGCCTTTGCCTCGGCGCCGTCACCGACAATGATGTCTTCGATGACGAGATCCGTCGGAGCATCGTGCTCCGGGAAATCGATCTCCGGCTTCTGGCGGTCGTATTCACGCTTTCCGAATGACATGGAACTCCTTCGTTTTGGGACTGCCAGCAATCCTATCCGGATTGTCCGGTTACTTGGCCTCGAGGATGTCTACGACGAAGACCAGGGTTTCGTTCTGGAGTTCGTTGCCCTCAGCCGATCCGTAGGCGGTGGCAGGCGGAGCCACGATCAGGACCTGGGATCCTACCGTCTTGCCGGCCAGGCCGTCGGTCCACGCGGAAATAACCTGGTTCAGGCCGAAGGAAGTGGGCGCACCCCGTTCCCAGCTGGAGTCGAAGACGGAGCCGTCGGACCACTTGACGCCGTGGTACTGCACGGTGACCGTGTCGTCAGCCTCCACTACCTTGCCGTCGCCCTTCTTGAGCTCCTGGGCGATCAGCTCGGTGGGCGCTTCTCCCTCCGGGACGGTGATCGTGGGCTTGCCGTCGTCATCCAGGGTCACAGTGGGCTGGCCTTCGACCGGTTCGACGTCGGTGCCCCAGGCACGCGTCGGAATGTCGCGTGCGCCGGTAAGCGTGAAGACGATGAACTGCGTGGCAGTGCCTGCCTCTTCGTTGCCGGGAACGTAGTAGGCGAAGTCCGAGCCGACGGGAGCGCCGACGAGGGCGCTGTACATCTGCTCATTGCCCTGCTTGAGGGTCTCATCCACGGCAATGTCTTCGGCGGTTTCCGCGGTGTAGGTTTCCTGGCCCGCTTCGCCGCTTTCGGGATCCATGACTACCAGCCGCACGGAAGCGGTCTGGCCGTCAACCAGTTCCTCGCCGTCGCCGTCGTTCACCCGCACCAGCGTCGGTTCTTCGGCTGAGAGCGGGGTATCAAACTCCACCGTGGGGACGGCACCGTCACCGTTGGAACTGACCTTGACGGAGGAGAGCGGTTCGCTGCTGCCGTCTCCGGAGCATGCAGTGAGCAGCAGGAGGGCGGGCAGGAGCAGGGCTAGTACTTTGCGCACAGTACTTCTTTCAGTGGCGGACAAATGTCTTCTGCCGGCAGCGTGGGAGCACGGAGGTGCCCGCACCCTCTCCGGGCAGCAACACCAACCCTAACGCCTCCACCTGAAAGGAGCCTAGATCCGGTCCGGAGGCCTTGCGTCCGTGAAGCCGGCTCAGAGCGTGGACAGCAGCGCTTCGACCCTCTCGTCCACTGCAGCAAACGGGTCCTTGCACAGGACCGTCTGCTGGGCCCGGTCGTTGAGCTTCAGGTGGACCCAGTCCACCGTGAAGTCGCGGTTGGCAGCCTTGGCACGGCGCACGAAGTCTCCGCGCAGCTTGGCGCGGGTGCTCTGCGGCGGCACGTCAACGGCTTCCTTGACGGCGCTGTCGTCAACGACGCGGGCTGTTTCGCCGCGTGCCTGCAGGAGGTAGAAGAGCCCCCGGCGGCGGGAAATGTCGTGGTACGTGAGGTCGATCTGGGCCAGGCGGGGTGATCCCATGTCCAGTCCGCCCCGCTCCGCGTACCGGTCCACCAGTTTCTTCTTGATGGCCCAGTCGATTTCCGTGTCGATCCCCGAGGTGTCCCCGGACTCCACGGCGTGGAGCGTCCTTTCCCACAAATCCAGCACGCGCGGCACGTGGCGGTTGTGGGGGCCGTTGTCCTGCACGAAGTCCTGCACCCGGTCCAGGTAGATGTGCTGCAGTTCCAGCGCCGTCATCGTGGAACCGTTGGCCAGCTTCAGCGGTGCCGAGCCGGTGAGATCATGGGAGATCTCGCGGATACTGCGGATCGGATTCTCCAGGCGCAGGTCGCGCATGATGACCCCCGCCTCAATCATCCGCAGCATGAGGTCCACCGAACCGACCTTGAGCATTGAGGTGGTCTCGGACATGTTCGAATCCCCGGCGATCACGTGCAGGCGCCGGTAGTGCTCGGCGTCGGCATGCGGTTCGTCCCGGGTGTTGATGATGGGCCGCGAACGCGTGGTGGCAGATGAAACGCCTTCCCAGATGTGGTCAGCCCGCTGGGAGAACGCGTACAGGGAACCTGACTGGGTCCGCAGCACTTTGCCGGCGCCGACCAGCAGCTGGCGGGTGACCAGGAAGGGGATCAGGATGTCTGCCAGCCGGGAGAACTCCAGCCGCCGCGGAATCAGATAATTCTCGTGGCTGCCGTAGGAGTTGCCTGCGGAGTCGGTGTTGTTTTTGAACAGGTAGACGCTGCCGTTAAACCCCTCCGCCGCGAGGCGTTCCTCGGCCTCGTCCACCAGGTCGTCCAGGATCAGCTCCCCCGCACGGTCATGGGCTATCAGCTGCGCCAGGTCGTCGCACTCTGCGGTCGCGTACTCCGGATGCGAACCAACGTCCAGGTAGAGCCGGGACCCGTTGGTGAGGAAGACGTTCGAGGAACGCCCCCAGCTCACCACTTTCCGGAACAGGTACCGGGCAACCTCCTCCGGGGAAAGCGGCCTTGAATCCGGTCCGGAGTAGGCAATCCCGAATTCGGTTTCGACACCGAAGATCCTGCGTTCCATCAGTCTCCCTCCGCGCTGGAAAGCAAGCGGTCCAGCTCAACGGTTCCTATCCTGCGGAACGCCCTGACGGTTCCCCGGGTCGAAAGCGGATCACGGTCAAGGACCGCGACCTCCAGCAGACCGGCACCGAGCACTTCCGTTCCCTGCGCCGGGTCCTGTGCCGCCGCATCGACGGTCTGCCCTGCCTGGCCCGCAGCGACTTCCGGCGGCCGGCGGGTGGCGGCAAGGGCGCGCACCGCCACCTGGATCGCTTCGTTGAACGTGGTGTCCGGGGACCAGGTGCGCGCCAGCGAGTCGTTGACTATTTCCGCCTGGCCGCCCATGACGACGTAGTTGCTTTCGTCGGCGATTGAGCCGTCGTAGGTCAGCCGGTAGAGGTGGTCTGCGTATGGTTCCCTGCCCACCTCGGCGACGGCCAGCTCCACTTCGAAGGGCTTGCCCTCGGCGGTGAAAACGGAGCCCAGGCTCTGGGCGTAGACGCTGGCCAGTCCCCGGGCCGAGACGTCCTCCCGCGCATAGGAGTAGCCGCGGACGTCCGCGTAGCGCACGCCGGCCTGGCGCAGGCTCTCGAACTCGTTGTACTTGCCCACGGCTGCGAAACCGATGCGGTCGTAAATTTCACCGAGCTTGTGCAGCGACGGTGAGGGGTTCTCGGCCACAAACGCGATCCCGTCGCGGCAGGTCAGCACCACTACCGAACGGCCGCGGGCGATTCCCTTGCGAGCGAAATCGGCCCGGTCCTTCATCAGCTGTTCGGGTGAGACGTAGAACTGCTGTGTCATCTCCTAGGCCTCCCGTCCGGCAACTGAACGGCGGGCAACCAGGTCCTGGGCGAGCTGGCTGAGTTCCCGTTCCGGGATCTCGCGCATTCCTGCGGAGTTGACCACGTAGACCACGGGCCACAGCTGCCGGACCAGGTCCGGCCCGCCCGTGGCGGAGTCGTCGTCGGCGGCGTCATAGAGCGACTCGACGGCGATCCGCACCGCTTCGTCCTGGTCCAGTCCGGGGCGCCAGAGCTTCTTGAGGGCTCCCCGCGCGAAGACGGAACCGGAGCCCACGCTGTGGTGCTCATATTCCTCGTACCGGCCGCCGGTCACGTCGTAGGAGAACATGCGGCCGGTGTGCCGTTCGGTGTCGAAGCCGGCGAAGAGGGGAATGACCGCCAGGCCCTGCAGGGCCAGCGGGAGGTTCTGGCGGACCATAGCCGCGAGCCGGTTGGACTTGCCATCCAGGCTCATCGGAGTGCCCTCGATCTTCTCGTAATGCTCCAGCTCCACCTGGAAGAGGCGGATCATGTCCAGGGCCAGGCCGGCGGTTCCCGCGATGCCCAGCACGGAGTAGCTGTCCGCCGGGAAAACCTTGCGGATATGCCGGCTGGCGATCATGTTCCCCATGGTTGCCCGCCGGTCCCCCGCCATGAGTACGCCGCCGGCGTACGTCAGGGAGACGATGGTGGTGGCCTGGGGTGCTGCTGCCGATGCCGATCCTGCTGGGGCTGTTCCGAGCCTGCGGGCCGAAGGGAGCAGCTCCGGGTGGTGGCGGCTAAGGTGTTCGCTGAAGGATGACCCCGCCTCTGCGGCCACCGTGTGTGCAGGATCCGTTGGCACCATCCGCTACTGACCGCCCTTCTGGATGAACCCGCGGACGAACTCTTCGGCGTTGTTCTCGAGCACGCCGTCAATCTCATCCAGCAGGTCGTCAACACCTTCGGTCTGGGCTGAAGCCTGGTCTGCCGGCTCTGCTGCGGGGGGAGAAGTCTCTTCGGTCTCCTCCACTTCCTGCGGACGTGCTCCGGTATTCCTGCGGTCCTGGGTTGCCATGATGCCTGCCCTTTCCGGCTGACGCCGTGCTGCGGAATGTGTCCTAGGTCCTATGGTGCCACGGTAGGTTCCGGACCGGTCAGGAGACGGGTCACAAAATCCTCCGCATCTGCGGAAACATCAAACAGCTCTCCCGTGAGTTCCCTGGTTCCCCGGAGCGGCTCCCGGGTGGGGATGCGCTGCAGCCTGCGCCGGGACGGGAGCTCGAAGATAATCGAGTCCCAGCTGGCCCCGATCACCTCCGCCGGGAAACGGGTGATGCACCGCCCGCGGAAATACGCCCGGGTGTCTTCCGGCGGCTCTGCCACGGCGGCCGCTATCTGCTGGTCGGTCAGGATCCGCTCCATCTGCCCGCGGGCCGCCAGCCGGTAATAGAGGCCCTTTTCCGGGCGCATGTCCGAATACTGCAGGTCGATCAGGTTCAGCCTGGCATCGTTCCAGGCCAGCCCGTCGCGGTCCCGGTACGCCTGCAGCAGCCGTAGTTTCGCAACCCAGTCCACCTGCGCGGACGCGGACAGAGGATCCCTCTTGAGGGTCCCCACGACCGATGTCCACCGGTTCAGGATGTCCTCCGTGGCGGCGTCGGCCCCGCCTTCCCTGCGCGCATGGGCAGCCGCGGCTTCGAGGTACATCTCTTGGAGGTCCAGTCCGGTGACGCTCCTGCCGTCCTTCAGCTCCACCAGCACGGTGAGGGTTGGATCGTGGCTGATGGCCTGCAGGGCAGCCACCGGATCCCGGAGCTCGATCTGCGGAGCTGCGGCGTCCTCGATCATGGAGAGCACGGCCGACGTCGTTCCCATCTTCAGCAGCGCCGAAACCTCGCTGAGGTTTGCATCGCCGATAATCACGTGAAGGCGCCGGTACTTTTCCGCAACGGCATGCGGTTCGTCCCGGGTGTTGATGATCGGCCGCCGGATAGTGGTTTCCAAACCCACTTCGGTTTCGAAGAAGTCGGCCCGCTGGCTCAGCTGGTAACCCTGCCGCTGGTTGCTGGTACCGATTCCCACGCGCCCGGAACCGCAGATCACCTGCCGGGAGGCAAAGAACGGCAGCAGTCCCGCTACCAGCCGCGTAAACGGCACACTGCGCGGAACAAGGTAGTTCTCGTGAGCGCCGTAGGAGACACCCTTGTTGTCGGTGTTGTTCTTGTACAGGTGGACAGGCGCGAAACCCGGCGTCTTGGCGATATGCCGCATCGCCGTAAGCACCACGGCGTCACCCGCCTTGTCCCACAGCACCGCGTCATGCGGATTGGTGGTTTCCGGCGAGGAATACTCCGGGTGGGCATGGTCAACGTACAGCCGTGCACCGTTACCCAGCACCATGTTCATCAGCACTGAGTTGTCTTCCTGCTCCCCGTACAGGGCAGAGGGTCCCCCGCCCTCCATGGCGATCTGCTCGGCGTCCAGCACCGGAGGCGCGTCCGTCAGCTGGGTGGGGTCCGCCGCCGTACGCGGCACGGTGTACCCGCGGGCGTCGTTCAGGGGTGCTTCATCCGTGTAGTCCCAGCGCGTGCCGGAAAGGTTGCCCAGTCCGGCACGGACACTGGCAGCGTAGGCGTTGACTACCTGGCTGGAAAGCACGGTGGCGTTCGCGTTCGGCAGGGCCGGAGCGAGTACGCCGTACTCAGTCTCCGTGCCCATTACCCTGCGGACCGTCACAGATACTGCCCCGGGTTGGCCGCAGTCTCGATGGTCCGGCCCGGTTCCTGCCCCGCCTTGCCCTGGATGATCGTGCGGATATAGGTGATCCGTTCGCCCTTCTTGCCGGAGATGCGCGCCCAGTCGTCCGGATTGGTGGTGTTCGGCATGTCTTCATGCTCACGGAACTCATCGACGACGGCGCGCATCAGGTGCTCGATGCGCAGGCCCCGCTGGTGCAGCATCAGGAAGTCCTTGATCGCGTACTTCTTTGCCCGGTCAACGACGTTCTGGATAACTGCCCCGGAATTGAAGTCCTTGAAGTAGAGCATCTCCGTATCGCCGTTGGCATAGGTGACTTCCAGGTACTCATTGGACTTGTCCTCGGCGTACATCTTTTCCACCGTCCGGCGAATCATTTCCTTGACGGTGGCTACCGGGTCGTAGCCGTGCTCAGCGAGGTCGTCGCGGTGCAGCGGCAGGTCCGGGGTGAGGTACTTGGCGAAGATTTCCCCGGCACCCTCGGCGTCGGGCCGCATGATCTTGATCTTCACGTCCAGCCGTCCCGGGCGGAGGATGGCCGGGTCGATCATGTCTTCCCGGTTGGAGGCGCCGATGACAATGACGTTCTCGAGTTTCTCCACCCCGTCGATCTCGCTGAGCAGCTGCGGAACAATCGTGGTTTCGACGTCGGAGGAGACGCCGGTGCCGCGGGTGCGGAACAGCGAGTCCATCTCGTCGAAGAAGACGACGACGGGGCTTCCGTCCGACGCCTTCTCGCGGGCCCGGGAGAAGATGAGGCGGATGTGCCGTTCTGTCTCCCCCACATACTTGTCCAGCAGCTCCGGACCCTTGATGTTCAGGAAGTAGCTGCGTGTCCCGGGCGTGCCGGTCTGCTCCATCACGCGGGCAGCCAGCGAATGGGCCACGGCCTTGGCGATCAGGGTCTTGCCGCAGCCCGGAGGGCCGTAAAGGAGGATTCCCTTTGGTGCCTTGAGCCCGTGCTCCCGGTACAGGTCCGGATGCATAAACGGCAGCTCCACTGCGTCGCGGATCTGCTCGATCTGCGGACCGAGGCCGCCGATGTCCGAATAGGAAATATCCGGAACCTCTTCCAGGACCAGGTTCTCCACTTCGCTGCGCGGGATCTTCTCCAGTGCGTAGCCGATTCGGGTATCCACAGTGAGGGCGTCCCCCACGCGTACCTTCTCCTTGACCAGTGGCCCGTTGAGCCGGACCACCCGCTCGTCGTCGGCCCGTCCAACTACCAGGGCCCGGTCGCCCTCCAGCAGTTCCTGGACCGTGAAAAGCTCCCCTGCTTTCTCGAATCCGAGTCCTGCCACGACCGTCAGGGATTCGTTGAGCAGCACTTCCTGGCCCGGAACTAGCTGGCCCAGGTCCAGCAGGGGGCTCACGGCTACGCGCAGTTTGCGTCCGGACTGGATGATGTCCACGCTTTCCTGCACGGTGGCCGTGGTGGTCACCCCCGGAGCGGCGTCCGTCCGCGGATTGACGGCAAGCACCGTCCCGAAACTGAACGGCGTGGCCCCCTCTTTCTCCAGGGCATCCTTCAGCCGGACGATCTCCGCCCTGGCCGTCTCCAGCATGGCCACGAGACGGGCATTGTTGTGGGTCAGCGCTGCGAGCTGGCGGTCCAGGTTCCGCAGCTTGTCCCGAAGAACGTTGAGCTGCCGCGATTCAGTGCCGTCAGTACCGTATCCGCTGTCCATTCCGCCGCCCATTGGGGCCCCGCTGGTGTTTTCCGCATCAACCATTTTCCGACCGCCTTCATCGCTTTGGTCCCTTCGTTTGACGATAACGCAGTGACGCACGCAATACACCGGGCGCGGCGTCTTGTGTTTCGCCGCGGCCCGGATAAGGGGCCGGTCCGTCCCGAAGGCCTAGGCTCGGGGGTCGCCGCTGCCGTGCTCCTCCTGGAAGCGTTCGGCCTTGGCCAGCGCGCCGCGCTGGATGGTGGAACTGGCGTCCTTGGCTGCCCGGCGCAGCTTCTTGTCAGAGACTTCGCGCTCTCCCACGGCCGCCGGCGTCCAGGCGTTGAGGTCCTCCTGGCTGAAGTCCGTCTTGGAGGCGCGGCGCTTGGCTACCAGGCCGGTAGCGCCTTCGGCCAGACGGCGGGCGGAGAGCAGGAAGCCGGTGTGGGCCACCATGCGGTGGTCCGGGCGGACGGCAAGGCCTTCGAGGTGCCAGCCGCGGACCATGGACTCCCATCCCTCCGGCTCGGTGAAGCGGCCGTCGGCCCGAATGGCCTCGGCGGTGCGGGAGAGCTGGGTGACAGTTGCGACGTAGGAAATCCAGACGCCGCCCGGTGCCAGCACGGTGGCTACCGCGTCGGTGCATTCCCAAGGCGCCAGCATGTCCAGAACTACCCGGTCCACGCTGCCAGGCTCCTGGTTCCGGACTACCTCGTCCTGGAAGTCGCCCAGGGTGATGTCCCACGCCGGGTGGGGGCCGCCGAAGAATGTTTCAACGTTGCCGCGGGCAATGTCCGCGAATTCCTCGCGGCGCTCGTAGGAATGCAGTGAGCCGTTGTCGCCCACGGCGCGGAGCAGCGAGATGCTCAGTGCGCCTGAGCCAACGCCGGCCTCCACCACGCGCGCACCGGGGTAGATATCGGCCATCGTCACAATCTGGCCGGCATCCTTCGGATACACGACGGCGGCGCCGCGCGGCATGGAAAGGACGAAGTCGGAGAGCAGCGGGCGAAGTACCTGGTACTGGTGTCCGGTGGTGTTGGTGACGATTGTTCCTTCGGGGACGCCGATTACCGCCTCGTGCGGAAGGTAGCCGCGGTGGGTGTGGAACGCACCGCCCTCGGTGAGGGTGATGGTGTTCCGGCGTCCTTTTTCATCGGTGAGCTGGACGCGTTCACCGGGCCGCAGCGGTCCGCGGCGCATGTCCGCGCCGTGCGCAGCGGTGGATTCGGGGGTACCCGGGTTGTTCATGAGTGGCTGTCCTTTTGTATCTAACGGGCTTGTCTGGATTGTCTGGCTAAGCCGTCAGGGACGGCGGTTCTGGGTTCTGCCGGTGATCGCGGCTACGACGGTGTCCTGGCGCAGGAGCCCCACTACAGCGCCTTCGCGGTTGATGACTGCGTACTCGCTGCCCTCAAGCTTGGACAGGTACGCAATGAGTTCCTGTCCACTGGCGGCGTCGGGAATATAGGCGCCGGGAGCAAGGGCGCGGGCGACGGCGCTGGCAGGCGTCTGGGCGGCGAGGTGTTCCGGTACCGCGAAGAGCGCTCCGGGGTCCACTACGGCCTCAGGCTGCCCGGTGGGGGCGGTGAGGACCAGGGCCGTGCCCGGCCCGGCTGCTTCCGCCGCCTGCCGGACTCCGGTGACGGGTGTTCCGGCAGGGAGCTGGAGCGCTGGTTCCATGAGCGAGGCAGCCGAGACGGACGGCAGCCGCATGCGCATCCGTGCATTGCTGATGGAAGCGCCTGCCCCCATCCACAGGAATCCTGATACCAGGGCCGTGATAAGCAGCAGGCCGAAGTCGGGAGTCCTGCCCTGCAGGAACGGCGGCAGGATGATTGCGGCTGCCAGTGCCGCGGCAATGATGCGCCCTGCCCAGCCGGCTGCGAGTGTCCCGCGGTCCTGGCTCCCGGTGGCCTTCCAGACAATCGTTTCCACGATCCTTCCGCCGTCCAGGGGAAGGCCCGGGAGGACGTTGAAGACGGCGACCAGGAAGTTCGCCCACACAAAGATCTCGGTCAGGAGCCCGGCGACCGTGCCAGGGTCCAGGAACACCAGCAGGCCGAGTCCGGCCAAAGCCAGCAGGAAATTGGCAGCCGGTCCGGCCAGGGCCACGACCAGCGACTTCCCGGGCGTAGCACGCACGTCACCGAACTGGGTGTGCCCGCCCCACAAAGTCAGGACGATCCGCGGTGTGGGCCAGTTCCAGGCCTTGGCTGTCAGCGCGTGGGCAAGTTCATGCACCAGGACCGAGAAAAGCAGCAGCAGCGCATACCCCAGCGCGACGCCGTAGGCTGCGGCGGTGCCCAGCCCGGGGACCGTTCCGGCCACGCGCGGGCCAAAAAGAAAAACGATAACCGCGGCAATGATGAACCAGGACCAGGCAAGGGTTACCGGGACTCCGCCTATCTTTCCCAGGGGAATGCCCTCGCTGCGCTGCGTGCGCGTCGGTTCCTGAGTCAACGTGCAGCTCCTTCCCATGCCGAGACCAGGCCTTCAAGGTCCCGTACTGTTCGGCCGGCCAGGGTGTCCCACTGGATACGCCGCGGGTCTGCCGGGAGTGCGGTGATGTGCGGGACTGCTACGGCACACAGCCCGGCGGCATGGGCGGAGGTGTACCCCGGATAGGAGTCTTCGAGCGCTGCACAGCGGGTTTTGGACAGGCCGGGGACCGCAGCGGCAAGCTGCTCGAAGGCCAGTTGGTAGGGGTCAGGGTGCGGTTTTCCGCGTTCGACCATCTCCCCCGTCACGAGCAGCCGGAAGGTGCCTTCCGGGAGTTGTCCGGCGACGAGCCGTGCCAGCGGCCCGGTGGACATCGTGACCATGGCGCAGGGAATTCCGGCGGTTGCCAGCTCTTCCAGGAGTTCGCGTGCGCCGGGGCGCCACGGGACCTGCCGGCTAATGTTCGCGGCCACCTTTTCGGTCAGAGCGGAGATGACTTCATCCACGGAGAGGCTGACCCCGGCCTGCTGGAGGCGCCGTGCGGAATACGGAAGCGCCTGGCCCACAAGCTCGACGGCGTCCTCGTCTGTCCAGGTTCCGCCGTGTTCGCGTACCAGGTACTTTTCTGCCTGGATCCAGTACGGCTCAGTGTCCACGATCGTTCCGTCCAGGTCCCAGAACACGGCCTGCAGCGCAGGTGCGGGTCCGTCAGGGAGGACGGGAGTTCCAGGCAGGGGCATAACGCCAGTCTACGTGGAGGGGCGCCGGATCCTCGCGCAGCGCCCGGGCTTCGGCGGCGCGCGGGACTGACAGTGCGCAGCCGGGGGCATAAGGTGAAATCGTGAGTAATACCGAAAACGGCCCGGCAGCCGGCCTTCAGGATTTCTTCGCCGGGGGAACCGGCGAACGGGTGACCGTGATGCTTGCTGCCTTCGAGGGCTGGAACGACGCCGGTGAAGCGGCCTCCGATGCCCTGAACTTCCTGTCGCTTTACTGGGACAGCGAGAAGATCGCCGGCATTGATGCCGACGAGTACTACGATTTCCAGTTCACGCGGCCTGCCATCGAGCGGACCACGTCCGGCCAGCGGCGGATCAAGTGGCCCACCACGCGGATTTCGCGCGCGGAAGTGCCTGGATCCAACCTCGACCTCATCCTGGTGACCGGAGTCGAACCCTCCTACAAGTGGCGCGCCTACACCGCGGAGCTGATCGGCCTGGCCAAGGAACTCGACGTGGACTGCCTCGTGCTGGCCGGTGCCCTCCTGGCGGACGTACCGCACACCCGGCCCATTCCCGTCACCGCAACCTGCGAAGAAGAGGACCTGCGCGCCCATCTCGACGTGGAACCCTCAGAGTACGAAGGCCCCATCGGCATTGTGGGGGTCCTGGCCGAAGTGGCTGCCCTGGCCGACATTCCCACGCTTTCACTGTGGGCTGCCGTACCGCACTACGTAGGCCAGCCGCCGTCGCCCAAAGCGCAGCTGGCACTGCTGCACCGCATCGAAGAGCTCCTGCAGGTTCCCGTGGACACTTCGGTGCTCACCGAGGAAGCCGAAGCCTGGGAGCGCGGAGTGGATGAACTCGCCACCGAGGATCCGGAGATAGCCGCCTACGTCCGCCAGCTCGAAGAAGCGAAGGACACGGCCGAGCTGCCCGAAGCGACCGGCGAATCGATTGCCAGGGAGTTCGAGCGCTACCTGAAGCGCCGCCGCCGGGACTAACCCCGGCAGCCGCGTGCAGGCCGGCCAGCCGGCCTGCACCGAACTAGCGCAGGGTGATGCCCAGCAGGGCGTCGAAGGCCGCCGCGGCCAGATCGGCTCCGGATCCGGCAGGCGCGGCCCCCTCCGCCTTGAGCAGGCGCGCGGCCCATTCGTCCGCAGCGGCCAGTGCTGCCGGGGCATTCAGGTCATCAGCCAGGCAGAGCCGGAACTGCTTGAGCAGTTCCTCGGCCGATTCGGTGTCCGTCAGGGCCAGCGCCCGGCGGTAACGGCTAAGCCGTTCCTCGGAGCGGGCCAGGTCCTCGGCTGTCCAGAACCAGTCCGAACGGTAGTGGTGCCCGGCCAGGGTGATCCGGATTGCTGCCGGTTCCACGCCCTCGGCGCGCAGTTTCGACACCAGGACCAGGTTGCCCAGGGACTTGCTCATCTTTTCCCCGTCCAGCCCCACCATGCCCGCGTGGGCGTAGTGCGCAGCCAGCGGTTCGCCCGAGCAGGCCCAGGCATGTCCGGCGCTCATTTCGTGATGCGGGAAGACGAGGTCGGATCCGCCGGCCTGCACCGTGAACGGTGCGGGCAGGAACCGGCGGGCGATAACTGAACATTCAATGTGCCAGCCGGGGCGTCCGTCACCAAGGGAGCCGCCGGACCAGTGCGGTTCGCCCGTCCGGGCCACCCGCCACAGCAGGGCGTCCAGCGGATTGCGCTTCCCGGCCCGTTCCGGGTCTCCGCCGCGCTCGGCGAAAACAGGCATCATCTGTTCGGGAGTCAGGTTGGAAACCTGGCCCAGCCACCAGGCATCAGTGCCCTCCCGGCCCATGGCAGCGGCGGCGTCGACGGAGAAGTACACATCGCCGTCGGGCTCCTGGCCGGTACCGGGCACGCGGTAGGCGATTCCCCGCTCCAGGAGGTCTTCGACCACCGGCACGATCCACTCGATCGATTCAACGGCGCCGATATAGCTGCGCGGAGCCAGCACGTTCAGCGCTTCCATGTCTTCCCGGAAGAGCTGCGTCTGCTCCTTGGCCAGCACGGTCCAGTCGACCCCGGTGGCGTCCGCCCGTTCCAGCAGCGGGTCGTCGATGTCGGTCACATTCTGCACGTAGTTCACGGTGTGCCCCGCGTCCCGCCACTGGCGGTTCAGCAGGTCGAAGGCAACGTACGTTGCCGCATGACCCATGTGGGTTGCGTCGTAGGGGGTGATTCCGCAGACGTAGAGCCCCGCTTCGGGGCCCGGGACAACGGGTACGGTACGGCGCAGTGCTGTGTCGAAGAGGACCAGTTCCGGGGATTGTCCGGGCAGTTCGGGAAGGGGGCGGGATTTCCAGGCGATCACGTATTCACTCTACTTACTTGGCAGGCTTCGTTCATTTCCGGCAGCTGGGCAACCGGATCAGGGCTGCAGCACGCCGAAGGCGAGTGCGATGTAAATGGCGACGCCGAGTCCAATGCGGTACCAGACAAAGAGCGTGTAGCCGCGGGTGGAGACGTACCGGAGGAACCAGCCGATAATGATGAATCCGACGACGAAGGCCACAACGGTGGCCAGGGCAGTTTCGGCTCCTCCATAGGGCCCGGTCTCGCCCCAGGATTTGGCGAGCTGGTACAGGCCGCTGCCGAACACTGCCGGGATCGCGAGGAGGAAGGCATACCGGGCCGCGGCTTCACGGGTATATCCCATGAGCAGGCCGGCTGTGATGGTTCCGCCGGACCGGGAGACGCCCGGGATCAGGGCCAGGGACTGGGCGAATCCATAGAGGATGCCGTGCTTGTAGGTGAGCTGGTCCAGTGTCCGCTGCTGTTTGCCGACGGCGTCTGCCACGGCCAGGATGACGCCAAAGACAATGAGCATGGTCGCCACGATCCAGAGGCTGCGGAAGGTGGACTCGATCTGGTCCTGGAAGAGCAGGCCCAGTATGACGATCGGCAAGGTTCCCGCGATGATGAGCCAGCCCATCCGGGCATCGGGGTCGGAACGGGGAACACGTCCTGCCAGGGACCCGAACCAGGCCTTCACGATCCGGACGATGTCTTTCCAGAAGTAGACAGCGACGGCGGTCTCGGTTCCCAGCTGGGTAATGGCCGTAAAGGCGGCGCCGGGATCCTGGGCTCCCGGAAGCAGTTCTCCGGCAATGCGCAGGTGGGCGCTGGAGGAAATGGGCAGGAACTCTGTCAGGCCTTGAAGAAAGCCCAGAAAAATCGCTTCGAACCAGTTCACCCTACGACTCTAGGGCACACGGCGCTGCCCTTATGCCAGGCGTGGCCGCCGGCACAGCCTGCTAGCGGTCGCTGCGCGTCTGCGGGCGGGGCTGGCTGCCTTCCGTGTCATCCGCGCCGGATTCGTACGAATCGCTGTCCACTCCGAAGTCCGGCCTGCGCAGGAGCTCCTCGTCTTCGTCGAGCAGGTCCTCGTCGATTTCCTCTTCGTCGTCGTAGATTTCCAGTGGTGTCACTTCGCCGTAGGCGTCGTAAAGAACCTCCTCGTAGACTTCGAACGCATCGGCGATGGCCAGGTACGCGTCCTCTACGGCGGGATCTTTTTCTCCGCGGCGTGCGGCGGCAGCAGCGAGGTGCTCTTCGAAGGCAGCGACCAGGGACTGGAGTGCAACGCGCGGATCTACGGTCATGGACTAGACGTTAGCCGCAAAGGAGGCAAAATGGGATGGAAATGCGAGAACAAATTCTGAGACCGGACGTCTCGTTCAAGACCGCTCCCGCCAAGGACTATGAGTACCTGGTCCTCTCCGTAGGACCCCGTGAGTCCCTCCCCGATGCCCGCAGGCTCATCACCGACCACGCCGAATATGGCAAGTGGGAGCTGCAGCGGACCCGCATCTACCGCGGAGGCACACACCGTTACTGGCTGCGGCGCAAGATCATGCGGGTAACGCGTACCGCTTAGCTGCGCGGGCCGCGGGGCTACGGTTCGCCGACCGGACCCAGCACGGCTTTGGCCATTGAGTCATGAGCCGAGTCTTCGCTGGAGGGATGGAACATTCCGGCCAGGACATCGCGGTAGAGCCGCTCAATCTCATTGCCCCTGAAGTAGCCTGCTCCCCCGGTCACCTGCATGGCTGTCTCCACGATCCCGCGGGCGGTGTCGGTGGTGCGCAGCTTGAGGCCGGAAAGCCGCGGGAACCAGAAGGCACCGTGGTCGGAACCCGATTCCAGGTCCCGGGCGACGGCGTCGAGCTGCAGGCGCACCCCGTCCAGGCGGATCGCTGCGTCGGCCACCCGCCAGCGGGTGTGCGGGTCCTGGGACGCCGGCTCCCCCTGGACACTCCGCTTCCGGGCGGCCGCGGCCGCCAGCTCCAGTGCGCGCTCCGCGAGTCCCGTGTAGACCGCGGAGAGCAGTGTCTCGAAAAGGCTGAAAATGCCAAACACGAAGGCATCCGAGTGGGGTCCGACTGGAGTGTGCCGCACTATCCGCGCGGCCGGAACCACGGCTTCCTCAAGCAGGGTGGTTTGGGACTGCGAGGCGCGCATGCCCATGGTGTTCCAGTCGTCCAGCGTGGTGATGCCGGCTGTACTGCGGTCCGCAAAGCCGAAAACGAGCTCCGGCTGCTCCGGATTGGAACTGTCCTTGCCGAAGACGCCCAGCCGGGTCCATGCCGGGGAGAGGCTGGTGAAGATCTTGCGCCCGGTAAACGCATAGCTTCCGCCGTCCTGCGGCACCGCATCGGTCTTTGAATCAAAGAGGACAGCTGAGTTGCCGGGTTCTGAAATGCCGAACGCGAACAGCTCACCTTGAGCTGCTTCTTCGAGCACGAAGGAGAGCGAGTCATCCCCGCCGCGGGCGAGCAGATGGGCGACGCCGCACCAGACCAGGTGCATGTTTACTGCCAGGGCGGTGGCCGGGGCCGCTGAGGCCAGCCTGCGCTGGCAGTTCACGACCGCCGGGATGTCCAGCCCGGACCCGCCCTGCTCCACGGGGGTGAACAGCGCCAGGTAGCCTGCGCTGCGCAGGTCTTCCAGGTCCTGGGCAAAGAACGCGTTGTCCTGGTCGTAGCCGGCTGCGCGGCCGCGCAGCGTTTCCAGGAGTTCAGGAGTCAGGACTTCTTCGGGGGACCTCAAAACAGCTTCCTTTCAATAACCGTTGGCGGGGGGCGGGGACCTTGCCCGGCCTTAGTAGCCGCGCAGCAGGCGGCCCAGGACGCGTGTCCCGAACTTCAGGGACTCCACCGGAACGCGCTCGTCCACTCCGTGGAACATGCCCGTGAAGTCAAGGTCTTCGGGCAGCCGCAGTGGTGCGAAGCCGTAGCCTGTGATCCCCAGGCGGGACAGCGACTTGTTGTCAGTGCCGCCGGAGAGGGTGTACGGGAGCACCGGTGCGCCGGGGTCCTCAGCCTGGAGGGCAGCCACCATCGAGTCGACGAGATTTCCGGTGAACGGAACCTCAAGCGACACGTCCTTGTGTTCGTAGCTGACATCGATGCCTTCTCCAGCCAGCGACTTCACTATTTCCAGCAGCTGTTCTTCCTGGCCGGGCAGGGTACGGGCGTCGATGAAGGCTTCGGCCGTGCCGGGGATGACGTTGTGCTTGTACCCGGCCTCCAGGAGGGTTGGATTCGCGGTGTTCTGCAGGGTAGCGCCGACAAAGCGTGCCACCGTTCCCAGTTCGGCCAGAAGCTTCTCCGGGTTCTCCGGGTCGAACTCGACGCCGGTGAGCTCCGTAACCCCGTCCAGGAACGCACGGGTCGTGTCCGTGAGTTCGATGGGCCATTCGTAGGATCCGATGCGCGAGACGGCGCCGGCCAAGCGGGTAACCGCGTTGTCCGTGTTGATCTGCGAGCCATGGCCGGCCCTGCCGTGGGCCTTGAGGCGCAGCCAGGAGATGCCCTTTTCCGCTGTCTGCAGGAGGTAGGTCCGGCGTCCGCCGATGGTGGCGGAGAACCCGCCCACCTCGGAGATGGCTTCGCGGGCACCCTCGAACAGTTCAGGCCGGTTCTCCACGGCCCACCCGGCTCCGTAAGTGCCGCCTGCTTCTTCATCGGCGAAGAACGCAAAGATGATGTCCCGGCGGGGACGGGTGCCGGTGCGGGCCATCTCCCTCATGACCGCCAGGATCATGGCGTCCATGTCCTTCATGTCCACGGCGCCGCGGCCCCAGATCAGCCCGTCCAGTTCCTCGCCGCTGAACGGGTCCACACTCCAGTCCTGCTTCTGGGCGGGTACTACGTCCAGGTGCCCGTGGACCACCAGGGCAGGCAGGGAAGAGTCCGTGCCCGCCATTCGCGTGACCACCGAGGCACGGCCGGGGGCGGATTCGAAAACATCAGCCTCGAGGCCTGCCTCTTCGATGAGGGCGGCAACATACTCCGCCGCCTCCCGCTCCCCCGGTCCGGACCCGTCGCCGTAGTTGGAGGTGTCGATGCGGATCAGGTCCCGGCAGATGCGGGCGACTTCGTCTTCGGCACGGATGCTCATGGGGCTCTCTCCTTGCTGGGCAGCTTTACGGCCCAGCCTAGCCACCCGTGGCTGTTTCGGCGGAGGTTTGTTCCGGTCCATGTCCCGTAACAGTGGGCACCGGAATCCCCGATTCGTTGTTCTCGCAGAAACCGTGTTAGAGTTTTTCCCGTTGCAAACGAAGAAACGGAATAAAAAACGCTCTTCGGAAGACACCTAAGCGCGGGTGGCGGAATGGCAGACGCGCTAGCTTGAGGTGCTAGTCCTCTTATTGAGGGTGGGGGTTCAAGTCCCCCTCCGCGCACAACTGATGATCCTCTCATCAACGAACACCCCGGTCCCTGGACCGGGGTGTTTTGTTTTGCCCGGAACACCCCGGTGTGTACCTCATCACACTCTGCGGGCCAGGCAGACGCTGTGGCACGGGAACCGGCTTGGTACCCTCGCTCTATGGACGGCAGCGGCTTCCTAAACGTGATCCTGGTCCTGTTCTTTGTGCTCCTGGGCGGGTTGTTTGCCGGGGCGGAAATGGCTTTGGTGTCGCTACGCGAGGGACAGATCCTCCGTCTGGAAGGATCCGGACGGAGGGGCGCGAAAATTGCCGCCCTGGCTCGCAACCCCAACCTGTTCCTCTCCGCCATCCAGATCGGCGTTACCCTCTCCGGGTTCTTCTCTGCGGCATACGGCGCGTCTGCCCTGGCGCCGGCTGTCTCCCCCGTGCTGGAAAGCTGGGGACTGAACGCCGCGGCTGCCCGGACCACGGCCTTCATTGCCATGACCCTGGTGGTGGCTTATCTGTCACTCGTGTTCTCCGAGCTGGTGCCCAAACGCCTTGCCATGCAGAACGCAGAGGGGTTTGTCCGTGCGCTGGCGCCTCCCCTGTCGGTGTTTGCCACGGTGATGCGTCCGGTCATCAAGCTGCTTTCCGTCTCGACCAACGGCGTGGTGCGTGCCCTGGGCGGTGACCCGAACCTCAAGAATGTGCCCATCTCCCAGCAGGAGCTCCTGGAGATGGTAAAGGCCAGCCCGGTACTGGCAGATGAGAGCCGCAGCATCCTGGCTGACGTCTTTGGCGCCGGACAGCGGCTGCTGCAGGAAGTGATGCGGCCCCGGCCCCAGGTCCAGTTCCTGCACGCAGGCTTGACTGTGGCCGAGGCGCGGGAAGCCGTCCACAGGCTGCCATACTCGCGCTACCCCGTGATCGCGGACTCCCCGGACGATGTCCTGGGGTTCGTCCACGTCAGGGACCTGCTTGGCCAGGATCCCGGGACCGCTGAGCAGACCCGGCTCAGCGGGATCCTGCGGCCCATCCTCTTCCTCCCCGGTACGGCCACGGTGCTGCCCACGCTGTCCCGGATGCGCAGGGAGAACAGCCACATTGCCGTCGTCGCTGACGAATACGGCGGTACCGACGGCATCGTCACCCTTGAGGACCTGGTGGAGGAACTGGTCGGGGAAATCTACGACGAATATGACACCGGGAAAGACCCGGAGGACCAGCTCCTGGCCATGGAGGGTGAACTGGTTGTCGACGGCGGACTGATCCTGCAGGAATTCAACCGGCTCACCGGGATCCAGCTGCCGGAAGGACAGTACGAGACCGTGGCAGGCTACATCCTCGACCGCCTGGGCCGGATGGCGGCGCCGTCGGATACCGTGGCGGCTCCCGGCGGCAGGCTCCGGGTACTGGACGTTGAACACCACCGCATTCGTTCGGTTCGGGTAATTCCCGACGCCGTACCGGGCTAGGTTTCCAACGGTTCCGCGCCGGGATCCACGGCGATTCCGGCCGCAGGGAGGGGAAATGCGCCCGGCGCATTGCAGGGCGGCAGCGGACACGCGCAGAATACCGGGCATGAGTGCACCCGGCGGAGGCGAGGAAACGGCTACCAGCGGCGTGCCGCAGTCCGGCAGCGGGCCGCAGCTCAAACGCGTGATGGGCACCAAGCTCCTGCTGCTGTTCATAGTCGGTGACATCCTTGGCACCGGCGTCTATGCACTGACGGGGCGGATTGCCGGAGAGATTGGCGGAGCCGCCTGGGCGCCCATCCTCATCGCCTTCGCGGTAGCCACCATCACCGCTCTGTCCTACCTAGAACTCGTCACCAAATACCCGCAGGCAGCCGGTGCAGCGCTCTATACGCACAAAGCCTTCGGCGTACACTTCGTGACCTTCCTGGTTACCTTCGCGGTTCTGTGCTCCGGCATCACCTCGGCCTCCACTGCGGCCAAGTTCCTGGCGGAGAACTTCCTGGTCGGTTTCGGACTCGGCTGGGGCCAATTCGGCGTCACGGCCATCGCCGTCGGGTTTATGGTCCTCCTGGCGCTGATCAACCTGCGCGGGGTAGGCGAAAGCATCAAGTTCAACGTCTTCCTGACAATCGTTGAGCTGACCGGCCTGCTGATTGTCATTGGAATCGGCTTTTGGGCCATGGGACAGGGCAACGTCGACTTTTCCCGCACAGTGGTCTTTGAAACCGAAAGCGGCAAGTCCATCTTCCTGGCCCTGACGGCGGCCACTTCCCTAGCCTTCTTCTCCATGGTCGGATTCGAAGACAGCGTCAACATGGCGGAGGAAACGCGGGATCCGGCACGCATTTTCCCCAAAGTGATGCTCACGGGCCTGGGCATCACGGTGTTCATCTACCTGCTGGTCTCCGTGGCAGCCGTGGCGGTTGTCCCCGTGGGCCAGCTGTCTGAGAGCCAGACCCCGCTGCTCGAGGTGGTGCAGGCGGGTGCCCCTGACTTCCCCATCGACGTCTTCTATCCGTTCCTGTCGATCTTCGCGGTCGCGAACACCGCGCTGATCAACATGCTGATGGCGAGCCGCCTTCTCTACGGCATGTCCAAGCAGGAGGTCCTGCCGCGTCCCCTTGCGCTTGTCCTGCCCGGGCGCCGGACGCCGTGGGCCTCGATCGTGTTCACCACGCTTATTGCAATCGGCGTGATCATCCTGGTTACCAACGCCATGGGCGCTGATACCGTTTCAGCCCTGGGCGGCACCACGGCACTGTTGCTGCTGTGTGTCTTCACCGTGGTAAACATCGCCTGCCTGGTGCTGCGAAAGTCCCCGCCGGACCCGGTGGAAGGTGAAAGCGTCCCGGACGGCGGCGCCGAGAGGAAAACCTTCCGCTCCCCCGGCATCATGCCCTGGATCGGCGCGCTGAGCTGTGCTTTCCTGGTTGGTCCGTGGGCCCAGGACCCCATCGAATATTCAATCGCCGGTATCCTGCTGGCTATTGGCGTGGTGCTCTGGTTCTTCACCTGGCTCTGGAACCGCGGAGTCAAGGCCAAGCGCACCCGCTTCACAGATCCGGAGGAACTCCATGGCTAGCGTGATTGTCGGCTACGTCCCTGCGCCGGAGGGCGCCGCTGCCCTGAGCCATGCCCGCCGCGAGGCAGCCCTGTTCAAGGACAGGCTGGTGATCGTCAACGTCCGCACAACCGGCCGCGGACTGGGCCATGGACACAGCCATGGTGAAGACGCCTCCGACGAGCTGGACAGTATTGCCGCAGAGCTCGAAGCCGCGGGCTCGGACTTTATGCTCATCCACCCGGAGGGCGACTATGATCCGGCGGATGAGATCCTCGCCGCGGCCGCGGTGAACGACGGCAGGCTGATCGTGGTGGGCCTGCGCCACCGCACCCCGGTGGGAAAGCTCATCCTGGGCAGCACGGCCCAGCGCGTGCTGCTCGAAGCGCCCTGCCCGGTTCTCTGCGTCAAGGCCGGACAGTAGCACCCAGACCGGCAGCGACCGCCTCGATCCCGGCCCAGGTTTCCGCAAAGGACGTGGAAAGCGGGGAGAGGCCCAGCCGAATGCCGTTCGGATTGCGGTAATCGGGAATCACGCCCTGCTCCCACAGCCGGGCGGTGACGTCCCTGGACCCAGGATGGTCGATGGTGATGTGGCTGCCGCGCTGCAGCGGGTCGCGGGGCGACGCGAGTACGGCGCCCAGCGGGGCAAGGACTTCATCGAATGCCTCGACGGCGAAAGACGTCAGCTGCATCGACTTCTCCCGAACTGCGTCCATGCCGGCCTCGGAGATAAGGGTAATCATGTCCTGCATGGCCAGCATCCCCAGGATGGGCGGCGTTCCGGAAACCACCCGCTGGATGCCGGCAGCCGGAACGTAGTCCCGGCCCATGCCGAAGGGATCCCCCGCCCCCAGCCAGCCCCGGATTGGCTGCTCGAAATTTGCCTGGTGCCGTGCGGCAACGTAGGCCCACGCCGGAGCGCCCGGGCCGCCGTTCAGGTACTTGTAGCTGCAGCCGGCGGCGTAATCCACCTTCCAGGCGTCAAGTTCGGCGGGCACGGAACCTGCGGAGTGGCAGAGATCCCACAGGACCCGCCCGCCGGCGCTGTGGACCAGTTCCGTGATTGCCGGGACGTCCGCCACGAAACCGGAACGGTAGGCAACGTGGCTCAGCACCACGAGCGCGGTCTGCGGGCCGACGGCGGCGGCTACCGCTTCGGGGCGGACACCGCCGTCGTACTCGGCATCAACCCAGCGCAAGGTGAGGCCGCACTCCGCGGCGATGCCCTCCATGACGTAGCGGTCGGTGGGAAAATTGTCCCGGTCCAGGACAATCTCGTTCCGCTTCCCGCCGTCGGAGACTGCTGTCACTGCGGCACGGGCAAGCTTGTAGAGCAGGACCGTGGTGGAATCGGCGACGACGCACTGGCCAGGTGCTGCGCCCAGCACATGCTCGCCCAGCTGGTCGCCGATGTGCCGCGGCAGTGCGAGCCAGCCCTCGTCCCAACCCCGGATCAGCCGGCCGCCCCACTGGCTGCGTACAAAGTCGCCCAGGGTCTCCAGCGTGGCGGCCAGCGGCCGGCCCAGCGAATTGCCGTCCAGATAGGCAGGCACGGCGGCATCGTCATGGCCCAGGAATTTCGTGCGCATGCCGCCGAGCGGATCGGCGGAGTCCAGTTCCCGGGCACGTTCGGACAGGCGTGACGTTGTTCTCATGGCGGGAACTTTAGCAGCCGCTCCTAGTCCTGGGGGGCTTGGTTCCCGTCGCCGAGCGGACGTGCCCAGCCATGGAAATGCCGGCGCCGGCTGCGCTGGTTCCACCCGGTGAAGGAGGTTGCGCCGCGCTCCCCCGGGCTGCCCGACTCGGAAATCCGGACACTGACGGTGGCGGGGAGGAACACCGGTGACTCGAACTCGATGTTCCACTCGAACGGCTCCTGCATGGCCGGTCCTGTTTCACCCACCACCCGGGATGCCATGTACATGCCGTGCGCGATCGACCGCTTGAGGCCCAGCGCCTTGGCCGAAAGCGCACTGAGGTGGATCGGGTTGAAGTCGCCCGAGACCCGGGCGTAGTTCCGTCCCGCATCCGGGCCCAGGCGCCACTGCGCGGTGGGCAGCGGCGGCACGAACTCGGGCCTGGATCCGGCCGAGGCGGGCCGGTCGAACCGGGGCAGGAAGACACCCTTGGCCAGGTAGACCGAACGACCGGTCCACACCAGCTCGCCGGACGAGCGGACCTCGGCGACAAGCTCTACCTGGGTACCCGCGCGGTGACCCGCCAGGTTCTCCGCCCAGGCCGTCACTGTGAGCGGCTCGGCGTAGTGGATTGGGCGCAGGTGGGTGACCTCGTTGCGGAGGTGCACCAGGCCCAGGAGCGGAAGCGGAAAGTCCTCCCGTGCCATGACGCTCATGGCAACGGGGAACGCAAAGGTGTGCACGTAACCCGAGGGCAGCGTGTCCTGGGCGCTGTGCAGGACGAGCCGCTGGAAATTGGTGAGGTTTTCCAAATCAACCCGGGCGTGCTGCACGGTGTGCCGGGCCGCAGGAAGGTCCTTCGGAGCCGACGACGAGGACAGGCGGCTGCGGGCGGCATTGGAAGCAGCGGTGAGGTACAGGCGGCCGAGCGCCGGGATGGCTTCGAGTTCCTGGACGCTCATGCCCCCACCATATTCTGTCCACAGACCCGCAGCACCTGTCCGTTGACACCGGCGGCGGCGTCGGAGGCCAGGAAAGCGATCGCCTCAGCGACATCCACCGGCTTTCCTCCCTGCTGCAGGCTGGAGAGCCGCCGGGCCACCTGACGGGTCAGCGCCGGCATCCGGGCCGTCATGTCGGTTTCGATGAACCCCGGGGCGACGGCGTTGATGGACCCGCCGCGCGGCGCGAGCAGCGGGGCGGTTGCGCGGACCATACCGATAATGCCGGCCTTGGACGCGGCATAGTTGGTCTGCCCGCGGTTCCCGGCGATGCCGCTGGTGGAAGCCAGGGAGACGATCCGCCCGTCGGGGCTGAAGGTCCCGGACTCCAGGAAACGGGTGTTCATCCGCAGCTGCGAGGCAACATTCACCGCAATGACGGAGTCCCAGCGTGCCGCATCCATGTTGGCCAGCAGCTTGTCCCGGGTGATCCCGGCGTTGTGGATGACGATGTCCAGCTTGCCGTAGCGTTCGGCGGCGTGGGCCAGGATCTTGTCCGCGGCGTCTTCCCGGGTGATGTCTACCTGCAGCGCGGTGCCGTGGATTTCATTCGCGACGGCGGCAAGCTGCTCGCCGGCGGCCGGGACGTCCACCACAATGACGTTGGCGCCCTCGCGGTGCAGCACACGGGCAATCGAGGCTCCGATGCCGCGTGCGGCGCCGGTGACGACGGCTGTCTTGCCCGCCAGTGATGCATTCCAGTCCTCCGGCAGTTCACCGGCAGCCGAGCCCACGGTGATGAACTGGCCGCTGACGTAGGCGCTGCGTCCGGAGAGCAGGAAATGCAGCGCCGCGGCAACGGACGGTGCCGCGGCATCCGTTCCGTTGGCCAGCACGATCCCGTTGGCGGTCGCGCCGCCGCGCAGTTCGTGGGCAAGGGAACGAAGCGTGCCGTCCACGCCCTGCCGGGCAGCTGCCGCCGCGGGATCCTGTGCCTCGGACGCTGGCCGGGACACGGTAATGACCCGTCCGCCCGGAGCAAGGTCACGCAGGCTGGCACCGGCGTCGAGGCTGACTGCGCCCAGGTCTTCGGGACTTGCGGCTTCGTCGAGCACCATCAGGATGGCGCCCAGCTTCTCCTTGGGCGTCGCATGCCGCCGGACGTCCTGCTGCCAGGAAAGCAGCAGCGAAGCCAGCGTGTCCGCGCTTTCGCCCTTGCCCAGGACCAGGACCGGGCCCGGGATGAGCGGCTTGGCCGGATCAAAGCGGCGCAGCACCGAAGGGCGGGGCAGGCCAAGCTTCTTGGCAATTTCCTTCGTGATGCCCGAGTTGACGAGCGTGAGGTAGGTATCCGTCATGGCTAGCGTGCCTCCAGGATCGCTACGAGGCCCTGGCCGCCTGCAGCGCAGATCGAAATCAGTCCGCGTCCGGAGCCCTTCTCTGCGAGCATCTTGGCGAGGGAGGCAACAATGCGTCCGCCGGTTGCGGCGAAGGGGTGCCCCGCGGCCAGGGAGGAGCCGTTGACATTGAGCTTGCTCCGGTCAATGCTGCCCAGCGGCGCATCAAGTCCCAGGCGGGTGCGGCAGAACTCATCGTCCTCCCAGGCCGCGAGGGTGCTCAGGACCGTGCCGGCGAACGCTTCATGGATCTCGAAGAAATCGAAGTCGGCGAAGGTCAGTCCGTTGCGGGCCAGCAGGCGCGGCACGGCGAAAGCGGGTGCCATCAGCAGGCCGTCCCGCCCGTGGACGAAGTCAACGGCACCGGCTTCGGCGTCGACGATGTTCGCCAGCATGGGCAGGTCGTTTGCCCGGGCGTAGTCCTCGGAACCGAGCAGGACCACGGATGCTCCGTCGGTGAGCGGCGTGGAGTTGCCGGCCGTCATGGTGGCTTCGTCGCCCAGGGACCGGCCGAAGACAGGCTTGAGCTTTGCCAGCTTCTCCAGGGAAGTGTCCGCGCGGAGGTTCGAGTCCCGGGACAGGCCGCGGTAGGGAGTGATCAGGTCATCGAAGAATCCCCGGTCGTAGGCCGCAGCCAGGTTGCGGTGGCTGTTGTAGGCCAGCTCATCCTGGCTCTCCCGAGTGATTTTCCACTGCGCGGTGGTCAGCGCCTGGTGCTCTCCCATCGAGAGGCCGGTGCGTGGTTCGCCCGTAGTGGGCGCGTTCGGCGCCAGGTCCCGGGGGCGGATCTTCGCGATGGCTGCGAGCTTCTGCTTGGTGGTCTTGGCCCGGGAGAGGTCCAGCAGTGCCCGGCGAAGTCCTTCGCTGACTGCGATCGGTGCGTCGGAGGCGGAGTCGACGCCGCCGGCAATCGCCGAGTCGAGCTGTCCGAGCTTGATCTTGTTGGCCAGCGAGACCACGGTTTCGAGTCCGGTGGCGCAGGCCTGCTGGACGTCATAGGCGGGGGTTTCCGGCGACAGTGCCGAACCGAGAACAGCTTCCCGGGTGAGGTTGAAATCGCGGGAGTGCTTCAGGACGGCGCCGGCAGCAACGGTGCCGATCCTCTCGTCCTGGAGGCCAAACCGGGCTACCAGCCCGTCCAGGGCGGCGGTCAGCATGTCCTGGTTGGAGCTGTGGGCGTAGGCACCGCCGGAGCGCGCGAAGGGAATGCGGTTGCCGCCAATTACGACGGCGTTGCGGACGGCAGGTCCGGTGCCGGGGGCGGGTGCCGGCGCGGACGTGGATGATGCAGCCATTCGTCAGTCTCCTTGGGGGGTCGTGGTGTGACGAGAGTTACTGTAACCCACCGTACCTGATACGCTGGGTATCGTGAACACCGCAGTGAAACAAGACACACCTTCCCAGGACGGCCGCTCCGTCCGCTGGGAAGCGCACCGCACCGAGCGCCGCACGGCCCTGATCCGGGCTGCCCGCCGGGCCGTGCACACCCTGGGCGCCCAGGCCTCCATGGAGGAGATCGCTGCCTCCTCCGGAACCTCCAAGTCCGTGTATTACCGGTACTTCGGAGACAAATCCGGGCTGCAGCAGGCCATGGGAGAAGTGGTCATCAACCAGATGCAGGACAAGATCCTCGCGGCCGGACGCAGTGCCGATTCACCGCGTTCGGGCCTGCGCGCCATGGTCTCCGCGTACCTGCAGATGGCGCAGACCTCCCCCAACGTGTACGCGTTCGTTACCGGCTCCGCAGCCGGAGAAGCGCCGGGAACCAGCGAACCCGGCGTCGCCGTCGCGCTTTCACACTTCTTCGCCAACATCAGCAAGATGATGGACCACGCCGTGCAGGCGTACATGGAAGGGCATGATTCCGGCTCGATGACCCAGGCCGCAGCCGGTTTCTGGCCCATAGCCGCTCTCGGCATGGTTCGGGCAGCCGGAGAGCGGTGGCTTGCCACGCCCGAGCCCGACCGTCCCACGGAAGCCGAAATGACGGACCAGCTGACTGCATGGCTGTTCGACGGAATCGGCTGGGACACCCCCGCCCGCAACACCACCGATGCTTCTGAACCCACCACTGCGCATGGCAGCCGCGGGGATTCCTCCGCAGCGCCGAACGCCGACCAGTAAGGACACGCAATGACGCAATCAGTCTCTACCCCGCAGCGCCAGCTTCCCCCCAGCACCGTCATCCGCGAAGACGACTCGGCGACGGTCAACGTCGAGGAACTCGGCCGTGCCCTGCTGGGCAAGTGGCAGGATATTCGGCTCCAGGCCCGAAAGCTCGCCGGCACCGACGCGCTGCACACCCCGGCCGGCCTGACCCACACGGAGCACCGGCTGCGGGTTATGGATCAGCTGAAGATCCTGGTGGACGCCGATGCCGTCCACCGCGCCTTCCCGGCCTACGTTGGCGGACAGGACAACCACGGCGGGAACATCGCCGGGTTCGAGGAACTGGTTGTGGCCGATCCTTCCCTGCAGATCAAGGCCGGCGTCCAGTGGGGCCTCTTCGGCTCCGCAGTCCTGCACCTGGGCAACCGCGAACACCATGAGAAGTGGCTGCCGGGCATCATGAGCCTTGAAATCCCCGGCTGCTTCGCGATGACCGAAACCGGCCACGGTTCGGATGTCTCCAGTATTGCCACCACCGCCGAATACGACGAGGCGGCACAGGAGTTCATCATCAACACTCCGTTCCGTGCTGCGTGGAAGGACTACATCGGCAACGCGGCCGTGAACGGCAAGGCTGCCGTTGTCTTTGCACACCTGATTACCAAGGGCGTGGACCACGGCGTGCACGCCTTCTACGTTCCGCTGCGCGACGAGAACGGTTTCCTTCCCGGCGTCGGCGGTGAGGACGACGGCGTCAAGGGCGGGCTGAACGGAATCGACAACGGCCGGCTGCACTTCTCCAACGTCCGGATCCCGCGCACCAACCTTCTGAACCGCTACGGAGACGTTGCCGAAGACGGCACGTACACCTCTTCCATCGAGAGCCCGGGCCGGCGGTTCTTCACGATGATCGGCACCCTGGTCCAGGGCCGGGTATCGCTGGACGGTGCTGCGGTTGCCGCCTCGAAGCTGGGCCTGAACATTGCCATCAAGTACGCCACTGAACGCCGCCAGTTCAACGGCGCCTCGGACACGGTCGAAGAGGTGCTGATGGATTACCAGCAGCACCAGCGGCGCCTGCTCCCCCTGCTTGCAACCACCTACGCGGCGTCCTTCGCGCACGACGAGCTGCTGGCCAAGTTCGACGACGTGTTCTCCGGAACCGATGACACCGACGAGAACCGCCAGGACCTTGAAACGCTCGCCGCTGCCCTGAAGTCGCTCTCCACCTGGCACGCGCTGGACACCCTGCAGGAATGCCGTGAGGCCACCGGCGGTGCCGGATTCCTGGCCGAAAACCGGCTCACCGCGCTGCGCTCGGACCTGGACATCTATGTCACCTTCGAAGGTGACAACACGGTGCTCCTCCAGCTGGTGGCCAAGCGGCTCCTGGCCGACTACGCCAAGGAGTTCCAGGGCGCGGACTTCGGCGTCCTGGCCCGCTACGTGGTGGGACAGGCCACCGAGCGCACCTTCCACCGCACGGGCCTGCGCCAGATCGTGCAGACCGTAGCGGACACCGGATCCGAGAAGAAGTCCGCTATTGCCCTGCGTGATCCCCGCACCCAGCACGACCTGCTGGCAGACCGGGTGGCCACGATGGTCGCCGAGGTTGCCGGCGAGCTGCAGAAGGCACGCAAGCTCCCGAAGGCCGAAGCAGCGGCAGTATTCAACCGGAACCAGCACGATCTCATCGAAGCCGCGCGGGCGCACGCCGAGCTGCTGCAGTGGGAGGCCTTCACCCGCGGGCTGGAGCGCATCGAGGACGAAGGCACCCGCCAGGTGGTCACGTGGCTGCGCGACCTCTTTGGCCTGGGCCTGATCGAAAAGAACCTGGCCTGGTACCTGATGCACGGCCGGCTTTCCTCGCAGCGCGCCCGCACGCTTGGTGAGTACGTCAACCGCCTGCTCGCCAAGATCCGGCCGCATGCCATGGACTTGGTCAATGCCTTCGGCTACGGCCCGGAGCACCTCCGCGCCGCCGTCGCCACTGGAGCCGAAAAGCAGCGCCAGGATGAATCAATGGAGTACCAGCGCCTGCTGCGGGCCTCAGGGGCCGCTCCGGTGGATGAGAAAATCCTGATCCAGCGCCGGAAGCAGGCGGCCATGGGCAAGCGGTAACGCCCGGCCGAACCCGTCTTACCCGGAAGGGGCCCGGCACCGGTTAACCCCGGTGCCGGGCCCCTTCGCCGTGTTTGGATGAGCTAGGGAAGGACCGAGCGGTACACCTGCAGCGTCGCTTCGGCAATCGCGTCCCAGGAGAAATGGTCCGCGGCGCGGTGCCTGCCTGCCGCTCCCATTTCCCGTGCCCGGTGCGGGTCGGTGACGAGTACGGTCAGGGCGGCGGCGAAGTCGCGGACGAATCTCTCCGGATCCAGCGGAGTGCCTGTGCCGTCCTGCACCTGCTCGATGGGCACCAGAAGGCCGGTAACGCCGTCGTCCACCACTTCCGGAATGCCGCCGGTTGCGCTGGCCACCACGGCGGTGCCGCAGGCCATCGCTTCCAGGTTCACGATGCCCAGGGGCTCGTAGATGGACGGGCAGGCAAAGACAGTGGCGGAGCTGAGCACCTTGATCAGCTCCGTGCGCGGCAGCATACGTTCAATCACGACGACGCCGTTGCGTGAGCTTCTTAGCTCGCCGATCAGTGCGGTGGTCTCGGCAGCGAGTTCCGGGGTGTCCGCTGCGCCGAGGCAGAGGACCAGCTGGACCTCCGGCGGCAGCAGCGCCGCGGCCCGGAGCAGGTACGGGACGCCCTTTTGCCGGGTATTGCGTCCAACGAAAACCACCGACGGTGCGTCCGGATCGATGCCCAGCGCCCGCAGGCCGTTCGGATCCTCGTCCGGGTGCCAGGTCTCGGTGTCGATTCCGTTGTGGACTACCCGGACCTTGCCGGGCGTGACCTCCGGGTAGGCGCGCAGGATGTCCTTCCGCATCCCCTCGGACACGGCGATGATGGCCGAGGCGGCGTGGTAGGCCGTCTTCTCCACCCAGGAGGAGAGCGCGTATCCCCCGCCCAGCTGCTCGGACTTCCACGGCCGCAGCGGCTCGAGGCTGTGGGCGCTGAGGACGTGGGGAACGCCGTACAGCAGGGACCCAAGATGACCCGCCATGTTGGCGTACCAGGTGTGTGAGTGGATCAGGTCCGTACCTTCCAGCCCCTGGAGCATGTCCAGGTCCGTGCCAAGGGTCTGCACGGCAGGATTGGCGCCTCCCAGTTCGGCAGGAACCGGGTAAGCCTGCACCCTGGCGCCGTGGTAATCAGCCTCCCGCGGTGCACCAAAGCAGTGAACGCGCAGGTCAGCACGGCTGGCCAGCACACGGCTCAGTTCTGCGACGTGCACTCCGGCTCCGCCGTAGATCTCAGGGGGGAATTCCTTGGAAACGATATCTACTCGCACTTGATCAACGTAGTGCACATCACGCGCAGTGATCTAGTGTGTTGGTCAGCACGCTTCCCAGTCAGGCACGGCTTAACAGATTTCCCGTATACCGGGAGCAGTCAGGAGCAGACACATGGCACCGAAGAAAGTCCTGTCCGTCGTCCTCGCCGGCGGCGAGGGTAAGCGGCTGATGCCGCTGACCGCTGACCGGGCCAAACCAGCGGTGCCATTCGCCGGCAAGTACCGGTTGATCGACTTTGCCCTGTCCAACCTGGTCAACTCCGGCTACCTGCAGATCGTGGTGCTGACCCAGTACAAGTCGCACAGCCTGGACCGCCACATCTCCGAAACGTGGCGCCTGTCCACCCAGCTGCAGAACTACGTCGCCTCCGTGCCGGCGCAGCAGCGGGTAGGCAAAAGCTGGTTCCTGGGCAGCGCCAACGCCCTGTACCAGTCGATGAACCTGATCGACGACGCAAGGCCGGACATCGTCGTCGTCATTGGCGCGGACCACGTCTACCGGATGGATTTCTCGCAGATGGTGGAGGCGCACATAGCCTCCGGGGCGCCGTGCAGCGTTGCCGCGGTCCGGCAGCCGCTGGCCATGGCGGACCAGTTCGGCGTCATCGAAACCGATCCCGGAGACCCGGGCCGGATCGCCGCCTTCGTTGAAAAGCCGTCGAGCACGCCCGGACTGCCTGATGATCCCGGCAGCTTCCTCGCCTCCATGGGCAACTATGTCTTTACGACCGACGCCCTGGTGGAGGCTTTGCGGATAGATGCCGAACGCCTGATCACCAAGCACGACATGGGCGGGGACATCATTCCCTGGTTCGTGGAACGAGGTGAAGCGAACGTCTACGACTTCACCGAGAACATCATTCCCGGCGCTACTGAGCGTGACCAGCGGTACTGGCGGGACGTAGGCACCCTGGACTCCTACTACGACGCGCACATGGACCTCATTTCGCCGGTGCCGTCCTTCAACCTCTACAACCTGCAGTGGCCTATCTACACCCGGCAGAGCACCTCCCCGCCGGCCAAATTCGTTCGGGATTCAACTGCCGCGCCCGGCACGGCAGTGGACTCAATCGTCGCCAACGGGGCCGTGATCTCCGGCGGGACGGTCAGCGGTTCGGTACTTGGCCACGACGTCTACGTTGACGCCGGCTCCACGGTCAGTGACAGCGTGATCATGGACGGTGTGAGGATTGGCGAGGGCGCAGTCGTCAAGCGTGCAATCGTGGACAAGTTCGTCCAGATTCCGCCGGGCGCAACCGTCGGGGTGGACCGAGACCTTGACCTGGCGCGCGGCTACACGGTGACGGCGTCGGGGCTGACGGTGCTGAGCAAGGGACAGACGGTACGGGTGGAGTGACCAGCACCGCCCGATAACGGGCGCGGGGCGGGTTAGCGGTAAGGTCGAGGTGCACCAGTTTGCCCTCCGCCGTGATACCCCCGGCGGACCCACCGCAGAAACGTGATCCATGAGCAGCACAGACCTCAGCCCCGAAGACCTCAGCACCTGCCTTCGGGTCCTCTCCACCATCCATGCCCTGGACGAAGACCATCCGGACCACGTGGCCGTCCGCCGTGCCACGGCGAAGATGTTCAAGGCAGTGAAGAAGCACCGCAAGGTGACCAAGCGCGAGGCCGTGGCCGAAGCGGACCGCGCCGTCGTGGCCCGGACCGCCACGGGGGCAGCTGACCGCATTGATGACGAGACCCGGGGTGCGCAGCTGCGCAGCTCTGCGCACGGTCCTTCCGCAGGGACCCTGCTTAAGCCCCGAAACTGCTACATCTGCAAGCAGCCCTTCACCCTGGTGGATGCTTTCTACCACCAGCTGTGCCCCGAATGCGCTGCGTTCAGCCACGGCAAGCGAGATGCCAGGACGGACCTCACCGGCCGGCGTGCCCTGCTGACCGGAGGCCGCGCCAAGATCGGCATGTACATTGCCCTGCGCCTGCTGCGCGACGGCGCGCACACCACTATCACCACCCGCTTCCCCAAAGATGCCGCCCGCCGCTTCGCTGCGATGGAAGACTCCGCAGACTGGCTGCACCGGCTGAAGATCGTGGGAATCGACCTGCGTGATCCGGCGCAGGTTATCTCCCTCGCCGACGCGGTAGCCGCTGACGGCCCGCTGGACATCCTCATCAACAACGCGGCACAGACTGTGCGGCGCAGTTCCAACGCCTACCAGCCGCTGATGGACGCTGAGCTCGAAGCGCTGCCGTCGAATAAGCCGATGCCGGAACTGGTGACCTTCGGCAACACGTACAACGCCCACCCCACGGCGCTGGCCGGGTCGGTCGCTGAACATCCGGTGCTGGCAGGTGACGCCGTCACCTCCCTGGCCCTGACCGCCGGGTCGTCCTCCCTGGCCAAACTGGGCGACGGGACGGCGATCGACGCCGGCGGCCTGGTGCCGGACACTGCGCCGATCAACTCCTGGACCCAGGTGGTGGACCAGGTTGAGCCGCTGGAAATGCTCGAAGTGCAGCTGTGCAATGTGACGGCGCCGTTCCTGCTGGTCAACCGGCTGCGTCCGGCCATGGCGGCTTCCCCCGCCCGGCGCAAGTACATCGTGAACGTCTCCGCCATGGAGGGACAGTTCTCGCGGCGCTACAAGGGCCCGGGACACCCCCACACCAACATGGCCAAGGCGTCGCTCAACATGCTGACCCGCACGAGTGCCGGGGAAATGCTGGAAACTGACGGAATCCTCATGACTGCGGTGGACACCGGCTGGATCACCGATGAGCGGCCGCACCCCACCAAGGTCCGGCTGGCCGAAGAGGGATTCCATGCCCCGCTGGACCTGGTGGACGGGGCCGCCCGCGTCTACGATCCGATCGTGATGGGTGAAGCCGGCGAGGACCTCCACGGGGTCTTCCTCAAGGATTACCGGCCCTCTGCCTGGTAGCAGCCCTGCGGCGGAGGGCACCTGCGCCCTTGCTGAGCTCCGACACTACGACGATGGTGGCTGCCACGCCCACGCAGAGCAGCCACTGGTCGGCGTTCAGCGGAACCGTTTCGAAGAGGTCCTCGAAGAACCCCAGCTGCACCACCAGGACCTGCAGCAGCACCACCGCGCCCAGCGCGAACCAGATGGTCCGGTTGGTGAATGTCTGGAGCGAGAAGAGCGACGAGGTTTCGCTGCGGACGTTGAGCAGGTTGAAGACCTGGTAGAAAACGAACGTGGTGAACGCCATGGTCGTCGCAAAATTGGTGCTGGCTGCGGCAGCCTCCGGGAAGAGCGACGGCGCCGCCAGCAGCACCCAGCAGGTTCCCGCGGCCATGACCAGCCCGGAGACCGCCAGCGCAGCGAGCCGCTGGCCGGTCAGCAGCGGCTCGCGGGGCCTGCGCGGGGACTGCCTCATCACTTTCGGATCGGTTGAGTCCACGCCCAGTGCCAGGGCCGGCGGACCGTCCATGATGATGTTCACCCACAGGATCTGGATTGCAGTGAACGGCGCTCCCCCGGCAAAGCCGAACGTGGCAGCGGCCAGGAAAATCAGCACGAAACCCCACGCGGTGGTCAGCTGGAACCGGACGAACTTGATGATGTTCGCGTAGATCCCGCGGCCCTCCCGGACAGCAGTGACAATGGTGGCGAAGTTGTCATCGGTCAGGATCATCCGCGCTGCACCCTTGGACACGTCCGTCCCGGTGATGCCCATGGCGATCCCAATGTCAGCCCGCTTCAGGGCCGGAGCGTCATTGACGCCGTCGCCCGTCATGGCCACCACCGAGCCGTCAGCCTGCAGCGCCTCCACGACCCGCAGCTTGTGCTCCGGCGAGACCCGGGCCAGCACGCCGACCTTCGGGACGAGCTCCTGCAGCTGCCGGCCATCGAGCTCGTCCAGCGCCGAACCGGCCACTGCCTCGCCCGGGATCCCAAGGTCCTTGGCGATGGCAGACGCCGTGACAAGGTGGTCTCCGGTGATCATGTGCACCTGGATCCCGGCGGCACGCGCCTCTTCGATCGCCTCCTTTGCTTCGCGGCGCGGCGGATCCATGATGCCTACGACGGCGTACAGCACCAGTGAGGTGACTGCGCGGCGCAGCTGCTCCGGTTCACTGGGTGGAAGATCCTCGACGGGACGCCCGGCTACAGCGAGGGTGCGCAGGCCGGCGTCGGCGATCAGCTCCACTTCGCTGAGTACGCGCTCCCGGTGTTCCGGGGTCAGGGGCTCGACGCCGTCCGGGCCGGCAAAGTGGGTGCAGAGGTCCAGGACAACCCCGGGCGCGCCCTTGACGTTGCACCAGGTCCTGTCCGGAACGCGCCGGTCCGAGTTGAACGTGGCCATGAACTTGTATTCCGAGTCGAACGGCACCTCCGCGAGCCGCGGATGTTCTGCACGCGCGCCCACCGGGTCTATGCCCGCTTTTTCGGCCAGCACCACCAGTGCGCCTTCGGTCGGGTCGCCGCTGAGCACTCCGTCCGTAACGGACGCGTCGTTGCACAGCACCATGGCCAGGTACGCCTCGGTCATTGCCGGAACCTCCCCGCCGTCGGGACTGAGGATCTTGCCTTCCAGCCCATACCCGGTTCCGGTGACGCGGCACCTGAGCCCAAAGGCGGAGACCATCCGCCGCACGGTCATCTCATTCAGGGTCAGCGTGCCGGTCTTGTCGGTGCAGATGTGCGTGGTTCCGCCCAGCGTCTCTACGGCGGAGAGCTGTTTGATGATGGCTCCGCGGGCCGCCAGCCGGGAGGCACCCATGGCGAGGGTGAACGCGACGACGGCGGTCAGGCCTTCCGGGATGGTGGCCACGGCGAGGGAAACGGACGTCAGCAGCAGTGAGTTGAGGTCTTCGCCGCGGAGGAGCCCGAGGATAAAGACCAGTGCCACTACAGCCAGCGCGATCCAGGTCAGCAGCGCAGCCAGCTGGTCGATGCTGCGCTGCAGGGTGGTCTTCTCATCCTGGGTGCTGCCGAGCAGGTGGGCGATGCGGCCCATCTGGGTGTCCATGCCGGTGCCGGTGACTACCATCGTCGCCCGCCCGCGGCTGATGTCGGTGCCCATGTAGAGCATGCCGTGCCGGTCGGCTACCGGTGAATCTGCGGCCTGCAGGGAAGCGGCGTCCTTGTTGACCGGCTGCGACTCCCCCGTGAGTGCGGCCTCCGCGGCCTGCAGCCGGACCGCTTCCAGCAGCCTGCCGTCTGCCGGTACCGAGTCCCCGGCCTCCAGCAGCACTATGTCCCCGGGCACCAGGTCCGTGCGGGTAATCGTTGCGATGCTGCCTCCGCGGCGGACCCGGGTGGTTCCCACATCGGTGCGGCGCAGTGCTTCCAGGCTGTTCTCCGCCCGCCGTTCCTGGACGTAGTTCAGGCAGGTGTTCAGGATGACCACGGCAAGGATGACGATTGGCGTTTCAAGTTCCCGGGAAACGACGGCGCTGATCACGGCGGCTGCGAGGAGCACCAGGATTAGCCGGTCGGAAAGCAGTGCCAGGATTTTGCGCCATGCCGGAACCGGAGGCTTTCCTGCCAGCTGGTTGGACCCGTAGAGCTCCAGCCTGCGGGCAGCCTCGCCTGGGCTGAGGCCCGATGCCGGATCGCTGGTGAGCGCTGCCGCGACTTCCGGTCCGGGCCGGGTCCAGGGCTCGGACACCTGGGGATCAGGGGCTCCGGGGGCAGGAGTTCCGGCCCCGGAGTTGCTGCCATGCTGCATGGGATGCCCCTGTGCTCGGCTCGCCAACTGGTCCGGATCAGTCTACCAATGCGCTGCCGGAGCGGTAATGGCGCGGTACGGAGTTGGTGCCGCAGCGGGTTCTCCGCCAAGGTTGGAGAATGCCAGCGCCCACCGCTCTCCGTGCCTACCTCCCCGGCCTCGCTGCCGCAGCAGCCGCCGTCGTGCTCTGTCTGCTGGTGCACCGGGTCTTCCCGGCGGTTCCGGTGCTGACGGCCGCGGTCCTGACGGGACTTCTTGCGGGTAACGTGCCTGGTCCGGCAGCGGTTTCGGCCGGCCCCTGGCGTCCCGGACTGACACTGGCCGCCAAGAGGTTCCTGCGGCTGGGCATCGTCCTGCTGGGCCTAAAGGTCTCCCTGGTGGACATCGCCGAGCTGGGGTGGCTCACTGTTGTGCTGATCATTGCGCTGGTGGGATTCTCCTTTGGGGCAACCTACGTGGTCTGCCGTGCCTTCCGCCTTCCGGGAGAAGAACCGGTCCTGGTGGCCGCCGGGTTTTCAATCTGCGGGGTCTCCGCGGTTGGCGCTGTTGCCGCAGCCAGGGGAATCGGCGCGGAACGGACCGCGGTTCCGGCGGCGATGGTGACCCTGTGCGGAACGCTGGCCATTGCTGTACTGCCGTTGTTCAGTGCGGTCCTGGGCCTGTCCCCGGAGAGATTCGGGTTCCTGTCCGGTGCTTCCATCCATGACGTGGGACAGGTGGTCGCCACCGCCCAGACCGGAGGGGCAGCGGCACTGGCGCTTGCCGTCGTCGTCAAGCTGGTGCGCGTACTGATGCTTGCGCCTGTCAGTGCCATGGCCGGGCTGCAGCACCGCCGCCGTGCCGGCAGCGGCGGGGGCAAGTTCCCTCCGCTGGTTCCGCTTTTCGTGGCCGGTTTCGTGGCGGCCGTCGCGCTTCGAACCACCGGGCTGCTGCCGGCCGGCCTGCTGGAAGCTGCCGCCCTGATGCAGGAGCTGCTCTTCGCCGCGGCGCTCTTTGGGCTGGGTGCATCAGTGAACCTGCGCTCCCTTGCCCGCACCGGCGGCCGGGCAGCTGCGGCATCGCTGGTGTCCTGGGCCATCATCGTCGCGGCAGCACTCGGCCTGGCAGTGCTGCTGGTTCCTGCCTGATCCGGGTGCCCGCCGCGGCGCCTCCCCCATCACCGGCTGAAGTGGTTGAATGAACTGGTGCCTAACGAAAACCTGAGCCGCGATGAAGCAGCCGCCCGCTCCGCCCTCCTGCGAGTTGACTCCTACGACGTTGAACTGGACCTGGGAGACGCCGCGAATCCTGCCGCTGCGGGATTCCGGTCGCGCAGCACCATAACGTTCGACTGCGCCGAGTCGGGTGCATCAACGTTCCTGGACTTCATCCACGGAGGCGTGGACGCCGTCGTGGTTAACGGCAAGGCCTACGATCCAGCGGAAACCGTGAAGGGCTCCCGGATCATGCTGCACAACCTGGTGACCGGCACCAACGTCGTCAGCGTTGAAGGAACCGCCTTGTACAGCCGCAGCGGCGAGGGCCTGCACCGCTTCACCGATCCAGCCGATGGGCGGACCTACCTCTACACGCAGTATGAACCCGCTGACGCACGGCGGGTTTTCGCCAACTTTGAACAGCCGGACCTGAAGGCTTCCTTCACCTTCCACGTCACGGCCCCTTCGGACTGGGAAGTTGTCTCCAACTCCCCCGAAGCGGCGCGCACACCGGTGGGCGCAACACGCAGCCGCTGGGACTTCTCTGCCACGAAGCGGATCTCCACCTACATCACCTGCGTGCTGGCCGGACCGTATTTCAAGGCGGAAGACTCCTGGCGCACAACCCTTCCGGGCGGGGACGAGCTGGTGGTGCCCCTTGGTGCCTACTGCCGCGCCTCGCTGGCGGAGCACTTCGACGCGGACTCCATCTTCGACACCACCAAGCGGGGGCTGGAGTACTTCCATCAGCTCTTCGCCTACCCGTACCCGTTCGGGAAGTACGACCAGGCGTTTGTGCCCGAGTACAACCTGGGGGCAATGGAAAATCCCGGCCTGGTCACTTTCACCGAGGCCTATGTGTTCCGGACCAAGGCCACCGAAGCGCAGTACGAGGCGCGGGCGAACACCATCATGCACGAGATGGCGCACATGTGGTTCGGTGACCTGGTGACCATGCGCTGGTGGGATGACCTGTGGCTCAAGGAGTCCTTCGCCGACTACATGGGTGCCCTGGCCGTGGACGAAGCCACAGACTGGACCAACTCGTGGGTCAGCTTCGCCAACCGCCGCAAGGCCTGGGCCTACGTACAGGACCAGCTGCCCACCACGCACCCCATCGTGGCGGACATCCCAAACCTTGAAGCTGCCAAGCAGAACTTCGACGGCATCACCTATGCCAAGGGTGCCTCGGTCCTGAAACAGCTGGTGGCATACGTAGGTTTCGAGGCGTTCGTTGAAGCCTCACGCACCTATTTCGCCCGGCATGCCTGGGGCAACACCACCCTCGCGGACCTGCTCGAGGTGCTCGGTTCCGCCTCCGGCCGGGACATGAGCGAGTGGTCGCGGATGTGGCTGCAGACTGCCGGCGTGCCTGTCCTGTCCGTAGACGCTGAACGGACTGAGGACGGTACCTATGCCTCCATCGCCGTGCTGCAGGACGCACCGGATCCGGTCAGCGGGGAACAGATGCCCAGACCGCACCGGATCCGCCTGGGGTCCTACGACTTCGACGCCGACGGTTGGCTCGTACGCACCGGATCGGTGGAGATCGACGTCGCCGGCCGGCGTACCGCGGTGCCGGAACTGGCCGGCAAGCCCGTGCCGGCACTTCTCCTGCCCAACGACGGAGACCTGACGTACGCCAAGATCCGTTTCGATCCGGCGTCCCTGGCCACACTGCTGGAATCGCTCCCCCGCCTGCGGGATCCCCTGGCCCGCGCCATCTGTCTTTCCGCGCTCTGGAACAGCGTGCGCGACGGCGTCCTGTCGGCCCGTGATTACCTGCGCCTGGTCATCCGGACCGCTCCGTCGGAGCCGGGAGCAGGCGTGAAGCAGGTACTGCTGGACAACGCACGTACAGCCGTTGAACGCTACGCGCCGGCGGAGATCCGCGGCGCGCTCAGGGAACAGCTCTTTACGGCGGTTGCGGGCCAGCTAGCCGACGCGCCGGCAGGAAGCGACAGCCAGCTCATCCTGGCCAGGGCCGCCGCAGCGCTGGGCAGGCACAGCACCAGCCACAACGAACTGCTTCGCGGCCTGCTCTCCGGTGAGGTCAGCTACCCGGGACTCACCGTGGATTCGGACCTGAGGTGGCGGCTCTGGCAGGCACTTGCGGGTACCGGCTCCGCGGGCACGGAGGAGCTAAAGGCAGAGTTGGCGGCGGACAACACGGCCGCGGGCCGGGTGGGGTACACCGTGGCAGCGGCGGCGCTGCCCGACGCGGACGTGAAGCTTGCCGCCTGGGCAACGGCAGTGAATACAGCGGAACTTTCCAATGAGCTGCTCTCAGCCACCATTGAAGGCTTCAACATCGGAAGCCACGAAATCCTGGACGCCTTCATTCCGGACTACTTCGCCGCTTTGGACACAGTGTGGTCCACGCGCAGCATAGAAATAGCGTCACGAGTGGTGGCTGGACTCTATCCGTCCGCACAGGACCTGGCGCCGCACACGGTACCGGCAGACCATCCGGTGCTGGTGCTGAGCCAGGAATGGCTGGAGTCCAACTCCGCGGCTCCGGCTGCGCTGCGCAGGATCATCATCGAAGCGCAGGACCAGCTGCTCCGCGCCCTGCGTGCCCAGGCCGCGGCCCGCTAGCTGTAGTTCCCACGGTGGTTGTGAAGGTCCGGCCAGTACGCCGGCCGGGCCTTCGCAGGCCAACGCCTGCGCTAGCGCCGTTTGGCTACGCTCAGCAGGAAAGCCGAGTCCTCGACGGCGGTGACGGCATGGCGGGCCTGCGGCACGATCAAATGGTCGCCGGAGGATCCTTCCCAGCTCTCGCCTTCGGAGTGCAGGGTGATACGCCCCTTGAGCACAGTGATGGTGGCTTCGCCGGGGTTCTCGTGTTCGTCCAGGCTGAACCCGGCGGCGAGGGCAATCACGGTCTGGCGCATTACGTGCTCATGACCGCCGTAGACCGTGGCCGCGCTCCTGCCCGAGGAAGCCTCCCGGGCCGTCTCAAGATGGTTACGCACCAGCGCCGTCAGCGACTTCTTTTCCATGCCGGGAAGTCTAGATGCCGGGTGGGCAGTTAGGTAGCGGGAACTACGGGACCCGGTTGATCCACTCGGGAGTATCGAACTTGGAGACGACCTTTTCCTTGGCGCGCTCCATTTCGGCGTCGGTAATGCCGGTTGTCCTGGCGCCGTAGCGCTCAGCAAACGTCTGCATCATGGTGTCCAGGATTTCTTCGCGGCTGAGCCCGGTCTGCCGGCGCAGCGGATCCACGCGCTTCTTGGCGCTGCGGGTGCCTTTGTCGGAGAGCTTCTCCTTGCCGATGCGCAGCACCTGGACCATCTTGTCCGCATCGATGTCATAGGACATGGTCACGTGGTGCAGCATGGCGCCGGAACTGAGCCGCTTCTGTGCTGCTCCGCCAATCTTGCCCTGGTCCGTGGCGATGTCATTGAGTGGCTGGTACCAGGCCTTGATCCCCAGGCGTTCCAGTGACTCCATGACCCATGCATCAAGGAACGGATAAGAGTCGGCGAAACTGAGCCCGTCAACGAGGGACTGCGGGACATAAAGCGAATAGGTGATGGCGTTGCCGTGTTCCATGAACATGGCGCCGCCGCCGCTGATCCTGCGGACAACCGTCACGCCGTGGCGTTCGGCGCCGTCCGGATCCACCTCGTTGCGCAGGGACTGGAAGCTGCCGATCACCACGGAGGGAGATTCCCATTCCCAGAACCGAAGCGTGGGATTGCGCCGTCCAGCGGCGACTTCCTCCGCCAGTACTTCGTCCATGGCCACGTGCATATGCGTGGACAGCGGGGTGGGCGGGATGATCTCCCATTCGTGGTCCCCCCAGCTGGTGGCCTTGGCCAGCGCACGGCGGACAGTGATGGCCACTGCTTCCGGGGAGAAGCCGAACAGCACGGCGTCGGGTCGCAGCCGGGCCCGGATCGCCTCGGCGATTTGTTCTGCGGTGCTCTCAGCGGAAAGGCCGGTCAGCGCTGCGTTGATTTCGTCAAGCGCGTCATCCGGTTCAAGGAAGAAGTCTCCGCTGAGGGATACCGAGTCCAGGAGGCCGTTCTGAACGTCGAGGTCCACCACGACCAGTTTGCCGCCGGGAACTTTGTACTCCCCGTGCCGGCGGCCGTCGTGTGCTTCGCTCATGCTGATCCTCCTGAAAAACTCTCACCCTCGGCGCCTGGTACGCCGGACATTGGACGTAAACGAAAGGTCCGTCCGGAACATTCCGAACGGACCTTCCAATTCTAGGCTGCTGCCCAGGAAAAGCTGAGGCTACTTCTTGCCGCCGAAGCCCTTGAACCGAGCGTTGAAGCGCTCCACACGGCCGGCGGAGTCCATGATGCGCTGCTTGCCCGTGTAGAACGGGTGCGATGCGGAGGAGATTTCCACCTCGATCAGCGGGTAGGTGTTGCCGTCTTCCCACTCGATCGTCTTGGAGGACGTCGCCGTGGAGTTGGTCAGGAACGCGGTGTCGGACGCGAGGTCACGGAAAACAACCGGGGCGTACGAGGGGTGGATGTCAGACTTCACAGTAATACCTTCTCTAGGTGACTGGATTTTGCCAGGCACAATGGGGTTCAAAGCTCTTATGGCCAATTGGCCAACAATCAATCTTAGCGCAATGACAGCAGTGATGCGCAAAACCTGCCTGCGCTGGACGTTCGGTGTCCGCGCCTACCAGCCTAGCGCAGTCCTCCGCCGCTGCCCCAGCCGGTAATCTCGGCCCTGATCGAGGTGCTGATGCCGCGGGTAGTCCCGGCATAGTCGATCAGCAGCGGCCGGTACAGGTCATCGAGGGTCAGGACAATCGAACCGGCGAAGTCGCCGGGATTAACAGGTTCGACGACGGCGGTCAGCCGGGTGGCGGGGGCGCCTTGGTAAAGAACCCCGTATTCAGCACGGACGCTCCCGGCTGTCTGCACCAGTGACCGCAGCCGGTCCGGATGGGCCGTCAGCTCGGCGGCATCGGCCAGCACGGCAGCATAGGCTTCTTCCGCGCTGCCGGAGGGATCCGCGCTGGTCTCGGACTCTCCGGTCCGCAGCGTGCGTCCGGCCCCGGAGACCGAGATGTGAAGTTGCCCGTCAGCGCTTCGAAGCTCCATGGCGAATTCCGGCGCGGTGCGGAACTGCATGGTGTAGGTCCCCGGAGGCAGCCAGCTGGCAGTGGTGGTGACCTGCTGCTCCGCCCCTGTTCCGGCTTCCATGGCGGCGGCGACGCAGTCCGCGGCACCGGTGAACTCACCGCTGTCCCCGCGAAGCAGGAACCGGCACGCGTCCTGGACACTCTCCGCCATCCCGGCCGGCGCACCGCTCACGCTGACCTGCAGGGGTTCCGGGACCGCAGTGGGCTCAGGTTCCGCGGTGCGCACCCTTGCCTGCTGCGGCGCGGGTTCCGGCCGTGGGGGTTCGGACGCGGGAGATTGTGTCCGTGCGGTCATTTGTTCGGCCGTAGGACCACAGGCCGCGGCTACGGGGAGCAGGGCCGCGGCAAGGCACAGCGCGGCGAGGCGCCGGTAACCGTGCTTGCGTGCTGGCATGGACTGCCCCTGGGCTCAAAAGAGACGGTAGTGGGTCGTGCACGGCAAGTGTGACACCAACAGGCTCCGGATATAAGCGTGGGGAAGGGCTAAGAAACCCGGCACTCCCAAAAAGCCACAGCAGACGCGGCGGCGACGTTCAGGGAGTCGACTCCGCGCTGCATGGGAATCCGGACGGTCAGGTCAACCTCGGCCAGGGTACTCCGGGATAAGCCGTCGCCCTCGGTGCCCAGGATCAGCGCCAGCTTTTCGTAACGGCGGGCACCAAGTTCTTCCAGCGTCAGTGAGTCCTCTTCCAAGGCGAGGGCCGCCGTCGTGAATCCGGCTGCCCGGAGTTCGGAGAGTGCTCCCGGCCAGGACCCGAGCCGGAGCCAGGGAACCTGGAACACGGTGCCCATGCTGACGCGGATGGCCCGGCGGTACAGCGGATCTGCACACTGCGGGCTGACCAGGACGGCATCCACACCCAGCGCGGCGGCCGAACGGAAGATCGCGCCGATGTTGGTGTGGTCGACGATGTTCTCCAGGATGGCGATCCGCTGCGAGCCGGCCAGTACACCTGCCAGTTCCAGCGAGGCCGGGCGCTGCATGGCTGCCAGCGCCCCGCGGTGCAGGTGGAATCCGGTGATAGCTTCGAGGATCGCCGGAGTGCCTACGTAGGCTGGGGCATCCGGAAAGCGGTCCAGGATGTCCTGCAGGTCCGGCAGCCACTTCTCGGCCAGGAAAAAGGACCTGGGGATGTGGCCGGCGTCGATGGCCCGCCGCAGGACCTTGGATGATTCGGCTATGTACATTCCCTCGGCCGGTTCGCGCAGGCGGCGCAGGGATGTGTCTGTCAGCCGCGTGTAGTCCGAAACGCGGGGGTCATCGGCAGATTCAAGATGGATGAGGCTCACTTAGAAAACCATAATCCAGAGCGCCACGAGCCCCAGCAGCACGATCACCGTGCGCAGGGCAACCGGCGGAAGCCTGCGCCCCACCGCCGCGCCCAGGAACCCGCCGACCAGCGATCCGACCGCGATCAGGGCGACGACGGGCCAGATAATCCGGTCGAAGGCGAAGAGCAGGTAGGACGATGCCGCCACCACGTTTACGCCCAGGACAAGCACGTTCTTGACCGCATTCGCATTCTGCAGGGTGCCGTGAAGGAAGATGCCCAGGATGCCGACCAGCAGGATGCCCTGCGCAGCGACGAAGTACCCGCCGTAGATGCCGGCGAGGAAAATGAGCACGGTCAGCTGCCAGGACGGGCGGCGGGGACCTTCTGCGACGTCCCCGGGCTGCTCGTTGCGCGCTGCGCGTTCCCGCACCCAGGCTTGGAGCCTGGGCTGGAAAACAACGAACAGGAGCGCCACCACGATGAGGAAGGGAGCTACCGTGCCGAAGACGTCCTCCGGAAGGTGCAGCAGCAGCCAGGCACCGGTGATGCCGCCCAGGATCGATGCCGGAAGCAGCCTCAGCAGGGTTCCGCCGAGTCCTGCCAGCTCGCGCCGGTACCCCCATGATCCGGCGATGTTGCCGGCAATCAGTCCCATGGCGTTGCTGATGGTGGCGGCAACCGGTGCGTACCCCAGTGCCACCAGCACCGGGAAGGTCACCAGGGTGCCCGAACCAACGACTGCGTTGATCGTTCCGGCCCACAGGCCGGCGAAAAGAACCAGGGCGTCGTGAAGCCACCCTGCCGAAGACAGGATCATTCAGCTGGACGTCCTGCTAGCGGCGGGCCGTGGCGGCGTAGCGGCCCGCGGCATCGCGCTGGACGGCCAGCGGCAGGTCAAAGGCGGTGCTCAGGTGCTCTTCGGTGAACACGGTGTCGATGGGGCCGGCTGCCACCACGGCGCCGTCGCGCATCAGCAGCGCGTGGGTGAATCCCGGCGGCACTTCTTCAAGGTGGTGGGTCACCAGGACGATCGCGGGGGCGTCTTCGTCCGCAGCCAGGTTGGCCAGGCGCTGGACCAGGTCTTCGCGGCCGGCCAGGTCCAGCCCTGCCGCCGGCTCGTCCAGGAGCAGCAGCTCCGGGTCCGTCATCAGTGCCCGGGCAATCTGCACACGCTTGCGTTCCCCTTCGCTCAGCGAGGAGAAGCGGCGGTTGATGTAGGTGGACATGCCCCAGTCGTGCAGCAGGCGGAACGCGCGGCGTTCGTCCAGCTTGTCGTACTTTTCACGCCAGCGGCCGGTCATGCCGTAGGCAGCGGTAAGGACTACGTTCAGGACTGTTTCATGCTCCGGGATCTGGTTGGCCAGGGCTGCCGAGGCCAGTCCAATGCGGGGCCGCAGCTCAAAGACATCAACTGCGCCCAGCACTTCTTCCAGGATTCCTGCCATGCCCCGCGTGGGGTGCATCCGGCCGCCGGCAATCTGCAGCAGCGTGGTCTTCCCGGCGCCGTTGGGTCCCATGATGACCCAGCGTTCGCCTTCCCTCACCTGCCAGTTCACGCCGTCCAGAAGGGTTTTTCCGCCCCGGACGACACTTACTCCGGCAAATTCAAGAACATCACTCATAGCAGTAGACACTAGGCTAAAGAAAGGCGCGTTGGCGAAACGCGACGCCGCCGCATGTCCGCGCGGCCGTGTCCAGACCGGCTGCCCACACCGTACGAAGATCGGAAACCACGCATGTCCCCTGAAACCACTCCGGAATACAGTGTTGTCAGCTACGGACGCGAACTCGCTGACGCCTACCTCGGAGCGGTGCAACAGGCCGTGGCCGGCACGGGAGCGCGCATCGTCGAGCTGGAGAACGCGGAGGGCGACGGCTACGTGGTGACGAAACTGTTCGTAACCTTCGACGGCGGCCTCGAGGCCCTCCGCTCGGCCGTTGCCGCTGCCGCCAAGGCGGCGCTGGCAGGCGGAGCGTCTCCTGCACAGAGCGCCGTCGTGCCCGCTTCACTGGTTGAGCCGGGACGCAAGCTGCTGGTCATGGATGTCGACTCGACACTGATCAAGCAGGAAGTCATTGAACTCCTCGCGGCGCACGCCGGCCGCGAGGCAGAGGTAGCTGCCGTGACCGAAGCCGCGATGCGCGGGGAGCTGGACTTCACACAGAGCCTCCATGCCCGGGTGAAGACACTTGCCGGACTGCCCGAGTCGGTCATCGGGGAAGTGGGAACGCGGATTGAACTCTCCGACGGCGCTGAGTCGCTGGTCAAGGCGTTCCTGTCCGCAGGCCACGCAGTTGCGGTGGTTTCCGGCGGGTTCAACCAGGTGCTGGCTCCCCTGGCCTCCGCACTGGAACTCACGTTCGCCCGAGCCAATCAGCTGGGAATCGAGGACGGACTCCTGACCGGGACGGTCACCGGCGAAGTGGTGGACCGCGCGGTCAAGGCCCGGTGCCTCCGGGAATGGGCGGCGGAGCTGGATATCCGCCTGGACCAGACGATTTCCGTTGGTGACGGCGCGAATGACCTGGACATGCTGGCGGCGGCCGCACTGGGCGTGGCATTCAATGCCAAGCCGGCAGTACAGGCCGCCGCGGACGCCGTGCTGAACCTGCCCAGCCTGGACGTGGTTCAGCACTTCGTGAAGCTCTAGAGGACCTAGGCGCTGAGGTAGTCCGCTCCACCGACGTACTCGGTGTGCCCGGCAGGCACGTCTGCAAGGGCCATGCGGGCTACCTCGGCGGCGAACTCCTCGACGGAGTAGAGCCGGCCGGCCTCTTCGCGCCGCGCTTCGATGGCACCCGGGTTGGCGCGGTCAAGCAGGGTTGCGGTCACGGTCCCTTCGATCATGTCGCCGGAAACCACGACAAGGGTGATTCCCTTTTCCTCCAGCTCCGGGATACGGGCACGCAGGGCGTCCTCACCGGCACGCTTGCTCCGGGCAACGGGCTCGTACTCGGGCATGGTGGGAACAGAGTTGATGAAGTGGGCCTGGTGGCTGGTCACGAAGACCACCCGGGAGCCCGGCTTCATCTGCGCAGCTGCCGCCGTAAGCATGTTGACCTGCGCGTCGCGGTTCAGCTTCAGCGCATAATCATCCTCCACACCGGTTTCCATGCCGCCGGAGGCATTGAGCACCAGCAGGTCCAGGCTGCCGAAGGAATCCAGGGCCGCGTCAACCAGGGCGGCAGGGCCTTCGGGGGACGTCAGGTCGGCACCCACGGCAACAGCCCGGCCGCCGCCGGCCTCAATGCCGGCCACTACCTTGTTGGCGCGGGGTGCCTTCTGGCGGTAATTGACGACGACGCCTGCACCTTCGGCGGCAAGCAGTTTTGCGACTTCAGCGCCGATGCCCCGGGATGATCCGGTGACGATTGCCGCTTTGTGCTCGAGCTGGCCCATAAGAACTCCTTTGTGGAAACTTTGTGCGAAATAGCTAAAAATTTGCTCTCTGCATCCCATCCTGCCAGCCGGTACCGGCGGGAGCCTTGGTGGAAACCTCCAAGGAATACCCCGCAGGCACGGGCTAGTGTCCCATTCCCAGTCCGCCGTCCACGGGGATGACAGCGCCGGAAATGTAGCCTGCTTCCGGGCCCGCGATCCAGCGGACGACGCCGGCTACTTCTTCCGGCGCCGCGAAACGGCCCGCCGGAATGGAAGACAGGTAGTTCTTCTGCGTGTCCTCGGGCAGGGCGCGGGTCATGTCAGTGTCGATAAACCCGGGTGCTACGACGTTGGCAGTGATGTTCCGGGAGCCAAGTTCGCGGGTCAGGGAGCGGGCGATGCCCACCAGGCCAGCCTTCGAAGCAGCGTAGTTGACCTGTCCCGGGGAGCCGTACAGGCCCACTACCGAGGAGATCAGTACCACGCGGCCGCGGCGGAGCTTCAGCATTCCCTTGGACGCCCGCTTGACTACCCGGAACGCTCCGGTCAGGTTGGTGTCCACCACGGAGGTGAAGTCGTCTTCGCTCATGCGCAGCAGCAGGGTGTCCCGGGTGATTCCGGCATTGGCCACCAGCACCTCAACGGGGCCGTGGGCGGCTTCCACTTCGGTGAACGCGGCATCGACCGAAGCCATGTCCGTGACGTCTGCCTTGACGCCCAGCATGCCTTCGGGAACGTCTCCGCTGCGGTAGGTAATGGCGACCTTGTCCCCCGCCTCAACGAATGCCTTGGCGATGGCCAGGCCTATTCCTCGGTTTCCACCGGTGACAAGGACACTGCGGCCGGCCTGGGACTGGGAATCGTTCTGCACAAAAAATCCTTACGTATGGAGGCGGAGCATGAGAATCCGATCCTATCGGCGCCGGAGGCAACTACAAGTTACCCGGCAGCAGTGAGACAATGGGGGAATCTGTTTGGAGAGTGATGACCCAGTGACGATTCTGCGATGAACCAGGGATGAGCAAGCTATCCCGCCGCGGCACCCGCATTCCGCGGATTACGGACGCCCGATCGGCGCATACCGATGAGATGCACGCGCGCATGGTCAAGTACACGGTGTCCATGAGCATCCGCATGGTGTGCCTGTTCCTGCTTTTCTTCGTCCACGGCTGGATGCTGTGGGTTGTAGTGGCGGGCGCCGTCGTGCTGCCGTGGTTCGCCGTCGTCATCGCCAACGGAGGCAGTGACAGCAGCAACCTTGGCGGAGACTCCCCCTACGAGGCTGCCGCTCCGCAGCAGCTTGAGGCACGGGTTTCCGACGCTCCCGAGTCCCCCGGCACCACGGTGCTGAGCGGCGAGATCATTGACGACGACGGCCCTGCCGGCCGGGGAACGCAGGCACCGGGCGCATGAACCTGCTTGACCAGTTATCCGGCGGTGCCGGCGCAGAAGACCGTGCCCGGTGTTCCCGCAAGGGATGCCGTGCCGATGCCGAATGGCAGCTGCTGTGGAACAACCCCAAAATCCATACACCTGAGCGGCGGAAGATCTGGCTGGCCTGCGGCGACCACCGCGGCTGGCTCGAAGACTACCTGCAGGTCCGCTCCCTGTGGAAGGAAACGCTGCCCCTTGCCGGCAGCGCCGGAACCGAAAGCGACACCCACTAGATGTACAAGTTCCTCCTTTCCAGCCGGTGGCTGGGCTGGTTCGCCCTGGTGTGTGCGCTGGCGGCTGTCTGCGCGTTCCTGGGCACGTGGCAGCTCGACCGCCGCAATGCTGTCCGGGAGGACATTGGCTGGGTAGAGAGAAACTACTCGGCGGACCCGGTTCCCTTCGAAGAGGCAGCCGGCTACTTCGAGGAATTCGATCCGTCAGCGGAGTGGCTGCCGGTCGAGCTGACCGGCACCTACGACACCGCGAACCAGCGGATTGTCCGCAACCGCCCGCTGAACGGCCGCCCCGGCTATGAGGTCCTGGTGCCGCTGAAGCTCCAGGACGGCACCGCCGTCGTTATCAACCGCGGCTGGCTGGCGATCGGCAACAACGAGGCAGGCTGGCCGGACGAGGTGCCCGCCGCTCCGGAAGGTGAAGTAACCGTCACTGCCCGCATCAAGCCCGCAGAACCCACCCTGCTTCGTGGCGCACCGGAGGGCCAGCTGGCCTCGATCGACCTCGCAACGTACCAGGAGCAAACCGGGTATCCGCTGGAGCAGGCCGCCTACGGGCTGATGGACACCGAGGACCCTGCGCCCGCCGACCGGCCCGAGGCGGCTCCCAAGCCTGCGCTGGACGAAGGCCCCCACCTGTCCTACGCCCTTCAGTGGTATGCCTTTGGCCTGCTCTTCTTCGTTGGGTTTGGCTACGCTGCCCGCCAGGAAGCGTGGAACATCATCGAGGCCGGCGAGGAAGACGAAGACGACTTCGAGGACGAGGACGAGGTCCACTCGGCAACGCCGGCTCCGCGCCGCAGCCGGCCGGTGCGCAAGCGCCGCGGCCCCACGGGCGAAGAGGAAGAAGACGCGATCCTGGACGCCCAGGGCTACTAGGTTCCAGCCAGGCCGTCACAGCAGGGCACAGCACAGCAAAAGGCCGCCGTCCCCGTGCGGGGGCGGCGGCCTTCTGCTGCAGATTTGGCTATGCCAGGGTAACGAGCTCCAGGTAACCCTCGTTCCAGTGGTCCTCGTCGCCGTCGGGCAGCAGGACCACCCGTTCCGGGTTCAGGGCCGCTACGGCGCCTTCATCGTGGCTGACCATGACGACGGCGCCGGAGTAGTTGCTCAGGGCGCCCAGGATCTCCTCGCGGGAGGCCGGGTCAAGGTTGTTGGTGGGCTCATCCAGGAGAAGCACGTTGGCTGAGGACGCCACGATCGTGGCCAGGGCCAGGCGCGTCTTTTCACCGCCGGAGAGCACGCCTGCAGGCTTGTCCACATCGTCACCGCTGAACATAAAGGAACCCAGGACGCTGCGGACCTCGGCGTCGTCCATGTCCGGCGCTGCGGAGCGCATGTTCTCCAGGACGCTGCGGTCCGTGTCCAGGGTTTCGTGCTCCTGGGCGTAGTAGCCGATCTTCAGGCCGTGTCCGGGGATGATGCGTCCCGTGTCCGGAGTGTCCACACCGGCGAGCATACGCAGCAGGGTGGTTTTACCGGCACCGTTCAGGCCCAGGATGACTACCTTGGAACCACGGTCAATGGCCAGGTCAACGTCGGTGAAGATCTCCAGGGATCCGTAGCTCTTGCTCAGGCCTTCAGCCATCATGGGCGTCTTGCCGCAGGGTGCGGGATCCGGGAAGCGCAGGGCTGCCACCCGGTCCGTGGCCCGTACTGAATCCAGTCCGCTCATTAGCCGGTCAACACGCTTGAGCATGCTCTGGGCAGCGGAAGCGCCGGAGGCACGGGCCTTCATCTTGTTGGCCTGTGCCAGCAGGGCGCCGGCCTTCTTTTCGGTATTGGCGCGTTCGCGCTTGCGGGCACGCTCATCCGTTTCACGCTGGATCTTGTAGCGCTTCCAGTCCATGTTGTAGATGTCGATCGTGGCGCGGTTGGCGTCCAGGCTGAAGACTTTGTTGACGGTCGCTTCGAGCAGGCCGGTGTCGTGGCTGATCACGATCAGGCCGCCGGTATGGTTCTTGAGGAACTCACGCAGCCAGGCGATCGAGTCGGCGTCGAGGTGGTTGGTGGGCTCATCGAGGAGCATGGTCTCGGCGTCGGAGTAGAGAATCCGGGCCAGTTCCACACGGCGGCGCTGGCCGCCGGAGAGGGTCTTCAGCGGCTGGTTCAGCAGCCGGTCCGGAAGGGCCAGGTTGGCGCAGATGGTGGCGGCTTCGGACTCGGCGGCGTAACCGCCGGCGGAGAGGAACTCTGCCTCAAGCCGGTCATAGCGGTTCATGGCCTTGGCCGAGACCTTGGCATCATCGCTGGCCATCTCGTCCTGGCACTTCTTCAGCTCTGTGAGGACCTTGTCCAGGCCGCGGGCGGAGAGAATACGGTCACGCGCAAGCTGTTCCATGTCCGGGGTGCGCGGATCCTGCGGCAGGTAGCCAATGTCTCCGGTGCGCTTGATGTGCCCGGCTGCCGGAAGGGTCTCACCGGCCAGGACCTTGGTAAGGGTGGTCTTTCCGGCGCCGTTGCGGCCCACCAGCCCGATCTTGTCTCCCTTGTCCACACGGAATGAGACCGCTTCCATGAGCAGGCGTGCGCCGGCACGCAGCTCGAGTTCAGATACGGCAATCACTAAGGAGGGACCTTTCGAAGGGGTGGGTTGTACGCATGTTGGTACGCAGAATCTGCGAAGGCAGCCTTCCAAGTCTACCGGCTTTACCAGAATTGTAGGAACCCGACAAAGGAGATCGGCCTTAGGCGGGTCTAGTCTCGGAAATGCCGGGGCGGTTTCCCCGGAGGCTTGAGACGCACTTGTAGGACCCCGACGAAACGAGCATAAATGCCAGCCGCCCCAGACCCCGCTGCCCCTTCCCGCCCGGATCCCTCCCCCGCCCCTATGGCCTCCCCCGGCACGCCCTCCACCCGAGAGGCCAGTTACGGCTCGAATGGAGCGCCAAACGAGCCGCATGTGGCCTCTCGGCGCAAGTGGGGCGCGGCCGACCTGTCCTACGTTGCGGTCTTTGCGGCACTGATCGCAGCATTCTCGCTGCTGCCCGGGATTCCCCTGGCCGCCGGAGTTCCCATCACCCTGCAGACCCTCGCCGTCATCCTGACCGGCATGGTCCTGGGTCCGGCCCGCGGCGCAGCAGCCGCAGGCCTCTACCTTGCGGCCGGCTTTGCCGGACTGCCTGTCTTTAGCGGGTTCAGTTCCGGCATCGGAGTCCTTGCCCGCCCCTCGGCCGGATACCTGGTCTCCTTCCCGCTGGCAGCGCTGGTGGTTGGACTGCTGGTGCGCGTGGTGCTGAGCCGGATCCGCCGGGCGCGGTTCGCCGGGTTGTTCGCTGCGGGGCTGGGAACCAGCTTCCTGGTGGTCCATCCGCTGGGGATTGCGGGCCTGATGCTCAACGCCGGCCTCTCCTTCCCGGCAGCCCTCACGGCAGATGTGGCTTTCTGGCCAGGGGACGTGCTCAAGAACCTGGCAGCAGCTGCGGTTGCGGTAAGCGTCTTCGCCGCGTTCCCGCGGCTGGCCCCGCAGGCGAAGCCGCGCCGGAAGACGGCACGCAGCTCATGACTGTCCAGTTCCGTGCTGCCGAGGTACGGGCGCCGGATGCCGAGCCTGGAGCCCAGCCCATCCTGCATCCTTTTTCCCTGGAGCTGCACGAATCCCGGATAGCGGTCATCGGAGCCAACGGCTCCGGCAAATCCACGCTCCTGCGCCTGATCAACGGCCTGCTGCTGCCTTCAAGCGGCAGCGTCAGCGTGGACGGGGCGGACACGGCCCGTCAGGGGCCGCTGGTGCGGCGCCGGGTGGGGTTTGTGTTCACGGACCCGCTTTCCCAGCTGGTCATGCCCACGGGACGGGACGACGTCGAACTCTCACTGCGGCGCAGCATCCGCAGCACGGCCGAACGCCGGGCCGCGGCGGAACACGTCCTGGAACGCTTTGGCCTGCTGCGCCTGGCCGACCGCAGCATCTATGACCTCTCCGGCGGTGAGCGGCAGCTGATGGCGCTGGCTGCAGTCTTGGCAACGGACCCGGACATCCTCGTAGCCGATGAACCGAGCACGTTACTGGACCTGCGCAACACTGCGCACCTGCGGAACGTCCTGGCCGGTCTCCCCCAGCAGGTCATCTACACCACCCACGATCTGGACTTCGCGGCCGACGCCCAGCGGGTACTGGTGGTGGAAGGCGGACGGATCGTTCGGGACGGTCCGCCGGAAGAGAGCATTGCAGCCTACCGGCAGCTCGCGGCCGGGGAACCCGCCGGTCAGTGGACGGAGTGAATCCGTGAGGAACTCCCTGCAGCTGGGCGCCTACCGCCCGGGCAGCAGCCTTGTTCACCGGGCGCCGCTGGGACTGAAGGCGGCCGCCGTCGTCCTGGGCTCACTGGCTATGCTCGCTGCCGCGCATCCGCTGGCAACGGGAGCCGGGGCACTGCTGACGGTGCTGGCCTACGCCGGTGCCGGACTGCTGCGTGAACTCGCCATGCCGCTGAAGCTGATGTGGCCGGTCCTGCTGATCCTCGGCGCGTTCCAGTTCTGGCAGGCCGGGCCCTGGACAGCGGTAACAGTGACGGGCAACATCCTGGTGTGTGTGATGGCCGCCCGGCTGCTGGTACTCACTGTCCCGGTGCCTCAACTGCTCGACGGCGTGGTGAAGCTGGTGCGGCCGCTGCGGGTTTTCGGGGCAGATCCGGAACGGTTTGGGCTGGCGCTGGCCCTGATGCTGCGCAGTGTTCCCTACCTGCTGGGTTCGGCCGCGGATGTCCGCGACTCCGCGAAGGCGAGGGGGCTGGAACGCAGTCCCCGGGCGCTTGCCGTCCCGGTAGTGATCCGAACGGTGGCCTATGCACAGCAGACCGGAGATGCCCTGGCCGCCCGCGGCATCGGTGAGCCGGACCGGGACTGAACGCCAGCCCCAACGCCGGAAGGGCGGACACCCGATAAGCAGGTGTCCGCCCTTCCGAGCGTATTGAAGCCAGGCCCGGCTAGATGTTAAAGCCGAGGGCCCGCATCTGGTCGCGGCCGTCGTCGGTGATCTTCTCAGGTCCCCACGGCGGCATCCACACCCAGTTCAGCCGGAACTCGTCGACGATCCCTTCAAGTGCCTTGCCGGTCTGCTCCTCGATGACATCGGTCAGCGGGCAGGCGGCAGTCGTCAGGGTCATGTCGATGAGCAGGGCTCCGTCTTCGGCATACTTCAGCCCGTACAGCAGGCCCAGGTCGACGACGTTCACCCCCAGCTCGGGGTCAATGACGTCCTTGAGGGCCTCCTCGACGTCCTCCAGGGACGTCTGGGCCAGGTTGGCGTCGCTCATGTTCTGCTCCTCGTATTCCGGCGTGCCTGGTGTACTCAGGCGCTGACTGCGCCGGTCTTCGCGAACCGGTCGTAGCCTTCTTCTTCAAGGCGGTCTGCAAGCTCGGGGCCGCCCTGTTCGGCGATCCGGCCGTCGACGAACACGTGCACGTAATCCGGCTTGATGTAGCGCAGGATCCGCGTGTAGTGCGTAATCAGCAGGGTACCCATGTTGCCGTTTTCATGCTCGCGGTTGACGCCTTCGGAGACAACCTTCAGGGCATCGACGTCCAGGCCGGAGTCGGTCTCGTCGAGGATGGCGAACTTGGGGTGGAAGAGCTCAAGCTGCAGGATCTCCACGCGCTTCTTTTCACCGCCGGAGAAGCCTTCGTTGACGTTGCGCTGGGCAAAATCGGCGTCGATGCGCAGCTGCTCCATGGCGCCCTTGACGTCCTTGGTCCAGTGGCGCAGGGAGGGTGCTTCGCCGTCGAGCGCCGTCTTGGCGGTGCGCAGGAAGTTGGTCATGGTGACACCCGGAACCTCAACCGGGTACTGCATGGCCAGGAAGAGACCTGCGCGGGCGCGCTCGTCAACGCTCATTGCCAGGACGTCTTCGCCGTCCAGGGTGATGGAGCCGCTGTCTACGGTGTAGCGCGGGTGGCCGGCGATGGTGGAAGCAAGAGTGGACTTGCCGGAGCCGTTCGGGCCCATGATGGCGTGCGTCTCGCCGGTGTTGATCTTCAGGCTGACGCCCTTCAGGATCTGCTTCTTGACACCCTGTTCGGTCTCAATGCTGACGTGAAGGTCCTTGATTTCAAGAGTGGACATGCGTAGTTTCGCTTTCTCTTTGCACGCGTGCGGTGCGGTCTGCAGGTTCAGTAAGAAGGAAGGCCTAGGCCTCGACGGCGGCGAGCTCGCGCTCAACGGCGGCGGTCAGGCGCTCTTCCAGCTCCGGAACCTTGATCTGCTGGATGATTTCGTTCAGGAAGCCGCGCACCACAAGGCGGCGTGCGATGTCCTCGGGGATGCCCCGGGCCATCAGGTAGAACAGGTGCTCGTCGTCGAACCGGCCGGTAGCGCTGGCGTGGCCGGCACCTTCGATGAGTCCGGTTTCGATTTCGAGGTTGGGCACGGAGTCGGCACGGCCGCCGTCGGTCAGCAGCAGGTTCCGGTTCACCTCGTAGGTGTCGGTTCCTTCTGCTTCCTTGCGGATCAGCACGTCGCCCACCCATACGGTGTGTGCGTCCTTGCCCTGCAGCGCACCCTTGTACATGACGCGGGACTTGCAGTTGGCCACTGCGTGGTCAACGAAGAGCCGCTGCTCCAGGTGCTGGCCGGCGTCGGCGTAGTACAGGCCAAACATCTGCACATCGCCACCGGGCGCGGTGAACTTCGAGGACGGGGTGACGCGCACCAGGTCGCCGCCGAGGCTGACGACTACGTGCTTGAAGCGTGCGTCGCGGCCGATCCGGGCGTACTGGGCGGACGCATGGACGGCGTCGTCATCCCAGTCCTGTACGGAAATGACGGTCAGTTCCGCGCCGTCGCCGACGAGGATCTCCACGTTCTGGGACAGCGTGACCGAACCCTTGTGGTCCAGCACGACCACTGCCTTGGAGAAGGCGCCGGCCTCGATGACCACGTGCTGGGCTGCAGGTTCGGTACCGGCGCCGGTGATGGACAGCGTCACCGTGCCTTCAGCCTGCAGGTCCTTGGGAATGCTGACCAGCGTTGCCTCGGTGAAGGTCTCCCAGGCTGCGGCGGCAACCAGGTCTTCGGGGATGCCCGCGGTGCCGATCCGGGCATCGTCGCGGCCGATTCCGGCTACGGTGACGCCTTCGGGAGCTACCACGGCCACCTCGGGGGCGGTCCCGGCCAGTTCCTGGGTGTGCAGTCCGCGCAGGCGCTTCAGCGGTGTAAACCGCCAGTCCTCTTCACGGCCGGTGAGCTTGCCAAAGTCCGCCCGGTTGAAGGAGGTCAGGCGTCCGGCGCGGGAGCTGTCGGGAATGCCTGCCCCGGCACCGTGGCTGTGGGACTTGCTGCTGTCGCCGCCCAGAACGGGGGAAGAGTCGTTCAGCGGGGAGAGGTTTTCGCCTTCCTCGGTGAAACCGGCAATGCGGACCCGGCGGTCCCCGGAGGGGGCCCCGATGCGCGCCTTAACGCCTTCCACTGCGTTGCTGACCTTCTCGGCTACGGTTTCAGCGACGTTCTCGGCTGTGTTTACTACGGCGTCGTTAAGTTTCGACATTAACCGACGGCTCCTTCCATCTGGAGTTCGATGAGGCGGTTGAGTTCAAGGGCGTATTCCATCGGCAGTTCGCGTGCGATCGGCTCGATGAAGCCGCGAACGATCATTGCCATTGCCTCGTCCTCGGGAAGGCCGCGGGACATCAGGTAGAACAGCTGCTCCTCGCTGACGCGGGAGACGGTGGCCTCGTGGCCCATGGTCACGTCATCCTCGCGGATATCCACGTAGGGGTAGGTGTCCGAACGGGAAATGGTGTCCACGAGCAGTGCGTCACAGCGAACGGTGTTGGCGGAGTTCTTGGCGCCTTCACGGACCTGGACCAGTCCGCGGTAGGCAGCACGGCCGCCGCCGCGGGCAACGGACTTGGAGATGATGGAGCTCTTGGTGTTCGGAGCAATGTGAACCATCTTCGAGCCGGTGTCCTGGTGCTGGCCTTCGCCGGCGAAGGCGATGGACAGGGTCTCGCCCTTGGCATGCTCGCCAACCAGGTAGACAGCCGGGTACTTCATGGTGACCTTGGAACCGATGTTGCCGTCGATCCACTCCATGGTGGCGCCTTCATGAGCGATGGCACGCTTGGTCACCAGGTTGTACACGTTGTTCGACCAGTTCTGGATCGTGGTGTAGCGGACGCGGGCGTTCTTCTTGACGATGATTTCGACGACGGCGGAGTGCAGCGAATCCGACGTGTAGATCGGCGCGGTGCAGCCTTCGATGTAGTGGACGTAGGAGTCCTCGTCGGCAATGATCAGCGTGCGCTCGAACTGGCCCATGTTTTCCGTGTTGATGCGGAAGTAGGCCTGCAGCGGAATCTCGACGTGGACGCCCTTGGGTACGTAGACGAAGGAACCGCCGGACCAGACGGCAGTATTCAGCGAACCGAACTTGTTGTCGCCCACGGGGATGACGGTGCCGAAGTACTCCTGGAAGATCTCCGGGTGTTCCTTCAGCGCGGTGTCGGTGTCCAGGAAGATAACGCCCTGGCGTTCCAGGTCCTCGCGGAGCTGGTGGTACACAACCTCGGACTCGTACTGGGCAGCGACGCCGGAAACCAGGCGGCCGCGCTCAGCTTCGGGGATGCCGAGCTTCTCGTACGTATTGCGAATGTCCTCGGGGAGGTCTTCCCAGGTGTTTGCCTGCTTCTCGGTGGAGCGCACGAAGTACTTGATGTTGTCGAAATCGATGCCCGAGAGGTCTGCGCCCCAGGTGGGCATGGGCTTCCGGTCGAAGTACTTCAGGCCCTTCAGGCGCAGGTCCAGCATCCATTCCGGTTCGTTCTTCTTCGCCGAAATGTCACGGACTACTTCCTCGGAGAGGCCGCGGCGGGCGTTGGACCCGGCGACATCTGAGTCGGCCCAGCCGTACTCGTAGGTACCAATGCCCTCGAGTTCGGGGTTCTTTTCCAGAATGTCTGAAATCACGGAGTCGGGCACCTCAGGTGCCTCGGCCTTCCGGGTTACTTGATCCGTCATCACGGCCTTTCTTGCTGATGAGTGGATGTGGACTGGGTGGTTGCGGAGCCCACCGGCTGGTGAGGCGCAGACTTCGAACGGCCCACCGGGATGTGGGTCGTACAAACGTGCCCGCCGCGGGAGAGCGTGGACAGCCTGCGCACGTCCACCCCCAGCAGCCGGGAGAAAACTTCGGTCTCCTTGTCGCAGAAGACGGGGTAGGCACTTGCCAGCGCCTGGATGGGACAGTGTCCCTGGCACAGCTGGATGCTCAGCAGGGTGCTGGGCGTCCGGCTCGTGCCGATCATGGTTGTGGAGGCAACGAAGCCGTCCCTGGTCAGTTCTGCGGAGAGCGCCTGGGCCCTGTCCTCCAGGGAGGGGCCCGCGGCGTCGAGCACCGGACGGTACCGCTCTTCCATCTTCCTGAACCGTGCCGCTGCGAACGCCTCAATGGCTTCGGGCCCCGCTGCTGCACCGAGTGCCCGAAGCGCCTCGGTGGCAATGGTCAGGTAGTCGTTGCCCAGGTAGGACTGGCCCTGCTGGCTCACCACGTAGCGGCGGGCCGGCCGTCCGGCTCCGGCACCGGGGCTGGAAACCCGCTTGACCTCGATCAGGCCCTGCCGCTCCAGCGCGTCCAGGTGCCTGCGAACGGCAGCAGGCGTGAAACCAAGCCGCTCGCCAAGTTCTGCGGCGCTGACCGGACCGTGCTCAAGCACGGAACCGAGCACGCGGTCCCGGGTGCGCTCTTCCGATTCCCTGGCGGCAGCCTGGGGGGCGGGTTTCACCGTCCCGTTGTCCGCCGGAGGGGTCTCCGTCTCTGAACTCTTCACAGAATACACAACACAATCATGACCTAATCCATTCCACAAGGCTACTAAGGCGATGCTTCCCATGGCCCGGGCGTGCGCCGGGCGCGGGCGGAAAGGACTACTACCTAACGTAGAATATGGGGGTGCCTAACGACGAACCCTGCCTGACTATCACCGGCCTGGTCCGGGACCTCGGTCCCGTGCCGGGGCTCGACGGCAAAATGATCCGGGTGCTGGCCGGGGTTGACCTCACAGCCAGGCGGGGCCAGGTGACTGCCCTGCTGGGCGCAAACGGTGCCGGCAAGACCACCACGCTTGAGTGTGCGCAGGGACTGCAGCCTATCGACGGCGGCGAAGTCCGGCTGCTGGGCGAGGCCCCTTACGGGGCCGGAGCAGAGCTGCGGGCCCGCGCCGGCGTCATGCTCCAGGACGGCGGACTGCCGCCGGCCGCACGCCCGGTTGCACTCCTGCGGCACATCGCCAGCATGTACCAGGATCCACGCGACGTCGATGAACTGGTCCAGCGGCTGGGGATCAATGCGTTTGCCAAGACAGGCATCCGCCGGCTTTCCGGCGGTCAGCGCCAGCGCGTGGCCCTCGCTGCCGCCCTGGTGGGCAACCCGGAAGTACTGTTCCTGGATGAGCCAAGCGCCGGACTTGATCCCCAGTCCAGGCAGATCGTCTTTGAGCTGATCCAGGAACTGCGGGACGAAGGGCTGGGGATCATCCTCACCACCCACCTGCTCGACGACGCCCAGCGCCTGGCGGACTACGTGTACATCATTGATGACGGGCGTACGGTGGCCCAGGGAACAGTTCCCGAGCTCACTGCGCGCACCGCGGCCCATGCTTCCGGGCGCGAGCTCTCCTTCGAAGCGGCACCGGGGCTCAAGCCGGCCCTGGCAGGCCTGGAGCACCTCTCCTTCACCGAAGACTCCCCCGGCCGGTATGTGCTCAGCGGCGAATTGAGTCCAGCAGACCTGGCCCGCCTGGCCGGCTGGTGGAATGAGGAGGGCATCCTGCCGGACAGTATCCACATGGCATCGCGCACGCTGGAGGACGTTTTCCTCGAACTCTCCGGAAAGGAGAACCGATGAGCGCTCCGGCTTCCCTCTCCGTACGGGTCCTGAACCAGGGCAGGTACGAGGCAGAGACCATGCTGCGCAACGGCGAGCAGCTGATCCTCGCCGTCGTACTTCCCCTCCTGGGGCTCATCGCCCTGAGCGTGACCCCGGTCCTCGACGCGTACGGCGATTCCCGCATCGACACCGCGGCGCCGGGCATCCTGGCGCTGTGCGCGCTTTCCACGGCCTTCACCGGCCAGGGCATCGCCACCGGCTTCGACCGGCGGTACGGGGTTCTCCGGTTCCTCTCCACCACGCCATTGGGCCGTGCCGGGCTCATCGCCGGCAAAGTCATCGCCGTGCTGTCTGTCCTGGCCATCCAGGTAGTGCTGGTCAGCGCCGTCGCGCTGTTTATCGGCTGGCGTCCATCCCTTCCGGGGGTGCCCCTGGCACTGGTGCTGCTGGTCCTGGGTGCGGTGGCGTTCACCTCCCTGGGCCTGCTGGTCGCCGGAACTGCCCGGCCCGAGGCGACGCTTGCCATAACCAACCTGCTGTGGATCCTGCTGGCGGGTATCGGCGGTATTATCCTTCCCGCTGCCAGCCTTCCTTCTGACATGGAACCGTTCGTGCAGCTGCTGCCCTCGGCCGCCCTGGGCGATGTCATGAGATCAGCCCTTATAGATACGCAGTTCAACCTTTCCGCCACGCTCATCCTGCTGGCGTGGACAATCCTGGGCAGCCTCGCTGCTGTCCGCTGGTTCAAATGGAGTTAGTTCCCGTGTCCAACACCCCCGCCCCTGCACCTGCTGCCCGGACGGCTCCGCCTTCCAGCGGCCCCGCCACCGGCAAGCTGATCCGCACCCTGGCGGTGGCCACCCTGGTGGCCAACATCGCCATTGTGGTCACCGGCGGTGCCGTGCGGCTGACGGCTTCCGGCCTCGGCTGCCCGGAATGGCCGCTCTGCACCGCCGACTCACTGGTCACCACGCCGGAGATGGGCGTCCACGGCATCATCGAGTTCGGCAACCGGCTCCTGACCTTTGTGCTCGCCGCGATTGCGTTCGGCATGCTCGCTTCGGTGTGGAAGTCCCGCCGCACCCGGCCCGACCTGCTGTGGCTTTCGGTGGCCGCGCTTGCCGGCATCCCGGCGCAGGCATTCATTGGCGGCATCACCGTTTGGACCGGCCTGAATCCGTGGGTTGTGGGCCTGCACTTCATTGTTTCCATGGTGATCATCAGCGTGGCCGTGGTCCTGGTGAACCGTGCCTGGCTCAGCAGTGACGGCGTTGCCGCGTCCCACGTGCCGCTGGCAGACAAGCCACTGCGTCCGGTCATCTGGGCAATCGGCATTCTTTCGGCCGTCACGGTAATCCTGGGTGTGATCGTCACCGGTTCCGGCCCGCATGCCGGGGACCACGGCGCCGCCCGCAACGGCCTGGATCCGGACCTGGTGACCCGGATCCACGTAGTCCCGGTCTACCTGCTGGTTTTCGCGACCGCCGTTGCCCTGTACCTGGTTTACCGCCGTACTGCCGACAGCCGGCTGCGCACCTCCCTGGTGATCTTCACCGCCGTCGTCCTTGCGCAGGCCGTGATTGGGTACGTGCAGCACTTCCTGCACCTGCCGATCGTGCTGGTGGCAATGCATATGCTGGGCGCCTCACTGCTAACCGCTGCTGCTGCCCACGTTGTCTACACTGCGCTTTCGCGGAAGGTTCCTGGGAAGGCACGTGCTGCTGCAAAATCCGAAGCAGTGTTGCCCGCGGCGAAGTAGCGGATAGGTCTCAGGACTGCGGCGCCCGCAGCCCGCGACACAGAAGGCCCCATGGAACCACCGGTTCCCATGGGGCCTTCTGCGTTCCTGTAGTGGCTGCCTTGCGCTGCGTTGGAACGTGGCTGCGCTGCGTCGGTTGACCACCCGATGGGGCACTGGGTTGGGCGCTGCCCTCCCGCTGGGTTGGCTGCGTTGGGCGCTGGCCTCGGCCCGGGCGCGCCCGGAGGTTGAACGAACCCTGCCGGTGCTGAAGTTGTTCGCGCAGGCCTTCGGTCACCCAACCCTGGGGTGCTTCCGCATCCTTCGGGGAGATAACGCTGCTTAGGAGAGGCTTCGGCCAACCTTCGGGGAGGTGACGTCCCTTAGCGCGCCCCAAAGGGACGGGAAGGCACCGAAGGATACACGGGCGGCCGTCAAAGGGACGGGAAGTCCCCGAAGGGTGCACCGGAGGCCGTCAAAGGGACGGGAAGTCACCGAAGGATGCGCAGGACGTGCTGGACTGTTGGAAGCGTGGCGCTGCGATGATCGCGCTCCGGTCCGGGCATCCTTCGGGGAGATGACGCTGTTTAGGAAGGGCTTCGGCCAACCTGTGGGGAGGTGATGTCCCTTCGCGCGCCTCAAAGGGACGGGAAGTCACCGAAGGATGCGCCGGAAGAATGCTCGGGGCGCAGAACCGGCGCATGGGAGGATGCTGGCCTAGAAGAAGACCGGACCGCCGACGAAGGGATCGATCGCGAGGGCCACGAACAGGATGGTCAGGTAACTGATCGAACCGTGGAAGACCTTCATGGCCGACTTGTCCGATACCTCTCCGCGCTGCGCCCGGGAATGGAGGCGGTGCGTCTCGGCAAGGAACCAGGCGCCGCTGAGCACGGCACCGGCCGTGTAGACCCATCCGGCTCCGCCAACGGGGATCAGCAGGAGCGAGCAGGCGACGGTGGCGTAGGCATAAAGGACAACCTGCACCGAGACGAGCTTGGCGCCGGCAACCGCACCCAGCATGGGTACGGAGGCGTTGCGGTAGTCCTCGCCGTACTTCATGGACAGCGGCCAGTAGTGCGGCGGCGTCCACAGGAAGATCACGGTGAAGAGGATGACGGCCGGCCACTCAACGGTGTTGGTCACGGCTGCCCAGGCAATCAGCACGGGCATGCAGCCGGCGATTCCGCCCCAGACGATGTTCTGGGTGGTGCGGCGCTTGAGGATCAGCGTGTAAAAGACGACGTACAGCAGGATCGCGCCGAGGCCCAGCAGGCCTGTGAGCGGATTCGCCCCGAACCAGAGCAGCACAATCGAGACAATGCCGAGGGCCCAGCCGAACACCAGCGCTTCACGCGGGCTGACTTCCCCGGTCACAAGGGGACGCTTTTCGGTCCGGCGCATGAGCCGGTCCATGTCCCGGTCGATGTAGCAGTTGAAGACGCCGGCACTGGCGGCGGCCAGCGCACCGCCAACCATGGTGGCGACCATGAGCCAGACGGAAGGTACCCCGCCCTGGGCAAAGAACATAGTGGGCAGCGTGGTGACAAGCAGGAGCTCAATGACGCGCGGCTTCGTGAGGGCCACGTAGGCCCGGAGCTTACGTCCCACGCTCATTTTTCCGGCGTACACCGGAACTTCGGCGGGGGCATGCTGCGTACTCACGAAACGATCACTCTGTCCTGTCTGGAATCCTGCCTGGGCCGTAAAAGTCCACGCTCATCATAACCTCTATCCCCTGTAGAAAACGAAGCACGGATCCGCGATCCGGGGCATTCGGGCCAGGTACGTGGATCCCGCGGCGTCCCCGGCGTCAGAATGCGGCCCCCGATACGCCCAATGACGTGGGCTTCGGGATAAGGTTGAAAGCGGACATTTCCTGCAGGGCCGGCAGGTCAGCTGCGCGGCACTGGCAGGAAATTTGTGCATGTCGGGTAACGATTGCGCACAAAACCCGGTTGTAGTGGTGAGAACACCGCATCCGGCGCCGGAAAGCGCCGGTAATCCGTACAGAGAGGGGCCCGGTAAACGTGCCACATTTGGAAGAGCAGAAACTTACCTGGAGCGAGACGGACAGCAAGGCAGTGGATACCGTCCGCATCCTGGCCGCCGACGCCGTTGAGAAGGTTGGCAATGGTCACCCCGGTACCGCCATGAGCCTGGCTCCGGCGGCGTATCTGCTGTTCCAGAAGGTGATGCGCCACGATCCTGCTGACCCGCACTGGATTGGCCGTGACCGTTTTATCCTCTCCCCCGGACATACGTCGCTGACGCTCTACATCCAGCTGTTCCTCTCCGGCTACGGCCTGGAACTGGATGACCTCAAGGCCCTGCGGACCTGGGGCTCCAAGACCCCCGGCCACCCCGAATACCGCCACACCGACGGCGTCGAGATCACCACTGGCCCGCTGGGCCAGGGCTTGGCCTCCGCAGTCGGTTTTGCCTACGCGCAGCGCCGCCTGCGCGGAATGTTCGACGCCGATGCCCCGGCCGGCACCAGCCCGTTCGACCACACCATCTGGGTGATCGCGTCCGACGGCGACCTGCAGGAAGGCGTGACCTCTGAGGCCTCGTCCCTGGCCGGCCACCAGGAACTGGGCAACCTCGTGGTGATCTACGACGAGAACCACATCTCCATCGAAGACGACACGGACATCGCCTTCACCGAGGACGTCCTGGCGCGCTACGAAGCCTATGGCTGGCACACCCAGCGCGTGGACTGGACTGAAAGCGGCGAATACCGCGAGGACGTGAACGGTCTCTACGACGCACTGGCTGCAGCCAAGGCTGAAACGAACCGGCCGTCCATCATCTCCCTGCGCACCATCATCGGCTGGCCTGCCCCCAACAAGCAGAACACCGGCAAGATCCATGGTTCGGCACTGGGCCGCGACGAAGTCGCCGCACTGAAGGAGACTCTGGGCTTCGACCCGGAGAAGTCCTTCGACGTCGATCCTGATGTGCTCGCCTACACCCGTGAGGTGCGTTCCCGCGGCGCCGAGGAACACGCTCTCTGGAACGATTCGTTCGCTGCCTGGCAGGAAACCAACCCCGAAGGCGCCGAGCTGCTCGAGCGCATCCAGGCCGGCAAGCTGCCGCAGGGCTGGGAAGATTCACTGCCGAAGTTCGAAGCCGGCAAGGACGTTTCCACCCGCGCTGCATCCGGCAAGGTGCTCAGCGCCATCGGTCCGGTACTCCCGGAGCTGTGGGGCGGTTCTGCCGACCTCGCCGAATCCAACAACACCACCATCGAGGGTGCCCCGTCCTTCGTGCCTGCCGGACGGCAGACCTCGGCCTGGTCCGGCGGACCCTACGGCCGTGTGCTGCACTTCGGCATCCGCGAGCACGCGGCAGCCGCGATCGTCAACGGCATCACCATGTCCAGCAACACCCGTGCGTTCTCCGGCACCTTCCTGATCTTCAGCGACTACCAGCGGCCGGCCATCCGCCTCGGCGCACTCATGGGCGTCCCGTCGATCTACGTGTGGACGCACGACTCGATCGGACTCGGCGAAGACGGACCCACGCACCAGCCGGTGGAGCAGCTCGCGTCCCTGCGCGCCATCCCCGGGCTCGACGTCGTCCGTCCCGCAGACGCCAACGAGGTGGCCGTTGCCTGGCGCACCATCCTGGAGAACACCGAGAACCCGGCCGGCATCGTACTCACCCGCCAGAACGTACCCACCTGGGAACGCGGCAACGGAGCAGCAGGCGCCGAAGAGTTCGGCTCCGCTGACGGCGCGGCACGCGGCGGCTACGTACTGGCTGAAGCTGTGCGGGACGGCAAGGCCGTGGCCCCGGACGTCATTCTCATCGGCACCGGTTCCGAGGTCCAGCTGGCTGTCCAGGCCCGCGAGGCACTTGCCGCTGAGGGTGTTGCGGCCCGTGTGGTCTCCATGCCCAGCGTTGAGTGGTTCAACCGCCAGGACGAGGATTACCGCGAGTCCGTCCTGCCGCGTTCGGTCAAGGCCCGGGTGTCGGTGGAAGCCGGTATCGCCCAGGGCTGGCGCGAATTCGTCGGTGACGACGGCCGTATGGTCTCCCTGGAGCACTTCGGCGCCTCTGCCGATTACAAGACCCTGTTCAACGAGTTCGGCATTACGTCCGATGCCGTGGCCCAGGCCGCGCGGGATTCCCTCGCGGCAGTGCACGGCGGGGACGCAGCCCCTGCAGGTACCCCTGCAGCACCTTCCGGCGCGGCCTCCACCGAGACCGGCGACCAGAAGTAAAAAGGAAAAGGAGCACATACCCCATGACTTCAACACCCACCGCAGCGCTTTCCGAAGCCGGCGTATCCATCTGGCTCGACGACCTGTCCCGGGAACGGATCACCTCCGGTTCCCTCAAGGACCTGATCGCCGACCGCAACGTTGTTGGTGTGACCACCAACCCGAGCATTTTCGCCGCCGCACTGGCCAACGGCGAATCCTACGCAGCCCAGGTCCAGCAGCTCGCTGACACCGGGGCGGACGTGGACAAGGCTGTCTTCGAGATCACCACCGACGACGTCATCCAGGCGTGCGACGTGTTCGCTCCTGTCTTCGAAGCCACCGGCGGAGTCGATGGACGGGTTTCCATCGAAGTGGATCCCCGGCTGTCCCGCGATACCCAGGGCACAGTCAACGAGGCCAAGGAACTGTTCGACAAGGTTGGCCGCAGCAACGTGCTGATCAAGATTCCCGCGACCGTTGAGGGCCTGCCGGCAATCACCGCCGTGCTGGCCGAGGGCATCAGCGTCAACGTAACCCTGATCTTCTCCCTGCAGCGCTACCGCGAGGTCATCAACGCCTTCATGGCCGGCATCGAGCAGGCCAGGGAGAACGGGCACGACCTCTCCAAGATCCACTCCGTGGCATCCTTCTTCGTCTCCCGCGTCGACACCGAGATCGACAAGCGACTGGACGCCGCCGGAACTGACGCGGCCAAGGCTCTGAAGGGCAAGGCAGGCCTGGCCAACGCACGGCTGGCCTACCAGGTCTTCGAGGAGTCCTTCGCTTCTGAGCGCTGGCAGGTCCTGGCCGCGGCAGGTGCCAATGCCCAGCGTCCGCTGTGGGCGTCCACGGGCGTGAAGGATCCGGCCCTGCCGGACACCCTGTACGTCACCGAACTGGTGGCTGCCGGCGTAGTGAACACCATGCCGGAAAAGACCCTCGAAGCGACTGCGGACCACGGCGTGGTTTCCGGCGACACGATCACCGGCACGTACGCCGAGTCCGCCGCCCTGCTCGATGAGCTGGATGCCGCAGGCGTGGACTACAACGACGTCGTGGAGCTCCTGGAGACGGAAGGCCTGGACAAGTTCGTTGTCTCCTGGGGCGAGCTGCTGGAAACCGTAACCGCCGCACTGGAAACCGCACGGAAGGCATAGCACCCATGACGACTCTGTCCTTTGAAGCTGCAGGAGCCGCCCGCGATGCGGTGGAGGCGCACGTCCCCGCACTGGTTCGGGACGAGGTAGCCACGCGGCTCCTCGCCCAGGACCCCACATTGTGGGGGCCGGACGCCGAGGCAGAGGCCTCAATCCGGCTCGGCTGGCTGAACCCGGCGCCGGCTTCCCGGCCGCTTCTGGGACAGATCCAGGCGCTGCGCGAAGAACTCGCTGCCGAAGGCGTGGACCGGGTTGTCCTCGCCGGCATGGGCGGTTCTTCGCTGGCCCCGGAAGTCATTACCCGCACCGCAGGCGTGAACCTGACGGTGCTTGATTCCACAGACCCGGACTCGGTTGCGGCCGCCCTGGCGGAAGACCTTGCGTCCACCGTCCTGGTGGTTTCCTCCAAGTCCGGGTCGACCGTGGAAACGGACTCGCAGCGCCGTGCCTTCGAGGACGCGTTCATCAAGGCCGGTATCGACGCCGCCTCGCGGATTGTGGTTGTCACCGATCCCGGCTCGCCGCTGGACGGCGCCGCACGGGAAGCGGGCTACCGTGCCGTGTTCAACGCGGACCCCAACGTGGGCGGCCGCTATTCGGCGCTGACAGCCTTCGGGCTTGTTCCCTCCGGCCTGGCGGGCGCGGACATCGAAGGACTCCTCGATGCGGCCGAAGATACGGCTGAAATCCTCAGCGACAACGCCGAAGACAACATCGGGCTGGCTCTGGGCGCTGCGCTGGGCGGAACCAACCCGCTGCGCAACAAGATCGTGATTGTGGACGAGGAATCCGGACTTGACGGCTTCCCGGACTGGGCCGAGCAGCTCATCGCAGAATCCACCGGCAAGCTGCAGACCGGCATCCTGCCCGTTGTTGCTGAGTCCGGTGCCCCCGAAGTGCTTGGCGGCGCTCCGGATGTCCTGGTGGTCCGCATTGCTGCCCCTGATTCCGAGGCGATGCCTGAGGGCGACCAGGTGGTTGTTTCCGGCAGCCTCGGCGCGCAGATGATGCTCTGGGAGTACGCCACCGCCGTGGCCGGACGCCTGCTGGGCATCAATCCCTTTGACCAGCCCGACGTCGAGGCGGCCAAGAAGGCTGCCCGCGGACTTCTGGACGCCCAGCCCGAGCCGGCGGCGCCGTCGTTCGTTGACGGCTCCATCGAGGTGCGCGGCGACGCCGCACTGCTCAATGGAGCACGGACCCTTCCCGAGGCAGTCCAGGCACTGCTTGGGCAGCTCGGCGAGGACGGTTACCTCAGCATCCAGGCCTACCTGGACCGGGACGCGCAGTCCGAACTTGAGCAGCTGCGTCCGGTCCTTGCCGGCGCCACCGGACGGCCCGTCACCTTCGGCTGGGGACCGCGCTTCCTGCACTCCACCGGACAGTTCCATAAGGGCGGCCCGGCACAGGGCGTATACCTGCAGATCACCGGCAATTGCGGGCAGGACATCCCGATTCCCGGGCGGCCCTTCACATTCGGAGAACTGATTTCGGCGCAGGCAGCCGGAGACGCGCAGGTCCTCGCGGACCACGGCCGCCCCGTGCTGCGCCTGAACCTGCTTGAGCGGAAGGCCGGGGCAGCGCAGCTCGCCGCGGCCCTCACGGACCTGGGTGGTAAATAACTGATGTTCCAAGAGCAAGACAACGGGTCGGCGTCCCCGCTGCGGGACCCGCGCGACCGGCGCCTCAACCGGATCGCGGGACCGTCCTCGCTGGTGATCTTCGGTGTGACCGGTGACCTGGCACGCAAGAAGCTCATCCCGGCTGTCTACGACCTGGCCAACCGCGGGCTGCTCCCGCCCAGCTTCTCCCTGGTGGGCTTCGGGAGGCGCGAATGGAGTGACGACGACTTCGCCGGTTACGTGAAGGACGCCGTGCAGGCCGGATCCCGTACCAAGTTCAGCCAGAGCGTCTGGGACCAGCTGGTTGAAGGAATCCGGTTTGTGCAGGGAGGGTTTGACGACCACGACGCGTTCGACCGGCTGCGCGGCACCCTGCAGGAGATGGACGAGAAGCGCGGCACGCGCGGTAACGTGGCGTTCTACCTTTCGGTTCCGCCCAAGAGCTTCGAACAGGTCTGCCAGCAGCTTTCCAGCCATGGGCTGGCTGAGTCCAGCGACGGACGCTGGCGCAGGGTAGTGATCGAGAAGCCATTCGGCCACGACCTGCAGTCCGCCCGGGACCTCAACGCCGTCGTCGAGTCCGTCTTCCCCGCCGACTCGGTCTTCCGGATCGACCACTATCTGGGCAAGGAAACGGTCCAGAACATCCTGGCGCTGCGCTTCGCGAACCAGCTCTTTGAACCGATCTGGAACGCCAACTATGTTGACCATGTCCAGATCACCATGGCCGAGGACATCGGCATCGGCGGCCGGGCAGGCTATTACGACGGCGTGGGCGCGGCCCGCGACGTCATCCAGAACCATCTCCTGCAGCTGCTGGCGCTCACTGCCATGGAAGAACCGATTTCCTTCGACGCTGCGCATCTGAGGGCAGAGAAGGAAAAGGTCCTTGCTGCCGTCCGGCTCCCGGAGGACCTCTCCCGGCATTCTGCCCGCGGCCAGTACACCGGAGGGTGGCAGGGCGGTGAAAAGGTCACCGGTTTCCTGGAGGAGGAAGGATTCAACCCCGATTCCCGGACCGAGACGTTCGCCGCCGTGCGCCTGGACATCAACACGCGCCGCTGGGCCGGGGTACCGTTCTACCTGCGGGCAGGCAAACGGCTGGGACGCCGGGTGACGGAGATCGCCGTCGTCTTCAAGCGGGCGCCGAACCTGCTCTTCCGCGACCATGCGGAGGACGATTTTGGCCAGAACGCAGTGGTCATCCGGGTGCAGCCGGACGAAGGCGCAACCATCCGCTTCGGTTCCAAGGTTCCGGGGACGCAGATGGAAGTGCGTGACGTCTCCATGGACTTCGGCTACGGACATTCCTTTACCGAATCCAGTCCCGAGGCATACGAACGCCTGATCCTGGACGTGCTGCTCGGAGAGCCGCCCCTGTTCCCCCGGCACCAGGAAGTCGAACTCTCCTGGAAGATCGTGGACCCCTTCGAGGAGTACTGGGCGTCCCTGGACGAACAGCCTGAGCCCTATGCACCCGGGAGCTGGGGACCGGCCTCCGCCGATGAATTGCTTGCCCGCGACGGAAGGACCTGGAGAAGGCCGTGATAGTTGACCTGCCGGACACCACCACCTCGAAGGTGTCCAAGAAGATTGTTGCGATGCGGGACAAGGGCGGAGTAATCGCCCTGGGCCGGGTACTGACCCTGGTGATCGTCACCGAGCCGGACTTCGTCGAAGAAGCCATCGAGGCAGCCAACGACGCCAGCCGGGAACATCCCTGCCGGGTGATTGTCCTGGCCGCGGGTCCGGCCGGGGAACCTTCTCGCCTTGACGCCCAGATCCGGGTGGGCGGCGACGCCGGTGCCTCCGACGTCATCCTGCTCTACGGCTACGGGGAGCTCGCTGCTGAAAGCGAATCCCTGGTTTCCGCGCTGCTCCTGCCGGACGCCCCGATTGTGGTGTGGTGGCCCCACGGCCTTCCTCGTTCCGCGGCCTCCACGCCGCTGGGCCGGATTGCGCACCGCCGCATCACCGATGCTGCCAACGAACCCAACCCCAAGCAGGCGTTGCTGGACCTTAGCTCCAGCTACGTGGACGGTGACACTGACCTAAGCTGGACGCGGCTCACCCACTGGCGGATCCAGCTGGCCGCGGTACTTGAACAGAACGGTGCGGACGGCATCAGGTCCGTCATCGTCGAAGGGGCGTCCGATTCGGCCAGCACCTTCCTGCTTGCCGCCTGGCTGAAGCACGCCCTGAAGGTTCCCGTGGAGATCATTGAGGACCCTGCCGGGACCGGAATCCGGCGGGTCCGTATTGAGCGGGACGGCGGAGCGCTGGAGCTTCGCCGCCCCGAAGGCAGCACCGCCTACCTGACCCAGCCCGGACAGCCCGAGCAGCGGATTGCACTCCCGCTGCGGACGCTGCATGAATGCCTCGCAGAAGAGCTGCGGCGGCTGGACCCGGACGAAGTATTCGGAGAAGTACTGACCCAGGGGCTGGCCGCGTGCCTCGCCCCGGAAGGGAACGCCGCATGAGGCACTCCCCCAAAGGCGTGACCATCCACCCTGACTTTGATGCCCTGGTGAAGGCTACGGCTGCCCGGCTCGTCACCAAGCTCGTGGACGTACAGAGCCGGCGCGGTGAAGCGACCGTAGTCCTGACCGGCGGCAGCGCAGGCACTGCAGTACTGTCCGCGGTGGCGTCCGGTCCGGCACGCACCGCCGTCGACTGGAGCCGGGTGAACTTCTGGTGGGGTGACGAGCGGTTCGTGGCACCGGATTCCCCCGAGCGCAATGCAGTACCCGCGCAGGAGGCACTCCTGAAGCCGCTGGGCGCCGACCCTGCACGCGTGCATGAGATGCCTTCCACCGCGGACTTCGACACCGTTGAGGAGGCCGCGGACGCCTACGCTGCCGAGCTGGCCGGCGCTGCCGAGGCTGAAGTGCTGGCAGAGGGTTTTGCGGCCCCTGACCCGCGGCTGCCGCGTTTCGATGTGCTGCTGTTGGGCGTGGGACCGGATGCACATGTAGCCTCGCTGTTCCCCGAGATGGCGGGAATCCGCACCACCGGACAGACCACTGTTGCCGTTCGCGACTCTCCCAAACCGCCGCCGGAACGGGTCTCCCTGACCCTCGAGGCAATCAACACCGCAGAGGAAGTCTGGCTGACGGTTGCGGGCGAAGACAAGGCCGGTGCGGTGGGTCTGGCACTGGCCGGAGCGGGCCCCGTGCAGGTGCCCGCCGCGGGGCCGCGGGGACAGCTCAAGACACGCTGGCTGATTGACCAGGCGGCTGCGTCACAGCTGCCCGAGCGGCTGCTTGAAACCGAGGACGCCGGCAGCTAGGTTCGCTGCCTGCCTCGTGCGGACAGACCACATAAGGGAAGGCCCCGGTCCAAGTGACCGGGGCCTTCCCTTTGCGTTTTGCTCCTGCAGTGCTGCGGCGCGGATCCTACGATTCGCCGGCGAACCGCTGGATGAGGCCCAGTGCGATGATGACCAGGCCCCAGGAAACGCCGAGGATCACGGTGAAGCGGTTGAGGTTCTTTTCAGCGACGCCTGATGAACCCATGCTGGTGCTCATGCCGCCGCCGAACATATCCGACATGCCGCCGCCGCGCCCCTTATGCAGGAGAATCAGGAGGGTCAGCAGCAGGCTGCTCAGCCCCAGCAGGACAAGCAGGATGATCTTCAGAATTTCCACTTACGGCCTTTCACAGGTGACACATCAGATTGGAGACCTTGCTGCTGTGCAGGTCAGTTGCAGGTCAGTCGGTCACCAGATGTTCTTCGAACCTGACAATATTAGCAAATTCGGCTACATCCAAACTCGCCCCGCCCACCAGTACGCCGTCGACGTCACGCTCCTTCAGGATGCTGGCTGCGTTGGATGCCTTTACCGAGCCGCCGTAGAGCAGGCGCACCTTGGCGGCAACGGCGTCGTCGTACAAATCCGCCAGCTCCGTGCGGATGGTGGAGCACATCTCCTGGGCATCATCGGGACCGGCAACCTCGCCGGTTCCGATTGCCCAGACCGGTTCGTACGCGATCACGAGCTTGGAGACTTCCTCGGCGGAAAGCCCTACAAGGTCGTTGCGGACCTGCTGGAGGGTGTGCAGCAGGTGCTCACCCGCCTGGCGTTCGGCCAGGCCCTCCCCCACGCACAGGATAGGAACCAGGTTGTTGCGGAACGCGGCCTTGAGCTTGGCATTGAGCAGTTCGTCCGACTCGCCGTGGACGCTGCGCCGCTCGCTGTGGCCTACCAGGACGTAGCTGCAGCCAAGTTTGGAAAGGAACTGGCCGGAGATGTCACCCGTGTAGGCACCGGAGTCCTCCGGGGAAAGGTCCTGGGCGCCGTAGCCGACCTTGAGCTTGTCGCCCTGCACGAGGGTCTGGGTGCTGCGCAGGTCGGTGAACGGAGGGAAGACAACAACCTCTACGCGGGCATAGTCATGCCGGGCATCACTGAGGGTCCATGCCAGCTTCTGCAGCAGCGTGATCCCCTGGACGTGGTCCATGTTCATTTTCCAGTTGCCCGCAATCAGCGGGGTGCGGTCGTACTTGCCGTTGGTGGAGGTTGTCATCTCTGCTCCGGTTTCGTTGTGAGTGGGTGAAGTTTTCGCGGACACGCCGAACGGGCCCGCCGGAGCAGCTCCAGCGGGCCCGTTCGAGGCCTACTTGTCGAGGACGGCAATCCCCGGGAGTTCCTTGCCTTCAAGGTACTCCAGGCTGGCGCCGCCGCCGGTCGAGATATGGGAAAAGTCGGTGTCGGAGAAACCGAGCTTGCGAACGGCTGCGGCGGAATCACCGCCGCCTACTACGGTCAGGCCGGAACATTCCTTCAGTCCCTCGGCAACAGCACGCGTGCCGCCGGCGAAGGCATCGAACTCGAAGACTCCCATCGGACCGTTCCAGAACACTGTCCGGCCCGACCGGATGCGCTCGGCAAAGGCTGCGCCCGAAGCGGGGCCGATGTCCAGGCCGATGCCGGAGGCACCGAAGCGGCTGTCCTCCATCGAGTCCGCCGCTACCACCTCATGCTCGGCGTCTGCGGCGAACTTGTCTGCGACCACGATGTCCGTGGGCAGGACGAATTCGCAGCCAACCTCCTGTGCACGTGCGAGGTAGTCCTTAACCGTGCTGATCTGGTCTTCTTCCAGCAGTGAGGCGCCAACCTTGTGGCCCTGGGCGGCGAGGAACGTGAACACCATTCCCCCGCCCACCAGAAGGTAGTCCGCGCGGGTCATCAGGTTCTCGATCACTGCCAGCTTGTCCGAGACCTTGGAACCGCCCAGCACCACCACGTAGGGCTTGGCCGGATCCTTGGTGAGCCGGGAGAGGACTTCCAGCTCGCTGCGGACCAGGTTGCCCTCATAGGCAGGCAGCACCTCAGCGATGTCGTAGACGCTGGCATGCTTGCGGTGTACCGCGCCAAAGGCATCGTCAACAAACGCTCCGCTGCCGCCGGTTAGGGCAGCCAGTTCGCGGGCCAGCTCCTGCCGCTGTGCATCGTCCTTGGACGTCTCACGGGGATCGAAGCGGATGTTCTGCAGGACCAGCACACTGCCCGAAGCCAGCGAACCTGCCAGTTCCCTGGCGCTGGAACCCACTACGTCCTCGGCGAATTCAACGGCAAACGGAGCGAGTTCGTCCAGGCGGTCCGCAGCGGGGCGGAGGTTGTACTTCTCGTCCGGCTTGCCCTTGGGCCTTCCCAGGTGCGCCATGACGATCACCTTGGCACCGTGCTCAACCAGCAGCTGCAGCGTGGGAATGGAGGCGCGGATCCGGCCATCGTCGGTAACGCGCCCGTCATCCAGGGGCACGTTCAGGTCGGAGCGGACCAGAACGTACCTGTTGTCAACGCCGTCGCTGATCAGTTCGTCAAGTGTCTTGATTGTCATGTCAACCTTTGTTTCTTAGCCGTTCGGGCGGGGACCTAGAGCTTGGAGGCTACGAGCGTGGTGAGGTCCACCAGCCGGCAGGAGTAGCCCCATTCGTTGTCGTACCAGCCAACAACCTTGACCTCGTTGCCCATCACCCGGGTCAGCGGGGCATCGAAGATGCAGGACGAAGGATCGGTCACGATGTCGGAGGAGACAATTGGTTCGTCGGAATAGCGCAGGTAGCCGTTGAGGTTCCCCTCGCTTGCGGCCTTGTACGCGTCGTTGATTTCCTCGACGCTGGCCTCGCGCGCCAGGTTGACGGTCAGGTCCGTGACGGAACCGGTTGGAACCGGAACACGGAGGGCGAAGCCGTCCAGCTTTCCGTCGAGTTCGGGAATGACCAGGCCAATGGCCTTGGCTGCGCCGGTGGTGGTGGGAACGATGTTCAGTGCTGCGGCGCGGGCCCTGCGAAGGTCGCGGTGGGGGCCGTCCTGCAGGTTCTGGTCCGCCGTGTAGGCATGCACCGTGGTCATCAGGCCGCGCTCAATGCCAAACGCATCATTGATGACCTTCGCCAGCGGTGCCAGGCAGTTGGTGGTGCAGGAGGCGTTGGAGACGATGCTGTCAGTTGCGGGGTCGTACTCGGAGTCATTCACGCCCATGACGATGGTGCGGTCCGCGCCCTTGCCGGGCGCCGAGATGAGCACCTTCTTCGCGCCGGCGTCGATGTGCTTGCGTGCGTCGTCAGCCTTGGTGAAAAACCCGGTCGACTCAATGACAATATCGACGCCCATGTCTTTCCAGGGCAGGTTGGACGGGTCGCGCTCAGCCAAGACCCTGATGGTCTTGCCGCCGACCACCAGGTTGCCGTCCTGTACCTCGACGCTTTCGCCGATGCGCCCGGTGATGGAGTCGTACTTGAGCAGATGGGCGAGGGCCTCGGGACTGGTCAGGTCATTGACGGCGACGATATCCAGATCCGCGTTCTGCTCGAGTGCTGCCCGAAAGTAGTTGCGTCCGATACGCCCAAATCCGTTGATTCCAACACGAGTAGTCACTTTTCTTCTCTCCTTGATAGCGGTCGTTCGAGAATCAGTGACCTCAGTGGTAAAAGGCCACTTCAGTTGACTTCACAGGAGCGGCGCATTCCGGACCTGCATCAGCGCACGGATTGCCGGTCTGGCACTGCATGAGCCGTTGCTTCATCTTACGCGCAGGTGCCGCCGGAGTGTGACCGGCGGCACCTGATAATCGGCGTCGTGGACGCAATTAACGCGTGTTAGGCGGGGAGGATCAGCCCGGCTGCGCCGGAGCGTGCAGCGTCGAAGCGTGCGGCAACGTCGGCCCAGTTGACGATGTTCCAGAAGGCCTTGACGTAGTCAGCCTTGACGTTGACGTAGTCCAGGTAGAAGGCGTGCTCCCACATGTCCAGCATCAGCAGCGGGATAGTGCCAACGGGGATGTTGCCCTGCTGGTCGTAGAGCTGCTCAATGACAAGGTTTCCACCGAGCGGCTCGTAGGCCAGGATGGCCCAGCCGGAGCCCTGCAGGGAATTGGCTGCCGCGGTGAACTGGCCGCGGAAGCCATCGAAGGATCCGAAGAAATCGTCGATGGCTGCTGCGAGCTCGCCTACGGGCTTGTCGCCGCCTTCAGGAGACAGGTTGTTCCAGAAGATGGAGTGGTTGGTGTGCCCGCCGAGGTGGAAGGCGAGGTCCTTGGAGAGCTTCGGGATGTTGCCGAACTCGCCCTTTTCGCGGGCTTCAGCCATCTGTGCCAGCGCAGTGTTGGCGCCGGCGACGTAGGTGGCGTGGTGCTTGTCATGGTGAAGTTCCATGATGCGTGCCGAGATGTGGGGCTCAAGGGCTGCGTAGTCGTACGGCAGTTCCGGCAGTGTGTATTCGTTCACGAAAATCCTCCGTTGATGCTCGGATCCATAACTCCGGGTGGCGTGTCCATCCGGAAGCTTTCAAATGCTGAATAAATCAGCACGCTTAGTCCATCCTATGCAAGACGTTACTGGTCTAGCATTTCAGGGGTCACATTGGCTTCAGTACCAGGAATGCCAAGTTCAGCTGCACGCTTATCCGCCATGGCCAGAAGCCTGCGGATCCGCCCTGCTATGGCGTCCTTGGTCATGGGCGGGTCAGCCAGCCGGCCCAGCTCGTCGAGGCTGGCCTGCTTGTGGGCAACACGCAGCTCGCCGGCATAGCGCAGGTGCTCCGGTACGTCTTCACCGAGGATTTCCAAGGCCCGCTCCACTCGGGCACCGGCAGCTACGGCTGCCTGCGCCGAACGCCGAAGGTTCGCGTCGTCGAAATTGGCCAGGCGGTTGGCCGTGGCCCGGACTTCCTTGCGCATCCGGCGCTCTTCCCAGACCATCAGTGCGTCATGGGCGCCCATGCGGGTCAGGAGCGCGGCGATCGTGTCCCCGTCGCGGATTACTACGCGGTCCACACCGCGCACCTCGCGTGCCTTAGCCTGGATTCCGATGCGGCGGGCAGCGCCAACAAGGGCCAGTGCTGCCTCCGGACCGGGGCAGGTGACTTCCAGGGACGAAGAACGGCCGGGTTCGGTGAGGGAACCGTGGACCAGGAATGCACCGCGCCAGACGGCTTCGGCGTCCGCGGCTGACCCATTGACCACCACGGAGGGTAGTCCGCGCACCGGACGGCCGCGGGCGTCAAGCAGCCCGGTCTGCCGGGCCAGGGATTCCCCGTCCTTGACCACGCGGACTATGTAGCGGTTGCCGCGGCGGAGTCCGGAGCCGGAAACCACAACGATGTCGCTGGCATGGCCGTAGACTTCCGCGATCGCGGCGCGGAGCCGGCGTGCAGTGGAGGCAAGGTCGACTTCCGCTTCAACCACGATCCGGCCCGAGATGATGTGCAGGCCTCCCGCAAAACGCAGCATCGCCGAGACTTCGGCTTTCCGAACCGAGGACTTCTTTACGCTCAGGCGCGAAAGTTCCTCTTTGACTGCAGCAGTCAGCGCCACAAATACACTCCTAGCTTTCCCCAAAAATATCGTGATAGGCAGCGGCCAGCCGCAGCGGATCATGGATCGGCCCACCGGCCGCTGCCCCTACCTTACCGAAGACGGCCCGTGCCCCCATTTCCGCAGCGGCCGCTACGAAGGAGTCCCGGTCCTCGACGACGGCCGGGTCTGCCAGCACGGCGTCGACTTTGAACCCCGGTGCATAGCGCCGAATGGCGTGCAGGTGGTCCGCGGCACTCATGCCGGCGGTTTCCTTCGTTTCGTTGCGGAGGTTCATGGTCAGGCACCGGCGGGCGCTTGTTGTGCACAGTGCCTCCCGCATCTGCGGCAGCAGCAGGTGCGGGAGCACTGAGGTGTACCAGGACCCCGGCCCAAGGATGACCCAGTCGGCCCTCTCAATGGCCGTCAGGGCATCCGGGCAGGCCGGCGCATCCGAAGGCAGCAGCCGGACGTTAACCACGTTCGAGTGGGTGCCGGCCACGGCGAGTTCCGCCTGCCCGGTCACCGTTTCGTGGCGCAGTCCGGAGTCCGTTTGCCGCAGGACGTCGCCCTGGATGGTCAGCGGATGGGTGGACATCGGCAGGACCTGGCCGCGGGCGCCCAGGAGGGCACCGGCCCATTGCAGCCCGGCTACCGGATCCCCCAGCAGCTCCCACAGGGTAACGATCAGCAGGTTGCCCAGGGCATGGTTGTCGAGAGAACCGTCAACGCCGGGCCTCGACTTGAAGCGGTGTTGCATGACGTCCCGCCAAGTGCGTCCCCAGTCCGTGTCATCACACAGTGCGGCCAGCGCCATGCGCAGGTCTCCGGGAGGCAGCACATCCAGTTCCTCGCGCAGCCGGCCGGAGGATCCTCCGTTGTCCGCCACGGTGACCACGGCCGTCAGGTCGGTGGTCAGCAGGCGAAGCGCTGAGAGCGTGGCGGAGAGTCCGTGCCCTCCCCCAAGCGCGACGACGGCGGGCGGCTTGATGCCATTCGTTGCCGGGAGCGTTGATCCCTCCGGAAGCACCGGGATGGGCCCGGTCAGGAAACCCACCTACTCCCGCCCCAGGTCGCGGTGGTGGGCGCTGACAGTCACGTGCGGCAGCTTGGCGAGGCGTTTGGCAAGCTCCTCGGTGACGGCCACTGAACGGTGCTTTCCACCGGTGCAGCCGACGGCAATCGTGGCGTAGTGCTTGTTCTCGCGGCGGTAGCCGTCGATTACCGGTACCAGGGCGTCCACGTAGCGGTCCAGGAACTCCTCCGTGCCGAGGGCCGCAAGGACGAAGTCCCGGACGTCGGCGTCCTGTCCGGTGTGCGGACGCAGCTGCGGAACCCAGTGCGGGTTGGGAATGAAGCGCACGTCTGCAACGAAGTTCGAGTCCACCGGCAAGCCGTACTTAAAGCCGAAGCTCATGACGTTAAGGCGCAGGACTATGGGGCCTTGTTCGGTGAAGAGCTCGGTGACGGCAGTCGCCAGCGCGTGCACGTTGAGCTTGGTGGTATCGATGATGATGTCCGAGGCGTCCCGGAGTTCCTTCACGACGTCGCGCTCTGCTGCGATGCCGTCGAGGATCCTGCCGTCTTCCTGCAGCGGGTGCGGCCGCCGGCCGGATTCGAAGCGCTGGACCAGGGTCTGGTCCGAAGCATCCAGGAACAGGACCCGGTAGGTTACACCGGCAGCGCGCAGGTTGTTCAGGGCTTCGCGGATGTCCTGGAAAAGCTCCTTGCTGCGCACGTCAATGACCACAGCGAGCTTGGGGATGGAGTGCGGCATCCGCGAGACGAGCTCGGTGAGGGTGCCGAGCATGAGGGGCGGCAGGTTCTCCACCACGTACCAGCCGTGGTCCTCCAGCGCGTTGGCCGCCGTACTGCGGCCGGCACCGGACATGCCGGTGACAACAAGCAGTTCGGACTCGGCAGGTTTGACGCTTTGCAGCCCGTCCACTTCAGTCATTTGTCTTTTCCCGTCACTTGCCGGGCCCCCAATGCCGGGCGGCCGCCTGCTTTGCCGCTGTCCGTCCGGTTCAAGGTTCCGGGCAGTCCAGCCATCCCAGCCTAGCTAAGATTCAACTATTTCGCCGGTGGACATGTTTACCGCCGGTGCCGCGTCTGCGGCGGTGGCCGCCAGCGCAGCCTGGAGTGCGGCGGCCATGGACGGTCCAATGCCCGGCACTTCCTGCAGCTGCGCGGCGTCCGCCTGCTTGAGCCGGCGGACGGAACCGAAGTGCTTCAGCAGCGCCTTCTGCTTGGCCGGCCCCAGGCCGGGGACAGAGTCCAGCACCGACGCCGTCATGGACTTGCCGCGTTTCTGGCGGTGGAACGTGATGGCAAACCGGTGCGCTTCGTCGCGGATCCGCTGCAGCAGGAACAGGGCCTGCGAGGAACGCGGAAGGATCACCGGGAAGTCGCTTTCCGGAACCCAGACCTCCTCCAGGCGCTTGGCCAGCCCTACGACATAAACGTCCGTGATACCCAGGTCCTCGAGTGCTTTTGAGGCAGCAGAGACCTGGGGCTTGCCGCCGTCCACCACCACCAGGTTGGGCGGGTAGGCAAATTTTGCCTTGGGTGCCGCAGTGAGGGTGTCAGCGACCGGGGTGCCGGGTCCGGGCTCGCCGGCCCCGGCACCGGGCTCCGCGTCAGGAACTTCTGCAGCGGGGTCGAAGTTCTCCGTGAGGTAGTGCTTGAACCGTCGCGAAATAACGTCGTACATGGACGCTGTATCGTCGCGGGCGGCTTCCCCCGTGATGGAGAAGCGCCGGTAGTCGGACTTTTTCATCAGCCCGTCCTCGGCTACCACCATGGAGGCCACCACGTTCGTTCCCTGGACGTGGGAGATGTCGTAGCACTCAATCCGCAGCAGCGGAACGGGCAGGTCCAGCGCCTCCTGCAGTTCGGACAACGCAGCAGAGCGTGTGGTGAGGTCCCCCGCACGGCGGCTCTTGTGCAGCCGCATGGAGTCCTCGGCGTTGCGCGTGACGGTCTCCATCAGGGTCTTCTTGTCACCGCGCTGCGGAACCGAGATCTTCACCTTGGATCCCCGCAGCCCGCGGAGCCAGACCTGCAGCTCCTCGGCATTCTCCGGCAGCACCGGCACCAGGACCCGGCGGGGAATGCTGTCTGACATGGACGCTTCACCGTAGACCTGCTGGAGCAGGTGCTCCACCATCTCGCCGGTGTCCATGTCCTCGACCTTCTCCACCACCCATCCGCGCTGGCCGCGGATCCGTCCGCCGCGGACATGGAAGACCTGGACCGATGCCTCGAGTTCATCCTGGACCATGCCGAAGATGTCGGCATCGGTGTCTTCGGACAGGACCACGGTGTTGCGTTCGAAGACCTTCTTGAGCGCAGCGATGTCATCGCGCAGGCGGGCTGCGGATTCGTAATCAAGGTCCGCGACCGCTGCCTGCATCTGCTTTTCAAGGTCCTGGATAAAGCGCTTGCCTTCCCCGGACATAAAGGAGCAAAGTTCCGCGGCCAGCGCCTTGTGGTCCTGGGGGCTGATCCGTCCCACGCAGGGAGCGGAGCACTTGTCGATGTAGCCCAGGAGGCAGGGGCGACCGGTGCGTTCTGCCCGCTTGAAAACCCCGGCGCTGCAGGTACGCACCGGGAACACGCGCAGGAGGGTATCGAGGGTCTCACGGATGGCCTTGGCCGGATAGAACGGACCGAAGTAGCGGGTGTCCTTCCGGCGTTCGCCGCGCATCACCTGGGCGCGCGGATACTTCTCCCCCATGGTGACGGCCAGGTACGGGTATGACTTGTCGTCCCGGAACATGATGTTGAACCGGGGATTGAATTCCTTGATCCAGGTGTATTCGAGCTGCAGCGCTTCGAGCTCGGTGCCAACCACCGTCCATTCGACGCTGGTGGCCGTGAAGACCATGGCCCGGGTCTTGGGCATCAGCTGCCGGGGGCTCGCGAAGTATGAGTTCAGCCTGGACCGGAGATTCTTCGCCTTGCCAACGTAGATGACCCGCCGGTGCTCATCCCTGAATCGGTACACCCCGGGTTCGGTCGGGATCTCCCCCGTCCGGGGCCGGTAAGTTGCTGGATCTGCCACTTTTCCATCCTACGGCCCTGCCCCGCCGGCCGGAGCCGGGTTCGCCGCCCGCGCAAAGCGGGCAGTGAAGGGGCCTAGGCGCCGTCGGGCTTGTTCTGGTTGTAGCTGCCGGCGCGTTCCTGGCCGGAGAGCTCCGCGATCGCATCCATGACCTGGTCCGTGACCCGGCGCCGCTCCGGGAGGGCGTGCTGCGGACCCGTCTTGGAGAAGTAGAGCGGACGGCCCACTGTCATTGTGAAGGAGTGCGGCTTGACCCACCTCTTGCCGGCAGGCTGCAACTTCTCCGTGCCGATCAGGCCCACCGGAACAACCGGCGCCCCGGATGTAAGGGCAAGCCAGCCGACGCCGGTGCGGCCTCGGTAGAGCAGCCCGTCCCTGGACCGGGTGCCTTCAGGATAGATGCCGATTCCGCCGCCCGTTTCCAGGACATCGAGCAGGGACTTCAGTGCTGCCACGCTGGCCGCCTGCTGCCCGCGTTCCACCGGAATCGAGCCCACGCTCTCGAAGAAGTTGCGCATGGCCGCACCCTTCAGGCCCGGCGTGGTGAAGTATTCAGCCTTGGCAAAAAAGCCGACCCGGCGCGGCATGAGTGCCTGGATGAGCACGCTGTCCAGGAAGGAGAGGTGGTTGGCGGCGACGATGAAGGGTCCGCTGGTGGGTACGTTCTCCAACCCGGTGATGGTGGGGCGGCAGAGCGAAATCAGGCCGCGCGTGCTCGAACGCGTGAGATTATACAGTCCCATGTGCACCGGCCGTCCGCGCACAGGAACCAACAGCGGACGCCAGCTCGCCGGGTGACTGCACGACGGCGGCAGCTCCGGCCGCTTCAAGCTCACCGTCGGGTGCGAAGCCCCAGGCCACCCCGATGCAGGGAATGCCGTTGGCGGAAGCTCCGTGGACGTCGTGGGAACGGTCGCCGATCATCACGGCGGCGGAATACTCACCCTCGTGCTGTGCCAGGGCGGCCCGCACAATGGAGACCTTGCCGTCAGCGGCGGCCAGCCGCTCGTCCGCCGGCGAACCATGGATCGAGTCGAACAGGGTATCGAGTCCCTGGACGGCCAGGAGTTCACGGGCAATCGGTTCCGGCTTCTGGGTCGCTACGGCCACCAGGGCGCCGTCCGTCCGCAGGCTCCTCACGGCGTCGGCAATTCCCGGATATGGCCTGCTGGCGGCCATGCCGGTTTCCCGGTATCCCCTGCGGTACTGGGCGATGACGTGCTCCAGGCGGTCAGCGGGGACCCCTGCGATGCCTGTGAGGGAGTCCTTCAGGGCGGGCCCCACCATGCGGTGCAGGTCGGCCTCCGAAGGTACCGGAAGCCCCGATGAGGCGAGGGCCGCCGCGATGCCTCCGGTGATACTGCCGGCCGGGTCCACCAGGGTGCCGTCCAGATCGAAGAGGACCAGGAGCCTTGAATTCGTCACCGGGCAAGTTTCGCACAGAGAAGCGCGCCAGCGTAAACCAGCACCTGAAGGTATAACCCGTCGGGAATATGTCGGCGCTAGTTGCCTTCCCGGCCTGGCCCTAGCCCAGGATCTCGGCCAGGAACCTTCCGGTATGGCTGTCAGGAGACTTCGCGACCTTCTCCGGGGTACCGGAGGCCACAACCATGCCGCCGCCGGTGCCGCCGTCGGGCCCCAGGTCAATGATCCAGTCGGCACTCTTGATGACGTCCAGGTTGTGCTCGATGGTGATCACGGTGTTGCCCTTGTCCACCAGCCCCTGCAGCACAAGCAGCAGCTTGCGTACGTCTTCGAAGTGCAGGCCGGTGGTCGGCTCGTCCAGCACGTACGCGCTGCGGCCGTTGGAGCGCTTCTGCAGCTCGGCAGCGAGCTTCACCCGCTGGGCCTCGCCGCCGGAGAGCGTGGTGGCCGGCTGGCCGAGGCGCACATAGCCCAGCCCCACGTCCACCAGGGTGTTCAGGTGGCGGGCAATCGGAGCGAACGCGGCGAAGAACTCGGCAGCTTCGGCGATCGGCATGTCCAGGACTTCGGCGATGTTCTTGCCCTTGTAGTGGACTTCCAGGGTTTCCCGGTTGAAGCGCGCACCATGGCAGACCTCGCAGGGAACGTAGACATCCGGCAGGAAGTTCATTTCGATCTTCAGGGTGCCGTCACCGTGGCAGGCTTCGCAGCGCCCGCCCTTGACGTTGAAGGAGAAGCGGCCGGGGAGGTACCCGCGCACCTTCGCCTCGGTGGTTTCTGCGAAGAGCTTGCGGATGTGGTCGAACACGCCCGTATAGGTCGCCGCATTGGAGCGCGGCGTGCGCCCGATGGGGCTCTGGTCAACGTGGATGACCTTGTCCAGGTGCTCCAGTCCGTCAACGCGGGTGTGGCGTCCCGCAACGTGCTTCGCGCCGTTGAGCTTGCTTGCCAGCACCCGGTAGAGAATGTCATTGATCAGCGTGGACTTGCCGGAACCGGACACCCCGGTGACCGCTGTGAAGACACCCAGCGGCACGCTCACGTCGATGTTGCGCAGGTTGTTTTCCCGTGCGCCGACGATCTTCAGCTGGCGTGACTTGTCCACCTTGCGGCGTTTGGCGGGGATTTCGATCTTCCGCCGGCCGGAGAGGTAGTCGCCCGTGATGGAACGCGTATTCGTGAGCAGTTCGGACAAAGGTCCGGAGTGGACAATCTCGCCGCCCTTCTCCCCCGCGCCGGGTCCAACATCTACGACCCAGTCGGCTTCGTGGATGGTGTCCTCGTCATGCTCCACCACAATCAGCGTGTTGCCGAGGTTCCGCAGGCGGGCAAGGGTTTCGATCAGCCGCCGGTTGTCCCGCTGGTGCAGGCCGATCGAGGGTTCGTCCAGGACGTACAGCACGCCCACGAGGCCGGAGCCGATCTGGGTTGCCAGGCGGATGCGCTGTGCTTCGCCGCCGGAGAGCGTTGCGGCCGGACGGTCCAGTGAAAGGTACTCAAGGCCGACGTCGAGCAGGAAGGTCAGGCGCGCCTTGATCTCCTTGAGGACCTGCTCGCCGATCTTTGCTTCACGGTCCGTCAGTTCAAGGTTCTCGAAGAACGCAGCAGCTTCCCGCAGGGGCATGGCGCTGGCCTCGGCGATGTTGCGCTTGTTGATCAGCACCGACAGGGAAGCCGGGTTCAGCCGGGCGCCGCCGCACTCGGGGCACGCGATTTCCCGCATGTACTCCTCGTACCGGTCGCGCGAGCTCTCGGATTCAGTCTCCTGGTGCTTGCGCTTGATGTAGCCGATCACGCCTTCGAAGCCGGTGGTGTATTTCCGTTCCCGTCCGAAGCGGTTGCGGTACTGGACCACCACCTTGTGGTCCTTGCCGTGCAGTACGGCTTCGCGGGCCTTCGCCGGCAGCTTCTTCCAGGGAACGTCCATGGAGAAGTCCATGTCCTTGGCGAGTCCGGCCAGCAGGCGGTTCCAGTATTCGGTGGTTGCGGTGCCCATGGACCAGGGCGCGATCGCACCTGCGGCGAGGCTGAGGTTCGGGTTGGGAACCACCAGCTCTTCGTCCACCTCCAGCCGCGAGCCGATGCCGGTGCACACGGGGCAGGCGCCGAACGGGTTGTTGAAGGAGAAGGACCGCGGCTCGATTTCGTCGATGGCCAGGGGGTGTTCGTTCGGGCAGGCCAGGTGCTCGGAGAAGCTGCGGGTCCGTTCCGGGCTGTCCTCGGGGAGGTCGACGAAGTCGGCGAGGACGCGCCCGTCCGCCAGTCCCAGGGCAGTTTCAACGGAGTCGGTGAGGCGCTGGCGAATGCCGTCCTTGGCAACCAGGCGGTCGATGACTACTTCAATGGTGTGCTTGTACTGCTTGCCCAGCTTGGGGGGATCGGAGAGCTGGACGGTTTTGCCGTCTACCTTCGCACGCGAGTAGCCCTTGGCTGCCAGGTCCTTGAAAAGGTCGACGAATTCGCCCTTGCGCCCGCGCACCACCGGGGCCAGGATCTGGTACCGCGTGCCCTCTTCGAGTTCAAGCAGCTGGTCGGTGATCTGCTGCGGGGTCTGCCGGCTGACGGGCTCGCCGCAGACCGGGCAGAACGGGGTGCCCACGCGCGCCCAGAGCAGACGCATGTAGTCGTGGATCTCGGTAATGGTTCCTACCGTGGAACGGGGGTTCCGGCTCGTCGACTTCTGGTCGATCGAGACTGCCGGTGACAGCCCTTCAATGAAGTCGACGTCGGGCTTGTCCACCTGGCCCAGGAACATCCGGGCGTAGGAGGAAAGCGACTCGACGTAGCGCCGCTGGCCCTCCGCGAAGATCGTGTCGAAAGCCAGGGAGGACTTGCCTGACCCGGAGAGACCCGTGAACACGATCATGGCGTCGCGCGGAAGATCGAGGTCCACGTTCTGCAGATTGTGTTCCCTTGCGCCCTTGACGACCAGGCGCGAGAGATCGCCGGAAGGGTGGGGATTGTGGCCAGAAGTCAGTGAAGTCGCGGTAGACACGCTTTCCACTCTAGATCAAACAGGATTCGAAAACGTATTCGAGGGCGGGTGTGTTCACCGCTGGCGTAGGGCGGCCTGGACGTAGGACAGGGCGTCCTTGTGGTCCACCCCGTTGGCGCTGACCGTATCGGCGAAAACCCGGGCGGCCTCGGCCACGCGGCGGCGTCCATTGTCGCCCGCAGCAGCCACGACGGTGCCGGCCCGGGAACGGGTGGTCACCACTTCGGCCTGCTCAAGCTCCCGGTAGGCCCGGGCTACCGTGTTGACGGCCAGGCCCAGCTGGGCGGCAAGGGTGCGTACCGGCGGAAGCCGGGTGCCAACAGGCAGGCTGCCGTCGTTGGCGGCATCAAGAATCTGCAGCCGGAGCTGTTCGAACGGGGGTACCGAACTCGCCGCATCGATCCGCACCCAGGAGAGCACGCCGTCGTCCATGCCACCGCTTTCTTCATCGCCTGCTGTCGGGCCGCGGATGCGGGCCGGTTCCCTGTCCATCCTGCCACGTACCACCGCCGGCAGCGGATGAAGGCAACTAATCCGGTGCGTCAGTGGTGGAAGCCGGTTCGCTGAACTGGGACTGGTAGAGCTGGGCGTAGAAGCCGCCGGCATCCAGGAGGGACTCATGGGTCCCCTGCTCAACGATCTCGCCGTTCCGCACCGCCAGGATGACGTCGGCATCGCGGATGGTGGAGAGCCGGTGGGCAATGACAAAACTGGTTCGGGCCTCGCGCAGCGCTCCCATTGCCAGCCGGATGGCAACCTCGGTCCTCGTATCCACCGAGCTGGTCGCCTCGTCCAGCACCAGGATGGACGGGTTGGCCAGCCAGGCCCGGGCAATGGTGATGAGCTGGCGCTGTCCCTGGCTCAGCGAACCGCCGTCGGCGCTCAGGACCGTGTCATAGCCGTCCGGCAGCGACCGGACGAAATGATCCACGTGGGTGGCTTTGGCAGCGGCAATGATCTGCTCTTCGGTGGCATCGGGCGCCCCGTAGGCCAGGTTCTCGCTGATGGTCCCCTCGAACAGCCAGGCGTCCTGGAGGACCATGCCGATGCTGCGGCGTACGTCGTCGCGGGTCATGCTCATGGTGTTCACGCCGTCCAGCAGGATTTCACCTGAATCCACGTCGTAGAAGCGCATCAGCAGGTTCACCAGGGTGGTTTTCCCGGCTCCGGTGGGTCCTACGATCGCTACGGTCTGTCCCGGTTTAGCGTCGAAGGAGAGATCCCGGATCAGCGGCGCCTGCGGTGAGTAGGAGAAACTGACGTGCCTGAACACAACGTCGCCGCGCACCCTGCCCAGCCTTACCGGATCCTTGGGATCCGGTTCGATTTCCTTCGCATCGAGCAGCGCGAAGACACGTTCCGCGGAAGCCAGGCCGGACTGGAGCATGTTGATGAGTCCGCCCAGCTGGCCCAGGGGCTGGCTGAACTGGCGGCTGTACTGCACGAACGCCTGCACTCCCCCGATGGACAGGGCGCCGCCGGCCACCTGGATTCCGCCCACGACGGCTACTGCCACGTAGTTCAGGTTCGCAATAAAGGTCATGGTGGGCATGATGACGCCGGAGACGAACTGGGCCCGGAAGGAAGACTCGTAGAGCCGTTCGTTCCCCGGATGGAAGCCCTCCACCACCCGCTCCTGCTGGCCGAAGGCCTTCACTACGTCCTGGCCGGTGAACATTTCCTCGATGTAGCCGTTGACCTCACCGGTGGTCTTCCACTGCGCCTTGAACTGCACCTGCGAGCGCTTGGCGATCAGGACGGTCACCAGGGCCGAGACGGGGACCGTGAGCACGGCGATCAGGGCCAGCAGCGGGGAGATCCACAGCATCATGCCCAGTACCCCCACTATGGTCAGCACGGAGGTGATGACCTGGGTGATGCTCTGCGACAGGGTCTGGGCGAGGTTGTCGATGTCATTGGTGACCCGGCTCAGCACGTCGCCGCGGGACTGCTGCTGGAAGTGGGACATGGGGAGCCGGAACAGCTTGGCGTCCACATCCCTGCGCAGCCGGTACATGGCGTTCTGCACGATGCGCGCTGTGACCCGTGCCTGCGCCCAGCCGAAGAAGAAGGACGCCAGGTAGATGGCGAGCACTGCGGTCAGCAGCATCCCCAGGGTGGAGAAGTTGATGCCCTCCCCCGGAACCGCGTCCATGGCGGCGAGCATGTCTGCCAGCTGGGTCTGCCCGGAGGCACGCAGCGCCTCCACCTGGTCGGCCTTGGATACGCCCGGGGCCAGGGAAGCGCCAATGACGCCGTCAAAGATCACGTTGGTGGCATCGCCGAGGACTTTCGGGGCGGTCACGGCGAGCGCCACGGAGACGACGCCGAAGACCAGTACCGCAGCCACGCGCCAGGTATCGGGTGAGAGCAGCCTCAGCAGCCGGGCAGTGGATGCCTTGAAGCTGGCCGGCTTGGCTGCCGGGCCGCCGCGGCCGTGCATGCTCACAGCGCTTCCTCCGGCGTGTACTGCGAGGAGACGATCTCCCGGTAGGCGGTGTTGGATTCAAGCAGCTCGGCATGTGTGCCTATTCCGGCGATCCGCCCTTCTTCCAGGACGATGATCCGTCCCGCGTCGGTAATGGTGTTCACCCGCTGGGCGACCACGACCACCGTGGCGTGTGCGGTGCGCTGTTTCAGGGCTGCGCGCAGGCGTGCGTCGGTGGTGAAGTCCAGTGCGGAGAAGCTGTCGTCGAACAGGTAGATGTCCGGCTGGACCACCAGGGCCCGGGCAATGGCGAGCCGCTGGCGCTGCCCGCCGGAGAAGTTGCCGCCGCCCTGTTCCACTTCATGGTCCAGCCCGCCCTCGGCGGCCCGGACAAAGTCTGCTGCCTGTGCGATCTCCAGTGCTTCCCAGAGTTCCCCGTCCGTGGCTGAGGGTTTGCCGAAGCGCAGGTTCGAGGCGATGGTGCCGGAGAAAAGGTGTGCCCGCTGGGGAACCAGTCCGATGCCCGAGCGCAGGGAGTGCAGGGTGACCCCGGCGGTGTCCTGTCCGTCGACGCTGATGTTGCCAACGGTCGGATCCAGCAGGCGGGGAACCAGGTTCAGGAGGGTGGACTTCCCCGCCCCGGTTGAGCCGATGATGGCCGTGGTCTGCCCCGGCTCGGCTTCGAAGCTGATGTCCTGCAGCACGGGGTCCTCTGCGCCGGGATACGTGAACCCCACCCCCGTAAAGACCAGCCGGCCGCCGTCGTACACCAGCTCTTTGGCGTCCGGTGCGTCCCGGACACTGGTCCTGGTATCCAGCACCTCATAGATCCGCTCCGCGCAGACCGCCGCCCGCGGCAGCATCATGATCATGAACATTGACATCATCACTGCCATCAGGATCTGCATGATGTAGGCGATGAACGCGGTAAGGGCCCCGATCTGCATCTGCCCGGCGTCGATGCGGAAGGCTCCGAGCCACACCACGGCAACCGTGGCCAGGTTTGCTACCAGCATGGTCGCCGGGAACAGCAGTGCCAGATACTGGCTCACCCGCAGCTGGGTGCCGGTGAGGTCGCTGTTGGCGCCGTCGAACCGCTGCTTCTCCGTGTGTTCGCGCACAAAAGCCCGGATGACGGCGATCCCCATGATCTGTTCACGCAGCACACCGTTGACCCGGTCGATCTGTTTCTGTGCCCGGCGGAACAACGGAACCAGCCGGCGCAGCACCAGCGAGATGATGACGACCAGGACCGGCAGGATCAGCAGCAGGATGCCGGAGAGCGGGATGTCCTGGTTCAGGGCCAGCAGGACTCCGCCCACTCCCATGATGGGAGCAGAGACCATCATGGTCATGGTGAGCAGCAGGGACATCTGCACCTGCTGCACATCGTTGGTGGTCCGGGTTATGAGGGACGGCGCGCCAAAGAGGCCCACCTCCCTTCCCGAGAAGGTCTCCACGTTGGTGAACAGCGAGCGCCGGACGTTGCGTCCCACGCGCATGGCCGTGCGGGCGGCGTAGTAGGTGGCGGCTACGGAACACACCACCTGCCCGGCCGTGACAGCGAGCATCCACCCGCCAATGTTCATGATGGTGGCGGTGTCACCCTTCACCACGCCCTGGTCAATGATGTCCGCATTGAGCGTAGGCAGGAAGAGGGTTGCGGCGGTCTGCAGGAACTGCAGGATAACGACGGCGGCAACCGCACCCTTGTACGGAGCCAGGTTTTCGCGAACGAGCCGAAGAAGCACGTATCCTCCCGGAACTGCCGGGGCGTTCCGGCACCATCTGAACGTACGCCCGGTGCGGGCCCGGCGGCAAGGGATCGCCGGACACGCATCGCTCCCGTCCTGCAGCGGTCCGGAGGCGCCGTTTAGACTGGCGCCATGGCTGATACCAGGAACGTTTCAATTCGCAGTGCCTCCGTAGGCTCCATGGACAACAACGTCTATGTGCTCACCGCCAAGAACTCGGGGGCGCAGGTGCTCATTGACGCTGCGGACGATTTCCCCCGCATTCAGGATCTGCTCGACGCCGGTGCAGCAGACAGCGGGTCGGGCCGGGCTGCGGTACAGATGATCATCACCACGCACAGCCACTGGGACCATGTGCGGGCGCTCGCCGAAGCCAAAGCCGCGACCGGGGCCCGGACCGCCGCCGGGGGGCCGGACACCGCGGATATCGAGGTTCCTACAGACGTTCCGCTCTCCCACGGTGATGTGCTGGACTTTGACGGATTCGATCTTGAGGTCATTGCCCTGCGCGGCCACACTCCCGGCTCGGTTGCCCTGGTGTACCGGGACCCGGAAGGACCGGCCCACCTGTTTACCGGTGATTCTCTCTTTCCCGGCGGGGTGGGCAACACGCAGAAGGATCCGGAGCGTTTCACCTCACTGTTCAACGATGTAGTCGAACGTATATTCGAACAGTTCCCCGATGACACCGTGGTCCATCCCGGCCATGGTGCCGGCACCACCCTGGGGGCGGAGCGGCCGCACCTGGCGCAGTGGAAGGAACGGGGCTGGTAGTACCGGTGCCCTAAGGCTTGTGCGACACCATAAAGATCCTGCGGAACGGGAAGACGGTCCCCCAGGGTTTCGGCGGATAGGCCTGGCGCAGCAGCGCCGCGTATTCGGCTTCGAAGCCCTCGTACTCCTCCGGGGGCAGGGCGGCCATGACGGGGCGAAGCGCCGTGCCGCGGACCCAGTCCAGCACGGGATTCGTTCCGGTGAGCACCTGTGAGTAGCTGGTCTCCCAGACATCGGTGTTCATGCCGGCATCCACGAACAGCTCCAGGTACTGCTCCGGCTCCGCCACGGAGTCCCCGCCGCGCAGCACCCCTGCGAGCGCCGGACTCCAGCGCGGGCTTTCGGCGAGCTCCCGCATGAGCACATGCGACGGAGCGTTGAAGTTGCCGGGCACCTGTACAGCGATCCAGGAGCCCGGATCCAGTGCCTTGGCCCAGCGGCCCAGCAGATCCTCGTGTCCGGGCACCCACTGCAGTGCGGCATTTGACAACAGGACTCCCGGCCCGGAAGAAGGATTCCACTCCTGGATCTGGCCCTGGACAAAGCCGGGGTTCCCGCCCGAACGGGCCTTTGCCTCGCGGATCATGTCAGCGGAGGAGTCGATGCCGGTGACGGGTGCTCCCGGCCAGCGTTCGGCCAGCACCGCGGTGAGCGCGCCGGTGCCGCAGCCGAGGTCGGCTACCCAGGCCGGCTCTGCAGCTCCGATCCGGGCGGCGAGGTCGAAGAACGGCCGGTCACGGTGGTCTGCAAACTGGACGTAGCGCTCAGGGTCCCATTTCATGCCCGCGAGCCTAGCAGCGCCGTCGTACGCTCCCCTGGAGGCAACAACGGTGATTTTTGCTGCCGGGCTAGGCTGGTAGGTGAGATGAAACTACTTGATCAGCTGCCTGCCGCCGCCGCCGGAACCACAACCATCGACCCGGACGAGGTCTACACCTCCTTCCTTGAGTGGGTGGAAGGCCGCGGGATGTCCCTCTACCCTGCCCAGGACGAGGCAGTGATGGAGCTGGTCACCGGAAACAATGTCATTCTGGCCACACCCACCGGTTCGGGTAAGTCGATGGTGGCAATCGCTGCGCACTACTACGCCATGGCCCTGGATGAGCGCTCCTACTACACCGCTCCCATCAAGGCCCTCGTGTCGGAGAAGTTCTTCGCGCTTTGCGACATTTTCGGGGCCGAGAACGTCGGCATGGTGACAGGTGACTCCTCGGTGAACAAGGACGCCCCGATTATCTGCTGCACCGCGGAAATCCTGGCCAACATTGCCCTCCGCGAAGGACCGGACGCGGACCTCGGCACGGTCATCATGGACGAGTTCCACTTCTACTCCGATCCGCAGCGCGGCTGGGCCTGGCAGGTGCCGCTGCTGGAGCTGCCGCAGGCACAGTTCCTGCTGATGTCCGCCACCCTGGGGGACATGACCCGCATCGCCAACGAACTCAGCGAACTCACCAACCGGGACACCGTCACGGTCTCCTCCGTGCAGCGGCCCATCCCCCTGCACTACTACTACGTTGAAACGCCCATCCAGGAATCCCTGGAAGAACTGCTGGCCACCAAGCAGGTTCCCGTTTACGTGGTGCACTTCTCCCAAATAGAAGCCATCGACCGGGCCCAGGCACTGATGAGCATCAACGTCTGCACCCGCGAGGAAAAGGACCGCATCGCCGAGCTGATCGCCGGGTTCCGGTTCGCGCCCGGTTTCGGCAAGACACTCAACCGGCTGGTGCGCCACGGCATCGGTGTGCACCACGCCGGAATGCTGCCCAAATACCGCCGCCTCGTGGAGCAGCTGGCGCAGGCCGGGCTGCTGAAGGTCATCTGCGGCACCGACACCCTGGGCGTTGGTATCAACGTGCCCATCCGTACGGTGCTGATTACCGCCCTGTCCAAGTACGACGGCACCCGCACCCGGCCGCTGAAGGTCCGCGAATTCCACCAGATCGCGGGACGCGCCGGCCGGGCAGGCTACGACACGGCCGGGACCGTCGTCGTGCAGGCACCGGAACACGTGATCGAAAACGCCAAGGCCATGGCCAAGGCACAGGCAAAGTTCGGTGATGACCAGAAGAAGCTGCGCCAGGTGGTGAAGAAAAAGCCGCAGGCCGGTTTTGTGTCCTGGGGCAAACCCACCTTTGAAAAGCTCGTGGATGGCACCCCGGAGCCGCTGACTTCCAGCTTCAACATCACCCACTCCATGCTGCTGAACCTGCTGGAACGCCCGGGCGATCCGTTCGCCGCAGCGAAGAAGCTGCTGACCAGCAACCACGAGACCCGCTCCTCACAGCTGGCCCTGATGAAGAAGGCGCTGAGCATCTACCGCGAGCTGAAAACCGCAGGCATCGTGGAGGTGCTGCCCGAACCGGACGCCGACGGCCGCACCGTCCGGCTGAAGGTGCACCTGCAGCCAAACTTCGCCCTGAACCAGCCGTTGTCCCCGTTCGCGATGGCGTCCCTGGAAATCCTGGACCCGGAAAGCCCGTCCTATGCCCTGGACGTAGTCTCGGTGATCGAGGCGATCATGGAAAAGCCGCGCCAAGTGCTCTCCGCCCAGGAGAAAAAGGCCCGCGGCGAAGCCGTGGCGGCCATGAAGTCCGAAGGCATCGAATACGAGCAGCGGATGGCGCTGCTCGAAGAGGTCACCTATCCGCAGCCGCTGGCCGAGCTGCTGGAACAGTCCTTCGAGGTCTACCGCTCCGGTGCCCCGTGGCTGGGCGAATTCGAACTCAGCCCCAAGTCGATTGTCCGGGACATGTACGAACGTGCCATGAGCTTCGGCGAATATGTGGCCTTCTACTCGCTGGCACGCTCCGAGGGTGTGCTGCTGCGCTACCTCTCCGACACCTACAAGGCCCTGCTGCACACAGTTCCCCCGGAACGGCTGCGCGAAGACCTCTCCGACATCATCGAATGGCTGGGCGAACTGGTCCGGCAGACCGACTCCTCCCTGCTGGACGAATGGGAGGAACTGGCCGCGGGCATCGATTCCTCTGCGGGCAGCGAGCCGGTCCTGCCGCCTGCACCGGAGAAGCTCACCGGCAACACCCGTGCCTTCCGGGTGATGGTGCGCAACGAGATGTTCCAGCGGGTGAAGCTTTTCGCCGATGAGGACGACGCCGCCCTGGGCGCGCTGGACGGCGGTGCGGGCTGGGACGCCGGCCGGTGGGCGGACGTGCTGGACGCGTACTTCGAGGAGCACGACGATATAGACGACGGCCCCGACGGCCGCGGCCCGTCGCTGCTGATCATCAAGGAGCTGCCCGGCAAGTGGGAGGTGCGGCAGATCTTCAAGGACCCCGCCGGTCACCTGGACTGGGGCATCAACGCTGAAGTGGATTTGGCTGCCTCCGATGAGGCGGGGTCCCCCGTCATCCGCGTGATTCACGCCGGACGGCTGGACTAGGCTGGAAGCCATGCAAATCAGAGCTGCGCGCAGAGAAGATGTTCCGGTAATCCTTGAGCTCATTCATGAGCTGGCCGTCTATGAGAAGGAACCGGACGCGGTCCGGAATACTCCCGAGGCGCTGGAGCAGCATCTCTTTGCCGAACACCCGGCGGTCTTTGCACATGTCCTGGAAGATGAGGGAACGGTCCAGGGCTTTGCCCTCTGGTTCCTGAACTACTCCACCTGGGAAGGTGTGCACGGTATTTGGCTGGAGGACCTCTACGTCCGTCCCGAAACACGTGGACGCGGCTACGGGAAGGCGCTGCTGCGCGCCCTGGCGCAGACCGCCGTCGAGCGCGGCTACGCCCGCGTTGAATGGACCGTCCTTGATTGGAACGAACCCTCCATCCTGTTCTACAAGTCCCTCGGCGCGCAGCCGATGGATGAGTGGACCACCTACCGCCTGACCGGCGAAGCACTGGAGGACTTCGGCACCCCCGGAGCAGCATGAGCGTCCCGCACACTGCCTCGGAGCCGCTGAATATCCGCGGCATGCGAGTGGTGGAGCACCGGTTCACCGTCCCGCTCGACCACTCCGTGCCCGGCGGCGAGCAGATCACCGTCTTTGCCCGCGAGTACTGGAACCCCGAAGTGGCAGCCGCCGGCGACCTGCCGTGGCTGCTGTACCTGCAGGGCGGCCCCGGCGGAAAAGGCAACCGGCTGCTGCAGTTCGGCGGCTGGACGAAGGCAGCCTCCCGGCATTTCCGCATCCTGATGCTGGACCAGCGCGGCACCGGACTCTCCACCCCGGCCAACCGGCAGACCCTTGCGGCGCGCGGCGACGCAGAGGCGCAGGCTGAGTACCTCACCCACTTCCGTGCGGATTCGATCGTTGCCGATGCCGAGCTCATTCGCTCTGCCCTCGGCTCCGGACCATGGAGCATCTACGGCCAGTCCTACGGCGGGTTCTGTGCGCTGACCTACCTGTCCTTCGCGCCTGCCGGTGTGAAGGAAGCACTGATCACCGGCGGCCTCGCACCGCTGTGGGGACCCGCCGACCGGGTGTATCAGGCGACGTTCGCCCGTGTGGCAGCCAGGAACGCGGAGTACTTCGCGAAGTATCCCGGTGACCGTGAGCTCACCACCCGTATTGCACGGCACCTGGACACCGTGCCCGAATACCTCCCGGACGGCTCGCGGCTGACCCCGGGGCGCTTCCAGATGGCAGGTTCCTTTCTGGGCGGCAACACCCGGATGGACGGGCTCCACTACCTGCTCGAGGAAGCCTTCATCCCGACGCCGTCAGGTCCCCGGCTCTCCGACACCTTCCTGGCCGGCCTGTGGCAGCTGGCAGAGCGGTCTACCAACCCGCTGTATGCCCTGATGCACGAATCGATTTACGGCCAGGGGCAGGCTACGAACTGGGCTGCCTGGCGGGTGCTGCAGTCACTGCCGGACTTCCGGCCGGACGCTGCTGAACCCCTGTACACCGGCGAGATGGTCTACCCCTGGTACTTCGTGGAGGACCCCGCCCTGCGTCCCCTGCAGTTGACGGCAGAACTGCTGGCGGCAAAGTCCGACTGGCCGGAACTGTACGACCGCCTGCAGCTGGCAGCCAACACGGTGCCCGCGGCGGCCGCGGTGTACACCAATGACATCTATGTTGACCGGGATCTTTCGATGGAGACAGCGGCTGCAGTCCAGGGACTGCAGGTCTGGGAAACCGACGAGTTCCACCATGACGGGATCGCAGACGACGGCGAGGGAATCTTCAACCGCCTGCTCGGCATGGTGCGCGGGGAGAAGGCCTGATCGTGGCATCCAATGCAGAAGGGGTCGGGATTGGCGCAGCCCGTGGCTGATGCGCTGAAACAGGGATAATCTGGGCTACAGCAGCTGACAGCGGCGGAAGGCCTGATCATGGCACCCAGTACGCGTTACGGCACAGCTTCCAGAACGAGTGCTCCCCCGTCCTATGCGCCGCCCTGGCGTCGGATCACCTCCATCATCCTTGGCATCCTGGCGGCGCTGCTGCTCGTTGCCTCGGTTGCGGCAGGTTATGCCGGCAGCCTCGTGGCAAGTACTGACCGCTACGTGGCAGTGATTGGTCCGGTCATCCAGGACCCGGCGGTACAGGCGGATCTCTCCGAACAAATCGGGGACCAGGTGACAAGCCGGCTCGACATAGACACCACTGTCAGCGACGCCCTGTCCAACGTGGATGACTCGCGTGCATCGCAGGCGCTTTCCGCCGCGCTTGCACCGGTCATCGCGGACCGGACCAACGCCCTGATCGACAGGACCGTCTCCCGCGCTGTTTCCAGCCAGGCCTTCGCCACCCTGTGGGTGGATGCGAACCGCGGGGCACATGAACTACTGGTCCGTGCCGTCGAGGATGATCCGGGCGGGATGGCATCGATTGCCGCCAACGGAGACATCACCGTCTCAACTACGGCGATGATTGGAGAGGTCAAGTCCCGGCTCCTGGCGCAGGGTGTGTCTGCGGCTTCAGTCATTCCGGATGACGCCGGCCAGGAGTACACCGTCTTTAACGCTCCTGGCCTTGCTGCGTCGCTCTCCGCGCTGAACACGCTGGGCACGGCAGCCGCGGTTCTTCCATGGCTTACCGCCGCAGCGGCCGCTGCCGCTGTACTGATCGCCCCGAAGGGCCGGCGGCTCCGGTCCGGCCTGGTCATCAGCATTTCCAGCGCCGGCGCTGCCCTGGTAGCAGTCCTGCTCCTCCGGTTCGTCCAGCAGGCAGGGGTGGACTCGGTTGGCTCAAGTTCCGCCGTTTCCCCGGAAGCCGCGCTTGTCCTGAGCAACGCGTTCCTGGACCCGCTCGCCGCGGCGCTTCGGACAGTATTCGTCCTTGCGCTGCTGGCCGTTCTGGTGCTCTACGCTGCCGGCCATACCGGCCTGTGGCAACCGTGGGCCATGCGGCACCAGCGGGTGTGCCAGGGTGTTGCGGCCGGAATCACCGTGCTTCTGCTTTTCATTCCAGGCATTAGCGCCGGAGTAACTGCCGGCCTTGCCCTGGTGCTCGTGGGATTCATTGTGGTCTTGGAAGTACTGGCCAGACGAACACGGGCACCGCATCAAGCGGTGCCCGTGTAGGTGCGGGAGTCCAGGATCACTCAGGCCAATGCTTTGGCCTTGAGGCGTCCAAACTCGTCGTCGGAGATCAGGCCGTCATCCAGTAATGATTTGGCGGATGAAATCTGCTCCGTCGCACTCTGGCTGCCTGCAGTGCGCCGAATATAGGCGGCTGCCTGCTCCTGGGATTCGCGTGCCCTGCCGGCGCTCCGTTCTGCCATGCCGCGTCCGCGGGCAATGACGTATACCAAGGCTGTGATGTAGGGGACGAAGAGGAGGAAGAAGATCCAGACCGCTTTCAGCCAGCCGCTAATGGAGTCGTCGCGGAACAGGTCTGCGAAGATCTGGAACAACAGCATCAAATACGCGAAAACAAAGAAAACCGCAACGATGGACCATAGTACTTCGAAGAAGTTCATGGCTGCTCCTTTGGAGCGTCAACGGAAACGAGATAGCCCCGCCGGGGCCGTGGATTTCCCCTCCTGGGAGGGACGGCGATCGTAGTGGAAGGCTAGCACCAGGAACGGAATCCTGACCCGGCGCGCACAAACTGCCACCCTTACACGACGGAGGCGGCTCCCCTGCCGGAATGGCCGGAAAGCCGCCTCTGGTGCGCGCACCGTATGGGTTGCTGCGGGGAACCTACTGTTCTGCGCCGGGCTTACGGGGGTCTGAGGCCAGGAACCTGGCGCGCGCCTCCTCGGTGATCTCGGGCAGTTCGACGTCGTCCCGGGTTTCGGCGGCCTTCTCCGCTGCCCGGTAGGTCTTGGTGACATCGTCGTAGGCCTGGGTCCGCTCTTCATGCGGAGCGTCCTCGCCCAGGCTGCGGTAGACCTTTAGCGCGGATTCGAGGGAAGCCACGGCCTGCACAGCCTTGGCCTTCGGGCTCAGCAGGCTCGCTACGGTGGCGATCACAATCGTGCCGAGGATGACGGCCAGCGACACGAAGGTGGGGATCTCAGGTGCCCAGGCAACCGGCTCGCCGCCGTTGATGAAGGGCAGCTCGTTGACGTGCAGTGCGTGCAGGATCAGCTTGACGCCGATGAACGCCAGGATGACTGAAAGACCGTGCTTGAGGTAAATGAGCCGGTCCATCAGGCCGCCGAGCAGGAAGTAGAGCTGGCGCAGGCCCATCAGGGCGAAGATATTGGCCGTGAAGACGATGAAGGCGCTCTGGGTAAGGCCGAAGATTGCCGGAATCGAGTCAACGGCGAACATCAGATCCGTCACGCCGATGGTGATGAAGACAATGATCATCGGGGTGAAGACCTTCTTGCCGTCCACCACGGTGCGGACCTTGCCCTCGTCGAAGTTCTCCGTCATCGGCAGGAAGCCGGTGAGCTTGCGGACCAGTTTGTTGTCACTGCCGCCCTCTTCATCTTCACCGTTGTCTGTGGCCTGCTTGTACGCGGTCCAGAGCAGGAAGGCACCAAAGAGGAAGAAGACCCAGGAGAAGTTCTCGATCACGGCAGCGCCGATGAGAATGAAGATTCCGCGAAGGATCAGCGCGATGATGATGCCGAACATCAGCACTTCCTGCTGATACTTACGGGGCACCGAGAAGCGGGCCATGATGATGATGAAGACGAACAGGTTGTCGATGCTGAGGCTGTATTCAGTCACCCAGCCCGCAACGAACTGGCTGCCGTACTCGGGGCCGGTGAACACGAACATCATGACGGCGAAGATGAGCGCCAGTCCCACGTAGAAGGCAACCCACAGGCTGGCTTCCTTCATGGAGGGCTCGTGCGGCCGCTTGACAACCAGGAGCAGGTCGAAGAGCAGGACCAGCCCTAGGACAATGAACGTACCAACCTCAAAAGCGAGGGGTAATGCGGGCATGGGGAACAGACCTTTCAGAGCACGGAAAAAGGCGGGGAGTACCCGTAACCGCTACGGAACTGCCCCACCGCCGCCAAGCAGTCTACCCCAAGGCCCGCTTATGCGTGCCCGGCGTTCTGCATTTGGCGCAGTTCCTTTTTCAGATCGCCGACCTCGTCGCGCAGCCGGGCCGCCAGTTCGAACTGCAGCTCTGCTGCCGCAGCGTGCATCTGTTCCGTCATCGACTCGATCAGCCCGGTAAGGTCCTCCGCGGGTGCAGCAGCCAATCCGTCCTTCCGGATGGTCCTGGCACCCTTGCCTTTGCCCTTGGTCTTCTTCTTCGCGGCTTCCTCAAGAAGGGCCTTCGTGTCTGCGTCTTCCCGGGCCAGCGAATCGGTGATGTCCGCGATCCTCTTGCGCAGCGGCTGCGGATCCACGCCGCGTTCCTTGTTGTAGGCAACCTGGATGGCCCGGCGCCGGTTGGTCTCGTCAATGGCATGTGCCATCGAATCCGTGATCCGGTCCGCGTACATGTGCACTTGGCCTGAGACGTTTCGTGCGGCACGGCCGATGGTCTGGATCAGCGACGTCGAACTGCGCAGGAAGCCTTCCTTGTCAGCGTCGAGGATGGACACGAGGGACACTTCAGGCAGGTCCAGGCCTTCACGGAGCAGGTTAATGCCGACCAGAACGTCGAAGGTGCCCATCCGGAGTTCCCGGAGCAGTTCCACACGGCGCAGGGTGTCCACGTCCGAGTGCAGGTACTCAACCTTCACCCCGTTCTCCAGCAGATAACCGGTGAGGTCTTCGGCCATGCGTTTGGTCAGCGTGGTGACCAGGACGCGTTCGTCCTTCTCGGTTCGGGTGCGGATCTCAGCCAGCAGGTCGTCAATCTGCCCCTTGCTGGGCTTGACCACCACCTCCGGATCCACCAGTCCGGTGGGACGGATGATCTGTTCCACCACGCCGTCGGCCTTGCCCAGTTCGTACTTGCCCGGCGTCGCGGACATGTACACAGTCTGTCCGATCCGCTCCAGGAACTCGTCCCACTTCAGCGGCCGGTTGTCCATGGCCGAGGGAAGCCGGAAGCCGTGCTCCACGAGCGTGCGCTTCCGCGACATGTCGCCTTCGTACATGGCGCCGATCTGCGGAATGGTCACGTGGGACTCATCGACCACCAGCAGGAAATCATCCGGGAAGTAATCCAGCAGGCAGTGCGGGGCGGTGCCGGGCCCGCGGCCGTCGATCCAGCGTGAGTAGTTCTCGATGCCGTTGCAGAAGCCCATTTGCTGCATCATTTCGAGGTCATAGGTGGTGCGCATCCGCAGCCGCTGCGCTTCCAGCAGCTTGTTCTGCCCTTCAAGTTCCTGCAGGCGTTCGCGTAGTTCATCCTCGATGCCCTTGATTGCCCGGTTCATCCGCTCCGGGCCGGCAACGTAGTGCGATGCAGGGAAAACGTACATTTCCTGCTCGTCGCGGATCAGGTCGCCGGTGAGGGGATGGAGCGTCTGGATGCTCTCGATCTCGTCACCGAAGAACTCGATCCGGATGGCCTGTTCCTCGTACATCGGAATGATCTCAACGGTGTCCCCGCGCACCCTGAAGGTGCCGCGGTGGAAATCCATGTCATTGCGCACGTACTGCATGGAAACAAACTTGCGGAGCAGGTCGTCCCGGTTCATCTCCATGCCGCGGCGCAGGGTAACCATGCCCTGGATGTACTCTTCCGGCGTGCCGAGGCCGTAGATGCAGGACACGGTAGCCACAACGATGACGTCGCGCCGGGTCAGCAGGGCGTTGGTAGCCGAATGGCGCAGGCGCTCAACCTCCTCGTTGATGGAGGAATCCTTCTCGATGAAGGTATCCGTCTGGGGCACGTACGCTTCGGGCTGGTAGTAGTCGTAGTAGGAAACGAAGTACTCAACCGCGTTGTTGGGCAGCAGTTCGCGGAATTCGTTGGCCAGCTGGGCGGCCAGGGTTTTGTTCTGCACCAACACCAGGGTGGGCCGCTGCACCTGCTCCACCAGCCATGCGGCGGTGGCGCTCTTTCCGGTACCCGTGGCACCCATCAGGACGACGTCCTTCTCACCGGCGTTGATGCGTTCGGCCAGCTCCTTGATGGCCGTCGGCTGGTCACCGGCAGGTGAGTAATCGCTGACTACTTCAAAGGGGGCAACAACACGTTTGATGTCCTGCGCAAGACTCATGGTTCAACGCTACTCCGGGACGCGGTCAGGTGCTGTCCGTATTGCTGACGGCATAACGGTGCCGTTACTGCGGGCCAGCTGCCCGCATCCGTTCCCGGTTCAGGGGCACCAGGCGGGTAGTCCATAATTCCCGCACTGCTTTGACCAAGTCTTCCGGTGTTCCCGTGTTGTCGAGCACCGCGTCAGCTGCCTCAGCACGCGCTGCCGCCGTCGCCTGCGCGTCGATCCGCGCCTGGGCGGCCGCCGGCTCCATCCCGCGGTCCCGGACCATGCGCGCCAGCCGCTCCTTCTCCGGGGCCTCCACTACGAGCACAAAGTCGAAGTTCCCAGCCTGTCCGGTCTCCACCAGCAGCGGAATGTCCTGGACCAGGATGCCGTCTTCGGGAACGTCAGCCGCGAGCTCCGCAGCCCGGGCGCGGACCAGCGGATGGATGATCGAATTCAGCGTTTTCCGCTTCTCCCCATTCCCAAACACGATTCCAGCCAGTGCCGGGCGGTCCAGGGTTCCGTCTGCGGCAAGCACCTGGGGTCCGAAGGCCTCGACCACGGCAGCCAGCCCCTCGGTGCCGGGTTCCACCACCTCGCGGGCCAGGGCATCGGCGTCGATCAGCGAGGCACCGCACTCCACCAGGGTGCGCGCCACAAGGGATTTTCCGGCTGCGATTCCGCCGGTGAGACCTACCTTCAGCATGGCCACCACCCTACCTTCCCGGGATCCGGGCGCCGATGCCGTGCAGCGGCCAACTAGACTTGCTTAGGTGAGTGAAATCCAGGCAGCGTCGGGACGCTACACGACTGTCGCCGGGGATCACCGCACTGAACTCGAAATCAAGCGCTCGCGGTTCATCACCGTGCTCCGGCGTACCGAAACCGAAGACGAGGCGCGCGGCCTCATCGCAGAGCTGCGACGCGAGTTCCACGACGCCCGGCACCACTGCAGCGCCTTTGTCCTGGGCCCCGGCCGTGAGGTGCAGCGCTCCAGCGACGACGGCGAACCCTCCGGAACCGCCGGAATCCCCATGCTGGAGGCGCTCACCAAGCGGGAAACTTTCGACGGCGCCGCAGACCTCAGCGACGTCACGGCAGTAACGGTCCGGTACTTTGGCGGCATCCTGCTCGGGGCCGGCGGCCTGGTACGGGCCTACTCCGAATCCGTCTCCTCGGCACTGTCCACCGCTGTCCTGCTGCGCCGCCGCCGCATGCAGCTCTGCGCAGTTCCGGCCAGCCATGCTGCTGCCGGCAGACTGGAGAATGACCTGCGTGCCGCGGGTTACACCGTGCGCGGCACCGAGTACGGGGACGGCGGGGCCGTGATTACGGTCGCCCTGCCGGACGCCCCCGGCAGTACCGCGGCCTTCCAGGAACGGCTCGCCGCCCTCACCGCCGGAGACACCTCAGCCGAACTACTTGCCACCGAATGGATTGACCTGTGACAGCTTCCGAAGCGTCCTTTGATTTCGACCTGCTGCGGCGGGCTCCGGATGTGGAGGCGGAAAACCTGCAGGCTTTCGACGCCGCAGACAAACTTTTGCTGGACACCGCCGGCAGCGACCTTGAGTCCGCAGCCTCAGGAAGCGGTGCGCCCGTCGTCATCGGGGATTCGTATGGCGCGCTCACGCTCGGAGCGGCAGCGCGGTATTCGCTAGCCGGGATCCGTGTGTATCAGGATCCCTTCTCCGGGCAGCTCGCCCTGGACCGCAATGCCGAGGCGCTGGGCCTGGCAGGACGCTACACGCACTGGGGCCTGGAACCGGGGCTGGTAAGCGGGGCCGGCGTCATCCTGCTGCGGCTGCCCCGCTCCCTGGATGCCCTGGATGAAATTGCGCGGCTGGTCGCAGAACACGCCCCGTCCAATGTCCGGATCTATGCCGGCGGACGGATCAAGCACATGACTACCGCCATGAACGGGGTCCTGGGCCAGTATTTCCAATCCGTGACGGCAGGCCTCGCACGGCAGAAGTCCCGCGTGCTCACTGTGATGGGTCCGCTGCCGGCTGACGGGTTCCCTGCATCCCGCTTCCCCCTGGAAGCGGCCTACGACGTCGGCCTGCCGGTTCCGCTGCAGCTGCGGGCCCGCGGGGCGGCCTTTGGCGGAGCGTCGCTGGATCCCGGAACCAGGTTCCTTCTGCCGTTCCTTGCCCAGGCCCGCGAAGCCGGTGAAGCAGTGGACCTGGGCTGCGGCAATGGCGCCATCGCGGCGTACCTGGCACTGCACCGCCCGGGGATCCGGGTCCTGGCGTCCGACCAGTCCGAAGCAGCCGTTGCCTCTACGCGGTTGACCCTGGCAGCCAACGGTGTGTTGGACCGTGCCGCAGTTCAGCGCGCAGACGCGCTGAGCTGGCTGCCGGATACGTCCCAGGATCTCGTGGTCCTGAACCCGCCGTTCCACATCGGTGCCAGTGTCCATACCGGCATTGCCTACAAGCTCTTTGCCGACGCAGCCCGCGTGCTCCGTCCTGGCGGGGAACTGTGGACGGTCTGGAACTCCCATTTGGCATACCGGCCGGCGCTGAACCGGCTGGTTGGACCCACGAGGCAGGTAGCCCGGAATCCCCGGTTCACGGTCACGGTGTCGACCCGGCGCTAGCAAGGGGCCGGTAGGCAGCACCGCAGCCCTGCCGTGCCGGCGATCTGCGTGCTGAAATCTGAGAGAGCGCTCTCTTGACAGTGAAGCAAGTCACATCTAGGCTCTGAGCAAGATCAGAGAGCGCTCTCTGAAGCGGCCCGGGATTCCATCGGCCCGCAACGGGCTCTCTGGATACAGATCCACAGTTAGCGTCCCGTCCCAGGACAAGCCTAGTTTCCATTCGGCACGGTCCTCCCCCGGGATATCAACCGGCAAGACACACACAAAGGAGTGACCGTGAAAAAGTTCCGACATTCAGCAGCTGTGGTGGCAGGTGCTGCGGCAGTTGCCCTGCTCGCCGCCGGCTGCGGCGGAGGCAGCAGCAACAGCAGCGAACCCGCTTCGGAAGACAACCCGATTGAACTCTCCGTGACTACCTTCGGCACCTTTGGCTACGACGATCTCTACAAGGAATACGAAGAGGCCAACCCGGGCATCACCATCAAGGCCAACAACATCGACACCGGCGGGAACGCACGGACAGACCTCTTCACGAAGCTTGCTGCCGGTTCCGGCGTCAGCGACGTGGTGGCGATTGAAGAGGGCTGGCTCGGCGCCATCATGGAGGTCTCGGACAAGTTCGTGGACCTGAACGAATACGGTGCCGAGGACATCAAGGAGAACTGGGTCGACTGGAAGTACAAGCAGGGCACGGACCCCAGCGGCCGCGTCATCGGCTACGGCACCGACATTGGACCGCAGGGAATCTGCTACAACGGTGACCTCTTCGAGGCTGCAGGGCTGCCGAGCGACCGTGAGGCTGTCGCTGAGCTCCTGGGCGGAAAGGACGCTACCTGGGAGAAGTACTTCGAGGTTGGAAACCAGTACAAGGACGCCAGCGGCAAAGCCTGGTTCGATCAGGCCGGCTTCGTGTGGAACTCCATGGTGAACCAGATGGAGGAGGGATACTACACGAAGGACGGCGAGCTGAACATCGAGGGCAATGATGCCATGATCGCCAACTTCAAGATGCTCTCAGGCTCGATCGAGGACGGACTGTCCGCAAACCAGGAAGAATGGAAGTGGAACAACGGACAGTCGTTCCTGGACGGCACTTTCGCCACCATGGTCTGCCCCGGCTGGATGCTCGGAAACATCCAGGGCGGCATTGAAACCGCAGGCGGCTCAACTGACAGCGGCTGGGACTTTGCAGACGTGTTCCCCGGCGGGGCGTCAAACTGGGGCGGCGCGTTCCTGTCGGTTCCGGAAACTTCGGACCACAAGGACGAAGCTGCAAAGCTCGCCGCCTGGCTGACTGCCCCTGAACAGCAGATCAAGCAGTCCGCAGCTGCAGGCAACTTCCCCAGCACCCTTGAGGCGCAGGAACAACTTGCCGCCGACGCAACTCCGAACGAGTGGTTCAACGACGCTCCCACCGGAGCCATCCTGGCCTCGCGCGCCGAAAACGTTGTGGCGCAGTTCAAGGGACCGGACGATTCAGTCATCCAGGAGAAGGTCTTCGGCCCTGCCATTGATGACATGGAGACAGGTACCGCGAATGCGGACCAGGCATGGGAGAAGGCACTGAAGCTCCTCAACGACCTGGTCATCAACAACTAACAGCACCGCACGCGGGGCCTCCTCCGGGAGGCCCCGCCCGGAGCACGGGAGTCTGCCATGACCGCCACACTGAACCGGCCTGTCCAGAAACAGCCGGTTAAGCCGCGGACAACGTTCCGCCAGCGCCTCTCCAAATGGGATATGAAGGCGTCCCCCTACCTGTATATTTCACCGTTCTTTATTCTCTTTGGCATCACCGGATTGTTCCCCCTGGTGTACACCTTCTGGGTATCGCTGCACGAATGGCATCTGCTCAAAGGACAGGGCGACTTTGTCGGGCTGCAGAATTTTGCCTCCGTGCTGGGCGATACGCGTTTCTGGGGTTCGCTCTTCAACACATTTTCGATCTTCCTGCTTTCGGCAATTCCCCAGCTGGTAGTTGCCGTCTTCCTGGCGGCTATCCTGGACCAGCATCTGCGGGCAAAGACGTTCTGGCGCATGTCGGTGCTCCTGCCCTACGTTGTAACGCCGGTGGCAGTGGCACTGATTTTTTCCAAGATGTTTGCCGAGAACAACGGACTGCTGAACAACCTGCTGGGCAACTTCGGGGTCGACCCGATTATGTGGCAGACGGGCACGCTGCCCAGCCACATCGCAATCGCCACGATGGTCAACTGGCGGTGGACCGGCTACAACGCGCTGATCCTGCTGGCCGCCATGCAGGCTGTCCCCCGCGACCTTTACGAATCCGCAGCAATTGACGGTGCGGGCGCTGTCCGGCGGTTCTTCAGCATCACGCTGCCGAGTATTCGTCCCACCATGATCTTCGTGATCATTACCGCTACTATCGGCGGCCTGCAGATCTTTGCCGAACCCAAACTGTTCGACCCGGTCAATGCCGGCGGAATCCAGGGCCAGTTCCAAACCACCGTGCTCTTCCTGTGGGATATGGGCTTCCAGAGGCAGAACTTTGGCAAGGCATCGGCCGTAGCCTGGCTGCTGTTCCTGATCATTGTGCTGGTGGGCCTGGTCAACTTCCTTATTTCAAAGCGGATCGCCACCGGGGATCCCCAGCGGCCGCGTGCCACGAGGAGAAAGTCATGAGCGTCCTGCAGCGAGCCCGGGCTGTCCCGGGGACCGGGACCGGGTCAGGGGCCGGGAAGCCGGTCCGTAAACGCCGCCAGGGGCAGTCTTTTGGCAGCGGACGCCGTCCGGGGTTCCTCACCTACGGGATCCTGCTGGTCTTCCTGTTCTGCTCGGCTTATCCGCTCTGGTGGTCCGTCATTATCGGCAGCAACGGAAACCCCGCCCTTGGGCAGGAATGGCCTCCGCTCCTGCCCGGCGGACGGTTCTGGACCAACGTGTCCGAGGTCATCAACACTGTGCCGTTCTGGCAGGCGCTGGCCAACAGCGTCATCATCTCCGGAACAATCACCGTCTCGGTGGTGATTTTCTCCACGCTCGCGGGCTACGCGTTTGCGAAGCTGAGGTTCAGGGGACGCGGTGTCCTCATGGTGGCGGTAATCGCCACCATGGCCATCCCCACCCAGCTTGGCATCATCCCGCTGTTCATGGTCATGCAGAAACTCGGCTGGACCGGCGAACTCGGCGCCGTAATTGTGCCGGGGCTGGTAACAGCCTTCGGCGTGTTCTTTATGCGCCAGTACCTGGTGGACGTCATTCCCGACGAGCTGATCGAATCCGCCCGTATGGACGGGGCCAGCATGCTGGGAACTTTCCGGCATGTGGCGCTGCCGGCGGCCCGGCCCGCCATGGCCATCCTGGGATTGTTCACATTCATGACGGCGTGGACGGACTTTATGTGGCCCATGCTCGTGCTTGCCGACAATCCCACGTTGCAGGTGGCGCTAAGCCAGCTGCAGTCGGCCCGCTACGTCGACTATTCAATTGTGCTGACCGGTGCCGTACTGGCAACCGTTCCGCTGCTGGTTCTATTCGTGGCAGCAGGCAAGCAACTTATTTCCGGAATCATGCAGGGAGCAGTGAAGGGCTAATGACGAACAATACCTCTACGCGGAACTACGGCAATTTCCCGCCCGGTTTTATCTGGGGATCAGCTACCGCTGCCGCGCAGGTGGAAGGCGCCGCCAGGGAAGACGGCAAAGAGGATTCGGTCTGGGATGCCTTCGCGGCCGTTCCGGGAAACGTCCTTAACGGAGACACCCCGGCCGTCGCGGTGGACCATTACCACCGGATGCCGCAGGACGTTGCCCTGATGAAGGAACTCGGCCTGGACTCGTACCGGTTCTCCACCAGCTGGGCCCGGGTCCGGCCCGGCGGTGGGGCTGCGAATCCCAAGGGCCTGGATTTCTACTCCCGCCTCGTGGATGAACTGCTGGAAGCAGGAATCCTCCCGTGGCTGACGCTCTACCACTGGGACCTCCCCCAGGGGCTGGAGGAAAAGGGCGGCTGGGCCAATCGGGACACAGCCTGCCGCTTCGTGGAGTACGCGCAGGACGTATACGCCGCGCTGGGTGACCGTGTTCGGCACTGGACCACTTTCAACGAACCCTTCTGCTCGTCCCTGCTGGGTTACGGCTCAGGAGTCCATGCACCGGGCCGGCAGGAGCCGCGTGCAGCCATCGCGGCCGTTCACCACCAGCACCTGGCCCACGGCATGGCCGTTTCGGAGCTGCGGAGCCTTGGTGCTGAGAACATTGGCATCACCCTGAACCTGAGCAACTCCATTCCGAAGGATCCGACGGATCCCGTGGACGTGGAAGCCGCACGGCTGTTCGACTCTCTCCAGAACCGGATCTTCCTGGATCCGATCCTGCGCGGAGCCTATCCTGAGGACTCTCTCCGGGATCTGGAGCCCTACGGACTGCACGAGGTGATCCTTCCCGGAGACATGGAGCTCATCGGAGCGCCCATCGACTTCCTGGGTGTCAATCACTACCACGATGACCAAATCAGCGGGCACCCGGACACCTCAGGCGAGGACGGCCACGGCGGCGGTGGTGTCCTGCCCAAGGCCTCGCCCTGGATCGGCGCCGAACACATCACGTTCCCCAGCCGCGGCCTGCCGCGGACGGGGATGAACTGGGAAGTGAATCCTGACGGCCTCCGGAAGCTCCTGGTCCGCCTGGGCAGGGAATACCCGCAGCTGCCGCCGCTGTACATCACGGAGAACGGCGCAGCGTACGACGACGAAGTGACGGAAGACGGGGCGGTCCATGACACGGAACGCACCGGCTTCATCCTGGATCATGTCCAGGCGGTCGGTGAGGCCATCGCCGAAGGGGCCGACGTCCGGGGCTACTTTGTCTGGTCCCTGCTGGATAACTTCGAGTGGTCCTGGGGATATGACAAGCGCTTTGGCATCATCCACGTGGATTACCAGACGCAGGAGCGCATCATCAAGGACAGCGGGCTGGCCTACGGCCGGCTCATCAGCCAGGTTCGCCAGGGCACGGAGCCGGGAAGCCGTGAAAGCTCTCCGGCTGCGGCCGGCGCGAGGTAGGGGAACTACGATTGAAAGCTGAGCCCGGCTTCGGAAAACGGCAAAGGACGCCAGGAAATGGAGACCGCATTGGGTACTGAGACTGGCCAGGTGCGGCCCGCTCCCACCCTGGAAATGGTGGCTGCGCTGGCCGGCGTCTCCAGGGCCACTGTGTCACGCGTTGTCAATGGTTCAACATCCGTTGCGCCCGAACTTGTGCACAGCGTGGAGCAGGCAGTCCGGACGTTGAATTATGTGCCGAACCGGGCAGCGCGGACCCTCGCCAGCAGGCGAACCTACACCATTACCCTGCTGGTTCCTGAGTCGACATCCAAGGTCTTCGCCGACCCCTTCTTCGCCACTGTGGTCGAAGGGGTCGCGAAGTACCTGAACTCCACGGACTACATGCTGAACATGGTCACCTCCTCGGAGGCGAATCCGGGCAAGACCCAGCGCTACCTGATGGGTGGAAACGTAGACGGCGTCCTGGTGGTCTCCCACCACAGCGGGGACCATTCCTGGGAACACCTGAGCGATGCCCTGCCCATCGTGTTCGCCGGCCGCCCCCTGCTTAATGCCGCGGACAGCTATTACGTAGAGGTGGACAACGAGGAGGGTGCACTGGCTGCCGCCGAGCGCCTGATAGCGACCGGACGGCAGAACATCGCCACGATCGCGGGGCCCCAGGATATGCCTCCGGGCGTCGACCGGCTGGCCGGCTGGCGTGCGGGACTGCACCGTGCCGGGCTGAATGATGCACTGGTGGAGTACGGTGACTTCACCGTCGCCTCCGGCGCGGTGGCGATGGAACGGCTGCTTGCCCGCGGAAAGCCTGTTGACGGTGTCTTCGCCGCGAACGACCAGATGGCTGCGGGTGCGCACGCCGTCATCCTGAAGCATGGTCTTCGGATCCCCGAAGACATCGCGCTGGTGGGATTCGACGACGATCAGTTCGCCACCGGCGTCGAGCCCGCCCTCACCACTGTCCACCACCCGATCGCCGAACTTGGCGAGAAGATGGCCCGGATGCTGGTGGAACTCATCGAGGGACGGGCGACGGAGCGGGTCTGCCGCCTGCCCACTTCGCTGGTGGTGCGGGAGTCAGCCTAGGCCGTCGTGTAGCGGATGCCGCTGTAGTCTTCCCCGGCCCAGAGGGTGCTGCGGCGGTTCCGGCGGTCCCAGCGCGACTCCAGGATCTGCAGGGCGTCCGCCCACTGGGCTGCGTCGGGTTCCCGCTCCCGAATCAGCGCCGCGGCCGCAGCCTGGGAAGCACAGTGCCAGACGGAGTAAGCGGCGAACTTCGGATCAATGAAGACGCCCTTCCACAACGGGCTGGAGCGCTTCTTGATCAGCTGACTGCCAAGGACCATGAGTCCTGCTGCCAGGGCTGCACCCCAGAAAAACACGTCACCGGAAATGAGGCCGAACGGCCTGGCCGCAATGACAGCTGCCAGCAGGGTTCCCCCGGTGTTGCGGATCAGCACTGCATTCGATGCCGCGAAGGTGTCAGCTTCACGGGCCAGTCTCAGCTGCTCCCGGCGCCAGGCGCGGAACCGCACGAGGTCAGACTGCACCTCGGCCTGTTTCACTGCCTGCGCAGCCTCAAAGTAGTCCGGGAACCTGGCCTGCAGGTCTTTTTCACGGTCCTCTGAGGCCCTGAGCTCCTCCCAGGATTCAGCTTCCCGCTCCTCTTCGGCAACGCCGTTGATGAGGTTCGCGGCCTGGACCGGCGGCAGATGCCGGGCTAATGCCTGGGTCCGCCGCCGGATCTGGTCCTCCCGTTCCTGACGGCTGGCTGAGCTGACATCTCCGGCCTGCATTTTCATTCCCCCCGCTGGTAGCTGCTCTAAGACGGCATTCAGCCTACCAAGAGCGGAGACCGGCTCCTGACAAGGCAAAAGGCGGGTCCCCACCGAAGTGGGAACCCGCCTTTCCAGGCAGCTAGCGCCTTAGCAACAGAACTTAGTTGCCGGTCAGCTTCTCGCGCAGTGCAGCAAGTGCCTCGTCGGATGCCAGGGTACCGGCAGCGGACTCGGATGCAGCAGGCTCGGAGGAGTAGCTGGTGGAGGTGGACTCAGCGGAGTCCGACGCTGCAGCAACATCCTCGGAGTTGTGCTGGGCAACCTGCTTCTTGTGAGCTTCCCAGCGGGCCTGGGCGTCAGCGTACTGCTGCTCCCAAGCGGCGCGCTGGGTCTCGTAGCCCTCGAGCCATTCGTTCGACTCGGGGTCGAAGCCTTCGGGGTACTTGTAGTTGCCGGCTTCGTCGTACTCTGCGGCCATGCCGTACAGAGCCGGATCGAACTCGGTGCCCTCGGGGTCGACGCCCTCGTTGGCCTGCTTCAGCGACAGGGAGATGCGGCGGCGCTCGAGGTCAATGTCGATGACCTTGACGAACAGTTCATCTCCAACGGAGACAACCTGCTCTGCCAGCTCTACGTGGCGGACAGCCAGCTCGGAGATGTGGACCAGGCCTTCGATGCCGTCTTCGACGCGGACGAACGCACCGAACGGAACCAGCTTGGTGACCTTGCCCGGCACAACCTGGCCCAGGGCGTGGGTGCGGGCGAAGGTCTGCCACGGATCTTCCTGCGTAGCCTTCAGCGACAGGGAGACACGCTCGCGGTCGAGGTCAACTTCCAGAACCTCAACGGTGACTTCCTGTCCAACTTCAACGACCTCGGAGGGGTGGTCGATGTGCTTCCAGGACAGCTCGGAAACGTGGACGAGACCGTCTACGCCGCCAAGGTCCACGAATGCACCGAAGTTGACGATGGAGGAAACAACGCCCGGACGAACCTGGCCCTTTTCCAGCTTGTTGAGGAAGGTGGAACGGACCTCGGACTGAGTCTGCTCGAGCCATGCACGGCGGGACAGGACCACGTTGTTGCGGTTCTTGTCCAGCTCGATGATCTTGGCTTCGATCTGCTGGCCGATGTACGGAGCCAGGTCGCGGACGCGACGCATCTCCACGAGGGATGCGGGCAGGAAGCCGCGCAGCCCGATGTCGAGGATAAGACCACCCTTGACAACCTCGATGACGGTACCGGTAACGACGCCGTCTTCTTCCTTGACCTTCTCGATGTCGCCCCAGGCGCGCTCGTACTGTGCGCGCTTCTTGGAGAGGATCAGACGGCCTTCTTTGTCTTCCTTGGTGAGGACCAAAGCTTCGACCTGGTCGCCCACGGAGACAACGTCCCCGGGATCGACGTCGTGCTTGATGGAAAGCTCACGGGAAGGAATGACACCCTCGGTCTTGTAACCGATGTCGAGCAGAACCTCGTCGCGGTCAACCTTGACGACGGTACCTTCGACGAGATCGCCGTCGTTGAAGTACTTGATCGTTGCGTCAATGGCGGCGAGGAAGTCCTCGGCAGATCCGATGTCGTTGATGGCGACCTGCGGGGTACCGGACTTCTCGGTGGTGGTGATGGTCATGTAGTTGGGACTCCGATGTGGAAGTTGTAGTAATTCCGGATGCACTCCCACCGGCTCGCGTGCAACCCAAATAACTCAGGTTCAAGACGGTGCTTGGTTGTCCGGAGATGGACAGAATGTTAATAATGTTGTGCCCGACCTGCGCTTGGAAGCGGCCTCCAGAAATTTTGAGGACCGAACCAGCACGCGTGACGCGCCTGTTCAGTCTAGCCGGAGGCTCCAAGTCAGGTCAAAGCCGTACGGGGATTCACGTAGTCCTTCATCCCAGTTCATGCCAACTAGCGAAGGGCACCGGTAATTCCCGCCCCAGGCATCCGCCTAGAAGTGTGTGCTGCAGTACGGGGGCCGGGCGACGTCGAAGAGCCGGCCCAGGGCGCCGACGGCTTCGGCACTGCCCCGGATACCGCCGGCAGCGGCAAGCATGGCGGCAGGCACGCCGCCCAGGTAGAGCGATGCGAAGGCCGCTGCATAGGCTTCCACCGCAGGGATGCCGCCGGGCGCATCATTGCCCAGTTCGGTCACCACGGCGGTGCCGGCGCTGGCCTGGAGCAGCCATCGGCCATTGGCGAGGCCCAGCGGGTCGGTGATCGAGATGACCAGGTTGCCGTCGGACTCGAATCCGCGGGCACGCAGCATTGCTGCCGGATCCAGCGCCCGGAGCCAGAGGGCATCTTCCACGCCCGTGATGCGGTATCGCCTGCGGTCGGCCAGCGCCCAGGGAAGCGGATCACTGACCGGGGCGGATGCGGTGATCTTCTCGACCAGGTCGATCGATCCGAGATATCGCCACAGTTCCAGCCTGGCGGTATCGTCCACCGCCACCAGGTCCAGCACCTTCAGGGTGTGCGGCTCGGTTTCCCACGGCAGGAAACGGTAGGTCACATATCCGTCCGGGGCGCCGGCGTCGTCGTAGTGGACCGCGGCGCGCACTTCCTTCTGCTCTTCGGGAAGGTCACCCCAGAGTCCGGCGGCCCGTTTGGCGTAGCCGGCCTGCCGGCCCAGTGCCCCGCGCGTGACTTCCAGGTGGCGCGCGAAGATCTCCGGTGCCAGTTTTTCCATCCCGGCCAGGTCTGCCAGGACAGTCGTGCCCGACGGCGCCGTCCGCAGTTCCAGCCGACCTCGGACGTCCACCTCCACCATGGCTTCCGCGGTGGCTGCACCGAACCCGTACCGGCCGTAGATGACGGCCTCTGAGGCATAGAGGGAGGCAACAGCGAAGCCGTTCTCCTTCGCGCTCCGGAGGTCCTGCGTGATCATCCCCGTCAGGATCCCCCGCCGGCGGTGCGTGGGCCGCACCGTTACCGAGGTGATCTGATGCGCCGGGAGGAGACCGGCACCGGCGTTCATGTCGTGGGACATCGCAGCGTACGTGGCTACCGGAGCCTTCGGATTCCAGGCGTGTTCGGGCGCGCCGTCGTCATAGACACCGGTGAGCGTCCGGCCGTCCGCCAGGTACGCCTGGACAATCGATGCCAGATGCGCCGGGTCCCAGCGCGGATCATGGAATCCCAGGTTGACGGCTTCGAGCCAGTTCGAGGTCCGCTCATCGGGACGTTTCGGATCAGCTTCTGAGAATCCGGCGCTGAAGCGTTCCGTGCGAAGGGCGGTCCCGGTGCTCTCGCCGCTCATGTGTTCTCCCTGGGTTGTCTGTATTAGTGCCCTGCCTCGTGCCAGCTGGCGCCCCAGCCCACGGATACGTCCAGGGGCACGGAGAGGTCGGCAGCGCCGGACATCTGTTCACGGACCAGCTTCTCGGCTGCTTCCCGCTCCCCCGGCGCGACTTCCAGGACGAGTTCGTCATGGACCTGCAGAAGCATACGCGTTTTCAGGCCCTGCTTCTTCAGCTCGGCGTCTACTCCCAGCATTGCCTTCTTGATGATGTCCGCGGCAGAGCCCTGGATGGGCGCGTTCAATGCGGCTCGCTCGGACATCTCGCGCAGCTGCCGGTTGGTGCTGGCCAGGTCCGGCAGGTAGCGGCGGCGGCCCTCGATGGTGGAGGTGTAGCCGTCCTTGCGGGCCTGCTCGACGACGCCGCGCAGGTAGTCGCGTACTGCCCCGAAACGGGTGAAGTAGTCGCGCATCAGGGTGCGTGCTTCATCCACCGGGATTGACAGCTGCTTGGACAGGCCGAACGAGCTCAGTCCGTATACCAGCCCATAGGACATTGCCTTGACCTTGGACCGCATCGCGCTGGTGACCTCCTCCGGCGGAACACCAAAGATGTGCGAACCCACGAACCGGTGCAGGTCTTCCCCGTCCCGGAACGCCTGGATCAGGCTCTCGTCCCCGGACAGGTGCGCCATGATGCGCATTTCCACCTGGGAGTAGTCGGCGGTCAGCAGCGTCTCGTAGCCCTCGCCCACCACAAAGACCTCACGGATCCGGCGGCCCTCCTCGGAGCGGATCGGGATGTTCTGCAGGTTCGGGTTGATGGAGGACAGCCGCCCGGTAGCCGCAACTGTCTGGGCGTAGGTCGTGTGGATCCGGCCGTCGTCGGACACGGACTTGCGCAGGCCCTCGACCGTCTGGCGGAGCTTGGTGGCATCCCGGTAGGCCAGCAGGTGCGCCAGGAACGGATGGCCGTTCGTCTTCACGATGAGGTCGGAAAGGGCATCCGCGTCGGTGGAGTACCCGGTCTTGATCTTCTTGGTCTTGGGCAGGCCCAGCTCGTCGAAGAGGACTACCTGGAGCTGCTTCGGTGAGCCAAGGTTGATTTCCTTGCCGATCACCGCGAAAGCTTCGGCCTTGGCCTGTTCGATGGTACGGCCGAACTCGTCCAGCAGCCGGTCCAGCTTTTCGGTGGACACCGCAATGCCGGCAAGTTCCATTTCCGCCAGGACCTCAGCAAGCGGCAGCTCGAGTCCGCCAAGCAGCTGGTTCGCGCCGCGCTCAACCAGCAGACCGGAGAAGTGCTCGCTGAGGCGAAGGGCGGCGAAGGCTTCCATGACGGCCGGGGCCGCGGTGTCCTCACCGTCAAGGGAGAGTTCAAGCTGGTTGCCGGAGGACGCCGCTGAATCAAGGGACAGCTTCAGGTGCTGCAGGCTCAGGTCCGGCAGGTCGTAGCTGCGCCGGTCAGGCTGGATCAGATACCCGGAGATCGCGGGATCATCCACTTCACCGTCCAGATGCAGGCCGCGGCGGGAAAGCAGCTTATAAGCGTCCTTGAAGTCGTGGACCACCTTGGGGGCGTTGGAATCCTCCAGCCAGCCGGCCAGGACCCTCTCGGCATCGGCGTCCAGCTCAGTCAGCGGAATGTACGCAGCGGCGTCGTCCGTCACCACGGCAAGCCCGGTTGCATCGCGGGACTCACCTGCTCCCTCCGTCACCAGCCGCAGGCCGGCAGGGGCCTGGTTGGTGGCACGGAACCAGGACTCGAGCTCGCCGGCGGCGGTGATGGTGGTGTGGGCAGGAGGCACCATTTCAGGGTGGTCTCCGGGAACCTCTTCCTCTCCATAGACGTCGAAGAGGCGCTTGCGCAGGGCGTTGAACTGCAGGGCGTCGAACAGTTCCTCGATCGCTTCCCGGTCCGGACGCCGGGCAGCCATGGCGTCCAGGTCGACGGGCAGGTCAAGGTCGCGCAGCAGCCGGTTCAGCCGGCGGTTGCGCTTGACGTCCTCGATGTTGGCGCGCAGGGAATCGCCGACCTTGCCCTTGATTTCATCCAGGTGCTCGAGGATCCCCTCAAGCCCGCCATAGGCCTTGATCCACTTGGCAGCAGTCTTGGGGCCAACGCCCGGCACGCCCGGGAGGTTGTCAGCCGACTCCCCCACCAGCGCCGCGAGGTCGGAATACTTGTCCGGCGGTACCAGGTACTTCTCTTCCACCGCCGCAGCATCCATGCGGGGCAGATCGGAGACGCCCTTCTTCGGGTAGAAGACAGTCACCCGGTCATTGACCAGCTGGAAGGCGTCCCGGTCCCCCGAAACCACCATCACGTCCCAGTTCCGTCCGGCAGCCTGCTCTGAGAGGGTCGCGAGGATGTCGTCAGCCTCGTAGCCGTCGAGCGTGATGGTGGGGATCCGCATGGCTTCCATGACCTTGATGATCAGGTCGATCTGGCCGTGGAACTCCTCGGGAGTCTTGTTCCGGCCGCCCTTGTAGTCGGAGTATTCCTCGGTGCGGAAGGTTGGCGTGTCCAGGTCGAACGCCACGGCAATGTGGGTGGGTTCCTCGTTCTTGATGAGGTTGATCAGCATGGAGGTGAAACCGTAGACGGCATTGGTGTGCTGGCCGGTGTCGGTGGAGAAGTTCTCCGCCGGCAGCGCATAGAAGGCACGGAAAGCCATGGAATGGCCGTCGATGACCAGCAGCCGGCTGTGGCCGGACGCGTTGGGTGTTCCGAGCGCCGCCTCAGCCGGTGCGGCCTCAGCCGGCACCGATGGCACGGGAGCCGCGTGGCTGCCTGTGGACGTGGCTTCAGCCGGCTCGGACTCCGACTCCGTTTCCGTGGATTCAACAAGGGAATCCGGGGTTTCGGCAAGGGGGTCAGAGACAGGGGCAGAGGCCAGTTTGGCAGTTTCACTCACAGATGTAAGCCTAGTGGGCATGAGCGACATTTTCACGCCGGGCCAGGCCGGCCCCGCGCAGGGCGAACTCCCCATGCTGCAGGAACTGATCGACGCCGGGGTGCCGGAGGAACTGCACCCCTGGCTCGGGGAATCCGGCGTCGGCCCCCTGGTCGTGAAGCTTGGTATCCGCTTCCTGGAGATGTCCCCGTCCCGCATCGTGGCCACCATGCCTGTCGAGGGCAACCAGCAGGTGGCCGGAATCCTGCACGGCGGCGCCCACGTTGTCCTGGCTGAAACGCTGGGCTCCTTTGCCGCGTCGCTGCACGCGGGGCCCGGGCGCTACGCCGTCGGCATTGAAGTGGGTGCCACCCACCACCGGTCAGTTTCCAAGGGCCTCGTTACCGGCACCGCCACGGCCGTGCACCTGGGCGGAACGGTCACCACCCATGAAGTGGTGATGACGGACGAGGACGGCCGCCGGCTCTCTACTGCCCGCATCACGAACCTCATCCGCGAGGTCCGTTAGGCCCCCTCACGGGAATAGGCGCCGAGCCGCGGCAGTTGACCGCAGGTAACCCCAATGTGCAGGCGCCCGAGATTGTGCCTGCCGAAAGGAAGTACGTGCAGACAGATCTGTTTTCTCCCCTGAACGTTGGCGCCCTTCAGCTGCCGAACCGCCTGGTGATGGCACCCCTGACCCGGGTGCGCAGCGGCGCCGACGGAATCCCGGGGCCGCTGGTGGCCGAACATTACCGGCAGCGGGCCACGCTTGGCTTGATCGTTTCCGAAGGGACGTATCCCTCCCGCGAAGGTCAGGGATTCTCCGGCCAGCCGGGCCTGGTCACTCCTGAGCAGCTGGCCGGCTGGCGCCGGGTCACCGACGCCGTTCATGAGGCAGGCGGCCGGATCTTTGCCCAGGTCATGCACGCCGGGCGGGTGTCGCATCCGGAGATCAACGGCGGTTTCCAGACAGTCGCCCCCAGCGCCGTCGCCATCGACGGCGTCATCCGCACTCCGGCGGGCAAGCTGCCGCACGCCCAGCCGCGGGAACTGGGCGAGCTGGAACTGGACGAGATGCGGGACATCTTTGTCCGCGGTGCAATTGCAGCGGTTGAGGCAGGGTTCGACGGCGTTGAACTCCATGGCGCCAACGGTTACCTGCTGCACGAATTCCTCAGCCCCGCCTCCAACCGGCGCACGGACGGCTACGGTGGTTCACCGCAGGCGCGTGCGCGCTTTGTAGTGGAAGTCGTTACCGCCGTGGCTGCCGCCATCGGTGCGGACCGGGTGGGACTGCGTATTTCCCCGGAACACAACATCCAGGACGCGTGGGAGAAGGACAGCGAACAAACCCTTGCCACCTACGGCGCCCTCGTGGATGAGATCGCCCCGCTGGAACTGGCTTACCTGAGCATCCTCCACAACAACCCCGCCGGAGAGCTGGTGCAGGAACTCCGCCGGCGTTTCGGTTCCCCGGTGATGCTGAACACCGGATTCGCCGTCGTCACCACCCGCGAAGAGGCCGCCGGGCTGCTCGAGAAGGACCTGTGCGACGCCGTCGCCGTCGGGCGCCCCGCGATCGCGAACCCCGACCTGGTGCGCCGCTGGAATGAGGGCCTTCCGCTCAATGCGCCGGACGCGTCCACCTTCTACTCGGACGGCGCCGAGGGATACACGGACTACCCGGAGTACGCGGGAACCCCTGCCTGAGGGTCTAAATCTTCAGCACCGTCGACGGCGGCTCTCCGCCAAGCTCGACGTCCACCTCGGTGTCCGCAGAAGGCAGCACCACCAGCCGGGTGTGTGTAGCCCCTGACTGCTCGGTGACACTGAGCACGTAACGGCCCGGGGCTGGCAGCGGCAATTCGTAGCTGCCGTCCCTGGCCGAAACCGCTGAGAGTGCATGTGCATCCCCTGCCCCAGGCACCAGCAGAATCAGTGCGTCGTGCACCGGACGTCCGTGGTGGCGGATACGTCCGGTGAGGACGAGCCGGTGGCCGAAGTGGATCTCGCGGGATGCCGCAGGTCCGTCCAGTTCGAGGACCTCGGACACGGGAAGCCAGCGCCGGTGCGCCGCAACAAAGACGTAGCGCCCCGGACCGGGCAGCACCACTGTGTAGCTGCCGTGCTCATCCGTGCGGTCCCAGTCCACCGGTGTTCCAGCGAGGTCGGCGACCGTAAGGGTTCCGCGGTCGATCGCACCGCGGTCCCCCGGAGCGCGAAGCCTGCCCGATACGCTGAATGCCTGTTCCGGTCCGGGGCCTTCGGCCGGTTCGGCTTCTGTTCCGCGCAATCCCGCCCGGCCGGCATGCAGGTCGGGATGCGTTGCCTCATGCCGTGAAGCACGGGGCAGCAGCAGGCACAGGGCGGTGGCCGCAGCCGCAGCCAGGCCAGCGAGGATGAAAATCAGCCGGAAGGCATCCAGCGCCGGGAAGACGCGGCCGCCGACGCCGATGGTGATGGAAGCCAGGATAGTCGCCACGGCTGCGCTGCACGTCGAGGTGCCAACCGAACGCAGCAGGGTGTTCAGTCCGTTGGCGGCCGCCGTGTCAGTACGCGGGGCATTGCTCATCACAATAGTGGGCATGGCAGCCATGGCCATGGCGGTGCCGACGGAGATCACCACGGCACCGAAGATGATCCCGGCGACGGTGGAAACCAGGAAGGTGCGGCAGAGGTAGCCAGCAGCCATGACGGCACACCCGCTGATCATTGTCGCTTTGGCTCCAAAGCTGTTGGTGATGCGGGCGGACACCGGTGCGATCGCAACCATGGCCACACCGGAGGGGATCATGGTGAGGCCGGCAACCAGGACGCTGAGGCCGAACCCGAAGCCGGTGACCCGGGAGAGCTGCAGCTGCTGGGTGGTCACCAGCATGTTGGCGTACATCGAAAAGCCGACCAGGATCGCCGCAGCATTGACCACCAGTATTGGCCGCCGGGCGGAGGTCCGGAGGTCAACGAGCGGGTGCCCGCTGCGCAGTTCGAGCGGAAACCAGAGCGCGATCAGGACGGCAAAGGCGGCAAAGAGCCCCAGGACGATATCGCTTGTCCAGCCCCAGACCCCGCCCTTGGAGATGGCCAGCAGCAGTGCGGTCATAGCGCCGGAAAGCAAAAGAGCCCCGGTGTAGTCGAACCGGCCCTTGGTACGCAGGGTTGATTCCGGGACAAAGAAAAACACAGCCGCCAGGATGACCAGGGCAATGAGGGCAACAATCCAGAACGTAGCCTCCCAGCCCAGCTGCTGGTAGATCAGTCCGGCCATCGGCAGTCCGAGGGCGCTGCCAATGCCAAAGCTGGCACTCATCAATGAAACTGCCCCCGCAATCCGCCGCTGGGGCAGCGAATCGCGCAGGATGCTGATACCCACCGGGATCACGGCCCCGGCGAACCCCTGCAGGGCGCGGCCGGTGACGGCTGCAGCGAATGTGCCCCCGAGTGCGGCGATGAACCCGCCCGCCACCATCATGGCCAATGAGACCATCAGCATGCGTTTCTTGCCGAACATGTCCGCCAGCCGGGAAACGATGGGAGTGGCTACCGCCGCACTGAGCAGGGTCACGGTGACCAGCCAGGACACGTCGTCGGAGCTCACCCTGAACAGCCGCGGATACTCCGGCAGCAGCGGCACTACCGCAGTCTTCTCCAATGACACCGTGATCCCGCCCAGTGCCATGATGGTGGTCACCAGCCAGGCGGGTGACCTGCTTCCCCGGGATCCGGGCGGGATGCTCTGGCTCTGCTGGGACACTGGGCCTCCTGAGTACCCGCGCGCCAAGAAATCGGGGAGGGTCACCGCGTCGGGCAGCGCTGCCCTTTCCTGCGCTGTCAGGAGCGGCTGATGGGAACTTTCCGGCCCGTGCTGCCCTCGTCCTGGATTGGTACGCGGACCTCAAGGACCCCGTCCCGGTAGGACGCCGTCACGTCCTCCGTGCTGCTGCCGGCAGGCAGGGGAATGTCCCGGCTGAAGGAGCCGTACTTGAACTCTGACCGGTAGCCGTTCTTGGACCGGTTGGCTGACTCTTCCCGGCGCTCGCCCTTGATACGCAGCGTGCCGTCGGACACCGTTACGTCCAGGTCCTTTTCCGGATCGATGCTCGGCAGTTCTGCCCGCACCACCATGGTTCCGGTATCCCGGAACTCTTCCACCCGGAAAGCCGGGACTTCCCAGTCACCTTCGAAGAGCCGGCGCATGGGCTCAGGCAGTTCAAAACGGTCTCGTCGGCTCAGTCCAGCCATGGGGTTTCTCCTGCGGTAAACCGCTCCCCCGGCCTCCGTGCGCTCCTTGGAAGCTGCCGGCGCCGGGGCTGCTGCGGGAAACGGATAGATCATCTGAGGGTACGCGCGGGCGTGCGCCCGCTCAACGGTGACGGACCCGGGCGGCGCCCCCGGAGACAGCTTTTGAAGTACTTGTGGACGAATCCGAAACTACCTGCCCGGCACGACCACTGATACCTAGAACGGCGTGGCAGCCACGCGTATAGTCAATCGCGCGCACCCATGGGGCTTATCCGCCGCCGCACACCGCGGCAGGCATTCATGCTGGACACTCCTTAGGAGAGGTCGAAACCATGCCGCAGAACGATCCCCAGGACTTCCTCAGCCTCAACCCGGTGTTCTCCCGTGAGGGCGAAGACACCCAGATACCAAAGTACGAATTCCCGCAGGGCAGCATGCTGCCTGGCACCGCCTACCAGATCGTCCATGACGAAACCATGCTGGACGGCAACGCACGGCTCAACCTGGCAACCTTCGTCAGCACCTATATGGACGACCAGGCAAACCGGCTGTATGCCGAAACGTATGACAAGAACATGATCGACAAGGACGAGTACCCGCAGACGGCCGCCATTGAGCAGTACTGCTGGAAGATGCTGGCAGGACTGTGGCACTCCCCCGACCCCCAGGGAACCATCGGCACCTCAACCATCGGTTCCTCGGAAGCGTGCATGCTCGGTGGACTGGCGTTCAAGCGGCTCTGGCAGCACAAGCGCCGGTCCGAGGGCAAGTCCACCGAGAAGCCAAACCTGATCATGAGTTCGGCGGTGCAGGTCTGCTGGGAAAAGTTCTGCAACTACTTCGACATCGAGGCGCGTCTGGTTCCCATCAGCGAAGAACACAAGTGCCTCGATGGGTACGAGCTCGAGAAGTACGTCGACGAGAACACCATCGGAGTGGTCGCAATCATGGGCGTGACCTACACGGGCATGTACGAGCCGGTAAAGCAGATCGCTGCGAAACTCGACGAGATCCAGGCCTCCACGGGACTGGACATCCCGATCCATGTGGATGGCGCTTCCGGCGCCATGATCGCCCCCTTCATCCAGCCGGACCTCGAATGGGACTTCCAGCTTGAGCGGGTCCATTCCATCAGCACGTCCGGACACAAATACGGCCTCGTCTATCCGGGCCTCGGGTGGGTTGTCTGGCGGGAACGGCAGTGGCTGCCGGAAGACCTCATCTTCTACGTCAGCTACCTCGGCGGCGACATGCCCACGTTTGCGCTGAACTTCTCCCGTCCCGGCGCTCAGGTGGTGCTCCAGTTCTACATGTTCCTCCGCCTCGGTTTCGACGGCTATAAGAAGGTCCAGCAGGCCTGCCAGGACGTGGCGCTGTACCTTTCCCACGGCATCAGCGAGATCGGCCCCTTCGAACTATGGAATGACGGCTCTGACATTCCGGTCTTTGCCTGGCGCCTCAAGGAGGGGCATACGGACCGCTGGACGCTGTACAACCTGGCAGACCGGCTCCGGACCAAGGGCTGGCTGGTACCGGCCTATCCCATGCCGGACAACCTGGGCAACCTCACGGTCGAGCGAATCGTAGTGCGCAACGGCCTGAGCATGGACCTTGCGGGCCGGCTGCTCAAGGACATCCAGGACGAGACGGCCTACCTGGAAAACCTGAGCGCCCCCATGCCGGTTGAGCAGCAGCATCCGGGATTCCACCACTAACCTGAGGGAGGTGAGTGCAGTGAGCGATTCAACTGCATCAGCTGGCGCGGCTTCATCGACTGGATCTGCATCCGGACGCATAAGCCGCGCAAAGCAAAACGCAACCATTACCGTCGGCGCGCTCGCCGTTATGAACATCGTGGCCGTCGTCAGCCTCCGCGGCCTCCCGGCAGAGGCTGAATACGGCTTGAGCTCGATCTTCTACTACGTCTTCGCCGCCGTCGTTTTCCTGATTCCTGTGTCCATCGTGGCGGCGGAGCTGGCTACGGGCTGGCCGGAAACCGGAGGCGTGTTTCGCTGGGTAGGTGAAGCCTTTGGCCCCCGCTGGGCCTTCCTGGCCATGTTCATGCTCTTCATCGAAGTGACCATCTGGTTCCCCACCGTGCTCACCTTCGGCGCTGTGTCCCTTGCTTACACAGGGACGGACACGAATATTGACGCGCAGCTGTCAGGGAACAAGGCCTTCGTCCTCGCCGTCGTGCTGGTAGTGTACTGGCTGGCCACGTTCATCGCCTTCCGCGGTGCGGCGGCATTCTCCAAAGTCGCCCAGTGGGGCGGAATTGTGGGCACCCTGATTCCGGCCGGGATCCTGATAATTCTTGGGTTCTCCTACTACTTTGCCGGCAATACGCCGCAGATCCAGATGGGATGGGGAGAGGTCATACCGGACTTCTCCAACTTCTCCAACGTTGTGCTGGCGGCCAGCATTTTCCTCTTCTATGCCGGCATGGAGATGAACGCCATCCACGTCAAGGACGTAAAGAACCCAACGCGGAATTATCCGCTGGCAGTGCTTATCGCCGCTGCAGGGACAGTCATCATTTTTGTCCTGGGAACCCTCGCCATTGCGTTTGTGGTGCCGCAGGCGGACATCAACCTGACCCAGAGCCTCCTGACTTCCTACAACGACATGTTCGACTGGGCCGGCATTGGCTGGGCCTCGCCGATCGTCGCGGGAATGCTGCTGATCGGGGTGCTGGCCGGGGTGGTTACCTGGGTCGCCGGCCCTTCCAGCGGCCTGCTTGCAGTGGGCAGGGCAGGGTATCTTCCCCGTTTCTGGCAGCACACCAACAAGCACGGCATGGGAACTCACATCCTGCTTTTCCAGGCATTTATGGTGACGGCCCTGGGAGTTGTCTACGTGGTCCTGCCCTCGGTCCAGGCGGCCTACCAGATCCTGAGCCAGCTGACCGTCATCCTTTACCTGGTGATGTACCTGCTCATGTTCGCCGCGGCGATCTACCTGCGCTACAGCCAGCCGAACCGGCCCCGGCCGTACCGGGTGCCCGGCGGCGACCTCGGCATGTGGATCTTCGGCGGCGTCGGATTCCTGGGCTCGCTGATGGCCTTTGTCTTCAGCTTCATCCCGCCGGACCAGATTTCCGTTGGATCCCCGGAAACCTACGTGGGGATCCTGGTGGGCGGCGCGGTGCTGCTGATCATCCTGCCCATGGTTATCTACGCGTTCCGGAAGCCGCACTGGAAGGATCCGCAGGCCGAGTTCGTGCCGTTCACCTGGCAGCTGGAACACAAGCACCCGGGGACGGTCAATGAATCCTCGGCACCCACGGCGGAGCTGTCCGCGGAGTGGGAGGAGTCATTCGACAGCACCGCCGAAACCGGAGCTGCAGGCGGCACGGCCACCGGAACCACGGAAACAAGTACAGGCAAACATTCCGGCAAGCCGTCGCCAACCGGTGCCGGTTCCAGGGGTTCAGGACAGAGCGGACGAACGCGGGTACACCGGCCCCACACCGGACCGGCAGCAGGCGGGAGTACAGCGGTATGAAAATCGACAAGTCAGCCATCCAGGCTGCCGTCCAAACTGCCCACAGCGACTTCACGTCGGACCAGGGCGGACAGAACGCCAGCTACATCCCCTATCTGGCCTCGGTGGACCCGGCGCTCTTCGGCATCAGTGTGGTGACGGCCGACGGTGAGGTGTTCGAAACCGGCGACTCAAGCTTCGAGTTCGCCCTCGAATCGATCTCCAAGGTGTTCTCCATGGCCCGTGCCATGGACGAGGTGGGGTTGCCGCAGTTCCACGAAAAGGTTGGCGCGGACCCCACCGGCGAACCGTTCAATTCTGTGATCGCGGTGGCCCTGCACGACGACAAGCCCCTCTCACCGTTGGTCAACGCCGGAGCCATGTCCACCGTTTCGCTGATTCCGGCCGGAAGCGCCGAGGAACGGTGGCAGAAGATCCTGGCTACCCAGTCCGCGTTTGCCGGAAGGGAGATCAAGCTGAGCGACGCGGTGAACGACTCAGAGCAGTCCACGAACTTCCACAACCGTGCGATCGCCTGGCTGCTGTATTCGGGCGGAACGATGTACTCGGATCCGATGGAAGCCTGTGACGTCTACACGCGCCAGTGTTCCACCCTTGTTACCGCGGTGGACCTGGCCACGATGGGCGCCACGATCGCGGCCCGGGGAACCAACCCGCTCACGAAGAAGGCTGCGATCACCCACCCGGACATTGTTCCGCCCATGCTGGCGGAGATGACCATGGAAGGGCTGTACACGGCTTCCGGAGACTGGGCCTACCGTGTCGGGCTCCCGGGCAAGTCCGGCGTGGGCGGGGGTGTCCTGGCCGTCATGCCGGGGGTACTGGCCATTGCGGCGTTTTCACCGCCGCTGGACCCTGCCGGCAACAGCGTCCGTGCCCGGAAGGCAGTGGCCCAGATCGCCTCGGCGCTGAACCTCAACCTGTACAACGCCTCCGACTACGCCACCTAGCGTCGCCGGAAACCAGAACGGGCTGCGGCGGGGAGATGCGAACGGGTCCCCGCCGCAGTCTCCTCTCGCAGCCCCCGCCGGCGCCGCGGGCTATCCGGTAAGCCGGATGCCGTAGTCCGCCGAAATGTCTTCCGCCGCGCGCCTTAACCGCGGCAGCAGCACCTCTTCCAGACCCGCGTTCCTGCCGTATGACTGGTGCAGGGAAACGTTCGCAGCAGCAACCACCCGTCCGGCGCGGTGGACCGGCACGGCAACTCCGCTCAGGCCCTCTTCGTACTCCTCGCGGACAACGGACCAGCCCCGATCACGCACGTTCCTGATCTCCGTCAGCAGCGCTTCCCTGGAGGGTACGGTCTTGGCGGTAAAGCGCCGGACGTCCGACCGGGCCAGCCTGTCCTGCAGGTCGGCTTCGTCGAGTGACGCCAGCAGCACCCGTCCCATAGACGTTGCCCAGGCAGGGAAGCGCGTGCCTACATGCACCGCCACGCTGACCAGCCTCGGGGACGTAATCCTGGCGACGTAGACCACATGCACATCATCCAGGATGCACACGGACGCTGTTTCCTGGAGGTCCCCGGAGAGCGACTTAAGGTGCGGCTCCGCGATGGCCGGCAAGGTGAGGCTGGAAAGAAAGGCCGAGCCAATATTCAGCACGCGCGGCGCCAGCTGAAACCGGGTGCCGTCCGTGGACAGGTATCCCAGCTCGGTGAGGGTGAGCAGGAACCGTCTCGCCGCAGCACGGCTCAGGTCCGCCTTGGCAGCAACCTCACTCACGCTTTGCAACGGCTCTTCCTCGCTGAAGGCACCCAGCACTGTGAACGTCTTTTCAACGGATTTCACATACCAGCCACCTTGCGGACCGCCCATTGCGGATGCCCCCTGACCTGCACTTATGCCGGGTCCGTCCCGAACGTTCTCGAACCGATCCTAGCTCACATCCCGGGCTTGCCGGAGAGCGCACCGCCCGGCAAATCAACAGGTCAGGAACCCTGTCAGCCGTTCGCGAGGTACTGCGCGGCCAGCCGTACCGGAGCGTTGGGCGCACCGTAGCCCTCGTAGGAGGGACGGCGTTCAACCACTTCGAAGAACACGTTCCCCACGGTGGAGGTGTAGAAGTGCAGGAACTCTCCGTCAGCGTCCCGGTCGTAGAGCAGGTTCAGGTCTTTGAGCACGGCAAGGAACTTCGGATCGAGCCCGAATCTGGCATCGAGGTCCTCGTAGTAGTTGCCCGGCACCGGCAGGAACTGCAGGCCGCGTCCGACGGCGGTGTGTGCCAGTGTGACGAGGTCGCTGCAGGCGAAGGCAACATGCTGTGGATAGCCGGAGCCGTCGCCGTCGAACACCATCGGGGCAATGTTCAGGGCCATCCGCACGGCGCCGTCGCTGCTACGCATCACCTGGCTGCGGACCAGGCCCATCGGACTGGGGACCTCAACGCTCGGGCGGGGGGTCAGTCCAAGCGTGGATTCGTAGAAGAGCACTGCTTCGTCAAAGTGCTGCCATGGCTGGGACAGGTTGACGTGGTCCACGGCCGTAATGGGGCCGCCGGCCGGAACAGGTGTGCCACTGCCGAACTCCCGGATCCATCCCGGGCCCCCGGGTTCTGCCTCGCAGAGGAAGATTTCGGTGCCGTCTGGGGCAGCAACGGCTTGCAGGACTTCCTCGTTCGCCTGGCTGCGGCGCGGTACTGCGGTTGCCTTGAGCTGCAGGGCGCGTGAGGCGGCGGCGAGGGCATCCGGAACGTCCAGGCCGATGGCCGAGATGCCCGGTTCCATCCCGCGGGCATTCTGGCTGTTGATAACGACCCTGGCCCCGTTCTGGGTCCACAGTTCCACTGCCTTGCTGCGGTGCGTACCCTGGCAGGTGAAGCCGAGCTGGTACAGCAGGGTACGGATCGTCTCCGGCTCCCCCGCTTTGACTTCGGCGAAGTTAAAGCCGAGCGGCTCCCCGACGCCGGGAAGCGTGGCAAGTTCCATGGCCGTTTTGCCTGCGCCGGTTTCGCGCAGGTGGATGGAGGTCTGTTCGGCCAGCCGGATCAGTGAACGCATGGCATCGACCGCCGTGCGTTCCTCGGCTGCTTGCCGGAAGACATCGTTGAAAATCTCAAGCGAGACGGGGCCGTTGTAGCCGCTGCGGACCAGGTGGCCCATAAAAGTGACAAGGTCAAAAGCACCCTCGCCGGGAAAGACCCGGTAATGCCGGCTCCAGGACAGCACGTCCATGGACAGCTCCGGGGCATCTGCCAGCTGGACAAAGAAAATTTTCTCAGCCGGGATCTTCTCGATCGCAGCCGGGTCCCACCGGCGGGAGAGGATGTGGAAGCTGTCCAGGCAGGTACCCACGTTGGGGTGGTCCGCCAGTTCAACGATCCGCCAGGCATGTTCGAAGTCGCTGACGTACCGGCCCCAGGCCAGCGCCTCGTAGGCAAGCCGTACACCGTAGCGGGCGGCGGTTTCCCCCATCAGGCGCAGCTGTGCCGCGGCAACTTCGTCGTCGTCAACGGTGGCCGTGGCCACGTTGCTGCATACCAGCATGGTGTCGATGCCGAGGCGGTTCATGAGGCGGAACTTTGCTTCAGCGCGCCGCAGGTTGTCCGCCAGGACATCATCCGGCACGCCTTCGAAGTCCCGGAACGGCTGGTACAGATCCAGTGTGAGTCCCAGGGAAGCTGCCAGGGCACGGATCTGTTCCGGAGTGGAAGGAGAGACCACGAGGTCCTGTTCAAAGATCTCGACGCCGTCGAAACCCGCCGCGGCACAGGCGCGGAGCTTGTCCTCCAGGGTTCCGGACAGGCAGACCGTGGCGATCGACGTACGCATTCAGAAATCCCTTCCGGCTCAGAGGCCGTTGCTGACCATGTCTAGGAAGTGTGCCCGCATACGGGCCGGGTCCGGGCGAATGCCGGTGATGAGTTCAAACGCGTCCACGGCCTGGCCCACTGCCATGTGGCCGCCGTCGAGCACCCGGCAGCCCAGCGCATCAGCTGTTTCGATGAGCTTGGTCCGGACCGGCCGGTAGATGACGTCGGCAACCCACATTTCGGGCCGCAGTAAGGCAGCGTCCACGGGCATTCCGGGATGGGAGTGCATACCCACGGGGGTTGCCTGCACAAAACCGTCAGCCGCAGCCAGTGCACCGGGGAGGTCTTCGCCGGTTCCGGCGGCGATGCTCGCATCCGGAAAAAGGACGGAGAGGGCGTGGACACGTTCCTGGACCCTGCCGGAGTCCAGGTCGATCAGTGTCAGCTGAGCGGTTCCAGCCTTGAGCAGTGCATAGGCAACGGCCGCTCCAGCGCCTCCGGCACCCAGCTGGACCACCTTGTCCAGCGCAGCGCCCGGCAGGCCCGTGGAGAGTGCACGGCCGAATCCGGAGTGGTCCGTGTTGTGTCCAATGAAACCCTTGTCCGTCACGACTACGGTGTTGACGGCGCCAAGCCGGGCAGCGTCGTCGGACACCTCGTCGAGGTGCTCCATGACCAGCTGCTTGCAGGGATGGGTGATGTTGAAGGCGTTGAAACCGAGGTCGCGGCCGTACTGCAGCAGGTCCCCCACCTCTGTTCCGCTCCGGCCGTTCACCGAAAGGTCCACCGGACGGTACAGGTACTGCAGTCCGTTTGCCCGGGCTTCACTCTCATGCATGGGAGGTGTCAGGGATGCTGTGATCCCTTCGCCAATCAGGCCGACGAGCCAGGATTCGGTGGTGGTGCTCAAGTGGTTCTCCCTTCGGCGCCCGGGACGGGCTAGGCCCACGGTACCGGCCTGTTCATAAAATGCACAACTGTGCGCCATTCGCACACATGTGTTGCATCTGACTATGGCGCGGGTTACATTGTGGTGTTCGCATGAAGCACTGCTGTGCGTTTACCGCACACCATCCCTTGGAGGCCCCATATGAGCGCTGCACCGACGCAGTCCGCCCAAGCCACCGCCAAGACCCCGAAGAAGGCCGCCGCGGCGAGCTTCATGGGCAGCGCGGTCGAGTACTACGACTTCTTTATCTTCGGCACGGCCGCATCGCTGATCTTCCCGCATGTCTTCTTCCCGGATGCCGATGCCCAGGCGAGCATCATGTCCCTGGCAACCTTCGGCTTCGCCTACATTGCCCGCCCGGTCGGAGCAGTTATCCTGGGCCATTTCGGTGACCGCGTAGGCCGCCAGAAGATCCTCATGTTCACCCTGGTCCTGATGGGTGCCTCCACCTTCCTGATTGGCTGCCTGCCGGACTTCAACACCATCGGCTGGTGGGCTCCCACCCTGCTGGTGCTGTGCCGCCTTGCCCAGGGCCTCTCCGCCGCAGGCGAGCAGGCGGGCGCCAGCTCCATGACCCTTGAGCACGCCCCCGACGGCCGCCGCGCCTTCTTCACTTCCTGGACGCTGACCGGCACCCAGGGCGGCCAGATCCTCGCCGCGATGGTCTTCATCCCCGTCATGGCCCTGCCCGATGACATCAAGTACGGCATTGGCTGGCGAATCCCGTTCTGGCTCAGCGCCGTCGTTGTTGTGGTCACCTACTTCATCCGCCGCACGCTGCACGAAACCCCAACCTTCCAGGAAGCCAAGGCGAACAACCAGATCGCCAGGCTCCCGGTGGGCGACCTGCTCAAGAACCACTGGCGCGACGTCCTGCGCGTCATCTGCTGCGCCTTCATTGCCGCCGTTTCCACCGTGTACGGCACGCTGGCGATCAAGTACGGCACCGAAGTGGGCAACGTGGACGCCGCCATCACCCTGTGGCTGGTTGTGGCCGGCAACATCGCCGCCCTGTTCACCCAGCCCCTGTTCGGCATGGCTGCTGACCGCTTCGGCCGCAAGCCGGTATTCATCTACGGTGCGCTCTCCAGCGCGGCAGTGATGCCGTTCTACCTGCTGTCCATGGAATCCGGGAACTCGCTGCTGCAGTTTGCGCTCTCCGTAGTTGTCTTCGGCTGTGGCTACGCTGCCGCGAACGCAGTATGGCCGTCCTTCTACGCTGAGATGTTCAGTGCCCGGGTCCGCTTCTCCGGCCTGGCAATCGGCACCCAGCTGGGCTTCCTGATGGCGGGCTTCGCGCCGTCCATCGTTGCCGCACTCGGCGGACTGGAGCCCGGCGGCTGGGTAGTAATCAGCTGGTTCACCGCTGCGATCGCCGGTATCGCCTCGATCTCCGCACTCACCGCAAAGGAATCCTTCCGCATCCCCACGGCTGAACTTGGCCTGAAGAAGTAGCTCCTGCACCGTAACGGCCGGCACCGCGCACAGGCGCGGCGCCGGCCGTCGTCGTTAAGCCCTGCAGAGTAAAGCTATGCTGCATCCAGCCTGCGCTGCCGGCGGGCCGACCATGCCAGATACCCGCCCAGGACACCCGTAGAAGCCAGTCCGGCCCCCATCAGCGGCGCCTGCCAGCCGCGCCAGCGCTCGGCATCGCCAAGGGCCAGCTCCCCGACCCCGCGGATAAAGGCAGCGGCGAAAATGGCCGCCACCATGCGGTTGCCCACCCGCTCCAGGCGTTCCACCAGCGGGACCAGGTCGCCGGCCCGCAGGTGCACCTCCATTCCTTCGAAATCCAGGGTGTTGATAAGCCGCTGCAGCTGGCCGGGCAGTTCGGTGCCCAGCTCCAGCAGCTCTCCCCCGGCCTTGCCGAGCCGCTTCGCGTAGGCGGCCGGGTTCAGGTGCTGCACGGTCATCCGGCGGGCATAGGGCGCCAGGGTCTTGCCCATGCTGAAGTCCGGATCCAGGACCTCGCCCATGCCCTCCGTCATGATCAGCATCCGCAGCAGCAGGGCAATCTCCCCGGGCAGCTGCAGGTGATGGTTGCGGATAATTCCCAGGCCATAGGTAATGATCCGGCCCACCGGCGCATCCCCCAGCGTGCGGTTTGAATACAGCTTGATCAGGCCCGCAAGGTCCATCCTGAGCTTGATCCGGTCCGGGCGGGTGCGGGAGACAGTCATCCGCATCAGGGCGGTGGCCATCCGCTCCGGATCCTTGCGGATGACGGCCACGAACAGTGCCGAGAGCTGGCCGCGCAGTTTCTCGTCGAGTTCTCCGACCATGCCAAAGTCGATGAGCCCAATCTGGGAATTGGGCTGCACGAAGATATTCCCGGGATGCGGATCAGCGTGGAAGAAGCCGTCCTCGAAGACCATCTTCATTTCCGCGTCCGCAGCAGTGACGGCCAGCGCCTTGCGGTCCAGTCCCGCGGCATCCAGCGACGTGGTGTCCGTGACCTTCATGCCGTAGAGGCGCTGCATGGTCAGGACCTTCGACGTACTGTGTTCCCAGTAGATATGCGGGATCACCACCGAAGCATCGTCCTCGAAGTTCGCTGCGAAACGGTCCGCGTTGTGGCCCTCCTGCACGTAGTCCATTTCCTTGCGGAGGGTGTCCGCGAACTCGTCCATAAAACCCTTGACGTCGTAGTCCCTGGCGGCCTCCCAATGCCTGCTGGCATGGCCGGCCAGGGACTGGAGGATGGACAGGTCCGCCTCGACCTCCGGAACAATTCCGGGACGCCGCACCTTGACCACAACCTTCGTGCCGTCCGTCAGGGCCGCGGCATAAGCCTGGCCGATGGAGGCGCTGGCAATGGGGGTGGTATTGAACTCCCGAAACACGTCCAGGGGATCCGCTCCCAATTCCTGCCGGAGGGATACCCGCACATCATCCCAGGCGGCCGGAGTTGCGGAGTCCTGCAGCTTGGCCAGCTCATCCATGTAGGCCGGGGGCAGCAGGTCCGGCCGGGTGGAGAGCAGCTGGCCCAGTTTCACGTAGGTGGGCCCCAGTTCCTCCAGGGCACGGCGCAGGTACTCCGGGCTTGCCATCCGTGTGGTGTCAGCCCCGTCGGCTTCCCTGCGGCGAAAGGGCAGCCAGGAATCGAGTCCTGCAACTGACACCAGGTATCCCAGCCCGTTGCGGTAAAGGATCTCGGCCATTTGGCGGTAGCGGTCAAAACGGGTCTTCATTGCCTTCTCTCCGTTAGCCCCGGCGCGGCGCCGTAGTGCGGCAGGGCCGGTGCCGGCCGGACGGACGCCTGATATGGGAACCATAGACCCTCAGGGAAGCCACCGAACAGGGACGCCCCGGGCGCGGCACCGCTGTACGGCTGCATCCGTTCCGCGGTCTTCCGCCCCGCTGCCGCCGCGGCCTAGACTCAGGCAACCCGCCCGGAACGGCAAGGACGCAGGAGAAGCCATGGGAACATCCGAACTCGGTCTGGACCAGGCCCGGAAAGCGGCGCTGCTGACCGGAGCGGGCATGTGGGAAACCCCCGCGTCGGAAGAGGCCGGGATCCGTGCCTTGACCCTGACGGACGGGCCCCATGGGGTAAGGCTGGCCGCCGGGGACGGGGCCGGTCCTGCCCTGGGCCAGTCACGGCCGGCCACCTGCTTTCCCGCAGAATGCGCTACGGCGAGTTCCTGGGACCCGGAACTCCTTCAGGAGCTGGGCCGGGCAGCGGGCCGCGAAGCCGCGGCCTACGGCGTCGACGTCCTTCTGGGGCCGGGCCTGAACATCAAGCGTTCTCCGCTGGGCGGGCGGAATTTCGAGTACTTTTCCGAGGATCCGCTGCTCACCGGAGCCCTGGGAGCGGCGTGGACCGCCGGACTGCAGTCCTGCAAGGTGGCGGCCTCCCCCAAGCACTTCGCCGCCAATAACCAGGAAACCGGGCGCATGACCATCGACGTGGCAGTGGATGAACGCACGCTGCGGGAAATCTACCTCCGGGCCTTCGAAACGGTGGTGAAGGACGCATCTCCCTGGACCGTCATGGCTGCCTACAACCGGGTGAATGGATTCCACGCGGCCGAGGATCCGTGGCTGCTGACCCGGGTCCTGCGGGACGAATGGGGATTTGACGGCGTTGTGGTTTCGGACTGGGGCGCGGTCACGGACCGTGCTGCGGCCCTCGCGGCGGGCCTGGACCTGGAGATGCCGTCGTCTGCCGGGCTTGGTCCCCGGGAACTGGTAGCCGGTTTGGAGGCAGGGCTCGTCTCCCCCGAGAACCTTGACGCTTCCCTGGACAGGCTGCGCGAGCTGGGGCGGCGCACCGCAGGCAGGGAGGCGGCGGCACCCGATTTTTCAGCTCACGATGCCCTGGCCCGGCGCGCGGCGGCGGCATCGATGGTGCTGCTGAAGAACGACGGCGGCTTGCTCCCCTTCACCCCAGCGGCGCCTCTGGCGGTGATTGGCGAGCTGGCCCGGGCACCGCGGTACCAGGGCAGCGGGTCTTCCCGGGTCAATCCGAGAATGCTCAGCACACCCTGGGCAGCGTTGTCGGGGCGGATGCCGGAAGCGTCCTTTGCCGCAGGCTACCGGCTCGAGGACGCGGAACCGGACGAAGACCTCGTTCAGGAGGCAGTCCTGGCAGCCTCCGGTGCCGCCCAGGCCGTGGTCTTCCTCGGACTCCCGGACGCGGCTGAGACGGAAGGAATGGACCGGTCCAGCCTCGACCTGCCGGCTGCGCAGCTCCAGCTGCTCGACGCCGTTGCCCGGGTCCGGCCGGACGTGGCGGTTGTCCTCGCCAACGGGTCCGTGGTGGACACCTCCTGGGCACCGAAGGCTGCAGCGGTGCTGGAAAGCTGGCTCGCCGGCCAGGCCGGCGGGGAGGCAGTGGCTGACGTTCTGCTGGGGCAGGTGAACCCGTCGGGCAAACTCGCCGAGACCTTCCCGCGGAGGCTTGAGGACACCCCTGCTTACGGGAATTTCCCCGGAGAAGCCGGCGAGGTGCGCTATGGAGAAGGACTCCTGGTGGGGTACCGCTGGTACGACGCCAGGCTGCTGGAGCCGGCATTCCCTTTTGGCCACGGCCTCAGCTACACGCAGTTTGGCTACTCGGATCTTTCCGTATCCGTGGATCCGGGAGGCGAGGCGCCGTGCATCCGGCTCTCACTCCAGCTGACCAACACCGGGGCTGTGGAGGGGGCGGAAGTAGTCCAGGTCTACGTCAGCCCTCCGGCCGGGGACATTCCGCGGGCCCGGCAGGAGCTCCGGGCGTTCCAGCGGGTGAACCTTGTGCCAGGGGAAACCCGTACCGTGTCCTTTCAGCTCCCTCCCGGCAGCCTGGACAGGTTCGATCCGGCAACGCAGACGTGGGTAACGGATCCGGGAACCTACGGCCTGCGGGTTGGCTCCTCTTCCCGGGACATCCGGCTCACCTCGGACGTGGAACTGGCCGCGCAGGCCGCGCAGCCGCTGCCAACCGCGGCCTCCACCCTCGCTGAATGGATGAGTCATCCGATCGCAGCGGCGGTCCTGGGCGAGGCACTCGGACAGGCTGCTGCTGACTCCGCTGAGGCGTCGGGGATGCTGACGCTGATGGGAAGCCTCCCGCTGGAACGGCTGGGGCGCTTTCCGGGCTCACCGCTCAGCGCGGACCAGGCGGCCGGTCTGGCGCAGCTGGTGGCCAGGCGTGCCGCCCAAGGACCTTCCTGACTGGTCATTAACCGATTGGCCGGCGAAGCAGTGAGTGCCCGTCCGCGGCGGAGCAGCGGAAGGGCCAGGAAGGACACCACACGGGCCCTGCAGCCCGTACTTGCGACCTGCTAGAACGAAGCCTGCGGCTGCGGAGGGAAGGCCGGAAGGTGATGGGTGGGCAGCCGGTCGCGGTCGTAGGTGACCGTCGTGTATCCGTGCGGGGCAGGACGGCCGTTTTCGTCCAGGTTGACGAAAATGATGCGTTCGATTGTCAGGATGCTCGAGCGCGTGATCATGTTCCGCACTTCTGCGCGCATTGTCAGGGAGGTCTTGCCGAATTTGGTGGCGCACAGTCCCATTTCAATGAGGTCGCCCTGCTGCGCCGAGCTGACGAAGTTGATTTCGGACATCAGCTTGGTCACCACCCTGCCGTTGCCCATCTGCAGGATCGCGTAGATAGTCGCTTCCTCATCGATCCACCGCAGCAGCGAGCCGCCGAACAGTGTTCCGTTTGCGTTCAGGTCTTCGGGCCTGACCCATTTGCGGGTATGAAAATTGATGTCGCCGGATTCCATGATTCTCAGGTTATCTCCGCGCACAGCCACTTCGAGGACCGCTGTGAGGGTGCCCACCGGCCCCTGCCGGCTGCGGCACATTCCGGCTGGGACGCCTGGCCGGTGCGCTACCCCACACTCCAGCCCTCGTCTGCTGGCAGCAACGCCCCGGTCACCGAGACGGCGTCATCGCTGAGCAGGTAGGTTACCGGAGCAGCCACCGCCGCCGCCTCAAGGTCCGCCGGAACAAGCGAGGCGGCCGGCAAAGGACCCAGTCCGCCCGGGAATCCGTAGTTCGAATCAAGGGAGTTCCGGGTAGGCATCGGAACCACTGCGTTGATGCGCACGCCGCGGGCTGAATAGGTGTAGGCCCCACTTCGGGTCAGTCCGATGAGTGCGTGCTTCGCAGCGGTGTAGGCGGCACCGCCGACCGATCCACGCAGCCCGGCCTGTGAGGCCAAGTTCACTATTGAACCGGCGCCGCGGGAGAGCATTGCCGGGATCACCTGGCGGGAGAGACGGAAAGGACCGGTCACATTGATGCGGAAGATCCGCTCCCACACCTCGTCGTCCACTTCGTGCAGTGGTTCAAGGTCGTCAGAGACGCCGGCGATGAGGGCCAGCCCGTCTATGTCGCTTCCGGCCGCGGACATTATGCGCTGAATGTCCGATTCGCTGTTGAGGTCCGCGACGATGCCAATGGTCCCGTGCGCAGCGGGATTCTCCAGCAGGGCTTCCATGCGCAGTGTATTCAGGTCCACAGCCACCACTCTGGCGTCTTCCTTCGCGAGCCGGAGTGCCGTGGCGCGGCCTATTCCGGCCCCCGCACCGGTCACGATCACCGTTTTTCCCCTGAACCGGCCCGGGATGATCCCTTCCTTCCAATCCATGGGCGATGGAGGCGGAACAGACGGAAACAGGTGCGCCCGTTCGGGACTGGCCGGCGTTTGGGAGCCGCTGTGGTTCGCCGCCTCCACCAGCAGGTTGAGCTGTTCCTCGGTGACGTTTCCCCGGGAAAGGGTGACGATCGAGGACAGGGGCAGCGTCTGGATGGCGTAAAGCGCCCGCACATCAGGTCCGCGCCGGGCCAGGACGTCGATGAGTATCGCCCGTCCGCTGGGGTGCTCAAGCCACTGCGCGATTGTTGATTCAGTGCTCAGCCGGCCTGCATCCATGTGGTGTCCCGTTCCCGAACCGGTTCACCGTTTACCGCGGGTCTGCGGCTGCAGGCGCACCAGCCGCTGCTCTTGGCGGTGATCCCCCATTCACTATCCCACCCGGTTTCAGCTGCCGGACAGGCTTGGGCCGCGTTCGGCACCGCGGGCGCGCCAATTTCAGCTGCACCCTCCTGCACAGAGGCACCGTAAGGGATTCGGCCCGCCCCCTGCCCCGGGGCCGCTGCCCCGGATGCGGCGATCGACGCCAGTGCGGTCAGGGATTTCGGGCTGTCCCCGGTACCTGCAGCACATCGCCCAGTTCGTACCGCACCGGTTCCTCAAGCTGGCCATAGCCGCAGCTTTCCGGATCCCGGTCCGGCCGCCAGCGAAGGAAACTCGGCGGATGCCGGAACCGTGGGCCCTCCATATGGTCATAGGCCACTTCCACCACCCGCTCGGGGCGCAGCGGGGTGAAGGAGAGGTCCCTGCTGCCCGTCCATCTGCTCCCCTCGGAGCTGCGCGGCGTCCGCGTACCGGGTTCGGGCTCCGCCGAACTCCACGGATGGGAAGCCTCCCAGGTCACCAGGGGCTGGAGCTCGTCGAAGAGTTCCCTGCGGCGTGCCATCGGAAAGGCACCGATGACCCCCACGTTGGCGAGGGTTCCGGAATCGTCATACAGGCCCAGCAGAAGGGAGCCGATCCGGTCCTCTCCGCTTTTGTGCACCCGGTATCCTGCAACCACGCAGTCGGCCGTACGCCGGTGCTTGACCTTGGTCATGGCCCGTTTGCCCGGCTCGTACCTGCCCTCCAGCGGCTTCGCCACCACACCGTCCAGCCCTGCCCCCTCGAAACGCTTGAACCACTCCTGGGCGGTGTCCGCGTCCAGGGTCTGCCGGGTCAGGTGCAGGCGGCCCCCTGCTGCGCCCATAACGGCTTCGAGGTTCTCCCTCCGGCTGCGGAATGGGTCACCGGTAACGTCACGTCCCTCCAGCGCCAGCAGGTCGAAAGCCACGAACGACGCCGGTGTCTGCTCCGCCAGCATTGACACCCGGCTGCCGGCAGGATGGATCCGCTGCTGCAGGGCATCAAAGTCCAGCCGGCTGCCGTCTGAGCTGATGAGGATGATCTCGCCGTCCACAACGCACCTGCCCGGCAGGCCCTGCCGGAATGCTTCGGCAAGCTCGGGAAAGTACCGGTTCAGGCTCCGCCCGTTGCGGCTGAGTATCTCCAGTTCGTCCCCGTCCCGGAACACCAGCGCCCGAAAGCCATCCCACTTGGGCTCATAGGCGAAACTGCCGCGGGGGATGTTGGCCGCCGGCTTGGCCAGCATGGGACTAGTAGTTTCAGGCAGCGGCAGTTCCATGAGCAGGACCTTCCTGGTTGGCGTTGGCACCGGGCGTGGCTGGGCACCACCGTAGGATGCTTTTATGAGTCTGAACAGCACTGCCGGCCGGCGCCATGCTTCATCGCCCGGCCATTTTGATCCCCCGCTGCTGCACCCGGTGCACCGGTTTGGGGGGCGCCTGCTGGATTTCCGGCGCCAGGTGGCCCTGATGGCGATCATCAACCGGACCCCGGACTCGTTCTACGACGCCGGCCGGACATTCGGTCAGGAGGCCGCGGTCAACGCTGCCCTGAAAGCCGTGCACGACGGCGCGGACTGGGTGGACATTGGCGGGGTTCCGTTCGCCCCGGGCCCGGCGCTGGACGCCGCAGAGGAGGCTGCACGGATTGTTCCCGTTATCCGGGCCGTCCGCAGTGAATCAGACGTCATCATTTCCGCCGATACGTTCCATCCCGCTGTTGCGGAACAGGCAATCGAGGCCGGCGCCAACGTCATCAACGACACGACGGGACTGCATGATCCGCAGCTGGCCAGGGTGGCAGCTGCGGCAGGCGTGCATCTGGTGATCACCCACAGCCTGGCCGCGCCCCGGACTGTCTATCCCCGCCCGCAGTACGGCGACGTGGTGTCCGAGGTGGCCCAGTTCCTGCGCGGCCGTGCAGGCTACGCACAGGATCTGGGGGTTCCCCCGGAAAGGATCATCATTGATCCCGGACACGACCTGAACAAGAACACGCTGCATTCGCTGGAACTGACTCGCCGTCTCGCGGAAATCGCGGATCTTGGCTATCCGGTACTGGCGGCGGTGTCCAACAAGGACTTCGTTGGCGAAACGCTGGATGAGCCCAAGTCCGGAAGGGTTGAAGGGTCCCTGGCCGCTGCCGTTGCGAGTATCTACAACGGCGCGCGGATCCTGCGCATGCACAACGTCGAGGCCGCCTCCCGCGCCATCCGTATGACGGAAGCGGTTCTGGGCTGGCGTGAACCGGTGCGGCTGCGCCACAACATGGGCGACGTGAACGAGCCGGCACAGTGAGCACCCCGGTTATTACCGCTGCCGGATCCGCGCGGGAGCTCGACGACGGGGAACTCCTGGCGGCTTATGGGTGGGACCGGGCGGCCGAGCCCGCGCGCCCGTACTTCCGTTTCAACTTCGTGGCCTCCGTGGACGGGGCGGTGAGCTGGAACGGGCGTTCGGGGGAATTGGGGGACGACGCCGACCGCCGGCTTTTTGGCCTGCTGCGCTCCACCGCGCAGGTCATCCTGGTTGGAGCCGGAACTGTTCGGGCAGAGGGATACGCAGGCGAGCTCGTGAGTGCGCAGACACGGTCCTGGCGCACACGGCAAGGACTCCCAGCCCACCCGGGCATCGCCGTCGTTTCCGCGTCACTGGACCTGGACCCTGAGTCCGGCTTTTTTGCCGCCGCACCGGTGAAGCCTCTGGTCCTGACCACAGCGGCAGCGCCGGACGGGCGGCGCGCTGCGCTGGAAGAGGTAGCCGACGTCGTGGTGGCCGGAGCGCGGACCGTTGAACCCGGGCTGGCAGCCCGTGCCCTGGCCCGAAGGGGAGCTTTCCGGGTCCTGTGCGAGGGAGGGCCCACGCTCTTTGGCTCGTTCCAGGCAGCAGGTCTGGTCGACGAGCTCTGCCTTACGCTTTCTCCGGTGCTGGCCGCCGGTTCGTCCTCGAGGATCAGCGCCGGAACGCCGGAGCTTGGGCTGGCGAGGCTGCGGCTGCGCCACGTCCTGCGCTCGGGTGACACCCTGCTGCTGCGCTATCTGGCCCGCTGAGCTCCTCGCGGCAGGGGAAAGCCTAGAAGTTGATCATGTGGCCGGTCAGGCCGTGGAAGGCCTCCTGGAGTGCTTCGCTCAGTGTCGGATGAGTGTGCACGTTGCGGGCCAGTTCGGAGGCTGTCAGGTCCCACTTCTGCGCCAGCGTCAGCTCAGGCAGCAGCTCCGAAACGTCCGGGCCAATGAGATGCCCGCCCAGGAGCTCTCCGTAGGCGGAGTCGGCGATGAGCTTCACGAATCCCACCGGCTCCCCCAGGCCATGTGCCTTGCCGTTCGCGGTAAACGGGAAGGTGCTGACCACAACGTCATGTCCTTCATCCCGGGCCTGGGCCTCCGTGAGCCCGAAGCTCGCTACCTGCGGCTGGCAGAACGTAGCCCGCGGCATCATGCGGTAGTCTCCCAGCGGCATGGTTTCCGCGCCCGCAATCGCTTCCGCCGCCACCACGCCCTGGGCTTCCGCGACGTGGGCCAGCTGCAGCTTGGCCGTCACGTCCCCAATGGCGAACAGGTTGGGCACGCTGGTGCGCATGTAATCGTCAATGGCGATGGCACCGCGCTCGGTTACCTCCACCCCGGTAGTTTCCAGGCCAAATCCGTCCAGCCGGGGTGCGAAGCCAACGGACATCATTACCCGGTCGGCGTCGACGGACTGCTTCTTGCCGTCCTTGTCCGTGTAGGTGACGGTGACGGAGTTCCCGTTGTCCGTGACCGTCTCCACCTTTGCCGAGGTGTGGATTGGGATGCCCAGCTTCTTGTACTGCTTGGTGATCTCCCTGGACACGTCGGCATCCTCGTTGGGCAGCGCCCGGTCCATGAACTCGACGATGCTCACGTCCACGCCGTAGCTGCGCAGCACGTATCCGAACTCCATGCCGATGGCGCCGGCACCGACGATTACCATTTTTTGGGGCAGGTCCCGGCTGAGGATCTGGGTCTCATAGGTGACGACGTTCTCACTGAGCTCCACGCCCGGGAGCAGCTTGACGGTGGCTCCGGTGGCAATGATGGCGTTCTCGAACGTGATCTCTTCAGTTTTCCCGCCCGACAGGGTGACCTCCATGGTGTGGGCATCCTTGAAGACACCCCTGCCGTCATATTCGGTGATCTTGTTCTTCTTCATCAGGAAGTGAACGCCCTTGACCCGGCCGTCGGCCACCTGCCGGCTGCGGTCGTAGGCTGCGCCATAATCGAAGCTCACGTCTCCGTGCATGCCGAACACGTCTGCCTGCCTGGTGAAGATCTGGGCCAGCTCTGCGTTGCGCAGCAGCGCCTTGGACGGAATGCAGCCCACATTCAGGCACACCCCTCCCCAGTATTTTTCCTCTACGATCCCAACGCTAAGACCCAGCTGCGCGGCGCGGATGGCGGCAACGTAGCCGCCGGGGCCGGCTCCCAGGACAACGACGTCGTAATGTGCACTCATGCTGGCTCCTCGATCGTGGACATAGGGCCTTGTGGAACAGTACCGGCTCAGATGTAGCCGCGGTAGCCCTCCCAGGCGCGGCGCCGCTCCGGAAAAGGATCAGACTCAATCCGGTCCTGCGTGTCAAAAACGCGGGTATGGCGGTTCTCTTCCTCATACCGGGGCCAGTCTTCGCCGGGCAGGTGGCGATGGGCGAGGTTCAGCAGGGAACCCTGGAACCGTGCGGAAAGTTCACGCAGCTCATCCATACCGCCCAGCAGCGACAGCGCACGGAGGGTGCGTTCGTTGGTCTCACCGAACATCACGGGAACGTCGAAAGCGTGGGTAGCACCGAAACCCAGCAGGTTCATCAGCCTGGTCGCGTAGTCGTAGCGGTAAATCCAGGTGGGAGCCACCCGGGAATGGCCCTCCGCCACCATTTGGCTGGGGTACCAGAAGACGAGGTCGCCGCTGATCTCCACGGACTTGTCCCGCGAGGGGTAGCCGGGGTAGGCGGCGGTCACCCGGTCCAGTGCAGACGGGTCAGTTCCGGCGAACATCCGCTCCAGACGCGCCGGCGTGGAGGGCAGGATGTTGTCCAGTTTCGCGAACAGCGCGCCCTCCTGGGCCATGGTCCCCAGCACCAGGGGCTTTGGCGCCGATTCTCCGTCCAGGAATGTATCGATGGGATGGCGGGGCAGGAACTCGCCGTCGATCACAGGGGAAACACTCAGGGATCCCGGCTGCTGGACCGGTCCGATCTTCATGGTCATCTTTTGGATGGCGCCGACCAGCTTTGCCGCCGGTATCCGGGAGAGCGCTTGGGCGGCGTGGGCTTCATCCACCCGGAGGATTTCCAGGAGGTCCAGTGCCCAGCGTTCATGCATGTCCGGGTAGTACGCCCCTGCCGGTGCGGGACTTTGAGCGAATGCCTTGTGGAACAGCGTCGCCGCGGAGGGGATGCACATCAGCGCGGTGACGGCTATCCCGCCGGCAGACTCCCCGAATATCGTGACGTTGTCCGGGTCTCCGCCGAATCCGGCGATATTCTGCTGCACCCATTCCAGTGCGGCCACCTGGTCCCGCAGGCCAAGGTTGGAGTCGAACGGCCTCTCCGGCGTGGAGAAGGACGTGAAGTCCATGAAGCCCAGGGCGCCAATCCGGTAGTTCAGGCATACGTAGACCACCTCGCCCGTGCGCACCAGGTTGGCTCCCCGGTAGGTCCGCACAGCGGAGGACCCGGAGCTGAAGGCGCCGCCGTAAAGGTAGACCAGCACCGGAAGTCCAGTCAGGTCCTGGTTCAGGGGTGCGCTGACATTGATGGTCAGGCAGTCCTCGCTCATAAGCGGCCGGCGGCGGGATCCGGTCAGGCTGAGTCCGCGGGACTGCGGTGGAATCGCGCCGAACCGGGATGCATCCCGGACCCCGGTCCAAGAGTCCGGAGGGGCTGGCGCCCGGAGCCGCAGCTCGCCCAGCGGCGGTGCTGCGTACGGGATGCCCCGCCAGGTCCGTACGCCGTCTTCCACGACACCGCGCACCCAGCCGCCTGCTGTTTCAACTTCGAGTGCTGACATGTCCAGGGACATCCCTAACCTGCTTCCACCGGCCGGCGGGCCCCGGAAGCCTGGCTAGGCCGGGCAAGTGGGTCCGCTTCCGCGCTTATCCACGATAGACCCCTCAGCGCGCCGGAACCATAGCGGAGGCGGCGGGAGCTCCCGGGAAGCAGTGGCCCGGGCGGTGTTCCTAGCGCAGGGCCGGCTGCCGGCGGCGCATGATGAAGCGGTGGAATGCCGCTTCCTTCAGGCAGAGAAGCCCAACGGCGGCAATGTTGAGGGCAACCTTGGCAGAGGTATCCCAGTCAGTCAGGACACAGGTCATCCAGACAACCAGCAGCACCGTCACGTCCAGCGTGCGCAGTGCGCCAGGGGTCCTGGCTGCCTGCCGCTCCCGGGCACGTGGCTGGAAACGCACAGGCGCGCTCGTCAAAGCCATAGCAACTTCTTTCCCCCGCAATGCGGCGGTACTGCCTGGTGTCCAGGCAGTCCCGCCCTTAGAAGACTTTTATCACATCTGTCACAAAACTCACACACATGTCGTCCCGGGGAAGGCCTGCCCGCCACCCCTAGAGTTCGTTGACGGAACCATCCTCAACCCGCCACATGCGGTCCAGCCGGACGTTCTGGAGCATCCGGCGGTCGTGGGTGACCAGCAGCAGTGTGCCCGTATAGGACTCCAGTGCCTCCTCGAGCTGCTCGATCGCAGGCAGATCCAGGTGGTTCGTTGGTTCGTCCAGGATCAGCAGGTTGACTCCGCGCGCCTGAAGCAGGGCCAGTGCCGCCCTGGTCCTCTCGCCCGGGGACAACTCGTTAACCCTGGTGCCGGTCTGGTCGGCCTTGAGCCCAAATTTGGCGAGCAGGGTCCTCACCTCACCGGCGTTCATTTCCGGAACGCAGGCTTCGAATGCGGCAGCGAGGGGTTCCTCGGCTGTGAGCTGGGTGCGCAGCTGGTCGATCTCCCCCAGGGCCACTCCCGCGCCCAGCGACGCTGACCCCGTATCAGGCTTCAACGTCCCGCGCAGCAGTGCCAGCAGCGTTGACTTGCCTGCGCCGTTCGGTCCCGTGATGCCTATCCGTTCGCCCGAGTTCACCTGCTGGGATACCGGCCCGAAAGCGAAGTCACCACGTCTCAGGGCGGCGCCGTTCAGCACCGCCGCCACTGAGCCCGAGCGGGGTGCGGCTGCGATTGAGAACTGCAGCTGCCATTCCTTCCGGGGTTCTTCCACTTCCTCAAGACGGGAAATCCTGGATTCCATCTGGCGCACCTTCTGCGCCTGTTTTTCCGAAGACTCCATGCTTGCCCTGCGCCGGATCTTGTCATTGTCCGGCGACTTCCGCATTGCGTTCCGCACGCCCTGGGAGCTCCACTCGCGGGTGGTCCTGGCCTTGGACACCAGGTCCGCCTTCCGCCCCGCGAACTCGTCATAGGCTTCACGGGCATGTCGGCGGGCCACTGCCCTTTCCTCCAGGAACGACTCATAACCGCCGTCGTACACCGCCACCTGGTTCTGTGCCAGGTCCAGTTCCACGATCCGCGTGACGCAGCGGGCCAGGAACTCACGGTCATGCGAGACAAGTACGACGCCGCCGCGGAGCCCGCGGACGAATTCCTCCAGCTTCGCCAGGCCATCCAGGTCGAGGTCATTGGTCGGCTCGTCCAGCAGCACAATGTCGAAGCGGCTCAACAGCAGCGCAGCGAGGGCGACCCTGGCAGCCTGGCCGCCGGACAGCCCGGACATCATCGCATCCGGGCCAACCTCCAGCCCCAGGTCGGCCAGGACCGCAGGGATGCGCTCTTCCAGGTCTGCCGCGCCGGAGGCCAGCCAGGTATCAAGGGCGGCGGCGTACTCGTCCTGGGCCTGGGCTGACTCCGACTCAAGTCCCGCAGCAGCGGCTTCCATGGCCGCGGTGGCCTCGGTTGCTCCGGTGCGCCGCGCAATGTACCCCGCTACGCTCTCCCCCGGGACCCGCTCGTGCTCCTGCGGCATCCAGCCCACAAAGGCGTCGGTCGGATGGCGTTCCACAGTGCCCTCAAAGGGCGGCGCGGCACCGGCCAGCAGCGCCAGCAGCGTGGACTTGCCGGCACCGTTGGCTCCGACAACGCCAACCACGTCTCCCGGAGCGACGGTAAGCGACAATCCGGAAAAGAGGATCCGGTGGGCGTAACCGCCGGAAAGGTTGCGGGCAACAAGGGTGGCGGTCATGCCCTTAATCCTATGCGGAGCTGCCCCGGCTTCCGACCGCGTCCCGTCCCGGTTAGCGGTACCCCTGGTATCCGTCCCAGGCCTGGCGGCGGACTGTCCTTGGGTCCAGTTCGATCCGGTCATAACGGTCGAAGATCTTTGTCCGCCTTGAGGTGTCGTCGTAGCGCGGCCACATCGGGCCAGGCGCCCCGGTCCGGGCAAAGCGCAGCAGCGCGGACTGGAACCTGTGGCCTACGTTCTTAGCCGTGCGGCGGTTGCCCATGCTGAGCAGCATCCGCCCGGCACCGGCGTCGTAATTCCCGAACACTGCCGCTAAATCCAGGCCGTGCGTGGCGCCAAGGCCGGCCGCCCGGGCTGCCCGCGGCGCATAGTCGAACCGGTAGGACCAGGTGGGTGCGTACGCGGCGTGAGCCTGCGCTGCCTGCACACTGGGGTACCAGAACACCGCGTCCCCTCCCAGCTCCACGGCCTGCTTCTTGTGCGGGTACCCGCGGTAGGCGGCTATGACGCGGTCCCGGCTGGCCGGATCAGTGAGTTCGAACATCCTCTCGATCCGCTCCCGGGACGTGGGAAGGATGTCGTGGAACTTGTCGAACAGCACGCCCTCGTTATCCATGGTGCCGATCACCATGGGCACGCTGGAGGCCCGCCCCTTCTCGAACGCCTCAAGCGGGTGCAGCGGCAGGAACGAGCCGTCCACAACCGGTGCGAGGCTCAGGGCGCCCGGCCGGGACTCCGGCGTGATCCTGCTGCTCAGCTCATCTGCCGCCTTGACGAGCCTGGCTGCGTCCAGCCTGGAAAGTGCCTCGGCAGCACCGCCGGGCCCGGTACCCAGGAGGTCCAGGAAATCTCCCGCCCACCGGGAAGCGAGGTCGGGGCCGTAGGCAGCGGCAGGGGCAGGACTCTGCAGGAACGTGCGGTGGAACAACCCGTCTGCGGCTGGAACGCACATCAGTGTCAGGGCGGACAGGGCGCCGGCCGATTCACCGAAAAGGGTCACGTTCTCCGGATCTCCGCCGAAGGCAGCGATGTTCCGCCGGACCCATTCCAGGGCCGCCACCTGGTCCGCCAGGCCCACGTTCACGTCAAAGGTGCGTCCAGGCGTCGAGTAGGCACGGAAGTCCAGGAATCCCAGGGCGCCAAGCCGGTAGTTCATCGAAACGAACAGGACGTTCCCTTCGGCGGCGAGCCGTGTTCCGTCCACCAGGTCCATTGCGGCCGAACCCGTGCTGAAGGCGCCGCCGTGAATGAAGACCAGGACCGGAAGCGGTGCCTCACCGGGCTGTGGAGGGGCAGTTACGTTGATGGTCAGGCAGTCTTCACTCATGCGCGTCTTTGGGTCCGCACCGGGGAGGAGCCTGCGCACCGGCTGCGGGGCCCAGGGCCCAAACCGGCCGGCATCCAGGACCTCCTGCCACGGACCCGGCCGCTGAGGCAGCCGCAGTCTCAGCTCCCCCACCGGCGGCTGCGCATAAGGTATACCGCGCCAAACCCTGGCGGTGCCCGTATTTCGGCCGCGAACAGGTCCCTCGGTGGTCTGGACGGTCAGATCAGCTTCCGCGGTGGCAGTAGACATGGAGGTCCTTTCACCTGTGGGTGCGTGCCCCCAGGTCTTGGCGCAGGGCGCCCGGGCACTTTTGGATACTAGTTCCCGCCCGTGATCCAAGCCATCCCCTCCGCCCAATCCCTGCACGGTATGTGCCGCATCGATGCAGCTGCCCTGGGCAGCCGAGGTTCAGCCAGCGGCAGAACTGCCACGCACCCAGACCGTCAGTATGCTTATGCTTTCTGCACCGACCCCAACGAGAGGAGCAACATGTCACGCGTGGCAATCATTGGCGGACACGGCAAGGTGGCGCTGCAGCTGGCGAAGGACCTCGCAGCGAACGGACACCAGGTGTCCTCGCTGTTCCGGAACCCGGACCATGTATCCGAGGTGGCGGCAACGGGAGCCGAACCGGTAGTGGCCGACGTCGAGAAGCTGGACACGCCCCAGCTCGCGGAACTGCTCAGCGGGCACGACGCCGTTGTGTGGTCTGCCGGTGCAGGCGGCGGGTCGGCGGAGCGCACTTACGCGGTGGACCGCGACGCCGCCATCCGCTCCATGGAGGCAGCAGAACAGGCAGGCGTTCGGCGTTACGTCATGGTCTCCTACATGGGTGCCGGCAAGGACCATGGCGTTGATCCGGACAATAGCTTCTATGCCTATGCGGAGGCCAAGGCCGCGGCCGACGAGCACCTGCGCCGCAGCGGACTGGACTGGACCATCCTCGGCCCCAGCGCACTGACTGATGATCCCGGTACCGGACGCATCAGCACCGGCCCGGACCAGGAAGGAAGTGTTTCCCGGTCCGACGTTGCCGCAGTGGCCGCTGAAGTGCTGGAGCAGCCGGGAACCGTGGGCCACTTCATCGAATTCATCAACGGGCAGACTCCGATCCGCGAAGCCGTTGCATCGCAGGTCTCCGCCTAAGCGGACAGGTTGCGCAGGGGGGCCGGCAGCAGTGCTGCCGGCCCCCCTGACGTAACGGATCTGCGGCGCTTAGTGATCCCGATGCGCTCCGGCTCCGGGCTCGACGGCGAAGATGTCCGGCGCGGTGTAGCCGGCGCGCCCGAAGGCCCGCACGACTGCGGCGCCAACCTGCCCGGCCTCCCGGGCATCCACCAGGGCGATCGCTGAACCTCCGAATCCCCCGCCGGTCATCCGCGCTCCGGCGGCACCGGCTGCCGTGGCTGTTTCCACGGCCAGGTCCAGCTCCGGGGAGGAGACCTCAAAGTCATCCCGGAGTGATTCGTGGCTTGAGGCAAGCACCTGCCCAAGGGCGCGGATCGGACGCCCCGATTCCAGGTGCGCGACGGCGGTGAGCACCCGGGCATTCTCGCTCACTACGTGCCGGGCCCGCCGATAGGCCAACTGGTCAAGCTGCGGTGCCGCCAGGACCAGGTCCGGCAGGGTCACCTCCCGCAGCGACTCCACGCCCAGCGCCCCGGCCGCCCGCTCGCAGTCGCTTCGGCGCTCGGCATACCCGCCGGAATCATGGGCGTGGCTGACTTTCGTATCGATGACCAGCAGGGACATCCCCTGTCCGGCCAGGTCCAGCGGAACCAGCCGGCTTTCCCGCGACCGGCAGTCCAGGAACAGTGCCTGCCCGGCTTCGGAGAGCAGCGAGGCCGACTGGTCCAGGATTCCGGTGGGAGCGCCGGCGAACTCGTTCTCTGCCTGCTGGCAGAGCAGTACCAGCTCTTCGTCAGGCAGGTCCGCGCCGGAGAGCTCCCTGACGGCTAAGGCCGCAGCGCACTCCACCGCGGCAGACGAGGACAGACCGGCACCCACCGGGACGTCAGAGTCCAGGAGCATGTCCATGCCTGGTACCGCCGCGCCGCGAAGCCCAAAGGCCCAGTGCACCCCGGCCAGGTAACGGCTCCACCCGGCCAGACGTCCCGGCGCCAGTTCCGCCACCTTGATGTGTGCCCTGTCGCTGCCCGGTGCAGTCGTGGCCAGCCGGAGCACTCCGTCCGGCCGCGCAGCAGCGGCGATCCGGGCCCGGCGGTCAATCGCCAGCGGGAAGACGAACCCCTGGTTGTAGTCGGTGTGCTCGCCGATCAGGTTGACCCGGCCGGGAGCGGACCAGATGCCCTGTGGTTCATACCCGTAGAGTTCGGCGAACGCGGCCCGGATGTTCATGCCGTTCCTCCGCCCCGGGCGTCAAAGGGAGGAAGGGTTTGTCGCAGCCGGGCGGCTGTTTCTTCCGGACTGACATCAGCGATGAAGGCCCCCATCGCGGCCTCGGATCCGGCGAGGTACTTCAGTTTGTTCTCGGCCCGCCTGGGTGAGGTCACCTGCAGGTGCATCCGGTAGGAGTTCCTGCCGGGATGCTCCACTGGAGCCTGGTACCACGCCGCGATATAGGGGGTGGGAGTTGGATACAGGCCCTCTATCCGGCGCAGGACGTCCAGATAGAGCGCGGACAGTTCTTCCCGTTCATCGCCGGTGAGTGAGGCAAGGTCCGGAACGTTCCGGTGCGGCACCAGATGGACCTCCAGCGGCATCCTTGCAGCATAGGGAACGTAGGCTGTCCACCACCGTCCGCGCGCCACCACCCGGTTCCCCTCCTCCAGCTCCCGTGCCAGGAGATCACCAAAAAGGTCACCGCCGGTTTCCGCACGGTATGCCTGGACCGATTCAAGCTGGCGCAGCGTCCGGGGGGTCGCGAACGGGTAGGCATAGATCTGGCCGTGCGGATGGTGCAGGGTCACGCCGATCTCGGCACCGCGGTTCTCGAAGATGAATACCTGCGCTACGCCTTGGATGCGGGAAAGTTCAGCCGTGCGGTGCGCCCACGCCCGGATCACCGTACGGGCACGCTCCAGGGTCAGTCCCGCGAACGAAGCATCGTGCTGTGGCGCGAAGGCCACTACTTCGCACCGCCCGGCTGCGGGGGCATCCGCTTGGGCAGCATGGACGCCGGATCCGGTGCCTGGACCGAATGCCGGAAACCGGTTCTCGAAGACCGCGACGTCGTACGCACGTGCCGGAATCTCGGTGGCACGCTCCGGTCCGGAAGGGCACAGCGGGCACTCCGAAGCCGGCGGCAGGTGCGTACGCCTCTGGCGGTGTTCGGCGTAGGACACCCACTCCCCAAGCAGCGGGTCGTAGCGCATCCGCGGTGTTTGCGGGCGCGGGGGCAGGCGGCGGGTATCAGCAGGCGGGGTTGCACGGGAACGCGCCGGGGCTTCTCCGGCGTCGAAGAAATACAGCAGCTCCCGCCCGTCGGCCAGGTGCATCCGTTGGGGTTCAGTCTCCGGTTCAGGGTGGATGGCAGGGGCGCTCATGCACCCTCCGTTCGGCGGGCATGCAGCAGCATGGCACGCTCCGGGTTAAGGACGGGAAGGGGAACGCCCGCCGTGCCCAGCCAGGCGCCGCCGGCGTGCAGGCCTGTGGCAAGCCAGGCCGGCGGGGTGCGCTGCAGGAAAGTTCCCGGTTCATCAAGTATCACTGGATCCAGCCTATAGCCCTGTTCCGGATCCAGCCCCGGCAGGGCGGCCCTCCCGGGAGTTTCGTCCAGGGTGCTGTCCAGTGTCGCGTAAACGTACAGCGCTTCACTGCGGTCCGGAGCGACGGCGCCGTAGAGCTGCAGCCCGGGGTCCGCCAGGTCAGCCCGAACGGCTGTTCCGTTGTGGATCAGGGTGCGGTGCTGCTTGTAGAGGGCAATGAGTCCGGCCAGCAGTTCCCGGTCCCGGCCCTTGGCTTCCCGAATGTCCCATTCCATCCCGAAGTGCCCAAAGAGCGCCGTCAGGCCCCGGAAAACCAGGCTGTGTGTCCTGCCGGAGGTATGCGCCTGCGGCGGACCGATGTGCTGGCCCACCAATTCCGGGGGCAGCAGGCGCTGGGTCCATTGCTGGATCCGCTGCCGCTCCAGTGCGTCGTTGGAGTCCGATGCCCACACCCGGTCCGCGAATTCAAGCACGCCCAGGTCCACGCGTGCGCCGCCGGAGGAACAGGCTTCGATTTCAACGTGCGGGTGACGGGCCTTGAGCTCGCTCATGAGCCGGTAGGCAGCCAGGGTCTGGTTCCGCGCAGATGGCCTGCCCTGCGATGCCATGTCGGTCAGGTCCCTGTTCTGGTCCCATTTCAGGAAGGAAATCTGATGGTTCGCCAGCAGGTCATCCAGCTGACGGAGTACATGCTTGAAGGCTTCTCCGCGGGTCAGGTCCAGCACCTGCTGATGCCGCCATTGAGGAGGAAGCTCCTCGGTGCGCGCGCGGCAGATCCACTCCGGATGTGAGCGTGCGGTGTCCGAGTCCAGGCTGATCATCTCCGGCTCCACCCAAAGGCCGAATTCCATGCCCAGGCCGCGGACGTGGCTGATCAGCGGATCAAGCCCCTCCGGCCACGCCTCGGGCGAGACCGTCCAGTCCCCGAGGCCCCTGTGGTCGTCCCGGCGCCCGCCGAACCACCCGTCGTCCAGCACAAACCGCTCCGTGCCAAGGGCAGCGGCTGTGTCGGCCAGTTCCCGGAGTGTTTGGAGGTTGTGGTCGAAATAGACCGCTTCCCAGGTGTTGAGCACCACCGGCCGCGGCCGGCGCGGATGGTTTGGCCGGGTACGCAGCCAGGTGTGGAAGGCGGCGGTGATGCCGTCCAGCCCGGCGTTCGAATGGGCAGCGTAGAGCCACGGCGTGGTGTACGACTCGCCCGGTGCGAGTTCGGCTTCGCCCGGACCGAAGAGTTCCTCGGCTGCGAGCATCCTGGAGGGATCGGGTGTCCGTTCGGCGCGCACGCGCCAGTTCCCGCTCCAGGCGAAATGCACCGCCTGGACCTTGCCGTGCCGGTTTCCGAACCCCGGAGTCCCGGCAGCCAGCAGCACGGGGGCATCGTGGCCTGTGCGCCCGTGACGCCCCTCCCGCAGCCAGGTTCCCTGGCCGAAGGGAAGCCGCTGGGGTGAACGTTCCCGGGTCCAGCGGCCAGTAGTATCCAGCAGTTCCCCGGCCTCTGGGGCCACAGGCAGGCACACCGAGAGATGCAGCAGCTGGTAGGGGCCGCTTCCAGTGTTCGCAAGGGTGTTCCGTATCCTCAACAGGCCCCCTTCAAGAAGCTCCAGCTCTGTCTTGAGCTGCAGGGCTGTATCGGCGTCCTCAGCGGTCAGGGTGAGGACGAAGCCTGACTTCTGCACGTCGGGATTCCGGAATCGGGGAGACGCATCGGCACGGTTCCGGGAACCCGAGACCAGAGGAGTTCCCCGCCACCCTTCAGCTGCCGCCGGCCACAACGGGTTGGCAACCACTGGGAAATCGTACCGGGAGTGGACCACGGGGGCGGCAAGGTCCGAAGCTGTGGGGATCTGTCCCGGCAGCACCGCTCCCCAGTGCAGGACCTGTGGAAGGCCGGACACGTCCAGGATGACGGCGGTGCCGTCCCTTTCGAGTATTACGCTGCTCATGGCTCGCGGTTCCCTTCCGTGGTGTTGCCCTTGACTGTGAAGCGGATCAGCAGGTGCATGGATTGTGCCGTGTAGGCGTGTTCGGGAAGCACGTCGATTCCGCAGGACCGGCTGCCCAGTCCGTGGGCGCCGCCGTCAAGCACCAGGTGCCAGCGGCTGGAGGCCGGGAGCTCGGCGTCGTGCCCAGCCGCGGCCAGTTCGGCTGCTGAGTAAGGAAGCAGGGTGAAACCTGCCTCGGACGGCGCCTCCAGCAGTTCGACGCGAAGTGTGCGTCCTTGGGAGAGGCCGGCTTCAAGCCAGCGGACGCTGCTGCGCCTGCCGTTCTCCTGGGGACGGGGATACCGGGTACCCAGGGCGGCGGCTGGAAGCTCGTGGACTCCCCAGTGCTGGGCTGTGCAGGAATCAGGGTAGGCCTCGCCGGGGCCCAGGCCCAGCCAGCGTACAGCTGCCGTTTCGCCCAGCAGGCCTGCCGGCAGCGTGAACACAAGTCCCAGCCGGGCCAGCGGGAAGCCCCAATCCGTGAGGGACTCCACGCTGGCGCCGAGGATCAGCCCGTCGGCCTGCGCAGTCCAGTCCAAGCTGACGCTGAATCCGCCGGCGGCGGATGGAGGTGAATACCTGTGGGTAACGGCGGCGGAGGCACTGTCCCTCCGGTCCAGGTTTTCGGTCCGTTTGCAGAGGCGGTCCAGGCGTGCGGCTTCCCAGTGCTCTGCGAGGGCGGTCACCGGACCCGGAGCAGTCCCGGCATAGCCGTCCCAGTCGAACCCTGCCGGCTGCTCAGTGCGCAGCTCCCGGTTAGGCTCGATAGTTCCGCGGTCGTTGTCCGTTGGTGCCCGCCAGGGCAGCAGTACCGGGCCCTGGAGACGTATTCCGTGAAGCGACTCGAGGAGGCCGTCTTCGGCGAGGTGCAGGGCGGCGCCCCGGGCAAAGGCCGGCAGGCCCGGTTCAGGCACCGTCCCGGCACCTGGCTCCGCCGTTGCGGGAGGAAGTACCCGCTGTCCCCAGGCCACAACGTGGCCAGCCGGCGCCCACGGGCGTTGACCCCGGGTTTTCGCCGAGATCCGCAGCGCGGCCCCTGAAGCCGGAGGCAGGGACATCGCATCAGCTGCTTCCGGCGGCAGCGGCACCTCCACCTGCCCGCGGGGCGCGGCGTCGGGCAGTGCCAGGGTGCCGCTGGCAAGTGTTTTGCCTTCGCCGTCCCGCACCTCCCAAACGAGGTCATAGCCGCCGGAGCCTGCAAAGTCCTGCCGGTTGGTGACGGTGACGGTCTGCTCCCCCACGGTTATCCGGAACGGTTCAAACACCTTGGCAAGTTCCACCAAACCGGGACTCGGCGTTCCGTCGGCCATGGCCAGCCCGTCTAGGACAAAGTTCCCGTCATGGACCGGTTCGAGGAAATCCCCGCCGTAGGCAACTGCCGGCTTGCCGTCAGCCGTGAACGCGTCAAGCCCGTGGTCTTTCCATTCCCAGATGAATCCGCCCGCGAACCTGGGATGGGCATCCATCAGCTCTTCATAGGCGGACAGGCCGCCGGGGCCGTTTCCCATGGCGTGGGCATACTCGCAGAGCAGGAAGGGCTTCGACGCGACCCTTGCTGCGGCGGCAGGTTCCATGCCCGGTATCGGGTGGCCCGCGGCAATCGAGCGGCATTCCTGAACCGTTGCGTACATGCGCGAGTACACGTCTGTGTATTCGCAGGTGCGGTCCCCTTCGTAGTGGATGGGGCGGCCCGGGTCCGTGTCCCGGAGCCAGGCGGCCATCGCCGCAAGGTTCCGTCCAGTGCCGGACTCGTTGCCCAGGGAGAACATAATGACGCTTGGGTGGTTTGCATCACGGGTCCACGTGCGCCGGATCCGGTCCATGAGGGCATCGGACCAAACGGGCGAATCCGCCGGGTTGTCCTTCCAGTCCGTGAAGACAAACCCATGGGTCTCGAGGTCGCACTCGTCGATGACCCAGAAGCCCAGTTCATCCGCCAGGTCAAGCAGGTGGCTTGCCGGCGGGTAGTGGCTGGTACGGATGGCGTTGATGTTGTGGCGCTTCATGGACACAAGCTCCGCGCGGGAGAATTCGCGGGTCACGGCGCGGCCTGCAGCGGGGTGGAACTCGTGGCGGTTGACCCCCTTGAGCCGGACCGGAGCACCGTTCACCAGCAGGCGTCCGCCTTCGGCCTGCACGGTCCGGAAACCAACGCGCAGGCGCACCTGTTCACCCGGGCTGCTCACGGACACCTCGTACAGCCGCGGCGTCTCCGCCGTCCAGGGATCCACGCCGGCCACCGTGACGGTATGCGGTTCGGGTGAGTTCAGCTGCAGCTCCAGCCCGAGTTCAACGATCACTGCTCTCAGCGGATAGGCATCCGGTGCCGACTGGGCGCTCAGCGTGAGCGTCCCCCTGCCGGCGTCGTATCCGGTATCGGCAACTACGTTGCGGATACCCCGGCGCGGCTGTCCCACCAGGGTGACCGGACGGAAGATTCCGGGCAGCCACCACTGGTCCTGGTCCTCCAGGTAGCTCGATGCCGAGAATTGGTGCACCCGGACCACCAGGCGGTTCCCTGCGGGCCGCAGGTGTGCGGTGACGTCGAACTCATGGGTCAGCCTGCTGCCGGAGGCATAGCCAAGTTCGACGCCGTTCAGCCACACCTTGAAGGTGGATTCGACACCCTCAAAACGCAGCAGTACCGCCTCCAGTGCGGCTGGATCCGCCAACGCCGTCCCGTGCAGGTCAAACTCCCGAAGGTAGTCACCGGTCCCGTTGGCGTCCGGGACAAAGGGCGGGTCCAGAGGGAAGGGGTACTGCACATTGGTGTACCAGGGGCTCCCGAACCGGTTCTTCTCCCCCAGCACCAGCGGGCCGTTGGCGGCATCGAGCATCCAGTGCCCGGGAACATTGACGGTGTCCGGAAATGCTTCACCGTCCGGGTCAGCCGCCGCGCCCGCAATGGACGGGCTCCAGCGGAAGCCCCAGCTGCCGTCCAAGCTCACTTCCGGGCGGTCGGACTCGAAGGACGCCCGGGGAGGGAGGGACCCTGCGCCTGGGCCCGGGTCGGCATAGTACGGGAGGGAAGCCACGTGGACCTGCTTTCTGGAAAAGGTGGAACCGCCGGCTACTTGGTGGATCCCATGGTGAGGCCGGCTACAAAGTGCTTTTGGAGAAGGACAAAGATAATGACGGTGGGCAGGGCAACCAGGATTGCCGCCGCTGCCACCAGGTTGTTGTCCGTAAAGAAGGCGCCTTTAAGGTTGTTGAGGGCGCTCGTCACCGGCATTTTGTCACCGTCCCGCAACAGGACCAGGGCCCAGAAGAAGTCGTTGTAGATCCACGCGAACTGCAATGTTCCAAGGGCGGCCAGCGCCGGACGGGTCAGCGGCATGACGATCTGTGAGTACTGCCGCCACACGCCCGCTCCGTCCACCTGGGCGGCCTCCGTGAGTTCGTGCGGGAGTGCCCTCATGTAGTTGCTGAGCACAAACACGCAGAACCCCATCTGGAAGGCGACGTTGATGAGGATGATTCCCAGCTGGCTGTTGTAGAGCCCCAGCGAGAGGAACAACCGGTAGAGCGGGGTGATAATCACCTGCTGGGGCAGCAGGTTCGCGGCCGTGAAGAACATCAGGAGGGCGATGTTGAACCGGAAGCTGAAGCGGGCCAGGACAAACGCCGCGCAGGATGCGGCGAACAGCACCAGGATCACCGCCGGAACGGCGATGATCAGGGAGTTTAGGAAGTACTTGGGCAGCTCCGCCTGCGACCAGGCCGTAGCGTAGTTGTCAAAGGTCAGGGTGTCCGGCAGGGACACATAGCCCTTCTCTGCCGTTTCCGAATACGGCCGCAGTGACGTGTACAGGGCCCAAAGCAGCGGCAGCAGCCATATCAGTGCCCACAGGGCCAGGCAGGCGTGCAGGACTATCCGGGCTGCCTTCACCCGCTGGGTGCGCTGCGCCGGCACGGTCTTCCCGGTTTTGCTGCCATGCGTGCCCGGTGATTCCGGCCCCGCAGTGTTGCGCGCCGGCTCGGCAGCGCCTCCGGCCTGGAGTGTGTGGCTCATGCCGATTCCTTCCTGAAGGTCTGCACCAGGTAGGTGATGATGAAGGCCAGTGAAATGAGCAGGAGCACGACGGCGATCGCCGACCCAAAGCCGATTCGGCTGGCTTCCCCGACGATGTTGTTGGTGATCAGCACCGAGAGCAGTTCCAGGCCGTTGGTTCCCTTGTTGATGATGTAGACGATGTCGAAGGCACGGAGGCCTTCAATGACCGTCACCACCAGAACCACGATGTTGATGGGTTTCATGGCCGGAAAAACCACGCGGCTGAAGGTCTGCCACTGATTGGCGCCGTCAAGGGCAGCCGCTTCCTTCATGGAAGCGTCCACGCCTTTCAGGCCCGCGAGGTAAAGCACCATGATGTACCCGACGTGCCGCCAGCCCGCCGCCACCAGGACTGCCGGCAGGTTGATGGAGGAGTCGCCGAGCCAGTTGACCTCCAGCCCGGAGAGCTGGTTGATCAGGCCCTGGTCCTGGGAATAGATCAGCGTCCAGATGAATCCGACCAGGGCAAGCGAAAGCACAACCGGCAGGTAGAAAACGCTTTGGTAAAAGCGGCTGCCCCTAATGGACTTGTCCAGGATGACCGCCAGCAGGAGGCCCAGCGGAGTGGCAATCAGCGCCAGAGCCAGGAGCCAGACGATGTTGTTGCGCAGCGCCGGCCAGAAGGGCGGGTAGATGGTGAATGCCTGCGTGTAGTTCTCCCCGCCGACCCACACCGGATCCGTCACGCCGTTCCAGCGGGTCAGGGAAAGGAACACCGAGGCCAGTGCCGGCCCCCAGATGAGCCCAGCGACCAGCAGGGCCGGTACACCAAGCATCAGGACCATCACCAGCCGGTCGCGCGCGGAGTACTTGCGCACGCGGCCGCGGGGACTGCGGATTCCAGCAGCGGGAGGTAGGGCGCTCATTCTGTGCCTGTTCTCTGGTCTCGGTTCTCAGTCCACGAAAATGGACTTTTTCTGTGTCTCGATGTCCGAGAGCACACTGTCCACGTTGTCCGGGTCATTGATGAAGGCCTGCAGTGAGGGGATCATCACCGTTGACGCGAAGTCCGGACGGGTGTCGCGGTCCATGAACTGGGCGATGTGTTTCGCGGAGGAAACCAGCTCCATGCCCTTTTGCTGCAACGCCGTGTAGCCCGAGGTGTCCGCGCCGTTCACGGGTGCGATGAGGCCCTTGTCCGAATCCGTGTTGATCTTCTGTGCCTCGGGGGAACCGAGGAACTCGAGCAGGTCCATGGCGGTACCGCCGTTTTGAGTGGTGGCGCTCATCATGAACCCATCAATGGGTGCATCGATGCTGTCCGTGCCGAACTCGGGGTTGATTTCCGGGAAAGCGAAGAAATCCAGGTCTTCGAGGGCTTCCCCGCCTTCGGCGTCCTGGAACTGCTGGGACACGAACATGCCCAGCAGGTAGGTTCCGCTGGTCTTCTGCAGCAGTCCCTGCGCAGCCTCCTGCCATTCCCGTCCGAGGGCGCCTTCCTGGTGATAGGGCAGCAGGGTCTTCCACGTCTGGAAAACCTCCTTGACCTCGCCTGACTCCCAGGATTCCTCTCCTGCCAGCAGCCGCGTGTGATAGTCGTAGCCATTGATGCGCATGTTCAGGACATCGAAGGTTCCCATTGCTTCCCAACCGCCCTGGTCGGCGAATCCGATGGGCACCAGACCGTCCTGCTGCATCGCCTTGGACAACTCGATGTACTCATCCAGGGTGGTTGGGATGGTGTAGCCGTTGTCAGCGAAAACGGACTTCCGGTAGAAGACAGCCCACGGGTAATAGGACAGCGGTACGAAGTACTGCTTCCCGTCGCTGGCCGTGGCGGCCTCCTTGAAGGACTGGCTGAAGCCGTCACCGAAACGGTCCCAGACGCTGGAGATGTCCCCCGCGAGCCCCTGGTCAGCGAAGAACTTCATCCGGTAGCCGCTAAACCAGGTGAAAACGTCGTCGGGATCGCCCTGCAGGTAGCTGTTGATCTGTTCCTGGAACGTGTTGTGGTCAACCGTATTGATCTTCACGTCGGCGCCGGAGGACTCCATGAACGCATCCATGATGTTGGCGTAGGCGGCCTTGGGGACGGCGTCGGACTGGTTGGAACCCACCGTGATGGCGCCGGTCCCCTCGGCAGTGGATCCGCCGCCGCCGCAGGCGCTCAGGGCAGCCATGGAGCCGAGGCCGAGGGCCCCGCCAAGGAGTGAGCGCCGGCTGACATTCACCCTTGCTGCGGCTGAAAGCGCAGAGGGGGCCGGGGAAAGCGGACGGGAAGCTGCGCGCGGGTCGAAACGGGGTGCCATGGCGTCTCCTTTGAATCAATGGCAGTGCCTGAAGGTGCTGGAGGGTGCAGAGCATGAGCCTTAAAGCTCACAGATATGAACATGGTCGATCAGATTCCAACGCGATCTCGGAATGCCCACACTATGGCACAGGTCACACTGACGTGCAACAGTCACACTTGGCTGGGCAGCACACGGCTAAGCCGGAATGTTCGAATATGTTGATTCGGGTTCGCCTCCGTGGCAGTCTGAGAGCCTAAGAGAGGAAAACGCATGGCAGAAATGCTCCCCGCCCAGCGTCAGCAGCGGATCATCGACCGGCTGAACTCGGACGGGCAGGTGCGGGTGAATGAACTGGCCGCCGCCCTGGGTGTGTCCGATATGACCATCCGGCGCGATCTCACGGAACTCGAGGGCCGCGGGGCCCTGGTCAAAGTCCACGGCGGTGCCACGCTGGAAGCGGCGGCAACAAGCCTTGAGCCGGGCTTCGCTGCGAAACTGCAGCGGGAATCTGCGGAGAAGGCGGCCATCGCGGGGCTCGCGCTAAAGATGATCCGTCCGGGCATGTCCGTTGCGCTGAACTCGGGAACCACCACCTTCGCGCTGGCCAAGCGGCTCGCCGGGATCCAGGACCTTACCGTCGTCACCAATTCCCCGCGCATAGCGGACGTGCTCTGGCAGGCGGATGAAGCCGGCCAGACGGTGATCCTGACCGGCGGTGTGCGCACACCCTCCGATGCTCTGGTGGGGCCCCTTGCCCTTTCCGCCCTGAGCCGGCTGCACGTTGACATGTGTTTTATGGGGGTCCACGGAGTGACCCTGGAAGACGGGTTCACCACCCCCAACATGCTCGAGGCACAGACCAACCAGGCATTCATTTCCTGCGCGGCGCAGGTCGCCGTCCTGGCCGACCACACCAAGTGGGGAACAACGGGGCTCTCACAGATTGCGCCCGTGTCAGGCGCTGACTACCTCTTCAGCGATGCTGGGCTGCCGGAGAAGGCACGTGCCGAACTCCGCCAGGTGATCGACGTCGTGCAGACAGCCCCCGCCGCCTAACCGGTGATCTTGTACTTGGCCCGGTCCGCTTCGTCCAGGACCACCTGCTCCTCGGGGGTCATCGCTGACCCGCCTCGGCTTACGGGCATCCACCAGGCGCCTTCGGGGGCCTTTTCGGGATAAGTGTCGATGCACTCGTCGATGCCGGCCTGGAGGATCTCCTGCAGGCGGGCAGTCTCCTCCGGCACAGAGGCGGCCGGGTCGATCTTCAGCGGTTCGCCAATGTGGATACGGACCGGGGTCTTCCACACTGCCTTCAGGCTCAGGCCGTGTCCGCGGGTGAGCATCCGGTGCCCGCCCCAGACAGAAACGGGAATGATGGGCACATCGGCTTCCGCCGCCATGCGGACCGCTCCGGTCTTCAGCTGGCGCACGGTGAAGCTTCGGCTCACGCCCGCCTCGGGCAGCACTGCCAGGTAGTCGCCCCGGTGCAGCTTCTCCACGGATTCGGTGTAGGCCTCTGCCCCGTTGGACCGGTCCACCACTACGTGTTCACACCAGTCACAGACCGCTGCCACGAACTTCTTGCGTGCTGCCTTCTTGGTAACGAGGTAACGCATATGAACCTTGAGCTGCTTCCACAACAGGTACTCAGCGAAGACAAAGTCCAAGTAGCCGAAGTGCGTGATCGCGACGACGGCGCCCTTGCCCGGCTCCACCGTGCGGTTCAGTCCGCGAATAATCTCGTCCTGCGGCAGGTGCTCAAGCCCGGAAGGAATGACCTTGACCCGGAACAGCTTCACTGCTGCAACTCCGGCAAAGACGATGGAGCGGTAAACGTACTTGTTGGGCCGGCGTTTCGGGGGCACAGTCGACTCCTTGGCTGGGAACGGGACAGCAATGGCAGTTTATCCCCTGCCGTGCCCCGCCGAAAAAACCATTCCGTCAGTCTCCGCGTTGCTAACCGGCTGCGGTTCCCCGCAGCAGCAGGTATTCCCAGTCCATCTCGATGCCGCCTGCGGTGCTGCGGGCGTGGCGTTCGGCGAGGGAGGACAGCTCCCGGTCCAGTGCCGCGCTGCGTTCAAGATCGTCCCCTATCAGCCGGTAGGCGCCTACCACGGGTCCGAAATTCGCCTTGAAGAACTCCTGGAAGTGCTCAGGGTTCTCGAACCGGTCTACGGTGACCATCTCTTTTCGGCTTCGCCAGCCGGTAACCGTTCCCTCCTGGAACAGTCCGGTCACGTAGTCTTCCCTGCCCCACAACGGCGGCCCGGGGGCAGCTGCCTGCGGCGGCTGGTAGTCCCGCATGATGGCTATCAGTTCTCCTACGAACCCCTCGGGCGTCCAGTTCAGCAGCCCTATGGTTCCGCCGGGCCGGCAGACCCGCACCAGCTCCGCCGCAGACTGGCGGTGATTGGGCGCAAACATCACGCCAACGCAGGAAATGACGGCGTCGAAGGTGGCGTCCTTAAACGGCAGGTCCTCGGCATCACCTTCAACCCATTCCAGGTCCAGCCCCTGTGCTCCTGCTGCGCCCCGCCCCGCTTCGAGGAGCTCGGGAGTCAGGTCAAGTGCCACCACCCGGGCGCCGGTCTGCGCGGCGGGAATGGAAGCATTCCCGGTACCGGCAGCCACATCCAGGACGTAGTCCCCCGCAGAGATCCCGGCTTCGACGGCCAGCACTGCACCGAGTTCAGGCACCACTTGCGATGCAACGCTGCCGTAGTCGCCCAGGGCCCACATCCTGCGGTGCCGGTCCTTGAGCTCACTGGACTGATGGGGACGGGACTGGGGTGTATCCATGGCAGGTCTCCTGCGCCAAGCATTCGGATGGGTGTGTGTGGTCCGTTCCGGCAATTCTGATCTTGCCCCCGCGGGCTGTAAAGGCGTGCACACAGGTTCCCGCGGCACCCGCGCTGGCTATCGTTAGGTATGGCCCTTCCGGATGGCGAGGTTCCAGAGGCGTTCGACGGCGCTGCGTACGGTACTGCCGCCCCGCCGGCAGCCGAACTGGATTCGCAGCTTGGATCCATTGACTGGTCCGTCCTGCCGCCGGGCGCTGTCCGGGTTGCCCTTGACGCCCCCAGCGGCAAGCTTGCCGCTGCAGCCATGGGAGAACCGGGCAGGACACCGGTGCTGCTGGTTCCCGGCGTCATGGGTTCCAAGGAGGACTTTTCACTCTTGATGCCGCTTCTGGCTGCCCAGGGTTACTACGTCCAGGCATACGACCTTGCCGGCCAGTACGAGTCGGCCGCTGCCGGTCCGGAGAACCTTTCCCCTCCGCGCAGCCACTACGACTATGACCTGTACGTTCAGGACCTGCTTGCTGTCCTGGACGTCCTGGGCGAACCCGCGCACGTTCTGGGCTATTCGTTTGCGGGCGTAATTGCCGAGCTGGCCCTGCTGCGCCGTCCGGACAGGTTTCGCACCCTGACGCTGATGAGCGCACCCCCTGAACCCGGGCTGGCCTTCCGCTCGGTCAGCATCCTGGGCCCGCTCTCCCCGCTGGTATCCGGTCCGGTAAGCGCAGACCTCATTGTCTGGGGTGTGAAGCGGAATTTCGTTCGGGTGCCGCCCTCCAGGATGGATTTTGTGCGCACGCGCTTCAAGTACACCCGCAGGCAGTCGATCCGGGACATCATCACGCTGATGCGCCATGTTCCGGATGTCCGCCCCCAGCTGGCGGCCCAGCCGCTGCCGAAGCTTGTGGCGGTGGGTGAACACGATGTCTGGCCCAACCGGGTCCATGCCGGGTTTGCCCGGGCCATCAAGGGCCGGCTGGCGGTTTACCGCGGCGGACACAGCCCCTGTGAGACGGCACCCAACCAGCTGGCCCGCGACCTGCTGGCACTTTACGGGGATGCCTCGGGGCCGTCCGGCCCCTAGGCCCTGCCCGCTTGCTGTTCCAGCTGCCACTGCCTGCGCAGCCTCCGCCGCTGCAGGGGACCCTGCTGGCGGAAGTCTGCCGCAAAGGTTGTCCAGGCCATGGAGAGCCGCCTCCCCAGTCCGGACCAGGTGTCCAGCGGACGGGCGGAAACCCCAACCCGCAGGGAGTCCACCCAGAGAACATTCATATCCGGCGCCACTTGCCAGCTCAGGTCCAGATCGTCGTGGATGCGTGAACTTGAACGGTGCACGCCTTCGCGCATGCGCTTCCACATCGACGCAGGAAGGGCGAAGTTGGACCCGAAGATCGGCGGATGTCCCATGAGCAGGTTCATCGACCAGCGGTACCCGGCTATGTAGAGGTGTTCCGCGATCCAGCGGGTCAGCCGGTTGCCGCCGTAGAAGTTTCCGGGGCCGGTAACGACAGTGAGCGGTCCGGCAGCCTCCACCAGGTCCTCCATGCGTTCCAGCCAGTCCGGGGGCGGCACCGAGTCGGCATCGAGCCTGGCCAGCAGCTCGCAGTTCGCAGCATCGAAACCGCAGGCCGTCGCTGCGGCGACTCCCGCAAGGGGCTCGGCCACGCGGCGGACCCCGGCCGCTTCGCAGACGGCAGCGGTGTCGTCAGTGGACTCGTTATCCACCACCACAATCTCGTCTGCCCGGCGGGTCTGGTGCTCAAGGGCCAGCAGGCACCTGCGGAGGAAGGCGGCGTCGTTTCGTACGGGTACCACTACTGAAATGGTTGCCATATCCCCTGCTTTATCCCCTGCTTTCCGGCCTACGCAATCGTCCCACCACCGGAGCCGGGCGTGGAAGGCCAGGTGTCCACGCAGACGCGCCGGCAGCAAAAAGGGCCGGCAAACGCCGGCCCTTTGCTCCCCGGGTTCCCTTTCGGAAACGGACGGGCGGCGGTTAGAGCGTGGTGGTCACTTCGTCGTAGTCGTAGCGCGGCAGGCGGTCGAACCAGGGGTTCTCCCCGGGCTTGCCCACGTTGATGACCATGAAGGTGCGGCGGTTGGTGCCTGCGTGGAATTCGGCGTCGATCCCTGCGGCGTCGAACGCGCCCATCGGACCCGCTGCCAGGCCTACGGAACGGACAGCCATGATGAAGTAGGCAGCCTGCATGTGGGCGTTGTTGTTGCCCATGATGCTGCGCAGCTCGTCATTGCCGTCAAACATGGCCTTGCGGTCCGCAGCGTGCGGGAAGAAGGTCGGGAAGCCTTCGTGCCATTCTGTGTCGAAGCTGAGCACAGCCACGGCCGGCGCTGAGGCCGTCTTGGCCTGGTTGCCCTCGGCCATGTGCTTCACAAGCCGTTCGCGAGCTTCCGGCGAGTTCACCCAGGTGATGCGCATCGGTTGGATGTTCATCGACGTCGGACCCATCTTGGTCAGTTCGTAGATGGCCCGCATCTGCTCCTCGGTCACCGGTTCGGAGCTGAACGTGTTTGCGGTGCGTGCTTCCAGGAAGAGGGTGTCGAGGGCTTCACTGTCCACGACGAACTGATCCTGGCTAATCTCGGTGGTGCTGTTGCTCATGAGGGCACTTTCTGGTTGGCGGACTTACCAGAGGTTGTTAACACCGCCCCGGGGGTCCAGCTTCCCAAAAGTGGCCGTGATGGTCCTCACACCTGGGTATCCGGCAGGCCCATCCTGCGCCGGCTGGGCTGCACCCGAGGCGGCTCGCCGGGCATCTTCGGGTAATCGGGCGGAAAGGGAAGCTCGCCCAGCCCATTGTCCAGGTCCCGCTGCCACCACTGCAGCAGGATGTCGATGCTCCCCCGCCGGTCGCCGAACCCGGCCCACGGGTCCCCGGTCTCTGACAGCCGCCCCGGCACGGTCTCCACGGTGAACTGCCGGGGATCCACTTCTCCAAGTTCCTCCCAGGTGACGGGAGTGGAGACCGGTGCATGCGGCAGTGCCCGCGGGCTGTATGCCCCGGCCATGGTTCGGTCCCTGTTTGCCTGGTTGAAGTCCACGAACACTTTTTGCCCGCGCTCCTCCTTCCACCACGACGTCGTTACCTGCGCGGGGAGACGTCGCTCGAGTTCGCGGGCGGCGGCTATGACGGCGTGCCGGACGTCCTGGAATTCCCGTACGGGTTCAATCGGGGCGAAGACGTGCAGGCCGCGGTTGCCGGAGGTCTTGATGAAGGCCTCCAGGCCTGCTTCGGCCAGCACTTCACGCAGTGCAACCGCGGCCGGGACAGCGTCGTCAAAGCCGGTGCCGGGCTGGGGATCCAGGTCGATGCGCAGCTGGTCAGGGTTGTCCGGGTCCCCGGCCAGGGACGGCCAGGGATGGAAGACCACGGTGTTCATCTGTACCGCCCACACTGCTGCGGCCGGTTCATCGATGACCAGCTGCGGATGGGACCGGGCACTTGGGTAAACCACCATCACGTCCCGGACGTACTCCGGGGCTCCCTTGGGCGGATTCTTGGAGAAGAACTGTTCGCCGTCAATGCCGGCGGGGAAACGCTGGAGTGAAAGGGGCCGGTCGCCGTTGGCTGCCGTGAAGGCATCGCCGACCGCCACCATGTAGTTGGCCAGGTCCAGCTTCGTGAAGCCGGACTCAGGCCACAGCACGCGGTCCGGACTGGAGATGCGGACCTCACGGACGCCGTGCGGCCCGGGCACGGACAGGGTGGTTGCTTTAGCCGCCATGCAGGCAGGCTACCCGCTGCGGACCGTGCTGTCAGCGGTTGCCGTGCCGCTGCCTCAGGCGGTGGCCTTCCGGCCTGCGAACCGGCCGTGGACAAAGTGGTACAGGATCATGGCCGCAGCAACAACGGCGGTGAGGACCGCGTACATTCCGGAGAAGCCTGTCAGGGGAATGAGCAGGCCCAGCAGGAACGGGCCCAGCCCAATGCCGGCGTCGAGGATCAAAAAGAACGTGGACGTGGCAATGCCGATCCGGTGGTCCGGAGCCACGGTAACGGCGATCGCCTGCGCCGTAGGCATCAGTGCCCCGAAGCCCATCCCCACAAAGGCGCCGGCCAGGGCCAGCACAGCTGTGTTCGGCGCCCACGCCAGCATGCCGAGCCCGAGCGCGAATGAAGCCAGGATCGGATATACAACCGCGTTGTCTCCGCGGCGGTCCTGGAGCCGGCCGACAATGAAACGTGAGATGAACACGATCCCGGCGTAAATCAGGAAGAACGCCGACGCCGCGGCCACCATGTCCTTCTCCTGTGCGTAGGAGTTCAGGAAGGTCAGCACGCCGGAGTAGGCCACGCCGGCCACCAGCATCACCGACGCGATCGCCGCGGCGCGGGGTTCGAAGACATCCCCCGGCCGCATGCGCCACTTGGCTGCGGCTTCAGCCGGTGTGATGGCCCGTTCGGGAAGCTTCAGTGCCAGCGCCACCAGCAGTGAAGCGGCAGCGCAGCCGGCGGTGACCAGGTAGAGCGTGTCATAGTCCGTGCGGTCCACCAGCAGCACGGCCAGGAACGGCCCGACGGCGGTGGCCAGGGTATTCGAAATGGAGAAGTAACCCGTGCCCTCGCCCCGGCGTCCCGCGGGGATCAGGCCCATGACCGAGGCGGAGATGGCGGTACTCGCCAAACCGAATGCGGCTCCGTGAAGCACGCGGATGGTTATCAGCACACCCAGGCTTCCGGCCGGGATGTAGAAGAGGGCGGCAACGGTGTAGAACAGCAGCCCCACCAGCAGCATCCTGCGGCGGCCCACGAAGTCCAGGAACTTGCCGGCGAAGATCCTGGCGGCCAGGGCCCCCAGGACAAATGACCCGGCGGTCAGCCCCGCGGCAGTGTCCGAAGCCCCAAACCGCTCCACTGCGTAGAGGGCCATGGATGTCATGAGCAGATAGAAAACCAGGGAGATGAAGAAGTTGACCGCGATGGCCAGGCTGAAAGCCCTGGTCCACAGCCCGCGCGGCCTGCCCTCATCCCGGTTGTGGGCCTGCTTGGCCGCCGGTTCATCCCGGCCCGGTTGTCCCTTGTATTCGCCTTCTTGCGGCAACGTGCGCTCCGTATCCAGTTTCTGCCTGCCATGAGGTTGCCTAACCCAACTTTCCAACGCTACGCCGGACGGCAGGAGGAACAGAATTGATGTCGGCCTCCGCTGAAGGCCTGCTGCCAGCAATTTCACGGCGAATCCGGGAGCCCCCTTCCCCGCCGGTGTGGCCAAGCGCATACTTTTCCAGACACCGGCCCGTGCCGGACACCCGGAGAATATTGGAGGAACTGCCATGCCCAGCCAGCTGAACCCCTATTTGAGTTTTCGTGACAACGCCGCCGAAGCCATGGCGTTCTACCAAAGTGTTTTCGGCGGGACGCTGGAGAGCTCCACCTTTGCGGACATGAACGCCAGCGACGACCCGTCAGAGGCCGGCAAGATCATGCATTCAACGCTGACCACGGACAAGGGCTTCGTCCTGATGGCCTCGGATACCCCCAACAGCATGAACCTGGATGAAGGCAGCAGCTACTCGATCTCACTGAGCGGGAACGACGGCGATGACCTGCGCGGCTATTGGGACAAGCTCCTCGACGGCGGACAGATGACGCTGCCTCTGGAACGGGCGCCGTGGGGAGACATGTTCGGGATGCTGGTGGACCGTTTTGGGACCAGCTGGATGGTCAGCATCGAAGACGGCGGCTCCTAGGCTCCGACGCTGGCCGTCCGCCCGGTCTGGGCTGAAAACGCGCCGGTTTCAGTCTTTGAGTGCAATGCGGACAGCCAGTGCTGCGACTGCTCCGCCAATGGCCGCGTAGAGAGCTCCAAGAAGCTGGAATTCGACCACGGCCGCCTCCCAGACTTCCAGTCCCACCAATGCTGCTCCTGCTGCCCCGGAGACCACCGGCGCCGCCGGGTGCCGCACCAGCTGCAGCGCTCCGGCGGCCAGGTAACCTCCTCCGCAGCCTCCTGCGAGCAGCAGTCCCGGAACACGCCAGTCCCGGAACGGCGTCCGCCTCAGGATCCACGGACCCGTGTGCAGGAAGGAACCATCAGGGCGCGCTGCCAGCAGTACGCCGGAGGCAAGGGCAGCCGTTCCCGTGCCGAGTTCCAGGCCGATCAGCCACTTTTCGGCCCTCGTGTACCGCCTGGGCTGGCCTTGGTCCCGCATCGTTGTCCTTTGCTGAGCATCCACTGATCTGGTCCCTGGGCCTGAAGTGCGCAGCAAGCCGGCAGCTGCCGGGCCTGCCCACCTGCAGTATCCAGCGTCCTGCCTGCGCCGTCCATCCCTCCCAACCGTGTCCGGGGCCAGGTTCCCAGCACGGGCCCGGACACTGAGCGTAAGCTCTGCACATGGCCAGATACTTCGACGTCCATCCCGATAATCCCCAGCCCCGCACCATTTCCCAGGTCACTGCCGTCCTTCGGGACGGAGGGCTCATCGCCTACCCAACAGACTCCTGCTACGCCCTGGGTGCCCAGCTTGGCAACCGCGAGGCCCTTGACCGGATCCGCAGCATCCGCGAGCTCGACTCCAAACACCACTTCACCCTGATGTGCCGCGATTTTGCCCAGCTGGGCCAGTTCGTCCAGGTCAACAATGACGTATTCCGGGCGATCAAAGCCGTGACTCCGGGCAGCTACACCTTCATCCTGCCCGCCACCAAGGAAGTTCCCCGCCGCCTCCTGCACCCGAAGAAGAAGACGGTGGGTGTACGGATTCCCAATAACAAGGTGGTGCAGGCCCTCCTGGAGGACCTCGGAGAGCCCATCCTTTCGAGCACGCTGCTGCTGCCGGGGCAGGAAGAAGCCCTGACTGAAGGGTGGGAAATCCAGGACACCCTCGGAAACCAGCTGGACGCCGTGGTGGATTCGGGTTTCTGCGGACCGGATCCCACAACGGTCATCGACTACTCAAGCGGTGCCGCGGAAGTTGTCCGGCACGGTACGGGAGATCCGTCCCGGTTCGAGTAGGTTCTTCCCGTCCCGCCTTGACGGGGATTCGGCGGCCGGATTCCGCCGGTGCGGTTGACACTGGCGTCAGCGTGCCGGAAGGGTGAGCGCACTTGATGAGGGGGCATGCGTCATCACTCGCGCACTCTGGGACGGGAATCCACAAATGAACAAGGGAAAACTGACAGTAACGACGGCGATACTGGGCGGCCTGATCCTCTCCGGCTGCAGCGGCGGGACCGGGCTGGCCGCAGACCTGCCGGATCCGGCGCCGGGCCTGGAGCAGGCCGGAAACAATAAAGACCACGGACCCCGGAAGCCCCGGCCGGACAAACCCCAGGGTGCCAGGAACATCATCCTGATGGTTGGGGACGGCATGGGCACAGCCCAGCGCAATGCCATCCGGCTTTCCCATGTGGGGCTCACGGGTGAACTCGTGATGGACTCACTCCCCGAGCTGGGACTGGTGCACACCAACTCTGCGGATCCGGAGACCTTTGTCACCGATTCCGCTGCAGCCGCAACCACCATGTCCACGGGCGTCAAGACGTACAACGGGGCAATCGGCGTCGACCTTAACGGGGTCCCGGTCCCCACGGCACTTGAGATCGCTGCCGCCCTGGGCAAGTCGACCGGGCTTGTGACCACGGCCCAGGTGACGGACGCGACCCCGGCGGCCTTCGGTTCGCATGTAGCCGACCGCGGCGAACAAAGCGAAATTGCACGGCAGTTCCTGGAATCCAGCCGGCCCGACCTCATTCTGGGCGGCGGTGAAGACCACTGGTATCCCGCCGGGAACCCCGGGATGCACCCGGATAACCCGCCTGAGGATCCTTCCGAGGAGAGCACCGGACCGGTCAACCTCGTGGGGCAGGCCCAGGCTGACGGCTACGAATACGTTTGGGACGAGGCAGGTCTCCTGCAGGCACAGGGACCCAAGGTCCTGGGCCTCTTCGCCAACGAGGAAATGTTCCAGTACGGCGATGACGTCGAGGAGATCTACGAACCGAACGTTCCATTGACCACCATGACGCAGAAGGCTCTTGAGCTGCTCTCCTCCCCCGCATCGCAGGCACGTCACGGCGGTGGACCCGGTGGCGGCCACGGCGGCGGCTCCGAGGGTGAGGGATTCTTCCTCCTTGTCGAGGACGAGGGCATCGACTCGATGTCCCACGTCAACGACGCGGCTCTGACGATCAAGGCAGGCATAGCGTTTGAACAGTCCGTAGCTGTCGCCCGGGACTTCGCTGAGGCTGACGGGAATACCCTGCTGATCGTGGTCGGTGACCATCAGACCGGCGGCATGACCATCGAGGCCTTCAACGACACTGAAGACGAGTCCGGGGATGGCATCTCAGCCGAGGACGGTCCGCTTCCGGTTGCGAATTCGGACCAGGTCTTCTCCGTGGACTGGACTACCGACGGGCACACTGCCCTGGACGTTCCGCTGACCGCCATGGGTCCGGGTTCGGAGAAACTGGGCGGGTTCTACGAGGACACGCACATCTTCGACGTCATGGTTGAGCAGATGCGCGCCGGGGTCCAGCGTTCCGGGCTCGACCTGCAGTCACACCGCGGCGGGCGGGGTGAATACACGGAGGAATCGCTGGCGGCTTTCAGGCATTCGCTGGAACTGGGCGTGAGCACACTGGAACTGGACACGCATCTCAGCGAAGACGGCGCAATCGTTGTCTGGCATGACGACGTCATCCTGGCCGCAAAATGCCGTGACACCGAACCGGCTGCCGCCGGCGATCCGGATTTCCCGTACGTGGGAGACCGGGTTACCGAACTGACGCTGGCGCAGCTGAAAACACTCGACTGCGGTTTCGCGCAGCTTCCCGGCTACCCGGAGCAGCAGGTTGTGGAAGGAAACAGGATCGCGGAACTGAAGGACGTATTTGCCCTCGTCCGCGAGATGAGGGCGCGCGGCGTCGGCTTGAATATCGAAACCAAGGTCGAGGATGGACGCGCCGGCGGTCCCGGCATGGAAGCGCTGACCCGGGCTGTCGTCCGCGAGGTCCGCAGATCCGGTATGGCGGACCGTGTGACCATCCAGTCCTTCGACTGGTCGGCCCTGAACCTTGTGGGCCGCCTTGACCCCCGTCTTGTCCGGGTCGCCCTGGTGGCAGCTCCGGCAACCCTGGAAATCGGGCAGCCGGGTGCCGCACCGATCCTAGGCGGGATCGATATTGACGATTTCGACGGATCCGCGGTGAAGGCAGCCGCCGCCCAGGGGTACGACGTAATCTCACCCATCTACACCTCGGTCACCCGGCAGATGGTGGGTGAAGCAAGGGAGACCGGTTTGAAGGTCGTGCCCTGGACGGTGAATGAGCCAGCTGCGATGAACTACCTCATTGACCTCGGTGTGGACGGCATCATTACCGACTATCCCACCCGGCTAAGGCTGGTCATGGAGCAGCGCGGGATCCCGCTCCCCCGGGCGTACGGTTCCTGAGAGGGGCATCACCGCCCCGAACGACGACGGCGCCTTCCGCACCTGCCGGGCGGCGCCGTCGCCGCCGCGCCTGGAACGGTTACTAGACTTGGGTGCGTCCCATCCGCACCACCGAAGAAGTCCTGAATGTCCCGAGGTAAGCATCATCCGCCGCGTCCGAAACCCGCCAACAGCGAGGATTTCCTGATCGCCGGGGATTTGAAGAAAGAACGCGGGTGGACGGATACACAGATCAAGGTGTTCCTTCCAGAGCCGGACCGTACCGCACGCAATCCGTTTTCCCGGAAAGCCGCACCCATGAAGCTCTACTCCCGGGAACGGGTCGAAGCCGTGGAGGTTACTGAGGAATTCAGGAAAGCACGCGAGGCATCGCGCAGGCGCCAGCTTGCTGCCCGGGAGCGTTCCCTGGCGAAGAAGAAGGAAGCGGTCGCCGCTGCGCAGGCACTGGAGCTCCGCATCGTTCCTGAGCCGTGGGATGTGGTGCAGCAGAAGGCACTGGACCACTACAATTCCCGCCTGCGCCGCAGCCAGTCTCCCGCGGGACCAGGTACCTCCCAGGCCCGGCGGGATCGGATGACCGTGAACTACCTGAGGCACAAACAGACGTCCTATGAGGAGGAACTGAAGGAGTTCAAGGGAGTTGTCGGTGTAGGTGAAGCCTATTTGATTGTGCGCAACCGGATCCTGGATTTGATCGCCGAAACGTATCCTCCCCTGCAGGCCGAATGTGAGCGGCAGAAGTTCGATGCTCCCCAGCTGCCTGACGGGGTTGTGCTTTAGCCGGCAGGTTTTCCGGCTGATCCTGCGGCCGCTCCCGGAGGGCGCAGAACCGCCGCGGCGGAGCCTGCGCCGTCCAGTGCAGGCCCCGTCAGCGGCCGAACAGCTTAGCCAGCCAACCCGCACCCTCGGCCTTCGGGGCCGGTGCGTTCCGGTCACAGGTGCAGCGGTCCGACGTGGGAATATTCCGCATTACGTCCTGTACGTGATTCCCGCAGCCCGCCCAGGTGGACTTTCCGCAGCTGCGGCACTTTACGGCACGGCACATGATTTTCTCCTCGCAGTGTATTTGCCCTCCGGACCGATGTCCGGCAGCAGCACCACTATCCCGCATACCCCAGGGGGTATGCAAATTACCCTCCGGGGTATAGCATTGTGATGAATCGTGCCGGCAGCGGCACACCGCCGCACAGGAGACACCATGCAGCTCGACAGTGAAGACACCACGCCCATCATCAATCGCCTCAAGCGCGCCCAGGGACAGCTGGCAGCGGTAACCCGCATGCTCGAGGAAGGCCGGGACTGCAAGGACATCATCACGCAGCTCTCAGCGGTATCCAAAGCGGTCGACCGCGCAGGTTTCGCCATCATCGCTTCGGGCCTTGAGCAGTGCCTCACCAGCGAGGATCCCACCCTGGACCGCAAGGAGATGGAAAAGCTCTTTATGTCCCTCGCTTAGAGCAACTGCCGCGGCGCCGCCGGCTAGAAGATCACGACAAAGCGCATGACGGCGTCGTAGAGCTTGGAACTCATGAATTCATCCGTCCCCATCGAGTTACGGTCCCGGAGCGCCACATCCGGGTGGTCAGTAATGATGCCGTCAACGTTGTCCCGCAGCATGCTGCGGATGGCATCACCGCCGTTCACGGTCCACACGTAAACCTCCTTGCCGTCAGCCCACGCTGACTCGCGGACCGCAGCGGTATACGACGCTTCCTCCACCACAATGAAGTCCGCGGTGGTCTGCGGAGATGCAACGCCAGCCACAGCGAGAGTCAGGCCCACGTAGAGCTCAGGCCGCAGCAGCTTCAACTCTTCGGCCTTCTCCTGGCTCAATGAGTGATAGATGTTCTCCTGAAGCGCGTCCAGGGACTCGAGTTCAGCAACCAGCCGCTCGACGTAATCCTCCGTTTCTCCACCATGGAGCTTTAGCTCGATCAGCAGCGGCTGCCCTGCCTCCTGGGCGGCAAGTACATAGTCACGGAGTGAGGGAATCGAGTCGGCATGGCCAAACTGGTCGTGCACGGTGATGGACGTCAGCTCGGCCAGGGTCAGATCCCCCACCGCATCCTGGCGCCCCGCCAGCCGCTGCAGCGATGCATCATGCATCGCGGCAAACTCGCCGTCCGCCGTCTGCATGACGTCCATCTCAACGAGATCGGAGCCTGCCGCAGCAGCGGCGTTCAAGCCGGAAATCGTGTTCTCGACCCCGCCGCCGCTGAACCCGCGGTGCCCCAAGACCAGGGTTCGGGGAACATCACGCAGGCCCTCCATGACCGGAAGGTTGATCACGCCCAGGATCAACGCAGGGACGACGGCGGCACCAGCCACCGCGGCAGCCGTCCGGCGTCGACGGCGCCGGGCCACGGACGGTCGGACTTCAGCCGGCGGGGCCGTGGACACCTGGCTGATCTTCCGCGTTCCCGGCTGCACATCGGAAGGAAGCAGGGGGATGCTGCGGTCCATGAGTTCCAGGAGCATTCCGGCAACAAAGAGCACCAAACCGCCGGCAATGGCCACACCGGCAACCTGGGCAGCCCCCAGTGCAAACGCGGCCACGCCGGCGGCTGCACGGGGAAAGAACAGGTCGGCGGCAAGGGTGGGAAGGAGTGTAAGCACCACCAGTCCGGCGCCTGCAAGCATGCCTGCCGCAACTCCCACGGCACCGGCAACCAGCAGCGCCGGAGTGGTCCGGCCGGTCGCGCGCCAGCTCAGGCGCATCGCCTTTCCGCCGGCAACTCCGCCTACCGCAAACAGCGGCACTGCCAGTGAATACCGCAGCGCAGCGGTTCCTGCCACAACAAGGAACGATACGTAGACCAGCGTCCCCTGCGTCGACTTCAGCAGTTCTCCGCTAACGAAGTTCGGAATAGCAATTGAATGCGTCAGGACCGAAAAGAAGCCCGCCTGCGTGAGGGGAACCACAAGGAACAGGTACGCCCCCAAGGGCAGGAACCCGGGTAGCGCCAGACGCCGAATCACGGGCAGGAGCCTGGCTGCCAGGGCTGAGGGACGCAGGCTTGCCCCGCTGCGGACCTGGGCCGCTGCCACTGCCAGAACGCTAAGCTGCAGGGAAACTGTCAGCAGTGCAAGCACACACAGCCCCGCAATCCACGCGAGGGAGACTCCGCTGGAGAGCATTGTGGCAATCCCGGCAGAGGTCACCGCGTGGAACCCCGCGGAAGCCAGCGCCTGGGTAAACATCCAGTGGATCAGCGGAGAAACCAGGGCCAGCGGGATGGCCTGGCTGACTGCATACACGGCCAGCAGCCGCCATCCGCCCTCTTTCAATAAATCCCGGCCGGCTCGAAGGAGGCCCGGCAGGAGGGACCGGAATGCCAGCCCGGCAGGCAGCGGCTGCCGCCCCGAGGGCTTGGATTTCACTCCGGACGATGCTGCCTCAGCGGGCAGGTCAGTGCGATGCGCACCCTTAGGCATGGATCCGGCTCCCGGAACCCTGAAAACCCGACAGGCTCTCCAGACTAGATTCCGGCACGGTTGCGGACCTTGCGGTAGGGATGAGTATCCACCTTCGTGGTGAGGTCCGTGATGACGTCCTCGTACGGGCGGTTTCGGCGGGCGGCGGCCATCATCGCCCTGGTCGTCTTTGCCGCGCTGCGCAGGTTCATCGGCCGCCCCGCCACGCCGTAGAGAAGAAGTGCCCAGTCCGGGAGCAGCGAGAGGATCCCGTCCTGGATGACTATTCCCGTCCAGACTTTCACCGGATTGCCCCGCAGGGACGGCTTGCGGATTGCCTGGCTTACCTCCGCGGCAGGCAGGCAGAGGGCCAGCCAGTCCTTTTGGGCGTCGATATACTTCTGCAGCTCCGCATAGGTTGCGGGAAGGCGTGCGGGGTCGATTCCCACGAGCCTGGCGGCAATGTGCTGCTCAACCACGAACTGGTCCTGCTCCTGCACGGACAGCCTCGGACCAAATGCTTCGGCAGCCCGGAGTACCGCAAACACAAGGGTGTTGTGGGTCCAGTCCATCCAGTCTTCGGTCTCCGCGCGCAGGGTCTGCCCGGTTGCCGGGTCCTCCCAGTTGGCATGCTTGTGCATTCCGCGCACGGATCGGGCGGCGGCGTCGGCATGCGCCTTGTCCCCAAAGATCGTTGTGTCGATGTACTGCCCTGTCCGCTCGCCCCTGGCTGCGGCATCCTGGCCGGCAACGCTGACGTTGGAAAACAGGCGCATCATGCTGGGATTCAGCGCCTGGAGCAGAAGCGCGGCTATGCCGCCAAGCTTCGATGACGGATCGGAGTAGAGCTTCCAGCTGATGCTCTCCGGGCCGAAGTACCCAAAGTCCTGTCTGGGCTGGTCTGTTGGCCGGGCAGTCTGAGTCACGGTGGCTCCTTAGGAAACGGGGCATTCATTTCGTTGGAATCCAACCAAATTTGGACAGCATCCAACGCGCTGTCGAGTATATAAGCTCCGTCATAGTTGCTGCGTCATGATGGCGACACAAACAACTAACGCCTGCTGAAGGCCTCGGCCTTTTTCGTGGGTCCGGCCACCAGGAGTTCGTCGCCTTCGTCGATCTGGAGGTCGGGCTCGGCAAACTGCCACTCGCCGTCGGACTTGCGGACCGCAACGATCACCACGCCGAACCGCCTCCGGACCTGGGACTGATAAATCGTGGAGCCGGCCAGGAATTCACGCGGGGCGGTTTCGATCACGGCGAAGTTCCCGCCCAGCGGAATGTAGTCCAGCAGACTGCCCTGGACCAGGTGCGCCACCCGGCGCCCCATGTCCTTTTCCGGAAAGATCACGTGGTGCACGCCCAGCTGCTCAAGCACCGTACCGTGTGCTTCACTGACCGCTTCCGCCCAAATCTCCGGCACGCCGAAACGCAGCAAAAGGGATACTGCGAGAATGCTGGCCCCGATGTCCTGGCCGATGGCCACCACAACCCGGTTGAACTCCGGAATCGACAGCTGGCGCAGAACATCTTCCCGGGTCGCGTCGGCCATCACCACGTAGGTCAGCCGCCCGTCCAGGCCCTGCACCACCTGCTGGTCCCCGTCCACACCCAGGACGTCGACGCCGTTAGCCATCAGCTCCAGCGCGAGTGACTGACCGAATCGCCCAAGACCGATCACCGCTACGGCGTCGGACTCGCTGATCCGCTCCGCCTCCCTGCCGTTGAAAAGGTTGAGCTTAGCCAATGATCGGCCTTTCCTCAGGAAGTTTGTACTTGAGCCTGCGCTCCCGCAGGACCAGCGCCGAGGCGAGCAGAATGGGCCCGAGCCGGCCTGTGAACATAAGTACCACCAGGATCAGCTCCCCTGCTACAGGCAGTGCCGACGAGACACCGGCAGAGAGCCCAACCGTTCCAAAGGCAGAGACCGTCTCGAACAGCAGCCGGTCCATCGAGTAGTCCGACATGGCCATCAGTGCTCCGGTTGAAACAGCGATCAGTCCGGCGGCGACGAGGACCACAACCAGCGCCTGCCGTGCGGCATAGGCAGGCAGCGCCTTGCCCAGGGCCGTCACCTGCTCGTTCCCGCGTGCCTCAGCCACGACGGCGAACACCAGCACCGCGAACGTCGTCACCTTGATCCCGCCGCCGGTTCCGGCCGGTGCGGCACCAATAAACATCAGCACATCCATTCCCAGCCAGGACAGCGGATCCATTTGGGCGACGTCGACGGAGCTGAATCCCGCCGTCCTGGTCTGGACTGACATAAAGAATGCAGCCAGGAACCGTTCCGGTCCGGAGAGGGCACCGAAGGTCTGCGGGTTGTTCCATTCGCACAGGGCAATGAACACCGTTCCGGCCGGCAGCAGGATGACCGTCCCCCAAAGCACCAGGCGGGTGTTGATGGTCCAGCGCAGCGGTTTCCCCCAGGCGCGGCGCAGCTGGACCAGCACCGGAAAGCCCAGTCCTCCGATGATGACGGCGGCGGCTACCGGAAGGCACACCAGCGGATCGGTTGCGAAGCCCTCGAGGTTGCGCGGGAAAAGCGAGAATCCAGCATTATTGAACGCAGAGACAGCATGGAACACTCCCAGCCAGATGGCTTCGCCCGGGTCCTTGCCGTAGCCGAGCCAGAAGCGCAGGGCCAGAAGCAGTGCTGTCACGGCCTCGGTTGCGAGGGAGATGCGCACGACGCCGCCGATCACCCTGGGTGTGCTGTCCAGGTCCTGGCTGCGGTTTTCGGCCACGGCCTGCAGCCGCGACCGGAAGCTGAACCGCCCAATGACTGCCAGGCCAACGATGGAGGCAAACGTCATGACACCCAGTCCGCCGACCTGAATCAGGGCAAGGATGACAACCTGTCCAAAGGTGGACCAGTACACGTGTGTCTCAACCACTGAGAGCCCGGTGACGCAGAGTGCCGACACCGCAGTGAAAAGCGCGTCCGTGAAGGAAGCACTGCCGGGAACCGCATCTGAGGCGGGCAGCATCAGCAGTCCCGTTCCGCAGAGGGCTGCGGCCACGAAACCGAGAAAGACCACTTGTGAAGGGCGCGGGACCCGCCGGCGGCTGCCCGGCCCGGCACGCTCAGGCACATTCCGACAGTACGCCCGAGTGCCGCCGCGGTCACCGTCCGGCGAGTGCCACCAGCCCGAGGGACTGAATAACAGCGACCCGGGCGGAGGCTTTCCCTGGCTGCCCGGACAGGGATTGACACACCTCCCGCACGGGGGGCAGCCTTGGCGCACGGTCCACCGCAGTCCACGGGACTCGATGTGGCACGCGAAAGCGGGACTGACGTGGAAGGAGCAGCAGTTTGGGCATGGATCAGCACAGCCATGAATGACGTCCTGGAGGCGTTGCAGCGTGAATGGGCGGCAGGCCGGACCGCGGCCCTGGCCACCGTAGTCCGGACCTTCGATTCTGCGCCGTGTCCAACCGGAACCATGATGCTGGTGAGTTCCTCCGGGGGTGCAGTTGGTTCAGTATCCGGCGGCTGCGTTGAAGCAGCGGTGTACGAGCAGGCACTGGAGTGCATCAACGGTGCGGGTCCTGTCCTTGCCCGTTACGGCGTCAGCGACGGGGACGCCTTTGCCGTTGGCCTCACCTGCGGAGGCACAATTGAAGTCTTTGTCCAGGCCCTTGCACCGGAACAGTCAGCGGTGCTGGGCAAAGCCCTGTCTGCCATAGAAGCCCGCGTGCCGGCCGGCATGGCGACGGTGGTTGAGCACCCGGATCCCGGATGCCTGGGGCAAAACATGGTCATCCTCCCCGGGGGAACCTATGGTTCGCTGGGCAGCAGGCGGCTGGACCAGACCACGGCCGACGACGCGCTGGGCCTGGTTGCGGCAGGGCGCAGCGGGACCTTGGCGTACGGACTCGAAGGCGAACGCCTGGAGGCGGGCCTTAGTGTCTTCGTCAGGACTTTCGCGCCGCAGCCGCGCCTGCTGGTTTTCGGAGCCACGGATTTCGCGTCCGCCTTGGCCCGGCTGGGTTCGTTCCTCGGATACCGTGTCACGGTCTGCGACGCACGCCCCGTATTTACGACGCCGGAACGCTTTCCGGATGCGGACGAGGTTGTCATTTCCCGGCCCCATGTCTATTACCAGGACCAGTTGGAGGCGGGCGCGGTGGACCGCCGAACGGTGGTCTGCGTCTTGACCCATGATCCCCGCTTCGACGCGCCGCTCCTGGCAGCAGTGCTCAACGGAGCGAAGGTCGCCTACGTTGGCGCCATGGGATCCCGGCGCACCCACCACCACCGCATTGAACGGCTGCTGGAGGCAGGGGTGTCACCCGCTGCCCTGAAGGCGCTGCGCAGCCCCATTGGACTGGACCTGGGGGCACGGACGCCGGAAGAGACTGCCGTGTCCATCGCAGCGGAGTTCATTGGCGAGGCATGGGGCGGTTCGGGTGCTCCGCTGAGACTTATGAATGAGCGCATACACCATAAGGACCGGCTCCCTCTCGCGGCTCCCTCGCCTTCGGAGCATTCCCCGTCATGACTCCAGGCTGGCAGGTGATGCCGGCGAAGGCTCAACCGGATCCAGTTCTACCTCGAACGCCAAGGAGCCGTGCCGGGTCCCGTTCACCTGGATCTGCAGACGGTGTATTCCGGCATAGTGACGGCGGGTTGTCATCTGGTGCAGTGCGTGTGAACCGGTAAGGGTGCGGGACTCCCCCGCCGGGAGTTCCAGGACAGCAAGCTTGAAGACTGCGGGAGCGGTTCCGCCGCGGGCTTTGACGTAGTGCACTACATAGTCCACGGCGAGCCGCGCCGTCGTCCTTCCAGTGTTGGTCAGTGTAAAGCCGAAGCGGAGCCTGCCGGGAAGGGTGATGGCCGGTGTGGTGGTGGCAAGATCCTCCACAAGGACCTCCGCCGGCTCAAATCCCAGCAGGGCGAGGGCACCAGGATGGGCTTTCTTAACCAGGGTCCGGAGGCTGTGGCGGACCAGCCGCTCAGTGGTGGGTGCCGGCGCGTCCAGCCATCGGGCGCAGGCCTGGACGGTGATTTCGGGCGCATGGCGGGAGATGTCGTTGAGGTGGTTGGCAACGGAGCGGCGCACGTCCTCGCTGGGATCATCCCGGAGGGCGGCCAGGATGGGCAGCGTGGCTTCGGGATCCTGCAGCAGTCCCGGGACCCGGATCGCCCAGGGCAGATAGGGCCGGGTCCCCTCGCTGGCCAGCCGCCGTACATGCGGATCGGGGTCCGCTGTCCAGGCCTGGATGAGTGCCAGGGACCGGTCCAGGTCCGCTGTAAGGAGCCTGCGGATTGCGAACTCGCTCGTCAGGCGCGGAGTGAGGGCGGCCAGCAGGTCAAGGGCGTCGTCAAAGTCTGCGGGGTCGCCCCCGGCCAGCGCCAGCGTCACTGCGGATTCGGTGACAGGCCACATCATCCAGCCCTTGAACTCCGGATCGGCCAGGGCGCCCCGGTAGGCTGCAGCTGCTTGCGCGTAAACGGGGTATGCACGGACCAGCTGCCCCGCCAGGAGGTCCGTCCGGCCGCGGAGTGACAACGGGTCGAGCTGAGGTATCGCGGCGAGAAGCCCTTGGAGTCCGGCGACTGGTGCAGCAGAGGTGAGGCTGCGGTGCAGCGCCGTGACTTCGGCAGGACCCAGCAAATCATCCATGGCACCCAAATGAAGTCCCCCGCAATAGTTGGTGCCCGGCATAACCGGGTCAGCGACCGCCGGCCTGGTTCAGCCGGCGGGTTCACATCCTATCGCCGTTCGGGATCCGCCGGCCGCTGACCGGAGGAGCGCTGCACTGGCTGGAAAAACGACGCGGTTTGGAGCCGGTGAGCCGTGGAAGCTGCTGGACACCGCTAGAGGTTGGCGTCCGTGTAACTCCCGCGGCCGCCGGCGGCCGGATTCCGTGTTCCGGCCGTGGACCCGAAGGCGGCCGTGTAGCTGTCAACCGGGGCTGCGGCGTTGCGGTGCGTGTCGCCGTCGAACCGTGCGGTGTAACCGTGGCCGGAGGAGGAAACACTGGACAGGGCGCCGTGCCGGCTGGCCGGGGCGGACTGGGGGCGGCCGAACCCAGCGACGTAGTTTCCGCCCAGCGCGGCTCCGCGGCTTCCCGAAACAACCCGTGAAGCCGTGCCCCGGCTCTGCTGCCGGGACGGGTCCTGCACCTGGATGGTGTGGGCGGGGATGGAAGTGGTGGTTTCGAACATTGTTCTCCTAGTAGACGGGTGGCGTGCTGTCGGGCAGCACAAAGTACGCCGGCTCTTGGGCGGCGTTGCGGCAAAAGTGGGAGCAGCCGGCCTGTGCCAGGCTGCGGAGGTCCGCGGGCCCTTGGTGCGTGACCGGCTGTGGACTGAATGCCGGACGGGAAGCGTCAGGCGCTGAGAAGACTCTAACAGTTATTCTGAGTCATTCATAAAAAGCGGCAGTGTCAGGTTCGTCTCACTCATGTCAGGGACTGTCACTTTTGAATAAGGTCATGTTTTTATTCGCTAATATGAACTCCGGCTGGCTTAGGCAAGCCTTACCAACCTTGTAGCCCGTGAATGGAGTTCCCTTGTCCCGCCTTAACCCCACGTACCCCCACCCGCCCCGCCGGTCTCTTTTGGCCGGCGGACTGGGAGTCCTGGCGCTCGCTCTCGGCGCCTGCTCCACCCGCGAGACAGTGTCCGCGGGCACCGTCCCAGCCGGGACTGGAACAGCATCACCCGGCCCGGGGTTCACCGTCACAGACATGCGCGGGAAGACCATCACGTTTGACACCCCGGTGCAGCGGATTGCCACTACCGTGATCCCCTCACCGTCGATGATCGCAGCGGTGGACGGCGGCTATGACCGCATCGTCGGCATCAATGAATCCACCCTGCAGGCAAACAAACAGGGACTCTTCGGTGAGATCTTCCCGGAGTCCAGGTCCACCACGACCATCTCCCCCTCAAGCTTCACCCCCAATATTGAGACCATTACCGAACTTGCCCCCGACGTCGTCTTCCAATGGGCAGACCAGGGAGAGGGCCTGGTTGAACCGCTGGAGAACGCCGGCTTCAAGACCGTGTGCCTCCTCTACGGCACGCAGGAGTTCCTGGAAACCTGGGTCCAGCTGTTCGCTGCGATTCTCGGCAAACCGGAACGCGGAACAGAAATCACCGACTGGATGCATGCCGAACTGAAGCGGCTGCGCTCGGAGCTGGGCACTGCGGCGCCGGTGCGCACGGTCCATCTTGGCCAGTCCGGTGAAGGCTACTCAGCCTCCAACAAGGCTTCCTACATGCATTTCTGGATGGAGCTGGCAGGCGGCCGGAACATGGCCGCAGACAACGTTTCCACTGACAATACGGTCAGCGCGGAACAGCTGATCGAATGGGATCCGGAAGTCATCACTCTTGGCGGCTTTGATGCGCGCACACCTGCGGATGTCTATGCCGACGGCGCACTGGCCTCCATCTCCGCAGTCCGCAACAGGCGGGTGTACAAGGCACCCCTGGGCGGATACCGCTGGGAGGTCCCGTGTGCTGAATCGCCGCTGATGTGGCAGTGGGCTGCCGAGCTCTACCACCCTGAGCTGACCAGCCACGCCCTGCGGAACACCATGCGGGAGAAGATCGGCTATCTCTACAACTATGACGTCTCCGACGCGCAGATCGACGCGGCGCTGAGGCTGGAGATGAACCGCGGAAGCCGCGGCTACGAAGTTTTCGAAGCGACGCCGTGAGCCTGGCTCAACGCACGCCCGGTGCTGCACCCGTGCCTTCCCGGCGCCCGCGGATTCTGCGCCGGCATCCGGTAGTCATCAGCCTCGTCCTGCTGCTGATGGTGGCGGTTGGGTCCATGGCGGCAGGCCGCTACTGGGTCCCGCCGAATGAAATCCTCCGCCTTCTTGCCGGTGAGGCCGGATCGTTTCTGGGCAGCGACGGGCTGCTGAGAAGGACGTGGACGGACCAGGAAGCCACCGTCATTCTGGACGTCCGGCTGCCGCGGGTCCTGCTGGCGTTCCTGGTGGGCGGTGCACTGGCACTTGGCGGTGCCTGCCTCCAGGCGCTGTTCCGCAACCCCCTGGTGAGCCCGGACATCATTGGAGTCACAGCCGGAGCCTCCTTCGGTGGAGTCCTGGTGCTGACACTGGGGCTTTCCGGCGCGTGGATGGTTGGCGGCGCCTTTGGATTCGGCCTGGCAGCCCTGGCCTTCGTCCTGTTCCTGGCACGCCTGGGCCAGGGCAACCGGATGCTGATGATTGTGCTGGGCGGAATCGTGGTGGCCGCGTTCTTCAACGCGCTTGTTTCCTTTATGACCTACATTGCCGATCCCTACTCGGAGCTGCCCTCAATCGTGCACTGGCTGCTGGGCTCCATCGCAGCGGCCAGCTACGAGAAGGTGCTGATTGCGCTGGTTCCGGTGGGACTGGGTGCGGCAGTGATCATTGCCCTGCGCTGGCGTCTGAACGTTCTCTCCCTGGGGGACGACGACGCCGCTGCCCTCGGCATCAGCCCCCACCGTTCACGGCTGGTACTGCTGGGTGCCGTCGCGCTGATGACGGCAGGGACGGTAGCTGTCGCGGGCGCCGTGGGCTGGGTGGGACTGGTGGTCCCGCATCTGGCCCGCCTCTGGGTCGGCTCCGATAACCGGGTACTGCTGCCTGTCTCCCTGCTGTTGGGCGGAACATACCTGATCCTCATTGACACGCTAAGCCGGACCATGACCAGCAGCGAGATACCGCTGGGCATCCTGACCGCCATCATTGGTGCGCCGGTCTTTGTGGCGCTGCTCGCCCGATCCCAGAAGAAGGCAGAAACGCATGGAAACTAAGCAAGCCGGCAACACGGTGCTCCTGGAAGCCCAGGGGCTTGGATTCCGCTACTCCAAGCTGAGGCCCTGGCTCTTCCGCGGCCTGGGTTTCAGCCTGGAACGCGGGGAAGTCCTCTCTATCCTGGGGCCCAACGCCCGCGGGAAAACCACACTGCTCAAATGCCTCTCAGGGCTCCTGAAACCCGTGGAAGGAACCCTCACAACCGACCCGTCCGTGGGCTACGTCCCCCAGGATCACGGAACCGGTCCGGACTTCATGGTCCAGGACATGGTGCTTATGGGCTGCACGCGGCATCTGCGCCCTTACCAGGTCCCCCGTGCTGGAGACCGTGACGCCGCTGCCCGGGCAATGGAACGCGTGGGGGCGGCGGACTGGGCAGAACGGTCCTATTCCGAACTTTCGGGCGGGCAGCGCCAGCTGGTCCTGATCGCCCGTGCCCTGGCCTCCGGATCCCAACTGCTGGTACTCGACGAGCCCGCCTCAGCCCTCGACCTGCGTAACCAGTCCCGGGTACTCAGCGTCCTGGACTCGCTCGCAGCCGAGGGAATGGGAGTCATCATGACAACCCATCATCCGGACCATGCCCTCCACGTTTCACGTAACGCCCTGCTGTTCGTTAACGGCCACGACACCCGCTGGGGCCCGGTCGAAGAACTGCTGACGGGGCCGGCGCTCTCCGACGTCTACGGATTGCCGATCTGCACACCGACCGTGGACACGGTCTCGGGCAACCGCACCATCGCGGTCCCGGACTTTGGTCCCTCCTGCAGGCGCACCTGCGCCCCGAACCTCCGAAAGGACCTTCCATGAGAATCATTCGGCTCTCCGGATCAAACACCATGCGAGAACTTGGCGATCCGGACTGGCGCGGTGCCATCGAGGACGCCGACTGCTACCGGCTCGACGATCCGGCTGAACGCCGCTCCATCCTCGCGGCAGGCGCCCTGATCATCAGCGGTGCTGCCGACCATGTACTGCTGTACAAACACCGCACCCATTTGTCCGGATTCGTCCGCGACGGCGGGCGGATCCTGGTCAACGGGCAAGTGGTGCTGCCCTTCATTGACGGCCTGGCCCGGTGGCTGAAACTGGACTACCGCAGTCCGTGGGACCTGCGTCCCCATGCACTCTCACCCCACCCCGTATGGGAAGGGGTGGATTACCGTGACCTGCATTTCCGCACCGGAGTTCCGGGTACGCACTCCTACGAACAGCTCCAGGAAATTGGCGTTGCCGGCTTCTACGGCCGTGGCTATTCGTCTCCGCTTCCCGACGGCGCCGTCCCCGTCACAGGGATTGGCCCCAACTCGCTGCCCCTGGACTACGAATTTCCCCTAGGAGCCGGTGCCGTCCTGGTCCACGGAGGCCTGGACCTGGAGGGATTCGCGGACGAGAGGTACAGCAGCGCCCGGCTGGGCCCGAACCTCGTTGCCTGGCTCAGCCCGGGCTCCAGCGCAGCCCCCGCAGCCCACCTGAAAGAAGCATCCGCATGAGCACAACACCACGCATTGGCCTCCTCCACACCGGCACCTTCACTGCACTGCGCACACTGGAAGACCCCGCTCTCCAGCCCTACCGCATCGAGGGCATCTACCTTCCGGACGCCGACCCGGCCGGGGTGAAATCCCTGGATGTCGTGATCGTAGGCGACAGGCTCCACGCCGGAGTCCGTTCACGCTTCGAGCCTGCCATCCGTGAGGCCCTGCAGGACCCCGGCAAGATTGTCGTAGTATTGGGCGAAAACAGCGTCCAGGACTGGCTGCCCGGAATCGGATACTCTTTCCGCCCCACCGTCTTTTGGGCCTGGCGCACCGGCACGGACACCGGCACGCGTCTGCGCCTGCCGGAGGATCCGCTCTGGGAGTTCTTTACCCGCCGCGCAGTGGACTGGCACCACCACGGACTGCTCCACCCGCCGTCGGGCGCCCGGAGTCTGGTGACCATGGAGGAAAACGGAACGGACAGCGGGGCGCTGCTGTTCATTGATGAAGTGAACCAGCCCGCCCGCCTGCTCGTAACAACCATGGACCCGGTCTACCACCATGGTTCGGGTTTTATGCCCGGAGCAACCCAGCTGCTGTATTCGATCCTGCGCTGGGCTACAGCGGCCCACATCCAGGCCCGGAGCGCGGTGCAGGGCCAGTAAACCGGGGGGCGGACAGGGACCAGCAGCCGCGGCGATACAGTTGTGTACATGAGCAACACCCCCGCCCGGACCCGCAGGTCTGTCTTTTTCCTTGTTCCGCTGGGCGCGCTGGCAGGCATGGCCCTGGCTCTGTTGAACTTCCAGCTCAACTATGCCTCGTCAGTAGGCTCCGAAGAGCTGGCGAGCTACATCCTGTGGACCATGATTGGCGGGGCGGGGCTCGGCGGCTCCTTTGCCTGCCCCGCCAGCGTGGCGGCCTACGCAAGCGCCTCGTCGGGAAAATCCCCGGGGTTCTGCGCCGGTGCGGCAGGTGCAGCCCTGGCTGTCTGCTGGCTGCTGTACGCAGCCGTATCTGCCTCGGGGGGAACCCCTGTGACCTGGCTGCTTCCGGCGGCCGCAGCCCTCACGACGGCAGGCGGCGCCTGGTTCGCCTGGTTTATAGTCCACAGGCTGGCCCCCGGGCATAAAGCCCGAAAAACCGGAGACTAGCCTCCGTAGGGGCCACCCACCAGGCGCACCAGTGAACCCGTTGGCGAGGGGACTTCTCCACCGTGGGCAAACAGGATGCGTTCCGGTGCCAGTGCAGCGATCCGCTCCAGGGACTCCTCGGCACGCGAAGCGTCCGAGGTGAAGGCCGCAGGGCTCCGGACAACGAAGCCGTGACTCGTCGCAGCGGCGTCACCGGCAAACAGGGTGCCGGTGGCTTCATGGAAGATGCTCACATGGCCCTGCGTATGGCCGGGAGTGGCGAGAACCTGAAGGTCCTGGATCGAATCCCCCTCCTCCACCGCCTGAATCCTCCGGGGGGACCGGATGTCCGGCGAATCGTTGCCGCCGGCATGGATGGACGCCAGGGGTGCCTGCTCGGCGATCGCAACCAGGGAACCCACATGGTCCATGTGCAGGTGAGTCAGGACAATGTCGCGCACGTCCTTGAAGGTGCCCCCCAGTGCGTCGATTGCCTCCGCGATCGCTCCGACGGCGTCCGGCATCCCTGTGTCAATGACCACTATCCCGCCCGGTTGAGCGACGGCATAGCAACGTACGTCGGAAATCACCGGTTCCGGACCGGCCACGCCAGCCGGAATGCTCATTTCACGGACGACTTCCTCAAAGGGCAGACGGCTGTTTCGACTGCTGGATACCTGGGCCACGACAGCTCTCCTTCGCCGGAATACGGGGGTTTAAGCGTATTCCCGCGGGGCCGGTTCCGTCCTGCTGCCGCGGTAAGATTTCTGCCGCCGAACGCGCCGGGGCAAGTACAACCCGCGCGTGACGCGTGAGACAGCGGTGAAACAACTCGAAAGCCTGCTTGGCAGTATCAGTAGTGACCCGCTCCACACAACGGCAACACGCCGCCGTTACCGAATTGCAATCAAAAAGAGATTGCTGTTAGTGTCCTTTGCATGCCGCAGACCTGATGCGGCGCCCCGGGCTTGTTACCTAGCTCTGCCGCTTGGCCGGGGTCCCTTTTGCAATACGACGGCAGGGGCGGGGGAACCAATATTTTGGGTCCTTTGAATCCTTGGGGTTAAGCCGACCGGATGAGACCGGCGGCCGGGTGACTCCCATCCGAACCCGACAGCTCACCTCGCAGGTATAGGGAGAGGTAAAACCTTGTCTTCTAAGAATCGCGGACGTCATTGCGCAGAGTCCAGCATCTGGACCAGCATCGCAAAAGCAGCACCCGGTAAGGCACGCACCGTCACCGGCACCGCAGCAGCCGTTCTGGCAGGCTCAGGCCTCATGTTCGGTATGGCAGCTCCGGCCCAGGCCAGCGCAGTCATCAACGAGGCACCGGCACCGGCAGCAAGCACCTTCGCTGCTCCGGCAGCACAGCCCGCAGTTGCTCCCGCAGCCGAAACTCCGGCTCCGGCTGCAGCCGTTACCCACACCGTAGTTTCCGGTGACACCCTGAGCGAAATCTCCGCCGCCTACGGCGTGAGCCTGGACAGCGTCCTGGCACTCAACGGCCTGTCCCTCACATCCATCATCTACCCCGGTGACGTCATTACTGTTTCCGGAGAAGCAGCAGCAGCTCCCGCCGCTGCCGCAGCACCGGTTGAGACCTACGTTCCGGCAGAGACCTACACAGCTCCGGCCCAGGCCGCAGCACCTGCCGCCGCGTACACCGATCCCGGCACGTACACCGGCTACGACAGCAACGTGACCACCCAGGCCGTTACCCCGGCACCTGCTGCAGCAGCTTCCGGCGCCGGCGCGATCATGCTCAGCTCTGCCTACGCCCAGCTGGGCGCCATGCAGGACTGCACCATCCTCGTCGAGCAGGCCCTGCGTGCAGCAGGCCACTCGGTGGGCGACCTGGCCCCGGCGCAGCTGGCCGCCTACGGCACCCCGGTATCCAACCCGCAGCCGGGTGACATGATCTACTACGCCAACGGCGGAGCAGGTGTCCCCCACATCGCCATCTACATCGGCGACGGCCAGGCCATCCACAGCGGAATGAACGGCAACCAGACCGTTATCGCCACCGCCAACCTCGGCTCCGGCCCCGTCTACTACCGCGCATAGTCCGCGTAGCTGCCGGGCCGCAACCTAGCCCGCAGCAGGCAGGGTGCCCCTTCCGGATTCCGGGAGGGGCACCCTGTTTTAACGGCTGCCTGCCCTGATCCGGGCGCTGGGCAGCCGCCTCCGCTCCAGGCAGGGTACATCTGCACCGGACGTGAAATAATGGAAAATGCCAGACTCGCGGCCGCCGGAACCTTCACCCATGTGCTGGTACCGCCTCCGCGCTCCCCTCGCAACGCTCACCGGGCATAAGAGGGGACGGCCTTCCCCAGTGTGCCCGTCCATCCGGGCCGCGGAGATGCCGGGTCAGGAATCGACGCAGCCAGAGGTAAACACATTGACGTTTAACGTAGGTCAAACCGTAGTCCACCCCCACCACGGCCCCGCAGCCATCCGCCAGGTCGCCACCCGCAAAGTCCGTGGTGAAGACATGGAGTACCTCGTGCTTGAGGTCCAGGCGAACAAGCTGGAGGTCTGGGTCCCCCTGGCGAAGGCTGCCGAAGTGGGCCTGCGCCCGGTCCTTAACGGCGCCCAGCTTCAAAAACTCATGGAAGTGCTCAAGGCCGGCGCGGATGCCGAGGAAACGCAGTGGTCCCGTCGTTTCAAGGAAAACACCGAGCTTCTGGCCAGCGGCAGCATCACCGACGTCGCCCGTGTGGTCCGCAACCTCACCCTCCGTTCCCTGGAGAAGGGACTCTCCCACGCTGAACGGGACATGCTGCGCCATGCCCGGCGCCCTCTGCTCACTGAGATTTCGCTGTCACTGGGCGTCACCGAGGACGAAGCGTCCGCAGTGCTCGACGGCGTCTGGCAAGGGTCCTCGGATTCCCTCGCCGAACCTGTTACCTAAGTCTCCCCGCACCTCATTCCGGCGCAGGAGTCCGGCAACGCTGAACTGCGTTGCCGGACTTTTTCGTAGGGGCGGATGCACCGGCGGACTCTGGCCCATAAGGGGTCTTCTGCATCACATCCGGGCTTTGGTCCGGGCGGTAGCCGGCGCGGTCCACGGATCCTCCGGCCATGGATGGCGCGGATAGCGCCCGCGCATTTCTGCACGCACTTGGGCGTAGGGGCCGGACCAGAAGGATGCCAGGTCATCCGTAACAGCCAACGGCCGGCCAGCGGGAGAAAGCAGGTGGAACTGCAATCGAATCCGCCCGGCGGCCAGGAGGGGTGACTCAGCCCAGCCGAAGCACTTCTGGAGTTTCACCGCCAGCACCGGAGGCCCGTCGTCGGCCGCGTCCGGATAGCTGATCCGTTCCTGTGTTCCGCTGGGAACCAGGATCTTTTCCGGTGCCAGCCCGTCCAGCCCGGCAGCCTCAGGCCAGGGCAAGAGGCGGCGCAGGGGATCCAAAAGGTTGATATCAGCTGCCCGCGCACCGCCTGCCAGTTCCTCCAGTTCCGGCCCCAGCCAGTCCTCCAGGGCAGCCAGCAGGGCAGGTTCCGAAACATCCGGCCAGGGCTGGCCCAGCACGCGGTGCAGCAGTGCCAGCCGGCGGCGAAGCGCGTCGGCTGCAGCAGACCACCCAATGGCGTTCAGTCCCTGCGCTGAGATGGCCCGGGCAACAGCGGCGCGCCCCTCGGCTGCGGCCGGCCGAACCGGGGTGGAGGAAAGCTCGATGGAACCGAGCCGCCGCACCTGCCTGGCGGACACTTTTCCGGCGTCGAAAAGTGCAGTGACTTCCCGCGTGAGCAAATGGGAAGCGGCTGCTTCCGCGGCCTCCTGCCCAAGGGGTGCAGCGGCGCGGATAACCGCACCTGTTCCTGCTGCTGCCCGCCCCGCTGCCCGGGACACCTCCGCCACAGCCAGCCAATCATGTCCACGAAGCGGGCTGTCAGCGGGCAGGCCGGCCCGGGTGCCGGATGCCAGCAGGTATTGCTCCCCGGCGGCTCCCGCAACGCGCCGCGCCACCCGGTCCGGGAAGGCCAGCGCCACCATGGTTCCCACTGCTTCTTCAGCGGCCGGGGCAGTTTCCGGGTGCTTTCCCGCGGCAGGGTTCCCCGCTGACTGGGCGTGCCGCTCCAGGCGCCTGGCCTCACGGACGAATGCGGGGGAACCCGGGTCCTTGCCTGAGCGCAGCGCGGACAGAAGCCGCACCAGGTCAGCGCCGGCTGGCCGCCTGTCCCCGGAAAGCATCGCTGTAATCTCTGCGGCGGTGCGCGCACCAAGCATCCTGGACCCATCAACCAGGGCGCGGGCCAGGCGTGGATCCGCCGGGATGCGGACCAGCCTGTGCCCCGTTTCAGTGGCCCTTCCGTCCGCATCGACGGCGCCGATGCTCTTCAGGACGGCCTCGGCGTCTGCGAGGGCGGCTTTGGGGAGCTCCTGGGGCAGGGCCAGGCCGCGGCCGCCCGGCGTACCCCAACAGGCAAGGATCAGCGCTGCAGCGGTAAGGTCCGCTGCTGCGGCCTCAGGCGTGGGGTGGGCCGGCCCCGCGGCGTAGGCAGCTTCCGAGTAGGCGCGGACTACCGTTCCCGGGCCTTGGCGGGCCGCACGGCCGGCCCGCTGCCGGGCCGAGGCGCGGGAAGCGCTGACGGTGACCAGCCCGCTCATCCCGCGGGCTGCGTCCCGCCGCGGTTCGCGCGCCAGCCCGGAGTCCACAACCAGGCGGACCCCTGGAACGGTCAGGGATGACTCGGCCAGGGAGGTAGAGACAATGATGCGCGGCTTATCGCCGGGGGCACGGCCGGAAACCGCCCGGTCCTGTTCCGCGGCCGGAGCCTGGCCATGCAGTTCCAGGATTTCGGTGCGGGGTCCTGCCTCCTGCCGGAGCACCCGCGCCACGTGGGACACTTCGCGGGCACCCGGAGCGAACACGAGGGCATCCACGTCCGGGTTCTCAGCCAGCATCCGTGCGTGCTCCCGGGCGGCAAGCCCGGCCAGGGCATCGAGGAAGCCGGGCGTGACACCGCGTTCATCCACGCGTGCAGCGGCAGGGGGCCGCCATTGGACCTGGAGCGGATGCAGCACGGACGGGCAGTCGATGACCGGTGCCGGCGAGTCGGGTGAACCGATGAGCTCGGCGAAGCGCTCCGTATCCAAGGTGGCGGACATGGCAACAAGCAGCAGGTCCGGCCGCAGCTGGCGGACTTCAGCGAGCAGGCCGATGAGCAGGTCGGTTTCCAGCCCCCGTTCGTGGACTTCATCCAGCACGACGGCGCCGGTGCCTTCCAAGCCCGGGTCCGCCAGGAGACGCCGCAGCAGGATCCCCGGCGTGATGAACTCGACCAGCGTCTTCCCGCTGCTGCGGCTTTCACCGCGCACGGTGTACCCCGCCCGTTCCCCCACCGCACTGCCGTCCAGTGCTGCCAGCCGGCGGGCGGCCGCACGCGCAGCAACCCGGCGCGGCTGGGTGACAAGGACACGTGCCGCAGCGGCACCTCCCGTGTTTCCAGTAGCCGCCTCTGCCACCAGGTTGGCAACCAGGGGCGGCAGCAGGGTGGTCTTGCCGGTCCCGGGAGGCGCCTGCACCACGGCGGCACCGCCCGGGGCACCGGGGTGCTCCAGATCCCCGGCCGCTCCGAGGACGGCCGCGGCCGCGGGCAGCGAAGCCGCGAAAACCAGCCCGCTCCCCAGGGCCCCCAGATCGAAAGGCCCGCGGGGCAGTTGTCCGTCAGGTTTGGAAATGCTCACCGGACTATTCTCCCCCGCTGGACTCCTCAGCGCCGCAGGACCTTCCGTGCCGTTTGGTTGCCCAGGAACTGAACCAGCTGCACCAGGACGATGATCACCGCCACCGCCGCCCAGGTCACCACCGGGTTGAACTGGCGGTACCCGTACTGGATAGCGAAGTTGCCCAGGCCGCCGCCACCGACGTAACCGGCCACTGCGGACATGTCCACGAGCGCCACGAAGATGTAGGTGTACCCCAGGATTAAGGGTCCAAGTGCCTCCGGAATCAGGATCGTGGCGATGATGCGCCGCCGGCCGGCACCCACCGACCGGGCGGCCTCGATGACACCGGGCTGCACGGTCAGAAGGTTCTGCTCCACGATCCGGCTGATCCCAAAGGCTGCCGCCAGCGAGAGCGTGAAGATGATGGCGTTGTTTCCGATTCCGCTCCCGGTCACCGAACGGGCAAGCGGCTGGGCCGCCGCGAGGAAAATGATAAACGGGATCGGACGGAAAATGTTCACGAGCACGTTCAGCACCCCGAAGACAGCCCGGTTGGCCAGAAGCGCTCCGGACCGGGTTGTGTACAGTCCCAGCCCTATGATGAGGCCTCCTATCCCGCCGAAGAGCAGGCTCAGTCCCACAATGTAGAGCGTCTCCCCGACTGCCGTCCACAACTGCGGGGTGAGTGGTATCAGGTCCTCCATGTCAGCCCAGCTCCGTTACGTTGAGTCCGTGCCCGACGGCGGCCAGGGCAGTGTCGATTGTCGTATCCCCGCCCTTGAGCGCGAGGGTGAGGTGACCGAAAGCCCGTCCGGCGACGTCGTTGATGCCTCCGTAGACCAGCTCGAAGTCCACCCCGGCGGCCGCGAGTTCCAGGAAGACGCCTGCCTGCGAGGCGGAGCCGTCCCGGAAGGAAAGCGTGACCAGGCGGCCCTCATGGCGTGAACGCAGGGCACGAAGCTCAGAGGCAGAGGGCACACCCCGCACCACGGTGGAAACGAACCTTCGGGATGAGTCCTGCTGGGGATTGGAGAAGACTTCGAAGACGTCTCCCTGCTCCACGATCCTGCCGGCGTCCATCACCGCGACCCGGGTGGCGAGGTCCCGGATCACTTCCATCTCGTGGGTGATCACCACAATGGTGATGCCCAGTTCCCGGTTCACCCTGCGCAGCAGCGCGAGGACTTCCTGGGTGGTTTCCGGGTCAAGGGCAGACGTCGCCTCGTCCGCCAGCAGGATCTTCGGGGAAGCGGCAAGCGCACGGGCAATCCCGACGCGCTGCTTCTGCCCACCGGAGAGCTGCTCCGGATAGCTGTCAGCCTTGTCCGCAAGCCCGGTGAACTCCAGCAGCTCATCCGTGCGTGCGGCTATTTCGGCCTTGCTCCGTCCGGCAACCCGCAGGGGATACGCGATGTTGTTCCGCACAGTCTTGGAACTGAAGAGGTTGAACTGCTGGAAAATCATGCCGATGTCCTGGCGGAGGTCCTTCAGTTTCCTCTCCGGCACACCGGAAACAGTCCGGCCGTCCACGGTGATGTTCCCGGAAGTGCAGCTTTCCAGCCCGTTGATGAGCCTGGCGAGCGTACTTTTCCCCGCCCCGGAGTACCCGATGATGCCGAAGATCTCCCCCGGCTCTATATCCAGGCTGATGTCCTCCAGGGCGCTTACGGCTGGATTGCCTTTGCGCGGGGCGGGATACGTCTTGGTGACGTTTTGCAGCGATATGAGGGCCATGGCGTCGCGCTGCTAGCCGAGGGCCTTGATGTCCTGCTGCACCTCATCCAGGGACGTGCGCAGGTCTTCCTGGGGCACCTTCAGGAACTGGGCAGTATTCCCTGATGCTTTCTGCACACCGTCCTGGACCGTCTGCGTGTTCTGGTAGATCTCCACCAGCTTTTGGTAGGTGGCGTTCCCTTCCTCACCCGCACGTGCGGCAAAGATGTTCACGTAGGGAATGGCTTTCGGATCGGCGGGGTCATCCTGCGCAATGGCGTCGGCTGCGCTGAGGCCGGCATCCTCGACGAAGTCGTTGTTGATGATGGCCGCAGCGACATCCGGCAGCGAGGTGGGCGTGAGCGAGGCTTCCAGCGTGGTGACCTTCACCTTGGACTTGGCCTCATCAATGTCATCGAGCGTGGAGAAGGCACTGCCGCCGCCGGTTAGGGTGACGAGCCCTGCGGACTGGAGCACAAGGAGGCCGCGGGCAAGATTGCTTTCGTCATTTGGAACCGCCACGGTGGCGCCGTCGGGAATCTCTTCCACTGAGTCGTACTGCGTGGAGTAGAGACCCAGCGGGTAGATGGCGGTGGAGCCCACCGGAACCAGGTCCTCACCGGAGGACACGTTGTAGCGCGCCAGATAGATGATGTGCTGGAACTGGTTAAGGTCAAGCTCGCCCTCGGTCAGCGCGGGATTGGGCTGGGTGTACTCAGCGAAGTCGATGATTTCGACGTCGATGCCCTCGGCTTCCGCCGCTTCCTCATAGGTTGCCCAATACGGATCACTGGCGCCAACGACGCCGATCCTTACCGTTCCTTCGTCACCCGCGGCTGAGCCGCAGGCGGCAGCGCCCGCGAGCAGGAAGGGTACTGCGGCAAGGGCAAGGAATTTCCGGTTGATCTTCATTTTTGGTTTCTCTCCGGTCAGGATCGCGGCAGGGCCGCGAAGGGAAGGGTGCGCTGGCCGCTGTGAGGGCAGTGCCCGGCGCCGTACTTGCCCTGCGAGAAGTCCCGCGGCAGGGCCGAATCTTCACCTGGAGCACCCCGCTTACGACGAGAGGGTTGCTGTCCAGCCGGCCAGGGCCCGTGGCTGGAACTCTTGATTCATGCATCACGCTAAGGCCGGGCCTTCTCTGCTGCCACTCGGCGGACGTCCAACGTCGCGAGCAGTCATAAGAAGCCAAAAAGCGAAATACGCCGACACAAGCCGTACGCGGCGCGCGTACGTCGTAAAGCAGGCCAGGGTTCACAGAAACGCCGGGCATGCGAAACGCTGAACCCAGCCCACTGTCTACCGGCCCTGCGCGTTCACGGGACCGATAACCGGAGAGAAGGACATGATGAGCCCTGAGGCGGCCGCGGAAGCCCAGCCACGTTCCGAGGAGGTCTGCGCGCTGGCAGCCTCCCGCGGCCTGCACCTGGAGCCGGACAGGATCGAATTCAACGAAGCGGGACTCGATTACCGCGTGGCCTTTGCCGCTGAGGCCGGTACGGGAAAGGAATGGGTGCTGAGGCTGCCCCGGCGTCCGGACGTTGCCGCGAACCAGCCCCGTGAAGAAGCCATCCTGAACTTTGTGCGCCCCCGGCTCACCGTGGCCGTGCCTGACTGGCGTATCCAGGCGCCGGACCTGGTCGCCTACCCGCTGCTGCCGGGACGGCCGGGCCTCACCATGGGTGAGGGCAACCAGCCGGTCTGGCACTTCGACCCGGGATCCCGCGGTTATCTCACGTCACTGGGGAACCTCATCGCTTCCCTGCATGAGATGGACCCTGCTGCGGCAGCAGCAGCCGGCATCCCGGCTGAGACGCCGGAAGAGGTCCGCGGGTACTGGGCGAACGGGCTGGAGAACGCGTTGGCCGAGTTCCGGGTTGATCCGGGACTGCTCGACGGCTGGCGGCGGTGGCTGGATGACGACGGGTTGTGGCCGGAACGCACGGTGCTGACGCACGGCGAGCTGTACCCGGCGCATCTGCTGCTCGACGAGGCAGACAGGATCGTCTCTGTCCTGGACTGGACAACGGCCAAGGTTAGCGACCCCGCCCTGGAGTTTATGTATATCCAGCTCATCTCGCCGGATTCTTTCGACGCTGTTGCGCGCCGCTACCAGGACGCGGCCGGCATCGCGGAACCGCGCCTGGCTGAGCGCTGCCATGCCCTGATTGCAGCCGGGCCTTTGAACTACGCAATGTTTGCGCTGACCACGGGCCAGCACGAACACCGGGAAGCTGCGCAGGCCCAGCTGCTGCAAGGGGCTGGGAACGGCACCTAGCTTTGGGCCGGAGCATCCTCAGCCGGCGCTTTATCTTCGCTCTCGGGTTGCCCGTGGCGGTGGCCTGAGCCACCCCGGTCACCGTCACTGTCCGGCCCGTGGTCACGTTCGGGGCGTTCCGGACGTGCTGGAGAGCTGTCCTGGGAATCGTTGTCCTGGGATTCCGTGTCCTGGGATTCCCCGCCCTCGTTATCCTGCGGCAAGTCTCCGTGCTCCCCGCGTTCGGGACGCTCGGGACGCTCGGCCTCGACTTCGGAGGTAACCGACGCGGGCTCGGTGTTCTCCGCAACGGCCATGCCCGTGAAGAACGTGCCGGTCAGCAAGCCGGCAGCTGCCAGGCCACTGGCACTCCAGATGATGATCTTCTTGGCTTTGCTGCCAATCTCCATGGTTGCTTTCACCTTCGCAAACAGAGTGTGGATACCTACGTTTTCTATCAAACCCGGTCTTTCTTCGAAGTTTCTTAGAGGGCCGCATCAGTCCAGCGGCAGGCGCACAGTGAGCGACGCGCCCCTGCCGTGGCTTGGTTCAGACTGCACCGTTCCGCCGAACCTGCCGGCAATTTCCGCGACCAGGGCCAGGCCCAGCCCATAGTGCCGGGTATGTCCCCCGGAGGTTTCCCGCACCGAGGCGAAGCGTTCAAACACCCGTCCGCGGAGTTCGTTGGGAAGGCCCGGGCCGTCGTCGGACACCCGGAGGATACCTTCACCCCCGTTTGCTGATACCTGTACCCAAACTGTGGAACGGGCGTAATCGCACGCGTTGGCCAGCAGTGCAGTGACCACCCGCTGCACTGCTGCTTTCCCGGCACGGACCCGGACCGGAGTGCCGGGCACATCAAGCCTCAGCTGCAGGCCATGGTCCCTGATGGTGGCGCCGAAGGCCTCAGCACCCTGCCGCGCCGCCGCACCAAGGTCAACGGGCTCTGGCGGGCTGGCCCGGCGAGGATCGGCTGACTCCAGCAGGTCCTCCAGGATTCCGGTCAGTACTCCCGTGTCCGCGATGATCTCATCCAGGCCGGACTCCACGAACTTCTGCTCAACCGGCCCGAACCGTTCCGCCGGCGCGTTTTCCGCAGTCCGGGCACCCAAGCGGCGCCGAAGCAGCTGCGCCCGGGTACTGAGCAGGGTCAGCGGTGTGCGCAGTTCATGGCCGGCATCGGAGACAAACCTGCGCTGCAGCGCCAGCGCCTCGACCAATGGACGCATGGCAGCCCGTGCAGCAACAGCGGAAAAGAGTGCCGCAACCACTGCAGAGAGCAGCACGGCTGAAACGAGGGCCAGCACCAGGCGGTCCAGTTGCCCTCGGGTTTCGGAGGTATCAATGGCCGCCTGCACTATGTCCCTGCCATCAGCCCTGGTCAGCACCCGAAAGGTTGTTCCGGACGCCTCGACCGTTTCCTCGACTTCCCCGCCACCGGCAGCCACCGCAGCAAGTGATGATTCAACCGGCAGGCCTGCGGGCATATCCCTCGACACACTCAGCCGGCCGCGGTCATAGACAGCAAGGAAGATGTCCAGCGGCGCATCGCGCGGGTTATTCAGCGCTGCCGCCGAATCCAAGCGGTCCTGCAGCGCCTGTTCAGCACCGGCGGCCGCCAGATAGTAGACAACCACTCCGGCCAGCGAGAGCAGTACAACTATCAGTGCCGTGAACTGCACGGCGAGACGGCGCGCCGCCCGCCGCGGATCGGCGTCGTTCCCCCGCTCCGTCTGGAACCAGCGCCGCTTCATGCTGGCTTGCCCAGCCGGTAACCGATTCCCCGCACCGTCAGGACCGAGGGCCTGCCGAGCTTGCGGCGCAGGTAATGGACGTATGTGTCCACTACGCCGTCGTCATCGGCGTCGGGGAACACGAGGTCCTGCAGGTCCCCGCGGGGGAAGACCTGCAGGGGCCGGCGGGCGAGCACCTCCAGGAGGGCTGCCTCCCGCTCGGAAAGAACTACCACCGCTCCGTCGCTTTGCGTCACCGTCCTGCCGTCAGTGTCAAACATGCCTCCGGGTACGGGCAGCACGGGTACTTCCTGTGCGGTTCGGCGACGCAGCACGCGGAGGCGGGCCAGCAGCTCGTCGACATCGAACGGTTTGCCCATGTAATCCTCTGCCCCCCGGTCCAGCCCTTCAACCCGGTCAGAAGGGTTCCCGAGAGCGGAGAGCACCAGGGCCGGCACGGCAACACCCCTGCTGCGCAGCCTCGCCAGGACATCCAGGCCTTCGATAGCCGGCAGCCCGCGGTCCAGGAGAAGAACGTCAAAGTTCCGGGTGAGCCCCTCGTGCAGCGCCCGCTGTCCGTCATGGGCGGCGGTCACTGAGTATCCCTCTGATTCGAGGATCTCGGTGAGCATCTGGGCCAGGCGCAGGTCATCTTCCACCACCAGGATCCGCGGTTGGCCTTCCATTGCGCGAGTATATGAGCGGGCCGCCCGGGATGTGGGCGCCCAGACAGGTTTACACTGTAAACGAAGCCGGATTCAGCACTGGCTCCGCAAAACGAATCAACACCACCGTTCGGAGGCAGTTCCGTGGAAGCCGACCAGCCGCTTAGCTCCGCCGTGATTGCACGCACTGCGGCCCGAATCGCGGACAACGAAGGGCTGGAGGCCGTCAGCATGCGCCGGGTTGCCGGAGACCTCGGCGTTTCGGCGATGGCACTTTACCGTCACGTCGCCGGCCGTCAGGAACTGCTCCTGTTGATGGCCGACGCCGTGAAGAGCCGTTCCCTGCTGCCGGAGGGAGAGCACGGGTGGCAGGACATGCTCTCCTACATGGCCGATTCCCTCTGGCGCACCTTTGCCGCCCACCCCTGGCTGCTGGGCATCATCCTGAGTCCGCGCCGCCTGGTCAACCTGGCTGCGCCGGACGATGTAGAGCGCCTGCTCGCCACCCTCTCCACTGCCGGCCTGACGGAAGACGAAGGATTCGACTGCCTGCTGGGGGTCTCAGCCGCAGTCATCGGCACCGTGTCCGTTGCCGGGGCTGCCGGTTCAGCACTGGACGCCGCAGCACCGACGGCGTCCCGGACCGCCGGTTCCAGGCAGGAGTCAGGCACACAGCAGCCCCACGGCACTGACAACTATCCGCGGGCAGAGCGCTTCCAGCGCCGCAGCATCAATGACGAGGTCTCCCGGCAGTCCCTGGACTTCCTGGTGGCCAACTTCATCCGCGGCATCGAATCCAGCCGCGCCCAGTCACCGGCTCCTTCCCGGGAACCGGTTTTACGGAAGGAAGATCATGCAACTGGAGAATAAGACCGCCATCGTCACCGGCGGTGCCGGAGGCATCGGCCGGGGAATCGTCCGGCGGTTCCTCGCCGAAGGGGCAAGGGTCGCCGTCGTGGACATTGACCAGGACCAGGGCGAGAAGCTGCTTGCGGAGCTCGACGGCGAGGTCATTTTCATTGCCAGGGATATTTCGGTCGAGGCGAACGCTGCTGCAATCGTCGCCGAAACCGTGGAGCGCTTCGGCGGCCTGGACATCCTGGTAAACAATGCGCACGCTTCCAGGCAGGCATCCATCCTGGAAACCACCAAAGAGATCTGGGACCTGTCCTTCAACACCGGAACGATGGCCACTTTCTACCTCATGCGCGCCGCCTATCCGGAACTGAAAAAGACCCGCGGAAGCATCATCAATTTTGCTTCCGGAGCCGGGATGAAGGGCCTGCCCAACCAGGTGGCCTACTCTGCGGCGAAGGAAGCCATCCGCGCCATTTCCAGGACGGCCGCCACCGAATGGGCAGCTGACGGCATCCGGGTCAACGTAGTTTCTCCCGTTGCCCTGACTCCGGGAATCGTGCAGTGGAGCAAAGCATTCCCGGACGCTTACCAGGAAGTGCTCGACGGTATCCCGCTGGGCCGGCTGGGTGATCCGGAAACCGACATTGCCCCCGTCGTCGTGTTCCTGGGCAGTGAAAACTCGCGCTATATGACGGGACAGACCCTGATGGCAGACGGCGGCTCCATCAAGCTGTACTAACCGGACTGCGCTAGCCCGGCACCGCCGTAGCCGCGTAACTGGTCACCGCCGAGGTATCCAGGAGGAACTCCGCCTGCTCGCCCACGCCCAGGGACAGCTCGGCCGCGGCGGCCGGGCTGATGTCCGCAGCGAGGCCGGCGCCCCGCACCCGGATCCGGTCCCCCTGCGGTTCGAGATCCGTGACGGTAACGCTCAGGATTTCCCGGCCGGGGTCCGCCGCAGCGGATGCGTGTGGCCGTCGGACCGCAACGGCCGACGGCGGGAACACCGCCAGGAGGGCGCCGGACGCCTGGGCTGCAGCACCGGCGTCCGGAACTGGGAGCTGCAGCCCTCCGGCGGTGACGAGACGGCCGCCGCTAACCCTGCCACGAAGCAGATTGACTCCGGCGAGCCTGGCCGTGAAGGGGGTCTGCGGGCGGCGCAGCACCTGGGCGGGCGGGCCGGATTCAACGATCCGCCCTTCCTGCATCACCAGGACCCGGTCTGCCAGCGTGAGGGCGTCGAGCACGTCATGCGTCACGATCAGCGCGCTCCGCCCGTCCAGGACACGCTTGAGCAGCCTGCGCATCAGCGGAACTGTTTCAACGTCCAGGGCCGCCATGGGCTCGTCCAGCAGCAGCAGCTCCGGTTCCGCAGCCAGGGCACGGGCCAGGGCCACCCGCTGCGCCTGGCCGCCGGAGAGGTCCCCCGGCCGTTTGGAGGCCAGCTCAGCGGCTTCCGTTTCGGCGAGCCAGCGCCGGGCAGCTGCCCGGGCCGCTTTGCGGGAACTGCCCGTGCTGCGCGGACCGAAGGCGACGTTCTCCTCCGCACTCAGGTGCGGAAAAAGCAGCGCTTCCTGGGCGAGGAGGGACGTTCCGCGGCGATAGGCCGGCAGGGACACTCCCTTGCGGTTCGAGAGACTGAACAGCACGGTGCCGTTCAGTTCGGCACGGCCGTTCTCTGGCTGGACCAGGCCGGCGAGCAGTGAAACAACGGTCGATTTCCCCGCCCCGTTGGGCCCCAGCAATGCCACGGTCTCCCCGTCCCCGATGTCGAAGGCAACGTTGATCCCCCGTTCCGGAAGCTCCGCCTGGATTCGCAGCCCCATCAGCCGGCTGCTCCTGCCGGGGCTGAACGTCCCGCAGCGGTCCGGGCGGACGCGGAGCGTCCCGACGCCGTGCGTCCCGGAACAGACCGGTAGGACAGTCCCACCACAACCACAGCCACCACTACCAGCACCAGCGAGAGCGCCACCGCGGCGTCGGCGTCTGCCTCCCGCTGCAGGTAGATCTCCAGCGGAAGGGTCCGGGTGACGCCCTGCAGGCTGCCTGCGAAGGCGAGGGTGGCCCCGAACTCTCCCAGGCAGCGGGCAAAGGAAAGCACCGCCCCGCTGGCCAGTCCGGGGAGAACCAGCGGTACGGTAACCCGGCGAAGGACCGTCCAGGGGTGGGCGCCGAGCGTCGCGGCGACGGCTTCGTAGCGGGTTCCGGCGGTCCGCAGGGCACCCTCGAGGGTCAGGACCATAAATGGCAGCGCCACAAAGGTCTGTGCCAGGACCACCGCGGCGGTTGAGAAAGCGACCTGGATGCCCATGGCTTCGAGCGTCCCGCCGAGCAGCCCCTGCCGTCCAAAGGTATACAGCAGGGCAATGCCGCCCACCACGGGAGGCAGGACCAGCGGAAGCAGTACGAGGGCACGTACCAGGCGCTTTCCCGGGAACCCCACCCTTGCCAGGACCAGCGCCAGCGGCACGCCCAAGAGGATGCACAGCACGGTGCTGGCCCCGGCAGTCCGCAGGCTGAGCGAGAGCGCTGCGAGTGAAGATTCGGATGTCACCAGCGGAATGAACCCTGACCAGTTCACCTCAACGGTGACGGCTACCAGCGGCAGCAGGAGGAACAAGGCGCCGGCGACGGCGGCAGCCAGCACCCAGCGCGGCAGGAGGAGCGTGCTGCTAGGGGGCGCCAAAACCGGCCTCCTGCAGGGTTGCCTGGCCGTTGGCGCTGCTTACGAACCGGATGAAGGCATCGGCAAGCTGCGTATTGTCGGAGCCGGCCAGCCTTACCAGCGGATACCGGTTCACGGCCTCCCGCGCCTCGGGCAGGGGTACCTCCTGGACCTTATCGCCGGCGGCGCGGATGTCGGTGACGTACACCAGCCCGGCGTCGGCCTCACCCGAGATGACCTTGCCCATCACGCCCGTAACGGAGGATTCCTCGCTCACAGGGGAAAGCACCAACCCGGCCGCCTGTTCAATTTGTTGCGCGGCAGCTCCGCAGGGAACCTGCACCGCACACACCACCACCTGTGCTCTGTTCTCGGCCAAGTCCCGGAACCCCGTGATACCGGCGGGATTGCCTGGCGGCACCGCAATGGTGAGCTGGTTCGTGGCAATGACCTGCGGCTCCCCCGCGGCGAGTGAACCCTGGAGGACCTTGGCCATGTTCGCCTCATCCGCTGCGGCGAAAACATCTGCCGGAGCCCCGGCCAGGAGCTGGGCTGCCAGGTCCGTGGATCCTGCCAGGTTCAGCCGGACGGTGCTGCCCGGGTTCGCGGCCTCGAAGTCCCGTGCCAGCTCGGTGAAGGGTTCTTTGAGTGACGCTGCTGCGAACACCGTCAGCTCAGCGCCGGCATCCTGTGTCCCTCCTTGCTGCGGACCGGGTCCGTTGGAGCAGGCGGCCAGGGTCAGCAGGGACACCACTAGGGACACAAAGAGGGCTCCGGAAGAACCTGGCTGCCTCATTGTTGTTTCCTTCCGGGCGGCATCTCCACGATGACGTTGGTTGCCTTGACCACGGCTGTTGCGGTGGAGCCGGGTTCAAGTCCCAGTTCCCGCACGGCTTCCGAGCTCATAAGCGAGACCACACGGAAGGGCCCGCACTGCAGTTCCACCTGCGCCATGACCTTGTCCATGACGATTTCCGTTACGAGTCCCACGAACCGGTTGCGGGCGGAGCTCGCGATTTCTGTTGGATCATCCGGCAGCTGTGCCTGCCGGCGGGCGAGCTGTGCCAGTTCAAGGCTGTCGATGACCTGCCTGCCGCTGGCGTCCCGGTGCCCCGGCAAGGTACCGTTCTCAATCCAACGGCGCACAGTGTCGTCACTGACACCAAGGAACCGTGCAGCTTCGGCGACTCTCAAGCTAGGCATAGGGAAACAATAGCTCCGCAGATGCGTTTGTTTCCACCGCATTTTAGAATATCTGCGGTTTCTCCTGGCGGTGTGGGCCGCACTGCCATCCTGCAGGCGAAAGGAACAGGCCACGTGGACACCGAGCGGGTGCAGCTCCTGGGGCGGTTTACCTCTGCTCTGGAAAGCGCCGGATTCGTCTTCGCGCGCGAGGAGGCAGAACACCTGCTCCGTGAAGCGGGCTCGACGGAGACCGCAGAAGCCCTGCTCCAGCGTCGACTGACCGGCGAACCGCTCGAATACGTGGTTGGCTGGGCAGAGTTCCTGGGCCGGCGGATCCTGGTGGGCCCGGGCGTCTTCATTCCGCGCCGGCGGACTGAGTTCCTGGCTGCGGCTGCACTCGAGTCCGCCCGCGACCGGCGCAGCCCTGTCATCCTGGACCTTTGCTGCGGCAGCGGAGCCCTCAGCACCGTTTTCGCCGCAGCACTTCCGCACGCCGAATTGCATGCCGCAGACCTGTCACCGGAAGCCATTGCCGCCGCACAGGCAAATCTGGGCGGGAGGGCGGCAATCCACCAGGGTGACCTGTTCGCAGCCATGCCCCCTGCGCTGCGCGGCGGGATCGACGTCATTGCAGCGAACGCTCCGTACGTTCCCACCGAGCAGCTCGCGCTCCTGCCGCGAGAGGCGCGTTTCCATGAACCTGCGGCAGCGCTGGACGGCGGGCGCGAGGGGCTTGAGCTGCTCCGCAGGATTGCGGCGGGGGCGCCGGAGTGGCTGCGCCGCGGCGGGGACCTGCTGGTTGAATGCAGTGAGGACCAGGCCCCGGCTTTGCTCGCAGACTTTACCGCCGCGGGATTCGAACCGCGGGTCCGAACCGACGCGGAAAGCCAAACAGCCGTGGTGTCCGGTGTCCTGGACCCAGCGGGGCTGGCCTTCTAGGCGGCCGGAGCGGGCTTTTCGGCCTTTTGGGCCTTGCCGGATTCTTTGGCGACGGCTTCAGCTTCGACGTCGGCGGGCTGGCCGGCAACTTCTGCGGGCTGCCGGTGCCCCTCCAGGAACTCTGCAATCCGGTTGACGGCGTCGCGAATGTCTTCCTCGGCCGGCAGGATTACAAACCGGAAGTGGTCCGGCTCCGGCCAGTGGAACGCTGTCCCCTGCGAGACCAGGATCTTCTGTTCCTCGAGCAGATCCAGCACAAACTGCTCATCGTCATCGAACGGGTAGAGTGCCCGGTCCAGCTTGGGGAACAGGTACATGGCTCCGGAGGCGGGAACGCAGCTGACGCCGGGAATCGTGTTGAGCAGCCGGCAGGCCAGGTCACTCTGTTCGGCCAGCCGCCCGCCGGGCTTCACCAGGTCATTGATGCTCTGGTATCCGCCCAGCGAAGTCTGGATAGCGTGCTGTGCCGGCACATTGGGGCACAGGCGCAGCGACGCCAGCAGGTCCAGCGACTCCCGGTATGCGGCAGTGTCCGCCCGCTTGCCGGTCAGCGCCACCCATCCCGCACGGTAGCCGGGCATCCGGTAGGCCTTGGAGAGTCCTGAGAACGTCAGGACCGGAAGGTCACCGGCCACGGACGCGGTGTGGATGTGTTCGGCTCCGCGGTAGACGATCTTTTCGTAGATCTCGTCGGAGAACAGCACCAGGTTGTGGCGCCGGGCCAGGTCAGCAAACTGTTCCAGGACCTCGCGGGGATAGACCGCGCCGGTCGGATTGTTCGGGTTGATGATCACAATAGCACGGGTGCGGTCGGTGATCTTCTCCTCGACGTCCGCCATATCCGGCCACCAGTGGTTGTCCTCGTCGCAGGCGTAGTGCACGGCTTCACCGCCGGAGAGCATCACTGATGCGGTCCACAGCGGGTAGTCGGGCGCCGGAATGAGTACCTGGTCGCCGGCCTCCAGGAACGCCTGCAGCGTCATGGAAATCAGCTCGCTAACCCCGTTGCCGACCCAGATGTCCTCGACGCCGATCTGCATCAGGCCGCGGGTCTGGTAGTACTGCGAGATGGCAGTGCGCGCGGAATAGATTCCCTTTGAATCGCTGTATCCCTGGGCGCCGCGGAGGTGGTGGATCATGTCCACCACGATTGATTCCGGAGCTTCGAGTCCGAACGGTGCCGGATCACCGAGGTTCATCTTCAGGATCCGCTGCCCCGCCGCTTCCATCTGCTTGGCGACCGCCTGGACCGGCCCCCTCAGGTCGTAGCGGATGTTCTGCAAACGGCTGGAATTCTGCATCGGGGGCATGTTCGGATTTTCCCACTGCCGGGCCCCCGGACCAAACCGGGTGCTGAACTTACAGCTCCCGGGCGTGGGCAGGCCGGCTTCCTATGCAGTCCGGGCCGCGGCCTTTTCGACGTCCGCCGCCGCTTCGCGGACTCCGCGCATCCGGTCGTAGAGGAACGAGAACAGCAGGGCCAGCACCACCGCAATGAGGATGATAACGCCCATGCCGATCAGTCCTGCCTGCAGGCCGGCGGAGGCTTCGGCGTCGTAATAGAGGATCGCCTTGTTGGCGATGGTCATCTGGTACAGGGGTTCCCCGCGCGCTATGAACGCGAAAAAGCCCGGCAGGGTCTCCAGTGGCACCACGCCGGTGGCGGCAGGCAGACCCATGAACACCACGTAGATCAGCGACAGCACCATGCCTGCGCTGCCGAAGATGGTGATCAGGGCAAAGGTCACTGCGGACACCGTGACGATGGACAGCCAGGTGCTGAAGAAGAACCACCCGCCATGCGGGATGGGCATGCCCACGGCATTCGCCACCCACATCATCAGTCCCGCCGTCGGCAGTCCGGCGACGACGGCGATCCCCCACTTGAGCAGGAAAGCCACCCAGCGTGCCGGGAGCAGCCTTGGGCCCAGGACGTAGCGCGGACCCAGCTCCACGGGAAGGACGCCCACGCGGGAGTCCACCAGGAAGTGCAGCGTGACGGACCCGCTGAGACCCACCACCATCAGCAGGACCGAGTAGAAGAAGGCACCCATGCCCAGCGCGGCGCCGTCGGGCGGTTTCTGGAAGGCCGTTTGGGTGATGTGGATCGGATCCTGCAGCACCACGGCGGAGGTTCCGTCGATCTTTGGTGCCAGCTGTTCCTGCACCTGTGCGGGGACTCCTGCCTCGGTCAGCTCGGCGTCCTGGCGTTCGGTTGCCTCGCCCTGGGCCTGGCGGGCGGTTTCGTCCAGCTGTTCGCCCACGCTGGTGCTGGCCTGCTTCAGCGCCGGTTCGACTGCCTCGGCCGCGAGCTGGCTCGCCAGCGGGCTGGCCAGCGGATTGGTGTAAAGGGTGATCTGGGGCCGGCTGGCATCGCCGTCGGTCAGCGAGGAGGAAACGAGCGAGACAGCAGCTTCGGAGAAGTCCTCCTCCACCACCACCGCAGCAAAGACCTGCCCGGAACGGAGCTGGGACTGCGCCTCATCCCAGCTCAGCGGGCGCAGCTCTATTTCATCCGATGAGGAGAAACCATCCTCCATTGTCTTGGTGAGGTTCTCGCCGAAATTCTCCTGGCCGGTGGGGGTGTCCGCACCCTGGTCACGGTTCACGACGGCGACCGGCAGGTGGTTGAGGTGGCTTTCCGGACTGCCCAGCCCGCCGATGTAAAGCGCGGAGCCGGCTCCACCCAGGACCAGCAGGGCCAGCAGCGGGAGCAGCCAGGTGCGCGGTGAGAAATAGACTGCTGCCCTGCTCCCTTGGTAACGGGGAGATGCGCCGGGTTCAGCACCGCGGCGTGAGCGTGGTTCGTGTGCGGGCATGGGAACTACCTCCCGGGATACCGCGCGGTGTTACCGCACGTGCCGAACGTTGGGGGAAGCACTATCCCTATGAACGGTACGTGCACCCTTCGCCGGCGCACAGGTCCGGCGCTGCCGGGGCTGCGTGTGCGGCAGAACTTTACCCGGGTTAACCGCTGTGGTGCCGGCTGCCATGCGGCTTCTCGTGTGCCAGCTGCGCCAGGATTCGTTCGAGTTCGGTACGGTCTTCCTCAGAGAGAACCGCAAAGTACTCATCGGCCTGCCGTGCTCTGTCCTCGCGCACCTCGGAGCGCATTTTTATGCCTTCGTCCGTCAGCGAGATGAGGGTGGCGCGCCGGTCGGAGGGATCCGGTCCCCGCTGCACCAGGTTCTTGGATTCCAGCTGATCCACGACTTCCGTGGCCGACCGCGGCGCTATGCGGAGCATCTCTGCCAGGTCTTTGAGCCGCAGTCCACCCTCTCTTCCGCTGCGTGCAACCGCATTCAGTGCCCTGAACTGGTGCGGCGTGAGGTCAAACGGTGCCAGCTGCTTCATCCAGCGGCCGCGCAGGCCCCGGAAGGCAGCATGCATCAGTTCGCCCAGGGCGGCGGAGTCAGCGTCGGGGTGCGGCATGTCTCCAGTCTAGCCATTCAATGCCTAACCACACTGTGAGGTAGCCGCCGTACTTGTGTGCGGAGGTAGACTCCGGCAGACCAGCCAAACCCAGCCAACCGACTGAGGATAGGACACCGTGCGAGAATTCGTGAAGCTCCCCCGGACGGTCTGGAGCATGGTTGGGTTTACTATCGGGTGGCTGATCCCCGTGGGCATCATGCGGCTGGTCGAGGGCGACGCGCCGCGGCCGGTGGCAGTGGCTCTCCTCCTGTCCGGGATCGCGCTGGCTCTGATTGCGTTCATTCATCGGGCCCAGTGGCGCTCCTCCGAGCGGCTTGCCGATAAACGACGGGAGGACGAGGAACGGCGCCGGCAGGCCCAGGCCTACGAGAAAGAGATCGAAGCGCGCAAGAGGGAGTATGAGGCGTTTCGGCGCCGGAATAGCCCGGAGCCCTAGGCGGGACCGGCCGGCACAGGAAGCGCCAGACTCAACCGGCACGGCGCTTTCTCGTTCTGTGACACCCCGCTCACATCTGCCCACCAACCACATAATGAGGTAACCTCTATATATCGGGGCGACTGACGCCACCGCGCAGACCCGGATTCGCACAAGGAGGAACCTTTGGCCCCACCCAACACCCGTGAACGCCCAGGCGCCGGAATGCCTGAAGGGCCCGGAGCAGTGCCCGGCACCTCCGGACCGGGCGGAGGAGGCGGCGGACGCGGACCTGCCCGCCTGAACCCGGCAGATAAGAAACAGCTGAACCGGCATCCGGTCAGCCTGCGCCGCATCGCCGCACTGTTCGCACCGCACACGCGCGCGATCGCCGTCGTCGTGCTTCTGATCTCCGCAGCCTCGGTGGTCAACCTGGCCCAGCCATTCCTGGTACGAGCCGTCATCGATGACGCGCTGCCCAGCCAGGACCTGCGCCTGCTCGCCATCCTCACCGCCTCCATGGTTGGTGTAGCCGCCCTGACCAGCGTGATCGGCGTCGTCCAGACCTGGCTTGCCACCGCTATGGGCCAGCGGGTCATGCACACGCTGCGAACCAAACTCTTCACCCATCTGCAGGCGCAGTCGCTGGGTTTCTTCACCCGCACCCGCGGCGGCGAAGTCCAGTCCCGCCTCACGCACGACATCTCCGGCATGCAGTCCGTCGTCACCACCACCGCAACCGGAATAGCCTCCAATCTGACCACCACTATCGCCACGGCCATCGCCATGGCGGCCCTCTCCCCCGGACTTAGCCTGATTTCGCTGGTTGTCCTGCCGCCGGCCATCTGGCTCTCCCGGCGCGTAGCCAAGCTCCGCCGGAGCATCACCGACGAACGGCAGCGCGAACTCGCAGCCCTGCACACACAGGTCGAGGAGGGCCTTTCCGTCTCCGGCGTCCGCCTCGCCAAGACCCTGGGCACCAGCCCGCGCGATGCCGAACGCTTCACCGCACGTTCGGAGAACCTCGTGGGGCTGGAACTGCGCAGCCAGCTCGCCGGCCGGTGGCGGATGGCAACGATGCAGATTGTCTTCGCCGCCATTCCCGCCGTCATCTACCTGGCCGCCGGCTTCCCGGCCACGAGCGGAGGCATGACGATCGGCACGCTGGTCGCCTTCACCGGCCTGCAGGCAGCGATCTTCCGGCCCATTATGGGCCTGCTGGACATCGGCGTGCAGTGGGTGACCGCCCTGGCCTTCTTCAGCCGGATCTTTGAGTACCTGGACCTGGAACCGCAGCTGAAGGCGCCTGAAAATCCGGTGCGGCTGGATCCGGACCGGGTCCGCGGCGAGGTCCGCATTGAGGACGTGGATTTTGCCTACGACGGCGGCGCCCCGGTTCTGCGCGGCATTCACCTGACGCTGGCGCCGGGAACAACCACCGCCTTGGTTGGCGCCACCGGCTCCGGCAAGTCCACCCTGGCCTCGCTGGTCCCCCGGCTGAACGACCCGGTTTCCGGGAAGGTGGCCATCGATGGCGTTGATGTACGGGACATAGACCCTCAGGACCTGGCCCGCATAGTAGGCGTGGTGTCCCAGGAGACCTACCTGATACATGCCTCGGTGCGGGAGAACCTGCTTCTGGCCAAACCCGATGCCTCCGATGAGGAACTGCTGAAGGCACTGGCTGCAGCGCAGATTGCAGACGCGATCGGCGCACTCCCGGAAGGCCTGGACACGCTGGTCGGCGCACGCGGCCACCGGTTCTCCGGCGGAGAACAGCAGCGCTTGGCCATTGCCCGGACCATCCTGCGCAATCCCCCTGTCCTGGTGCTCGACGAAGCCACCTCGGCCCTGGACAACACCACGGAAGCCCAGGTGCAGCGGGCACTGGAGCAGCTTTCGGCAGGACGAACAACCCTCACCATCGCCCATCGGCTCTCAACCGTGCAGAACGCAGACCTGGTGGTGGTGTTGGACGCCGGTCAGATCGTGGAGCAGGGAACACCGGCCGAACTGGCAGCGGCCAATGGACCGTTCGCCCGGCTGGCCGCACGGCGAGCCGAGGCAGGCGCACTGAGCTAGAACGCAAGAAGGCCAGCCCTGCTGGGCTGGCCTTCTAAGGCGTTGGGCTCAGGGACGGAAGCTAGGCAGATTCCTGAAGCGCCGCCGTCGGGCCCGCCCGCTCGTGCCGTGTCAGGGACTCGCTGATCCCTGAGCGTCCGCCGCCCAGCCGGCCAAGGTACCCGGCGAAACGGTGGAGGTCCTCGGTGGACCATGAGCCGAGAACGGCCGGGTCAAGCATAATGCCGGTCTGCACGGCAGTAACCCGCTCCCTGGCGGACTCTGTCAGCTCCAGCACCCGGGCGCGCCCGTCGGCCGGGTCCGGCTGAATCTCGATCAGGCCCAGCGCCTGGAGCTGGCGTGACTGCCTGCTGATGACGCTCTTGTCCACCATAAGGAGCTCGGCAGCCGACCCGGAGTGCAGCGGCCCGCTCCGCTTGAGCAGCTGGAGCAGCTTCAAACCGAAGAGCGACAGGGACGGATCCACGTTCCGGGCGGCCTCCCGCATCCTGGCACGCACAACCTCAGTGAGCAGGCGCAGGTTCTGCTCCACGTCACGCTGGGCCTGCTCGCGGGAGAGCTCCGGGGAACTCATTTCGCTAAGTTCTCCCCGCCCGGCTGGCCTGAGCGTGAGGCGGGATCAACAAGGCCAACAGAACCCGTTGCGGCGCCGGACAGCGCGTGTTCCGCGGCGTCGACCTCACGGGTGCTGACAGTCCGGGAGTTGCCGGCAGCATGGTCGGCAACGGAGGCCTCATGAGCGGCGGAAGCAGGCTCGCCCGCCTCGGCAGCCGCAGCCTTCTTGAGCTGCACGGCGTTCTGCCTGCCCAGGCTGGCGTTCGGAAGGAAAATCACGGCAACCAGGGTCACCACGGCCAGGGGAACGCTGTACATAAACACGTGCCCGACGCCGACTCCGTAGGCGCTTTCCACCAGCGCCGCAATCGCGTCAGGCAGCTCGGAGATCTTGGGAATGGTGCCGCTGCCCAGGGCCGCCGCAGCGGCAGCCTGGTCGGCGGGAGCCAGGGCGCTGATGCCGTCCTTGATGTGCGTTGCCACGATGGTGCCGAGCACCGAACCGAGTACGGACACGCCCACGGTGCCGCCGAGGCTGCGGAAGAACGTGACGGCACTGGTGGCCACACCAAGGTTCTTCACCTCGATCGAGTTCTGGACCACCAGTACAAGGTTCTGCATCAGCATGCCCAGGCCCGCACCCAGGACCGCCATGTAGATTCCCACCAGCACGAGGCTGGTTTCATACGTCAGTGTGCCCAGCAGGATGGTTCCCAGCACGGTGAGCACGCCGCCGGAGATCATGATGGCTTTCCACTTGCCGGTCCGGCTGATGATGCCGCCAAAGAGGGTGGACGCGATCAGCAGGCCGGCCATCATGGGAATGGTCAGCAGGCCGGACTGCGTGGGCGTAGCGCCGCGGGCGAGCTGCATGTACTGGGCCAGGAACACCGAGGTGCCGAACATCGAAACGCCCACCGAGATGCTGGCCACCACGGCAAGGGTGAACGTGCGGTTCTTGAACATGGACAGCGGGATGATCGGTTCCGGGGACTTGAATTCCACCAGCACCGCAGCAATCAGCAGGACTGCTGAACCGGCGACCATCAGGAAGGAAGCAAGGGAGGCCCACTCGAACTGGTTGCCCGCCAGGGTCACCCAGATCATCAGCAGCGATACGCCGCCGGCGATCAGCACGGCGCCAAGGTAGTCAATGTGCACCTTGCGCTTGGCATGCTTGGGCAGGTGCAGCGTGAGCTGCAGCAGGATGATCGCGGCAATCGCCACCGGAAGCGCGATGAAGAAGTTCCAGCGCCAGCCAAAGGCATCAGTAACGACGCCGCCGAGCAGCGGTCCGCCGACCGTTCCCACGGCCATGACAGCACCGAAAAGACCGGCGTACTTGCCTCGGTCGCGCGGGCTGATGATGTCCGCCATGATGATCTGGCTCAGCGCTGCGAGGCCGCCGGCACCCAAGCCCTGCAGCACGCGGAAGACAATGAGCGTTCCGGTGTCCTGCGAGAAACCGGCCAGCGCCGAACCGAGCACAAAGATGCCCAGCGCAAGCTGGATGAGGAGCTTGCGGTTAAACAGATCGGCGAACTTGCCCCACAGCGGCGTCGAGACAGTCGTCGCGAGCAGTGTGCCTGTCACCACCCAGGTGTACGCCGACTGGTCGCCGTCGAGGTCGGAGATAATCAGCGGCAGCGACGTGGACACCACGGTGCCGGCCAGGATGGAAACGAACATGCCCAAAAGCAGGCCGGACAGGGATTCAAGCACCTGGCGGTGCGTCATGGTTCCGTCGGGTGAAACGGTTCGCTTAGGCGCTTTCGGCTTCGTTTGCTTTTCGGGCTGTGTGGAGGGGTTAACTGCGGGCGGCATCGGACTCCTGCTGATAGTTGATTAAGGTCAACTATACAACTGGTTGCCTTAGACAACTAGTTTCGTGCCGAAGAACACACCCCGGCGCCAAAGACCGCGTGGCGCGGAAGACTCCGCAGCCATGCCCTGGCGCGGGTAGGGTCGTAATACCCGGCCTTCCCGAGGAGAGGACCCTGCCCGTGGTCTCCATTGCCTGGTTCCGCGACGACCTGCGCACGGCGGACAACCCTGCCCTGCTGGCAGCGGCCCACGACGGCGGCGCGGTGGCGCTGTATGTGCTGGACGAGGAATCCCCCGGCATCCGCCCACTGGGCTCGGCGGCCAAATGGTGGCTGCACCATGCCCTGGCAACCTTGAAGGACGACCTTCATTCCCTGGGCATTCCCCTGGTGCTTCTGCGCGGACCCGCAAGCCAGGCGGTTCCGGCCTTCGTCAACGAATCCGGCGCCGGCAGCATCTACTGGAACCGGCGCTACGGCGGACCGGAGCGCCGGGTGGACGCCACGGTCAAGGAATGGGCGGCCGGAGCGGACGTTCATGCGGAGAGCTTCCAGGCTTCCCTGCTGCACGAACCGTGGACCGTCAGCACGGGACAGGGTGGCCCCTACCGGGTCTTCACCCCGTTCTGGCGTGCTCTTTCCGCCCAGGACTTCCGTGCCCCGCTGGACGCCCCCGCCGAAGCCGGCCGGCCGCCGTCGGGCCTGCCGGCTGGCGATGACCTAGAAAGCTGGGACCTGATGCCAAAGCACCCCGACTGGTCCGCCGGACTGGCGGAGGCCTGGACTCCGGGCGAAGAGGCCGGCCTGAGTGCGCTCGAGGACTTCCTGGCCGGCCCGGTGCAGGATTACGACGACGGCCGCGACGGGCCCGCGAAACCCGGAACCAGCTGCCTCTCCCCCTACCTGAGATGGGGTCACGTCAGTCCGTTCCAGGTCTGGCATGCGCTTTCCCGGGTACGCGGGACCGGACCGGGACCGGATGTGTTCGGCACGGAGATTGGCTGGCGTGAGTTCTGCTGGCACCAGCTCTTCCACAACCCCGACCTGGCTACACAGAATCTGCGTCCCGCCTTCGACGGATTCCCCTGGGAACACCCGCGGGGTGCTGGACCGCAGACCCCTTCCGTGCTGCGCGGACCCGGGCTGGACGCACCGGCGGAGTCCCGGCCGGAGAGCCTGGAGCCGCTGGATGCATGGAAGGCCGGACTAACCGGAATTCCACTGGTGGACGCCGGCCAGCGGCAGCTTTGGCACATGGGCTGGATGCACAACCGGGTACGGATGGTGGCCGCGAGCTTCCTGATCAAGAACCTGGGCATCCACTGGCGGGTCGGTGAAGAGTGGTTCTGGGAAACCCTGGTGGACGCAGACCCCGCGAGCAACCCGGCAAACTGGCAGTGGGTTGCCGGATCCGGCGCGGACGCCGCGCCGTTCTTCCGCATCTTCAACCCGGAGACCCAAGCAAAGCGCTTTGATCCGGACGGTGCCTACATCTCCCGCTGGGTACCCGATGCCCTGGTCCCGGGCTACCCTGAGCCGCTGGTGGACCTGAAGGAATCACGGCGGCATGCTCTGGACGCCTACGAGAGCATCCGCTGACTCACTGAGCCAGGGCGGCAATCACGGCGTCCGTGACCTCCTGTGTTCCGGCTGCGCCCCCGACGTCGCGGGTCTTGGGGCCCGACGCCGCTACGGACCCGATCGCCGCCTCCAGCCTGCGGGCCTCACCGGGAAGACCCAGGTGGTCCAGCATCAGGGCGGCGCTGGCAATAGCTCCGACGGGATTACTGATCCCTCGTCCGGCAATGTCCGGAGCGGAGCCGTGGACCGGCTCGAACATTGACGGGAACCGCCGCTCCGGGTTCAGGTTGGCGCTGGCGGCAAGGCCCAGGCTGCCCGCCAGCGCAGATCCCAGGTCAGAGAGAATGTCCGCGAACAGGTTCGAGGCCACCACCACGGAGAGGCTCTGCGGGGCCAGGACAAACCGGGCACTCATCGCATCCACCAGCACACTCTCGGTTTCGACGTCCGGGTAGTCCGCTGCGACTCGGCGGAACACTTCGTCCCACAGCACCATGCCGTACTGCTGGGCGTTGGACTTGGTTACGGAGGACACTTTCCGAACCTGACGGGTCAGTGCCAGCTCAAACGCAAACCGGATGATCCGCTCGCACCCGGCTTCGGTGAACAGGGCTGTCTGGACTGCCACCTCGCTGCCCGGGCCCCGGCCTGAAAGGTTGCGGCCGCCCAGACCGGCGTACTCCCCTTCCGAGTTTTCCCGCACCACAATCCAGTCCAGCGCCGAAGTATCCCTGCGCAGCGGAGACTCGATGCCCGCCAGGAACCTTACCGGCCGGATGTTCGCCCACTGGTCGAAGTTCTGGGTGATATTCAGGCGCAGGCCCCACAGGCTGGTGTGGTCCGGTACGTTCTCCCAGCCCACGGCACCAAAGTAGACAGCGTCGCAGTCCTGCAGTTTCTCCAGTCCCTTCGGATCCATCATCACTCCGTGCTCGGCATAGTAGGCGCTCCCCCAGGGGTACTCGATCCAGTCGAATCCGAATCCGCCGGAGCTACCGGCCAACGCCTCGAGTACCTGCTGTCCGGCACCGATAACCTCTGCTCCAATCCCGTCACCGGGAATCACTGCGATTCGAAGCCTGCGTTCCATCTGCCCTCTCCCCTCGTCGCTGCGCCGGCGCTGCCGTCCAGCCCCTGGACCGGGGAGCCTATCCGACGCCGGGCCCCGGCGCGGAAGTTCCTTGCTTCCCGACGGACATACGGCCCGCTGCCCTTTCGGCAGGCACGGGGACCCGGCTATTTTTGGCTGGACATCACCCGCTCCGGCCAATGGAGGCAAGGATGTCCCAGGATCTCTCCCCCTCGAGGACGGGCGGCGGGCAGCCGGCCCGCACCGACGTCGAAGCGGCGCTGCTCGGCGGACGCACCTTCCGAACCCTCAGCGAACAAACACTCTCTCCCCGTGAGGAGCGGTTTGAGCGGACCAGGCAGACCATCGGTTTCTTCCTTGCCCCTGCGGTCACCATCATCTTCGCCCTCTGGCCCTCGGACATGGACTCCACCCAGCAGCTGCTCGCCGCGATCCTGCTCGGCGTCATCGTTCTGTGGATCTGCGAGCCCGTGCCAATCCCGATCGGCGGGCTGATTGGAGTTGCCGCCGTCGTCATTTTGGGTGTTGCGCCGTCCACTGCGGTCCTGGCGCCCTTCGGATCCACCACCATCTTCACTTTCATTGGCGCGTTCATCCTGGCGCAGGCAATGCTCAAGCACGGCCTGGCGCAGCGTCTGGCGTTCGCCGTACTGTCGCTGCCCCGGCGTCGGGCGTTCCACCTACCGCGTGATCATCGCCTTCGGCGCGATTACCTGCCTGCTCTCGGCCTTTGTTTCCAACACCGCCACGGTCGCGATGCTGCTGCCGACGGCGCTGGGCATCCTGGTGGTCATCGCCAAGCTGATGCAGGACCGCGGCGAGGTGAAGCCCGACTTTGATCCCCTGCGGCTGCGCGTGGGGGCCGCACTCATGCTGATGCTGGCCTACGGGGCGAGCGTTGGCGGACTGCTGACCCCGGTTGGCTCGCCGCCGAACCTGATTGGCCGCGGCTTAATCGAGGAAGCCACCGGGGAGCGGATCTCCTTCGCGCAGTGGATGGCTGCAGCCGCACCCTTGTGCCTGGGCATGTTCCTCATCCTGGCACTGGTGATGTTCCTGCTGAACCGTCCAGAGGTCCGCCGGATCGAGGGTGTTGAGGAGTACATCCGCGAGCAGAAAGCCGAACACGGCAAGATGAGCCGGGCAGAGGTCAACACGCTCGTGGCGTTCGGAACAACCGTTGTGCTCTGGCTGACCCCGGCAGTGGCATCGCTCGTGGCCGGAACGGATTCAGAAGTCTACGCGTTCCTGGACGACCGCCTGGATGAAGGGATCGTGGCGGTACTAGGGGCGTCGCTCCTGTTCATCCTTCCCACCAACTGGAAGGAACGGAAAGCAACCCTGACATGGACCGATGCTGCCAAGATCGACTGGGGAACCATCCTGCTCTTCGGCACCGGAATCATTTTTGGCGCGCTGCTGGCAGAGACCGGGCTCGCCGAGACCATTGGCAACGCCGCGTCGGACAGCTTGGGGATTACCAGCATCGTTGCGATCACGGCCTTCTCCACGCTCCTGGCGATCCTGATTTCGGAGACCACCAGCAATACCGCCTCCGCCGCCGTCGTGGTTCCCATTGTCATACCGCTGTGCACCGCCATGGGACTGGACCCGTTTGTTCCGGCCCTGGCTGCCACCTTCGCAGCGTCTTTCGGCTTTATGCTCCCGGTCTCCACACCGCAGAACGCGATTGTGTACGGGTCCGGTGCCGTCCCGATCATCCGCATGATCCGCACCGGCCTGGTATTCGACATTCTTGGGGCGGCGCTGATCATCGCGCTGCTGCCGCTCATGGTTGGCCTGGTGGGGATTGGCGGCTGACCAGGACGGGCAGGCCCGGACGCGCCGGGCCGCCGTCGAGGCAGGCGTCGACTGGGGGTTCTTCGTCTTCGGCGGGCTGGCAGCCATCTGGTTTGCCGTCCTGCTCCTGGACGAAAGCCTGAGCTTCAGGCGGCTCTGGTTCCTGGTGTTCTTCTGGGCTGCCCTGGCCTATCTGGTACTGCCCCGGCTGCACAGGATCCTCACCAGCATTTACGTGCCCGACTATTTCATGGGCCGCACCCGGACCAGCGACGGATTGTTCGGCGACCCCGTGAACCTGGCGTTCAACGGGAGCGCCGGGCAGCTGCATGCCCTCATGCGGACAGCTGGCTGGACGCAGGCGGACCCCGTAGATCTTGAGAGCAGCTGGAAGATCGTCACCTCGACCCTCCTCCGCCGCAGCTACGATGCTGCTCCGGTTTCTCCGCTGTTCCTCTTCGAACGCCAGCAGGACTTCGCCTACCAGCAGGAAGTGGACGGCAATCCCGGGAAGCGGCACCATATCCGGTTCTGGAAGTGTCCGGACGGGTGGAAGCTGCCGGGAGGGATCGCCGTCGACTGGCTGGCTGCAGCGTCCTACGACCGGGCCGTGGGACTCTCCTACTTCACGCTGCAGGTGACCCACCGGATCAGCCCGGACGTGGACCATGAACGCGACCACGTTGTTGAATCCGTACTGGGAGCATCCGAGGCAGTGTCCCTGACAGTCATCCGGGACTTCTCCTCGGGCTACCACTCACGCAACGGCGGCGGCGACAGCATCCGCACGGACGGAAATTTGCCCGTCCTCGACGCCGGCGCAGTGCGCGGGGCTTATCAGGACCAGCTTGGAGGCAGGCGGGGACGGCACCGCGCGGGGCGCCCGGCACCGATCGTTGTTGGCGCGGTGCTGATCCTGCTGCGCGTGGCTGCCGCCCTCGCGGTTGCCGGGCTGCTCTTTACCGGCTCGGCCGAACGGACGTGGGTGGCAGACCTTGCCGGGAATGACCGCGAACTGTTCGCCGCAGCAGACGTGTACGTGCCGGCCGGGATTGTGCTGCTGGCCTTCTCGGCCTTCGAAGGCACCCTGGCGCTGCTGGTCCTGAGGGGAACCAACTGGGCGCGGATTACGGCCATGGCCCTGAGCTCGGTGTCCATCATCCTTCAGGGGGCAACGTTCATTGCAGGGGACCCGGACCAGGTCCTGCAAAGCGAGCGGCCGGCCTACGCACTGGATGTGCTCATTCTCCTGGCGCTCTCCAGCGGCCGGGCGCGGAAGTTCTCCCACCTTAAACGAAAGGGCAGAAACGGCTCGTTTCAGCGTTCAAACGAGCCGTTTCTGCCCTTTCGGCGGGGAGAAGGGATCCCCGGACGGAACTAGCTGAGCTTGGAGGCCACCAGCGCGGTGAGGTCCACCAGACGGGAGGAGTAACCCCACTCGTTGTCGTACCAGCCCACGATCTTCACCTGGTTGCCCTGGACCTTGGTCAGGCCGGAGTCGAAGATGCAGGAGGCCGGATCGCCAACGATGTCCGAAGACACAATCGGGTCCTCCGTGTAGGTCAGGATGCCGGACCAGCGGTCAGAAGCGGCAGCGGCACGGAAGGCCGCGTTGACTTCTTCGACCGTGGTTTCGCGGCTGACGGTGACCGTCAGGTCCGTGGCGGAACCGGTGGGAACCGGAACGCGCATGGCGTAGCCGTCCAGCTTGCCCTTCAGGTCCGGCAGGACCTTGCCAATGGCCTTGGCTGCACCGGTGGACGTGGGAATCACGTTCAGGGCGGCGGCGCGGGCCCGGCGAAGGTCGCTGTGCGGGGAATCCTGCAGGCGCTGGTCTGCGGTGTAGGCGTGGATGGTGGTCATCAGACCCTGCTCAATGCCGAATTCACGGTTGAGCACGTCCGCCATCGGTGCCAGGCAGTTGGTGGTGCAGGAAGCGTTGGAGATGATGTTGTGCTTTTCGGTGTCGTAGTCACCGTCGTTCACACCCATCACGACGGTGAAGTCCTCATCCTTCGCCGGAGCGGAGATCAGGACCTTGCGGGCGCCGGCAGCAATGTGCTTCTCGGCGTCGGCGGCCTTGGTGAACAGGCCCGTGGATTCGATGACGATGTCCACGCCCAGCTCGCCCCAGGGCAGGCTGCCCGGATCGCGCTCAGCCAGGACCTTGATGGTCTGGTTCCCCACCCGGAGGTCACCGTCGACGACGCGGACGTCTTCGGAGAGGCGCCCTGCGACCGAGTCGTACTTGAGCAGGTGTGCCAGCTGTTCGGGATCGGCCAGATCGTTGACCGCGACTACCGAAAAACCGTTCTCGCTCTGCAGTGCGGCGCGGAGGAAATTGCGCCCGATGCGGCCAAAACCGTTGATTCCGACTCGAATACTCACAAGGGCCTCCTGAAGGCTTGGGGACTAAATTTAGAGACTAAATATATGAACTAGTACAATTATGCTGTTATTCCCGCCACTCGTCAAAGGGGCCCTAACTTTGGATGTTTCCGCTAGCACTCCGCAGCTGCTGCGCCGCACCAACCTGCGCTCCGTCCTGGACGTGCTGCGCGCCGTCCCCTCGGCGACGGGAACGGACCTCATCCAGGCCACCGGCCTCACCCGCGCCACGGTCATTGCCGTCTGTGATGACCTGATTGCCCGCGGCTGGGCACGGGAGGCAGAGTCCCCCCGCCTTGGCGGACAAAAGGGCAGGCCCGCGCGGCGTTTCGAGTTCAACGAGAGCGCCGGATTCGTCCTGGGGCTCGACGTCGGCCTGGCCACCGTCCGTGTTGTGGTCTCCGACCTTGCCGGCAGCGTGGTGGGCGGCACCGAGTCACGCTTCCCGCACCACGGCGGCACCCCGGCTGACCGCCGCTCCGCAGTGATCGCGGCGGCGCAGGCATCGCTGGCCGACGCCGGTGTGCCCGAATCCCGCGTCCTGGGCGTTGCCCTGGGAATCGCGGCCCAGGTCACCCCTGACGGCAGCATTGCTCCGGGCCAGGAACTGGCACCCATGTTCGATCTTGGCCTGACCAAGGAATTCGGCGAAGAATTCGGCTGGCCGGTGCTGGTGGAAAACGACGCCAAGCTGGCTGCCCTGGCCGAACGGTGGCGGGGAACCGGAGTGGATGAAAACAACCTTGCCGTGATCCTCGCCGGTGAACGCCTGGGCACGGGAGTCATCGAGTCCGGCAGGCTGGTCCACGGCGCCCTGGGCCGCGCCGGAACCATGGGCGGGCTTGAACTGGTAGAGGGCGTGGGGAACCAGGACGGCATCGCCAAGCTTGCGCGTCTTTGGGGCACGGCGGCGCTGGATGCCGGACACGACGGCATGATCCGCCGCCTGGTGGGCAACCACACCAACCGCGTTTCAGCGCGCTACGTCTTTGAGGCCGCAGCTGCCGGCGACGAAACTGCCGCAGAAATCCTTGAACGAATCGGCAAGCGGATGGCGCGGGTGCTGGCTTTGGTTTCGACCTTCTTCGATCCGCGCCTCATAGTCATCGGCGGCGCCGTCGCCGCATCTGCCACAGCACTGCTGCCTGTCATGACAGACGAACTCGCCAGGTACGTTCCGGACCCGCCCCGGCTAGCGGTCTCGGAACTGGGCGAAATGCTCGTTGCCACCGGGGCCGTCCGGCTCGCCCTGGATCATGTGGAGGCCCGGCTGCTAGACCTCCGCCCCGGCGGCGCACCTGCAGCTTCCGCTCCGGAAACGGGCACTCCGGCCTAGACTTGCGGTGCACCGGCACCGGAACGGCGGAGGATGGATGGAACCCATAGCGCGCGCTGAGCTGCTCCGGCGGCGGGCTTTCAGCCACGGCCTTGGCACGCAGGCACTGCCCGGGGGCCCGGCAGCTGCCGTCAGCCGGCTCTTCGCACTGCAGGGCCAGGATCTGCCGGGGGTCCTGTGGTCAATAGGTGTCCGCACGGGCGCCACCCAGGACCAGGTCCGGGCCGCCTTCAACGACGCCACACTGGTCCGAACCTGGCCGTTCCGCGGCACGCTGCATGTACTGGCCGCCGAGGACGTGCCCTGGCTCCTCTCGCTGACCGCCGAGCGGACGCTCCGCTCGGCTGCCCGACGGCGCGCGGAGCTTGATCTCGACGAGCGGACCGTGGAACGGACGCGGGAGGTGGCCGAAGGAGCGCTGGCCGGACGGCGCGCGCTCGGCCGGAAGGAGCTGCTGGCACGCTTCGAATCCGCGGGAATCTCCACGTCCGGGCAGCGCGGCTACCACCTCCTGTGGCACCTCTCCATTTCCGGCACCACGGTCCTGGGTCCGTTTGACGGAGCCGAGCAGCAGTTTGTCCTCCTCGACGACTGGGTGGCCAGGCGGCGCGGCCTCGACGGCGATGCGGCGCTGGCCGAGGTGGTCCGGCGCTACCTGAGGGGCCGCTCCCCCGCCACCACCGCCGACCTGGCCTGGTGGACCAAACTGCCGGTCACCGCCATCCGGCGCGGGCTTGCTGCCTGCGGTGCCGAACTGGAAGAAGTTGAATACGACGGCGCCGCCCACTGGCAGCTCATGCCGCCGCCTGAGGGTGCGGACGAGGCACGGATTCAAACCGCCGTCCTGCTCCCGGGATTCGATGAGTACCTGCTGGGTTACACGGATCGCAGCGCTGCGTTGGCTTCCGAACACGCGCCGCTGACCGTGCCCGGGAAAAACGGAGTCTTCAAACCCACTCTGGTGCTTCGCGGCCGTGTGGCCGGAGTCTGGTCCAGGAAAACAACCCGGACCTCGACGGAGGTCACTGTTCTGCCCTTCTCCCCCATCAGCAGCCGTGACTGGAACGCCGTCGAGCGCGCGGCCTGCGACTACGGCCGGTTCCTCGGTACCCCGGTGACTGTCGAGCGGTCCTGAACGCCGTGGGCTTCCGGCACCTCTATCCGGGGCCGGTGACGTCCCGTTAGCGTTGAACGCACGAATCCGTGAAGGACTGACCGGAGGGACCGCACCATGGAGACGGAATCAAACGGAACGGGAAAGGTAGCGGTCATCACCGGCGCCTCGTCCGGAATCGGGGCGGCAACGGCACGGGCCCTGCATGCGAACGGGTTCCAGGTGGCGCTTCTGGCCAGGCGCATGGACCGGCTTCAGGCGCTGGCCTCCTAGCTTGGACCGGAGCTCGACTCCGATTACCGGGAAATGGTGAACGTTAATCTTCTCGGTGCCATCACCGCCACGGAGATCTTCCTCGACCAGCTGCGACCCGGCAACCAGGGCACGCACTGAAGCGTCCTACGCCGAAGTTTCCATCCCTGCGGAGGATGTCGCGGCGGTGGTGGCTTTTGCCGTTATGCAGCCGCCCGGCGTCGGGCTCAATGAGATCACTGTGCGCCCCCGGAAGCAGTCGCTAGCCCAGCCGGGCTAGCAGGGCGTCCAGCACCTGGAGCTGGCCTTTGACCAGCTTTGTCCGGGCTGCCCGGGCGTTAAACCAGCCGGCCCGGTCGACTTCGGGAAATTCCCGGACGATGCCCGACTTTGCCGGCCATTCGAGCGGGAAAGTGTTGCTGTGGATGTCCCGGGCGGGGAAGTCCGCGGCAGCCGCAAACACCGTGATCTCCTTCGCCGCAGACTGCCGGAACGTCCCCAGCAGCTCGTACTCCGCATCGGGAGCCGGCCAGCCCATCTCTTCACCGAACTCGCGGAGGGCCGCCGTGAGCGGATCCTCCGGTGGCGTGAATTCACCCTTTGGTATCGACCAGGCGTGTTCATCACGGCGGGCCCAGAAAGGTCCGCCCATGTGCGCGATCCACAGTTCAACGCCCTGGCTTTCCCCCGCTGCTCCTGGTGGTGAACGGCGGTAAAGCAGGATTCCGGCACTGGTGATCATGCGGTTGGCTTCCTCTGAGCTAGCCTTCGAGCATCGCCACGGAGCGGTTCCACAGGTCCAGGGCCAGCGCGTGGTCACCGGCCAGCTTGTTGGTCCGGGCAGGCTTGGACCGGACGAAGTACCTTCCCGTGGGGTAATCGGCTCCCGGAGTGCCCTCGGCCAAAAACACCAGGGTCTGGGCTCCCTTCTCCGGGCTCTGGAGCACCAGCCGGCCAATGATCCCCTGGTAGACCGAGCGCATGGCCGAACCCTCCGCGCTGGAAAAACTCGAACCAATGACGCCCGGATGAAAGGCGGTGGAGGTGGCCCCTGCAGCGCGGTAGCGGCGGTCGAACTCCTCGGTGAAGAGGATTTGCTCAAGTTTTGAATTCCCGTAGGCCTTCTGCGGGGTGTAGTTCTTTTCCTCGTCCAGGTCTGTGATGTCCAGTTTGGCGAAGAGCCGGTTCGCGGCACTGGAAGTGTTGATGACCGTTCCCTTTGATTCGAGCAGACGGTTGGTCAGCAGCCGGGTGAGAAGGAACGGGGCCAGGTAGTTCACCTGGAACGTCATTTCGTGTCCGTCTGCCGTGACCTGCCGTTCCTTGCCGAAGATGGCACCGGCATTGTTGGCCAGCACTTCGATCCGCGGGTACCGCTGCAGGAGGTCGGAGGCGAGGCTGCGGACCTGGCCAAGGTCGGCGAAGTCGGCGGTGAAGTACTCGCTGCCGATGTCCTCTGCCACTGCGGCGGTTTTCTCGAGCGACCGTCCCACCGGAACAACATGGTGCCCGTCCGCGGCGAGCCGGCGCGCGGCAGCCGCACCGACGCCGTCGGACGCGCCGGTAATCACGATGGTCTTGGGAGCCACACGGGCCTGCTTTCGTTGAAATGCCGGGACGGGCTCACCTTAGCGGGGTCCGGGCCGCCCGCGGTAGCCGGTCGCGGGCTTTTGGGCAGCTGCCTAGGACGCCGGACGGCGGCGCCAGTAGGCAGCCACGAGGGCACCGGACACGTTGTGCCACACCGAGAACACCGCGGCAGGCAGGGCAGCTTCCGGGCTGAAGTACTCCCGGGCCAGTCCTGCTGCCAGCCCTGAGTTCTGCATCCCCACCTCAACGCCCATGGTGCGGCGGGACGCCACGGGCAGCTTGAACAGGCGGGCGGCTCCGTAGCCCACTCCCAGTCCCAGCCCGTTGTGCAGGATTACGGCCAGCAGGATCAGCCAGCCAGCGGTCAGGATGGCCGCTGCGCTTCCGGCGACCACGGCCACGACCACGAAGGTGATCGCGGCCACGGATACCCAGGGAAGCACGGGAAGGATCCGGTCCACGATCCGCGGAATGAGGTAGCGGATCAGCAGCCCCAGCAGCACCGGCACCAGGACAATCTGGACGATCGAGAGTGCCATTGAACCGGCGTCGACGGCCATGTACCGGCCGGCGAGCCAGAGAGCCAGCAGCGGCGTGAACAGCGGCGCCAGCAGGGTGGAGACCGAGGTCATCGCGACTGAGAGCGCAACGTTTCCACGGGCCAGATACGTGACGACGTTGGACGCAGTTCCACCAGGGGCGCAACCCACGAGGATTACGCCGGCTGCGAGTTCCGGCGGAAGCTGCAGCGCCCAGGCGATGCCCAGCCCCAGCAGGGGCATGACCAGGAACTGCGCCACCACCCCCAGCAGCACCGGCAGCGGCTGGCGGACCACCAGGGCAAAGTCCGGCAGGGTCAGGGTCAGACCCATGCCGAACATGATCAGCATCAGCCCGGGATTGATCAGCGGGGCGAGTGACGTAAAGGGATCCGGGAAGGCCAGGGCCACCGCTCCCCCGGCGAGGATCAACAGCGGAAACACTGTCACCGCTATGCGCGCGCTGCGCTCTTCGGCTGCCTGGACTGGTTTGGGGAGAGTGGTTCCTGGGGTGCCGGCCATGGCCAATATGCTGGCACAGCCCGCTCCCCGGCAGCGGGCGACTCGCCGCCGCGGGTATGCGGGGCCGATCCGTGGCAGGATCTGCGGTATGCCTGATCACCTGATGCTCCTTGATACGGCCTCCCTGTACTTCCGCGCCTTCTACGGGCTGCCGGATTCGCTGCGCCGCCCGGACGGCACACCGGTAAATGCTGTCCGCGGTCTGGCGGACATGATCGCCCGGCTGGTCACCGAGTTCGAACCCACCCACCTAATCGCCTGCTGGGACGAGAACTGGCGGCCCCAGTGGCGGGTGGACCTGCTGCCGTCCTACAAGGAACACCGGGTTGCCCGCGTGGTTCAGGACGGCCCGGACATTGAAGAAGTTCCTGAGGCACTCGAGGCGCAGATACCGATGATCCGGGAGGTTCTGCGGCTTGCCGGAATCGCCGTCGTCGGGGTTCCGGACCATGAGGCGGATGACGTGATTGGCAGCTACGCGGCCCAGGCCTCCATCCCCGTCGACGTGGTCACCGGGGACCGGGACCTGTTCCAGGTCATCAATGACGCCCAGGGCGTCCGGGTCCTCTACACCGCGGGCGGCATGAAGAACCTCAAGATCATGGACGACGCCGCCGTCGTCGCCAAATACCGCGTCCTGCCCGAGCAGTACGCGGACTACGCAACCCTGCGGGGTGACAGCTCGGACGGGCTGCCCGGTGTTTCCGGCATCGGGGAGAAGACTGCCTCCTCCCTGCTCGCGGAGTTCGGCACGCTCGATTCGCTGCTCCGGGCGGCGGCGGAGGACGACGGCGGTGTCTCCTCGGCGATACGGGCCAAGTTGTCCGGGGCCCGGGAATACCTCGAGGCCGCGCCAACCGTCGTGCGGATTGTGCGCGGCCTCGAGGTGCCGTCATTGGACGACGCCGGTGCCCGGCTTCAGCCTGTTGGCGAGGATGCCCGGTCCCGGCTTGGGGAGCTGGCCGGGGAATGGAACCTCGGAAGCTCGGTCAAGCGCCTGCTGCAGGCCCTGGACCCGGCGGAGAAGGCCGGTTCCTAGTACTGCGCGATGAAGCGCCCGATGACGCCGCCTGCACGCAGCTTGTCGATCGCTTCCGGAATGTCGGCGTGCGCGATGATGTTCATCGGCGGGTTCAGCTTGCCGGACTTCATCAGCTCATACAGGGCTTCCAGGTCTTCCTTGGTGCCGGACTTCGAGCCCTTGATGCTCAGCTGGTTGATGATGATCGGGTAGGTGTTGATGGTGGCTTCCAGGCGTCCCATCCCAACCTGCACCAGGGTGCCGAACTCGGCCAGGGTTTCGATGGCCTGTGACGTGGTGGTGCCGAAACCGGCGTAGTCCACGATCAGGTCCAGCCCCTTGTCCTTGAACTCGGTGATGGACTCGGCAACGCCGGCCAGGCCGATCTCATCGGCGAGCTTGCGCGTCTCTGCGTTGATTTCCGCGCCGTAGACCTCTGCGCCGGAGAGTACTGCCACGCGGGCGCCGATGTAGCCGAGCCCGCCAAGCCCAATGACGCCAACCTTCATGCCGGCCTTAGCGCCGCCCACGGCCATGATCGCGTGGTAGGCGGTGAGGCCTGCGTCGGTGGCCATGGCAGCGAGGTCGAACGGGACTTCGTCGGGGAGCTTCACCAGGTTGTCATCGGTGGCAACCAGCTTGGGCGCGAATCCACCGTCCCACTTGCCGTAGCCCAGCGCATCGCCGTCGCTCATGACCGGGGCAAGGCCCACACGGTCTCCGACCTTCCAGTGCTCCATGCCCGGGCCAACCTCGGTGATCACACCGGCATTCTCGTGGCCCATCGTGCGCGGGAGTTCGAAGAACAGGGGCATCCATCCCGGGTCGTCCAGGGCGGTGACATCGGAGTGGCAGACGCCTGCTGCCTTGACTTCGACGACCACCTGTCCCGGGCCCGCGTGGGGTTCGGGTACTTCATTGAGTTCCAGGGGCTTGTTTGTGCCGGTGAACTGCCATGCCTTCATGGGGCATCTCCTTTTCATTTGGCTCAGTGGAGGCCCTGGTCCAGGTGCCCTCCACATTTTCACCCTACGCCCGGGCAACCCCGGAGAATGGCCGTTTGGGATGTGAAGAACAGCACGTCAGGGCCAACTTTTGGGTGCGGACCGGGATATCCTGCCAGCAGAACCAATCACGCACGGACGGGGAAGAATGCACGAACAGCCCAGCACCCCGGCAACGGGTTCACAGGCCCCTGCACTTCCGTCCCAGCGCCGCGTACTTGCCGTCCTGGTGGCGGGGCAGGTCTTGGGCGGAATAGGCATGGGAGCCACGCTTTCCCTCGGTGCGCTGCTGGCCGCAGCCCTGTCCGGTTCCCCCGCCTGGTCCGGAATGGCAGCGACCATGAGCACCCTGGGTGCAGCTGCGGCAGCGGTTCCGCTGGCCCGCCTGGCCCAGGCGCGCGGACGCAGGGCCTCCCTGTCCACGGGCGCCCTGATCTCCGCAGCGGGCGCCGTCACCGCCGTCACCTCGGCAGTTGCCGGGTTCTTTCCGCTGCTGCTTGCGGGCCTGGCACTGCTTGGTGCGGGCAGTGCCGTCAGCCTCCAGGCCCGCTTCGCTGCGGCGGATCTCTCGCAGCCCGGTACCCGAGGCAGGGACCTGTCGATCGTCCTGTGGTCCACCACCATTGGTGCGGTCCTGGGGCCAAACCTGTTCGGCCCGGGTGAGGCAGTGGGTTCGGCTCTTGGCCTTCCGCCGCTGACCGGAGCCTTCGTCTTTTCAATCGCGGCCCAGCTGGCTGCGGCAGCGGTGTACCTCGCCGGGCTTCGGCCGGACCCGCTGCTGGCGCTGAAGGCGTTTCGGGCAGCCGCCGAGCAGGCGGAAGGAGCAGCTCCCGTTCCGGGGCGCTCCGGGCTGGCCGTCCTGCGCAGCAACCCGGGCGCGCTCTATGCTGTGGCAGCGATTGCGCTGAGCCATGCGGTGATGGTTGCCCTGATGTCAATGACGCCGGTGCACCTGAGCAGCCATGGTGCGGCCATCAGCGTCGTGGGGTTCACGATCAGCCTGCACATTGCCGGAATGTATGCGCTTTCCCCGGTCTTCGGCTGGCTCTCCGACCGTGCCGGGCGCAGGAACATCATCCTGCTGGGGCAGCTTCTGCTGCTGGGCGCACTGCTCCTCGCGGGCACCGCTTCGGAGTCCACGGCCGGGGTGACGCTCAGCCTGATCCTGCTGGGGCTGGGGTGGTCCGCTTCCGTGGTCTCGGCGTCGGCCCTGCTCTCTGACTCCGTGACTGCCCGGGAGCGCCCGGCAGTCCAGGGGATTTCGGATCTCGGGATGAATGCCGCGGGAGCCCTGGGAGGTGCGCTGGCCGGCCCCGTGCTGACCGCTGCCGGGTACTCCGGCCTTGGCTACGCCGCCGTGTCGCTGGTAGCCGTGGTCATTGCCTGGAGTGCTGTCGGTGCCCGAAGTGGGACTCGAACCCACACACCTTTCGATACTGCATTTTGAGTGCAGCGCGTCTGCCAATTCCGCCATTCGGGCAGGCCCTGTGACGTTGATCAAACGGATTGATTCCCCGTGTTGGGCGCGAAACCACTCTACATGCAGATAGGCTGTTTTCGTGAACTACCGGCAGCCACCGGTAGCGCTGTCGTCTTTCCAAGGAGCATCTGTGTCTGAGTCATCCGAGTCCGTACCGTCCAACACTCCCGCGCGGCGCGTCCTCGTTGCAGAGGACGAGACGCTGATCCGCCTGGACATCGTTGAGATCCTCACCGGTGAGGGCTACGAGGTTGTCGGCGAAGCAGACAACGGCGAGAAAGCCGTGCAGATGGCCACCGAACTGAAGCCCGACCTGGTGCTCATGGACGTGAAGATGCCCGTTATGGACGGTATCAGCGCAGCTGAAGCGATCGTGAAGGCCCGCATAGCTCCCGTAGTGCTCCTGACCGCCTTCAGCCAGAAGGAACTCGTGGAGCGCGCCCGCGAAGCCGGCGCCATGGCGTACGTGGTGAAGCCGTTCACGCCTGCGGACCTGATTCCGGCGATCGAAATCGCGCTGTCGCGGCATGAAGAGATCAAGGCGCTGGAGAACGAGGTCACCGACCTCAAGGAGCAGTTCGCCACCCGCAAGCTGGTGGAGCGTGCCAAGTCACTGCTGACCACCAAGATGGGCCTCACCGAGCCGGAGGCGTTCCGCTGGATCCAGAAGACTTCCATGGACCGCCGCCTGAGCATGCGCGAGGTTGCTGAAACCATCATCAACCAGGTCAACTAGCCTCTGCCGTCCACTGGACGGCCCATGCAAAAGCCCCGCCGGGAATTCTCCCGGCGGGGCTTTTGCATGGGCGGTGAGTCCTAGATGGACTTGGCCTTGCCCTTGTTGGATTCCTTGACGGGCCAGGGGCCAACCTTTTCCTTCTCACGGGGCCTGCCGTCGCCGGCCTGGCCGGTGTCTGCGGCGTCGCCGACGCGGTGCACCTTGATCAGGTTGGTGGAGCCTGCCTGTCCGGGAGGCGAACCGGCGGCGATAACCACCATGGCGTTCTCCTGGACAATGCCCTTTTCAAGCAGGGTCTGGTCCACCTGCTCAGTCATCTTGTCCGTGTGCTCAACGAACGGCACCAGCATGGGCTGGATACCCCAGAACAGGGACATGTAGTTGAGGGTGGATTCCACCGGCGTGAAGGCGAACACCGGCTTCTTCGGACGCAGGCGGGAAAGCCGGCGCGCGGAGTCGCCGGACTGGGTGAAGGTACAGATGCACGCAGCGTCCAGCTGGTCGGCGATTTCAACGGCGGCACGGGTGATCGCGCCGCCGCGGGTGCGCGGCTTGCTGCCCAGCGGGGGCACGCGGTTCAGGCCGTGCTCCTCGGTGGACTCGATGATCCGCGCCATCGTCTTGACGGTGTCGATCGGGTACTTGCCTACGGACGTCTCACCGGAGAGCATCACGGCGTCGGCGCCGTCGAGAACTGCGTTGGCGCAGTCGGAAGCTTCGGCGCGGGTGGGCCGCGGGCTCTCGATCATGGATTCGAGGACCTGGGTGGCCACGATGACCGGCTTCGCCCAGCGGCGGGCCAGCTCGATGGCGTTCTTCTGGACCAGGGGAACATCTTCAAGCGGCAGCTCGACGCCGAGGTCGCCGCGGGCAACCATGATGGCGTCGAATGCGTCGATGATTTCTTCGATCGCTGCCACGGCCTGCGGCTTCTCGATCTTGGCGATCACCGGGATGCGGCGGCCTTCCTCGTCCATGATCTCGTGGACGCGCGCCACGTCCACTGCGTTGCGCACGAAGGAAAGGGCGACCATGTCCACGCCGCGGCGGATGGCCCAGCGGAGGTCTGCCTCGTCCTTCTCGCTCATGGCGGGAACGTTTACTGCCACGCCGGGAAGGTTGATGCCCTTGTTGTTGGATACGGGTCCGGGAACGGTGACTTCGGTGACCACCTTCGTGTCGTCAACGGCTGTGGCACGCAGGCCCACCTTGCCGTCGTCGATCAGGAGGATGTCGCCCACGTTGACGTCTCCGGGCAGGCCCTTGTACGTGGTTGAACACAGCGAGGCGGTACCCGGCACGTCTTCGATGGTGATGGTGAATTCGTCTCCGCGGTTCAGGTAGTGCGGCCCGTCCGCGAACCGTCCAAGGCGGATCTTGGGACCCTGGAGATCGGCGAAGATGCCGACGGGCTTCCCGAGTTCCTCGGACGCCCGGCGCACGTTTTCGTACGTGTTGTTGTGTACCGAGTGGTCACCGTGGCTCATGTTCATGCGGGCTACGTCTACACCGGCACGAAGCACGGCTACGGTGTTCTCGTAACTGGCTATGGCAGGACCAAAAGTTGCAACGATCTTTGCGCGTCTCATATTTCCTAGCCTAGTCTCCTGTGTGGCTTTATGCAGTCCGGGACCCTCCTGGACGGCCTGCAGCAAAGGCGCCGGACTGAAGTGTCCGGCGCCTTTGCGCTTGGTTTACTACAACGGTGCGATGGCCCGATCGCTGGGAGCGACGGGGGCCGGGAGCCTGGTGGAGCCCTCCAGCCACTTGTCGACGGCGGCAGCGCAGGCGCGGCCCTCGGCGATGGCCCAGACAATCAGTGACTGTCCGCGGCCGGCGTCTCCGGCGGCGAACACGCCGGGCGTGGCGGTCATGTAATAGCCGTCCCGCTTGACGTTGGAGCGTTCGTCGAACTCGGTGTTCACCTGTTCGGCCAGTCCGGCAGGTTCAGGGCCTGTGAAGCCCAGCGAGAGGAAGACCAGGTCGGCCGGGATGATCCGCTCCGTTCCGGCCTTGGGCAGCCGCTTCCCGTCCACGAACTCGGTTTCGGCTACCTTCACGCCGGTGAGCTGCCCGCCCTCCCCCACGAACTCGACGGTGGAGGCGAGGTACGTCCGCTCCCCGCCCTCTTCGTGGGCGCTTGCCACTTCGAAGAGCGTGGGGAACATGGGCCACGGCTGGTGTGCTGCCCGCTCTGCCGGCGGCTGCTTGCCGATTGCCAGGGTGGTCACGGAGGCGGCCTGCTGGCGGTGCGCGGTGCCGATGCAGTCCGCACCGGTGTCGCCGCCGCCCAGGATCACCACGTGCTTGCCTTCGGCGTTGATCTGGTTCTTGACCTTTTCGCCGGCGACGGCACGGTTGGACTGCACCAGGTAATCCATGGCGAAGTGGACGCCGGAGAGTTCCCGGCCTGGAATGGGCAGGTCACGCGGTACGGTGGCGCCGGTGGCGATCACCACGGCATCGTACCGGCGGCGCAGCTGCTCCCAGGAGATGTCCTTGCCCACCTCGACGCCGGTGCGGAACCGGGTACCCTCGGCCCGCATCTGCTCCAGGCGGCGGTCTACCTGCATCTTCTCCATCTTGAAGTCCGGGATGCCGTAGCGGAGCAGCCCGCCGATCTTGTCGTCACGTTCGTAGACCGCAACGGTGTGCCCGGCACGGGTAAGCTGCTGCGCTGCTGCGAGTCCCGCCGGACCTGAGCCGACGACGGCGATCGTCTTGTCCGTGAGCCGCTCCGGCGCGTGCGGATGCACCCAGTTCTCGTCGAACGCCTGGTCGATGATGGACACCTCGACCTGCTTGATCGTCACCGGCGGCTGGTTGATTCCCAGCACGCAGGACGCCTCGCACGGCGCCGGGCAGAGCCGGCCGGTGAACTCGGGGAAGTTGTTCGTCGCGTGCAGGCGTTCGATCGCTTCCTGCCCCTTGTCCCGCCAGGTCAGGTCGTTCCACTCCGGGATCAGGTTGCCCAGCGGGCAGCCCTGGTGGCAGAACGGGATGCCGCAGTCCATGCAGCGGCCGGCCTGCTCCTTGAGCACTCCCTTTTCCTGCCGCTCATAGACTTCCTTGTAGTCCATGATGCGAACTGAAACGGGACGGCGGGGCTGGGTTTCGCGCTCCCGTACCTTCAAAAATCCGCGTGGGTCAGCCACCGGTTACCTCCAGAATCTTGGTCCATGCTTCGGCGCCGTCGGGGTCCAGGCCCGCTTCGGCCGCGGAGGCGCGGGCGTCGAGCACAGCTGCGTAATCGCGCGGCAGTACCTTGGTGATGCGGGAAACCGTGGTTTCGAAGTCCTCCAGCAGGCTCGCTGCCAGCGGCGATCCGGTTTCTTCCGCGTGTTTGATCAGCAGGCCGCGGATGATGTCCGCGTCCTCGGCGTCGGGCTGCAGCAGCAGCAGTTCACCGTTGTCCAGCGCGTCCTTGTTGACCCGTGCCGGGTTCAGGTCCACCACGAATGCGGTGCCGCCGGACATGCCGGCGCCAAAGTTGCGGCCGGTGGACCCCAGGATCAGGGTCTGGCCGCCGGTCATGTACTCGCAGCCGTGGTCACCGATGCCTTCCACAACGGCGGTGGCCCCGGAGTTGCGGACCATGAACCGTTCGCCCACCTGGCCGCGGAGGAACATTTCTCCACTGGTGGCACCGTAGCCGATCACGTTCCCGGCAATGACGTTGCGCTCTGCCGGGAACACGTTGCTGCGGTCCGGACGGACAATGATGCGTCCGCCGGAGAGTCCCTTGCCAACGTAGTCATTTGAGTCGCCGTAAAGCCGCAGCGTGATCCCCGCGGGCAGGAAGGCGCCCAGGGACTGGCCGGCCTGTCCGGTGAGGGTGATGTCGATCGTGTCCGTGGCCAGGCAGTCGGTGCCGAACGTCTTGGTGACCGTGTGTCCGAGCATGGTGCCCACCGAGCGGTCCGTGTTCACCACGTCCAGGGCGATCCGCACCGGCTGGCGGCTGGAGAGCGCGTCGGCACTCATCTGGATCAGCTTGTTGTCGAAGTGCTGATCCAGTTCGTGGTTCTGCGGCACCAGGCTGCGCAGCGGCGCACCGGGGTCCACTTCGTGGCCCCGCAGGATCGGCTCCAGGTCCAGCCCGTCTGCCTTCCAGTGGTCAACGGCGGCACGGGTATCCAGCATTTCGCTGTGCCCGATCGCTTCTTCAAGGCTCCTGAAACCAAGTTCGGCGAGCAGCTCGCGCACTTCCTCGGCCAGGAACTCGAAGAAGTTCACCACGAACTCGGGCTTGCCGGTAAACCGGGAGCGCAGCTCGGGGTTTTGCGTGGCCACGCCCACGGGGCAGGTGTCCAGGTGGCAGACACGCATCATGATGCAGCCCGAGACCACCAGCGGCGCCGTGGCGAACCCGAATTCTTCGCCGCCCAGCAGGGCGGCAATCACGACGTCGCGGCCCGTCTTCAGCTGCCCGTCCACCTGAACCACCACGCGGTCGCGCAGGCCGTTGAGCATCAGGGTCTGCTGGGTTTCGGCCAGGCCGAGTTCCCAGGGTGCCCCCGCATGCTTCAGTGAGTTCAACGGCGAAGCGCCGGTTCCGCCGTCGTGCCCGGAAACTAGCACGACGTCGGCCTTGGCCTTGGTCACGCCCGCCGCCACGGTGCCAATACCGGCCTCGGAGACCAGCTTCACGTGGACCCGGGCGGACGGGTTGGCCCGCTTCAGGTCGTAGATGAGCTGGGCGAGGTCCTCAATCGAGTAGATGTCGTGGTGCGGCGGCGGAGAGATCAGCCCGACGCCGGGCGTGGAGTGCCGGGTACTGGCCACCCACGGGTAGACTTTCTGCGCCATCAGCTGGCCGCCTTCGCCGGGCTTGGCGCCCTGGGCCATCTTGATCTGCAGGTCGTCGGCATTGGTCAGGTACAGGCTGGTGACGCCGAAGCGGCCGGAGGCCACCTGCTTGATGGCGGAGCGGCGCTCGGGATCCAGCAGCCGGTCCACGTCTTCCCCGCCCTCACCGGTGTTGGACTTGGCGCCCAGCCGGTTCATGGCGATCGCCAGCGTCTCGTGCGCTTCCTTGGAGATGGAGCCGTAGCTCATGGCCCCTGTGGAGAAGCGCTTCACGATGCTGGATACCGGCTCGACTTCCTCCAGCGGAACCGGCGGCCGTTCACCGGTCTTGAAGTCCAGCAGCCCGCGCAGCGTCATCAGGTTCTTCGCCTGGTCATCCACGCCGCGGGTGTAGGCCTTGAAAATGTCGTAGCGGCGCTCACGGGTGGAGTGCTGCAGCCGGAAGACGGTTTCCGGGTTGAACAGGTGCGGCGGGCCTTCGCGGCGCCACTGGTATTCCCCGCCGTTCTCCAGGCTCCGGTGCGGCTCCTCGATCTCGTCGGCCGGATAGGCGTGCGTGTGGCGCGCCGCGGCTTCCGCTGCGATCACGTCCAGGCCGACGCCGCCGAGCTGGGTCTGCGTACCGTGGAAGAACTCGTCCACCAGTTCCTGGCCCAGGCCAATGGCTTCGAAGGTCTGAGCACCGCAGTATGAGGCGACGGTGGAGATGCCCATCTTGGACATGATCTTCAGGACGCCCTTGCCCAGGCCCTTGATCAGGTTAGCCACGGCCTGCTCGCGGGTGACGCCGGTAATGTCACCGTTGCGGACCAGTTCCTCGCAGCTTTCCATGGCCAGGTAGGGGTTCACTGCGGAGGCTCCGTAGCCGATGAGCACGGCCACGTGGTGGACTTCGCGGACGTCGCCGGCTTCCACGATCAGGGAGATCTTGGTGCGGTTGGCGCTCTTGAGCAGGTGGTGGTGTACGGCGGAGAGCAGCAGCAGTGACGGGATCGGCGCCCACTGGGCGTTGGAGTCGCGGTCGGAGAGCACAATGTACTGCACACCGCGGTTCACGGCGCCGGAAACCTTTTCGCAGATCTCGCTGATGCGTGCCCGCAGTTCCGCTTCGCCTCCGTCGGGGCGGTAGAGTCCCCGGACCTTCAGGGCGGCCTTCTCGCCTTCCCCATTCCTGAGGTTGGCAATCTTGGCCAGCTCGTCATTGTTGATCACCGGGAATTTCAGGGCAATCTGGTGCGTCTTTACCTGGCCCAGGGCCAGGAGGTTGCCGTTGGGGCCGATGGAACTCTGCAGGGACGTCACCAGCTCTTCGCGGATGGCATCCAGCGGCGGGTTGGTCACCTGGGCGAAGGACTGCACGAAGTAGTCGAAGAGCAGCCGGGGACGCTTGGACAGCACGGCGATGGGGGTGTCGGAGCCCATGGCGCCCAGCGGTTCGGCACCGGTGCGGGCCATGGGGCCCAGCAGGATGCGCAGTTCTTCCTGGGTGTACCCAAAGGTGCGCTGGCGCCGGTTGATGGAGGCCTTGGTGTGCAGCACGTGCTCGCGCTCGGGCAGCTCCTCCAGGGACACCTGGTTCTCCCGGACCCATTCAGCCCAGGGATTCGCTGCGGCAATCTCGGCCTTGATCTCCGAGTCCTCCACCAGGCGGCCTTCGGCGGTGTCCACCAGGAACATCTTGCCCGGCGAGACACGGCCCTTGCGGACCACCTTGGCCGGATCAATGTCCACGACGCCCACCTCGGAGGCCAGGACCACCAGGCCGTCCTCGGTGATCCAGTAGCGGGCCGGCCGCAGGCCGTTGCGGTCAAGCACGGCGCCAACCTGGTCGCCGTCGGTGAAGGAAACAGCTGCCGGTCCGTCCCACGGCTCCATCAGCATGGAGTGGTACTGGTAGAAGGCGCGCCGCGCCGGATCCATGGTCGCGTGGTTTTCCCAGGCTTCCGGGATCATCATCATCACTGCATGGGTGATGGGACGCCCGGAAAGCATCAGCAGCTCGGCAACCTCGTCGAAAGACGCCGAGTCGGATGCACCGGGGGTGCAGATGGGGAAGAGTTCCTCCGGGGTATCCCCGAGCAGCGGGCTCTTGAGCTGGGACTGGCGGGCACGCATCCAGTTGCGGTTGCCTTTGACCGTGTTGATCTCGCCGTTGTGCGCAATCGTGCGGAACGGCTGGGCCAGGGGCCAGGACGGGAACGTGTTGGTGGAGAAGCGCGAATGCACAATGCCGAGCTTGGTCTTGAACCGCGGATCGGAAAGATCCGGGAAGAACGGCTCGAGCTGGGCGGTGGTCACCATGCCCTTGTAGACCATGGTCTTGGAGGACAGGGACGGGAAATAGACACCGAACTTGTTCTGGGACCGCTTCCGGACGCGGAAGGCGCGGGCATCGAGGTCGGTGCAGCCCTCTTCTTCCGGGGCGAGGAACACCTGGACGAAGTACGGCATGCAGGCCCGGGACATGGCGCCCACCAGGTCAGCTGCAACGGGCACTTCACGCCAGCCAAGGACTTTCAGCCCTTCGGACTCTGCGATGGCCTCGACTCCTGCACGGGCGGTTTCCTGCTCGCGCTCTTCGGTGGGCAGGAAAGCCGTGCCGACGGCGTAGCCTCCCGGAGAGGGAAGTTCAAAGCCGGTGACGGCACGGAAGAACTCGTCAGGGACCTGGGTGAGGATGCCGGCTCCGTCGCCGGTGCCTTCGTCGGCGCCCACGGCACCGCGGTGTTCCAGGTTGCGCAGGGCTGTCAGTGCCGCGTCCACGATGTCGTGTCCGGGTTCGCCGCGCAGCGTAGCGATGACAGCCAGGCCGCAGGCGTCCTTTTCGTTCTCGGCGCGGTACAGGCCGGAATCTTCCGGGTAGGCCGCGAACCGCCGGAACGGAGACACCACCTGGGCGGCCTGCGGGGACATTGCGTCAGTCATAGGGTAAGTCCTTCCCCCTGTTGAGCGTTGGGAGGGGACGACGTTGGCCCCACACCGCCGGCATCTACCGTCCGGTGTGTCAGATGATTTTACGGTCGCTTAGGTGTGAAAGCCCTGCATGCTGGGATGGGGCCGGCTCACAATCGAAGGAACCGTCCGGTGTCCTGCCGGGGTTGTCCCCGGCACGGTTACCGCTAGCCGCCACCGCGGTGTGGCATCCGGACCGACGGCGGATGGTGACCCGCGCTGTACGGTCCTACGTGGCTGGACCCGAGTCTTCGGGCCGCTGAGGCTTGGCTGCCTCGTTTTTTGTCTCTGCGACAGTAGCACGCGTGTCACGCGTTTGTGATCCGGATTTCACATTCGCCGAATCTGTTTCGCTCTTGTTATCAAGTGGTGAATTGTTACTGCGGCCAGCGGTTTCACTGCCGGCCGGGGTGTGCCCGGGCAGCATCAGGGACGGTTCGGCCTGCCTGCGCGCCCGCACGCTGAGGTAGATAAACATGCCGAGGGAAACCAGCAGGATCAGGATGGAAGTCCAGACGTTCAGGCGCTGCGTGACTCCCAGGATGGTGACCATTTCCGCGTCGTCGATGCGCAGCATCTCGATCCAGACCCGCCCGGCAGTGTAGAACGCGGCATAGAGCCAGAACAGGCGTCCGCCGCGCAGCCTGAAGCGCCGGTCCAGCGCCAGCAGCAGGGCGACGCCGGCAAGGTTCCACAGCGATTCATAGAGGAACGTGGGATGGAACAGGGTTCCCGGCGCAGCGCCGTCGGGGAAGTTCGTGTTGTTGGGGTCGATCTCGAGGCCCCACGGCAGGTCTGTAGGACCGCCGAAGAGTTCCTGGTTGAACCAGTTCCCCCAGCGGCCAACGGCCTGTGCCAGCAGCACACCGGGAGCAGCGACGTCGGCAAAGGTGGACAGCTTGATACCCGCCCGCCGGCAGCCAATCCAGGCGCCCACGGCACCAAGTGCGATTGCACCCCAGATACCGAGGCCGCCCAGCCAGATCTGCGGAATGAGCGCCAGGTTCCCGTTGGGACCGAAGTACGCGTCCGGCGAGGAGATGACGTGGTAAAGCCGTCCGCCGATGATTCCGAACGGTATGGCCCAGATGGCGATGTCCCAGACGGCGTCCGGCGGCAGTCCGCGCCGTTTCCAGCGGACGGACGTCATCCACAGGGCCAGGATGATTCCGGCCAGGATGCACAGCGCGTACGCGTGGATGGTCAGCGGTCCCAGTGAGAAGCTGCTGAACTCGGCGGGCGGGCTGGGGATTGCGGCCGGGACCGCCAGGGACATCGGCATGGTCAGTTCTTTCGTGTTCCGGTACTGAGTTCTCGGGTCAGCTCACCGACGGCTGCCGGTCCGCCGTCGCGGAGGGCAGCGACCAGCGCAGTGCCAACAATGACGCCGTCGGCATAGGCGCCGATCTCACGCACATGGTCCGAGGTGGAGACGCCAAGGCCCACGCAGACGCGTTCGGCGCCCGCGGCACGGGCGGCACGAACCACTCCTTCGGCGGCATCGGACACCTGGTTGCGGGTTCCGGTCACGCCCATGATGGACACGGCGTAAACGAAGCCTCGGCTCGCCTCAACGGTGGCCTTCATGCGGTCAGCCGTGGAGGACGGAGCGACCAGGAAGACCCGGTCCAGTCCGTACTTGTCCGATGCTTCCATCCATTCGCCGGCTTCGTCCGGAATGAGGTCGGGCGTGATGAGCCCGGCTCCACCGGCTTCAGCCAGGCGGCGGGAGAACTCGTCCACACCCATGCGCATAACGGGGTTCCAGTAGGTCATGACCAGCACGGCAGCGTCGGTCTCGGCAGTGATCCCGGCAACGACGTCGAACACTTCCTGGACCCGGAAGCCGCCCTCGAGCGCCTGGCTGGTGGCCGCCTGGATGACGGAACCGTCCATGACGGGATCCGAGTAGGGAATGCCGATTTCAATCAGGTCGGCTCCCCCGCGTGCCAGTTCGATTCCGGCAGCGATGGTTTCCTGGACGGAGGGGAAGCCGGCAGGCAGGTAGCCGACCAGTGCGGCGCGGCCGTCGGCGCGTGCCCGGTCGATTGCGGCGGCGGACTTGCTGGCGGTTGAGACGCTCACAGCTGTTCTCCTTCTTTGCCGATTTCGGCTTCAGCTGACTTCTCATCCAGCAGGTTGAACCACTCGGCGGCGGTGGCTACGTCCTTGTCGCCGCGGCCGGAGAGGTTGACCAGGACGATCTTCTCTGAGGCATCCCCGTCGGAGGCTGCCGCCAGGCGCTGGCCCACCTTGATGGCACCGGCCAGGGCGTGGGATGACTCGATGGCGGGGATGATGCCCTCGGTGCGGCACAGCAGTTTGAAGGCTTCCATTGCCTCCGAGTCGGTGACCGGTTCGTAGGAAACCCGGCCGATGTCCGCGAGGTAGGCGTGTTCAGGGCCCACACCGGGGTAGTCCAGGCCGGCCGAGATTGAGTGGGACTCGATGGTCTGGCCGTCTTCGTCCTGCATCAGGTAGGTGCGCGCCCCGTGCAGGACGCCGGGGCGTCCCAGCGTGATGGTGGCCGCATGGCGCGGGGTTTCGACGCCGTCGCCGCCGGCTTCGAAGCCGTAGATGGCCACGGACGGGTCGTCCAGGAAGCCGTGGAAGATGCCGATCGCGTTGGATCCTCCGCCCACGCAGGCGCAGACGGCGTCGGGCAGTTTCCCGGTCTGCTCCAGCATCTGCTCGCGCGCTTCCTCCCCAATGACTTCGTGGAAGTAGCGCACCATGGCGGGGAACGGGTGTGCTCCGGCTGCAGTGCCCAGCAGGTAGTGCGTGGTCGAAACGTTGGCCACCCAGTCACGCAGGGCTTCGTTGATGGCGTCCTTGAGGGTCTGCGAACCGTTGGTCACCGGGACGACCGTTGCGCCCAGCAGTTCCATGCGGGCAACGTTCAGGGCCTGCCGGCGGCAGTCCTCCGCACCCATGTAGACAACGCAGTCAAGGCCCAGCAGGGCGGCAGCGGTGGCGCTGGCCACGCCGTGCTGGCCGGCGCCGGTCTCAGCGATGATGCGGGTCTTGCCCATGCGCTTGGCCAGCAGTGCCTGGCCCAGGACGTTGTTGATCTTGTGGGAACCGGTGTGGTTCAGGTCCTCGCGCTTGAGGAAGATGCGCACGCCGCCGGCGTGCTCGGCGAAGCGCTTGGCTTCGGTGAGCAGCGAGGGGCGGCCGGAGTAGTTCTTGTTCAACTCGGCGATCTGGGCTGTGAAGTCCGGATCTGCTTTGGCCTTTTCAAAGGTCTCCGTCAGCTCATCCAGCGCAGCAATGAGGGACTCGGGCATCCAGCGGCCGCCGTATTCCCCGAAGTAGGGTCCTGCGGCGTGGCGGAGGGACTGCCCGCCAGCCAGGAAGGAGTCCGTCACCTGCCCGTCCACCGTCTGCTCTGGCGTGCCTGCCGCACTGGCGGGGGTGCTGTTCTCCGGGTTCCCGGTCATGGAGCTGTCCTGTCCTGCTCTAGTCCGTGGGCCGCTGAGGGCGGTTAACGGAAGGTTTGTCGAAAGTTAGTCCTCAGCGTCCGCTGGACTGCAGCCGGTCGGCGATAGCGCCGGCTCCGATCTGCATGAACTCCGCAATAGTGCCTGCGGGGTCATTGTGCTTGACGAGCGCTTCGCCCACGAGCACCGCGTTGGCGCCGTGAGCTGCATAGTGCGCGACGTCGGCAGCGTCCCGCACGCCGGATTCCGCCACCACTACCGCACCGGCGGGGATGGATTCGGAAAGCGAGGCGAAAACGGAACGGTCCACGTCGAGGGTCTTCAGGTTGCGGACGTTCACGCCGATAATCCGTGCTCCGGCTGCGCCGGCCCGCTGGATTTCCTCGGCGGTGTGCGCCTCAACCAGGGCGTTCATGCCCAGTTCATGGGTCAGGTCCAGGAAGGAACGCAGTTCCTCATCATCCAGCGCTGCCACAATGAGCAGCACAAGATCCGCTCCGTGTGCCCGGGCTTCCCAGATTTGATACGGGTCCACCGTGAAGTCCTTGCGCAGCACCGGAATGCCCACTGCTGCCCGCACGGCATCGAGGTCCGCCAGGGATCCCTTAAACCGGCGTTCTTCGGTGAGGACACTGATCACCGCGGCTCCGCCCTGCTCATAGCTGCGGGCAAGGTCTGCGGGGTCCGCGATGTCGGCCAGCGCTCCCTTGGAGGGGCTGGACCGCTTGACCTCGGAGATCACGCGGAGCATGGAACGCGGGGTGTCGTTGCCGCCCAGGGCGGCATAGGCATCAAGTGCAGGAGCGGCCTGGGCGGCGCGCTCCTGCACCACTTCCAGCGGCTGTTCCTGCTGCCGCTGGGCCATGTCCTCGCGGACACCGGCAATGATGTCGTCGAGAACGGACACTTAGTGTCCGCTGTTCTTCAGCTTCGAGCCGCCGACGCCGTAACCGGCCTTCTTCATGACGAAGCCCACGATCAGGCCGAGGACCATGACGCCGAGACCGATGTTGAACCAGAGCCAGCTGGCAATGACAAAGCCGATACTGGAAACCAGGGCACCGGCCATCATGATCAGTACGCAGGTCCAGGCGGCGGGAGTGTTGCCGTGGCCGATGGTCTCGTCATGGATGCTGGCGTGTACCTCGGCCTCGTTCTCGGGCTTGGTGTCCTGCTGGTCAACGGCGTTTGTGCTCATGGTAAATCTCCTCGTAAACGGGTCTGGCATCCATTCTGCCATTAGCTGGCAGAAACTCTCGTACTTGTTGCGCCGCGTGCTGCGCGGCCAAGGCTCCGCCTAGCGGAAGTTGGTGGGGTCTTCGCCCTTGGTGAAGCGGTCCCAGCTGTCTATCTCGTCGATCGGCGGCTGCGTGGACGCTTCCTTGGCGGCTGCGCCGGTGGCCGGCTGCGCTGCGTAGCGGCGGGAGGCGGCCCATGTCCTGGAGGCGGCAACCAGCCACACGGCAGCAAGGGCAATCATCGCGCCGGCTGCGGCGGCCAGGTACGGCATCGCGGTAAGGGTAATTTCAGCTCCGGCGCTGCCGCTGACACCGATCGCCTTGCCCACCGCCCCTGCGGCGCCCTGCGCCGGGTCAGTAATGACCGACAGGCTGGCCGTCGCGATGCCGATCCCGGCCACCAGCAGCACTGCCGCAATGATCCAGCGGGCCACCTTCCCCGCGATTGAGGCTGCCAATGCCGCAGCGAGAGCGACGACGGCGAACGCAGTCACGGCCGTCGCTGCTTCGTTGCCGGCAACTGCGATGTCCCCGGTTTCCACGGCGGCCTGCGGGAGGACGACGTCGAGCCAGGTCTGGGTGGTGGTGCCGAACGCCGCTGCGCCCAGCAGGACCGTGCCCAGAACCACCGTGGACTTGCGCCGCCAGCGCGGGGCCGTGGCGGCAGGCTTGGTGCTCACTGTGAATTGTCCTGTCTGTTGAAGATCTGCCTGGCGACCTCGGCGGTCACCGGTTCCAGTCCCCCGGCGATCAGCGCTGCGCGCAGCGGTGCTGCGGCTTTGTTGACCGTTTCCTGTGCCTCGGCCTCGAGGTCCGAGTCTGCGACGATTCCGCCGCCGGCCTGCACATAGGCCTTGCCGTCGCGCAGCAGCGCGGAGCGGATGGCGATCGCCATGTCCATGTCACCGGCGAAGTCGAGGTAGCCGACGACGCCGCCGTAGATACCGCGCCGGTGGGGTTCAAGCTCATCCAGCAGGCGCAGGGCACGCGGCTTGGGCGCGCCGGAGAGGGTGCCCGCCGGGAACGTGGCAGAGAGGACGTCGTACGCGGAGTGCTGCGGGGAGAGCTCGCCGACCACCGTGGAGACCAGGTGCATGATGTGGCTGAAACGCTCCACTTCCATGAACTGGGTGACGTCCACGCTGCCCGGGCGGCAGACCTTGGAGAGGTCGTTGCGGGCCAGGTCCACGAGCATCAGGTGCTCGGCCCGTTCCTTCTCATCCGCCAGCAGTTCCTCGGCCAGTGCGCGGTCCAGCTCCTGCGTTTTGCCACGCGGCCGGGATCCTGCGATCGGGTGCGTGATGACTTCGCTGCCGGTCACGGTCACCAGGGCTTCAGGCGAGGAGCCGACGACGGCGAACGGATTGCCGCGGGAGTCCTCGAAATTGAACAGGTACATGTAAGGGCTCGGGTTGGTGTTCCGCAGGACCCGGTAGACATCCAGGGCTTCGGCACGGCAGTCCATTTCGAACCGGCGGGAAATGACCACCTGGAAAACTTCGCCGTCAACAATGGCTTCCTTGCCGCGTTCAACCGCCCGCAGGTAGTCGGGCTTGGGCCAGGATTCCTTCACTCCGGCGGTAAGCGCACTGACGTCCACCGTGCCGCCGTCGAGCACCGTGACAGCCTGGGGCGACTGGGCTGCGAGGCGGTCCAGCATGCTGTGCAGCCGCGTCACGGCGTCCTGCCAGGCGTCGTCTACGCGCTCGTCGGAGCCGTCGAAATTGATGGCGTTGGCCACCAGCAGCACCGTGCCATCCGAGTTGTCATGAATGGCCATGTCCGACACCAGGTTCATGGCGATCTCCGGCAGGTCCAGGTCATCCACGGGAGGGGAGGTCAGCTTCTCCCAGTGCCGCACTGATTCCCATCCCACAAAACCCACCAGCCCGGAGGTGAACGGCGGCAGGCCCTCGAACCGGTCAGTCGCGAGCAACTGCAGGGTTGCGGCCATCGCCTGGACCGGGTTGCCCTCCACCGGGACCCCGGCCGGAGGCTCTCCGAGCCAGAACGCTGCGCCGTCGCGGGTGGTCAGCGTGGCCCGGGAGCGTGCACCAATGAAGGAGTAGCGGGACCAAACGCCGCCGGAAGCGGCGGACTCCATGAGGAAGGTGCCCGGCTCCCCGCCGGTGAGCTTGCGGTAGATCCCAATGGGCGTGTGCGCGTCAGCGAGCACCTTGAGCCGCACAGGGACAACCCGCCGGTCAGCGGCCAGCGCCCTGAATTCCTCCAGGGAGGGAGAGATAACACCTAGATCCTGCATGTAATGGGCTTTCGATCGGAGGGAAAGGTCAGGAAGTTACCGGAAGGCTTCGGCCTTCGAAGCAGGTCCTGGTGCCGGTGTGGCAGGCGGCACCCACCTGGTCCACGCGCACCAGCAGTGCATCGCCGTCGCAGTCCAGTGCCACGGACTTCACATACTGCACATGCCCGGAGGTATCGCCCTTGCGCCAGTATTCCTGGCGGGAACGGGACCAGAAGGTGACCCGGCCGCTGGTCAGCGTGCGGTGCAGTGCTTCGTCGTCCATCCAACCGAGCATCAGCACCTCACCGGTGTCGTGCTGCTGGATCACCGCGGCAACCAGGCCGTCGCCGTCGCGCTTGAGCGTAGCGGCCACGGCAGGGTCCAGTGCGGAGTCCGGGCGGGGGGTCTGGGGGGTGGTGTCTGTTGCCATCGCTTCGATTCTAGTGCGTTTGGCCGCACCGCAGCCCAATGGTCGCGTTCTGCGGGCAATGGCGGGTGTTCCATGCTAGTTTCAGCAGTGATGCAATTCGTAGAACCCTCACGTGAAGTCCTGGCCGAAACACTGCTCGCGGCCGGTCCCCACGCGCCCACGCTCTGCGAGGGGTGGGAGACCCGGCACCTTGCGGCGCACCTTTACCTGCGCGAACACCGGCCTGCCTCGGCGCTCGGCTTTTTCGTCAAGCCGTTCGCCTCCAAGACCGCCAAAGCCATGGACGCCCTGGCAGCGAAGGCATCCACATCAGAGGGTTACGCAAAGCTGGTCAAGTCCTTCCGCTCGGGCCCTCCCCTGCTGTCCCCCATGCAGCTCAAGTCGGTCGACAACAGCGCCAATCTGGTGGAGTACTTCGTCCATACCGAAGACATCCGCCGCGCCGGCGACCGCTGGGCCCCGCGGGCCCTGGACGCCGAGTACTCCGAAGCGCTCTGGTCCGAACTGCTCAAACGTGCCGCCCTGCTCTACCGCGGGGTGGACGTTGGCATTGTCCTGGTGCGTCCGGACGGACCGCGGCACGTGGCCAAGCGCGCTTCCGTGTCGGTGGCAATCGTTGGCGAACCGTGCGAGCTGCTGCTGCACGCCCATGGCCGCACGCAGCAGGCCCTGGTGATGTTCGAAGGCCAGCCCGACGCCGTCGCGCTGCTCGAGAGCGCCGAGATCGGCCTTTAGTTATTTCCGCGTCCGCGTCCACCCCTCCTGCCGGTGAAACAGGCCGGGAACCGGCCGCGCGTGGCCGCGTCCTGCAGGTAATCCTGCTGGTGGCCGCCAATATCGTGTTCCTCCTGCTGATCTATCCCATCTCCGCGCTGGCCGCCTTGGACCGGGATATTTCCGAGTTTAACGGGACAGAAGCAGCCGGCGGGTGGCTTCTCCTGTGGCCGGGCATGCTGATCGTGTGGGGTGCCGCGTGGCTCGGATTCACCGTCTTCGCGGCGAAGAGCCGGATGCGCCGCGCACTGATCACCTTCAATGTGATTGCCGCCCTTTGGCTGGCACCCGTAACCGCATACGTGCTGAGCCTCTTCGCCCGAGCTTAGGGACTCATCCGGGATATCGTTGGGAACCCGAATATTCAGCACCCGGCTGCCCGCCGCAGACCCCCATCTCAGTGCAAGGACTCCCACTTCGTGAACAGGAAAACACTCAAGGCGAGCGGTTTTGCCGGATTTCGGCCGCTGGCGGATCTGGATATCAACCGGATCCCGCAGCGTCAGGGGTTGTTCAGCATTGTTCGCCCGGACGGATTTGAACCCCGTTTTCTCGCAAAGAGCACCGCGGGCGTCTTCAAGAAGAAGAATCCCTCACTGACCGCGGCTGAGCTTGCCGCCGAGTGGGTCGCGGACACGGACATCCTGTTTCTTGGCAAGGCCGGGCCCGGGAGTAAGGGCAACCGCGGGCTGAGGCGCCAGATCCAGGAATTCGTGGACTTCGGCAAAGGGAAGCCGCCGGGACACTGGGACGGCCGCCTCATCTGGCAGCTCGCTGACGCGGGTTCCCTGCTGGTCGCATGGAAGGAACTGCCCGTCGAGAAGCTGAACGCCGCACTGGCGGATTACCAGGCCCGGTTTCAGGAGAGCTACGGGCGTCTGCCGTATGCGAACCTCGTTCCCGCCCGGGCCTGAGCGGCGCAGGCGGGAACACGAGAGTTACCTGACGGGATAGCCCGCGTCGGCAATGGCCTTCTTGACGTCCGCGATGGCGTTGTCCGGACCAAAGTGGAAGATGGACGCGGCCAGGACGGCATCCGCACCGGCTGCGATGGCCGGCGGGAAATGCTCGGGTACGCCGGCACCGCCGGAGGCAATCAGCGGCACCTGCACGGCTGCGCGGACGGCGCGGATCATTTCCAGGTCGAACCCGTCGCGGGTGCCGTCAGCATCGATGGAGTTCAGCAGGATCTCCCCCACGCCCCGGTCGGCTGCTTCCTTGGCCCAGGCCACGGCGTCGATCCCAGTTCCCTTGCGGCCGCCGTGGGTGGTGATTTCGAAGCCCGACGGCGTTGAACCGTCGTGCGTGCGGCGTGCGTCCACGGATAGCACCAGCACCTGCGAACCGAAATGCCGGGTGATCTCGTCAATCACATCCGGGCGTGCAACGGCGGCGGAGTTGATGGAGGCCTTGTCAGCGCCGTAGCGCAGCAGCCGGTCAACGTCTTCAACGGTGCGGACACCGCCGCCCACGGTCAGCGGAATGAAGACTTCCTCGGCCGTGCGGGAGACGACGTCGAACACGGTTTCGCGCGCCCCGGAGGACGCGGTGACGTCCAGGAACGTCAACTCGTCTGCACCGGCGCGGTCGTAGCGGTGGGCCAGCTCAACCGGGTCACCGGCGTCGCGCAGGCCTTCGAAGTTGATGCCCTTGACCACACGGCCGGCGTCGACGTCGAGGCAGGGAATAACGCGGATCGCAACACTCATGGTGCTCCCCTAGATCCGGCAGGCGTGGATGGTGCTGACCAGGATGGCGCGGGCACCCAGGTCGTAGAGCTCGTCCATGATCCGGTTCGTGTCCGACTTCTTGATCATGGAGCGCACGGCCACCCAGTCCGAGTCCCGCAGCGGGGAGACGGTCGGGGATTCAAGTCCCGGCGTCAGGGCAGCGGCGGCTTCGACGAGTTCCTTGCGGACGTCGTAGTCCATCATCACGTACTGGCGGGCCACCAGGACACCCTTGAGCCTGCGCTTGAGCACGTCGAGCCCGGCGGGGTTGGCCCCCTTGCGGCCGATCAGCACGGCCTCGGACTTCAGGATCGGCTCACCGAAGATTTCCATGCCCGCGGCGCGGAGGGTGGTGCCGGTTTCGACGACGTCGGCAATCGCGTCCGCAACGCCCAGGCGTACGGAGGATTCGACGGCGCCGTCCAGGCGGACCACGGAGGCGTTCACGCCGTTCTCGGCGAGGTATGCGCGCAGCAGTCCGTCGTAGCTGGTGGCTACACGCTTGCCTTCCAGCTCAGCCATGGACGTGAAGTCGCCGACCGGGCCGGCGAAGCGGAAGGTGGAGGCACCGAAGCCAAGGCTCATCAGCTCTTCGGCCTCCACCTGGGCGTCCAGGAAGAGGTCGCGGCCGGTGAGTCCGACGTCGAGGGTTCCGGAGCCGACGTAGACGGCAATGTCACGGGGACGCAGGAAGAAGAATTCGATGTCGTTGTCGGGATCGACCATCACCAGTTCGCGACTGTCGCGGCGCTGGCGGTATCCAGCCTCGGAGAGCATGGCGGAGGCGGATTCGGAAAGGGCGCCTTTGTTGGGCACTGCTACACGGAGCATTTGATTTGGTTCTTTCGCTGGAAGTCAGATGGGAACTGGGCCTGCCGGCGGGCCACACACTGTTTGAGAAGTCCTCAAAGGCAGCGCGTGGCTAGAGATGCTTGTAGATGTCCTGCAGGGTGAGGCCTTTGGCCAGCATAAGGACCTGAAGGTGGTAGAGCAGCTGGGAGATTTCCTCTGCTGCGGCTTCATCAGACTCGTACTCGGCAGCCATCCAGACTTCTGCGGCCTCTTCGACTACCTTCTTGCCGATGCCGTGGACGCCGGACTCGAGTTCGGCGACGGTGCGTGACCCGGCAGGCCGGGTCGCCGCCTTCTCACTGAGTTCGGCAAATAGCTCTTCGAAGGTTTTCACAGATCAAGGGTACGCGCTGCGTCACAATCTGCCCCATTCCGGCCCGCGTGTGTGACGAAGGACGCTCCCGGAGCCCACCTGCGCTGGGCGCCTCCCGGTAGGGTAATGCGAAGCTGCACAGTCCGAGGTGTCGTGGAGTCCGCCCCATGCGATGTCCCGCCCCGATAAAGGAAGGCACACGCCTATGCATTCGTCCCTTACTCCGCCGCGCCAGGTTGAGATCGGTGACGCGGCACGATTCTCCGGCACCACGGCGGCTGAGATCCGCCGCTACCACGAGATTGGTCTGCTTCCTGAGCCCGAGCGGGACGGCGACGGCAACGGCAACCGCCGATACCGCTATGAGGACATGATCCGGCTGCTGTGGATCCGCAGGATGGTCGACGCCGGGATCGGCGTGGAGGACATCCGCGGAGTTTTTGCTGACGCGGCTCCTGCTGGTGTCGACGAAGGCGGCCGCGGCGCCGTCGTCGTTCAGCGCCTGCGTACCCTTGAGGGCCGGCTGGGCCTGCTCTCCAACCTCGTCGCCGGCCGCCTCGAGGGTCTGCCGGAGGGCTCGCTGCGCCAGGGAGACCTGGACAACCTGCTGGTCATGGAGCGGATCTTCGGGCCGCTCGGCGCGGCCGTCAACGCCGGCCGCTATCTCACCCTGGCTGCTCACCCGGGCCTGCGGGAGGAGTCCGACCGCGTCGAGGCCGCCGAGGAGGCGCTCGATGACACGATCGCCCTCGATGATCCCCGCGTGGAGCAGGCCGCTGCCGAACGCCATGCCTTCGAGCTCAAGCTGGACGCCGCAATCGCCGGTTCGGGCCAGGCTCAGAGCGACGATGAGCTTATTGACTCCTGGGATGCCCGCAACCCCGCCGGCGCTGAAGGTGCGGGCGAAGCCGACCAAAGCACTGGCAGCGGGGAAAAGCGCGTGGGACTCATCGAGGCCATTGGCCTGATGCCCTACGACTACTCCCCGGCCCGCCTGCGCTGCATGCAGCTGACCGCAGAGCTCGCCGCCAGCAACTGGCCCGCTTCCTAGACAACGAGCGCCCGGGACTGCGCGGTCATTTATTTTCCGGCTTGGCCGCACCCGGGTCTATCTCACCGAAACCGAGTTTGTACCCGTCGTTTCGACTCTGGGATCCCCCGAGGCATAGGTGACGCTGTTGCTCTCCCCCTCGACGTCGATGTCCCGGGCCTGTTCGACGCCGACGGTGTTCCCGGTCCCGTCGACGTCAATTTCGGGCACATTCAGGAGGTTGGCCTCGTTGTTATTGCCGTCAATGTCGAGGCTTTCCGCGTCATCGCCGCTGACGGAGTTGTCATTGCCACGGATATCGATGTCTTCACACTGACCGGTCACCTTCACGCTGGTGCCGTTGGCCTGCACGTCGATATCTCCGCCGCCGTCGCATGTGACGGTGATGCTGGTGTTAGCTTCCGTAATTCTGTGTTCGCCGTCTCGGCTGAGCGTGATCTCCGCGTCGGAACCAGCTGGTGCCGCCGATATGCTTGAGTCTGCCGGGGAGGCCGACATGCTTTCGGGCGTGCCTGCACTCGTTGATGGGGTTCCGGTTTCCAGGGGTGCCGGCGCCGTGTTGTTGCATCCGGTGATCAGTGCCAGGCCCACGACGGAGGTGAGCACGGGGGCGGCGATACGGACTCTGCGGTACATGCGGGTTCTCCTCAGCTAGACGTGGCTGGGTGTTGTGTGGCCTGCCCCGAGGGAACCTGCAGCTCCTCGGCCAGTTCCGCTTCCGGGGCCCTTCCGCTTGGCTGTCTATTCTTCAGCATGTTGACCGGAACGGCCATGCTGAGGCTCTTCATTGGCCACGGACTGGGCTGAAACGGACCGGGGTTCATCGGGGCTCTGGGGTACCCATCTCCAGATGCCGGTGTTGCGGAAGTGTCCACTCAGGCCACAGGAGCACCAGGGAGTGGGAACCTTGGCGAAACGGGCGACGAGACCGGACGGTGACTCTAACGACGGGCATCCTTCGAGTCCATGATCTGGTCCATCACCAAGGAGGTTACGGCCGCGATGGCTGCCATTACGAGCCGCGGCCGGGCCGCCCCGCGACGGCGCAGCCAGGTTTCGATCCACCCGTCCACCACCAGGCTCAGTGCCAGGACCCCGCTCGCGGTGACGCCCACCGCCCCAGCCACAGCGGTCAATCCGATCGCCGGGACCCTTGCCGGCTCCGGATCTGCGCGGACATAGGAAGGCAGGGGTACGGTGCTTGCAGCGTCGCCGTCGGACTTGGCAGTTGCCGGGGTGACAAGATCCACCCTCCCGGCGGCTGCCAGCTCCCGCCCTTGCCGAGCGCCGCTTCGGAGGGCCGCAGCAGCGATGATGCCAATCACGGCACCGGGAGCGAGAACGTAGGCCCGGCGTACCCGCGGAGACCAGCTGGACGGGCTTTTGAGGGTGAGCGCCCCGGATAAAGCGGCCAGCGTGAGGGACAGCGGAAGATTCTTCATGGCCTACACGGTACAGGCTTCCGTCTAAGCGGCCGCCGGGCCACTCAGGCGTCGCCGATGTCCGTAAACAGGGCCATGAACGTTGTCCCGGTAGCCTTCAGCCGACCCATAAAGTCCGCGGCTTCGGCCGTCGCCACGGCAGCGGAGGCGTCGTCGTAGCTGTCGAAATACAAGTCCACGGTCCGGTAGGCCGGCGTGGGTGAGCCGTCCTCCTTGGGCCAGACCTTCCCAGCTTCGAACCGCTGCAGGCGCGGAAGCGCCCGCGCGCTGCCTTCGAAATCCCCGTAGGCGGCTTCGAATCCTTCGGGGTCTGCCGGATTGTCGATGATGAAAGTGATCTTGGTGGACATTGCTTCTCCCCATTGGTAGGTCTGCGGTAACTGCGCGGATGAGGAGCCATTCTGTGGCATGAACGGGGAGTGCGCCACCGCTTTCCGGCAGAACTTCCTGGAAAGGCCGTCCCCGAGGCAGTGCTGTCCGGCGCAGTCCGGTGTGATGATGGGAGCAGATGCCATCCGGAAAGGGCGCACCACATGGCGGAAACCGCACCGGGCTCTGCTGACAAGCGCAGCCGCCTGCTCGTCGTTGCCATCCTGGCGTCGTTCGTGGCATTCCTGGACGGCAGCATCGTCACCGTCGCCCTGCCGGCTATCGGCGAGGAACTCGGCGGAGGGCTTGCCACCCAGCAGTGGACGGTCAACGCCTATCTGCTCACTCTGGGTGCCCTGATCCTGCTTGCCGGTTCGCTCTCGGACTCCTACGGCCGGCTCCGGGTGCTCACCTGGGGTCTGATTGGGTTCGGTGCCGCATCGATCGGCTGTGCCCTGGCCTGGGATCCGGAAGTCCTCGTCATCGCAAGGGCGATTCAGGGCATGGCAGCCGCCTTGCTGGTACCCAGCAGTCTGGCACTGATTACGACGGCGTATGCCGGGCCGGCGCGCGCCCGCGCCATCGGAACGTGGACAGCCTGGACCGGCACCGCGGCGATCATCGGGCCTCTGCTGGGCGGCGTGCTGGTTGACTGGTTCAGCTGGCGTCTGATCTTCGCCGTCAATGTGCTGCCAGTGGCGCTGACCCTGCTGCTGATGCTCGGCCTGCAGGACAGTCCGCGCCGCCGGACCGCTCTGGACATTCCCGGAGCGCTGCTCGCGGTCGCCGGACTGGGCGGCCCCGTCTATGCACTGATTGAACAGGAGCGGCTGGGGTGGTCGGACCCGGCGGTGTATCTCTCCCTCACCGGAGGCCTGGCTGCGCTGGTGCTGTTCGTGGTGAGGGAAGGGCGTGCCAAAGCGCCGATGATGCCTCTATACCTCTTCCGTGTCCGCAACTTCCGCTACGGAAACCTGGTGACCGCAGCCGCTTACGGTGCGCTCTCCCTCGGCACGTTTGCCCTGACCGTTTTCGTCCAGGAAGCGGCAGGCTTCACTGCCATCCAGGCAGGTCTCATTTCCCTGCCGCTTCCGGTGGCCATGCTCCTGCTGTCCACTTATTTCGGGAACCTGGCCGGGAAGTACGGTCCGCGGACCTTCATGACCTGCGGCCCGGCAATCATGGGTCTTGGTTTCCTGCTGATGCTCACGGTCAGCCCACCGCTGAACCTGCTGACCCAGCTGCTCCCGGGCCTGCTGCTCTTCAGCCTGGGGCTCGCGGTTATGGTGGCTCCGCTGACCGCCGCCGTGCTGGGTGCGCTGAACGAGACCGACGCCGGAATTGGTTCCGCCGTGAACAATGCGGTCAGCCGGGTGGCCGGCCTTATTACAGTTGCCCTCATCGGCACCATCTCCGCCGGGTCCCTGGACTACGCAGGCTTCCAGCGGACGGCACTGGCGACGGCGCTGCTGATGTTCGCCGCGGCACTGATTGCGTTCCTGGGAATCCGTACGCCCAAACCCTCGAACTGAGTGCCCGGCTAAACGCCGGAGTCCGCTTCGAGCCCCGCCCGCCCCCGGTTAGCCCGCCGGTAGCCGGATACCCCACCGATGATGGCTGCGGCTCCGCCGATCATGCCTCCGACCACGGCACCCTGCGCCATCCCGCCAAGGAACCCTTCACCAGGGGTGACGTTAAACTGCAGCGGGCTGAGCAGGGGCTGACCGGCAAACACGGGGTAGGCCATTGCCGCGAAGGTAAGCACCGTACCGGTGCCGAAGACGACGATGCCCAGCATGGTGGACCTGGCACCGGCGCTTTCTGCGAGCTTCTCCGGATTGACACCGCGCCGCCGCGCGTACCAAAGCGCGGCGAGAGACGGAAGTATCCCCGTCAGCACCAACAGCGCCGTCGGCAGGAGGAACAACCCAAAAACTGAGGAGATAACGGCCCCCAGGAGTCCGGCATAAAGTCCCACCGTCAACCCGAAGGCATTGGACTCCATGAAAACGGACCGCTCCCTCTCGTCACCGTAGGCGGGGCTGTCCAAGTCCATGATTCTCTCAGCGGCACGGTCGAGCCTGCTTGGCTTGCGTGTCATTTCCTGTCTCCCGGCTCGTCGATGAAGAGTTCCTCAACGGTTCCGTCCAAGGCACGCGCAATCTTCAGGGCCAGATAAACAGACGGGGCGTAATCGCCCTGCTCGACGGCGATAATCGTCTGCCGGCTGACCCCCACCAACTCGGACAGCTCAGCCTGGGTCATGCGCTTCCGCTTCCGGCGTTCCCGCACCGGACTCGCAAAGTCAGCCTTTCGAGGAACCATGCCACAATGTTAAGAATCCTTGACATAGAAAGTCAAGGATTCCAGACTTTTCCCTGCTATCCGTCAGGTACGGCTTGATTTCCAGGCCCGCGATGGGCCGGGACCCTAGACGCCGGCCCCGCGCAGCGCCGCCACAGTGTTCACCGCGGCAGCAAACGCCTCATAGCCTTTGTCCTCCGATGCCCCTTCGAGACCGGCGCGGTCCAGCGCCTGCTCCTCCGTATCGCAGGTCAGCACGCCGAACCCTATGGGCGTCCCAGTCGAAACGCTGACCTCGGTCAGCCCCTGGGTCGCCGAGGAGCACACGTAGTCGAAGTGCGGGGTGCCGCCGCGGATCACGACGCCGAGGGCTACAACGGCGTCGAAGTGCGGTGCCAGCCTCGCGGCAGCCACGGACAGCTCAAACGTGCCCGGAACCCGGATCACCGTGGGCCCGAGCCCGGCGTCGGATGCGGCGCGGAGGGACCCCTCGATGAGCCCGTCCATCACCTCGGTGTGCCAGCTGGCGGCAACAATGGCCACCTTGATGTCCAGGCCCTGGGCCTTAATGCTGCTGACGTCGTTCTCCGGTGCGCCGTGTCCGCTCATGTTGTGTGTCCTTTTCGTAGAAGTAGTTAGCTCTGCTTCACGGGATTGGCCCGCAGCAGGTTCAAGTGGTGGTTCATCCGGTCCCGCTTGGTTTGCAGGTACCGCTCGTTTTCGGCCCGGACCGGCACCTCGGAGGGAACCATCGCCTCCACCTCGACGCCGTATGCCTCGAGCCGCTCCCGTTTCGCCGGGTTGTTGGTCAGCAGCCGGATCCGCGGGGTTCCCATCTGCAGGAGGATCTCCGCCGCGGCCTGATAGTCCCGTGCATCCACCGGCAGGCCAAGCTGCTCGTTGGCCTCAACGGTGTCCGCGCCGGCTTCCTGCAGCGCGTACGCGCGGAGTTTGTTCGCCAGGCCGATCCCCCTGCCCTCGTGTCCGCGCAGGTACAGCACGGTCCCGCCGTGCAGGCTGATGAGGCCGAGCGCCTGTTCCAGCTGCTCGCCGCAGTCGCACCGGTAGGAAGCAAAGACGTCACCGGTCAGGCACTCGGAATGCAGCCTTACCAGTGGGGTGCCGCCGTCTGGTTCGGTCCCGGGCGCGGAAACACTCAGGTGCTCGGCTCCGGTCCGCGTATCCGTCCAAACCCGCGCGGTGAAGTCACCGAACGCCGTCGGCAGCTGAACGACCGGCCCGGGCACCACATTCGCTGCGTCCTTCATCGCCGGCCTCCGGCGACTGCCGGTGCGGCCGGGGTCAGGTGCGCGACCAGGTCCTCAATCGACACCAGCGGCAGGCCATGCTCATCAGCGAACTTCCGCAGGGCTGGCAGGCGCATCATGGAACCGTCGTCGTGCACCAGCTCGGCGATCACGCCAACCGGCGTGCAGCCGGCCAGCCGCGCCAGCTCGACGGCGGCCTCGGTGTGTCCGCGGCGGGCACGCACCCCGCCGTCGTGGGCACGCAGCGGAAAGATGTGTCCCGGCCGGTTCAGGTCGCCGGCCAGGGACGCCGGATCCGCCAGCACCTGCGACGTCAGTGCGCGGTCAGCGGCGCTAATACCGGTGCTGGTGCCGGCAGCTGCATCGCATGACACCGTGTAGGCGGTGCCCTTAGCGTCCTGGTTCACCGCGGTCATGGGCGGCAGGTCCAGCCGGTCCGCCCACTCGCCGGGCAGCGGAACACAGACCACCCCGGAGGTGTGCCGCACGGTGAAGCCCATCAGTTCAGCGGTGGCATGCTGGGCGGCGAAGATAATGTCACCTTCATTTTCGCGGTCCTCGTCATCCACGACGACGACGGCGCCTCCCGCAGCGATCGCCCGGGTTGCTGCGTGAATCGAGTCCATCCGGATACTCATGCTTCCTCCTCGGGGCCGGATGCCGGAGTTGCAAACGCGAGCAGACGCTCCGCGTATTTCGCCAGCACATCCACTTCCAGGTTCACCGGTGAACCGGGCGCCAGAGCGCCCAGCCCGGTCTCGGCCAGTGTGGTGGGAATCAGCCCGACTTCGAACCAGGGAGCTGGGTCCTGCGGCATGCTCACCGCCGTGACAGTGAGGGAGACGCCGTCGACGGCGATTGAGCCCTTCTCCGCGATGTACCGTGCCAGCGTGGCAGGGACCCCGAACCGCAGACGGTCCCAGCTGCCCAGGCCCTCCCTCTCCAGGAGGGTCCCCACACCGTCCACATGGCCTTGTACCACGTGCCCGTCCAGCCGCCCGCCGGCCGGAACGCAGCGTTCCAGGTTCACTTTCCGGCCCGCTTCCAGCGAACCGGTGGTGGTCCGGTCCAGTGTCTCGCCCATAACGTCCAGCGAAACCCTGTTCCCCTGGATTGCGGTGGCGGTGAGGCATACGCCGTTGACGGCAATGGAGCCGCCCAGCTCAAGGCCTGCCGCGGTGGAAGGCGCGTCGATGACGAGCACTTTTCCGGCGCCCGAGGCGTCGGATTCCAGGGACACGACGCTGCCCTGTTCAGCAACAATTCCGGTAAACACGTTCTAGTCCTTTGGATCGTTTACGAAGTCGGGCAGCGGCTCCAGGTGCAGGCGAAGGTCCGGCCCAACGGGCACGGCGGCGCCCCCGCCGGCCGGGTCCCATCGCCACCGCGACACTTGTGCCATGGTCTGGATTCCCAGCCCGCCGAAGGCAGGAGTGCCCGCTCCCAGCAGGGCCGGGGCGGTGTAGGCCACCAGCTCATCCGCCAGCCCGGCGCGCAGGAAGGCACCGGCGACGGTGCCCCCGCCCTCCACCATCAGGTGCCGCACACCTCGGTCATGGAGTTCGGCCAGCACGACGGCGGGGTCATGGGTTTGGATTTGCAGGAACCGCCCGTCGGTCCCCCGGACGCGTGCTTCACCGGGAACCGGCGTGTGGCCCATGACCACCCGGAGGGGCTGCTTCACGGCGTCGCTGCCGTCGGGGTGCCGGGCTGTCAGCCGGGGGTCGTCGGCCTGGACGGTTCCGGTTCCGGCCAGGATCGCGTCGGCCCGCAGCCGCAGGTCCTGGGCGTCAGCGCGGGCTTCGGGAGAGGTGATCCACTGGCTGGTGCGATCCGCTGCGGCAGTGAGCCCGTCGAGGGTCTGTGCGGTTTTGACCGTGACGAAGGGGCGGCCCGACGCAACGGAGTCTGCCCAGCGGTGGTTCAGCTCCCGGGACGCGTCCGCCAGCAGTCCCCCCGCAACCTCCAACCCGCCAGCGGCGAGAGCGTCGGCTCCCCCGGCCGCGTCGTCGTTGGTATCCGCTGCGGCGTACACCACCCGGGCGATGCCGGCGCGGAGAATCGCTTGCGAACAAGGCCCTGTCCGCCCGGTGTGGTTGCATGGTTCCAGGGTGACAACCATGGTTGCCCCGCGCACGTCCGCGCCGGCCGCCGCAGCGGATGCCAGCGCGTCGGCCTCTGCATGCGGAGTACCGGCCCCGCGGTGAAACCCGGTCGCCAGGACCTCCCCGGATGGGGCCAGGATCACGGCGCCCACCAGAGGATTCGCCCCCCGCACGCCCCTGCGGGCCAGCTCAAGCGCCTGCTTCATGGCCGCCGTTTCCGCTTCAGCGAAAGCCATGGCTACCGCACCGTGGGATCCGGCATTGAAACCTGTACCTGCGGCTTCTCATTGGCTTTGGCACGCCACCAGACGAAGAAGCCGATCAGGGTGAAGATGCCGTAGAACAGGTACATAAACGCAGTCGCGTAGTATCCGGCGCTAAAGAGCAGCGGGACACCCACGATGTCCACGGCCACCCAGATGAGCCAGAACTCCACCCAGCCCTTGGCCATGCCGTAGGTGGCCAGCAGCGATCCGACGAACGTCCACGCGTCGGCCCAGACCGGTTCGTAGGAGCCGAGCATGCCGAACACGGGTGTCAGCGCCACCGTGCCCAGAATGAGTCCGGCCACCAGTCCCAGCCGCGCCCGGCCGGAAGCCCACTGCGGGGTGACGGCGTCCGCACCTGAACTTTTGCTGGCCTGCCAGCGGCGCCAGCCGTAGATGGCGACGGCGATGAACATCACCTGCCGCCCGGCCTGGCCGAGCAGGTTCGCCGTGCTCGCGTCACCAAAGATCGAGCCAAGGAAAACAGTCAGAAGGAGCAGGTTGCCGGCAATGCCTACCGGCCAGGCCCAGATCTTCCGGCGCATGCCGCCGAGGGCGCTGAGCAGCCCAAAGATATTGCCAAGAAGTTCGCGCACCAGCAGGGAAGAACTCCCCACGGGGATCTGCGCGTCAAAGAGCCACCGCAAAAAATCCAATGTCGTTCCTTATCCCGTAGCGGCGGCTCCGGGGGTACGACAGTGCGATGCATCAACAGCACGGGGTACCCAAATGGGTACACCGAGGCGTCGGTTCAACAAACTGTACGTGCTTCTCCCATCCAGACTTTAACTGTCGGTACCGGAATTTCACCGGTTCAACCGTCCATCCTGCTGAGGGATCCCAGCCGGACGTGCGGGTCGCGGACTATAACCGCCGGTTCGGAATTACACCGACCCCGGAGCACGTTTGTGTAATCCACATTCTCGCACAGGTTATGGATGCAGATTCAAGTTTTTATGCAGCGTGTGACGGGCGGGACATGAGGCGTCATGTCCCGCACGCCGGGGGTCACGTTTACGCGACGCGCAGGTCAATCTCCCCCGGTGCTCCACCGTCGGCGCCGAAGACCAGCTGGCGGTTGGCTACCTTGTCCGTGAAGAACCGGTCGTGGCTGACCACCACCACGGCTCCGGGGAAATGCAGCAGTGCCTGTTCCATGACCTGGGTGCTGGATAGGTCCAGGTGGTTCGTCGGTTCATCCAGCAGCAGCACCGAGGCGCCGGAGAGCAGGCACTGTGCCATTGCCACACGTGCCTTCTGACCGCCGGACAGGTTCCCGATCTTCTGCTTGAGGTCCGCTTCGGAGAACTGGAACATGGCCAGGAACCTGTTCACCGACTTCTTCGTCGCCTTCAGCGCCAGGCTGTCAGGCATCGCGTTCACGGCGTGCGTAACGGTATCGGCGTCGTCCAGTTCAGACAGGGCCTGGTTGTAGGAGACCATGCCGGCGCCGTTCGCCCAGGTGACCTTGCCGGCGTCGGGGGTTTCCTCACCGGTGAGCACACGCAGCAGCGTCGTCTTGCCGCTGCCGTTGGCGCCTAGGACAACCAGCCTGTCACCACGCTGGATCTCGAAGGACACGCCGCTGAACAGGGTCCTGTCCCCGTAGGACTTTGAGACGTCCTGCACGCGGCACAGATTGTCCTTCACGTGCAGGCCCGCATAGATCTCGGTGATGATCTGGTCCACCGGCCGCGGGGCACGGGACTTCTTGATCTTGGCGAGCTTTGCGCCCAAGGTCCGGCCGCCGGCCTTGGCTGCCTCCCGCCGGTCGGCGATGCCTTCGGCCTCGAAAGCCAGCAGCTCCGATTCATGCACAAACTGGGAGGCCAGGGTCTTGAGCCGGAACTGCTTCTGGATGACGTATTCGGCGAAGTTGCCGGGGTATTCGTGCAGGTGGTAATTCTCCACCTCGACGATCCGGGTCACCACCGCGTCCAGGAACGCCCGGTCATGCGAAACCACGACGGCGGCTCCGCGGAAGTCGCGGAACCAGCCTTCCAGCCACTGGACGCCGTCGACGTCGAGGTAGTTGGTCGGTTCATCCAGCAGCAGCACATCGGGGGCCTGCAGCAGGATCTTGGCCAGCGCCGCGCGGTTCCGCCAGCCGCCGGAAAGCGCGTCGATCGGGCAGGTGCGGTGGGCTTCACTGAAGCCAAGGGTGGTCAGCGCGGCGTCGATCCGGCGCGGATAGTCCCATCCGTCCTGGTGGTCCATCGCTTCGAACAGTTCGGCCTGGCGGCGGATGAGCTTGTCCATGGTCTTCTCATCGGGGTCGGCACCGAGGGCTTCGTCGATCGAGGCGAGCTCTGCCTCCAGGGCCTTGATCTCCGTGAAGAGACCGTTGAGGACTTCGGTGACCGTGGAGTCACCGGCGAGTTCGGAGAACTGGGAGAAGTAGCCGATCGTCAGGCCGTCATCCACGCTGACCGTGCCGGAGTCCGGTTCGAGCTGCTGGAGGATGAGCTTGAGCAGGGTGGATTTGCCTGATCCGTTCTTGCCGATCAGCCCCACCCGGTCCTTGGGCTCCAGCCGAAAAAAGACTTCCCGGAGAATCTGGTTCTTCTCGAAACCAACATTGACGTCCTGCAGCCTGATCAGGCTCATTCTTGGGGTCCTCTCGGGATGGAAGCAAGCCACTTATCCTATCGGTCCAGCGCCGCCCCCTGTTCCAATGCCCTGTTCCTTAAAGAGCCACCGACGCATACTAAAGGCGTTTGACAGACCGCCCACAGGTGCAGGAGGTGCCCGGCGATGGTGCAGGCAACAACACTGGTTTCCGGACTGGGAATGGGAGAATCTGCTCGCTGGCATGGCGGTGAGTTCTATTTCGCTGACTGGACGGCCGGCACCATTTCCGCCCTCGATGCCGCCGGAAATGTCCGCCGTGTGGCGGGAGTGCCGTCGTTCCCGATTACTTTTGACTGGCTGCCGGACGGCCGGATGGCGGTGGTCTCCGGCTCCGACGGCGCGGTGCTGGTTGAGGTTCCGCATGCCGGGCTGGTCCCCATGGCCAGCCTGCGCGCACTCTCACCGCATCCCTGGAACGAGATTGCCGTGCATCCAGCGGGCAACATATATGTGAACGGCATCGGCCAGGACTATGCAGGCGAACCGCAGGAGAACGGACTGATCGCCCTGATCCGGCCGGACGGAACAGCCCGGCAGGTGGCCGGGAACCTGGCGTTTCCCAACGGCATGCTGATCTCCGCCGACGGCCGGTCCCTGGTGGTGGCTGAGTCCAACGCCGGGAGGCTGACGTCCTTCGAGATCCTGCCGGACGGAACCCTGGCCCCGTCCCAGCCGTGGGCTGCGGTCAAGGGCAGCGCACCGGATGGCATCAGCTGGGACGGGAGCGGGGGCATCTGGTTCGCCGAAGTCCCGGGAGAACGCTGCGTCCGGGTCCAGGAAGGCGGCACCGTACTGCAGACCGTGGAGCTTGATGACGGCTGCTTTTCCTGCGCCGCCGGCGGTGATGACGGGGGCCTGTTGTTTATGATGACGGCCCAGTGGCCACAGGCCATGGACCCCGGCTGGGAGAAAACCGGCCGGGTCATGGTGCAGCGGGTGCGGCCCCCGGGGATGCCCTAGCAGGGATCCCCTAGGCGGGGCGGCTCACCGCGCTGGCCTGGGCCCGCAGCTTGGCAATTGCCTCATTCGGATCCTCGGCGCCGTAGACCGCCGATCCGGCAACGAACACGTTGGCACCGGCTTCAGCCGCGCGCTCAATGGTGTCCGGGGCGATTCCGCCGTCCACCTGGATGGCGATCGGCAGTCCGGAGCCCCGGACGGCCTCCGCAGCACGGCGGATTTTGGGCAGGGTTACGTCCAGGAACTTTTGTCCGCCGAAGCCAGGTTCAACGGTCATGATCAGCAGCATGTCCAGCTCGGGAAGCATGTCCAGGTAAGGCTCCACCGGTGTAGCCGGCTTCAACGCCATTCCTGCTTTCGCGCCGCGGTCGCGCAGTTCCCGGGCCAGCCTGATCGGCGCGGCAGCTGCCTCAACATGGAACGTCACTGAAGCCAGGCCAGCCTCCGCGTAGGCCGGTGCCCAGCGGTCGGCGTCGGCGATCATCAGGTGCGCGTCCAGCGGCAGCTTGGTGACCGCCTGGATGCGCTGAACCACGGGCAGCCCGATGGTCAGGTTCGGGACGAAGTGGTTGTCCATCACATCCACGTGTACGGCATCGGCGCCGCTGATGCGTTCCAGCTCGGCTTCCAGGTTCACGAAGTCGGCGGACAGGATGCTCGGGTTGATGCAGCAGTTGCTCACGGTGCTCTCCAAGGTCAGATCTTCCGGCGGATCAGGGCCAGGAACATCGCGTCGGTCTGGTGGATGTGCGGCCACAGCTGTGCTGTGGACTCATGGCCTGCTTCGAGGGAACCGGTCAGGCTGACCGCGTCCAGGGCGGCACCGGCGTCGAGCAGTTCCAGGTCATTACGCTTTCGCAGTACGTCGGCCACTACGGCCTTCGTCTCCGCCGGGTGCGGTGAGCAGGTCACGTAGGCTACTACTCCCCCGGGCTTGACGGCGTCCACTGCCGTGGTCAGCAGTTCGCGCTGCAGCGAGCCAAGGTCGCCGACGTCGCCGGGCTGGCGGCGCCAGCGCGACTCCGGGCGGCGCCGCAGGGCACCCAGGCCCGTGCAGGGGGCGTCCACGAGGATGCGGTCGAAGGTTTCCGGGTAGTCCTCGGCCACGGTGCGGCCGTCACCGGTGCGCACGTTCCAGGTTTCCCCGGGAACTGCGTCCAGGGCCTGGCGGACCAGCTGGGCACGGTGCGGAGCCGGCTCGTTGGCCAGGATCACCGCACCCTTTTGGTGGGCCAGAGCTGCAAGCAGGGCCGCCTTGCCGCCGGGGCCGGCACACATGTCCAGCCACTTCTCCACGCCGTCCTCGTCCGGTTCGACGCCATCCAGGTCAAGCTCCGCCAGTGCCCTGGCCACCAGCTGCGACCCGGCGTCCTGCACGCGGGTGGTGCCTGCACGCACGGATTCAAGCCGTCCCACGTCACCTGCTGCGAACAGCGCGGAGTCCTGAACCAGCTCTCCGTCCACCGCCCCGGCTTCGCGGGCCTCATCCAGGCTGCCGAGTCCGGGCAGCGCGACGAGGTTCACGACCGGTGCATCGTTGTCCGCCTGGAGCAGGTCGGTGATTTCCTCGACGCTGCGTCCGTGTGCGACGAGTGACTGCCGCAGGGCCCGGACAATCCACTCGGGGTGGCTGTACTCGATGGCCGACCGCTTGACGGCATCCGGCTCATCTTCGGTCAGCAGTGCGGTCCATTCCGCGAGGTCGCGGGCGGCAACTTTACGCAGCACCGCATTGATCAGGGCGGACGGGCCGGCGCCGATCACGGCACGGGCCAGGCCCACGGTCTGGTCCAGTGCTGCGTGGGCCGGAACCCTCATGGCAAGGAGCTGGTGCGCGCCGATGCGCAGCGCGTCCAGGACAGCCGGATCGAGTTTCTCCAGCGGGCGGTCCACGCAGCGGGCCAGGATGGCGTCATAGATGCCCTGGCCCCGCAGCGCGCCGTAGGCAAGTTCGGTGGCGAAACCGGCATCGCGCTTGTCCAGCCGGTGCTTGCGGATGCTCTTGGGCAGCACCAGGTTGGCGTAGGCATCCTCGCCGGAGACGGCACGGAGAACCTCGAAGGCCACCAGGCGCGCCGGGTCGGCGGCGCGGGTACGCTGCGACGGTGCCGCGGAGGTGCGGCTTCGGACGGACGGGCGGCTGCGCTGGTGCCCCTTGGCGTTGCGGTCGCTGCTGCTCACTTAAAAACCACGTCCTCACGCTGGCCCAGTCCGCGGGCCCAGTCGGCCCCGGACATCATCTTCTTTCCTGCGGGCTGGACCCGCTGCAGCTCAAGTGCACTGCTGCCGGTGCCCACCAGCGCCTCAGCGGCGCTGCCGGATCCGAGGCGGACCTGGCCGGGTGCCAAGTCCGTGACGTCCGGACGCGGCACGGCTGCACCGATCTTGAACCGCGCTCCGTCCCACGTGGTCCAGGCGCCGGGTTCCGGGGTGACTCCGTTGATTCTCCGGCGCAGGGCCAGGGCAGGCTGCTGCCAGTCCAGGTGCCCGTCTTCGATGGTGAGTTTCGGAGCCAGTGTCACCTCGCCGGTCTGCGGAACCGGCACTGCCTTCCCCGCCTGGATGGCGGCGAGGGTCTGGGCCAGCAGGACGGCGCCGCTGTGCGAAAGCCGTTCCAGCAGTTCTCCGCTGGTCAGGGCAGGATCCACGCTCTCTGTGAGCTGTCCGAAGACCGGTCCGGTATCCAGGCCCTTTTCCAGCAGGAACGTACTGGCACCGGTGATCTCGTCTCCGGCGATAACGGAGTGCTGTACCGGTGCGGCGCCGCGCCAGGCCGGAAGCAGGGAGAAGTGCAGGTTGATCCAGCCGTGCTTGGGGATGGACAGTGCACGTTCAGGGATCAGGGCACCGTAGGCCACGATCGCGGCGGCATCGGGAGCCAGCGCTGTAATGGCGGCAACGGCGTCGTCGTCAATCCTGTCCGCCTTGATAACCGGCAGACCGAGTTCTTCCGCCCGCGCCGCAATCGGCGACGGGGTGAGGACGCGCTTGCGTCCCAGGGGTGCATCCGGCCGGGTCAGGACGCCAACGACGTCGAATCCTGCCTCCAGCAGGGCGTTCAGGGAGGGAACTGCGACGGCCGGGGTTCCGGCGAAAAGTACGCGCATCGTCTCCGCTACGCTCCCGTGCTGTGGCCGAAGGTGCCGAAGCTGGAGCCAACACTTTGGGCGCGCTGGGTGACGGTGCGCTCGGCAATAGAGTCATATTCGGCCATGCGGATGGCGCGCAGGGCCGCCTTGCGGTCTTCGCCCTTGAGCCGGTCGATGAACAGCACACCGTCCAGGTGGTCGGTTTCGTGCTGGAACGCGCGGGCGAGCATCCCCTCGCCTTCCACTGTGACGGGATTGCCGTCCTTGTCCTGGCCGGTGACGCGGGTCCAGCGGCGCCGGGGCACGGGATAGCCGAGGCCCGGGATGGACAGGCAGCCTTCCACCTGGTCCTCCTGGAAGTCATCGCTGAGCTCAAGGACAGGATTCACCACGTGCCCGGAAACGCCGTCGATCCGGTAGGTGAACACGCGCAGGCTGACGCCCACCTGCGGGGCCGCGAGGCCGGCGCCGTCGACGTCGTCCATGGTTTCCTCCATGTCCGCGACCAGCTTGGCGAGTTCCGGACCGAATTCCGTCACTTCCTCCGCACGGGTCCTCAGGACGGGGTCGCCGATGATCCGAATCGTCAGGATTGCCATCTGGAATGTGTTCCTTACTCTCGCGAAGTGCTGCGTGGTGGTGCGTGGGCCCAAAGCCCGGCTACCAGTCTAGTTGGACGCGGGCTGCCCGGCAGGTACGGCGTGCGAACCGGCCGCCTGGACCGGCGGCGGGGCAATGGGCAGCAGCGCTTGACCGGCCGCAGCGGCGTCGAAACTGGTCTGCCAGAGCCGGCGCAGGGCGCAGAATTTGTACCAGTGCTGCGGCAGGACCTCAGGATTCGCACGCATGGGCCGCACTTCGGTCTGTCCCACCGCGACTCCCAGCAGGACCGGGTTCTGCCCGTAAGCCCAGGGCTCCCACGTCCCGGCAGCAGCATCCACAAGGGATTCCTCCGCCTTCATGCCGGCCACCAGCTGCATCACGACTTTGTTGTCCAGTGGCTTCACCTGGCCGTCACGGTCGGTGTTCTTGGTCTTGTAATCAATCAGGCACAGACGCCCGCCGATTTTGGCCACCAGGTCCAGAGTTCCCGCGTAGCCCAGCTCCTGGTTCCAGACGGTGATCTCCGCTGCCACGGGCTCAACCTGGTAAAGCTGCCACCATTCATCGAATCGGTCCGCGAACTGGTGTTCTCCGTGTTCCGCCAGCGCCGAACGTGCCTCAGCGACGTGGTTCGGTTGCTCCAGCGCCCGCAGGGCAACCTGCTCACAGTAGTAATGCACGCGGGTTCCACGTTCCGCCGCCGCGTCGCGGTAGCGTTCAGAGGCGCGGGATGCTTCCTGGACGATGGTGCGCAGCTGTGAGGAGTTGCCGATGGCCCCCGGCAGGCCCGGATGCTTGACGACGGCGCTGGCCGCCATGTAGCTGTGCCAGCCGTCCAGCGAGGTGCTGCCCTGGGCGATGACAGTAGTAATGGACGGAACCGCCGGGGCTTCGGTGAGGGAGCGCGAATACATGCGCCCAAACTCTGTTGCATGGGCCAGTGCTGGTGCAGTCATGTAAACAGTCTGCCACCCGCCTCTGACGTTTAAACAAAACAGGCACCGGAGCTGATCCGGTGCCTGTTTCGATGTGCTGGTGGGCGATACTGGGTTCGAACCAGTGACCTCTTCGGTGTGAACGAAGCGCGCTACCACTGCGCCAATCGCCCTTGCGGGAGTTGCCTTTGAACTGCTGCAACGTCTAAAGATGCTAGCCCACAATCGGCCCTCGTCAAAACCGGATACGGGCAACGCGCCGCGGCGGGTCCGATTGGACGAACGCCGAAACGTCCTATAGAGTTTTTCTTCGTTGGAAAGCGGCCGAACGCCGCAGAAACGCCAACATGCGGACGTAGCTCAGCTGGCTAGAGCACCACCTTGCCAAGGTGGATGTCGCGGGTTCGAATCCCGTCGTCCGCTCGCAAGTCACTGTATTTCCGGCCCTCAAAAAGCTGGTCACGGTGGGGTGGCCGAGAGGCGAGGCAGCGGCCTGCAAAGCCGTATACGCGGGTTCGAATCCCGTCCCCACCTCCACGGTTACATGCAACACCCATTTTTGGGCGCGATTGGCGCAGCGGTAGCGCGCTTCCCTGACACGGAAGAGGTCACTGGTTCGATCCCAGTATCGCGCACGAGGTTCAACACCTTGTGTTTTCACTAAATGTTGGACATTCATTTGCGGACGTAGCTCAGCTGGCTAGAGCACCACCTTGCCAAGGTGGATGTCGCGGGTTCGAATCCCGTCGTCCGCTCTCCTGTACTGTAATGGCACACCGGATCTCCGGAGCTTGGCAGTATCAGGCGCGATTGGCGCAGCGGTAGCGCGCTTCCCTGACACGGAAGAGGTCACTGGTTCGATCCCAGTATCGCGCACGGAAGAGCGGCATTACCTGCCGGGCTTTTATTTGCGGACGTAGCTCAGCTGGCTAGAGCACCACCTTGCCAAGGTGGATGTCGCGGGTTCGAATCCCGTCGTCCGCTCCACACATAAAGAACCAGGTCCTCCCGGGCCTGGTTCTTTTTTGGTTCCCGACTCCCATCCAGCCCCGCTGCCCGGGCGGCAGTCTTTTACCGCCCCCAGCCCAGATCCGGATATTCCCTCAGCTGAATCCATTGGTGGAATCCATCAGGAGCCTTAGCATTGAATCGAATGGGAGGCGTAAGTGCCTCCCCGGTTGGAAGGGAGGTGATCCGTGTCTGCATTTGACGAGCTCAAGGGCAAGGCCGGACTGCTGAAGGATAAGGCCGCCGGTTTTGTTGGCGAGAACGCTGACAAGGTCAAGGGCGGCATCGATAAGGCAGGGGACTTCGTCGACCAGAAAACCGGCGGCAAGTACTCTGACAAAATCGACGGTATCCAGGGCAAGGCCTCAGAAGCGGTAGACAACCTCGACCGCAAGCAGGGTCCCGACACTGGAAACCCGCCCGGGCAGACCCCTCCGGCCGTATAAGTCCAGAGCACGGCAAAAGGCCCTGGTTCCGCATTCTGCGGGACCAGGGCCTTCGTCGTTTTACGGAACGTGGTTCGTTATCCGGAACCTGGTTCGGGAATCCCCTAGGACGCCTCGCCAGTCTGGCCTTCACGGGCCAGGGCTGTCAGGCGGGAGACGGCACGGAAGTACTTCTTCATGTATCCGCCGGCCATCATCTCCTTGGTGAACAGCTGGTCGAACGGCACGCCGCTGGCAAGGATCGGAACGTCCTTGTCATAGAGCCGGTCTGCCAGGACCACAAAGCGCAGGGCAACGGACTGCTCGGAAATGGTGTGTACGTTGTGCCAGGCAACCGCGTCGATTCCGTCGATGAGCTGGCGGTAACGGCTGGGATGTACGTTCGCCAGGTGAGCCACCAGATCCGCGAAGTCATCCTCGGCCACCGTCTTGCCGTCGAACTCGGCCGAAATCCGCTCCGCAAGGCCGGCTTCATCCAGTGGCGGCGGTGACTCCGGCAGTCCGCGGTGGCGGTAATCCTCGCCGTCGATCCGTACGACGTCGAACTGGTCAGCCAGCACCTGGATTTCCCGCTGGAAGTCCACCGCTGCAAAGCGGCCCTCGCCCAGGGAACCGGGCAGGGTGTTGGACGTGGCCGCGAGCTTGACTCCGGCGTCGGACAGTTCCCGCATGAGCCGGGACATCAGCACCGTGTCTCCGGGATCGTCGAGTTCGAATTCGTCGATGCAGACGAGTTTGTAGGCCGACAGCGCCTCAACCGTCTTGCGGAAAGAGAGCGCGCCGACAAGGTTGGTGTACTCCACGAAGGTACCGAAAGCCTTGGGGCCCTCTACAGCGTGGAAGAGCGAGGCGAGAAGGTGGGTCTTGCCCACGCCAAAGCCGCCGTCGAGGTAGAAACCGGCCTTCGTTTCGGGCTTCTTGGCACCAAAAAGCTTGCGGAAGCCGCTGGGAGCCGGCGTGTCCACGCTGGCAGCGAAGGCGCGCATCGCTGCGACGGCCTCCGCCTGCGAGGGCTGGGACGGATCGGGAATGTAGCTGTCGAAGGAGACTTCACCGAACCTGGGCGAAGGGAAGAATCCCTGCAGGAGTTCATCCGTGGAAACCTGGGGAGTCCGCTTTGTCAGCTGCTCCACTTGTCCTGCTGCGCCCAAACCATCCATCCGATTCTGCTAGGGGTACCGGCATTTGCTGCCGTAGCAACGATACGCCACTGCGGCGGATGAGTGGTCCCCAAGGAAGTTTTAGGACGCGCACATCGTTAGGCTTGGTAGTAAACCCGACGTCGTACCCAAAGGGGACCACCCATGCCGCTGCCCGCAGATCCGAATCCGAAGTTCGCCGACTACGCCCACCCCGAGAGGCTCGTGTCCACCGGCTGGCTGGCCGAGAACCTGGACTCCCCTGATCTTGTGGTGCTGGAGTCCAACGAAGACATCCTGCTTTACGACACCGGGCACATCCCCGGAGCCCGCAAGATCGACTGGCACACGGACCTGAACGATGCCGATACCCGGGACTTCGTTGACGGTGCGGCTTTCGCGGAGCTCATGGGCGAAAAGGGCGTGACGCGCGACTCCACCGTCGTGATCTACGGCGACAAGAGCAACTGGTGGGCCGCCTACGCCCTCTGGGTCTTCACGCTCTTCGGACACGAAGATGTCCGGCTGCTCGACGGCGGCCGCGACAAGTGGATCGCCGAGGGACGCGAGACGACCACAGACAAGCCGCAGGTCACAGCGACGGATTATCCCGTCGTCGAACGCCGCGACGAGCCCGTGCGCGCCTATCTGACCGACGTGCTCTCACACCTTGGCAACGGTCCGCTGATCGACGTCCGCTCCCCCGCCGAATACACCGGCGAACGCACCCACATGCCTGACTACATGGACGAAGGTGCCATGAAGGGCGGCCACATTCCCACCGCGGTGTCCGTACCCTGGGGCAAGGCTGCCGCCGAAGACGGCACCTTCCGCAGCCGCACTGAACTGGATGCCCTGTACGGCGGCGAAGCTGGCCTCAAGGCGGGCGACGACGTCGTTGCCTACTGCCGGATCGGGGAACGTTCCAGCCATACTTGGTTTGTGCTGAAGCACCTGCTCGGCTTCGAATCAGTCCGCAATTACGACGGGTCCTGGACCGAATGGGGCAACGCGGTCCGCGTGCCGATCGTCCGGGGCACCGAACCCGGCGCTGCTCCGGCTTCGCGCTAGAGAACCGCCAACGACAACCGAAAGTACTTGGTTTTATGAGCACCGCTATTCCCTCCTCCGCTGAGCCGGCCGTTCCGGCGCAGCTGCAGGAGATCATCGACGATTTCCAGGCCATGACGGAGCCGGACCGGCTTGAGCTGCTGCTTGAGTTTTCCCGGTCGCTCCCCGCGTTGCCTTCCCGTCTGGCAGACCACCCGGAGATGCTGGAGCAGGTTGTTGAATGCCAGTCTCCGCTGTTCCTTACCGTCGAAGCGGGCGATTCGCCGGAGCATCCGGTGGAGCTGTTCTTCTCCGCTCCCCCGGAAGCACCGACCACGCGTGGATTCGCCGGCGTGCTGCACGAAGGCCTGAACGGGCTTTCCGCCGCCGAGATCCTTGCCGTTCCGGCCGACGTGCCGGACCGGCTGGGACTGACCCGCGCCATCACTCCGCTGCGAATGCGCGGCATGTCCGCCATGCTGGGCAGGATCAAGCGGAAGGTCGCCGAGCAGGTTGCTTCCGGTTCCGCTGACGCGTCCGCAGGACTGGCGAGGTAGGCCGCCGTGGCCGGCAGCAGCAGGAAGAGCGGTCACGGCGCGACGCCGGCCACCCAAGCACTGGATGCTGCCGGCGTCGCCTACCGGACCATGGGCTACCACCACGACGCCTCGACGCCCTCCTACGGGCTGGAAGCCGCGGAAAAGCTCGGTGTCCCGGCCGAGGCGGTTTTCAAGACGCTCATGGTGTCCTTGGGAAACCGGCTGGCGGTGGCGATGGTTCCCGTTGAAGCCATGCTCGACCTGAAGAAGGTCGCCTCACTGCTGGGAGTGCGGAAAGTATCCCTCGCTGACCGTGCCGAGGCCGAGCGGCGGACGGGCTACGTGGTGGGCGGCATCTCGCCGCTAGGACAGCGGCACCGCTCCCCCGCCGTCATCGACTCCAGCGCGGAAGGCCTGGATCTGATCTACGTTTCCGGCGGCAGGCGGGGTTTTGAGATAGAGCTTTCCCCGTTCGACCTGATCCGCCTCACCGAAGCGCAGACCGGACCCATAGCCGTGCACAAGGAGTAGCCCGGCCGGCTGAACCTAGCTGCGGACCTTTTGGATGAACTGCTCCGTGCGTTCGATCAGCTTGCGGATCCGTTCAGCCTTCACCAGCTCCGGGTCCGGGTGGATGGGAGTGGGAAGCACCTCCGACCGGACGTTTCGTGAGCAGCTGAACGCACTGTGGATGAGAGTTCCCACCGAGTTGCCGTTCTTTCCGGAAGCGCCTGCCTTGGGGGCGACGAACAGGTAGACGTCGTCGTTGTCTTCCAGGTCCTCACACAGCGCGCACATGGCTTTCCTGCCCGCTGATACCAGTTCCGGTGCGCGGAGGAGGATGGTTGTCGGTTTTCCGTCGAATTCGGTGACGAGGTACGCGCGCTGCGGCATTTTGTGGTCCCGCCAGCCGTACTGGTCGATGTTCTCCCAGTCGACTTCGTCGAAATCGGCGGGGAAATTCACGGCAGCGGTCTGGGACCGGCTGGCGTTGATGAAGGACTTGCGGATGGCAGCTTGAGTCAGGGCTTTCATGTTTTGGCTTTCGTTTCGGGTTGCTCGAAGAGCGCTGGTGCAGGCGGCTGTGCAAGCCGGTCCAAGCCGATTAGGGCAGTCCGAGGATGCTAGCGGCGTGCGGCGCCGCCATCCATGTGGTCTGAGGCGGACAGCGTCGGCTAAAGGGCCCTACCTGCAATTGGTGGTGTGCGTGCTAGGAGCGTGGCGCACAGCAGGGCCCTTGGCCCACCAGCCCTTCCGCTGCGCTCACGCAGCCGGGTACCGAAACAATCATGCGAAAAAGCGTAACAGGTACTGCCCTAGGGGGATGAAGCTGCCGTTCCCGGCAGGGACGGCGCCGTGGATGTGTAGGTGTGTCCCGTGGGTGTGGTGATTCGGACCGTGTGTCGGTGTGCTGGAGTTGCTGCATTGTTCAGTGGTGCGGCCGTGGCATTCCAGCCGGGGGCCTCCTTGGCGTGGTTGCAGGCTTCGCAGAGTCCCTGTCCGTTGGTGTAGCTGGTGGGCCCGCCTTCCGCGTGTGGCTGGATGTGGTCGGTGTGCCGGATCGGCGCGTCGCACCACGGTGTGCGGCAGGTTTGGTCCCGTGTGCGGATCAGCCGTGCCAGCCCGGCGGGGAACGCGCGGGCCTTGGATTCCATCGCGGTCAATTCCCCGGACAGCGGGTCCTGGTAAAGACGGCGCAGTGTGACAGAGGCCGCGTGGCCCAGGATCGTCCCGGGTATCAGTCCGGGCCCCGGTATCGGTCCGAGCGCCGACCCGGGCGCGGGCACGGGCATGGACCCGGGCCCGGGCGCGGGCGCGGGCATCGGTCCTGCACTCGGCTGCGGTCCGGGGTGTGCCGCAGGTTCTTTACCTGTGCTTTCCCTGTCGGACGATGTTTGGCGCCTACGGGCGCCCAGAGCGGAGCGGATGAGGTCCCTGGCCCATGATCCAGGGACGATGCCGTACCCCGGGAAGTACGCGGGCGCATCCCTGTGCGCTGATGCCACTACGGACGAGCCCCTAGCTCCCGCTGCTCCGGGTATTCCAGGTGCTCCCGGTGTCCCCGTCGCTCCCGTCACGCCAGGTGCTCCCGTTGCTCCGGTTGCTCCAGGTATCCCAAGTGCTCCCCGTGTCCCCGTCGCTCCCGTCACGCCCGGCGCTCCAGGTGCTCCCGGTGTCCCCGTCGCTCCCGTCACTCCCGGCATTCCAGGTGCTCCCGGTGTCCCAGTGGCTCCCGTCACGCCCGGCAATACGGGCGCTCCGGGTGTGCCGGGCGCTCCCGGTGTTCCGGGTGACCCGTCCGCACCAATCCGGGATTCCGGGTGCAGGATTCCGGTGAGCAGGGTCCGATCGGTAATGACCAGCTGCACCTCAACCGGAACCCGGTCAGCTGTTGCCTGCCCGGTAACGCGTTCGACGAGGGTGTCGGCCATGATCTGGCCCCGGCCACGCTCGTCCCCTGACGCACGCAGCGAATCCGCAGCCCTGGAGAGCGAAGCGTAGACAGCAACTCCCTGTGCGACCGGGAGCAGCCCGGTGAGGA
>NZ_VTFV01000004.1 GCF_009192745.1 Arthrobacter citreus
AACAACAGGCACATCCGGCCTACTCGGAAAAACCATTCCCAACCGGGAACTTTCTTTTCTTTTCGCACCGCTGTGTGTTTTACCAGCATATTCCATCCGAACCGTTTTAGCAATTCGGTGAATTCCCGAAATTCGCTTGAAACAATCGGATGATTCCACACGAAAACGAAGCTCTTTCACAGCAGAGCCGTGAACCAGCTTTTGTTTTGTGTGGATTTGGCCACCGTCCCGGGGAATCTCCGGAAGCCTAGCTTCCGGCGCCCCAACCGCGGCGACTCCAATTACTTTACACACCCACGGGCACCCGTGCAAGCCGGTTGCCGTGTGATGTCTTCCACCCCGCAAAGCGGCCTTTGGAAACCCTGGACATGCAAGAGGCCGGCACCCAACAGGGAGCCGGCCTCAAGACGTCAGCAGACTACTTCGCCGTAACGACGGCGGTGGCCAGGTTCCGCTTGCCGCGGCGCAGCAGCAGGTACTTTCCGTGCAGCAGCTCCGACTCAGCAACAACCTCATCGATCTCGGTGACCTTGCGGTTGTTCACGTAGGCACCGCCCTCGGTAATGGTCCGCCGTGCTTCCGAGTTGGTCTTGGACAGTCCGGCAGCCACCAGCAGGTCGATGATGCCAAGGCCATCCGGCGTCACCTCCGCCCGAGGCAGTTCGGCAGTGGCCGCAGTCAGCGTCGCTTCATCCAGTTCTTCGAGCGACCCCTGACCGAATAGTGCAGCCGAGGCGGCGATGACCTTCTCCGTCGCTTCGATGCCGTGCACCAGTGAAGTCACGTCGTACGCCAGTGCACGCTGGGCCTCGCGCTTGTGCGGGGCTTCCTTTACCGAGCGCTCAAGTTCTTCGATTTCCGCCTTGGTCCGGAAGGTAAAGACCTTCAGCCTGTCGATGACGTCAGCGTCCGCAGTGTTCAGCCAGAACTGGAACATTGCATACGGGCTGGTCATGGAACCGTCCAGCCATACGGCGTTGCCTTCGCTCTTGCCGAACTTGGTCCCGTCGGAATTGGTGATGAGCGGGGTGCCCAGTGCGTGCACGGTGGCTCCCTCGACCTTGCGCACCAGCTCGGTGCCGGACGTCAGGTTTCCCCACTGGTCCGAGCCGCCGGTCTCCAGCACGCAGTTGTAGTCGCGGAAGAGCTGAAGGTAATCCATGCCCTGCAGCACCTGGTAGCTGAACTCGGCGTAGCTGATGCCTTCGTCGGAGTTCAGGCGGGAGGCAACAATTTCCTTCTTGACCATGGTGCCCACCCGGAAGTGCTTGCCAATGTCGCGGAGGAAGTCGATGGCGCTCATCGGCGCCGTCCAGTCCAGGTTGTTCACCATGCGGGCGGAGTTCTCACCCTCAAAGCTGAGGAAACGCTGCACCTGTCCCTGCAGGTAGCCAACCCACTCGTTCACCGTCTCCTTGGTGTTCATGGTGCGTTCCGCCGTCGGGCGGGGATCGCCGACCAGACCGGTGGATCCGCCCACCAGCGCCAGGGGCCGGTGGCCAGCCAGCTGGAGGCGGCGCATGGTCAGCAGCTGCACGAGGTTGCCCAGGTGGAGGCTGGGCGCTGTGGGATCGAACCCGCAGTAATACGTGACCGGTTCCCCGGCGAGCAGCTTTTCAAGTTCCGCCTCATCGGTGGAGAGCTTGATCAGCCCACGCCATTTCAGTTCCTGCCAGATATTGGCAAAGCTCGGATCGTTCTGCTGGGCAGCAAGGCCCTCGGGGGTCTGGGTATTCTGTGGCACGCCTTCTAAATTATCAGGATTCGCTGCCGTCGATGCCCGCAGGGATACCGTGCTCCGCAATAAGACGCAGTCGCTGCGTGGGACGGGTCATGGCGACATACAGATCCCCCACCTTCCCGGCGGCCGCCGTGAGCAGCTCGGACGGTTCGAGGATGATGACGCCGTCGAACTCCAGGCCCTTGGCCTCGCGCGGGGAAATCACCACGATGTCCTGGCTCAGGCCGCCGGCACCGGTGCCAACACGGTTCCCGTACAGGGCGGTTACCTCCTTGCGGACGCGTTCCAGCCTGTGGTCCTCGGTGATGACGGCCAGCAGGCCTCCCTCGATCGCGGCAAGGTCTTCCGGAAGCGTCTCAAGCAGCCGGGGCAGCAGGCCGCCCTCGGGCACGTTGTCCAGGAACGGCGCCCACTGCCCGTCGCGGACGGCCTTGGGCGCGGAAACCACCAGTCCGGCCGCATTGGCCATGCGGACGGCTGCTTCGGCGATCTGCGCAGGGGTGCGGTAGTTGACGGTGAGTTCTTCCAGGGTCCACCGCTCCCCCACAAAGGGCTCCAGCGCCTGCTGCCAGGACGTGGCGCCGGCGGCGGAGGACGTCTGTGCAATGTCGCCCACCACGGTGAAGGATTTCAGCGGGCAGCGGCGCATGAGCAGCCGCCATTGCATGGCTGAGAGTTCCTGGGCCTCGTCCACCACTACGTGGCCAAAGGCCCAGGTGCGGTCCACTGCGGCACGGTCCGCTGCGGTCAGCCGCTGCTCAGTGGCCATGTTGTGGTTGGCCAGGTCTTCGGCGGAGAGGATGCCGTGGGCTCCGGAGTCTTCCAGGAATCCTTCGGTGTTCTCAATGGCACGCTCGGCGTTGGCAAGGTCCCGTTTCCGGGCCTCTTCCAGGGCTGCACTGTCCCGGCCTGCGGAGGCGTCGAGTTCTCCGAGCAGTTCGGCGGCTTCGTCCAGCAGCGGAACATCGGCTTCAGTCCATGGTGCGTCCGGGCTGCGCCGCAGTGCTGCGCGCTCAGCCTCCGTAAGTTCCGGGGCCGCGGCTTCAAGGTGCCCGGGCTTGCTGAAGAGTTCGCTGATGAGCTTTTCCGGCGTCAGCGGCATCCAGCACAGGTTCAGGGCCACCCGGACATCGCGGGAGCTGCGCACATCCTCGGCGAGATAGGCGCGGTCGGTGCTGTTGCCGGCACCGGCCGATTCCTCCAGGATCTCCGTCATCTGGTCGGTGAGCTCCCGCAGCAGGATCTTCACGAACGTTACGCGGGCCTCGTTGTGCGGCTTGCCGGTGGCACGGGCACGGTCCCGGGCGCGGGCTACCTGCTTGGGTGTCAGGGTGACCCAGGTACCTTCGATGTTCAAGCGCCGCGGCTCGGTGAAGTTCCGCTGGCGGTTCGCGACGGCACGGGCAACGACGTCGGCCATTGAGAGCCGGCCCTTGATCTCCGCCGCCGCGGGAGTCTCTTCTCCGGAGGCAGTGATGCCGGGCATCAGCTGGCCAAGACTGGACATAACGACGCCGGTCTCGCCCAGGGAAGGCAGCACACGTTCGATGTACCGGATGAAGGCGTTGGAAGGACCAACCAGCAGCACGCCGGCGGACTTCAGCCGTTCGCGGTGGGTGTAGAGCAGATAGGCGGCGCGGTGCAGGGCAACGGCGGTCTTGCCGGTGCCCGGTCCGCCCTGGACCACGAGGGTTCCGGGCAGCGGGGCACGGATAATCCGGTCCTGTTCGGCCTGGATGGTGCCGACGATGTCCGACATCTGTCCGGTCCGCTTGGAATTCAGGGCAGCAAGCAGTGCACCCTCACCCTGCAGATCCTGCCCCTCTTCGAGCATTGAATAGTCCAGCACGTCGTCTTCCAGGCCCTGGACCTCGCGCCCCTTGAGCATCAGGTGGCGTCGGCGCCGCACACCCTGGCGCTCGAAAGCGGTGGCCTGGTAGAAGGTGCCCGCTTCGGGTGCCCGCCAGTCCACCATGAGTCGCTGCAGGTCCGAGGTGGAGAGACCGATGCGCCCGATGTAGCGGGTCTCGCCGTCGTCGAGGTCAAGACGGCCGAAGACCAGGCGGTCGTCGACGGCCATGAGCTGCGCCAGCCGGTCTTCATACATGGTGGCGAACGCATCGCGTTCCGACCGGTTCTGGTGTGACCCCGCGGAGTGGCTGCGGCGCACCTGGGCCAGCTGCTCACGTTTTTCCTCGCGCAGCTCATCGAGCCGGTGGTACAAGCCAGCCACATACTGGCGCTCGTTTTCCAGCTCCATATGGGCCGAAGACTCTTCAGGCATGTTCGCGTTCCCTCTCGCAAAGGCAGACCGTCAAGTTTACCCCGCTTCGGCACATTTTGTATGCCCTGTCCAGAGTGCGGCCCTGCGGCGGACTGCCGGGGGCCAAAAGGCTAGTACGTGCGCAGGGAATGGACGTGGTAACCGGCCAGGTTTTCGCGCCCTCCAAGGCCGTCGAGTTCAAGTACGACGCCGATCCCGGCGACGCGTGAACCAGCACGTTCGATCAGCCGGGCGGTGGCGCCCAGGGTGCCGCCGGTCGCCAGGACATCGTCCAGGACCAGGACCCGTGAGCCGGCCGGAATATCACCAATGTGGACTTCGAGGCTGTTGGTGGCGTATTCCATCGAGTACGTCTCGTTGTACGTGGGGCGCGGCAGCTTGCCGGGCTTGCGGACGGTGATGACACCATGTCCGGAGGCGTAGGCTGCAGCCGCAGCCAGCAGGAAACCGCGTGCTTCAACGCCGGCAACGAAGTCGAAGGTTCCCTCGAACTCAGCCAGCAGCGCATCGACCATTCCGCGCAGGGCAGGTCCGTCGGCGAAGACCGGGGTCAGGTCGCGGAACGTCACCCCCGGCGTCGGGTAATTCGGCACCACTGCGCAGAGGCGGTCAATGGTCTCAAGGATGGATTCTGCCGGGGCAGCTGAACCGGCAAGGGGGGCTGAAGCTTCGTCTTTCACCCATCCACCTTACCGGGCCGGGGCCCGGACTCGCCCGCCCGGTGCCCTTACGGGGATGCGCTGCTGGTCACAGGGTCCTGTGGTTTAGTCCGTTGCGGCGGTGGCGCCGGCCGGTCGGCGACGCTGCACCGCAGGGCGGTACTTGGAGACACTGGGCTCGCCGGTGAGCCAGAAACGCCAGGGGTAGGCCTCGGAGCCGCCCGCTCCGCTGACCCCAACCCGGGGACCGCGGGAGGTCAGGGCAGGATCCGCCGCTGCCTGCGGCAGCTCGAGCCGCAGCGGCCCGGCGAAGACGTCCGCCCCGTTCAGGTTCCGGTCGATCCCCAGCGCCTGGGCCAGCCGCGCCGGACCGCGGGCAAGGTCCAGATCGGTCTTGGGTTCTCTCCGGCGAAGGCGGGCAAGTGAGTGCCCCTCCACTATTTCCCCTGCCCGCAGCAGGAGGCCGGTAGCCTGGCCTTCCACACCGCAGACTACGTTGGCGCAGTAGTGCATCCCGTAGGTGAAGTAGACGTAGAGGTGTCCCGCCGGACCGAACATGGTGGAGTTGCGCGCGGACTGGCCGCGGAAAGCATGCGAACCGGGGTCTGCTTCACCCAGGTAGGCCTCAACCTCGGTGATCCGTACGGCCACGGGACCATCCGGTGAATCGCGGTGCAACACTGCTCCCAGCAGCCAGGGTGCTGCTTCGGTTGCGGGGACGGCCAGGAGGCTGCGGGGATCGGAAACGTCCATTTCCTTACCGTAAAGGGCGGGCCGTCCGCGCGAGAAACTCAGAGGGTTGCGCGGTAGAGGGCTTCGAGTGCACGCAGCCGGTGGGAGTTGGGGTGCGGGGTGCTGCCCTGCAGCCGGATCGCGGCCGAATCAAGGGCCAGATGCCATGCAGCCATCAGCGCGGCAGTGTCTTCGACCGAGCCGCCCTCCACCCTCTGGCGCACGTGCAGCTTCGCCGGCCCGCCGTCGTCGCGCACTTCCGTCACGGCTTCCTCTCCAATACCCAGGTTCCCGCTTGACGCTTCGACGGCGGCGCGTACGTCCTCCGCCGGAGCCCGGTACCAGCGTTCGAACTCCAGGCTCCTGCCGTCGGGGTTCTCCACCACCTTTCCCATGGTGGGACTGACGTCGAACTCCCGGGAGTAGGCATCGCGCAGCGCCTCCCAGGAACCCGGTTCCTCCTCCGGCGGCGCGTTCCCGGCGGCAACGGCGGCGAAGGCGCCCATGATCCCCTGCCAGCCGGCGCTGCCCTCGGCCAGGAAATCCGCGGTGTCCGAATGTGCGCGGAAAGTCAGCAGCGAACCGCCGTCTGATTCCAGGACCTGCCAATCCAGCACTGACTCTTCACCGAGCTCATCGTCCCAGGAGATCTGCAGGCTGGAGCGGGGGTTGAGCTGCAGCACTGTGCCGGAGACACCGCTGCCGCCCTTCTCCAGGGTGTACTCCTTGCCCAGCTCCCAGTCCGGATGGACGGGTCCCAGCCACTGTTCCACCTTCTGCGGATTGGTCAGGACGTCCCAGATGTGGGCGGTGGGGTAATCAAGCTGTTTGTCGAACGCCAGCACCCACCCGTCGGTAACCTTTTCGATCCGGCCCTCGGGGACGGGCCGGGTATCGCTGCTGCTGGACGGTGATGGGCTTTCAGCCATGGCCCGGCCTTCCTGGACGTGGGGTGCGGACCATTTCAGGCTAGCGGGGGCGGGCCTCCGGCGGGAGGGGGTGCACGCGGCGCGTTCCGCCCGGCACCGAAGAGCGGCTACCTCGGGTAGCGGAACCGGATGTGCCGGTTTCCCGGATCCGCCTGCCAGAACTCGACTTCCCGGGGTGAGAGTGCGTAGAGCTGCCAGGACGGGTTCTGCGAGCCGTCCGCGCCGGGCCGTTCGTTCCAGTCCCGGGCGGAGGCTTCGGCGTCCAGCTGCACCACGCTTCCTGCCACCCGGATCTGGCGGCCTTGGCCGTACCAGTAGAAGTTCATGGCAGCGCGGGGGTTCTGCTCAAGCTCCCGCCCCTTCCGTGAGGTCCGCGAGGTAGCGAAATGCCAGCCGTCGGCGTCGAGGTCCTTCAGGATGAGCATGCGGGAGGAGAGGTTCCCGGCGTCATCCGCCGTCGCCAGGGAAAAGGCGTGCGGCTGCGGCACACCGGCTGCCAGCGCTTCCTCGAGCCAGCTCAGGAACAGTTCGGCCGGGTCCTCCGGTGCCTGCTCCGGGTCGAAGCCGGGCAGGCCGGAAGCGAAGTCGGGCAGGGCCCGCAGCGTGCGGCGCAGGTTCGGGTTGGGCATGGCTCCACGCTATCCCCTCCCCAAATCGAGATGGCAGAAACTGCCCGTATGACACGTCAAACGGGCAGTTTCTGCCATCTCGATGGTGGGGGAAGGCTTAGGCAGCGAAGGCGCGGGCGGCGTCGAGCTGCTTCTTCAGCTCGGTTAGCTGCGATTCAACGGCCGAGCGGGCAGTACCGCCCTGACTGCTGCGGCTGTCCAGCGATCCCTCGGTGGAAAGAACGGCGCGGACTTCCGGGGTGAGGTGCTCTGAAATCCCGGCGTAATCCTCATCGCTCAGGTCCCAGAGTTCGACGCCGCGGGTTTCGGCCAGCTTCACGGCGGCACCGGAAAGCTCGTGCGCCTCCCGGAACGGCACCCCCTGGCGGACCAGCCATTCGGCGATGTCCGTTGCCAGCGCAAAGCCCTGCGGAGCCAGGGACTGCATGCGTTCGGTGTTGAAGACCAGGGTCGCGATCATGCCGGAGACGGCCGGGAGCAGCAGTTCCAGGGTGTCCGTTGCGTCGAAGACGGGTTCCTTGTCCTCTTGCAGGTCCCGGTTGTACGCCAGCGGCAGGCCCTTGAGCGTGGCCAGCAGTCCGGTCAGGTCGCCAATGAGGCGGCCGGCCTTGCCGCGGGCCAGTTCAGCCACGTCCGGGTTCTTCTTCTGCGGCATGATCGAGGAGCCCGTGGAGAAGGCATCGTCGAGCGTGACGAAGGAGAATTCCTTGGTGGCCCAGAGGATGATCTCCTCGCTGATCCGGGACAGGTCGACGCCGATCATGGCGGCAACCCAGGCGAACTCCGCGTACACGTCGCGGGAGGCGGTGCCGTCGATCGAGTTCCAGGCCGCGGAGTCGAAGCCCAGGTCCGCGGCGACGGCGTTGGGGTCCAGCCCCAGCGAGGACCCGGCCAGCGCACCGGAACCGTACGGGGAAACCGCTGCACGCTTGTCCCAGTCGGCCAGGCGCTGCACGTCGCGCAGCAGGGCCCAGGCGTGGGCCAGCAGGTGGTGGCTGAGCAGCACCGGCTGGGCGTGCTGCAGGTGGGTGCGGCCGGGCATGGCGACACCGAGGTGCTTTTCGGCCTGCTCCACCAGGGAATCGACCGTGGCCAGCACGCCTGAGACGATGATCCTGGCGTGGTCGCGCAGGTACATCCGGCCCAGCGTTGCGATCTGGTCGTTGCGGGACCGGCCAGCGCGGAGCTTGCCGCCCAGCTGCGGTCCGGCCCGCTCGATCAGGCCGCGTTCCAGGGAACCGTGGACGTCCTCGTCGGAGTCCGCGGGGAGGTAGGCGCCGGACCGCACATCGGCGTCGAGCTCGTCCAGGGCCTTGAGCATCCCGGCGAGTTCTTCGTCGGAGAGCAGGCCTGCCTTGTGCAGCACCCGGGCGTGTGCCCGGGAGCCGGCGATGTCGTAGCCGGCAAGCCGCCAGTCGAAGTGGGTGGACTTGCTCAGGGCTGCCAGTGCGTCGGCGGGACCGCCGGCGAAGCGGCCGCCCCACAGTGCACCCTGGACCGTGGAGCCGCCGGCTCCAGGCTGGGATTCGATTGACGGCTTGCCGTTACTCATTGCTTACTTACCTTCTGCCAAACGCTGGTCGCGGCCGGAGGCCACCTTGGAGGACATGCCGAAGAGTTCAATGAACCCGCGGGCCATCGACTGGTCGAAGGTGTCTCCGGTGTCATAGGTGGCGAGGTTGAAGTCGTACAGCGAGGACTCCGAACGGCGGCCGGTAACGGTGGCGCGGCCTGCGTGCAGGTCCATGCGGATGTCGCCGGAGACGTACTTCTGGGTGTCTTCGATGAAGGCGTCCAGGGAGTTCTTCAGCGGGGAGAACCACTGGCCGTCGTAGACCAGTTCGGTCCAGCGCTGGCCGACCGTCTTCTTGAAGCGGGCCTGCTCGCGCTCCACCGTGACGTTCTCGAGCTCGCGGTGCGCGGCCATCAGGGCCATGGCACCCGGTGCTTCGTAGATTTCGCGGCTCTTGATGCCCACGAGGCGGTCTTCGACGATGTCGATGCGGCCAATGCCCTGGGCACCGGCGCGGCGGTTCATCTCCTCGATGGCCTGCAGCGGGGTGACGGGCTTGCCGTCGATAGCTACCGGAACGCCTTCCTTGAAGGTGATGACGACTTCGTCAGCGGCGATGCCGGAGGCGGGGTCTGCGGTGTATTCGTAGACGTCCGGGGTGGGGCCGTTCCAGATGTCTTCCAGGAAGCCGGTTTCCACGGCGCGTCCCCAGACGTTGGCGTCGATGGAGAACGGGTTCTTCTTGGTGGTGACGATCGGCAGGTTCTTCTCCTCGGCGAAGGCAATTGCCTTGTCGCGGGTCAGGGCCAGGTCACGGACCGGGGCTATGCACTTCAGGTCCGGGCCCAGGGTCTGGATGCCGACCTCGAAGCGGACCTGGTCGTTGCCCTTGCCGGTGCAGCCGTGCGAGACGGTGGTCGCACCGAACTGGCGTGCAGCGGCTACCAGGTGCTTGACGATAACCGGGCGGGAAAGCGCGGAGACCAGCGGGTAGGAATCCATGTACAGGGCGTTGGCCTGCAGCGCCGGCATGCAGTACTCGGCGGCGAATTCGTCGCGGGCGTCAGCCACGTAGGCTTCCACCGCGCCGCAGTCGAGGGCACGCTGGCGGATGGTCTCAAGGGATTCGCCACCCTGTCCGACGTCGACCGCCACGGCGATGACCTCGGCGCCGGTTGCCTCGGCAATCCAGCCGATGGCTACAGACGTATCCAGGCCACCGGAGTAGGCCAGAACAATACGTTCGCTCACGAATGTGCTCCTCTTGTGTTTGGTGCAGCACGCAGGCTGCGGGTTGGTTCTAAAAGTGGGGGGAAACCTGGTGCGGCGGCCCTGCCGGTCCGGTTTCTACAGTATGCGATTGTCAGGTGCCTGGCCGCTGGCGGTTGCCTCATCCGCAATGGAGAGGAAGCGCGCGGCCAGCTCCGCTCCGCCGTCGGGTTCCCGGGTCACCAGCAGGACTGTGTCATCTCCTGCCAGCGTGCCCAGGATCGAAGGCATGACGGAGTGGTCGATGGCCAGGGCCAGGAAGTTCGCGGCCCCGGGCGGGGTGCGCAGCACCACGATGTTTCCGGACGCTTCCGCTGTAACCAGCAGTTCCCCGCACAGCCGGGCCAGCCGCGCGTCGAGCACTTCCTGGGTGATTCCCGACTGCGGGGTGCGCTTGCCGCCTTCGGCCGGAACGGCGTACACCAGCACCCCGTCCTTGCCGCGCATGCGCACGGCGCCGAGTTCCACCAGGTCGCGGGAAAGCGTGGCCTGGTTGACCTGCACGCCGTCGTCCGCCAGCAGGGCGGCAAGCTCCGCCTGCGACCGCACCGACAGCCCGGTCAGCAGCGCGCGGATGCGTGCCTGCCGGGCCGTCTTGGTGGTGGGCATGCTCATGCCGCTTCCTCCGGGATCCCGGTGAGGCCGGACCGTGCCATGAGCCACACCATCAGGGCTTTCTGGGCGTGCAGCCGGTTCTCGGCTTCATCCCAGACCACGGACTGCGGGCCGTCGATCACGTCGGCGGAAATCTCGTAGCCGCGGTACGCGGGCAGGCAATGAAGCACGACGGCGTTCTCCGCGGCCTGCGCCATGGCGGCGCTGTCCACGGCATAGTCCCGGAACAGTTCCTGGCGGGCGGCCTTCTCGTCTTCCTGGCCCATCGAAACCCAGGTGTCGGTGGCGACGACGTCGGCCCCGGCGAGGGCTTCGGCCGCATCGGTGGTGATCGTTACCGATCCCCCGGTCTCCTCGGCACGGGCCGCTGCGGCGTCCACAATCTTCGGGTCCGGCAGGTAGCCCACCGGCCCCGCGACGCGTACGTGCATCCCTGCGGTGACGCCCGCAAGCAGGTAGGAGTTGGCCATGTTGTTGGCGCAGTCCCCCAGGTAGGTCAGGGTGAGTCCCGCGAGGGTGCCCTTGTGTTCCCGGATGGTCATCAGGTCCGCCAGGAGCTGGCAGGGGTGGTAGTCGTCGGAGAGCGCGTTGATGACCGGAACGGAAGAGTTCGCGGCCATTTCTTCCAGCCCCGACTGGGCGTAGGTGCGCCAGACGATGGTGGAGACCATGCGCTCCATGACCTTGGCCGTGTCCGCAATGGATTCCTTGTGGCCCAGCTGGGACTCCCCCGCGCCGATGATCAGCGGCGCGCCGCCCAGGTCGGAGATACCGGCAGCAAAGGACACCCTGGTCCGGGTGGAGGTCTTGTCGAAGATAACGGCAACGGTCTGCCGGCCGGAGCCCTCACCGGCGTAGGGCTGGTATTTCCAGCGGTCCTTCTTCAGGGCATCCGCGAGGTCCAGGACTTCGGCCTGTTCGGCCTGGGTCAGGTCGGTGTCAACGAGGAAGTGGCGGGTCATGGCTGTCCAATCGTCGTGGCCGCGGCGGCCTGCAGAAGGGCGGGAAGCTGATCCAGGAAACTCTGTGCCTGGTCCGTGGTGAGGATGAGCGGCGGCGCCAGGCGGAGCGTTGCCGGGCCGGTCGCGTTGATGATAAAACCTGCGTCCAGCGCTGCTGTCACGACCGCGGGGGCAAGGTCCTGTTCCAGGTCGAACCCGACCAGCAGGCCCTCGCCGCGGACTTCACGGACCCCTTCAATGCTGCGGAGGCTGTGGCGCAGGAACTCCCCCGTGGCCTGGCTGTTCGCCAGGATGTCTCCGGTTTCAAGTGCGGAGAGCGTGGCCAGCGCCGCAGCGGTGGCGACGGGGTTGCCGCCGAAGGTGGTTCCGTGCTGGCCGGGGCTCAGCAGGGACGAAACCTCTGGTCCGAAGGTGATGAGGCCGCCGATCGGGAATCCGCTGCCCAGCCCCTTGGCCACGGTCATGGCGTCAGGCAGCACGCCTTCGGAGGCGAACCAGCGTCCGGTGCGGCCGATTCCGGTCTGGACCTCGTCGAATACCAGCAGCGCACCGGCGTCGCGAGTGATTGCACGGGCTGCTTCCAGGTAACCGGCCGGCGGCACCCGCACACCGGCTTCACCCTGGATGGGTTCGATGAACACAGCCGCGACGGTCTCGTCCACGGCGGCACGCAGCGCCTCGACGTCGCCGTACGGGATGTGCTCGACGCCGGCGGGAAGCGGTTCGAAAGGCTCACGGTAGGCGGGCTTGGCGGTCAGCGCCAGGGCGCCCATGGTCCGGCCGTGGAAGGCACGGTCCATGGCGATGATCCGGGTGCGTTCCGGCGTGGAGTTGCGCCGGGCGAGCTTGAAAGCGGCCTCGATGGCTTCGGTGCCGGAGTTGGCGAAGAAGACCTTGGATCCTGCCGGGGCCTGGGCGAGCTGCAGCAGCTTCTCGGCCAGCGCCACCTGCGTAGGACTGGTGAAGAAGTTGGAAATGTGTCCCAGGGTGTTGAGCTGGCTGGCAATCACGGAAGTGACGAACGGGTGGGCATGACCCAGGGCGTTCACGGCGATTCCACCGAGCAGGTCCAGGTATTCTTTGCCGTCCGCGTCCCAAACCGTGCACCCGTGGCCGCGGACCAGCACGCGCTGCGGGGTGCCAAAGACACTCATCAGCGAATCGGTGTAGCGGGCGAGCCACTCGCTGCCGGAACCGGCGGGGTCCACGACGGTGGACACTGCGGTGTCGCCTGCGGGGGTAGCGGGGGTGCTCATGCTTCTGCTCCGTCCGGGATGATCTGGGTGCCGATGCCGGCAGTGGTGAAGACTTCCAGCAGCATCGAGTGCGCCATGCGGCCGTCGACGACGGCGGCGCGGTCCACTCCCCCGTCCACGGCAGCCAGGCAGGCTTCCATCTTGGGGATCATGCCGGATTCAAGCGACGGGAGCATCTCCCGCAGTTCGCCGGCAGTGAGGGCGGAAATCAGCGAAGATTTGTCCGGCCAGTTGGCGTAGAGGCCTTCGACGTCGGTCAGGACCACCAGGCGGCAGGCTCCCAGCGCCACAGCCAGGGCGGCCGCTGCGGTGTCCGCGTTGACGTTGAGTACCTGCCCGGTGGGGTTGCCGTCGGCACCGATTTCCGGGGCCACCGTGGAAATCACCGGGATCCGGCCGGCTTCGATGAGGTCCAGGATGGCGCCGGGGTTTACACCCACCACTTCGCCGACGAGACCCAGGTCCACTTCTTCTCCGTCAATGACGGTTCCGGTGCGGACGGCCTGCAGCAGCCCGCCGTCTTCGCCGGAGAGGCCGACGGCGTAGGGTCCGTGGGAGTTGACCAGGCCGACCAGTTCGCGGCCCACCTGCCCGGTAAGCACCATGCGGACGGCGTCCATGGCTTCGGGAGTGGTGACGCGCAGCCCGCCCTTGAACTCGGATTCGATGCCGAGCCGGTCCAGGAGGGCACTGATCTGCGGCCCGCCGCCGTGCACCACTACGGGGTGCACGCCCACGTGGTGGAGGAAGACGATGTCTTCGGCGAAGGCCTGGCGCAGTTCGTCGTTGATCATGGCGTTGCCGCCGTACTTGATCACGATGGTGCTGCCGGCGAAGCGCTGGATCCAGGGCAGGGCTTCAATCAGGGTGGCGGCCTTGTCCTGTGCCGCCGCCTGGTCCTGCTGGGTGGCTGTACTCATGCTGTTCTTTTCCCGCCTAGCTGCTGTACGCCGAGTTTTCGTGGACGTAGTCCGTGGTCAGGTCGTTCGTCCAGATGGTCGCGGACTCGGTGCCGGCAGCGAGGTCGATTTCAACGCTGACGGCCCGTCCGGTGAGGTCCACACCGTCGCGCGGTTCCCCGATGCCTCCGCCCCGGCAGACCTGCACGCCGTTGATGGTGACATTGATCTGGTCAGGTTCGAACGCGGCGTCGGTGGTGCCGACGGCTGAAAGCACCCGGCCCCAGTTCGGGTCATTCCCGAAGATGGCGGTCTTGAAGAGGTTGGAACGGGCGACGGCGCGGGAGGCGTTCTCGGCGTCGGCCACCGTGGCAGCGTTGAGCGTGGTGATGGCGATGTCGTGGCTGGCGCCTTCGGCGTCGGTGATCAGCTGCTGGGCCAGGGAGTAGCACACCTCGGTGAGTCCCCGGGTGAATTCTTCGGTGTCCGGGGTGGTTCCCGACGCGCCGGAGGCCATAAGGATCACGGTGTCGTTGGTGGACATGCAGCCGTCGGAGTCGGTGCGGTCGAAGGTGACGGCGGTGGCGGCGCGCAGCGCCGCATCCAGGGCAGCGGCGTCGAGGTCCGCATCCGTGGTCAGGACCACCAGCATGGTGGCCAGGCCCGGTGCCAGCATGCCGGCGCCCTTGGCCATGCCGCCAATGCTGTATCCGGTTCCGGTGAAAACTGCCTGCTTGGAGACCGTGTCCGTGGTCATGATCGCTTCGGCAGCCAGCGCACCGCCGTCGGAATCCAGTGCCCGGACCGCAGCCTCGGCGCCCGGGAGGAGCTTGTCCATGGGCAGCTGCTCGCCGATCAGGCCGGTGGAGCAGACCAGGACGTCGTTCGCGGAAATGCCGAGCAGGTCGGCAACCTTCTCTGCGGTGGCGTGGGTGTTCTGGAAACCCTGCGGGCCGGTGCAGGCGTTGGCGCCGCCGGAGTTCAGGAACACGGCGTCGGCCCTGCCGTCGGAAATCGCCTGGCGTGACCAGTGCACCGGGGCTGCCGCGACCCGGTTGCGGGTGAAGACCGCTGCTGCTGCCTTGGCGGGGCCGTCGTTGACCACCAGGGCGACGTCGCGTCCGCCGGAAGCCTTCAGGCCTGCGGTGACACCGGCGGCACGGAACCCTGCCGGTGCGGTGATGCCTGCTGCTGCGTTGGTGCTCATTACGGTGCTACTCCCTGCAGGGTGAGCCCGGTGGTCTCTTCGAGGCCCAGGGCGATGTTCATGGACTGGACAGCGCCGCCGGCGGTGCCCTTGGTGAGGTTGTCGATCACGGCGGAGACAATCACGCGGCCGGCGTGCGGATCGTAGGCGAGCTGCAGGGCGGCGTAGTTGGAGCCGACCACCATCTTGGTGGCCGGCCACTGGCCTTCGGGCAGCACCCGGACAAACGGCTCATCGGCGTAAGCCGCTTCCCACGCCTGGCGCAGGGCGGCGGCGTCGACACCGGGTCGGACCTTCGCCGTGGCGGTGGTGAGGATTCCCCGGGCCATCGGGGCCAGCGTCGGAGTGAAGGAAATGGAGACCTGCTCCCCCGCAGCGGCGGAGAGGCCCTGTTCGATTTCGGGGGTGTGCCGGTGGCCGCCGCCCACACCATAGGGGCTCATGCCGCCCATCACTTCAGAGCCAAGGAGGTGCGGTTTCGCGGCTTTGCCCGCGCCGGAGGTGCCGGACGCGGCCACGATGACGACGTCGTCGGGCTCCAGCAGGCCGGCAGCAAACCCGGGAGTCAGGGCCAGCAGCGAGGACGTCGGGTAGCAGCCGGGAACAGCGATCCGGCGCGCGCCGCGGATCATCTCGCGGTGGCCCGGCAGCTCGGGCAGGCCGTACGGCCAGGACCCGGCATGCGGTGAGCCGTAGAACTTTTCCCAGACGGCGGGGTCGGTGAGCCGGTGGTCCGCTCCGGCGTCGATCACCAGGGTGTCTTCGGGCAGCTGGGCGGCGATCTCCGCGCTGGCGCCGTGCGGCAGTGCCAGGAAGACGACGTCGTGGCCGGCCAGGTTTTCAACCGTGGTGTCCACGAGCACCCGGTCCGCCAGTGCATGCAGGTGGGGCTGGAGTTCACCGAGCCGCGATCCGGCATTGCTGTGGGCGGTGATGGCACCAATTTCGACGCCGGGGTGGCCGGCGAGCAGGCGCAGGACTTCGCCCCCGGCATAGCCGCTGGCACCTGATACAGCTACGGAAATCGTCATGCCATCCACCCTACAGCAGTTTTATGCATGAGGCTTCATAACTATGCAATATGACTCCGGTGGGCCAGAATCCGTGCCTCCCGGCAGCCCCCGCCCTACGATGGTTCGAAGGTTCGCGAACCTGTTTACAGCCGCCAATCCACCGGAAGAGGCATTCCATGCATAAGGCCATTGTCGTCCCCAAAGCGGGCGGACCCGAAATCCTGCGCTATGAAGACGTGGACCTTCCCGTTCCCGGACCCAACGAGCTGCTGGTGAAGGTGGCTGCCGCGGGCGTGAACTTCATCGACACGTACCAGCGCAGCGGTGTCTACAAGATGGATTATCCCTTCATTCCAGGTTCCGAAGCCGCAGGCACCATAGTCCAGGCAGGGATGGACGTAGCCGCTTTCAGCGACGGGGACCGGGTTGCGACCGCAGAGGGCGGCGGAGCCTATTCCGAGTACATGCTGCTGGATGCGTCCAAGGCCCTGCCCGTGCCCCGGGGCGTGAGCAGCGAGGTAGCCGCCGCCCTGCCGCTTCAGGGCATCACGGCGCATTATCTGTGCAACTCCACCTACCCCGTCCAGGCCGGGGAAACCGTCCTCACCCATGCCGGTGCCGGCGGCGTCGGGCTGCTGCTGACCCAACTGCTCAAGGCCAAGGGCGCCACCGTGATCACCACCGTTTCCACGGATGAGAAGGAAGCGCTGGCGTCCGCGGCCGGCGCTGACCATGTGCTGCGCTACGACGGCTTCTCCGACCGGGTGCGCGAACTGACCGACGGGCACGGCGTGGACGTCGTGTTCGACGGCGTCGGGAAGGCTACGTTCGACGGTTCCCTGGCCAGCCTGCGTCCGCGCGGCATGATGGTGCTGTTCGGCGGCGCCTCAGGCCAGGTACCTCCGTTCGATATCCAGCGGCTGAACGCCCTGGGCTCGCTCTATCTGACCCGGCCGACGCTAAGGGATTACCTGCTCAGCGCCGAGGAGCGGCAGTGGCGTGCCCGCGAACTGTTCGACATGGTGGAGGCCGGAACCCTGGACGTGCGGATCGGCGCAACCTACCCCCTGGCCGACGCCGCACAGGCACATGAGGACCTCGAAGGCCGGAAGACGACCGGCAAGGTGCTGCTGGTTCCGTAGCGCCGGCCCGATTGTTGCCGTCTCCGTTCCCCTGGCGCTGCCTCGGGATTCGCTCCGCTTTGTGACAAACGCTCCGGTACGCCGCGGAGGGAACGCCACAAACGGGAGCGATCTGCACAAACCGGAGCGATCCCGATTCTCTCGACAGTGTTGCCATCCGCACCAACCCGTCATATCGTTTATCAATATTATTGACAATCGATATGGGGAATGATGACGAACGTGACGCACACCAGAAAACCGAAGTCCGGCCAGTTGGCGGTGATCTCGGTTTGGATCGTTGCCTGCCTCGCAGCACTCGGTAGTGCTGCGGAGGCATTCGTGACGATCTTCGGCCGGACTCCGTTGGCCTTCGGGGGTGCTGATCCGCGGGTGCAGCTCGTTATGCTCCCCCAAATCACTCAGGCGGAACTCCGTGAGGGTGCAGTTGGCTATCTGGTGGATATTCCGTTGTGGCTGCGCGTGCTGTGTGCGACCCCTGCATTGCTTTACATTGTCATGGCACTGGTGGCCGCGTTCCTCATCGCGAGAGTCCTGCGGGAAATCTCTGCCGGACGGCCGTTCACAGCGCGGGTACGGAAGAATCTACTGGCCCTTAGCTTTCTCCTGATTGGAGCTGGGCTTCTGTACGGCACGCTCGACGCTACGGCAAACCGGGCCGTCTTTGAGGTGGCGAGCAATTTCGGCACCGAAGGTTTCCCGCTCGGCGCGGATTACGCAGCAATCAGCACCGACGCTCCCCGGTGGCCGTACTTCATGATCACCAGCGGCGTCGTTGGCCTGGCGCTCTCCAGCGCTTTCAAGGCAGGCGGACGGCTGCAGGAAGAGACGGACGGACTTGTCTGACACTCGATCCGCTGCCGAGCCAGCCAGCGGCCACCGAGTGGTGTGCCATCTGGATGAGGTGCTGCTCCAGCGGGGAATGACGTTGACTGAGCTTTCAGTGCGGACCGGCATAACCATGGCAAACCTTTCCATCCTCAAAACGAACAAGGCCAAGGCCGTTCGGTTCACCACCTTGACAGCCGTCTGCGACGCTCTGGAAACCACGCCGGGCGAACTCTTCAGCATCGAGCCTCGGACTTGAAACTGTTTGTCAGCGTCTAGGCCCGCTGCCGGCTTGCCGGTTCCGCTCCACTTTGTGGCAATCGCTCCGATATGCCGCGGAGCGATCTGCACAAAGCGGAGCAGATCCGGGTTCTGTTGCCGGTTTGGGGGTTGCTGCCTGATCCAAGCGGCAGCAGAAGTGCGAACCGGTCGGATCTTCCTGAACCGGCAGCAGAATCACCGCGCATCCCCCGCCCCGTGTCCGATACCTCGGCTGCACTGTGGGCGCCGCGCGTTTGTGCGAGACTCGACCCCATGATGAGCGCACAAGGCCCGGATCGGGTCGCGCAGGTCGACGCCGTCAGCATCGCACTCGCCGCTGCCGGCATTCTGAGCGGCAACCTGCTCGGGCTGCCGCCCGACGCACAGGCGGCCCAGCTGATGCTGCTATTCACCGGGCTCGCCGCTGCCCTCCAGGTGATCAGGGACCGCCGGGCCGCCGCAAGACACGAAACCTTCCGCACATTCCAACCAACAGGCAAGCGCCTGGCGGGAACTCTGCTGTTGCTGGGAGTAGTCGTCGTCCCCGTAGCTCTTTACGTCAGCTCGATTCCGGGGCACGGTTGGATAGCGATCGGATATCTGCTGATTGGCATGGGAATGACCGCCCCGCTCCTGGTGGCGAACCGGAAAACCAGTTCGGCAGATCCCGTGGGCAACCGTCCTCACTGAAAGGCGGCAGGATTATGCAGTCGGACCCGGCGCAGGAGACCCTGGCCCAGCGCATCCGGGCGAGCCTTGCCTCCCACCAAGACGTCCGGGAGAAAAACATGTTCGGCGGCGTGGCTTTTATGGTGGACGGACGTCTGACGGTGTCGGCTGGCCGGGTCGGGAACCTGCTGGTTTGTGTGGATCCGGCGGATTACCGGGAGCTGCTCGCCGTCGGCGGCCAGCCTGCCTTCATGGGCGCGGGCCGTCCGATGGGCGAAGGATGGATGAACGTTCCCATGGACATCATCGCGGACGATGAAGCTCTGGACTGGTGGCTCGCCGTGGGGCGTACGTCGCGGGGCGGCTAGCCCGGATCGGCGAGCAGAGCAAATTCCTGCCGCAGGTCCGTGCCCTCCGCGTGCAGCACCACTTGCATGCCTAACGCCTTGGCTGCTTCGATATTCGCCGGATTGTCGTCGATGAAGACCACGTCTTCGGGGGCTGCACCCAGGCCGTCAAGGACGTGCCGGTAGATCCGTTCATCCGGTTTGACCATGCCCAGCCGGCCGCTGAAGTAGCGGGCAGCAAAGAACGCCGGCCAGGACGCCTCCGACTCGTACCGGTAAGACATCTCCGCGGGCATATTTGAGAGCAGCGCCAGCTGCGCACCTTCCCCGGCCAAGAACTCCAGCACTTGGTGGGTGCGGGGATTGGGCCGCGACCACTGTCGGGCGTCGAGCTCCTCGAGCCGGGCCAGCTCGTTCTCATCCACACGCCGGCCGAGGACCGAAGCCCAGTAATCCGCGGGACTTAGCTCACCGCCGTCGTACTCCAGCCGGGTGGCCCAATAAGGACTCGACGCGGGCTGCAGATCCATGCCGGTGGCGTTCCGAAGCGCGTCCCAGTCTTCCGGGAGCGGCGCGGCAGAGATCACCATGCCGTAGTCGAAGAGGTACCAGGTGCCGGGGCGGGAAAGAGTATTCACCCCCTACAAGCTAGCAAAAAAAACGCAGAGCCCCACCGGAAGATTCCGGCGGGGATCTGCGCTTTTTCAGGTGGAACTACCGCTGCACGGCACCAAAACGCTCGGCAGCCAGCGCGACGGCGGCGGCCCGGGATTCGGAGGCCTCGTCGGCGGTCAGCGTGCGGTCATCGGCGCGGAACCGCAGGGCAAAGGCGAGGGACTTGTGCCCCGGCTCGATGCCCTTGCCGGTGTAGACGTCGAACAGCGCGATGTCTTCCAGCAGGTCGCCGGCACCTTCACGCAGGGTTTCCAGCACGGACTCTGCCGGGATGTCTTCGCCCACAATGAGCGCCACATCCTGCGTGGTGGCCGGGTACGTGGAGATTTCCTTCGCCACGATGACGTCCGGAGCAGCATCGAACAGTGCATCGGCATCGAGCTCCAGCGCCACGGTGCGGGCCGGCATATCCCGGGCTGCGAGCAGCTTCGGGTGCAGTTCGCCCGCGTAGCCAACCGTTTCGCCGCTGCGCAGCGAGATCTTGGCGGTGCGTCCCGGATGGAAAGCCTGGTGTTCGCCCTGGCTGATGACCAGTTCGACGCCGAGCACGTCGCCCATGATCCGGGCGGTGTCGACGGCGTCGGCCCAGTCCCAGGCACGCGGAGTGTGGCCGGCGCCGGCGGGTGACTCGTGGCCGGTGAACAGCACGCCGATATGCAGCGGCTGGTCCGGGATTCCGTTATAGAGGCCGTCGAGGACCTCTTCCGAGGGCTTGACACCCAGCGGCGGAATCGACTCCGTGCCGTTCTGCTCCCCCGGAAGGAAGACGAGCGCGGATTCGAAGAGCGCCAGGTCCCGGAAGCCGCGTGAAAGGTTCCGCTTGGCGACGTCGAACAGGCCCGGCAGCACCGAGGTGCGCAGGTAGCCGAACTCGGCGGAGAGCGGGTTGGCCAGCTTCACGGCCGGGCGTTCTTCGCCGGCCACCGGGGTGCCGAAGGTGTTGTTGTCCGCTTCGGTGACGAAGGGGTAGGACAGCACTTCGGTGAGGCCCGACGCCGCGAGGGACTGCTGCAGCCGGCGGCGCTGCTGCTGGACGCGGGTCAGGCCGCGGCCGGGAGGAGCAACCGGAAGGGTGGAGGGAATCTTGTCGTAGCCCACCAGCCGGATGATTTCCTCGGTGAGGTCCTCACGGGTTTCCAGGTCGGTCCGCCAGCTCGGGGGAACTACCCGGAAGCCGCCGTCGGCCTTTTCAACGTCTGCGCCCAAATCGGTGAGCGTGCCGGTGATCTGGTCCTCGGTGAACTCCAGGCCGATCAGCCTGGCCGGGAAGTCCGCCGGCAGGAAGATGCTGCGGGTTTCCGGTGCGGTTCCGGCGTCGGTGATGGATTCGTCGGCGGTGCCGCCGGCGAGTTCCACCAGGAGGTCGACGGCGCGCTGGGCAGCGATGTCCGCGACGTACCAGTCAACGCCGCGCTCGAAGCGCTTGGACGCCTCGGACGGGAGCTTGTGGCGGCGGCGCGAACGGCCAATCGAGACTTCCTCGAAGTGGGCGGCCTCAATCAGGACGTTCTGTGTGGCGTCGGAGACCTCGGTGGCATTGCCGCCCATCACGCCGGCGATGCCAATGGCACCGGAGCCGTCAGTGATCAGCAGGTCCTCGGGGTCCAGCGTGCGGACCTTGTCATCCAGGGTCTTCAGCGTCTCGCCCGGGTTGGCGCGGCGGACCACGATCTCGCCCGTGAGCTTGTCCAGGTCGTAGAAGTGCAGCGGCTGGCCGAGCTCGAGCATCACGTAGTTGGAGATGTCCACGACCAACGAGATGGACCGCATGCCGGCCAGGCGCAGGCGTGAGGACATCCACGGCGGCGTCGGGCGGGTGGGGTCCACGCCGCGGACGGTGCGGGCCACGAAGCGGTCGCAGCCGGCCTTGCCGTAGATCGGGGCTTCGTCGGCCAGGCGCACCGGGTACCCGGCGCCGTCGGCTTCCGGAACCTCCACCGTGGCCGCGGGGTCGGTGAACTTGGTGCCGGTGGCGTGGGCGTACTCGCGGGCAGCGCCGCGGATGGAGAAGACGTAGCCGCGGTCCGGGGTGACGTTGATTTCCGCCGCCTGGTCGTAGAGGCCCAGCAGCTCCATCGCGTCGGTGCCGACCTCGGGATCAAGACCCAGGGTGGAGAGCACCAGGATGCCGTCGTGGTCTTCGCCGATGCCGAGTTCACGCACGGAGGCGATCATGCCGGCGGAAACGTGGCCGTAGGTCTTGCGCGGGCTGATCCGGAAATCACCGGGCAGCACGGCGCCGGGCAGGGTGACAACAACCTTGTCCCCCACCTCGAAGTTGTGCGCGCCGCAGACGATGCCCTGCACACCGGACGGGTCAATGCCGTCACCGGTCAGCGTCTGCTCAGCGCCCTCCGGCACCACCCGGACGGAGCACCAGTTGATGGTCTTGCCGTTCTTCTGCGGCTCGGGCTCCTTGGAGAGCACCTGGCCGACCACGATCGGGCCCTGCAGTTCGTCGGTGGGACGGTGGACGTCCTCTTCCTCCAGGCCAACCTTGACCAGTTCTGCCATCACGTCTTCGGCGGTTGCATCCGCCGGCACCTGGGCGTACTCGCGCAGCCAGGAAAGTGGGATTCTCACTTAGATCTCCATCCCGAAGTGTTCGCTGAAACGTACGTCGCCTTCGATCATGTCCCGCATGTCGGATACTTCGTTGCGGAACATGAGGGCACGCTCAATGCCCATGCCAAAGGCAAAACCTGAATAGACCTCGGGGTCGATTCCCGCGGCGCGCAGCACGTTGGGGTTGACCATGCCGCAACCGCCCCACTCGATCCAGCGCGGACCGCCCTTGGCGCCGGGGTGCCAGATGTCCAGCTCGGCGCTGGGCTCGGTGAACGGGAAGTAGTTCGGGCGCAGCCGTACCTTGGCTTCGTCGCCGAAGAGCACACGGGTGAAGTGCTCCAGGGTGCCGACCAGGTCTGCCATGGTGAGGCCCTTGTCGATCGCGAGGCCCTCGAACTGGTGAAACACCGGGGTGTGCGTGGCGTCGAGTTCATCGGTGCGGAACACCTTGCCGGGACACAGCACGTAGATCGGCAGGTCGCGCTCGAGCATTGAACGGACCTGCACCGGGGAGGTGTGCGTGCGCATCACCAGGTGCGCTTCGGGGGGCTCCACGAAGAAGGTGTCCTGCATTTCGCGGGCAGGGTGGTCCGGCTTGAAGTTCAGGGCGTCGAAGTTGAACCATTCAGATTCGACCTCGGGGCCCTCCGCGATTTCCCAGCCCATGCCCACGAAGATGTCGCTGACGCGGTCCTGCAGGGTGGAGAGCGGGTGGCGTCCGCCCATGCGGCGGCGGCGGGGAGCTGCGGTGACATCGACGGCTTCCTCGACGAGGATCCGGGCGTCGCGCTCGGCTTCCAGCTCCACGGTGCGGGCGGCGAGCGCCTGGTTGATTCGGCCTCGGGCCGGGCCGACTACCTTGCCGGCGGCGGCTTTCTGGTCCTTGGGCAGTCCGCCGATCTGGCGGTTGGCCAGGGACAGCGGGGACTTCTCGCCGGTGACGGCGATGCGGACGTCCTTAAGGGCATCCAGGTCCGCTGCGGAGGCGATGGCTGCGAGCGCTGAATCAACGGCAGCCGCGATGGCTGACTCGTCGAGCGGATTGGGTGCCGCGTTGTCTGGGGAGTCCGTCCCCGGTATGGAATTCGACATGTACCGTTCTTACCTGTTTCCGGCCGTGTTGATGTGGGTGAAAGCAAAAGGGATGCTGCAGGCAAAGGTACGCAGCCTGCGGCTACCAGTCTAACCAACTAACGCCGTCCGCCCCGGCAGTGTGAAGACCGTCCCGCTCACTTACCATGGGCAGCATGAGCCCTGCCAGGCAGTGTTTGTCCCGTAGACAGGCAATGCGCCGCGCACTGAATCTGGTCAACGGCACGACGGCGGCAGGCCTGTTGGCTGCCCGACTGGGCCGGGTGCCGGTGCGGCGCGGCCCCGGGGGCCTGCTGCTGGCCGGAGGCTGGAGCCTTCCGCTCCCCCGCGCGGCAGCCTTCACCCTGGGCAACGTGATCCTTTACCGTTCCCGGGTATCCGGGGCGTTCGCCGTCGAACCCGCATCCGCTCTGCTGCGGCATGAGGCAAGGCACAGCAGCCAGTATGCCGTGCTGGGACTGGCGTTCCTGCCGCTTTACTTCGCCGCAGCCGGGTTCTCCACACTGCGGACGGGAGACCCGGCGTCGTCGAACATCTTTGAGATCCTGGCCGGGCTGGCCGACGGCGGTTACCCACCCCCTCCTTCTTCCCCTCATCGAGATGGCAGAAAGTGCCCGAATAGGGGTGCCTAACGTGCAGTTTCTGCTATCTCGATGAGGGTGAGGGGTAGGCGGTAATTCGAACGTATGTTCTAATTGGTCGCATGAGGTGGCAGGAACAGGAACCAAAAGCACCGCCGACCGCAGATGCACTGCTCCCCCTGCAGGGACTGGTCCGCTCTGTGCAGACACCGGGGTTCGCGGGCGTGACGTTCCATGAGGTCCTGGCGAAATCCGTCCTAAACAAGGTGCCCAAGACTTCCTCGATGCCCTTCGGCTGGACGGTGAATCCCTACCGGGGCTGCAGCCACGCCTGCGTGTACTGCTTTGCCCGCAAGACACACAGCTATCTGGATCTGGACACCGGCGCGGACTTCGACAGCCAGCTGGTGGTCAAAACCAACGCCGGCGAGATCCTACGAAAGGAGCTCGCAAAGCCGTCGTGGCAGTTCGAACACGTGGCCATGGGTACCAACACCGACCCGTACCAGCGGGCCGAGGGCCGCTACAAGCTCATGCCGGACATCATCCGGGCGCTGGCGGACAGCGGAACTCCCTTCTCCATCCTCACCAAGGGAACTCTGCTTGCCCGCGACCTGCCGCTGCTGGCCGAAGCCTCGCAGCAGACCAGCATCAGCATGGGCATCTCACTGGCGCTGCTGGATCCGGAGCTGGCCAATCGGGTTGAGCCGGGCACCCCGTCCCCCAAAGCCCGGCTGGACCTGATCCGGCGCATCCGGGATGCCGGCATGGGCTGCAATGTGATGGCCATGCCGATCCTGCCGTGGCTGACCGACGGCGACGAGTCGTTGGACGCACTCTTTTCCGCACTGGCGGACGCCGGCGCCACGTCGGTCACGGCCGGCGCCCTGCACCTTCGCCCGGGAGCGCGAGAGTGGTACCGGGAATGGCTCGCGCGCGACTATCCTCAGCTTTCGGCACGCTACGACCAGCTGTACGACGGCGGCACGTACGCATCGAAGGAATACCGCCAGTGGCTTGCGGGACGAATCACGCACTTCAAGAAGCGGCACGGTTTCGCCGGCAAAAACCAGTTCCTCGCCACCCGGGGTGCAGCCCGGCCCGCCCCGAAGACGGCGGCCGGCCTGCCCGTGGCAGCCGGCACTCTCTTCTAATTTCCCCGGAGGTCTTGACCGGTGCCGCGGCGAGTCCTAAGTTACAACCAAATGGTTGTAGATGCGTTGTCAGACGAAGCCGTGAACCGCCTGTTCCATGCCCTGGCGGACAGCACACGCAGGGACATCCTGCGCCGTGCGGCCGCCGGCGAACTGTCGGTATCGCGGCTGGCCGAGGCCTATCCCATGAGTTTCGCGGCGGTGCAGAAGCACGTCGCGGTCCTCGAAGCGGCAGGCCTGGTCTTCAAGGTTCGCCGCGGGAGGGAACAGCTCGTGAGCACCGCACCGGACGCCGTCGACCAGGCACACCGCGCGCTGGACGCGCTGGCTGAGGCCTGGGAAGGCCGGCTGAACCGGATGTCAGACCTGCTGCGGCAGGACACGCCCGGGAACGGACCCCGGTAGAGGAGATTAGTCATGAGCGTGAAGAGCATCGACAAGGACTACGACACCCTGACCATCACCGCCCTCGCGGAGTTCGAGGCAGCTCCCGAACAGGTCTGGGAGCTGTGGGCCGACCCGCGGAAGCTCGAGCGGTGGTGGGGTCCGCCAACGCACCCCGCCACGGTTCCGCAGCACGACCTGACGCCCGGGGGCACGGTCACCTACTTCATGACCGGACCGGACGGCGAAACGTACCACGGTTGGTGGGAGGTGATCTCGGTCGAACGCCCGGAGAAGCTGCGCTTCCGCGACGGCTTTGCCGAGGAGGACGGCACCCGCCGGGACGACATGCCGATCTCCGACGTCACCGTCACCTTCGCTGCCCGGGACGGGGGAACGGTCGTTGAAGTCGTGACGGCATTTGCGGACCGGGAGCAGATGGAGGAACAGATCTCCATGGGCGCCATTGACGGCGTGGCCTGCGCCATGTCCCAAATGGACGCGATCCTCGCGGACGCCTGACCCGGCTTCCAGTGGCGGCGCCTCCGGCGGCGGCAGGGCCCCGGCTAGGCGATTCCGGCCGGGGGCTGACCCGCGGCCGCACGAACGGCCGTGACGATCGGCAGGTCCGCCGGAATCCAGGGCAGGTCAGCAAGCTCCGGGGAATCCAAGCGGACCCAGCGAAGCTCATCGTGATCCTCGAGCGGCTGCGGCTTCCCGGCCGAGACCTCCACGAGCCAGACACGCATCGCGGCTTTGGCGTTCAGCGGCCAGCCCTGGTCCAGCGGTCCGGTGACTTCAGCACCCAGAACCACCTCAATGCCCAGTTCTTCGGTGAGCTCACGGTGCAGGGCGGCTTCGCAGGTCTCCCCCGGTTCAACCTTGCCGCCGGGAAACTCCCACATGCCGGCATAGGCTTCCGGGGCCGTGCGCCGAGCAGCCAGCAGGCTCCGCGGCTGGCCCAGGTTATCCACGATCGCGGCTCCGACTACCTGCTTCAGTTCTGAATTCGACACAGATCGAGTCTACGGTGCCCGCTGTCCTAGACTTGGAAGGAACGGCATCGTGGCCGTTTGGCCCCCGGCCAACGGCAGCCCCTGCTCCCGCGCTGGTCCCGGGCCCGCCAGACGCGACCGTGCTTTTCACGGCTCCGCGGCAACCGCTGATCCGAAAGCACCCCCGCACTTATGCCTTCCCTGCGCGTAGCGACGCCCAGAACCCGCAATGTTTCCCTGGCCATCACTGCCCTTGCCGCAGGTGGCTTCGCCATCGGCACCACCGAGTTCGCCATTATGGGACTGCTCCAGGAAATGGTCGCAGAACTGGGTGTCTCCGTCCCCGAAGGCGGGCACGTCATCTCCGCCTACGCCCTCGGCGTCGTTGTTGGTGCGCCTCTTCTTGCAGCCGCCGGAGCCAAGATGCCGCGCAAGTGGCTGGCCCTGGGACTGATGGCGTTCTTCGCCGTGGCCAATCTTTCATCCTTCATTGCCCCGGACTACGGGTGGCTGCTGGTCACCCGTTTCCTTTCAGGACTGCCGCACGGCGCCTTCTTCGGCGTCGCGGCCGTCATCGCCGCCTCCCTGGTGGCGCCTACCAAACGCGGCTGGGCCATCTCCATGGTCATGCTTGGACTGAGTATCGCCAACGTGATCGGCGTGCCGTTCGCCACCTGGCTGGGGCAGCTGGCCGGCTGGCGCTGGATGTTCGTCCTTGTTGGGGCGATTGCGCTGCTGACAGTCGCCCTGGTGGCATGGTTCGTTCCCTTCCAGGCCGCGCACCCCGATGCCAGCATCCGCCGCGAGCTCAGCGCCCTGCGCCGGATGCAGATGTGGCTGGCACTGTTGGTCGGAACGGTCGGCTTTGGCGGATTCTTCGCCGTCTACACCTACATCTCCCCTACCATGACCGAGGTCGCAGGTTTCTCCATGGGAGTGCTGCCGCTGATCGTGGGCCTCTACGGTGTGGGTCAGGTAGTGGGCAACATCGTGGGCGGCCGGATTGCCGACCGTTCGGTGATGGGCAGCATCTACGCCGTCCTGGCCGGTACCGTCGTGATCCTGGCCGTCTACGCCTGGGGTGTGCAGTACAAGGCCGGCGCCATCATCCTGGTCTTCCTGGTAGGTGCCATCGGCTCCGCCCTGACCCCCGCGCTGCAGACCCGCCTGCTCGATGTCTCCCCCGGAGCGGCATCGCTGGCGTCCTCCCTGAACCACGCCGCACTGAACATGGCCAATGCCCTGGGCGCCATGGCCGGCGGCCTGGTGATTGCCTGGGGCTGGGGCTTCCGTTCACCGGCAATCGTGGGTGCCGTCCTGGCTCTGCTGGGGCTGGGAGTTGCACTGCTCAGCGGAGCGCTGGACCGGCGTCGTCCCGCGGGCGCATCCGCTGCCGGGGCTGCTGAAGAGGCGCTGCAGCGCTAGGGCTGTTGCTGCCTCAGCGGTTCTGGGCGCGGGCTGAGGCGTAGAGGCACACGGTCGCGGCCGTGCCCACGTTGAGGCTCTCGGCCTGGCCATAGACAGGGACGGCCACACGGTAGTCCGCAGCAGCAAGTTCGTCCTCGGCCAGGCCCTGGGCTTCATTGCCGAACAGCCAGGCGGAGGGATCTTCAAGCCGAGGGCCGGCATCCGCGGCGTCCGCGGCGGGTGCCAGCCTGCGCAGGGCCGAGGAGTCCTGGAGCGCGTCCAGGTCCTGGCTGCCGTAGCCGTCGGCGGCAAGGATCGTGATACCGGCGTCATGCAGCCGGGAAGAAAGTTCAGCAAAGTCCACCCCGGAGACCACCGGAAGATGGAACAGCGAGCCGACCGTGGAGCGCACGGCCTTGGGATTGTGGATGTCCACGCTGGAGGCAGTGAGGATCACGGCGTCCGCTCCGGCAGAGTCGGCCGCGCGCAGGATCGTTCCGGCGTTGCCGGGGTCCCGCACTTCGCACATCACGGCAAGGAGCTTCGGGCGCGCGGCCAGCACCTCCTCGAGCGACGGCGACTGGATGCGGCACACCGCCACAATTCCCTGCGGCGATACCGTGTCTGCCATGGCTGCCAGGACTTCGTCCGTGGCCAGGCGCAGGGTGGCCTGATCCGCCAATTCGGCCAATTCGGGCAGCCGGTCCAGGCATGCCTGGGTGGCATACGCCTCGACGACGACGCCGGGGCGGCCTTCCGCCAGCGCGGCGCGGTGCGCAATCAGGGCCTCACGGACGGCCTGCGGGCCTTCGGCCAGGAAACGGCCGGTCTTTAAACGAGCCGAACGCCCCGCCAGCTTCGCTGCTTCCTTCACCCGATCAGCTCGGGGGTTGGACATCAGCGGCGCGGCGGAGCGTCCGGCGTCATGCATGTTCAGCAGGTACCGAAATTAGCCCTGGAACTTCTGGCGGGCTTCGCCGCCAGCAGGCTCCAGGCCGGCAGCCTTGGCTGCTTCCACGGAGTTGAACCAGTACTCAGCTTCAGTCTGCTCGTACCAGGTGGAACCCGGGACGTGGTACTTGCCGGTTGCTGCACCCTTGATGACGTAGCCCTCGGGAGCTTCGCCTTCGGAGGCCTTGAAGCCGCCGTCAGCAACGGTGGCGGTGGCAGCCGGGGCAGCCTTCGCAGCAGCCTTGGCGGGAGCCTTCTTGGCAGCCGGAGCTGCAGCAGCAGCGGCCGGAGCGGAAGTGTCGGACGGCAGTGCGTCCTTGGCAACCTGAACCAGGGTGGCGAACGCGTTGGCGTCGTTCACGGCCAGCTCGGCCAGCATGCGGCGGTCAACCTCGATCTCAGCAGCCTTCAGGCCCTGGATCAGACGGTTGTAGGTGAGGCCATTGGCGCGGGATGCAGCGTTGATGCGCTGGATCCACAGGCGGCGGAAGTCGCCCTTGCGCTTGCGGCGGTCACCGTAGCTGTACACGTACGAGTGCAGCAGCTGCTCTTTGGCCTTGCGGACCAGACGCGAACGCTGTCCGCGGTAGCCCTTGGCGCGCTCGAGGATTACCCGACGCTTCTTATGGGCGTTAATCGCCCGCTTCACACGTGCCACGTGCGTACTCCTTAGAAATAGTCCCGCGCACACTACCTGTGCTGCGGCCCCTGACGGGCCGCGGGAAAGTTAGTTGATATATGGAGCAGTCCTTCTCAGAACCGCTGGGGAAGATGGTTACTTGCCGAGCATCTTCTTGATGACCTTGGCCTCGCCCGGGGTGACGATCTTGTCACCGGCGAGACGGCGGGTCAGGCGGGAGGACTTGTGCTCCAGGTAGTGGCGGCGGTTCGCCTGCTGGCGCTTGAGCTTGCCGGTACCGGTCAGCTTGAAGCGCTTCTTGGCGCCACTGTGGGTCTTCATCTTCGGCATGGGAACCGATCTCCTTTGGTTTCCGCGGTACGAACCCGCGGGGATATGGGCACCTGTAACGGTGCCGGGGTTTCCTAGGGACGCCTGGGCGTTCTAGCGGTGCTTACTCCGCAGTGCCAGGCTTCTTCTGGCTCGAGGCTCCCGAAGAGGGTGCCTTGCCAGCAGGCTTGGGCGCGGCGGCCGGCTTCGGCCGGGCAGCGGGCTTCGGCGCGGCCGGCTTGACGGCCGTCGGCTTGGGCACTGCCATGGGCTTGGGCGCTTCGGCCGGCTTTGCAGCGGCAGGTGCCGCAGCAGGCTTCGTGGCCGGCTTGGCGGCAGCAGCCTTGGCTGCTTCCTCCGCACGGCGGGCATCGGCAGCAGCCTTGTCCGCCGCGGCCTTGGCGGCCTGCGCTGCCTTTGCCTTTTCGGCCTGTTCCTGCTCAGCACGGGCCTTGTCGGCTTCTGCTGCGGAAGAACCAAGGCGCAGGCCGTCCGGCAGGAGATCTGCCAGGCTCTGCGTCATGGGCGCCTTGTCGGCACTGGTGTCGACCCGTGCCGGGGCTTCACCCTTCTTGGCGGCTTCGTTTGCAGCCTTTGCCTCGGCGCGCTGGGAGGCGCGGCGGGCTTCGGCCTTAGCTTCTGCCTTGTTCTTGAGGGGGCCGATCACCATGACCATGTTCCGGCCGTCGATGCGGGGGCTGGACTCAACCACACCCACCTCAGCGACGTCCTCAGCGAACTTCTGCAGCAGGCGGATGCCCATCTCAGGGCGCTGCTGCTCACGTCCGCGGAACTGGATCATGGCCTTGACCTTGTCACCCGCGGCGAGGAAGCGAAGGGCGTGCCCGCGCTTGGTCTCGTAGTCGTGGGTGTCGATCTTGAGGCGGAAACGGATTTCCTTCAGGACCGTATTGGTCTGGTTCTTGCGTGCCTCACGGGCCTTGACTGCGGCTTCGTACTTGTACTTGCCGAAGTCCATTAGTTTGCACACCGGAGGCTTCGCCTGAGGTGCTACCTCTACAAGATCCAGGTCGGACTCCGCTGCCAGACGAAGGGCGTCCTCGATCCGGACCACACCTACCTGTTCCCCAGCCGGTCCTACCAACCGCACCTCAGGGACACGGATCCGATCATTGATTCTTGGCTCGCTAATGTTGCAGCTCCTGTTTGACTCAAAACGGCTACCGCCTGCAACTGAAGAAGGCCCCCAATTGCACGCGCAATCGGAGGCCTCGAGGATCGGCCGGCGCTGTTTGACAGCGCGCTTCCGGGAATCATCCGAAGATGCCGCCCTGGAAGGGCCGACCAGAACCCGGCAACTCTGATCCGGCGGTGAGGCTGGATTAATCAGGCTGACGCGGGTGGGAGAGTCTCCGCTTGCATACCGGTCCCGTTACCTGCAACAGCAGCCCACTGATTTTCATCATGTCGGTGAGCTGCTGCAAATAACGTCTACCGGTCGGTCTGTGACAAGCTTACCAGTATGAGTACCCCACAGAGCAATCCGGCTGGCGATTCTGCCCGCCATTCCTTCCCCGGAACCTCCGAAGAAGAAACCCACACCCATTCCGAGAGCCCCGTTTCGGCACAGGTCCGCGACATCGCCGAAGTTCCGGCGGTTGAAGTTATCACCACCGCGGCAGTTCACCTGATGAGCGCCGCCGCCGTGAAGTGCGGACTTGCCGAAGGCGCGGATGCAGAAGACCTCAAGGACCTGGACGAGGCCCGCAAGCTGATCACCGCGCTGGCCGGCTTCGTCACCGCTGCTGCCCCGGAGATCGGCAGCCAGCACGCCGGTCCGTTGCGTGACGGACTGCGTTCCCTCCAGCTGGCCTTCCGCGAAGCATCCTCAGTTCCTGATGCCCCCGGACAGGGCCCCGGCGAGAAGTTCACCGGCCCCGTCAACTAGGTTCCGCACACAGCAAAGGCCCGAAGGATCTCCCTTCGGGCCTTTGCTGTGCCTAGACCAAGGTGCGCCGGGCATTCACCACGGCGCGGGCGCCCAGGGTAATCAGCACCATAAGCGCGGCGGCCGTGCCCGCGAAGGCGAAGCCCGCCCAGGGTCCGACGACGTCGATCGCCATTCCGGCCAGTGGTGCACCGATCGCGGTGCCTGTGGTCAGCGCGGAACCGTACCAGCCCATGGCTTCTCCCCTGCGCTCTTCGGGCACTAGGTCAGCAACCCTTTCGGACGCGGCTGAAAGGACGGGTGCGCACAGCAGGCCGCCGGGAATTGAGAGCAGTGCCAGGGACAGTGTGTCGGTTGCCAGGGACATCGGCAGGGTGAGCACTGCCATGGCCAGCAGCAGCAGCATGGGCGAAATCCGCCGCTTCATGGCACCGTAAATCAGGCCGCCCACCAGCGAGGCGAAGCACCAGGCAGCGAAGACGATGCCCAGCTGGCCCGGGTTGCCGGAGGCTTCCACCAGGGCCACAATGCCGACGTCGCTGCTGGCCAGCAGCAGGCCCGCACCGGCCGCCACCACGAACACCACTGCAACGCTGAGCGTCAGCCAGGAGAAGCCGGCCCCCGCCCGGGCAAGCAGCCCCCCGCGCTGGCCGTCTGCTTCCGCTGCGGCTGCGGCCGCTTCGGTAAGTTCGGCGGCAGGTTCGCCCAGGTGGGCCGGCGCCGAGGAAACCACCGCGGCTGTGGCCGCTTCGACGTCGTGCTCTGTGGCCTCAACCGATTCAGACCTGGTGGGCGGATTGAACCACATAAGGAAAAGACCGGCGCCGGCAGTGCAGATACCCACCAGGGTCAGCCCGACGGCGGTGGAGACGGAAGTGGCGAGGACGGCACCCACTGCAGGTCCGCCCATAAAGACAACCTCGGTGCCGATCGAGTCGAGGGTGAAAGCGGTCCGCCGCTTGTCCCCCTTGGCCAGGACACCGAGGGACTGGCGCACAACGCTGAAGACGGGCAGCGTGAACAGCCCGCCGATCAGGGCCAGCACCAGCAGCCATTCGTAGCTCACGTGGGGTGCCACGGACCAGATCACCGCTTCGGAGATCACCGAGGGGATCAGCGCCTTGCGCAGCCCCACGTTATCCACCCGGCGGCCCCGCCACGGGGCGCCGACGGCGATGCCGATGGTCACCAGGGCGGCAACGACTCCGGCCGCGGCGTACCCCTTGTCCAGGGTGAGCACCACATGGAGGGTCAGGAGCACGCCTGCGGCAGCATGGGGGAAACGGGCCAGCATGCCCACCAGGAGCACACGCCGGACCGGGACGATGGAAAGCAGGTCCCGGTAGACACTAAAGTTCACTGCACTTCTCTTCTGGCCGCTCGGGCCGGTCAGCGCGTGATTTTCAGTTCCAGGGAATCAACACGCTCAACGAATTCAGGATGGCCGGCAAGGCGCTGCTGCAGCGCTGCTGCGAGGGACTGGACGCCCGCCGCGTCAAGTCCTGGTGCCAGCTGGAGGATTACCCTCAGTTCCGGCCCGGCGCCCCCGCCGGAAACCAGCGTACCTCCTGCCGTCCGGGAGGCTACGCCACCGCCTGCGGTGAGGCGCACCTGGCGTACCGCCGATTCCTGGCCGGCGGCTTCGGCAACGATCCCAGCCAGCCCGCTGTCCTCATAGGAAGGCACCCATTCGCGCTGCTGGGCCAGTGCCCACATAGCCGGACGGCGTACCACGAACGTCACATCGCTTCCAGGGTCGATGACCAGCAGCTGGGCCTCTTCAGACACTGCGGACAGCGCCGCCCGCGGAGCATAGACGGCCACCGGACGGGCCTGGGGATGCCAGCGCGAAAGAGCGTCGACCGAGGAGAAGACAGGAAGCGCCTTGCGCCCGTCGGGCGCGGTGAGCGTCACCAGGGCAAGGTCGGCTTCCTTGTCCGCGGTCAGTCCGTGTTCCGAGGAGGCTTCCTCCCCGAGCGTTGCGACGATCGCCACGTAGACCCGCGCCGTGGCCAGCGATTCAACCACGCCGGCCTCGGTCCCGGTCCCGGCCACGAGGGCCTGGACAGCAGCCGTATATCCGGCGTCAGGCTGGCCGTCGTCCTTGTCGAACTGGTGCAGCGGATTGCCTTCACCCTCGAGGCTGCGCCCGGCCCAGGGAACACCGGCGGAATCCGCCGGTCCCCCGGCCGCAGCGAGGGCCGCGGCAATGTGTCCGGGCAGTTCGCGCTTGGCCACGGGTGCTAGCGCTCCGGGTGGCCGGCGACGTCGAAAGCCTGCGGCAGCGTGAACGCACCGGCGTACAGTGCCTTGCCCACGATGGTGCCTTCCAGTCCCAGGGGAACCAGTTTACGCAGGGCGGCCAGGTCATCCAGGCTGGAGATGCCGCCGGAGGCGACTACCGGACGGTCGGTGCGTGCCAGCACGTCGCGCAGCAGGTCAACGTTCGGGCCGCGGAGGGTTCCGTCCTTGGTCACGTCGGTGACGACGTAGCGCGGGCAGCCGGCGTCTTCGAGGCGGGCGAGGACCTCCCAGAGGTCCCCTCCTTCCTTGGTCCAGCCGCGGGCAGCCAGCGTGGTGCCGCGGACATCCAGCCCGACGGCGATCGCGTCGCCGTAGCGGGCGATCGCACTGGCGGTCCATTCCGGGTTTTCCAGGGCGGCAGTGCCCAGGTTCACCCGGCGGGCACCAAGCTCCAGCGCCTTTTCCAGCGAGGCGTCATCGCGGATGCCGCCGGAGAGCTCCACCTTGATGGAAAGCTCTTCCACCACGCGCTTGAGCAGCGGCAGGTTGCTGCCCCGGCCGAAAGCTGCGTCCAGGTCCACCAGGTGCACCCACTCGGCGCCGTCGTTCTGCCAGGCCATGGCAGCCTCAAGCGGGTCGCCGTAGCTGGTCTCCGAACCTGCTTCGCCCTGGACCAGGCGGACGGCCTGGCCGTCAGCGACGTCCACGGCAGGGAGCAGTTCAAGAATGGGTGTTTCGGTGAGGGACATGGTCCTGCTTTCAGTGATGGTGCCGGCTCAGAGGCCGAGAGTAAGGACGTAGGCGCCGAGCAGGGACATTCCCGCCAGGACCCAGAAACTGATCGAGACAAAGCGCGGCATTCCCTGCCGCCGGAAGGAAATGGCTCCGCCGATCAGCAGGCCGGCAAGACCCATAAGGACAACACTCCACATAGCTCAGCCCAGGCCCTTCAGCCAGTTTTCAAGCAGGGCTGCTCCGGCGTCCCCGGACTTCTCCGGATGGAACTGGGTGGCGCTGAGCGGACCGTTTTCCACTGCGGCAACGAACGGGCCGCCGTGGTTGGCCCAGGTCACCAGGGGCGGGCGCATGGCAGGCTGCGTGACGTCGAAGTCCCACTTCTGCACGCCGTAGCTGTGCACGAAGTAGAACCGTTCGTCTTCAATGCCTGCGAAGAGGCGGGACCCGGCGGGGGCTTCAACGGTGTTCCAGCCCATGTGCGGAACGACGTCCGCTGCCAGCCGCTCCACCACGCCGGGCCATTCGCCCATGCCCTGGGTACGGACGCCGTGCTCCACGCCTTCCTCGAAGAGGACCTGCAGGCCCACGCAGATGCCCAGCACTGGACGGCCGCCGGCCACGCGGCGTCCGATCATCCGTAGGGCGTCAACGTCCTTGAGCCCCTGCATCACTGCGGCGAAGGCACCAACACCGGGAACTACCAGGCCGTCCGCGTCCAGGACGTCCGAGGACTTGGAGCTCAGGGTGACGTTGGCGCCCACCCGTTCCAGCGCACGCACGGCTGAGTGGATATTGCCGGAACCGTAGTCCAGGACGGTGACATTCCGGCTCACAGGGCGCCCTTCGTGGAAGGAATGCCCTCTACGCGGGGATCCGGTTCCACGGCGGCACGCAGAGCGCGCGCGAAGGCCTTGAACTGCGCTTCCACGATGTGGTGCGGGTCCCTGCCGCCGAGCACGTTCATGTGCAGGCAGATCTGTGCGTGCAGGGTGATGGCTTCGAAGACGTGGCGGGTCAGCGACCCGGTGAAGTGTCCGCCGATCAGGTGGTACTCCTGCCCGGCAGGCTCGCCGGAGTGGACCAGGTAAGGGCGGCCGGAGATGTCCACGACCGCGTTGGCCAGGGCTTCATCCAGCGGAACGGTAGCTTCCCCGAAACGGCGGATACCTGCCTTGGAGCCCAAGGCAGTCTTCAGGGCTTCACCAATGCTGATGGCAACGTCCTCCACGGTGTGGTGGACGTCGATGTGGGTGTCTCCCGTGGCCTTGACTGTGAGGTCGATCAGCGAGTGCTTCGCCAGGGCGGTGAGCATGTGGTCGTAGAACGGCACGGAGGTGCTGATATCCGAGCGCCCGGTGCCGTCCAGATCCAGCTCCACGAGGACGGATGATTCGCTGGTGGTCCGCTCGAGGCGGGCCGTACGGCCGGTGGTGGTCTCCACGGTCATAAAAGGTTCCTTAGGAAGAAGGGGACTCTGGTTACCAGTCTAGTGTTTGCGCACCGCAGGCGGCGCGCGGGTTTGCGGCAGATGCGCTAAGCCGAGAGCAGCTCGCGCAGCCGGGTGAGGAAGGCGGTGGTTTCAGCCTCCGTGCCTGCCGTTACGCGCAGATGCCCCGGAATTCCGACGTCGCGGATCAGCACGCCGGCATCCAGGAGACCCTGCCAGGTTTTCCGCGGGTTTTCGAGTCCGCCAAAGAGCACGAAGTTGGCATCCGACTCGGCTGGCTGCAGGCCCATTTCGGTCAGCTCGGACACGATCCGGTCGCGCTGGCCCTTGATGTCCTCCACGTTGGCCAGCAGCGCATCCGCGTGGGCCAGGGCAGCATTGGCAGTAGCCTGCGTGACGGCTGAGAGATGGTACGGCAGACGGACCAGGCGCAGGGCGTCTGCGACCTCCGGTGCCGCGGCCATGTACCCAAGCCGGGCACCGGCCAGGGCGAAGGCCTTGCTCATGGTCCGGGAGACGATCAGCCGTTCACGGCCGGGCAGCAGGGACAGGGCACTCGGAGTGCCCGCGTGGGAGAACTCGGCGTAGGCCTCATCCACAATCACGATGGCGTTGCTGGCAGCGCCTGCCTCGTAGACGGCTTCCACAACGTCCAGCCCCAGGGCCGTGCCCGTGGGGTTGTTGGGGGTGCACAGGAAAACGATGTTCGGTTTCGCATCCCGCACCTGTTCGGCAGCCGATGCGGCGCTGAGCGTAAAGTCCGCGGCGCGGGTGCCGGTGATGTATTCGGTGCCGGTTCCGCTCGAGAGCAGCGGGTACATGGAGTACGTGGGAGGAAAACTCATGGCGGTCCTGCCCGGACCGCCGAAGGCCTGCAGGATGTGCTGCAGAACCTCGTTGGAGCCGTTTCCGGCCCAGATGTTTTCGGGTGACAGTCCGTGTCCAAGGTAGGAGGCCAGGCGTTCACGCAGTTCGGTGAATTCCCGGTCCGGGTAGCGGTTCAGGCCGGTAACGGCCTGGCGCACCGACTCCGCAATGGCGTCCGCGACTTCCTGCGGCAGTCCGTGGGTGTTCTCGTTGACGTTCAGCAGGATGGGCACTTCCAGCTGCGGAGCTCCGTACGGGGTCTGGCCCCTCAGGTCGTCTCGCAGGGGAAGGCGGTTGAGTTTTTCCAGCTGTTCGTTCACCTGTACAGCTTAAGGCGCTGCCCGCCGCGCCGCAGAATCCTGCGTAAAGGTGACGGGCAGCCCGGAGTTGCCGCACGCAGGCTAGCCGGCCACCGGGATATAGAGCTGGACGCCGGCAGGAACCACTGCATCGGAGAGATTATTCAACTCCATGATGTCTGCCACGACGGCGCGCGGGTCGCGTTCGGGTGCGTATTCTCCGGCGAGGCTCCAGAGGCTGTCCCCGGCAGAGACACTGACCTGCTGGGTCCGGGTGACTTCGGCGCTGTCGCTGGATGCCAGGGCCGGGGCCGTGAAGAACCCGATGAAGGTCAGCAGCGCAGCTCCGCCGAGCATGACCGGAGCTCCGATGAGCAGGAACCGTCCGCGGCGGGTGAGCTTAAGCGGACCCTTCGGCACGGGACGGTTTTCCCGGTTGGAACGGGCGGCCGCCGGGTTGGCGCCGGAACGCGCGCCGGAACGCGCGCCGGGGCGGGAGGAGGCTGGAATGAAACGGATGGAGCCCATTGAACTGGGGGCTGCCGCAAACTGAACGGACATGGCAAACCTTTCCGGTCCGAAGCCTTTCCTCACCGGCACACACCCGGCTTCGAAACTGGATTCGAACTGTTGGCATCTTCGAATCGAACATGTATTCGATTCCTGCTGTTTCCTTTTCTAGCATCTATCTACGAACGCTGTCGAGACTCACTCGAACAAATGTTTGAAAATGACCTCCGGCTCGCCTAGCGTGGTACCAGCGGAAACCTTCGAAAGCCGCCGGATTTGGCCCTCTTGGTGAGCGGGCCACTGCCGGCACCAGCGTTCGGACTAAAGGAAAACACCCGCCACTGACATTGCCGCCACTTCCGGGTAGTCCGGAACGCTTGAAGGGAAGCCGAAGTGCCCCGTAGGACAGACTCCGAAGGCCGCCCGGCTGCCGCTGCTGCGGCCGATTCCCCCCGCCCCCGGGCACTGACCCCGCGGCAGAAGAAGATCCTGGAGACCATCCAGGCCTCCGTCAGCGCCAACGGCTACCCGCCGTCCATGCGCGAAATCGGAGACACGGTGGGACTGGCCAGCCTGTCCAGCGTCACGCACCAGCTGAGCCAGCTGGAGAAGATGGGTTACATCCGGCGCGATCCCAAACGGCCCCGCGCCATGGAGATCCTGGTGCCGCTGCTGATGCACAAGGAGCCCTCCGACTCTGGACCGGCTACTTCGGAGACCGGCACGGCGGCCTCCGTCACCGAGCTGACCACTGCGGTGGACACGGCGATGGTTCCGCTGGTGGGACGGATTGCGGCCGGCGGGCCGATCCTGGCTGAGCAGGTAGTGGAGGAAATGGTGCCGCTCCCCCGCCAGCTGGTGGGCCACGGTGAACTCTTTATGCTCCGGGTATCCGGGGATTCAATGGTCGACGCCGCCATCTGCGACGGGGACTGGGTGGTGGTCCGGCGGCAGCAGACGGCAGAAAACGGGGACATCGTAGCCGCCCTGCTGGATGATGAGGCCACGGTCAAGACTTTCCGGCAGCGCAACGGACACACCTGGCTGCTGCCGCAGAATACCCGCTACGAGCCGATCATGGGCGACCACGCGACCATCATGGGCAAAGTCGTCTCGGTGATGCGCTCCCTCTAGGGCGGCCTGTTTTCCCGCCGGCGCAAACGGGCTTTCCCGTTTTCCCGGCCTAGGCTTTCGTACGCTGCCCGGCGTTCAGACGTTCCAGGATGCCCAGCGCCACGGACCTGTCCGTGGTGGCCCAGAAGGGCGGCAGCGCAGCGCGCAGGAACCCTCCGTACCGGGCGGTCGCGAGCCGGGAATCCAGCACGGCCACCATGCCGCGGTCTCCGGCAGCCCGGATCAGCCGTCCGGCACCCTGCGCCAGCCGGACGGCTGCATGGGTCGCAGAGACACTCATAAAGCCGTTGCCTCCGGCCTTCGCGACGGCGCGGGTCCGCGCGGTCATCAGCGGATCATCAGGGCGGGGGAACGGAATGCGGTCAATCACCACCAGCCTGCAGGCCTCGCCCGGCACATCCACGCCCTGCCACAGGGACATGGTTCCGAACAGGCAGGTAGCGTCGTCCTCGGCGAATTCCTTCACCAGTGCCGACATTGAGGACTCGCCCTGGCAGAGGATGGGGAAGTCCACCTTGTCACGCAGTGCGGCAGCGGCCTCCTCAGCCGCACGCCGCGACGAGAACAGGCCCAGCGCCGCACCGCCCGATGCCTTCAGCAGCGCTTCGAGTTCCGCCAGCTGCGCCGGGGAGGTGCCGCGGTCCGGCTTGGGCAGGTCCTTCGCCACGTACAGGACGCCCTGCCGGGGATAGTCGAAGGGACTGCCGACGTCGGTACCCGTCCAGGCCGGGGCGCCTGCGCCGCTGAGTCCCAAGCCACCTGCCACCGGCCCGAATTCGGAGCCGATTGCCAGGGTAGCTGAGGTCAGCACCACGGTGTGACCGTCGAAAAGCCCGTCCCTCAGCCGTCCAGCCACGGAGATCGGAGCGACGTTCAAGGTGGCCGGAGCTGAATCGTCCGGCGGAGAGTAGCCTTCCCCGGGGGAAAACGTGCTCGGCCTCGAGGACCACAGAACCTCCCCGGACTCCGGGGCCTCAAGCACGCGCTCGCACAGCTCCAGCACTGCGAGCAGCCGGGAACGGGCCATCTGCCGTCCGCCGTCGCCGGCGTCTCCACCCTCCGGCTTGGAGTCTGACAGCGCCACCCGGGCCGCTTCGCGTACCCGGGACACCGCCAACTGCTGCTCTTCGTTGAGGCCGGAGGGCATCAGGCCCGCTGGCAGGCCTTCCACCGAGGCGTCAAAGGCCCGTCCGGCAGCGGCCAGCTCCTCCACCGAGGCGGAAGTGTGCTTGCGTGCTGCCGTAACGGCGGCACTGATCACGGTGCCCGAGAGCTGCCCGGTGACTGCTCCGGTCACCCGGTCCTGCAACTCGTGGGCCTCATCGATTACCACCACGTCGTAGTCCGGCAGCACTGCCAGTCCTTCAAACGCACTGATGGCCAGCATTGCGTGGTTGGTGATCACGAGGTCCGCGACGGCCGCCTTGGCACGTGCCTGTTCGCTGAAGCAGTGCTCGGCCACAGGACAGCGCTGGGCTCCGAGGCATTCCATCGCGGTCACGGAAACCTGCCGCCAGGCGCGGTCGCTGACGCCGGGGAGCAGCTCATCCCGGTCGCCGGTTTCGGTTTCCTCCGCCCAGTCCCGCAGGCGAACCACTTCGCGGCCGAGAGCCGACGTCGGTCCGGCCGCAGGTGCCGGATGGGACACCGCCTTCTCCTCGCCAAGGGTAAAAAGCGCGCCCGGGTCGTCGTCGTCGGGGAAACCGCCGCCCGTCTTGTGGACGCAAACGTAGTTGCTGCGGCCCTTCAGGAGCGCAACGTCCACTTCGCGGGGCAGCTTGGGCTTGAGCGCAGCCAGCAGGCGCGGAACGTCGCGTCCCACGATTTGTGCCTGGAGCGCAAGCGTGGCCGTGGAAACCAGCGCGGGCTTGCTGCTCTCGAGGGCATGGTGGATCAGCGGTACAAGGTATGCCAGTGACTTGCCGGTTCCGGTTCCGGCCTGCACCAGCAGGTGCTGACCGGATTCGATGGACTCGGCGACCTCCCGGGCCATTTGCTGCTGTCCCGGACGCTGCTGGCCGCCCATGGCTGTTACGGCCGTCTGCAGCAGGTCCAGGACCTCGCCGGCGGTGTCTTTCTTAGGCATGGTTGAGGAACGGCTCCAGCTCCGGAGCCAGTGAATCGCGGACCTTGACCCGGATCCGGGTGCCGCTTTCCTCATGGTCAAGCTGCAGGATCTCAGCGTCCTGGCTGTGCAGGCGGGAGACTACGTCGCCGCGCTCGTACGGAACCAGGAGTTCGAGTTCCACGCCCGGCCGCGGAATACCCTCGGAGATGGCCTGGAGCAGCTCGTCTATGCCTTCGCCCGTGCGGGCGGACACCACTACGGTTCGCGGCTCACGCTGGCGCAGCCGCTCAATCACGAACGGGTCCGCGGCATCGGCCTTGTTGAGCACGATGATCTCCGGGATCCGGCGGGCATCGACGTCAGCCAGCACGGAACGGACTGCCGCGATCTGCCCTTCGGGATCAGGGTGGGAGGCATCCACTACGTGCAGGATCAGGTCGGCGTCGGCCACTTCCTCCAACGTGGAGCGGAAGGCTTCGATCAGCTGCGTGGGCAGGGACCGCACGAATCCCACGGTATCGGCGAGGGTGTAGCCCAGTCCGTCGGGGGTCTCTGCACGGCGGATCGTCGGGTCCAGCGTGGCGAACAGCGCGTTCTCCACCAGGACTCCTGCGTCCGTCAGCCGATTCAGCAGCGAGGACTTTCCGGCATTGGTATAGCCGGCAATCGCCACGGAAGGAATCTGGTTGCGCTGGCGGTTGGCGCGCTTCGTTTCACGGGCGGGCTTCATGCCGGCGATTTCACGCCGCAGCTTGGCCATGCGCGTGCGGATCTTCCGGCGGTCAAGCTCGATCTTCGTTTCACCGGGGCCACGAGAGCCCATGCCGGCCCCGGCGCTGCCAACCTGTCCGCCGGCCTGGCGGGACATGGATTCGCCCCAGCCGCGCAGGCGCGGGAGCAGGTACTCAAGCTGTGCCAGTTCAACCTGGGCCTTGCCTTCGCGGGACTTCGCGTGCTGCGCGAAGATGTCCAGGATCAGGGCGGTGCGGTCAATGACCTTCACCTTCACAATGTCTTCCAGTCCGCGGCGCTGGGACGGCGAAAGTTCGCTGTCCACGATCACGGTGTCCGCGCCGGTGGCCATCACGACGTCCTTGAGCTCCTGGGCCTTGCCGGAGCCGAGGAAGGTTCCGGGGTCCGGCTTCAGCCGCCGCTGGATCATTCCGTCCAGCACCTCGGAGCCGGCAGTCTCAGCCAGCGCCGCCAGTTCACGCAGGGAGTTCTCGGCGTCTGCCGCAGTGCCTTCCGTCCACAGTCCGGCGAGCACTACGCGCTCGAGCCGCAGCTGCCGGTATTCAACCTCGGTGACGTCTTCAAGCTCCGTGGACAGTCCGGCCACACGGCGCAGGGCACGGCGGTCTGCCAGATCCTGCTGATCCCCGTCGAAGTCAGAGTGCTCCGCTGCCTGCGATGACAACGCCTGCGCCTGTCCGCGGTATCCCCCGGCAGGAGTGACGCTCTGCTTGGCAGCAGCTGCGTCTTCCTTGGCCAGGATCCGGTCAATGACGCCCTGAATTTCCTCGGGCTTAAGGTCCGTGGGCGTCGAGCCGGCAGCGGGACGGGAATTGTTGATGGTCATAATCTCCTTAGAAGCGGTGTTAACCATGGTAGGCCAGTGGACCCACATTGTGATGGGCGCCCGGCGGGTTGTGCAAGAAGGTTTGCGGCGCCGCCCCGGTGCAGACGGTACGGCGGACCCGGTACGGCGGACCCGGTACGGCGGACCCGATGGGGTCCGCGGGCGGGACAGCCACTAATCTTGGTAGTTATGGGTTCAGAGCATTACTTCAGTTCGCAACCGGCAACGCCGGAGGTCCGCAGACCGCTGCAGGTCTGCCTGGCAGGACGCGAGGTCACCCTCGCGACCTCGGGCGGGATCTTCTCCCCCGACGGCATTGATAAGGGAACGCAGGTTCTGCTCTCCGGTATTCCCGACCCTGCCAAAGAGGGGAACCTGCTGGACATTGGCTGCGGCTGGGGCCCGATCGCGTTGACCATGGCCATGAAATCCCCCGCGGCGCAGGTCTACGCGGTGGACGTCAACGAACGGTCCCTTGGCCTGACCCGTGATAACGCTGCCACGCTTGGGCTGGGCAACGTCCAGGCATCGCTTCCGGACGACGTCGATTCGTCCCTGCGCTTCGAAACCATCTGGTCCAATCCGCCGATCCGGATCGGCAAGGATGAACTGCACGCGCTGCTGCTGCTGTGGCTGCCGCGGCTGGCTCCGGGCGGAACCGCCTGGCTGGTGGTGCAGAAGAACCTCGGCTCGGACTCACTCCAGCGCTGGCTGGCTGAGAACCTCGGCACGGACTACGGCGTCAGCCGGTACAGCACCGCGAAATCCTTCCGCATCCTGAAAGTGCAGCGCGCTGCTTAGGTCCTGCTGGCCCGCCGTGGCCGTTACAGCAGGGTTCCGCGGGCCACCAGCACGGCGGGACCGCTGAGTTCCACGTGCTCGCGTCCTTCCGGACCGGCCAGGAAGCGGATTCCAAGGACTCCGCCGGGCACGGCAACGTTCCAGCTGTTAGGGGCAGTGGAGCCTGCCCAGAAGCGGGTGGCGGCGGCTGCAGCGCAGGCACCGGTACCGCAGGACTGCGTCTCGCCCACCCCGCGTTCGTGCACGCGCATGGTCAGCTGGCCCACGCCGTCGACCACCAGGGGGTCCGCCGGAACAACGAATTCAACGTTGGTGCCGTCCTCCGGGACGGGCTCCACCGAGGGCGCCTTGGCCAGGTCCGTTGCCGCGAGCTCGGTCAGTTCCGCCAGGGCCACCACAGTGTGCGGGTTGCCCATGCTCACGGAGAGTCCCGGCCGGGGCACTTCCAGGCCGCCTGCGTTGACCACGGTGTCCATGGCTTTGGCAGCAGCGTGGTCCGGGAAGATGAATTCCCAGGGGCCCATGTCCACGGCGTAGCCGTTTTCAGTGCGGGTCACGGTCTTCAGGCCGGCGCGCGTTCCGATGGGCAGGGCCTGGCCCTCGGCGAGCTCCGCGAGTCCTTCTTCCAGGAGGAAGTGGACGAACACGCGCACGCCGTTGCCGCACATCTCGGAGATGCTGCCGTCTCCGTTGCGGTAATCCATGAACCACTCTGCGTCCGGGTTGGTCTGCAGCAGGGCCTGGCCTTCGGGCAGGTGCTCCGAACGCACGGCGCGGATAAAACCGTCGGCGCCGATTCCGTTATGGCGGTTGCACACGGCTGCCACCTCGGCGGCGTCGTAGTCCCGCAGCCCGTCAGGATCAGCAACCAGGACAAAGTCGTTGCCGGTACCGTGTCCCTTCGCGAAGGCGAGGCCGGCAAGGCCGGAGGGCAGGCCGGAGGCGGACAAGGCGGCGGGGGGAGTTGTGCTCACTTCTCCAGAATAGCGGTGAGCGCCCGCTGAAGCAGGTCCGGATCCCGGGCGTCCAGCCACGTGACGCGCGGATCGGCCCGGAACCAGGTGATCTGGCGGCGCGCAAACTGTCGGGTGGCAACCACAGTGTCTTCCACTGCCTGTTCCGAACTCCAGAGTCCGTCCAGGACCTTCAAGAACTGCGCATAGCCCAAAGCACGCGAGGCCGTGCGCCCGGTCCGCAGGCCGGCGGCGTCCAGGGCCCGCACTTCCTCCAGCAGCCCCTGCCGAACCATCATCTCCACCCGCAGGGCCAGGCGTTCGTGCAACAGGGGGCGTTCGACGTCGAGCCCCAGTTGGATGGCCGGCTGGTGGTAGGTGCGGTCCGGCATAAAGGAGCTGAAGGGCCTCCCGGTGAGCTCGTGGACCTCCAGTGCGCGTACCACCCGCCGGGCGTCGCCCAGCCTGCCGGCGGACACGGGGTCGACGGCCCGCAGCCGTTCGCGAAGCGCCTCGAAACCCTCCCGTTCAAGATCGCCTTCGATCTGCTGCCGCAGCTGCGGATCCGTGCCGGGGAATTCAAGGACGTCCAGTGCCGCCCGGACATAGAGTCCGGAGCCGCCCACCAGGATCGGGCAGTTGCCTCGCGAGCGGATCTGGTTGATGGCCTCCCGGGCCTGGGCCTGGAAGGCGGAGACGCTGGCTTCCTCCGTGACGTCCAGGATGTCCAGCAGGTGATGCGCGATCCCGCCGCGTTCGGCTTCCGGCAGCTTGGCGGTGCCAATGTCCATGCCGCGGTAGAACTGCATTGAATCGGCGTTGATGACCTCCCCGCCCAGGTGCCGGGCCAGTGCAACACCGAGGTCGGACTTGCCGGTTCCGGTGGGGCCAACGACGGCGATAACGGGCAGCGCTGCGCCCGTCACCGGCGCGGCGGCAGGGCAGGCATGCCGAGTGAGACGCCCGCGCGGGCAGCGCCGTCGGCGGCCGGGGACGGGATACCGCAGGAATCAGCCTGCGAACGGTCCCAGGCATCTCCGGCACGTGAACGGCGAAGGGAGTAATCCGCGGCCGTTGCCGGGTCGGCAACCAGGTGGAAGGCAGCGGCGGACGTCACCGGAACGGTGACCAGGTCTCCCGGGCGCGGAACCGGTGCGCCGTCGGGCACGGTGAAGTGGACCAGGCGCTGGTCCCGGGAGCGACCGGACAGCCGTCCCGTTTCCTCGGATTTGCGGCCTGCGGCCGCGGTGACCATGACTTCCACCGTGGTGCCCACCTGTTTGGCGTTCTCTTCCGCGGCAATGCGGTCCTGCAGGGCAGTGAGCCGCTCGAAGCGCTCCTGGACCACCGCCTTGGGCAGCTGGTCAGGCAGGTCGGCCGCCGGGGTGCCGGGACGCTTGGAGTATTGGAAGGTGAAGGCGGTGGCGAACCTGGCCTGCTCAACGACGTCCAGCGTGGCCTGGAAGTCCTCCTCGGTCTCCCCCGGGAACCCGACGATGATGTCCGTGGAGATGGCAGCGTGCGGCATCTGCCGGCGGACCTTCTCCAGGATGCCCAGGAACTTCTTGGAGCGGTAGGACCGGCGCATGTCCTTGAGGACCTTGTCCGAGCCGGACTGCAGCGGCATGTGCAGCTGCGGCATCACGTTGTGCGTTTCAGCCATGGCATCAATGACGTCGTCGGTAAACGCTGCCGGGTGCGGGCTCGTGAAGCGGACCCGCTCAAGTCCTTCAATTGAACCGCAGGCGCGCAGCAGTTTGGCGAACGCGCCGCGGTCACCGAACTCCACACCGTAGGAATTCACGTTCTGGCCCAGCAGGGTGACTTCAATGGCGCCGTCGTCCACCAGTGCCTGGACCTCGGCGAGGATCTCCCCCGGCCGCCGGTCGCGTTCCTTGCCGCGCAGCGACGGGACAATGCAGAACGTGCAGGTGTTGTTGCAGCCGACTGAAATCGACACCCAGCCCGAATAGACCGAGTCCCGCTTGGTGGGCAGCGTGGAGGGGAACACCTCAAGGGATTCGAGAATCTCCAGCTGCGCTGCGTCGTTGTGCCGTGCCCGCTCCAGCAGGGCAGGCAGGGCGCCGATGTTGTGCGTGCCGAAGACCGCGTCAACAAAGGGCGCCTTGGCAATGATCGTGTCGCGGTCCTTCTGCGCCAGGCAGCCGCCAACGGCGATCTGCATTCCGGGGCGGGATTCCTTGACGCGTGCCAGCTGGCCCAGGTTTCCGTAGAGCTTGTTGTCCGCGTTCTCGCGCACGGCGCAGGTATTGAAGACAACGACGTCGGCGTCGCCTTCCTCTGCCGGAACGTAACCGGCGCCTTCAAGCAGGCCGGAAATCCGTTCGGAGTCGTGGACGTTCATCTGGCATCCGAAGGTCCGCACCTGATAGGTGCGCTGGTGCTCTTCAGCGTCCGGGCCGGCTAGCGGTTCTGATGCGGGAGGGGATACAGACAGGCTCACCCTACAAGGGTACGTCCCGCCGGCGGCAGGGCCGCAATTTCGCCGGGGCTTAGTACCAGTTGTTGGCGTAGTGGAAGTTCAGTGCAGAGCAGGGGCTGCCGTAGCGGGACTCAATGTAGGTCAGGCCCCAATTGACCTGGGTACGGTAGTTGGTCTGCCAGTCTCCCCCGGCAGCAGCCAGCTTTGTGCCCGGGAGGGCCTGCGGGATGCCGTACGCCCCGGAGCTGGCGTTGGTTGCACTGGTCAGCCACTCGGACTCCTTATTCCACAGAGTGTCCAGGCAGGTCATCTGTGACGCGTCCCAGCCATGGGCGCCCAGGACCGAAGCTGCATAGGCCTTGGCACCGGCAGGGTCATCCAACGGAACGGAGGCGGCCGCCACACGGGCGGCTTCTTCGGCTGCAGCCTGTTCTGCTGCCGCAGCGGCGGAAGCCGCTGCTTCTGCTTCGCGGGCTGCTGCCGCCTGGGCTTCCGCCTCGGCAGCTGCGGCCTGCTCGTCAGCGGCCTGCTGGGCGGCTGCCTGATCGGCCTGCGAATCCGCGGCAGCGGAAGCGGACGGGCTCGCCTCTGTTTCCAAACCGGCCTGCGCGTCGGGTTCGGGGGAAATCCCGGGTTCCGCCTCGGGGGTACCGGTGAACAGGGGCAGCGCGAAACTCGCCAGCTGGATACCTGCGGTGGCCCGGAGGTCTTCCTCACCGGCTGCGGCGCCCGCGGTCCCCAGAACCATGACTCCGCCGAGGGCGGCAACGGCCCCCGCCTTCATCCGGTTGCGGCGGCGCTGCATGGCGCGGTGCTGCCTCTGTTCACGGCGTCCCTGAATGTTGCTCATAGGACCGCGACTGTACACATCAATCCTGAGCAAGATCGCGGCCAGGTAACGACCGTGTTGCAATACGGTAACGGAGCCGGTTTAATACCAGCCCTTTAGCTCCGAGTGCGCCCAGGCCCCGCAGGGCGTCTGGTACCTCTGCGCTATGTAGTTCAGGCCCCAGCGGATCTGGGTTTGATAATTGGTGCGCCAGTCACTTCCTGCCGCCGCCATCTTGTCCCCCGGGAGTGACTGCGGAATGCCATAGGCGCCGCTGTAGGGATTCATGGCGCTGGTCAGCCAGTTTGATTCCCGGTTCCACAGATCAACGAGACACCTGAATTCCCCGTTGTTCCATCCATAGGCCCCCATCATGGAAGCGGCAAAGGCCTGCGCTCCTGCCGGGTCATTCACCGGTGCGGCAGGCGGCGGAGGGGGCGGCGGCTGCGGTGCCGGAGCCGGCGGATTGGGAGCCGGCGCAGGAATGGGCGCTGGAGCCGGAGCGGGTGCGGGCGGGGGTGCGGGTGCGTTTCCAGGCGTTCCCGGCGCTTCAGGATTTGTGGGATTAATCACCGTGGCGGCGTCCTTGGCGGGCGCCTTTTCGGCAGCACGCCGGGCTTGCTCAGCCTGCTGCCGGACAGATTCATCCAGCCGCGCAGCCTGGAGCCGGCTAAGTTCTGCTTCCGCGGTGGTGCTGCGCAGCTCAGCTAGCTGGGCAGCGAGCACGGCACTGCGCTCTTCCTGCTCACGTACGGCTTTGTCTGCAGCTTCCGTGGCGGCTTGCGCGTCCTCATACTGCTCCCCTGCCAGGGCTGCCAGCTTGCCCCGCGCCTGCCGCTCCGACTTCTCGGCTTCTTCGAGGGACTCTGCTGCTTTCCGGGCTGCTTCAGCTTCGCCATAGAGACGTGAAGTACGTTCAGTCACCAGGGAAAGTGTGGTCAGGCGGTCAAGGTGCGCTGCACCTTCTTCGGCGTCGAGCAGGAACAGTACCGTACTGTCCATCCCGCCCGTCTTGTAGGTCTGGGCAGCCAGTGCCCCAACCTGGCTTTTCAGCTCGCCCGCACGTGCCGATGCGGCGCTGCGCTGTGCTGCCAGCTCCGCAAGGCGTGCATCGCTGGCTTCCAGCTCCGCCCGAAGCTCGTCGTAGCGGCTCGATGCGGACACGGCAGCATTGCCGAGATTCCCTGCTTCGTCATAGAGGCGGTCCAGGAGTTCTTCGAGTTTCCGGACCTGTTCCTCGGTAGAGGCGGTGTCGGACTTCGCCGCTGAGATTTCGTCCCATGACGGGTACTCCGCTGCGGACGCCGAAGGCACACCGACCAGCAGCGTCGCAGCAAGGACACCGGCCGTCGCTGCGGTCAAGGCAGGGCTGTGCAACTTCCGCCCCAGCAGCCTCACAGTAAACATAGTGATGACAGCATACGGCACGATCACAACGGGCCTGCGCGGCTGTTACAGCTCGCTGTCCTGCCGTGCGCTCAGGGCCTCGTTGACAACCGAGAAACCCAGCGAAGGCGAGTAGCCCTTCCGGGCGAGCATGGACACCAGCCTGCGAACCAGCTTGTCCCGCTCCTTCGGGTCGGCAGGCACAGTGGCACGGCGCAGTTTGCGCTCCACCAGATCCTTGGCTGCCTCAACTTCATCATCAGTGCTGATCTGTTCCAGGGCTTCTTCGGCCAGCTCCGGATCGATCCCCTTGCCCGCCAGTTCGCGGCGGATGGCTGAGCGGGCCAGCGACCTGGTCTGGGACCTGCTCCGGACCCACATGCGCGCGAACTCTGCGTCGTCAATCAGCTGGACTTCTTCGAACCGGTCCAGCACGGCCTGGGCCACGTCTTCCGGGACATCCCGCTCTGCCAGCTTGTCCGCAAGCTGCTGCCGGCTCTTGGCAGAGCTCGTCAGCTGGCGCAGGATGATCGCTCGGGCAACCGAGTGTGGGTCTGCTTCCGGCGTTGAATCTGCTGCTGAGCCGGGAGTGGGGCCGTCCTGGCCTTCCACTCCCGGCTTGCGGCGGCGCTGCTGCACGGGTCTCGGCTAGGCGCCGGCTGCTGCCGCGTTGGCCTTGCCGTCAGCTGTCTGCTCTTCGGGCTGTGCGTCCACACCGAGCTTGACCCGCAGGCGCCGCTCGATCTCGTCCGCCAGTTCCGGGTTGTCCCGCAGGAAGCGGCGGGAGTTTTCCTTGCCCTGGCCCAGCTGGTCACCGTCGTACGTGAACCAGGCACCGGACTTCTTGACGATCCCGTGCTCCACGCCCATGTCGATCAAGCCGCCCTCACGAGAGATGCCCTGGCCGTAAATGATGTCGAACTCGGCCTGCTTGAAGGGCGGGGCCATCTTGTTCTTGACGATCTTGGCGCGGGTACGGTTACCAACCGGGTTGGTACCTTCCTTCAGCGTCTCGATGCGGCGCACGTCGATGCGGACGGACGCATAGAATTTCAGCGCCTTGCCGCCGGTGGTGGTCTCCGGGCTGCCGAAGAAGACGCCGATCTTCTCACGCAGCTGGTTGATGAAGATGGCGGTGGTTTTGGTCTGGCTCAGGCGGCCGGTGATCTTTCGCAGCGCCTGGCTCATAAGCCGTGCCTGGAGGCCAACGTGGCTGTCGCCCATTTCGCCTTCGATTTCGGCGCGGGGAACAAGGGCGGCCACGGAGTCGATGACCACGATGTCCAGCGAGCCGGAGCCAACCAGCATGTCCATGATTTCAAGCGCCTGCTCGCCGGTATCCGGCTGGGAAACCAGCAGGGCGTCAGTATCCACGCCGAGTTTCTTGGCGTACTCAGGGTCCAGGGCGTGCTCAGCGTCGATGAACGCGGCGATGCCGCCGTTCTTCTGCGCATTCGCAACGGCGTGCAGTGCCACGGTGGTCTTACCGGAAGACTCGGGTCCGTAGATCTCCACGACGCGGCCGCGGGGAAGTCCGCCTATGCCCAGCGCGATGTCCAGTGCGATGGAGCTGGTGGAGATTGTTTCGATCGGGGCGCGCGTCTCGTCGCCCAGCCGCATGATCGAGCCCTTACCGAACTGCTTGTCGATCTGGGCCAGTGCTGCTTCGAGTGCTTTGGCGCGGTCTGGAGCGGCCATTCTTCACCTCTGTTGTTGTGGCTGTTGCTGATATTCCCGGCCCGTGGGCCGACTGTCGGTTGCTCACTGAGAACCGTATGCGACGGCACTGACACTGCCGCGGCGGCCAGATGCCGGTGTGGACAGCCGGAGCGGGGCGGACCAGTTGCTGCCCCTGTGTAGGAGCATATCGGGATCCGAACAGATATTCGAATAGATCCTCCCCGCGTGTCTACGCCTGCTTGGGTTTGATGTCCCGTCCAAGCCGGCGGTCCTGGGGCACTTCCTGCATCTCGCAGACCTCCAGCCAGACCCGCTTCGGGTCCGTTCCGCTGTCCAGCGCCTGCTGTGCGGTCCGGCCGCTGAGGCCGGTAAGGACCAGGTCCGCCGCGAGCACACGGGAGTACGCAGACCCGAATTCATCATCCATTAGCCGCCAGAAATCACTGATACGCATCAATTAATCGTCTCACGCCTGCATGGTGCCCCGCTCCCCGGCCCTGTCCGTGCAGGCCGCCCTGCCCGGGCTGCGGGGCGCGCTCCGCCTAGAATAGGGTTTATGACCGACAAGCCCCCGGCAACTGTTTCCACCCCGAACCAGGCCATCGAGAACCTTGAGCAGGAACTCAGTGTCCTGTGGCGCCGGGCGCGCGCTGCCTCCCAGCGCGTGGCAAGGGCAGTCCACCCGGACCTGGAGCCGGCAGCGTACGGCCTGCTTGTCCTCCTGCAGCGGCGCGGGCCGCTGCGCTTAACGGACGTGGCTGCCGCGATCGGAGTGGGAAAACCGTCCGTGAGCCGGCAGATCGTCATGCTCGAATCCCTCGGGCTTGTCCAGAAGCAGGCGGATCCGGAGGACGGCCGGGCACAGACGATCAGCCTTACGGACACCGGCAGCGAACAGCTGGCACGTACCCAGCGGGCGCGGGAAAAGCACTTCCGCTCCCTCCTTGCGTCCTGGGACGAAGATGAAGTCCACGCCCTGAGCGTCCTGCTCCACAAACTCAATGCCTCCGAAATCCCGGGGACATCCAGTTAGCGCCAGATGCGGCGCTGGAACCCCAGCGGCACTGTGAAACAACAAAAGACCCCGCCGGCAGGCGGGGTCTTTTGAGTATGTCTTGGGGCGGGCAGCTCACACTGCTGCCCGGGGGTTGTTACGGCGTGCGGGCCAGGTCCCGAGCCAGGTCCTCCGGAAACTCGCGGGCAAACTCGCGCGAGAACTCCGTTGGAACAGTATCGGGAATGGAAACGCCTTCGGCACTGGCCACACGGTCACTGACCTCACGAAGCATCAGGGACAGAGGTACATCGAGAGCACTGCAGATTGACGACAGGAGTTCAGAAGAAGCTTCCTTCTGGCCCCGCTCAACTTCGCTCAGGTAACCGAGCGAAACCCGGGCACTGTGCGACACCTCACGCAGGGTACGGCCCTGGCGCTGGCGTACATCACGGAGTACATCACCAATCTCGTGGCGTAGAACTACCATTTTGCGCTCCTTAGGCTCCCGGTGTGCATCTTCCGCCAACCCTACATCCCGCCAGCGAATGACGCCGTTCACGGACACGGGTTGCTTCACCATGTGTATGTCCTGCTCCCTATATCGATCCGTCCGCGGTTCGAACCGCGGAATGTCTACGATCCTAAACCGGAAACCTTGGTGGTTCCTGATACTAGTAACTGATGCCCCTGCAGATTTGTTCCCGGGCATCTTTTGTGTCCTCCCGGCAGCCTGTGCCGGAGGCAGCTACGCTGCGCCCAGCTCGGCGGCCAGCAGGTCCAGGGCGGCTGCGCATGCCTGGCTGCGGATCGAAGCACGGTCTCCGGCAAAATGGAACTCAACATGGAATGCACGGGAGGTACTGCCTGCCCCTGCCGCGACGCCGATGAACACGGTACCAACCGGCTTTCCGTCGTGGGGTTCGGGGCCCGCCACGCCCGTGGTCGAAATCCCGATATCCGCCTTCAGCAGCCGCCGGACTCCTGCGGCCATTTGCTCGGCCACGCGGGCGTCCACTGAGCCTGCTGATTGGAGGAGAGCCCCGTCTACACCAAGGACCTGCTCCTTAACGGAGTTCTGATAGGCAACCACTCCCCCCTGCAGGACTGCTGACGCACCGGGAACGGTGCCCAGCTCTGCCGCCACCATTCCTGCGGTCAGCGACTCCGCGGCCGCGATCCGTGTTCGCGCGGCTGCAGCTGCGGCAATCACCAGTTCCGGGACGGTGCTCACGTGTTCCTGCCCGGGTTCCCGCGGGCACCTGCCCGCAGCTTGACTGCCTGCACCACGTAGTCAAGGCCGGTCACAACGGTGACGACGACGGCGGCGGCCATCACGGTGGCACTGATCCACCAGGCCCAGTCCCCCAGCCAGGACGTCAGCGGCAGCAGGAACAGGAAGATGGCGAAGGTCTGGATGACGGTCTTGAGCTTCCCTCCGCGGGAGGCAGCCATGACGCCGTAGCGGATAACTACGAAGCGCATCACCGTGATGCCGATTTCGCGGACGAGGATCACGATGGTGACCCACCACCACAGCTCGCCCAGGATGGAGAGCATGACCAGCGCGGAACCGATCAGCAGCTTGTCCGCTATGGGGTCGGCGATCTTTCCAAAGTCGGTGATCAATCCGCGGCTGCGGGCAAGGTCTCCGTCAAGCTTGTCGGTGTAGATGGCCACGGCGAAGGTGGCCACCGCCAGCCAGCGGAAGAGTCCGTCCCTGCCGTCGTCGGCCACGAGGAACCAGATAAACAGGGGCACCATGACGATGCGGATGACCGTCAGGACGTTGGCGATATTGAGGGTGGGTACCCGCTCGGTTCCAGAATTGCTCACGAAACCAGCCTAACCGGATTCAGCGGCCGGTGAGGTTCCAGGCGTCCTCGGAACCTTCACCGTCTTCGCCGGACCCTTCAGCGCCGTCGTAATAATCCTGTGCCTGCGGCCGTGACTCCAGGTCCTGGGCCACCAGGTCCACCGGGCCGCCGGACTCGAAACCCTGGTTCACGTTGGCGTTGTCCGCCAGCGCCGCTACCTCTGCCGCCTCCGGCCCGGCGAGTGCTTCCCCGCCCTGGATCGCAGCCAGCGTTGCCGCCAGGTCGTCCGGCTTGACCAGCACATCACGGGCCTTGGAACCCTCGGAGGGGCCCACCACGCCGCGTGATTCGAGCAGGTCCATGAGGCGCCCGGCCTTGGCGAACCCAACCCGGAGCTTGCGCTGGAGCATGGAGGTGGAGCCGAACTGCGTGGTCACTACCAGCTCGGTGGCCTGCAGCAGCACATCGAGGTCGTCTCCGATGTCGTCGTCGATCTGCTTCTTCGGCGCAGTGACCGTGACGTCCTCACGGTAGGTGGCCTGCAGCTGGTTCTTGACGTGCTCCACCACGCGGTGGATTTCGGATTCGGTTACCCACGCTCCCTGGACACGGATCGGCTTGTTCGAGCCCATGGGAAGGAACAGGGCGTCGCCCTGGCCCAGGAGCTTCTCCGCACCGGGCTGGTCCAGGACCACACGGGAGTCGGTGACCGAGGACGTCGCGAAGGCCATGCGGGACGGGACGTTGGCCTTGATCAGGCCGGTAACGACGTCGACGGACGGGCGCTGCGTGGCCAGGACCAGATGGATGCCGGCCGCACGGGCCAGCTGGGTGATGCGCACGATCGAGTCTTCGACGTCTCTCGGCGCGACCATCATCAGGTCCGCGAGTTCGTCCACGATGACCAGGAGGTACGGATAGGGCTTCAGGACCCGTTTGGAGCCGGCTGGAGGAACTACCTTGCCGTTGCGGACGGCCTTGTTGAAGTCGTCGATGTGCTTGTAGCCGAAGTTCGCCAGGTCGTCATAGCGGGTGTCCATTTCGCGGACAACCCACTGCAGCGCTTCGGCGGCCTTCTTCGGGTTCGTGATGATGGGGGTGATCAGGTGCGGTACGCCTTCGTATGCGGTAAGTTCCACCCGTTTGGGGTCCACCATGACCATCCGTACCTCGTCCGGCGTGGAGCGCATCAGGATCGAGGTGATCATCGAGTTCACGAAGGAGGACTTTCCGGCACCGGTTGCGCCGGCCACAAGAAGGTGGGGCATCTTGGCCAGGTTCGCGACGACGAAGCCGCCCTCGACGTCCTTTCCAACGCCCATGACCATGGGGTGCTCCGTCTTGCGTGCGGCGTTGGAACGCAGCACGTCGCCCAGGGCGACGACTTCCTTGTCCGCGTTGGGAATCTCGATGCCGATTGCGGACTTGCCCGGAATCGGAGAGAGAATGCGCACGTCCGAGCTGGCGACGGCGTAGGAGATGTTCTTGGACAGCGCCGTGACACGCTCCACCTTGGTGCCTTCGCCAAGTTCGATTTCGTACCGGGTGACGGTCGGGCCGCGGGAGAACCCGGTGACCTTGGCATCAACGTTGAACTGTTCCAGGGTGCGGGTCAGCGCCGCCACGACGGCGTCGTTGGCCTCCGAGCGTTCCTTGGCGGGCGGGCCGGAGGGCAAAAACTCCGACGGCGGCAGCGTGTAGGTGACATCGCCGGACAGCTGCAGCTGCTCGGTGCGCTGCGGGATGGGCGCCGACGGCGGCACGTGGGCCACGGGGCGTGAGGGCACCGGCGGAACCGGCGGAGCAGCCACGAGCGAGGCCGCCGCCTCGGGAACCAGGGAAATAGCTTCCGTGGGCGGCTCGGCGTCTTCCAGGCCCTGGTCGCGGCGCAGTTTCTGGGTGGCGAGCTCGGACTTGGTGGGCCGGCGGACTCCCGGGGGGACCTGCGGTTCGGCAGCAGCGGCGGCCTCGGCCCGCTCTTCCTCATCGCGCAGCAGGGCCGCTTCGAAGGCCTCGTCTCCGGCGAAACCGTCGCTGTGCTCCTGCTCGGCTTCTTTCTTGGCGCGGCCAAAACGGCGTTCCTTCTTGGGCTTGGCCGGACGGTCGGTGGCGTAGAGGTAGCTCTGGTCGTGGGCCTCGGGATCCTCGTCGGCGAGGTCCTGTCCCATGAGGTGCTCGTACAGGGCGCGCAGCCGCAGCGGAATGTGCCGGAACGGAGTGGCCGTGACAATCAGCACGGAGATGAAGACCAGCAGCGAAAGCAGGATGATGACCGGCCATTTGGTGACGGCGGCGGACAGCGGCCCGGCGACCAGGAATCCCACGATTCCCCCGGATACCCAGAGGCGGTCGAACCCGTCGGAAAGGGCCGGGGCTCCGCCGATCAGGTGCGTGAGGCCCGCTCCGGCGCAGGCCATGATGGTCAGGCCGATGCTGATGCGGCCGTTGGCCCGGTGCCGTTCCGGATACCGGAAGAGCCGCACCGAGGCGGTCAGGAGCATAAACGGCAGCACCACTGCCATCCAGCCGAAGGTGCCGGCAGCTCCGGCGTGGATAACATCGGCCACGGGGCCGCGAAGCGCCCACCACTCAACGGTGGCAATAAGCAGCGCGGAGAGGATCAGGAAGAAACCGGTTCCGTCCCTGCGGATCTCACGGTCCGGCACGACGTCGGTGCCCAGCTTGCGGACTCCGGCGCCCACGATGCGTGCAACACCCATCCAGGCGCCCTGCACGGCCCGCAGCGGGAGCGGAAGTACCTCTTCGGGCTGGGCTTTGGCTGAGGGGCGGCTGGAAGACTTCCCGCGCTGCGCGGACTTCCCGCCGCCGCGGGCTGGAGTCCGGCTGGAGGAACTGCCGCGCGCGGCAGGGGAAGTACGAGTCGCCATACGTGCCACGCTACCGGACACCGGGGAAAAACCGGCGAATATACGCGCCAAAACGGCGCTCTTCCTTCCCCGGACGGGCATTCATCCGGGGAAGGAATTAGGCCGGGGCCTAGGCTTCGAGGACCACCGGAACGATCATCGGGCGGCGGCGGAGCCTGCGGTTGACCCAGGTTCCCACGACGCGGCGGACAACCTGCTGAAGCTGGTAGGCGGTGTGGTCCCGGTTGGAGGTCACGGCCTCTTCCAGTGCCTTGCTGATCTTGGGCTTGATCTCGTCAAACACAGCGTCGTCTTCGGCGAAGCCGCGGGCATGGATCTCCGGACCCGAAACGATGGTGCCGGTGCTCCGGTTCACCACGGTGATGACGGAGATGAAGCCTTCCTCGCCCAGGATCCTGCGGTCCTTGAGGTCGGTGTCGGTGATCTCGCCGACGCTGGATCCGTCCACGTAGACGAAGCCGCAGTCGATGGCGCCTACTACCCGTGCCTTGCCGTCCACCAGGTCCACCACGGTGCCGTCGTCGGCCAGGATGATGTTCTCTTCCGGGACGCCGGTCTGGACGGCGAGCTTGCCGTTGGCGATCAGGTGCCGGGTTTCGCCGTGTACGGGCATGGCGTTCTTCGGCTTGAGGATGTTGTACGTGTAGAGCAGCTCCCCTGCCGAGGCGTGGCCGGAGACGTGGATCTTGGCGGTGCCCTTGTGCACTACGTCCGCACCGAGCTTCATCAGGCCGTTGATCACCCGGAAGACGGCGTTCTCGTTGCCCGGGATCAGCGAGGAAGCCAGGATGACGGTGTCGCCCTTGCCGATGCTGATCCGGTGGTCGCCGTTGGCCATGCGGGAGAGGGCTGCCATGGGCTCGCCCTGCGAACCGGTGGACATCAGGACCAGCTTGTGGTCCGGCATGTTGTCCACGTTCTTCAGGTCCACCAGGATGCCCTCGGGTACGTGCAGGTATCCCAGTTTCTCCGCGATGGCCATGTTGCGGACCATGGAGCGGCCCACGAAGCAGACCTTGCGGCCGTGGGCGGCAGCGGCGTCGAGCACCTGCTGCACCCGGTGGATGTGGGAAGAGAAGGACGCGACGATGATGCGCTTCTTGACCTTGCCGAAGAGCTCTTCGAGCACCGGCCCAATCGCGCCTTCCGGGGAGGTGAACCCCGGAACGTCGGCGTTGGTGGAGTCGGCCATGTACAGGTCCACGCCTTCTTCGCCGAGGCGGGCGAAGGCGCGCAGGTCCGTGATGCGTCCGTCCAGCGGCAGCTGGTCCATCTTGAAGTCGCCGGTGTGCAGGACGTTGCCTGCACGGGTGCGGATGAAGACTGCCAGGGCATCCGGGATGGAGTGGTTGACGGCCACGAACTCACATTCGAACGGGCCGAACTGCTCAACCTGCCCTTCCTTCACCGTGAGGGTGAAGGGTTTGATGCGGTGTTCCTGCAGCTTCGCCTCGATCAGTGCCAGCGTCAGCTGCGAACCGATCAGCGGGATGTCCTTCTTCAGGCGCAGCAGGTAGGGAACCGCGCCGATGTGGTCCTCGTGCCCGTGGGTGAGCACAACGCCGACGACGTCGTCCAGCCGGTCCTCGATGTAGGAGAAGTCCGGCAGGATCAGGTCGACGCCGGGCTGGGTCTCTTCCGGGAAGAGCACCCCGCAGTCAACGATGAGCAGTTTGCCGTCGATCTCGAAGACGGCCATGTTGCGGCCGATTTCTCCGAGTCCTCCCAGCGGAACGATTCGTAGGGTTCCGTCTTTGAGGCGGGGAGGGGTTTGCAGAGCGTTGCCCGCAGTTTCAATCATGTTTTATTACGCCTTGTCCTGGGAAAAGTCCCATCCTGCTTCGGCCAGGTCCGCCAGGACAGCTTCCATTTCAATGGCATCGGGAGCCACCAGCGGCAGGCGTACTGCGGCGTCGGGAATCACTCCCTGCATCTTCAGGATCTGCTTGGCGGAAATGGCACCTGGTATGTGTGTCATTACGGCTCGCACTACCGGATCCAGTTCAAAGTGGATCCTGCGGGCCTTGTCGAAATCTCCTGCGGCGGCCGCGTCCACGAGGGCGCGGAACGCACCGGTGGCAACGTGGGCGCTGACGCTTACGACGCCGACCGCTCCGGCCACCATCCACGGCAGCGTCAGTCCGTCGTCGCCCGCGTAGACGTCCAGCGTGGTGTTGGCCAGGACCCGGGTTACGGCCGCGAAATCGGCCTTGGCGTCCTTCAGTGCCAGGACCTTGGGGTTCTCCGCGAGGCGGAACATCGTCTCCGTGGCGATGGGAATCCCGGCCCGGCCCGGGATGTCATAAATCATGATGGGCAGGTCGCTCGCCGCCGACACGGCGTCGAAGTGGGCGATCACGCCCGCCTGCGTCGGCTTGTTGTAATACGGCGTCACTACCAGCTGGCCGTCGGCCCCGGCGCGCTCGGCACGGCGGGCCATCTCGACGGAGTGGGAGGTGTGGTTGGTTCCGGTACCGGCAATGACCTTCGCCCGGCCGCCGACAGTCTGTGCCACAACGCGGAAAAGGTCTTCCTTTTCGCTGTCCTCCAGCGTGGAGGTTTCGCCGGTGGTCCCGGAAACAACCAGGCCGTCGCAGCCGTCCTCGACCAGCTTGTTGGCAAGAAACGCAGTGGCGTCGAAGTCAACTTCACCGTCTGCGGTGAAAGGGGTGACCATGGCGGTCACCAGGGTCCCAAACGGACGGGAACGAATATCAGAGTCTGCCATGAGTAAAACGTTACCTGTTGGAGCTGCGATTGGGACAAACGGACACCCGTGCAGACCTGGCCGTCCGGGGCCTGTGAGACGATTCTGCAATGAGCAGAACGCGTCTGACGGGCATCGATGCGGCCCGCGGGGTGGCGCTGCTGGGCATGATGTCCACCCATATCTTCCCGCTGTACGACCCGGCGACGGGTGAACCCACGTTCGTGGCACTGGCTTTCTCCGGACGCGCCTCGGCCCTGTTCGCCGTCGTGGCGGGGATTGGCCTGGCCCTGCTGACCGGCGGGATGAACCCAGGGACCGGCCGCTCCCCCGGCGCCAGCCGGCGGGGCATTGCCGCCCGGGCAGTAGTGATCGCGCTGGTGGGCCTGCTGCTGGGCGGGCTGGACACCTCTATTGCCATCATCCTGTTCCATTACGCCGTGCTGTTCCTGATGGTGCTGCCCTTCACCTCCATGTCTCTGGGCAAGCTCGCCGCCTGGGCGGGCGCGTGGATCTGCTTCTCCCCCGTCCTGGCGTATCTGGTCCGGCCGTGGCTGCTGGAGAACCTCAACCCTCCGGAAGTCGGCGGGAACATCACCTGGGAACACTTCGCCGAACCCGCCACGCTGGCCGCCGATGTGTTCTTCACCGGTTTCTACCCCACGGTGCAGTGGCTGAGCTACCTGCTGGTGGGGATGGTCATTGGGCGCCTGAACCTGCAGGCCCTCGGCGTGCAGGCGGGGCTGGTGATTGGCGGGATCTTCACGGCACTGGCCGCCAAGTTCATCAGTGCGTACCTGCTCATCGATGCGGGCGGCTTCGCCGAGCTGCTGGCAACCGAGTCCGGGAGCCGCTGGCCGATCGGCCGAATGCTGGAGGTCAACCTCACCGGCGTCGAGCAGTCGGGGTCATGGTGGTGGCTGGCGGTCAGCGCACCGCATTCGGGAACCACGCTTGACCTGCTGCACACGTGCGGCACATCGGCCGCCGTCGTCGGTATCTGCCTGCTGCTGACCCGTGCCCGCCCGAACCTGTTGCTGCCGCTCTCCGCCGCCGGTGCCATGACCCTCACGCTCTACAGCATGCATATCTGGGTAATGGCCCTGGTCGACGCGCAGGAACCGCCGCTGGATCCGTCCTGGGTGTTCTGGCTGCAGGCAGTTGCCGCCGTGCTGATCGGGATCGCCTTCTTCAAGCTCGGCTCCCGCGGTCCGCTGGAGACGGTGGCGTCGGGAGCCTCCCGGCTGGCGCGGGACGGCAAGCTGACCGGAGACCGGCGCTAACCGGTGGAGCCGGATGCTGGATTACCAGCGTGGCTGAACTCTCTAGCTGGCCGGAACTGAGGCGCTGAAGAGCTTGCCTGCCTGGCGCATAGCCGAACGCGCACGCTTGCGGTCCCCGGCGGCGTCGTAGGCACAGGAAAGCCGGAACCAGGCCCGCCACTGGGCCGGGTCAGCCTCCACTTCTGCCTGGTACCTGGGGAACTCGGCGTCGGCCGCCTCGCGGACGATCCGTCCGGCCGGCGTGCGGGGCAGGTCATCAACTGGCAGTCCGCCCTCGTCTGCGAGGATCCGGGCCATCTTCTCCGTCTGGACGCCGAAGAGCAGCTCACGGACCAGCGCCCACACCCCGACGGCGGGGAGGACGAAGTACGCCGCACCCATGGCCTTGGCCGTCAGGCCGTCCGACATCATCAGCAGCCAGCCGCGCTGGGCGACCACCAGGATGTAGAAAACCAGGAGCACCGTGATCAGCAGGACGCCGATCTTGGCCTTGTTATGGAACAGTCCGGAGAAGAAGGTGGACAACGCAGGTTTCCTTAGGCATTCAGGTTGAGGTAGCCGTCAAGTCCGACGGTAAGGCCCGGGTGCGCTGCAACTTCGCGCAGTCCCAGGAGGACGCCGGGCATAAAGGATGCCCGGTCGTAGGAATCGTGGCGGATAGTGAGCTGTTCGCCCTCCCCGCCCAGCAGGACTTCCTGGTGCGCAACCAGCCCGCGGAGGCGCACTGAGTGCACCCGGATGCCCTCGACGCCGGCGCCGCGGGCGCCCGGAAGCTCCTTGACGGTGGCGTCGGGGGATGCCGGGGTTCCTGCATCGGCACGGGCCGCGGCCATGAGCTCGGCAGTGCGGACGGCAGTGCCCGACGGCGCATCCACCTTGTTCGGGTGGTGCAGCTCAACGATCTCCACCGATTCAAAGTACGGTGCCGCCTTGGCTGCGAACGCGGAAGCCAGCACGGACCCCAGGGCGAAGTTGGGGGCGATCAGCACGCCCGTCTCCGGGTGCGCTGCCAGCAGTTCACCCAGGCGGTCCAGGCGTCCGGCGTCCCAGCCGGTGGTGCCCACCACCGCGTGCATGCCGTGCTCGACGGCGAAGCGGACGTTGGCTTCGGTGCTGTCCGGAACGGTCAGGTCCACCACGTACTGCGCGCCGGCGGATACCAGGGTCTGCAGCGGGTCCTGCCGGCCAAGTGCAGCCACCAGTTCCATGTCCGGTGCCGCTTCAACGGCCTTGACTGCTTCGGATCCCATGCGTCCGGTGGCGCCCAGCACCGCGACGGGCAGTTTATTGCTCATGGTTCCAGATTACCGGTCATGCCGGGGCGTCACTGACGCCCACCCACTCAACGCTTCCGTCAGTGAATTCCTGTTCCTTCCAGATGGGCACCTCGGCCTTGACGGCGTCAACCAGTTCAGAGCACGCGGCGAAGGCCGTCCCGCGGTGGGCGGAGGCCACCGCTGCCACCAGTGCGGCGTCGCCGATTTCCAGCGGCCCGGTGCGGTGTGCCGCCCAGATTCGCACTCCGTCATATGTCGCGGCGATCCGCGCCGCGACGTCGGTGATTACCGCTGCGGCAGTGGGGTGCGCACTGTAGCCCAGGGACCGCACGTCCCTGCCGCCGTCGTGGTTCCGCACGATTCCGCTGAACGTGACCACGGCGCCCGCCTGCGGTGTCCAGACCTCCGCGTAGGCGGTCTCAGTGTCCAGGGCGTGGTCGCCGACCGTTGCCGCAACTACTTCGCTAGTGCTCATTGATGCCCTCCAGCTGGCCGCAGATGTGTCCAAGGATCGGTTCCAGGACCTCCAGCGAGTCCGTGACACCTGACGGTGATCCCGGGAGGTTCAGCACGAAGGTCCGTCCGGCTGTGCCTGCGTAGCCGCGGGTCAGCGCCGCCATGGGGGTCTTCGTGAGCCCGTGGGAACGCAGCGCTTCCATGATGCCGGGAACCTGGCGGTCCAGCAGCGGCAGGGTCTGTTCCGGTGTGGCGTCGGTGGGGCTGATCCCGGTACCGCCGCTGGTAATCAGGACCGAGGGCTGCAGGGCGAGCATACGGCGCAGCGCAGCGCCAACCTCCTCGCCGTCAGGGACCACTTCGGCAAGCACAACGTCATAGCCGCGGCTGTACAGCCAGTCCTGCAGCAGCGGCCCGGCCTCATCCTGGTAGATCCCGGCCGCCGCGCGGGTAGAGGCGACCAGGATGGCGGCCTTCCGGCGCGGCGCAGGGTCGGTGCGGCCGCTCACAGGCTCCAGTCTCCGCTCTTGCCGCCGGACTTTGCCAGCACCATGATGTCCGAGACCACGGCGTGCTTGTCCACGGCCTTGACCATGTCATACAGCGTCAGCGCGGTTACGGAAACGGCGGTCAGTGCTTCCATTTCGACGCCGGTGAGGGCCTTGGTCTTCACCGTTGCCTTCATGAGGATTGAGCTTTCCTGCGGCTCAAAGTCCACCGTCACCTTGGTGATGGGCAGCGGGTGGCACAGCGGAATCAGGTTCGAGGTCTGCTTGGCGGCCATGATCCCGGCGACGCGGGACACGGCAAAGGCGTCGCCCTTGGGCAGGCTGCCGTCGCTGAGCAGCCGGACCACGTCTTGGGTGGTCTTCAGGACTGCCTGGGCGGTAGCTTCGCGGGAGGTCTCTGCCTTGGCGGAAACGTCAACCATGTGGGCTGTGCCGTCGGCGCGGACATGGGTGAGGGCCGGTGCGTCCCCGGAGTGTTCTTCCCCGGACATGTTCGGGTCCTTTCGGTGGTGCTTCTGGCTGTGAGTGTGATTACTCCAAGAGCCATACTGTCACTTCTGCGCCGGCTTCCAGGTGCCCGGTCCCTTCCGGGATGAGGACAAGCGCGTTGGATTCGGCCAGGGCATGGATCAGGTGGGAGCCGGGCCCGCCGACCAGCGACACCCGGCCGTCCCGGAAAAGTCCGCGCCGGACCTGCAGCTTCCCCTCGGGGCTGTCCGTCCCGGCGTCCAGCACTGCCGTGACCGCAGGCCGCGGCAGCGGAAGCCCGGTCAGCGCCGACAGGGCAGGCCGGAGGAAGACCTCGAAGGAGACAAGCGCGCTAACCGGGTTGCCGGGAAACCCCAGGAAGGGCACGCCGTCCACCGTGCCAATGCCCTGCGGGCCGCCGGGCTGCATGGCAACCGACAGGAAGCTGACGCCTTCCGCCGCCAGTGCCAGCCGCACCACCTCGTAGGCGCCCTTGCTGATTCCCCCGGAGGTCACCACCAGGTCTGTCCGCTCCTGCCGGAGTTCCCTGCGAAGTGCGGCGAGGAAATCCTCCGGGGAGTCCGCGAGGATCCGGGAGCGGACCACTTCCGCTCCCGCCTCACGGAGGCTGGCCGCCAGGAGCGTGGTGTTCGCGTCGTGGATCTGTCCGGGGGCGAGGTCCTGGCCGGGCTCAACCACTTCGTCCCCGGTGCTCAGCAGGGCAACCCGCACCGGCGCCAGCACCGGGACGGCTGCCACGCCCAGGGCAGCCAGCAGGCCCAGCTGCGCCGGCCCCAAACGGGTGCCCTTCGCCAGTGCGCGGGTTCCGGCGGAAATATCACTGCCGGCTGCACGGACAAACTGACCTTGCGGGATGCCGCCGGGCAGGGCCACCCGGGCTCCGGCGAGGTCCTGCGGAGCGAAGAAGGTGTCCGGCTCCGCACGTTCAATCGGTACGACGGCGTCGGCTCCGGCCGGGAGCATGGCGCCGGTCATGATCGGGGCGGCAGTGCCGGGTTGCAGCTCTGGTGCCGCAGCCCCGGCGGGGATGGGGGCTGCGACCTTTAGCTCGACCGTGTTCCCCTCCGGGACAGCTGCCAGCTCGGCGGTATTGACCGCGTAACCGTCCATCTGTGAGTTGGCGAAGGGGGGCAGGCTGCGCGGGGCAGCCATCTCCTGGGCAAGGATGCGGCCGGCTGCCTCAGCGAGCGGGCGCAGCTGCACCCGCTGCTGCAGGTTTGTGGAAAGCAGCGCCCGGACCGCTTCCCGGTGTTCTGCTGCGGGACGCACCCGGCTGCCTGTACTCACGTTCCCCCACTCGGATCCCGGCGTTGTTTGCGCAAAAGTCTATGCCTGTGTGCGCGGCTGCCGCAGGCGGGCACGCAGCCGGACGAGTTCGGGGTCCGTGAGACCGCCGGCGCGAAGGTAGCCGGCAGCGGAGCCGTAGTTCTCTTCCACCCAGGCCAGTGCGGTCTGGATGGCTTCGGCGGGCGCACGCGTAATGAGCGTGATGATCCCCTCCGTCAGGGGAACCCCCATGCTCCCAACCATGCCCAGCATCCGCTGGGACCACTCACCGGCCAGGTTTTCCCCGCTGCGCTCATAGTCGGCCACGACGGCGCTCCTTTCTGCTCCTGCCGCATCCAGGAGCAGTGCGGCAGACACACCCGTGCGGTCTTTGCCTGCGGTGCAGTGGATCAGCACCGCACCATCGGCTGCGGCAACTGCCCCGGCCGTGCGTGCGAACTCCGCTGCGCCGTGCTCCAGCATCCCGGTATAGAGCTGGCCCAGGGTGGGCAGTACGGCCAATGCCGCCTCCACCGCGTGTGCCGCCGCCGCCGGGTCACCTGACGCTGCCGCCCGCTGCATGGCTTCCTCGGCCATCCCGGTGAAAGCGCCTTCGAGCAGTGGGAGGTTCACCTTCTCCACGTCCATGGCAGCCGGAAGGCGGTCCGGGCCCATCTGCTGTTCCGCCGCCGTCCGGTAGTCGATGATCACCCGGATTCCGGAACCGGCCAGGTCTGCCAGGCCTTTCGGTGTCAGGGAGCTGATGGCGTCCGACCGGTACAGGACCCCGTTCGCGGTTGTTCCGCCGCCAGCCAGCGGCAGGCCGCCGGTGTCACGGAAGTTGAAAGTGCCCTCGAGGGTGTGGATCGCCATCCTCCGACCCTAGCGGACAGGAATGGCTCAGCCCACGCTGACGCGGATGGTGTGCAGGCCGGTGGCGCCGTCGGGAACCACCGGGCGTTCAGCCTCGTCCTGGACGTTGCCCCTGGCATCGACGGCACGCACTGTGAGGGTGTGGTCGCCGTCGGGCAGGTCAACGTCCGCGGCGAACTGCCGCCAGGTGTCTGCCGAGATGCCGGCGGCCAGCCTGGTGTCCTGCCAGTCGCCGTCGTCCACCCGCAGCTGCACCGCGCTGATGCCCGTGTGCTGTGCCCAGGCCACGCCGGCCACGGTGGTTTTCCCGGCAGTGAGGTTCGCTCCCCTGGCAGGCGTATCGATGCGGGAGGAGAGCTTTACGGGTCCGCGTTCGGACCAGCCGCGGTCCGTCCAGTACGAGGTTTCGTCTGCGAAGCGGGAAACCTTCAGCTCCGTGACCCACTTGGTGGCGGATACGTACCCGTAGAGGCCGGGCACCACCAGGCGCACCGGGAACCCATGCTCGGGCAGCAGCGGCTCACCGTTCATGGCCACGGCCAGCAGCGAGTCGCGGGCGTCCGTGAGCGCTTCCAGCGGGGTGGTGGCAGTCCAGCCGTCCTCGCTCGTCGACAGCACCATGTCCGCCCCCGGCTGCACGCCCGCAGCGGCCAGCAGGCTGCGGACAGGCCAGCCCAGCCACCTGGCGTTGCCAATCAGCGACCCGCCAACCTCGTTCGAGACGCAGGCCAGGGTCACCCAGCTTTCCTGCAGCGGTTTGGCCAGCAGATCCGCGTAGGTGAGTTCCACTTCGCGGTCCACCATGCCGGTGACCCGCAGCCGCCAGGTATCCGGGTTGACCAGGGGAACCCTCAGCGCTGTGTCAATCCGGTAGAAGTCAGGGTTCGGCGTGATGAGTGGTTCAGCGCCGGGGATGCCCAAATCGGCACCTGCTGGAATAGCCGCTGCCGGCTGCACGGGCGCGGGAAGCTGCAGGTTCGCACGAAGGTCGTCCACAGCCACCTGCGAACTGCGCGCTGCGCCGGCCAGTCCACCGCCCACCGCTGCCACGGCTGCTCCCCCGCCGACTGCCACCAGAACGTCCCGGCGGCTGGCTCCTGCCTCAGGCTGCGGTGCCTGGCCGTAGCGGCGGACCCGGGCCGTCAGCCCGCGCAGCACCAAGACACCAGCCAGGCCCGCGGCAAGCGGGGGAAGCAGGGCCAGCGGACTGAACTGAGCGCGGGTAAGGACGGCGGCGGCTCCCAGGACCCCGAACCCGGCAAGAACCACGGACCCCCAGGGTGGCCGCCTGGTCTCCAGCAGCCCGCAGGCGGCACCCGTGACCAGAATGATCAAGAGCATACCGGCCAGCAGCGCCGCCTTATCCGAGGTGCCGAACACGGCGATGGCCCAGTCCTTGACCGGAGCCGGAACGGCGTCGACAACCACGGACCCTACGGCCGTCACCGGTGACAGGGAGGGACTGAGCGCAGCTGCCGCCAGTTCGCCGGCCGCTGCAGCGATTCCGGCAGCAACCGCACCCGCTGCGGCGGAGAACCAACGGGTTCCTGGCATAGCTGTCATCTCCTTCGCCGCAGGGCGGCTCGGCGCGCCGGCGGACTCCGGGCATTTCCTCGATTATGGCAGGGCCGTTCGGGGTTGCCGCCCCCGCCCGCCCGGCCTTCCTAGAGACCCGGTGTGAAACGGCCTACACTCGGGGGATGGGAACTGAGCTGGGCATGCCCTCTTTCACACGGCCGCAGTCTGCCGTGGAGGAAACCGGTGTCCCGGCGGGCGCAGGCGTTCCGGAGCAGCTGGACGGGCTCGTTGACCGCTACGGACGCCGCGCCACTGACATGCGCCTGTCCCTGACGGATAAGTGCAACCTGCGCTGCACCTACTGCATGCCGGCGTCCGGCCTGGACTGGCTGCCCAAGGACAAAGTCCTTACCGCTGCGGAAATCATCCGCCTGGTGGGAATAGGCGTCGATTCTCTGGGCGTCCGGGAACTGCGGCTGACCGGCGGAGAGCCCCTGGTTCGGGCAGACCTGGTGGACATCATTGCCGGGATCCGGGCCAACCATCCTGACCTTCCAATCTCCCTGACCACTAACGGGCTGGGTTTGGACAAAAAGGCCGCCGCGCTGAAGGCTGCCGGCCTCACCCGGATCAACGTTTCCCTGGACTCGCTGCATCCGGGTACCTTCGCCCAGCTCACCCGCCGCCCGTTCCTGGACCGGGTCCTCGCCGGCGTCGAAGAAGCAGCACGGGTGGGACTCGGGCTGATCAAGATCAACGCCGTGCTGATGCGCGGCATCAACGACGCCGAGGCGCCCGGGCTCCTTGCCTGGGCCGTCGAGCACGGATTCGAGCTGCGGTTCATCGAGCAGATGCCCCTGGACGCCGACCACGGGTGGACCCGGGACGGGATGATCACCGCCGCCGAGATCCGTGCCCGGCTGGAGAAGGAATTCGTCCTCACCCCGGATCCCAGGAACCGCGACGGCGCTCCGGCCGAACGCTGGCAGGTGCGGCACCGCGCCTCCCCGCAGGAGGTGGCCGGCGTCGTCGGCATTATTGCCTCCGTCACCGAACCGTTCTGCGCCGACTGCCGGCGCACCCGCATCACGGCGGAGGGCAAGGTACGCAGCTGCCTGTTCTCACACGAAGAGACCAACCTCCTGGACCTGCTGCGCAGCACACCGGACGACGCCGCCGTCGCCCGCCGCTGGCAGGAGGCTATGTGGGGCAAACCCAAGGCCCACGGCATGGACCATGCCGGACTGGGCGCACCTGACTATGTGCAGCCCGAAAGAACCATGAGTGCGATAGGTGGCTAAGTGCTGATCCGCTATTTTGGCGCTGCGAAGGCAGCGGCAGGCATTGAAGAAGAAACAATCGACGCCGGGCCCCTCCAGCTGGGCGAGCTGCTGGAAAAGCTGGCCGCGCTGCATCCCGATGCCCCGGAGGGAACGCCTGTCCTGCAGACCGTGATTGGACGGAGCACGTTCCTGGTCAACGAGGTCGCTGCGCGGGACCGGTCCCGGCTGCTGGGTCCCGGGGACACCGTGGACATCCTTCCGCCCTTTGCCGGCGGTTAGACCCTCAGTCCCTCCACCCAACAAAACAATCGAGATAGCAGAAACTGCCCGTATGAGCGTTCATACGGGCAGTTTCTGTCATCTCGATGAGGGGAAGAGGCTAGAAGCCGAGGTCCGCCGGGGAATTGAAGGGACCCACCACGGTGATGGTCCGCGGGGCTGCTGCCAGTTCGGCGGCGAGCTCCTGGACCTGTTCGGCCGTGACGGCACGGATCCTGGCCAGGGACTCTTCAATGTCCACGTATTCGCCGCGAACCAGCTCGGCGCTGCCCAGTCGGGACATCCGGGAACCGGTGTCCTCCATGCCCAGCACCAGTCCCCCGGAAATCTGACCCAGTGCACGGGCCAGTTCCCCGGGTTCGACGCCGTCCGCTGCCAGGCGCTCCAGTTCGGACTGCAGCAGGTCGATGACCTGCCGGGTCTTCGCCGGAGAGCAGCCCGCATACATGCCGAAGTACCCGGCGTCGGTGTAGGACGCGGAGAAGGAGTAGGTCGAGTAGACCAGTCCCCGCTTCTCGCGGATCTCCTGGAACAGCCGGGATGACATGCCGCCGCCCAGGATGGTGTTCAGCACGCTCATGGCGAACCTGCGGCTGTCCGTGGCGGTCAGCGACGGGCAGCCCAGCACAATGTTGGCCTGTTCCACCGGACGGTTGATGACGTGCACGCCGCCGCTGCCGGTGATCACTGCCGGAGTGGTATCCCGGCGCGGCGCAGGTTCGGCAGCTTCGTCCAGTTCCCAGCCGGCGCGCTTGAGCGCGTCCAGCACCAGGGACACAACAATCTCGTGCTCCAGCCCGCCGGCAGCGGTGACCACCAGGGTCTCGGGCCGGTAATGCCGCCGGTAGTGCTCCAGGACTGCCTCACGGGGTACGGCCTTGATGGCTTCCGGAGTGCCGCCAATGGGGCGGCCCAGCGGATGGTCGCCCAACACGGCCTCGGCGAACTTCTCGTGGCACAGGTCAGCGGGATCGTCGGCATCCATCGCGATTTCCTCGAGGATGACGTCGCGTTCCTGCTCGAGCTCTTCCGCGTCCAGCACCGCCGAGGTCACCATGTCCGCAATGACGTCAATGGCCATTGGCAGGTCGGTGTCCAGCACGCGGGCGTAGTAGCAGGTGGTTTCCTTCGCCGTCGCGGCATTGGATTCCCCTCCTACCTCGTCGAAGGCAGAGGCGATATCCATGGCGCTGCGCCGGGCAGTGCCCTTGAACAGCAGGTGCTCCAGGAAGTGCGTGGAACCGTGCCGGCCTTCGGCCTCGTCACGGCTGCCTACGCCAACCCAGAAACCGATCGTGGCGCTGCGCTGGCCGGGCATCGACTCGGTAAGCACGCGTACACCGCCGGGAAGGACGGAACGGCGAACGACGGCGCCGGCCGGGTCCCCGATTTCGAGCGCCGGATCGCCCGCACGGGATGTCAGGGGAAATGGGACAACCGTCCCGGTGCGGGAAAATCCCGCGCCGGAACGGCTGTCTACAGTGTTTTCAGGCATCTACTCTGCTGTCTCGGCAGCCGCTTCGCCCTCGGCGTCGTCATCAGCAACAACCGGCGAGAGCGACAGCTTGCCGCGGTCGTCAATCTTGGTGATTTCAACCTGGATCTTCTGGCCGACGGAGACAACGTCATCAACGTTGTCCACGCGCTTGCCGCCCGAGAGCTTGCGCAGCTCGGAGATGTGCAGCAGGCCGTCCTTGCCCGGGGTCAGGGAGATGAAGGCACCAAAGGTGGTGGTCTTCACTACGGTGCCCAGGTAACGCTCGCCCAGTTCGGGAACCATCGGGTTGGCAATCGCGTTGATCGCAGCCCGTGCAGCCTCGGCGGACGTGCCGTCCGTGGCGCCGATCAGGACCGTGCCGTCATCTTCGATGGAGATGTCAGCGCCGGTGTCTTCCTGGATCTGGTTGATCATCTTGCCCTTCGGGCCAATGACCTCGCCGATCTTGTCCACGGGGATCTTCACCGAGATGATCCGCGGAGCGAACTCGGAGAGCTCATCCGGGGTATCGATCGCGGCGTCCATGACACCGAGGATGTGCAGGCGGGCTTCGCGGGCCTGCTTCAGGGCTGCGGCCAGGACCGAGGCGGGGATGCCGTCGAGCTTGGTATCCAGCTGGATGGCGGTGACGAACTCGGACGTGCCGGCCACCTTGAAGTCCATGTCGCCGAAGGCATCTTCGGCGCCGAGGATGTCCGTCAGTGCTGCGTAGCGGGTCTCGCCGTCGACCTGGTCGGAGACCAGGCCCATGGCGATGCCGGCAACCGGAGCCTTCAGCGGCACACCGGCGTTGAGCATGGACAGCGTCGAGGCGCAGACCGAACCCATCGAGGTGGAGCCGTTGGAGGACAGAGCCTCGGAGACCTGGCGGATGGCGTACGGGAACTCTTCACGCGAGGGCAGCACCGGCATGAGCGCACGCTCTGCCAGGGCGCCGTGGCCGATTTCGCGGCGCTTGGGCGAACCGACGCGGCCGGTCTCACCGGTGGAGTACGGCGGGAAGTTGTAGTTGTGCATGTAGCGCTTGCGCGTTACCGGCGACAGCGAGTCGATCTGCTGTTCCATCTTCAGCATGTTCAGCGTGGTGACGCCCAGGATCTGGGTTTCGCCGCGCTCGAAGATTGCCGAACCGTGCACGCGGGGCAGAACCTCAACCTCGGCGGTGAGCTGGCGGATGTCCGTCAGGCCGCGGCCGTCGATGCGGATCTGGTCCTTGAGGATGCGCTGGCGCACTACCTGCTTGGTTACCGAGCGGAAAGCTGCGGAAACTTCGTTCTCGCGGCCTTCGAAGCGCTCTGCCAGGGAAGCCTTGACTTCGTCCTTGAGGGCGTCCGAAGCGGCGTCGCGCTCCTGCTTGTCAGCGATCGTGAAGACCTCTGCCAGCTTGGCGGCTGCAGCAGCTTCAACGGCTTCGTAGACGTCGTCCTGGTAGTCCAGGAAGATCGGGAACTCAACGGTCGGCTTGGCGGCACGTGCAGCCAGGTCCGACTGCGCGTCACAGAGGGCCTTGATGAACGGCTTGGCTGCTTCGAGGCCTTCAGCAACAACCTCTTCAGTGGGGGCGGTTGCGCCCTCTTCCTTGATGAGGTTCCAGGCGTTGTCCGTGGCTTCGGCCTCGACCATCATGATGGCGACGTCGTCACCGGCGATGCGGCCGGCAACCACCATGGAGAACACTGCGCGCTCCAGCTCGGAGTGCTTCGGGAAAGCAACCCACTGGCCTTCAACGAGGGCAACGCGGACGCCGCCGATCGGGCCGGAGAACGGCAGGCCGGAGAGCTGGGTGGACATGGAGGATGCGTTGATCGCAACCACGTCGTAGAGAACGTCCGGGTTGATCGCCATAACGGTGACGACAACCTGGACCTCGTTGCGCAGGCCCTTGACGAATGCCGGGCGCAGCGGGCGGTCCATCAGGCGGCAGGCCAGGATGGCTTCGGTGGACGGACGTCCTTCGCGGCGGAAGAACGAGCCCGGGATGCGGCCGGCAGCGTACATGCGCTCCTCGACGTCCACGGTCAGGGGGAAGAAGTCGAAGCCTTCACGCGGGGACTTGCCGGCGGACGTGGCCGAGAGCAGTGCGGTGTCTTCGTCGATGTAGACCATCGCGGAGCCTGCGGCCTGGGCGGCCAGACGGCCGGTTTCAAAGCGGATGACGCGCTTGCCGAAGCGGCCGTTGTCAATTACTGCTTCTGAATACTGGATTTCGGGACCCTCCATAGAGAGTCACCTCCGTTTCTGTTTATTCGGAGGCACCCAGCATCGTCCCATGGGTCCTTGCCGCCGGCTGGCGGAGAAGGGACCCAACACCCGGTCTTCGATCGAGGTCCACGGGCTTTTCTCCCGGAGACCACTACCGAGGACCGCGAATGCTGCGATGCTGGCTGACTCCTGTATGTGTTTTTCTTTACTGCTGCGGTACCTCTGCGGGCAGGTGCGCTTCCGGGCCTTGCCGGTGTCCATGTCTGCCGCCTGTGTACCCTGCGCTAAAGGGCGGCCCCGCGCAGGTGCGCAGGAACCGCCCTCAAAGCAGAACTAGCGGCGCAGGCCGAGACGCTCGATGAGCGCACGGTAACGCGTGATGTCGGTCTCGCGCAGGTAACCCAGCATGCGGCGACGGCGACCAACCAGGGCCATCAGGCCGCGGCGGGTGTGGTGGTCGTGCTTGTGGGTCTTCAGGTGCTCAGTCAGGTCGGAAATACGACGGGACAGAACAGCAACCTGAACCTCGGGGGATCCGGTGTCACCTTCGGTGAGTGCGAATTCCTTGATGATCGCCTGCTTGACGGCGGGATCGAGTGCCAATGTAACTCCTACAGTTGTGCCGTGAGGCCCGAATCAGCACTTCGCTGCCGGGAACCCTGTGCCGGCTTCGCGGATACGCGGCCGACACAAAGAAATTCAGCCGCCACGGACCGCAGCCGAATTTTGATCCAGTTTACCTGTCCGCAGTGCCTTCTGTCGAAAGGACCTCCCGGGTCCTCGCGACGTCAAGGCGCATCTGCTCAATAAGTGCTTCCGGACCGGTGTAGGCAACCATCCCCCGAAGCCGGTCCACGAATTCGACGCCGACGACCTGGCCGTAGAGGTCGAAGTCCTCCACCGCTTCCTGCGGGCGGTCGATTACGTGCGCTTCGACCTGGCGGCTAACGCCGTCGAAAGTCGGGTTCGAGCCGACGGAGATGGCGGCGGGCCAGCGTGTGCCGGCGGAATCCACCAGCCAGCCTGCGTAGATACCGTCCGCCGGGATGAGTCCGGTGGACTCCGGTGCGAGGTTCGCTGTGGGGAAGCCGAGTTCCCGTCCACGGGCAGCGCCGTGCACTACGGTGCCGCGCATGCGGTGGGTGCGGCCGAGCAGACGGGCTGCGGTGCGGACGTCGCCGGCCGCCAGGGCTTCGCGGATCCAGGTAGAGGAGCAGCGTCGTCCGGGCGTGTCTCCGGGGCCTTCGGGAAGGGCATCAAGGTCATCAACGGCGACGACGTCGAACCCCATTTCTGCCCCGAGCTCGCGCATGGTGTCCAGGTCGCCGGTGTTTCCGCGTCCGAAGCGGGCGTCATGGCCCAGCACCACGGCCACGGCGTGCAGGCCGTCGGCGAGGAACGTGCGGACGAATTCTTCTGCACTGAGGGAGGCGAGGTCCAGGTCGTAGTGCAGCATCAGCAGGCCGTCCAGCCCCGTTTCGGCCAGCGCCTCGGTGCGGTCCGCCGGGCCCATGATGAGCACCGGCGCACTTTCCGGGCGGTGAACGGCTGCGGGGTGCGGGTCGAAGGAGAGAGCGACGGCGGATGCTCCGCGGTCACGTGCGGTCTTGACCAGCTTCGACAGCACATGCTGGTGGCCGAGGTGGACGCCGTCGAAGTTGCCGATTGTAACTACTGTCGGACCAAGGTCGGACGGCACCTCCGCAAGGTCATTCCAGTAATACACCCGAGCTCCTTACCAGCGGACAGTCATCCATGAATCCTTCCGGCGGTCAGTACCTGCTGCACGGGGAAGGCTTCATCCATTATGGCGGAAAAGGAGTGCCCGTTACGCACCCGCTCCGGCGCCGGTACTCCCGCTGCCCGGTCCATGGTGGATTTCGCGCCGAAGTTCGCTGGTCTTGACGATGAACCGGTGCCAGACCAGAAGCGCCGGAGGAAAGGCGAGCTCCACAATCATGAGGATGATCAGCGTGAAGTGCGGTGTGCCTGAAAACGCCCAGGACAGCACCCTGCCGAGCCCGCCCAGGAAGACCATGAGACAGACCAGCCAGAGCATGTTGGCCCACTGGAACTTGATCGCAATCGCTACGAAGGCCGCGCCCACGCCCACCATCATGGCTGAGAAGAAACGGAACTGGCTCTCCAGCGAAGCGTTGACCGCTCCCCCGCCGGTCTGGGCCACGCCAGCGGTCCCGGTGATCAGGTAATAGGCACCGATCGCAGCGATGACCACTCCCACGGCCACCACTACTGCCCGGAAGACACCCCAGTCATCGGTGCTCTTCCAGGACGTGCCGGAGGCGTTTTTCCGCGGTTCAGCCTTCCCCTCGCGGACACTCAGCCTGCCGCCCCTGCGGCCGGACTCTGCTGCGGAACCGTTCTCCGTCCGGGCTTCCCCGGCCGAGCCGGAAGCGGCGGGCGGAACCGGTGAAGACGGCCTGGCGGGCGGGCGCGGCGTGCCTGCGGCGCTCCGGGTATTCTCTTCCGGCCCCGGTGTTGGAATGCTCATGGTCCTGCCCTCTGCTGGGTTTGGGGCCGCACCTGTTACGGCACGGTTTTCCACATCGTCTCACGCCCGGCAGCGGACAAAAACCCCGGTGCGGCTAGGCGTGTTTGGTGCCCCGGTGCTTGTACAGCCACCACAGGCCAATGATCGGCAGGACCAACGGCACAAACCCGTACCCCATGCCGAAGCCGGACCACACGGTGTCATCGGGAAGCGCGGCCGGGTCCAGCAGGCCGAAGAATCCAACGAACAGGACTCCGAACATCTCGATACCTACAGCCGCCACCGAGACCTTGTAGGAGGTCTCTCCGGACCGGGCCAGGGAAATGGTCGCCACGATGTAGACGACGGCGGCGAAGGCGGACAGCAGGTAGGCAACCGGTGCCTCGTCGAACTTGGTGGCGATCTGGAAGGCGGCGCGGGCGGTAGCGGCAAGCGCGAACACACCGTAGACGGCGACCAGGAGACGTCCCGGACCCGCGTTGCGGGCCGTTGATCCGGCGGCCGCTGCCTCAGGGCGCGGCTTGATCAGTTTTTTCATGCCAGCGGCACTCCATCCCAAATCTGTTCCATGCGGAACAACATAACGAACACGGTGATACCAACCGCTCCCAGCACCAGGTTGCTCCACCTGGACCTGTCCATGAGCGACCACCAGACGGCGCCAATCGGAATGACCGCGGCGGTAAAGAGGTAGCCCCAGAACTCCCAGGCGGGACCGTTGAGGGTTTCGCCTCCGGTCTGCCGGATGACCGCGGCTACGGCGTAGATGATCAGGAACAGCTCGACGGCGGCTGCGGAGAGGATCGTGAGGTCGTTCGGTCCGTGGCGCAGCACTGCCGCACCGACGCACAGCACTGTGGACACCAGGCAGACGATCGTCCCGACGATGAACAGGGGGTCGATGACCACTTAGGACCTTTCGTTTCCAGGGGCAAAGACGAGCAGCGCCTTTGCAGTGTCTTCCTTGTCCGCGAGCAGGCCGATCAGCTCGCCGTCCGGGGCGAAGGCTGCAACGGGCTCGCCCTCCCCTGCCGGCATCCCGGAGGCCGGGATACGGCGGCCGTGGGAAAGGTCCGCGGCTTCCCCCTCGCTCAGCTCACGTACCGGGAAAAGTGCCCGCGCGGCGTCGTTGAGGTCCAGGAGGCGGAGGTCTTCCGCCAGCTGTTCCAGGGTGGAGGCCTGGTCTTCGGTGTAGGGTCCCACGGAGGTGCGGCGCAGGGCGGTGAGGTGGCCCCCGACCCCCAGGGCCGCGCCAAGGTCGCGGGCCAGGGCACGGATGTAGGTTCCGGAGGAGCACTGCACGGTGACGTCGACATCCCGCAGCTTGCCGCCGTGCTCGCGGCGGATGTCATGGACCTCGAAGCGGGAGACGGTCACCGGCCGGGCAGGCAGGTTCACCTCTCCGCCGGCACGCACGCGTGCATAGGAGCGTTCACCGCCCACCTTGATGGCGCTGACGCTGCTGGGGACCTGCTGGATGTCCCCCGTGAGGGCCTCAACGGCGCTGCGGATCTCTTCGTCCGTTACCGCGGCAGCGATGGTCTCGGCCGTAATCTCGCCCTCGGCGTCGTCGGTGACCGTGGACTGGCCCAGCCGGATGGTGGCTTCGTACGTCTTGGACGTACCCACAATGTAGGTCAGCAGCCGGGTGGCCTTGTTGATGCCCACCACCAGCACACCCGTTGCCATGGGATCAAGGGTTCCGGCATGGCCGACTTTCCTGGTCCCGGCGAGCCTTCGCAGGCGGCCCACCACATCGTGGCTGGTCCATCCCTGCGGTTTGTCCACAATAATCAGTCCTGAACGGACCTGCCCGGAATTCACGCCTTTCAGTATATGCGCGGTGACGGGACCCGTTCTCCCGCACCCAGCCCCCGCACCGTGCTGCGGCCCGGCCTCCGGGACCGCGGACCTCCCCGGCTGTAGCATGCGGTTATGTCCCAGCTCGCCGCCCATGTGCGTTCCGTCGACCCGAACCAGATCCGCGAAATAACGCAGGCAGCCTGGGCCACACCCAATGCAATAGTGCTCAGTATCGGAGAGCCGGGGTTCCCCACGCCGGTGCATGTGCTGCAGGCCGCACAGGACACCCTGGCCCGTGACGAGACCGGCTACACCCCGAATGCGGGCATCTCCCCGCTTCGCGCAGCGTTCGCGGAACGGGTGTCGGCCCAGACAGGCAGCGTGGTTGACCCGTCCCGAGTGTTCGTGACGTCCGGCGCCCAGCAGGGACTGCACCTGGCCATGAGCATGCTACTGGATGCCGGGGATGAAATCCTCATCCCCAATCCCGGGTACCCGACCTTCGCAATGACGGCGAGGCTGCTGCATGCGGAGCCGGTGGAATATCCCCTGCATCCGGGAAACGGATTCCAGCCGCGGATCGAAGATATTGAGGCGAGGATCACTTCCCGCACCCGGGTGCTGTTGCTGAATTCGCCGTCGAACCCGCTTGGCGCCGTCTTCAGTGCGGAGCTGACCCGGGAACTGGTGGACCTCGCCCGCAGCCGGAACCTCTGGATTCTCTCTGACGAATGCTACGAGGCGTTCACCTACGACGTTCCGCATGTTTCGCCGCTGGCCTTCGACGGCGGCGGGAGAGGAGAGCGGGTCATTGCCTCCTACACTCTCTCCAAGACCTACGGACTAACGGGGCTGCGCGTTGGCGCCCTCGTGACGCCCGCAGGCCTGGAAGCACAGATGAGCACTGTCATGGAGTCGATAGTCTCCTGCGTTGCTTCACCCTCCCAGTACGCGGCCCTTGCGGCGCTGACCGGTCCGCAGGACTACGTACAGGAGGCAGCCGCCCATTACCGCGGCAACCGGGATGCGGCGTCGGCCGTCCTGGATGCCAAGGGAATTCCCTATCTCGCGGCGCAGGGCGCCTTCTATCTCTGGGCGGACCTTTCGCACGCCTCCGGGGGCAATATCAGGAACTGGTCCGGTCAGTTCCTGACGGAGGAAGGCGTGGCCGTTGCACCGGGAACCGCCTTCGGATCCATCGGCGAGGGCTGGATCCGGATCGCCCTCTGCGGCGGACGGGATGAACTCGTGTCCGGAGTGTCCAGGCTCCCCGGTCCCGTCTCCAGCTAGCGGCATGCAGGCAAAAGAAGAGCGGCACCCCGGCCGGGGTGCCGCTCCTCTTTGCGTATGCGGTTGATGCAGGATTAGCTCCGAGCGTCCGAGTCCTCAGCCGGTGCGTCCTGCAGGTCCTCTTCGTCGTCGTCGTCATCCCGGCGGTAGGGATCGGCGTCGCCGGCGTAAGCGGCCCCCTGCTTCAGCGCTGCGAGTTCCTCGTCGCGCTTCTTGGCTTCCCGGATCAGTTCCTCCAGGTGGCTGGCGTTGACCGGGATCTCGTCAGCGACGAATTCCAGGGTCGGGGTGAGCCGGACGGTGATGTTCTTGCCCACCTCCGAACGCAGGATTCCGCGGGCGGAATCAAGGGCAGCCTTCGTGTCGGCCTGCTGGGCCTCGTCCCCGAAAACGGTGTAGTAGACGGTGGCGTGCTGCAGGTCGTTGGTGACGCGGGCATCGGTGATGGTCACGAATCCCAGCCGGGGATCCTTGATCCGCCGCTCGAGCGCCTGGGCAACTACCACCTTGATGCGGTCAGCGAGTTTCGCAGCGCGTGCTGGATCTGCCATTACCTCTCCTTAGCTAAAGATATGGTTCGCTCCGCGGGCGGCCGGTGAAGGCCGCCTGCGTGCGCTGAAATGCCTCAGGCCAGCGCAGGCTGCCGCGCTGGCCGGGGCGGAGCGGGCCGCAAAGGCCCGCAGGCAGGGGCCGCCGCGGACGGCGGCCCCTGGCCGGGGTACTAGACCCGCGGCTTCTCGCGCATCTCGAAGGTCTCGATGATGTCGCCTTCCTTGACGTCGTTGAACGACCCCAGGCCGATACCACACTCGAAGTCCGTGCGGACTTCGGTGGCGTCGTCCTTGAAACGCTTGAGCGAATCAACGGTGAGGTTCTCGCCAATGACCTTGCCGTCACGGGTGACCCGTGCCTTGGCGTTGCGCCGGATGACACCGGAGCGGACGATCGAGCCGGCAATGTTGCCGAACTTGGAGGAGCGGAAGACCTCGCGGACCTCGGCGGTACCGAGCTGCACTTCCTCGTACTCCGGCTTGAGCATGCCCTTGAGGGCCAGCTCAATGTCATCGATTGCTGCGTAGATGACGGAGTAGAAGCGCATGTCCACGCCTTCGCGCTCGGCCAGGTCGGCCACGCGCTCGGCAGGCTTGACGTTGAAGCCGATGATGATCGCGTTGTCCACGGTCGCCAGGTTGACGTCGTTCTGCGTGATGGCACCGACGCCGCGGTGGATAACGCGCAGCTGCACGCCGTCCCCAACGTCGATCTTGAGCAGGGAGTCTTCCAGGGCTTCCACGGCACCGGACACGTCACCCTTGAGGATGAGGTTGAGGGTGTCGACCTTGCCGTCAGCGACAGCCTGGTCGAAGTCCTCAAGGCTAATGCGCTTGCGGCGCTTGGCCAGTGCGGCGTTGCGGTCGGCAGCTTCACGCTTCTCGGCGATCTGGCGGGCAGTGCGCTCGTCATCGGTCACGAAGAAGGTGTCACCTGCGCGCGGGACGTTGGACAGGCCCAGGACCTGCACCGGACGTGAAGGTCCGGCTTCGGTCACGGCGTCGCCGTTCTCGTCGAACATGGCACGAACGCGGCCGTGGGCGGTGCCCGCCACGATCGTGTCACCGACGCGCAGCGTACCGGACTGGACCAGGACGGTCGCGACGGCGCCGCGGCCCTTGTCCAGGTTCGCTTCGATGGCAATGCCTCGAGCGTCCTTGTCCGGGTTGGCACGCATGTCCAGGGCAGCGTCCGCGGTGAGCAGCACTGCCTCGAGCAGGGCATCGATGTTCAGGTTCTGGCGTGCCGAGACCTCAACGAACATGGTGTCGCCACCGTATTCTTCCGGAACCAGGCCGTACTCGGTCAGCTGGCCGCGGACCTTCTCCGGGTTGGCGCCTTCCTTGTCGATCTTGTTCACGGCAACCACGATCGGCACATTTGCAGCCTGTGCGTGGTTGAGGGCTTCAACGGTCTGCGGCATAACGCCGTCGTCCGCTGCCACAACCAGGACAGCAATATCGGTGACCTTCGCGCCACGGGCACGCATGGCGGTGAACGCTTCGTGGCCCGGGGTATCGATGAAGGTGATGGCGCGCTCAGTGTCTTCGTGTTCGAAGGCAATCTGGTAGGCACCGATGTGCTGGGTAATGCCGCCGGCTTCGCCTTCAACAACCTTGGTGTTGCGGATGGCGTCAAGCAGGCGGGTCTTACCGTGGTCAACGTGGCCCATGACGGTGACTACCGGAGGACGTGCCTCGAGTTCGTCGTCGCCTTCGGCTTCCAGCTCGGCCTCGAAGTCGATGTCGAAGCTGGAAAGCAGCTCGCGCTCTTCGTCTTCAGGGGAGACAACCTGGATCTTGTAGCCCAGCTCTTCACCGAGAACACCGAACGTCTCTTCGTCCAGCGACTGGGTGGCCGTTGCCATTTCACCGAGGTGGAACAGCACGGTGACCAGTGCTGCCGGGTTTGCCTCAATCTTGTCAGCGAAGTCCGTGATGGACGCGCCGCGGCGGAGCCGGACAACAGTGTTGCCGTCGCCGCGGGGTACCGAAACGCCGCCCAGCGACGGAGCTGACATCTGCTCCAGTTCCTGCCGCTTTGCCCGCTTCGACTTGCGCTGCTTGCCGCGTCCTGCGCCGCCCTTGCCGAAAGCACCGGCAGTGCCGCCGCGTCCGCGGCCGCCCTTGCCGAAGCCGCCGCCAACGGGACCGCCGCCGGTACCCGGCGCTCCGCCGGGTCCACGGCGGGGTCCGCCTGCACCCGGACGTGCCGGGGCTGCGGGCCGCTCAGTGCGGTTGGGCATCATGCCCGGAGTAGGACGGTTTCCGCCGGCGCCGCCGGGACGCGGAGCACCCGGACGGGGCGCGCCCGGACGCGGTGCACCCGGACGGGGTGCGCCGGGACGGGGACCGCCTGCGCCGGCCGCCGGACGCGGTCCTGCTGCGCCGGGAGTTCCGGTGCGCTCGGACTCGTCGCGGCGCTGGCCCGGACGGGGCATGCCCTGGGACGTTGCAAACGGGTTGTTGCCCGGACGGGGACCGCCCTGGCCGTTTCCCTCACCGCGGCCACGGGGACGCGGCATGCCCTGGGACGTTGCAAACGGGTTGTTGCCGGGGCGCGGGCCGGAAGCTCCGGGCCGCGGCGCACCCGGACGGGGTGCTGAAGAGGAATCAGCCGGTGCTGCCGGAGCGGCAGGCTTGTCCTCGGTTTTGGGAGCCGGGGCTGGTGCCGGGGCTGCGGGCTTGCTCTCAGCCTTCGGTGCCGGAGCCGGTGCCGCAGGTGCGGCGGGGGCCGCCGGTGCCGGAGCAGCGGGCTTCTCTGCAGCGGGAGCCGGAGCTTCTGCGGCAGGCTTCGCTGCGGGGGCTGCCGGTGCCGGAGCAGCCGGACGCGGAGCAGAGGTTTCCGGCTTTGCCGCCGGCTTGGATGCTGCGTCGGGGAATGCCCCGCGCAGCTTCTTGACTACGGGCGCTTCAATGGTTGAAGACGCCGACCGGACGAATTCGCCCAGTTCCTGCAGTTTTGCGACTGCGTCCTTCGAGGTAATGCCGAGCTCTTTGGCGAGCTCGTGTACGCGGACCTTGGCCACATTTCTCCTGTCTCGGTCCGCACCGAGCCAGGCACGAACCGTCTATTTGCTGCGGGCTTCCGCTGCGGGTGCAGCAGGGCCCATCACAGAGCACAACAAAGTACTCATCGCTGGGTACTCATCGGGTTTCCATCAGATTTCTGACCCGCTTTCAGGTTGGACGGTTTCGAGGGGGTTCCGGGTGGGACCCGCCTCTTGAGCTTCGAACCACTGCTCCACTGCCGAGGGATCAGCCTGCGCCCGGAAGGCACGGCCGAAAGCACGGCGTTTCACAGCTGTTGCGAGGCATGCTGTGTCGGGGTGCAACCAGGCGCCCCGGCCAGACATACGGCGGCTCTCATCTACGAGGACGGCGTTGCTGCCGTCTCCTGATTCCAGCGCCAGCCGCATCAGCACGGCCTGGTCATCCTTCTTCCTGCAGCCAATGCATGTCCGCTGTGGAACATGCGCCGATCCTGCCGCAGGCCGCACCGATTCCACGGGCTCCTGCGGTTGCTGGAAGGCGGACGGTGACCCGGCCATGTACATTCTACCGCGTTTCTATTCTCTTGCCTTCATCCCTGCCCGCCGGGCAGGGATGCTAGGCGGACTTTGCGTCGGAAACGATGTCGATCCGCCAGCCCGTGAGCTTCGCGGCGAGGCGGGCATTCTGCCCTTCCTTGCCGATAGCCAGGGAGAGCTGGTAGTCCGGCACCACCACGCGGGCCGAGCGGGTATCCGCATCGGTGATGGTGACCGAGTTTACCCGAGAAGGCGACAACGCGTTGGCGATAAACGTTGCGGGGTCTTCGCTGAAGTCCACAATGTCGATCTTCTCGTCATGCAGTTCGGTCATGACGGCACGCACGCGCGAGCCCATCTCACCGATGCAGGCGCCCTTGGCGTTGATGCCCGGAACATTCGCCTTTACGGCGATCTTGGTCCGGTGGCCGGCTTCGCGTGCCAGGGCAACGATTTCCACCGATCCGTCTGCGATCTCCGGTACTTCCAGTTCAAAGAGCTTCCGCACCAGGCCCGGGTGGGAACGGGAAAGGGTGATGGACGGGCCCTTGAAACCACGGCGGACGTCGACGACGAAGGCACGCAGACGTGAGCCGTGCAGGTATTTCTCCCCGGGCACCTGTTCGGTGGGAGGCAGCAGGGCTTCTACTGAGCCAAGGTTGACCTGGATCATGTGCGGGTTGTTGCCCTGCTGGATCTGGCCGGAGACGAGTTCGCCTTCGCGGCCCTTGAACTCGCCCAGGATGTTGTCATCCTCCACGTCGCGCAGGCGCTGCAGGATGATCTGCCGTGCGGTGCTGGCAGCGATGCGGCCAAATCCTGCCGGGGTGTCGTCGAACTCGCCCACGGCCTCGCCGTCGTCGTCGAGCTCTGTTGCCCAGATGGTCACGTGGCCGCTCTTGCGGTCCAGTTCGGCCCGGGCCTTTTCCTGCGAGCCCGTCGTCTTGTGGTAGGCAACCAGCAGTGCCTGCTCAATCGTGGGGATCAGCTTGTCCAGCGGAATCTCGCGTTCCGCTTCCAGCAGCCTCAGCGCACTCATATCAATATCCATTTAGGCCTCCTCGGCTGTGCTGTTAATTCCGTCGGCGTCCTCGCCAGCCGGTTCGTCCTCAAGGTGGGCGAATTCGACCTCGACCCGTCCCTTGGCTATCTGGTCAAACGCCAGATGCAGCTTTTCACCCTGTTTGGGCTTCATTCCCTTTTTGACCGCGAGTTCGGGGACCAGCGTGATGCCCGAATCATCAACCTCCAGGAGGCGGCCGGTTACGGCGTCGCCGCGCACCGGGGTGACGCACACCATCCGGCCCTTGTTGCGGCGCCAATGCCGCCGTTCGGTCAGCGGGCGGGAGACACCCGGGGAAGACACTTCAAGGCTGTAGGGACGGCCGTCGTCCTGCGGATCCGCATCCATGGCATCGGAGAGGACGCGGGATACATCCGCGATCCGGTCCAGGCTCACGCCGCCGCTTTCGGTCTCCGGAAGGTCCACGATGACGTGGACGGTCCGGTGGGCGCCGGCAATCTTGATCTCGATGTCCTCCAGGAAGAGGTTCTCACCGGCAACTGTGGGAGCCAGATAGTCCTTGAGCCGCTGCGTCTCCGCAGCAACCTCGGCGCGCTGTGCGTCCTTGCGGTAGTTAGACGACGTGTCTTTTTTAGGGCTGGGGCGACCCGCCATTACTGCCTCCCACTAGATGTTGTTGTAGCTCCTAGACTACCGACTTTTCCCGGGCACCCGGGTCACCGCCGCAGGTGGGGGCCCGTTCGTGGCATGATCGAGTGTTGTGGAGAAGCCCCCGAACGTCCCGCAGCGGCCCGGCACACGCCCCTCCAGGGCTGCTGCTGTTGCCGGCTTCCTGCGGCGTACCCTCGCTTTGGGGCTCCTGGCCTGCGTGATCGCCTCGCTGGGCCTGACAGCAGGTTCCGGGGCCGAACCGGAACGCCCCCGGTCCTTTTCCGAACAGGCGCTGAATGAGGCGTTCGCCACGTCCCGCGTCCTTGCCGCCCAAGCTGACTCGCTGGCGGCCTCCCTTGACCCCGGCTCGGCTGCCGAACTGCAGTCCGCGGCCAACATCCTGAATCAGCAGGCGCTGCTGCTGACCAGCCCGGGCGGGACCGCGGCAGCGCAGAAATCAGCCGCTCCCCAGACGCAGTCCTATCCCCGGGCGCTGCTGGAATCTGCCCGGAAGAACCTGGCCGCAGCCGGCCGGGCAGACTACGGGACAGCGCGCCTGCTTGCATCCACCGGTACGGGGCAGCTACTGCTGGCCGATCGTGCTGCGCGTGCCCTTGGCGAACCCCTGGGGCAGCTGCAGGACTCCGGCTGGACACCCGTGCTTGAGGACTCCGACCTGCCCAAGTGCTCCAGCGGTGACCGCGCCGTCCTTCGGGACCGGCCGGGTGCCGCCGAATCGCTGCAGGCCGCGGTAAATGCCGAATACGGTGCAGCCTACGGCTACGAAGTGGCCCAGGCCCAGGCCGGCAGCGGCTTCACGGTTCTGGGACAACCACCAACTGAGCGTCGAAAAGCCCATCTGGAAGCCGGACGGGAAGCAGTCCGGCTGCTGCCGGACCTGTGCCTGCCCGAAGTCACTCCCCTGCCCGCGTGGTCCCTGGACCCGGGGTTCCTGGCCGATCCAGTCTCTTCCCTCCGGGAACTGGAAGAGACAATGCCGCACCTCTACGCTGACCTGGCCGGAAGCAGCGACGGGGCCGTGCGCTCCTGGGCAATTGACCGCCTGGTGGCAACTTCCCTGCTGCTGTACTCCACCAGTGAGATCCCGCCCGCCCCCGGGCTCGACGCCGTGCCGGCGCACCTCCCCTGGGCTGCAGGCTAGGCCGGTTCCGCCCGCCGAGGGGTGAAAGTCCATGCCGGGGCACAGCGGCGCAGGTTTCCTTCGCTGGAGGTTGGCACAGCCGCGGCAGGGGTGCTGCGCACTGGCACGGCAGGCACCGGCACCCTAGGCTGGGTTGGTGGCCGCAGCAGGTTGCCGCACGCCGGCAGCGCCCGCCACGGACCCCCAGCCCGCAGGAGGCATCTTTATGGCATCCGCCGTCGTAGTACCCGAAGCCCTGCGCAGGCGTTACCTGCGCTCACGCGAAGGCCGGAACTGGGTCGAAAGCCTGCCGGGCCTGGTGGACGATGCCCTGGCATCCTTCGGACTCATCCCGGATGACTCAGCAGCAGCGCACAGCTGGCACGGCCATGGCGCACTGGTGGTGCCGGTCCTTACCGCAGACAGAACCCCAGCCGTCCTGAAACTGCCGTTCCCCCACCCGGAGGCGGAATCCGAAGCGCCGGCGCTCCAGCTCTGGGCCGGACGCGGCGCCGTCCGCCTCCTGGATCGGGACACAGCAGGTGGCGCGCTGCTGCTCGAACGGCTGGACCCGGAAAAAACCCTGCTGCAGGTGCCCATTGCGCAGGCTATCCACGTCTGGGGCAGGCTGGTCCGCGAGCTCGGCATCCCCGAATCGGAGGAACCGGAATGGGCCGCCATACCTTCCGCCGCTGAAAGGGCCGAGCAGCTTTCCGATGAGCTTCCGGCCGAGTGGGAGGCGCTGGGGCAGCCATTCGAACGCTGGCTGCTGGAGGAAGCACTGGCCGTCTGCCAGACCCGCGGGGCGGTGGGCCGGCGCAGCAGCCGGGACGTGCTGGCGCACGCTGACCTGCACTTCGGCAACGTCCTTGCCCGGCCTGACGGCGGGTGGGCAGCCATCGATCCGCAGGCCGTCTGCGGGGAGGCCGAGTACGCCGTGGCACCTATGCTGTGGAACCGGCTTGGGGACCTGGCAGCAGTGGCCCCGGAGCGTTCCCTGGTGCAGCGGCTGCACGGTCTCTGCGAAGCCGGCGGACTGGATCCCGGCGCCGCGGCTGAGTGGAGCATCCTGCGCGAAGTGGCCAACGCGCTGGACTATCTTCGTGACGGAATGGCCGCCGATGCGCAGCGCTCGGTGTGGGTCGCCTCGGCGCTGGCCGGCAAGACCCATCCCGGGCTGCCGCCGGTGAGTGAACTGCCGGCCGCCTAGGTCCCCGGCTGCTGGCCCTGGAAGTTTTCCATCCAGACATCGGTGCCGAGTTTGATGATCAGCGCACCCACCACCACCAGGAACACGATGCGGATGAATTTGCTGCCCTTCTTCACCGCCATGCGTGCACCGATGTAGCCGCCGGTCATGTTGGCCAGCCCAAGAATCAGGCCAAGGCCCCACAACAGGGAGCCGTGCGGCAGGAAAAACGCCAGCGCGCCGATATTGGTTGCCATGTTCACGATCTTCGCCTTGGCGCTGGCTGCCAGGAAGTTGTAGCCGAGCAGGGTCACCATGGCGATGATGAGGAAGGAACCGGTTCCCGGACCGATCAGCCCGTCATAAAAGCCAATCACGGCACCGATTGCCCCGGCCGTGACGTAGTGCCGGTTCCCGGAGTGCCGGAGGTTGGTCAGTTCCCCCACGGTGGGCTTCGTGGCAGTGAAGACGGCGACGACGATCAGCGCCACCACGATGATCGGTTTGAAGACCGAGGACGGAAGCGAAGCCGCCAGCACCGCTCCCCCAAAGCTTCCCGCCAACGCCACCCCGGCCATGGGCAGCGCCGTTTTCAGGTCCGGGTGGGCACGCCGGTAATAGGTGATGGCGCTGGTGGTGGTCCCGAAGACGGAACCCATTTTGTTGGTCGCCAGGGCCTGCACGGGAGAGATTCCGGGCACGAGGAGAAGCGCCGGCAGCTGGAGCAGCCCGCCGCCGCCCACGACGGCGTCAATCCAGCCTGCGGCGAGGCCCGCCACCACCACCAGGGCGATGGTGGCGAGCGTTATGTCCTCAAGCCCCGAGACCACCTACGGCTCAGCCGCGGGCAGCGCGGAGCACGTACTCCACGGCCTCGGCGACCGGAACGTTTTCAGCTTCACCGGTGGCGCGGTCCTTGATTTCGACGACGCCGTCCGCCAGGCCGCGGCCAACCACCAGGATCGTGGGAACACCGATCAGTTCAGCATCACCGAACTTCACACCCGGGGAAACCTTGGGGCGGTCATCGTAGATAACTTCCAGTCCGGCTGCTTCGAGATCCTCGGAGAGCTTTGCCGCGGCTTCGAAGATCTCGTCTCCGCGGCCGGTGGCCACCACGTGCACGTCCGCGGGCGCAACGGCGCGCGGCCAGATGATGCCCTTCTCGTCCCGGTTGGACTCGGCCAGGGCTGCGACGGCCCGGGTGACACCCACGCCATAGGATCCCATGGTCACGGTGGCCAGCTTGCCGTTCCTGTCCAGGACCTTCAGTCCCAGCGCTTCGGCGTACTTGCGGCCAAGCTGGAAGATGTGGCCCATCTCGATGCCGCGGGCCGCTTCCAGGGGGCCGGATCCGTCCGGCGCCTCGTCGCCTTCGCGGACCTCAACGGCTTCGATCACGCCGTCCCAGCCGAAGTCGCGTTCAGCGACCAGGCCAATAACGTGCTTGCCGGGTGTGTTGGCTCCGGTGATCCAGGCCGTGCCTGCAACAACGCGGGGATCCACGAGGTAGAGCAGGCCGGTTGCCGACTCCGTTCCCAGCACGGCTTCGTCCAGGGTCAGTCCCGGGCCGATGTAGCCCTTGACCAGGCCCGGGTGCTTCTTGAGGTCCTCGTCCGTAGCGGCCTCAACACCGAGCTCCCCGGACATTTCAAGGTGCGAGCCGATGTTGGCTTCGATGCGCTTGAGGTCCACGGCGCGGTCGCCCGGAACGCCAACGACGACGATCTGCCGCTCACCGGTGGGCAGGGTCACGGCCAGGACAACGTTCTTGAGCGTGTCTGCGGCCGTCCACTCGCCGTCGTCCTTCGGGAAGCGGGCGTTGACGTCCGCTACCAGGGTGTCGATGGTGGGGGTATCCGGGGTGTCCACAACCTGCGCTGCGGGGGCGCCGCTGTAGTCGACCGGTTCCGGTGCCACGGTGGTGACGGCTTCGACGTTCGCCGCGTAGCCGCCGGCCGAACGGACGTAGGTGTCCTCACCGACCGGGGTCGGGTGCAGGAACTCCTCGCTCTTGGAGCCGCCCATAGCGCCGGAAACGGCGGAGACAACAACGACGTCGAGGCCCAGGCGCTCGAAGATGCGCAGGTAGGCGCCGCGGTGGGCCTGGTAGCTGGCTTCCAGGCCTTCGTCGTCAATATCGAAGGAGTAGGAGTCCTTCATGATGAACTCGCGGCCGCGGAGCAGGCCGGCACGCGGCCGCGCTTCGTCGCGGTACTTGTTCTGGATCTGGAACAGCGAGACCGGAAGGTCCTTGTAGGAGCTGTAGAGGTCCTTCACCAGGAGGGTGAACATTTCCTCATGGGTCGGTGCCAGCAGGTAGTCTGCGCCCTTGCGGTCCTGGAGGCGGAAGAGGTTGTCCCCGTACTCGGTCCAGCGGTTGGATGCTTCGTAGGGTTCACGGGGCAGCAGTGCCGGGAAATGGACTTCCTGGGCACCGATGGCGGCCATTTCCTCACGGATGATGGTCTCCACCTTGCCCAGCACGCGCAGGCCCAGGGGCAGCCACGAGTAGATGCCGGGTGCGGCGCGGCGGATGTAGCCGGCACGGACCAGCAGCCGGTGGCTGGCGACGTCGGCGTCTGCCGGGTCTTCACGCAGGGTGCGCAGGAAAAGGGTGGAAAGTCGAAGGACCACGCGTCGAATCCGTTTCTGCAGCGTTGGCTGCACCTAAGTAAGAAGTTTCTCCCTACTAATCTAGCCCCTGGCGCCGGATGCACCGGACACGGCCGCCGCGTGGCGGAAGCGGTACGGGCTAGGGGGATGCCAGCCCCAGTTCCGCCAGGACTGCGTCGATGAGCAGGCCTGCTTCGGCTGCGTCCCGCTGCGGGTCCCGGGGAGCAGGCAGCGACGCGACAAGGCGTACGCTTCCGGACCTGGCGCTGACCACCACAAGCCGTGTGGCTCCCGCAGGCGCGCTGACCACGGTGTCCAGTGCCAGCGTCTGATCGGCAGCGGTTGTGATGTCCAGGCGCGTATTGGTTACCGTGACGGTTGTTCCGTCCCTGGTCATGCGGACTTCCGCACAGCCGGACAGGACTGCCTCGTCAATGTAATCCAGAGTGTCGAGGACGGACTCGTCTGCGTAGGCAGCAACGTTGAGGACGCTGGCTGCTTCAGCCTCCCGGCCGTATGCCAGTCCGGCGAGCGACGCGTCCTGCACGGCGGATACCGCAGCGGTGGCTGCGATTTCCGAGCAGGCGGCCGGCTCGAAGGTCACCTCGGCCCCTGGCGCGGATTCAGTGCCGGGGAGCATAGACCGGAGTGTTTCCTCGCTGAGGACTTCGCCTCCCAGTGCCAGGGAACGGTTGGCCGCCGTGACGGCGGCTTCGAGCCGGGCCGAACTGAAGGCGGGGAGGCTGCCGTCATCCGCTGATCCGGTCTCCGGGCTTGGGCCTGGCGGCGTGCTCTCAGCCGGCGCCGTCCCGGCGGTTTCCGGTCCGGGACCGCCGGTGCTTCCGGCTTCCGGCCCGGAACGTGGGGCTGGTCCGGCCGGAGCCGTTCCCCCGCGTCCGCCGGCACAGTAATCGAGGGTGCGGCAGGGCCCTCCCCGGACACACCGGAGCAGGCCGTGAGCAGCAGGGCTGCGGCCAGCAGGCAGGCGGCGCGTCGGGTCCGGGTCATGGTCGTCCCAGCCTAGGGTGCGCCGGCGGGGAAAGTAAGGCACTGGCAGCCCGGGTGCCTGGCTGCCCGGGCTGCCAGTGCCTAGAAGAGGATGGTCGCGAAGGTGCCTACCTGGCGGAAACCCACGGATTCGTAGGTTGCCCTGGCAGGGGCGTTGTAGTGGTTCACATAGAGGCTGGTCAGCGGAGCCAGTTCCTGGGCGAACTGGACTACGGCGGACATGTAGGCGGCACTCAGGCCGCGTCCGCGGTAGGCCGGGTTCATCCAGACCCCTTGGACCTGGACAGCCCGGCTGGAGACAGTTCCAAGCTCTGCCTTGAAGATCACCTGGCCGGAGGCATCGAACTCCACGAGAGAGTGCCCGTTCTGGATGAGCGACAGAACCCGCTGCCGATAATGCCTGCTTCCACCGGCGACGGGCGAGTATCCGACTTCCTCCTCGAACATGGCCGTGCAGGCAGGCAGCAGCCGGTCAAGGTCAGCAGGGCGTGCACGGCGTAGTCCCGGAGCCGGCGATACCTGCGAGGGGCCCGCGATTTCAAGCAGCGGCTGGTCGCTGCGTACGTCGAAGGGCCGCGGGGAGGTGTGCTGCAGCTGGGACCAGAGGGACAGTACGGCCTCTGCCGGCCCGAACAGCGAGGAGAAGCGGCGCCCGGTACTGGCCAGGTAGGCACCGATCTCAGGCCCGTTTTCGGCCGTGACGCCGGTGGGCACAACGTTGACCCCCACCCAGCAGGCAGCGGTGAGCTTTCCGCCGTCGAACACCCCCAGCACCTGGCCGCCGGCCGCCGTCGGAGCAGCGGTTCCGGTGGTTTCCAGGTGTGAAAGCAGGAACGTGTTCGCCACCGGGTCTGCGGCTGCAAGTTCAGTGAGTGCCGCGGTATCGGCCGCACCGAGGATGCGCAGCGTTCCCGTCATGTTTCCGCTGCGCATCTTCTCCGTCCTAGCCGACGGTAACCATGGGGCCACCCGTGCCAGCATCCTCGCCATCGGCCTCCCCCATGTCTTCGGCGATCCTCATCGCTTCTTCGATCAGGGTCTCTACAATCTGGTCTTCCGGAACAGTCTTGATGACTTCGCCCTTGACGAAGATCTGTCCCTTTCCGTTACCGGAGGCTACACCCAGATCGGCTTCGCGCGCTTCTCCCGGGCCGTTTACGACGCAGCCCATGACCGCTACGCGAAGGGGCACTTCCATGCCTTCGAGTCCGGCGGTGACCTGCTCCGCCAGGGTGTAGACGTCCACCTGGGCGCGGCCGCAGGAGGGGCAGGAAACAATTTCCAGCTTCCGCGGCCGCAGGTTCAGCGACTGCAGGATCTGGTTGCCCACCTTGATCTCCTCGACCGGCGGAGCGGAGAGGGAGACGCGGATGGTGTCACCGATGCCCTTGGAGAGCAGCGCACCGAAAGCGGTGGCGGACTTGATGGTGCCCTGGAACGCAGGACCGGCTTCCGTGACGCCCAGGTGCAGGGGCCAGTCGCCGCGCTCGGCGAGCAGTTCGTACGCACGGACCATGACAACGGGGTCATTGTGCTTCACGGAGATCTTGAAGTCGTGGAAGTCGTGTTCCTCGAAGAGGCTGGCTTCCCAGACAGCGGATTCCACCAGGGCCTCGGGAGTTGCCTTGCCGTACTTTGCCAGCAGGCGGGGGTCCAGCGAGCCGGCATTGACGCCGATCCGGATGGACACGCCGGCGTCCTTGGCTTCCTTGGCGATCTGCTTGACCTGGTCGTCAAACTTGCGGATGTTGCCCGGGTTCACGCGGACAGCGGCGCAGCCTGCTTCGATCGCGGCGTAGACATACTTCGGCTGGAAGTGGATATCCGCAATCACCGGGATCTGCGACTTCTTGGCGATGATGGGCAGTGCCGCTGCGTCATCGGCGCTGGGGCAGGCCACCCGCACAATGTCACAGCCCGACGCCGTAAGCTCGGCGATCTGCTGGAGGGTGGCGTTGATGTCCGTGGTGGGGGTGGTGGTCATCGACTGCACACTGATCGGGAAGTCCGACCCGACGCCTACTGAACCCACCTTGATCTGGCGGGTTTTGCGCCTCGGGGCAAGGACGGGCGGCGGTGCTGCTGGCATTCCTAGGTTGACCGAGGTCAAAACATCCTCCATGTGCCCTGCGGGCAGCTATTAGTCTCTGGCGGCGGGGATAAGCGCGCCTGTCCTATTATCCACCTGCCCGCCGCACCGCGTGCCGCAGGCAGGTGGAATATCACTCAGGGCTTAGCCGGCAAGGTGCGCGAAGGCACCCGTAACCGGCTTCCACTCGGTGGTCTTCAGCCCGGAGATGCCGCCGCCGACGGCGAGCGGATCCTGCTTGAGCAGGCCGTTCAGCTCGTCTTCGTCCGCGGCGGTGAAAATAAGCAGCGCGCCGGCGCCGTCAGTGAACGGGCCGCTGGCCAGGACCTTGCCCTCTTCGACCAGGGCAGCAAGCCACTCGCGGTGGGCGGGACGGTGCTCATCGCGCACCGCTGCCGATTCGGCGTCGTACACGTACTCAACTGCGAAAATACTCATGATTCCCACCCTAAGGGATGTCAGCCGTGCAGCAGCGCCACCCGTACGGCAACCGCAATGCCCACTGCCCACAGCATGGAGGCCAGGGTGCCGATGATGAAGCGCTCGGCGGCGGCCGGGGTCTCTTTCAGTTCCGCGTACCGCCCGAGGCCCTTGATGGCGACGACGTACGCGATGGCAACAGGTTCATCAGCCAGGACGGCGGCTGCCACGGCCAGTCGTTCAAGGAAACCGATAACCAGTCCACCGCGCAGGATCACGGGCCCTGCCGGCTGCGGCCGGCGCTTGGGCAGCGGGGGAAGCGCGGGCACCGCGGCCAGGTCGTGGACCTGGTCCGCCGCCGGGTCACGGGCTGGGTCCCCTGCGGGACGGGAAGCCTCCACCGCACGTGCCAGTTTCAGCACTCCGCTGGTGACCGGCCAGCCCCCGACGGCGGCCGCCGCGAGGCCAAGCACGATCCAGAGCAGGTCCATGGAACTCCTTGTCTTCTTCGAGATGGCAGAAACTGCACGTCTCGGCGCTGTAACGGGCAGTTTCTGCTATCTCGGCGGGGAACCGGCTGCCCGGTCCGCCCGTTCAAGAAGCACCGCTGCTGCGGGACGTGCGGCCCATTCTTCCTGCCACATGGCCCGCTGGACGGCGTTGCTCACTGCCTGGGAACTGACCCCGAGCATACGTGCTGCGGCGCTTTGGGCTCCCCATTTATGCGGGTCGACGTGTTCGAGGATCCGCCACTCCGCTTCGCTGCGGCTGCAGACCAGGCCGGCAATAAGGACCAGCACGGCCTCGGCGTGCGCGGCGGCTTCCGCGGCCCCGGCGCCTGCTTCCGGGGCAGCTGCGACGGCGAGGGGCGGGCGGTCACCGGTTTTCTTGGCACGCTCGACGGCGGCGCGGGCAGCAATGAAGGCCTCTCCCCCGGCTTCCCTGGAGGATGCCGGCAGGGGCAGGCCGACAGTGCCCACCCCTATTCCAACGGACCAGCCGCCCTGGCGGATGGCCAGCAGGGCCGCGTTGACCGCAACGGACGGGGAAGAGGCAACGCCCTGCACCTCATCGCCCACGGTCCGCTCGAACGGAAGCTCGAGTTCCTCGGAGCCAAGCAGCTCAATCAGTCCGGGCACCCGGTCAGAGGTGTTGCGGCTGTCCTTCTGGTCGATCGTCAGTACGAACATGCTTGAAACCGTATTCGATTGCAAATGTATTTACAAGCAAAATGGGTTTCAGATTCTTTTGAAACTAGAACAGGCTGACCGGCTTGACGATGTCCGCGTAGATCAGAAGGGCACCCATACCCATCAGCAGCACGGCAACGGCGTAGGTGACGGGCAGCAGCTTGGCCATGTCGAACGGCCCCGGATCGGGGCGGCGGAACAGCTTGGCAATACCCCGGCGCAGCGACTCCCACAGGGCACCGGCCACGTGTCCGCCGTCCAGCGGCAGCAGCGGAATGAGGTTGAACACGAACAGCGCCAGGTTCACGCTGCCCACGAGGCCGATCAGCACGGCCACCCGGTTCTGCACCGGGGATTCCTCCATGGAGGAGATTTCGCCGGCAATGCGGCCAACGCCCACTACGGACATGGGTCCGTTGGGGTCACGCTCCTCGGAGGAGAAGGCCGCCTGTGCCACATCCGCGATGCGCTGCGGAAGGTTGATAACGACGCCGGCAATCCCCTGCAGATTCTCCCCCACCATGGGCAGCACCTCGGTGGCCGGCTGGCGCACGAGGGCAGTCTGCGAACCGACACCGATGAAGCCGACTTCCTCGGTCAGCGGGCTGCCGTCATCGTCGAGGACCGGCGTACCGTCCTGCGCAGTGACGGGACGTTCGGTGAGCAGCGGCGTGATGCTGGCTTCGCCCTCGGCGCCGTCACGTTCGTACGTCACGGTCACGCTGCGCCCGGCGGCTTCGCGGATCAACTCGGAGAGCTCGGTCCATTCCCGGACCGGCTGGCCGTCGAACCGGGTGATGGTGTCTCCGGGCAGGAGTCCCGCTTCGTGGGCCGGTGCTGCCGGGTCGGTATCCGCGCACTCGGTCTGTCCGGCTGCTGCCTGGCTGCCGCTGATCACGCATTCGTTCACGGAGGCGAGGGTGGTGGTGGCCTGGGCACTGCCGAAGCCCATCAGCAGCACGGCGAACAGCACGATGCCGATTAGCAGGTTCATGAACGGCCCGCCGAGCATGATGATGATCCGCTTCCACACCGGAAGTTTGTAGAACACCCGGTTCTCGTCCCCGGGTTCCAGCCGGTCGGTCTCGGCCTGGCGTGCGTCCACCGCGAGCTGCTGGAACATGCCGGTGCTGGAGCGGCGCACGTCGCCGTCGTGCGTTTCCTTGTTGGGCGGGAACATCCCGATCATCGACACGTAGCCGCCCAGCGGAAGGGCCTTGACGCCGTACTCGGTTTCGCCGCGCCGGCGGGAGAACACAGTGGGGCCAAAGCCGATCATGTACTGCGTGACCCGGACCTTGAACGCCTTGGCCGGCAGCAGGTGGCCAACCTCATGCAGCGCGATCGAAACCGCGATGCCGGCGGCCACGAACAGCACGCCCAGGATAAAAAGTAGAACGCTCAACGGACTTCCTTCGAATGCACTTGCTTAGCCCCTGCCGATTCGGGCCCGGGCTGCGGAACGGGCCCACTTTTCAGCCGCCAGCACTGACTGCAGTGTCAGTTCGCCGGACTCGGCGTGCTGGGCCAGGACCGCGGCGATCGTATCAACTATGTCTGTGAATCCGATGAGACCGTCGTGGAAGGCATCCACGGCTTCCTCATTGGCCGCGTTGTAGACGGCCATGCCTGTTCCGCCGGAAGCCGCTGCCTCCTTGGCCAGGCGCACGGCAGGGAAGGCCTCCTCGTCCAGCGGTTCGAAGGTCCATTCGGTGGCCTTGGTCCAGTCGCAGGGGGCGGCCGCGCCGGGGACCCGCTCCGGCCAGCCCATGCCCAGGGCGATGGGCAGCTTCATGTCCGGCGGCGAGGCCTGCGCAATGGTGGAACCGTCCGTGAACTGGACCATTGAGTGCACCACCGACTGCGGATGCACCACGACGTCGATCTTCTCCAGCGGAACGTCGAAGAGCAGGTGGGCTTCAATGACTTCCAGTGCCTTGTTCACCATGGTGGCGGAGTTGGTGGTGACCATGCGGCCCATCTTCCAGGTGGGATGCGCCAGCGCCTGCTCGGGGGTGACGTTTGCCAGGTCCGCTCGCCGGCGGCCGCGGAACGGCCCCCCGGAGGCGGTGACCACCAGCCGGTCCACTTCATCGGATGTACCCGCTCGAAGGGCCTGGGCAAGCGCCGAGTGCTCCGAATCGACCGGCACCAGCTGGCCGGGGCGTGCCGCCCGCTTTACCAGGGCGCCGCCGACGATCAGCGATTCCTTGTTCGCCAGGGCCAGCATGTGCCCTGCCGCCAGGGCTGCCAGGGTTGGCTCCAGGCCGATGGATCCGGTCATCCCGTTGAGCACGACTTCGGCCTCGGGCCAGGCTGCGACGGCGGTCGCCGCGCCAAGGCCTACAAACAGTTCAGGGTCATAACCGGTGACGGACGCCTCGTCGCAGGCCCGGCGCAGGGCATCCTCCAGTGTGGCCAGGTCCACTGCGGCGCAGCCGACGGCGGCGGCGCGGGTGTGGACGGCCTGCCGCGCCAGCAGGTCCAGGTTGTTGCCGCCGGCGGCCAGGGCAACGATGCGGAAGCGGTCCGGAGCAGCGTCGGCGACGTCGATGGCCTGGGTACCAATGGACCCGGTGGAGCCCAGCAGGACCACCCGGCGGGGAATCCGTCCGCTGCCGGACGCATCCGGCCGTGAACTGGCTGCCGCTGTTACAGGTTCGGTGGGCTCAGGTAGCTGCATGCCTACCAGTATCCCGCACCATGCCTGCTCACGGCGTCAGCCGCGGCAACAGCCCAGCCGCTTTCCTCACGCAGCGTCCGGGGCGGTCACAACGCAACCGGCAGGGCTGCCACGGCGTCCGGTATCGGATCCGTTCCCGTGACCAGCCCCAGGACCTGCCCGCTGCCGCGGCCGGTTTTTGCCAGCTCCGCCAGTACCGCTGCAACGTCCCGGCGCGGAACGGTGCTGGGCGCTACTTCCGGTGCCAGCTCCACCAGCCCCACGGGATCGCCGTTGGTCAGCGTGCCCGGCCGGAGGATGGTCCAGTCCAGGTCTGTCCGCGCCATCAGGTCTTCCTCCGCTGCGCGTTTGGCCACCAAGTAGGCATACATCCCGTCCTGGAGGCCTTCGGGCCGTGCTCCGCCGATTACTGAATCGGTACCCGCAGAGGACACCTGGATCAGGCGTCCGACTCCGGCGGCCTCCGCAGCCTCCGCGAGCAGGACGGCACCGGCGCGGTCCACGCTGTCCTTCCGCTCAATGCTGCTGCCCGGTCCGGCTCCTGCCGCAAACACGGCGAGGTCCGCTCCGGTGAGTACCTGGGTGAGGTCTTCCAGCGTGCTGTTTTCCAGGTCCAGGACCACCGGCGCCACGCGGTCTGCCTCAAGGTCGGCGGCCTGGTCCGGGTTGCGGATCAGGCCGGCGACGTCATGGTCCGCGGCCACCAGCAGCCTGCCGGTTTCGCGTGCAATCTGCCCGTGGGCTCCAGCTATGACTATGCGCATAGCCCCAGTATCAGCGGCTGCGCCCCGCGCCGTCCCCTGCCCGCACAAACTCTGGCCCGCAGGGCGGGCAATTAGCTCCGTGTCAGCCCGGAATCCCCGCCCGGCGCAGGGTCTGCTCAGCCTGGCGGAGCAGCGGGCCGTCGATCATTGCGCCGCGGAAGCTGAAGACGCCGCCCTGGCCCTGGGCTGCTGCAAGCAGTTCACGGGCATAGGCTTTGTCCTCCTCGGAGGGGGCGTAGGCGGCCCGAACCGCTGCCACCTGCCCCGGATGGATGCAGGCCTTGGCCGCGAATCCAGACGCGGCGCCGTCGCGCGCTTCTTCCTCTAGCCCGGCACTATCTTCGATGTTCCCGTAAATGGAGTCGATGGCACCCTTGCCGTAGGCACCCGCTGCCAGCAGTACCGTGGAACGGGCCTGGACTGCAACGGGACGGTAACTGCCGTCGGAGCGGCGGCTGGACTCACCGCCGAGGGATGCCAGCAGGTCCTCGGCTCCCCACATCAGGGCGGTGACGTTCTTTTCGCGGGCTAGGTCCGCGGCGCGCAGCACCCCAAGCGCGGTTTCTACGAGGGCAATGACGCTGACATGCCGCAGGGCGTGCCCGATCTCGCCCGGCTCCTCGGCCTTGGCTGCCATCACATACCGGTAATTGGTGGCTGCGAGCGCCTCCATGTCGGCGCGGAAGGAAGTGCTGTGGACGGGGTTTACCCGCACGATTGTCCTGTCCGGGTCCAGTGCCGACGCCGCCAGGTTCTCGCGGGCCTGTTCCTTGTCTTCAAAGGCGACGGCGTCTTCGAGGTCAAGGATGACGGCATCCGCCCGCTGGGCAGCCTTCTCGAATCGCTCCGGCCGGTCCGCCGGGCAGAACAGCAGTGCAGGCCCCATGGGGAAAGTGGTCATTGGCTTGGCTCCTTGGCATTAGTGCGGGTTCCATTCAACCTACCCGTGAGCTGCACCTGCCCGGTAGCGCAGGTGCGGCGCGGACGGGATACGGACCTCAGGTCCGCCGCACAGCCCCGACGGCGTTCGCTGCGGCCAGCACCAGGCCCGCGGCGGCAATCGAAGCCCCCAGTGCCGGGGCACCGCCGCCGGGCACTGCCAGCACGGCTTCCACCACCACGACGGACAGTGCTGCCCCTACGTACTGGGCTGTGCGGTAGAGCCCGCTGGCCACGCCGATTTCCCCCGCCGGAGCCACGGCGTGGAGCAGTGACTGGTTTCCCACGTTGTTGAAGCCGTTCGGGATGCCCAGCAGGGCACCAACTGCGGCCAGCAGCCACAGCGGCGCACCGGCAGTCCAGGTCAGTGCCAGCACCGTGCCGGCCAGCAGGAACCCTGCCCCGCCGATCAGCAGCAGCCATCGGGGCCGGAGCTTTTTGCCGGCCGCGGTGGCTGCCATGGTGGAGAGCACGCCGACGCCGAAAACCGGGATCATAAGCGCCCCGGATTCGGCGGGGCTGAGTCCGCGGGTTCCTTCGAACCAGAGCGGCAGGCCGTAGAAGACACAGTAGAACGCCGTGAAGGTGAGGACGGCGCGCCCGCAGGTTCGCAGCACCGCCCGCTCCCTCACAAGCAGCCGCACGTCCACGAACGGCTGTTTCGTGTTCAGCTCACGCCAGGCAAACAGCGCCCCGAGTGCGGCGGACGCTGCCAGCAGGGCGGCGGCCGTGAACAGTGCACCGTCCAGTTCCAGCAGTCCCGCCATCAGGGCTACCAGGGCGAGGACGAACAGGAGCAGGCCCGGAACGTCCAGGAGTTTCAACACCGTCCGCGCGCTGCGCGGCGCAGGCCGGGGATCCGGGTCCACGGTCCGGAAAACCATCAGTGCAGAAGCGGCAACCAGCGGAATGTTGGCCCAGAAGATGGCCTGCCAGCCGCCGGCGACTACCAGGAAACCTCCAATCGAGGGACCAACTGCGGCCATGGTCTGCCCGCACAGGGCGATCGTGCCGATGGCGCGGCGGTTCGAGGCGTCCCTGTCTTCGGCACTGCGCCGGATAATCGCCATGGCGGCCGGGAAGTGGATGGACGCGCCTATTCCCATCAGCACCCGGACGGCAATGAGCTCCCCGATGCCGGGCGCGAACGGACCAAGCACCGAGCCGGCCAGCACGATTCCCAGCCCGGCCAGGTACAGCCGCCTGGCTCCGAACAGGTCAACCAGCCGTCCGGCGGTGGGGGAAGCGACCGCACAGGCGATGTACATGCCCGAGACCAGCCAGGGAAGAGCTGACTCATTGCCGTAGAAGACCCCAATGGAGACCATCGCCACGGCGATGATTGAGGAATTGAAGCCCTGCAGGATGGTGCCGGAGCCCAGTGCCCAGCCGAGCCTGCCCGGGAGCTCGGGGCGTACTTCGGCCGCCGGCGCCCTTGTCACGGCCGGACGGCGCCGGCTGCGGCGGCTGGCTGGACGAGCACGTCGGAGGGCAGCGCGAACACTACGTCAGGGCGGGCGGCGAGCCGGCCCAGGAACGACTCGGCGACGTCGGCGAAGCAGGCCTGTCCCAGGACCCAGCCGAACCAGCTCAGCCCCAGGAACCGTTGTCCGCTGCTGCGGGCGTCCTCGAGAAGCTGGTTTACGGTGTCATCGAGCAGCTGCTCGTAGTCCTCGAAGGGCAGCCCCCGGCTGTAGAGGGCGAACATGTCCTCCGTTTCGAGGCTGAAGGGCAGGGCTGTCAGTCCCGCGGCATCCCCGGATAGGGCAACGGGCACCTCATCCAGGGTCCAGTCCGCGAACCAGGGAATCCCCTCGGCCGCCAGCAGCGCTGTGGTGCGCGGGGTGGAGGTGCGCTCGGGTGAGAACCAGCCGGTTATGCGCCGTCCGGTGGCTGCCTGGACGGCGTCGACTGACGCTGTGATGTAGGCGTGTTCGGCAGCTGCGTCCATGGCGGGGTCCAGCACAATGTTGGCGGCAGCTCCCCGGGCCGCGATTTCCCCGGCCCGTTCACCCAGCGCCCGCCCCAGGCCGGGCAGCGCTGCGGCATGGGAGTCCAGCGCCACGGCTGCCGGAACGCCGTACCGGTCAGCGATATCCAGCAGCCGGAAGATTCCGGTGGTGAGCCCAAAGTCCCACTGGGACAGGCGGGCCACCTGGCCCGGACGTGGCTCGCCGGTCTCCCGCCCGACGCCGCCCTGCATTGCGAGCGGCTTGTGGCTTCCGGCCGGCACCGGATCGGCGTAGCGCGGGGCGTGCAGCAGCAGGGAGACGGTCAGTGACGCCCGGCTGCTCCAGGCCGGGCGGAAGGGCTCGTAGGTGCGGGGAATGTCCGGGGCGTACGGCACGGCGTCGGCCGGATGATCGATGATGGACACTGTTTCAGCTCCTAGCCAGAGTGGGCTGCCCGGCCGCAGCAGCCAGTTCCTGGGCGTATGCGAGCTGGGCGTCGTAATGGTGTTCGAGGTAGTAGTCGGTGATTTCGCCGGCTGTGGCCAGCCAGACGTCGTCCTGGCTGCGCAGGAACCCGAAGATGTCCCGGACATGCCGGTAGAGGTGCGGCTGGCCGGCAACAAAGGGATGGGTTGCTACGCAGGCAACCCGCCCCTGGCCGTCAACGGCAGCGTCGCGGAGCAGGCGGCGGACCTGTGCTTTGGCCAGGCGGGCGAAATAGCCGCCGGAAAAGTGCTTGGCGTGCAGCAGCGGAACGTCGTTGAGCATAAAGGAGTACGGGATGGAGACCAGGCGGTCCCCGTTTGCAGTTCGGAGCGGCCGGGGCTGTTCATCGTGGATCCAGTCGGCGTGGTAGGTCATCCCGTGTGCGGCCATCAGCTCGCAGGTGTTCTCCGTGCCGGAGACCTTGGGCCCGAGCATCCCCTTGATGGTCCTGCCCGTGTACGCCAGGGCCAGTGCCTGGTTCAGTTCATAGAACTCGTTCTCCTGTGCCGGGGCCATCCCGTAGAGCGGGCGCAGGTTGTTGATGCCGTGGCTCATCACTTCCCAGTTCCGCTCCAGCATGGCGTCGCGCACTTCGGGAAGCTCCTCGAGGACCTGCAGGCTCAGGGACACGGTGGACGGAATCTGGAATTCGTCCACCGCACGCAGCAGCCGCCAGAATCCCACCCGGTTGCCGTAGTCCCGGTGTGTGTAGTGCTGCAGGTCCGGGGTGGACACCCGCCCCTGCACTCCTCCCCCGCCCGGCGGCACGTAGTCATAGTGCTCCACGTTGGGGGCATGCCAAACGGCTACCGTCTTTCCGCCGGGCCAGGTCACCCGGGGGCGGCCGGGCAGCGGCGCGTAGACCAGGCGTTCATCGTGGCGAACCGCGGGTTCGTTCATGCCTGGTGTTCTCCCGCTCCGGTGCGTTCGGCGGCGAGGGACCCCAGCCGGTCCAGGGTCTCTGCCAGTCCCACCACGTCGCCGAAGCGGTCCTGCATGTCCCAGAGGCTGACTTCACCGGAGAGGGTGCGGAAATCATCCACGCACTCTTCGACGACCGACACCCGGTAGGAACGGTAGGCGGCGTCCATGACGGTGGCCCGAACGCAGCCGCTGGTGGAGGTTCCGGCGACAATCAGTTCGTCAGTGCCCAGCTGCGCCAGCAGGTCATCCAGCCGGGTTTTGTAGAACGCGGTGGCCACTGTTTTTTCCACGATGTGGTCCCCCGGCTCCGGCGCAACAACTGCGGAGATTTCGGTCCAGGGGTTTCCGCGCAGGCAGCGTTCGGTGAGCGAGGAGCGTACCCGCTGGGCGAGCATCCGGTCCTCGAGGTCATCGAGGATCATCTTGATGTAGATGACGGGCACGCCGGCGGCTCGGGCTGCAGTTAGCAGTTCAGCCGTTGCCTCAAGCGCAGCGGCGGCCGAGGGGCCGCAGCCCTCGTGTTCCACAAATGCCTTCTGGAAGTCGACGACGACGACGGCCGGCTGCTGCCCGGGTCCAACCCGCGGGCGTTCGGCGCGCAGCTGCCGGATCTTTGCCATTTCCAGGTTCCAGTCGGGGCTTGGGGTGTTCATGGAGGTGTCCTGTTCTGTGGGGTCTAGTGCGGGCCGGGGGCCGGCCGGGCTGCCAGGTAGTCTTCGATGCCGGCCACCGTCTGGACGTCGGCGATCTTGGCCTGGATATCCACCAGGTTCGCGCGATGGATATCCGGGTGCCGGTCTCCCACTGCGTCTTCGGCCACGATGGGAATGAACCCGTGCTGGAGGGCATCCAGGGCAGTCGCCCGGATGCACCCGCTGGTGGTGAGGCCGGCGATCAGGACCGTGTCAATCCGTGCTGCGGACAGCAGGGAGGCCAGCGGGGTGCCGAAGAACGCACTGGGGTACTGCTTGGTGATCAGGGTTTCCCCCGTTTCCGGGGCCAGCCCGGGGATGAACTGTCCCCAGGGGCTCGATTCATGCCAGACGCGGGTGGCGGGAACCTTGCGGGCGAACAGGCCGCCGTCGCCGGGCCCGGAATACCGAACCCGGGTGACGTAGACGGGAATCCGGTGCTTCCGGGCCGCGGCCTTCAGGCGGTGCATGCCCTCGACGGCGGTTTCCACGCCGGCGTAGAGCGGGGAAGCCTTATCCGTGTAGGCGGTGGCCGGATCCACCAGCAGCAGGGCCGGGTGCTCTCCGGGTCCCAGGCTGCCGTCCAGCCCGGCGGCGCTGAAGTCGGACGCAAAATCCGTTCCACTGCGCGGCACCGCCGCCGGAGTCATCCGCGGACCTGGACGAAGGCCTTGGCCGTGATGGCCGGGGCAATGTGCTCCTGCACCAGTGCCACGTGGGCGGGGTGGGACTGGTATGCCCGCCAGGCGGCTTCATCTGCGAACGCGACTTCAAAGTGGATGTCCGCGTTGCCGTCCTTGAGACCGGCATCGCGTGCGGCCTGGACGGATTCGACGCCGGGCACCAGGTCCTGCAGCGCTGCCAGCCCGGCCAGGATTGCTTCGGCTGCGGCCGGATCTGCGTCCGGCCGCAGGGTCAGCAGGCCAATGTGGCGAAAAGCCATGTGGAACTCCTTCTAGAACTCTTCGAGCAGGCGCCCGAATCCGGTCAGTTTGTCTTCGATTCCCTGGGCACGCAGGGCGTGCCAGATCGTGGCTGCGTTGATGGCGATTACCGGTTTGCCCAGTTCCTGCTCAAGTTCTGCGGCTACTTCCACGGCGCACAGGTTGGTTCCTGCCTGCACCAGGGCGTCCACCTCCGGGCCGTCCACGGCGAGGAACGCCTCCCGGATCTGCTCGCGGGTGACTTCGGAGATGTTGGTGGCGGAAGTGCAGGCGAAGCCGTGCACCTTCTGGACTTCGTAGCCCATATCGGTGAAGTAGGCGCGGACCTGCTCATCGCCGATGGGCTGGTAGGGCGTGATGAAGCTGATCCGGCGGGCGCCGAACTTCTTCAGGGCCGCATCGCAGGCAGCCGCGCCGGTGGAGAGTTCCAGGCCGCCGGCCTGCTCACGGATGCCGGCTTCGAAGGCTGCTGCGCCTTCGGCACCGCCCCAGAAGGTTTCCGCGGACATGCCCATCACGATGCGGTCCGGCTCGGCGGTCAGGACGTCGCGGACGGCGTACCCGGTCTGGGTGCGAAGGTCCTCGAGGAATTCAACGAAGGACGCGTCGTCGCTCAGTTCAGGCTGGCTGATGAAGATGCGGCTCGCTGCGAAGCTGACTCCCGGCGGGCGCATGAGGTTGTATTCGGCTTCCACGACGGTGTTGGTGGAAGGCACAATCACGCCCAGGACGGCGCGTTCGGAGAGGTAGGAGGGCATCGTATTCCTTTGGTGGTCTAGTTCTTCCGGGCTCCGGCGGCGGCACCGGAGGCAAGCAGCGTGTTCAGGGAGGTCCAGCCGAGCTGTTCCGTGGAAACCGGCCAGGCCTGTTCTGCCAGCGACTCGTAGGCCGCGTGCAGGGCGCTTCCCGCGGCGAGGAGTCCCGTCACCGGGTAAATGATGAGTCCGACGCCGGCTGCGGACAGGTCTTCGAGGGCACCGGGGGCAGGTTCCCGGGCTTCGGAGCGGTTCAGGACCAGCCGCTTGCCGGTGGCCCGGTGCAGGGCGGCCAGTTCCGGAAGGGAAAGCTGTCCCTCGGGGAAGATCAGGTCTGCGCCGGCTGCGGCATAGGCACGGGCGCGCTGCAGGACGCCGGGGAAGCCTTCGGCGGCGTACGCGTCGGTGCGGGCAATGACCAGCATTTCCTGCCGGGCGGCAACAGCTGCGGCGATCTTCGCTGCGGCTTCCTCCGGCGGGAGCACTGCCGGAGCGCCGGAAGGTGCCTTGGGCTGCACCTGGTCCTCGATGGTGATAGCGGCAGCGCCGGCCCGTTCATAGGCGGCGGTGGTGTGCGCTGCGTGGCGGGCGTCGCCGTACCCTCCGTCGCCGTCAGCTATCACGGGCAGTCCCGAGGCAGCAGCCACCGGCTCCAGCTGGGCAAGCATGTCCGTCCGGCCCACGAACCCCTGGTCCTGGCAGCCCAGCCCCGCAGCTGCCGCTGCCGCACCGGAAACGAGGCAGGCACCGAACCCGGCATTCCGCACCAGGGCCGCACTGAGGGCGTCGTAGGCCCCGGGAGCCACCACTGTGCCGGCAGAGAGCGCCGCCCACAGCCGACGTCCTGCCGGTCCCGCAGCGCTGCGGGCGGCCCGCAGTCCGCCCTCGAGCAGGTCGTTGGAACGGGAGACTGCCGAGAGCATGGAGGAGTTCAGCAGGTAGCTGCGGGAAAGTTCACGGTCGGCGGCAATGCGCCCGAGTTTCACCGTTCGTTCGTGCCGGGCAGCGGTGTCCGTTTCCTGCAGCTCCTTGTAGTTCTGGATGGTGTTCTTCTGCAGGAAGTTCACGGCGGTGCTGCGCCGGGCGTCGTCGTAGGCTTTGGCAGCCAGCTCGGCGTCTGCGCCGTCCAGGGCTGCGGCCACCGTCCTGGCGGCGGCAACGGCGTCATGGATGCCGCTGTTCATGCCCATCCCGCCCAATGGGTTGTTCACGTGTGCGCTGTCTCCGGCGAGCAGTACCCGCCCGGCGGCCATGGTCGCGGCCACCCGCTGCTGCACCACGTAGATGTTGGCGTGGTCCAGCGGGTAGGCGCCGTCCTTCGGTGCCACGTTCTGGATGCGGCGTTCGATGGTTGCGGGGTCCAGGGCCTCGGCGTCGGACGTGCCTTCGTCGATGGGCATCAGCACGCGCCAGTGCCGCGGGGTGCGCAGCAGCACGCCCCAGTCTGAGGGGTCGGAGAGGTACGCCACGAGCGCCAGGTCATCGAATTCCCGGGCCAGTTCGTGGGTCGTGGAGGCGACCAGGAACCGTTCCGGCAGGGTCAGTCCTTCGAACGCGATGCCCAGGGACTTGCGGATCCGCGAGCGCGCGCCGTCGGCGGCGATCAGCCAGTCGGCCGTGTAGCTGGGCTCCCGCCCGTCCCCGTCGAGGAAAACCCGGGCGTTCGCGGTGCCCATTTCAACACGCTGGACCGGTGCGCTGAAGCGCAGGTTTACATGCGGGTAGTCGGCCAGCTTGGCGAGGATGACTTCGGTGAGCCGGTTCTGCTCGCACTGGAGCCGGTAGGGGAAGCGGGTGTCCTCGGAGAGTGCTTCCAGTTTCAGGTCCGCCAGGATGGCACCGGCCTTGTCCCGGTACTGGAACCGGGGAGCCGGCAGGCCCAGTGCCTCGACCTCGGCCAGGATGCCCAGGTCGTCCAGCATTTCGAGGCTGGGCGGATGGAACGTGGAGGCCCGTGATTCCTCGGCCAGCTCAGCGCCTGCTTCCAGGACCGTCACCGGGATTCCGCGCTGTGCCAGGGCCAGGGCTGCCACCATGCCGGTGGGTCCCATGCCCGCCACCAGGACCTTCACGTGGGTGCCGGCCTGTCCGTCCGGGCTGAATGTGCTTTTCATCGAACTGCCACCTCCGTGGTCCGTGTGAAGGGTTGGTAGATAAGGGGCTGCCGGGTGGCCACCGGGTCCAGGTGGAACCCCTGGACCTTGGAATGCGAGCCGCGCAGGTCGAGCTCCACCTTCATCTGCTCCTCGAATCCGCCGCGGCAGGTCCAGGCGGTGGGGTACCGCATCAGGGCAATTGGCTGGCCTGGAACGAATTCGTCGGATTCAACCACCTGGCTGCCCAGTTCGCCGGCGGAATCAAGCCGGGCTGCGGAGACCAGGTGGACCCGGTTTTCCTCGGTCCGCTGCACCGCGGCGACCTTGGCTGCCTCGGGCCGGTCCCAGCCGGTGGGGTGGACGATCAGTTCCGCGCCGCGCAGGGTAAGGACGCGGGCGGTTTCGGGGTACCAGACCTCCCCTCCGGTCATAAAGCCGATCCGGCCAATGCCGGTGTGCGCGACAGTGAGGTCCGAGCCCGGCGTGGCCCAGGTCTCCGAAGCATCCAGATGGGTCTTGCGGTAGCTCGCGCACAGGTTCCCGGAGGAATCCACCAGCCAGGTGGTGTTGAAGAAGGCGCCGTCTTCTTCTTCCACCAGGTTCACTGCGACGTACAGGCGGGCCTGCTGGGCTGCGGCCTGGATCTGTTCCAGGGCCGCGGCGCTGAACTGCGCTGCGGCCTGCGGGTCTGCTGCCACCTCGCCGGGCTGGAAGCAGAACAGCTCCGGCAGCACACCCAGGGTCACGGCGCGGGTGCCGGCGAAGGCGATCTGTCCCAGCGCCCGGGTGAGGGTCCAGTCCCGGTTGTGGAACCAGGAGACCTGCAGCGGGGCAACGGTGATCAGTTTGGAGGGCATGTCCCCTGCCGGGCCGTACATGGCCGCTGCCGGAACTTCTCCCACCGGGAGGAGCAGATCTTCGTAAAGCTCAGGGCGGCGGGCGGCGAAAATGTCCCCGCGCTGCGGGTCCGTCTTGTCATCCGCAGCTGCCGGGTCAAGGTCCGCCCACACGAGCTCCTCGGCTGCTTCCCCTGCCGAGGCCAGTACGGTTCCCCCCGGTGAGACGATCTGCGATCCGCCCATCCAGGGATAGGCGTCCGCCGGCCCGCCCACCGTGTTGGAGGAGACATGCCAGACACGGTTTTCCATGGCGCGCTGCGGGACGTGCAGGCGGTGTTCGTCCGGTCCGCGGCTGTTCAGGGAGTTCAGCAGCACCTGCGCGCCGTCCAGCGCCAGCAGCCGCGGCACCTCCGGCACAATCCCGTCGGCGCACATCAGCAGGCCCAGGCGGCCCAGTTCAGTGTCGACGGCCGTGACCGGCTCGGTGCCGGGAACAAAGAGCGTGTATTCGTAGTCCCAGAAAATGTGCTTGCGGTGCACCTTGGCGACTGCACCGTCCGCGTCGATCAGGATCTGGCCGATGTAGACGTCGGGGGCGTTGTCCCCGCGCAGGTCCACGCCTGCGGCGACCCAGATTCCCAGCTCGGCGCAGGCGGCGCGCAGGCCGGTGACGAAGGCGCCGTCGAGGTTTTCGGCATGCTCCCAGGCACCCTCGCGGGTGCTGAAGTCACGGACCCGGTTGGCGTTTTCCGGCAGTACCAGCAGCTGCACGCCGGCGTCGGCGGCGCGGCGCATCCAGCCGATGCACAGCTGCAGGTTGGCCGCGGTATCCGGACCCGAGAAGAACTGGGCGGTGCCAAAGCGAGTATTCGCCACGGGGCTTCCTTTCCTCAGCTACGCCCAAAGGTATGATTTCCATATTCTGGGAATAGGTTCCTATTAACTGGGAATAACGCTAGTTAGCCGGAAGGGACCGCGTCAACGCAGAACCCGAAGCGAAACAAGCATTTAACATTTGCTGGGACTGAAATTCCCATAGGATGGCACACCAGTGGCCGCAAAATCCTGCGGCTGCGCGTTCTTCCAACCAACCCACAAGGACAAGGGATGACCCCGAACACTCGCGCCAAAGGCACCAGCGGAGCCGAAACCGGCCGGAAGACCATCAGCGTGCTGGGCCTCTTTACCGGCGCCCGGCCAACCTGGACGGTCGCTGAGCTGGCGCAGGAACTGGGCCTGACGACGTCGACGGCCTACCGGTATGTGGGGCTGCTGCGGGAGGAAGGTTTCCTTGAATCCGCGACGGACAGCGCCTACCGGGTCACGGCCCGCGTCCTTGACCTTGCGGCGGCGCACACGGCGAGCCGGACGGACATTGTGGACATCGCCGTGCCGGTCATGGCACGGCTGCGGGACGAGGTCGGTGAAACGGTGCTGATTGCCCGCCGGGCCGGGGACTACGCGTACTGCGTGGAGCGGGTGGAGTCCCAGCAGGCAGTGCGGCTCCAGTTCCGCCGGGGCCAGGCCATGTCCCTGCATTCCGGGTCGATTCCGCGCACCCTGCTGGCCTACATGCCGCTCGGGGAGCGGGAGCGCTATGTTGCCTCCGTACAGGCCCAGGTGGCCTCCGACGCACACCGTGCCCTGCTCTCCCCCGAAGCCCTGGACGAGCTGGCGCGGACGGGGCACACCGAGAGTTTTGAAGAGATCGACCCGCAGATCTGGGGCTGCGCGGCAGCCGTGCACGCACCGGGGGGCGAGGTCCTGGCGCTGGGCACGGCCGGGCCGGTTTACCGGCTCCAGGACGCTGACCGGGCACGGATCCAGGCACGCATCGTCGACGCCGCGCGGCAGATCACCGACGCCCTCGCCGTCGTCGGCTAGATTCCGGCCGCAGCAAAGGGCACCTGTCCGCTCCGGAGAGTGGACAGGTGCCCTTTTTCGGCGGTGGGACCGGGCGTTCAGCTGAGTTCGGGGTCGTGCTTGGACTTCGGGCTGCCCGGAGTCAGGGCATCGCGCAGCGAGTCGCCGAACGTGTTGAACGTCAGGAGGATAACCATCAGCACGGCCCCGGGGGCGATGGCCGCCCAGGGTGCCAGCCGCAGGTCGGTCTGCCCGTCCGCCAGCATGGAGCCAAGCGTGAACTCCGGAGGCTGCACGCCCAGTCCCAGCAGGGAGAGCCCGGACTCGGCCAGGGTCAGGATGCCGGCCATGTTGGTCCACAGCACCACCACCGGACTGATCACCGAGGGCAGTACGTGGCGGAACATGATCCGCGGAGCCGAGGCCCCGTAGGTCCGGGCGGCGGTCACGTAGTCGACCCTCCGCACCTGGGCGACGGTGGAAACGATGACGCGGGAGAACGTGGTCCAGCCCCAGTAGCCCAGGAAGACGATCAGCATCACCGCCCCCGATCCAACGACGGCGGAGAGCGCGATTCCCACGGCTGCGAACGGCAGGGCCAGCTGCACGTCCGCGAGCCGGAGCAGCACCGTGCCAAGCACCTTTTCGTAGTAGCCGGCGAGCACGCCCAGCAGCAGGCCGAGGCAGGCCGCAATGGTGGCTGCCGAGAGCCCGATGACCAGGGACAGCCGCAGCCCGTAGAGCAGGCGCGAGGCAATGTCCCGGCCCAGTGCATCAGTGCCCAGCAGGTGTTCGGCCGGCCCACCCAGCCAGGCCGGGGCCAGGTTGATGCGCAGCAGGTCCTGTTCCCGGGGATCGAACGGGGCCAGGAAATCCGCGAAGAGGGCGCAGCAGGCCAGCAGCAGCAGGGCAGCCCCGGAAATCCGTGCAGCCCAGCCGGAAAACACGGCGGAGGTCACTTCCCGGAAGCGGGACGGCGCCTTCGGCCGGGGCTTGCCCTCGGCGGAGACCGGTGCTGCTGCCGCTGCGGCCGGCGGCGGGGTCATAACTGTCATTTCGCGACCTTCGTTCGAAGTCGGGGATCCATCAGCGTCACAATCGCGTCGATGGCCAGGTTGATCACGGTGATCAGCGCAGCGATCGCGAAAACGCCGGCCTGCACCACTGGGAAGTCACGGGTGGTGACGCTGCGGACCAGCAGCGCGCCGAGCCCGCCGTAGTTGAAGATCGGCTCCAGCACCACCAGGGAACCGAAGGAGATCGAGAACAGCAGTCCCACGAAGGAGACCAGCGGAGGCAGCGCGGTGGGCATGGCATGGCGGAAGAGGACCCGCGCCGGGGAGATGCCCTTGGACCGTGCCATCTGGATGTGCCCCTCCCCCAGCACGTCCAGGAACTGGCCGCGGACCAGCCGGGACAGGGTGGCCACCGAGCTCAGTGCCAGCACGGCAACCGGAAGCACCGTGTGGGCAAGGGTTCCGCTGCCGGTGGCTGGCAGCAGCCGCCAGGTCAGGGAGAAAACAAGCACCAGGAGCAGGGCGAGGAAGAAGTAGGGAATCCCGTCCAGCAGGAACGCGGCTGACATCAGCACCCGCGAGCGCGCCTTGGAACGCTTCAGCGCCGCATAGATCCCGACGACGAAGGCAACGCAGACGCCGATCACCAGGCCCGGGAGCAGCACCTGCAGGGTCAGGGCCATGCGCTCGGCGACCAGGGCCGCGGCGTCGATCCCGAAGGTGTAGGAGGTGCCGAAGTCCAGGCGGAGTGCACCGGCGAGGGCAGAGAAGTACTGCTCGTGCAGCGGCTTGTCCAGGCCGAAACGCTCCCGGGTCAGCTGGATCTGTTCCTCGCTGGCGTCGGGTTCGGAGAACAGGACGGCGGGGTCTCCGGACATGCGGGCCAGTACGAACAGGAAGGAGACAACACCCCAGAGCACAAAGGCGAGCAGTCCGGCCCGTTTCAGCAGGTAGAGGGCAATGCCGCGGGCTTTTCCGGAGCGGAGCCGGGGCGCAGCGGCACCCGTGCGGGGCAGGGTTGCAGCGCTCACGGCAGCGTCCCTCCCGCGCCGCGTGCCGCGGCGATCAGCCGTCCGGTGAAGGCCTTGCCGGCCTGCTCGAGTTCGTCCTGGAGCTCAGGGCCGGGAAGGGCGGTGTCAATGTCCTCGCGGCGGAGTCCGGTGAGTTCGGCCAGCAGTGTTTCAGTCACTGCCTGGCGGTCGCGCAGCACGGAAACCTCGGAGGCCAGTTCCAGGATCATGCCCATCAGGGCATCCATGTCCTGGGCGGGATCCAGGTACTTGGCATTTTCAACAGCGAAACCGGGCATTACTTACCTCCTGAGGGGACCGGAACCGGGGCAGGGCGGTTCAGGGAGAAATCTGGTACGTGGGCCAGCGGATGGGGAATGGCCGGGGCCACGGTTTCCTGGCCGGGCACAGCGAGCTCGCCTGCCCGGTGGCAGGCCACCATGCGTCCGGTGCCGTCGTTGGTAAGCACCGGCCGTGAAATCCGGCAGAGGTCGGTGACCAGCGGGCAGCGGGTGCTGAAGGCGCAGCCGGACGGGACCTGCGACGGCGAGGGGATATCTCCCCTGGGCACCAGGCGGTGTTCGGGGGCGCGTCCCATGGAGATCAGGGAGACCGTATACGGGTGGCGCGGAGCGGCAAAGATCTGCTCCGCTGTGCCGTATTCGACAACCCGGCCCAGATAGAGGACCAGGACCTTGGAGCTGATGTAGCGCACCAGCTCCAGATCGTGGCTGATGAACAGGTAGGAAATGCCGCGTTCGGTCTGGATATCGCGGAGCAGGTTCACCACCTGGGCCTGGACTGATACGTCCAGGGCGGCCGTGGGTTCGTCGGCCACGATCAGGCTGGGATCGAGCATCAGAGCTCTCAGGACTCCTACCCGCTGGCGCTGTCCGCCGGAGAGCTGGCGTGGATAGCGCAGTGACCAGGCCGGATCGATTCCCACGCTTTCCAGCGCTTCTTCCACCTTGGCGGCACGGGTTCGTGCGTTGCCGACGCGGTGGACTTCCAGGGGTTCGGCCAGTGACTCGCCCAGCCGCCTGGAGGGGTTCAGGGCCGTGCCCGCGTTCTGGAAGATCATTGCCGAGCGGCGGCGGAGGTGCTGGGTCAGGCGGCGCCCGCGCAGCCGCGTCACGTCCTCGCCTTCAAAATAGACCCGCCCGGCGGTGGGTTCGTAGAGCCGCAGCGCAGCCCTGCCAAGGGTGGTCTTGCCGGAGCCGGATTCACCCACGACGCCGACCGTCTCTCCCTGGAGGACGGACAGGGAGACGTCGTCCACGGCAACCACCTTGCTGCCCCTGGCGCCTTTGAAGTGCTGCTCCAGGGACATGATCTGCAGGACGGCCTCCGGGCCGTGCGCGGTTTCCGGGTTCATTCGGTACCTTTCTGGACGGATGCTTCGCGGGGCGCCTGCTGGACGCGGACGCAGGCTGTGCGGTGTTCCGGAACCGTGATGGAAAGCAGCCCGGGCACCGCCGCGGAGCATTCCGGAGCGGCGGAGGCACAACGCGGTGCGAAGGCGCAGCCGGGAGGAAGATCGTCCAGGGCCGGAGGACGTCCGGGGATGGTGAGCAGCCGCTCCCCGCCCTGGCGTTTGGGCTGGGCCTGCAGCAGCGCCCAGGTGTAGGGGTGCTGCGGGTTGCCCATCACTTCCTTCATGGGCCCCTGTTCCATCACTGTTCCGCCGTACATCACCACCAAGTGATCCGCCAGGCCGTCAATGACGTCCAGGTCGTGGGTGGCAATCACGATGGTCAGGCACATTTCCCGGTTGAGTTCGCGCAGGAGTTCAAGGATCTGCTCCTGGGTGGTGACGTCCAGGGCGGTGGTGGGTTCGTCGCAGAGCAGTACCCGGGGCCGGGCCACCAGGGCCATGGCGATCACTATGCGCTGCAGCTGCCCGCCGGAAACCTGGTGCGGGTAGGAGCGCATCCTGGCTTCCGGGTCGGGGATGCCGACCCGTGCGAGCATGGCCACGGACAGTTCCCAGGCGGCAGCCTTGGACAGGGCCGGATCTGCCGAGCGGGCGGATTCAACGAGCTGCCCGCCGATCGAGTGCATGGCGTGCAGTGCGCTCCATGGATCCTGGAAGATGACCCGGGCGTAGCTGGCACGGAAAGACCGCATCTGCGCCGGGCTCATGCCGGTGACTTCGTGCGGGCCGACCCGCAGTTCCCCGCCGACGCGTGCGCCCCAGGGAAGCAGCCGGACCATGGCGAGCATCGCCGTCGACTTCCCTGAACCGGATTCGCCGGCGAGGGCGACGATTTTCCCGGCTGGGACGTCAATGTCCACGTTGCGCAGGATCTGCAGCTCGCCGGACGCGGTGGGCAGGTGGACACTGACGCCCTTCAGGGAAATGCCGTTTCCGTCCCCGGCCACCGGCAGGGGTGCCTGCGCTGCGGGCAGGGCGGGAGCCGCGGTGCTCATGCGGTCTCCAGCGGCTTGCGGGCGGTGAGGATCCACGGGTAGACACCATCCGGTGTCAGGGCGCCTTCGGTGACGTCCACGAAGCCTGCTGCTTCCGCCCACTCACTCAGCTGCGCCGTGGCTGCGGTGCGCCACCACGGTTCATTGCCGTGCTCTGCGTCCCAGTCATCGTTCCACGCCTTGTAGGGGTCGCAGGCCCGGTACGGCGTTACGTCGGAGAAGTGGATTTCCCCGCCGGGCTCCAGCAGCCGGAAGGACTCGGCCAGGATGGCGCGGGTAATGTGCGGGGGAACCTCGTGGAGCAGGATGAAGGAGGTGACCAGGTCAAAGGAGGCATCCGGCAGACCGGTCTTTTCCGCCAGCGAGCGTACGCAGCGCCAAGCCAGTCCGGCGTCCAGCGAGCGGCGCTTGGCGTAGTTCAGCGAGGTGCGGGAGGGATCCAGGGCGGTGATCTCCGCCTCGGGGTAGGCCTCGGCCAGCATCATGGTGTATTGGCCGGTGCCGGCGCCCAGGTCCAGGATGCGCCGGTAGCCGCTGCGCGGAGCTGCTTCTGCCACCTGCTTGCGCAGCGCAAAGATGTTGTTGCCGTAGGCGGCCATCAGCAGGTACTTGTAGACCAGTTCAAAGTGGATGAACCCCATGTGGTCGTGGCCGTCCCACCCGCCGGCGGTCCCGTGGAACTCGTAGTCCCAGTAGCGAGGCACGTCCTCGCCGAGCAGGTCTTCCACCAAACCTGCGGGAACCGAAGCCAGCGGTTCGAGGTCTGCGCGGGAGCGTTCAAAGGCTGCGACGGCGCGCGGGGTGGTCTGGTCCCGGCACCAGCGCAGCACCGAACCGACAACGCGCTGTTCCGGAAGACCCGACAGGACGGGTACTGCAGCGTTTCGCAGTTCCGCGATGTCTGCCCCGGACTCCCCCGCCAGCACGCCGGCCGCTTCGAGAGCGGCACGGACGTCCTGGCGGAGCGGCAGCAGGGCCCCCCGCATCTGCCTGAGGAAGGCCAGCTCGGACCGGCCGCGCTGGTCGATGCGGATCTGCTCCTGGGCGGTCAGGGTGGCTGAGGGAGCTGCCATGGGGTGTGTCCTTCCGTACGGGGTTCTGCGGTGTGGGGCGGGCGCCGGCTAGCTGGTCTTGGTGACGTCGGTGAGGTGCAGCGAGAGGCCGGTGGAGAAGTCCACGCCCTCGACGCCGTCCTGCACGGCGCCGACCGCCGGAGCGGCGAAGGTCCACAGCGCCAGGTTCTGTTCGTTGACGTATTCGCTGGCCTCGATGAGCAGCTCTTCGCGGGTTTCCTTGTCCATTTCGTTGCGGGTCGCATCGTAGAGGGCGGCCCACTCCTCGGAGGAGTTCATGCGGGAGATGGTGGTGAAGCCCCGGTCAATGTCATAGATGCCGTTGAAGGAGAGCCCGCGGTAGAGGATGTCCGCGTCGGTGGTGCCTCGGGCCTGGACTACCCAGTCTGCGATTTCCACCAGGTTGAGCTTCACCTTGAACCCGGCTGCCTCCAGCATCTGGCCCATGGCCTCGTAGAGGTTCTTGTTCTGGCTGGACTGCCCGGTAATGGTGATTTCGGTGCCGGTCGCACCTTCGGCCTCAACGATCTTCTTCGCTTCTTCCGGATCGAACTCCGGGCGCGTGATGTCCGGCGAGTATCCGGCCACGCCTTCGAGGGCGAGCTGGCCATCCTCGATCTCCCCCGCACCGGCGGTCATGGACGCGGTCAGCGCCTCGGCGTCGACCGCCAGGTTCGCTGCGCGGCGCAGCTCAGGGTTCGCAAAGGCGCCCTTGTCGGCATTGAACTGGAAGAAGTTCAGGCTGCCGCCCCATTCGGTGGAGACGTTGTAGTTGCTGCCCAGGACCTGAATGGCGTTGGGGCCCAGCTGGTGGGCAATGTCCACTTCCCCGGCTTCGAAGGCGGACTGCAGCGAGGTCTGGTCGGAGAAGGTGCGCAGCGTGACGTTCGGCGTTGCCGGTGCTTCGCCCCAGTAATCGTCGTTGGCGGTCAGGGTAATGCTCTGGCCTGCGTCGAACCCGGTGATTTCGTAGGGGCCGGTGCCGGCCCCGGTGCTGTTGAAGCCTTCTTCGGTCCAGGCGTCCGACGGCGCAATGTAGGCCAGGCTCAGCTGTGAGAGCAGCAGCGGGGTGGGTTCGCTGGTGACGATCTGCACCTCGTAGTCTCCTACCGCCGTCACGGATTCGACCTGGGTGAGGTAGGTCGCGGGCTGGTAGCCCTTTTCCTGAATGGTCGTGAGGGAGAACACGACGTCCTCGGCCGTGAACTCACTGCCGTCGTGGAAGGTGACGCCTTCGCGCAGCTTGAAGGTCCAGGTGAGTTCATCTTCGGCCAGTTCCCAGCTTTCGGCCAGGCTCGGCTGTCCCTCGCCGGTGGCGGGATCCACGGTGACCAGCGGTTCGTAGGCAGCCAGCAGCCAGGTGCCGTAGTAGGACATCAGCGGGTTGATCGCGCTGGTGCTGACGATCGAGCCGACGGAAACCGAGTCGGCCGCGGCCTGCTCGGAGGATGCTGAATTCCCGCATGCGCTGACGGCCAGGACGCCGGCAAGGCTCAGGGCTGTTCCGGCATAAAGGCGGCGGGACCAAGGCTTGTTCATGGTTCTTCTCTCTCGCGTTGGGGAGGTCCGCATGGAGCCCACGGACGGTTTTTGGGCAGGGCAGGGCATGGCAGGGCAGGGAGGATAGGGAGGATAAAGACAGGAAATGGGGTGGTGCGGCAGCGCCTTGGCTGCTTTAGCTCAGGGCCGCGGCGACCCGATCGTCGGAGTCCAGCACGGCGCCGTAGACCCTGGCGGCCAGGCGGCGGCGTTCGGCCGTGAGCCGTTCGGCCAGGTCCTCGTCCGGAACCGCCGCATCGACTGCCCCGGCAGCCAGTGCGCCGGAGCGATGCAGCTGGTCTTCCAGGACCAGCACGCGGTCCTTGAGGATCCAGAGTTCGCTGGTGAGTTCGAAGAGCATCCGGGCGACGTCGTCGAGGCGGCGCTCGCCCAGGTAGGTGGGGCGGTTGGGTACATCTCCACCGGCCATGTTTGTGTCCTTTGCTGAAGTCGTGAAGTCGGTCGTCGGGGTCAGGCCAGCGGTTTGCTGGCCAGGGTGATCCAGGGGTATTTGCGTTCGGTGGCCCCGAAGGACCGGATGTCCGTGAAGCCGGCGGTGCGCAGCATGCCCGGCAGGTCCATGGTGAGGGCGTCGCGCCAGTAGGGCTCGCCGCGGTTTTCGGTTTCCCAGTCGAGGATTACGGCACGGAAGGCATCGTGTTCCTCATACGGTGCGACCTCACAGATCATCAGGTCTCCGCCCGGCGCCAGCAGGCGGAAGGCCTCATGCAGGATCTGCTGGTTGGATTCGGTGGGAACCTCATGCATCAGGGTGTAGGCAGTCACCAGGTCCGCCTGTCCGGATTCGAGCCGGGTTTCTTCCGCCGGTGCCTGGTACCAGTCCACGGCCAGCCCGGCATCGGAAGAGAGTGCATGGGCGTACTTCAGTGAGCTGGCGGAGAGCTCGACGGCGGTGATGCGCGCCTCGGGGTAGGTGCGGGCCAGGGCCGTGGTGAACCTGCCGGTGCCGGCGCCCAGCTCGATGATCCGTTCGTAGCGTTCCCGCGGTGCGCAGCGCGCGCTGACGTGCCGCTGGTCATTGAGGTTCTCGTCATGCCGGACGGCACCGACGCCGCCGGGGCGCAGGATGTAGCCGAAAACCAGTTCGTGGATGGCCGGGCCCATCAGCTCGTGGCCGTCCCAGCCGCCGGGTGCCAGGTGGAAACCGTTTTCCCAGTACTCCGGCGCTTCGAATCCGGGGTTCAGGGTGAGGGTGCCTGCAGGGGTACGGGATTCGACCCATCCGATGATCTTGTCCCGGGCGGTTTCCGCCGCGGGCAGTGCCCGGACGTAGGCTTCCTCCGCCACCCAGCGGGTCAGGAACCGGTCGAAGGCCCAGGCCGCACTGTCAGCGAGGTGGTGCTCCACGGACGCCTTGCGTTCCATAATCGGCACAGGCGGATTAGGCTCGGCTTCCCGGTATTCGGCGGCAGCACGGGTCTGCAGCACACCCCCGGCGTAGGACTGGGTAGCACCCAGGAATTCAAGTCCGGCCCGGGATGCCTGAGTCAAAGGAATCTGCATTGCGCACTGCCTCTCTGCCAATAATTCTCGATATGTAGGAATCTAATACCCACATTTAGCGAGATCGGAGCAAAGAGCGTTAATTTACCTCCGCGTAACAGAGAGTTTTCACAGCGTGCGTTTTCAGTTCGCACATGATGAAAAGCGTTCGATTATGTCGTGCAGAACCGGAAAACGGGAGCAGCAGTTCCGCTCAGGTGTTCGTCACTGGATTCAACGGTAGCCCGGCGGTACCGGGCCGGTGCAGCCGGTTACCCGGCGTTACCCGCGGGCGGAAAACCCCCGGAGGTCCACATCAGGGCAGTCCGGGTGAACGTGGCCACGACGGTGCCGTCCTGGTTGTGGCCGGTGTGCTCCAGCGTGATGATCCCCTGCCCCGGCCGGGATCCGGAGAGCCGCTTGGCGGCTACCCGTGTCTGGGAATAGAGGGTGTCTCCATGGAAGAGCGGATGCGGAAACGCAATGTCCGTCAGGCCCAGCTGGGCCACCAGGGTTCCCTGGGTCAGCTGGCTGACGGACTGCCCCACCATCACGGCCAGGGTCAGCATTGAATTGACCAGCCGCCGGCCGTAGGGCTGGCCGGCACTGTAGGCAGCATCAAGGTGGAGCGGCTGGGTGTTCATGGTCAGGGTGCTGAAGAGCACGTTGTCTGCCTCGGTGAGGGTGCGGCCGGGCCGGTGCGCGTACACCGTTCCCGGCTCGAGTTCATCGAAGAAGAGTCCGCGCTGCACCACCACCCTGCCCGCAGCGGTTTCTCCGGAAGCGGTTCCTCCGGTTGCCTCAGACACCAAGGGCCACCTCCAGCGGCGCTCCGGTGGCGGCCACCACCTCCTCGATGGAAACGCCGGGAGCGGTTTCGCGCAGGACCAGGCCCTCCGGCCCGACCTCGATCACTGCCAGGTCCGTGACGATCAGGTTCACGCAGCCCCGGCCGGTCAGCGGAAGGGAGCACTCCTGGACGATCTTCGGCCGGCCGGCGCGGTCCACGTGCTCCATCATCACGATCACGCGCTTGGCACCGAAGACCAGGTCCATGGCTCCGCCCATGCCCTTGACCATCTTTCCGGGAATCATCCAGTTGGCCAGGTCCCCGTTCGCTGCCACTTCCATGGCACCGAGGACCGCCACGTCCACGTGGCCCCCGCGGATCATGCCGAAGGACTGAGCGGAATCGAAGAACGCTGCTCCCCTGTTCACCGTGACGGTTTCCTTGCCGGCATTGATCAGGTCCGGGTCCAGGGCTGCTTCCTCCGGGTAGGGCCCGACGCCGAGGATCCCGTTCTCCGAGTGCAGCACCACTTCCACCCCCTCGGGGATGAAGTTCGGGATCAGGGTGGGCATGCCGATGCCCAGGTTCACATACTGGCCGTTTTCAAGCTCCTGGGCCACTCTTGCGGCCAGTTCGTTCCGGGTCAGTGCCATTACATTGCCTCCTTGGCCGCGGCGCCGCCAGCGGCAGCGGACTTGGCTTCCGCGACGGTCCGCTTCTCGATGCGCTTCTCTCCCGGTCCGGTCAGCACCACCCGCTGGACAAAGATGCCCGGAACATGGACTTCGCCGGGATCAAGCTCCCCCGGCTCCACGAGCTCCTCCACCTCGGCGATGGTGATCCCTCCTGCCGCAGCGCAGAGCGGATTGAAGTTCATGGCAGAGGCATGGAAGACGAGGTTCCCGTGCCGGTCGCCCTTCCAGGCGTGGACCAGAGCGTAGTCCGGGGTAAGGGATTCCTCCAGCACATACTCCCGGCCACCGAAGCTGCGGACCTCCTTGGCCTGCGATGCCTGCGCCACACCGCCCTCGGCATCGTACTTCTGCGGCAGGCCGCCTTCACTCACCTGCGTTCCAACGCCGGCCGCAGTGTAAAAGGCCGGAATACCGGCGCCGCCTGCACGCAGCTTTTCCGCCAGAGTTCCCTGCGGGGTGAGGACAACCTCGAGTTCACCGGCCAGGAACTGCCGGGCGAATTCCTTGTTCTCCCCGACGTAGGAACTCACGGTGCGGCGGATCCGGTGGTCGGCCAGCAGCAGGCCCAGCCCCCAGTCATCCACGCCGCAGTTGTTGGAGACCGTTTCGAGTTCGTCCGCGCCCTGGGCATGAAGGGCGGAGATGAGGACCTCCGGTATTCCGCAGAGCCCAAACCCGCCTACGGCCAGCGACGCACCGCTGGGGATGTCTGCCACGGCCTCTTCCGCCGTGGCCACTGTCTTGTCGATCATCGTGGTATCCGTTCGTTAATCGCCGTTGACTAACCTGTTCCGGCCCTACAGTCCAAGTTCCCGGGCTATGAGCATGAGCTGGACTTCGGAAGTGCCTTCCCCGATTTCCAGGATCTTCGAGTCCCGGTAATGCCTCGCCACCGGGAATTCGTTGATGAAACCGTAGCCGCCAAACACCTGGGTTGCATCCCTGGCGTTGTCCATCGCGGCTTCACCGGCCACGAGTTTTGCCATTGCGGCCTGGACCTTGAACGGTTTCCCGGCCAGCATCCGGGCCGCGGCGTCGTAGTAGGCCAGCCTCGCGTTATGGGCACGGGTCTGCATTCGGGCGATCTTGAAGGCAATCGACTGGTTGCTTCCAATGGTCGTGCCGAAGGCCATCCGTTCCCCCGCATAGCGCAGAGCCTCGTCCACGCATCCCTGCGCGGCGCCGGTGGCCAGGGCAGCGATCGCAATCCGGCCCTCGTCCAGGATCTGCAGGAAGTTTGCGAAGCCGCGGCCCTCTGCGCCCAGCAGGTTGTCCTGCGGCACCCGGACGTCGGCGAGCGAAAGCGGATGGGTGTCCGAGGCGTTCCAGCCCACCTTGTTGTAGGCCTTCTCCACGGTGAAGCCAGGAGTCCCGGAGGGAACGATGATGGTGGAGATGTGCTTGCGGAGTGAGCCGTCGGGATTTTCCGTCGTGCCGGTTACGGCCGTCACCGTCACGAGGGAGGTGATGTCGGTGCCGGAATTGGTGATGAATTCCTTGCTGCCGTTGATCACCCACTGGCCGTCCTCGAGACGTGCCGTGGTCTTGGTGCCGCCGGCATCTGAACCTGCTTCGCTCTCGGTCAGCCCGAACCCTGCGAGCGCGCTTCCCTCGGCGAGGGGCGGCAGCCACCGCTGTTTCTGCTCTTCGGTACCAAACCGGTAGATCGGCATGGCGCCCAGGGAGACACCGGCCTCAAGGGTGATGGCCACGGACTGGTCCACCCGGGCCAGCTGCTCCAGGGCCAGGGCCAGCGCGAAGTAGTCTCCGCCCATGCCGCCGTATTCCTCCGGGAAGGGCAGTCCGAACAGGCCCATCTCCGCCATCTGTTCCACCACCTTGTAGGGGAAGGAATGTTCGGCGTCGTGCTGGGCAGCTACCGGGGCAACGACTTCTTCGGCGAATTCCCGGACGGTGTCCGAGAGGACCTGGTGTTCTTCACTGAGTTCAAAGCTCGGCATTGCCTGCTCCTTGGGTTGGGGTTCCGGGATCTTCCACCCGAACGACTGTGGCCAGTACCTGGCCGGCCTTGACCAGGTCGCCTGGCCGGAGGGTGATCGAAACGCGTCCAGCGACCGGGGCGGTGAGCTGGTGCTCCATCTTCATGGCTTCCACGCCGAGCAGCACCTGGCCGGCTTCGACGGTGTCCCCGTTCGCAACCGCCACTGTGACTACGGTGCCGGGCATCGGCGAGCGCAGCATGGGGTCCGCTGCGCCTTCGCTCCTTCCCGCCGCTGCCAGCGCGGCCCGCAGGGTTTCGCGCCGCCTGGGCAGTTCCAGCGCCGCGGTGAAGCCGTCCCGGCTGGTCCAAAGCACCGGTGTGCCGCCCGGCCCGCGGGAAAACGCGAACAGCATCGAATGCACGACGCCGTCCAGCGCCAGCCGCAGCCCGTTTCCGACCAGGTCCATCCCGGCCCTGGCCACCGGCTGTCCGTCGATGCGGAGCTGCGCATCTTCGACGCTTCCCAGCACCTCGACGCTGCGGGTCCTTCCGGCGGCTTTGACTGTCACCGCCAGCGGGCGTCTTCCGCCGATCCGCCATCCGCCTGCGCGGCCCCAGGCAGGCGGCGGGTTCCGGGCTTCGGGACCGCCCGGGCCGGGAACCCTGCCCTGCAGCGCCGCGAGCCGGAGCAGTGCTGCCACAGCAAGTTCGGGGATTCCGGGTTCCTGGAACGCCAGTTCCGGAAGGCGCCGCTCGATCAGCGTGGTGTCCAGGTCCCCGGCCTGCACGGCCGGGTCGGCGAGCAGCAGGCGGAGGTACTCGGTGTTGGTTCCAATTCCCAGGATCACTGTCCGGGCCAGGGCCGTGTCCAGCCGCCGGAGCGCCTGCTGCCGGTCAGTACCCCAGGCGATGACCTTGGCGAGCATCGGGTCGTAACTGGAGGAGATGTCCTGCCCGGAGAGCATGCCTGAATCGGTACGTATCCCCTCACCGGCAGCTTCGCGCAGCATCTCCACGCGCCCGGCGGTGGGCAGGAACCCTGCGGCCGGGTCCTCGGCGTAGACCCGGGCCTCTATTGCATGTCCTTCCAGGCGGACCTGGTCCTGGGAGAAGTCCAGCGGCTCTCCGGCGGCGATCCGGACCTGCCATTCCACCAGGTCGATTCCGGTGACCATCTCGGTGACGGGGTGCTCCACCTGCAGCCGGGTGTTCATCTCCATGAAAAAGAACTCATCCGGTGCCTCTCCTGAGACCAGGAACTCAACCGTTCCCGCGCCCGTGTAGTCCACGGACCGTGCCGCCTCGCAGGCTGCCGCCCCGATGCGTGCGCGGGTGGCGGCGTCGAGCAGTACCGAGGGAGCTTCCTCGATCACCTTCTGGTGCCGGCGCTGCAGGGAGCATTCACGCTCACCCAGGTGGATGACGTTCCCATGGGTGTCGGCCAGGACCTGCACTTCAATGTGCCGCGGCGCAGAGACCAGCCGCTCCAGGAACAGGGTGTCGTCCCCGAATGCCGCTCCTGCCACCCGCCGGGCCGAGGCGAGCGCGGCGGGCAGTTCCGCGGGATCAGAGACTGCGTGCATGCCCTTGCCGCCTCCCCCGGCTGAAGGCTTGATCAGCAGCGGGTAGCCCACACCGGCTGCCGCAGCAGTCAACTCCCCGTCGCCCAGGCCGGGTTCGGCGATACCGGGGATGACAGGCACCCCGTAACCGGCCACATGGTTCTTGGACTGGATCTTGTCTCCCATCAGTTCCAGCGCCTTGATGCCGGGGCCAATAAAGGCGATGCCGTTTTCAGCGAGGAGCCGGGCAAAGGAGGCATTTTCGCTGAGGAACCCGTAGCCGGGATGCACTGCCTGCGCGCCGGAAGCCAGGCAGGCGGCCAGCACTGCCTCGGCATTGAGATAGCTGCTGCGCGGATCCGTCGGGCCAAGGCGCACGGCGGTATCCGCCTCGCGCACGTGGCGCGCGCCGGCGTCGGCGTCGCTGTACACGGCAACGCTGCGAAGTCCCAGTTTTTTGAGGGTGCGGATCACCCGGCAGGCAATCTCTGAGCGGTTAGCTACCAGAACAGTCGTAAAAGTCATGTGCTCACATCCGGAAGAGGCCGAAGGAAGTTTCGGGAAGCGGTGCGTTGGCGCAGACATCCAGGGCCAGGCCCAGCACGGTGCGGGTGTCCTGCGGATCGATGATCCCGTCGTCCCAGAGGCGTGCGGTCGAGTAGTAGGGGCTGCCCTGCGCCTCATAGTCCTGGCGGATGGGTTCGCGAAAGGATTCCTCCTCCTCGGCGCTCCATTGTTCACCGCGGGCTTCGAGCCCGTCCCTGCGGACCGTTGCCAGGACGGCGGCAGCCTGGTTTCCGCCCATCACGGAGATCCGGGCGGCCGGCCACATCCACAGGAACCGCGGCGAGTACGCCCGGCCGCACATGGAGTAGTTGCCGGCGCCGAAGGATCCGCCGATCACCACGGTCAGTTTCGGCACCCGGCAGGTCGCCACCGCCGTGACCATCTTGGCGCCGTGCCGGGCTATTCCGCCGGCTTCATAGTCGCGGCCGACCATAAAACCGGAGATGTTCTGCAGGAAGATGAGCGGAATCCCGCGCTGGTCGCACAGTTCAATGAAGTGGGCACCCTTCTGAGCGGATTCGCTGAACAGCACCCCGTTGTTTGCCACGATGCCCACGCGGTGTCCGTGCAGCCGGGCGAATCCCGTAACCAGGGTGGTGCCGTATTCCTTCTTGAATTCGTGGAATTTACTGCCGTCGGTGATCCGGGCAATGACTTCCCGCACGTCATAGGGGGTCTGCAGGTCTGCCGGGACCGCGGCGTAGAGCTCTTCCGGATCTGCCTCCGGCTCCACGGCCTGCGCGGGTTCCCAGGCACGCAGGGGTTCAGGGAACGTCTCCGCGATGTCCCGGACGATTTGAAGCGCGTGGGCATCGTTTTCGGCCAGATGGTCGGTGACCCCGGAGGTGCGGGAGTGCAGTTCTCCGCCGCCCAGCTCCTCCGCAGTCACCACTTCCCCGATGGCAGCTTTCACCAGCGGCGGGCCACCCAGGAAGATGGTGCCCTGGTTGCGCACGATCACGGTTTCGTCGCTCATGGCCGGCACGTAGGCGCCTCCGGCGGTGCAGGAGCCCAGGACGGCGGCGATTTGCGGGATCTTCGCGGCGGACATCCGTGCCTGGTTGTAGAAGATCCGGCCGAAGTGATCCCGGTCGGGAAAAACCTCGTCCTGCAGCGGCAGGAAAGCGCCGCCGGAATCCACCAGGTAGATGCACGGAAGCCTGTTCTCCAGTGCGATTTCCTGGGCCCGAAGGTGCTTCTTCACCGTCATCGGGTAGTAGGTTCCGCCCTTGACCGTCGCGTCGTTGGACAGCACCATCACGTGCCGTCCGTGGACCAGTCCTATTCCGGCGATAAGTCCCGCTGCCGGGCATTCGTCTTTGTACATGCCGTTCGCTGCCAGGGGTGCGATCTCCAGGAACGGGCTGCCGTCATCGAGCAGCGCCTCGATCCTTTCCCGCGGAAGCAGCTTGCCGCGCGAGGTGTGCCGCTCTCTGGAACGGGCAGGCCCGCCCTGGGCGGTTTCGGCGAGGCATTTGCGCAGCTCACCGGCAAGCACCCGCTGGGCGGCCTCGTTGGCGGCATACTGCGCAGATGCCGGGTCCAGCGCTGTGGCAAGGGTCTCCATCGACTTCCTTAGGTTGAGCGTCTTTTGGCACTGCCCGCCGGAGACCCGGCTCTGGTTAATGCCCGCTAACCCAAATCAGGTTAGTGGCTATTAACTGACGTGTCCACCACAATGGAAGGGTTGCCAACACAAAACCGCGGAAAGGCAGGCATGGATTCCACTAAGAGCACCCCGCGCACCGCTACGGGCCGGAGCGCCGCTAAGGCCTCCCGGCGTGCAGCGATGCTGGACGCCGCGGCCGCGCTGTTCGCGGAGAAGGGCTACAACGGTGTCTCCATTGAGGAACTCGGTGCCGCTGCGGGTGTCAGCGGGCCGGCCGTCTACCGCCATTTCAGCGGCAAACCCGCCCTGCTCTCCGCACTGCTGATCGGTGTCAGCAAGGACCTGCTGGAAGGGGGCATCGCCGTCGTTGCCGAGTCTGACACCGCAGAAGTGGCCCTCAGCGGGCTGATCGAATTCCAGGTGGACTTCGCCCTGCGCCAGTCGAACGTCATTCGGGTCCAGGACCGCGACCTCGCCAGTCTTCCCGAAGAGGACGAGCGCACTGTCCGCCAGCTCCAGCGCCAGTATGTGGAGGTCTGGGTGGACGCCATCTCGGCCCTGCATCCCAAGGCTGAACTTGCGCTGCTGCGCCACCGGGCGCAGGCCGTCTTCGGGCTGATCAACTCGACCTCCCACACGCTGACCAGCAAAACCACGGCCCGTGAAACGGTCAAACTGCGCGCCCTGCTCGAACGCATGGCATGGGCCGCACTGAATGCCTAGTAGGCTAAGAAAAACCCCCGAGCAGAAAGACCTGCCGTGATTGAGCTTCGTGCCGTAGAACCGGGCGACGTTGATGAGTTCTTCAGCCATCAGCTGGACCCGGGCGCCAACCATATGGCTGCCTTTGCCGCCAAGAATCCTGCGGACCGGGGTGTCTTCGACCTCCACTGGCAGCAGATCCTCAGCGACTCCGGCATCACCGTGCGCACCATCGTTGCCGACGGGGACGTGGTGGGATCCATCCTGGCCTACCGGGACGGCAGCATCCCCGAAATCAGCTACTGGATCGACCGCGCACGCTGGGGACAGGGAATTACGACGGCGGCCGTGGGCCTGTTCCTCGAAGAGTTCCCCGAGCGTCCCGTCCGTGCGCGGGCTGTCGCAGACAACGTGAGCTCCATCCGCATCCTGGAACGGTACGGCTTCAAGGTCATCGGTGAGGCCCAGACCTTTGCGAACGCCCGCGGCGCTGTAGTGCGCGAACTAGAGCTCGAACTGGCCTAGCCACACATTTTTTACTGCAGCAGGGCCCCTTTTCCCGCGGACGGCGGAAAAGGGGGCCCTGCTGCCCTTAACGGCGGTGGTTCCTCAGTCCATCGCCAGGACCATTGCGGGTTCAGCGAGCACTTCACCGATATCGCGCAGGAATGCGGCGCCTTCCGCCCCGTCCACCAGCCGGTGGTCGAAGGAAAGGCTGAGCGTGGTGACCTGGCGCAGGGCGATGCCGCCCTCGTGCTCCCACGGCTGCTTCCGGACCGCACCCAGTGCCAGGATCGCAGCTTCGCCCGGGTTCAGGATGGGCGTGCCGGCATCAACGCCGAAGACACCCACGTTCGAGATTGACACTGTGCCGCCGGCCAGTGCTGCCGGAGGTGTCCGCCCGTCCCGGGCAGTTCCGGCCAGGTCCGAAATGGCCAGTGCCAGCTCACGCAGCCCCAGGTCCTGCGCGTCCTTGATGTTGGGAACCAGCAGACCCCTGGGCGTGGCCGCGGCGATACCGAGGTTCACGTAGCGGTAGCGGACAATCTCCCGCGCAGCTTCGTCCCAGCGGGCATTCAGCGCCGGGTGGCGCCGCAGCGCAAGGCAGACGGCTTTGGCGGCCAGGACCAGCGGTGTCAGCCGGACGCCGTCGTATTCCTTGCGCCCGCGGAGCTTCTCCAGCAGGTTCATCGAGGGCGTCACATCCACGGTGAGGAACACCGTGGCGTGCGGTGCCGTGAAGGCGCTGGCCACCATGGCCGCTGCCGTGTGTTTGCGGATGCCCGCAATGGGGATCCGTTCCTCCCGCCCCTGGCCCAGGTGCGGAGCATCCGCGACCACCGGTTGTGATTGCTGCGGGTTCCGGTACGGTTCGGCGGAACTGCGCAGCAGCGCAGCTTCCACGTCACCGCGCAGGATCCGCCCCTGTGGCCCGGTACCGTCCACCGTGGACAGGTCGATGCCGAGGTCACGGGCGAGCTTGCGGACCGGCGGAGTGGACCGCGGCCGTTCCTGCACCGGAGAGTCAACGGCGTTCGCCGGGATTCCCGTCCCGGCTGCCGGCGCCGGGGCTTCCGCCACCTGCACGGCGGGCGCCGGCTGGAGGGCAGATTCCGTGCCGCTGAAGCCCCGGCGCGCGCGCCGGGCCGGACGCCCCGCCTTGTCGGGCTCTGCTCCGTACCCCACGAGGGTCGGCTGGCGGCGCTGCACCCCGGCCTCGTCTGCCGGCGCTGCCGGAAGACCGGCGCCGGCGGCGTCCGGTACGTCGAAGCTAATGATCGCCGACCCCACCTCCACCACGGTGCCTTCGGCCTCATGCAGGCGGGCCACCACGCCCTCAAACGGGGACGGCAGCTCGACCACGGCCTTCGCGGTCTCCACTTCGGCAATGACCTGGTTCAGCGTCACGCTCTGGCCTTCGGTTACCCGCCAGGAGAGGATCTCGGATTCGGTGAGGCCTTCGCCCAGATCCGGGAGGCGGAATTCGCGGATCATCGCCCGGCCCCTTCCAGGACAGCCGACGGCGCCAGGGAGTTAGGCCTCCGCATCACACGGTCCACCCCGTCCAGGATCCGGTCCAAATCGGGGAGGTGGTGCTTTTCCAGGCGAGCGGGCGGGTACGGGATGTCGAAGCCCGTCACCCGAACCGGTGCGTACTCCAGGAAATCGAAGCAGCGCTCGGTGATGCTGGCAGCAATTTCGGCTCCGAGACCGCCGGACTGCGCGGCTTCATGCGTGATCACCAGGCGCCCGGTCCTGCGGACAGAGGCCTCCACTGCCGCGTAGTCCACAGGCGCCAGGGAACGCAGGTCGATCACTTCCACGGAGATGCCCTCATCCCCCGCAGCCGTGGCCGCATCCAGCGCTGTCATGACCAGCGGCCCGTAAGCCACCAGGGTGACGTCGGTTCCCGCAGCCGCCACCCTGGCCGTCCCCATCGGCAGCGCACCTTCCAGGGTCTGCACAACCTCTCCCTTGGTGTGGTATCGCCGCTTGGGTTCGAAGTAGAGCACCGGATCATCGCAGGCGATGGCCTGGCGGATCATGGTGTAGGCATCCTGGGGGTTGGATACGCTGACTACCCGCAGCCCGGATGTGTGCGTGAAGTAAGCCTCCGGCGACTCGGAATGGTGTTCCGGCGAACCGATTCCGCCGCCGAACGGCACCCGGATGGTCAGGGGCATCTTCACCGCGCCCCGGGTCCGGTAATGCATCTTGGCGACCTGGGAGACAATCTGGTCGAATGCCGGGTAGATGAACCCGTCGAACTGGATTTCCACCACGGGGCGGTAACCGCGGTAGGCCAGCCCGACGGCGGTGCCCATGATCCCGGATTCGGCGAGCGGAGTGTCCATCACACGTTGGGGCCCAAACTGCGCCTGGAGCCCGTCAGTGATCCGGAAGACTCCGCCCAGCTTCCCGATGTCTTCTCCCATCAGCACCACTTTGGGGTCCGCCGCCAGTGCGTCGTTCAATCCGGCCGTGATCGCTCGGCCAAAGGTCATGCTGCTCATCGGCTCTGTCCTTCCGCGGGCCCGTCCATCATGGCCAGGTAAGCCGTGTACTGCTCCTGCTGGCGCTCCAGCCATGCGTTGGGCTCGGCATAGACATGGGCGAACACGTCCGCAGGACCGGGGTCCGGCAGGGCCAGGCAGGCTTCCCGGAGCGCGGCGGCGAGCGCATCGGCGTCGGCCTCCACGGAGGCCAGGAACGCTTCGTCCGCCTGCCCCTCATTCTGCAGCAGGGCCCCCAGCCTGGTGATGGGGTCCCTGAGCCGCCAGTGATCCACTTCCGCGGCGTCGCGGTAACGGGTCGGGTCATCGGCGGTGGTGTGCGGACCCATCCGGTACGTCACGGCCTCAATGAAGGTAGGTCCGCCGCCGCTGCGCGCACGGTCCAGCGCCTCACGGGTGGCCGCCAGGACGGCAAGCACGTCATTGCCGTCCACCCGAATGGACGGGATGCCGAATCCGGGGGCGCGGTTGGCCAGCGGAATGGCAGCCTGCAGTCCCACGGGTTCGGAGATGGCCCACTGGTTGTTCTGGCAGAAGAAAATCACCGGGGCCTGGAAGCTCGCGGCAAAGACCATGGCCTCGTTGACGTCTCCCTGGCTGGTGGCGCCGTCGCCGAAATAGCTGATCGCGGCGTCGTCCGCGCCGTCCTGGGCAATCCCCATCGCGTAGCCGGCCGCGTGCAGGGCCTGTGCCCCGATGATCACCTGGGTGGGTGCCATGTTGACCGTATAGGGGTCCCAGCCGCCGGCCGCATTGCCGCGCCACACGCGCATAAGGTCCGCGAATCCGACGCCCCGGCACCATGCCACGGCGTTCTCGCGGTAGCTGCTGAACACGAAATCGGAGGGCCGGAGTGCTCGGGCCGACCCAATCTGTGCTGCCTCCTGCCCCAGGAGCGGCGGCCAGAGGCCGAGCTCGCCCTGGCGCTGCAGCGAGGTGGCCTCGGTGTCGATTCTCCGGACCAGGACCATGTCCCGGTAGAGCCCGCGGAGGGCCTCGGCGTCGACGTCCTGGACCCAGCGGGCATAGAACGCGTCCTCGACCCGCGCGCCGCTGGGGCGGATGAGCTGGACATAGGGATCATTTGGTTCCATCCCGGTGTTTTCGGGATGTTCTACCGGGGTATGCAGGGACACTTTGATGCGCATCCTTCCGTGTTGGGGCCCCGGGGGTGGTGGGGTCCGAACCTGATGCCGGGCGCCTTTGCCCAGTTAGATGTGACCCTACTCACACCTAGCAGGCGGCACAACCACACGCTCTCCGATTGCGCATACTGCCCTGCATCCGCTTCCTGGGCCGTGCTAGCGTTGCGCACTATGCAGATTCTGGACAGCACCGACTTCCGCGTTCTGCGGGCCATGGCCACTGATCCCCGCCGGACCGTTGTGGCCCTTGCCGCGCGTCTGGGAATCTCCCGGAACACCGTGCAGGCGAGGCTTTCCGGAATGGAGAAGAAGGGCGCCTTCCTCTCCTTCGAACGCCGGATCAATGCGGTGGCACTGGGCTACCCGCTGATGGCGTTTGTGCACGTGCATGTACAGCAGCAGCGCCTGGCGGAAATCACGGCCGACCTTTCGGCGATTCCGGAGGTGATCGAGGCGCATGGGCTGACCGGTGCCGCCGATTTGCTGCTGCGGATCGTGGCGCTCGACGCCGAGGACCTCTTCCGCGTCAACAAAGCCATCCTCTCCGTTCCCGGCGTTGAACGTTCCGACACCACCCTGGCCATGGGCGAACTCATCCCCTACCGGGTTGCACCCCTGCTTGAGCGCGGGCCTGCCGGTTAAGCGCGGGCCTGCCGGATAAAGGCCCCGGTGCCGGGTGGGCGGCACTGTATGCGACGGAGATCGTCGCGGCTCGCAGCCCGGCACCGTCCCGCGCCCGGAAACCGGCCAGGCACCGCCCGGCTGCCCGGACACTGCCCGAGCACTGCACTGACACTGCACCCGGCTGCCGCTGCGGCGTCGTCCCCTTCCCTTTCGCACCCGCGGTCCAGTCCCCTACATCCTTCGGGGAGATAACGTCCCTTAGCGCCAACCCCGCCCATCCTTCGGGGAGATAACGTCCCTTAGCGCCACCCCCGTCCATCCTTCGGGGAGATAACGTCCCTCTGCAGCAGCCGGAACAGCGTTATCTCCCCACAGGATGCCGGCCGCGACTCCCAAACAGCGTTATCTCCCCACAGGATGCCGGCCGCAGGATCCGCCGCAGACCAGCCGGGACGCCATCACCGGCGCGGCACAAAACCAGCGGCACAAAACCGGGGCGGCGCCGCGGTCCAGACGCACAAAGGGCGCCTCCCTGTTCGGGGAGGCGCCCTTTGGCACGGCCGGAGAGGAACGGGACCTAGTGGTCCACAGCCTTTTCCGCTCCGACGCCGGTGAGCGAGCGGACTTCCATCTCCGCCTGCTTCTCCGGGGACTCGTCATCCTTGCTGGTGACCGTTCCCAGGAAGCCCAGGAAGAACGCCAGCGGGATGGACACGAGGCCCGGGTTGTTCAGCGGGAAGATCGCGAAGTCGGCTCCGGCGATCATCGAGGTCTCGGCACCGGAGACAACCGGCGAGAAGATGATCAGCAGGATCGCCGAGCCCAGTCCGCCATACATGCTCCAGACGGCGCCGCGGGTGTTGAAGCGGCGCCAGTAGAGCGAGTAGATGATGGTGGGCAGGTTGGCGCTGGCTGCAACGGCGAAGGCCAGGGCGACCAGGAAGGCCACGTTCTGGCCCTGGGCGCCGATGCCGCCGAGGATCGAGACCACACCGATTACCAGCACGGTCCGGCGGGCAACCTTCACCTCGCCGTCGGCGTCCACCTTGCCCTTGCGGACAACGTTGGCGTAGATGTCGTGGGCGAAGGAAGCAGCTGCCGTAATCGTCAGGCCCGCAACGACGGCCAGGATGGTGGCGAACGCGACGGCGGCAATCAGTCCCAGCAGGACCGGACCGCCCAGGGCGAAGGCCAGCAGCGGAGCAGCGGAGTTCACGCCGCCCGGAGCCCCTATGATGGTCTCCCGCTCGATCAGGGCAGCGGCGCCGTAGCCGAGCACCAGGGTGAACAGGTAGAAGAGGCCGATCAGCCAGATGGCCCAGACCACCGAGCGGCGGGCTTCCTTGGCGGTGGGAACCGTGTAGAAGCGCATCAGCACGTGCGGCAGGGCTGCGGTGCCAAGCACCAGTGCCAGGCCGAGGGAGATGAAGTCCAGCTTGGAGGTTTCAGACTTGCCGTACTGCAGTCCGGGATCGAGGATCGCGGCGTTGCCGGACATCTCGACGGCGGAGCCAAGCAGTTCGGAGAGGTTGAAGCCGTTGATCGCCAGGACCCAGACGGTCATGACGCCGGCACCGGCAATCAGGAGGCAGGCCTTGATGATCTGCACCCAGGTGGTGCCCTTCATGCCGCCGACCAGTACGTAGATGATCATGAGTCCGCCGACGACGGTGATCACCAGGGACTGGCCAAGCTTCGAGTCGATGCCCATGAGCAGGGAAACGAGTCCGCCTGCACCTGCCATCTGGGCCAGCAGGTAGAAGAAGCAGACCGCGAGCGTGGTGGTGGCCGCGGCGATGCGGACCGGGCGCTGCTTGAGCCGGAAGGAAAGAACATCGGCCATGGTGAACTTGCCGGTGTTGCGGAGCATTTCGGCTACCAGCAGCAGTGCGACCAGCCATGCCACCAGGAAGCCGATGGAGTACAGGAAGCCGTCGTAGCCGTTGATGGCGATGGCCCCGACAATGCCGAGGAAGGATGCTGCCGAGAGGTAGTCACCGGCAATGGCGGTACCGTTCTGCGGGCCGGTGAAGGAACGGCCGGCGGCGTAGTAGTCGGCCGCGGTCTTGTTGTTGCGGCTGGCACGCAGCACCACCACCAGGGTTACGGCCACAAAGAGGCCGAAGATCAGCATGTTCAGCCAGCCGGTTTCCCGAACGGCGTCGGCGGTGACGGCGGCGGGGATGTAGAGGGTGTTCATTTGGTCTCCTCGGGAAGCGACACGCCCTTGGCCTCCAGCTCGCCGCGCAGTTCGGAAGCGATTGGATCGAGGCGGCGGTTGGCGTAGCTGACGTACCACATGGTGATGCCGAAGGTGCTGACGAACTGCAGCAGCCCCAGGATCAGGCCGATGTTGATGTTCCCGATGACCGGGGTGGACATGAAGTCGTGCGCGTAGTCAGCGAGCAGCACGTAGGCGAAGTACCAGACGAGGAAGACCACGGCCATGGGGAAAATAAAGCTGCGCTGGCGTTTGCGCAGCTCCTGGAACTGCGGGGACCGCTGGACTTCCCGGAAGTCGACCGGCGCCTCGCTTTCGGGGTGTGATTGTGGCTGGTGAGCAGCCATCTCTCCTCCTTGGGTTGGGCACGTGCGGCGGTACGGCATTCGAACCGCGGGTCCATCGGGAACCCGGGCCGCCAGCACGCCGGCTGTGATGGGGATCACTTTTCCAATGCGGATGCATCTGCGGCCACTTATCGCGCCCCTGCGTCGGTGAACGGAGCAATCCGTGCGCCAAACGGCATGTTTCGTGCCCTCGGCCCTACCTTGGTGTCGGTAGTCTGGGACGCATGCCCGCTGCCGTCGAAGTCGCTCTGGTCTGCGCCGTTGCCGTCCTGACGCTCGCAGCGGTAGCCGCTTTGGGCTACCGGCTGAGCCGGTCCCAGCGCGATTTGGGATCCGACGCCGAGCGGGCGGCGTACGCGACCCTGCACACGGCGTCGCTCGCTTCCCGCCATCTGCGCGCCGGCCTGACCCCGGCAGGAGCCTCCCGTGCCAGCCGCCACCTGCGCGGGCTGCTTAGGTGCGAAACGCTGCTGGTGACGGACACTGCGGCGGTCCTGGCCTGGGAAGGCTCCCTTCCTGACAATCCCATGCGGCGGGAACGGATCCTCCTGGCCGCCCGCGGCGTCCTGGACAGCGGCCGGACCAAGGTTTTCCGGGGCCCTGCCCTTCGGGCACTGGGACTGCAGGACGGCGGCGAGCTGCTGATCTGCCCGCTGCGCGTCAACGCGCAGGCCGTGGGCACCCTGGGCGTTTTCGCTCCGTCCGTCAGCGCCGGACTGATCAGGGCTGCCAACGACGTGGCTGACTGGGTTGCCGCCCAGGTGGAACTCGCGGAACTGGACACCTCCCGCGCCCTGCTGATGGAGGCGGAGGTCAAGGCCCTCAGGGCGCAGATCAGCCCGCACTTCATCTACAACTCGCTGAACGCGATTGCCTCCTACATCAACACGGACCCGCAGCGGGCCCGGGAGCTGGTGGTGGAGTTCGCCGATTTCACCCGCTATTCCTTCCGCCGCCACGGAGACTTCACCACGCTGGCCGAAGAGCTGCAGTCAATTGACCGCTACCTGCTGCTTGAACGGGCACGCTTCGGCGAACGGCTCAAGGTCAGCCTGCAGATCAGCCCCGAGGTCCTTGGCACGGTAATCCCGTTCCTCTCCCTGCAGCCGCTGGTGGAGAACTCGGTGCGGCACGGGCTGGACTCAATTGACGGCGAAGGGCACATCACGATTGCTGCCCGCGATGCGGGTGCGCTGGCGGAAATCACCGTGGAGGACAACGGGGTGGGCATGGACCCGAAGAAACTGCAGGCGCTGCTGGCCGGCCATTCCGACGGCGACCATGTTGGCCTGCGCAACGTGGACCTGAGGCTGCGCCAGGTTTACGGCGATGCCCACGGCCTGGTGATCGATACCGCGGAAGGCGCCGGCACCCTGATCACCATGCGGGTCCCCAAGTCGCAGCCCGGCCACCAAACCTGAAGGAAGTAGTCTGTCTTCCATGCCCAAATCCGCAAAGCTGCTGACCGTGGTGGTGGCCGACGACGAAGCGCCGGCCGTCGAGGAACTGGCGTTCCTGCTCGGCGCCGACGCCCGCATCGGCACCGTGCTGCGTGCCGCCAGCGGCGCCCAGGCACTGCATGCCATTGAGACCTCCGACGTCGACGCCGTGTTCCTGGACATCCATATGCCCGCCCTTTCCGGCCTGGACATCGCCCGTGCGCTGGCCCGGAAGGAACGCCCGCCTGCGGTCGTCTTCGTGACCGCTGACGAGGACCATGCGCTGGCCGCGTTTGACCTCGCTGCCCTTGATTACCTGCTCAAGCCCGTGCGGCGGGAAAGGCTCACCGAGTCCGTCCGCCGGATCAGCGACGCGCTGGCCGCCGGCGGGACTGACAGCGCCGAAGCCGGGGACGTGGTCACCGTAGTGCAGGGCGCCACCACGCGCATGATCCGCAGGGAGGACATCCGGTATGTCCAGGCCCAGGGGGACTATGCCCGCCTGCACACTGCCGAGACCAGCTACCTTGTCCGGATCCCGCTGGCCGAACTGGAAGCGCAGTGGGCCGACGCCGGGTTCCTGCGGATCCACCGTTCCTACCTGGTGGCCCGCAGCCAGATAACCCAGGTCCGGCTGAGCGCCGGGCGGGCCAGCATCCGGATCGGCGCCGAGGAACTGCCGGTCAGCCGCAGGCACCTGCCGACAGTGCGCAGCACGCTGGCCTCCGGACGGGTTCGGCCCACCGCATGAACATAAACAGCGAGAACCGCCCGCAGCGGGTCCGGGTCACCGCTCCCCCGCGTCCCGGCGCCGTTCCGAAGGCGTTTCCGGTATCCCGGGAACTCGATGAACAGTCTGAAGTAGGCGAGGTGTTCCTTTCCTCCCTCATCAGGTCCCAGCTGCGCCTTGCCCTGGTAGTAGCGGGTGGATTTGGACTGATCCTGCTGGGCGTTCCGCTGCTGCTGGCCGCTTATCCGCAGCTCGGCACGCTGGTGCTGTTCGGGATTCCCGTTCCATGGCTCCTGCTCGGTTTTGGCGTCTACCCGCTGGTGATCATCAGCGGAGCGCTCTACGTGCGCAGCGCCAACCGGAACGAGAAACGTTTCCAGGACCTGCTGGATGAGGGGTAGTACGCGGTGACCTGGGAAGTCAGCCCCGGCGTGGGCTATGCCGCGCTGGCCGCCGTCACCGCCGCAACACTGCTCATCGGCGCCTACGGGCTGCGGATCTCGCGGACCACCGGAGACTTTTACGTCGCTTCCCGCACGGTAAAGCCGTGGTGGAACGCTTCGGCCATTGGCGGGGAGTATTTGTCCGCGGCCAGTTTCCTGGGCGTGGCCGGGCTGGTGCTGGTTTCCGGGGCGGACGCGCTCTGGTTCCCCATCGGCTACACCGCCGGATACCTGATGCTGCTGCTCTTCGTGGCCGCACCGCTGCGCCGCTCCGGCGCCTACACCGTCCCTGACTTCGCCCGTGCCCGGCTCGATTCCCTTCCCGCGAGGCGGGTCACCAGCCTGCTGGTGGTGGCAGTCGGCTGGCTCTACATTGTTCCCCAGCTGCACGGAGCCGCGTTGACGGTTGGCCTCACAACCGGACTGCCGGGCTGGGCGGGATCTGCCGCCGTCGTCGTCATTGTCTGCCTCAGCGTGCTCAGCGGCGGGATGCGGTCCATCACGTTCGTGCAGGCGTTCCAGTACTGGCTCAAACTGGTGGCGCTGGCGGTGCCGGTGCTCTTTATCCTCTTCCGGCTGGGCGCCGACGGCGTGTCCTGGACCAATGGCGGAGCCGCCTTCGATTTCGGCGGCCACACCACGGGTGCGGATTCGGTGTACCGCAACATCTCCCTGAGCATCGCGCTGCTCTGCGGAACCTTGGGCCTGCCGCACGTCCTGGTGCGCTTCTACACGAATCCTGACGGGGTGTCCGCCCGGCGCACCACGCTGATCGTGCTGGGACTGCTCTCCGTTTTCTACGTCTTCCCCACGCTTTACGGGATCCTGGGGCGCACCTACCTGCCGGCGCTGGCGGATGAGGGCAATGCTGACGCGACCGTGCTGCTGCTGCCGGCGCAGGTGTTCGACGGCGCGCTCGGGGACCTCCTGGCGGCGTTTGTCACAGCCGGAGCCTTCGCGGCGTTCCTGTCCACGTCCAGCGGGCTCATTGTGTCCCTGGCCGGGGTAATCAGCCAGGAGTTCTTCCGCGGGAGCATCAGCGGTTTCCGTGCCGCCACCCTGCTGGCCGGCGCCGTGCCGCTGGGCCTGGCGCTGCTCACCAACACACAGGCTCTGGCCGGCAGCGTGGGAATGGTCTTCGCCTTCACGGCCTCAACGCTGTGCCCGCTGCTGCTCCTGGGGATCTGGTGGCGGCGGCTGACGGCCGCCGGTGCGGTGTCCGGAATGCTCACCGGCGCCGTCCTCTGCGGTGGTGCGATCGTTGCCGGCGGCGTGCTGTCCGTCTCCGGCGGCGGCATCCCCGTCTGGCTGGAACAGCCTGCGGCGTGGACGGTTCCCGCGGCCTTCGCCGTGACGGTGCTGGTCTCGCTGCGCGGCCCCGGCCCCGTTCCGGCCGGCACGGGCCGTTTCCTGGCCCGGCTGCACACCCCGGAGCGTCTGCTCCGTCCCTGACTTAACGCCGAAAGGCCAGTTACGGCTCTTACCAGCGCTGGTAAGAGCCGTAACTGGCCTCTCGATGAAAGAGATCTAGTCGATCGCGGCCATGAGCTCCACGACCCGGTCCAGGAACGCATCAACCTGAGTCTCTTCGTAGCCGGCGTCGCCCTTGGCTTCGCGGAAGACGGCGCGGCGCACGACGTCGACGCTGAGCGGACGGTCGTGCTCAAAGTAGCCCAGCAGTTCGTTGCAGAGCGCATCGACGTCACGCACGTTGTAGCTGTGGGCTCGCTTCTTGGTGGGGCGGCGGAACCGCTCCCCCGGCTTGCGGTGCAGGCGGGCACGCAGCACGGCCGAGGTGCGTCCGATCTGCAGCAGCCAGGCTTCTTCGCCCTTTTCCTGGATCAGCCGGTCGCGCTCGCGCTGGGCGAAGACGTCTTCGAGCCGGTCCAGGGCGGCGTCGACAGCCTGGGCCTCATAGCCTCCCTTGGCGGGGTCGAATGCCATGGAACGGACGTGGCGGCTGGTAATGACCTTTGCTCCCGGTGTCTCTGAGTTGTAGTAGTTCCGGGCCCTGGTCAGGAAATCATCTACCTGGCGGACGTTGTAGCCGTACTCCCTGCGGCTCACACGCTCAAAGGGGGCACTGGCCTGCCTCGCATCGTTCATGTTCAGCTAATCCTTAGGTGTCAAGTCTGTTTCCGCCACGGGATGCGGGACCGTCGAAAATATCTTACGTGTTCCCCGGCCGAGACCTGGGCAGGACTCCCCGGAAGGACGCTACATTGCGCCTGGAACAAGCAGCACGGAGAGAAGGAATACCACCGGCGAAGCGAAGACCACCGAGTCCAGGCGGTCCATTGCTCCGCCGTGTCCGGGAAGCAGGTTGGACATGTCCTTCACGCCAAGCTCGCGCTTGATCATTGACTCGGAGAAATCCCCGGCCGTTGCCGCGGCGACGGTGGCCACCGCCAGCACCAGGCCAAACCACCACGGCTGGTCCAGGAACAGCACGGCGGCGAGGACACCCACCACGGTTGCACCCGCAACGGATCCGCCGAATCCCTCCCACGATTTCTTGGGGCTGATTTTCGGCGCCATGGGGTGCTTTCCGAAGATCGCTCCCACCAGGTAGCCGAAGGTGTCGTTGGCAACCACCAGCAGCAGCAGCACCGCCACCCGGGTCTGCCCGTCGGGTTCACGCAGCAGCAGCAGCGCGAAGCTGAGCAGGAACGGGATCCAGAGGATAACGAACACACCGGCAAGAATGCTGCGCAGCGCGTCCTGCGCCGTGTCGATGGTTCGCCAGAGCAGGACCGCAATGCCTGTTCCGGCAAGTGCCATGGCCAGTGCCTCCGTGCCGCCGAAGTAGGCGGCCAGGGGCACGGCTACAGACCCGACGAGCACCGGAACATGTGGAACCTTGATGCCGCGGATCTCCAGCGCACGGGAGACTTCCCAGACGCCGACGGCGGAGAATGCCGCCGCGATCACGGCGATCGCCACCGGGGAAAAGAGCAGGCCCACCAGCAGCGCACCGAGCAGGACGACGCCGACCGCAATGGCTGCGGGCAGGTTCCGTCCGGCTTTGGAGGGCTTGCGCGGCTTGGTGGTACGGGCAGCCGCACTGCGGGCCCTGCGGCCACCGGGAACAGTCATGTCCGTGCCCTTCGCTGCCGGGTCTGCCTCAGGAGACGGGGTGCCGCCAGCCTGGGTTGAAGGCTGGGATTGGTTCATCAGACCTCGAGCAGCTCGGCTTCCTTGCGCTTGAGCAGCTCATCGATGGAGTCGGTGTGAGCCTTGGTCAGTGCGTCCAGGTCCTTTTCGGCACGGTTGCCGTCGTCTTCGCCGATTTCCCCGTCCTTGACCAGCCGGTCCAGGGCGTCCTTGGCCTTGCGGCGGATGTTGCGCACCGAAACCTTGGCGTCTTCGCCCTTGCCGCGAACGATCTTGACGTATTCCTTGCGGCGGTCCTGCGTCAGTTCGGGCATGATCACCCGGATGACTTTGCCGTCGTTGGACGGGTTGGCGCCTACCTCGGAGTCGCTCAGTGCGCGCTCAATGGCGCGCAGGGCGGTGACGTCGTACGGGGTAATCAGCAGCGTGCGGGCGTCCGGGGTAGCGAAGGATGCCAGCTGCTGCAGCTGCGTCGGCGAACCGTAGTAGTCCACCAGGACACGGGAGAAGAGTGCGGGGTTGGCACGCCCGGTGCGGATGGTCGAGAAGTCCTCCTTGGCAACCTCCACAGCCTTGTCCATCTTGTCGGCTGCCTCTTTCAAGGTCTCTTCGATCACGGTGTCTCCTCATTGGAACGGAAAATGCCAGTGCCGGAAATTACCGTGCAGTGGCGAAATTGGACTCTTCTACCATCCTAACCCGCGCGGCTCCCGCCCCGGCACCTGCGGTGATACCGCTGCGGGTGCCGGCGGGGAAGCCGCCGCGGCAGGCGGCTCAGTTCGAGACGACGGTGCCGATCTTCTCGCCGCGGATGGCGCGGGTGACGTTGCCCTCGCCTTCCATGCCGAACACGACCATGGAGAGGTCGTTGTCCTTGCACATGGTCATGGCCGTCTGGTCCATGACCCGGATGTCCTGCCGGAGGGCGTCGTCGTACGTCAGGGTTTCCAGGCGCTGGGCACTGGGATCCTTGTTCGGGTCGGCAGTGTACACACCGTCCACGCCGGACTTGGCCATCAGGACCTCGTCTGCATGGACTTCCAGTGCGCGCTGGGCTGCAACGGTGTCCGTGGAGAAGTACGGCAGGCCGGCGCCGGCACCGAAGATGACAACCCGACCCTTTTCCAGGTGCCGGATCGCCCGCCGCGGGATGTAGGCCTCTGCAACCTGGCCCATGGTGATGGCGCTCTGGACCCGGGTCTCCACGCCTGCCTGCTCCAGGAAGTCCTGCAGCGCCAGGCAGTTCATGACCGTGCCCAGCATGCCCATGTAGTCCGCGCGGGAGCGGTCCATGCCGCTCTGGGACAGCTCGGCGCCGCGGAAGAAGTTTCCGCCGCCCACCACGATCGCGGTCTCCACCTCACCGACGGTTGCGGCGATCTGCTTGGCCACGGAACGGACGGTCTCCGGATCCACGCCCAGCTTCCCTCCGCCGAACACCTCACCGGAGAGCTTGAGCAGCACGCGGCGGCGCGGAGTGTCGGTTTCTTTCAGGGCGTGGTCCATGATGCCTCCCGGGGCAGTGCTGGTGAGTGAACTTGTCAGCTGGTTCAAGGGTAATAAGGGGATTTGGACAGGCAAAAGGGGTGGCCACCTTTCGGTGGCCACCCCCTCTATGCCATCATTCGTGCGTTCGCTGTGCGTTCGCGCCGTTTCGGTGCCTTAGGCTCCGACGCGGAACCGGGCGAAGGCGGTCGGCTTGACGCCGGCTTCGTTCAGGACGGTGGCGACGGTCTTCTTGGCGTCCTTGGCGAACGGCTGGTCCAGCAGCACGATCTCCTTGAAGAAACCGGTCAGGCGGCCTTCAACGATCTTCGGCAGGGCAGCTTCCGGCTTGCCTTCGGCGCGTGCGGTCTCGTCAGCGATGCGGCGCTCGTTCTCCACGATGTCCGCGGGAACTTCGTCGCGGGTCAGGTAGGTCGGAGCGTAGGCAGCGGTGTGGACTGCGACGTCGTGGGCTGCGGTGAAGGCTGCGTCACCTTCGCCGTCAACGGCGAACAGAACGCCAACCTGTGCAGGCAGATCCTTGGAGGTCTTGTGCAGGTAGGCATCAACGGTCTTGCCTTCGACGCGGGCCACGCGGCGGACAACTACCTTCTCGCCCAGGATTGCGCCTTCTTCGACGACAACCTCGGACAGCGGCTTGCCGTCAACCTCGTAGGCCAGGAGGGTCTCGGCGTCAGCGGCGCCGGACTCCACAGCTGCGGCCAGGACGCGGTCTGCGAGTTCGATGAACTTGGCGGATTTGGCAACGAAGTCAGTCTCGCAGTTCAGTTCGATCATCACGCCGACGGTGCCGTCGATGACCTTGGCAGCAACCAGGCCTTCGGCGGTGGAACGGCCTTCGCGCTTGGTAGCGCCCTTCAGGCCCTTGATGCGGATGAGCTCCATGGCCTTGTCGGCGTCGCCGTTAGCCTCGTCGAGAGCCTTCTTCACATCCATCATGCCGGCGCCGGTGCGCTCGCGCAGGGCCTTGATATCAGCAGCGGTGTAGTTCGCCATTTGGACTCCAGTCCTCCCGTAATAAAAGTATTGGTGCAGTTCCGCCTGTGCGGCGGGCCGGGGGTCCGGCCCGCCGCACAGGCGAAGGTCCCGCAATGGCAGCTGCTAGCAAGCAGCTGCCATCACAGTGAAAATCGAATTACTTTGCTTCTTCGGCGGGAGCTTCGGCGGCAGCGGGAGCTTCAGCGGCGGGAGCCTCCGGAGCAGCCTCAGCGGCCGGAGCCTCAGCAGCGGCTTCAGCGGCCGGAGCAGCTGCGCCTTCGAGCAGTTCGCGCTCCCACTCAGCCAGCGGCTCAGCCGGGGCTTCGGTGTTGCCGGACTTGTTGTGGCGGGCGATGAGGCCCTCGGCAACGGCGTCGGCGATAACGCGGGTCAGCAGGTTGACGGAGCGGATGGCGTCGTCGTTGCCCGGGATCGGGAAGTCGACATCGTCCGGATCGCAGTTGCTGTCCAGGATGGCGACAACGGGGATGTTCAGCTTCTTGGCCTCGTCAACTGCGAGGTGTTCCTTCTGGGTATCAACGATCCAGACCACGGACGGAGCCTTGGTCAGGTTGCGGATGCCGCCCAGGTTGGATTCCAGCTTGGTCAGTTCACGCTTGAGGAGCAGCAGCTCCTTCTTGGTGTGGCCGGAGGAAGCAACGTCGTCGAAGTTGATTTCTTCGAGTTCCTTCATGCGCTGGATACGCTTGGCAACGGTCTGGAAGTTGGTCAGCATGCCGCCGAGCCAGCGCTGGTTGACGTAGGGCTGGCCAACACGGGTGGCCTGCTCTGCGATGGCTTCCTGCGCCTGCTTCTTGGTGCCGACGAACAGCACGGTTCCGCCGTGGGCAACGGTGGCCTTGACGAACTCGTATGCGCGGTCGATGTAGGACAGCGACTGCTGCAGGTCAATGATGTAGATGCCGTTGCGCTCGGTGAAGATGAAGCGCTTCATCTTCGGGTTCCAACGGCGGGTCTGGTGACCAAAGTGAACGCCGCTGTCGAGCAGCTGGCGCATGGTAACGACGGGCATGTCGTCACTCCTTCCGGCAGCAGTGCGGCGCTGTGCGCACGCTTTAATGAGCTGCCAATTGACGGTTGATAGAAGCACCCGGCGGGTGCTGCTCCTGGTGCCCATCAGCTGCCCTGCCTGGAAGGCGGGCGGCATGCGTCCCTTCCCGGTGTTCACCGGACCGCAGGAACGCACCCAGTTTTCCCTTGCGGAAAGCGTGGATAGTTGGGGCACGCGTAGTCAGCCTGAAGCGCGTTCTCCTTATCCCGTCCTGCTTCTCCGGGCGGTTCTCCGGTGCGCCAGTGGCGGCAGGAGGGACTTTCCCGGTTGGGCAGGGAGGATCAGCGCGCAGCAAACTGCTTCGTCAAGTGTACTACAGCACCGGAGCGGTTTTGCGCGCCGCTCAGCCTCATTCCCTCCACAGCCGCGTCCCTTCCGGCTGCCAGGGGATTCCCCTCCCCCGCTCCGGGTGTGACGACGCCGCACCAGCCGCGGCTGGACTGAACTAGACCCATGACGCGCCCTGCTCCGACTGCCTCGCCGGTGACTTATCCACCAGTCCGTGCCGCTTCTCCGGCAACGCCCGTGCGGACCCGGCGCTCCGGGCGGGGCGCCGGAACAGCGTTCATTCTTGCCCTGGTTCTGGCATGCATTTGGACCGCGGCCGAAACCGGCCGGGCCGAACCTGCACCCGCCGGGCCGGGATGGCATTGGCCACTGGACCCCGCACCTTCCGTGGTCCGCGGCTTTGACAAACCGTCCCGGCGCTGGCTTCCTGGACACCGCGGTGTGGATCTTGCGGCTGCCCCGGGGGACGCGGTGCTTGCGCCCACCTATGGGACGGTCCGCTTTTCCGGGCGGGTGGTGGACCGCGGGGTAGTGACTGTAGATCATGGCGGCGGTTTGCTCAGCAGCTTCGAACCGGTGGCGGGCGAGCTCTCCCCCGGCGACCCGGTCCAGCCCGGGCAGCGCCTCGGCGCGGTTGAGGAACGCAGCGCTTCCGGCCCGGAAAGCGGACAGCCGCACTGCCCCGGCAGTTGCCTGCATTGGGGAGTGCGGCTGGACGGGGACTATACAGACCCGCTGGCCTTCGTAATGGACCGGCGCCCGAGCGTATTGCTCCCGCTCGGTGCCGGCCCGCCGGAACGGCTAGACGAAGGCGGCAATTCCGGTGATTGCACGGCCTGTGACGAGGGTGTTGATTTCGTAGGTGCCTTCGTAGGAGTAGATGGCTTCGGCGTCTGCGAAGATCTTGGCCATGCCGTAGTCGGTGACGATTCCGTTGCCGCCGAGGATGCTGCGGCCAAGCGCCACAGACTCCCGCATGCGGGCGGTAGTGAAGGCCTTCGCCAGGGCTGACTGCTCGTCCTTGGCACGCCCCTCATCCTCAAGCTGCGCCAGGCGGACCATCATGCCCATCGAGCTGACCGTATTCCCCAGGATCTGCACCAGCTGTTCCTGGACCATCTGGAAGGATGCCAGCGGCTTGCCGAACTGCTGGCGCTCAACTGCATAGCGGCGGGCGACGTCGAACGCCGCCATCTGCTGGCCCACTGCCTGCCAGGCGACGGCCAGCCGGGTGACCTTCAGGACCTTGTTGGTGTCGCGGAAGCTGTTGGCGCCCTTGAGGTGGAAGTCGTCGCTGACCACAACGTTATCCAGGACGATGTCCGCGTTCTGCACGGTGCGCAGCGCGATCTTGTTCTCGATCTTGGTGGCGGTGTACCCCTTGGTCTTGGTGTCCACGAGGAACCCCTTGACCTGGTTGTCCGCTTCGTCGCGGGCGTAGATGACAACCCAGTCGGAGAAGGTGGCGTTGCCGATCCAGCGCTTGGCACCGTTCAGGATCCAGTTGTCCCCTTCACGGCGTGCCGTGGTGCGGGTTCCGCCGGCAACGTCGGAACCGCCCAGCGGCTCGGTCAGGCCAAAGGCACCGATCTTCTTCAGCGAATAGATGTCCGGAAGCCAGGCTTCCTTCTGCTCTTCGGAAGCCAGCGCCTCGATCGAGCCGGTGAACAGTCCGTCGTGCACCCCCATGAAGGTGGCGAAGGAGGTATCAGCACGGGTGAATTCGGCATGGCAGAGGCCTGCGAACAGGTTGGAGTAGCCCTGGCGGTAGACCGGGGACACGACGTCCAGTTCGGCAAGTTTGGGAATCATGTGGGACGGGAAGGTACCGGCGTTCCACCAGTCGTTGGCGTACGGCTTCACCTCGGCCGCCAGCCAGGACCGGACCTCGTGAAGGCGGTCGCGCTCCTTGTCGCTGAGCAGGTCTTCGAATGCATAGAAGTCGCCGTCCGCGTAGGGGAGGTTATCGACGTCGATAGTTGCCATGGAATGTCCTTCGCTGATCCAGTTCGATCCGGGGCGTGAAGCCGGCTGCCCCTTATGTTACCCGCCGGTAACATTGGGCACAATCCCCCTCCGGGACAGCCCGCAGACCGCAGGGACGGGAAGTACTGCCACGGAAAACGAAAACACCCCGGTCCGAAGACCGGGGTGTTGAAGGCACTGCACCTGCCGCTCAGGCCAGGTGGTGCATCGTACGGGTAGGGCTGGTGGGGCTTGAACCCACGACCCACGGATTATGAGTCCGCTGCTCTGACCGGCTGAGCTACAGCCCCGCATACTGCCGCAGTTTCCTGGCAGGCAGTAGGAACATCCTAATCCGGTGCAGCCCCGGGCACCGAATCCAGCAGTGCCCGGGGTGCGCCGCGGCTAGGCTGGGCTGTCCGCCCGGTAGAGCTTCTCGAAAGTGGCCAGTGTGCCTTCGAGGCTGTGGGAATCCACCATGTCGCGGCTGTGCTGGCCCATCTTCCGGCGCTCGGCTTCGGGCAGGCCCAGGATTTCGGTAATGCGGCCGGCCACTTCGGTGCTGTTGCCCGGTTCGAACAGGAACCCGTTCCGGCCCTGTTCCACCAGGTGGGGCAGCGCCATGGCGTTGGCCAGCAGCACCGGAGTGGACGCCGACATTGCCTCGAGGGTAACCAGTGACTGCAGCTCAGCCGTGCCGGGCATGCAGAAAATGTCGGCGCGCAGGTAGGCCTGGCGCAGTTCCTCGTCGCTGACCAGTCCACGGAACTCAACACGGTCTTCAATGCCCAGCTGTTTGGCCAGCGCAATGAGGGCCGGCTTGACTTCGCCTCCCCCGACGATCTCGGCGTGCACATTCAGTTCCCGCGGCGTCTTGGCAACGGCGTTGATCAGCACGTCAACATGCTTCTCCTCGGCCAGCCGTCCCACGAACAGCACCGTGGGGTGCTCCGGACGCTCGATGGACTCCCCGGCACGGAGTTCATACGTCGACGCTTCGATTCCGTTGGACAGCGGCATGACGTCCGGAAGCCGGGCGTGCTCCACCATGGCCTTGGCAGCCAGCGGGGTCGGCGTCGTCACGACCGCGGCCTTGCCCATGACCTTGCCCATGTCCCGCCACGAGTTCCTGGCGACGATGCGCTTGAACCACTTGGGGAACGGCAGGAACGGATCCAGGTTTTCCGGCATGAAGTGGTTGGTGGCAACCACCCGGATACCGCGCTTGCGGGCAGCGTAGAGGGTGTACTCCCCCACCATGTAGTGGCACTGGATGTGCACGACGTCGGGCTTTACCTTATCCAGCAGCATCGAGATGTGCTTCTTGATTTCCCACGGAAGGCAGATCCGCCAGTACTCGTGGGTTGGCACCCCGTGCGAACGGAGGCGGTGCACCGCCCAGGGACCGTCAGTCTCGGAGTGCGGGGGCCCGCTTTGGGGGCTGGGAGCCAGGACGTGCACGTTGTGGCCCCGTCCGTGCATTCCCTGCGCCAGGCGGAAGCCAAACTGGGCTGCGCCGTTGAGGTGTGGCGGGTAGGTGTCGCAGGCGATCAGGATGGTCAGCGGTTTGTCTGCCGGTTCCTCGGTCACGTAAAAAGTCCTCTATTGGTGTTGTGGCGGTCGGGCCGTACGGTATCAGGGCTTGCGGGTGGCCCCGGTCCGGGTGGACGCGGGCTTCTGCCGCCGCTTGTTCATTTCCCGGCGCTTGATCACGTCCGGGTGGTAGCGGGACAAAGCGACCACCCCAACAATAGCAATCACGGCGCAGACGCCCATCGCGACGCCCAGCACGGCGGGGACATCGGGGCGAAGTTCGTTGAGCACGCCGATTCCGATGGCGATGCCCACCATCGGATCGATCACGGTGAGCCCTGCAATCACCAGGTCCGGCGGCCCGCTGGAATAGGCGCTCTGGACGAACCAGGCACCCAGCCCGCCGGCCACGGCGATTCCCACAATCGTGTACCAGGGCACGTTGAGCAGGAACCGCCCGTTGGGATCCAGCAGGTCAGCGGCGATGGTCTTTGTCAGCACGGCGACGAAGCCAAAGAGGATGCCGGCGCCGAGGATGTGCGCGATCGCTCCCAACCTCTTGCCGAACAGAAGGTTCAACAGGCCGAAGAAGGCCACGACGACGGCGAGGATCAGCACGATCACGATTTCCTGCCGGGGTTCCACCACCTGCTCGCTCCTGGTGGCCCCGACGGCCAGAAGCACAAAAAGCATGCTGCCCGCCACGCAGGCGATGATGGACACGACCGTCACCCGGTTCAGGCGCAGGCCCTGGTCCCGTGAATTCACGATCGTGGTGATTACCAGTGCCAGGGAGCCAATGGGCTGGACCACTGTCAGCGGTGCCATCGCGAGTGCGGCAACATTCAGGGCCGTGCCCGTACCGAGCAGGAGGAGGCCAAAGAGCCAGCGCGGGTTGCGCAGCAGCCTTCCGAGTCCGGCGGAGCTAAGGCCCAGTCCGCCGGTGTCTGCGCTGACCGCGCTGCCCTGGCGCTGGGCACCAAAGGCGAGGAAGACGGCACTGGCAAGGGCGCAGGCGATCGCGACGGCGGTCATGTCTCAGGTGCTCCCGGTCCGGGCCTAGGAACCATGGGCGTCCCCTGCTGTTTGGAGCTGGCGCCGGTGCTTGAGCCAGGAGGCCCTCAGATAGCCGGCAAAGGCCGCAATATGGCCGATGCAGCCGAGGACCAGCACGGTGTTCCCGGCGATGGCCAGCCACTCGTAATCGAAGCCGGGCACCTTTTGGAGCAGCAGCATGGGCGCACCCACCAGGAGCAGTGCCGTGCGGATCTTGCCGATGTTGCTCACCGGGAGGTTGGGACTGCCGCGGAACAGGATCAGCGAGTTAATGATCAGGATAACGTCCGGGATGACGATGGCCCAGATAAACCAGCTGGGAGCGATCCGGTCCACCACGAACATCGTGGCCACGATGATCAGGGCCAGGCGGTCCGCCACGGGGTCCAGCCACTTGCCGGTTGCTGACACCTGGTCCAGGCGGCGGGCCAGGTAGCCGTCCACCCAGTCCGTGGAGCCCACAATGACCAGTGTGATGAACGCTGCCCCGTAGTTGTCCCGGATGATCAGCCAGACGAACAGCGGCACACCGAGGAACCGCAGGATGGTGATCAGGTTGGGAATCGTCCAAAAGGTATCCAGGACCCGCTCTCCCCGGCCCGGTCGTGTCCCGGCGCCGATGAGCCTGATCACTGCTGAACTCCTTCTGCCTTCCTTATCAAGGCGTTATTTTCGCAGGAGCCTGCGCAGCAGGATCCCCATGGCCAGCAGGGAAGCACCAAGCACCGCGAGGGGCTGCTTGCGTTCACGGAACATGGCACCGACTTCGTCCGCCATGCCCTCTCCCTGCCGGGTGCCCGAGCCGGCAGTGCCGTTCCGGCGGTCTGCTGCACGGCGGGCCTTGAGGTCCGCCATCTGCTTCTTGACATCTGTTTTCTCGCCCAGGCCGTCCCGGACTGCGGCGATGTGTTCGCGGCGCTGGCGCAGCCGGATACGAAGTTCCTCGGGGGTCGGCTTCTGCACGGCGTCCTCGGGCTTCTCTGTCTTGCCGTCTTCGGGCTTCTGCTCCTTGGGCTTTTTGGGTGCATCCAGGGTTGCCGGATCGAAGCTGCGGCCTTCCTTGAGGACGCCAAGGTCATAGCGGATCCCGCGGAGGGCATCCTCAGGCAGCAGCGGCATGGTCTTCTTGAACCGGTTTACGCCAACCAGCGCGGCAATCGCGGCAATCACCAGGAACAGTGCAGCGACCAGCAGGGCAGCAAGCCAGGCAGGCATCACGGTGGCGAGACCCAGGATGGCTGCGGCGATCAGGGCCACACCCAGGGCGGCCAGGAAGAGGAGCGCGACGACGAGGAAAGCTGCTGCGACGCCGGCCTTGATGCCCTTCTGCTTCATCTCCGCCAGGGCCAGGGACAGTTCATCGCTGACCTGGCGGGGCAGCAGCCGCGCCATCACCTTGGTCAGTCCAGCGAGGGAAGAGCTTCCGTTAGCCCGCTGGGTCCTGGTGCTTGCGGAGCTGTTCATCGGCTCTGCCTCCGTCTGCTCATTACTGTTCGCCGTTGCCATTACCCAAAATTACCATTCTCCTCAGGATTCACTAGCCGATACACAGCCGCTGCAGCACCATCAGTCACAGTTTGTCCCGGTTCTCCTCCAGCTCACGGCCGGAGAGTTCGGGCAGCTTGGTCTTGACGAACCAGAACGAGACCACGGCGAAGATCGTAAAGATCGCGTACATGATCCACAACCCGAAGTTCTCGCTGACCCAGGGGAAGGAGAGCGTGACGATGAAGTTGAAGATCCAGTTCACCATCGTGCTCAGTCCCAGGGCGAGAGACCGGATGTTGTTGGGGAAGATCTCCCCCAGCGTTACCCACATGACCGGCCCCCAGGTCGCGGCGAAGAACACGACGAACAGGTTGGCGCCGATCAGCGCGACCGCGCCCCACGGCTGCGGCAGAACTATCTCTCCGCTGCTGCTATCCGCCTGGAAGAAGGAAACGGTAGCTGCCAGCAGGCCGATGAACATGCCAATGGAACCCGTCATGAGCAGCTTGCGGCGCCCAACGCGGTCCACAAAGGCAATGGCGACGATAGTCATCAGCACGTTGACCACGGAGGTAATGACCGACGTCGTAAATGAATCCGATTCGCTGAAACCGACCGACTGCCACAGGGTGGTGGAGTAGTAGAAGATCGCGTTGATGCCCACCAGCTGCTGAAGTGCTGCGATGGCCATGCCGACCCACAGGATGGGCTTCAGCCCAAGCATTGTTCCGCGCAGGTCGGAGTAGGTGGCCCGTTCTTCGTTTTCGAAGCTGTCCCGGATTTCGCGGATTTTCTTGTCAGTGTCGCGGACCCCGGTGATGTCCCGGAGTACCTTCGCTGCTTCCTCATCCCGGTTCTTCCGCACCAGGTACTGCGGTGATTCGGGGATCGTCAGCGCCAGGATTCCGTACACAATGGCCGGGGCCACGCCAACCAGGAGCATCCACCGCCAGGCGGCCATGCCCCACCACAGTTCATTGAACGCGCTGCCCGCCGTGTTCGCGAGCCAGGCATCGGAGAGCAGGGCCGCAAAGATGCCCAGGGTAATGGCCAGCTGCTGTATCGAGCCCAGCGCTCCGCGCCACTTCGCCGGGGCCACCTCCGCGATATAGCCCGGAGCAATGACCGACGCCGTGCCAATGGCCAAGCCGCCGATCAGCCGCCACAGCATCAGGTCCCACACGCTGAAGGCCCAGGCGGAGCCGATCGAGTTGGCGGCGAAGAGGACGGCGGCCGTGACCATGACGGTCTTGCGGCCCAGCCGGTCCGCGAGCTGTCCGGCGAACCATGCGCCAACCGCACAGCCCAGCAGCGTGATGGCGACAGTGAAGCCAAGGACGCCTGCGCTGAGCGAGAATTCGCCGCCGATCGCGTCGACGGCGCCATTGATCACGGCAGTGTCGAAACCGAAAAGCAGTCCGCCTACTGCGGCGGCGACGGTTACGGCAATGACTTTTGCCGGATGTGAAACGTTTCCGGTGCTTCCCTGGCTAGGGCCTGTCTGGCTGGCGCCCATTGGTTCCTCGGCTTTCCTAGTGCTGGGAAATAACCAATAAAGCCTACTCCAACACTAAGCATCCTTTGGATTGCTGGGAACTGCGGCAGCTCGATTCGGCCTCGGCACCTGCCGGGGTGCGGTCCGCGCAGAGCGGAGGACGCACCCAGCCAGGTGCCGGACCAGGATCCTTGGGCCCTTAGCCCGCCGCGGCCGCCACCGCAGCTGCCACCGCCGGCGCCACCCGGGGATCCAGCGGGCTGGGCACAATGTGCTCAGGGGACAATTCCCCACCCACTAGATCCGCGATGGCAGCTGCGGCGGCCACCTTCATGGCGGAGGTGATCCGGCGTGCGCCGCTGTCCAGGGCGCCGCGGAAGATGCCCGGGAACGCCAGGACGTTGTTGATCTGGTTGGGGAAATCGCTGCGTCCGGTGGCGACGACGGCGGCGTGGCGGGCAGCAACATCCGGGTGGACTTCGGGATCAGGGTTGGAAAGGGCAAAGATGATGGCGTCCGGTGCCATGGTTGCCAGGATGTCTTCCGGCACGGTGCCCGAGGACACCCCAATGAAGACATCTGCTCCCGCCATCGCCTCTGCCGGTCCGCCTTCAAGGTTCCTCGGATTGGTGCGGGCGGCAAGCTCGCCCTTGGCGCCGTCCAGTCCCCGCCCGGTGGAGAGGATGCCGCGCGAATCCAGCACAACGACGTCGTTCACTCCGGCTTCCAGGAGGATCTTGGCGCAGGCGACGCCGGCGGCTCCTGCCCCGGAAATCACAACGCGCATGCCGGCCAGTTCACGTCCGGTGACCCGGGCAGCGTTGGTCAGCGCTGCCAGCACCACGATCGCCGTCCCGTGCTGGTCATCGTGCATGACCGGGCAGTCCAGGGCCTCGATGAGGCGGCTCTCCAGCTCGAAGCAGCGCGGTGCTGAAATGTCCTCCAGGTTCACCGCGCCGAAACTCGGCCGCAGCCGCACCAGGGTCTCGATGATCTCATCAACATCCGTGGTCTCCAGGACCAGCGGAATCGAGTTCAGGCCGCCGAAAGTCTTGAACAGCGCCGATTTGCCTTCCATGACGGGCAGTGAGGCTGATGCACCAATGTTGCCCAGCCCAAGGACAGCGGTACCGTCGCTGACCACGGCCACCAGCCGGGACGCCCAGGTATGGGTGGCAGCCAGCTGCGGATCCGCTGCAATTCCCCGGCTCACCTGGGCAACTCCGGGCGTGTAGGCGATTGAAAGGGCACGTCGTGAATCCAGCGGCTGCGTGGTTTCCACCGAAAGCTTGCCGCCTTCGTGGAAAGCGAAGATCTCCTGCTCGCTGATGGGTGCAGGTACGGCTGTAGAGGTCATGGTTGTACTCCTGATGAAGGAAGAAAAGAAGGACCGCGTTTGAGGTGCCCGCTGGATCAGCGGCCCCATATTCACGAGTATGCGCGGAACAGTAGGGTTCCGGCATGGGCATCAGGATAGGTACGCCCCGGCCGCCTGCGGCTTACGGATATGTTGTGGATCCGGGGCCCTTGCGGCAGCAGATCCCCAGTGTAGCCACGGACCCGGCTCATTCGGCAAACTGCGGCTGCGGACGGCGTGGCTGCGATGCCGGCCGGGACGGCACCCGCGGGGCGAACGCGGCCTGGATACACCGAAGGCCCGTAACAGTGTTACGGGCCTTCGGGCAGTTGCTCCCCCGACTGGACTCGAACCAGTAACCCTTCGATTAACAGTCGAATGCTCTGCCAATTGAGCTACGGGGGAAAGCGGCGACATTCAGTCTACACCGGCCTGGCAGCTGTCACCGACCGCCCGGCCTGTTTCCCGCACACGGAGACCGAAGCGAGAAGAAGGCTCCTGACCTGTTTTTGTACAGGTCAGGAGCCCATTTGCTCCCCCGACTGGACTCGAACCAGTAACCCTTCGATTAACAGTCGAATGCTCTGCCAATTGAGCTACGGGGGAAAGCGCGACTATTACTTTACAGACGAAGAGCCAAGAAACGAAATCCGCGTCTCACTGCATCTCGCGCAGCGCACGGCGCTGCATTTCCAGCTCCATCAACTCCCGGTTGAGCTGCTGGAACAGTGCTGGATCAGCGCTGGGATCCAGCCGCTGCAGCTGCCCCAGCTTCTCTGCCTTCAGGTGCGTCACCTGCAGCTCGAAGAGCCGGTTGAGGATGTCCCGGCAGTACATCGCCAGGGCATCAGCGTCCCGGGCAGGGATAGGCGTGACGGCCAGTTCGCTGACGAACCCGCGCAGTGCATCCGGCAGCTCCTGGCGGACCTGTTCCACCCAGGCCGCGGCAGAGGGCGGCACGTCACCGGCCGCCCGTACGGCGTTGTGCACAGCGACGTAGGCCGGCACGGTAAACCGCGCTGCCTTGAACCGCTCCCACTGCCCGGCGTCCAGGAGGCCGGGCTGCTGGAGCACGACCTCCAGTGCCTGGCGTTCCATTCTTGCCGCAGGATCGTTGGGATCCGGGCGGGCGAAGGACTGGGCCCCGGGCGCAGCTTCCTGCACCGGGTGCGCAGCATCCCCGCGGCCTGCCTGCTGCGGGTTGTGCTGGCTGTACTGGCCCTGCTGCCCGGACTGGCCGTGGTTGCCTTGCTGGCCCTTGGCGTGCTGCGGGCTGTTCGGGTCCCGTGCTTCGCGCTGTCGCTTGGCGGCTGCGTTGACGGCGCGCAGGACGTCGTCGACCTCGCTGCCCAGCCAGCCGGCAAGCTCCCGCGCGTAGGCAGGGCGCATCGCTGAGTCACGGATCTCCGCCACCACGGGAGCGGCTGCCCGCAGAGCGGAGATGCGGCCCTCCACTGTGTTGAGGTCGAACTTGGCCAGTGTGGACCGAATGGCAAATTCGAAGAGCGGGCGGCGGGAACGGATCAGCTCGGCAACCGCGGTGTCGCCCTTCTGCTGGCGGATGTCGCACGGGTCCATCCCGTTGGGATCAACTGCCACGAAGGTCTGCGCGTTGAAGCGCTGGTCTTCCTCGAACGCACGGAGGGCTGCCTTCTGCCCGGCGGCATCGCCGTCGAACGTGAAGATAACCTCTCCCCCGCTGCCGTCATCGGAAAGCAGCCGGCGGGCAATCTTGATGTGGTCGGTGCCGAAGGCCGTACCGCAGGTGGCGACGGCGGTCGTAATTCCGGCGAGGTGGCAGGCCATCACGTCGGTGTAGCCCTCCACCACTACCAGCTGGCGGTCCTTGGCGATGGAACGCTTGGCCAGGTCGATCCCGTAGAGGACCTGGGATTTTTTGTAGAGCGGTGTCTCCGGGGTGTTCAGGTATTTGGGGCCCTGGTCATCCTCATACAGCTTGCGTGCACCGAAGCCGATGGTTGCCCCGGTGAGGTCGCGGATCGGCCAGATGAGCCGTCCGCGGAACCGGTCGTAGAAACGGGAAGCATCCTGGCCGGTGGAGAACATGCCCGTCTGGGCCAGTTCCTCCCGTGTGAAGCCGCGGCCGGTGAGGTGCTTGAGCAGCGAATCCCAGCCCTGCGGTGCATAACCCACGCCGAAGTGCTCTGCGGCGGCGGGGTCGAAGCCGCGTTCGGCCAGGAAGCTGCGCGCCGCGGCAGCTCCGGGGGTTACCAGCTGCTCCCGGAAAAACTCCGCCGCAACCTTGTGCGCATCAAGCAGCCGCTGCCGCTTGCCCACGTCTTCGCGGCGCGGGCCGGTTCCGCCGTCTTCATAGTGAAGTTCATAGCCCAGGCGGGACGCGAGCTTCTCCACGGTTTCGGAGAACGTACCGTGGTCCATCTTCTGGACGAAGGAGATGACGTCGCCGCTCTCCCCGCAGCCGAAGCAGTGGTAGGTGCCTACCTGGGGACGGACGTGGAAGGACGGTGAGCGCTCGTCATGGAAGGGGCACAGCCCCTTGAAGGACCCAATCCCGGCGGACTTGAGAGTGACATACCCGTCCACAACCGCTTTGATATCGGTGCGGGAGCGTACTTCATCAATGTCTTCGCGTTTAATCAGGCCGGCCATGGTTCTACCTTATTCCCCGGCACCAAACCCGGGTTCCTACCAGAGTGCCGGAACCGGGCCAACCAGGCGTTCGTGCAGGGCCAGCGCGGACCCGTCCGTGAGCGAGGCCACCTGGTCGATCACGACGCGCAGCCGCGCGCCGTCGTCGGCCGCTTCCCGCCAGTCGGCCGCGAACATGGGCTCAAGGTGCCGGTCTCCCGTAGCGGAGAGCTGGGCAACCAGGTTGGTCAGGACCTCGCGCTGGCGTTCATACAGCGGCTGCCGCTGGTCCGTGGTCATCACGAAGGTGGTGGCCAGTCCCTTCATCACGGCAATTTCAAGCTGCGTCTGCTCGGGAACAACCATTTCCGCGTTGTACCGGGTCAGCGGATCCGGCCCGTAAATCTCACGGGTGGCCTCCAGGGCGCTGGAGCAGAAACGTCCAATCAGCTGGCTGGTCATGTCCTTGAGTGCAGCCATGGAACGGCGGCTGCCGTCGGCTTCGCGGACCCAGACGCCTTCGGCTTCCAGGCGGGCCAGGGCTGCGTCCACGGCGGCGGGATCCGCGGTGGGCACGTACCACTGCTGGGTGTAACCGATGACGCGGGCGCGCTGGTCGGGATTGTCCAGCCATTTGAGCTGCACGTGTCCGGCCACGATCGCGTCTTCGACGTCGTGCACGGAGTAGGAAATGTCGTCAGCCAGGTCCATAACCTGGGCCTCCAGGCAGGACCGCCCTGCCGGCGCGCCGTCGCGCAGCCAGGTGAAGACCGGCAGGTCGTCCTCGTACACACCGAATTTGGTGGTGCGGTGGCCGTTGACCAGCGGGGCGTCGACGGCGGACCACGGGTATTTGCAGGACGCGTCCAGGCTGGCACGGGTGAGGTTCAGGCCGGCCGGGGAACCGTCCGGCGCAATGATCTTAGGCTCCAGACGGGTCAGCAGGCGCAGGGTCTGGGCGTTGCCCTCGAAACCGCCAATCGCGTGGGCGATGTCGTTCAGGGCGGTTTCACCGTTGTGGCCGAACGGAGGGTGCCCCAGGTCGTGGGAAAGGCACGCCGCGTCCACGACGTCGGGATCGCAGCCCAGCGCGTTGCCCAGTTCGCGTCCCACCTGGGCCACTTCCAGGCTGTGGGTCAGCCGGGTGCGGACAAAGTCATCGGTGTCCGGGGCCACCACCTGCGTCTTGGCGCCTAGCCGCCGCAGGGCCGAGGAATGCAGTACCCGGGCACGGTCGCGGCCGAACTGGGTCCGGTGCGTGCTCTTGGCCGGTTCGGTTACCCAGCGCGCCAGATCGACGTCGGTGTAGCCGGCGGTACGGAAAACCTGCGGAAGGGTCATATGTTCTTAGCCACCTGATACATCGAGTTCGGCTGCCGCAATGATGGCTTTCTGGGCGGGATTCAGTTCCCGGCCGTCCAGCCAGCCTTCCGGCAGGGCTGTCTTCTTGGGTGTGCCTGCCCGCCCGCGGGGACCTTCGGCATCCGCACCGGGGTACGGCGCGGTGGGGTCGAGTTCCGCCAGGAGCCCGCGGAGAACCTCCAGGGAGGGCACAGTGGCCAGCTTAGCCCGCAGCTCTCCCCCTACCACGTAGCCCTTGAAGTACCAGGCCATGTGCTTGCGGATGTCCCGCAGGGCGATGATTTCGTCCCCAAAGGTTTCCACCAGGAGCTCGGCATGCCGGTAGACGCTGTCTGCGACTTCCTTCAGTCCGGGGCGGTGGCGTTCATCGCGGCCTACGAAAGCGGCCTGCAGGTCTGCGAAGAGCCACGGGCGGCCCTGGCAGCCGCGGCCAATGACGACGCCGTCCACACCGGTCTGCTCGACCATGGCAATGGCGTCTTCGGCGGACCAGATATCTCCGTTGCCCAGTACCGGCACGTCCGGGAGCGATTCGCGCAGCTCGGCGATGGCGTTCCAGTCGGCCTTGCCGGAATAGAACTGGGAGGCGGTGCGGCCGTGCAGGGTTACTGCTGCCACACCGGCGTCGCGGGCAATCTTGCCGGCCTCGCGGAAAGTGAGGTGGTCCTCGTCGATGCCCTTGCGCATCTTGATGGTCAGCGGGATCCCGCCCTTGGAGGCCTCCCGGACCGCGGTCTGGACAATTGCCGTAAACAGGTCCAGCTTCCAGGGCAGTGCCGAGCCGCCGCCCTTGCGGGTGACCTTGGGAACCGGGCAGCCGAAGTTCAGGTCGATGTGGTCTGCCCGGTCTTCCTCCACGAGCATCCGGATGGCTGCGCCGACTGTTACCGGGTCCACACCGTAGAGCTGGACGGAACGGATGGACTCGTCGTCATCATGCTGGATGATGCGCAGTGATTCAGGCGAGCGCTCCACCAGTGCCCGGGACGTCACCATTTCGGTGACGTAGAGTCCGCCGCCGTACTCGCGGCACAGCCGGCGGAACGCCTTGTTGGTAATGCCAGCCATGGGGGCCAGGATCACCGGCGTATTGATGGTCAGCTTGCCGAGCTGCAGCGGCGGCAGTTCAAGCCTGGTCTTAGTGGTTGCAACGCTCACCCTCCTATTCTCGCAAGCCGGTGCAAATCCTGCGCGGGTTTCCCTGGAGGGTGCCGGTGCAGGGGTCTTTTCCAGGTGCATGGCTGCAACCGGAGGAAGTCGCTACTCCGGATCTTGGCCGTCTTGGCCGTCCTGGCCGTCTGCCCGGACAGCGGACGCCGAGCGCCTGGCCCGGGCACCGCGCCGTGTTCCGTCCCCGTCCGCAGTACCGCCGGCGCCGCCGGCCGGCAGCCAGGCCGGCTCAAGCTCAGCTTTGGCGGCACCGGAACCGGTGTTCGGCGAGCTGCCAGGGGCATCCGTCCGCGCGCCGGACAGGCCCACGGCCTTCACCACGAGGACGGCGACGGCCGTGGTCACCGGGATGGCAAGGACCAGCCCGATCGAGCCAACCAGGGTGCGCACTACTTCCTCGGCCAGTTCACCGCTGGTCAGGGTTTCCATAAGGGTGCGGTCATAGAGGGAGACCAGGATCAGGACCGGCAGTGCAGCACCGGCGTAGGCGAAGGCGATGGTGTAGACCGTGGACGCAATATGGTCCCGGCCCACCCGCATCGCTCCGGCGAAGAGGCGCCTGGCGGAGGCGCCGGGTGCCAGCTCGTACATTTCCCACACGGCCGAGGACTGGGTGATAGTTACGTCGTTCAATACGCCCAGCCCGGAAATGATTAACCCGCAGAGGATGATGCCGGAGATTGAAAGCTCATCCGAGGCATTGATGAGGGCATAGGCGTTCTCATTGTCGACGCCGATCAAATGCGCCGCGTCCGTCGCCCACGCCGCCAGCCCGGCGGTGATCGCGAGTCCAAACAGGGTGCCGAGCAGCGCCGTCGAGGTTCTGGCCGAGAATCCGTGGGCGAAGTAGAGCACCCCGATCATGATCACGCTGGACCCAACCAGGCCCAGCAGCAGCGGCGGTTTGCCCTCCACCAGCCCGGGCAGGATGAATCCGGCCAGCACAGCATAGGCGCCGCCCAGGCCGATCAGTGCCCGCAGTCCCCGCCAGCGGGCGACGGCGATGACCACGCCCGCGTACAGCACGGCGAGCACGGCTATGGGAACGCTGCGGACGAAGTCCATGAAGATGTACGGCGGTGCCCCGCTGTCCACCATCACGCCTTCAAGGTTCAGGTAGCGGATGCTGTCCCCGGCCTCGATGGCATTGGTTTTGGCGACTTCCGGCGGCACCTCCACGGCGACGCCGGCACCCCCGGAGGACGGCAGCACATGGGCTACCTGGCATTGGGGCGCCTGTACGCCGGCCTGGGTGAGAGTGAGGGAGGACGGACAGTCCTCCAGACCTACCCGCTGGACGGATCCCGTGTCGATGCTGACGCCTTCGGCTGTTGCATAGGGGTCGGCAATGGTGATCTCCCCCGGCTGGCCGCTGGGCCACAGGGCAATCATTCCGGCGACGGCCAGCAGGCCGAGCGGAACGAGGATCGCCGTCAGCAGCCGGTTGGCCTTCCGCCGCGCGGCGAGCGCCGTGCGGGTGGGTGTTCCGGCGTCGTGCAGGTGGCTGTGTCCCATGCAGGTCCTCACTGGGTTGGGCTGACCGGATGCCCGGTGCGGGCGAGCTCCCCCATTCTCCCCATGCCGCACGCGGATTTCCGAATCCGCCACCCAGCGGGTCTAGACTGACTGGTCAGTACAAAAACTCGATCCCCTGAAAGGCACTTCGTGCAACCGGTTATTTCCGCGGAGGAGCTCAGCCTCTCCGCTGCCAGGGGCCGCGTCTACGGCCCGCTTAGTTTCACTGTCACAGATCAGCTCAGTGTCCTGTGCGGACCCGCCGGGAGCGGCCGGACGAGCCTGCTGCTCACCCTGGCCGGACGCATGAAGCCGGACGGCGGGACCCTTGAAGTGCTGGGCCTGCAGCTTCCCCGGCAGGCGCGGCAGGTGCAAAGGCAAACGGCCATTGCCGGGTTCCGGGATATCGACGATCTGGAGCCCGGGGTCACTGTGGGCGCGGCAGTGCGCGAGCGCCTGGCCTGGCTGGCGCCGTGGTGGCAGTTCGTTCCCAAAGTCTCCGACCGCCAGGTCGCCCGGATCTGCGGTGCGGTCTTCGGGAACCTGCAGGTGCCTTCCGCGGGCACAGTGATCTGGAACCTGGGCGAGGCGGAGCAGTTCCTGCTGCGCATCGCACTGGCCATGCTTTCCCGCCCGGCCATCCTGTTCGTTGACGACATCGAACAGCTTCAAAGCAGGCAGGCGCGTGCCCTGGCAGAAGAACGCCTGGCTGCCCTCGCTGCGGCCGGCACCGCCGTCGTCGCCGGCGCAGCGTCGCTGCCAACCCAACCATGGAGCGGGACCCAGCCCTCCTCCGTACTGATCGCCGAGGAGGCGCACTGATGTTTGCCATGTTTTCTCCCGGCACCGAACTGAGCCGGTTCAGGCGGGGCACCCTGCCCAAGATCGCCGTCGTGGTGATGCTGTTCATTCCGCTGATCTACGGTGCGCTGTACCTGTGGGCCTTCGACTCCCCCGACAAGCACCTGGACGGCCTGTCCGTGGCCCTGGTCAATGAAGACGAAGGATCAGTCCGGGACGGTGAACCCCTCAACGCCGGGAATGAACTCGAGCACAAACTGCTCGACGGCGCTGACCTGGACTGGCATGCCACGGACGCAGCGGATGCGGCCAGCGGCGTCTCGAACGGCAGTTACTACCTCTCACTGACCATTCCCAAAGACTTCTCCGCGAGCGCCGTGTCCGTCGGCACGGAGCACCCGGCCCCCGCCACGCTGAAGGTCGATTACAACGACTCCAACAACTTCCTGGCCGGCGTGCTGGGAAAGCAGGCTATGGCACAGGTCCAGGCGGCCGTCTCCTCCCAGCTGGGCAGCCAGGTGGCTTCCAGCCTGCTGGTGGGCCTGAACGACGCCGGGACGGGCCTCCGGGACGCCGCCGCAGGTGCCGGTGAACTCACCGAGGGAATCGATTCGGCAGTATCCGGCGCAGGGCAGCTGACCGCGGGGCTGGGAAGCCTGGCCGACGGAACCCTTACCCTGCAGGACGGCGCCTTCCGCCTCTCCTCCGGAGCAGGGCAGCTGGCAACCGGTCTAGGCGAACTGACCGCAGGCACCTCACAGGTAGCCGCGGGCAGCAACGCCCTTTCGGCCGGCGCCGATTCACTGGCCGCCGGAACCTCCAGCCTCGCTGTCGGCGCCTCCGACGTTGCCAACGGTGCGGCATCCCTGAATACCAACCTCGGCACGCTCGCTGACAAGCTCGGCGCAGCCGTTCCGCAGGCAAAGTCCCTGGATGCCGGCGCTGCACAGGTCTCCACCGGGCTCGGCCAGGTTGTCGACGCACTCAAGGCAGCCGATCCGAACAACCCACTCCTCGTCCAGCTCGAACCGCTGGCCGCTGGCGCACAGCAGGTGGCCGGAGGCACGTCCACCCTCCAGTCGGGCATCGCTGAAGCAGCAGCGGGCACCGGACAGCTCTCGGCTGGCAGCGCAACGCTCTCCAACGGCGCCTCCCAGGTTGCCGCGGGCGCCCAGTCCGCCGCGGACGGCGCGTCCCAGCTTTCCGGCGGCGCAGCAACTCTTGCAACCGGCGCCGCACAGGTTGATGCCGGCGCGCGCAGCGCAGAAAGCGGTGCCAGCGAGCTAGCCGCTGGCGCCGGCACGCTCAGCAGCGGCAGCACCGATCTGGCCTCCGGCGCCGACGAACTCCTAAACGGCGGTACGGCACTCTCCGAAGGCGCCGAACAGCTCTCCGATGGCAGCCACACCCTGGCGGAAGCCCTTGAGGCCGGCGGTCAGGCCCTGCCGGAGGACTCCAGCGACCTCATCGATGCCAAGGCCTCTGTTGCCGCCAGCCCGGTGGAACTGGACGCCGAGTTCAGCTCGGAAGCTGCGAGCTTTGGCGAAGGTTTTGCTCCCTTCTTCCTAGCACTGGCAACCTTTGTGGGCGCGCTGATCACCTGGCTGCTGCTCCGCGCGCTGCCCACCAGGGCACTTGCTGCGGGAATCTCCGGGTTCCGGGCCGCGGGCACCGGACTCATCCCCGCCCTTGCCATCGGCCTGGGCCAGGTGCTGATCATGATGGCCGTGCTGGTGTGGGGACTGGACATCCATCCCGCCTACCTGCTGGGCACCGGGGCGTTCCTCTACCTGACCACTGTGGCCTTCCTGGCCCTGCAGCAGATGCTGATCATCGTGCTGGGAACCGCCGCGGGCCGGGTGGTCTCACTGGTGCTGCTTATGCTGCAGCTCAGTTCCTCCGGAGGCACCTATCCGGTGGAAACCACTCCCGGCTTCTTCCAGGCGCTGCACCCGTTCATGCCGGCAACCTACGTGGTGAACGGGCTGCGGGCGCTCATCACCGGCGGCGTGGATGCGCGGATGTGGATTGCCGTGGCGTTCCTGGGCATCCTCACGGCGGTGTGCGTGGCTGTGAGCTCCCTCAGCGCAGGCCGGCAGCGCATGTGGACGATCAAGCGGCTGCATCCTGAACTGCACCTCTAAGATCAAAGGGAACCACCGGAGAAACAAAGGACTCATTGCATGCCACGGGTATCAGGCACCAAGCGGTCGATCCTGGACGCCGCTTTGGAGCTCGCGTCACTGAACGGGATCACCGGCACCACCATGGAAGACGTAGCGGTGCGCGCCGGCGTGGCCAAGGGCAGCGTCTATTACAACTTCTCTTCCAAGGACAAGCTCTTCGAACAGCTGCTCCTGGACGGAATCGGTGCCCTGGCGGAGACCCTGAAAGAGGCGAGGGAAGGCAGGTCAGGAGGTGAGGCCCTGGGGTCCATGATCACTGCGATGCTGGGAGCGATTTCCGGCAACCAGCCCCTTGCCAAGCTGATCGCCGCGGAAATTTTCCGCACCGACCGGTCCTGGCAGACTCCCCTGCAGCTGGTGCGGCGGGAAGCGCTGGCGGAGTTCGTGGCGGTCATCCGGGAAACCCATCCGGAGCGCACGGACGCGGAGCTGATGTCAGGCACTATTTTCGGGGCGGTCCTGGTGGGCGGCATCGAGTGGCTGGCCTTCTCCCCCGAGCGCAGCGTGGACGAAGTCTCCGAGTCGGTGCTCTTCACTCTCTCAGGCCGGCTCACCGCCTGAACCAGCTATCTGTACCAATAACGACGGCGCCGGACCCCCAAAGGGATCCGGCGCCGTCGTTATTGGCGGTGAAACGCAGGGCTAGCTGGACAGGATCAGCGTGTCCGGCCCGTCCTGCCGGGCGGCGCCGGCTGCCAGCAGGCGGTCCAGCACTTTGACCAGCGCGGTCATCGAGTCATCCACTTCCAGCTGCACGGGGTACTGGTAGGCCAGCATGGCCAGCAGTGATTCAACCGCTGCTTCCGCTTCGGTCTCCTCCAGCGCGGTATCCCAGCCCAGCAGCACATCCGCCGGCGCGTCGGTCCGCTCGGAGGTATAGCTCACCGCAAACGCGGCAATCTTCCCGCCTTCATGCTTCGGCTTGTCCCTGAGCACCACGGCACCGGACGCACCGGTGGCCTCATGCAGCAGCATCTGCTGGGCGCGGCCGATTCCCATGTCCGCACGGTCCCAGTCGTGGACAGCGTTGTAGAAGTCGGCGACGGCGCGGGTCAGTTCCACCGATCCGGTGGCCGCTTCCTCCAGCTGCGGTCCGTGGTCCTCGAAGACAGGCAGCTTGAGCTTGCCCGGTTCAACGATCACCGCACGGGAACGCTGGATGGGCTCCATCCCGGCGGCGGCAGCAAACGCCGCACCCGGGGTATCCGGAGATACCTTGGCACGGAGCTTCGTGACGCCCGACGGCGCGTTCTCGGCTTCCTTGCGCAGCATGCCCAGCAGCGTGGAGCCCAGGCCGGCACGCCGGTTGTCCCGGGCCACCTCGATGTACGCCCACAGCCGGTCCGGGTGCAGGCTGGTCTCATAGACCACCCCGGCAGCCACCGGCACGCCGTCGTCCTCCGCCACGATGCAGCGGCTCCACGGTTCGTTGGCCGAAGGCCGCAGGACTGAGCGGAAGTGCGCAGCTTCACCGGTCTCCGGGTCGCCCCAGAGCTGGATCAGGGCAAGGTCGTCGTCCTCGCGCCATTCGCGGAAAGAGATTGCCATTACGCGCCGATCAGCCGTTCGGCCAGGTAACCCTGGACCTTGTCCAGGCTCACGCGCTCCTGGGCCATGGAGTCACGCTCACGCACGGTCACTGCCTGGTCTTCGAGCGTGTCGAAGTCCACGGTGATGCAGAACGGGGTGCCGATCTCGTCCTGGCGGCGGTAGCGGCGGCCAATGGCGCCGGCGTCGTCGAAGTCGATGTTCCAGTTCCGGCGCAGCTGGGCGGCCAGTTCCTTGGCCTTCGGGGACAGGTCCTCGTTGCGGCTCAGCGGCAGCACGGCTGCCTTGACCGGGGCCAGGCGCGGATCCAGGCGCAGCACGGTGCGCTTGTCCACGCCGCCCTTGGCGTTGGGGGCCTCGTCCTCGGTGTAGGCGTCCACCAGGAACGCCATGAAGGAACGGGTCAGGCCGGCCGCGGGCTCGATCACGTACGGGGTGAACCGCTCATTGGTGGCCTGGTTGAAGTAGCTCAGGTCGGTGCCGGAATGCTTGGAGTGCGTGCCCAGGTCAAAGTCGGTGCGGTTGGCGATACCTTCCAGCTCGCCCCATTCCGAACCCTGGAACCCGAAGCGGTACTCAATGTCCGTGGTGCCCTTGGAATAGTGGCTGAGCTTCTCCAGCGGATGCTCGAACAGGCGCAGGTTCTCCGGGTCGATGCCCAGGTCCGTGTACCAGTTCTTGCGGGTTTCGATCCAGTACTTGTGCCATTCCTCGTCCGTGCCGGGCTCGACGAAGAATTCCATCTCCATCTGCTCGAACTCCCGGGTACGGAAAATGAAGTTGCCCGGGGTGATCTCGTTGCGGAAGCTCTTGCCGATCTGGCCGATGCCGAACGGCGGCTTCTTGCGGGAGGTGGTGAGCACGTTGTTGAAGTTCACGAAGATGCCCTGGGCCGTTTCGGGACGCAGGTAGTGCATGCCTTCTTCGCTGGCCACCGGACCCAGGTAGGTCTTGAGCAGGCCGGAGAATTCCTGCGGCTCGGTCCACTGGCCCTTGGTGCCGCAGTTGGCGCAGGCAATGTCCGCCAGGCCGTTTTCCGGGGCGCGGCCCTTCTTCTCCTCGAATTCCTCTTCGAGGTGGTCCGCCCGGTAGCGCTTGTGGCAGCTCAGGCACTCGACCAGCGGATCGGAGAACACCTCCACGTGGCCCGAGGCTTCCCAGACCTGGCGCGGCAGGATGACTGCGGAGTCCAGACCCACGACGTCGTCGCGGCCGCGGACCATGGACTGCCACCACTGCTTCTTGATGTTTTCCTTCAGCTCTACGCCGAGGGGCCCGTAATCCCAGGCGGAACGCGAACCACCGTAGATCTCACCCGACTGGAAGACGAAGCCCCTGCGCTTGGCCAGGGAGATGATCGGATCCAGTTTGGATTTGGTCGAAGCCATGTGAATGGTACCGCCGTTCTTTCTGCTCACGCAGGCCGCTGGGTGCGGTCCGCTTTCGATCCCTTGCGGCCTCGTTTCCCGGCGCGGAAGTGCGCGGGTGCGGGCCGGAGGGCAAAACCTATAGATACCAGCTTAAGGTCACGGCGGCGAAAGCCGGCTACCGGTTGCCTCGGCGCTGCCAGGGGCGGAATCCGGGCATGTTCCAGGGCAGGGTCGCGATGACGATCGCGGCGAGGGTCAGGACGGTGCCCAGCACCGTTGCTGCTACCACCACGGAGCCCGGGGCGGGGAGGAAAATGTCCAGCAGCAGGGACCCGACCAGCTGTCCGCCGATCAGGCCCAGGCTGGTCAGCAGGACGCCGAGTGTCTTGACCAGCATGGCGCTGACCCCAATGAAGATGCACCCCATCACCCCGCCAAGGTAGTACCACCAGGTGTCCGGCAGCGGGTTGCCGAATCCGGACACGGCCACCTTGACCAGCCACACCACCAGCAGGGCAGCGAATCCGGACACGAAGTTCATCAGCGTTGCGGTGATCGGGGTTCCGTAGTGCATGCCCGTTGTGCCGTTCATGGCCTGCTGGAAGCTCATGGCCATGCCGGCGCTCAGCGGCAGCAGCACGGTCAGCAGCCAGTCGGTGCCTCCCCCGCTGCCGGAGAGTTTGGGACTCACGGCCCAGGCGACGGCGGCGATGGTCAGCACGGCGCCCACTACGCGCATGATGGTCAGCGTTTTCTTTCCGCCCGGGCCAATGCCCATCCGGTCCACCACCAGCCCGGTCAGGGTTTGGCCGGCAACGGTGGCGACCGTGAACACGGCAACGCCCAGCACGGCGATGGTCAGGGTCTGCGTGAGCACGAACCAGGCGCCGATCACGCCGGCCAGGATGTAGATCCGCGGAAAGCGCCGCTCCCGCAGTGCGGGCATTATCTGGCCGAACCCGGCCCGTCCGCGCGGCAGGAGCGCGGTCACGAGGATCATGACGGTCAGCCCGACGCCGAAGCTCACCAGCGCGGCGGCGAGGGAGTCGTCCAGGGCTTCGCCGAGGGCACCGTTAATGCGGGACTGGGCAGGAATCGCCACCCCGGAGGCAAGGGCAAGGGGAAGACCGACGGCGGCGGGGATACGGGCAGGCTGTGGCACCGTTTCACATTACTCCCGCTGTGGGGCGTTCCCGGTTCCGCGCCGTCCCTGTGCTGCCTGCGGCAGCCGGCGCCGTGCCGGCGTCGTGCGCTTTCTCCGGCAGAATAGGTTCATGAGCTCAACCGATCCCCAGGACCTGCCCATCCGTGACGACATGATCCGCCTTGGCCAGGCACTGAAACTCGCCAGCCTTGCCGAGGACGGCATCGAGGCCAAGGAACTGATCGAAAACGGCCTGGTGAAGGTCAATGGCGAAATCGAGGAGCGCCGCGGCCGGCAGCTGCACGCTGGAGACACCATCGAGGTGAACAGCCAGGCCGTGCGGATCGTCTCCGGCAGCTAGGCCTTACCGGGAGCCGAGGACCGTGTGGGTGAGGAACTCCCGCACGTGCCCCAGTTCCTGCATGTTGATGCTGTGCCCCATGCCGGCATAGAGCACCTTCGTCATCTTGGTGTGGCCGTTCAGCCAGGCATGGGTGTATTCAATGCGCTCGGCGTCGATGACGGGATCAGCCTGGTCCCGGCCCCAGAAGAAGGGCACCTTCAGCGCTGCCAGTTCCTCGTCGTGGAAGAAGCCGTTCCCTTCGGCAGGCACCACAAAACCGGAGAGCCCGACGACGGCGGCAAACTCCTCGGGCCGGTGCCGCATGAGGGTGCTGGCCACCGCCATGCCCATGGAAAAGCCGAGCAGGGAAACGCTGCTGTGCTGTTCCTTCACGCCGTCCAGCCAGTCCGAAACGTCCTGGACGGCGGCAACCACCCGGTCCACCGAGTAATCCGGTTCATGCATCAGCGGGAACCAGGAGTAACCCGGACCCAGCGCCTGGGGTGCGCGGACGGAAGCGACGGTGAACTCCTGCGGCAGGTACTGTGCCAGCCCCATGAGGTCTTCCTCGTTGGCCAGATAACCGTGAAAGAGCACCAGCAGCGGCGTTCCGGCCCGCTCTTCTTCAGGCTTGGAGAAGAGCACAACGGGGTTCCAGGGAGAGATTTCAGTCATAAAACCCATTCTGGCATGCGGCCGATCCAACCTACGGTCGCGTAGCCAGGCCCAAAGGGGCAATCATGGTTCGGTGACCGAAAATGCTCAGCACCCCTCTGTACCATCCGAACCGCAGACCGGCACCGATCCGGCCGTGCAGGCCGCCCCGCCGCAGGGGCACCCGGATCATCCCTTCAACCGGTACGTGGCGCTGGGCGACTCGTTCACGGAAGGGATCGGCGACCCCAGCCCGGAGAGCCCCGGCGGCCACCGCGGGTGGGCCGACCGCCTGGCGGAGGAACTCGCCGCCGGGCATGATGACTTCGCCTACGCGAACCTGGCCATCCGCGGACGGCTGCTGAACCAGATCGTTGCCGAGCAGGTTCAGCCCGCCATCGACCTGAAGCCGGACCTGGTGACCATCTGCGCCGGCGGCAACGACGTCATCCGCCCCGGCGGGGACCCTGACCGGCTCGCCGAAACCATGGATGCCACCATCGCGCGGCTGCGGGAAACCGGTGCCACAGTGGTGCTCTTCACCGGTCCGGATATCGGGGCCACACCGGTGCTGGGCAGCGTCCGCGGGCGGGTAGCCATTTACAACGAGAACCTGCGCACGGTGGCCATGCGGCACGACGCCGTCATCGCAGACATGTGGGCGCTGCGGGAGCTGAGCAACCAGCAGATGTGGGCACCGGACCGGCTGCACTTCTCCCCCATGGGGCACCAGACCATCGCGGCCATGGTGCTCGAAACGCTTGGCGTCCCGCACACCCTGGAACCGGCGCGGGTGAAGGAACTGCCGGCCAAGACCTGGCGGACGGCGCGCTCCGAGGACCTGTTCTGGGCCCGCGAGTACCTGATGCCGTGGGTGATGCGGCGGGTCCGCAGGCGCTCCTCCGGGGACGGTATCTCGCCAAAGCGGCCGGACGCCGGACCGTATTTCGGCAAGCGGATGCCGCAGGGATCCTCCGAGGCTGCCGGGACTGAAGCTGCGGCGGCAGCGCCGGCCAGCCGGGACTAGCCTGCTCCGGGCTTCTCACGGGCCGGGCCTGCGTGCCCGGGGCCGGGCGGCCGCAGCGGGTTCCTCCGGCGCGCTGTGCATCTCCCTCTGGTGCCGTGCGGGTCTCTGGTGCCGTGCCGGTCTCTGGTGCCTTGCGGGCGCCTAGGCGAAGAAGTCCTGCCGCAGAACGTCCTGAAGCTGGAGCACGTCGGTGAGGAACCCGTCGTGGCCAATGGGCGCGCTGATCAGGTGCACGCGGTTCTCGCCGGGAAGGGCGGCCGCCAGTTCGTAGGACTGTTCCGGGAAGTACAGCCGGTCCGAGTCCACGGCTGCCACAAGGAACTCGGCCTGGGCAGCGGCGAGCGCATCTTTCAGGCTGCCCCTGCCCCGGGTGACGTCGTGGCTCATCAGTGCCTCGGTGAGGATGACGTAGCTGTTGGCGTCGAACCGGCCGGCAAGTTTTTCTCCCTGATGGTCCAGGTAGCTCTCCACCTGGTAGCGGCCGCGTTCTGCCGGCAGGGCCGCGCCCAGCGGGTCCTCCCCCGGCTGCGGCGTCCGTCCGAACCGGTACTGCAGCTCAGCCTCGGACCGGTAGGTAATGTGCGCAATCCGCCGGGCCAGGCCCAGTCCGGCCAGCGGGGCACGGCCGTTGTAGTAGTCCCCGCCGTTGTAATCCGGATCCAGGCGGATGGCCGCCACCTGGGCCTGGGCAAAGGCGATCTGCTCACCGGTGCTTGCCGCCGTCGCCGCTATCACTGCGCACCGGGCCACCCGCTCCGGCTCCGTGACGGCCCATTCAAGTGCCCGCGCGCCGCCCAGGGATCCTCCCAGCACTGTGTGCCAGCGGCGGATTCCCAACTGGTCGGCCAGGCGCGCTTCGGCGTGCACGGAATCCCGGATGGTCACGAACGGGAAGCGAGAACCCCACGGAAGTCCTTCCGGGTCCGCCGACGCCGGGCCCGTGGAGCCGTAACAGCCGCCGACCATGTTGATGGAAACGACGTAGAACCTGTTGGTGTCGATGGTCCGGCCCGGACCCACCAGCCCGTCCCACCAACCCGGTTCGTCCGTGCTGCCCTGCGCTACGTGGGTGCTCCCCGTCAGGGCATGCGGAACCAGGACGGCGTTGGACGCGTCGGCGTTCAGCTCGCCCCACGTCTCATAGCCCAGCACTACGTCTGGAAGGACGCCGCCGGTTTCAAGTTCAAGGTCACCGATCGGGGCGTACTGCAGCACCCCGTCAAGGACGCGGACGGGGTGCTGTGGTGCAGGAGGATACGTGGTCACGCTGTACTTCATGCTCCCTTTGCAGCGCGGAAACCGGCATCGAGGTCCGCGATGATGTCGTCAATGTGTTCCAGCCCCACGGACAGGCGTACCAGTCCCGGGCTGACGCCGGCCGCTGCCTGTGCCTCGGCGCCCAGCTGGCTGTGCGTCGTCGACGCCGGGTGGATCACCAGGGAGCGCACGTCACCCACGTTCGCCACATGGGAGTGCAGCTCGAGACCGTCCACGAAGCGCTTGCCTGCTTCCACTCCGCCCTCGATTTCGAAGGACACAATCGCCCCGGTTCCGCGCGGCCCGTACTTCTGTCCGCGCTCAAACCAGGGGCTCGACTCAAGGCCTGCGTACGCAACCGAGATGACGTCGTCGTGCGCTTCAAGCCAGCGCGCCACCGCGACGGCGTTTTCGACGTGCCGCTCCACGCGCAGGCTGAGGGTCTCCAGGCCCTGGGCGAGGAGGAACGCGTTGAACGGGGACAGCGCCGAGCCGAGGTCACGGAGCAGCTGGACCCGGGCCTTGAGGATGTAGGCCAGGTTCGCCCCGAGAACGCCGTTGGCACCGAGGTCGCGGGCGTACACCAGGCCGTTGTAGCTCTCGTCAGGGGTATTGAAGCCCGGGAATTTCTCCGGATCGGCCCCGAAGTCGAAGTTGCCGGAATCCACGATCACCCCGGCGATCACCGTGCCGTGCCCGCCCAGGTACTTGGTGGCCGAATGCACCACGATGTCCGCACCCCATTCGATGGGCCGGATCAGGTACGGCGTGGAGAGGGTGTTGTCCACGATCAGCGGGATGCCCGCCTCATGGGCGACGGCGGATATTCCCTCGATGTCCAGGACGTCCTGGCGGGGGTTGGAGACAACTTCGCCGAAGAAGGCCTTGGTATTGGGGCGGACAGCTTCGCGCCACTGGTCCAGGTTGTCCGGATCGGCGACGAAACTGACGTCGATCCCGAACTTCTTAAAGGTGTGCTTGAAAAGGTTGTAGGTGCCGCCGTACAGGCTGGGGCTAGCCACAATGTGGTCGCCGGCCTGGGCAAGGTTCAGGATGGCGTACGTTTCGGCTGCCTGGCCCGAAGCGAGCAGCAGTGCTCCGAGGCCGCCTTCCAGGGACGCGATACGGTTCTCCACCGCTTCCTGGGTGGGGTTGCCGATCCGGGTGTAGATCGGTTCCAGTTCGGCCAGCGCGAACCTGTTAGCTGCCGCTTCGGCGCTGGGAAAGACGAAGGAGGAGGTTTGGTAGATGGGCAGGGCGCGGGCGCCGGTAACGGCGTCGGGCTCCTGACCTGCATGGATCTGGCGTGTTTCGAAGGACCAGTTGGCAGACATTGTGCTCCCTTTATGACCAGGGGCCCCACAGGGTCTGAGCCGGAATACACCGGAGCGACACGTGTGGCCCGCGCTTGCCGGTACGCCTGATTGCGTACGGCCAGGTCTTCACCCGGGGCACCCCACCGCGGTTGGAGGGTTGCCGGCCAGCAAGCCGGGGCTATCTGCTGGCACTCATGACCTGTACCTATAGAACCAACGGCGGGGCAGTTGCGCAACCCATATGACGCAGCGTGAAAGTTGTCCATTACGCCGCTTAGGGTTGCCTTAGTCGAGACACAGGTCACAACGTGCCAAGATGTTCGCATGCGCCTGGATCACGTCTCTTACGCCTGCGAATCCGACGGCCTGCTGGCCACTACGGAACGCATTGCTGCTGCCCTGGGAACCGACTTCGTCAAAGGCGGAGTCCATCCCCGTTTCGGTACCCGCAACATGATCCTCCCGCTGGCGAACCACCAGTATGTTGAGGTTGTTGAAGTACTGAACCACCCTGCCTCGGACAAGGCTCCCTTTGGACAGGCCGTCCGTGCACGCTCCGAAGCCGGCGGCGGCTGGATGGGCTGGTGTGTTGCCGTTGAGGACCTTGCTCCCTTCGAAGAACGCCTTGGCCGCTCCTCCGTCCCCGGCAACCGCAAGTTCCCCGACGGACAGGAACTCACGTGGAGGCAGATCGGCATCAACGGCCTGATCGCTGACCCGCAGGTTCCCTACATGCTGCGCTGGGACGAGGACAAGGCCGACCTCCACCCGTCCCGTGCCCTCGACGGCGCCGTCTCGCTGCAGTCACTCACCATCGCCGGTTCCGCCGAGCGCGTGACCGAATGGCTGGGCATGCCCGTCGAGAAGCCGCTGGAGTCCGTGGACGTCACCTGGGTCTCTCCCAAGGGCACCCCGGGCATCATGTCCGTCACCTTTGCCACTGAAAAGGGTCTCGTCGAGATCTAGTTCTGCTTCCGGTTCGAGAAAACGCTCCGGTTTGTGACAATCTCTCCGGTGCGCCGGGGGCGATTGGTCCCGAACCGGAGCGTTTTCCACATTGCGGGGAGGGCTTGGGTGGGTTCCCTCCACTTGGGGACATCCCTGCCGGTTTGGGACACACCTCCGACCCCGATTCCTCCACTTCGGGACATCCCTGCCGGTTTGGGACAATCCTGCGCGGCGCCACGGCAGGAAAGTCCCAGACTGGCGGGCAAGTCCCCAAGTGGAGGGTTTTCGGCGCGGCACAGCTGAGAGGACGTGTACCGGCACTTCCCCGAAGGAGCTTTCAGCCCCACGGCGGGAGTACCCTCCAGGCAGGGCAGAGTACCTCGCAGACGCGGCGGGCTTCCATGCAGGATTTCGCCGGTTCTCCACAAATTGTCTTCCCGGATGCCGGGCCCGGCTGACAAGCCGCAGAGTGGTCCCCATGTCGACCACATTCTTGTTCGCGGCTGAGGCCGACCTGGACGGAACGAGCCGCCGGGATCTGGCACGCAAATGCTCTATGGGGAAACTCGTTCGGCTCAGACGCGGTATCTACATCCATGCTGAGGAATGGCAGAGGCTCGCTCCCTGGGAGCGGGAACGCGTGCGGCTTGCAGCGGTCGCGGGTGACCAGGCATCCGGAAGAGTCGTGATTCAACAGTCAGCTGCCAGAGTGTGGCGCATACCCGTAATCGGCCGTTCAACCGGATTCATGCTGCTGGCATCCGATGCGACACATGGACGCTCCCGCGGCGATCTACGCTGGGCAGAACGCCGCCTCCTTGAACCTGTGGCCGTTGTTGACGGTATCTCGGTAACATCCCGCGCCCAGACCGTCCTCGACATGTCTGCATACCTGCCCTTCGAACAGGCCGTACCAGCCATGGACCACGTGCTTCGAACCGACCACGGCCAGAAACTGCCTGCGCTGGAGAAGTCGGACCTTCGGCGCCTTGCACGCCAATATGTCTCTCTCACCAAGCAGACGCGGGCCCTGCGGGTCATCGACTTCGCCGACGCCCGCTCGGAATCCCCCGGCGAGTCCTATTCCCGGGCACTCATGTACCGGCACGGCCTGCCGATTCCGGATCTGCAGCGCGAGTTCCACGGACCCGACGGACGCCTGCTTGGCCGGACCGATTTCTACTGGGAAGAGGGAAACCTGGTCGGCGAATTCGACGGCGCCGTGAAGTACGGCCCTGTCACGAATGGCAGTCATCAGGCAGGACGGGACGCACTCATCCAAGAGAAGCGCCGGGAAGACAGAATCCGCGCCACCGGGGTCGGATTCGTTCGGTGGACCTGGTCCGAAACCGCCCGGGACGCCGCCCACCCTGACGGACTGGTGCAGCTGTTGGTCGGGTCAGGCCTGCGGAGACGGCGGCGTCGCTAATCCTGCTGCCGGTTCGCAGTTCTGCTGCCAGTTCTAACCGGGAGCAGAACTGCTAAACGGTCGATTTTCCGAAAACCGGCAGCAGATTGGTCGGGCTACCCGCGAAAGGCACGGGCCAGCTCGGCGTTCACAGCGCGGACGACGGCGGGATCCACCTTGAGCACCCTGCGGTCGTAGGTGAGCAGGCCGTTGACCTCGTCCTCCACGTCAGTGAGCTGGGTGTAGACGGTCGCAGCAAGGCCTTCCCGCAGCGCAGGTTCGATCTGGGTCCGGTGCAGCGCGGTGTAAGCCTTCTCGAGTTCAGCCCGGCTGTGCAGGGTTTTACCGTAGCCAAAGACTTTGCTGTTCCAAGTGTGTCCTTCGAGGGGAAGGCTGAATCCGCCGTACTCGGAAAGGACGATGGCACGCGGATCACGCTGCCAGCGCCGGCGGATCCGGAACGGAACGGCGTACACGTGCAGGCTCTTGGCATCACCGACACCCTGGTCGTGCCAGCCGCTGGCATGGTCGATAGTCCGGGTAGCGTCCAGTTCCCGGAGCTCAGCGGCGACGTCGGCTGCGTCGAACTGGCCCCAGCCTTCATTGAACGGTACCCAGAGGGCGATGCTGGGGACACTCCGCAGCAGGTCGACGGTCTGCCGCACTTCGCGGCGGAAGGCTTCCCGCCCGGCTGCGTCGCTGCGGCCGAACTTCGCATAACGGCGGTCGCTGCGGCTCCCCCTGCCCGGCAGCGGCACAGGTTCGGGCGACCGCCCCTCCCCCATCCCGCCGTTGACCATGTCCTGCCAGACCAGCATGCCCAGCCGGTCGCAGTGGTGGTACCAGCGCAGCGGCTCAATCTTGATGTGTTTGCGCAGCATGGTGAAACCCAGGTCCTTGGCGGTCTGGATGTCGAACGCCATCGCCTCGTCCGACGGCGGCGTGTACAGTCCGTCCGGCCAGTAACCCTGATCCAGCAGCCCGGCGTGCAGGTACGGTTCGCCGTTGAGCAGCAGGCGCCTGTGTCCGGCGGAATCGGTTCCGGTGCCGAAAGTCCGCAGTCCGAAGTAGCTCCGCACTTCGTCCGCCCCCAGGCGCACCCGGACGTCGTAGAGGAACGGATCCTCGGGACTCCACTGCCTCGGATCAGGCAGGGACAGCCGGAACGGTTCCCCGGGCGTAAAAGCAGCCGCTGCCACTTCGGCCCCGTCAGCGAATACTGCCACCTCGGCCCGCTGCCCCGGCCCGGCCGCCACACCGTCGGCGGACACGGTGATTTCGACGCCGTCCAGCGAGTCCAGCGGCGTCAGCACCACATCGCGGATCCAGGTTTCAGGGACCCGTTCCAGCCAGACCGTTTGCCAGATGCCTGACTGTGCCGTGTACCAGATGCCTCCGCGTTCCAGCTTCTGCTTGCCGCGGGATGCCCCGGTCGTATCACTGGCGTCCAGCACCCGCACCACAATCTCGTGCTCCACGGAACGGGCCGCAGAACCCGAATCCGTATCCAGCAGCGAGGTGATGTCCAGGGTGAAGGGAAGGTAGCCGCCGTCGTGTTCCCCGGCCGGCCGGCCGTTGACCTGGACTGTGCAGGACTGGTCAACGGCTCCGAAATGCAGCAGCACGCGGCCGTCCGTTTCCTCGGGCACCGTGAACGTACGCCGATACCAGAGGGCCTGGTCCGGCTGCAGCTGGCGTTCGACGCCGGAGAGCGGCGCCTCGGGCGAGAAAGGCACCAGGATCCGGCCGTCCCAGGATGTTGGCCGATCGGTTTGGCCTGCAGAGGTGATGGCGAAGTCCCAGTGTCCGTTGAGGTTTTGCCAGTTTCCGCGCACCAGCTGGGGCCGCGGGTATTCGGGCAGGACGTTCTGCGGGTCCAGGGCTTCGCCCCAGGGTGTCAGCAGTGCCATCGAGGCGTCAGTCTCCAATTCCAATGGCGGATCCGAACAGGGCAAACCCCACGAACCCGGCGATGTCCACGAGCGCGTGGGCAATGACCAGCGGCATTACCCGCTTGGTTTTCCAGTAGGCATACCCGAACAGCAGGCCCATCAGGAAGTTCCCGATTCCGGGGCCGATGCCCTGGTACAGGTGATAGCTGGCCCGGATGAGCGCGCTGGTGATGATCATGGCCGGCACCGACCACCCCAGCGCGCGCAGCCGGGTGAACAGGTATCCAACCACAATGACCTCTTCAAGGACCGCATGCCGCAGCGCGGACAACACCAGGACCGGAAGGGTCCACCAATACGTGTCCAGGGCCGCCGGGACAATGGCGGTGGTGATGCCCATTGCCCGTCCGGCGGCGTAAACACCAAGTGTCCCGACACCGATGACGGCCGCGAGTGCGAAGCCGAGCCCAAAGTCCAGCAGCGGCCGGGAGAAGGTGAAGCCGATCCGCCGGAACGCCGAGCGGCCCGGTTCGGTCAGCAAAAACAGGGCCAGCGCCACAGGGACCAGCGAGAAGAAGATGCCCAGCAGCTGGTAGACGAGGTCAAAGAGCGGGCTGTCATCCAGTACCGGGTTGAGCGTGGTGGTCTGTCCCTGCAGCGGCCCCTGTGTCATCTTGTCCAACAGGCGCACGACGGCGTACACGCCCGACTGCCCCAGGGACAGTCCCAGCACGATCAGGATTTCGACTGTGAGCCTGCGCCGCGTCCCGGCATCGGGCACGGAGTCAGCAGAGGCGGAGGGCATGTGCCTATTGTGCCTGATCGGGTTCCCGGCCCGCTGGCCCCGCACTTGCGGTTAACCGCCGAGTGCATTTCACTGGTTGAAATGCCAATACCACTGTGCGGCATTTCACCGTACGGCGCTGAGCGTCGACAGCGAACAGACAGGATGACGTCTTGGTTCTTATTTCTCAGGATTCCGCTCCGGGGACAGCCCTCACCGTGAATGTTGGTACGGGCCCCCTGGAGCCTGACGCCATTCTGGCTGTGGCCCGGAGGGGCGCCAGGGTGGCGCTGACTGCCGGATCCGTGACGGCGATGCAGTCCTCACGTGCCGTCATCGAATCGCTGGCCGCTGATTCCAAGCCCCACTACGGCGTCTCCACCGGGTTCGGCGCGCTGGCTACGAAACAGATACCTTCCAGCCAGCGGACAGTACTGCAGCGCTCGCTCGTGCGCAGCCACGCGGCGTCGTCCGGTCGCGAGGTCGACCGGGAGGTGGTCCGTGCCCTGATGCTCAACCGCCTTTCCACCCTCGCCACCGGAAGGACCGGGGTTCGCCCGGCCGTGGCCCGGGCATACGCAGCCCTGCTCAACGCCGGCATCACTCCCGTGATCGGCGAGTACGGTTCGCTCGGCTGCTCCGGTGACCTGGCGCCGCTGTCCCACTGCGCACTGGCCCTGATGGGTGAGGGCAGGGTGCGCGACGCCGATGGAAGGGAAATGGACGCGTCCGCGGCGCTGGCGGCGGCTGGGCTGGAACCCCTGGAGCTGCAGGAGAAAGAGGGCCTGGCGCTCATCAACGGCACGGACGGGATGCTGGGAATGCTCACCCTGGCAATCGCGGACCTGCACCGGCTGCTGACGATAGCGGACATTGCAGCGGCCATGAGCGTTGAGGGCCTGCTGGGGACCGACGCCGTGTTCGCCGCCGATTTGCAGGCCCTCCGTCCGCAGCCGGGACAGGCCGAGTCCGCGGAGAATATCCGGACCGTCCTGCGCGGATCGGTGCTGTTGGAGGAACAGAAAACCGGTGAGTTTACCCGGGTCCAGGACGCATACTCCCTGCGCTGCGCTCCACAGGTGCACGGTGCGGCACGGTCAACCCTGGGACACGCTGAGCATGTGGCAGCGTGCGAGCGGGCGTCCGCCGTGGATAACCCGGTAGTGACCCCCGACGGCCGGGTCGAGTCCAACGGAAACTTCCACGGCGCTCCAGTGGGCTACGTTCTGGATTTCCTGGCCATCGCAGTCGCAGACGTCGCCTCCATGAGCGAGCGGCGCACCGACCGCTTCCTGGACCGCAACCGCAGCCACGGGCTCAACGCTTTCCTTGCGGATGACCCCGGCGTGGATTCCGGACACATGATTGCCCAGTACACCCAGGCCGGAATTGTCTCAGAGCTCAAGCGGCTGGCCGTACCTGCGTCGGTGGATTCAATTCCTTCCTCGGCAATGCAGGAAGACCACGTTTCCATGGGATGGGCCGCAGGCTTGAAGCTGCGCACGGCCCTCGACGGGCTGTCCCGGGTACTTGCGGTGGAAATACTGACCTCGGCGCGGGCCCTGGATATGCGCGACGGCGGCTTGGCCACCGCCCGAAGCGCACCGGTCTCCACGGCGGTCCGCGCGGCAGTCCGGTCAGTCGCAGAGGGGCCTGGACCGGACCGGTATTTAGCGCCCGAGATTGAGGCTGTTTACCGGCTGGTCAACGACGGTTCCCTGGTTGCTGCCGCCAACAGTGTGCTGGATGCTCCGCTGCACTAGGCTGCAGGCATGAATTCGCCAGACACTCCTCCGGGTTCCGCCGGTGCTTCCGGGGACAAGGTCCGCCTCACGGCAATAGTCCGCGGAATGGTTCAGGGTGTTGGCTTCCGCTACCGGGTCCTCCGGCAGGCACTGAAGCTGAAGCTGACCGGGACCGTGGTCAACCAGCCGGACGGGTCGGTGGTCATTACTGCGGAGGGGCTTCCGTCGGCACTCGACGGACTCATTGAATGGGTTCGTTCGCCATCGGCACCGGGCGTCGTTGAAAACGTCGAAGAACACCACTCGCCCGCTACCGGTGAGTTCAACAGCTTCGACGCCGGATAGCGGTCCGGCAGGCGGAAACGGCCCCGGACATGAAGAACGCCGGCAGACTGTGGGGTTGGTTGGGGGGAACAACCCTAGTCTGCCGGCGCCGGATAGTTCACTACGCTATCCATTCATCACTCGCACCCTTATGAGGTACTAACTACGTTAGGACAGGGGTCTGGAAAGCTCCTGTCAGCAAGCTGGCAACTTCCTGAGAGTGGCTGCAGACCTACGCGGCGCGCTTCAGGTCCTGGGCACCCGTGGGCCTGCCAGCGCCCTGGGTGCCGGCCTGGGCGGGACGGGGCTTGCTGCCCTTCTTCTTTTTCGCCGATGCTTTTTTGTTCACCACGGACTTGCCGGCGGACGGGTTCTTCACGGCCGGGGTTTTCGCAGCGGCCGGCGTCGCACCAGGTGTGCCGGAGGCAGCCTTCGGCGAGACAGCCGCGCTGGCAGATAATCCATCGGCAGCGGCAGGGAACACCGGCGCTGCGGCATCCTCCTGGCGGCTCAGCAGGTCGCGTGCGAATACCGCCTCTGCACCAGGTTCACGGAAAACCGGCGCAGCAGCCGCCTGCTGGGAACCAGCGGACCACGGCGATGCCGCCGGACGGGTGCCCGGACGTGCCGGGGTCAACGCCGCACGGATTTCCTCGGCTGCAAAACGGGTGGCATCGATAAACGCGGCCGCAGCTGCGTCTTCCGGCGCATGTTCAACCCGGCGGACAGCAGAGCGCTTCACCAGCCGGTACGCGGCGGAAACCACCACTAGGATGGCAACACCCGTCCCGTACATCAGGGCCAGGGACAGCGCCAGGGAAGTTGTCCCGCCAGAGAAGGAGCCGTACCCCGCCACCGCCAGGACAAGCCACACAACGCTCACCGCTGTAATGACAGAACGGGCTTTGACGTAGAAGGGACGCTGCTGCACGCCGGCTAGCTGCGGCGGCATGATTTCTGGCACTGACGAGACCTCTCAAAAGCACAAACAGCAGGACTGGAATAGGAAATTGGCCGGAGCCGGCCTGCCCTTCAACTGTAGGTTTCCCAGGCCCTGCCTTTGACCATTCCCGCGCTGTTTCACCGATTCGTTACATGCCGGGGATGAGAGATTGGTCACAGTCCCGCACGGGCGGGTGAAAGCGCCTCGGAGACGTCCAGAAACGGGTGCCTGCCAAGCAGCTGGGCGGCAGCGAGTTCGGCTATGCCTGAGGAGGTTTGGAACCCGTATCCACCCTGCCCAGCCAACCAGAAAAAGCCGGGAACGGCGTCGTCGAACCCCACCACGGGCACTCCGTCCGCTGCCTGGGTGCGCAGCCCCGTCCAGGCGCGGACAGAGCGTCCCAGCTCCAGGCTGGTCAGGGAGTTGACCAGGGCGACCAGCTCCGCCACGTCCTCGGGCCTGTGCCGGGCGTCCTCCGGCGGACTCGGAACCGCTTCCGACGGGGAGACCAGCACACCCTCAAGGTCTGGGCGGTAGTAGAAGTTATCCAGCGCGCCGGCGACCATCGGCCCGTCCGCTGCCGGCGGGTTGCCGGCCTCCACGATCGCGGCAGTTCGCCGGTAGGGCTGGAGCCCGCGCGGCCGGGCGCCGAACAGGCCGGCGACGGAGTCGGCCCAGGCGCCGGCCGCGTTGACGACTGCAGCCGCACTGAAGCTCTCCTCGCCTGCAGAGACCAGCCACTCACCTTCCCTGCCGCGTCTGACGGCATCCATCCTCCGGCCAGTCAGGATACGGCCGCCGCCGGCCTCAATCCGTGCCCGGTGCCAGTCCATCAGGATGTCCGTATTACACGAGACGGACGTTGTATCGAGCCCTGCGGCTTCGAAGTTCCCGGCCGCCAGTTCCGGCGCCAGGCCCATGGCCTGGGCGACGGTGATCGGGTGCATGTGTCCGCTCGCCCGGTCCCGGACATCCTCCTCGCGGCCCACGAGCATAAAGGACCGGGGCCGCAGAATTGGCTCGGGCAGGCCGGCCTCCAGTTCCCGGATGAGCGCCAGGGTGCGAACGGTGAGGTCCTGGACTACGGGCGGGCCGTAGCTGGGGATGAGCTGCCGGGCGGAGCGGGAGGAGGTGTGGTATCCGAGTTCGTTCTCGGCTTCCAGGAGCACGACTCCGGTTTCCCCGGCCAGGCGCGAGGCGAGGGAGAGCCCGGCGATACCACCGCCGATAATGAGCACGGGAATCTCAGGCACCGGGCACCACCGTCAGGATCGTCGCATCGTCCGCTTTTTCACCGATAGCCGCCTGCCGGCGGCGAAGCTCGAGCAGCAGCTGCTGCGCGCCGACGGGTGTTGATGCCGCCCTCAGGAAACTGCAGGGGCTGTCCACCAGCCCAAGGTCAACTGCACGCCAGGCTCCGTCGGATGCCAGCACCACGCGCTTCGGGGCGGGCAGGCGGGCCAGATGGGCGTGCTGTACCGCTTCCGGTTCCCGCCGGGCCACCCAAAGGCGTCCCGGCGTATTGCGCAGCTCCCGGTCCCGGCGCAGCAGCTCCCGCGCCTGGTCGGGGTCGGCCGGGTGTTCGCGGTGGACACGAAGGTCCGCAGGTTCGCTCGTCACATGCACAACGGATCCATCCTCCAGTTCCACTGCCGCGTGGCAGTCAGCCAATACCATCACGTCGACGCCGCCGTCTGTGAGCTGCGCGAGGGCCAGCGCAGCGCTCGGGAAGCGGGTATGTTCATTCCCGGCCCGCTCCTCCCCCACCCGGTCCATGCGGCGTAGAGCCTCAGCCAGCATGCCGCCTGCTTCGGAACCTGAAGCAGCATCCGGGCCGGGCTTCGCCTTGGCGCTCTCGGCCAGCAGCAGATCCAGTGTCCGGGCATACCAGGACGGATTGGACGCTCCGGGCAGGTCCAGTTCCGGCAGCAGCGAGGTGGCCCCGTCAATCACCCAGGCACTGGCGGCTGCGTAGCCGCAGCTGTCCTCGGTGACGTGCCCGTCCCCTTCTGTCTGTACGCGGACGGAGTGACTCCAGGAAGTGGGCATAGCTCATTCTGGCACGCGTCCTACAGCCAGGAGAGGTCGTCGGTCAGGATCTCCATGAGAGTCTCCGAGCCCACGAGGTAGAGTCCGGGATGGCGCTGCGCCCCCGCCAGCAGGTTTGAAGCCATGCACAGCGCCCAGCCGCGCGCCCGCAGCCAGACGGCCGGATCGGCGTCGTACCGGGCGCCCAGCGCGCTCCGGAACGCGTGCCGCCCGGCTGGGTCGAACACCAGCCAGGCTGCCGCGAGGTCTGCGGCCGGGTCTCCGGCGGTGAGGTCGCCGAAATCGATGACAGCCTGGAGGCCCCCGTTTCCGGCAATCAGGTTGGCCGGGTGCAAATCCCCGTGCAGCCAGAGCGGCTCCGAGTTCCAGCCGGGCAGCTCCAGTGCCTCCGCCCAGAGCTCAGCGACCCGGGCCGCATGCGGCACCATTCCCGAGTGGAGCCGTTCCTGCACGGCCGCATCCCGGGATGCCAGCGGACCGCCCACCGCGGGGTTGCGCGGATAGTCCGGCGGCGCGGGTGTATGGAAGGCATTGAGGAACCCTGCCAGCGGCGTTGCCAGCGAAACGTTTCGGTCCCGCGGCTGCAGGGACACGTCGAGTCCGTCATACCAGGTGCTGATGCTCCAGGGGTACGGATAGGGCTCCTGGGGAATCCCGCAGTAGACGGGCGCAGAAGTAGCCGTAGCCAGCCCGTCCGTAAGCACCGGCAGCCACTGCTGTTCCTTGGCCATCAGTACGGCGGCGTCATCCCGCCGGGGAAGGCGGACGGCGTATTCGCTGCCCAGCCGGAAAACATGGTTGACCCAGCCATCGCCCACGGGAGCAAGCGGTTGGTCCGCCAGCTGCGGCTGCTGGGCCTGCAGCAGGCCGCGGACCAGCTCGGCATCCACCCTGAGCCGGGACGGCACGCTAGCCATGCCAGCACCCTACCCCGGCCGCGGGCGTCCGGGCAGGGCGGTAAACGCCGAAAGGCCCCGGAGCCGGCGCATCAGGTCGATTGACCGTCAGCGCCGGTTCCGGGGCCGGTGCGGGTGTGCCGCGGTGCTAGGCGGAGACGCCCAGGCGTTCCAGGATCAGCTCGCGCACGCGGCCGGCGTCGGCCTGTCCGCGGGTTGCCTTCATAACGCCGCCGACGATCGCACCGACGGCCTGGATCTTGCCGCCGCGGATCTTGTCCGCAACGTCCGGGGCTGCTGCCAAGGCTGCATCGATGGCTTCGAGCAGGGCTCCGTCATCGGACACCACGGCCAAGCCGCGCTTCTCGATGACTTCCTCCGGAGTGCCTTCGCCGGCGAGGACGCCGTCGAGGACCTGGCGGGCCAGCTTGTCGTTGATCTTGCCCGCCTGGACCAGGCGGTCCAGCTCAACGATCAGCTCCGGTGTGACGCCGGTATCCACCGGATCAACTTCGGCTTCCTTGGCACGGCGGGCAACCTCGCCCATCCACCACTTGCGGGCAACCTGGGCGGAGGCACCGGCTGCGATGGTCTCCTCAATGGCTTCCATCACGCCGGCGTTGACGACGTCGCGGAATTCCGCGTCGGAATAGCCCCAGTCTGCCTTCAGGCGCTTGCGGCGCTCGGCCGGCGGCTCGGGCAGCCGGGAACGCAGTTCCTCGATCCACTCCGTGGTGGTGACTACGGGCAGCAGGTCGGGTTCCGGGAAGTACCGGTAGTCATCGGCGTCGGACTTGGGCCGGCCGGAGGTGGTGGACCGGGTGTCCTCGTGCCAGTGACGGGTCTCCTGGACGATCTTCTCGCCGGAGTCCAGCACGGCGGCATGCCGCTGGATCTCGAACCGGACGGCGCGTTCGACGGCGCGCAGCGAGTTCACGTTCTTGGTTTCCGAACGCGTGCCGAACTTTTCCTGGCCGTGCGGGCGCAGGGATACGTTGGCGTCGCAGCGGACGTTGCCGCGCTCCATCTTCGCGTCGGAGACCCCGAGGTTCTTCACGATTTCCCGAATGGCGGCCACGTAGGCCTTGGCGAGTTCGGGTGCGCGGGAACCGGCGCCCTCGATCGGCTTGGTGACGATTTCCACCAGCGGAACACCGGCCCGGTTGTAGTCCACCAGGGAGAAGTCGGCGCCCTGGATGCGGCCGGCAGCGCCGCCCATGTGGGTGAGCTTTCCGGCGTCCTCTTCCATGTGCGCGCGTTCGATCTCGACGCGGAACACGGTGCCGTCCTCCAGCTCAACGTCCAGCCAGCCGTCGTACGCGATGGGGTCTTCGTACTGGGAGGTCTGGAAGTTCTTGGGGGTGTCCGGGTAGAAGTACTGCTTCCGGGCAAAGGTGCAGGATTCGGCGATCTTGCAGTTCAGCGCCAGGCCGATCAGGATCGAGTACTCCACAGCCTTTTTGTTGACCACCGGCAGCACGCCGGGCAGGCCAAGGTCCACGGGGGTGACGTTGGTGTTGGGTACGTCGCCGAACTCGTTCGGTGCGTCGGAGAACATCTTGGTCTTGGTGTTGAGCTCCACGTGGACCTCGAACCCCAGCACCGGGTCATACTTCTCCATGGCCTCTTCGAAGGGAAGGGTTTCTTCCTGGGTGTGCACGGACATTACTTTCCTCCTCCGAGTACGGGTGCCGAGGCCAGCAGCGGGCCGCCCCACTTTTGCTCCAGCAGGCCTTCAAGTGCCGCGCCGGCACGGTAGAGGCGAACATCTTCACGGGCCGGAGCCAGGAACTGGATGCCAACCGGCAGCCCGTCGGCCAGGCCGCCGGGGATGGAGATGCCGGGAACGCCGGCCATGTTGGCCGGAATGGTGGCGACGTCGTTCAGGTACATGGCCAGCGGATCATCCAGCTTTTCGCCGAGCTTGAACGCGGTGTTCGGCGAGGTCGGGGAAATCAGCACGTCAGCCTGCGCAAACGCGGCGTTGAAGTCGCGCTGGATCAGGGTGCGGACCTTCTGGGCCGAGCCGTAGTAAGCGTCGTAGTAGCCGGCCGAGAGGGCATAGGTGCCCAGGATGATGCGGCGCTTGACCTCGTCCCCGAAACCGGCGGCGCGGGTGGCACCCATAACGCGCTCAATGGTGAGCGGCGGGTCGGCGGGCAGGCGGCGCATGCCGTAACGGACGCCGTCGTACTTCGCCAGGTTGGAGGAGGCCTCCGAGGGCATGATCAGGTAGTAGGCGCCCAGCGCGTACTTGAAGTTGGGGCAGGAGACCTCAACGATTTCCGCTCCCGCGTCCTTGAGCAGTTCCAGCGACTCGTCAAAGCGGGCCTGCACGCCGGGCTGGTAGCCCTCGCCCTGCAGTTCCTTGATGACGCCGATGCGCATGCCCGCGACGCTGCCGTTGCGGGCTGCCTCAGCCAGGTTGCCCACAGGGTCGCTCAGCGAGGTGGAGTCGCGCGGATCGTGTCCGCCGATGACTTCCTGCAGCAGCGCGGCGTCCAGCACGGTCCGGGACACCGGGCCGATCTGGTCCAGCGAGGAGGCCATGGCGATCGCACCGTAGCGTGAGACGCCGCCGTAGGTGGGCTTCACGCCAACGGAACCGGTGACGGATGCGGGCTGGCGGATTGAACCGCCGGTGTCCGTACCGAGGGCCAGCGGTGCTTCGAAAGCGGCAACGGCCGCAGCCGAGCCGCCGCCGGAGCCGCCGGGGATGCGGTCCAGATCCCAGGGATTGCGGGTGGGGCCGTAGGCGGAGTGCTCGGTGGAGGAACCCATGGCGAATTCGTCCAGGTTGGTCTTGCCGAGCATCGGCATGCGGGCGGCACGGATCCGGGAGATCACGGTGGCGTCGTAGGGGCTCATCCAGCCTTCGAGCATCTTGGACCCGGCAGTGGTGGGCTGGCCCACCGTCACAATGAGGTCCTTGATGGCGATGGGCACGCCGGCCAGGGTGTGCAGTTCTTCACCGGAGGCACGGGCCTTGTCCACACCGGCGGCAACTTCGAGCGCCTCATCAGTGTTGACGTGCAGGAACGCGTTAATGTCCCCGTCGACGTCGGCGATACGGTCCAGGTGCGCCTGGGTGACCTCGACGGCGGAAACCTCGCGGGAGGCCAGTTTCTCCGCCAGGACGGCAGCGGGAGAGGTAATCAGTTCACTCATGGAAGTCTTTACTCCTCATCCAGGATGGCAGGGACCTTGAAGCGGCCTTCGGCGTTGTCCGGCGCGCCGGACAGGGCCTGCTCATTGGTCAGCGTCTGCCCCACGACGTCCTCGCGGAACACATTCGCCAGCGGGATCGGGTGGGAGGTGGCCGGGATGTCCTCGCCGGCAACTTCGCTTACGGATTTGATCGAATCCACGATGACGTCAAGCTCGCCGGCCATTTTGTCCAGCTCGTCATCGGTCATCTCAATGTGGGCCAGCCGCGCCAGATGCGCCACAGCCTCACGATTGATCTCAGACATGAGTCTCCCATGCGTCTTATGCAGTATTTTCGGCCTTTACGCCGGTATCCGTACCAGTCTACGGCGTTTGGGCCTTCGGTTCGGGTGGCCGGGACATACAGGGCGCGGCTGCTTCACGCAGCGCGGAAACCCAGCGTCCGACGCCGGAGGGTGTGTTCCGCCTGCGCTCAGAGTTCCAGCCGGAAGACCCACAGAACGTAGTCTTCGCCGGGAACGGTCCAGTCGCGTTCCGGCACTCGCTCAAAGCCCAGGGACAGGTACATGCTGTGCGCCCCGAGCATGCTGGTCATGCTGGTCAGGGAAACAGCGTGGATTCCCTCGAGGCTGCGGGCGTGCTCCACGATGGCGTTGACGAGGACTCGTCCCACTCCCCCGCGCTGCAGGGCGGGATCCACCGCCAGCATGCGGAACTCGAGTTCACCTTCGACGGCGATGTCCGTGTAGGGCTGGCCGGCGAACGTCACGGCCGCGGAGCCTGCTACCACGCCGTCCTTCTCCGCTACCCACAGTTCGGCATGCTGGTCGCGGTGTTCGACGTTCTCAAGTTCCTGGACGTAGGGATTGTCGGCGTCAATGAACCCGGCCTTGAGGTACGCCTCACGGGTAATCCGGCGGATGTCTTCATAGTCAGCCGGTGTTGCCCGCCGGACGGTGATGCTCATTGGTGTTACGAATCCTTACGTGGGGGTTGATTTCCACGGTTGATTCTATCCGCGCACCCGCCTGTTCAGGCGCCGGTGGTGACGGCGCCCACAACGGCTTCGGGTGGACCGGTTCGCAGGTCCCGGGCGCGGGTCAGCGCCGGCGGGCGGCGGCTGCGCAGGCAACGCAGAAGCGTGCTTCCGGACGGATCTCCAGCCGCGCCTCGGGGATGGGCTCTCCGCAGCGTTCGCAGACTCCGTAGGCGCCGTCGTCGAGCCTCACCCGGGCGTCCAGGAGTTCCACGAGCGAAGCTTCGAGGGCCGCAAGCATTGAAACCTCATTGGCCCGTTCAACCGTGACGGTGGTGCCCTCGGGGTCGTGCTCGTCATCCGCAGGCGTGTCCTTTGCCGCCGCAGTCACTTCCCGAATATCTGCGAGCACCGTGTCGATTTTCGCGCGGGCTGAATCTATGTGCTCGTCGAGAATGGCAGCGAAGCGGGCGGTATCCAGGTCTTTGGGCGTTTGGGGCTTCGGTTCCTGGACACGTGCTGTGACGGCTGGTGCCAGCTTGCGCGATGCCGCTGTGACTTTACGGGGCATGGTGCGTCCTTCCGGGTCCATGGATCTCGCTCAGTTCCGGCTGCTCGAACAGTTCCGGCCGTTCGATCAGTTCCACCAATTATCCGCGCGGAAGCTTCTTTTACCCGCCCCCGCAGGCCCCGCTTTCCTCAGGGCTTAAACCTTTCTGCCACGTCCGTAATACACGTGCCCAGAGTGGCTGGAGAGCATCAAAGCTCAAGATTGCCTCAAGCCAGGCGCAGGAAAGACGAAATTCTCGGTCCCAGCGAAAATCAGGTAGCCGGGACCGGCCCGTTTCACACATGTGTTAGCTAGTCTCACTTCACCGTTCCTGATTGGTCTCGTAACGGAGTTCTAGCACTGGGGGTAGACATGAAGCAGGAAATCCGGCTCGCTCCGGGCATGATCGTCAGCTGCCAAAAAGGCATCAGCTCCGTGAAGCTGCGGGTCATGGGAGCTTCACGCTGCGACGGCTGCAGCAAGATGGGCGTCATAGTCCAGGTCATGGAAGACGCCGTGGTGGACAACTTCCACTACTGGAAAGGCCACGTGATTGTGATGGACCGGGACAAGATCACGGTGGATTCAAAAACCGCCGTGCCGTCCTGGACCGGCGCTTACTAAGCCTGCCACTGCGGCCCGCGGGGCGGGATGCCCCGAGGCTCATCGTTCTCCGGGAGCAGCAGACAGCTCCGCCAGGCTGGTGACGGAGGTGCACCACGCATCAAGGAGCGGCCGGTCATGGCTCAGGGCCAGGACCCCCATGCCGCGGGACTCAACCTCGCTGCTGATGACGCGAACCAGCGACGCAGTGGTGGCGGCGTCCAGCATCGCCGTCGCTTCGTCGCAGATCAGATAACCGGGCGCTGCCGCGAGTGACCTTGCCAGGCACGCCCGCTGGAGCTGCCCATCGGAGACTTCGCGGGGGTATCTGTCCAAGAGGTCCGGGGTCAGCTGCACCTGCGCGGCTAGCTGCTCGACGAGGTGCGCCCTCCCGCCCCGGCTTGTTCGCCGTGCCCCTTCCGCGATGATCTGCCGCAGCGTCAGCCTGGGACTGCAGGAGGCCCGCGGAGACTGGAAGAGCATCGCGATGCCGCAGCCGTGTCCTTTCTGTTTCCAGGGCCGCTGCACGGGTTGCCCGTTGCACGTCACCGTTCCCTCCCCCGCCGGCAGGAGGCCTGCCAGAATACGGGCCAGCGTGGTCTTGCCGCTGCCGGAGGGCCCCGTGAGGCCGACCTGCCCTCCGGCCGGGACACTGATGGTGACGTTGCGCAGGACAGCTGTGCCGCCGTAGCTGAATCCGGCGTCCACCGCGCTCAGTTCAGCGGGCATAGCCGGCCTCCGTTGCCGCCGCGAGCCGCTCGGCGTAGCTGTACTCCGGGGGAAGGTCCGTCAGCTCCGGGGAGGTGCCGGGCATCGCCTGAAGTCCGTTGGCGGGCAGGGCTGCGAGCAGATCCCGTGAGTACGGATGGGACGGAAGCTCCAGGACTCCGGACGCCGGGCCGGTCTCCACGATGCGCCCGGCATACATAACCGAGACTTCGTCCGCAGTGCCTGAATCGGCCAGGCGCTGCAGATCGTGGGTAATGAGGACGACGGCGGCGCCGGCGTCGGCGACGCGGCGCAGCAGCCCCAGCGTCAGCTGTGCCAGGTCAGGGTCCAGGCCGGAAACCGGTTCGTCGGCCAGCAGGACGTCCGGACCGCCGGCCAGGGCAAAGGCGATGGCTGCCCGCTGCAGCATGCCGCCGCTGAGCTCGTGTGGAAACGCGTCCAGCGCCTGCGTCTCCAGGTTCACCTGCGCCAGCAGATCCTGCGGGTTCCTGGCTCCGCCCAGTTCGCGGACCGTTTCCCCAAGCTGGGATCCCACGGTCCGCACGGGTGTCAGGTAGGTGGCCGGAGACTGGGGAACATAGCCGATGACCCGCCCGCGCAGTTTGGCCGCACGGGCGGCTCCGTCCCGCCCCGCAGTCAGCGGGGTCCGGGTGCCGGAGGCATCCACGTAGTCCAGCCTGCCCCCGGCCACCGTGCCGGCCGGGAGCATACCGAGGATGGCTGAGGCGAAGGTGGTCTTCCCGCAGCCGGATTCACCAACAAGGGCATGCACCCGGCCCCGGTGCGCGCTGAAGGCCACGTCGGTGGCTGCGTGGACCCAGGCTGCACCCCGCCGCGTGCGGCTGGGTATGCGTACGGTGTGCCCCTCGGCGCGGATCGCGATGCTGTTCATTGTCTTCCTTCCGTCCGGGAGAGGATGCCGTTCCCGCAGGCGGCCACAGCCAGGGTGGTAACCAGCAGGAGCAGCGCCGGGAAAACCAGGGCCCACCAGCCGCCGAGCATCACTTCCGACTGCGCTTCCTTCAGAAGCGTTCCCAGGGATGCCTGGTCCGGAGACAGGCCCAGCCCCAGGAAAGAGAGCGTGGACTCGTGCCAGATGGCGTGCGGGAGCAGCATGACAGTGGCCACTACCCCCTGTGCCAGCGTCCCGGGAAGGAAATGCCGCCGCAGTACCTCTCGCCGGGTCGAGCCAAGGAGGTAGGCAGCCTCCACGTATTCCCGGCTGCGCAGGGACAGGACCTCGGCGCGGACAATCCTCGCGACCTGCGTCCAGTGCGTGAGCGCAATGGACGCGATGATGGCTGTCACGGAGCCGCGGAACATCGCAACAATGACCACCCCCAGCAGCAGGTGGGGCACAGCGTTGATGCCATCGACCACCCGCATGACGATTCGGTCCGTCCGGCCGCCGAGCGCCGCCGACACGGCCCCTATCAGCATCCCGAGTCCCATCGAGGCAAGCGCACAGAGAACAGCGATGAGCAGTGAGACACGCAGCCCGGAGGCAAGCCGGATGAAGAGGTCACGGCCCGCGTGGTCGGTTCCGAAGGGGTGGGCGGCCGACGGCGGCAGCCGGGCGGAGCTGAAGTCGGTCAGCTTTTCGTCCGTGCCGGCAAGCATCGGAACAAAGACGGCGTAGGACGCAATCAGCACCAGGACAGCCACACCCAGGATCGTGCCGGCTGCACGGAGTCCCCGCCTCCGGACGGCGGGGCCGGTGAGACGGAGATCTGCAGCTTCCACGGTGCTAGACATCGGCGGACACCCTCGGATCAATCCAGACATACAGCAGGTCTGCGATCAGCGAACCGGCGAGCACTGCTGCGGTTGTCAGCACCGTCAAGGCCGCCAGCAGCGCGAAGTCCAGGGCCTGCGCCGAGGAAACCACCGCTGCCGCCAGTCCCGGCCAGGAGAACACCGTCTCCACCAGCACCGCCCCCACGATGACTTCCGGCAGCCGGGTGCCGAGGACGGCGATGAACGGAGCGAGGGCGGCAGGCATGACGTGCCGGCGGACGACGGTCCTTTCGGACAGTCCGCGCAGCAGGGCTCCGCGCACGGCGTCGGATGCGAGCGCCTCCCTGGTGGAAGCCCGCAGGGAAAGTGCCAGCCAGGGAAGCTGTGAAAGCGCCGTAGCCGTAACGGGGAGGATCATATGGCGCAGCACCTGCCCGGCAGTTGGCTCCGTGCCCGGATCGCTCAGCCCTCCCCCGGGCAGGAGCCCCAGGGCCAGGGCGAAAACCATAAGCAGCCCCAGCGAGATCACGAACGGCGGCAGCCCCTGGAGCAGGGTTGCCGCCGCTGCCGTGATCCGATCCAGGAGACCGCCCGGGCGGCGGGCGCACCGGGCAGCCAGCAGCAGCGAACCGACGGCTGCCAGGAGCAGGCCGGTTCCCGCGACCAGCAGCGTCCAGGGCAGCCGTTCAGAAATCACGGACGCCACCGGCTGGCGGAACACACGGGAGTAGCCAAGGTCTCCTGACAGCGCGGATGTCACCCAGTGCCACCAGGCCTGGATCCACGAGGTGCCCAGCCCGAGGGATTCGGACAGCACCTCGCGCTGTTCCGCGGAGGTCTGTGCAAAGCGGTCTCCCAGGTACGCGGCAAGCGGATCGAAGGGCGAGATGCTGGCGAGCAGGAAAACGAGGAGGGAGACGCCCACGGCCACCGGCATGCCCAGGCCCAGACGCCTCAGGACGATCACCCGCGTCTGGCGCAGGCGCCTGCGCCGTCGCGCCGGCCGGGACGCGGCTTCGATGCCCGGCACGGGTTAGTCCCGCGTCCAGTGGCGGAGACTCCACCAGAAGCCCCAGCCGACGTCGTGGGCGTGTGGTTCAAGCACGGTCTGGACGTTGTTCCAGCCCTGGTCTTCCTGCACGTAGTTGTGGTCGATGAAGGCCAGCATCACGTAGCCGGGGTCCTGGATGTACAGGTCCTGGACGGCCAAATAGTGCTTCGTGCGTTCGTCCGCGTCCAGGCTGCTGCGCGCGGCCTCAAGGTGGGTGTCCATTTCCGGGCTTCCGGTGCCGCCGGGATTGGCAAAGGGCGAGCCGCCCTCAAGCGGGCTGTGGAGGGTTTCGAAGAGCTGTGTGTCCAGGTCATACGGCTTGTCGCCGCCGCCGAGCAGGATGCCCACTTCTCCGCGCCGCTCCTCGATGACGTTCCAGTCCGTGCCGAGAAGTGTGACGTCCACACCGAGTTCGGACATGTTCGAGGCAAACGCGAGCGCGAGGTCCCGCCGCAGTGTGTCAGTGGCGTTGTAGGCAACCTCAAACCCGGCGCGCTCTCCGTCCCTGGTCCGGATGCCGTCTTCGCCGCGCAGCCAGCCTGCATCGTCCAGCAGCTGACCGGCTGCCTCGGGATCGTAATCGAACACCGCGTCCGGGTCGAAGGCTTCCCCGTAAATGTCAGCCACCGGAGTATGGGCGGGTTTGCCGCGCCCGCCCAGGACATGGTCAACCATGCCCTGGCGGTCAGCAGCCATGTTCATGGCCATAACTGCGGCCGGGTCAGTGGCAAAGGCACTGTCCGCCGGCAGCGACAGCCCGCGCCAGTCGGCCGTCTTGACGGCCTCGTAAATGTATCCGGACTTGCCCTCATACTGTGCTGCCAGCAGCGGCGGCAGGACCGTACCGTTGATTTCCCCGGTCTGGAGCCGCTGGGCCCGCGAATTGTCATCCGGGACGTGGATGATGGTGACGGTTTCAACTTCTGGAGCGCCGTTCCAGTGATCTTCATTGGCCGTAAGGACCGCTTCGCCCGGGCGGAGCGACGTGAGCCTGTACGGTCCGGTTCCCACTGGATCCGTGTTGAGGGTGGACTCTGCCGCCAGTCCCGGAGTCAGCCGTTCGGACGGTGCAATCCCCAGCAGGAGCCGGCTGGGGAAGCCCGCATAGGGGTATTTCAGGGTGAAGGTGACCGTGCCGTCCTCAGAGGCTTCGACATCCTGGAGCATGTCATAGGACGTTGCCAGTTCGGATGCCGACGCCGGATCTACGACGGCGCGGTAGGTCGCCGCGACGTCCCCGGCGTCCAGGTCCGTGCCGTCGGTGAACTTCACCCCGGGGCGGAGGTGGACTGTCCACTGGGTTCCTTCGGCGTTACTCTCCGGCATGCCTTCCGCGAGCCACGGCGCCAGCTCCGGAAGCGCCGAAGACCCGTCCTGAGGAGACAGGCGCAGCAGTCCGTCGTAGATCTGTGACTGACCGCTGTCTCCGTGACCGCCAACCGGGTTGAACTGTCCGGGTTCGTTTGCATCCGCCAGGATGATTCCGGTGGTCTCCCCCGGTGAGCCGCTGCAGCCGGCCACAACTCCGCAGACCAGTATGGTGCCGGCCGCCAAGGTCCTGCTCTGATGCTTTCCTGCTGGCATAGGGAAACCCCTCAACGTATGCATACGTGTGCAGCTATTGGTGGATCAATTCTCGATTCCTGCGCCGGGCACAGCTAGGGTTCAGGCATCGAAGGGGCGCTTCAAACCGAAATTGGTTTCGCAGCCTCAATCTGTAAGGGAAGGGTTCATGGGATCCGCTACCGGCAAGGCTCCAGAAGACTCCGCAGCCCGCGCGCTGGGCGCAGTGGATGTTGCGGCGTGGTGTACCCGGTTCGAGTTGATCTCAGATCCCACGAGACTGCAGCTGCTGCTCTGCCTGCATTTCAGTCCCGGCATCACCGTGACCCGGCTGGCAGCTGCTTCGGGGGTTTCCCAGACGGTGGTAAGCCAGTCCCTGCGCCGGCTGCGGGACAGGGAATGGGTTCAGGCGGCCAAGGTGGGGCGTGAACACCGCTACCGGATTGTGGACGATTCCCTGCACCAGCTGCTGCACGTCATTGGGGCGCCGCATTCGGACCACAGCGATCAGCATTCACGCACACACGGCGTGCCGGGGCCTGCCTAGGCGAGCGGCACCAGCCAGGCCGTGGTCACGGCTGCCAGCCGCTCGGCGTCGTCCATTTTTCGGTCCGGCGAGCCGGGACGGCGAACCGTCAGGCCCGCTTCCTCGGCGATGAGCGCGCCGGCGGCGAAGTCGTGCTCGTTCAGGCCCCGCTCCACGTAGGCGTCCAGCGTTCCGTCGGCCACCATGCACAGGTCCAGTGCCGCCGAGCCGAGCCGGCGCACGTCAGCGTAGCCGTCCATCAGGTCCGCGAGCGCTGCGTACTGTTCGGTGCGGACCTCCGGTTCGTAGGAGAAGCCCGTGCCCAGCAGCTTGCCCGTCCGCTCGGGGTCCGGCCCGTGCAGCTGCCGCAGGTTGCCGTGCTCGGCCAGCCAGGCGCCGTGGCCCTTCGCTGCCCAGTAGACGCGCACCAGCGCCGGTGCGTGGACCACCCCGGCCAGCCACTCGCCGTCGGCGTTTACCGCGGCCACCGACGTGGCGTAGAAGGGAATGCTGCGGATGAAGTTGGTGGTCCCGTCCAGCGGGTCCACGGACCAGCGGACGCCGGAGGGTTGCTCGGGAACGCTGGCTTCGAGTTCCTCGCCGGTCACTGTGTCGAAGGGACGCATCCGGTTGATCACGTCCCGGACGGCGTACTCGGCCTCGGTGTCATAGGCGGTGACCCAGTCTCCGGAGGCTCCCTTGTTCTCGACGTGCAGCCCCGCCTCCGACCGTTTGGCCAGCACAGCGGCGCCGGCGGCGGCTGCCTGCCGGGCGACGTCGAGCAGTTCCAGCGGGTCAGGGGCGGGTGCTTTCGTCATGGCGTGGTTTCCTCGTCCTCTGCGTTGTCCGCTGAATCGGTGGCCGCCGAATCTGGCTCCAGCGGTCCGTTTTCCAGCAGCTGGCGGAACCCGTCTTCGTCGAGCACAGGAACTCCCAGCGACTCAGCCTTGTCCAGCTTGGTGCCGGCATTCTCCCCTGCCACCAGGTAGTCGGTCTTCTTCGAGACCGAGCCTGATGCCTTGCCGCCGCGGGTGATGATCGCTTCCTTGGCCTCGTCCCGGCTGAAGTTCGGCAGGGTGCCGGTGACTACGATCGTGAGGCCTTCCAGGGTGCGGGGCTGGGATTCGTCGCGCTCGTCGGCCATGCGGACGCCCGCACGGGCCCAGGAATCGACGATTTCAACGTGCCAGTCTTCGGCGAACCATTCCTCCAGCGCCGCGGCGATGGTCGGGCCGACGCCGTCCACGTGCGCGAGCTGCTCTTCGGTGGCTGCCCGGATGTTCTCCATGGAGCCGAACGCGGTGGCAAGGGCGCGTGCCGCCGTCGGGCCCACATGCCGGATGGACAGTGCCACCAGGACCCGCCAAAGCGGCTGGGACTTGGCCTTCTCCAGCTCTTCGAAGAGCTTGCGGGTGTTGGCGGAGGGTTCGGAGGGCTTCTTGGCGGTGCCCTTGGTGTAGAAGTACGGCACCAGTTCAGTACCGACCACTACCCCCTTGGAGCGTTTGGGCCGTTCGATCCGGACGTCGGCCAGGTCTTCGACCTTGAGATCGAACAGACCGGCCTCGCTGGTCAGTGGCGGGGTCTCCGGTTCGGCGGGCGAGGTCAGCGCGATCGCCGCTTCCCAGCCCAGGGCTTCAATATCGAAGGCGCCGCGGCCGGCCAGGTGGAACACCCGCTCGCGCAGCTGTGACGGGCAGGAGCGGGCGTTGGGGCAGCGGATGTCGACGTCGCCCTCCTTTGCCGGCTTCAGTTCCGTGCCGCAGGAGGGGCAGTGGGTGGGCATCACGAAGTCGCGTTCGGAACCGTCGCGGAGTGCGGTGACGGGTCCCACGATTTCGGGGATGACGTCACCGGCCTTGCGCAGGACGACGGTGTCGCCGATCTTCACGCCCTTGGCCTTCACTACGTCCTGGTTGTGCAGGGTGGCCATCTCCACGGTGGAGCCGGCTACCTTGACCGGCTCCATCATGCCGTACGGGGTGACGCGGCCGGTGCGGCCCACGTTGACCCGAATGTCCAGCAGCTTGGTGTTCACTTCCTCCGGCGGGTACTTGTACGCCACGGACCAGCGCGGAACCCGGGAGGTGTGGCCGAGCGCGCGCTGGAGCGCGAAGTCGTCCACCTTGACCACAATGCCGTCGATCTCGTGGGCCAGGCTGTGCCGGTGCTCGCCATTGGTGGCAATGAACTCCAGCACCTCGTCATAGGTGTCCAGCACCTTGTAGTACGGCGAGGTGGGCAGGCCCCAGGCCTTGAGCAGCTCGTAGGTCTCCGACTGGCTGGCGGCACCCAGACCTTCCCGGGCGCCGATGCCATGCACGTACATGCGCAGCGGGCGTTCGGCGGTGACCTTCGGGTCTTTCTGCCGCAGCGACCCGGCCGCAGCGTTGCGCGGATTCGCGAACGGCGCCTTCCCGGCGTCGACCATTTTCTCGTTGAGCCGCGTGAACTCCTTGGACGGAATGAACACCTCGCCGCGGATTTCCACCTCTGCGGGAAGGTTCTCGCCCTGGAGGCGGCGCGGGATGGAGTCAATCGTGAGCACGTTGTGGGTGATGTCCTCACCGGTGGTGCCGTCGCCGCGGGTTGCCGCGCGGACCAGTTCCCCGTTGCGGTACAGCAGGTTCACCGCCAGGCCGTCGATCTTCAGTTCGGTCAGCCAGCGGACCTTCGACCCCGGCGCGATGGACGCGATGGAGGCTTCGGCGCGCTTCACCCAGGCATCGAGTTCATCCAGCGAGAACACGTCTTCCAGGCTGTACATCCGGGAGAGGTGTTCCACCGGCGCGAACGCTGCGGATACTTCGCCGCCGACTTCCTGGGTGGGGGAATCGTTGGTCACCAGTTCGGGGTGGAGTGCCTCGAGCTTCTCGAGCCGGCGGTACAGCTCATCGAACTCGGCGTCGGAGACCAGCGGCGCGTCCTCGTTGTAGTACGCGAAGCGGTACTTCCGCACCTGGTCGGAGAGAGTCTCATATTCTTCGCGCAGGCTGTCGCTGGGCGGTGTGTCCGTGCTGACGGCGTCGACGGCTTCTTCGGGGGATGTCTTGGCTGTGCTCACCTACCCAATCTTGCCGTATGTATGACGGCGGCGGGAGCTATGCGGGACCTGCCGGCTGCCGCGCGTCCCCGGCTCGGGAAATAAATTCCCAATGGCTGTCGATATCCGTGCGGCCCGTTCGACGGCATAGTAGGAGCAGCACGGAGCGCTCCCCCTAGAGATCAGGAGAATGCCATGAAGTACATGATGATTATGCGGACCACTGATTCGGCCGTTGAAGCTTCCAAGGACATGCCGTTTGAAGAAATCATCAACGCCATGGGCGCCTACAACGAATCGATGATCAACGCCGGGGTCCTGCTGGCGGGAGAAGGGCTGGCCGAGGTCACGGAGGACAATAACTTCGTCGTCGACTTCTCCCAGGAGCCGCCGCTGGTCACCGACGGCCCGTACGGCGAGACACACGAACTCTTCAACGGATTCTGGATCATTCAGGCTTCCTCAAAGGAGGAAGCTGTGGAGTGGGCCAGCCGGTGCCCGCTTGGCCCCGGATCGAAGCTGGAAGTCCGGCGGGTAACCGATGCCTCCGACTTCGAGGATTTCGCGGACAACGAGTACATCCAGAAGGAAGAAGGCTGGCGCGAGCAGGAAGAAAAGCTCCGGGCCGAGAACCCCTAGCGTCATGGCGTCCATGGACTGGGCTGGTGAGGACACCGCCGCGGCGGTCCGCCACCGGATAGACGCCGTTTGGCGGATTGACGGTGCCGGGATTGTCGCGGCCCTGGCCCGTGCCACCGGGGATCTGGGTCTGGCGGAGGACGTTGCCCAGGAAGCGGTGGCTGAGGCGCTGGCCTCCTGGCCAGCTGGGGGCGTGCCGCGGAACCCGGCTGCGTGGTTGACCGCCGTCGCCAAGCGCCGCGCGATTGATGCCTGGCGGCGGGCGGAACGCCTTCAGGACCGTTACGCGGATCTGGGCAGGAGTCTGAAGGACGTTGCCGATCCGGAGTGGGATCCCCTGCCGGACGACGTCCTGAAACTGGTTTTTGTGGCCTGTCATCCGGTGCTCTCCCGTGAAGCGCAGGTGGCGTTGACCCTTCGGATTGTGGGCGGGCTGTCCACCGGGGAAATCGCCCGGCTGTTCCTGCTTCCCGTGGCTGCGGTGCAGCAGCGGATCGTCCGGGCAAAGAAGACCCTGGCCGCCGCCCGGGTTCCTTTCGATGTGCCGGAACCGAATGAATGGGGAGCCCGTCTCGGCGGGGTGCTCGCGGTGATCTACCTCCTGTTCACGGAGGGATACGCTGCGTCCGCCGGGCAATCGTGGATGCGCCAGGACCTGGCAGCAGAGGCACTGAGGTTGGGCCGGCTGCTGTCCCGGCTCGTTCCGCGGGAGCCGGAGGCTCTCGCCCTGGTGGCGCTGATGGAGTTCCAGGCATCCAGGTTCCGCGGCAGAACGCGTGCGGATGGATCACCCGTGCTGCTGGCCGACCAGGACCGCACGCTGTGGGACCGCGCCCAGATTGAGCGCGGGCGGGCCGCCCTGGCTCAATCTGATGCTCTGAGGCGGGGCCGGGGTAACTATGCGCTGCAGGCTGCGATTGCGCAGTGCCATGCGGTTGCGCCGAGTGTCGAGGGTACGAACTGGCAGCGGATCGTGCTGCTGTATGAGGCGCTGGGCCGGCTGGCACCGTCTCCTGTAGTGGAGCTGAACCGCGCGGTGGCGGTATCCATGGCGACCGGTCCGGCGACGGCGCTGGAGATGGTGGACCGGCTTGCTGCCACGGGTGCGCTCCGCGGCTCGCATCTGCTGCCCAGCGTGCGGGGTGAACTGCTGTCCCGCCTCGGCCGGGCGGAAGAGGCACGGACTGAATTCAGTGCTGCTGCTCCGCTGGCGCGCAACGACCGGGAGCGGGAGGTCCTGGAGCGCCGCGCTGCCGGGCTGTGGATGCGCTGCGGATTAGTTGGCGCCCTTCCGCCAACGCACCTTGGATTTGATGTTGTGGATCATGCTGGCAGGCAGCCAACCGAACCGGTTCGTTATGGAGCGTGTGAAAACCGTGCTCTTCCACAAGGCCCCATCTCTCCTAATCGCTGCTGAACGGAGTAATTTTGACGTGAATATTCCGTAGGCGGTCAGCCTGAATCCACCCCGCCACTGACACGTGTTCCAGCGGCTCGTTCTCGCCGAAAGGAACGAAATCATGGTTATTAATTAGCATGCGCTTGTACATTGTATCCATGGGGTCGATACTCGCGACGGAGAGCTTTCCACCAATGTCCTCAGCATCGATAATTACATTGCGTCCCGGCCCAAGACTGCCCGTAACACGTACACGGTGTCGGTTGGTTACTTCATCAGCAGGTACTTCCAAAGTATGTTTAGAAGGACTCCACGCATTAGTATGCCAGGCAGGGCTGGGCGCTTCTTCGCCGTTGTGCACTATGGTCAACATTCCTTCATAAGGCTTTAAGGACCAAAGCTCAACTTCCTGCCCTCGCCATGTCCCATAATTCCCGGTGAGTTTCGTTCCATCTTTTTTCCACATAACTATAGACTCCCCTCCTACTGCGGCGCTGTGTGGTATAGGGGGGGGCGAAGGCCGTGAATCTCTGAACGGACCCCAGCGTCTGCTCGTCCAATGCACTCCCGTCCTTCACCACGAAGCCCCCGACGTATCTCTGCTCCCGTCGACCCGGAACTCAACCTACTCTGAATTCAGATCCCTATGCGTGAAAACCTAGGTCTTCCTTGTTAATGCCCCGCTCTCGCAGGGACCTAGCCGGCATCCTTACGCCAGCGCACTACGGAACTGATGTTGTGGACCATGTCCGCGGGTAGCCACCCAAAAACACCCTGGCGAGACACAGGTTCACTCTCAACGAAGGTTTGAAAGCCATGCTGTTCCATAAGGTCCATTTTTTCTTCGGTCCAGAAACCCCTGTCGGCTACTAGCGCCAGATTCCCGTCAGTATCTTCTCCGACGATTTCCACCTCTTTCCCTGGCCTTATCTCACCGGTCGCCAAGACGGCATGAATGTTAGTCACGTTATCCATCAGAACTCTCCGTGTGTGTGAGAAGCGGGGTCCTGGGAACTGGTTTTTGTGGTCGTGGGTCCGCCAGCCGGGCCCCGGCGAGTCTCCCCCGCTTTTGACAAGCGTCAGGGTGCCGTCGTCATTGGGGCCAGTCCCTCTCAGTTCGAATTCTTGGCCGTCCCAGGTTCCGTACTTACCGCTGAGTTTCATTCCATCCGTTCTCCACATGATTAGAGGCTAATCCACCCGCCGGAGTCCCTATCGTAGATCCCTGCCAGCACCTCGTTACCTTGCCTGTCAATACGCCGCATCTCCGCCCCGTCCTGCAATAGCGTATTTCCTTCGACCCTTCGGTAGGTCACTCAGTCCGTGCCGAATAGGATGATTTCCACTTGAAAATCCCATAATTGATCAGCAGGAAGCCAGCCATACACCATTGTGTGCCCTAATGGTTCATTCCTACTAAAAGGGTCAAAGTTGTAGTTATCGATTAATTGACGCTTACGCACCGTTGACATAGGGTCAATGCTCTCCACAGCGAAATGTTCATCTAAGTCTTCCGCTATGACCATAAGCTCGCACCCTGGACTAAAACTCGCCTTAACCCAGACCTCGTGGCGGTTAGTGACCTCTTCGGCCGGCACGTTCAAAGTATGTGACACGGACGTCCTGGCAAAGCGGTTAGGGAGAAACTTAGTCTGCCATTCTGTGCCCGAGACATCTCCACCATCTTTTATAAGTGTCAGCATCCCCTGGTACGGCTTGAAGGACCAAAGCTCGAATTCTTCACCCTGCCAAGTACCGTAATTTCCGGTTAACTTGGTCCCGTCTTGTTTCCACATCTCTACAGGCTAGTCCATCCGTTGTCGGCGTGGAAAAACACCAATCAGCACTTCGTTACCGTTCTTATCGATCCGGCACCTGATTCCAAACAGCGTTCACTTCAAATAAATCCCGGACCTCTGCCGACGGCACTTCCTTCGACCAGCACCCGCGCATAGTCGGCCGGAAACCCGTGACGTCTTCCGGCGGTGCCGACGCAGCGGCAAGAACGATTTGATCTCCAATCAGATCTGCAGGGAACTGGTACCCGTCCCACATGGCAACCCATCCAAGAACAGACTGGGGTACCGTGCGCTTCGGCGTGGCGATATCAGCGCCTTCCATAACTCCCCAGCCTGTTGCCACGTCGACGTAGACGGCGAGCAGCTGCTCCTCGTGACCCTCGCGGATCCTCCACAGTTCAGCACGCGGCGGGATTCGGCATTCGTCAATAAACCACACCGGCGCCACCCCGCCGCCTCACTGCGCAAAACCGGTCCCCGAGAATGGTGGACGATCAACGAATCCCGGAGCAATAGCGGTGTGCACATACGGCGACGGCGGCGCTTGGAACCGAAGCACATCCAAGAACTCCGCGTCCGGGTCCCAGGGAGAGCCCGGGAAACCGAGTCCGTGCGCCTCGTACAGATCTCTTGGTGATTTCACGTGCTGCACGTCAGCGACGTTCAGCGCATAACCGGCCAGCGTATCTCGGTTGGTCTCCACGAGACTCCGCACGTGTGCGGGGCTCAACGGCTTCTGGAAAATCATGCCCTCTGCTTTCAATATGGCGGAGTCTTGACTTAGGGGCTTCACTACTTCAATAGATCGTGCTCGGTCAGAACGACGTCCGATAGGTCTTCCCAACGAAACTCTCCGTGGTACTCACCCGGTCCGGCGATAGTGATTTCCGGGATCTCTCCGCGGCGGATCTGGTCCTCTTTCGGGCCGCCATCGACAAAGGCATACACCGTCCCCTCGCGGTATTTTTGGATGCCTACCCCGAGCCCTTGCCAAGTTGCTAGCACTGAGATGTCCACCAACCGGTCCAACTCTCTTTCAGAGACTATCCGGGTCCAGGACAAGGGCCTGCCCCTGTCATCCGCATCATCAGACGGCTGCCACTGTTCCCCCGGGGATTCTTCGGCATGCGTATAAAGAAACAAGCGTCCATGACCCAATGAGTTGGCCCGAAACCACTCACCCTGCAGCACACCGTACAGACCCGGGACCCGCATCCCATTTTGCAAGTATCGCTGTGCGCGCCGGTACTCTGGCTCGGCTGCCCCTCGCTCGTCTCCGGTATCGGGAAGAGGCGGGACCAATCGCAATCTAGTCACGGGGTCACCCCCGGAACGCCAGGGACGGCAACCGGTTCTGGACCACCTGAAGATCCTGCACCTGCGACTCCGGCACCACAGTCCAATACACCCCGGCATCAGCCTTGTTCAGCCCCAACGCCTCAGCCCGGTCCGCGTTATGCCCCGTATAGAACAACCGGTACACCTGCCCATCCTCCCCCTGGGCGGCATCCGTAATCCGGAACGGCTCACCCTGCCAGGAACACGTCGCCAGCAGCTCATAGAAGTCCTGGATCTCCCCCAGTCCCACCGTCCGGCGCCAAACCCCCTTCGGGGTCTGCTCAAAACCCTCCACTCCGGGATCCGACGCAGCCGCCACTTCAACGGAACGGCCTTCATTCACCAAATCAGCACGGAACACCTGCCCCTGCCACACCGCCGACCAGCCCATAATGTGTGACGGGATATGCGCACCAGGCCGGTAAATGCCCGAGGTATCCGCCACACCCCATCCGGTCGCCACCTCAAAATAGACCGCAATCAGTTCATCGGGCTGCCCGGCCCGGATCCTCCACAGCTCAGCTCCCGGGGGAAGCGCACACTCATCCAGGAAATACACCGGCACCACACCACCGGACCACGCAGCGAAACCCGTCCCCGTAAACGGCGGACGGTCCACAAATTCCGGGCCCGCAGCATCGTGCACATAAATAGACAACGGCACCTGGAACCGCAGCACATCAACGTACCCGGCCGCCCGGTCCCACGGCGTCCCCGGGAAATCCAGACCATGAACCGCAAACAAGTCCTCAGGCGTCCGCGCATTCACCGCATCCCCGGCGTTCACCACAAACCCCGAAATCGTGTCCCGGTTACCACCCACCAGGAACTCAACCTGCCCCGGACTCAAAGCCTTCTGCATGAAAACCAAGGTGTTCCCCCCTCTTCATGTCCCCGCGTTGTCGCCGGGACCTAGCTGGCATCCTTCCACCACGTGCCCATAAGCCGCTCGGGCACCGGACCTAAACCACAACCACAGTAAACGTGACCGGTTACCGTCGACTGTGAACCAATAGACTATTATTCTGGGGTATCATGCAAAACTGTCCGGCTCTCAATGTTGGTTATACGCTGCGCCGGAAGCCAACCAAAAACCATAGTCCTTTCAAGCGGTTCATTTTCATACATGGGCTTAAACCCGTGATTGCTACTCAGTTGCCGCTTGTATAATGCAGCCATTCGGTTGGAAGCCTCAACGGCCAAGTTCCCTTCATCATCTTCACTGATGATTACCAATTCGCGCCCCGGCCCCATGAATCCTGTTACTTTTACAGAATTGACATCAGAAACTTCTAGCGCCGGTACCCTGCGGAAATGGTGATAAGGAGTCCGTGCAAAACGATGGGGGAAAACAGTGGTATCCCACTCTGGTCCCGGAGAGTCGCCGCCTTCCTTAACAAGAATTAAGGTGCCGTTGGCAGGAACCCAGGAATGAAGCTCATGTTCGACGTCATTCCATGTCCCATAGTCGCCAGTCAGCTTCGTTCCGTCTCGTCTCCACATATCTAGAGGTTAACCCATTTCTGGCCTGTATAAATGCCAACTAGAACCTCATTGCCGTAGCGGTCGATACGCCACATCTCAGCCCCGTCGTTCAGCCGAATACCACCATCAATGTCAAGTTCCGGGCCGAGTCTTGACTTAGGCGCTTCACCACTTCAGCAGGTCGTGCTCGGTCAGCACGACGTCGCTGAGGTCTTCCCAGCGGAATGCATATCAACAAAGGAGTACACCGTCTCCCCGACATAGTCGTGGATGCCCAGCCTTAGTCCCCGCCAAGTGGCCAGCCTTTCCGTCGGGGTTTCAGTCGCTGCCCGCTCAAGGAACTGATCCGCTGCCCGCCACGCAGCGCCGACCTTCCCGACCGTCACGCGGGAGGTATCCACCACCGTGGTGAGCGCATTGATCTTGAACGCCTGCGCGGCGTCGGTAACCTCCACCGTGGCACCGGCACCGGCCGTCAGCAGGATCGTAGCCAGGTTGAACGACGTCGCTCCGGCAGCGTAGGCCAGGGCGGGTAGCTAGGGCCGAAGCCCGTTACGGCCGCTTACCCCATCAGGAAGGCCTACCTGGCAGCTCGCATTCGGCTTTGGAACATTTCGACGTCCGTCACCAGGCTCTCAGGCTGAACGGTCCAGTAAACACCTGCGTCCGCTTTATTCAAGCCCAGCGACTCGGCAACATCAGCGTTATGGCCGGTATAGAACAACCGGAAAATCCGTTCATTCTCACCATGGATAACATCTGTGATCCGGAAAGGCTGATCCCGCCAACGGCACACAGCATTCACTTCGAAAAAATCCTGGACCTCCGCCACAGGAACTTCCCTTGACCAGCACCCGCGCATAGTCGGCCGGAAACCCGTGACCTCTTCCGGCGGTGCCGACGCAGCGGCAAGAACGATTTGATCTCCAATCAGATCCGCAGGGAACTGGTACCCGTCCCACATGGCAACCCACCCAAGAACAGACTGGGGTACCGTGTGCTTCGGCGTGGCGATATCAGCGCCTTCCATAACTCCCCAGCCTGTTGCCACGTCGACGTAGACGGCGAGCAGCTGCTCCTCGTGACCCTCGCGGATCCTCCACAGTTGAGCACGCGGCGGGATTCGGCATTCGTCAATAAACCACACCGGCGCCACCCCGCCGCCCCACTGCGCAAAACCGGTCCCCGAGAATGGTGGACGGTCAACGAATTCCGGAGCAATAGCGGTGTGTACATACGGCGACGGCGGCGCCTGGAACCGAAGCACATCCAAGAACTCCGCGTCCGGATCCCAGGGAGAGCCCGGAAAACCAAGTCCGTGAGCCTCGTACAAGTCCTTAGGTGATTTCACGTGCTGCACGTCAGCAACGTTAAGCACATACCCGGCCACCGTATCTCGGTTGGTCTCCACGAGACTCCGCACGTGTGCGGGGCTCAACGGCTTCTGGAAAATCATTCCATCTTCTTTCAACGAGGCGGAATCTTCAATCAGGGCTTGGTTACTTCAACAACTCCCGCTCTGACATAACGAGGTCGGTGATGTCTTCCCAGCGCAGCTTTCCATGATATTCACCCCGTCCGGCAATCGTGATCTCCGGGATTTCGCCGCGGCGAATCTGTTCCTCCTTGGGACCGCCGTCGACAAAGGCATATACCGTTCCGTCGATGTATTCCTGGATGCCCACATTGAGACTCCGCCATTTAGCGGACACGAGAACGCGCACCAACCGGTCCAGGTCGCTTTCAGCGACTTCCCTGGACCAGGACAAGGGCCTGCCCTCGTCGTCCGCATCATCAGAAGGCTGCCACTGTTCCCCCGGAGATGCTTCGGCAGAAGTGTAAAGAAGCACCCGTCCGTGGCCCAACGGGTTGGCCAGATACCACTCCCGCTGCAAAACGCCATACATACCCGGGACTCGCATCCCATTGGGCATGAAAAGTTCGAATCTCCTGGGGGTGGGAACGGCCCTGGCATCCCCACGTTCTGAATCAGGGAGAGGGGGTACCAACCGCAATTTAGTCAACTGAACTCAGCACCCTTCGCCACATACCCTGCTTTCCCGTGATCCCCTTCTTGTTGCTGTCGAAGATAGCAACAAGGACGCGTTCTCCCGTTTTGTTGATTTCCCAAATCACCGCACCATGGTGGTAGACCGCTCCAGCATTCTTCTCTACGGAATATTCGGGAACCACCTTCGTGTCATCCACCATACTCCCCGTATAACCGCTGCCCATATTCGGCTGAGGAAGCCTCTCGATGTGTGGCTCGGGATAAGGATTACCGGCTGAGTCCGTCGTTGGGGCGTCGTGCCTGACCAGTGCATCCTGTGCGCGCCCGTCGGGAACCTGCACCAGGTTCACGTCATTCGTTCGGAATTGAATGGCATAGACCGCATGCTCATTGTTCGGGAAGTAAGGGGTGTCCTTATAATCGAGCCGCAAGGCCCAGTAGACGTCCTCTGGGGTGCGAAGATTTGCCACATGGGAGGCTTTGCTGATGTAGCCTCCTGCTGAGCGGCCGTAGGGGTTGGTGTCTTCCAGCAAAGCTCTGAGGGCATTCCCCTGGCCCTTGGCATCGTTGCCATGGATGATCTTCTGCATAACTGTATTGCGGTCCGGCTCAGGAATCGAATGCCTGAGTTCCATCAGATCCTGAAGGTCGCGAGTCGTGAGGTCCTCGACCGGGGTCTCTACGGTACGGCGCATCCAATCCTCGTCCCGTCCCAACCGTTCCAGTCCAGGGCGGAGTTCCTCCAGCGCGCTGACGAACGGGGTGGTCTTCGGGAACTCGATCGGAATTCTGGTCCCGTCTCGGAAAACTGCCTCCGTGGGCTGTCCCGTCTCGTCCTTGACGACCCGTCCGGGACGATCGTCCCTGCCACCGCCATGGTCTCCCGGACCAGCGGGCTCATCGCCCTTTCCACCCGCACGGGTGTCGTCGCCATCCACACGTCCCGCGGGAGCAGAAGTATCCGTTGTCCTTCCTGACGGTGTGCGGTCCTCCGGCACGGCGTGCCCGGGCTTACCTGACGGCGACTCAGCACCAGTACCGTTGCCGCGCACCGGGGCATCCGGTGCAGATGACCGGCCGTTCCCGGAAGGCTCGGGAACGTTCGTGCGCACCGGGGCATCCGGCGTCGCCGCTGAATGAGGAACGCTGGACCCGGCACCCGAACCGCCACCGGTGCGGGCCGGTGGAGTGTCGGGTGTGAAGGCCACGACGCGGGGGCCCGCCCCGCCGGCACCGGCCAGCGCGGGAGTGCCGAACCGGCCGTGGCCGGCAGTGGCCAGCACGGTATCCACCCTGTTCAGTGCTGAGTTCAGTGCCGCCCGGCCTGAGTCCAGCGCTGACTTGCTCGAATCGATCACGAACTGATCCGCCGCCTGCCACGCATCTCCGACCTTGCCGACGGTCACCCGGGAGGTGTCCACCACGGTGGTGATGGCGTTGATCTTGAACGCCTGCGCGGCGTCGGTGACCTTCACCGTCACTCCGGCCACCTTGCCGATGCCCGAGGCATTTACCACCGCGGATACCTTGCCCGAGGCGTTGGCTACATCGCCGATCTTCCCGGCCACAGAACCGACCTTCGCCGTTGCACCGGCACCGGCAGTCAGCAGGATCGACGCCAGGTCAAACGACGTCGCTCCGGCAGCGTACGCGGGATCGGTCTGCCACTCATCCCAGTGGATGGCAGCTTTGCCAACCGCCAGCAGTTCATCCCCCGCCTGCCGAACACGGTCACTGTTGCCGCTGGCGTGCAGGGCAATCTGGACCGCAGGGGTAGTCATGATCACCAGGTTTACTGCGAGGTTCCCCAGGCCCTTCCAGGTCTGTTCGAAGGCCTCCGCACCGCCGAGCCCAACCATGTTGCCGAGCCCGGTGACTGTGCCGGTAACGCCGCTCCAAACACCCTTGCCAAAGGAGGCAACGCCGTCCCAGGCGTCCCGGTACCAGGGTTTGTCCCATTCGGTGGGCTGTCCCCACGGAACGTTTCCCTCCACCGCAGCGGCGTCGAGCTGTTCCCCGCTGAAGCCGAACTCCACCTCGCCGGTCCCGGCGCCTTCTTCGGTGGTCAGCACATACTTCGGGCCGCCGTAGATCGCGCTGATCGCGTTGGCGCAGACGCGCTGGGCTTCCTGCAGATCCGAATACAGGCGGTTGAGATCGCCGATGATGTTCTGCTCGGCCTGGATCAGGCCTTCGTCGTCATCCCAGTCGTCCTGGCTCCGTCCGCGGGTCCGGGAAAAGAAGTTGGCAGCATCCGCCTTCACCGCATCCAGCCGCAGCTTTAGGGCATCCACGGTATCCGCGTAGGCAAGGACAGCTGTATCGACGGTGCCAACGTCCGAATCGAGATCCGTGGCAGAAACAGTGACCGGGCGGAAGGCGTTGAACACTACTTCGGAACCGGCAATGTCATAAACGTCCGGTGACTGCAGATGTCCCCACGCGGTAGCGGATTCCTCAGCGGTGTCCACGACGTCGCCGACGGCGCTCACCAGCGCCGCGGCCGCTGCGCGGATCACTTCCGGATCCGGCAGCACAGCCTCGAACGCTGCGATGTCGATGCTCAATGGTTTCCCCCGGTTTGAACTGGATACGAGTGCTGCTGGGCCTGCGGCTGGCCTAGACGGCCTGCGGACCAGGCCCGTAGTGGGCTGCAGGTTCCGGCGCCGGCGGCGGATCGTCCGCCGCAGACTGTGCGGCACGCATGGACGCTTCGCGGGCATCGGCGGCCATCTGCGCGTCGGATTCGAGCAGGATGGCCAACACGTTGTTGACCGCGTTCACGGCGTTCGAGGAGCGTCCGGCAATGTTCGTGAAGGCCGGGTTGATCAGCTTCTCGGTGAGGGCTCCCAGTTCAGCGGCCACCGGCTCAGCCATGCAGGCCGTGGCCAGCTCACTGATCTTCTCCCCCACGGCAGCGAATTCGGCACCGTATTCCTCCAGCAGGGGTGCTACCTGCTGGAGGACTCCCGATACGGCGCCGGGGTTGACGTTGTAGCTCACCGGCTAGCCAATGTTCTGGACAGCGCTCCTGGCGCGGGAGCCGGCGCTGGACGCGGTCTGGTCGTTGAGGTTCAGCGTCTGCTTGACCAGGGCAATGATGTTGCGGGTCTCGTTGGCGGCGTTGCGGAAGCGGTTCTCCACCGCCTGGTACTCCTCGGAGACGCCGTCGGCCTGGAAATCGGACATGGCCGCGTTCACGGCTTTCTCGCGTTCGCCGATCAGGGACTCAAGGCGGGCAACAATGGCCTGGATGTCTCCCTGTACGGCAGCGGAAGTATCGGTGTCATAGCTCAAACGGTCCTGGGACATGGCAATTCCTTCTCTAAGACTGTGTAAAAGGGCGGGAGTTAGCGTGAGGAGCCGAAGCGTGCGGCATCAAAGCTGGCCGCGCCCTGCTGCTGGGCTGCGTTGTCCGCTGACTCCTGGTCGCCCATCTGGAAGGAACGGTCCATTTCCGACTGGCCCATCAGGATCGCCGACAGCGAGCTGTTGAGCTCGTTGGCGATCTCATCGGTGCGGGCTTTGAACTCGTCGAAGCGGACCCGGCCCTGGCCGTTGAACTTGCCCTGGAGCGGGGTGACAGCGTCCATGAGGTTGCGGACCAGCTGGCCCAGATCCTCATTGGAGTGTCCCGTCTGCTGCGTCAGTGTGCCGAGGGTCGAGGACCCCATATCGAATTTCATTCGTCTACCACCTCCGGCACCTGCGTGCCAATCGTCCGGTCATTCCCCCCGCTGCCGTCCTCCGGCCGCCCAAAGCGGCCCGGCTTCCGCGCGGTACCCCCTTATACAAGCCGCACTTCCCGAGGCCCGCAATGGGGAGAACTACCCATGTGGATAACCGCCCGCCGCCGCCGGGAATAGGGCCGGGGCATGTAAGGATATGTAGCGTACTTGTGATTGGGGGAACATGCATCATGGCAAGCGACTACGACAACCAGCTCATTGAGTCCGTTGCTGTCCGCCGAAACCGGCTGCTCACAGCCCTGCTCTACGGGGGGAACCCTAACGAACGCCGCTGGGCGGACACCGTGAAGCTGTTCCTGTTCAGCGTTGCCGTGGCGGCCCTGATCGCAGCCGTCTGCGTCGGCTACTCGTTCGTCACGAACCTGCTCGAGCAGAACCGGGCCAAGCAGGAACAGCAGCAGCAAAGCACCGCCGCAGGTCCCCTGAACGACGGCGGGAGCGCAGCAGGTGCCGCCGGCGGCAGTCCGGTCACCAAACACACAAGCGTCACCGAACACACAATCATCGATCACCTGAGCCACGAGACAGGAGCCTGGCAGCCATGGCGCATGCCTACACACGGGTAACGCTGGTGGGCCGGCAGCGCCATCTGGATCTGCTGCTGCCCTCGGACCAGCCGGTGGCGGCGCTCATGCCGCAGGTGCTGGATCTCCTGGGCGACGAACCCGCCGCGGACGTGGCCGCCAAGGTCCTCGTCACCCCGGACGGATCCGAGCTCACTCCCACGGACACCCTTGCCCAGGCCGAGGTGCTCGATGGCACCGCACTTCAGCTCTGCAATGCTTCCGAGGCCCCGCCCGCTCCGGTCGTCTACGACGTCACCGACCTGGTGGTCGCCGAAACCGAGGCAGTTCGCGGCCGATGGACCAGGACCTGGAAAAACGCCACCGCCGGTGTCTTTGCAGCAGCCGGTCTCTGGGCAGGTGCCGAACTGATCATCGCGGCCCTCGCTCCGCAGGCAGCCTGGTGGCTGCTCGCTGCCCTCGCTGTGCTGGCCGCGGCCGCAGGCATCCTGCTCTGCCGCCGCAGCCCCTCCTCTCCCGCGGGGCCCGCCGCCATTGGGGCCGCCTGGCTGGCCGGACTGGGCTCCGCCCTTCATGCAGCCGGATTCCTCGGCGGGACCGACGGCGACTACGCGCGCGCCGGACTGCTTCTCGCCGGGTCCACCACGGTGACGCTCCTGGCCCTTGGTGCGGCGAACCGCCGGCCCAAGGCCATGTACACCGGCGCACTGGCAACAGCTCTTACTGCAGCGGTCTGGAGCGCCTCGGTGGTTCTCACCGGCACAGCTGTCCAGGCAGCAGCCCTCGCCGGGATCGCCAGCGTACTGCTGCTCGGCCTGCTCCCCGGCCTGGCTCTCGCCGCTTCCGGCTTGGCGGCGCTGGATGACCGCAGGGCCAAGGGCAGCCAGGTGGGACGCCCGGATGCCCTCGAGGCCGTCGCCTCGGCGCACGGCGGACTGGTAGCCGGCACCGCGGCCGCCGCAGCTTCCGCAGCCCTCGCGCTGTGGACCCTCGGCACGGATACAGCCCAGCAGGCCTGGTCGCTGCCGCTGCTCGCAGTGCTCACCCTGGCGGTATTCCTGCGTGCCCGGGCCTTCCCGCTGGCCCCGGAACGGCTGGCACTCTACGCTGCCACCGCCGTCGGGCTTGCCGCACTCGCGTCCGGGAGCAGCAGGTGGTTCAGCGACCAGCCCTGGGCTACCGGGGTTATGGTGCTGGTGCTCGCGGCCGCCGTCTGGATCGCACTGTCCCTGAACCTTCCGGACCATGCCCAGGCGAGGTTCCGGCTGGCGGCAAAGCGGCTGGAAACCCTCGCGATCCTCGCCTCCGTCCCGCTCGCGGCCGGAATGTTCGGTATCTTCGCGCAACTGCTGGAGAGCTTCTAGATGACACAGATAACTCCCGGGACCGATTTCGGGGCGCCTGCCGCAGCCCAGGACGACGGCTTTGAGTCCACGCCCCAGCGCCTGCGGCGCACGCTGCGCACCCGCCCGGCGGAAGGACCCGCACGCCGGCTGCTGCTGCAGGCGGCGGACATGTTACGCGGGGACGACTACCCGCAGTCCCTCGCAGAAGCCGCTGCCGGTGTGCAGCGTCCAGTGACAACCGGCCGGCGGATCGCGGTGATGGGTTTCCGCGGCGGTGCCGGACGGACCACGGCCGCAGCCCTGCTGGCACGCACCTACGCGTCCCTGCGCACCGACGCCGCAGCAGCGGTTGACCTGGCTGAAGCCGGAACGCTCGCGCTCCGCCTTGCGGCACCGGTGGCCCCGTCCCTGGACGCCGCGGCAGCCCGCCTGGCACGCACCATCCCCGGTTCGCTCGCCGAGGTGCGGAACGTCGTGGCCTCCCCCGGACCGGACAACCTGCTGGTTACCGGGCGGCGGTCCGCTGCGGGAACCCAAAAAGCCACGAACGACGACGCCACCCACCTCTCCCGGGTACTCTCCCGGTATTGCCCGGTCACCCTCTTTGACTGCCCGGCGGGTCTCGGATCCGACGCCGTTCAGTGGGCCCTGGCCGAATCCCATCTGGCCCTTTTCGTCACTCCGGCCAGCGTGGCCGGAATCGACGATGCCGGGCAGGCCGCCGAGCTTTGGCGCAGCAACACGGCCATGGCACAGGTGCCCCTGCTGGTGCTTCTCACCCGTTCCTCCCGCAGCCCGTTCAATCCCGTGGCCGAAGCCCGCAGGCTCGCCCGTTCCGGGATAGACACCGCAGTGCTGGACTATGACGCCCATCTGGCCGCCGGCGTCGAAATCCAGCCCCGGCTGCTGTCCCGTGCCGCGCGCCTGCAGTCCGCCGAACTGGCTGCCCGGGTCCTCGCGGCTGCGTCTTCCGCGCCCGGCCGGCCCGGAAAGCCCGCCGCCGCCAGGCAAGCCGAAAACGGTTCCGGGAGGAGGGCCCGGGTATGAGCGTGAAACTGCTGCACCGCCCCGCCCGCACCACCCCGCCGGCCCGCAGCATGGAAGCGTTCACCCTGGACGCGCCGCCGCAGATCGAGGGCGGCAAGGGCGGGATGAACATGATGTCCCTGGTGCCGCTGCTCGGCGCCGGCGTCTCCATGACCGTGATGATGCTCTTCCGCGGCTCGCCGCTCGCTGCCGTCGGCGCGCTCATGATGATCGTGACCATCCTCGCCTCGATCGTGATGATGGTCAGCCAGCGCGGGAAACAGGGACGCGCCCGCCGGGAACAGCGGGAGAACTACCTCGAGTACCTGGAGCGCTGCCGCACCACGCTCCGGGTCCAGGAACAGGAGGCAGCCGCCGTCGCGCGTGCGGCCAACCCGCCGCCCGAGGCGCTCTTCGACATTGTCCGCAACCACCGCCGGGTCTGGGAACGCCGCCGGCATAACGAGGACTTCCTCCGCACCAGGATTGGCACCGGCACCCGGAGCAACCGGGAAATCACGATCATGGATTCGGGGTCGGCACTGGCCCGCGATGATACCTTCATGACCGCCGAGCTGCAGATCCTCAAGCGGCGCTACGAGGCGAGCCCCGACCTGCCGGTCACCGTTCCGCTGGACGGCGCCGGAACGGTCAGCGTGGTCGGCTCCCGGGAATTCGTGCTCCAGGTCTCGCGCCTGCTGCTGCTCCAGTCCGCGGCGTTCTCCTCACCCGAAGACCTGAACCTGGCGGTGGTCTCCCCCGAACAGACCCGCGCAGACTGGGAGTGGGCCACCTGGCTCCCGCACCTGGCGGACCAGGACAAAACCCACCGCACCGGTCCCGTCCGGCGGATTGCGCCCAGCATGGACACGCTGGCCGACCTGGTCCAGGACGATCTCTCCCGCCGCTCCAACATGGCCGCTGAGGCCCGAAAGAACTTCCTGCGCGGCGGAATCGGCTCAGCACTCCCGCGCCTGCTGGTGGTTTCGGACAGCTACGGGACGCTGCCGTCCGAGCTGCCCTTACCGGACCGGCAGGCCGCTCCGGGCCAGCTGGGCATCACCACCCTCCACCTTGCTGCAGACAGAGGACAGGAGCCGGGGGAAGTAGCTGTCCGCATCTCTGAAACCGACTCCGGGTTCCTGCTGGAGAACTACCGCGAAGATCCGGTCCAGCCGCGCCTGGATACCGGCACACTGGATTCACTTCCCGTGGCGCTGGCCGAGTCACTCGCCCGGACCCTGGCTCCGCTGCGGCTCTCCCCCGATTCCCTGGAACACGAGAGCACCGGCAGCTCCGAAGGATTCCTGGACATGCTTGGCCTCTCCCCCCAGCTGGATGAAGCAGACATCCGCAGGCTCTGGCAGCCGCGCAGCGAGGTGGACTTCCTCCGGGTACCGCTCGGGGCTGACGACCGCGGCCGTCCCGCGCTGCTGGACCTGAAGGAATCCGCCCAGTTTGGCCACGGTCCGCACGGCCTCTGCGTCGGTGCCACCGGCTCCGGCAAGTCCGAAATGCTGCGCTCCCTGGTGGTCGGCCTGCTGGCCACACATCCACCGGAACTGCTGGCCATGGTCCTGGTGGACTACAAGGGCGGAGCCACGTTCGCACCGTTCGCCGACGCGCCGCAGGTCACCGGCGTCATCACCAACCTTTCCGACGATGTCAGCCTCATCGAACGCGTCTACGCCAGCCTCTCCGGCGAAATCCAGCGCCGACAGGAAGTCCTCAAGGACGCCGGCAACCTGGCCAACATCACCGACTACCAGCTGCACCGCAAACACCGGCAGGGCCAGGGCGAAGAGCTCCCGCCGCTGCCGCACCTGGTGGTCATCATCGACGAGTTCGGCGAGCTGCTCACCGCACGCCCGGACTTCATCGAACTCTTCCTTTCCATTGGCCGCATCGGGCGGTCCATCGGCGTGCACCTGCTGCTCTCCAGCCAGAGGATCGAAGGCGGCAAGCTGCGCGGGCTGGACACCTACCTCTCCTACCGGATCGGCCTGCGGACCCTTTCCGAATCCGAATCAAGGACTGTCCTGGACACTCCGGACGCCTTCCACCTTCCGCCCGTGCCGGGATTCGGATACCTGAAGGTGGATACCACCACCTACACCCGGTTCAAGGCCGGGTACGTCTCCGGCCCGCTGGAAGACGCAGCAGCCCCCGCAGAGCAGGACGTGGACGAACAGCCGCCGGTCCTTGAAGTACCCCGCTACGCGGCGTCACTGGAGTCCTCACGGGACGGCGGCGCTCCGGCACCGGCCTCGACGTCGTCATCCAAACGCACCACCGGACCCACCGTGCTGTCCACGCTCATGGACACCCTGGCCCGCTTCCCGCGCGCCGTGGACCCGATCTGGCTGCCGCCGCTGCCCCGCGGCCTGGCCCTGGACACCGCGGCCGGCGGAGTGCTCACCACCAGCCAGGGACTGCGGCTGAACGCCGGCGGGAACCTCTCCATTCCCATCGGCCTGCTGGATGACCCGGCGAAGCAGTGGCAGGGCATCTGGAACCTGGACCTGGCTGCCAACGGCGGGAACGCCGCCATTGTGGGCGGGCCCTCCACCGGCAAGAGCACCGCGCTGCGCACCATCGCGGCGTCGCTCGCCCTGACCCACACGCCGTCCGAAGCCGGTATCTACGCCGTGGACCTGCTCGGCAGCTCGCTGCTCCCGTTGGAGGGACTCCCGCACGTGGGCGGGGTGGCCGTGCGCACCAACCGGGAAGTTGTCCGACGGACCGTGGACGAGGTACTGGGCATGCTCACCCAGCGCGAACGGATCTTTGAGAAGCACCAGATCGATTCGCTCGGAACACTGCGCACCCTGCACGCCCAGGGCCGGATTCCCGAGCTACCCAGCGCGGACATTGTGCTGCTGGTCGACGGATACGGGCAGCTCTCCGACGAGTTCGAGGACATCGAAAAGTCCGTCCACGCCTTGATCTCCCGCGGCGGCGGCTACGGGATCCATGTGGTGGTCACCTGCTCGCGCATGAATGAAATCCGGATTGCGCAGCAGAGCTTCTTTGGGAACCGGATCGAGCTGCGCCTGGCCGATCCCGGCGAATCCGCGCACGGCCGCAAGCTAGCCGAGGCCCTGAGTCCCGGCACACCGGGCCGGGCGCTGACCGACCGCAAACTGCAGGGCCACATCGCCCTGCCGCGGATCGACGGCGACCCGGATGAGGGCTCCGCAATCCAGGGCACACGGGATCTGGTGGCAGCCGTAGCCGCCTCCACCGACGGCCGGGCGATGGCGGTCCGGGTGCTTCCTGCCGTCGCTCCTGCGGATCCCGCAGCGGTACCGTCCGTTCCGGGCCTGGTGCCGCTGGGACTGCGGGAAACCGATCTGGGCACCGAGAACCTGGATCTCCAGGGCCGCGAGCACCACCTGGTGGTCATGGGCGATGACGCCTCGGGCAAGTCCAATGTGCTTCGAAGCGTGGTTCGCACCCTCGCCGCCCAGCACACCGCCGAGAACATCGTTTTTGCCGTCTTCGACCCCCGCCGTGCCCTGGCCGGCGAGGTCCAGGAAGACTATCTGGGCGGTTACGCGACCAGCGCGGCACTGGCCGAGAAACTGGCCGCGGCCGTCGCCTCCGAGCTGGAGAAGCGGGTGGGGGCCTCCCCCGAGGAAGTCGCCGCCGCGCCGCGCGTTGTCCTGGTGATCGACGACTACGACGTGCTGACTGCGGGCGGTTCCTCACCGCTCGCGCGGCTGACCCCGTACCTGCCCCTTGCACCGGAGATCGGGCTGCACGCAGTGCTGTCCCGCCGGGTGCGGGGCGCCAGCCGCGGCATGTACGAATCCTTCTTCACCGCGCTGCGGGACTCCGGCAGCGCCGCCCTGATCCTCTCCGGCGACCGGACCGAGGGCGGCCTCATCAACGGTGTCCGCGCCCGCACGCTGCCGCCAGGCCGGGCCCAGCTGATCCAGCCCGGACGTCCGGTGCAGATGCTCCAGCTGTTCCTCAATGATCCGGCCAGCGCTGTGGCACCCGTGGGTGGCCAGTGAGCGCGCGGTGGGTGGTGGTCAGCACCGGCGAACCGGACCGCCGCACCGTGGTCCAGGCCCTGGCCGAAACCATGCCGGAGCAGAGCATGCGGGAAGCCGCTGCCGGGGAGGTCCTTGAAATACTGGACGGCGAGCGTGTGCCGCTGGCCATCGAACTCCCCCGCCTCATTCAGCTGCCGGGAGAGATCCTGCGGCTGCACCCCGGCGCGGAGGTCAGCGCACCGGCCGGGTCCGCCATTCCGGGGTTCTTCACTGCCGAGGCAACCGGATCCGCTGCACCGTTGTGGTGGCTCGAGGTCTATGCCACCGGCGGGGTGCCCGACGGCGGCAGGCTGGCTGATGCGTTCAGCCACGCGTTGGCTCGGCTGACCGGCGGCGTAGTCCTGATGCCTGACGGGGTGCGGTCCTGATGCACGACTCTGCGTACGACTTCCTCACCACGTCCACCGCGATGGTTTTCTGTGACCAGCCGGTAGCCGCCCTGAGTCCCTGGCTCGCCCGCGCCCACGCCGGAGCGGTCGAGTCCGGCCGCCGCTTTGTGCTGCTGACTCCTTCCGCTTCTTCCCTCACGCTTCCGCTGTCCGCCCTCTTTGACGGTGACAGCGCGTCCTGGATGGCAACCGGCTCCGACGGCGGGTTCTTCGACGCCGTGACCGGCCAGGCCCAGGTGTGGGACGGCGGCACCCTGCAGCCCGCCGGATCCGTGGCGGATGACTTCCTGGCTGCCGAACGGAGCCCCGGCGCCTACTTCCACGTCCGTGCCAGCGTCCTGCACCCGGCGTCGCTGTCTACCCGGGCGGGAGCGTTCACCGAACGCGTCTTTGAAGCTGTCACCGGATCATCGCCCGTGGGCTGGGGACTGTATGAACCGGTAAGCGAAACATGGGACGCCGCTGCCTTCTCCGACTACTGCTACGGGCGTGCGCCGCTGCCCAGCCGTCTGGTTGTCCTGGGTTCCGCACCCGGCGCCCCCGGCAGTCCGGGGTTGGCGGCAGGATCTATCGCCGTCGTCACCGTGGAGCGCACCCGTTCCGGTGTGGTGGAGAGCGTCGAATTGCTGGCCGGCGCCCGGGCCCCTCTCGATGACGCTGGGCTGGACACCTTCCTCGCGGCCATGCACCGTGCCCGGGCACGGACGGCAGTGCTGGCCTACGGCCTCGGATACCGCGATCTGCTGCGCCCGGCCCGGTTCACCGGGACTGCTGTTCCCGGTGCAGCCCTCTTCGGCCCGGAGGCCCTCGCCGGACGGCAAGCTTCATCCGTGCTGGCCTCCGCCGGTCCCCGTGCGGAGCTCATCGGCGCCGCACCGGCCCAGTCCCTGGGTGTGCGGTATTCGCTGGAACCGGTTCCGGGCGAACCGCACCCGCTGGAGGCCTACGCCCGTCTGGCCGTCGAGCTGGCTCCCGAGCCGCGGCGCCCCTGACGGGACGTTTCGTGTAGCCCCGCATCGCCGAGCGAGGAACGACCGAGTTAGTGGAAGATCCAGGGCCCCTCTCCGAGCTTGCGAGGAGGAGGGCAGGATCTGTAACGCTAAGGGGCGGCGAAGCGTCCCGTCAGGGGCGGTGGTACGTCCCGCCTAGGGCTAGCCGACGGTGAAGTGCCGGTCACCGAAGTACACGGTGCTGCCCGACGGCGCGAGCACGGGGCTGTGCGCCGCGAGGGCTTCGTGCCGGCCGTCCGGGGCCACGATCGAGCTGCCGTTGGTGGAGCCCCGGTCAGTGATCCACAGCCCGGTTGAACCGTCTGACTGCAGGTGCAGGTGGGTCTTGGACACGGACCGCCCCATATCCGCGAAGTCGATCAGCTGGCTCACCTTCTCACCGATGGCCGGCGCGGGGTTGCGGCCCAGCAGCGCGGTGCCGGTGACCCGGACAGCCGCGCCGTCGTCGAACACCAGGCGGCAGCCGGTCCCCTGCCCGCGGGAGACGATACGGGTCAGTTCAACGTCTTCTTCCTCTTCCGGTGCAGGACTGCTCACCGCTGTCTGCGTTGCGGCTGCGCCTACTCCGGGCACACTGCTGATCGGAGCTGGTGGCCCAGCCGGTGCGGCAGGCGCCGGCGTCGAAGGTCCAGGCACCCACCCGGTGGCTGGCGCGGCGGTCGGGGCTGGTGCGGCGGCCGGGACCGGTGCCGGGGCTGCTGCACCGGCCCAGCGTCCGCCGGTCAGAAGCGGATCGCGGCCGGCCCGGATGTCGACCACGAGTGTACGGGCGGCCTTGTCATGCCAGCCCTGGCGGCGGGTGGGATGGTCCCAGAGGTTGGAGACCGTCATGATCCAGGGGCCCACCACTGTGAGGGCTGAGACGGCAAGGAGCAGGTTCCGTACCAGGACGGCAGCAAAGCCCGGAGCCAGGCCGTCTTCATTTACGGTCCGAAGCCCCAGGACCCGGTTACCTGGAGTCTGCCCGCTGCCTGCTTCCCACAGCCAGGTCCAGGCCAGGTATGCCGCAGCGCCGGCAGCGCACAGCCCAACGGCCAGCCGGCCCGGAACCAGCACTGCGACCAGCGCGAGAACCACCAGTGGCACGCTGTCCACCGCACGGGCTGCCAGCCGCTGGCCTGCCGTGGCGTTCACAAGATTCGGGTTGGTCACCATTGCCTCTTCGTTCCTAGCGTCATTTCTCTCCGCGTGCCCGGGGTGGGAACAGCTCTCGCTTTAGGCCTCAGGGTCAGCGGAGACCTGGTCCAGCAGGACGAGGTCCGCCGACGTCACCAGCTGGGATGTCACGGCGTGCTCCACCAGCCGGGCCCTGCGGTTCACCGCCAGCTTTCCAGGCCCGCCCCGAAGCCCCGCGACTCCCACCCGGTCCAGCTTGTCGCACACGTTGTCCAGCTTGCGGTTGAACCGTGTCTGGGACCATCCCAGCCGGGCCGCAGCATCCGCTGAGGTGGGCAGTGCGCTGTAGCCCGTGCCGTCGCGGCGCAGCATGGGCTCGGCAAGCGCTACGATCACCGCGCGCTGCGACTCGGTGAACATTACCGGGCCGATGGTGGTCTCCCCCGATCCCGATCCGTCCAGCGGGTCAGGCCGGAACGCAGGCGTCTTGAGGTGGGCGTCGAATTCATAGGTGGTGGGACCGGCGGTAAAGATGACACGGGTCTGCTCGAACACCAGCGGGATGCGGGCACCCGGCGACACCCAGGCCTGCATGCCGCCCTTCGAATCGGAGATGGTCGCTGAGATCCGGCTTCCGATGTTGGTTAGCCACCAGATTCCGTGTTCCTGGGAAATCGTCAGGAACTGCCGGTGAAGGTACGGGTTGTCATCAATGGCGAGGTCGCCCTCGCGCCCAATCCGGAACACTGTTCCGTCATCGGGTTCGTACCATTCCCCGCTAAAATCGATCGCCAGATCCCCCAAGATCCCTCTCCTTCGTAGCGGCCCCGGCGCATCCCCTGCAGCGGAAGCCTTGCCTGAGCAGCCCGGCATTGGCGCTCCTCAACGGCTTATTATGTCCCATCCTCAGCACATCCCTGCGCCAGCGCACCTGCAGCGCGGCGCGCGCCTTATCCGGTGCACACTGCTGCCGGTTCCGAGGCCCTTCCGTTGGCCCGGGCTACCTGAACCTCAATGCAGGTTTGTGACCCTGCTGAGGGTATGACGGCCTCGGCCGCAGACGTGCGGACCAATTCGCCCTTGCTCGTGGCGGTGACGCTTCGCCAAAGGTAGATGTCCCCTTCCTGCGGCTCGGGGTTCTCCCACCGGAACACGGCATTGCCGGCCTCCTGCACGCCGGTGAGGTCCGACGGCGGTGCCACGGAACCTTCCAGCCCGCCCAGGGCGTTCGACGGCGGCTGGGACCGCTGCGCCGCGTCCCGGGGCGGTGCCGGGTCCGGTGCCAAAACCAGTGCTGCCGCCACGGCAGCCACCAGCGCGGCCCCGGCAAGTCCGGCGATCAGGCGTCCCCGCAGGGCGCGGCCGCGGCTTCCGGCAACAGGTACCCCGGCGCCGGGATCATTGGGGACTGGCTCTCCCCCCGCGGTTTGGGAGGGCGCGCTGCCCGTTCCTGCGTGTGTCCGGGTTCCGACCGGCAGGGCCGTCCCGGACGGGGCCGCTGTTTGTGTTCCGGCAGCGTCCGCTCCGGCGTTACCCCGGGGCGCACCGGCAGGCAGCGCAGCCGGTGCACGCAGCACGGTCCCGTCAGCGGTGTCCCCGGCGGCCTCGTGCAGGGGCGCAACAAGGTTCCCGCCGTGTCGCAGAGTCGGCGGGAACGTGGTTGCTGCCGGATCAATCGAGACGATCCGCCGCACCCGGGTGCGTTCGCCGTCGTCCTGTTCAGGTGCCTGGCGCCCGGCGTCGTCCAGCACCGCGAACTCCGTGACGGACAGGTTCAGCTCCGCCTGGATCCGCTGCAGCGCCAGCGCGAAGGCGTAAGCGGAGGAATACCGGGACTCGGGGCTCTTGGCCATGGCTGTGGCAAGGGCCAGTTCCAGGGACTCCGGTACGTCGCTGCGCCCGGTTGGGGTGAGCTGTTCAGAAATGATCCGGTCCACCAGGTCCCGCGGGGCGTTGCTCCGCCCGGGACGCAGGTACGGGGACCTGCCGGCCAGCAGCGTATACAGAGTGGCGCCCAGGGAGTACACATCGGCTCGGATGCCGTCCACGCGGGCTCCGGAGAGTGCTTCGGGAGGCGACCAGGGGATGGACATTCCCACATCGCCGTCCTCGTCGCTGTCCATCGTCCCGGAAATGCCGAAGTCCGTGAGCGCGGGCCGGTTGTAGTCCGTGGTGAGGATGTTCGCCGGTTTGATGTCACGGTGGGCGATTCCAGCCCTGTGCGCGGTTTCAACGGCCGATGCCACCTGGACCCCAACGGCCAGGACTTCAGCCAGCGGGAGTCCGCCCTGGCGGTACCTGGCGTCGAGGCTGGGACGGGAGCAGTATTCCATGGCCAGGTAGGAACGGCCCTCGGCCGTGGTGTCCGCCTCGTAGATCGTGACGATGTACGGGTGGGAGGAAAGCTGCGCCATGAGGTTCGCCTCCGCCTCGAACCCGGAGCGCGAGGCGTCGCCGCGCAGGTCGGACAGCAGGACCTTCACTGCCACGCGGCGGCGTGGCCGGTCCTGTTCGTAAAGGTAGACATCTGCGAAGCCGCCGGAACCCAGATGTTCCAGGAAACTGAAACCGGGAATGCTGGGCGGCGGCGCGGGCGGCCGCTTTGTCATGCCAGCCCTTCGAAGCGAAGCGTGACGCCGTCACCCAGTTCCGCGACGTCGCCGTCCAGGAGGATGGCCGCTTCACCCTGCGCGAGGCGGCGGGGCAGGGCGCCTTCGCGGATCAGCACAGTCCCGTTCGTGGAGAACAGGTCCCGGAGCATCACGTGCCAGCCTTCCAGCCGGACCTCGGCGTGGGAGCGGGAAATATCTCCGCTGTCGCTGGGCACCTGCACCATCCTGGGCAGCGCCGCTCCGGCCACGCGCGACGCCGATGGCTGGCGTCCGATGATGATGTTCCGGTCCAGCTCATACACGGCACCGGTGGAGAGCCGCATGATCCCCAGGCTGGGCCGGACTGCCGGCTGCGGATCCCCGGAAAGTTCCGCTGCGCAGAAACGGCAGGCCGCAGCAGTCGGAGGGTTCACGTGGCCCTGGCGGCAGGTGCGGGCAAGTACGGTGGGCCCGGTATCGGAGCCTGGTGCCGATCCCGCTGACGAGGCGCCGGGACGCGGTCCCGCCGGAGCGGAACGGATAGTCTCGCCGTCATCGTCCTCCTCCGCCGGCAGGGCTTCCGCAGCAGGTGCGGCCGCCGGAGTCGATGCCGGCGTGCCTGGCAGCGGTGTTCCCGGAAGGGCCGTGCCGGGCTGGGGCCTGAACCCCATGACCGTATGGCCGTCATGGTCCACGGGCGGAAGGGTCTCTGTGGGTTCGCCGCTGTCCGGGGTGGTTTCGGGTTCAGGCTCCCGGGTCAGCGCCGCGGCGTCTGGGGACAGCGGAGGAGGTGTGAGGTTCAGCCAGGGAACAGCTGCACTGAGGTCGGGACCGGCAGCCGGCGCGATGGTTTCGGCCGGGGCTGGCGGTTCGGCCGGGGCTGGCGGTTCAGCCGGAGCCGGCGGTGAGACCGGTGCTGGTTCGGCCGGAACGGGCGGCGGTCCCACCGGAGCGGGCGGAATGTCCACGGCTGCGGCTTCTCCGGGGACTGCCGCGGCTGGCCGGGGCGATGCGGCACCGGGCACAGCAGCCAGGTCGATCTCGATGCCCTGCACGGCTGCCATGCCCTCGCGCAGCAGCAGCAGCGGCGACGCCGGATCCTGTCCGTGGTCCGCCGCCGAGCGCAGCACCAGCGTGCCGGCGGCGGGGAAGACCTGCTCACTCCAGGTACGCAGATTGCTCCCGGAGGCAGCCGGAACTCCGTCTATCTCCAGCTCCAGCGGGCCGCGCAGCAGGACGGTCACCTGGCTCTCCACCGAGACCAGCCCAAATGAGGGCAGCCGGCTCAGTGAACCCGCAAGCCCGCCCGTGACGGCGTCGAAAACTTCCTCGAGCGGTGCGCTGCCCTGCAGAGACGCCCAGACTTCATCCAGCCGCTGCTGGCTGGTCTCCGCCGGCAGGAGCACCACCCGGGTGCCGCGTACCAGCACCAGCCAGGCCGCCCCGGGGTGCTGCCGATACCGCAGTCCGTCCATCAGCTGATCACTGTCCGTTTTCTGCCGGCTCCGCCGCGTCGGTTGCCTGAGTGCTGCCCGCGGAGTTCGGCGAGGCAAGTCCGGGCAGCGTAATCGCTCCGGAATCGGGGTTCGCCGACCCGGAGTGCGCATCGATGACCAGCACGGTGACATTGTCCCGGCCGCCGGCCCGCAGGGCCGCCTGTACCAGGGCCGCACAGGCGTCCTGGGGGTTGCTCACGGAGGAGAGGATTTGGAAGATGTGCCCGTCGCTGACTTCACCGGTGAGACCGTCGGAGCAAACCATCAGCCGGTCCCCCGGTTCTACAGGGATCAGCCAGAAGTCGGCATTGGTGTCATTGCCCGTGCCCAGGGCGCGGGTGACGACGTGGCGGCGGGGGTGGACCAGTGCCTCGTCCGGGGTGATCTGGCCCAGGTCAACCAGTTCCTGCACTTCGCTGTGGTCAACTGTGATTTGTTCCAGCGCCCCGTTGGAGAGCCGGTAGGTACGTGAGTCGCCTACATTGAAGACCAGCCAGTACGGGCGGGATTCTTCCTGCACCAGCACGGCACCGGTGAGGGTGGTACCTGCCCGGCCGCCGGTGGCTTCACGGATCTGGCGGTCTGCCTTGGCCAGCAGTTCCTCGATCTCGGCCGCGGGAACCTCGGGCAGGTGTTCGCCCACCAGCCGCGAGTCTCCCAGTGTGCGGACGCAGATGCTGCTGGCGATCTCGCCGGCTTCGTGCCCGCCCATGCCGTCTGCCACGGCAAACACCGGGTCGGCCGCGATCAGCGAGTCTTCATTCAGCTCCCGCCGCAGTCCGCGGTCCGAGGCGTAGCCAAAGACCGCTTCCAGTTCCAGGGGCTCAGCTGTGTTTTCGTCGGAGTTCATTCACGCCCTATCCGGAAGCTGCTCACTGTAGTGATCTGTCTTACCTGTTCTCTTCATTACCCTAACGGACCCCGGGGGTCTTGAGCAGCGCCGGTGCGGCGGGTCACTTTTGCCGCTTCGCCCCGCAGGCGCCGGAGCAGTCCTCCGGACCGTCCGCGGACCGTGCCGGACCGGGATGCAAGCCGGCGTTCAAGGCGGAGGGAACGCAGCGAATACCGGGCGCGCTGGCGCTGCCAGAAGCCGGCCGTGCCGGTAAGGGACGCACGGACCCTTTCAACGTCCTCCCAGTAGGCGCCCACCTCTTCCTCGGTGGGGTCACCGGGGCCGAAGACGCCGGCGTCGGCCCGGCGGGCCAATGCGGCAGTGGCGTCCGCCCCCAGCGGGAAGGCCCGGCCCAGGGCGGCGGCGTCCTGCCGGCGTGTGCGCCGGCCGCTGACCGTCACCCCCAGGTCCGCTGCGGCGCCCAGTACTTCCCGCCAGCCTCCCGCCACCCGTTGGGCGGTGCCTCCCGAGGTGCGCCGTTTGATGCGCAGCCTGCGCTTGAACGCCAGGATCAACAGCAGCGGTCCGAACAGGATGACCAGGGGCAATGACGCCAGTCCCAGGATGCGCAGGAACCCGGAGACGCTCTTCCAGAGATCCTCGTCCTTGTCCTCGGCATCCTGCGGATCTGCTGCCGTGTCCGGCGGCAGTTCAGCCGGTTCCTGGGGCGGGGGCGGGGGCTGGAGAACCTGCGGCTTGGGCGTGGACTTGGGCTGCTGCTGGGGCGGAACAGGTTCATTGTCTTCGTCCGGGGTGGGGAAGAACGGCACCCAGCCGACCCGTTCGAACTCAACTTCCACCCACGCGTGGACATCGTCGCCGGTGATGTCGATCTTCCCCGGCGTTCCCTCGAGCTCATCCCAGTCCGGGTAGAAACCCATCACCACACGTGCCGGGATTCCCAGCTTCCGTGCCATCAGTGCCATGGCAACGGCGTACTGTTCGTCGTCGCCGACCATCTGCTCGGCGTCGAGCAGGCTGACCATCCGGGCGGCGCCGTGTCCGGGCAGCGACGGAGTCTGTCCGTCCTTGCCGTTGCTGAAGTACCCCTCCGTGGCGAGGATTTGCTGCAGCTGCCGGACACGCTGGATGGGGGTGGTTTCCTCGCCGGCGAACTCCGCTGCCTTGGCGCCGATAATCGGCGGGTCCTGCTGCAGGCGCGGCATTGCGGTCTGGGCAAAACCGTACTGAGCAAGCTGTGCGTCATCGTATTCCTCCGGGAACACCACGGCCGTCTCATAGCTGTCTCCGGACCGCACACCGGAGGTGGAGAGCATCGTGCCGGTCCCGGCGTCGTGATACAGCCCGGCTGCTATTTCCCGTGCCCGGTCCCCTGCCGGACGCAGGGCCCGGGCATCCCCGCCGGAAGGCAGCCAGGCCCCGTTGTAGTCACGGATCTCGAACTGCAGGGTCGCCGCTCCGTCCGCAGGACCGCCGCCAAGCGTGCCCGCGTCACCTACCCTGGCGAACCCGCCTGCGGCCTGGCCGCTGACGTTGTAAACAACGCCGTCATAGGCATCCATCGCCGCGAGACGGACCCGCTGGCCCTCCGGCAGCCCCTGCACGGTGAACAGCGTGGTGTCCGCGTTGTCCTTCACATAGCGGCGGAAGTCGGTGAGGGGGCTCGGAAAGTTGAAGAGGTCTACGGGCGGCTCCACGGTGTCGCGGAGGACCCTGCGGTCCAGGTCCGTCCCGAGCAGCGGTGCCGCTGCCAGCGAGAGCACTGCCGCCGCGGCAATGACTCCCGCACCGTAAATCCGCCGGCGCAGCCTGGCGGCCCGGGCCGGCGCCGAACTCAGGGCAGCCTGCGGAGCAGCGGAAGCTGACTGCGCCCGGGTCCGGCGGTAGGACAGGAAAACCAGCAGCCCGGCGGCGAGCAGGAGCGCCCGCAGGCCCGGCAGCGGAACGTCCTTGGTACCGAAGGCAATGCCGGCAGCGAAGAGGGCAAGAACAGGAAGCGCCGGCCAGTACGCGCCGCGGGCCCGCCAGGACAGCAGGCCGGCGGTGAGCCCGGCCAGCAGGCTGAGCAGGAACGGCACCACCAGCATGCCGCCTGCCGTTCCCACCGGCGGAGCGACGGTCAGCAGGTCTTTCCATGCGAAGACAAGGCCAAGGACCAGCACCCGCAGCGAGCCAAGGGTTGGCAGTACACCGCCCGCTGCTTCCACCGGTGCCGCCAGCGCGGACCCGAGGACGAGGTAAGTGCCGCCGGCGGCTCCTGCGGTAGCCCACATGCCCCACCGGCGGGCGGCAGCAGCCGCGGCCAGGCCAAGACCCAGGACTACCCCGCCCAGTCCGGCGACCAGATAACGGGGGTCTGCGCCAAAGCTCGGGCCGAAGCCCAGCACACCGGCGGTCAGCAGCAGCGCCAGCGCCGCCGCTTCGAGGATCCGCCGCAGCGCCTCGGGGCGTAGCAGCTCCGCCGCGGCTGGTTTGCTGCTGCGCGGCCGGTTGCGTTCACGGGGCCGCAGGGGTGTTTCAGTGCTCACGCCGTACCCTTCCGGATCAGCGCGGGAAGGTCATCCAGGTTGCCGCAGGTCAGCACCGTCAGGTCGGCGATGTCCCGGCGGCCCGGGGCGACGGCTTCGGTGCACTGGACAGCAAGGGTGCGGATGCCCGGAGGAATGGCAGCCGCCGCGGAACGCAGTTCCCCGGCGCCTGGAACCGAACCGGTGACCAGGATGACCACGGAGGCGTTGGGCACGGCGTCGGCGGTGAGGCCTGCCAGCTCCCGTGTCCCCTGCCGGCGGTCTGCGCTTTCAAGACGGGTCAGGCCGTCCAGGAGGATCGTTCCGCTCCCGCTGCGCATCACGCCGTCCTGGGTCAGCACGCTTAGGTCACGCTGCTCGCGCAGTGCCTGCAGGCCCAGCGATCCGGCAACGGAGACCGCCAGTTCAAATTCCTCGTCGCTGCCGTAGTCCGCCCGGCGCCCGGAGAGAGCGACGGCCAGGTGGGAGCGCCGGGTCTCCTCGAACTGCCGCACCATCAGCGTGCCGGTCCGTGCCGTGGTTTTCCAGTGGATGTGCCGGCGGTCGTCCCCGGGCACGTACTCCCGCAGCGCGTGGAAGGACACGTCGGCAGTGCTCAGGACCCGCGTGGGGAGGCCTTCCAGGTCCTTGATGAAGCCGGTGGCCGAGCCCTGCAGGTTCACGGTCCGCGGATGGACGAACAGGTCCACCGGGTCCGTCCAGCGCAGCCGGCGGCCAAGCAGGCCAAAGGGATCCCGGCGAACCGATTCGACCGGACCCACCACAATCACTGCGCGCTTTTGGGTGGGGATCCGGAACAGTTCCTCATGTTCAGCACCCGGCGCCATGCGGGGCAGCTCGAACACGGCAGTCGCGGCGCCCACGGGAAGTTCCAGCAGGGCCGGGAGCAGCAGCCGCGCACCGGGGTTGCCCACGGTCAGGGACCCGACGGCGTCGTCCCCCACGGCCACCCGGGTGCGGGTTAGATCAAGGCGCACCGAATAGGCCTGCCGGCCCAGGACGAACACAAGGCCTGCCCCCAGCACCAGCGACAGCGCCAGCGCTGCAATCAGGGCTTCCCGCCAGCCCAGCAGTCCCCCGGTCAGCCAGCATGCCCCGGCCAGGGCTGCCACGGTCCAGCCCAGCGCCGTGACGCTGGAGAAGGCTGCCTTCAGGGCACGGGGAACGGCAGCGGGAAGCCGGGGGAAACTGGGCATGCGGTCAGTCCTAGGCGTTGACGCGCTGCTGCGGCGCGGCAATGGAGCCAAGAACCTGGTCCAGCACGGCGGAAGCCGTGGCGCCGGCGAACTCGGCTTCGGGATCCATCACCAGGCGGTGGGTGAAGACGCTCGGTGCCAGCGTGAGCACGTCGTCGGGCAGCACATAGTTCCGGCCCTCGGCCGCAGCCCATACCTTGGCGGCCCGGACCATGGCCAGGGCACCGCGCACGCTGACGCCCAGGCGGGTTTCAGGAGCATCGCGCGTGGCTGCAGCCAGGTGGGCGATGTATTCAAGCACGGAAGTGTCGGTATGCACGGTCGCGGCCAGGTCCGCCATGTCCCGCACGGCGGCGGAGGTGATGACGGCGGTCAGCGCGGCCGACCGGTCACGGGTAGCGGATCCGGCCAGGAGTTCAACGGTGGCCGCATGGTCCGGATAGCCCATGGACGTCTTGATCAGGAAACGGTCCAGCTGCGCCTCGGGCAGGCGGTAGGTACCGGCCTGCTCGATCGGGTTCTGCGTGGCGATCACCATAAAGGGACGTTCCTGCGTATAGGTGGTGCCGTCCACGGTGACGCGCGATTCTTCCATGACCTCCAGCAGCGCTGACTGGGTCTTGGGCGAGGCGCGGTTGATTTCGTCGGCCAGGACCACGTTCGCGAAGATCGGTCCGCGGTGGAATTCGAAGGCCTGCGTCTTCTGGTCGTAGATGGTGATGCCGGTGACGTCAGACGGCAGCAGGTCGGGAGTGAACTGGATGCGGGACGTGGTTCCCTGCACCGTGGCGGCCAGGGCGCGGGCGAGCATGGTCTTGCCCGTGCCGGGGGCGTCTTCGAGCAGCACGTGCCCCTCGGCCAGCATGGAGGTGAGGATCAGCCGCACGGCCTGCGGCTTTCCCAGCACTGCCTGGCCAACGTTGGTGACCAGCTTGGCGAAGGTCTCGGCGAACCAGGCGGCCTGTTCTTCGGTCATGGACATGGTGGTGTTTCCCCTAGGTGGTGCGGATGAAGTAGTCGAGGCGCCGGTCAGCACTGGCCCATCCTGCCGGGCGGGTTGTTGCCGAAGCTGGTGTGGATGCCCTTGATGTGCAGGCCGTCGTTTTCCGGGCGGCCGGAGTGCTGGCGGTACCAGATCTCTCCCCCGCCGCGCACGATGTAGCACCGGGTGTCGATCCGGTCGTTGAGGTAGGCCCAGTGCTCGCCCCTGCACCCAGGATCGGTGAAGTTCGTGGAACCAACGGGGTCCATGCAGGTGCGCCGGTCACCGCTGTCGAGCTGGTTGCCCACGGTGAGGGTCCAGGTTTCCGGCGGCGGCTCCCCGCCGGTGCGGGCTGAGGCTTCTGCGATGCCGCCGGCGGTCCCCTGCGAGTTCAGCACCCGTACCCGGATGCTCACCGTCTGGTTGTACCCGTTGCCAACGTCGCGGCTGCCGGAAACTCCCACGTTCTCCCAGCCGCCGCCGTCGACGGAAATCTGGACCTGCGCGACGTCGTGCGCGTTCTGGTTGGGCGGGTTCCAGGACAGTTTGGCTGTGCGGCTGCCCTGCCCGCCGTTGGAGCCCGACGCCGAGGGCGTGCCCGGGCTGCCGTAGACCTTCACGCCGCCGGATGGCGCGGAGGCAGCACTGTCATAGGAGGAACCGTCGGAATTCACGACGGCGGTCAGCCGCGCAGTGATCGTGGCACCGTTGCTGAAGCCGCCGATTTCCTGGCCGTTGCTGACCGTCATGGAACGGCCGTCGCTGAAGCTGGCCCGGTAGCTGATTTCCTCGGCCCGGGCTCCGTTGCGGGCACCGGCAGCAAGCGGGGTGAAGGTAATGGTCACGGCCCGTCCCTCCGCTCCGGTGCGCGACGCTGCCAGTGCCGGCGCGGCCGGGGCATCGGGAGATCCGACGGCGCGGCGGGGCGCCGAGGTTGCGCCCCAATCGCTCCAGCCGGCCTTGTTGTAGGCGCGGGCGGAGTAGGAGTAGTCCTGCTCGGAGTTATCCACCCGGACGGTCATGGTGGAGGCGGCGCCGGCTTCCAGGGTCCGTACCAGCGTGGAGCCGCGGTATTCGCGCAGCTGGTAGGCGGTCACCTCCGCACCGTTGGGTGCGGCGTCGGACCAGTCCACGGTGAGCTGGCTCTGCACGCCCACCGAAGTGGCTTTGGCGGTGGTGGGTGTTCCGGGCGCCCCCGGCACGCCGGCTGGTATCTCCGGTGCCGAGTAGTCGCTGAACCCGGACGGCTCCGGGGCAGCGTTGCGGGCCTGGACCCGCACCCGGTAGCTGGTGCCGTTGGCCAGGCCGGTCCAGGTGGTGCGGGTCATGGAGGCGGGCACGGTTTTCTGCGCGGTGCCGCCGGGCGGGGCCGGGGAGATCTGCAGGTCGTAGCTCTCGATGGGAGAACCGTCATTCGCCGGTGCGGTCCAGGAGATATCCAGCTGCCGGTCTCCGAAGGCGAGGACCGGCGGGGCCGGCTGGGCAGGCTGGGTGTCCGGCCGGGCCGGGGCTGACTGGGGTGACGGGTCGGAAGTGCCGTTGGCATTCGTGGCCGTCACGGCGAACGTGTACTCAACGTTGTTCGTCAGTCCCGCCAGGGTGCAGGTGGTGGCAGGGCAGGCCTGGCTGAAGCCGCTGCTGCCGGTGACTGTGTAGCCGGTGATCGGTGAACCGTTGGCGGCCGGCGGGTCCCAGGAAAGGACAACCGTGCGGCTGCGGGTGCTCTCCACCACCGGCGTGGACGGCGCGTCCGGGCGTCCCTGCACGGAAAGCCGGATCTGCGCGGAAGCCTGCCGGTCCGCCTGCCGGGTCTTGTCCTCCACCCGGTACTGCACGCTCATGCTTCCCACGAAGTCCGCGTTGGGCGTCACCACGATCGAGTCGCCGCTGACCTGTGCCGTACCGTTGCCGTCCGCGGACGCCTCCAGGATCCGCAGGGGTGTTTCCGGGAACGGATTGTCGTCATTGGCCAGGACGTCCACTGTGACGGGCTTGCCCTGCACGGCGTCGTCCACGGAATCGTCTGCGGCGACCGGCAGCGGGCGGGTTGAGGCAAGCACTGTCAGGTCAACGCGTCCGGGCACCGGTTCGCTGCGTCCGTCCGTGACGGAAACGGCAAGCTGGCCCAGGGTTCCAACGGCGGCGCCCTCAGCAGCGGAGACCTCCAGGACGGTTCCGGAGAGCCGTGCTTCGAAGCCTTCCGGAACCGGTCCGGCCAGGGCGAACTCGAGTCGCCCGGCGTCCTCCGGGTTCGGGTCCGACGCGAGTGGTGCCAGGTCCAGCCTCACCGAGTCTTCTCCCTTGGCGGCCTCCAGCGATCCGGGACTCATCACCGGCGGAAGGTTCTGTTCCGGCAGCGGAGTCACCTTGATCAAGACGGTGAGCGTGGCCTTCAGCCCCTCAGGATCATCCGGACCCGAGCCGTCGGTGACCTCGAAGGTGATCGCCCCCAGGCCTGCGTAATCCTCGTCCGCCGTGTAGGCGAGCGTATCCTCGTCCGTGACCCACGTATCCCGGTTGGAGGAGCCGATGGCGCTCACTTTCGCGGTCTCGGTAATGCGGGGCGTCCTGCCCTCGCGCACCTCCACCAGGTTCCCCAGTTCCAGGTCAAGGGTGTCCCCCGCCTGCACCTCCTGGACCGCGGAGCTGCGAAGGGTGGGATACTGCGCGCTCAGCCCGGGGACCCACAGCACCGCCGTCGCCGTCCCGCCGTCCATGTCCTGGACGGTGTAGGGAATGGCCTGCGCTTCCTCGGTAAGTTCCACCCGCACGCTGTCCCCTGCAACTGAGGCGGTGGTGCGGGAGGGGTCCACTGACACCTGGAGGTCCTCGGCGACGCCGTCGGGATCCTCATCGTTTTCGAGCACCGCAGCGTCAACCGCCGTACGGCCCCGGATTTCGGCAACCTCAACGCGGTCATCGCGGGCGATCGGCGCCAGCAGTTCGGCATTGGGGTCCGAGACAACGGCGACGTTGCCGTTCGCGGCTCCTCCCCGGTTGTCCTTCACGGCGTAACGGACGTTGTAGGTTCCGGCTTCGTCGGGCACGGTGAAGCGCACCCGGGGTCCGTCGGCGCGGGCTTCCATGGACGGTTCCTGGGCGCTCACGCCGTCAGGGTCCAGTGAGAGCGGGTCGCCGTCGGGGTCTGAGTCGTTGGCCAGGACCGGAACGGCCACCTCACGGCCCGGGCGCACGCTGACGGCGTCGTTCACCGCCACCGGCTTCTGGTTCGCTTCCGCAGCCGGAGCAATGCCCACCCGCACCGTCCCGGAGTTCACCAGTCCCAGCCGGTCCCGCACGGTGTACGTAAACGAGTCGGTTCCGGCGCCCGAAGCGGAGGCGGTGTAGTCAATGTAGTCAGGACCCGGAACTGCGGCGCCCAGGGCCGGCGCGGCGGCGATGCCATCCAGGAACACCGAATCGCCGTCCGCGTCGAGGCCGTTCAGGGGCACCGGAATGCGGACGGTGGTCCCGGCGATCGCCCGGCCTTCCAGGTTGCGTGGAACCGGCGGGGTGTTCTTGTCATCGTCACGCGGCAGGATATTGATCCGCACCTGGGCCGAGTCGCTCTGGCCGGTGGAGTCACGGACTTCGTAGATGGCGTAGACGGTCTTGGCGGTTTCTCCGGCGACGAAGCGCAGCGTGTTCTCCGAGACGAACAGCTGCCCGTCCGCGGGATCCACACCCTGCGGGAGCACCGGGCTGAGGGTCAGTTCGTCGCCGGTGGGCGAGGTGTCATTTTCAAGCACCGCGATGTCCACCACGTCGCCCACCCGCACCGTTGCGGTATCAGCGGAAGCGGCGGGCGGGAGCAGGGTTTCCGGGGGTTCCACCGGGAGCACGCTCACCTCCCCGCTGGCGCTGGCCGAGCCGTTGGAAACCGTGTAGCGGATGGCTCCCTGCGCCTGCATTCCGCGCACGTCATGGATCTGCAGGATGTTGTGGTCCAGCACCTCGACGTCCAGCGGCGAACTGGCGCCGGTGTTGACCGACTGGACTACCAGCACCCCGCCGGTGGGATCGGTGTCGTTGCCCAGCACGTCCACGAGCACGCTTCCGCCCCGGGGCAGCAGCGCGACGTCGCGGACCGCAACCGGCGCCCCCTGCCGTCCGGATTCGGCGGCATCCACGCGGATCAGCCCGGATGCGCTCTGCGGCCCGTTGGTCACCAGGTATTGAAGGTAATAGGTCGACGCCGCCGCGGGAGTGAAGGAAACAGCTCCCGTTTCGTAGTTCGGCACCAGCACCGAGCCGTCCTCCTGCTCCGGGTCCACGCGGGCCAGGCTGAGCTGGCCGCCGGCCGGATCCAGGTCATTCTGCAGCGGGTACAGGGTCACGGCTTCGCCGACGGTTGCGGTGAAGTGGTCGAAGTTGGTCACCGGCGGAAGGACGCCTGCGGGGCGGACGTCGAAAGTGATGGTCCCGGCAGCCGTTTCCGTGCCGTCCGAGACGGTGACGGCTACGTCCTTGACGCCCTGCGTCTTGCCAATGTCGCGGAAAGTCAGCAGCCCGTCGGAGCGGCTGCGCACCTGGTCGCCGTCGGCGGTTGGTTCTGCGGAGAGAAGAACCAGGTCATCCCCGTCCGGGTCCATCCAGTCGTTCAGGATGTTCTGGCTGACGGACTTGCCCTGTTCCACCAGGATCCGGGTGGAGCGGCGCGGCTCGGGCGGAGCGTTCTCCCCCGCGCTGCGGACCTGGACCGTAGCCGTGGCCGCTGCGGTTCCGCCCCGCCCGTCGCTGACTTCATAGCTGAAGGTGCTCGTGCCGGAGGCTTCCGCGGGAACCACCACCTGGAGTCCGGCGCCGTTGTAGATTTCCTGGACTACACCGGCCGCGGGCTGCTCGCCTGTTGGCTTGACGGTCAGCAGGTCACCGTCCGGGTCGGTGTCATTGTCCAGGACGTTCAGGATGGTGGTCCTGCCTGCCCGCACACCGAAGCGGTCGTCGGAGGCGACCGGCGGCCGGTTCTCCCCGGTACGGTCCGGGAGGGTATTGACCGGGTTCTCGCTGGCGGATTCCTCTTCATCGTCGCTGGAATCCTGTTTCGGCGGGATCACGTCGCCCCAGTTGTCCACCAGCTGCATGTTTTCCAGGACAAGCCATACGTTGCCGCCGTTGATGTCATTCAGGACTACGACGGAGCGGTTAACGCGGAACACCAGGTCGGAGGAGGCACCGATTCCGGGGATTTCCTCGCGGAGGTTGTCCGCTTCCTGCGCGCAGTTCCGCAGATAGGTTCCGGCGCCGGCCCAGGCGGCGTGAACGCAGCCGTCCACCAGCACCGGCGGGGCGGGAGTCCCGGATCCGTCGATCCGGGTGATCGTTGCCTCTGAGCCGTTCAGCGGCTGCTCGATAAGTGCGGTGGCGGTGGCCAGCGCGACGACGTCCGATTCGGGACCCGAATCCTGCAGCTGGGCGCCGCGGGTGTCCTCAAACTCCACGGTGCGGCCGCCGGGCAGCACCAGGGTTCCCGATTCGGCGTCGAACACCACCGGCTTGCTGCCCACCGCAGCCACCTGGACGTCGCCGAATCCCTTGAGCTCCTGGGCTTCGGTCACCGACGGATCGCCGTAGCTTCCGTCCTGCCCCACCTGGTAGCTGTAGATGCGTCCGCCGCGCGGGTCGGCGACCACGGCGGTGCCCTCGGGGGAAACGTCCGCAGCGGCTCCGGGTGCGTTTTGCACTGCGGGTTCCAGCTCGGTGTCGCTGAAGAAGGGAAGGGAACCGGTACTGGTCAGCCAGACGTTTCCTGCAGCCGGGTCCGTCACGGCAACGGCGCTTCCACCCTGGCTGAGCACGGCCGACGGCGGGAGCTGAACTTCGGTGCCGCGGGCCACATTGGCCACGTCCACCGGCGAGACCTTGGACTGGTCCGTGTTGGCGTGGAAGACGGTGCCTTCGTGCTGCGTGACGTTGAAACGGTCGCTGTTGGCCGCGTACGCGCCGTCGAGCATGCGGGACGGATAGTTCAGGTGGCCGACCATGCCCTGGGTCTGGTTGGTAACCCAAACGCCGCCGTCGTTGAGATCAACGTCCGCGCGGGCAAAACCGGGGTACAGGATGGCAGTGGCCACCAATGCTCCTGCGGCTGCCACAGCGGCGCCGGCAGAGATGGCTTTTCGGTGCGCACGCAGACGCGCAGGCACAGCCCCCCTCAATGCTGACACGTGCTTCCCCCCGTTGCGTTCCCCAAATCCGTGCCGGTTCCAGGCGCCTTTGATGTGCGGTGTCCAGTCGCACGGCAGCAGAACGGCAGGCAGACGGACCTAGTGTCGCATATTGCTAAGGTTCCTGCCCAAAAAGTTAAGGGTGCTGTCGAATTCCCGCTGGAGACCCCCCGGCCTGAGCAAGGCGGATGGAGCCGGAAGCCTTAGTCCAGGACCAGGCCCGGGCCCGTCCCCCGGGCGAGCGTCACCGGATGGATCTCGCCGAAGCCGCGGACGTTGCGCGGCGAATGCGGGATGAGGATAAAACGGTCATTGTTGCGCAGCGCTGCGGCCGTTGACGCGTCAGTCAGCACGGTGCCGGGTTCGGCCAGCGACGTCAGGCGGGATGCCAGGTTCACGGTTGGCCCGTAAATGTCACCCAGCCTGGAAAGCACCCGGCCCCACACCATGGCAACCCGGGCAGAAGGCAGCAGCTCGTCCTCCGTGAACGCCTTGGCCAGGGCCAGCGAAATCTCGGCCCCCGCCTCCGGAGTCTCCGCGTTGAAAAGCACTTCATCGCCGATGGTCTTGACCAGCCGGCCGCCGCCGACGGAGATGATCTCGGAGCATTTGTGCTCAAAACGCTGCACCATCTGCGCCAGGGTCTTCTCATTCATCTGCCGCGACAGGCTGGTGTAGGAAACCAGGTCGGCAAAGCCGACGGCGCGGGCCAGCGGCAGCGGATTGTCATCCGTGGTGTCCGATTCGTGGCTGGCAAGACCGGCTTCGGCCCGCAGTGCCAGCCGCTGGATGGCAGCGTTCAGCTGCCGCTTCCAGGCGTAGACCAGGGTCTTTTCCAGCGGTTCGATCAGGTCCGGCATCGCGGCAACAAGCCGCTTGCGTGCCTCGGCGTCGGTAATTCCGCGCTGGACCACCATTTCCTCGACCAGCGCTTCGATCTGCCACACCACCATCCGGTCGGTCATCTGGCCAATCGAACGCATGATGGAGATCGCTGCTTCCTCCGTCAGCCGTTCCTCGCGGACCAGCTCGATCACGGTGCTCAGCGCATCCTTGTCCGCTTCGGTGAAGAACACGGCGTCGTCGTCGAGGTTGGGGAAACCCATCGCACGCCAGAGTTTGCGTGCCGAAAGCAGGGACACGCCTGCCCCCGCTGCGGCTTCGCGCCGCTTGAGCGTGCGGGGCCCGCCGATCAGCTGCGCTTCGAGCCGGCGGACATCTTCGCGGTCAATGGAACCGGGTGATGCAGGGATCACGGGTTTCTCCGGCATCGGCACTGCGTTCATCGACAGTGTCAGCGGCTCGGGCTCGGCGGCACCGTCCGGTGCGTCCTGGCCCTGCTCACTCATCGGTGCTCCATTCCTCGTCGTAGACCGCGCTTCCTTCAATATCTACACCATCAAACATTACGGTCATGGGCAGGTCTTCTATGGTGGCCAACACAATCGACTTGAACCGGTGGACTTCGGGAACCGACGGGTAATCGATGACCCGCCCCCTTCCCAGGTCTATGCGCAGGGTTCCGGCACGCTGCATGCGTTGCAGTATCCCCTGCCTCGCTTCCAGCTGGTAGACCGAGGCAAGGGGGAGGTCGTGTTCCCGCCGCCTCAGCACTCCGCGGCGGTGGATCATCCTGCGGTTGGTCAGCACGTATCGGGTCGCGTTCCAGCGCAGCACGGCCGGGAGGGAAAAGCGCAGCAGGACCAGGAGAACGAGCAGGACGACGGCGGGACCCAGCACCGGCGCCCAGTCAACCAGTTCAGCCGGAGCACTGTCCCGTCCCAGGTACCCGAGCACGAACCCGCCCGCGGCACACACAGCTGCGGCGAGCAGCACGGGACCAGCCAGCGGCCCCGCGTGCGGCCGTGCTGAAACGATCACTTGTTCGCCGGGCTGAAGCCTCATCCGCACCGGGATCCGGTGAATCGCCTGCTCATGCTTCCAACGGCCGCAGGTGGATGATGTCGGCGGCAGTAACTGTCTGCCGGAATCCGGCTTCAGAATCAACGACCACCAGTCCGCCGTCGGCAGCCAGTTCGGCGGCACGGCCAACCAGCTCCCCGCCGCCGGGCAGGTGCGCGCGCACCGTCTGCCCCAGGGTCACCATTCGCTCGGCGATGTTTTCCCGCAGGGAACCACCGCCGGACCAGGGCGCCAGGGCGTCGCCGTCCACGGCACAGAACGCGCGGTAATCCAGGTTCAACTGGAGCAGGAAATCCTGCAGCAGGACGTTCCGGTCGGTGGTGGAGGCGTACTCCATCAGCAGGCTCGTGGCAGTGGGAACCGGCTGGTCCTCGTCCGTTAGCGAGACATTCAAGCCCGTACCGACTACGACGGCGGGCGGGTTGCCCGAGCTGTCCGGGACAAGCTGGGCCAGGATCCCTGCGAGTTTCCGTCCGTCAACCAAGACGTCGTTGGGCCATTTAAGGCGCGGTTCGACGCCGGTTCGCGCTGCCACGCTCTTGGTCAGCGACAGTGCTGCCAGAAGGGACAGCCACCCGTAGGACTGCGTGGGCAGCGGCCGTCCAGCAGGGTTGACCGGACGCAGCAGCACACTGACAAACAGCGAAGAGCGCTCCGGGGCCTGCCAGGATCGTCCCAGCCGTCCGCGGCCCGCCGTCTGGAGCTCAGCGGTCAGCACGGACAAGTCCGGATACTCGGAGGGCACCAGCCGTGCGGAGTCAGCGAGGTCAGTATTGGTGGAGCCGGTTTCCGCTACGACATCCAGGCGTGCCAGCGGGCCGGCGGGAGCTACGAGGCTTGCACGGAGACGCTCCGGCTCCAGGGGCGGGCGCTCCATGCTGGAGTAGTGCAGGTGCATATTTCCGATCTTACGCGCCTCCTCCCCCGCTCCTCCGGGGACCCGCTGGCAGCCAGGCAGCTTAGAGGAAGAAATCGGCCATCAGCTGGTCTTCGGGGGCACCAAGACTGTATTTCGTGAAGTCCGTGACACCTTCCTGGCGCAGCACTTCTTCATCCGTATAGAAGTTGCCGCTGGCATCGCGGCCGGAGCGCGTCAGGATTGCGTGCGCGGCGTCGGCCATGATGTCTGCGCTGCGGGACACCCGTGCCAGTTCGGAACCGCCGGGCATATTCCGGATGGCAGCGGTGTCGATCGAAGTGCACGGCCACAGCGAGTTCACGCCGATTCCGTCCTGCTTCAATTCTGCTGCCAGGCCCAGGGTTGTCAGGGACATGCCGTACTTGGCCATGGTGTAGGCCAGGTAGCTGCCGGCCCACTTCGGGTCCATGTTCAGCGGCGGGGAAAGAGTGAGGATGTGCGCGTTGTCCGACTCGCGCAGGGCCGGGAGCGCAGTCTTGGACAGCAGGAACGTGCCGCGGGCGTTGATGTCCTGCATGAGGTCGTAGCTCTTCATGGTCACGTCGCCGGTGTTGCGCAGGTCGATCGCGGACGCATTGTTCAGCACAATGTCGATTCCCCCGAACTGCTCCACGGTGGCAGCAACGGCACTGGCAACGTCTTCGTCACGCCGCACGTCGCCGATGATCGGCAGAGCCTTGCCGCCGGCAGCCTCCAGTTGTTCTGCCGCGGTGTATACCGTGCCCTCCAGTTTGGGATGCGGCTCACCGGTCTTGGCGAGCATCGCGACGTTGGCGCCGTCCGCAGCGGCCCGAAGGGCAATGGCCAAACCGATTCCCCTGCTGCCGCCGGACATCAGGATCGTGCGTCCGGCCAGCGAACGCGGGGAAGAGGATGCTGTGTTCGAAGTCATACGGACAGGGTAATGCACCCGCGGAGAAAATGTTACTGGTGAGTAACATCCGCGGGTGCAGCACCCTTGTGGACTAGCTGTGGTTTCCCCGCGGACGCATTGTCAGCACCAGGGCCGCGGCACCGGCAACCAGCGCCCCGAGGGCAAGAGCCATCAGTCCGGTGGACGAGGAGGAACCTTCGATTCCCGTGTCAGCAAGGGCGGTCTGGGTGACACAGCCGCCTGGCGCACCGATCCGAGTCGTCCGAAGGTTTTTGCGGTGCTCCGCCGGCATCCAGCCATCAACCCGCAGACAGCTCTTGGGCAAGCCAAGGCACGCAGACACAAATTGTAGGTTTCCTACACCGGGGATGCGTGTTGGTGCTCACTAGACTGGGTGAATCGCCCGCACGCTTGTAAGAAACCTACTGAACCCGCCGTGCGGCCCTCGGGGTGGCGATCCGCCTGCCATCCGTCAGACCCAGCACCGGAGAGTAAATGAGCATCGACCAGGACATCGATCTGCAGACGACCGCCGGGAAGATCGCCGACTTCCGGCGCCGCCAGGCCCAGGCCCGGGTTCCTTCCGGGGAGGCAGCTGTTGAAAAGCAGCACGCCCGGGGAAAGCACACCGCCCGCGAGCGCATCGACCTGCTGCTGGATGAAGGCTCGTTTGTTGAATTCGACGCCCTGGCCGTACACCGTTCCACCGCGTTCGGCATGGAGAAGAAGAAGCCCCTCGGCGACGGTCTGGTCTCCGGCTACGGCACCGTCGACGGGCGACCCGTAGCGGTCTACAGCCAGGACTTCACCGTCTACGGCGGCTCCCTGAGCCAGGTCAACGGCGAGAAGATCGTCAAGGTCCAGGAGTTCGCGCTCCGCAACGGATGTCCCGTCGTCGGCATCCTGGACGGCGGAGGCGCCCGCATCCAGGAGGGTGTTGCGTCCCTGGCGATGTTCGCCGATATCTTCCGCAACAATGTCCATGCCTCCGGCGTCGTACCCCAGATCTCCCTGATCATGGGTCCCTCCGCCGGCGGCGCCGCCTACTCCCCCGCCCTCACCGACTACGTGGTGATGGTGGACAAGACCTCGCACATGTTCATCACCGGGCCCGACGTGATCAAGACCGTCACCGGCGAGGACGTGGACATGGAGACCCTGGGCGGCGCGCGCCAGCACAACGCCACCACCGGCACCTCCACCTACCTGGCAACGGATGAAGAAGACGCCGTGGACTTTGTCCGCGAACTCCTGGATTTCCTGCCCAGCAACAACCTGGCCGAAGCTCCGCTGGCGCCCTTCGACCAGGACGAAGACATCAACGACGGCGATCTGGCCCTGGACGCGCTCATCCCCGACTCGGCCAACCAGCCGTATGACATGCGGACCGTCATCGAGCAGGTGGTGGACGACGCCCACTTCCTCGAGATGCAGGCTCTCTACGCCCCCAACGTGATCATTGGCTACGGCCGCCTGGAGGGGCACACAGTAGGCGTGGTGGCCAACCAGCCGCTGCAGTTCGCCGGCACCCTGGACATTGCCGCCTCGGAAAAGGCAGCCCGGTTTGTCCGGCACTGCGACGCGTTCAACATCCCTATCCTGACCTTCGTTGACGTGCCCGGCTTCCTGCCCGGCAAGGACCAGGAGTTCCAGGGCATCATCCGCCGCGGCGCCAAGCTCCTCTACGCCTACGCTGAGGCCACGGTTCCGAAGCTCACGGTGATCACCCGTAAGGCCTACGGCGGCGCGTACATCGTCATGGGCTCCAAGAAGCTCGGCGCAGACCTGAACCTGGCCTGGCCCACCGCCCAGATCGGCGTCATGGGCGCCCAGGGCGCGGTGAACATTCTCTACCGCAGCCAGCTGGCCGCCGCAGCCGCCGAAGGCCGCGACGTCGAGGAAGTGCGGCAGGACTACATCACCGCCTACGAAGAGGAACTGCTCAACCCGTACCAGTCAGCCGAACTCGGTTACGTGGACGCGGTCATAGCCCCCTCCGAAACCCGGCTGCAGCTGATCCGCGGACTGCGGGCAATGCGCGACAAACGCGCTGCGCTGCCGCACAAGAAGCACGGAAACATTCCGCTGTGAGCGTCTTCGATTTCGACCCCGAACCTGCCGCTGCGGCCGCTCCGGCCGAGCCGTTCCTGCAGGTCCTCTCCGGCAACCCGACGGAGGAGGAGCTGGCCGCGCTCACCGCCGTCGTTATTGGCCTTGGGGCCTCTTCCCCGGAGGCGGGCCTGTCCTCTGGAACGTTCCCGGAAAAGGACCCGGCACGCACCCGCAGGGCGTGGACACGGCGCCGTGCGCTGAGCCTGCAGCCCACCCCCGGACCAGGCTCGTGGCGGCGCAGTTTCCGCTGAGGCGCTACGCTCGGACGTGTGACTGAACAGACAAACTCATCAGATACCCTGTCCAACGCCGGTTCGCGCACCCCCACTGCGATTGACGCCGTCGCCGAAGCTTTCACGCAGAATCTGCTCACGCTGGATCCGTCATTTGCCACCACGCTGGGCATTCCGGGCCACGAAACCGAGTACGCCGACTACTCCCCCGCCGGCCTTGAATCCATGGCCGAGGCAATGCGCGAGACCCTCGAGCGCCTCGAGGACCTGCAGCCGGTGGACGACGTGGACCGCGTCACCCTGGATGCCATGCGTGAACGCCTGGGCCTGGCCCTGGAGATCCACGAATCCGGCTGGGACCTGGCCGACCTGAACAACATCGCCTCCCCGGCGCAGGACATCCGCGCCATTTTCGACCTCATGCCCACGGACACCGTTCAAGCCTGGGAACACATCTCCGGCCGCCTGCACAACGTTCCCGACGCCGTCGCCGGGTACATCACCTCGCTGCGCCACGGCGCCGAGCAGGACCGGGTAGCTGCCCGCCGCCAGGTCAAAATCGTCATGGAACAGGCCTCGAAGTACGCCGAAGACGGCGGCTTCTTCGATTCCTTCACCTCCGGTGCCGCCCTTCCGGACGGCGCTGCGCTGCCCGAGCAGCTGCAGGCGTCCCTGAAGGAAAACTCCGACGCCGCCCGCGCCGCCTACCGTTCGCTGGTCAGCTTCCTGGAAACCGAGCTGCTGCCCGCAGCCCCGGAAAAGGACGCCGTGGGAGCAGAGCGCTACGCACTGTTCTCCCGCCAGTTCCTCGGTTCCGCCGTTGACCTGGAAGAAACCTATGCCTGGGGCGTGGCCGAACTGGACCGCATCATCGCCGAGCAGGAGAAGGTGGCCAACCAGATCAAGGAAGGCGCCTCCGTCCGCGAGGCAATGGACCTGCTCGACGCCGACCCCGAGCGCCAGCTGCACGGCACCGCCGAGCTGCAGGCCTGGATGCAGGAACTCTCCGACCGCGCCGTCAACGAGCTCTCCGAAACGCACTTCGAGATCACCGGCCCCATGCGCCGGCTCGAGTGCATGATCGCGCCGACCAACGAGGGCGGCATCTACTACACCGGCCCGTCGGAGGACTTCTCCCGCCCCGGCCGCATGTGGTGGTCCGTCCCCGAGGGCGAAGACACCTTCACCACGTGGAAGGAAACCACCACGGTTTACCACGAGGGCGTTCCGGGCCACCACCTGCAGATCGCCACGGCAACCGCCGCCAGCGACACCCTCAACAGCTGGCGCCGCAACGTCTGCTGGGTCTCCGGACACGGCGAGGGCTGGGCCCTGTATGCCGAGCGGCTGATGGAGGAACTGGGCTACCTCTCCGATCCCGGAGACCGGATGGGCATGCTGGATGCCCAGCGCATGCGCGCCGCACGCGTGGTCTTCGACATCGGCGTCCACCTGGAGCTGGAGGTCCCCGAGCGCTGGGGAACCGGCACCTGGACCCCGGAGAAGGGCTACGACTTCCTGAAGCAGAACATCGCCATCTCCGAAGGCCAGCTGAACTTCGAGTTCACCCGGTACCTCGGCTGGCCCGGACAGGCACCGGCCTACAAGCTGGGCCAGCGCCTCTGGGAGCAGATCCGCGACGAAGTGCGCAGCCGCGAAGGCGACGCCTACGACGCCCGGACCTTCCACACCCGTGCCCTGCGGCTGGGTTCGGTAGGCCTGGACACCCTGCGCCGGGCACTGCTGGAAAACTAGCGCCTGCCCCACAAACGCCCGGCCGGGTTTCCGGCCGGGCGTTTGTGCCGCTCCTGGGGATGCCGGGATGGGACAATCGTCACAGCCGCCTCCGGGAATAAGGGCAAACATCGGCTGCCTCACGCCACAGAGCGGCGTTTCGCTGCGGAATCCCAAGGGCGCGCCCTTTCTGGCGCCGTAACATTTCGCAATACCGAAAAGGCTCTGGTAATAGATCCCGTCTAGCATCGAACGGTGACATCACCCCAGACCTCCCCACAGTCCCCTGCCGCAGCCGAGACCCGGCGCCGGCTTCCGCGCTGGGCCACGTCGTTTGGCCCGCAGATCATTGCAGCCCTGCTGGTCGGCCTCGGCCTGGGCCTGCTGGCCAAGAACATGGGCACCGTCGACGGCGGCCCCAACTGGCTCACCACCACGCTGACCACCATCGGCTCGAGCTACGTCTCGCTGCTGAAGGCCGCCGTCGTGCCCCTCATCTTCACCGCCGTCGTCAGTTCCATTGCCAACCTGCGCCAAGTCTCAAATGCCGCGCGCCTGGCATGGCAGACGCTGCTGTGGTTCGCCATCACGGCCCTGATCGCCGTTGCAATCGGCATTGTGCTCGGAGTGCTCCTGCAGCCCGGCGCCAACGCCGATGCCACCGCCCCGGAGGGTTACGACGGCGGCACCGGCAGCTGGATCGGCTTCCTCACCGGCCTGATCCCGGGCAACTTCCTCGGCCTGACCGCTTCCACCAGCGAGACCCTGACCACCACGCTGAACTTCAACGTGCTGCAGGTCCTGGTCATCGCCATCGCCGTCGGCATCGCTGCCCTGAAGGTCGGCAAGCCCGCCGCCCCGTTCCTGGCCCTGAACGCTTCCGCCCTGGCCGTCATCCAGAAGGTCCTGTGGTGGATCATCCGCCTGGCCCCGCTGGGCACCGTTGGCCTGATCGGCCGCGCCGTGGCCACCTACGGGTGGGACACCATCGGCTCGCTGGGGACGTTCACGCTGGCCATCTACCTTGGCTTGGCCCTGGTGCTGTTCGTTGTCTACCCGGTGCTGATCAAGGCTCACGGCCTCTCAGTGCGCCAGTGGTTCTCCGGCGCCTGGCCTGCCATCCAGCTTGGCTTCGTCTCCCGCTCCTCCGTTGGCACCCTGCCGCTGACGCAGCGTGTCACCGAGCGCAACCTCGGCGTGCCCCGCGCCTACGCTTCCTTCTCCGTACCGCTGGGCGCCACCACCAAGATGGACGGCTGCGCAGCGATCTACCCGGCCATCGCGGCGATCTTCGTGGCACAGTTCTTCGGCATTGACCTCAGCATTGGGCAGTACCTGCTCATCGCCGTCGTTGCAGTCCTGGGCTCCGCGGCAACTGCCGGAACCACCGGCGCCGTCGTCATGCTGACCCTGACCCTCTCCACCCTGGGCCTGCCGCTGGAGGGCGTGGCCCTGCTGCTTGCCGTGGACCCGATCCTGGACATGGGACGCACCGCGGTGAACGTGGCCGGACAGACAGTTGTGCCTACCATCGTCGCCAAGCGCAACGGCCTGCTGCAGCCGGAGCTGTACAACGCTGCCCGCAACGGCAACCCGTTCGATGACGATTCGGACACGAACGCTGCCGATTCCGCCGAACTTTCGTCACAGGAGGAAACTCCCGTCTCGTCCGCTTCTGCAGGAACTGGCAGCAGAGGGTAAGGTTTTCCCTGCTCGCACTTCTAAGGAGAACGGCCGTCCCACTGCGGGGGCGGCCGTTCTTCGTTTGTTCCGGCCTTTTCAGCCGTGCCAGCGCGGCGCACTAGGCTGGGAAGCGTGACTGAACTGATTCTTGCCTCCGCTTCCCCGGCCCGCACCAAGCTCCTGGCCAACGCCGGCATCGCCCACCGCGTACTGGTGTCCGACGTCGACGAAGACGCCGTGACCGCACGCTATGGCCTCACCGACCCGCACGACACCGCGCTGCTGCTGGCCCGGGCCAAGGCTGAGGCCGTGGCATCACTGCCCGAGTCCGAGGGCGCACTGGTGCTCGGCTGCGATTCGGTGTTCGAGTTCCAGGGCGAGGCACACGGCAAGCCGTGGGAGGCCGACGTCGCCCGCGAACGGATCCGCCGCATGAGCGGGAACGTTGGCGTACTGCATACCGGCCATTGGCTGGTCGACTGCCGCGACACCGAGGAAGACGGCTCCGGCGCCACCCTCGGCGCCGTCAGTTCCGCCGAGGTCCATTTCGCGAAGCTGCTCGATGAGGAGATTGAGGCCTACATCGCCACCGGTGAGCCCCTGGAAGTGGCCGGTTCCTTCACGATCGATTCCCTGGGCGGTGCCTTCATCGAAAAGGTCGTCGGGGATCCGCATGCGGTGGTGGGCCTTTCGGTCTCTACACTTCGCCACCTGCTGGCCAGTGCCGGCGTCGGCGTCACCTCGCTCTGGAAGTAAGCCGCTTCGGTGCGCCCGGGGCGGCGTCGGTGCTGCACCGGGGCTGCACCGGGCGGGCGGGCGCCGGGGCCCAACGGCCGGGCGCCGGGGCTGCGGAGCTGCGCCGGGCGGGCGGCGGGGCCCCAACGGCCGGGCGGAACTGCTGCACCGGGTGGGCGCCGGGGCTCCACCGGGCCTCCACCTCGCCGGCGCCGGAGCCGGGGCCCCAACGGCCGGGCGGAACTGCCCGGGCCTCCCCTTCCCCGCAGCCTTCCCAACCCACGCACCGTTCAACCTTCGGTGAGATAACGTCCTTTAGAGCCTCCTATGCTTAACCTTCGGTGAGATGACGTCCCTTCAAGAGGGCCAAAGCAACGTTATCTCCCCGAGGGTTGCGCCAAACCCCTCCTAAGCAGCGTTATCTCCCCGAGGGTTACCGGCCCCAAGGGTGCCCGGTTCGAATTCCGGAGGAGTCCCGCCGGCGTCCACCCGACCCCCGGCGTCTCACCCCGCCGGCGTCCACCCGCCGGCACCCGACCCGCGGCGTCCAACCGCCGCGGCACCCAACCCCCGGCGTCTCACCCCGCCGGCGTCCAACCGCCAAGCTTGAGTCCCCGGGCCACCTTCGCCGCAACCCAGGCGCTTCCACGCCGCATGTCTCCGCCCGAAACCTTTACCTGATGCCATCCGAGCTCGCGGACCAGAAGGTCCCGGTTATGGTCTCGCAGCTGCTGTTCGCGGGTCAGGTGGTGTTCGCCGTCGTACTCCACACAGGTTCGGAACTCCGGACAGCCAAGGTCCGCCCACACCACTGGGCGGCCAGCCTCATCCAGCAGCGGATGGCTGGGCCGAAACTCAGGAAGGCCCGCCTTCTGCAGCATAAGACGAAGGTAGGTTTCCTGAGGCGAATCCACCCCGGCCCGCAGAAGTTCCGTTGCCTGGCGTGCCAATCGAATCCCCGGGATGAGACGCAGCCCCGCTACGAAGCCCCGCAGGTCATCCAGGGCCACGACGGCCTCGCGGGGGTAGCCGAAGCTGCGTCCATGCACCGAAACCAACCAGTCCCCTGCCGCGACCAGCGCGGGGAGCGACAGCATTCCGGCGAGGTCAAACCACGTCCGCGCGGGCGACGTGACACGGATCCATGGCAGAGGGCTGACCATGTCCCCGGGACGGAGCGCCAGCCGGTGGCACCGGATGTGCCTGCGTCTTGCAGCGGGCTTCGCCGGGTCCCGCGCCAGGTGAAGCACCGACTCGTGCCGGTACGACGCCGGCAGCGGCATCCCGTGCACCCTCGCCGCAGTCGTATGGCTGAGAACGGCATCCGGCAGGAGCTCCAGGTACGGGCGAGCCCGGGCCGCAACCTCCCCATCATCACCGGACAAGCGCGGCACACGGATTCCGCGGCTCGGGATCCGGAGGTCCGATGCCCGCAGCCGCCCCTCGCTGAGCCCCAGGGCCCGCCCTTCGGTGAGCAGGAACGGCCCGTCCAACGACGGCGGAAGCGGCTTAGGCGTACGCATCCACTACTTCTACCGGCTGGTCCGCGCAGGCACCGGACTTATCCACAGACGCAAACCAGCCCCGGCCCAAAGAGGCGTTTGTAGGGTCCCCACAACTAAAGCCGACGCCCCACGCAGAAACAGCACGGTTTATGGCGGGACACCACAAAATCGCGCTACGCTCCCAAGAGATCAAAGGAGCCAGTGCATTTCATGAGCCAGAACACCCCCGCCCCGCTGGGCAAGGTCCTGATTGCCAACCGCGGTGAGATCGCCGTCCGGATCATCCGGGCCGCCCGCGATGAAGGTATCGGCACGGTCGCCGTCTATGCGGACCCGGACAGGGACGCACTCCACGTCCGGCTGGCCGACGAAGCCTACGCCCTGGGCGGCAGCAGCGCCGCCGAATCCTACCTGGACATGGACAAGGTCCTGGCCGCTGCGAGGCGTGCCGGCGCCGACGCCGTCCACCCCGGGTACGGCTTCCTCTCCGAGAACGCCGAGTTCGCCCGGCGCGTGATCGACGCCGGCCTCACCTGGATCGGTCCCTCCCCCGACGCCATTGAACAGCTTGGGGACAAGGTCCGCGCCCGGCATCTGGCCGCCAAGGTCGGCGCCCCGCTGGTCCCGGGCACCGCGGATCCCGTCACCAGCGCTGATGAAGTCCTGGCCTTCGCGTCCGAGCACGGCCTCCCCGTTGCCATCAAGGCAGCGTTTGGCGGCGGCGGACGCGGCATCAAGGTAGCCCGCACACTCGAAGAAATCCCAGAGCTGTACGACTCGGCTGTCCGCGAAGCCACCGCAGCGTTCGGCCGCGGCGAATGCTTCATCGAGCGCTTCCTGGACTCCCCGCGCCACGTTGAGACCCAGTGCCTGGCAGACGCGCACGGCAACGTCGTCGTCATTTCCACCCGCGACTGCTCTCTGCAGCGCCGCAACCAGAAGCTCGTGGAAGAGGCCCCGGCGCCGTTCCTCAGCGAGGACCAGACCCGCCGCCTCTACGAATCCTCCAAGGCACTGCTGCGCGAAGCCGGCTACCAGGGCGCCGGTACCTGCGAGTTCCTGGTCGGCACCGACGGCACCATCTCCTTCCTGGAGGTGAACACGCGGCTGCAGGTGGAGCACCCGGTTTCCGAGGAAGTCACGGGCCTGGACCTGGTCCGCGAGCAGTTCCGGATCGCCCGCGGTGAAGAGCTTGGCTACACCGACCCCGAAATCCGCGGCCACTCGATCGAGTTCCGCATCAACGGAGAGGACGCCGGCCGCGGCTTTATGCCCTCCCCCGGCACCGTCGAGACGCTGCGCCTGCCCACCGGCCCCGGCGTTCGCGTCGATTCAGGCATTGAAGCCGGGGAAACCGTCGGCGGAAACTTCGACTCGATGCTTGCCAAGCTGATTGTCACCGGCGCCACCCGCACCCAGGCACTGCAGCGCGCCCGCCGTGCCCTGCAGGAATTCGAAATCACCGGCCTGCCGACCGTGCTCCCCTTCCATGCCGCCGTCGTGGCAGATCCCGCGTTCGCGCCGGAAGAGGGACCGTTCAGCGTGCATACCCGCTGGATTGAAACCGAATTCGACAACACGATCGCACCGTTCAGCGGTGAGCCGGCAAACGGGAACGACGACGACGCCTCCCGCCAGCGCCTCACGGTTGAGGTGGGCGGCAAGCGCCTTGAGGTGGTCCTGCCCGCCGGCCTGGCCCAAATGGCCGGCCGCGGCGGCGCATCTGCCAACGGCAAGCAGCGCAAGGGCCGCTCGCGTTCCGCGACTGCGGCTGCCACCGGCAACGACCTCACCTCCCCCATGCAGGGAACCATCGTGAAGGTGGCTGTCGAGGACGGGGCGCAGGTAGCCGAGGGCGACCTGATCGTGGTGCTCGAAGCCATGAAGATGGAGCAGCCGCTCACCGCCCACAAGTCCGGGACCGTCAGCGGGCTCTCCGCGGCGGCCGGAGCCACGGTGACCGCCGGTGCGGTCATCGCGACCATCCTCGACTAGGCGCAGGAGCGCCCCGCCCGTTCAGGGGGGCCACGGCACAGCGAAGAGGCCCGGATCCAATCGGATCCGGGCCTCTTCGCGTACCAGCGTTAGAGAACTAGCTGGAGTGGTTTACGTAGTCCACGTCCTTGGTTTCGCGGGTAACCCACAGCGCGATGAACGTGAGGACGGCCATCGAGGAGAGGTAGACGCCCACCAGCCACGGGCTGCCGTCAGCGGCCTGCCACAGGGCCACGGCAATGAACGGGGCAACAGCCGCGCCCAGGATCGAGGAAACGTTGTAGGCGATCGCTGAGCCGGTGTACCGGACGTTGGTCGGGAACAGCTCAGGCAGTACGGCACCCATCGGCCCGAAGGTGAGGCCCATCAGCGTGAAGCCGATGATCAGCAGTGCCATGGTGCCTACGAAGCCGCCGCCGAACAGCGGGTCGAAGGCGAAGCCGAAGGCGAAGATCGCAGCGGTAACCCAGAGCAGGGTCTTGCGGCGGCCGTGCTTCTCGGCCAGCGGACCGGCCACCATCGTGAAGATACCGAAGAACACGACGCCGACGATCAGCATGATCAGGAAGTCGTTCCGGGCGTAGCCCAGGCCTGCGGCAAACGAATCGGGGTCGAAGGCCTTGCCTGCAGCTTCAGCCTTGGCGGCGGCTTCTTCCTCCGTCTTGGCAGCGGTGCCGTAGGAGAGGGTGAAGGTGGTCATCAGGTAGAAGAGCACGTAGGTGGCCAGCATGATGAACGTACCTGCGATCATCGGGCGCCAGGAGAACTTGAAGGCAGCAGCCAGCGGCAGTTTGCTCACTTCGCCGGAGTCAACAACCTTCTGGAAGGCCGGGGTTTCAACCAGCTTCAGGCGGACGTACAGGCCAATGATGACCATGACGGCGCTGGCCAGGAACGGAATGCGCCAGCCCCAGGACATGAACTGGTCTTCGGCCAGGTTGAAGCTGAGGATCAGGAACAGGCCGTTGGCCAGGATGAACCCGATCGGAGCACCCAGCTGCGGGAACGTGCCGTAGATGGCGCGCTTGTTCGCCGGCGCGTTCTCGGTGGCCAGCAGGGCGGCACCGGACCATTCGCCGCCAAGGGCCAGGCCCTGTGCGAAGCGCATGACCACCAGCAGGGCGGGAGCCCAGAAGGTCCATCCGTCCATGTTCGCGGTGGGCAGGCAGCCGATCAGGAACGTTGCAATACCCATGGTGAGCAGTGACGCCACCAGGGTGCCCTTGCGGCCCACCTTGTCGCCGAAGTGGCCAAAGACGATGGATCCAAGCGGCCGGGCGATGAATGCCACGCCAAACACGGCAAAGGAGCTCAGCAGTGCGGTAACGCCCTCTGCATTCGGGAAGAAGAGGATCGGGAAGACCAGGACTGCGGCCGTCGCGTAGACGTAGAAGTCGTAGAACTCGATGGAGGTTCCGACCAGCGACGCTACGATCACGCGACCGCGTGAGTTTGCGGGTGCCTTTTCGGCTTCGGCACTTGGTGTGTTTGTTGACATGGCAAGTCTTTCGGGTGCGGTTGGAAAGTACGATTATCGTAGAACCCCGCGTCCGCCATTCGGACATCGGTCCACAATGTGGACGTAACGTTGGACAAACCCTGATTTTCCGCGCAAAAAAGCCCGCCTCCGGAACACTGAATCGCCGGGACGCGGGCGTTCCATCCCATCGAGATAACAGAAACTGCCCGTATCAAGGCTGATACGGGCAGTTTCTGCTAGCTCGTTTTGCGGGGCTGGGAACCGCTAGATGTGCACGTGCAGCCGGCGTGCGGCTTCGGAAATGGAACCGGTCAGCGACGGGTAGACCGTGAAGGTGTTGGCAACGTCGTCCACGTGCAGCTTCTGGGTCACGGCCAGGGCGATCGGGAAGATCAGCTCCGAGGCACGGGGACCGACGACGACGCCGCCGATCACCGTTCCCGAGCCCTTGCGCGCAATGATCTTAACGAAGCCTTCCTTGACGTCCATCATCTTCGCCCGCGCGTTCGTGTGCAGCGAGAGCTTGATGACGTCGCCCTGGTAGCGGCCGGCGTCGACGTCGGCTTCCGAGACGCCCACAGAGGCAATCTCCGGGGAGGTGAAGATGTTCGAGGCCACGTGCTTGAGCTTCAGCGGCTTCACGCTGTCCCCCATCAGGTGCGCAATGGCAATGCGGCCCTGCATGGCGGCCACCGAGGCCAGGTTGAACACGCCCGTGCAGTCACCGGCGGCGTAGACGTTCGGAGCGGTGGTGCGGGAAACGCCGTCGACCTTGATCTGCCCGTGGTCGTCCAGGGCGATCCCCGCCTCTTCCAGGCCGATGTTCTGGGTATTGGGGATCGCGCCGACGGCGACGAGGCAGTGCGAGCCCTCCACGGTGCGTCCGTCGGAGAGGGTGACCAGCACGCCGTCGCCGGTGTTCTTCACTGAATCGGCGCGGGAGCGGGACAGCACGGTCATGCCGCGGGCTTGGAACACGTCTTCCAGCACACGGGCGGCGTCGGCGTCCTCTCCGGGAAGCACCCGGTCCCGGCTGGAGATGAGCGTGACCCGGGATCCCAGGCCGTTGTAGGCCGAGGCGAACTCCGCTCCGGTAACGCCGGAGCCGATCACAATGAGGTGCTCGGGAACTTCGGTGAGGTTGTAGATCTGCTTCCAGGTGAAGATCCGCTCGCCGTCAGGCATGGAGGTTTCCAGCTCACGGGGATTGGCGCCGGTGGAAATCAGCAGCGCCTCGGCTTCCACGGTGCTGGTGGTGCCGTCGTCGGCAGTGACTTCGATGGTGTGGTTATCCAGGAGCCGTCCGTTGCCAAGCACCACGTTCACGCCCATGCGCTCGAGCGTGCGGCGGATGTCGTTGGACTGCTCGCGGGCCAGTGCCAGCAGGCGGTGGTTGACCATCTTCAGGTCCGCTGCCACCGGGCTGGCGTCGCCGAAGTCCACGCCGAGGTTGGAAGCAGAGCTGAACCGCGTCATCACGTCAGCGGTGGCAATGAGGGTTTTGGAAGGGACGACGTCGGTGAGGACGGCCGAGCCGCCCAGTCCGTTGCGCTCCACAATGGTGACGTCCGCCCCCAGCGAGGCTGCCACCATGGCGGCTTCATATCCACCGGGGCCGCCGCCGAGGATTGCGATTTTTCGGGCAGTGAAATCTAGTTGGCTCGTCACAACTGTCCATTCTGTCGCATCCGGGGATGCCGCTCAAACGGGGCCGGTCACGCGGGCAGGCGCAGCCCCGCCCAACACACGGTAAGTTGTACGGGTGAGCAACGACGAACCCTTTGAACTTGCCCGGCACGCCGCGGCGTACATTGCCGAGAAAACCGGCGTACCCAGCCATGACATCGCCCTGGTCCTGGGCAGCGGATGGGGTGAGGCAGCCGAACTGATCGGCGAAACCACCGCAACCATCCCGGCGTCGGAAATCCCCGGATTCTCCGCCCCCGCGGTGCAGGGCCATGTTGGAACCATCCGTTCCATCCTGACGCCCGGCGGAAAGCGCGCCCTGGTCCTGGGTGCACGCACGCACTACTACGAGGGCAAGGGCGTCCGCGCCGTGGTCCACGGAGTACGCACCGCGGCCGCTGCCGGCGCCAAGGTGATGGTGCTGACCAACGGCTGCGGCGGCCTGAACCTGGACTGGAAGCCCGGAACGCCGGTGCTGATCAGCGACCACCTGAACCTCACGGCAACCTCGCCGCTGGAAGGTGCCACGTTCGTGGACCTGACGGACCTCTACTCCCCTCGCCTGCGCGACCTGGCACGCACCATTGACCCGAGTCTCGCCGAGGGTGTGTACGCCCAGTTCCCCGGCCCGCACTACGAGACCCCTGCCGAGGTCCGCTACGCCAAGACCATCGGCGCCGACCTCGTTGGCATGTCCACCGCTTTGGAGGCCATTGCCGCCCGCCACGCCGGCATGGAGGTGTTCGGCATCAGCCTGGTCACCAACCTGGCCGCCGGCATCAGCCCGCAGCCGCTCAGCCATCAGGAAGTGCTGGAAGCCGGAGCCGAAGCAGGCCCGCGCATCTCCAGGCTGCTGGCCGGAATCATCGGCGCCCTCTAGCCAGACACCTATATAGGACACCCCATGAGCTTGACCTCGACTGAACGCGACGAACTGATTGCTGCGGCCCGCCTGTGGGCGGACACGGACCCCGACCACGCGACTGCCGCGCAGCTGCGGAAGCTGCTCTCGGACGCTGCTGCGGAAGGGGAAACGGCAGAGGCCGCCCTGGCCGACCTGGCTGACCGGTTCTCCGGCACGCTGGAGTTCGGTACCGCCGGCCTGCGTGCCGCCCTCGGTGCCGGACCCATGCGGATGAACCGTGCCGTCGTTCGCCGCACCGCAGCGGGCATCGCCTCGTTCCTGCAGGACAAGTCCGAGGGCTGGACCCCCAGCGCCGTGATCGGCTACGACGCCCGCCACAACTCCAAGGCTTTCGCCTTGGAGACTGCGGCGGTCTTCAGCGCGGCGGGAATCGAAGCATTCCTGCTCCCCTGCACGCTCCCGACGCCGGTGCTCGCCTACGCAGTGCGGGCGTTGGACACGGATGCCGGCGTGATGGTCACCGCCAGCCACAATCCGGCGCAGGACAACGGCTACAAGGTGTATCTGGGCGGCCGCACGGTCAAGGGTCCGGGCCGCGGGGCGCAGATCGTCCCGCCGTACGACGCCGAGATCGCCGCCCGCATTGATTACTCCGTGCCGCTGGACTCGATCGAGACAGCGCCGGAAGGCTGGACCGATGTGTCCGAGTCGATCGCCGCGGACTACATCAACGCTGTGGACGCACTGGTGTCCCGCGACGGTTATCCGTCCCGCGACCTGAAGATTGTCCTGACCCCGATGCACGGTGTGGGCGGGGAAACCATGACCGCTGTGCTGCGCGACGCCGGCTTCACTGCCGTGAAGCTCGTGGCGGCCCAGGCCCAGCCGGATCCGGACTTCCCCACGGTCGCCTTCCCCAACCCCGAGGAACCCGGCGCCCTCGACCTGGCCGTGGCCATGGCCGCGGAGACGGATGCTGACATTGTGCTGGCCAACGACCCCGACGCCGACCGCGCCGCCGTCGCAGCCAAGGACCCGGCCACCGGCGAATGGCGCATGCTGCGCGGTGATGAGACCGGTGCCCTGCTCGGCGCACACCTGGCTGCCCGGATCCGTTCCGGGCACCTGAAGCCACGGGTTAAGGCGGGGCACTCCCCCGTCTTCGCCAACTCCATCGTCTCCTCCCGCCTGCTGGCACGAATCGCTGCTTCCGCGGGATTCGCACATCAGGAGACCCTGACCGGCTTCAAGTGGATTTCCCGCGTGCCGGGGTTGGTGTACGGGTATGAGGAAGCACTGGGCTACTGCGTGGCTCCTGGCCTGGTGCGGGACAAGGACGGCATCTCCGCCGGGCTGCTCATCGCCGAACTTGCAGCCTCGCTCAAGGCATCGGGACGCACATTGTTCGACATGCTCGATGACCTCGCACTGGAGCACGGGCTGCATGCCTCTGACCAGCTTTCGGTCCGGGTCGCAGACCTGACGCTGATTCCGCAGATGATGACCCGGCTGCGTGAGCAGCCTCCTGTCTCCCTGGCGGGGTCCCCCGTGGTGTCCGCCGTCGACCTCTCGACCGGCTCCGCAGACCTGCCACCGACTGATGGGCTGCTCTATCTGACCCGGGACGACACCCGCATTATCGTCCGGCCCTCCGGCACGGAACCGAAGCTCAAGTGCTACCTGGAGGTCATTGAGCCGGCAGCCGGGCGTGAAGGACTTGCGGCAGCACGCGCTGCTGCGGCGGACCGGCTGGCAGCAGCGAAGGCGGATATCGCTGCGGCGCTGGGGCTGGACGCCTAGCTGCGCTCCGGCCCTGATGTCCGGGGCTAGTTCGCGGCGACCGGTGCCTGAACCAGCGGGAGCACCGTGTCCGCTGCCAGAATGGCCTGGATCTGTCCCGCGGCAAGGGGCCTGCTGAAGTAGTACCCCTGACCGTTTCGGCAGCCCAGCACCAGCAGGTCCGCCGCCTGGTCAAGGGTTTCGATCCCTTCGAAGACCGCTTCCATGCCGGCAGCACGGATCAGGCCGTGGACAGCATCCACGAACTGGCGCTGGCCGGGGTCCGCACTGATGTCCCTGATGAGGCTGCGGTCCACCTTCACGGTCTGGACGGGCAGCCGGCGCAGGTAGCTGATGGAGGAGTAACCGGTGCCGAAGTCGTCGATTTCAATACCCACACCGAGCGCATTCAGCGACTTCAGGGAGTACATCTCTACGTCTCCGCCGCTGACGAAGGCGCTCTCGGTAATCTCGATGATCAGCCGGGAGGCCTGTATCCCGGTCTCCCGGAGGTCCTGCCGGACATGGTCCACCAGGTCCAGCCGCTGCAGTTCCATCGCGGAGAGGTTTACCCGGACCTGGAAGTCCTCGTCCAGATCCAGCTGCTCTTCCCAGTGCGCCAGCTGCTCCAGCGCGGCGCGCAGGACCCAGCGGCCAAGGTCCAGGATGATGCCGGTTTCCTCGGCGATCGGAATGAAGTCGTCCGGCATAATGAGCCCGCGCTGCGGATGCTGCCAGCGGACCAGTGCCTCAACCCCGCGCATCCTGCCTGTGGCAAGTTCGACGACTGGCTGGTAGTCCAGGAAGAGTTCGTTGCGACCCAGGCCTTCGCGCAGTTCGGCAGCCATCTCCCGGCGAAGCTGCCGGGCGTAGAGCATCACCGGTTCGAACGCCTTGCTCTGCCCGCGGCCGGCCTCCTTGGCTGCGTACATGGCCGTGTCGGCACGCACCATGAGGTCCTCGGCCCGTTCACCTGCCAGCGCCGCGTGGACTCCGATGCTGGCACGAGGCCACACATCGATCTCCTCCACCCGGATGCATTCGCCCAGTGCCTCATGGATTCGGGCAGCCACACCCATGGCTGTGCTCAGCCCCGTTTCTGGAAGCAGGACCGCAAACTCATCTCCGCCCAGCCGGGCGACCGTGTCGCCGCGGCGGACTGCCCACCTGAGGCGGCGGGCAACTTCTACGAGGACCTGGTCCCCGGTCAGGTGGCCAAAACTGTCGTTGATGTCCTTGAAGGCGTCAAGGTCGATCATCAGGACCGACGGGCGTGCTCCCCCTGCCTCGGCGGCGAGCAGTTCTGCCTCGATCTCATGCATCAGGGCCGTCCGGTTCGCCGTGCCCGTCAGCGCATCGCTCATTGCCATCCGCTGCATCTGGCGGTGGGCTGCCTGCAGCTCGCGTGTGCGGGATTCGACCCGTTCCTCGAAGTCCTGGTAAACGGAGTTCAGCTCCTCGGCTAGAAGATTGATTCCGGTAATTACCGCGTCCACGTCATCGCGTTTGGGCGAGGTGCGGATCCTGGTGCTCAGGTCTCCGGCAGCAATTCGGACTATGCCGTCCACTACCTGCTGAAGCCTTGGGTCTCCGGCTTCAGGGTCCGTCATCAGGCTCTGCCCTTGAGCCAGTCCAGTGCCTGGGCAGCAGAGGAGAAGTACCGTGCAGGACAAGCCGGGAGGTCTCCACCAAGGAGGAAGTTTGCGATAACCCTATCCACCTGGCTGGTGCCCAGGACAGCCACAGACGAAACCGACCGAGCTGCCGCGAACACACTTCTGGCACCGCGTGTAATGGCTTCGACCCCCGTGACGTCAAGCAGCAACGGCCTCGGCCCTGTCTGAGCCAGAGGATTAAACTCTGCAGCGGCCGCTGCCGCCATAGGCCCGGTAATGACGCGGCCTGGGGGCAGCGTGACTCTTACGTAGCCAGTACAGTCAGTGACTTGCACCCGCTTGTCGTTCGAGATTTCGCTGCCATCGACCGGACCTTCTGCAGCTCCGCTCACGATCTCCTGTTTCACCGCCATGACGCCCCCAATGCAGTCATCGATGTTTCACGGCAACTGCTCGTGAACGGCGTGCACTTCTGTTGTAGCAATTCCCGAGACTGTTCCAATTTTCCCCCCAAAAAACTCCTGGCAGAGGGCCAATGCACTTTCCCACTGCCCGCTCCCCCAGTTCCGGTCATACTAGCCGATTCATGCACATGTATGCAGTCATCGGCGCGTTCAAAAATTCACTGATTTAATCGAGTCCGCGAGTTCCCTGGCCTGCTCTGCGCGCATCACGGCACCAACGTTTTCGAAAAGCTCCATGCCAGTAGTGGCCTGCTCGCGCGCCGCCTCGGTCTCCCCGGCTGCGGCGAGAATCCGGGCATACAGGATCCGGGCGTCGCCTTCGCTGAGGGGAGCCATAGCCTCCGCCCGCTCCATAATGCCGGACATTTTCAACTTCGCTTCAGGCAGTGACCCAGTCAGAAAACACCAGTGAGCGCGGATAACGTCGATGTCGAGCTCGTCCTGCGGTGTCCCCCCGCTAATTGACATCGCCATCTCGGCCCGCTCGATGCACTGGAGCGTAGCCGGCTCAACCAGATTCGCATTGAGCCTCATGAACGCCGATGCCTTATTGAAGATGGCCCACAGATTCAGGTCCCTGCTGGGCGAAAAGCATGTGGCTGCCTTGTCGTGGTACTCAGTAGCGTCCTTGCTCCGACCCAGGAGAAACGCCACGTTTCCGATAGACCAATAAGCCCTGCCTGCCCGGTCCGGTTCAGTGTTTGCATCAATAAGGCGGCAGAGATTCTCCGCCTCACGCCAGGCGTCGTCGAGATGCCCGCTCTCGGCCAAAACGGCGACGAGAACCTGCTGGGCCTCAAGCTTGCCTTTGCTTCCGTATCCAGTCTCCGGGAACTCCAGCGTGGCTTCCCGAGCCACCTCCAGTGCTTCCGGCAGCTGCCCAAGAGCCCTGAGTCCCGCTGACCGCAGCGCATTCGCCTTGGCAGCCAGCTCCGGATCGCGTGAGGTGAGCGGGTGCTCCGAGAGTGATTCTGCTGTCTCAACAAGATCACTAATATCACCCAGTTGCCGCTGGCATTTGGCAAGGAGATACATCATGCGCCACCAGCCGGCGTCATCACCGCGGGAACCCGCTTTTTCGGCGGCAGCCTTCGTGTGATTTATGACGGCTGAGTATTCGCGCTGCTCCCACAGCTGCCTCGCTTTGTACTCATGAAGTATGAAGTCATCTGTCGTCAAAGCCACGGCACTTTCTCGCTCCCGCCCATAGGCCCATTTCAGGACACCTTACGTTCCATTGTGCGCTCCGATCCCGTTTTGGTCTAAGCATTACGCAGTACGCGCGCGGCTTCGTTCAACCGCCCCCTGCCTGCCGTCCAAGAATTGAGCCCACTTGGAAAGATAAATAGGAAATTTGTTAGGTACGATATGCCAGTCAGCAAATGGGCTGGACACATAACCTAGGAGCACAAATGAAGAAGCTTGGCGTATCCGTTCTTCTGGCCGCCGCGATTGCAGCCGTTGGCGTGGCAGCACCCGCGAACGCAGCGCCGTCCTTCGGGAACGGCGGAGGCAGCACCGTTCAGCCGCTGATCGGCAACTGGCCGTACTAGGCCTCAGAAAAACCGGGCAGAGCTCATCGGAGCCCTGCCCGGTTTTTTGTGCCAGCTCTTCGCCCCCATATGGGAGACTGGAAGACCAGTTTGGAAAGGACCGCCATGCCCACGAACGCCGCGCCCGAAGAGACTCCGCAGACCGCTGACCTCGCCTCCTACATTGACCACACCCTGCTCAAGCCGGAGGCCTCCCGCGAGGACATCCTGCGGGTCTGTGAAGAGGCAGCCGAGTACGGTTTCAAGTCCGTCTGCGTCAACCCGCTCTGGGTCTCAACAGTGCATACCGCCCTGAAGGACTCCGGAGTGGACACCTGTTCCGTTATTGGCTTCCCCCTCGGAGCCACCACCACCGAGGTAAAGGTCTTCGAGGCCCAGGGCGCACTGCAGGACGGCGCAGACGAGATCGACATGGTCATCGACATTGCCGCAGCCCGGCGCGGAGACCGCGAAACCCTGGTCCGCGACATCGCCGCCGTTGCCGACGCCGTCCATGAAGCCGGCGCGATCCTGAAGGTGATCATTGAGACCTCCCTGCTCACCGATGAGCAGAAGATTCTGGCCTGCGAAGCTTCCGTGGACGCCGGTGCCGACTTCGTCAAGACGTCCACCGGATTCAACGGCGGCGGGGCTACCGTTGAGGACGTTGCCCTGATGCGCCGTACAGTCGGCCCTGACATGGGCGTGAAGGCTTCCGGCGGCGTTCGCAGCCGCGAAGATGCGCTGGCAATGATCGACGCCGGCGCCACACGAATTGGAGCTAGCTCCGGAATCGCTATTGTTAAGGGTGGTAACGGCGGGTCCGGTTACTGATCCGTCCGCCGCTGAAAACTTTTTGAAACGGAGAAACTCCCATGGCACGAACCAAGGCAAAGCAGCCCACCCACTCGGGCGAAGGACACCTGGTCTCGAACCTCGTCACGTTCATCGTCTTCTTCGGGCTCTTCCTTGCCTCGATTTACGCCCTGAACTGGCTGACCCTCGACGTCGTCTGGCCGATGGTGGCCTGCCTCGTCGTCGGCACGCTCGTTTACCTCATCCCCTTCATGATGGGACGCTCGGACACCACCGTTGAGCTGGCCGAAGGCAAGTCACACAACGAATAACCACCGGCGACAGCTGCTTCCTCGAAGCTCGTCACGAGATTACAGAAACTGCCCGTTAGACGCGTCTAACGGGCAGTTTCTGTAATCTCGGGGGAAAAGCCGGGTAAAACAGGGCAGGAAACAAGTAGTAAGTACTCTTAGCACTTAGCTTGGGGCGTTCTTAGAGTCGACCGCATGAGCACAACACTGACACGCAGGCAATGGCGCGCTGAGCGTATCCGCCAGCAGCGTTTCACCCGGTTCTCCTACTCGGCCATCGCAGCCCTGATGCTGTCGGCAGTCGTGGTCTTCGCGATCGCCGTCCAACAGACCTAGCCAGCCGGGGCCCGGCTGGCCCCCGACGGCTACAGGACAGGCTTGGCGGTAACCTGCGCGCTCCAGGAGAACTCCGGGTCCTTCGTGTACCAGTCCCAGGCGATCAGTTCCGGCACCATGGTCTCCACCAGGGCAGACACAAGCCATTGCTCCTGCCCTGGATAGGACACGGTCAGAGCCGCTTCGGGAACGCCTTCCCCGACGGCGACCACGGTCGCCCCGCGCGGCATCATCCAGTCCAGGGCCTGCTGGTCCCACCGCGAGCCGGTGAAGACCAGCGCCCGGTAGTCAAGCGTCTTGGACAGGTAGACATCCACGTGGGACCAGTCCCCCGTCTCACTGCCGTATGCCGGGCGGCGGGGCACTTCCCGGATCATCAGTGATCCCTGGGCCGCACTGGAGAACCGCTCGGCGGGCGCCAGCAGGAACGTGCCGTCGGGGCCCAGCAGCAACTCGGAGACCTGCGGCAGCCACTGGCCCGAGGTGTCCAGGACCGCCCTTGAGCCGGCCGCCGCACGCTGCGCCGTTTCCGCCAGCATCCCGTAAGAAGCACCGTAGCGTTCCAGCACCGCGGCTATGACCAGAAGGGAATGCCTGAAGTTCCGGCAGGAAATCCCGGAAACCTCCTCCCCTGCGTTCATTTCCACTGTGTAGTCAGCCATGGCCGCCAACGGAGACCCGGGCCTGTTGGTCACCGCAACCAGGCCGCCGGTGCCTCGGTAGCGTTCTGCCGCGGCCAGTACTTCCACACTGGTTCCGGTAGCGGACACCGCGATGACCAGCAGGTCGGGGGCCGGCGGCGGCAGCAGCGCCGTACTGGCCAGCTCCACCTGCACGTTCACGCCGTCCGCGCGGGCTTTCCGTGCTGCGGTGGCAGCAGCGTAGGCGCTGGATCCCATGCCCAGGATCAGGATCCGTCCGGCGTCGGGCAGGCCTGCCACGCCCGGGTATCCACCCTGAAGCAGCACTGCCATCCGGTCAAGATAATCCGGAACCAGCTGCAGGTCCTCTATAAAGCGGGCGGTGTCCACACGGGCTCCTTTGTCATGTCGTTTCCGGCTGCATCGCAGGCGGCGCCATCCCGCTCGAACCGGTAGGTGATGGCACCGTCCGCGGCATACAGCCAGCGGGGCAGAAAACGGTGGGCATAGATGAGTTCGCGGAGCAGCTGTTCGGCGGTCAGGCCGGGAAGCACCGCCTCATCCAGAAGCTGGGGGCACCCGGCGGCAGCCGCAGCGGAACGGTAGGCACTAACCAACTGCTTCTGTGCCTGGTCCGCCCAGCCATAGAGCTTCTCCAGTGACCCGGAGTCGGCGACCTGCAGCCGCTTGGCGGCCACTGAGGCCACCATGTCCAGGCTGGCGCCCAGATGCGCGACGTCGCGGGCGGCTGTGTCGGGACGGTCACGTTCGGCGTCCGGCAGCTGGGGGTCGCCGTCGAAATCCAGCAGCCAGTACTTATCTCCTGAGCGCAGCACCTGACCCACGTGCAGGTCACCGTGCAGGTCGAAGGCCGGGGCAGCGGTTTCGGGGATGGCGGCCAGCAGGGAGCGCAGGCCTTCGGCCCGGTTCGCGAGCCGTGTTCCGGCATCGCCTCCCGTAAGCGTCAGCGCAACGTCCAGCACGCCGTCGGTCCGCGCCCGCACCTCGGCGGCACCCGGGGCCGGCAGCGGACCAGCTCCAAACAGGGCCGCGTGCACCTCGGCCGTCAGGCGTCCCAGGGCGGTGGGGAAATCCGGCAGCGGCCCGCCGCGGAACCAGGCAGCGACGTCGTCCGCGGCCCAGGTCCAGCCGTCTTCCGCATCCGGAATGACGGCGCTGACCAGGGCCAGGGTGGTGCGTCCGCGCTCCGGATGTTCCCAGTCCAGGGATCCGAAGTAGCCCGGAACGGCATCGACGCCGGCTTCAGCGAGCCTGGCAAGCAGCCGGGCAGACCGGTCTGCTCCTCCCCAGCGGCGCACCAGCTTGATGATCTTGTCCCCGCCCACGACCACGGAGAGATTGGTCATGTCCACGGGCACGGCGCTTTCTTCGAGTCCTGGTCCGGCGGCCAGCCCGGTCCGCGCCGCGTGCAGCTCGCCGATGGTCACGCTCAGGGCGGCTGTGCTTCCTGCCAGGACCGCGTCCGTAAGATCCGCAGCCAGTCCCGACCCGGCTGACGCGGGGCTGCCCCGGGAGTCCAAAGCCGTCAGGACGCCGTCGGGCTCAAGCCGCAAACAGCCGTGTACGGCCCTCAGTTCATCCATGAAACCACCTTCACATTCCTTGCACGCTGATTCAAGGACCGTTTGTTAAATGCTTGTTACGGCTAAAAATAAGCGTTGTATTCCTTGAACTCTAATGCAAAGATCAATTTCACCACCCAGTCCGGGTGTGATCCACGACACAAGCGCAACAGTAGGAGCCATCGTGAGTTTCCAGCGCATTACACGGACTGCCGCCGTCACGGCAACAGCGGTCCTTGCCCTGTCAGCTTGCGGCGGAGGAAGCGGGTCTGCGGACCTGGACCCCGAAGCCGACATCAGCCAGCAGAAGCTCGTAGTCGGCATCTGGGCCGACTACTACCCCGAAGATCTGGCCGAGACCTTCGAAGCGGAGACGGGTGTACCCGTCCAGATCGTGCACCACGCCACCAACGAAGAGATCATGGCCAAGCTGACCGCCGGCGGCGACTCCGGAATCGACGTCGCATTTGTTTCGGGCCAGTACGCCCAGGCACTCAATGAGGGCGGGATGCTCCAGGAACTGGACCACTCCCTGATCCCCAACATTGAGAACCTCTACCCGGAGGCCATGGAAATGGCTTACGACGACGGCAACACCTTCTCCCTGCCGTACGCCTGGGGAACCACCGGGCTCTGCTACCGCTCGGACCTCCTGCCGGCGGAGCCTACGTCCTGGAAGGACCTGCTGGAGCCCTCCGCTGACGTGGCCGGGAAAACCACCATGCTCTCCACCGAGCGCTGGATGGCCCTGCCGGCGCTGAAGGCACTGGGCTACTCGGTGAACTCCGACAACCCGGATGAGCTGTCCAAAGTGAAGGAGCAGCTCACCGCCACCAAGCCCACCCTGCTGTCCTTCGATGACACCACGTTCTACTCCAAGCTCGTCACCGGTGAAGCTGTGCTGACCGAGGCCTGGGACGGCTGGTGCAACTACGGCATCACCGAGGATCCGAACATCAAGTTCACGGTTCCGGAAGAGGGCAGCGACCTGTGGGTGGACACCATGACCGTGCTGAAGTCCTCACAGAACAAGGAAGCAGCCATGGCGTTCCTGAACTACGTGCTGGAGCCGGAGGTCCACTCCTGGGCAGCTGAGAACATCCTCTACAAGGTGCCGAACAAGGCCGCCATGGAGGCACTGGACCCGGAACTGCTTGCCACCTACCCGAACCTGGCCATGACCCCTGCCGAGTTGGCGGAGCAGGAAGTGATTGTTGACCTCGGTGACTACAGCACCGAATACACACGCCTGGCCACGGAAATCTCCGCGAAGTAGCTCTCCGTGCCTGCTAACCGCTCCGCTGCCTCCGGCGCCGCCTGGCGCCGGAGGCTCGCCGGACTCCCGATCCTTGGGCCCGGCGTCGTGTTCCTGTTTGTGCTGGCCGTCCTGCCCGTTGCACTGGTCACCGTCTACGCGTTCTTTGAGCGCGGCCGGTTTGGCGGCGTCGAATACAACTTCACCCTGGAGAACTTCGTCCGCCTGGCGGACCCGCTCTACCTGGGCGTGGTGCTGAAGTCCATCCTGATCGCCGGTGCCGCCACCGCCATAGCACTGCTGATCGGCTACCCGGCGGCCTTGTTTATCGCGCGCCTGCCCAAGCGCTGGCGCACCCTGGCCCTGATCGCCGTCCTGCTCCCGTTCTGGACCAATTTCCTGATCCGCACCTATGCCTGGATCCTGCTGCTGAACAATGCCGGCTGGATCAACCAGAGCCTGCAGTGGCTGGGCATCACCAGTGAACCGGTGGCGATGCTCTACACCGAACCGGCCGTCGTCGTCGGGCTGGTGTACATGTACCTGCCGCTGATGATCCTGCCGCTGTACGCTTCCCTGTCATCGCAGGACCCGCAGCTAACCGAGGCGGCCACCAACCTGGGTTCCTCGCCGTTCCGGGTTTTCCGGACGGTCACCCTGCCGCTGTCCGCCCCGGGCGCCCTGACCGGCTGCATCTTCGTGTTCGTCCCTGCGATGGGCAACTTCATCATTCCGGAACTGATCGGCGGCGGTAAGACCGTCCTGATCGGCAACCTCATCCGCGACCAGTTCCTGAAGGCCCGCGACTGGCCGTTCGGAGCAGCCCTGGCACTGGTTATGACGGCATTCCTGGTGCTGCTGCTCGTGCTGCAGCAGCGGGCCTCCCGCGCCGTCAGCGAAGGCAAGACCCCACGGAAGGCGGGCGCATGAGCACCACGGCAGCCGCGCCGGGTACCAGCCCGGCAGCAGTGAGCAAGGTACGACGCCGCGGCGCGCGGCAGGGTAAGGCCTGGCACCTGCGGGTTCCCTTCTGGGCCGCGATCGCGTTTCTCTACCTGCCGATCCTCGTGGTGACGGCCATGTCCTTCAACGCCTCGTCCAACCTCTTTTCCTGGTCCGGGTTCTCGCTGAAGTGGTACGCAGAGGTCTTCCGCTCCCCGGAGATCCTCGCGTCCCTGGGCAACACCCTGGTGGTGGCCGCGGCAGCTGCAGTCCTGGCCACGGTGCTGGGTACCCTGACCGCCGTCGGAATCCACCGGTATACCAGGGGCGGGCTGATCCGAGCGATCGCCATTGCCCCGGCCATGCTTCCGGACCTGCTGCTGGCGATCGGGCTGCTGAGCCTGTTCACGCTGCTGAACTTCACCCTGGGCCTGCTCTCGGTGATCCTGGCACACACCGTGTTCGCCATGGCGTTCGTGACCGCCATTGTCCTGGCCCGGCTGGCCCAGGTGGATCCGTCACTCGAAGAAGCTTCCCGTGACCTGGGCGCTTCCCCGGCCCGGACCCTGCTGAAGGTGACCGTTCCACAGCTGGGACCGGCAATCATCTCCGGCGGCCTGCTGGCCTTCACCCTGTCCCTGGACGAGTTCGTGATTGCGTTCTTCACCACCAGTCCCACCGTCTCCACGCTGCCCATCAACATCTACTCGATGGTGCGCTTCGGCGTCTCCCCCGAAATCAATGCACTCGCCACCATGCTGCTGGGCCTGACCGTCCTTGCGGTCCTGGGAACGCAGCGCCTGACCAAGATTGCGGATTCACTATGACCACCGGACCCGACTCCGTTTCCGCGGACCAGCCGCTTCTGCAGCTGCGTTCCCTCAGCCACAGCTATGGTTCCGTCCAGGCCCTGCACGGGATTGACCTGAACATTGCCGGTAATGAGTTCTTTGCCCTGCTGGGACCCTCCGGCTGCGGCAAGAGCACGCTGCTGCGTTCGATTGCCGGCTTTGAGACGCCTGCCGAAGGAGAGATCCTGCTCGACGGCGAACCGCTCACCCGGTTGCCTGCCCACCGCCGCCCGGTGAACATGATGTTCCAGTCCTATGCGCTGTTCCCCCACCTCAGCGTGGAGAAGAACGTGGCCTACGGGCTGGAGGCCGAAGGCGCGGGCAAGGCCGAAGTGCGCCGGCGGGTCGGCGAAGTCCTGGAGACCATCGGTTTGACCACGTTCGCCAGGCGCCGGCCGGGCCAGCTCTCCGGCGGCCAGCGGCAGCGGGTCGCCCTGGCACGCGCGATCGTGAAGCGCCCCCGGCTGCTGCTGCTGGATGAGCCGCTCTCCGCGCTGGACCGCAAGGTCCGGGCCGAAATGCAGCTGGAACTCAAGCGCCTGCAGCATGAGGCAGGCATGACGTTCGTGGTGGTCACGCATGACCAGGAAGAAGCCATGTCCATGGCGGACCGGGTTGCAGTGCTCAACGCCGGAAGGCTGGAACAGGTGGACACACCCGTGGCGCTCTACGCCGCTCCGCGCACCCGGTTCGTGGCCGACTTCATCGGCACCGCCAACCTGCTGGACGGGACCGCCGTCGCGGGCGGCGTTGCCCTGGAGTCTGCGCTGGTGCTTGCCGCTGACCATACGCTGCCCTCCGGAACCCCGGCCACCGCCGTCGTGCGTCCGGAAGATGTGAAGCTGGCACCGGCCGGTGCCGGCACGCTTGAGGGCACCGTGGTGGACACCTTCTTCCTCGGTGGAACGTCCACCGTCTCGGTGCAGGTCCCGGGACTGGCCTCGCCGTTCACCTGCAATGTCCGGGCAGTCCAGGTTCCGCAGCGCGGATCGCAGGTTGGCCTGGTTATCGACGCCGCACGCACCGTGGCTGTCGAAGATGACCGCGCCGCCGCCCAGCGCGGCGCGGATCAGGAAACGGTCAGCCCGTGAGAGGTTGCGATCCGTGCGTAGTCCGCAATCAGTCCCGCCGCGGTCTCCGCGTCAATGCTGGGATGGCGGGCAATGATCCGGTAGCCGTACGCATCTTCGAGCGCCACCAGGTTTCGGGCCACGGTCAGCGGATCCTGCGCCAGGGTAAACACCCCGCGGGCGGCTCCCTGCTCCAGGACCACCAGGTACATGCCCACCTGGCGTTCGTACAGCGAGGTCAGGAGCGTGGCGGTCACCGGATGGTTGCCGGCGGAACCGCCCAGGGCACAGAGCATGGCAACCTGCGCGTCCTCCGGACCGGAGGGCAGCCCGGAACGAATCAGTGCCAGGAGCCGTGCGGCCGGGTCATCAGGCAGCGAGGCGAGCATCTGGACCCGCTGTTCGTAGAAGCGTTCCATGGCTTCCCGGTTCGCCTCCAGCATCAGGTCATCCACATTCGGGTAGTAGTACAGCACTGCCCCGCTGGTCAGCCCGGCTTCCTCGGCAACGCGGTTCAGCCTCGCGCCGTCCGGACCGTGCTTCGCCACCGCCCGCTGCGCGGCCGCCACGATTTCGCTGCGGCGTGCGGTCTGGTTCTTCGGGCGTGCCATGTAAAACCTTCCTCGAATGGACTGAGTCACCACAATAGGGCACGCCCGCCGAAATAGCCGCATTTCACATAAGTAATTTGCATCACGCAACGATTCCAGGAGGCAGCATTGACAAATTCACGCACCTTTCTTTTCATGCCGGAAAGTGCCTACGGGCCTACCAATAACTGCATTGGGATCGGCAGCGAACTACTGAAGCGCGGGCACCGGGTGGTCTTCGCCGCTGAGTCGTCCTGGCAGGGCAAGCTCGCTGCACTGGGGTTCGAGGAAGCACTCGTTGACTTCGCACCCCCGGCAGAGGATGACGCCGAGGCAGAGGCAGGTGATTTCTGGAAGGAATACATCAAGGAAATATCCCCTGAATTCCGGAAATCAACCCTGGAACAGGCGGAAACGGTCATACGCCCCATCTGGGAAGGCGCCATTGAAGGCGCAAAATACTGTGAACCCGAATTGCGGAAGATAATCACCGAAGTAAATCCGGATGTAATCGTCGAGGACAACGTGGTGGCATTTCCCGCGCTGCTGACGGCGGGCAAGCCGTTCGTGAGGATAGTCTCCTGCAACCCGCTGGAAATTCCCGGCCCGGGCATCGCACCGGCCTACTCCGGACTGGGCGAGGCCGACGAAAGCGGCTGGGATGAATACCGCACCGAGTATGAGCGCACCCACAAGGACCTCTGGGAAGACTTCAATGCCTGGGTCCAGGAACAGGGTGCCCCTGCCCTGCCCCGGCTGGAGTTCATCCACTCCGGCGTGCACAACATCTACGTCTACCCCCAGGAGCTGGACTACACCGGCAGCCGGCCGCTGGACGCAAACTGGACCCGCGTAGATTCCGCCGTCCGTGAGACGGAATCCGCCGTAGAGCTTCCGGAGCACTTCCTGGACGGCACCAAACCGCTGGTTTACTTCAGCCTCGGTTCCCTGGGCGGCGCCGACGTCGAACTCATGCAGCGCACCGTGGACATCCTGGGCACCGCCGGTGAGTACAACTTCATCGTCTCCAAAGGCCCGCGGCATGAGGAAATCATCCTGGCGGAGAATATGTGGGGCGCGGAGTTCCTGCCGCAGACCCGCATCATCCCGCTGGTGGACCTGGTCATCACGCACGGCGGCAACAACACCACCACCGAGGCACTGCATTTCGGCAAGCCGATGATCCTGCTCCCGCTGTTCTGGGACCAGTACGACAACGCCCAGCGCGTGCACGAATCCGGCTACGGCCGCCGCCTGGACACCTACGAGTGCACCCCTGAAGAACTGCTGGGCAGCATCGGCGAGCTGCTGGACGATCCAGAACTTCAGGCCCGCTGCCGCGCAGCCGGGGAACGGATCCGCGCTGCTGACGGCCTGTCCGCGGCCGCCACAGCACTGGAGAACGTCGCCGCAGCGCACTAACCCAAACTGCTTCACCGAACCACATCACCACCACGGCAAGGAACCACCATGGCATCCGGAACTTTCATTTCCAACGACTACCGCGCTTCCAACGGCGAAGTGCAGGAGCTCATCAACCCCGCCACCGGCGAAGTCTCAGGCACGCTGACCGCGTCCTCAGTGAACGACGTCGACTCCGCCGTCGCGGCCGCCCGCGGCGCCGCCCCGGGCTGGGCTGCGCAGACCCCGGGACAGCGTGCCCGTGTGCTGCTGAAGCTGGCCGATGCACTGGAGGAAGATGCCGAAACGCTCACCGAGCGTGAAGTGACGGAAGGCGGCAAGCCCTGGACTACGGTGCTGGACGGCGAGATTCCGTTCGGAGCGGATAACCTGCGCTTCTTCGCCGGCGCGGCACGGTCCGTGGACGGCACCGGCGCCGGTATGTTCTCCGACGGCTACACCTCCATGATGGTCCGCCGGCCGGTAGGCGTGGTTGCCGGCATCACCCCATGGAACTTCCCGCTGATCATGGCCCTGTGGAAGGCCGGGCCCGCCCTGGCGGCCGGAAACACCGTGATCCTCAAACCCGCCCCGTTGACTCCCGGCTCCACGCTCCGCCTGGCCGAGCTGGCTGCTGCTGCCGGGCTGCCGGCAGGGGTGCTGAACGTGGTGACCGGCGGCGGGGACATCGGTTCGGCGCTGGCCGGGCACCGCGGTGTTGACATGGTTTCCGTGACCGGTTCCACCGCCACCGGCCGCGCCGTGATGCAGGGCGCGGTCAAGGACGTCAAGCGTGTGCACCTGGAGCTGGGCGGCAAGGCCCCTGCCCTGGTCTTCGCCGACGCCGACGTGGCACAGATGGCACGCGCCGTCGCCCTGGGTGCCACCTACAACACGGGCCAGGACTGCACCGCCGCCACCCGTGTGTACATCCACCGCAGCATTTTCGACGACGCCATAGCCGCCCTGCGCACTGAGCTCAAAGGCATTGTCATCGGCGACCCGCATGACCCGGCCACCCACATCGGCCCGCTGATCTCGGCAGCGCACCGCGAGAAGGTTGCCGGGTTTGTGCAGCGCGCGGTCGACGGCGGCGCCGAAGCACTGGAGGGCGGCTCACCCATGGCGGGTCCGGGCTTCTACTTCCCGCCCACCCTTGTGGTGGGTGCTGGGCAGTCCTCGGAACTGGTGCAGGGCGAGATCTTCGGCCCGGTACTGGTGGCCCTGCCCTTCGACACCGAGGACGACGCCGTCGCGCTGGCCAACGACAGCGCCTACGGGCTAGCGTCCTCCGTCTGGACCGCCGACGTCGGGCGTGCCATCCGCGTCAGCCACCAGCTGGAGGTGGGCGTCACCTGGATCAACGACCACCTGCCGCTCGCCTCGGAGGCTCCGCACGGCGGAGTGAAGGGATCAGGCTTCGGCAAGGACATGAGCATCGAGCCCCTCCTGGATTACTCCGTGACCCGCCACCTGATGATCCGCCACGCGGTGCCGCCGGAAACCACGGGCTACCGCCCGGCCTGATCCCGCCCCCCCCTGCCTATAACTGCGAACCACCACCGATCGAAAGCAGATACCGTGCCAAGCACCACCCCAACCGCCTACGACCTTGCCGAAAAGCGCATCCCGGCCGCCGCTGTCACTGCTGCCCTCGCCGCCGCCGTACCCGCCCCGTATTGGCTGGACCGCCCCGAACGCCCGGCTGCCCTCCCACCGTTGGGATCCCGAATCACCGCCGACCTCGTTGTGGTCGGCGGCGGGTATACCGGGCTGTGGACTGCACTGCTGGCCAAGGAACGCGATCCGGCTGCGGCTGTGGTGCTGCTGGAAGGGCAGGAAGTGGGCTGGGCGGCGTCGGGACGCAACGGCGGCTTCGTCTCGGCCAGCCTGACCCACGGTTACAGCAACGGGGTCAAGCACCTGCCCAAGGAGGTGGACCTGCTCCAGGAAATGGGTGACGAAAACCTGGCAGAGTTCGCCGATACCCTGCAGCGCTACGGGATCGACTGCGGCTTTGAGTGGAACGGAACCCTGGCCCTGGCCACGGAGCCGCACCAAGTGGACTGGCTGCGCGAGGAAGCCGAACACGACGGCGTCGAGTTCTTTGACCGTGAGCAGGTCCAGGCTGAAGTGAAGTCCCCGCTGTACCTGGCCGGGGCCTGGAACAAAAAGGGCAGCGCACTGGTGGATCCGGCACGGCTGGCCTGGGGCCTGAAACGCGCCTGCTTGGAACTCGGTGTGCAGATCTTCGAGCACTCCCCCGTGCGGTCGCTGGCCAAGTCGGGCCGCGGCGTCGAGGTGAAGGCCGACGGCGGCACTGTCTCAGCCTCGAAAGTGGCCCTGGCGACGAACGTGTTTCCGTCGCTGCTGCGCCGGGCACGCCTGCACACCGTGCCGGTCTACGACTACGCGCTGATGACCGAACCGCTGACCGAGGAGCAGCTTGAATCCATCGGCTGGTCCCGGCGGCAGGGGCTCGACGACGTCGCGAACCGGTTCCACTACTACCGCCTCACCGAGGACAACCGCATCCTGTTCGGCGGCTACGACGCGCCGTACCACTTCGGACGGAGCATGAAGCCCGAGTATGACCAGAGCGAGGAGTCCTTCCGCCGCCTGGCTGCGCACTTCCTGGCGACCTTCCCCCAGCTGGAAGGCATCACCTTCAGCCACAAGTGGGGCGGGGCGATCGATACCTGCAGCCGCTTCTTCTCCTTCTTCATGAAGGCTTACGGCGGGCGGGTGGCGTACGCGGCCGGATTCACCGGCCTCGGAGTGGGTGCCAGCAGGTTCGCTGCCAATGTGCTGCTGGATCTGCTGTCCGGGGCCAGGACCCGGCGCACGTCCCTGGAGCTGGTGCGCAAGCTCCCGCTCCCGTTCCCGCCCGAGCCCGTTGCCTGGCTGGGCGTGAAGATCACTACCGCTGCCATGGTCCGCTCGGACCGGCGGCAGGGCAAGCGGGGCCCGTGGCTGAAACTCATGGACGCCGTCGGCATGGGGTTCGACTCCTAGCGGGCTTTGCCGGCGTCCCCTTGGGGCCCCCTATACCGGGGGCCCTTTGGGCTGCCGGTGCTTCAAGCTGCGTGCCTCCTTCGGCCTTATTCCCCCTCCCGAAGGAGGCACGCCCCTTCTGGTGTGCGGAACGTTCGGGCGGGTGGGTCATCCTTCGGGGAGATACCGCTGCTTTGGGCCCCTTTCATTGAACCTGTGGGGAGATACCGTCGTTTTGACGCTTGCAAAGCGACGTCAAGTCCCCGAAGGATTCCGGGAACACCCGCTAAAGAGCGGTATCTCCCCGATGGATGACCCGGCACCCGGCAAGGGCAGGGATGTGGATGGCCCGGCCGCCCGGCAAGGGCACGGAGGACGCCCGCCGGGACCGGCGTGCCCCTAAGCACGAGCCCCGGTTCAGGCCTGGGCCAGGACCAGCCATCCGCGGGTTGGCGCATACGGCAGGTCCCGGATGTCCACCGCGGTGAATCCGGCCTCGGCAAGGGAGGAGTGCAGTGCGTCCCGGGTGCGGAAGCGCAGGGTGCTGGTGGAGTCCAGCCTTTCCCCGTCGGATTGGAAAACGGTGGGCGACTCGAAAGTCACCAGCTCACCGTCGACGCCGGTCACCTCGACCCAGTCCTCGACGAGTCCTTCGGCACCGGCGTCGACCACCTGATGGGAACGTTCCTTCGTCCACCTCTCCCAGGCCCGGTCCGCCGGGTTCCGGGTCTCGAAAGCGAGCCGCCCTCCCGGCCGGAGGCAGGTGTGAATGGAACGCAGCGTACGAATCCAGTCGGCGTCGGACAGGAAAACCTGGGCGACGTTCGCCGTCATGGTGGCGAGGTCAAACCGCTGGTGGTTCGCCGGGTCAGCAGCAGCGTCCGGTGCGGTTCCCACCATCCACCGCACGGCACCGGCTCCCGGTTTGGCGCGGGCAACGTCAACGGAAGCCGACGCCGGATCCACACCCAGCACTTCCACCCCCTTCGCAGCGAGCAGGCAGGCGAGCGTCCCCGTTCCACAGCCGACGTCGAGCACGGCGTTCACGCCAGGCTCAGAGGCCAGGCCAAGATACGTGTCGAGGTCGCTGCGGTCGCCTTCGAGGGCGTCGTACACCCGGGCAAGCCTGGGATGGGAGAAGATCGCGTCCGGCATCCCCCGACCTTACAATCCGCTGGGCACTTATTCCTTGAAGATCGCGTCCAGCACCTGGTGCGCCCACTGCAGCATCTCGGCGTCCTGCAGGTCCCGGCCGCCGATCTTCGCAGTCTTGGGCTTCGGAATCAGGATCGCGTTCAGCGCCGGCTTCACCTGCGAGCCCGGGTACATCCGCTGCAGGCGCATCACACGGGATTCGGGCAGGTCGCCCGGGGAGAACTTGATGAAGTTGCCCTGCAGCGCGACGTCGGTCAGGCCGGCGGCGCGGGCATCCACCCGGAACCGGGCGACGTCGATCAGGTTCTTCACTTCCTGCGGCGGCTCGCCGTAGCGGTCCACGAGCTCGGCAAGGACTTCGTCGATCGCCTCGTTGGTCAGCGCCGAAGCCAGCTTGCGGTAGGCCTCCAGCCGCAGCCGCTCCCCCGGCACGTACTCGTGCGGCAGGTGCGCGTTGACCGGCAGCTCGATCTTCATCTCGGCGGCCTTCTCCTCGGCCTCGCCGCGGAAGTCCGCCACTGCCTCGCCTACCAGCCGGATGTACAGATCGAAGCCGACGCCGGCAATGTGCCCGGACTGCTCCCCGCCCAGCAGGTTGCCGGCACCGCGGATTTCGAGGTCCTTCATGGCCAGCTGCATGCCGGCACCGAGTTCGTTGTGCGCGGCGACGGCTTTCAGCCGCTCCAGCGCCACCTCGCCCAGCGGCTTCTCCGACGGGTACAGGAAGTACGCGTAAGCCCGTTCCCGGCCGCGGCCCACACGGCCGCGCAGCTGGTGCAGCTGCGACAGGCCAAAGTGGTCCGCCCGGTCCACGATCAGGGTGTTGGCGTTGGAGATGTCCAGGCCGGTTTCGATGATGGTGGTGCACACCAGCACGTCGAAGCGCTTTTCCCAGAAGTCCACGATGATCTGCTCGAGCTTCGCCTCGCTCATCTGGCCGTGGGCGACGGCGATGCGCGCCTCCGGGACCAGTTCCTGCAGGTGCGCTGCGGTCCGGTCGATCGAGGAGACCCGGTTGTGGACGAAGAACACCTGGCCTTCGCGCATCAGTTCGCGGCGGATCGCTGCCGAGGCCTGCTTGTCCGTGTACGGGCCAACATAGGTCAGCACCGGGTGCCGCTCTTCCGGCGGGGTGGCCAGCGTGGAGGTTTCCCGGATACCGGTAAGGGACATTTCCAGGGTTCGCGGAATCGGCGTCGCACTCATGGCCAATACGTCCACGTTGGTGCGCAGCTTCTTCAGCGCTTCCTTGTGCTCGACGCCGAAGCGCTGCTCCTCATCCACGATCACCAGGCCGAGGTCCTTGAACTGGACTTCCTGCGAGAGCAGCCGGTGCGTGCCGATAATGACGTCCACGGACCCGTTCAGCACACCCTCGATCACTTCCTTGGCCTGCTTGGCCGTCTGGAAGCGGGAAAGCGTGGCCACCCGGACCGGGAAACCGGAGAACCGTTCGCTGAAGGTTTCCATGTGCTGCTGGGCGAGCAGCGTCGTCGGCACCAGCACCGCCACCTGCTTGCCGTCCTGCACTGCCTTGAACGCAGCGCGCACCGCGATCTCGGTCTTGCCGTAGCCGACGTCGCCGGAGACCAAGCGGTCCATCGGAACTTCGCGCTCCATGTCCGCCTTGACCTCGTTGATGGTGGTCAGCTGGTCCGGGGTCTCCACATACGGGAATGCCTCTTCCAGCTCGCGCTGCCACGGGGTGTCCTGCCCGAACGCGTGGCCCTTGGAGGCCATCCGCGCCGAGTAGAGCCGGATCAGTTCCCCGGCGATTTCCTTGACGGCCTTGCGGGCCTTGGACTTGGTCTTGGCCCAGTCGGAACCGCCCATCTTGGACAGCACCGGGGTTTCGCCGCCCACATAGCGGGTGATCTGGTCCAGCTGGTCCGTCGGGACGAAAAGCCGGTCCCCCGGCGCCCCGCGCTTGGACGGCGCGTATTCGAGCACCAGGTACTCGCGGACGGTCTTGTTCACCCCGGCACCCGTGGCGCGCTGCAGCAGCTCCACGAACCGGCCCACGCCGTGCTGTTCGTGCACCACAAAGTCGCCTTCCTGCAGCTGCAGGGGGTCGACGGCGTTGCGCCGGCGGGAGGGCATCTTGCGCATGTCCCGGGTGGAGTAGGTGCTGGCCCGGCCCAGCAGGTCCGCCTCGGTCAGCAGGCCCATCTTGAGGTTGTCGAAGACGAAGCCGCGCCCGGCGCTGGCGGTGGTGATCTCGATGATGCCCGGCTGCGGTTCCGAGTCCAGGGACTCTACGCGGGCGGCGGGAATGTCATTGTCGTGGAACAGTTCGGCCAGCCGCGAAGCCGGGCCGGGACCTTCGGTGACGACGACGAGACGCCACTGGTCCTTGATGCGGGAGCCGATGAAGTCCATCATCTCCGCGACGTCGCCCTTGTAGCCGCGCGGTTCGCGGGCGTTGATCGTCAGGGTGTCGATGTCCAGGACGGTCTCATCGTCCGGGTTGAAGGACGTGATCGCCCACCAGGCGACGTCGTTGGCCAGGGCTGCGGAGCGGGTGTCCGTCAAGGAGCGGAAGCTCGCAGCTTCCAGGTCCGCACTGAGTCCGGCGGAGAGGTCAACAGGCGCCGCGCCGCCGTCGGACGCTGTGGCCCAGGCTGCGGCGAGGAACTCCTCGTTCGTGGATTCAAGGTCGTGGGCGCGGGCGCGGACCTTCTCCGGTTCAATGACCACGGAGATTGACCCCGGCGGCAGCTGCGCCATCAGCGGCACCATTTCCTCCACCAGCACAGGGGCCAGGGATTCCATGCCTTCGACGGCGATGCCCCCGGCGATCTTCTCCAGCATGTCCGCGGCGGCCGGCATCTGGCCCTGCAGTTTCGCGGCGCGGCTCATCACATCCGGGGTGATCAGCAGTTCGCGGCACGGCGGGGCGTAGAGCTCCTTGGGGTGGATAACGTGCTCGCCGGTAAGGGTGCGCTGGTCGGCCACGGCGAACCAGCGCATCGAATCCACTTCGTCCCCAAAGAAGTCGATGCGGATGGGGTGGTCATCGGTGGGCGGAAAAACGTCCAGGATGCCGCCGCGCACGGCGAACTCACCGCGGTGGGAGACCATGTCCACCCGGGCGTAGGCGGCGTCGGCGAGCGCCTTGACGACGGCGTCGAACGGGCGTTCATCACCTACCGCCAGGGAGACCGGCTGCAGGTCGCCCAGCCCTTTGACCAGCGGCTGCACCACGGCGCGGACCGGCGCAACGACGATCCGCACCGGATCGTTCTCCGGGTGCGCAAGGCGGCGGAGGACGGAGAGCCGGCGGCCTACCGTGTCCGAGCGGGGAGAGAGGCGTTCGTGCGGCAGGGTTTCCCAGCTGGGGAACTCCTCGATGCCGGCCAGCGGCAGGTAGCTGCGCAGGGCTGCGGCAAGGTCTTCGGCTTCACGCCCCGTGGCAGTGACGGCCAGGACTACGGGAGGTGCGCCGGCAGTGTCCCCCGAACCGCCGTCGTGCGCTTCTGCCAGCCCGTCCACCATTTCCGCCAGCAGTGCGGCGCGCATTCCCTGCGGCGCACCGATCTCCAGGTCGTGGCTGCGCTTGGCGGGCGGACGCGCGGCGTGCGCCTTCAAGCGGGAGTAGGACTTGTCCTCGGCGAGGGCGGCGCGCAGACCGTTCAGGCTCATTGCGGGGGTATCTCCTTCAGGGCAGGCAACGCAAGAACCCGAAGCTGGCAATCAACCCCGGGTAGGTAATTCCAGCCTACCCGCTGCCCGGTACCCCGCACCGGGGATACCGCTGAGGGCGAAGTCTTGTTCCCTTCCCCATCGAGATGACAGTTACGGCTCTTTTCAGCGCCGAAAAGAGCCGTAACTGTCATCTCGATGAAATATGCGGAGCGCAGCAGCAAGGCCGCCCACAGTTCCCTGTGGACGGCCTTGCCGGGTGGGTGCGAGATGCTGCTAGCGCAGGGCCTCGTGTCCGCGGTACTCAGGCGCAGCGGGCAGCGCGCGTGCGGAGAAGAGTCCGTCACCGCCGCGGATGTCCGCATCGGTCTGGGCGAAGGTCAGCACTGAGTGGGCAACTGCGTCGGACATCTCGTGGAAAAGCTTCCGGTCGATGTTGGACAGGTCGTCGCATTCACTGTGGTAGCAGGGATCGTAGGAAACCCCGGCAGTGCCCCCGAAGAGAGCTGCTTCCTCTTCGGTCTTGACGCCCTCGGCGCCGGTGAACAGGCCGCCGGCCGGAATGCCGTTGTTGATGAACGCCTGGTAATCCGAGCGTCCGCTGAACTCGCTGGGGGCAGAAGCCTGTCCCTGCGAGGCGAAGTAGTCCTCAAAGACTTCCTCGATGACGTCTGAACCGGTGGGACCCGTCAGCCCGAAGGCATCGCCGTCGCCGTCGTAGACGAACCGGCCGCCGTTAATCGAACCGACCATGTCGAAGTTCAGGTTCAGCATGGTGTTCGCCAGTTCAGCCTCGCTGAGCTGCTCCACGTAGTGGGTTGATCCCAGCAGGCCGTCTTCCTCAGCTCCCCAGAAGGCGAACCGAACCTGGTTCTCGAGCTTGAACTTCCCGGTCTTGCCGAGCTGAATCGCGGTTTCCAGAATGGCGGCGGAACCGCTGCCGTTGTCATTGATGCCTGCACCCTCCTGCACTGAATCAAGGTGCGCGCCCACGACTACCTGCCGCGTGGGATCTCCCTTGGGGGTGTCCGCAATGACGTTGAACGTTTCGGTTTCCTGGACGTTGGAGTCGACGACGACGCGCACCGTCGCTCCCTCGGTGCCGGCCAGCGTCTCGCCTAGGGCGTAGGTGGTGCCGACGGCGGGAATCGCCGACGTGACGCCACCCAGCGTCCCGTTGACCAGACCGGTGCGGTCCTCTGTGGGAATCACTCCCTGGTTGAAGACGATCGCAGCTGAGGCGCCGGCTGCCGCCGCATTGGCGACCTTGTCCGCGAAGGGACAGGTCCCTCGCTGCATGAGCGCGATGTTCCCTGCAGTGAAGTCCGCGAAGTCCTCCGGTTCGCAGCCGGAGGTGTTGGCGCGGTCTCCGGTCAGGTTGATATCGACGGCGGTGACCTCCGCCGTGACGTCGCCGGGGCCGGAGTAGCTCATGGTCGTAAAGTCGGTTCCAGCCACGTATTCGGTGGCATTCGGGGAGACCTGTTCGAGGAGCTCCCCGTTGAGGATGAACTGCTCGTAGGTGAAGGCCTGGCGGAACGGCTCATAACCGGCCTTGCGCAGCTGCTTCTCCACATACTGGGCGGTTGCCTCGTACCCCGTGGTTCCTGCGGCACGGTTGCCGTCGTTGGCATCCGCTGCGGCCTGGAACGCCTCGAGATGGCCCATCAGCCCGTTAAGAGTGACTTTGTCCCGCAGCTTGTCGGAGTCGCTCTTGCCGGGCTTCCCGGGTCCGTGCCCCGGTTTCCCGGGCTTATCCGGCTTGCCGTTGCCGTGACCGGGCTGGTTCTTGCCCGGTCCCTGGTGGGAGCCCGGGCCGCCCTTCCCTCCGGAGTTGACCTCGGCGGAGAAGGCAGCCGGTGCACCGGCTGAAAGGGCGAGGACGACGGTCGCTGCCAGGGCAGCCCCGCGCATGGATTTACTAAGTTTCATCGTTCCCCTAAGAGTGCGAGTGAATGAACTGGCCGGATGCGCGCCGCCCCCGAGGCACAAGCCGTGCCGCGATGCTATGCCAGTGTTTCGGGCTCCTAACAGGGCGCAGGGGAACTGCGGCCGAATATCCCCCGGCACTCTTCTCAAGTTGGGCCGATTCGGCTAAGTTTCCGCCCGTCGGAGCGTGCCGGCTGTAGCTTTTCACCGTCCCGACTGCCACGCTGAAAAGGCACCGGCATCATTGCATCTGCCTGACACAGCGCATCGGAGGCCTGCCCCATGGGACGCAAACCGGGACTCAAATCCAGCCGTGGAACCCTGTACCTGGTCACCGCCCTGACCGCCCTGTCGCTCCTCTTTACGGCCTGCGCCAACGCCGGAAACCAGGAGGACACCGCGGACAACGCCACGTCGTCGGCGGCGGCCTCCACCCTGAGCAGTGACTGTGAAACCGGGCCGGAGGCGACGTCGTCGTCCTGCCAGGCCGCCGGACCGGGCCGGACCGTAGCCGCTGACCGGTGCCCGGACACCTCCCCCACACCGCTGGAGGGCGGCGTCATCGAGGGCGCGTTCGGCCCCTGGTGCGAGAACGCCATCGCAACGTCCTACCCCGCCACCGACGCGCAGTCCCTCATCCCCGAAGGGGCCGAAACGGAGCTGAGGATCACTGAGACGGACATGGACACCACCCTCGAGATGCAGGTCCAGGGCTTTCCGGCCACTGCCACCTACACGGCGGTGCTCCACGAGGGCCCGTGCGCCGAGAGCCCAGGAGACATCGGGCCGGAGTACATCCATGAGGGCAGCGGAGACAACCCGAACGCCAATGTGGTGCTGGACTTCACCACTGAGCCGGGCGGCTCAGCCACGGCCACAGCAACAGTTCCCTTTGTGGTGCCGGATAACGCGTCCGGCGACTCGGTAGTCCTGCAGGACACGGGGATGCAGGTAGTAGGGTGCGTGCGAATCCCCTGATGGCGAAGGGCTCAGCCTGCTTTGGGGACTGCACAGGTTCACCGACTAGGATGTTTGGCGGGTCCGGTACCAAAATACGCGGACCTGCCGCACATTCCCCTACCGGAGGACCCCATGGCCCTGTCTGCTTCCACCACCCTGCCCTACGACGCCGCGACGCTGACCAAGACCTTCACCGATGAAGGATTCGTGCGCAGCATCAGCGAGCACGTTGGCGGCTCGCTGGTTTCCCTGACGGTCGACGGCGATACCTCCGGTCCCTTCACCCTCACCGCCGTGCGCCAGCTGCCCACCGACAGGCTCCCGGAGATGGCGAAGAAGCTCGTGGGATCATCCCTGACAGTGACCCAGAAGGAAGCGTGGGATGCCCCGGCAGCAGACGGTTCCCGGAGCGCTTCCGTAGACCTTTCCGTGGGCGGCGTGCCGCTGAAGGTCAGCGCCGTGCAGCGCCTGGTTGTACTGGCCGAAGGCACCCGCGTAGACGTAGAGGGATCCGTCAGCTCCTCCATTCCCTTCCTCGGGGACAAGATTGCCAAGGCTGCCGAGCCCATGATTGGCAAGGCGCTGACTATCCAGGCTGCCCAGGCCGGCAAGTGGATCGAAAACAACTAGCCCGCCCCGCCTAGCCAGGAGTACTTCTTTGGAGCTTTCCACCCCCCTCGCCCTCGTTCTGCTCATCGCCGGCCTCTGGTCGCTCATGGTCTGGCCCGTGTTCCTCAAGCGCGTCCTGAAGGACCCGCAGGCGCGTGATGCCAACGGCGCTCCCACCCGGTTCATGACCACCAACCTCATGATGATCAGCACCGCGATCATTTTCGCGCTGGCCACGGCCGTGATCGGAGTACGGGGCCTCGTCGGCTAACCGTTTGGTGCTGTGTCCCTGTTCCCGGGCTGCAGCATCGGTACAGCCGCAGCAGTAAAGTAGGGAAAGGTGAGCCGGGAAGTCTGGTCGGCAATAACTCAGCCGCACCCGCTTACCTTTTAGGAGCCGAGCCTCTATGGCCTCAAACGAGCCCACCCGCCAGCCTTCCGGGGCAACACCGGTCTTTTTCGGACGGAACAGCTACCGGGAGCACCTGCGCATCGGGGAAATCCTGCGCAAGGAAACCGTGGGCGGCGTTCTGCTGCTCATCGCCACCGTAGCCGCCCTCATCTGGGCCAACTCGCCGGCGTCGGAAAGCTACTTTGCGCTCCGGGACTTCACCTTCGGCTATGAACCCTGGCACCTTGACCTGAGCGTCGGAGCCTGGGCGGCCGACGGGCTGCTGGCGATCTTCTTCTTCCTGGTGGGCCTGGAACTCAAGAAGGAATTCGTTGCCGGGGACCTCCGGCAGATCAGCAAGGCAATCGTGCCCGTGGCTGCCGCCTTTGGCGGGGTCATCGTTCCTGCGCTGATCTACGTGGGCGTGAACATGCTCTCCGGCTCGGACGGCCTGCGCGGCTGGGCGATCCCGACAGCCACGGACATTGCTTTCGCGCTGGCAGTCCTGGCAGTCATCAGCTCCCACCTCCCGACGGCGCTGCGGATCTTCCTGCTGACCCTCGCCGTCGTTGATGACCTGATTGCCATCACGATCATTGCGCTCTTCTATTCGGAAGACGTGAACCTGGCGATGCTGGGCCTCATGCTGATTCCGCTGGCGGCATTCGCCCTGCTGGTGCAGCGCGAACCGAAGTTCTTCGGTGCCCGCCGCTGGCCGTTCTGGGTGATCCTCGCCCCGCTGGCCGTTGCCGTCTGGATCCTGATGCATGCCTCCGGCGTGCACGCCACGGTGGCCGGCGTGCTGCTTGGCTTCACCGTTCCGGTGCTGCGCCGCACTGCTGAAGGCAAGCCCATCCCGCCGAACGAAAACAAGCCCGGTCTGGCGGAAATCTTCGAGCACCGCTTCCGTCCCATCTCCACCGGCCTCGCTGTTCCTGTGTTCGCGTTTTTCTCCGCCGGCGTCGCGATTGGCGGGTTTGAAGGCCTCAGCCGGGCGTTGATGGATCCGGTGGCTGTAGGCATCGTGGCTGCCTTGGTGCTTGGCAAGCCGATCGGCGTGCTGCTGACCACGTGGGTGCTGACCTTCTTCACCAAGGCGACCCTGGACACGTCCGTGAAGTGGGTAGACCTGACCGGCATCGGCATCCTCGCCGGTATTGGCTTCACCGTGTCCCTGCTGGTCAACGACCTCAGCTTCGGTCTGGGCTCTGCCCACCATGAGGATGCCAAGATCGCAATTCTTACTGCGTCCGTGCTTGCTGCCGTGCTGGCGTCCATCCTGCTGAGCGTCCGCAACCGCCGCTATGCCGTGCTGGAGAAGGCCGAGCGCCTGGACGCAGACAACGACGGCATCCCCGACGTGTTCCAGGACGGCAGCGGGCAGGAACGCTAGCCGGTTCCCGCCGGCCGCATCGTTCCCTGGCTGCGGCGGCCGGTCAGCCCCGCAGCTCGTTCCCGGTAGCCCAGCACTCGTGGCTGTTCGCCCCAAGCTGGTAGGTCAGGTACACCGGGTCACCGGCCGTGGTTCCGTTCATGGGCTGCACCCGAACTGAGTACTGGGAGAAGTGCTGGGTTGATCCGCCGGGCTGGGCCAGGCTCGTCCTGAACCGCGCCTGCACCCCGGGCTGGGTGGCTTGGGCGCCGTAGCGCCCGTTGGCGGACTTGATCGTCACGTCATAGCTGGATGCACCGGAGGAAGCTGCCCAGTTGAGCACGAGTTCGGCATAGCCGTCCCTGCCCCGCACGAGTTCCGGCAGTGTGCAGGCCAGAGGATTGATCTTGCCCAGGGGCGCAGCGTTCGGTGCCGCCGCGGCATGCGGATCCGCCCAGTAGCAGTTGGTCACGTTGTAGTGCTCGTACTTGTACGTCCAGTAGAGCGGGTCGCCTGCCACGGAGCCGTTCATGGGCATGACCCGCACCCGGTAGTCCGTGTAGTACGGCGTCGGGTTCGAAACCGGCTTGCCGTACTGGTCCACGGCCGAGCGGTCGAAACGGAAGGTGGCGGCGGCCGCCGGAACAGTCTGTGACTGGGCGTAGGCATAGGCCGGGTTCGTTGACGTCACGGAAATGACGTAGTGCGTTACCGGTCCGGAACCGGTCCAGGTAAAGGTTGTATCCGTGAGCTGGGTGCCCGTAGCAGCGGTGCATGTCCCCGGGGCAGGTTTTCCGGGACGCGCGGCGAACACAGGATCCGCCTGGTTCACGATCGTTCCGGGCGGAACCGACGGCTGTGTGGGAACGGGCGTGGGCTGCGGCGCAGGGACCGTCGGCACGGGCTTTCCGGCAGTCACCGTCATCACGGCGGTGCCCTGCTGGCTCCAAAGCGCCCAGGCAGCGGGTACCCCCAGTCCCAGGACGACCGTCACGGCGAAGGCTGCGGCGGCGATCCGGGAACCCGGAAGTTCCCGAAACCGCTGAAAGGCGTTCTTCTTCCGTGGCTGACCCACCTGCTCGTTCTCCTTCATTGCGTCCTTCGGGTTATGCGTATCCGGCCCGCTGCGGCGGCGAAGAAGCCGGCAGCCAGCAGCACCATCAACGTACCCTGCCAGGTGCGGATGATTGGTTCCACGGTGCTTTGGATGAACGACGCCGGTGCGATCCGCGGGGGAAGATCAAGGGTGCCGGTTGCCTTGGCGAAACCGGCCGGCGGGCTGATTGTTTCCCCGGACACCGGTACGGTATTCAGCGGTGCTGCCACCGGTCCCCCGGTCCCCGGGACGGTAACCACGGCTGCCGCTCCGGGGCTGTCCTGCAGGGCGTTTCCGGGTCCCCGGGTGCCGCCCGCATCCTGCCCGCCGGGGACCGGAGTCTGGTTGTCCGGAGCATCAGCAGCCTGGCAGGCGGAGCGGCCGCCCGCTGCGTCCAGCAGCAGAAGGACGTCAAACGCCCCTTGCTGGTCCATGGCGGAGTTGGGTGTTTCCGGGACCAGGCCCGTGCTGAGGTCCACCCGGCGGACTGCGCCCGCTTCGAGAAGCACGGGCGTTCCGAGGTCATTGCAGGCGGCGCTCCCGGGCAGGGCAGCGGATTCAGCGCCTGCACCAATCCGGGAACGGAATTCGAGGTAACCGGCAAGCTCAGGACCTATTCCGCGCCCGGCCACTGCCAGTGACAGATATGCCGGCTCAGCTGAGTTGTTGCGGACCCAGAGGGCCGCTGGCTGCGAGCTGCCGGGAACCAGGTGCAGGCCGGCCGGGAAGATGGGCTGGCGGGCGGAGCCGGAGAAGCTGGACCCCTCGTGGCTGATCTGGAGGTAGTCAGCGTCTGCGTATGCTGCGGGGGCTGCTGCCAGGGACATGGCGGCAAAGGCCCCGGCGCCCAGCAGCGCCGCGCCGGCCCTGGCACCGCGGGGCGCGAAGGACCGGCGGAGAGGATTCATCAGACTGCCACGCTCTTGGGAGCATGTGCTGAGTGGAAGCCTGAAACGGCGTGGTCGCAGTGGTCGCAGTCGTGCAGGATCGGGTCGTCGCTGAAGGCATCCGGCATGGATTCGCCGGCACGGGAGTAGGCTGCGGCGTCGTCCCGGAGGGGCAGCTCCAGGACCACCGCGTCAACCTCGGGGCCGGGAGACTTCCGCTTGGCTTCCAGTCCGCCGCGGACAAGCAGGATGATCCCGTAGCCAAGCAGGCCAACAGCCGCCCACTGGGCCATCTCTCCGCGGTCGCTGCTGCCAAGCCCGTTGGCTACAAACCCCACGTACGGCACGGCGTAGGAGAGCTTGCCGCGGATCTGGGCTTCCTGGACCGCGCCTTCGTCGGCCAGGTCATTGTTGTCTCCCTGGGTGGTGAACAGCCGCTCGCCGTTCTGGCCCGAGGAAATGCCGATAATCCGGTGGGTGATGACGGTGGGATCCCCGGACTCGATCTGGTAAGTGATCACGTCACCGGTCTTGAGCTGGTCGGCAGGAGTGGGCTTCACAACCAGGAAAGTGCCGGGCGCGTAGTTCGGGGCCATGGAACTGGTCAGCACTGTGTAGGTCTGTGAGCCTGTCACCAGCGGAATGATGATCAGCACCAGGGCGGCAAGCGCGGCACCGCACATGGCCGCCAGGCTGAGGGCTGATCCGGTGAACTTCAGTGCCCGGAGCGCCGGTGAAGGGTTGCTGCGGCCTGTTGACATGGAAGTCACTATCCTTTTTGTTCGACGGTGAGCGGAATCGAAATTGTGGAAGTCTGGCCCTCGGCGTTTGCTGCCGCAGAGAGCGTTACGCGGAAGCAGAGGACGCCTGAGGCGCTCTTCGGCAGTTCGAGGACCTGCGCTGCAGGACCGGTGAAGAGAGCCGGGTTGGAGCAGGCCGCGAGGTCAGAACCTGCGGCAGCCCGGTGCTCAACGGTGAGCAGCGGAGCGAGGCTGCCTCCGATGACCGGCTGGCCGGCGGATGCTGCCAAGGTGAACGTTCCTCCGGCGTCGGTCTGGTTGGTCAGCCTGATGCCGGCGTACACGGGCTGGCCTGCGTTCACCGCTCCCAGCGGTGCGGTAGCCAGGGCAACGGTGCCCTGTGTTCCATCAGGCTGGCGCATCATGACGACGCCGGTCCCGCCGTCCATCTGCACGTTGAGGGAAGCTGCCTGGAGGCTTCCACCCGCCGCCGGAGCGGCCGCGCTCCAGAGCGCATAGGTTCCCTGGACGGTGAGCAGTCCCAGCAGCACGGCGCAGAGCACGAGCCCTGACGCCTTCAGCGCTGTCCTTGCCATGTCCTGCACTCCAATGGTTTTGCTGCCGGGGGGGGTGCCGTGCGCGGCGGTGGACGCCGCGCACGGCACGAATGAACAGATGGAGGCTTGGGCTAGCGGATAACCTGCTCCAGCTTGTAGCTGATCTTGGAGAGATCCTGGACTGCGTTCTGCGTGTTGTTTCCAGCGGTCTGGTTGAAGGTAACCTCAGCGGTGACCGTGGCTGCACCGGAGTTGGCGGCGGTCAGGTCGCGGCCCTTCAGCTCGGTGGTGCCCTGCTTGATGTTGTAGTTATAGGTCAGCTGGCTGGAGAAGCCGTTCGACGTTGCGCCGAAGTCCGGTGCCAGGGTGGCCTTGAGCTGGTCACCGGTGAGCTGGATGGTCAGGGGCTGCTCGAACCGGAGGGTTTCACCCGGGACAACCTTGTAGTTGGAGATGTTGGGGATGACGGTTCCGTCGGACTTCTTCCACACTGCCGTGCCGGAGGACAGATCCAGGTTACCGGCCACGATCGAACCGGTGGTGGCATTGGCGGTGTCGTTCCAGATCGCGAGCGTTCCGCCGCCGCCGAGCAGCAGTGCCACGCCTACGCCGGTTGCCAGTGCGCCTTTTGCCATCTTGTTCATTCTGAATCCCCTAAAAGAGTGGTGTGCCCGGCAGGAACCATTCCTGCCGACATGGCTAATCTGCTACCTGATTCTCAAGAAACCGGACCGTCCCGGCACAGGGTTTGGAAAACCTTGCAACAATGCTCAAGAGGCCCGCAATGCGGCCGCAACATCTGCGCAATCCGATGTCAGCCGGCTCAGGGATTCGCCGGATTTGCCCAGCCCGGGCTACCCGACAATGAAGGACGCAGTCACTATGCAGGCACTGGATCAGGGCCGGAAGCGCGGTCACAGCCTTCCCCTGGGGCTCGGCACGGCGGCCTACGGCATTGTGCTGGCGGGCATTGTTTTCTGGCCCCGTCCCGTAGACCGGGGAATGCGCGGACAGCTGGACCAGCTGCTCGGCCGGCTGCATGCCCTTGGCTTCCCGGCGTGGGTGGACTACCCGCTGGTGGAATCGCTGGCCAATGTGGCGCTCTTCCTTCCTGCCGGGCTGCTGCTGGCCGCCTGGCTTGGGCCGCGGTGGTCCTGGCTCGCCGCCGTCGCCGGCCTCTGCGTCTCCGTGGGCATAGAAGCTGCGCAGGCGCTGCTGCTTCCGGAGCGGTACGCCACGCCGCACGACGTTATGGCCAACGGGCTGGGAGCGGCGCTCGGCACGGTTGCGGTCTACGCCTGGCGTTCCCGGTCCGCCAAGGATGCCTCCCTGCCTTCCGGATAGGTTCTTCCTCCGGGTGGGATTTTCCGTCACCATCAGGCATTTTGTTTACCCGGGAGGGAGTTTCGCGGCATGATGACATAACCCACATACATGCGTAAGGAGTACGGACGTGAGCACCACTTCCAAGACAACGGCCAGGTCCTACCGGGTAGTGAACCCCGCCACCGGTGAACCGGGGGAAGAATTCCCCCTGGCAACCGATGCCGAGATCCAGGATGCCCTTGCAGCGTCGCAGGCAGCCCACGAGTCCTGGCGGGAGGTTCCTCTTGAGGAACGCAGCCGGATTGTGAGCCGGGTAGCCGAGCTCTTCACCGAGCGCATGGATGAGCTCGCCGCCATCATCACCGAGGAGATGGGCAAGCCGCTTCCCGAATCCGCCGGTGAGGCAGAGTACTGCACCGATATCTTCAACTACTTCGCTACCGAAGGCCCCTCGCTGGCCGCGGACCAGGAGATCAAGGCAATCGGCGGCGGCCGCGCCGTCATCCAGAAACTGCCGGTCGGCCCGCTGCTCGGCATCATGCCGTGGAACTACCCCTACTACCAGGTGGCCCGTTTCGCGGCGCCCAACCTCATGCTGGGCAACACCATCATCCTCAAGCACGCCGAGTCCTGCCCCAAATCCGCGCTGGCGATCCAGAAGATCATGGACGACGCAGGTGTTCCCGCCGGCGTCTACCAGAACGTCTTCGCCAGCCACGACCAGATCGCGGACATCATCGCCGATCCCCGCATCCAGGGAGTCTCCCTCACCGGCTCCGAGCGGGCGGGCGCCATCATCGGCGAGCTGGCCGGAAAAAACCTCAAGAAGGTTGTGCTGGAGCTGGGCGGCTCGGACCCGTACGTCGTGCTGGACGCCGAGGACGTGAAGGAAGCAGCCGCCAACGCCTGGGCCACCCGCATCGAGAACACCGGCCAGGCCTGCAACTCCAACAAGCGCATGATCGTCACCGAGGACATCTTCGATGACTTCGTGGCGGAACTGACCAACCTGGCCAAGGACCTCAAGCCCGGAAACCCGGCAGCGGCAGCCGAGGGCACCTTCGCACCGCTTTCCTCCCGCGCCGCAGCAGAAGCCCTGGCCGAGCAGATCCAGGACGCCGTGGACAAGGGCGCCGTCCTGCATGCCGGCGGCACCCTGCATGAGGGCCCTGCCGCTTACCTGGCACCGGCCGTGCTCACCGGGATCACCCCTGAGATGCGTGCCTACCGCGAAGAGCTCTTCGGCCCGGTGGCCGTGGTCTACAAGGTGGGCAGCGACGAGGAAGCCGTCAAGCTCGCGAACGACTCCGACTACGGTCTGGGCGGCGCCGTCTTCTCCACTGATGAGGAACGCGCCCGCAAGGTTGCGCAGCAGCTCCAGGTTGGCATGGCCAACGTCAACGGCGTCGGAGAGGGAGCTGATATTCCCTTTGGCGGTGTTAAGCGTTCAGGCTACGGCCGTGAACTCGGGCCGCTGGGAATGGATGAGTTCGTGAATAAGCGGCTCTTCTACATCGCCGACTAGCCACTTTCGCCACAAACGACGGCGTCTGTTCCCTGCGGGGGGCAGACGCCGTCGTATGTGGTATCTGCTGGAATCACCAGCAAACTTTCTGCGATCTTGAGCCTCGCCGGGGAGAGTTCCTGAGCTTGGCATGGGACCGTTGGCGGTACTGATCCACCTGCCTTCCCAGGAATGGGACGGCTGCCGTCCAGGAGGACCCCCATGTCTCCCCGCCTCAGCACTGCGCCTCCGGGCCGCGCGATCCGCGCCCGGGCCATTGCTTCCGCCAGTTCCCGCCCGGTATGACCGCCGTGATTGAGAGCCCGGTTTCCCACGTCCTGGTCTCGAGCGCGTCCCTGCGCGACCTCAGCCAGCAGATGGGCCCGGAGATTTGCCGCCAGTTTGTCGGCAATTACATCGACATGTGGGAAGGCCGGTACCAGCGGCTGGCGAATTCGCTCGACGGCGGCGACTATCCCGAAGCCATGGACGTGGTGCTCAGCATTAAGATCTCCAGCCACATGGCCGGGGCCAAGCGTCTGGCCGGTTACGCGCTGATAGCCCAGGAAATGGTGGGCCGGGCCGATATCCACGGACTGCAGTCGCTGCTGGAACCCATACATGAGTGTGGTGAAGCCACCCTGGCGTCGCTTCGGCAGATGCTGGGCAGCATCTAGCGCCGTTGCCCTCCCGGAGGCAGCGCCGCACCCGCGCTGCTCAGGGTGATCCGCTAGTTTGCCGGTGCCAGCCGGTAGCCAACTCCCCGAACGGTCTCAAGCCAGCGGGGGGAACGGGAATCGTCGCCCAGTTTGCGCCGGAGGTTGCCCACGTGGACTTCAATGGTGCGTTCATCGGACTCGCTGATGTAGGACCCTGTGTCGTAGTCCTCTCCGCGCAGCCGCCGTACGAGGTCCGTTTTGCTCCGCACCCGGCGTCCGCTCTCCAGCAGGGCGTGCAGAAGGTCGAATTCAGTGCGGGTCAGCTCGACGTCGCGGCCGGAGAGCACGGTGGTGCGGGTTCCGGCGTCGAGCACCAGGCCGTTATGGCTGAAAATGTCTTCACTGTCCACAGCTGCGGTCTCAACGGCCGCCGGCAGGGGCGCAGGCGCGGCTTCGGCCTCGGGGATGGCCGGGGCCGTGTCCTTGCGGGGCCGGCGCATCATCGCGGAGATCCGGGCGCGCAGTTCACGCGGACGGAAGGGCTTGGTGATGTAGTCGTCCGCGCCGGCTTCGAGACCCATGAGGGTGTCCAGTTCTTCGGCGCGGGCGGTCAGCATCACGATGTAGGCGTCGCTGAAGAGACGCAGCTGCCGAATGACTTCGAATCCATCGATGTCCGGCAAGCCCAGGTCGAGTGTGACAACGGCCGGATTATGACGGCGCACTGCCTCGACACCCTCCAGTCCGGTGGGGCTGGCATGGACTTCAAAACCAGACTGCTGGAGTACTGCGTGCAGAAGGTCGCGAATGTCCTTGTCGTCTTCGATAATGACGGCGACGCGCTGAGTTTCCATAGCTTCTTGGTTTTTCCTGTCCTGCGAGACCTGCTGTACCCGCTTCCCCTTATTGGGCATCCTACAGGCTCAGCGCATAAACTGAGGATTCCATTCACGGCGAAAATACGAGGTACCGGGCAGATGTCCAGCTTTCGGGTCAATGCCCTGTCCCTGCTTGGAATTCGCAGCAATTTTCATGAACTCAGCCTGCGGCTTCGGGTGGCAATAAGCCAGCTTCCCCTCTTCCTGGCCGTCCTCGTTTCCGTGCCCATCGTTTTTATGAACAAGCCCTCGGCTTTCCAGGATCCGGCCTTCCTCGCGGGCCTGGCACTTATGACCGTATTGTCCGTGCTCTCCGCCGCCCTTCCCTGGGAGAAATTCTTCCAGCCGGCGTACTGGATTATTCCAATCCTGGACTTCGCGGCGATCGCCCTGCTTTACCGGGCGGTCCAGCCGGATGTCACCGGCATGCTGCTGCTCACCGTTTTTCCGGTCTTCTGGCTGGCCTGGTCCGGCTTCGCACCGCGCACGGCATCAATCATCACCACCGCTGGTTCGCTGCTGATTATCTGGAGTCCGCTGATGGGGACGCAGCCCTCCGCGCAGGATTTTGCGCGCTCGGCCCTGGTACCCGTCATCATGCTGCTGGTGCACAAGGCGGCCACGGTGATGACCCAGGATGCCTCCGAACAGCACCGTGCACTGGAGGCGGCGGATCGGGCACTGAAACAGAGCCTGCAGGACAGCCGGCGCCGCGCCCGGCTCCTGGACGCAGTGCTGGACACAATCGACGTCGGCGTCGTTGTCCTGGCAAAGGACGGACACGTCATGCTGATGAACAGCCGCCAGCTGGCCACCCATGACCTCGCTCTTCCCTCGAACACCGGTGAGCGGACTGAAGCTGACATGCATCTCTATCTTCCGGACGGCGTCACTCCGATGCCGGCCGATGACAGGCCCGTTGCCCGGGCCATGCGCCGGGAGGCATTCTCGGACGTCCTGGTAGCCGTTGGCCGCGGGGCGGAGCAGCGGGCCATGGCCGTATCGGCCCGCCCGCTCACGGACGACTCCGGAGACTTCAATGGATCGGTCATCGCCTTCGGGGATGTCACCGACATGCTGCGGGCGCTGCGGGCCAAGGAAGACTTCGTGGCCAGCGTCTCGCATGAACTGCGCACGCCGCTGACCTCCATCATCGGCTACCTTGACCTGGCAATCAGCGAGTCCGAGGAGCGTCATGGCTCCGACTCCCTGACGGCGTCGCTTTCCGTCGCCATGCGCAACGCGGAGCGGCTGCTGGTCCTGGTGGCAGACCTGCTGACCACCGCCGCCGGTTCAGTGCATCTGGAGCCCGTGGACCTGTCCCTCCGCGAACTCGCCGCCTCCGCCGCCTGGTCAGCCCAGCCGCGTGCGGATGCCGCCGGAGTCCAGCTGGCCCTGGACATTCCTGAGGACGTGTGCGGTTCCTTTGACCCGGTCCGCGTGCAGCAGGTGCTGGACAATCTGCTCTCCAACGCCATCAAATACTCTCCCGACGGCGGCACGGTCACCGTCCGTGTCCGCTCCGAGGGTGAGCTGGCCGTCCTTGAGGTCCGCGATCAGGGCATGGGCATGACAGAGGCGGAGCAGGGGGAAGCATTCAACCGGTTCTTCCGCTCGGCAGCGGTGAAGAAGGCGGCGATTCCCGGCGTCGGGCTTGGCCTGGGCATTACGCGGGACATCGTTGAAGCACACGGCGGCAGGATCTCCGTGTCGTCCCGCCTTGGACTCGGAACGGTCTTCCGGGTGGAGCTTCCGCTCACCCCGCGCCCTGCGGTGGCGTGACAAGGCTGGTCCGCGTCAGGCGTGATGCGCCATACGAACGTCCGCAATGTTCTCCCGGTACCATGCCACAGTCGAGCTGATCCCCGCTGCCAGGGAGATCCCGGGACGGAACCCGGTGGCTTCGAGCACTGAAACATCCAGCAGCTTCTGCGGCGTGCCGTCGGGCTTGGAAGTATCCCAGTCCACCTCGCCGCTGTAGCCCACGGCATCCGCGACCAGACCGGCCAGTTCCCTGATGCTCAGGTCCTCCCCCGTACCCACGTTTACGTGCTCCGGTCCGTCGTAGTTCTCCAGCAGGTGAAGGCAGGCCCGGGCCATGTCTTCGACGTGCATGAATTCCCGGCGGGGAGAGCCGGATCCCCAGTTCGTGACGGAACCGGCACCGTTCCGTGCTGCTTCCTCATATCGGCGAATGAGCGCCGGAAGGACGTGGGATCCCGTGGGAGAAAAGTTGTCCCGCGGACCATACAGATTGGTCGGCATGGCTGAGATCCAGTTTTTCCCGTACTGCCGGCGCACCGCCTGGACCTGTTTGATGCCTGCGATCTTCGCAATTGCATAGGCTTCGTTCGTTGGCTCCAGCGGGCCGTTGAGCAGCGAATCCTCGGTGATGGGCTGGGGAGCGAACTTCGGGTAGATACAGGATGATCCGAGGAAGAGCAGCCGCTCGGTTCCGTACTGAAGAGCGGCATCCATGACGTTGAGCTGAATCCGCAGGTTATCGCTGAGGAAGTCCACCGGCCTGGTGTCATTGGCCAGTATCCCGCCCACCTTGGCGGCCGCCAGGATGACGACCTCGGGCCGCGTCTGCTCAAACAGGGACTCGACGCTGCCCCTGTCCCTGAGGTCCACTTCTGCGGATGAGCGCACGATGATGTTCTCAAATCCTTCAGCTGCCAGGAGGCTGTGTATCGCAGACCCTACGAGCCCGCGGTGTCCGGCAACGTAGACGGGTGCGGTGCGGTCCAACGGCCCGGCAACCCCGGGCGTCCAGCTAGGCACTGGCAGCCAGCCAGGAGCCGAGGTCGACCGAGTCCACGTAGCGCCCGTCAGCGTGCTTCAGAGCGGAGATATCGGCGTCGACCATGATGCGGGCCAGCTCGGGCGTGTGCACCGTGGCCTTCCAGCCAAGCCTCGACTGTGCCTTGGAAGCGTCCCCCATGAGTGAGTCCACCTCAGCCGGGCGCAGGTACCTCTCGTCAAAGAGGACGTGGTCCTGCCACGTCAGGCCGGCATGGCCGAAGGCGATCTGGAGGAAATCCTCGACGGAGTACTTCTCACCGGTAGCCAGCACGTAATCGTCCGGCTCCTCGACCTGCAGCATCCGCCACATTCCCTCCACATACTCCGGCGCATAGCCCCAGTCCCTGAGCGCGTCCAGGTTGCCCATGTAGAGGTGTTCCTGCCGGCCAGCCTGGATTGCAGCAACGGCACGCGTGATTTTGCGTGTCACGAAAGTCTCTCCCCGCCGCGGGGACTCGTGGTTGAAGAGAATGCCGTTCACGGCAAACATGCCGTAGGACTCACGGTAGTTCCGGGTTGCCCAGTAGCTGTAGACCTTCGCGGCTCCATACGGTGACCGCGGATGGAAGGGCGTCTCTTCGTTCTGGGGCGGAGGCGTGGCTCCGAACATCTCAGATGAGGAGGCCTGGTAGAACCGCGTTTCGATCCCTGCCAGGCGCACGGCCTCCAGCATGCGGATGGTACCCATACCGGTGGAGTCGCCCGTGTACTCGGGCTCGTCGAAGGAGACCCGGACGTGCGACTGTGCTCCCAGGTTGTAGACCTCGTGCGGACGGATATCCGCCAGCAGCGTTACCAGGCGCGAGCCGTCGGTCAGGTCACCGTAGTGGAGGTGCAGTGCGCCTCCGTCATGAGGGTCCACATAGAGGTGGTCAATCCTCACCGTGTTGAAAGTGGATGCCCTGCGGATCAGTCCGTGGACCTCATATCCCTTCCGGAGCAGGAGCTCGGCCAGGTATGAGCCGTCCTGCCCGGTGATGCCGGTGATTAGTGCGCGTTTTTTCACTGTGTTGCCCCCCGCTTGCAAGCTTGCTATGACTGCAAGCCAGTCAACAACAGCAGCGCCGCGCCGGACAGCGTAATCAGCGGATGCAAATACCCGTTTAGAAGCAGCGGACCAAGTAGGGAACCGGTGTTCAGCCCGCCGGTCGGCTGAGAGCTTCGTCCAGGGCCACCCAGGCCAGCATTGCGCACTTGACCCTCGCCGGGTAACGGGAGACTCCCGCGAAAGCGGCGGCGTCTCCCAGCACTTCCTCGTCGGGTTCAATCGTGCCGCGCGAACGCAGGAGCTCGCGGAAAGTGTCCACCAGCTCAGCTGCTTCGTCACGGCTGAGTCCGGCGACCAGGTCGGTCAGCACGGAGGCAGACGCCATGGAGATCGAGCAGCCGTTACCTTCCCAGCTCACGCCTTCGACCACAGAACCGTCAAAGGCGGCCCGCAGGACGATTTCGTCACCGCAGGTGGGATTCACCTGGTGGGATTCCTGTGTGAGGGTGCCGGCGGGTGCGTGGACGAGACCGTCCCCGTGGCGCGCTTTCGCGTGCTCAAGGATGATCTGCTGGTACAACTGCTGCAGGCTGTCCGAAGTCATGGTTACTTCACTCCAAAGAAGGGCCGAATGCCGGCAACGGCAGCAAGGAAGCTGTCGACGTCGTCGGTGGTGTTGTAGAGGTAGGTGCTGGCCCGGGTTGTGGATACCAGTCCGAGCCTGCGGTGAAGCGGTTGGGCGCAGTGGTGCCCCACGCGAACAGCGATTCCCTGGTCGTCCAGGAACTGTCCGACGTCGTGGGAATGCACGCCGTCCACGTCGAATGAGGCCAGTCCAATCCGTTCGGATCCTGAAGGAGGCCCAACAACCCTGATGCCCTCGATGTTTTCCAGGCCTTCCACGAGCCGCTGGCCAAGCCGGCCCTCCCACTCGTGGATCCGGTCCATTCCAGTCTCGCTCAGGTAATCCACGGCTGCGCCCAGTGCCACTGCCTGGGAAATGCGCTGCGTGCCGGCTTCAAAACGCTGCGGGGCGGGGAGGTACTCGGCCCGGTCCATCGTCACCGTCGTGATCATTGACCCTCCCGTTAGGAACGGCGGCATGGCGTTCAGCAGCTCTGCCTTCCCGTAGAGCGCACCAATGCCGGTGGGGCCCAGCATCTTGTGTCCCGAAAAGACGGCAAAGTCTACGTCCAGTGCCTTGAAGTCGACAGGCATATGGGGAACGGACTGGCATGCGTCGAGAACTACAAAGGCTCCAACCCTGCGGGCCATCGCAACCAAGGCCTCCACTGGGTTAATGGTTCCCAAAACGTTCGAGGCGTGTGAGAAAGCAAGAATGCGCGTGCGGGCGTTGACCAGGTTCTCTGCCTCGTCCAGCCGCAGCCGGCCGGCCTCGTCCACAGGGATCCAGCGCAGGGTGGCACCGGTCCGCAGGGCCAGTTCCTGCCAAGGGATGAGGTTGGCGTGGTGTTCCATCTCGGTGACCAGGATTTCGTCCCCTGGTCCCAGTCTGAAGGGCTCGGCAGCAGCACCCCCACGTCCAAGTGCTGCATTGGAGAAGGCATAGGTGATCAGGTTTAGGCCCTCGGTGGCGTTGGAAGTCCACACCAGCTCGTCCGGACCTGCGTTGACGAACGCCGCAACTTTCCTGCGGGCATCTTCGAAGACCTCCGTGGCTCCGACGGCCAGAGTGTGCGCACCGCGGTGGACGGCGGAATTGCGCTGTTCGTAGAACTCCTGCTCGGCCTCCAGGACACACAGCGGGTTCTGTGAGGTTGCGCCGGAATCCAGGTAAACAAGTGGATGGCCATTGATTTCCTGTCCCAGGACCGGGAAATCATTGCGGATTCGCAGTACCTCGTTGTTGTCCAGTGAACCCGCTGAAGTACGGAGATTGGCGGGGGTTGAAACCACAGGCACGTTCGTTGCTCCTCGGGGCCGGAAATGATGGGAAGGGGATTACGCAAAACAAGTCTGTCGTAATCATCCCACGGCCCGGTCGCCGCAGCATCTGAGTGTGGCCTAATTTTCGCTTTCCGCGGGCAGTGGCCTCCCCTCAGCTGGCGTCTTCGGACCGACGCTGCCAAAGGTCTTCACCTCCCGGTACCACTTCGGCAGTGCCAGGCTGATGAACGCGGCGTTGCAGGCCAGCAATCCCAGATAGCAGTAGGCAAATACGGTGGGGGTCCCCCAAAGGGTGAACGCCAGCGCCAGCACGCCGTACTCGGTCGGAAGCACCGCCACACTGTAAGCCACGGACGAGGATCCCTCTCCCGCAAGCCTCATCTGCGCAGAACCCCGGTGTGCCCGGCGCAGCTGGTCAGTGAGAACGATCGTGAAGAAAAAGACCACGGCAATGAACTCGTAAACCAGCGGTGCCGCGAGCCAGGCTTCGGACAGGTCCGAACCCCGCCACCAGCCCACCAGAACTGCCAGATGCACCAGCGCCATCTTGCCCGCGTCCACTACGTGGTCCAGCCATTCACCAGCGAAGGTACCACCGCCGCGGAGCCTGGCAAGGGCACCGTCTGCGGCGTCGAGGGCATAACCCAGCACCAGAAGGAAGGCCGCTGCGGCCCCCGTTGCCCACGCCACGGGTCCTGCCATGATCAAGACAAGGCCCGCCGCGCTGCACAGGGCGCTGATTCCTGTCACTTGATTGGGAGTGAGCCCTGCCAGGTACGCCAGGGCCGCCAGCCTCCTGCCCAGGGGGCGGTTTACCCAACGGGCATAGGCCGATGCCCCCTTGTTGGTCTTCTGCCTGCCTTCCAAGGTTTGGACGAGGTCACGGTAAGACGGCTTCCGGCCAGGTCCTGACAAAGTGAAAATGGTTTCGGGCACAGCTCCCCCTGCTGTTGGCTTCAAGAATCCGGGCGAGACTACTACGGCTTGGGCACGCGTGCCAGAGTGGTCCAGTCCTGGATTTGAAGCGCAAGCGGGTGTCCGGTGGCATTGCCGGAGAGGGATCCGAGGATTCCCACTGAGCCCTTGGCCTGGAGCGGGGCTGTCCCGTCCGTCGCTTCCCTGTGCCATTGGCCGGGTTCAGCGGTGCCGGCGGGCCATACCTTCACCCGGATCTGAGCGGGGGACGCTCCCGTTACGGCCAGCCTGACATTCAGCTGCTTGCCGGCCTGCACACGCAGTTCCGGGAGGATGCGTTCACCGCTCAGGACTGTCTCGGCGCCCCGGCTGTCCGTACGCACGATGGACACGGCACCGTTGTCCCTGCCCATGACCAGCTTGGCCCGGTACTCCCCTACACCTTGGACAGATCTTCCTGCGACGGAGACATAGACCTGGCCTGCCTGCAGCTGCTTGTCCAGGGAAAAGCTGAGGGTGGTGTCCGCATCGAGGACGCTGACGCTTCGCAGGTGCGCGGTGGGCAGATGACCGGGCCCGCTCATCACCAGCCTGCCCTCACCGGCGGCTACGGAGTAGAGGGATGAAGCCCCGGCTGTGGTCCAGTTTCCTCCCGTGGCTGCTGCCCCGAGACCGGACGTGCGGCTGCGCGAGAAGTCATCACGTGCGACTGCCGTTGCGGTCCCGGGCTGTTCCGGGGTTGGCGGCGCGGGGGTCGGGGTCGGGGTCGGAGTCGCCGTCGGCGTCGGTGCTGGGGGGACGGGCGCCGGCGGGGCCGGGGTCGGGGTTGGCGGGACGGGCGCCGGCGCACCGGAAGCGGCCAGCCAGCGGCCGTCGGCGTCGAATCCTGCGGCCTGCCAGGCCTGGAACGTCAGGCTGGAACCTGCGTGGGCCAGTTTTGCCGCGGTGCGGGAGGGATAAATGTACGTGTTCTGGCTGAAGGCGACGTCTGCGGATGCCAGGGACTCCTTGACCTGCGAGGCCCGGACAACCCCGGACACGGCCGCGGCGGGAGATGCCGGTGCGGTCATGTCGACGGTGTTGCCCGTGACCCGGATTCCCTGCAGCTTGTAGGCACCCCATGGCCCACTGCCGCGGACACGCATCTGGATTCCGATGCCGTTGAGGTTGCCTGACACGTTGTTTCCGGTGACACGCACGTTCGACGCAGTGTTGACGTTGATTCCTGCGCCGGACATCAGGGTGGTGCCGCCTCCCCGCCTGAGGCCCAGCGCGTTGCCGCTCACCTGGTTGTCCCGGATCTCCCCGTTGCGGCTGATTTCAAACCGCACCCCGTCGGCTGCGTTAGCCGTAATCGTGTTGCCGATAATAGAAACGCCGTCGGCAGCCTCATCCGCCCAAACGCCCGTCCCCAGATTGTTGGCGATGGTGTTGTTCCGCAATATTGAGGAGGATTCGGTAATTTTCACGCCGCCCGCTTCCCAATCCGCAATCCAGAAACCCCTCGTGTTGTTTCCCAGGATCTGGTTGTCCTCAATGCGGGCCTTCTGCGACCGCCACTGGCCGATTCCCAATTGGCCGTTGGAATGGATGCGGTTTCCGGTGATTAGCGCGTTGTCTCCATAGGCCAGCATTATCCCGGCGCCGTGGTTTTGGGAAATATCGTTGCCGCTCAGGACCCAGTTAGGACCGCTAACCTCAATAGCGCCTTTCTGGGGCAGATTGGCGAAGCCTTTGAGCGTCAAACGCTCCAGCCGTACACCGTTTCCACGCGACGAGACAGCGGTACGCGTCTTTGCCAGCTCATACGCCGGTGCAGCTCCGCTGGGAGGCAGCACAAAAACCGATCCGCGTGAATAATCCGCGAAGTAGGTCCCCGCCTTTACCTGGTCGCGGGAGGCCACAGGAGTCAGCAGGGCGCCGTTGGCAAACAGTGCCTCGGCTTGGCGGCAGAGCGGCGCGGCCTGGTTCTCGCACTCCCCCGGCGCAGAGTATGCGGAAGGCAGGACGTTGTCCGCCCGCTGGAGGGATCCGTCCTTTTGCCACCGGGACAAGGCAACCGAACCCACGAGCTGGGAACCGGGAAGTCCGCGCAGCGTCTGGTGGTCTTTCGGCGAGATCGTCCGGTCAACCCGGTGCACGCCTGCCTTGAGGCAAACCACTGCTCCTGCCGGCTGTCGATTGACTGCATCCGGAATACTACTCCCGGGCGACACCTCAACGTTGCAGGGTTTTTCGGCGGCCATTGCCGGCGGCGCAAAAGACACAAGAACCAGGGTTAATGCCGCTGTGAGGGCATAGGAAATGGCGGATTTGGAAGCCAAAAGATTTGTCCGTCTCTGCAGTAGTGTGACGCTTCGTACGCTGTAGCATGAGACCAAGCGAGGCAAAATCCTCAACTTCGAACGGTAGCGTAGTGCGAATTCTGCAGATTCACAACTCGTATAGATCTGAGCAGCCAAGCGGTGAAGACATGGTTGTCCAGCAGGAACTCTCGGTGCTGCGCGGAGCGGGACACGAGGTGCGCACGTACTCCGCCCACAGCGACGACATTCGCCAGATGCCGCCGTATCAAAAGGCGGTGGTACCCGGCCGGGTCATTTGGTCGCCAAAAGACCGGCGCGGCGTTGACCGGATGCTGGCTGCTTCCAGCACGGATGTTATCCACCTCCATAATCCATTTCCGCTGATAAGCCCGTCCATTCTTTCCGCTGCGCGAAAGCACGGCGTGCCTGTGGTCATGACCCTGCACAACTACCGGCTTGTTTGTGCAGCCGGCACACTGCTGCGCGACGGCGCTCCCTGCCTTGACTGCCTGCCCCGAACACCGCTTCCCGGGCTGGCCCACGCCTGCTACAGGGACAGCCGCGCGGCGACAGCCCCCCTGACCGCTTCCATCGCCGTCCACCGCGGCCTGGGAACCTGGGTCAAAGGCGTCACACGGTTCATCGTCATGAGCGAATTTGCACACGGGATCATGGTGCGGGCGGGCATTCCGGGGGAACAGATTTCCGTCAAGCCGCATTTCATACCTGCCCCTAAGCCTCCACGCACGGTCCCGTCCACGGGTCATGTCCTGTATCTGGGCCGGCTCTCACCCGAGAAAGGCGCTTCAATCCTACTCCGGGCATGGCGGCCTTCAATGGGACAGTTGATCATCGCCGGCGACGGCCCCCTGCGTGCCGAGTTGGAGGCGTTGGCGGCACCCTTGGGGAGTTCCGTCGAGTTCGTTGGTGCCCTGGACCGGGAAACTGCCATGGATTACGTCGCCTCGGCGCGCGTCCTGGTCAACCCTTCAATGGCGTTTGAAACCTTCGGGTTGAGCGTGGCTGAGGCCTTCGCCCATTCAGTTCCGGCTGTTGTCCCCAACCGGGGTGTTTTTCCGGAGCTGGTCCGCGCCGGAGAGAACGGCGTCGTCTTCGAAGCCGGGAATCCCCTCGCACTGGCGGATGCCCTGACCTCCATCCTCGCCCCGGGCGAGGCCGAACGCATGGGGGCGCAGGCTCGCACGTTCTACCTGGAGAACCTTGCGCCCGAAAGGAATCTCGCCCTGCTGGAGAAGATTTACGCAGAGTCGGTCACTGCTGCTGCTGCGTCCTCCGGCTAGGCGGTCGCGCTGCCTGCCGTGACAGACCGGAAGTCCACCGCCACCGGATCGGGATAGCTCTTGAGGAGTCCCAGGTATCCCCCGCGGTAAGCCGTGTCCGGGATACTTGCCGACCAGGCTTCAGCTCCTCCCCTGCGCTTAACCGTCAGGCCCTGGGAATCCATGCTGACGCTCAGGCCCGTCCATGTCCCGGAAGCAACCGGCTCCGTGGCGAACGAGCCAATGAGCTCGTCCGCGGTGGCTTCCTCTCCCCGCGTGACGTTGCGCCGGTATACCTCGACGGCACCGGAAGCACGCAGCAGCACGTGATAGCCGCCCACTGTGCCCGGGATCCCCGCGCGGTACGGGCTGTCGTCGGGCATGCCAAAAGCCAGGCCGGCCCCGGCGTGCCTGCCGGGAGGAAGTTCCGGCCAACGGATTTCCAGCTGGATCTCCTGGTCACCTGAAGTGAGCGGTCCCATGGACCCAAGCAGGTAGCCGGACGTTGAATCATGGGCCAGCCGCACCGTCTTCTCCCTCGGCAAGATCTCCGGCTGGTACTTCAGGCCAAGGACCCACGGCAGGTCGCCGGCAGATCGAACGCCCGTGGCAAAGGCATCCCGCGCGGCAGACGCTTCGTCGCCGGCAACATACGGATAGTTGGAACACATGAGTCCCCGGACACCCAGCCCAAGCACCCGGTCCCGCATCCAGCGAGTGTGGATTTCCCAGCAGATGACCGGTTTGCCAAAGGCCACCAGAGCCTTGATTTCCTCATCCGTGGCGCCATGGTAAATGCCCAGCAAATCGAATTTCGGGGCCAGGGCTTTGAACTGGTTATTCGAATTGTCGATGAAATACCCCCACGTCCGGTAGCCCCGCGAGGCCGCAGCTTCGTATCCCGGGGCACCTGCCGTCTGCTTCCAGACGAAGTGCTCGTTGGCGTCGGGGTACTTATCCATGAGGCCGAGCAGAGCCTGCGTATTAGTTCCCTGTTTGTCTTCGATAAAGATCACCTGATTTCCGGCGAAGCGGTCCAACACGTCCTCCAGCCTGGGAATTGGTTCCAGCCGCGCGCCCGGCCCCAGCCAGGAACGCGCGTCATTCTTCAGCACTGTTATCCGCCCGTAGTCGCTGTCCGCGATTTCCAGGTCAGCGCCCGTCATTCTGAGGGTGTTGGTGTCGTGATGGCAGACAAGGACCCCGTCCCTGGTAGCGCAGACCGAAACTTCGATCGCAGGGGCTCCCGCGTCCACCGCCCCCTGGTACGCCGCCATGGTGTGCTCGGGCCAGTTATCGCCCGAACCACGGTGCGCTATGTGAAAGGGAGACTGATTCAGGAGGGATGAAACGGTTGCTCCGCCGGCCCGCGGGGCTGTCCTCGAATCCGGGGTGCCGGGCAATGCGCCACCCGGGGGCTGGGCAGCACACCCAGCCAGCAGGAGGGCAGCACCGGCGCCCAAAAAAAGCCTTCTGCTCGGTTCAGCCACGGCCGTCTCCGGAATGTCGTCGTGGCAGCTGGTCTGCCAACATGTTCCCCCTTTCAGGTGCCGTCCTGTTTCTCTGCCCAGTGCAGGGAAACAGGACGGCAATGGTGATGTCGCGGAGACGGTGGTGCTACCTGGGAGATGTTGCCTTGAGCCCGGACACGCTCAGCTCAACCGGCGCGTTGGTCGCTGACCCGGAAAGGTGCGCGCGGACGCCAATCCATCCGGGCTGCTGCAGGCCTGCAGCCGAGTCAGCGGCGGTGACGTTCCAGTCCGCCGGTTCGGTTTCCCCCGACCAGGCCTTCGCGGACAGCCGTGTCTCTGCAGTTCCCGCCGTCTGGAACCGGATCCTTATCTTTTCACCAGAGACGGCAGTGACTCCCTGGACCAGCGTCTCCGGTGTCAGATAAGTCTCTGCCCCGGCCGCATCGGTCCTCACGATCGAGAGGTAGACCCTGCCTGATGCGATGTAGCGGACTTTGGCACGGTAGTCACCGTTAGCCGTTCCCCTTCCGGTGAGCGAGACATAGACGCCTCCCCCGCTTGCTGCCTTATCCAGTGACAGCGACATCATGACATCGCTTTCCCGCGCGATTGCCGAAGCAAGGGTGGCAGAGGGGGCATTGCCCGGCGCGCTCATGATGAGCTTCCCCGTGCCCGGAGCCACACTGTATCGCGCTGCGCTTCCGGCCACGGTCCAGGCGCCCCCGGTGTCCGCGTTGCCAAGGCCCCGGGCAATGGTCCGGCCAAAGTCGTCACTGGCGAAGACGGTGGGCACCGGGTCAACGGATGCCTCGACGCGCACGGCCTGCACGCGTACGGCCTGGGCTCCCCGGTCGTCGGTGACAGCCAGGGAGATCTGGTAGCTGCCGGACGCAGCGTAGGTGTGGCTTGCAGTAGGCCCTGAGGCGGTGGTGCCGTCACCGAAATCCCACGCCCACTGGACTATCGTTCCGTCCGGGTCCGCCGACGCCCAGCCGTCCACCTGGCATGTCAGTGCCGTGCATGCCACGGTGAACTGGGCCGTGGGGTCAGTGTTTGGCACGGAGACTTCAACCTGGGCCGAGTGGCGGGAAACCAGGCCGGAGTTGTCCCTTACGGTCAGCTGGACTGTCTTCGTCCCGGCAGAGGCATAGGTGTGGGTCGCTGTGCGGCCCTCCGCTGTTTCGCCGTCTCCAAAGTCCCAGCTCCAGGACTCGACTGTCCCGTCGCTGTCGGATGAACTGCTCCCGTCGAAGGAGCAGGACAATCCTGTGCAGCTTGACACGAAGGATACAACCGGAGGCTCGTTGCCGGATGCCAGTCCGTAATGCCAGCTGACGTCACCGGCCGAAAGGGCCGTGCTGTAAACGGCAACCTCGTCCACCAGTCCCTGGAAGCCTGCGTTCGAAGGCTGCCCCGGCCACCCGCCGAGGGAATCAGCTCCCACGCGCCAGTAACCGCTATAGTTCTGGGCGGCAGCGACATTGGCGGTTCCCTGGCTCACGCCATCAACAAACAGCTCCATCCTGCCCGGGGAATAGGTGCCCACCACGTGGTGCCAGCCGCCGTCGTTCAGTGCGGACTGGCTGGTGACCACGTTGGTATTGCCGTCGTAAATGCCGAGATTAACGCGGCCATCGTTGCGCATGTACAGGTGGCGGTCATAGTTCCCGCTGTTGTTCGTCGCCTCGTTGCCGAAGCCGAGGATCCTTCCGCCTCCGGTGGTCTGGGTCTTGATCCAGCCCTCCATGCTGAAGGTCTGCGGGTTGTTCAGAACATTCCGGCTTGTCAGCTTGCTGCTCGGCCCGAATTCGGCCGCTGTTGAATCCGCCAGCACACCGGGGCGTCCCAGGCTGACTCCCTCGTAGGTGCCGTTGATGCCCGCACCGGATGCGTCAGCCGCGGAGGTGCCCGCGGCCTCGTCCATCCGCCAGTACGGGCGTGCACCGTCAAGCGCCGCGGCTTCTTCGTAGACGGGTTCAGTAGCGCGGACGGTGACGTAGGGAGTCCAGTACGACGCGACGGTGGTGGCACCGTCGCTTGCCTCAACCCGGTAGGCGGCCTGGGAGTTCGGCTGGAGGCCGGTGTCCACGATTGTCACGGCGGGCTTGGACCAGAACCTGGACCTGATGACCTCGGTGTGGATCGGTTCCGTGGTGCCGGCCCGGTAGAGCTTGTACGTCAGGTATTCGTCATCGTTGTCCAGGGTGGACTGGAAGGTGACTTTGACGGCACCGGGCCGGACGCTTGCTGCGGACGGGGTCAGGGGCCTGGTCGGCGACGTCTGCGGATCCGGCCCAAAAATTCCCAGGCCCTGCTGTCCGCGGTTGTTCACCGTGGTGAAGTCACCGCCCACCCACAGCCGCTTTCCGTCTGTCGCCATTGCAAAGGGACCGACTTTCGTAGTGCCGCCTACGTTCGTGTTCGGATACCAGCCCTGGACCTCACCGGTTTGCAGGTCCTGGGCCAGCAGCTGCCTGCTGCCGGTGGCGAATTGTCCTTCAGAGGCGCAGTCGTGGGCATGTGAGCCCTTGTAGAGCCAGCCGCCTACGAGACCAAGCGCTTCCGTAGCTCCGAGGCAGGTGTTCTTCCAGGCGAGTGTTCCCGACGCAGCACCGAAGGCGAACGTTCCGTCAAAGCAACCCGGTCCGTCTCCGGAGTTTGCAACGTAGACAGCGGTCCCGTCGGTGACCATGTCTTTGGGGATCGACACGCAATTGGACGCCAGCGGCGGAATGGCCGAGGCCGCAGGAAGCGGCAGGGACATGCCTGCAGCCGTGTCGACGCCGGACAGCGCCCATTGGTTGACGCCTCCGATGTTGCTGAACTTGCCGCCAACGTACACGCGGGACTGGTCAGGAGATACGAGCATAGTCATGACATCGCCGTCCGGCGCGGGATTCCAGGGCAGGAGATTGCTGTCCGAGGCACGGACAGCAGCTGCGCGGAGCCGGTCATTGTTGTTGACCCTGCCGAAGGAACCACCGAAGAAGACAGTGTCATTGGTCGCGGTAATGGCGCTGACACGGTAACTGACGTTCGGACGGAAGTTGGAAACGACGGAGAGGGTTGCGGTGTCGATCGCGGCAAGCCGCTGGCGTGTTACCGATCCGATCGAGGTGAAGTCGCCGCCTACATAAACCCTTGACCCGTCCGGTGAAGCAGCCAGTGACCACACCCGGCCGTTGGGCGACGGGTTAAAGGCACGGATGAGCTCCCCTGTAGCCGCATCAAAGGCCGCAAGGTAGTTGCGGCTGACTTCCCCGGTTCCCGGGGCTGCGCCGGGCGGCCGGACGGACGTGAATTCCCCGCCGGCGAAGATCATGCCGTTGGCGTATACGAGCTTCCTTACGGTGTTGTTCGTTTGCCACGTCGCGGTGTCATTGGCGGCAAGTGCAGTCTGCCTGGCATGTCCTGCAGCAGGAAGCCCGGAGACCAGCACGGCTGCCACCGCCAGAGCGGCCAGGGCCCGGCGAAATAACCTACTCATAATGATCCTTTGTAATGTCCGTGGAGCACAAAACCGGCACGATGGGGCCGGCGGGAGGGAATAGCGTTTAGGGGTACTGCGGGGTCCCTGGCCCCTTGGCCGCCGGGGATGTTCCTGTCTACCGCGCAGATGAAAATCGAGAGAATCACGAGCAGGGTGAGCGATGAAAAGTCACACAAGCCGCTCTCGTTCACGGAGGCCACGCACACATAGCCCAGCAGGAACAGCGATGTTGCCCTCGCTGCTGTGCCTTTCGCCCGCAGCGCATAGACCAATGCCCCCGAGAGGGCGGCGCCAACCAGGACCAGTCCGATGACGCCGGTTTCCCAGTAGGCATCCAGCCAGCTGTTGTCGATTGGCACTGCCTGGAAATCACCTTCACCCCGGCGCAGGAGGATGCGTTTCTCCCCCAGCCCGTGGCCAAAGAGGAACGTCCTGGTGTCCACTTCGGCGTTTGCGATGAAATCCCAGACAGCAGTCCTGCCGCTAAGCCTGGCAAAGAGCTCCGGGCTTTGCCCCCGCAGCCCCCATTGGCTGACCGCCCCCCATGCCGGCAGCAGCGCCACTGCGGTCCCGGCCAGGAACAGGAAACCCTTCTGGCCCGCCCTGTGCCTCAAGGTCGCAGCGAAAGCGAGGAGGAGCCCCAGAACCAACGCCAGGGCCGCGGTCCGCGTTCGGCTAAGCATGATGAGCGCAATGCCGAGACTCAGCACCGGCGCCAGCACCCAGATACTGATTCGGCCCAGGCTCCACTGAACGAGCGCCAGCCCAGCCAGGACCGCTCCGACTTCTCCAACCCTTGGAGGCATCATGGGAAGCAGTGCGCCCATGAGTCGCCCCCCCGAGGAGAATTCGCGGCCGTTTAGCCATGTGGAACCAGGTTCGACGATTGCTCCCAGAATTATCAGGAGGGCCAGGACGGCAAACGTGAAGCAGGCAGCGGCTTCCAGGGTTCCTTCACGGCACCTGATGAAACCCCATATAAGGGCCGGGATAAGCACACCGACGGCGATCCGGCCGGCGCGCATCGCCGGGTCGGCAAAGTCGTCCTGCAGCAGGGCACTGCAGGACAGGTACCCCGCGTAGACCACCCATAGGGCCAGGGGCCACGGCAGCACGAATGCAGCGCGCGGAGGCAGTGCAAGCAATACGAGTAGCGCTACTGCCAGCAGGACGGCGCCCTTCAGTGCCCCCGTCGTCCCGGACTCAGACTGGGACCATGGCTGCACGTTGAGGAACAGGATGAGCCAGACTGCTGTGGGCAGCAGTGAGGGAATGCCCCGCTTCCAGCCGTCGGCAGCCGCTTTCGGAGCTGCCAGGGCCGGGGCGCTCATTAGCCGCTGCTCTTCCGCCGTGCGGATGAAGCTTCCGCAAGGCTCGCGCCGTCGTCCACGGCTGTTTCTCTGGCGACCTCCGGTTGCACACGGAGAGGCTCAGCGCTGCCCGGACGCGTTCCCTCGGCGGAAGTCTCACGCCGCTGCGGTGCTTCATGGGACCTGTGGATGTTCTCAGCCTTGGGGTCGGTAAACAATGCTGCCAGGACGGGCAGTCCGGCCGCGGAGTGGAGAGCAATAGTGTCCAGGACGTCCCTGAGCCGTTCCCTGCGGTTGCGCAGGAGAAGGATGCTGGGAATATCGGATCCACCTGGGACCGCCCATTCCGAGGCGTCCTGGGAGTTGGATGCCACTGCGACGTAGATGCGGACCGCCTCCGGGCCGCCTCCACTCCGCACAGTGCCGCCGGGGCCGGAGACGGCTTCCTCCCATTCCAGGGGAAGAGCGCTACGTGGACGGAAGGCGTTCAGTTCCTTCCAGACGCCTGCGTCCTGCGTTTCAAGGACTACGGCTTTGCCGTCCTCTGCAAGAGTGGACACAAGCTCCAGCAGCACCTTGCCGCTGCCCTGGGCGCTGCCGATGGGACGGACCAGGATCCTGCCTGGCTCCAGACCCTCTTCGCGGGCGGTACGTTCCAAGGCCCGCAGACTCAGGCGGGCTGCCGGCCGCGGAGAACTGGAACCAACGGCGAACACCCCTGGGGCTGTCCGCCGGAGCACATCGGGACCGACTCTCACATTGCCGAACTGGCGGCGCAGCGCGGCCGCTCCCAAACCTGTCAGAAGTCCGGCTCCCAGCCCAAAGGCAAGCACGTTAAGGACGGGAAGGGCCTCCGTCACCGTCCGGGACGACGCCGGGCGGAGAACCGAGCCGCCGCCGTCGAAGCTACCCGCCGCGGAACTGAAAGCCGCCGCAGAAGCTCCGGCCGTTGCTGCCGTCCGCTCAAGTTCCTGCCGCCGGGTCAGCATGACGGAGGCGTATCCCGAGTTGCCGTCCCTGAGCTCGGCATCAATTGGTGCATCAAGCGCCCGTGCAGCCGCCAGGTTGTCGTTAGCCAGTTCGTTGGCGCGTGATGCAAGGGCTTCCAGCTCACGTTTTCCAGTTTCCTGCCGGTATTGCAGGTATGCATCGGCCACGGCATTTGCGCGTTCGGCTGCCTCTTCCGGGCTGGGACCTTCTACCCGTACCGAAAATGTGTTGTCGGTAGTTGGGTCGGCCGAAACCTGGTGGGGCAGTTCCGCAGCTTCCAGCGTTCCAAGTCCGAGGCTCTCGGCCGCTATGTCCGCGACCGAAGGACTCGCGATAATCCGTGCCTGGGTTTCCGCAGGCAGTTCAAGTCCCAGCGGCCCGGCCTTGTCCACGGCTGGTTCCGTTCCCACCTCGGAGGGAAGGCTGTAGGTTCCGGTCACGATTTCTGCAGTCGCCCGGTATACGGGCGGCCGCTGCAGGAGGAACGCCCCCGCCGCCAGGACGCCGCACACCCCCAGTATGCATATGAGTTTCCAATAGGACCGGACCAGCTGCCGGAGTGACTCCAGCGGCGCCGATGATTCATTCATTGTTCCCTCTTCCCCGCGTTGAGGTACTGGACTCCCTGGCACGGTGTGCCGGGGACGTTCGATTGTTCGAGACCATTCGTGCTGATTCACCAGTACTTGCCCCGGCAAGCTTGTATTGCAGGAGCCACAGGCACAGGTTCAGGAACGCTGCGAGTGCCAAGCCCCACGCTGCCCCGGTGATTCCCGCTGCCAGCGCCCCGCCCACGGCCAGGAGAATGTTCAGCAGGGACACTGCTATGCGGGTCCACATGCTTCTCCTCGCCTCCCCCATCGCCCGCAGGGCAGCGATCGGTCCTGTCCTGGCTCCATTGAGGACCTGAACCAGGACAAGGGGCAGGGCCAGTGCCGTTGCGGCCGACCAGCCCGGACCGGCCACCGCGGCTATCCATTGCTCTGGCAGGATGAAAACGACAAGCCCCCATGCCGCGGCTCCGGTAGCCACCAGCACGGAAAAGACGGCGGCCGTTCGCCGCAGCTTTGCCCTGCCCACTGTGAGCGCCCGTGCGGCTTCAGGAACCGCCACTGCCCCAATGCCCTGCACCAGGACGTTGACCGGGCCCAGGACAACCAGCACCAGGCGGAGGGCACCCACCGAAGCCAGGCCAGTAATGCCCGCCAGCACGAACATGTAGATTTGCTGTGAACCGTTGATTGCCAGCCCTTCGCAGACGTACCGCGGCCAGAGCGCTTTGTTGTCCTTCAGCCAGTCCCTGGAGGCGGCAGCGGAGGGCAACGCTCCGAACTGGATGGCTCCGAAGACCGCAGCTACGGCGCCGGCGCAGCCCCAGGCCAGGAAGAGTGATGCGGCCGAGACGTCTCCGTCCAGAAAATCTACAGCGAAGGCGGGGACCAGGAGCACAGCCCAGACCAGGTCATTGGCAAAGGCGGCCCTGCCCTCGCCCCTCGCGAAGAAAAGCAGCCGCCACGCGTCCTGCAGGATGACGCCGGGCAGGATGATGGCCAGTGCCGCGGCGAGGCCGCGGTATTCTTCCGGCAAGAGCGCACATGCGGCCAAGGCAAAGACGGAACCGGCTGCTCCCAGCAGGAGGGCTGTGCCGGCAGCTGCGGCAGCTGCAGCCTGGGACTGTTCGCTTTTCACCGCGCTGTAGCGGACTGCGAAGGGCTCTGATGCAACCGCGCGCCCGACGCCGAGAACCAGGCAGTACGCCGAGAAAGTCAAAGCGTATGCTCCAAAATCCTCCAGGCCCACATTCTTGGCAATGACAATGCCTACCAGGAAGTTCGTGAGGCTGCTAAGCCCTTGGTCTGCTAGCCCCCATCCAACGCGTTTGCCCGGACCAGCGAGTCCTCTCCGCACGCCGCGCAAAGCGAGGGCTGTCATGACGGAGTAACCAGTCGTGGTTTTTCGCGCAGCAGTGCCAATCCGAACCGCGGAATGGTTCCGAGGTATCTTCTCCAGAGCCGACGGGGCTCAAGGCTCAGGCGGAAAAGCCATTCCAGTCCGCGTTCCCGCATCCATAGCGGGGCACGCCGAACGTTTCCCGCATGCATGTCGAAGGCGGCCCCAACACCAATCAGCAGAGGTGCATCCAGTGCACCGCGGTGTTCTGCCATCCAGAACTCCTGCTTTGGTGCGCCCAGGCCCACCCAGACAATATCCGGACGCGCGGCATTGATTTCGGCGACGAGCGCCTCATCCTCCGCCTGGGACAGTTCACGGAACGGGGGCGAACACATTCCTGCAATACGGACTCCCGGAACAGCCGTTTCCAGGTTCTCCCGCAGGGCCTGCGTCACCTCTTCACGTCCGCCGACGAAATAGCTTCGCCAGCCGTGCGTTATCCCTGCCGCCAGCAGGGCCGGCAGCAGTTCGGGACCGCAGACCCGGCCCATGCCGGTTGCTCCCGCCCTGCGCCCGGCCCAGACCAGGGGCATACCGTCGGGCACGGTGAGCACTGTCTCTGAAAACACCTTCCCGAGCTGGGGGGAACGGCTTGCCTTCATCAGTGAGTGGACATCGCTGACGCAGACGTATCCGCGCTCCCCCTGCTCGATATGTGCCTCAAGGATGGAGAGAGCCTGGTCCATGTTGACGGCGCTGACATCGACGCCAGCTATCCTCACCCGGGACTCAGCCGGAAGTCCGGATGTCCGGGCACCTGTATGCCTGCCCATCAGATACTCCGTCCGTCGGCACTCAGCACTGGGTGGGCTGCAGCATGGGCAGTGTGCAGCAGTTCGATGGTGCGCCGCAGCTGTGTGCTGGAGGTGTGGACGGTGTACGGAAAGTAAACGACTTCGACGCCTACCTTTGCGAACTCTTCTTCAATCCGGATTCCTTTGGGCGTCCCACGCCAGTCGTCACCCTTGAAGAAGACGTCGAAACGTACCTCTTTCCAAATATCGAGCCGGTCACGCGATGTCTCCGCCACCGCGCGGTCGACATAGCCGATGTGGCTTACGATCTCCAGCCGTTCGGCCAGTGGCACCACCGGCAGCCGACCCTTGGTCTCTAGACAGACTTCGTCCGAAACGACTCCCGCAACGAGTAAGTCGCAGCGCGATTTCGCCTGCCGGAGGATGTTCAGATGCCCCACGTGGAAAAGATCGAACGCTCCGGCTGCATACCCTACGACCGTCATTAGTAGGCGCCTTCCGGCTGGACCATTACTTTGAAGGTGCGCCACATGATGATCAGGTCGCCTGTCAGGGACCAGTTCTCAACGTAGAACAGGTCAAGTCGGATGGACTCGTCCCAGGCCAAGTTGGAGCGCCCGTTGATCTGCCACAAACCGGTCAGGCCGGGTTTGATAAGCAGCCTCCGGTGCGTTGAGCCCTCATAGCCTTTTACCTCGGAGGGCAGCGGCGGGCGCGGCCCAACCAGGCTCATGTCTCCTTTGAGGACATTCCAGAGCTGCGGAAGCTCGTCGAGTGAGAATTTGCGCATCCACCGGCCGCAGCGGGTAACGCGCGGATCGTTCTTGAGCTTGAACAGGACGCCTGCGCCCTGGTTGCGCTTCTGAAGCGATGAGAGCCGCTGTTCCGCATCAGTCACCATCGACCTGAATTTGAGCATTTCAAAGGTCTGGCCGCGCTTGCCGACGCGCTGCTGCCGGAAGATCACCGGACCCTGGCTGTCATAGTGGACGATCAGGGATAGCACCAGCAGGACCGGAGACAGGACCAGCAGCGCCGACGCCGCCAGGACGATATCCAGTCCCCGCTTAAGGACGTGCTTGCCGCCGCTGTACTGCGGCAGCTCGACGTGCATCAGGGGCAGGCCCTCCACCGGACGCCAATGGATCCTCGGGCCGGCCACGTTCGTAAGGCTGGAGGCCAGGATCAGTTCCGTGGATGTGTTTTCAAGCCGCCATCCAAGCTCGCGGATGTACCGGTTTCCTCCGGGGACAGGGCCTGCAACGATCACTGCGTCGGCTTGGTGCTCGCGTACCAGCGCCGATATGTCTTCCGGGTCAGTAGCCACCGGCAGCTCATCCGAAAGGACCCGTTCCAGCCCTACGCCGGCCCCTTCGGGCACAACAACTCCTGCCACCTGGTAGATCGACGACGCGTGCGCCGAAATCTGCTTGACCACGTAGGCCACGTCCTCGGATCCTCCGAACACCAGGACCCGGGAGAGATAGTGGCCCAGCTGCCGCTGGGAGGACAACCACCTCCGCCATGCAAACCGGCCGAGCAGGAGTCCCGCGAGGCCTAGGGGCAGGGAGACGGCCAGGGCGATGCTCGGCATGTCCTTTTGCAGCAGGACCATGACGAGCGCGACGCCGCCAAACATGCGCAGGCTGCTGGCGGTCACCCGCTTATACTCGTCCGTCCCCGTGCCCAGCAGCCGCTCTTCGCGGGTCCGGTAAACCGCAAGACCCGCATTCCAGACGACAAGCAGGGCCAGGAGGAACCCTGCGTGGCGCAACGCGCCGCTGCCTGCCAGGGCCGTGTTCGTCAGGAAAGAACCCGCCGCCCAGCCGGAGATCAGTGCCACTACGGTGACCGCCAGGTCCGTCAGGACCAGTCCCGAGCGGTAGCGTCGGCGCCAGCGGTCCTCCGCCCTCGACCTCCTGGGCGCCTTCCCTACGGCTTCCCAGTGCTCCGTGAATACAACGGGTTCAGAGGGGAGTATCCGCTGCTCCTGCAGCGGGTTCGACCGTTTGTGCCCCGCGGACTGGTGGCGGATGCCGCTGTTCTTTGTACGTGGACTCTTAGCCGGAGCGCTCACAGTGCCCAGCCCCGTTCCGGAACGGCGGAAAAAGGAGCCGGCGACGGCTGGGGGGAAGTCTGGGTCTCAGCAGACTTCGACGCCGCCGGCTCCGCTTGGGGAGGCCGCAGCCCAGCGGAATGCCGGGCCCGTCCTGTGATTCGCCTGCGGGAAAGGGCTGATGGGATCGGAAAAAATACCGGACCCTGGTTACTGACTGCACTGCGCATGTGAGACCTTCTTTGCACTTTCTTTCCTGCTGACCGGTCCTAGTGAATGCCACCCGCTGCCACCGCGCATCAGTAGGAAGCACTCACAAAAGCAGACTCCCCACTCGGGGGTTTCCTGCCGCTACCCGCCCAAGCTGCGCGTCCTACTTGCTCCGGCATTCCAGGGTGGACGCACCGGCTACTTGCCAACCGCTGGGCATGGAAAAGGGTGCCGACGGCGGCTGGGGAGGAACCTCGGTCTCAGAAGGCTCCGACGCCGCCGGCACCCGGTCTCCGCAGGTGAAGCTCCTGAGCTGCACCTGCACTGCCGGAACTTGAACCCGGCCACGTGAACGCTAGGAGCCTTATTCAGACAGGGCACCCGTAGCGCCTACGCGAGCGCTCCGTCCGGACACGTGGAAGAGGGAACGCAGTTACCCGCGCTCCCTCTCGTATCCCAGTGGAGCCCCGATTTGGGGTCTGCGTCACTTTGGCGTAGCAGCCTTCGGTTCAGCTTCCAGCGCCCGGTAAACGGCTTCCAGCTCTGTCCGCTTGCTGATGCCGAGCTTGACGTAGATGCGGTAGACGTGACCCTCGACCGTACGCTGGGAAAGCGTGAACTTCGCCGCGATGTCTTTGGTGCCGGCCCCCTCCAAAAGCAGTTCGACTATTTCATGCTCGCGCCTGGTCAGCCTCACCTGGTGCACGCTGGGGCTGAGGTATGACACGGTCACCCCTGCAAGTTCCTCGCGGCGCCGCCTCAGCTGCTGAATCAGCGCACGCTGGCGGCGCAGGTTGTTGTGCGCACCGTAGTAACGGATGGCATGGCCGATGCACTCCACGGCAACCAGGTACTTCCTGCGGCGCACTGCTTCGTCCGCTGCCGCGACCATCCGTTCGGGATTGTCCGCTGCGACGGCCGCAGCATAGGCATGGAGCGCCGCTGCTTCCCCGCCCTCGAACCCGCCGGTGAGGTCCATGAGTCGTTTTGCCTGCTTCAGGTCACCGACGGCGAGTGCCAGTTCCAGGATGTCCTTTTCTGCCGCGAACTGTCCCAGGGCCCGCGCTTCCTCGGCCAACGACCGCACCTGGGGCGGAGGCGGTTCTTCATTGCCCTGGGGAGCCATCGCGGCCGCAGCAAATGCGCGGGCAGCCAGTTCAAGTCCTTTCGGCCCCGAATAGCCCAGGCCCCTTAGCTCGCCTGCGAACCGGGCGGCCGGAGAATCGTCCTCCACCACAACTGCCGTATACCCGGCAATGGCCAGCGCGTAGGGAAGCAGTCTCTCCGGGTCCCTGAACCGAAGGGCGCCAATGGCAGGCTTCAGCCGGCGAAGACCTTTGCGGAACCGTCCCTGGTGGATCTCCAGGGCCCCCTCAAGCACGCCAATACTGCCACCGTACGCCAGCAGGCTATGGGGTGTTGCCCGCAGCTGCTCAGTGAGCAGCTCGCCAAGTTCTCCAAAGCTACCGCCGTGGAGCAGGGCGAAGGAGCGCCTGATCCACACGGTTCCCCGCACCCGGCATTGGGCATGTGGTTCAAGCGCCAGTTCCCGCTGTGCCTGGTCTGCAGCCTGCAGAGCCTCACGGATGGCGCCGGCGGCGGTATATCCCTCGCACACCAGCGAATAACCCAATGCCCTCAGCTCATGCTGCCCCGCCGTCCTCCCCTGGTTCACGGCGTCCGTGTCCAGCAGTTCCCTGGTGGCGGCAGGAGTCTCTCCCGGAACCAGCAGGTTTCCATCGGCGATCCGGGCCCAAAGCGCCAGCACGCTCTGTCCCGCTGCCATCCATCCTGCCCGTTCGTCTCCGGAATCCGGTCCCTTGAGCAGGGCTTCCCGCTCTGCCCACTCCCGTGCCAGGCCACGGAGCCGCTCTCCTGCGGATTCCGAGCAGGCCGCAAGCTGTGCCGAAGCCAGCACCGCCAGGTCCAGGGTTTCCGCATCCGCTGCTGCTCTAACGGCGTCTTCCAGGCCTGCCCTTGCCTCTGAGATATTTCCAAGCGTCAGCTGCGCCACAGCCGCTTCAATGCGGGCCCGGGCCGCCAAGGGCCCGGGCTGGACCGCCTGGGCAAGCCGCAGCGCCAGTTCGCCGTCGCCGTCGGCGTTTGCCGACCGCGCTGCCTGCAGCAATTCCAAACCCTCCGGCGCTTCACCGCAGTCCAGCGCCCATGCCGCGTAAAGGGTGTGGGAGTGGCGGAGCTTGGGCCCATCGCCCTTCATGAGCTGCCTGCGGATCTCCATGCTGCGTACCGGCGGCACGAGGGAGCGGATGGCGTGGGCATGAAGCGGCTGTGCCAGCTGCAGCTGATCCGCAGCTTCCGGAGCCTGGAGGAGGTATCCGTCGTCGACGAGTGCCTGCACGGACGCCGGATCCGCCACTGCCGTGAGTGCGGGCCGGGGCAGGACCCCGGCCAGGGCAACCGCCTCCAGCACCGCGCGCTCCCCGTCACTCCGGCTGGCCAGGAGCCGCTTGGCAAGGTCCTGAACCGTGGGTTCCAGCGCGCCGGGCAGCGCGCGCAAATACCATGAGCCGTTGCGCTGGAGCAGTTCGCCGCGTCTGCGTGCCCCGTCCAGCAGCGCCTTCGCGTACAGCGGGTTTCCCCCGGAAACGCGGGCCAGGACGGCACTGGAAGCACGAAGCACCGTCCCTCCCAGTTCCTGGACGCACAGGCGATGGATCATTTCACGCGAGAGCGGTTGGAGGTCCAGCCGCGAGAGCATGCCGTCCCGCGCCAGGGAAAGAAGTTCCTGGATGTTCGTGCTGCGGGCACGCGAGAGGACAAGCAGCCGCAGCTCCCCCGACATCGCCAGCTGGACCAGTACGTGGCTGGACGCCTCATCCAGATGATGGGCGTCCTCCACCACCAGGAGTGCCTGGGCATGTCCGGCTTCGGCACGGACGCGGAAGAACCGGCGGATGTTCCGGAGCACCACCAGCGGGGAATCCATGTCTTCAGCGAGCGCCCGTTCCATGAACGGAGTCAGTGCCCCGTAGGGGATCCGCGCCAGCACCGGGCTGCTGTGGATCCGGTAAGGCGTCACGATGCCTTCCAGCCGGCGCAGCACCTCCTCAGCGAGGGCGCTCTTGCCCATCCCTTCCGGCGCCAGCACGATCGAACCGCGGAGCATCGGGTCCAGGAGATGGTTCGAAACCTGCTCAGCTTCGGCGCTGAGCAGGATCTCCGGCGCCGCCGATGTCTGGTGCTGCATCACCGAACCCCCTGCACTGCAGTCGACTGGCTGGAACCGGGTGCCTGGTTTGCGCTCAGCAGCTTGGCCAGTTCCCTTCGGCTGCCCACATGCAGCTTTGAATAGATCTGGTACAGGTGCCCTTCTACGGTGCGTACTGAAATCGAGAGTTCAGCGGCAATCGTCTTGTTGCTGGTTCCGGCCGCCGCCTGCCGGGCGATCACCCGTTCCCGGGCCGTCAGTCCGCGCAGGCAGTCCTCGACTTCGGCGTCGCTCTCCGATTCTCCGGACTGGAGCCGGCGGGTGCGGTGGATGAAACGGACTGTTGCGCGGTCCCCCGCTCCAGCCGCGATGTGCAGGGCACGCTCCCCCGTTTCCCGGGACAGCAGTTCGTGCCCAAGGGCCGCAGCGGCATCGGCTGCCAGCAGCAGCAGCTGCGGATCGCGGCCTGCCGCACCCTTTGCATAGTCCTCGCACATCCGGGCGAAGCGCCCCTGGAGCCCCGACGCTACGTCCAGCAGCTGCTGGGCCTGGGCCAGGTCCCCGAGGCGGACGGCACTGAGCAGGCTCAGCACGGCGTAGGCACCGGCTCCGCGGTCCTCATCCCGGACTGCCAGTTCACCCAGCGCTTCGCCTGAATCCCCGGAACCCAGCAGGTTCCTGGCAAGGACGGCGAAGTGGGCTGCGGTGCGCTGCAGCGCCCACGACGGCGTGGCCGGAACAGAATCGGCAGTGCGCAGGTGCGCCTCGGCACGCTGATGCTGGCCCTGCAGCGCGGCGGCGTAAGCGGCGACGGCGCTGACTGTGTGAAGGAGGCCGCCGGGGTCGGAAATCCCGAGCTGCCTGGCGGCCGGAAGCAGCCGCGCAGTGGCAGCGGCTCCCCGCCCGGCGAAGGCGTGCAGGACACCTTCGCAGACTTCGTGGAGAGTTCCTCCGAAGCTTCCTGCTCCCTCTGTCCCCGCCCCCCGGGCAAGGAACTCGGCAGCGGTCTCGAGGGCACCGGCAACCATCAGGACGTGGAGTATCCGGGCCTGCGCCTGAGCGGCTTCCGCGGGGTCGAGGTCGGGCTCCTGTACGTCGGAAAGCAAAGGCCACAGCGCTGCGGCAAGCTCCAGCGCATCGGACTGACGGTCCGTCATGCCCCACGCAACGCAGAGCCATGACCCAACCAGGGCCCTGAAGCCCCTGCCGTTTTCATCCCCCCGTGCATAGACGCCGGACAGGAATGATGCTGCCTGCCCATACTGTCCGTGCTGGGCAAGGCACCGGGCCCGGGCCAAAACCAGTTCGCGCTCAAGCTGGGCGGACTCACCTCGGGCAAGTCCGTCGGCGGTGAGGGCCACAAGGATCCGTTCAGCTTCCTCAAGGCGGGCCGCGTGGCCTTCGGCTACCCCGGCGTTCACGAACTGCTGCTCGGCCATCCAGCGGCAGCCGGCAGCGGCTTCGACAATCAGCAGACGCACGGATTCGGGTGAATGGGCGCCGGATTCACCGAACTCACGGTGCCGGGCGATGACCTCGGAAGCGCCGGAGGCATTGCCTCCGGCCAAGAAAGCACGCGCCAGTTCCAGCACAGCAGCCCGCGAAGACAGATGGTTGGGGTCTGCCGTGATGAACTCCTGCGCTGCTCCCGGTTCTCCTTCGGCGTTCGCTTCCCGGCCGGCTGCCAGCGCCAGCTCGGCGGGCACCTTGGCCCCCGCGGAGAGCAGCCACGCGGCCGCGTGCGCCGGCCAGGAAACCACCGGATCCGGCGGGAGCTTCTCCAGCAGGTCGCGGCGCCGGCCTGCGTCGATCTGGCCTCTCAGGACCTTCCCGAGGCCAGGATCAACCAGAGACAGGGCGGGAGCTGTTCTGTGCTCAAGCTGCAGCAGCCCGGACTCCTGCAGGGCGTCCACCTGACGGCTCTCCACCCGCTCGAGGACCTGGCTGAGCGGCAGCGCACCTGCCAGCGCCAGCAGGTCCAGCAGGTCACGCTGGTCATCGGTAAGTCCCGCCAGTTTGGCGCCCATTACAGCGGCCAGCCGCGGGAAGGCGCTGTGGCGTCCGCGGTCCAGGACCCATACACCGTCGCCTGAGCGCACCCGGCCGCTCTCGCGGTAATCCGCCGCAGCGGCCAGCAGCATGCTGGGATTGCCGCCGCTGATCCTGGTCAGGTCTTCCGCAGCGGCCCGGCTCACCGGACCCCGCAGTTCCGCTTCCAGGAGATGGGCACATTCAGAGGGCAGCATCGGCTCCAGGTCCAGGCGGGTGAGGAGCCCCTCGCGCCAGAGTCCCATGAACTCTGCCGGTGCGGCACTGAAATCCCGGAAGGCTGCAAACATGTGGGCCGAACGGTTTACCACCATCTGGCTGAGCACCATGGCAGAGAACTCGTCAAGCTCCTCCGCGTTATCCACTGCCAGAATGACCGGCCGTCCCTGCGCCCGTTCACGGATCAGTTCCGTCAAACCCCGCAGGATGAGCACCGGATGTGAAGCGGTCTCCGGATCGAGTTCGGAGAGCATGAAGGTCAGGGCCCCGAACGCTGTCCTGCCGGCGAATGCCGACCCCCTGACGTTTACCGTGTAGGCCTCCTGCCCGTACAGCGCCAGCACGTGCCGCATGAGTGCGCTCTTACCGCTCCCGGCTTCGCCGATGATCAGGCATCCGGAAGCGGGCGAATCCGGGTTCAGGCAGCCGGCCATGGCCTGGACCAGTGCGGCACGGCCCAGGAACGGCGAGTCGTGTCCGTGCCGGACGGGGGCAGGGACCGTGCCGGCGGTACGCGCCACAAGTGAGTAGGCGCCGGACGAATGTTGCTTCTCCACTGTGAGACCTCTTCCTAGCAAACCGTCTATGCCCGCGGCAGCAGGCGTTCAACACACTAGGTAGGGGCTACGGCACCGGCCTGAGTAGCAATCACCAGTAATCAGCAGTACCTACTCGGGTTACACCGGTGTTATTCGGGATCGCTACTTGGTTCACGGGCTTGAGTGGCACAGACGCTACTTAAAGTACTGGCTCTGGTCCCTGTTCCGGCCCCCTTTGCCGTCACCGAGCAGGCGCCTCAGCTCCGCCCGCCCGGAGACATGGAGCTTCAGGAAAATTCGTCCGAGGTGCCAGTCCACCGTTCTCGGGGAGAGATGCAGCGCGCTTCCCAAACGGGCACTGCTGGCGCCGGAAGCAGCCCGGTGGGCCAGATCCCGTTCAAAGTCCGACAGTGTCCCCAGGCGGCTCTTCAGGCTGTTGGCGTCAGCCAGCATGCGGTAACACTCGTTCGCCACCATCCGGGCCTGCCGGCCCAGTTCACGCTGGTTAGCGGCCTCGGCTGCGTCCTGTGCAGCCAGGGCAGCCCGATAACCATGCAGGTAGAAGCCACGGGTGAGCAGCGCATCAGCCGCCCCATACAGATCCCGCGGCGCCTTCCCCACGAGGCCCTGGCCGAGGGCCTGCCACATGCGCGCAGAGGAGCCGTCCCCGGCGGCAGCCGTGGTTTGCAGCAGCGCGGCGGCCGACGCGTCGCCGGACAGGGCTGCAGCCGCCAGGCACAGGATGGCCGCAGGATAGTTGCCCCGGCCGGCAGCCCGGCGCCCCTCTGCGGCAAGCTCTGCGGACGGCTGCCCGTCGGCAGTGAAACGAAGTGCTGCGGCCCGTTGGAAATAGCGTGTCGCCGTGAGCACATGCGAGGCCGGCGCGGTCTTGAATTCCGGAACGGCGGCAAGGCATTCCGCCATCAGGTCCCATTCTCCCCGCTCCGCGTAGCAGTAGCCCATGGCTGCGAGCGCCAAGGGCAATAACCCGCCCCGGTCATCAACTTCCAGTTGGCGATGGGCCGGAAGCAGGCATTCCAGGGCAGCATCGGACCTGCCGCACAAAGCGTGGATTACTCCTGCCGGCAGTTCAGACCAGGCGCTCAGATGGGTTTCCAGGTAGCGGACCCTCCTGGCCTGGTCCAGCATCTGGAGTGCCTGCAGCGGCTCAGCGCACATTATGTAGGTGCACAGAATGCCGTTCAGGATTTCGGCACCGACGGTGGGTGGCAGCCCACGAGCCTGTTTCAGGCTTTCCCAGAGCCCCGACGCCTCCAGCAGGGCTTCCTGTGACCTGCCTTCCAGCGCCAGGATCTGGCACCGGCTGGCCCGTGCGGGCAGCAGTACGGCGGCAGGAACTGCCCAGTCGAGGCAGAGCGCCCCGAGCTCCGACGGGGCTAGCGCCGGATCGGACTCAAGCGCGGCAAAGGCGGCCCGGGCCGCAGTCACCTGGTGGATGGATTCGGTTCGGAAAGGTTCCTGCCGCGAGTGGGCAGCCGCTTCTGCCAGCCTCAGGGCTTCCGACGGCGACCGCCGGGGCGAGGGCACCGACCGGGCCACCATGGCCAGTTCCAGCAGGGCCGGCACCGTAGTGGAGGGATCGCCCAGGTCCAGGAGCTGCCGCAGCTCTGTTTCGGCGGACTGTATTTCCTGGAGGGCATGAAGGGCACGCGCGCGTTCAAGCTGGAGCCGGGGATGCGGTCCCGGAGCCTGGACGGCTGCGGCAATCCGCAGGGCCGCGGCCGGTTCCCCATCGCTGTTCGCGGATGCGCAGGCGCGGGCCGCAAGCTCGGCGCCGATGGGGCTGCCGGCTGCCGCCGCCCATAAAGCGAAGGCCCTGGCCGGGAGGTCCGGCCAGGTCTCAGGGTCAAGACCGGCGCCCCGCAGCTCCTGCCAGAGTTCGAAGAAGTGGCCCATGGGTACCCGCTCGGCGACCAGCCGGGCATAGAGCGGGTCACGGAGCAATACCGATCCCTCCCCGTGGCTGACAGTCAGCACACCCCGCTCTTCCAGTGCTTCGACGCCCTGGGCATCCGCTACGTCCAGCAGGGCGTGCAGCGGTATTCCGGGGCACAGCGACACCACATCCACAATCCGCTGTTCAGGACCGTCTATCTGCCGGTACCAGGATTCCAGCCAGTCCGAGATCTCCCCTCTGAAGGACAGCGGACCGGCGAGGGTCCAGATGCCGCTGCGTTCCCTCAAACGCCCCGCACTCACCTGGTCACGGCAGAGCAGCGAGGTAAAAAGCGGGTTTCCCCGTGTTTGGCGCCAAACAGCATGCGCCGCCAGGGCAGACAGCCTGCCTCCGGTGATCTCTTCCATGAGCGCGAGGGAACCTGCCGGATCCAGCGGACCCAGGTCAATCCTGCGAATCATTCCCTCGGACCACAGCCGCACCAGTTCATCGCCGCAGCGCAGCAGGTCAGGCGTAGTGGCGATCATGGCAGTGGCGGACTGACGCATCAGCTGGACGATGGCCGTCTGGCTCAGCGCATCAAGTTCATGCAGGTTGTCCACTACCAGCAGGGTCTGCCGTCCGCCTGCCCGCGCCGTGAGGTGTGTCCGCAGAGCGCGCAGGACGAGCACCGGATTATCCAGCGGAGTCTCTGGCATTTCGCTGAGCACCCAGGCCAGCGCCCCGTAAGCCGTTCCGGCGGAGAAACTGCTGCCGCGCACATGCACTACGTGATAGTCCTGCCCAGTGGCCCTGGCCGCGGCATTGGCCAGGGCGGTCTTCCCGATCCCCTCGGGGCCAACGATTACTGCGCCGCCGTTGGACTCGATCGCGGCAACCGCTGAACTAAGTTCCTCGGACCTTCCGACCAGCCTGGGCTGTGTCCCGGCGGCCGCACGGACGCGGTAGAACTGTGGGGGTGGTGCAGCGCGCATGTGATTCCTGCCTCAAGTTGGTAGGCCCGGGACCGAGCGTAGATACAGGCATTCGCGGCGCCAACACGTAGTCGGTACTGGCTTTGGACCACTTGCTCCCGGCCTGCCGGCGCACCCGGCGCCGTGACTACTTGGAACGGAAAGCCTCCTACCCGGACCATGCAGGCAGCGGTAGGGTGTGGCAGGCGCGGCGGACACGCTGTCCGCACGGAGGAAGGGGAACCGGTATGAACGGCATGATCGAGGCGTCGGCAGATGTGTCCGCTACTGCAGCCGTGGGCAGCGGGACGTTTGTCTGGCATCTGGCCCAGGTACGGGAAAACGCTGCGATCGGAGCGGACTGCGTCATCGGCAGGGGTGCCTACATAGGCCCGGGTGTCCGAATTGGAGACAACTGCAAGATCCAGAACCACGCCCTGGTCTATGAGCCGGCAGTCCTGGGCAACGGGGTCTTTGTAGGTCCAGCCGTGGTCTTCACCAACGACACCTATCCCCGCGCGGTGAACCCGGACGGTTCCCTCAAGACCGCCCGTGACTGGACGCCCGCAGGGGTCGAGGTGGAAGAGGGCGCCTCAATCGGCGCCAGGGCGGTCTGTATAGCACCTGTGCGGATCGGGCCTTGGGCAACGGTTGCAGCCGGGGCTGTGGTGACCCGGGACGTTCCTGCCTACGCGGTGGTCGCCGGGGTCCCGGCACGGCAGGTGGGATGGGTTGGCCCTGCGGGACACCCCCTGACAGCCGGCCCGGGCCTGGACGAGTGGCGCTGCCCGGTTACCGACGCCGTCTTCCGAGTTGCCGAAGATGGAGGGCTGGTTCCTTCCCCAGCTGTTCACAGGACGAAACGAGGGCCCGGGGCTGAGACCGTTTGGGCGGATAATCCCGGGATCGTGCCTGACCAAATCCACAGCCCGGGTACGGCCTAGCAGAATTACCTGCCGCTGCTGGTCCTGCCCGCGCAGAGACCAGTAATCGATACCCAATGCCCCTTTTGCGCTCCCTCATATTGTCGCTGGCGGTAGCAACGAGGTTGAGGAGAGGGACTTGGTACAACTAGGCAGTGACCCGGGCACCGCGGCGCCCGCACGGTATGAATCCAACTCCAACCGCATCAGCACCGAGCTGGTCCTTGCGGGCGTCCGCGTTGACCTGCTGGCCGCAGCCCAGGCGCTCAGCGCCATAACGCAGCGCGCGCAAACCGCTTCAGGCCCGCCCCTGGCCGTGGCATCGGTGAACCTGGACCACCTGCACTACTTCGGCAGCGGCGGCCGGTGGGCGGGCGCGCTGGGCGGCCGCGGACGTTCCGGGCCTGTCCAGTGGCTGAACCTGGTGGACGGAGCCCCGGTCGCCGCACGGGCCAGCACCATCACCGGGCAGCAGTGGCCCCGCCTTGCCGGCAGCGACCTCATCAATCCGCTCCTGGACCGCTGCGAGGAGCTCGGGCTCAGCGTCGGTTTCCTCGGCGGGGCACCCCAGACCCACCAGCGGATCCTGCAGATACTGCCCCGGCTGCGCCCGAAGCTGCACATAGCCGGGTGCTGGGCACCCGAACGCGCCCTGCTGGGCAACCCTGCCGCCAACCTGGCGCTGACCGCAGAGATAGCCCGGGCCCGGGTGGACGTACTGGTTGTGGGCCTGGGCAAGCCGCGGCAGGAACTGTGGATCGCGGAGCATGGTGCAGCTACCGGAGCCGCGGTGCTGCTGGCCTTCGGCGCAGTGGTGGATTTCCTTGCCGGACGTATCCGGCGCGCACCGGACTGGGCCAGCGCAAACAGCCTTGAGTGGGCTTGGCGGCTGGCGCTGGAACCGCGCCGGCTGGCACGGCGCTACCTGCTTCAGGGTCCCCCGGCCTATCTGCGGCTTCAGCGCCCCGCGGGTGAGGCCGCCCCTGCCGTGCCGGTGCGCGATGTACCCCCTCCCGCAGCTCCGTCTCCGTCGCCCGTCCGTGGTTGTTTTATGCCCCCGGGCGGATACGCCGACGTGTGTGTGCTCGCCGTAACCCACAACAACGCCGATGACATACCGGAGCTCCTGGCCTCCCTGCGCGCCGAAACCGACGACCTCGCCATCCGCGTGGTCGTGGCGGATAACTCCTCTGAGGATTCCACCGTGTCCGCGGTGTCGGCCCATTCCGACGTTCTGCTCGTGGAAACGGGGGGAAACCTTGGTTATGCCGGAGGGATCAACGCCGCAGCACGGCTTGCCGGAGACGCCGGAGCGGTCCTGGTCCTCAACCCCGACCTCCGGGTCCGCCGCGGGGCGCTCGCAGCCATGCTGGAGCGGCTGCAGCAGCCCGGCACCGGCATTGTGGTGCCACTGCTCGCCGACGAGGATGGCAGCACCTATCACTCCCTCCGCCGGGAACCGAGTATTCTGCGTGCCCTCGGTGACGCCCTGGCCGGACGCCGGCTTTCCCGGCGGCCGGGCTGGCTCTCGGAGATTGAGTACGACCCCGAAGCCTACATGTACGCCCACCCGGTGGATTGGGCGACCGGGGCGGCCCTCCTCGTGGACATGCCCCTGGCACGCAGGCTTGGAGACTGGAATGAGTCGTTTTTCCTGTACTCCGAAGAGACGGAGTACTTCCGCCGCGCACGCCGATCAGGTGCGCAGGTGTGGTTCGAACCGGCTGCCGCCATGGTCCACAGGCGGGGCGGCTCCGGCCAGTCCGAGGACCTGGCCGCACTGATGGCTGTAAACCGGGTTCGATATGCCCAGCTGCACCGTCGGCGCAGCTATGTGGCGGCATTCCGTGCCGCAGTGCTGCTCTCCGAAGTGCTGCGGACCGGAAGGGCCGGGCACCGCAGAGCGGTACCGGCCCTTCTGCTCGCGGACAGGCGAAGCAGGCTTCCCCGCGCACAGCATCCCCCGGATGCGGGAACGGGCAGGGACGCCGCAGAGCGGGCAGGGACCGGCTCGTCCCCCGCACCGTTTCCCCAGGGAACAGTCATCATTCCCTGCCACAACGAGGAACTGGTCATTGGCCAGACCCTGGACGCGCTGGGCCCGGCGGTGGCCGCCGGAACGGAAGTGATCGTAGTCTGCAACGGATGCACCGACGGCTCTGCCCGCCAGGCCCGGGAGCGGGCAGGGGTCCGGGTGCTCGAACTTGACGAGGCGTCCAAGACTGCCGCGATCAACGCCGGTAATGCCGCAGCCTCCTTCTGGCCGCGCCTTTACCTGGACGCGGATATCCGGGTACGCCCGGAGACGCTCAGGGCCATCTTCGAGGCGCTGGGAGCCGGTTCCATCGCAGTGCGGCCGGCGGTTGAGTACGACCTCGACGGTGCCGGCCTGCTGATCAGGTCCTACTACCGGGCACGGCGCAACCTGCCCGCGGCCGGTCAGGCACTTTGGGGGGCCGGAGCCTACGCTCTCAGTGCCGTGGCCGGGGAAAGGCTGGGGCAGCTGCCCGCCGTCGTCGCCGATGACCTCTATGTGGAGCGCTTCTTCCCCGCTGAGGAGAAAAGCGTGCTGGACTGCCCACCAGTGCTGGTGCGGCTGCCCCGGGACGTTCCGGGCCTCCTTGCCGTCCTGAGGCGCACTTACCGCGGCAATGCCGAACAGGGTGCCCTGTCCAGCACCTTCCGTTCGAGTGCTGCCGGGGTCCTGGGCAGTGTCCGGGGCCCGCGCAGTGCCTTCGACGCCGCGGTGTACACCGCTTTCACCCTTGCCGGCCGCAGGCTCGCAGCGTCGTCCCGGCCGGGCAGTGCATGGGAGCGGGACGAAAGCACCCGCACCGGACGGCAGCAGCGGACCGTTGCGTCCTGAGACTTTGCGCCGCGGAACGTCACTGCCCGGGGGGAAGCGGCCCCGGCGGGCCGGCGGGCGGACCGCAGTGATCCTGGGGCTTGCGCTATCCGTGCTGCTGCTTGCCTCAGGAGCGATGCTGTCCCGGCTTCCCGGCGGCGGCGGAGCGGTTCCGGTCCCCGCGTACCCGCAGGCCGCCGCAACGCCTGTCTCAGAAGGGCCGGCAGCGCCGGGAGGACCGGCTCCGCAGCGGACTGCCGCTGTGCCGAATTCCCTTCCCCCGGCTCCGGCACCGGATCCCGGCCGCCCATTGGAAGTGCCTCCCGGCGCGGCGGGGCCCGCAGGGGGGCCGTTGCCTGCCTCGCGCGAACTGCCCAAACCGGACACCCTGCTGTCCCTTCCGCTGCCGCCCGCGGACTCCGCCCAGGGGCGCCTCGTACATAACTTCCCCGGGACCCTGGTGCCGCCGGCACCGGCGTCGACCATCATCTCTTCATCTGTGGCCTCCTCGGGCAACACGCTCCAGGCAGGGTTAAACGGCACGGGCGAAGCCGCAGCCGTACTGGCCTTTTACGCTGACCACTTCGGTGCCCTGGGATTCCATGCCGGTTCCATCGAAGCTGCCGGCGGAACCACCACGGCTTCCTGGTCCTACGGCAACAGCTCGGTCACCGTAATCACCGGGGCCGCCGCGTCAGGGGCCGGGCCGGGGTACTTTGTCTTCGCCGTCCTGCGGGCCAGCCGGTAGAAGCCGATGTACCTGTCACTGGCCGATCAGCGAGCACGCCGCAGGGGCCGCCAAACCTCCGCCGCCGTGCCCTTCCGGCTCTCTCCCGTGATCATCTGGCTGGGCATCGTCAGTATGCTCACTGACATTTCCTCCGAAGCCGCAGCTGCGGTGCTGCCGGTGTACCTAACAGGCGCGCTCGGTCTTTCAATCCTTGCGTACGGTTTCCTGGACGGACTGCAGCAGGGCGTCAGCGCAGTGGTCCGGATTGCTGCGGGCTGGACCTCTGACGCGGTGGACCGGCCCAAGTGGGTGGCTGCGGCCGGCTATGGGCTGTCCGTGGCAGCGCGGGCAGGACTGCTTTTTTCCGTTTCAGTGGGCGCGGTGGCCTCCGTCATCGCTGTGGACCGGATCGGCAAGGGTATCCGGACCGCACCGCGGGACGCGCTGATCACCGCCGCGGCGCAGCCGGAGCACCTGGCCCGTTCCTTCGGCGTCCACCGGATGCTGGACACGATTGGTGCCACTGCCGGACCGCTCCTGGCCTTCGGGGTGCTCCTGCTGATACCGCAGGGATACACCACGGTGTTCGTGTTCTCTCTGGGCGCTGCGGTACTGGGGGCAGCAGTGCTGGTTCTGCTGGTACCAAACCTGCGGTCCAATTCTGGCCGGGCCACCGCCGGCGCCGGGACACAGGCCGGCACACGAAGTCAGGCCGGCTCAGGACCCCAGGCCAGCCCAGGAACCCCCGCCCGCACGGTGCGGCGGCCCGGGGACCGGCAGGGCAGGCGCAGATCCCTGCGGTCCCTGGACACGCCTCTTGTCCGGCGCCTGCTGCTGGCGGCGGGCCTTCTTTCCGTGCTGAGCGTGGGTGACGGGTTCCTCTATCTGCTCCTGCTGACCTCCGGAGGCTTCAACCCGGTGTGGTTCCCGCTGCTGTTCGTCGGAACCAACGCTGCATATCTGCTTCTCGCCGTCCCGTGCGGGCGGGCGGCCGACCGGTGGGGAAGGCACCGCGTCTTCCTGCTGGGCCATGCGGGCCTGCTCGCCGCCTATGTATGCGCCGGATTCGGCGGACCGGCGGCCACTGTCGCTTGCCTGCTGGCCCTCGGAGCGTTCTATGCGGCAACCGACGGGGTCCTTGCTGCCCTGATGGGCGGCCTGGTGCCCGAACGCATCCGCGCCACGGGAATTGCTGCGGCCCAAACTGTGGTCGCCCTGGGCAGGCTGGTGGCATCGAGCATTTTCGGGGTCCTCTGGTACAGCCTCGGACCGCAGACAGCCCTTTGGGCAACGGCGGGAGCCCTGGCCCTGGCCCTGCCTGCCGCGGCGTGGCTGATACGTTCAGCATCCCAACGGCCGATACCCGCGGGCGGGGCGGCGGCGCATTGATACCGCAGGGTTCCGCTCCCCCGCCGCCTTCCGGGACGAGCGGCCCGTCGTCGGAGCTTCCTGCGCAGTCCCCGGTCCGCTGGCGGATCCTCGCGGTGGTGACTGCCGCCGTCGTTGCCGGCAGCGCCCTCTACGGATTCGCCGCATTCCAGGATTACCGCGAGCGCTCGTCCGGGGAACCACAGGTGGCAGTGCAGACATCCAGCCCGACGCCGGAGGGAACTCATCTGGTGTTCCGCAATACGGCGGCCGGCGCCGGGTACGGGCACATCGCCACGGTGCCCGTCACTAACCCCGCTGGTCCGCGGCGGATCGAGGAAGCGGTTTGTGAGCGGATCCATGCGGCAGGCCCGGTGCGTTCCTGCCTGCAGGCCACAGCCGGTGTCCTGACCACGTTCTCCGACGTCGTCCTCGACGCCGGTGGCGGCACCCTTGCCTCCTGGCCGCTGGCAGGAATCCCCAGCCGTACCAGGGTGTCTCCAGACGGCGTCTTCGTCGCCTCCACCGCGTTCGTGACCGGACATTCCTACGCAGGAGGCGGCTTCTCCACCGAAACCCGGATCACTTCAGTGGACGGCACACAGTACGGCAACATCCAAGACTTCACCCTTATGGTCGACGGCGAAGAAGTCACCGCCGCGGACCGCAACATCTGGGGCGTCACGTTCGGTTCGGACGGAGATACCTTTTATGCCACGGCGGCCAGCGGTTCTTCCACCTGGCTGGTCCGCGGCAGCCTCTCAGCGCGAACCCTCACCGCGCTGAGGGACGGGGTGGAGTGTCCCTCGCTCTCCCCGGACGGCGAATGGATAGCTTTCAAGAAGGAAGTCTCCGGGACCGCCGCACCCCACTGGCGGATCGCGGTGCTCCGGCTGGATACCCTCAGCGAGACGGTCCTGACCGAAACACGCAGTGTTGATGACCAGGTTGAGTGGCTGGATGAGGACACGGTGCTCTACGGGCTGCCGCGGGACGGAGCTCCCGGCAGCGCTGACATCTGGGCATTGGAGAGGACCGGCGGGGAACCGTACCTGTTCATCGAACAGGCCTGGTCCCCCGCCGTCGTCCGGGAACCCTAAGCGGCACCCGCCGGGCACTGCTACGGGTCCCGGCTAAAGACGACGTCCACCAGGTACGCCGCCCCGGCCTGCGTCATGGGGAACGTCCCGGCATAGGAATAGCGCCCGCCGTTCACGGGAACCAGCAGCGGAGCCCGGCTCCGGCCGGACACAAAACCGTCCGGAGTCGCTGAGTAGACCCCGGCCGGCGCGGTATAGGCCACCGTGTACTCAGTGCCCGGCACCAGCCTCGCAGGGACCGCCAGCGGTGCGGTCTGCCAACCGTCGGCGCCGCCGTCCGGGAACGTGACCCGCCCGAGTTCCGTGCCGGCGGCGTCGTAAAGGTACCCCGTGTGAGGGCCGGCATTGCCCTGCCCGCGGTAGAACCGCAGCGCGTTGATCCGGCCGGTCTCGGCAACCTGGAACGCGGTGCCCAGCGTAACCGGGGTCCCGTCCAGGACACGGTCGATGAGCGGGACGTCCGTCGCGGCGTACAAGCTGCAGGGGCACGCGGTTTCCGGGGTTTGTGGCTCGGGCGGAAGCTCCCCGGGCTCAAACAGGACATCCACCAGGTAGCTGGCCGCCGAAGGGCTGGCAGGGAATCCGCCGGAGTAGGTGAAACGCCCGCCCGAGGGTTCCACGCTCAGCGGCCCGTATTCGTACGCCGCGGCGAACTGGCCCGGAGACACTGAATATGTTCCCGACGGCGAAGTGTAGGCCGCCACGTACCGCTCCCCCGCCCGGAGCGGAACGGGGGAGGCAAACCGGACGCTCTGCCAGCCGCTCACGGACTCTCCGGTAAACGTCGCTGAGGCCAGGACGGTGCCGTCGATCGTGAAGACCTGCCCGCTGTGGGTTCCGGTGTTGCCGGGTCCTTTGTAGAAACGCAGCCCCTGGAGCAATCCGTCAGCGGATGTCCGGAAGGCAGTGCCCAGCACTACCGGCGCACCGTCAGCGACCACCGGCACTGCCGGTACCGCGTCCGGCGGGAACAGGCTGCAGCATGCGGAACCGGGGGTGGGCTCTGCAGTGGTGAAGGACCAGCTTCCGCTGCCGTCCGGCTGCAGGCCAGCCGCCGTGGCCGACAGCTGCACGGTATAACCGGCCGCACCGGCCAACGGGGAGGCGGGAGTGAATACGGCGGTGCGGGTTCCGGGGTCGTAGCCGGTCTGCCCGCGGACGGTCCTTCCGTCCGGGCCGCGGACGTCGAAAGACACGGAACCGGGGAGCACATCGTGGGAGAACACACCGGATACCGCGGTGTCCGCCGGAACCCCGGTTGCGCCGTCGGCCGGTGTCCTGGCGTGCACGCCCAGGGCGGGACCGCTCCGTTCAAACACCACGTCCACCAGGTAGCCGGAGGCGGACTTCCGCTCGGGGTAGGTTCCGCCGTAGACAAACCGGCCGCCCTCCGCCGGGACGGTCAGCGGACCAAACGTGTAGCTGCCGGCGAACTGGCCCAGGTTGGCGGAATATCCGCCCGCAGGTGAGCTGTAGGCAGCCACATATTCCTTCCCGGCCTGAACGGGCACCGGAACCGCGAAGGACGCGCTCTGCCAGCCGGAGGACGATTCACCGCTGAACGTCACCGCTGCAAGCTCTGCTCCGCCGGGGGCGAAGAGCCGTCCGGTGTGGACTCCGGTGTTGCCTGGCCCCTTGTAGAAGCGGATTCCAGTCACGGTACCCGCGGCGTCGGGCCGGAAGGCGACGCCGAGGCTCAGCGGAATACCGTCGGAAAGCTGCGGCAGCGCCGGGATCGAGTCTTCCGTGAAGAGGCTGCACGGGCATTCGCCTTCCGCGACGGTCCGTGCGGTGGTGAAGGACCAGTTGCCTCCCGAGCCAAGGTTTCGGCCTTCAGTGTCCGTGGCAGTGAGCTCCGCGGTGTACCGGATACCTTCCTCGAGCGGATCCTGGGGCAGGAACTCAGCGGTGCGGCTGGCAGCGGAGTAACGCGTGGTCCCGGCCGCCGGAGTTCCGGCGGCATCCCTGAGCACAATGCTGACGCTCTCCCGCTGCACCTCGCGGGAGAGCACGGCGCTGATCCTGCTTCCGGCCGGGACACCGGTGGCGCCATCCGCCGGTGTGTGCGAGGACGCGGAGAGCGGGGCGTTGCTGGTGGTTTCGAAGACTGCGTCCACAAAGTAGTTCGTGTTGCGGTAGCTGTCCGCCGGGAAACGTCCGGGTGTTGTGTTGTAAACCCCGGCGGGCGGCGCTCCGAATCCTCCGGCCACTAACAGCGGGGCCGCTGTGCTGCCGTGCTGGGACCAGTAGTCAGGAGCCGTGGCGTAGTGTCCGGTCTGTGTGCTGTAGGAAACGGTGTATCCGCGGCCGGCTGTGACTCCCACCGGCTCCATGAACGCCGCCTGCTGCCAGCCGGAGACGCTCTCACCGGTGAACACAGTCGTGGCGAGCGCGTTTCCGGCGGAGTCCCACAGGGTCCCGGTGTGCTGGCCGGTGTTGGCTGCGGACTTGTAAAAGCGCACTGCGCTGATGTATCCGGAGACCGAAGGCGTGAAGCGCATCCCCACTTCCACTGCGGAACGGTCCAGGCCGTCTGCCGTTGCCGGTTCCTCGCTGCCAAGGACGGTGAAGGGTCCAGACACGGACACCGGAACGGACACCCCGGCGGCATCGAAATTTGAGCTGTCATCGATGGCGCGGGCGCGGACGGTCTGGGTATCCATGCCGTGCTGGACGTAGGTGTAGCTCCACGCGGTGGTGCCCTGCGCCGCAGACCAGGTTTCGCCGTCGTCGGTAGAGACTTCCACCCCGGCAACCTGGCCGCCTGTATCGGCAGCGGTACCGGAGACTGTAACGCCCGACCCATTGACAACCGTGCCGCCGGGCTGGACAGAGACAATGGCCGTTGACGGGGGCACGGTGTCAGTGCCGGCCGCTGCCCGGACCAGTACCGGGTCCAGCGTTGCCGGCAGCGCATCCATGTCCGCCAGGAGGTTCACCTGGGCCTGCTGCATCCTGCGGTCCGCCGGCGCTCCCCAGCCGTCATGCTCGCGGTCAAGCCCCCAGGTCCACTGCACGCTGCCGGCTGAGAACACGAGCGCTCCGCTCGGCACCCGGTACTGGGTGACATGGTGAGTGGTTGTTCCCTCGGTCACCGTATTGCCGTAATCGCGCAGGTACTGGGGCGTTGGGCCGGTGGTGGTGGAGAGCCTGGCGAGGCCGGGCGGACGGAACCCGTTGTCCAGGTCCTCGTTGGATTCGTAGCCCACTGTGTGCGCTGCCAGTTCGGTGCCCGTTCCCGGACTCTGCGAAGCAAGTTCGGTGTGCCGCCACAACCGGTATTTACCTTCTTCGGCGCTGACGGTGACGGGCAGGTCGGAGAAGTTGGCAACATAGGCGGTGCCTGTCAGGGCGTTCTCGGGGATTCCCCCGCCCTGTGCCTGCGGGGCGAAGCGGGGGTCCCGCCAGGTGCCGGTCCATTCGGGTGCCGGATCGATTTTGGTGTTCGCCCACGTCTCCTTGTAGCTGACCAGCGTCCGGTGGGCGCCGCCGTCGGTGGTTGACGGCTCATACCGGGTCCGCCAGTACATCTCGTTGCCGGAGAGGAACTGCAGGTTCACGCCTGCGTCGCGGGCCGCTTCGACGTTTTCACGCTGCGCCCCGGACCAGTATTCGTCGTGTCCCACGGAAAGGAAGACGTTGTGGTTCAGCAGTCTGTCCCCGTCACGGTCGGTATCCACCCCGGAGATGTAGGTGACGTCGTAGCCGTTCTTTTCGAGGAAACGGACCAGCGGATACTCCGCGCTGAAATAGAAGTCCCTGCCATCGTTGTCCGCGCGGGTGGTTACGGGCCGGTTGTAGCTGAGTTTGTAGGCCCGTCCGTTGGCCGCGCCGCGGTAGAAGTCGGAACCTCCGTACGTGTTGTACGCCTGCCACGTGGGGTCCGAAGTCTGGAACACAACGTCGGCCGTGGACGCGTCGCTGCGGACGATAAAGGTGATGTGGCTGGCTCCGCCCGTGTCCGTGCGCTTGAGCAGGGCCACGTACACGCCGGAGACCGCGTCTGCCGGTACGTGCCAGGTAGCGGAGCGCTGCCAGGTCCCGCAGTCCACCAGTTCGGTGGACACGTCGCGGAGGCATTCGGGCTGGGTCTGGGGCAGTGCCGCCGACGGCGCCACGGAGGCGATGTGCCGGGCGCCCAGTCCCTGGTACCAGCCGGTGCGGTAGATATCGATGGTGTAGGCAGAGGCGTCCGTGTCCACCTTGAAGTCCAGGCTTTGCCCGGCGTCGACGCTGATATCCGTGGAGAAGCCCTGGATGCCGGGGTCCCCGGCCTTCTCTATGTCCCATTCATCCGGGTCCGCACCGGGTTTGGCGTTCTCACACACCACCGGACTGGCGGTGCACTCACCTGTCGCCCCGGCGGGGAGCAGAAGTGCATCCGGCAGCGCCAGCTGGGCCGCTGCCAGCACCGCAGCGAGTATCAGTGCCGCATGTGCCCGGCGGCGGGGCCGGGATGAACTGTTCGGGGATGCGCTGTTCATCTGTGGTGACCTGTTCTTCACTGACATACAAGGCTCCACAGCGTAAAAGTCCGGGCCGGAATGTGAGTGAGTGGACGTTACCGGCCGGTGCGTGCTTTTCGTCCCCCGCAGGCCGGACACCTGCGTGCGGGCCCGGGGAGGGGAACGCGCAGAAGGCGGGTAGTCCCCCGCCGCTAGCCGTCCAGGGGGAAACGGTAGATGTGGAAGGAGTACTCGTGTTCGAAGGTGTCCTCGAAGGTCCCGCCGGGGCCGGCCGCAAGGAACCGGTTTTCAAAGAGCACTTCTATCTCCGCGCTGCTGACGCCGGGCGGCAGCTTGAAGTTCCGCCCACCGGTTTGGGAGCCGCCCTCCAGCATGGCGAATACGTAGGCGTGCTCCCCCTTGACCTTGAGCATGGTGTCCAGTCCGGGACCGAAGGAATAGTCGTAGGACTGGGTATTGATCACCGGCGCCAGCTCATGGATCTGCCGATTCACCTCCCCCACGGCCTGCACCTGCGCCCCGCCGCAGAAGCCGGGGTCCATCTGCGAGGCCCTGAAGACATTGGAGCTCTGGCAGTCCCCGGAGAAGCTCTGGTTGAAATAGAGAATGCCCCTCGCCTCATTGATCACCGCACTCATGACAGCTCCCTTGACCTGGCCCGGCTGCACATACCCTGAGTACGTCCCCTCCACCGGGCCCCCGTTCAGGTTCTCCACGAAATGCCACAGCTGCTGCAGCTCCCCGTCAGCGGCGTCGCGGATGCGCAGGGCCTCGACGGCGCGGCCGTAGCTGGAAGCGCTCCGGCACGCCGGCCGGGTGATCTCCACCAGGTACGGACTGCGGTAAGGCTCCTGGGCGCAGTGCGGAACCGTGTACCAGTACATGTCCATGGACACCACGTCGGTGGGACCGTTCACCAGGGCTTCGGCGTCCGCCGCGGGAAGATCATTGCTGATCACCATCTGCGTGAAGTTCGCCATCCTGAATGTCCCCGGCGGTGCCTGCGCTGCCCGCGCCTCCAGCTGGTGCACTCCGTCCGGCGGGCTGAAGCGGCCGTCCACTTCATCGTCCAGGAACGTGCCCACCCAGTTGGGGCTGCCCGGGTCGAAGGAGCCGTTGATCCTGTCCCCGATCCAATACACGCCGTTGTCCTCGAAAAGACTGAACGGAGTGCCTTCGGACATGCCGATGTAGGTGTTGATTCCCAGGGACTTGTCATACTGCACCTCGGCGTCGGTGCTGATGCCGTTGTGCCACGCCACGACGGGAAAGAACTCCGGGTCAGTCCACCCTGCAGCCTTTGCGTTCGGGAAGGAAGCCCAGTATTCGGACCCTCCTTCCCACGGGATGCGGGGCAGAGCCAGCCCGGGCGAAGAAGGCTCGGCCGGTGCGGGCATGGCATCGCCGCTGCATCCGGCCAGGGCAATCCCCGCGGCTGCCGCGGCAGCAGCTGCTGCCGGTACGCGCACGCCGGTCGGCACTACAGCTCCACCGGGGAACCTGCTGCGGGTTTGCCGGGCAGCAGGGCAGGGGCCGGCTCCGGGAAACCGGTTCCCTGCCGGGCGAGTCCGCGGTAGGCACCTGCCAGTCCTGCCGAGAGGAACAGCAGCGCCGCCGAAATCGGGAAGTTGAGACCGTCGAAGAAGGACAGCAGCACCGCGCCTGCCAGTATCGACGCAGCCAGCCCGGAGCCCAACGCACGGGACAGGCTCCCGGCCGGGGACAGGTTGTACGCCGTTGAAACCGCCGCCCGCACCCCGCTGAGCAGCAGCAGGAGCAGCAGTATCAGTCCCACTGTTCCTACCTCAACGAGGGCTGTCAGGTAGCCGTTGTCGAAGATCCGGTAGTTGGGCAGGAACGTTCCAAAGCCGCGGCCAAAAAACAGGTTCCTGGACGCGATCTCTGCGGCGACAACATAGCTCTCTGTCCTGGACAGTGAACTGGAATCGTTTCCCAGTGTCTGGAACATGCCGCGGATGGTGCCCGCAATGCCGGGAACCGTGACGTACACGATTCCCAACAGGACGGTGAGCGCGCCGAGCACCCTGGTCCGTTGGGCGGAGGGCCAGGTGGGAATCAGCACGGCCAGGCCCACGGCTGCTCCGATGAACGCCGACCGGGAGCCGGACATGAGGCAGGCAAGGGACAGCGCGATCGGCGGCCACCAGCGCGCCGCCAGGCCCCGGTTCTTCTCCGCGAGCGCCAGGGTCAGTGCAAGGGGCAGCGCCATGGAAAGCACGACGGCGTATTCCAGCGGCTGCGTCGCTGTTCCCGTGGGCCGGATGAAGTCCCCCCGGCTGGAAACCTCGTGGCCGCCTTCTGCGCTGAAACCCGGGAGGGACACCCACTCAAGCAGGCTCTGGCCGGCCAGGAACTGCGCCAGCCCCAGCACGCCGGCAAGGCCACTGATCAGGACCAGCCGGCGAACCAGGGTCAGCCAGCGCTGAGGGGACGCTATTCCGTCGTTGGCGAGCAGCGCAACGCCCGCCCACCCCGCAACCCGGAGCATGCCGCTGTCGGCCGGCGAGGATTCGCTGGGCGGAATTCCCTGCAGGTTCGACACCGCGTAGCTGACCAGCACCGAGGCCAGGAACAGAAGCAGGATCCACCGCACCACCCTGGAACCCGTTTCCAGGGTGCTGGTGCGGCGCAGGCGTTCGAAGAACCACCAGAAAAGACCCAGCAGCGCCCAGAGGGTGGAGGGCCTGCCCATGGAGCCCAGCGCCGCGACGGTCAGGTAGGACGGTACTGCCAGCGTCAGGATCAGGTACACGGTGAGGAAGGAGACGACGTCGCCGGCGGCCGGATTGACAGCTTGCCGCAGTGCGGACGTGGCTCCCGTTTCCGGCGCGCTCACCGGATGCTCCCCGCGGGCTCCGCTGCCGGTTTCGGATGTGCCTCCCGGTGTCTGCCCCGGCCGCGGGTCCGAAGACTCCGGGCGCTCCGGGCCGCCAAAGCGTCCGTTCCTGCCGCCGCCGCGCAGGACAGGCCCGTGCCGGTAAGTGCCAGCACGATCATGGCCTTGGCCTCGCCCATGCGCGTCTTTCCGAAGGAATTGATGATCAGGTCCTCCGGCGCGCGCTCAACGGTGATCAGTTCTGCCGGCCCGGCTCCCGCGGCGAGCTGCAGATCGTCGCTCAAGGCACTCACCTCGTTGTGCACCCGGTCGATTTCGGCCGACACCACCTCCGGGCTCGGCCCGGCGGCCTGCACTGAAAGCACGGGCCGGTTGAAGGAAGAGAGCCACTGGCCGCCGGTGTCCAGCATGCCCACGGAGGTACCTCGGCGGATCCCGGTGCCGAACAGCGACGCAGTGGGGGACGCGAGTTTCGCGGACTTGGCACCTGCCAGGTACTTCCGCTCCACGATCGCGGTGAAGTCGATGAGGGTTTGCGGCTCCGCCCCGGTCAGGGTGCGGCTCTGTCCCGGGACAGCCGGTTCCATGAACACCAGATCCGCCTGCGCTGCATAAACGGCCGGTGACGTGCCGAGCGAGAGGAATGCGAACCCGGTGCAGCACAGTCCCGCCAGCAGCACATACCAGCGGCGCCGCAGCACGCGCAGGAGCTGGACAGCAGTCACCGTGTCCGGGCGTCTTCCCCGGAGACAGGTTCAGCACCCGCCTGCTGGCGCGGTGCCCGCACCCCGGCTTTACCCGGCCTGTTCCCTCGGGGCTGTCTGCGTTTCGCGAAAAGGGCAGTTGCCGTACTGCTTCCTGCGTGGGCCGGCAGGTCCTTCGAAACCGGCTCCGGGCTTGCCTCCCCGGCGCCCGAATCCACGGCAGCCGACTGCGGCCTGGCCCGCCGGGAGAGCAGCAGGCCGTCCGCCAGCCCGGTGAGCAGGAATGTCCCAGAGAGCCCGGCGACGACGGCCACTGCCAGCGCCTGCAGGGTCTGCTTTGAATTCAGGGCGGCTTCGGCGTCCACCACCACGGGCATGATGTCGATGCGCTGTGCCGGTATGACCTCCAGTTCATCCTGCATCCGGGTCAGCACGGCCGGGAGGGTCTGAAGCGCTGTGTCCAATACGGTCAGGGATTCGGCTTCGGTTTCTGCCGTTGCCTGCACAACCACGATTGATCCGCTGGTGCTGCGGTCCGGCTCGATGGTGTACGACGCCGAGGGATACTCTTCCAGAACCCGGTCGCGGACAGCGGGGGCGTTAGCCTGGCGCACCAGCACGTCCAGCGCTTCGCTCATTCCGCCCAGCTGGAGGTACGGGTTGCCCTCGTCTCCAACGGTCGCAGAAGGCGGCATCAGCACCATACTGCCCTGGGCGTCATAGGACGGGGGCACAATCCAGGCGGCGCCCCAGCACAGGAGCACCGTGAACAGAATCCCGGACAGGACCAGGTACCAGCGGCGCAGGAGCACGGCCAGGCTTTGGGGTGTTGTCACGGCGTCCCCTTGTTCACGGTACTGTGCAGGGCGCCCAGGTGTTCCTTGACCCGGTCCAGTCCCTCTTTGCCTGCCGCCCTCAGCAGCACGGTCTTAGCGGCCGTCCGCAGCCCGGACCCGATGCTCCGCCTCGGCGTGTGGAACAGGATTTCCCTGACGCGCTGGCCTGCAGTAGGCGGCCGGGCACCGGCAAGCAACCCGGGGAAACGCCCCTGGTGGGGATGCGGGGAAACCCGGATTCCCCGCACCCTGTTGCTGACGTTTCCGCCGTGGACCACCTGGAGCCAGCCGGGAGGGCCGTCAACTTCCCGCACGGGCATGCTGCGGCCCAGGAGGGTGTGCCAGTCTGCCCAGCAGCTGACGGCGCCGGACCACGGTTCTGCCACGCTGGCGAATGCGTTAGTCCGGTCCCGGCGTGCAAAGAGCCCGGAACCGGACAGGATCAGCCCGCTTGGCAGGTACAGCGCCGTTCTCCCCTGTACTTGAGCCGCGGCGCGCTGCAGCCGCTCAACAAAGTCCGTGGCCACGCCGTCGTCGTTGTCCAGGTTGGTGGTCATCAGTTCCGCGGACGGCTCCGCAACCATGCTGCGCAGGTCCGACAGCAGGTCTGCCCGCTCCACGGCGGTCCGGTAGACGGGTGTGAAGAGCCCGTCCGCGGACCATTGGCGGATACGTTCGCGCAGCCAGGCCGGGCTTTCTGGATCGAAATAAATCAGCCACCGGAACCGGGAGTTGGACTGTGCGGCCACGGAGCGCATGCAGTAGGACTCGAAAAGTTCCGCCCGTTCGCGAAGCCATCCCTCACGGGCGCGCACCAGGGACTCGGGGCCGGGCGTGGGCAGGTTGAACCTCGTGACAAGGAAATGGTCACCCTTCCAGGCCGGTGAGGCACCCTCGACGGCGTCCAGCAGGGTGCGTGCGCGGGCATTCCATGAATGGCCGCGCGCAAACCGCTGGCGTTCACGGATCTGTCGGGGATCCGGGGTGTCGGCCAGGACCTTACGGAGGGCGCGGGTGAAGTCCGCCGGAGTGGCCGCACGCGCCACGTGGCCGGCGCCGAGCGAGCGGGCGGCAGGCAAATCCGTCGAGACAACCGGCAGCCCCGCGGAGAGGTAGTCCAGCGTCTTCAGCGGGAAGCTGGACCGGTTGAACCCGGTATCCGCGTACGGGGTGATTCCGGCAGCGGCACCGGCGAGCCGGGAGGGGACTTCAACCGCAGGTATTTCCCCCTCCCACGTCACATTGCCGTTGGCCAGGAGGGAATCCAGCCGGGCCCGGACCGCCGGGTCCCGTTCCGTACGCGGACCTACCAGGCTGAGCGGAATGCCTGCTGCCGCGACGGCGTCCAGCACGTCGAAGTCCAGGCGTTCGTTCAGCTGCCCCAGCAGGATGGCTCCCCGCTGTTCCGTCCGGTCCTTTTGGTCCGGGGCAAACGCCTCCGGTACGCAGCCGTTGGGAAGGTTGAGCACCTGGATGTCCGGGCGCAGCGTACGCAGCCGGTCAGCGAGAGCCTCGCTGACCGCAGCTACGAGGTCCGCTTCTTGGAGGTTCCGGAGCATGCAGCGCTTGATACGCGCTGCGGAGAGACCCATAAGTGCTGCCCCGGCAAGCCAGTCGTCGGTCACGAAGTAGACCTTGACGCCGGATTCAAGCCGGGGAAAACGTGCCAGCGGCCCTGCCGCGACGACTGCGCCCGCCGCCGGACCGGTCTTCGCGGCAGACCGCACGGCCCGGTGGAGCAGCCAGCCGGCCACCGTGCCCAGGACAGGCCGGAAGGCTCCGGGAAGGACAGGGACCGTCAACCGGGTCAGCTGCGGTGAAACCACCGTTCTCCGGGGACGCAGCCCGTGAACGGTGCCGCCCGTAAAAGGTGCCGGCGGATCTACCCAGAGAACTTCCCGGTACTCGGCCAGGGCGGCCGCCAGCCGCTTCTCTGTCCCGGCCAGGTTCTCCCACCGCGTGCCGGCGATCCAGACCAGGGTGCCCTTGGTGCTCATGGCAGGCTTCCTTCCGTGCGTCGGGAAGGATGTCCTTCGCCGGAACCGTCTTTGCTGCCCGCCCGTCCCCTGCTTGCCAGCAGCGCAGTCCCGCGGACCGGGTCGTGCGCCAGCAGCACAAGCCAGCTGCCTGCGCCCAGCCCGGAGAGAATCCGGTACCCGCCGGGCGAGACAGTGTTGGCGATGACCACCAGGGCACACTCGGAGAGGAAGTCCATGTCGCTTTCAGCGGTTTCGGCGTCGGCTACGAAGGCAGCCGTACGGGAGGGGTCCGGGTTCCCGGAAGCCCTCGGCGCGTTGGCGGACGGGATGAACTCGAGCGGGGGAAGGGATGGGTTCAAGGCGAGGCCGCGCTGCAGCGCACGCTGGAGGCCGCTGTCGGTCGGCTTGCCATAGAAGACCGCTGAGTCAAGCCCCTCCCGGCGCAGGTTGTCCGTGAGGGTCCGGGAGAATTCGTCGGTCAGCAGGCGCTGTTTTAGCGGCGAGAGTTTCATCCGCAGCCGCTTCACTGCGCCGGTGCGGAGCCGCCAGCGGAGCCTGCGCAGCATCCGGTTCAGTGCCCGGCGCAGCCTGGATTCAACGGCGGCAGGTGCCATGGGCTGCCTGCGGGTGCCCGGCGAAGCCGGCGGCGTTCCGGTCTGCGCTCCGGCTTCCCCGCCCGGCGCGAAAAGTGCACCGGAGGGCGTCAGCCCTGCCGCGGGCTGCCCGCACGCGCGCAGCTGCCGCAGGATTTCGGCCTCCCAGCTTTCCGCTGGCTGCTCCGGCACCGGACAGACCGAGGCACGGAGCGGCACGTTCTCCGGAACTGGTGCCCCCAGGTAACTGCGCATCCGGTCCAGTTCGGGGTGCCGCAGGCCGGGGAACCGCAATGCCCCGGCCACCGCCTGTTCCGCTTCCCCTGAGCACAGCAGCGCCCGCAGGTGTACAGCCCACAGCACCGGGTCCGGATCCGGTGCGGAACGGTCCGTAAACGTGTCCACCAGCGCCTGCGTGGTCCAGTCCCTGGCCGCTTCCGCATCGCCTGCGGAGAGGTCCGTCCATGCCGCACCAACCACGGCTTCGGGGATGAAGTAGAAGTTCAGGCACTTCAGGAACTCGCGGCGGGCGCCGTCGGTGTCCTGTTCGCGCAGCATCCGCCAGCCTTCGGCAAGGTTCTCGCGGTCCCGGCCGCCGGCCCGGAATGGAGGGTGCGGCTCACGGACCGGAGCAAGGAAAAGGCTGCCGGCGGGCCCGGCCTGCACTATGCGGTCCGCGCTCCCCCGCACCGCCTGCAGTTGGAGCCATTGAAGGACCTGGTCCCGGCGGGACTGGACGTGGAACTCATGCACAAGGTCGTGCCCGGCGGTGACGATGCCGTGCAGCCGCTGGGGGTCGGCCAGCAGGATGTCGAGTTTCTCGGCGATGGCGTCTGCTTCCCCCAGGACGCAGTTCTGCATGTCCACGAAGCCAAAGGCTGCGAGCGCCGGGGTGTCCTCCGCGATCAGGCAGGCACCGGAGGCAGGGATCTCCAGGTGCTTCCGGACCAGGTCCCGGGACATGCTTCCGCACGCGGGAACGAAGACACTGGCACTGAGCAGCCGGGCATAATCCTGCCCGAAGACCGTGCGGCCTCCGGCCTTGCCCCACCCGTAGTGCGGCATGGTCATGGTTGCAAAGCTGCGGGAAAGAACCCTTCCGACGGCGTTGCGCCAGGGGTAGTGGCGTTCCTGGCTTCCGGTGATCAGGACCGGGATGTTCTTCTCCACCGGGTAGCGGTGGAAGACGGCGGGGTCCACGGAGTTGGGCCAGACAAAGAGCCGGTCCGCGATTTCAGGGGTGTACTCGGCCATTGCCACTGATGTAGTGAAGAACTGGTCAACCCCCCACCGGTCCATATCCGAGAGGAAGACCGCGCGTGCCAGGTCATAGGGGTCCGAATGGAGGAAACCCAGTTTCGGGACCTCCGGATGGCTGGAGGTGTTCCGGATGCTCCGTTCCCCCGCGTAGACCCCGGATTCGAAGACGCTGAGGTCCGGCTCAAAGGCATCGCATTCAGCCGCGTAGTCGCAGTCCCGGTCCACCACCCGAACCTCGAAGAAGTGCTCCAGTGTCTGGACGTGTTCATCCAGGTGCCGGTTCAGGAAGCCGGGCAGGCCGGGTTTTGCCCAGCGGAAAAACAGCAGCCGCGGTTTGGTCTGGGAGGTCATGCGGTTCCCTCCTTGGGCCGCAGGCGTGCGAGCAGCAGACGTTCACTTCGGTCATAGGCGTCCAGCAGGTGCCCGGTCCTGCCGCGGACGTGCGCGGGCAGGACGCGGCGCAGCATGGGTGCGCTGAACGCAAGGTAGGCAGCGCAGCCGGTGCAACCTCCCAGCAGCAGCCGGGTGAGGTCCCCGTCGGCAAGGGACGCGGCCGCCAGCGCCAGGACGCCGGAGCCCGCTGCGGCGGCCGCCGGCGCCGCCGCAGCCCGGAGCAGGACCCGCCCGGGCGCCGGAACCGTGCCGCGGACGGCGCGCAGGTACAGCGGCATGATCACGGCCGCGATCACCGCCACGTGCACCCAGGCGGCGCCCGTCAGGCCGAACGGGCCAAGGCTCAGCCCAACGGCGGGAACGAGAAGCACCAGCCATACCGCCTGCACGCCAAAAACAGCCCCTGCCCGGCCCTGCCCCACAAGGAGGTTGGAGAGCAGCAGGGACAGCGCAAATACCCCTCCGTAGACGGCAAGGATCCGCAGGACCGGTGCCGCCTGCGCCCAGGTCCCGCCGTAGAGCACGGCCACCAGCTCGCCAGCGAGCACAACGGTAAGTGCCGTGACCGGGAAGGCAATCAACGCCACCAGGCGTGAGGACCTGGCCAGGAAACCGCGCAGCTCACCGGAACCGGAGCCCAGGGCGGAGAAGGCCGGCATGGCTACTGAATTGATGGTGGAGCTCATGACCGAGGTTGACCAGGAAGCCACAGTGAACGCGAGGGTGTAGATGCCAAGCTCCACCGGCCCCAGGAAGGCACCGATAATTGCGTAGTCGGCGTTGAGCAGGCTGTAGCCCAGCAGGTTTGCGCCCGCCAGCGGCAGGCCAAAGCGCAGTACCGGGCCCACTTCGGCACGCCGGAGCCGCGGCCAGTAGGTCCGCTTCACGCTCAAGGCCATAACTATCCCGCTGACCAGCTGGCTTACGACGCGGGACCACGCGAACGCCATGGCGCCGTCGCCGTTAACCGCAAGGAGGACGAGCACCAGGTTGCCGGGCACAAAGGCGACGGCGGATGCCAGGAAGACTTTTTCCTGCCGGAACTCGCGCACCAGCAGAGCCCCCGGAACCGTGAACACACCGCCCAGCACGACGGCGATGGCCAGGACACGGATTGGCGCGGCTGCTTCCGGTGCCCCCAGCAGCGCGGCAAGCGGGTCCGCTGCCAGTGCCATACCGCCGGCAAGCGCGAAGGACGAGAGAATCGCGAGCAGGGCGACTGTCGACGCCACGCGTTCCGGGTCAAGGTCCCGCCGGGCAACGCAGGAGGAGAGCCCCAGTTCACCGAAGGACGAGACGATCGCGTGAACAACCAGTGCAGCGGCGAACACCCCGAATTCGTGTGGTGTCACAAGCCGCACCACCACCACCATGACCGCGATTCCAGCCAGTTTCATCATCAGGGCGTTCGCGCCGCTCCATAGGGCCCCGCGTGCCGCGCGTGCACCGATGCCCAGTCCTGTTGATTCCGGGGTCGCTGTCACCGCAGCGCCCCCGCCAGCGTTTCTGCGACATATTCCTGCTGCGCCGGGCTGAGGTGGGGATGCAGCGGCAGCGACAGGAGCCGGGCAGCTGCGTCTTCGCTGACAGGGAAGTCCCCGGGGCCGTAGCCGAGGTGTGCATAGGCACCCGTCAGGTGCACCGGCACCGGATAGTGGATTCCGACGCCGATGCCAGCGGCTGCCAGTGCCTGCAGGACCCGGTCGCGTTCCGGGGCCGGCACCCGGACGGCGTAGATGTGCCAGACGTCCGTGTTTCCTTCCGCACTGGCCGGCAGCACAACACCGGGGATCCCTGAGAGCAGTTCCCGGTACCTGTCTGCGGCGGCGCGGCGCCGCTCGTTCCATCCCTGGAGGCGTTTGAGCTTTGCGCCCAGCACCACCGCCTGCACCGCGTCGAGCCTGGAGTTCATGCCGGCGGCTTCATGCCGGTATTTGACCCTGCTGCCGTGGTCCGCCAGCAGCCGAACCCGCTCAGCTATCGACCTGCTGCCGGTCAGGACCGCTCCGGCGTCTCCCGCGGCACCCAGGTTCTTGCCGGGGTAGAAGCTGGTTCCGGCGGCGTCGCCGAGCGTTCCGGCCCTCCGGCCAAACCGCTCGGCGCCCTGGGACTGGGCTGCGTCCTCCACCACCGCAGCCCCGTAGCGACTGGCCGTCCCCGCCAGCGCCTCCACCGGCGCTGTCTGCCCAAATAGATGAACGGGCATCAACGCCCGCGTTCGGGGGCCCGCTGCCCGGGCGGCGCCTTCCGGATCGATCAGCAGGTGCACCGGATCGACGTCGGACAGCACCGGAACCGCACCGGCACGTGTGACTGCTTCAGCGGTTGCGATGAAGGTGTTGGCCGGCAGGACCACTTCGGTGCCCGGCTCCACCCCGCAGGCGCGCAGGGCAAGTTCCAGGGCGTCGGTCCCGTTCGCCACACCAACGCAGTGCGCGCTGCCCAGCCACTTCCCATACGCTTCTTCGAAGTCCGAAACCGGGCGGCCGCCGATGAACGCGGCCGTGGCGAAGACTTCCTTCAGCCCAGCCTGGATTTCCCCGTCGACCTCGGCATGCTGCGCTGCGAGGTCCACGAACGGTACCGCTGCGGCGGGAAACTGTTTCATCGCTGGTCCTCCCAGCTGGCCGCGGCGCCCGGAACGGCGGCGGGCGGAACGGCGGCGGGCGGAACGGCGGCGGGCGGGCGGGTGCCCGCCCGGCGAAGCTCCCGGGCCGGAACTCCGGCCCAGGTTTGTCCGCCGGGGACGTCACGCAGGACTGCGGCTCCCATTCCCACGACGGTGCCGGCGCCAAGCCGAACGCCCTGCCGGACGGTTGCACCCATTCCCAGGTATGCCCCCGGCCCAACATGGACGCCGCCGCCCAGGCACACCCCTGCGGCGAGGGTGGCATAGTCTTCGAGAACGTCGTCATGCGTCAGTGTGCAGTTGGGCATCACGGCTGTGTGCCGGCCCACCGTGACGGCAGCCGTCAGGACGGTACCGGCAAGGATGATGCTGCCGGCCCCCACCGTACAGCCCTCCGTTAGGTAGGCGCCCCGGTCCACGAACACCGCAAACCTGTCCTCTGCCACGCCGGCGCTTGCCAGTGCCTGGACCATGGAGGCACGGGCCGATCCCGACCCCGCGCACGCCAGGAACCTGCAGCCGGGATAGTCCCCGGCGGTGTCCAGTCCACCGAGCACCGGGACTCCATCCACCTTCGCTGAGTGCAGGGACGGGTCGTCATCGAGGAAACCGATCACCCGCCATTCTTCGGTCCGGCGGACGGCGGCAAGTACCTCCCGGGCCAGCCCGCCGGCGCCGAGGAGCAACAGGGCGGGTGCCGGCGTACTCATGGTTTCCTGCCGCAGCCGGCCACTGCCTCGATGACCCTGGCCTGCTCGGATTCAGTCATTTCGTGGAACAGCGGCAGGATCAGCGTGCCGGTACTGAGCCGTTCGGTGACTTCCAGGGAAGCCGTTCCTGTGTCCCGTCCCCGGTAGGCCGGTTCCAGGTGGGCGGCCATGATGCCGCGCCGGGCTGAGATCTCCTGCCGGCCAAGCGCTTCCAGCACGCCGTTCCGGTCCGTGCCGAAACCGGGCAGCACTTCGATCCAGTAGGACTGGAAGTTCGACTCACCCCACGGCGGGTCCTCGACCGGGCGCAGGAACTCGATTTCGGCGAAAGCCTTGGCGTAGCCTGCGGCCAGTTCCCGCCTCCGGCGAACCACGGCGTCGAGCCGTTGAAGCTGTACCAATCCCACCGCAGCCTGCAGGTCAGTCATTCGGTAGTTGTAGCCCACCTCCGTGTATGCCTCGGCCGGGGCAAGGATACTTGCGCTGCGCTCTGCCGCGGAGAGGCTCATGGCGTGTTCGCGCAGCGTCCGTGCACGGGCCGCCCACCGGGGATTCGATGTCGTGAGCATCCCGCCTTCGCCGGTAGTGAGGATCTTCCGTGGATGGAAAGACCAGGCAGCGATTTCGGCACCCGCTCCGGCGGGACGTCCGGCGTACCGTGAACCGGCTGCGCAGGCCGCGTCTTCCAGGACCGTGATGCCCAGCGGATCGCACAGTGCCCGCAGCGGCGCAAGTTCCACCGGAACCCCGCCCTGGTCCACGGCTATCACTGCCCGGGTTGCGGGGGTCAGGGCCGCCTGGACGGTCTCCGCCGTGAGGTTGCCCGTAACGGGATCGACGTCGGCGAACACCGGCCGCGCACCAACGTAGGTGGGTGCGTTGGCGGTCGCGATGAAGGAAAAGGACGGCACTACGACGTCGTCTCCCGGACTGACGCCGGCTACCACCAGGGCCAGGTGCAGCGCCGTGGTGCAGCTGGAGGCTGCCACGGCGTGGCCGGCTTCCATCCGTTGCCCGAAGGCGGCCTCAAACTGGGCGGTGCGCGGTCCCTGGGCAATCCACCCGGAAGCGATGACTTCGCTGAGCGCCGCCGCCTCTTCCTCGCCCAGCCACGGCTTCATGACGTTGATCCTGCTCATGCTCCGGCGCTCCCGCGTCCGGCTGCGATCTCCGAACGCAGCGGCAGCCACCACTGGACCAGCTCGGCCAGCCCCTTGGCGAGCGGAACTTCCGCTTTGAACCCCAGGTCCGTCTGGGCAGCGGAGGTGTCCGCCAGCCGCCTGCTGACCCCGTTGACTGCCCGCTCGGGCCCAAACTCGACGTCGAGTTCCGAGTTCATCGCCGCCAGCAGTGCCCGGGCCAGTTCCAGCAGGCTTGTTTCCGTTCCGCTGGCAATGTTGTAGATCCCCGCCGGGGCGTGATGCACTGCGGCCAGCAGGTTCGCGCGGGCTATGTCGGTGGTGTAGATGAAGTCCATGGTCTGGGCGCCGTCACCGAAGATCAGCGGCGGACGCCCGTCTGCGATCCGTTCCATCCACCTGACCAGGACTTCCGTGTAGAGCCCGTGAACGTCCATCCGGGGTCCGTAGACGTTGAAGTAGCGCAGCCCGGTGAAGGCAAGCCCGTACATGGCCTGGAAGCTGCGCAGCATTCCCTCGTTAAAGGCCTTGGCCGCACCGTAGAACGTGTCATTGCCATGCAGGTGGTGCTTCTCCCGGGTAGGGAACTCCTCCGCCAGGCCGTACACGGATGCACTGGAGGCGGCGATGACGCGTGCTGCACCATGGGCGGCCGCTGCTTCCAGCACGTTGAACGTTCCGTCCGCCAGGACTTCCAGGGCAAGTCTTGGGTCTTCCGCACACTGGGTGATGCGGATGGCTGCCTGGTGGAAGACGAAGTCAGCCCCGCGGGTGAGGTCGTTCACTGCGTCCCTGTCCCGGATGTCCGCTTCGTAGAGGCCTACCCGGGGATCGGCCAGTGCATCGGCCAGGTTGGCGCGGCGCCCGCGGACGAGGTTGTCCAGCACGCGCACCTCCCCCACCCCGGCGTCGAGCAGCTGGTCAACAATCGCCGAGCCGATGGTGCCGGCGCCGCCGGTCACCAGTACCGATGCTCCGCGGAGCGGTTGAATATGCGTCATCAGGCTGATTCCAGTTCAAGAGTTGGGCGGAGCGGGACAGGGGACCCGCTCATTTGGCTGTGGGTGGCGGCTTCAAGCACCGACAGGACCCGGACGCCGGCAGCACCGCTGGTCAGGGCAGGACGCCCCGCACGGATGCTGGCGGCGAACTCGGCGGCCATCGCGGCCAGTGCCTCGTGCTCGGGCAGGGCAGGCGACCAGGTATCTCCAAGCCGGTAGGAAATGTTGGACTGTGAACGTTCTTCTTCCCCCGCGGCCCGGGAGAGGGTGACGCCGCGGTCATAGACGCTCAGGCGCTGCTGCGGGTTGAGGTCGTCCCAGACGAGGGTGCGCCGGCTGCCCCCGATCACCAGCTGCCGGATCTTGGTGGGGCTGAGCCAGTTCACGTGGATGTGGGCCATGGCGCCGGATTCGAGTTCCAGGACCAGGTGGCCGACGCAGGCGGTTCCCGCCCCCAGCGGATCGGACCCGTGTGCCGAGACGCGGACCGGCCGGAGGCCTGAGGGCAGGACAAAATCCAGGATCGCCAGGTCGTGGGGTGCCAGGTCCCAGAACACGTCGACGTCGGGCTGGACCAGTCCCAGGTTGATGCGCACTGAATCGATGAAGAGGATTTCGCCGAGCTCCCCCTGCGCCACCAGGTCGCGGATCTTCAGGACTGCCGGGGTGTAGCAGTAGGTGTGGTCCGCCATCAGGACCAGCCCTGCCGCATCGGCCTGCTGCACCATCTGCTCGCCGAGGGCCAGTGAATCCGCCAGCGGTTTCTCTACCAGGACGTGCTTGCCGGCAGCCAGCGCAGCCGTCGCCAGTCCGTGATGGGTCCGTGCCGGAGTCGCGATGGCCACGGCGTCGAGGTTTGGATCCCGGAGCAGTTCCTGGACCGATCCGGTCACGGGCACGTTTCCTACGCTGCGCGAGAGCCGCGCGGCGCGTTCTGTGTCCAGGTCACAGATCGCGGAGAGCTGCCAGTCGGAGCCGGCGTTGAAGTTGCGGGCGAGGTTGGGGCCCCAGTATCCGGCGCCGATGACTGCCACCGAAAGAGGGGATTCGGGCAAAGCCGATCCGGGAGTTGGGGAAGGGTGCACTGTGGAGACCTGCGTTCTGTCCGCAGCCGGGCGGCTGAGCTCTGATACTGCGCGACACCCTACGAAGCAGCATGAGCAGGCCGGATGAGTACCGCCTACGGGTCGTTACTTACGGTTGCAGGCGGGTACTCCGGACGCGGCGGGTAGTGACTCCCGGGGACTACTCCCCCATCAGATCGGCAGTGAGCTCCTCGCGCCTGCTGATGCCGAGTTTCTCGAAGATGCGGTAGATATGTCCTTCCACGGTCCGGACCGAGAGGAAGAGCTGACCGGCGATCTCCGCGTTGCGGTAGCCCTTGGCAACCAGCCCTGCGACGTCCTTCTCCCTGCGGGTCAGGGCCGGCGGGGCAGGGCTGCGTCCGGCCTCCGGCCCGGCAGAGCATTTGCCGATGACCCGCTGGACCCGCTGGATCTGGGTACGGTCGCCCCCGGCCTTGGCGATTCGGAGGGCCTCCTGCAGGGCAAGGGTCCCGAGGGCACGCGCATCCACGTCCACCGGCTCGGACGCGAAGCGCAGGAGCGCCGACACGTCCTGGTCCAGGACCGCCCTGGCAAACACGTTCACGGCACGGCCCCGCGGACCCTGAAGATCTTCGGAGAGTTTCAGCAGGCGGTTCATCACGGTCGGATCGCCGGCCCTCATGCTCAGGCAGCGCAGTTCGAATTCGGCTGCGGCCAGGCCCCGCTCTTCAGCCTGCTCTCCTGCTTCGCGCAGGGCTGCCAGCAGCTTTGGGTCTCCGGTCCTGGCATAGCCTGCCGCCAGCCGGTTGCCCCTTGCTATGAAACGCGTGCTGAGCGTGCCCCGCGGCTGAATCCTGTCACAATCCGCGAGCAGCTCATCCGCCCGTGCCAGCTCGCCCGCGCCGGCGGCCAGCTGGGCGGCAATGGAGAGGGCCACAGGCAGGTTGCCATCCGGATCATGGGTCCGCATCCCTTCGATGGCGGCCATCAGCTTGGGCAGGGCCGCCTCCATGTTCCCGCGGCGCAGCTCCATGACGGCGAGGCACATATCCACCGTGCCGCCCACACGCAGCGAGTTCCGCGAGGCCGCCAGCAGGTCGTGGTGGACCGAGCTGAGGACCTCGTCCCAGTAGCCGGCCCAAAGCAGTGCCGACAGGTGGCGGTGCAGGACGAACTGGTAGTACGTCAGGAACCGGTGCTCGCTGCGGCCTACGATTCCCAGTGCTTCCCGGGTGAGCGGCACCGCGCTTTCGGCGCGGCCGCTGCAGGAGTGGATCTCCCCCAGAATCGTGAGGGATACCATCACCGCCTCAGCGTCCTGCGCTTCCCGGGCCTGGGCGAGCAGGTCCCTGACCGGTGTTTCCATGCCCCGGTGGTTCCCTGCGGAGACTTCAGTCAGTGCCGCCAGGAGGGACGCTCCGCGCCATGATGAGGCGATATCCGCCCTCAGTTCATCGTCCAGGGTGCCGGAGGCCTGCGCTGCTGCCTCTATCCGCCGTATCGCAGCTTCCCAGGCCGTGTGTGCTTCCTGGAGGCCGTCCGCCGCGCCCGCGAATCCCTGGAGCAGCTGCACGCGGAGCAGGGTTCCCAGCTTGGCCGTCGTCAGGTCGGCGGCGCCTTCGACGGTTCCGGTAACAAGTTCCCGGGCAGCATCGAAGTTCCCGCGGTTGTAATGGGCACGGGCTTTCTGGATCCTGCCGGCAGGCAGCAGCGCCGGATCTTTGATTTCACCTGCGGCGCGGAGGGCAAAATCACTGTCGAAGAAGTTGTTGGCCATGTATGCGGCACGCAGAAGCTGCGCATCCGGAACACCGGCTCCGCAGTCAAGTGACCAGCCGACGCTTCGCAGCAGCCCGTCCATTGACTCCGTGTCGTCAGGCATGACTTCCTGGACGCGCTGGCGCAGCCGGGCGCTGCGCGCCGCTGGAACCATGTGGCGCACCAGCTGGCCGTACAAAGGATGCCGCGGGCGCAGCAGCCTGTTGCCTTCATCCTCCACGCTGACCAGGTTGGCCGCCGTCAGGGCGTCGACAGAGCGGTGCAGGCCAAGTTTGAAGGCGACAGCCACCGGAATCGGTTCGGCAAGCGCGATGATCTCCATCGCTTCCCGCTCTTCGATGGAAAGTCCCGAGAGGTGCGCTTTCAACAGGTCCGCCAGCCGCCCCTGGGGCGGATCGGCGTTGGCTCCCATCAGCCAGACGCCGTGCCGTTCGGTCAGCACGCCCGTCCTGCGGGTCTCGGCGACCAGGGCCAGAACAAACATGGGATTTCCCCCGCTTCGCATGGCAAGCTCAGCGCTGCTGGTGCTGAGCACCGGTCCGCCGAGCACCTGGGTGCAGAGATCATGGACCTGGGATTCGGTCAGCGGCTGGAGTTGGTGCCGCGAGATGGCGCCGCTCCATACCTGGGCCGGGATTCCCGCCGGAATTTCCGTAATGCTCCTGGTAAGGACCAGCATCCGGACCCGTCCCGAGGCCATGAGCTGGGAAAGCAGGTCGGCACTGGCTTCGTCCAGCGCATGGGCGTCGTCGACGACCAGCAGCGGGGCGACGTCCGTGCTGCGTTCCGCTGTGGGACGCACTCGTCCCAGCAGCGCCCTCATGACTGCCAGCGGCGAGTCCGTGTCCTCTGCCGACAATACGGGCAGCAGCGGTGCCAAGGCCCCAAACGGAATTCCAGTCAGTGCGGAGCTGGCATGGATCCGGAATACCGGCATCTCGTGTTCGAGTTCGCGGACGACGACGTTGGCGAGGGCGCTCTTGCCCATGCCGGCCTCTGCCACCAGCAGGGCGCCGCTCAGCTGAGCGGAGCGCAGGTCCGCCAGGACCGACTGGACCTCCATCTCGCGGCCCACCAGCTGCTGTGATGCAAAACCCTGCATTATTCCCCCATACCTCATTCTGCGGAGCGGAGAACATCCCGCAACTCAGTTCTTCCCGACACATGCAGCTTCCGAAACAGTTTGTTCAGGTGCCAGTCCACGGTGCGCGGCGACAGATGCAGCTCCTGCGCGATGTGGTTCCTGGACGATGTTCCGGCTGCCAGTTTCACCAGCCGCGCGTCGAAGTCACTGAGCCCCGCCAGCATGTTTTGGATGCTGTTTTCCCGCAGGAGCCTACGGTACGCAGCGTTCTCCACGGCAGCGGCACGGCGGGCGATGCTGCCTCCGCCGGCAGGGGACACAGTCCGGACCTGCCCTGCGGCGTGGTGGGCCAGCAGATGGTGGCCCAGCTGCGCGGCTCCCTCTGCGGCTTCCAGCAGGACCCAGGGATCGCTGCCCAGCATCCCCTTGGCATAGGACGCCAGTGTCTCGGCCCACCGCCCCGTTGCTTTGGGCGCCAGCCGCGCCAGCTGTGCTGCCGCGCCCAGGTCTCCCCTGGAGGCAGCAGCTTCATAGCAGCCCAGGGCGAAGGAAACGTTGCCTCGGGCTTCTGCTTCCTCCGCCATCTGCACCAGGGCGCGTGCAGCGGTTTCCTTCTCCCTGCCCTGTCGGGCGAGTATCCGGAAAAACTCCGTGACCCGTGCGGCATGCCAGAACGGGCGGTTGCGGAACCGGGGGGCAAGCCTTTGGTAGACCGAGGCCCGGGCGGTGTTTCCACTGAGTCCGTGGGCGTAGGACAGAAGTGCCGCGGCCAGGGGCAGCAGGTCCTGCGGATCCCGGAACCTCAGCTGGCTCACTGCCGGTTCGAGTGCCTCGATCGCGGCATCGGACTCGCCGGCGGCCGCACGGACCACGCCCCAGACCAGTTCACCGGCTGTTCCGTGATAGGCGTCCTCGGCGCTGTCAGTGTTTTCCCGGACAAAGCGCAGTGCCCTCTTCAGGTCTCCGGCAGCGTAGAACGCGTAGAAGAGACGGTTCAGGATGACGCTCTGGTCCGGCGCGGGGAAGGGAGCACGCAGCAGCCCCCAGTGTTCTTCCACCAGGTGCAGCGCTGCCCCGGCCTTGCCGGTTACGGCCAGGGCCTCCGCGGCCGCCGCTACAGCCAGGGCGCGCGTCCTGTCCGATATGCCGCGGCGGACGGCAAGTGCGGTCAACGGCTGCACGGCCCCGGCGTAGTTGCCCTCGGCCAGCTGGAGCTCCGCGGTTGCATAGTCGATTTCAGCAGAGGTCTCAGGGCTGTCGGCAACACCATCAGGCAGCGTGAGGCCGGCGAGGACCAGTGCCGGGTCATCCGACTTTGAAATGCTGCGCAGCAGCGCAGCCTTCAGGATCATGATCGCAACCCAGGTGTTCCGCCGGCCCGGATCAAGTCCGGTTTCGGCCGCTCTCAGGACATTCAGGGCTTTCTGGTCCTCCCCCAGCGCCATCAGGGCCCGGATTTCCTCCAGGACCAGGGCGTCGTCACGGTTCCCGGGCCCGGCCGAGCCGACGAAGGCCAGTGCCAGGGACGGTTTACCGGAATCGTTGGCATAGGCCGCGGCCCCACTGAGGCATTGAGGCCCCGGGTCCGACTCGCAGTCCAGCGACCATGAGACGAATCCGGCCAGCGCGGCGGGGGCGAGGCTCCCGGGGTCCTGGAGGACATCGGACAGCTCTTTCCACAGCTCGTGGCTGCGTCCCAGGGCAATATTGGCTGCCACCACCGAGGCGAACAGTGAGTTGGACAGCACCACGGCCGGCAGTGCTCCGCGCTGAAGCACTACCGTCCCGTCCTCTTCCAGGGCGTCCAGTGTTTCTGCAGGCACCAGCCCCAGCGCTGCCCCCAGGGGCAGCGGGCTGACCCTGGAGAGAACTTCAACCAGCTTGCGATGATCTGCAGGAAGCCTGGACAGCTGCGTGTCAAAGACCTCGGCAACGGCTCCGGAGTGTACATAGGTCCCGGCCCGGACCCAGGTCTGTTCGGAGAGGACCAGGCGGCCCTGCCTCACCTGTTCCGCAGTCATCAGGGTGGTGAAATGCGGATTACCCCGGGTTTCCGCCCACATGCTCCGGGCTGCGGGCTCAGAGACCGGCCCGCTCAGGAAACCGGCCATCAGTGTCCGGGTTTCGGTCTGGCTCAGGGGTTCAACGTCGATTCTGTCCAGATGCCCGTCCGCCCAGAGCGCCAGGACCTCCGGTTCGGCCCGCACCAGATCCGTTGCCGTGGCCACTACCGTGACTTCCCCTCCCCGGACCAGCTGGGCGACAACCTGGACCGAGAGCTCGTCGAGTTGATCGACGTCATCTACCACGAGCAGCAGCGGCAAGCCGGCGGCTCGTGAACGCAGAAGCCTGCGCACTTCGTGTAGTGCGCTCACGGGATTCAGCCCGTCGGGAAGGGGCAGCTCACTGAGCAGGGCCGCCAGCGCTCCGTACGGGCTGCGCCGCGAAACCTCCGTTCCGTACAGCGCTTCAATCCGGTAGCCGCGGGCGCGTTCGGTCAGCGCATGGGCAAGCGCGCTCTTGCCGATCCCCTGCGGTCCGACGATGAGAGCCCCCCGGCCTTCCGCCAAGGCAGAGACCATGCGGCCGAGGAGAGCGTCCCGGCCTACAAGTCCCGCCAATGGCCTGGGCAGCCTCATGCTGTGCCAGCGGGCCGCAGGTACGGCCGGCTGTCAGGACCATACGAAGCAGGCCCTCCCATAATTCTTCCCCCAGATCCCCGATTCAGTGCCTGATTCGGTTCGCTTACCAGCCTTGCGACGATCCAACCACTGCGGAAAGAGTACGCTCCAACGGCGCCCATAGGAAGCTATGCGAGCGCAGAGGTGACTGCCGGGAGCTGGGATATGGCTGTCCGGATCATCGAGGGGTTGACGTGGGCACTGGCCGCTTGCCGGTTTGCCGAGAAACCTCAGGGGGAATGTGGAAACTGTAAGGGACCGGCGCCGGGATGGGGGTGGCCCAGTCTCGGAGGCCTCCCGACGCCGGCCCCGCTTCAGGAGCCCGAAGGCTACCGCCAGTGTAGGCCCGGCCCCGGGACCAAACAATGCTCCCATGGGGGGCTGTGAGCACGGGTTCTATACCTAAATATTCGCTGAAGGCTACTCGTAGGCGATGACCTGCAGTTATGTCCGTGAAAAGGCGACGGGAGCAGTCTCAGGCCCCGCTGTGGAACTTCTGCTGCGCAGCCAGCAGCCCTTCAGTGACCAGCAGCTCAACGGCGTCGGCGCCGTCTGACACTAGGAAGGGCAGTTCCTTGGACTCTGCGGTGCCGAAGTTTTTCAGGACCCAGTCCGCAGTGTCCATCCGGCCGGGTGGACGGCCCACGCCAACACGCACCCGCAGGTAATCCTTGGTGCCCAGGGCCTTGCTGATGTCCCGCAGCCCGTTGTGCCCGCCCTCTCCTCCGCCGCGCTTGAGCTTGACGGAGTTGAACGGGATGTCGATCTCGTCATGTACCGCCACGACATTCTCCGGTTCGATCCCGTAAAAGCGCGCCAGCGCCGAAACCGGACCGCCGGAGAGGTTCATGTAGGTGAGCGGCTTGGCCAGAATGACGCGCGGCCCGCCGATGCCAATCCTGCCCTCGGCAACCTGTGCCCGGGATTTGTGCGACTTGAAGCTGCCGCCCATGCGGGACACCAGTTCGTCGAGGACCATCTGGCCCACATTGTGCCGGTTACGGCTGTAGCCGGGCCCGGGGTTCCCGAGCCCGGCTACAAGCCAGGTATTGCTGGTCAAAAAGGACTACGCCTCTTCGGCAGCAGCCGGAGCGGCTGCGGATTCTTCTTCGTCTGCACCCAGATCCTGGACAGCGGACTCGGAGATGTTGATGACCATGGTCTCGGGATCGAGCAGCAGCTCAACACCGGACGGCAGGACGAGGTCGGAAGCGTAGATGTGCTCGCCGGCCTTGCGGCCTTCGATGCTCACGACGATGGTCTCCGGCAGGTTGGTGGCGTCTGCGGAGACGAGGACCGTGTTGGCTTCCTGGTTGTAGACCGAGGAACCCGGTGCCAGTTCGCCTTCTACGTGGACGTTGACCTCAACCTCAACCTTTTCGCCCTTGCGGACGGTCAGGAGGTCGATGTGCTCGATGATCTGCTTGATCGGGTCGCGCTGGATGTCCTTGGCCAGGGCCAGGTGCGCTTCGCCGTCGACGTCGATGTCCAGCAGGGCGTTCGGGGTGCGGACGGCCAGCGTGGTTGCCTTGGCGGGCAGCAGGATGTGCATGACATCGGCGCCGTGCCCGTAGATGACGGCGGGGATCTTGCCGGCGACGCGGGCCTTGCGGGCTGCACCCTTGCCGAACTCGGTGCGGATGGTTGCTGCGAGCTTCTGCTCAGACATTGCTAACTCCTGTTGTGGTTCTTCCGGGATTTCAGTTGCCTATTCGGCGCCGGTATCGGAACGAACCAGCTGCATGGTCCGCGCTCGGTTCGAACGCGTGCAGTTGAGAAGTTGCCAGCCACCGTCGATTACGGAGTACCGCCGGAGTTTTCCGGGGCCTCCCTCGCCTAGGCATCGGAGTCAATGGTACCAGCTTCCCGCCGTCGGGCTTTCCGCCCCTGCCCCGCTCCCCCGGTGCCTGGCCGGAGCCGCCTCCCCAACACCGAGAGGCCAGTCACGGCTGGTTTGAGCGCTCAAACCGGCCGTAACTGGCCTCTCGATGAAAAGGACTCCGGAAAGGCTAGGCCTTGCCGTCGAACAGGCTCGTCACGGAGCCGTCTTCGAAGACCTCGCGGATAGCGCGGGCGATCAGCGGCGCGATCGAGAGGACGGTGAGCTGCTCGAAGCGCTTGTTGACCGGGATCGGCAGGGTGTTGGTAACCACGACTTCGCGGGCACCGGACTCAGCCAGGGTGCGCGCGGCCGGATCGGAGAACACGGCGTGGGTTGCGGCGATGATGACGTCCTTGGCGCCGGCTTCCTTCAGCACGCGCACGGCGCCGGCGATCGTTCCGCCGGTGTCGATCATGTCATCGATCAGGACGCAGGTGCGGCCTTCGACCTGTCCCACAACCTGCTTGGAAACGGCCTGGTTGGGCACTGTCAGGTCGCGGCTCTTGTGCACGAACGCCAGCGGGGCGCCGCCCAGGCGTTCGGCCCACTGCTCGGCAACGCGGACACGGCCGGTGTCCGGGGAGACCACGGTGACGTTGGAAACGTCGACGCGGGTGCGGATGTAGTCGGCCAGCAGCGGGATGGCCATGAGGTGGTCAACCGGGCCGTCGAAGAAGCCCTGGATCTGAGAGGTGTGCAGGTCGACGCTCATGATGCGGTCGGCGCCGGCCGTCTTGTACAGGTCGGCCACCAGGCGGGCGGAGATCGGCTCGCGGCCGCGGCCCTTCTTGTCCTGGCGGGCGTAGGGGTAGAACGGAGAGACCACGGTGATGCGCTGGGCCGAAGCACGCTTGAGCGCATCGATCATGATGAGCTGCTCCATCAGCCAGTTGTTCAGCGGTGCCGGGTGGGCCTGGATGACGAATACATCCTTGCCGCGGACGCTCTCTCCCGGACGCACGTAGATCTCGCCGTTGGCGAAGTCATAGGCAGCGAGCGGCAGCAGTTCCGTGTCGAGGCACTTGGCCACTTCCTCCGCCAGCTCAGGGTGTGCCCGTCCTGTGGCTAGGACAAGCCTTTTTTCACCTTGTGCGGTGATTACGCTGCTCATGACTGTTCGCTTTCTCGCGTGGGGTTATCAGTACCGGAGAGGGAAGTCTGTGTCTGGGCGCGCTCGGCGGCCTGGGCTGCAGCGGAACCGGGGCGGTTGGCTGACACCCAGTTCTCGAGGTTGCGCTGGGGAGCCACGTTGATGGCCAGCGAGCCCGCCGGAACGTCCTTGCGGATCACCGTTCCAGCTCCACTGTACGCCCCGTCCCCCACCGTGACGGGCGCCACGTACATGTTGTCGCTGCCCATCCGCACGTGCGATCCGACCGTGGTGTGGTGCTTCTTTTCGCCGTCGTAATTGACGAAGACGGAGGCGGCCCCGATGTTCGAGTACTCACCGATCGTGGCATCCCCCACATAGGAAAGGTGCGGGACCTTGGATCCGGTGCCGATCTGCGCGTTCTTGGTCTCCACGAAGGTGCCGATCTTGCCGTGTTCGCCCAGCTGCGTGCCGGGACGCAGGTAGGCAAAGGGCCCGACGTCGGCGCCGGCACCGATCACCGCGTCGGTGCCGTGGGTGCGGATCACCTTGGCACCCTCGCCGATGGCCACGTTGGTGAGGGTAGTGTCCGGGCCGACGACGGCGTCGCGCGCAACAGTGGTGGTGCCGTGCAGCTGGGTGCCGGGCAGGATGGTGACGTCTTCGTCCAGGGTGACCGTGGAATCGATCCAGGTGGTGGCCGGGTCCACGATGGTGACACCGGCACGCATCCAGCGGATCAGGCTGCGCCGGTTGTGCTCGGCGTTCAGCGCTGCGAGCTGCACGCGGTCGTTGGCGCCTTCAACCTGCCACTGGTCGGAGGTTTCAACCGCTGCGACGCGTCCCCCGGCTGCCCGGGCAAGTGCCAGGACGTCGGTCAGGTACATCTCGCCCTGGGCGTTGTCCGTGCTGACCTGGGACAGGGCCGAACGAAGCACGGCAGCATCGAAGGCGTAGATGCCTGAGTTGATCTCGTTCACGGCCAGCTGCTCGGCCGTGGCATCCTTCTGTTCCACGATTCCGGTAACGGTTCCGTCCTCGGCCCGGAGCACCCGGCCGTAGCCCGCCGGGTCTTCCACCCGGGCGGTGAGCACGGTAACGGCGTTGGAATCAACGTTGTGCACTGCCACCAGTTCGCGCAGGGTGGCCGCTTCCAGCAGCGGCACATCGCCGTAGGTCACCACGACGGTGCCTTCGAGCGGGGTGAGGGCGTCAATGGCTTCCACTGCGGCCTGGACGGCGCGTCCGGTGCCGGGGACCTCGTCCTGGTCCACGATCATGGCACCGGGCATAAGGGAGGCAATGTGGGCTGCCACCGTCTCGCGCTCATGGCGAACGACGACGGCGAGGGTGCGCGGGTGCAGGGCTTCGGCGGCGTTCAGCGCGTGCCCCACCATGGAGATGCCGCCCACCGGATGCAGGATCTTCGGAGTGCGGGACTTCATCCGGGTACCCGCTCCGGCGGCAAGGACTATGACCGCTGCTGGTGCGGCGCCTTCGTTCGGTCCGGTTTCCTGCGTATCCTGCATGCTCACGAAAAGGCGCTCCTACACGTTGTCCGGCCACGGCACCGGGGCAGCCTGCTGCTTTTCCGCGCGGCTGGTTCCCAGCGTTCCGCCCATAGGATTCGAACCTATACTCCACGGCTCCAAAGGCCGGGGTGCTGCCGTTACACCAGGGCGGAAAATGTGTGGCTGATGCCGCACACAAGAGTCCAGTTTGCCACGTCCGAACCCCGCTCCGCGACTCGGGCCGGCGGCGGCGTGCGGGGGCGGATCACGGCATTGCGTAGACTGGGACAGTGGCGAGAATAACAACTGCGCGGTCACGGCCGCGTATGACAGGAGTCCAGCGGCGGGCCCAGCTGATCGGCGTCGCCCGCTCCCTTTTCGCCCTGCGGGGACTTGAAGGTGCGACCATCGAGGACATTGCCGCCGGGGCCGGAGTGTCCAAGCCGGTGGTCTACGAACACTTCGGTTCCAAGGAAGCGCTGTACACCGAAGTGGTGGACACCGAATTCGACCGCCTGCTCGCGGCCATCACGCAGGCCCTGGGCGCAGATGCCGGCCCCCGGGTCCTGCTGGAACGGGCCGCTTATTCGCTGCTCGACTACATCGAAAACCACACTGACGGTTTCCGGATCCTGGTCCGGGATGCTCCCCCGTCGCAGCCTGAAGGTACGTTCTCAACCCTGCTCTCCCGCATCGCGGCGGATGTTGAGCACATCCTTTCCAAGGAGTTCGGCAGCCGCGGCCTCAGCGCGGAGGTGGGCGGAATGTACGCACAGATGCTGGTGGGCATGGTTGCCATGACGGGCCAGTGGTGGCTCGACGCCCGCACCCCGGACAAGGCCACGGTGGCCGCCCATCTGGTGAACCTCTCCTGGAACGGCCTAACCGGCCTGCAGAAAGAACCCGCGCTGGGGTACATCCCGGGCGGCGGGGCGCCGCTGGTGCTGACCCTCTCCGCCGTTCTGGTCCGGGACTCGGACGGCCGGATCCTCCTGGTCCGCAAGCGCGGCACCCGGAAGTTCATGCAGCCCGGCGGCAAGCTGGAGGCCGGCGAGGACTTCCGCACTGCTGCGGCGCGTGAGGTGAATGAGGAGCTCGGGCTGGCCGTGACGCCCGCCGAGCTTGCGGACATTGGCCGCTGGTACGGACCGGCCGCCAATGAGGCCAACACTTACATCGATGCCGGACTGTTCGCCCTCGCTCTTGACGGTCCCCGCGGGACCGGCAGCGCCGTCGTCCCCCGGGCCGCCGCGGAGATCGAGGAGACGCTGTGGCTGACCCCCGCCGAGGCATTCGCCCGCAGCGACATTTCACCGCTCCTGCGGGACCACGTGCTGCCCGAACTGCTCGCTCAGGAAGGTTAACCCCGCAGCTCCCCCTCATCGAGATAGCAGAAACTGCCCGTTTCAGCGCTGATACGGGCAGTTTCTGTCATCTCGATGGGGTTATTCGAGGATCTCAGAGGCCTCGAGCCACTGCATTTCAAGTTCTTCCTGCTCCGCGGCCACCGCCTGCAGCTTGGCGTTCAGGTCTGCCAGCACCTCAAAGTCGGGATTGCCTCCGGCGGTCTCCCTGTTCATCTGCTCATGGATCTTCTCCGACTGGCCGGCCAGCTTGGTCAGCTGCCGCTCGATCCGGGTCAGGTCCTTGCGGGCGTTGCGCTTCTCGGCTTCCGAGTGCGCGGACCCCGCAACTGCGGTGGCCACGGCGCCCGTGCCTGCCGCATCGGGGCGGGAGGCGCCTGCCTGGGCGGCCCGGCTGGCCTGCGAGGAACTTCCACCGCCGGCGCCGGTGGCCAGTGCGGCCTCCCGCAGCTGCAGGTACTGGTCGACGCCGCCGGGCAGGTCCCGCAGCTTGCCGTCGCCGAGAAGTGCCATCTGGGTATCGGTGACGCGTTCGAGCAGGTAACGGTCGTGCGAGACCACCACGAGGGTTCCGGGCCAGCCGTCCAGCACGTCTTCCACCGCGGCCAGGGTGTCGGTGTCCAGGTCGTTGGTCGGTTCGTCGAGCATCAGTACGTTGGGCTCCCCCACCAGCAGGCGGAGCAGCTGCAGCCGCCGCCGCTCGCCGCCGGAAAGTTCCCGCACCGGCGTCCACTGCCGCTGGGAGCTGAAGCCCAGCTGCTCCACCAGCTGCCCGGCGGAGAGTTCGCGCCCGCCGACGTTGAAGACGCGCTTCTCCTGCTCGATTACCTCGATGACGCGCAGGTCCGCGACGTCGTCCAGCTCGCGCACCTCCTGGGTCAGCACGGCGGTCTGGACGGTCTTGCCGCGCTTCAGCCGGCCCGACGTCGGTTCCACGGTGCCGTTGAGCAGGCGCAGCAGGGTGGTCTTGCCGGCGCCGTTCACACCCACGATGCCGAGGCGCTGCCCCGGAGCCAGGCGCAGGGTGATGTTCCGGAACAGCTGGGTGTCCCCCAGTTCCAGGGACACGTTCTCCAGGTCCAGCACGTCCTTGCCCAGCCGTGCCGTCGCCATCTTGTTCAGGGACAGGGTGTCCCGGGGCTCAGGCACGTCGGCAATCAGGGTGTTGGCTGCCTCGATCCGGAACTTCGGCTTGGAGGTCCGGGCGGGGGCGCCGCGGCGCAGCCAAGCCAGTTCCTTCTTGATCAGCTGCTGGCGCTTGCCTTCCACAACGGCGGCCATCCGGTCCCGTTCGGCGCGGGCCAGCACGTAGGCTGCGTATCCGCCGTCAAAGGGCTCGACGACGGCGTCGTGCACCTCCCAGGTGCGGGTGCAGACTTCATCCAGGAACCAGCGGTCGTGGGTGACCACCAGCAACGCTCCGTCGGTGGCCCGCCACCGCTGCTTGAGGTGCCGCGCCAGCCAGGCCACGCCTTCGACGTCGAGGTGGTTGGTGGGCTCGTCGAGCATGATGACGTCGTCGTCGCCCATCAGCAGCTTCGCCAGCGCCACACGGCGCCGCTGGCCGCCGGAGAGGGACGAGACCTGGGCGTTCCAGTCCACTTCCTGCACCAGGCCGCTCATCACGTCACGGATCTTCGGGTCCGAGGCCCATTCGTAGTCCGCGGCGTCGCCGACGATCGCCTGCCCCACGGTGAGGTCGCCGTCCAGCACGTCCGACTGGTCCAGATAGCCAACGGTGACGTCGCGGCGGCGGGTGACGCGGCCGCCGTCGGCGCTCTGCCGCTCGGCGAGCAGCCGCATCAGCGTGGACTTGCCGTCGCCGTTGCGGCCCACCATGCCAATGCGGTCCCCCTCATCGAGACCGAGGGAAACGGAGTCGAGGATGGTGCGGGTGCCAAAGGCGATGCTGAGGTTCTCAGCGCCAAGCAGGTGTGCCAATCGGAACTACTTTCGTCGATTCGGGTTTTGCCCTGCCGCGGGTGCTGCCCCGGGAACAGGACCGTGGACGGCCAGCGCGTTGTGTCCTTCTGCGCGCAGTGCCGTTTCCAGCCGTGCGGCGGACCCGGCGTCCTCGGCCAGGAAGGCCAGTGTGGGACCGGATCCGGAAACGATTCCGGCCAGTGCGCCAAGGCTGCGCCCGCGGTCCAGGACGCTTTCCAGTTCCGGTGCAAGGGACAGGGCAGCGGGCTGGAGATCATTGGAAATAACGCCGGCCAGTGCCGCAGCGTTCCCGGAGCGCAGTGCCTCAAGCACACGGGGGTCGGCCGCGGCGGGTTCGGGTGCCGGTGCAGCGCCCACGGCTTCGGCTTCAGCGCGCAGGGCATCCAGCCTGCCGTAGACGGCAGGGGTGGACAAGCCTGAGCCGGAGGCCACCAGGACCCAGTGCAGGGCAGACTGCGCCGGAACGGCGCTGAGCTGGTCACCAATTCCGAGCCCGACGGCGGCGCCGCCCTCGAGGGCGAACGGTACGTCAGCACCCAGCCTGGCTGCCAGCGGGCTGAGTTCGGCCCGGTCCAGTCCCGTTTCCCACAGCAGGTTGCAGGCCAGCAGGGCTGCCGCGGCATCAGCGGACCCGCCGCCCATGCCGCCGGCCACCGGAACGCGCTTGGTGATGGTGAGGTCCACGGCAGGGTCGGCGATCCCCGCGTGGGCGGCCAGTGCCGCGGCTGCCCGGGACACGAGGTTGTCCGGCCCCAGGGGGATGCCGTGGGCCGGGATCCGCAGCGGGCCGCCGCCTTCGACCCGGACGGTGATGCCGGGCTGCCCGGCGCGCGCGGCGCGCACCTCTTCCCGCAGGCTCAGCGCCAGGTAGACGCTGGCCACGGCGTGATAGCCGTCAGGGCGCAGCGGCCCCACCTGCAGTGAGACGTTGATCTTGCCCGGAGCACTGACCGTTACGGCAGCCGGGTCCTGCATGGCTGCGCTCACGATGCGGGTTTCGCCTCGGCAATCCGGGTGTAGGCGTCTATATCGAGGACTTCGCCGCGGGCACTGGGGTCCACACCGGCGGCGCGGAGCGCTGTCTCCGCTGCGGCCGGGCTGCCGGCCCAGCCTGAGAGGGCGGCGCGCAGCGTCTTGCGGCGCTGCGCGAAGGCAGCATCGATGACAGCAAAAACTTCTTCGCGGGTGGCGGTTGTTGCCGGCGGCTCATGGCGTTCGAAGCCAACCAGGCCGGAGGCGATCTTGGGGGCGGGCCAGAAGACATTCATGCCAATGACGCCTGCCTTGCGCATGGTCCCGTACCAGGCGGCTTTCACTGAGGGAACGCCGTAGGTCTTGGAGCCGGGCCTGGCGGCCAGCCGGTCAGCCACTTCATCCTGCACCATGACCAGGCCGTGGCGCAGGCTGGGGAACGTTTCCAGCAGGTGGAGCACAACGGGCACGGCAACGTTGTAGGGCAGGTTCGCCACGAGTGCCGCGGGTTCGGCCGGCAGTTCCGTAACGCGCATGGCATCTGCCAGGACCACGTGAAGGTTCTCTGCCTGCTCCGGCCGCCAGGTCTGCACCGTCTGCGGCAGCCGGGCAGCCAGGACCGGGTCGATTTCCACGGCCACTACTTCACGGGCGGCATCCAGCAGCCCCAGGGTGAGCGAACCCAAGCCGGGGCCCACTTCCAGCACGGTCTCTGACGGATCAACCGAGGCGGCAGCGACGATCCGGCGGATCGTGTTTCCGTCGATGACGAAGTTCTGGCCAAGGGTCTTGGTTGGACGTACGCCAAGCTCATCTGCCAGCGCGCGGATATCGGAGGCACCAAGCAGCGGTTTGGGCCGCGGAACGGGCGCAGAAACGGATTCAGTCACTGCCTCATACTAGCGCCCGTGGCCGCCGAGGCTCCTGTCCGCGGGCAAAGCCGCTAGTCAGGCCAGTCCCCCACGCAGTGCGAATCAACCGGCTTGAAAGGTGTCTGGAAAAGACTCATGGGATTCCTTCCGCGCTTTCGCTATTGCTCTGCCGAAGCCGCACACCGGACTGTAGCGTCCTTTACCGCGGCTGATCCAAGTCTGGCGCACCGGAAGAACGGCGGTAACGGTTATGGGCAAAACCTTCGGGAAAAGGCTGGAAACAAGCCGGCAGGAGAGACACCTCAGCCGCAGGGAACTGGGGGGACCTGAGCTGGCCGAGCGGGAGGTCTCCCTGCTGGAAACCGGGAGGCGGGAACCGGGACGGCAGGTCCTTGGCCACCTCGCCGAGCGGCTTGCTGCGGCACCGGGGTGCCCGCCTCGGGCAGGCGGCCCGAACAGCGCCATTTACCTGGGCCTGGCCGCCAGCCAGGCCTGGGATGAAAGAAACTACTTCGTGTGCCTGGAAACCGCGGTGGCTGCGGCCGCCGGCGCCCGGTCGGAGGACGACGCCGAGGACTGGTTTGAGATGTCCCTGCTGGCAGGAAACGCATGGCTGAAGCTTGGCCATTACCGCTTCTGCATCAAACAGGCTTCGGCTCTGGCACGGCACCCGCTGGCCCGCAGCCGGGCGGAGCTGAGGGCCAGGGCCCTGGAGCTGCTCGCCCGGGCCTGCCAGGGGGCAGGCAGGCTCCCGGAGGCCGTCCGCCACAGCCGGCAAGCGGTCGAATCAGCCCAGGAAGGACCTGCCGCGGCAGAGGTGGGCCTTGCTGCCTGCCTGAGCCTGGCGGCAGCGCTGACTGAGAGCGGCAGGCTTTCCCAGGCGTGGGAGTACTGCCGGGTCATGGTCCTCCCGCTGGCGGAGACCGTTCCGGACACGCTGCTGGCCGGCAAGGGGTTCTGGGCCGTGGGCAACGTGGCCTTCCGGCGCGGGGACACTGTTGCCGGGCTCCGCTACCACCAGCGCGCGGCAGCGCTGCTCAGCCCCCGGCTGGACGTCGGGCTGTGGGCATCGTTCAACAAGGCCTCGGCAAGCATGCGCCTGGCTTCCGGGCTGCACGATGAACAGACCTTCACGTGCATCCGCCGGGCCGAAGCGGCCCTCGCCGTCGTCGGCGCCTCCCGCGGCGATTCTCTGGACATAGTCCACGCACACGGGCGCTGGCAGCACCTGAACGGAAACTATTCGCGGGCTGTGGATTTGCTCTCGGAAGTGTGGGCGGAGCGTGGCGCGTTGTCGCCCCAGACGGCAGCGGAAGTCGCCCTCCAGCTTGGCCTCAGCCTCGGGTCACTGGGCCAGATGGAAGCCGCAGCGCACCGGTTGCAGGAAAGTGAATCACTGTTCCGAATGGCAGGGGCTGCTGACCGTTCCGGGCATGTTCGGGCACTGGCAGAAGCGCTGGCGGAGAATCCGGGTCCGGTTGGCTGAGACTCCTTCTTCGGCGGGCATGGAAAAGCCGGCCGCTGGGGCCGGCTTTTCCCTCCTGGATGACGGACGCTTCCCGTTGGCGGACCTAGAGCAGTCCCAGCTTGCGGGAGCAGGAAGGCCAGTGGCCCCATCCACCGTTGGCGCGCAGGTTTTCTGCGACAGCGATCTGCTGCTCGGGAGTAGCTTCGCTGGCAACCGGGGCGTATGCGCCGCCGCCGGCGCCGAGCCAGCTCTGGGTGCTGAACTGGAGTCCCCCGTAGTAGCCGTTGCCGGTATTGATGTGCCAGTTGCCGCCGGACTCGCACTGGGCCAGGGCCGCCCATGCACCCCCGGCGGGTGCGGTGCCTGACGGGGCAGCCGCTGCGGGGCGCTTCTTGGTGCCGACGGCCACCGTTTCTGCAACCGGTTCACGCGTGATGCTTTCGCTGGCCAGGACGCGGCTCACTTCGCGGCCGTCCACCACCACGGTGCTGAACACCCTGGTGCGTTCTCCCGCTGTTCCCGGGGAAGTGACTTTCTTTTCGCCTTCGAAGAGCTCGGCGTCGTCAACCGTGCGGGTCTCGAAGGGCACCGTCTCAATGACGGTGTCCTGTGTGCCTGCGGCCACCCGCGTCACCTTCAGCGTCATGCCGTCAGCAATTGCCGCACGGGCCGGAACTGAAAGCCGGTCCGAGGAGCCAAGGCTCACTCCGGCTTCTGCCAGGAGTTCTTCAACGCTCGAAGCGGTGGTCTCCAGCTGCGAGGTCTTGCCGTCAGCCAGCAGGGTGACGGTCTTGGGGGTGGAGATTGAAAGCCCGCGGACGGACACCAGGGAGCTGTCCAGCGAAGCGGACACCGAAGACTTTGCGGAAACCCGCAGTTCGGAAATCAGGTCTGCCACCGTGGAACCGGTGGTCTGGACGGTGTGGCCGGTACCGTCAACGTTCACGTTCACGGTCTTCGCCGTGGTTACTTCAATCGTGGTGCCGTCCTGGACCTCGGTGGCCGGATCGGGAACCACGCGGTCTGCTGCTGCGAGCTGTACGTCGGCCTTTTCCAGGACATCCTCAACGGTTCCGCCGAAGGTCATGATGTCGCTGGTTTCCCCGTCCACGCTCAGGACGACGGACTTGTTGGTGCCGACGAAGGCCACGAGTCCCAGGATGAGTGCCACCATTACGGCGGCCTGGCCTCCGAGCTTCAGCCCGCGCCTCACGATTGCAGTTGCCACGGAATTCCAAACTTTTCGAGCTTCCGGGCACGGGGACTTGGGCGCGCATCGGGCAGGGCTCCGGGTCTCACGGAGTGCCGGCGCGCGCAGGCAGGGACCATCGCCGTCGTGTTTACACCGGCTGCCGAGGCAGGGCATGGTTCTCTAAGGCGGTAGTTATCAGTCCGGAAGCCTTCCCCGACCCCGGCTAATAGGTCCCTACCGTAACCGAACCGTGACCTCCGGGCAAACTCCGGTTTCGGCCCGAAGGATTGACACCTAGTCCCAGGACCCGTAAACGGCGGTTGTGTTCGCGGCGATCGAGGAACAGAAATCAGCCAGGTCCGCTCCCCTGACTTCGGCCATCGCCCGCACTGTATACGGGATCATGTAACTCGCGTTGTTCCGTCCCCTGAAGGGGTGCGGGGTGAGGAAGGGAGCATCGGTTTCAACCAGCACCAGGGACGGATCCGCTGCTTTCAGGGCGTCCCGGATTCCTTCGGCGTTTCGGAAAGTCACGGTTCCGGCGAAGGACATGTACCACCCGTGTTCGTTGCAGATCCGGGCCAGCTCGGCGTCACCGGAGAAGCAGTGGAACACGACGGCGGGCGGAAGCTGTTCCTCCCTGAGGATCCGGACAACGTCCTCATGTGCATCGCGGTCGTGGATCTGGACCGCAATTCCCGCCCGCCGCGCAATATCGATGTGCCGGCGGAATGAATACTGCTGGGCATCCACTCCTTCCGGCGCGGTGCGGTAGTAATCCAGTCCGGTCTCCCCCACGGCCCGGACTCGGGGACGGACCGCGAGCGCCCCGATTTCCTCGAGGGCCGCCTCCAGCGTCCCGGCCAGGGCAAGCTCCGGCGCGTCGTTGGGGTGGATCGCGACGGCCGCCAGCAGCCGGGGTTCTTCCTCGGCAAGCCGAACGGCTTCGCGGGATGATTCAAGGTCCGTTCCCACCTGGACGGCTCCCTGGACCCCGGCTGCTGCAGCGGCGTCCAGCGCAGCGGAGGCGGTCCGGGCGCCGGGAACGCCGAAATCGAGGTGCGTGTGGTTGTCCATGACCGGGACAGGCAGCGGCTCGGGTGCGGGCGCGAAAGCCTTTTCGGCGCTGCGGCCTTCCTGCCGCTGGCTGTGTCCGCTGGCAAGGTAGGTCTGCGGTATTTCACCCGGAACATAAGCGCCGTCGATAGTCATGTCTTTAAGCCTAAGTGAGCTTGTACCCTGTACGTACTAAGTGCCCCGGCGGCTGCCGGGAACGGCTCTGGCGGGCCGCTTCGGCCCCCGCTGCCGGCGGGCGGCCGATGGGGCACTCAACCGCCGGCCGGGACTGGGCTCTTCCCCGGCCTACGCGCCGAGGCTTGGAAGGTATCCATGGACACCCGCAACACATCTGCTGCCACCGCAGGATTCGATGCGCCGGGCGCCGGGGCGCCGTTCGCCGGGAGCGCGGCCGAGGAGGCAGATTCCTTCCTTGCTGCCAGCACCCGCATCCTTGACGCCATCAACACGGTGATTGACGGCAAGGACGAGGCGGCCCGCCTGGTCCTGACCGTGCTCCTGGCGGAAGGACATGTGCTGCTGGAGGACGTACCGGGTGTCGGGAAAACCATGCTGGCGAAAACCCTCGCCCGGGCCGTGGACTGCTCCGTAACCCGTATCCAGTTCACCCCGGACCTGCTCCCTTCGGATGTGACAGGGGTGTCAATCTACAACCAGGATGCCCACCGCTTCGAATTCAGGCAGGGCCCGGTCTTCGCCAACATCGTGATCGGCGATGAGATCAACCGCGCGTCGGCCAAGACCCAGTCCGCGCTGCTGGAGTGCATGGAGGAACGGCAGGTGACGGTCGACGGCGGAACCTACCGGCTCGCCGAGCCCTTTATGGTGGTAGCCACCCAGAACCCCCTGGAGATGGAAGGGACCTACGCGCTGCCGGAGGCCCAGCGCGACCGGTTCATGGCACGGATCTCCCTCGGCTACCCGGACACTGCCTCGGAGATGGAGATGCTGGAAACCCACCAGTCCGTCTCTCCCCTGGAATCGATCGTTCCGGTGGCCTCCGTGCGGGACATCGCCGCGATGACCGCGAAGGTGCGCGACGTCTACGTTTCGGCAGCGGTCAAGGAATACACCGTTGCCATTGGAGCCGCTACCAGGGAACACCCGTTCATCCGGCTTGGTGCCAGCCCCCGGGCGCTGCTGCAGCTGCTTCGGGCTTCCAAGGCCCGGGCCGCGCTGGAGGGCCGGGACTTCGTCCTGCCCGACGACGTCGCCCGCCTGGCCGGGGCGGTCCTGCCACACCGGCTCATCCTCGAGCGGCAGGCGCTCGGCGCCGGTGAAACGCCTGCTTCGCTGCTGGCGGCAGTTCTCTCAAAGGTGCCTGTCCCCCGGCCGCCGGGAGCCCGTGCCGGAATGGCCCGGCCGTAGCCGATGAAGAAATCCGCGCAGTTCATGGCGAAAAGCCCTGTGCTCACCGGCCGCGGCTGGGGGCTGGTTGGCTCCGGAGTCGTGTCGCTGCTCGGCGCGCAGGTCCTGGGCCGGCGTGACCTGCTCCTGCTGGGACTGTTCCTTATCCTGATGCCGCTGGCCTCCGCGCTGGCCCTGCGGCTGTTGAAGCCGCAGTTCAGCGTGCAGCGCACCTTCAGGCCGTCCACTGCAGAGACCGGCACGCCGGTAAGCGTCGGACTCGCTGTGCACCCGGTGAAGCCCTTCGGCGGGACCGCGCGCATGACGGAGGGACTCCCGGCCCGTTTCGGCACCAGTCCCGAGTTCCGTTTCCCTGCCGCGCGGACGCACGCCGGCCATGCCAGCCGGTATGAGTACCGGCTGCGGTCCTCCCGGCGGGGCCTGTACCGGATCGGCCCGGTCAGCGCAGGCTTCCTGGATCCCTTCGGGCTGGCAGTCGTGCGGCACACCATAGGCGGCACGGATGACCTGGTGGTGAAGCCCGTACCGGTGGAGCTCCCCTCCGCAGTGCTGGACGGCCTGCGCGGAAGTGACGGATCAGTCTCCACCAGGGTCCAGGGGGTACCCAGCCAGGACGATGTGACAACACGCGAGTACCGGCACGGAGATCCGATGCGGAGGGTGCACTGGTCCGCCACCGCACGCCACGGCGAGCTGATGGTCCGCCAGGAGGAAACCGTGGCAACCCCCCGCGCCACCCTTGTCCTGGACCAGCGCGAATCCAGCTACGACCAGGGATTCCTCTCACCGTTCTGGTCCGAAAGCGCCGACGACGCCGCTCCGGCCAGTTCCGAATCGTTCGAATGGGCAGTATCGGCCGTGATGTCCATTGGCGCGGACCTGCTGGAGCGCGGATTCGCCGTCCGGCTCCTGGATGCGCAGGCCCGCCCGGGCCTGCAGCGTTCGCCCTCCAGCGCTGATCCGGACGCGGCCCTCTTCAGCGGCGCAGCGGCTGTCGGTGATCTGGGCGAGGGGCTGGCCGCCCTGGGCCTGGAGGAGGCCGATGCTGCGTCCGGTCCGCGCCCCCGGAGCGGTGCCCGGACACTGCGGACCCTGCGGAGGGCGGGCAGCCCGCGGCCGGCGGGTGCCCACCCGCATCCCGAGCGGAGCCTGCACCCGGGGCAGCCCGCCAAACAGCCTTTCGGCGGTGTGCTGCTGGAAGCGCTGCTGGACGCCCGGCACCGGGGACCGCTCGTGGTCATCACCGGCGTGCTCAGTGAGGAAGACGCGCGCAGGCTCGCACCGGCAGCGGAGGCGGTTCCGTCCGCCCTCGCCCTGGTTGTTACCGAGCGGCCGGCCGCCTCCGGAGCACAGTTGGCGCTCCTGCGGGCAGCGGGCTGGACGGCCGAAGCCGTGGCGCCGTCCCAGCCGGTGGCCGCCGCCTGGTCCGGAGCGGCGGAACACGCCGCAGCGCTGCTCCAGCCGGGACACCGGCCATGACGGCGACGCTTGCCCCGCCGGAACCGCGGCAGTCGAAGCCACGTCCCCGGACACGCCGGACAGGCGACGCCCAATGGGCGGGCGGGGCTGTGTCCGCCGCGGCTGTGCTGTTGTGTGCGCTGAGCGTTCACGGGGTACTTGACGGGGTTGCCTGGCTTTGGCCGCTGGGGACCGCGCTGGCCGCGGTGGCAGCCGGAACGGCGCTGGCCCGCTGGTTCAGGTTCCCTACCGCACTTGTACCGGTAGCGGGCATGGCTGCGCTGGCCCTGGTCCTCACGATGATGTTCTCGCCGGACGCGGCCTTCCTGGGGTTCTTTCCCACAGGTGCAACACTCGACCGGGCGCAGACACTCCTGGCGGGCGCCCAGACCACCGTGATTACCCAGGTCATTCCGGTCACCCCGGACGCCGGCGTGGTATTCGTGGCCTGCCTGGCGGTGGGACTGATCGCAGTCCTGGTGGATACCCTGGCTGTTACCCTCCGTATGCCGGCAGCCAGCGGGTTTGGCCTGTTTACCGTCCTGCTGGTTCCCGCGATCATCAAGCCGCAGAGTGTGGGGGTCGCGGGCTTCACGGCAGCGGCGGCCGGCTACCTTTTGATCCTGGCGTGGGGCACCTGGCAGGATCGGCGCGAGCGAGCCGGCGCGAATGCGGCACCGGATGTCCCCGCCCGGCCCACCGGCGTCCAGGCCGCCGGAGCGGCTGGCATCGGCGCGGGAGCCGTGGTGGCAGCCCTGCTGGTCTCCCTGGCTATTCCAGGCTTCAACGCCGGGGCCTTTCCCCAGGGCGCGCGGTTCAATTTCCTGAACGGCTCCACTGGCCTGAATCCCGTTGTTTCGCTGGGCAATGACCTGCGCCAGCCAACCGCAACCGGGCGGATCACCTACGCAACGGACTCCACCCGGCCGCTCTACCTCCGTTCCACCACCTTGGAAGACTTCTCCGGAACCCGCTGGGCGCCGGACACCCGGGAGGATGAGCGGGAATCCCTGGCGGAAGAGATGGCTCCGGCCGGTTCCGCGGATCCGGCCATCCCCACAGACACCGTGCGGACCCTGATCAGCTCTCCCAGTTACGCCAGTCCCTGGCTGCTGGCCCCCTATGCGCCCTCCTCCGTGTCCGGGCTTGACGGTGCCTGGACCTGGGATCCAACCACCATGACCATCCTGTCCGGCAGCGGCAGTTCGGAACCGCGTTCCGGGTACGAAGTGGTCAGCGAGTCGCCGGTGGTGACCAGTGACGCCCTCTCCGGGCTCCCGGCTGCTCCCGCCGACGCCGTGGAACCCAGGTTCACGGACCTGCCGGACGACCTCCCGCAGATCATCCGGGATAAGGCCCGGGAAGCTGTGGCGGACGCTGAAGGACCCTACGCCCAGGCAGTAGCCCTGCAGTCCTACCTGCGCGGGCCGCAGTTCGAGTACTCCCTTGAGGCCCCCGTGGAGGGCGGCTACGACGGAAACGGCATCGGCGTACTGGCCCGGTTCCTGGAACAAAGGTCCGGCTACTGCATCCACTTCGCCTCCGCCATGGCAGTGATGGCCCGTGAGGTCGGAATCCCGAGCCGGATGGGCCTTGGCTACGCGCCCGGGCGGGCCACCGGCAACACCGTTGCCGGCCCGGACGGAACGGAACTGGATGAGTTCGCCGTTGACGCGCGGGACGCGCATGCCTGGCCGGAACTGTACTTCGAAGGTGCCGGGTGGGTGCGCTTCGAGCCCACTCCATCGCGCGGCGTCGTCCCGGCGTACGCCGTCCAGCGGCAGCAGAACGCCGCGTCCGCAGCCCAGGCCGACGCCGATCCGCGGGAACTGCAGAATCCGGTACCTCCGGTGCTCCCTTCGGCCGCTGCGGCGCCCGATGCCCAGTCCCAGCCCCTGGAGCCCGGGGAAACCGCGGGAGCTCCCTGGGCCGGCGTCGGGATCGGCCTGCTGGTGGCGGGAGCAGCTGTACTCACCCCGTGGGCGCTGCGCCGCCGGAGGACCGGGCTGCGCAGGAGCGGGCATGCAGAGTCCGGCAGCGCAGCCCCGGCCTGGGCAGAGGCCACAGACCTGGCGCAGGACTTTGGTTATCGGGCCAGGACGGCTGACAGCCCGCGATCCTATGCTGACCGCCTCGCCGTCCAGGCAGGGCTGCCGCAGCCTGCCGCGAACGCGCTGGCCAGGCTGCGCACGGCCTACGAAGCTGAGGCCTACGCAGACCCCGCGTCGGCCACCGGTCCCGGCGCCGGGAGGTCTCCGGCGGACTGGCAGGACGTGCAGACCCTGCACGCCGCGCTGCGCGGGTCCGTGACCGTTCCGGCGAGGCTCCGGGCCGCGTTCATTCCGGCGTCGTTGTTTCCAGCTCCGCGTACCCGGCCGGTACCGGCGCCCGCTCAGCCGGCGGAACCGTCTCCAAGGCCTTAACGGCGCAGGTCCCGCACCGGGAGACTTCTCCGGTGCGGGACCTGCGCAGGGCCGCGGACTGCGGCGGAGGACTATGCCGTGGGGTCGGCGATTCCGATGTACTGCGTGTACAGGTATTCCTCGATGCCCTCGTCGCCGCCTTCGCGGCCCAGGCCGGACTGCTTGACTCCGCCGAACGGGGCGGCGGCGTTGGACACGACGCCGGCGTTGAGGCCCAGCATGCCGGTTTCCAGCTTCTCGCCGATCCGCAGGCCGCGGTTCAGGTCCTCGGTGAAAACGTAGGCGATCAGGCCGTACTCGGAAGCGTTGGCCAGCTTCACGGCCTCCGCTTCGGTGGAGAAGGTGATGACCGGAGCCACGGGGCCAAAGATCTCTTCCTTCAGGATCCGGGCGCCGGCGGGAACGTTCTTCAGCACGGTCGGTGCGTAGAAGTAACCCGGTCCGTCCACGGGTGCTCCGCCCACTACTGCGGTGGCTCCGCCGTCGATCGCGTCTTCCACCAGGGAGTGGACCTTGTCGCGGGACTTCGCATCGATCAGCGGACCAATCTTGGACTCGTCCTCGGTTCCGCGGGCGGTGGTCATCGAGGCGACCTTGGCTGCGAACTTCTCGGAGAACTCATCGGCAATGTCCTCGTGCACGATGAACCGGTTGGCCGCGGTGCAGGCTTCTCCCATGTTCCGCAGCTTTGCGGCCATGGCGCCCTCAACGGCCTTGTCGATGTCCGCATCCTCGAACACCAGGAACGGTGCGTTGCCGCCCAGTTCCATGGACGTGCGCAGCACCTTGTCCGCGGCATCGCGGATCAGGCCCTGGCCCACCGGAGTGGAACCGGTGAAGGAGACCTTGCGCAGCCGGTCGTCCTGCATGATCGGTCCGGTTACCTCGCCGGCCTTCGTGGTTGAAACAACGTTGAGAACACCGGCGGGCAGGCCCGCTTCCATCATGACTGCAGCGAACAGCTGGGAAGTCAGCGGGGTCAGCTTGGCGGGCTTGAGCACCATGGTGCAGCCTGCGGCGACCGCGGGGGCGATCTTGCGGGTGGCCATCGCCAGCGGGAAGTTCCACGGCGTGATCAGCAGGCAGGGGCCAACCGGCTTCTTGGTGACCATGATGCGGGATTTGCCGTCCGGGGCGGTGCCGTAGCGGCCGGTGACGCGGACGGCCTCTTCGGAGAACCAGCGAAGGAACTCGGCGCCGTAGGCAACCTCACCGCGTGCTTCGGCCAGGGGCTTGCCCATTTCCAGCGTCATCAGCAGCGCAAAGTCCTCCGCGCGGGCGGTGACAAGTTCAAAGGCGCGGCGCAGGATTTCCCCGCGGACCCGCGGAGGCGTGGCGGCCCAGGACTCCTGGGCGGCAGCAGCGGCGTCCATGGCTGCGGCGCCGTCTTCGGTGCTTGCATCCGCGATGCTCAGGAGCACCTTGCCGGTTGCGGGATCCTCGACGTCGAAGGTCTTTCCGCCCGTGGCTTCGCGCCATTCTCCGTCAATCAGCAGGCCGGTGGGAACCTGGGCCAGCAGTGCGGCCTCGCGTTCAGCGGTTACAGCCATGGGTGAGCCTCCAAAGTATGCGGGTTTTCCGGATCACAATCTGCCCGGTGCTGACTTCACCGTAGAGCCCGCCGCCGAGAAGTGTAAATGCACCTCTGCACAAGGACATTTCCAGGACCCTGTGCAGTTGGCCAGTGCCGGGCTACGGGGTGCTGCCGCGTGCCGCCAGCACCGCCGAATAGAGCTCGCGCTTGCTGATCCGGGCGTCGGAGGCGACGGACGCCACCGCATCCTTCAACCGGGAGCCCTGCGCGATCAGGTCATTAACTGCCCCCACATGGTCCTCGGGAGCCTCCGGTTCGGCTTCTCCTGCTCCCCCGACGACGACGGCGATCTCTCCCCGGACTTCACTGGATTCTGCCCACTCCAGGAGTTCACGCAGGGGACCGCGCAGGACCTGCTCGTGCAGCTTTGTCAGTTCCCGTGCCACGGCGGCGGGACGTTCGGGACCGAACGCCGTGTCCAGTGCCCGAAGCATCGGCTCGAGGCGGTGCGGTGCTTCGAAGAAAACCATGGTGCGCTCCTCGCGTGCCAGCTCGGAGAGCCTGGCAGCGCGTTCACCGGACTTCCGCGGGAGGAAGCCTTCGAAGCAGAACCTGTCAGTGGGGAGACCGGAGAGCGCCAGTGCCGTAAGGACCGCAGACGGGCCCGGGGCTGCCGTTACGGCAATTCCTTCGGCCGCGGCGGCTTCCACCAGCCGGTACCCCGGGTCGGAGACGGAGGGCATGCCGGCGTCAGTCACCATCAGCAGCGTGGCTCCGCCGCGCACCAGTTCAAGCAGTTCGGGAGTACGCGACTGCTCGTTGTGCTCGTGGTAGCTCATGATCCGGCCCGTGGTGCTGATTTTCAGGGCACTGACCAGGCGGTGCAGGCGGCGCGTGTCCTCCGCAGCAATGACGTCAGCATGCTGCAGCAGGTCGATCAGGCGAACCGTCGCATCGCCCATGTTCCCGATGGGTGTGGCAGCCAGCACAATGTGGCCGGGGCCTGCCGCAGCGCGCGGCTCTGCGCCTTCGGTACTAATGGACTGCTGGGTCTCGCTGCTGCTGGAGTTCACCCTTCAACCCTACGCGACAGGCTATAGAGTTGTGCCCGTGACCCTGCCCCTGCCCTTCGCCCCGGCCCGGGACACCGCACCCCTGGTGCAGCCGGCGGATCAGGCGTTCACGGAAGGTTCGCTGCGGGACCGGCTGCTGGGAGCGGCACTGCCTTACCGTAGCTGGGCGTGGGCCGCCGCCCTGGGTACCGCGCTGCTTGCCGGCCTGCTTCGCTTCGTCCGGCTGGATGAGCCCGGCTCCCTGGTCTTCGACGAAACCTATTACGTCAAGGACGCCTACTCCTACCTCGTGTCCGGCTACGAACGTGCGTGGCCGGAGGACGCCAACGATTCCTTTGCAGCCGGAGAGCCGGACGGCCTGCTGGAGGGACCGGAGTATGTGGTCCACCCGCCGGTGGGCAAATGGATGATCGCCTTCGGCATGGCCCTGTTTGGGCCCGGTTCGAGTTTCGGCTGGCGCTTCTCCGCTGCACTTGCCGGAACACTGACCGTACTGCTGCTGGCGCTGATCGCGTGGCGCCTGTTCAGGTCGCCCCTGCTGGGCGGAGTTGCCGGGCTGCTGCTGGCGGTTGACGGGCACCATCTCGTCCTCTCCCGGACCTCGCTGCTGGATATCTTCCTCACCTTCTGGGTTGTTGCCGCCTTTGGTGCGCTTCTGCTGGACCGCGACGACGGACGGCGGCGGCTGGCAAGGAAGCTGCGCCGCCCGCCGGGCAGCCCACCGGATCCCGCTGCGCTGAAGACCGGACCATGGGTACTGTGGCGTCCCTGGCGGCTCGCGGCGGCTGTCTGCCTCGGCCTGGCGGTCGGCACCAAGTGGTCTGCCCTGGCCTTCGTCGCGGTCTTCGGCATCATGTGCGTCCTGTGGGATGTCAGTGCACGGCGGGTGGCGGGAATCCGCAACTGGCCTGCCGGCCTGCTCAAGGACGGCATACCGGCTTTCCTGACCATGATTCCCGCGGCTGCGGCCACGTACCTGGCCACATGGACCGGCTGGTTCCTTTCCAGCGGTGCCTACGGACGCCAGTGGGCGCAGGCCAATCCGGCGCCCGCGGGGCTCGCATGGGTTCCTGATCCGCTGCGGTCCCTCGCCGAGTACCACCGAAGCGCCTACAGCTTCCACAATGGCCTGTCCTCTGAACATTCCTACGAAGCCAGCGCCTGGACCTGGCTTTTCCTTGGCCGTCCAACGTCCTTTTTCTATGAAAGCCCGGACGCCCAGCAGGCAGGATGCGGTGCAGACTCCTGCACCTCCGCAATCACTTCCGTGGGCAACCCGCTGATTTGGTGGGCTGCGCTGCTGAGTCTGTTCGTGGTCCTGGCCTACTGGCTGGGGCGCAGGGACTGGCGTGCCGGAGCGGTGCTGTCCGGCATCGCTGCGGGCTACCTGCCCTGGTTCGCTTTTCCGGACCGGACCATGTTCTACTTCTATGCCGTCTCCTTCGTGCCGTTCCTCGTACTGGCCTTGACCTACACGCTGGGACTAATCCTGGGAAGGGCAGCAGATCCGCCGTTGCGCAGACGCCGCGGAGCAACCGTCACAGCGTGTTTCCTGGTCGCTGTGGTCCTGGTCTCCGCCTTCTTCTATCCGGTCTGGACGGCTGAAATCATCCCCTATTCTGATTGGCGGCTCCGTATCTGGATGCCGAGCTGGATCTAGGTCTCAACGCAATGTGCTCGCACAGAAAGGGAGGTCCCGTGCGCGAATCCTCCACCGGATTGTTCGTGAAGCTCCCCGAAGACTCCAACATCACCGACCTGCTGCTGGCTACGGCCGCCCGGACCCCCAACCTGGCGCTGTACGCACGCCGGACCGGCTCCGGCTGGTTGGACGTGAGCGCCGCAGAGTTCCTCGCAGAGGTCCGCGCTGCCGCCAAGGGCCTGATGGCTCAGGGAGTCCGTCCCGGCGACACCGTCGCGGTGATGTCAGGAACGCGGTACGAATGGACGGTAGTGGACCTGGCCATCTGGTTTGCCGGCGCAGTCACGGTCCCTATTTACGAAACCTCCTCCCCCACCCAGGTCCAGTGGATCCTCTCCGACTCAGGTGCGCGAATCGTCTTTGCGGGAGACGAAGGCAAGGCCCGGGTCATTGAGGCCGGCGCTGCCGCGGGCGGGATTCCGGTCCGGATCTGGAAGCTGACCGGCAGCGAAGACCCCGATTCTTTGGCCGCTCTTTCCGCGTCAGGAACCGGTGTAACGGATGTGGATCTAGAGTCCGCGCGCTCCTCCGCCGCGCTTTCCTCCCCGGCGTCCCTGGTCTATACCTCCGGAACCACCGGGCGGCCCAAGGGATGCACCATCAGCCACGGCAACTTTGCCCTGTTCGCCGTCAACGTGATTGAGCTTCTCCCCGAGATGCTGAAGCGTCCGGGCGCCAGGACACTGATGTTCCTTCCCCTGGCCCACGTGCTGGCCCGCGCCGTCCAGGTGGGCTGCCTGGCGGCAGGCGTCACTGTGGGACACAGCTCCAGCGCTTCAGCACTGGTAGAGGACCTGCGTACCTTCCGCCCCACCTTCCTCCTGGCTGTGCCCCGCATTTTCGAAAAGATCTATGCCGGTGCCGAGGAGAAGGCTGCTGCGGCCGGCAAGGGCCGCCTCTTTGACGCCGCTGCCTCCACCGCCGTCGCCTATTCCGAGGCGCGGGACAGCGCGGCACGCGGCGGATCCGGCCCATCCCTGCCGCTGCGCCTCCGCCATGCTGCCTTCGACCGGCTGCTTTACCCGAAGGTGCGGGCTGCGTTCGGCGGTGAAATGGACATTGCCATCTCCGGTGCGAGCCCGCTCAGCCCGCAGCTGGCGCACTTCTTCCGCGGGGCTGGAATAGCGGTCCTGGAAGGCTACGGCCTCACCGAAACCACAGCGCCGGCGTCCGTCAACACCATTCCGCTGACCCGGGTTGGAACGGTGGGGCTGCCGATGCCGGGCAACTCCATCCGCATTGCCGACGACGGCGAGGTACTGGTGCGCGGCGTCGGCGTCTTCACCGGTTACCACCGCAACCCGGAGGCCACAGCCGAAGCCTTCACCGACGAGTGGTTCCACACCGGCGACCTCGGCGCACTGGACGACGACGGTTTCCTGCGTATCACCGGCCGCAAGAAGGACCTGCTGGTCACCGCCGGCGGCAAGAACGTCGCTCCCGGGCCGCTGGAGGAAAAGGTCCGTGAACACCGCCTGGTCTCCCAGGTGGTGGTGGTTGGCGAAGGCCGTCCCTTCGTGGGTGCCCTGGTAACGCTCGACGACGAGGCGCTGGCGGCCTGGGCCCGCGAAAACAGCATCGAGTCAGCCGGACAACCCCTGACAGAGCATCCCCTTGTCCTGGCCCAGGTGCAGGAAGCGGTAGACGCTGCGAATGCCTCCGTTTCCAGGGCCGAGCAGATCCGCCGCTTCACGGTGCTCCCGAGGGACTTCTCCCTGGCCGGCGGCCACGTGACGGCGACGCTGAAGCTCCGCCGCCAGGCAGTGATCGCCGATTTCACCGCAGAGGTGGAGAAGCTCTACGCGAAGTAGTCCTGCCGGCTCCCTCCGGAGAACAGGAAAGCCGGGGCCCGCCATGGCGGGCCCCGGCTTTCCTGTTCTGCAGCGTGTGCAGCTAGAGCGCTTCGAGCGATTCAAGGTAGCGCCGTCGGCTTTCCTCGCGGGCAAGCCGGGAGCGTTCGCGGCGCTTCTTCGTTGGCCAGGTGAACACCATGACCAGTACACAGACGGCAAGGACTATGGCAGCGATCGCCCCGCCGGCGTCCATCCAGAACTGGGCAGGGAAGAGGCGGATCAGGGTGTCATCAAGACGGAACGTCCAGTTGCCCTGCGCGAAGAAGATGGTGTGCACCATGGTGAAGAACTCTTCCCAGGCCAGGACAGCAGCCACCAGCATCCCGGCGATGAGGGCCAGTGTTGCCACAGCGCCGGCAAACAGCGCCCGCCGGATTCCACCCGGGCAGCGGCGGGCCAGGTAAATCCCGCCGGCAATACTGATCAGTGCCATTGCCAGTGCTGTCACGAACGCGATGGTCAGGACGGTCTTGACGTCAGCCATGTGCGACACCTCGCTGGCCAGGTACAGCTGATCGCCGTCCGGGGTCACCAGGTCCCCCAGGTAGCGCGGAGACGCGAAGTTCAGGAGGTAATCCACGGCATAGGAACCGTAGGTTATGCGGTCATCCGTGCTGAACCCGAAGCTGTCCGCAGGGAAGCCGGGCCGGTTGTACTCGACCCACAGGAACAACGGTGTTGCCACCGCGCGAATGGCGGCGGCCAGCAGCATGACCGGGAAGAACACTGCGATGGCTACCTGGATGATCCGGCCAAGTACCGGCTTGGCGCTGGCTGCCCGTTCCCGTTCCGCGTTTCTGCGCTCTGCTTCCCCAGCCGGAACGGCGGGATCCGCGGGCATGGCTACGGTCTCCGGCTCGTAAGCGTTCGACGCGCCGATTTCACCGGTTGCCTGCTGCTCCCCCGTGCCCGGTCCGTACCAGGGGCCGCCGTCGGCAGTCGTGGGATGGGGGCCGGACGCCATTGGATCCTGCCCGGACTCGGCGGGACCGGCGTGATCGCCGGCGGCGTTGGGCACGGCAGGAGCCGGCTCGTCTTCGGGCGCTGCGCCGTCTGTTCCGGACTGGTTTTCCGTGCCGTAACGGCTCAGGTCGGGCATGGTGCTGGCAGCCCGCATCGGCAGCGTGCTCCGCTGCGCCAGGGAAGGGTGTCCTCCCGGCACTTCTTCACGGGCCCGGGCGGTGCCTGCCCTGCCGGCAGTGCCGCGGCCTTCCGCAGCAGGCTCGCCGGCTTGCCCGGCGTCGGCGGCAGCCTGGTCCTCGCTGGAAGGTGCCCGCCCGGCGTCGGCGGCAGCGTCGCCGGCAGCCTTGTCCTCGCCGGAAGCCTGGGCCCCGCCGGCCTGTGTTGCGTCGCCGGCAGCCTGGTCCTCGCTGGAAGGTGCCTGCCCGGCGTCGGGGCCAGTTCCTGCAAGCCCGGCGAACTCCGCGTCCCAGGCATCGTGTTCAGCCGGAGCCGCACTTTCCTGGGCAGGGCTCGTGGCAGCAGCATGGGTGCCGCTGACTATCGTCTCGCTTGCATCGGACGGGCTCGCGCCGTGCCCGTCCGGCGTCTGGCCTGAGGGGACGCCTTCCGTAGTGGGGTCTTGATCCTGGCTTGCCACTGCTTCGTCTCTCATCCAATCCTGTTTGAAGTCACCGGGGGTGGTGGGGGGAGTCCGGTTTCGTCCTTCATAGACACTACCGGCCACTGGTCCCTGAACCGAAGGTGCTCCCGGCGAGTCCGGACGGCGGGTTTCCGTCAGCGCACCGGAGGCTAGGCGGACCGGACTGTGGCTTCACCTGCATCGCGTGCCAGCAGGTCACCGCGGAATCCGGCCTCGTAGGCACGTTTGCCCAGGATCAGTGTGTAGGCCCAGTAGGCGGCCAGCACCAGGGCACCTATGGTGATGCGCAGCCAGGCAGGAAGTCCGCTGGGGGTAACGAATCCTTCCACCAGCCCGGAGATGAACAGCACAGCCACAAGTCCCAGGGCCACCGTCATCAGGGACCTGCCCTCCTGGGCCAGCGCGGTAATCCGGGGGCGCGGCCCGGGCGCAACCAGGGCCCAGAAAATCTGGAGTCCGGCCGCCGCTGCAATGAAGATGGCAGTGAGCTCCATGAATCCATGGGGCAGGATGTAGGTGAAAAAAGTGTCCAGCTCGCCGAAGGACGCCATAGTGCCTGCCGCTGTGCCCACCCCGACGGCGTTTTGGTACAGGATGTAGGGCACCCAGATCCCGGTGATGCCGAAAGCCACCGCCTGCAGCGCGATCCAGGCGTTGTTCGTCCAGACCATGCCGGCAAAGGATGCGGCGGGGTTTTCCGAATAGTAGGTGGCAAAGTCCGACTCTACGTACCGGCGGAGCTCCGCATCCGTTCCAATCGCGGAGAGGACACCGGGCGTATTGACCACCCAGTAAGCGGTCAGCGCCGAAACCAGGATAAAAAGCGCTCCGATGACGACCGTCAGTATCCGGACCCGGTAGAACGCTGCAGGCAGCGAGTAGACGAAGAATCCGGCCAGGTCCTCGAAGAAATTGGAACGTGCGCCGGTAAACCGGGTCCTGGCGCGGGAAAGCCGCATGGACAATGCTGCGGAGAGGGCACCCTCTGGAGCCACCGAGCGGATTACGGAAAGGTGTGTGGAGGCACGCTGGTAAAGCTGCAGCAGTTCGTCTGCCTCGGCCCCGTTCAGGCGGCGGCGGGCAGTCAGTTCATCCAGCCGCTTCCAGTCCTGGCTGTGTACGGCGGCGAAGGCATCCAAGTCCACGCCTCCACCCTAGCGGGCGCGAACGCCTTGGCCCCCCTATACACGGCACGGATGGGTAAAGTGGGGACCTGAGGAAGAGGGCGCTGGACCCGACGCGGGTGCCGGGACACATTGAGGGCGGAAGCAGGGGGCTGGCATGAGCACGGTGGTGACGGGTGAGGCCGTTGTCCTGGAACTGCGCCCGGCGTCTTTCGCTGCGCGGGGACTAAGCGTCCTGATCGACGTCGTATCCCAGCTGCTCCTGCTCCTTCTGCTGTTTTTCCTTATCGGCAATACCCTGGACGGCGCACTGGACCCGGCCCTGACCCGAGCCCTGCTGCTGGCCTGCATAGTCCTGGTTATCGTGGTGGTTCCCGTAGCCGTGGAAACGCTGACGCGCGGCAAATCGCTGGGCCGGCTGGTCATGGGCCTGCGCATCGTGCGTGACGACGGCGGTGCGGTGCGGTTCCGCCAGGCCTTTACCCGCGGAATCCTTGCCGTGCTGGAGATCTACATGCTGGCAGGTTCGCTGGCTTTCGTCACTGCGGTCTTCAACGAGAAGTCCAAGCGTCTGGGCGACATGCTTGCGGGTACGTACTCAATGCGCGAACGGGTAAAGGCTCCGCCGCCTGCCACCGTGGCCATGCCGGAGGAACTTGCTCCCTGGGCGCAGCTGGCGGACATTGGCCGGCTGCCGGATCCCCTGTCCAGGCGCGTATCCCGATTCCTGTCCCAGGCGCAGCGGATGGCTCCGCCGGCCCGCTCCTCCATGGCGGCGTCCCTGGCGACCGAGGTTTCCGCTTTTGTTTCCCCTCCCCCGCCTGCAGGCACTTTCCCGGAGTCCTACCTCCGCGCCGTCGTCACCCAGCGCCGGGAGCGCGATTTCGCCCGCCTCAGCGCCCAGCACAACCGAACCGAACAGCTGGGCCGCCGCCTGCACCGCCTCCCGTTTACGGATTCCTAGCCCGGTACCGGGGGCTGCCCGTCCCCGTGCAGAAACCGTGTACAGCACAAAGCCGCGCCGCTTCCGAAGAAGCGGCGCGGCTTTGTCTCTGGCTATCCGGCTTAGTACCGGTAGTGGTCCGGCTTGTAGGGACCGGCCACGTCCACCCCGAGGTATTCGGCCTGCGGCTTGGTCAGTTCGCTCAACTCGACGCCAAGGGCGTCCAGGTGCAGGCGTGCCACCTTCTCATCGAGGATCTTGGGCAGCACGTACACCTGGTTGGCATATTCCGGCGTGCCGTCTTCCTTGTTCTGCCCGTACTTGGTGAACAGTTCAATCTGGGCAATGGTCTGGTTCGCGAAGGAGTTGGACATCACGAAGGACGGGTGTCCGGTGGCGTTGCCCAGGTTCAGCAGGCGGCCCTCGGAGAGCACAATGATGCTGCGCTGGTTCGGGGTTCCTTCGTCGAAGATCCATTCGTGGACCTGCGGCTTGATCTCCACCTTGCGGATGCCGGGAACGCGGGCCAGGCCTGCCATGTCGATCTCGTTGTCGAAGTGGCCAACGTTGCCGACGATCGCCTGGTGCTTCATCTGCGCCATGTGGGAGGCCATGATGATGTCCTTGTTCCCCGTGGTGGTGATGAAGATATCGCCCTGGCCCACAACTGATTCGAGGCGTGCCACCTGGTAGCCGTCCATGGCAGCCTGCAGTGCGCAGATCGGGTCAATTTCCGTAACAATTACCCGTGCGCCCTGGCCGCGCAGTGCTTCCGCGGCGCCCTTGCCGACGTCGCCGTAGCCGCAGACGACGGCAACCTTGCCGCCGATCAGGGTGTCCGTGGCGCGGTTCAGTCCGTCCGGCAGCGAGTGGCGGATACCGTACTTGTTGTCGAACTTGGACTTGGTGACCGAGTCGTTCACGTTGATGGCGGGGAAGAGCAGCTGGCCGTCAGCGGCCAGCTGGTAAAGCCGGAGCACGCCCGTAGTGGTCTCTTCGGTGACGCCGCGGATGCCCTTGGCGATTTCGGTCCACTTCCCCGGCGCCTCGGCCAGCGAACGCCGCAGGGTATCCAGGATGACCGTGTACTCGTAGGCGTAGTCCGGATCGTCTTCGGCCGGGTTCGCCGGGACGGACCCTGCAGCTTCGAATTCAACACCCTTGTGCAGCAGCAGCGTGGCGTCTCCGCCGTCGTCCAGGATCATATTCGGGCCGCCGGAGCCTTCGGGCCAGGTGAGGATTTGCTCGGCAGTCCACCAGTATTCCTCGAGGGTTTCGTTCTTCCAGGCGAAGACGGGCACGCCCTGCGGATCTTCAGGGGTACCGGAACCCACCACGACGGCGGCCGCGGCTTCGTCCTGGGTGGAGAAGATGTTGCAGGAGGCCCAGCGGACCTCGGCCCCCAGTGCCGTCAGGGTTTCGATCAGCACGGCTGTCTGCACGGTCATGTGCAGCGAACCCGCGATCCGGGCACCGGCCAGGGGCTGGCTGGGACCGTATTCGCGCCGCAGCGCCATGAGTCCGGGCATTTCGTGTTCAGCCAGGCGGATCTGGTGTCGGCCGGCTTCGGCCAGGGACAGGTCAGCTACTTTGAAGTCGATGCTCACAGGTTCAGGATCCTCAGTTCTCGGTGTCGTCGGCCGGGGCGGCGGATGCCGGCAGCAGCACCGGGATGCCTTCTTCGATGGCATAGCGCAGCGGCTTGCCGTCCGGTCCGGGTGCGGTGGAAACGAGGTCGTTCCCTTCCTGCACAAGGTGTGAGTGGGTCTGCGGGCAACGCAGGACATCCAGGAGATCAGCGGTCAGGTTAGCCATGCTGCGGCACTTCCTTGCAAAACGGTTGACTGGTCACGGCCGCGGTTCATCCCCGGCTGATTCCCCCAGCCTATAGCGTGCGGAGCCCCGCGGCTCAGCTCAGCTTGGTTCGCTGACTTCTTCGCGCAGCACACGCAGGTGGGAGCGGCGGGAACCGGGGATATCGGCCGGCGGCTCCAAGGCATGCTTGCCGCTGCGCCGGGCGGGCTCTTCGGCCGCAGGAACTTCCTCCGCCTCGCGGACTGCATCCACCAGGGCAGAGAGTTCATCCGGACCCGGGGTCCGCGGCAGCGTGCCAAAATCCAGCCGGAGGACCTGCCAGCCACGAGGGGCGGTAAGGCGCTGGGCGTGGAGCTCGCAGAGGTCGTAGCAGTGCGGTTCGGCATAGGTCGCCAACGGCCCTAGCACCGCGGTGGAATCGGCATACACGTACGTCAAAGTCGCGACGGCGGCCTGCCGGCACGCTGAACGTGAACAAAGACGTAAGGATCCCACGGGTCAATACTCTACCCCCAAGGTGCTGGCTGCCCGGGGCAGCCACGCCGGGACCCGACGGCCCCCGGCCCGGTCTCCCCGACGCGCTGTGTGCGGGCTAGAGTAGGTGCCATGCCTCCAGGATCGTCCCCCAGCATCAACGGCGGATCCGGCGCGGGAGAGCCGGGCCCTGCCGCTGCGCGCCCGTTCCGCCGGCGGCGCCGGAACAGGCACGGACGCGGCCTGCGGGGGGAATTGCTGCCCGCACATCTGGCCGGTTCCAGGACGCGCGCCGAACGTTTTGACGAGTGGGTCATGGAGTCCGCCCAGCGGCTGGAGAGGCTCTGGGGTGAAGACATCCAGGCCTACCAGTTCATAGTCCAGGAAATTCCGGACGGACTGGAGGAGCTCGTGCGCCGGGGAGGCACCATCCCGCTGGCCTCATCCAGTGCGGGGAACGGCCCCAAGCCCCCGGTGATCACGATCTACCGCCGCCCCGTTGAGTCGACCGCCCGCGGGCTGGTGCCGGTGAACGAACTTATCCACGACGTCGTAGTGGAACAGCTGGCGTCCCTGAAAGGGATGGATCCGGAGTCCATCGACCCCACGTATGGCCGCTTCAGGCCGCTCTAGCGAACCGCTTGGATTCGGTCCTGCGTCAGTAGCCGATTCCCACCTGGACGGACCTGCTCCCCGAGGTTCCCTCCGGCAGCGGCAGCACGGAGATTCCCGGCCCGTCACCGGTCACCAGCTGCGCTCCGTAGACCGCTTCGCCAAGGGCGCTGACGAGGACTGCGGCAAGTTCACCGCTTCCCAGGTCGCCGGGCTGCAGTGTGAGCGTCCTGCCTCCGGGAACCTGGATCGCCTTTTCCTGCTGCAGGCTTCCGTCTGTTCCAACAGCCCGGACCCGTACCTCGGCGTCACCGTCCGGCGCAGTGAGCACCAGGGCGGAGCTGCCGCCGGGAACGGCCACGGCCAGGTGTTCACTGCCCAGCCTGGTGTCCGCCGGGGCTACCGCCAGCTCCACCCGCTCTTCGGGCTTGGTGCCGCGGCTGAAGACAGCTGAGGCGGCAACCGCGACGTCCGCGGACAGGTCCAGTGAGTAGGTGCCGGCGGGCAGTTCAGCCAGCGGAATCTTTCCAACCGTGCCCGCTGGAACGCTGAAGACTCCGCCGCCGGGAATCTCCACCTCGCCCTGTTCTCCGAAAACCCGAAGATGCACGGAAGCGTCCGACGTACCCGGCACGGCAACGTTGAGGACCGGCTGGACTGAACCGTAGCCTTCCTGGGCCATGAGTTCACGGGTCGTTTCCGGGGCCTGCAGTGCAACACCCGTAACCACCTGGCGCGGCGCCGGGGCAGCGGTAGGCTCGATGATTTCCACTCCGCCAGCGGTTAGTCCGCGCAGGATGCTCTGTTCAATAAAGGCACTGACCGGTCCCCCTGAGCTGCGTACCCGCACCGCGGCCGATTCCTGTCCCGATGCCAGGCCCGCAAGGACAATGGACCGGGTTTGTCCCGGTGCCACGACGATTCCGCGGCTTCCTCCGGCCTCGATCCGTCCCTGCGATCCGATGATCTCCAGGTCCACTGTCGCGGCTGTTGCCGAAGGGTTGTTGAGCTTCAGTACCGCCGTAGCCCCGACCGTGGTCCGGGCGCCCAGGAGCCACATGTCATTCGAAGGTGCCTGGCAGTTGGCCGCAGCGAGTCCGGCAAGGTCTCCGTCGGTGGCTGTGTAGCCCATGACCGCGTTGGCCGTAGCCGGCTGGTCGCCGCTGGGCTCGGCCTCGAAGGCAGTGACCCCCGTGACCTGCTGCTTCGCCAGGACGCCCGCCAGCCTTGTGCCGGCCAGCGGAACTTCCGGGTTAACTTCAAGGGAGGCAACAGCGTCCCCGCTCTGCAGGGCGGAGAGCTGGGCCGGCGGCAGGGAGGCCCCTGCTGCGGAGATGACCGCGGTGGTGACCGCGGTTGCCGCAGACTCGGAGACCGGGCTGAACTCCGCATCAGTCGAGGTCGCGTTGCCGGAAAGCAGCCGCAGCGGCTCCGGGCACACCCCGGTCAGTATTCCGGCCGGCACGCTGGTTGCCGGTGGCTGTGCCGCCAGCTCGGAACGCGTCGGCGCAGCGATGGCCGAAGCCGTGATCAGGGCTCCTGCGGTCACCACCAGGACGGTTCCGGAGACCGCTGCGTAAGCCGTCTTGCGCGCCGCAGCGCGACGCCCACGGCCCTCGGCACGAGAGGACCCTGCGTCGGGTGTCCCGGTCGGATCGGCCATCAGTGCACTCCTTCAGACGAACTCTTGGTAGCCGGCACTCCCGCGCCGGAGGAGGACTGGCGGGCGGCGCCGCCGCTTCCGCGGCTCCGGCCCCGGGCCGGCTTGCTCCTGCGGGCGCGGCCCGCACTGCGGTCCCGGGCCAGCGCCGGTTCGGCGGCGGGCTCCTGCGGACCGGATTCGCCGTCCTGGCCGGCCGCAGCGCCGTTGCCCGGCGTGCCGGGAGCCGATGCAGACGCACGCACGGGGCCCTGCTTGCCGGGCAGCCGGATAACACCGGAGCGCGACGGGGTCGGGACCGCCAGCAGCACGGTCAGCCCAAAGACAATCACCTGCACCATCGAGGTCCATGGCTCCCAGGGGCTGCGGTAGCTGAGGCTGAGGTCACCGCCGCCTTCCGGCAGGACGAATGCCTGGGCCCAGCCGTCAGTGGACGGCTGGAGCGGATTTCCGTTCAGCGTTGCCTGCCAGCCGGTGTCGGCGCGCTCGGCCAGGACCAGGCGCCTGCCCTCCGGGCCTGCCGGAACAGGGGCATTGGCCGTGGTCCGGTCCGATGCCACCAGGGCTAGTGTCTGGCCCTGCGCATCAACGATGCGGACCCGTGCAGTCTGTCCTGCGAGCGTTTCGGTGCCCTGTTCATCAAGTGCCCCGGTTACGCGCCAGAGCCATCCGGATCCGGTTTGGCCAACGGCCGTGAGTCCCGGCACGGCGTCCAGGCGGTCCGCCAGCAGTTCAGCTGCCGTGTCGGATGTTTGAAGCACCACAAAGCCCACGCCCAGCCGGCTCAGTTCCTCGCGCGGATCCACTCCGGTTCCGGCAGTGATGACCGCGACGGCGCTGCGGAGGGCGGCACTTGCGCCGTCGTCCGCTGCCAGCGTTTCGCTGCCCGGCGCTCCTTCGACGGCACGCGCCGCGTAGCCGGCGCTGAGCCCGTCCAGCGTGCTTCCGCCGGATCGCATCAGTGTTGCAGTCACTTCGTCCCCGGGACCTGCGTTCAGCACCAGGGAACGGGTCTGGTCAGTGCTGTTTCCGCGGTCCGCCGCCGTGGCGGGCAGCACCCGGGTTCCGGTCTCGGTGATGGCCAGCCGCGTGCCGGGCTGCGCTCCCCCGGCACCGGCTGCGGTTGTCTCACCGGCGGCCTGCGGGACTGTCCATGCTGCCAGGCTGGCTGCCGGACCCGCTCCCAGCAGGATTGCCAGGGCCACGACGGCGGCAGCGGCCGGACGGCGGGTTTGTCCCGTTTCGGTCCGGCGGGCCGCCAGCAGGGCGTCCAGGGCCGGCAGTGCCGCACACAGCAGGGCAAACACTGCAGCGGACACGAGCGGGCCGGGGTACGGAGTCACCAGGGCCGCTGCAGCACTTCCGGTCACCAGGTACGCCGCAGCACCGGACAGGGCAAGGGCCGCGATCGCCATGATCCACCCGAGCCTGGCCGTCCCGGCGCGGCCGGGCAGGAAGAGGGCGACGGCGGACAGGGCTGCCAGCGGGCCTCCCACCAGCAGGGCAAGCACCAGGGCCCAGGGCCCGTCGGGCAGGAACCCGAGACCCGCCAGCGGGTCGGAGATCCCGAATGCTTCGGGGTAGCCAAGGAGCTGCTGCCACAGCGCCGCCGGTGTGAACGCCAGCGGAACACCGGGGTCTGCCGCGGCCGCCCGGAGGTTTCCGGAAGCGGAGAGGATGACCGGAAGCAGTAACGCAGCCGGTGGGAGCAGGGACCACCAGAGGGTTCGTGCCCGTGAACGAAGCCGCAGTGAGAGCACCAGGACCAGCAGGATGCCAAGCACAAACAGCAGCGGGGCGCTGGCTGTCAGGACTGAAAGCAGCAGTCCGGCGGCGGCTGCGGCCGTCCAGCTCGGAACACCGTGGACGCCGGGTTTGCGTGGAGTTGCGGAATCTGTTTCGGCGGCACCGCGCGTATCCGGTGCCGCGGTTCCGGCACCGACGGCCCGTGCCATCGCCAGGACGGTCAGGGGCAGCACAATGTGGGCCACCAGTGCGCCGAGCCGGCCTTCCCCGAGGGATGCCTGCAGTGCGGGCACGGAACCCCAGGCCATGGCGGCCCAGAACCGTGCGCCGGGGCGCCGGGTGAGGGCCCCGGAAGCGACCCAGGCCGCCAGCCCGGAGAGCGGCATGGCAAGCAGGACCAGTACCACTACGGCGGCACTGGCGTTGCCCAGGCCGGCTGCACCAAGCAGCCACAGGACGTAGTCGAAGGGGTCTCCGTGCCCGGGGTAACCGGCTCCCACCTCACTCCACCAGCCGCTTGCGTTTGCCCAGATGACAGCAAGCGAATCAGATACCGGGAGGAGGGCTCCCCCGGTAAGGGCAGGAGCACCGACCAGCCGGTGCAGGCCGGTCAGGGACGCAGCGGTGAGCAGCAGGGCTGCAGCCAGCGCACCGGCCCCGGACCAAGCCCGTCCGCGGGTGGCCAGTGCAGCAAAGTCGTCGTGGGAGTCACCGCTGGGTTCATAGGCATGGGGCGCCGGCGCGGAGCCGGTCTCTTCCGACCGGTACGCGTTCGCCGCGGCCTCGGACTCGTGGACGGAACGCCGGTGCTCGCGCACTTCGCGGGGCGTAGTGACCAGTGCGCGGACGGTGCTGCGGGGAAGCCTTCGGGTAGCGGCTGCCTTGCGCCGGGACCGGTAGAGGTCCACGGGCCGCAGCACGGCAGCAATGCTCGAGACCAGGGAACCGGCGGCATAGCCGGGGTCCTTTGCCAGCATGCCCAGGAAGAACCGGCCGAAACCGCCCAGCACGGCTCCCAGCGCAAGGAAAGGAACCTGCCAGGCAGGAGCGTGCTTCAGCCGCAGGAAAACCTCTGCCTTGCGGGCTGCCCTTGAGGACGCAGCCGGGTTCGGCCGGCTGCCCGCGTGCCGAACGCGCGCGGAGGGGACAACTACCACGCGGTGGCCAGCGAGCCGGTTGCGCCAGCAGAGGTCTATATCGTCGCCGGTACCCGGCAGCGCCGGATCAAAGCCGCCCAGGGCGTCCCAGGCATCACGGCGAATCAGCATTCCGGCGGAGTTCACCGCAAAGATGTCGCTGCGGGAGTCGTATTGCCCCTGGTCCAGCTCGTCGACGTCGATCATGGTCAGGCGTTCGGCCCAGCGGCTGATCGAGACGCCGACGTCGATGAGCTTGCGGGGGTTTTCCCATTCCACCTGCTTGGCTCCGGCAATGGTCACAGAAGGCGCCAGTTCAACGGCACGCAGCAGCTGCGCCAGCGCTCCGGGATCAGGCGCCGAATCGTCGTGGAGGAGCCATAGCCATTCCTGTGTCGGGTCCGGCGCCTCGGCACGCCGGGGCATTTGCTCAAGGCCTGCCTTAACGGCTGCGCCAAATCCGGACCGGGCGGGGGCACCGATCACGGGACTTCCTACCGGCAGTCCCAGCTGGAGCTGGGAGGCGGAGGCATCAGCTGATCCGGCGTCAACGCCGATGCAGAAATCTGCCGGCCGTGTCTGGGCCGCCAGTGCGGAAAGTGTTTCGGGGAGGTACTCGGCGCCGTTGTGGGCAACCACTACGGCACATACGCGGACGTGCGAAAGAATTAGACTGCCTGCTTTCGGAGCCGGCGGCGTTCCCGCTCGGAGAGTCCGCCCCAAATACCAAACCGTTCATCGTTGGCCAGCGCGTACTCGAGGCACTGTGAGCGCACGGTGCAGGCAGCGCAGACTTTCTTGGCGTCCCTGGTGGACCCGCCTTTTTCCGGGAAGAACGCTTCAGGATCCGTCTGGGCGCACAGCGCGTCAGCCTGCCAGCCCAGTTCGCTTTCGTCTGCATAGCCGTCGCCTATGCCGGGCAGCCCAATCCATACCGGGCGCTGCTCGGTCTCCGCCGGAGCGGAGAACAGGGAAACCGGGGGGTCCAGGAGATCTTCCCTGCCCGGGGCCTCTCCCCCGGCGAGAGCCTCATGCGCGGCAAGGAAAGCCGTGGCTGCATCTTCCAGGCTGGCGCCGGCTCCCTCGCGGTAGCGGTCGGCTGCCTCGGGATCAGCGGGATCGACGTACCAGTCCCCGGGCACGCCGCGTGAGCCGTAACTCGTGGAAGCCTGCGCCTGGATGTCCGGCCGGCCCTGAATCTTCTCTGCTTGCCCCATGGAGTCCTCCCGGTGTAAATGCTCCAGCAGCGGATATCTGGATTCACGCAGGCGACAATCAGCCTGCTGTGAACGCATGTAGTTCATGGTTTGCTGGAACAAATCCGTTCCCTAATTACACGCGTGTAATACGGTCACGTCAAGCTGTTTCGGCATCCTATAGAGTCGGAACCGTCTGACGGCGGCGCGCCACGCCGCGAATTTGTCCGGCGCAGCTCCCGCAGCCTGGTCCAACCGAAGCGAAAGCGAAAAGCAGATGACGTTAAACCCGGTCCCCCGCATCCTGAACACGCTCAGGACGGAGCAGGCAACTTCTCCCGCCCTGATCTGGTACGGACCGGATTCCGAGCGGGTGGAGCTCTCCGGCAAAGTCCTGGACAACTGGGCAGCCAAGACCTCCAACTACCTTGCGGAAGAACTTGATGCCGAGCCCGGGACCACCGTGGAGCTGGACCTGCCCGCCCACTGGAAAACCCTGGTCTGGGCCCTCGGAGCCTGGCAGGCCGGCTGCCCACTTGCCTTATCGGCTGATTCGGGGGCGCAGGTAAGGGCAACCGCGGATAAACCTGAGCCGCGCAGCCGGGGCGAGATCGTCGCTGCGGTTGCACTTCCGGCGCTGGCCATGTCCTGGCCGGGCGGGCTTCCGGGAGGAACCAGCGATTACGCCGCCGAAGTCCGTTCCTTCGCCGACACCTGGACCGGACCGGTTTACGACGACGAGCCGGCGCTGGCACTTGCCGGCAGCCCTGGAGCAGAAGGCACCGCGTTCAGCGCCCTGCCCGGCGTGGACCGGGATGCCGCCGGCGCCCTGGTCATGCTGGCCCCCGCAGAGGCCGGGCTGGCCAGGATCCTCGGAACGGCACTGGCGGTCTGGTCCGCCGGAGGAACACTGGTGCTCACCGGAGCCGGCGTTCAGGCCACCGAGCGGATGCTGGCGGCCGAAAGGGTTACTGCTCGGCTTGGGGCCTGAGGGGCTTGGCGGTTTCGGCCGCAGGTTCCTGTGCCGCTGAGTGGGCCGGGTCCACCGTTAGTTCCATGGCCCGCTCGTCGGCTTCAGCGTCAGTGGCTGAACTGTTGAATACCCAGTACCGGTAGGCGAAGAAGCGGACCACCGTGGCGACGCCGATGCCTATGACGCCTGCCATAAACAGGGTCCCGTTGTCCGTGATGCCCATCGGATAGCGGGCGATCCAGGTGAACCCGGTGGAGATGAAGATCCCGATGCCGTTGATCAGGATGAACTGAGCGAATTCGCGGGCCACGTTGGACTGGCGGCGGTGACGGAACGTCCACCAGCGGTTTGCCACCCAGGAGAAGATCGTAGCGATGGTGGCGCCGGCGAAGCGTGCCTTGGCCGGACTGCCTTCCATGATCGAATGCATGAAGATCCAGGTCAGACCGTTGTCCACCACGAAAGCGACGGCGCCAACGGTCCCGAACTTTGCCACCTCGCGCCAGAAGGCAGACGCCAGGGACCTGAGCCAGGAAATAAATGATCGAATCATGACCCTCCGCGGCCAATCGTGTACGCACGGGGATCCCCGCCGGACGAAGGAACTGCCGCGCTATGGCACGGCAGTAAGAAACCCAGTTTACCTTCCGTTCTTGGGAACTGGCCTTGAGCTTGTGCGTTTGGCCGGTGACACACGGCAGGAAGTCCGTGCGGCTTCGGTAACCTGTATACGTGAGATTTCCTATTATCGGCGTTGTCGGCGGCGGCCAGCTGGCCCGGATGATGGCCCCGGCGGCCACCGAACTCGGGTTTGAGCTGCGCGTCCTGGCAGAAGGTCCGGACGTGTCCGCTGTTCCCGCTGTAGCAAATGCCGTCGTCGGCGACTACACCGACTATGAGACCCTGCGCTCCTTTGCCCGCGGCGTCGACGTCCTGACGTTCGACCACGAGCACGTGCCCGGCGATCACCTGAGGGCCCTGTCCGGGGAAGGCATCAACGTCCAGCCCGGACCCGATGCCCTGGTGCATGCCCAGGACAAACTGGTGATGCGCGCAGCCGTGGACCGCCTGGGCCTGCCGAATCCCGCCTGGGCCGCTGTCTCCTCAGTCGCCGACCTCATAGATTTCGGCAAGGCCACCGGGTGGCCGGTGGTGCTGAAGACTCCCCGCGGAGGCTACGACGGCAAAGGCGTCCGGATTATCGACGACGCCGCAGCTGCCGAGGCGGCCGCCGACTGGTTCACCGGCACCGCACTGCTCGCTGAAGAGAAGGTCTCCTTCACCCGCGAGCTCTCGGCGCTGGTGGCCCGGACACCCGGCGGCGAGTCGGCCGCCTGGCCCGTGGTCCATTCCATCCAGGTCAACGGTGTCTGCGACGAGGTGATCGCCCCGGCGCAGGACCTGTCTCCGGAAACGGCTGCCGCCGCGTCCGAGGCTGCCCTGCGGATTGCCAACGAGCTCGGAGTTACGGGCGTCATGGCAGCGGAGCTTTTCGAAACTCCCGGCCGCGGCCCCGGCTTCCTGATCAACGAACTGGCCATGCGCCCGCACAATTCCGGGCACTGGACCATGGATGGTTCCGTCACCGGTCAGTTCGAACAGCATCTGCGTGCCGTGCTGGGACTGCCCCTGGGCAGCACTGCCCTGCTGGGCGGCGTGGCCGTAATGAAGAACTTCCTCGGCGCCGAGAACCCCGACCTGTACCTTGGTACCCGGCTGGCGCTGGCGGCCGAACCCGCTGCCAAGGTCCATAATTACGGCAAGGCAGTGCGTCCCGGGCGCAAGGTCGGCCACGTTAACGTAGTCGGAGCGTCCGCTGCAGAGCTGCCGGCCGTCCGGCGCAGCGCCGAGAGGGCCGCCGCGATTATCCGTGACGGCCGCGAACCGAATGAGGAGAAGGCATGAGCACCGCCAACAAGCCGCTGGTCGGCCTGGTCATGGGGTCGGATTCAGACTGGCCCGTCATGGACGCGGCTGCCGCAGCCCTGGCCGAATTCGGAATCCCGTACGAGGCCGACGTCGTCTCCGCCCACCGCATGCCGGCGGAAATGATCGCCTACGGCCAGGAAGCCCACCGGCGCGGACTGCGCGTCATCATCGCGGGTGCCGGCGGAGCAGCCCATCTGCCGGGAATGCTGGCCTCCGTTACTCCGCTGCCCGTCATTGGCGTGCCCGTTCCGCTCAAGTACCTCGACGGCATGGACTCCCTCCTGTCCATCGTCCAAATGCCCGCCGGTGTCCCGGTGGCCACCGTGTCCATTGGAGGGGCCCGCAACGCCGGCCTGCTTGCCGTGCGCATGCTGGCCGCCGGTACTGATCCGCTCGCCGCGAACCTGCAGGAGAAATTGATCGATTTCGCCGGCGAGCTGCGCCAGACTGCCATGGCCAAGGGCGCCCGCCTGCGCACCTCGGTTTCGGAAAGCGCCTAGGGCAGGCGCATGGCCAGCACCGCGCCGGGATCATCCGGAGCCGTCTACACAGACCCGGTCCGTTACCCCCAGTCAGCATCGCCGCGCCTGCGTAACAAACGGGCCTTCCTGCTCCTGTTCCTGACCCTTGTGCTGCCCGGCTCGGCCCAGATCGTTGCGGGAGACCGCAGGCTGGGCCGTACGGCCCTTCGCATCACTTTCCTTGTCTGGGCGGCCGTCATAGCTGTTGCCGTACTGGCAATGACCAACCGGATCCTGCTGGTGAATATCTTCACCAACAGCTGGGCCTCCTTCCTGATCATGGCGCTGCTCGCCGGGCTGGCCGTGGGCTGGGCGCTGCTGTTCCTCAACACTTTCCGCATCATCCGTCCGCCGCTGCTGCAGCGGAACATGCGGCCCGCCGTTGCCGGCTCGATGGTTCTCCTGATGGCCATCACGAGCGGTTCACTGGGCTACGGAGCCTGGCTGCTTAATGTCAGCCGTCAGACCTTCGACAACATTTTCGCCTCCGGGCCCGCCTTTGACCCGGTGGACGGGCGCTACAACTTCCTGCTCCTGGGCGGCGATGCCGGTGCCGACCGCACGGGCCTGCGGCCTGACAGCATGTCCGTATTCAGCGTCGACGCCGACACCGGACAGATCGTCACGTTCGGACTCCCCCGCAACTTCCAGAACGCCCAGTTCACTGAGGACTCTCCGCTTTGGCAGGTATTCCCCGAGGGCTACAACTGCGGTGACGAATGCATCCTGAACAGCCTCTACCCTGTGGTCACCGAGCAGTACCCCGATCTCTACCCGGAGTCCGAAGACCCCGGCGCCGAGGCCATGATGGATGCCGCCGGCGGAATCCTGGGCCTTGAGATCCAGTCCTACGTGATCGTGGACATGGAAGGCTTCTCCAGCCTGATCGATGCCATGGGAGGAGTGAAGATCGACGTCGGAGGCTGGGTTCCCATCACCGCCGCGGAGATCCCCGGCACCAACCGCCATTACCCGCCGGACGGCTGGATCGCACCCGGTGTGCAGACCATGGACGGGTATACGGCCCTCTGGTACGCCCGCTCGCGCGAATTCGTCACCGACTACCACCGCATCGCCCGCCAGCAGTGCGTCCAGCAGGCAATGGTGGCCCAGCTCGATCCGGCTACCCTGCTGACGCGTTTCCAGGCCATCGCCTCCGCAGGCGAACAGGTGGTTCATACCGACATCCCGCAGGACCAGCTGGGCAGCTTCGTGGATCTTGCGCTGAAATCCAAGAACCACGATGTCCAGCGGATGACCATCGGCCCGCCGGACTTCGGAACAGCAGCGGATAACTTCGTGACGTACCCGGACTTCGACCTCATCCATTCCCGGGTGCAGGAAATGCTGGCTGAAACGGATGCTGCTGCGCAGCAGACCGCTGAGCAGCCGGCTCCGGCACCGGTGGAAGACGGCGCGATCGGCCAGTCGGATGCCGCGGAGCCTGAAGCGCCGGCGGCCGAAGCTCCCGCTCCCGAGCCCGCCGAAACTGCCGGACCCGAAATCACCGAAGAGTACCTCCAGGAACTGGCGCGCATCGGAGACACCGCTACGCTGGGCATGCTGCTGGACAACAACGGGGTCTGCAGCGCCGGCTGACCCGCCGGTTCCTCCTCCGCCAGCCGTGTACCGGCCCTTTCGGGCCCGCGGCCAAGACACACCGAAGAGAGAGACATGTATCTGCTTTCAGGCACCCTCCGCCCCTACGCCTGGGGTTCCCTGACGGCCATGGCTGAGCTCTTTGGCCGTGACCCCAGCGGGGAGCCCGAAGCCGAGCTCTGGTTCGGCGCCCATCCCGGCGCTCCGTCCGCCGTCCTTGGCGCGGAACCTGCCACGCTGGATGAGCTCATTGCCCGGGATCCGGAACAGCTGCTGGGCCGGGAGACCGTAGCCGTGCACGGGCCGGCCCTGCCGTTCCTTGCCAAGGTACTCGCGGCCGGATCACCGCTTTCGCTGCAGGTTCATCCCACCAGGGAGCAGGCCCGGGCGGGATTCGCTGCTGAGGAAGCCGCGGGGCTTGACCGTGCAGCGGCAGACCGGAACTACAAGGACGCCAACCACAAGCCGGAGATGATCTTCGCGCTGACGGACTTTGAAGCGCTCTGCGGCTTCCGCCGGCCGGAAGACGCTGCCCGGCTTTTCCGCACCGCCAGCCGGCTGGTGGAGGCAACCGGCCGGCCCGCACCGGAGCTGCTGGCCCAGACGGCGTCGGACCTTGAGTCCGGACGTCCCGAAACCGAACGGCTGGAAAGCGTGTTCCGCCGCCTTATCACCGGCGGCGAGGAAGTCCGCGAGGCTGTGGCTGCCGCGGCCGAAGCCGTCCGGTCCCTGGATCAGGCGGGACGGACTGAGCTGGACCCGGCCGTTGCTGAGCTCGGTTCCCTGGACGGCTACTATCCCGGGGATCCGGGCGTGCTGATTTCCCTGCTGCTGAACCGGGTCTCGCTCTCCCCCGGTGAAGCGATTTACCTCCCCGCCGGGAATGTCCATGCCTATCTGCGCGGGCTTGGGGTGGAGGTGATGGCGTCCTCGGACAACGTGCTGCGCGGGGGCCTGACGCCCAAACACGTTGATCTGCAGGAATTGCTGAAGACCATCGATTTCCAGGCTCTGGGCATCCCCCGCGTTGCGGCGGAGCGCACCGGGCTTGGGCAGGAACTGTACCGGCCGCCGTTCTCGGAGTTCTCCCTGCAGCGGCTCGAACTGGCGCAGAGCGCCGCCGGCAGCATGTCTGCTGCGGACGTTCCTTTGCTTCAGAACGGCCCCACGCTGGTCATCGCGCTGCGCGGGTCCCTGGTGCTCGATTCGCCGAAGCAGGACCTGATCCTGAACCCGGGAGACTGCGCGTTCATTGGGGCCGACGAGGCCCCGGTGATCGCCAAGCTCGCCTCCCATTCAGCGCAGCACGACGACGGCGCCCTGGCGTTCGCCGTTACGGCCGGTTCCGTTACACCCGCCGCAGACCCGGACGCCCCCACCCTGCGGATCTAGCCGCCGGGAGCTGCGGGAACCTATCGGCCCAGGCGGCTCCGGAGCGCGCCAACGCCGCCGCGGATCTTCCGCAGCGCCGTCTTGGCCAGCGGCAGGGCACCGGTGAACACCGGGTAGAGCGGGGAGAGCGGCTTGTCCCAGGTTCCGGCCAGCATATTTTCGTGCTTCGCCCAGCCCATCTTGAACTTGGAGACCCCGTCGTTGAGCAGGCCGTTGAAGTCGTAGCGGGTGATGCCGCGGGCTTTCATCTCCTGGATAGCCAGCCACTTCAGGGCGTAGTTGGCCCGGAGGCGTTCGCCCTCTTCGCTCATCCCGCCATAGAGTTCGAAGGCGGTGTACCCGCTTGCGGACAGCCAGAGGAACGCCACCACGTCGCTGCCCTTGAACGCGGCATAAACCGGCGAATCGTCCCCGAGGTTGTCGAAGATATCGAAGTAGTAGGAGTCCTCGTGGATGCCGAAGCCGGCGCGTTCGGCTGTCTGCTTGTACACGTCCAGGCACTGCTGGAGTTCCCCTCGCTTCACCGCACGGTAGTCCAGCTCTTCCCTCCCGGATTTGCGGATGTACTGCCGGTGTTTCTTGCTCATGGCAGCCAGCAGGTCTTCTTCGTCCTGGCCCAGGTCAAGGATCAGGGTGCGCGGGATCAGGATGGTGTTGGTGCTGGGCCGGAATCCGGCGCCGGGCAGTGCAGCCGCAGCCGCGGAATCCGCGTCCCAGTCCGGTTCGATGGTGAGTGCCACGGCATGGTGTTTGCCCTTGGCGTAGCCTGCAACGGCGGCGAGCAGCTCAGCCTCGCGGCCCGGTTCGCCCTGGGGACCCCGCGGAACATAGGCGAGTGCACGGAAGGGAAATGGCAGCCGCCGGATCAGCAGCTGGGCAGTGCCAACGACGCTGCCGCCGTCCGAAAGCAGGAGCCGCTCGGCCTGCCAGCCGTGCTCAGCTTTGGTCTTTCCCCAGCCCCACAACTGCTGCGGGTGCCCGTTGAACTGGTTGACGAGACTGTTCCAGCGGGACGGATCGGTGCAGGGAGTAACGCTCAATGTCATGCCAACTAGCCTACGTTGAAGCCGGCACCGGCTTCGAACGCGCGGTTGTTATGGAGCTGAAACCGGAACCGCACGAAAACCCCGGAAATTAGTAAGCATGCTTTGTTAGGCTCGAATATGGCTACTTCGACTCCCAGCACATCCAGTCCATCCGAACCGGCGGGTACGGCGGGCCGGGGTTCGCAAGGCTACTCGGGCAGGGACCTGGCCCGGCAGCTTACGGTCACCGTCTCCTACGTCCTGTGCATCATCGGGTCCGTCATCGGCGTCGGGGTCTTCGGCGGCACCCGCATCGCGGAGGCTGCCGGCGGGGCCCTGAGCGCAGACGCCACCTATCTGGCACCGGCCAGCCCTGCCTTCTCCATCTGGTCCGTGATTTACACCGGACTGGGTGCCTACACCATCTACCAGTGGCTGCCCTCGCAGCGCGCTTCCGACCGCCAGCGCAGGCTCGGCTGGCTGGTGGCTGCCTCACTGATCCTTAACGCCGCCTGGATCCTCAGCGTCCAGGCCGGCTCCGTTCCGCTCTCCGTTGTGGTCATCGCAGCGCTGCTGGTCGTCCTGGCCGTGATCTTCGCCCGGTATGCCCGCAGCCGTCCCGGCAGCCTGCTTGGCGCCGTCGTAGTGGACGGAACTCTGGGCCTCTATCTGGGCTGGGTCTGCGTGGCGATCTGCGCCAACATTGCCTCGGCACTGACGTCCGGCGGCTTTGACGGGTTTGGCCTGGACCCGGTTATATGGGCCGGCATCGTGCTGGCTGCTGCTGCCGCCGTCGGCGTTGGCCTGGCGCTTTACGGCCGGGGCCGGCTGGCCCCCGCCGCTGCCCTGGCGTGGGGGCTGTCATGGATTGCGGTCTCCCGCGTCAACGGGGAACTGCTTTCCACTCCAACGGCGGTCATGGCTGCTGTTGCCGCCGCCGTCGTCGTGATCGCGACCGTGGGCGCCCGGGTGGCTGAAATCCGCCGGAACTAACCGGCACATACGCGGAATCAACAGGTTGGGCCCGGACAGTGTCCGGGCCCAACCTGTTGATGCGGCTCGCGAGTGCTTAGCGAAGCCGGGCGTAGGACTCCCACTTGTGTGACTGGTGCTCGCCGTCAACCACGCGGATGGTTCCGGACTTGGAACGCATCACGATGGACTGGGTGAGGACCCGGTCCTTCTTGTAGCGGACGCCGCGCACCAGGTCGCCGTCCGTGATGCCGGTCGCCGCGAAGTAGCAGTTGTCACTGGTAACCAGGTCGTTGGTGGAAAGCACCCGGTCCAGGTCGTGGCCGGCGTCGATCGCCTTCTGCTTCTCCTCATCCGAGGTCGGCCAGAGGCGCCCCTGGATAACTCCGCCAAGCGTCTTCACGGCGCAGGCGGTGATGATGCCCTCAGGCGTGCCGCCGATGCCCATCAGCGCGTCCACGTCGGTGCCCTCACGCGCGGCTGCGATGCCGCCGGCGACGTCGCCGTCCATCAGCATCCGGGTGCGCGCACCGGCGTCGCGGATTTCCTGGACCAGCGGCTTGTGCCGGTCGCGCTCAAGGATCATGACGTTGAGCTGGTTGATCTTCTTGCCCTTGGCCTTGGCGATCAGGTGCAGGTTCTGCTTGACCGGCAGGCGCAGGTCCACCATGTCCGCAGCCTCGGGACCGGTGACCAGCTTTTCCATGTAGAACACGGCGGAAGGGTCGAACATGGTTCCGCGTTCGGCGACAGCCAGGACGGCCAGGGCGTTGTTGATGCCCAATGCGGTCAGGCGGGTGCCGTCGATGGGATCCACTGCTACGTCGCAGAGCGCGCCGGTGCCGTCACCAACGTGCTCACCGTTGTAGAGCATGGGGGCTTCGTCCTTCTCACCCTCACCGATCACCACGACGCCGTTGAAGTGGACGGTGGAGATCAGGGAGCGCATGGCGTCCACGGCAGCGCCGTCAGCGGCGTTCTTGTCGCCGAACCCGACCCAGTGACCGCCGGCAATGGCGGCTGCTTCGGTAACGCGGACCAGTTCAAGCGCGAGGTTCCGGTCCGGCTCGTCGTCTCCGACTGCCAGCGCGGGTGAAAGAGTTGAGTACTGGGCACCTTGGGACACGTCTAACCTCATCTTCGAAATTCGGGCCGCACTGTCCGGAATCAGTCCCAAACAGCGGCCCGCCTGCTGTTCCTTGCTCCGATCATAGTCGCCAAGTGGTCCACGCCACCGCCGGCGCCCGGCATTTAACGCCGCCGGACTGCCCGAAGGCCCCCGGGCACTTGCGCAGGAATAGGACTTGCCGCCCCGGATAGGCGATCATAGAGGTGTGAGTGAGCAGCAGCAGCCCGAAGAGCCCGTTACCCCCACCCTGACCGCCAAGCAGGCCAAGCGTGCCAACGCCACGGTCATTGGAATGCTCATCGCCACCGGAATCACGCTGGCGATCGTGCTGGTTCCGGTGCTGCTCAATCCGTACCAGAAGATGCAGCCGCGCAATGTGGACGTCCAGGCGATCGCTTCTGAAGCCGCGGGCGACGCCGGCTACGACCCCCTCGCCCCTGACCTGCCCGATGGCTGGACCGCCAACTACGCGCGGTGGGATTCCGGCGTCAACAGCGGCGTCCCCGCCTGGGAAGTGGGATATCTCACTCCGGACACGGAGTTCATCCGTCTTACCCAGACCAATACCGGCAACCCCACCTGGATCTCGCAGACCACCAAGGACTCCCTGGTGGCCGGTGAGCGAAGCGCCGGCGGTGCCACCTGGCAGCTGCGGGACAGCGCCAATGGTGAAGCGCACCTGGTCACGGAAGTCAACGGAATGACCGTGGTGCTCAGCTCCGAAGGCGACCTGTCCGCGGTGGACACGCTCGCGGAAGCTGTCCTCGCCGATCTCGCTGCTGCCGGGCAGTAGCACCCCGCCGGCCCCGGCCGCCCGTACGGTGCGACTTCCAGCGGTAACAGATCAGCGAACCGGCTTCGAAGCGCCGTATTGTTGAACCGTGACCGAATTGAACAGCCCCCTTACTGCTCCCACCACTCCCGCCCAGGCCTGGCAGCGCCTGCGCGAAGGCAACGAACGATTCGTCTCGGGTTCTTCCCGGCACCCCAACCAGGATGCGCCCCGTCGCAGTTCCCTCGTGAACGAGCAGAACCCCTTCGCGGTGATCTTCGGCTGCTCGGATTCCCGGCTTGCAGCCGAAATCATCTTCGACCTCGGCCTCGGCGACGTTTTTGTGGTCCGCACGGCCGGGCAGGTGACCGACGACGCCGTCCTGGGCTCACTCGAATACAGCGTGGGCGTCCTGGGGGTTCCCCTGATCGTGATCCTGGGCCATGACAGCTGCGGGGCCGTCACAGCAGCCAAGCACACCGTGGACACCGGCTCCATGCCGTCGGGCTACGTGCGCAACCTGGTTGAACGCATCACCCCCTCGGTCCTGGCTGCGCGCCGCAACGGGCTGGAGGACGTCAATGACATGGTCGTCGAGCACACCCGGCAGACCGCTGAGCGGCTGGTGGAGAGCTCACGCCTGATTTCCGACGCCGTCGCCTCCGGAGCAACCGCCGTCGTCGGACTTTCCTACCGGCTCGCCGAAGGCCGTGCCGACCTGGTCTCCAGCATTGGCCGCCTGGAACCGGAAACAACCGGCCTCGCCGCCGGTTAGCGGGGAAGAAAACGCCGCCCCAATCCGACACGCGTTTTCAGCGCCGGCGGGCGTCCCGACTAGGCTGGTAGCCATGACTTCCAACTCCGCTGAATACCGCATTGAACATGACACGATGGGTGAGGTCCGCGTCCCGGTAAACGCCCTTTACCGCGCCCAGACCCAGCGCGCCGTGGAGAACTTCCCGATCTCCGGCAAGCCGCTGGACGACGCGCACATCGAGGCACTGGCCCGCATCAAGAAGGCTGCCGCAACCGCCAACGCAGAACTGGGAGTGCTCGACGACGAGCGCGCCAAGGCGATCGCTGCCGCTGCTGACGAGGTTGCAGCAGGCAAGCACAACGGCCAGTTCCCGATCGACGTGTTCCAGACCGGTTCCGGCACGTCCTCGAACATGAACACCAACGAGGTCCTGGCCGAACTCGCCACCCGTGCCCTGAAGGCTGCCGGCAGCGAGACCTCTGTTCACCCGAACGACCACGTCAACGCCTCGCAGTCCTCCAACGACGTCTTCCCGACCTCGGTGCACGTTGCTGCCACCTCTGCCCTGATCAACAACCTGATCCCGGCACTGGAGCACCTGGCCGTGTCCCTTGAGCGCAAGGCTGAAGAGTTCAAGGACGTCGTCAAGTCCGGCCGCACGCACCTCATGGACGCCACCCCTGTGACCCTGGGCCAGGAATTCGGCGGCTACGCCGCGCAGGTCCGCTACGGCATCGAGCGCGTCCAGGCTTCCCTGCCCCGCGTGGCCGAAGTTCCCCTGGGCGGCACCGCCGTCGGCACCGGCATCAACACCCCGGCAGGCTTCCCGCAGCGCGTGATCGAGCTGCTCGCTGCCGACACCGGCCTGCCGCTGACCGAAGCCCGGGACCACTTCGAGTCCCAGGCCAACCGTGACGCCCTCGTTGAGGTCTCCGGCATGCTGCGCACCATCGCAGTGTCCTTCTCCAAGATCGCCAACGACCTGCGCTGGATGGGCTCCGGCCCCAACACCGGCCTGGGCGAAATTGCCATCCCCGACCTGCAGCCGGGCTCCTCGATCATGCCGGGCAAGGTCAACCCGGTCATCTCCGAGGCCGTGATGCAGGTTGCCGCACAGGTTGTGGGCAACGACGCCGCCATCGCCTGGGCCGGCACCTTCGGCTACTTCGAGCTGAACGTCGGCATCCCGGTCATCGCCTCGAACCTGCTGGAGTCGATCCGCCTGCTGGCGAACTCCTCCGTGATCATGGCGGACAAGATGATTGACGGCATCGAAGCCAACGTGGAGCGTGCCCGCTACCTCGCCGAGGCCTCCCCCTCGATCGTTACCCCGCTGAACAAGTACATCGGCTACGAGAACGCCGCCAAGATCGCCAAGTTCGCGGTCAAGGAAGGCAAGACCATCCGCCAGGCCGTCGTCGAGCTCGGCTTCGTCGAGCGCGGCGAAGTAACCGAAGAGCAGCTTGACGCTGCCCTGGACGTCCTCTCCATGACCAAGCCGCCGCAGGCCTAGTTTTCAGAGTTGCAAAGGGCCGCCGGGATTCCCGGCGGCCCTTTTCGCTGCCCCTTTTTCCCGCCTGGACGGCGTGTTTGCACTCTGCCCCAGAGCGTGCAAAAGTTTACTTTGTGAAAAATAGTGCAGTTTCTGACGGAGGGCTCCGGGAGCGCAAACGGGCGGCCACCCACAGTGCCATCACAAGCGCAGCACGGGCCCTTACCGCCGAACACGGCCTGGCCGGATTCACGGTGGAAGAGCTCTGTGAACAGGTAGGCATTTCCAGGCGCACCTTCTTCAACTATTTCCCGGCCAAAGAAGACGCCGTGCTCGGTGCCCCCGCCGCTCTGCCGGCGGAACTCACCGAACCGTTCATCGCCGCGGGGTCCGCCGGTCCCGGCCTCTCACCGAGCCTGCTCCAGGATCTCGTGGACCTCGCAGTGGCCCATATGGAGTCGATGGCAGTTTCCCGGGCCGAGCTTGCCCAGCTCAAAGAGGCCCTGACCACCGAACCACGGCTGGTCCTGAAACTGATGCAGGGGACCCGGGAAGCGGACGAACGCCTGTGCCGCCTCATTGCCCGGCGCGAGCACCTTGACCCCGCGGACCCGCAAATCACCGCCGTCGCCACCGTCTTTTCGGCGTTGCTCCAGCATGCCGGCCCCGAGTTTTTCGATCCGGGCAACAGCCTCAGCTACCGTGCGGTGCTCACCTCCGCCGTCGAGTCAGCCCGCGCCGCGTTTTCTTCCTTCTCTCCCGTCACTTCCAGCAAGGACCAGTCATGACCACCACCGCCGCGCGCTCCTCCGGACCGCTGCTGCTGACCCAGAAACGCATCTGGATCATTTTCTCCGCCCTCATCGCGGGCATGCTCCTCTCCAGCCTTGACCAGACCATCGTCTCGACGGCCATGCCGACTATCGTCGGCGAACTCGGCGGCGTGGAACACCAGACCTGGATCACCACCGCCTATCTGCTGGCAACGACCATCGTGATGCCGATCTACGGCAAGTTCGGCGACGTCCTGGGCCGGCGGAACCTGTTCCTCTTTGCCATTGCCCTGTTCACCATGGCTTCGGTCGGCTGTGCCTTTGCCACCGACTTCTGGATGTTCGTGCTCTTCCGCGCCATTCAGGGCCTGGGCGGCGGCGGTCTGATGATCCTCTCCCAGGCGATCATCGCGGACATAGTTCCGGCGAATGAACGCGGCAAGTACATGGGCCCGCTGGGCGGCATCTTCGGCCTCTCCGCTGTCGCCGGTCCCCTGCTGGGCGGCTTCTTCGTGGATCACATGACCTGGCAGTGGGCGTTCTACATCAACATTCCCATCGGCATCGCAGCCTTCCTGATCGCGTTCTTCACCCTGACCCTGCCCACCAAGAAGGCAGAAAAGCGCATCGACCTTCCCGGCGTCGTCCTGCTCTCCATCGCCACCACCTGCCTGATCTTCTTCACCGACTTTGGCGGGGACGCCGACCGCGGCTGGACCGACCCGCTGACGCTGGCGTTCGGGGCCGGACTGCTGGCAGCTGCCTTCGCCTTCGTGCTGGCCGAGCGCCGGGCCGAAGACCCGATCATTCCGCTGAGCCTGTTCAAGAACCCCATCTTCGTGAACAGCACCGCAATCGGCTTCACCCTCGGCATGGGCATGTTCGCTGCCCTGGCCTTCCTGCCCACCTTCCTGCAGATGTCCACCGGCACCTCCGCGGCCGAATCCGGGCTGCTGATGCTGCCCATGATGGTGGGCATGATGGGTACCTCGATCTGGTCCGGACTGGCCATCACCAAGACCGGCAGGTACAAGAAGTACCCGATCTCCGGCGGCATCCTGGTCCTCGCTGCCCTCCTGTGGATGACCATGCTCACCGCGGAGACTCCGGTCTGGGTCATCTGCTCCCAGCTGTTCGTGTTCGGAGCCGGTCTGGGCCTGATCATGCAGGTGGTTGTCCTGGTAGTGCAGAACTCCGTGCCGGTGGACCAGATCGGCACGGCAACGTCCTCGAACAACTACTTCCGCGAGGTTGGAGCTTCCCTGGGTGTGGCCATCTTCGGTGCCATGTTTACCACCCGCCTTTCCGAGAACCTCATGGGTGTCTTCGAAGGTGCCGGGTTCGACGCCGCTGCCGCCGGCGAGGCGACGGCCACGCTGCAGCCGGCCGCCATGGCCGCCCTGCCCGAGCCGATCCGGGACGGGATCGTCAATGCCTACGCGGAGTCCCTGGCGCCGGTCTTCTGGTACCTGGTGCCGTTCCTGGCGCTGGCACTGATCCTGGCCTTCTTCCTCAAGGAGATTCCGCTCTCCGACGTGGCCGGCATGGTGGCACGCGGTGAAGCCGTGGGCGGAGCGGAAGCTGACCGGCTCGAGGCTGAGCGGCTTGCCGCAGCGTCGGGAGCGGGTTCGGAGGCAGGCACGAGTGCATCCCCGGCAGCTGCTGCTTCCCCGGGACCGGACACCGGACAGGCTGACAGTCCTTCGGAGCAAACACCTAACCAGCGTTAGTCCCCAGCTTCACAGGAAAGGCCCCGGGAATCCTCCCGGGGCCTTTTCCTGTTGTCCCGCGGATTCTTGTACTGCGGGCGGTGGAAGACGGGTTTCCTAGACCTCGAAGACCGGCACCCCGGTGGAGTTCCGGGCCAGTTCGGTGAGCATCCGGTGCCGGGGGTTGAGGTCCGGCAGCTCATCGAGGGCGAACCAGCCCACCTCGGTGGACTCGTCGTCGTTCACCCGGGCGGTGCCTGCAACCCAGGCGCACCGGAACACCAGGTTCAGGAACTGGCAGCGGTCCCGGTTGGGGAACATGATCGGATCCGTGGTGCCCACGTGGATAAGGTGTTCAAGCCGCGCCTGAACACCGGTCTCTTCCTCCACTTCGCGCAGCAGCCCCGGGCCGGGCTCTTCGCCGGGCTCCAGGATGCCGGTGATGAGCGTCCAGCGGCCGTTGTCTGCCCGGCGGCAGAGAAGCACCTCTCCTGCCGGATTGAAGACGACGGCGGCGACCCCTGGAAGCCACAGGAGGTCGTGGCCCACTTTCTCGCGCAGGGAAAGGATAAAGTCCGGTGTGGGCATGGTTCTACTGTAGGCCAGGCACTGCGAGCGCCAGCAAAGCGCCGGCGAGCATAAACGGGCCGAACGCGATCCGGGTTTTGCCCGTTCCGCGGCGGGACACCAGCAGTCCCAGGCCCCATAGGCCGCCCAGCACAAATCCCGCCGCGGCTCCCGCGAGCAGGCAGCTCCAGCCGGCAAACCCCAGGTACAGCCCAAGCACACCCGCCAGCTTTACGTCCCCCAGCCCCAGCCCGGACGGCGAGGCCATCCGCAGCAGCAGGTAGCCGCCGAACAGCAGCACCCCGCCCAGTGCCATGCCCGCGAAGCGTCCAGGCTCACCGGCGATCAGTGCGGCTGCACCCAGGAGTACTGCGGAGACCGGATAAGCCGGCACTGTCAGCCGGTCCGGCAGGCGCCGTGTCCGGATATCCGTGACCGACAGCTTCCACGCCAGCACCGCCAGATAACCGAGCGCCGCCGCCAGCAGCACCCAGGACAGCCGCGCCCCGCTCCAGTACTCCCCCAGGATCCCCCACATGCGCCCTACGGTACGCGACGGCGGCTGCCGGCGTACCGCAGGGCGGGGCGGCTGTGGAATACCTAGCCGATCGCTCCCTCTTCCAGCAGGTCCGTCACCAGGGCGGCTATCGGTGAACGCTCCGAGCGGGTGAGGGTCATGTGTCCAAACAGCGGATGGCCCTTGAGCGTCTCCACCACGGCCGCAATTCCGTCATGGCGGCCCACCCGCAGGTTGTCCCGCTGGGCGACGTCATGCGTCAGGACCACCTTCGAGTTCTGGCCGATGCGTGAGAGCACAGTCAGCAGGACGTTCTTCTCCAGGGACTGGGCTTCATCGACAATGACGAAGCTGTCATGCAGCGACCGTCCGCGGATGTGGGTCAGGGGAAGCACCTCGAGCATGCCGCGGTCCAGGACTTCCTCGACCACTTCCTTGGAGACCAGGGCCTCCAGGGTGTCAAAGACCGCCTGGCCCCAGGGCCCCATCTTGTCCGCCTCGCTTCCGGGCAGGTAGCCGAGCTCCTGTCCGCCGACGGCATACAGCGGGCGGAAGACCACCACTTTGCGGTGCTCCCGCCGCTCCAGGACAGCTTCCAGTCCGGCACACAGTGCCAGCGCGGATTTTCCGGTTCCGGCCCTTCCGCCCAGCGAGACTATGCCCACTTCCGGGTCCAGGAGCATGTCGATGGCCAGCCGCTGTTCAGCTGAGCGTCCGTGGAGGCCGAACACGTCCCTGTCCCCGCGGACCAGCCTCACCTGTTTGTCCGCTCCCAGCCGGCCGAGCGCTGAAGACCGGCCGGAGAGCAGCACCAGCCCGGTGTTGACCGGCAGGTCTGCGGCGTCAGGGATGAACACCGGCTGGTGTTCATAGAGCGCACTGACTTCCGCGTCACCGGTTTCGATTTCCGCCATACCGGTCCAGCCGGTATCCCGCACCAGTTCGTTGCGGTACTCGTCGGCGGTAAGGCCCACGGCGGCTGCTTTGACGCGCAGCGGCAGGTCCTTGGAAACCACGGTGATGGTGCGGCCCTCATCGGCGAGGTTCCGGGCAACGGCAAGAATCCGGTTGTCGTTATCTGATCCCCGGATTCCCAGGGGCAGGACTTCAAGGGAAACATGGTTCAACTCCACCCGCAGGGTGCCCCCCGCGTCACCGATCGGCACCGGCCGGTCCAGGCCGCCGTGTTCCACGCGCAGGTCATCAAGCAGGCGCAGGGCCGTCCGGGCGAAATAGCCCAGCTCCGGATCATTGCGTTTGCTCTCCAGTTCGCTGATGACCACCAGCGGCAGGATGACCTCGTGTTCGGCAAAGCGCAGGATTGCCTTCGGATCGGACAGCAGGACAGACGTGTCAAGCACGAATCCCTGGCCAGAGCCGGAAGCACCGGCGGATTCGTGCAGGGATGCTCTGGTTACGGCCACTTAGAACTCCAGTCAGGGACCGCAGGCCCCGAATAGCTAGAAGTGTCTTCTCCGCAGGCCGGCACGGGACGCCGGGCTGCGGCCTCCTGTGCGAACACACAGTGTGTGAGCATCCGGCCTCCGGTTCCATCAGCATGGGGCTGATCGATACGTACAAGCTACGCCCGCGCGCGTGCCTGCGGACACAGGGACACGACGGAGTTCGATTTGTTCACATCATGTTTACCGGGCTGCCGCTTCCGCCCGCGGGGTTAGCCGTGCAGGTGTCCCGGATGGCCCCAGGAGGCCGCTGCTGCCGCGGTTAGGGCGACGATCGCCGGGCCAAGGGCGGCAAGCCCCAGCAGCAGGTATCCGGCGCCCCCGCAGAGCGATCCCAGTGTCAGCGAGCACCAGAGCAGCAGGTACCGGTGCCAGCCGTTGCCGCGCTCCCCGAAGAGGGCAGCGGTTACTTTCTGCCCCAGCTTGACCAGGGTGCCTGTCATGTAGGTAATGCCGATCGACACTTCCCCGCCCCGCTCGAAGACAGCATTGAGCAGGCCCATGGCCGCCGCCAGTGCCGGCGCCAGCACCCATTCGGCCCCGGGCACTGCCGTGCTTGCCCAGGCAGCTCCGAGAACCGCAGCGGACAGGACGCAGATTGCCGGACGGCGGTGCCTGTCCAGGACCCGGCGCAGGGCGGATGCGGCTACTACGCCGAAGAAGAATGCGGCAATGAGGCCAAAGGCCTGCAGGAACCCGCTGAGCGACATATCGGCCACCGAAGCACCGGCGCGCGTGGAATTGCCGGTCATAAAGGAGACGAAGTAACCACCCAGATGCAGGAAGCCGACGGCGTCAACGTAGCCGGCCGTCCAGGCCAGGCCGGAGGCCAGCGCAATTTCCGAGCGGGTGTGCCTGAGCATCGCAGGTGGTACCGGTTAGGACCCGAAACGCCGCTGCCGGCTGGCGTAGTCCCGCAGGGCGCGAAGGAAGTCGACCCGGCGGAAGTCCGGCCAGAGTGCCTCGCAGAAGTAGAACTCGCTGTAGGCGCTCTGCCACATCAGGAAGCCGGAGAGCCGCTGCTCGCCGGAAGTGCGGATCACCAGTTCAGGATCCGGCTGGCCGCGCGTATACAGGTACTCGGAGATCTGCGCGTCGCTCAGTTCGGCGGTGATCTCCTCGATCGGCTTGCCCTGGGCCTGCGCGTCACGGAGCAGTTCCTTGACCGCGTCGACGATTTCCCGCCGGCCGCCGTAACCGATCGCCACGTTTACGTGCAGCCCCGTGGCAGACGCCGTCGCCTCCCCCAGGCGCTCGAGCTGGCACGTGAGCTCGTGGGGAAGGATGTCCAGGGCGCCCACCGGCTGGACCCGCAGGTCGCCCTTCTCCCCCAGCCGGTCCAGGGTGTTGGCAATGATCCCCAGCAGCGGTTCAAGCTCATCCGGGTCACGGTTAAGGTTGTCAGTGGAGAGCATGTACAAGGTCACAACCCGCACGCCGAGTTCCTCGCACCAGCCCAGGAACTCCAGGATCTTGTCCGCCCCGGCCTGGTGCCCGTCCGATGTCGGAGCCCCGGCGAGCTTGGCCCAGCGGCGGTTGCCGTCCACCATCACGCCTATGTGTTCAGGGATGCGGTCCTTGACCAGGCTGCGGCGCAGGCGGCGTTCGTAGTAGGCGTAAACCACACCGGGAAAGCGCACGGGTGACTCACCTGCCTATCGGTCTGAAGGGGTTCCGCGGAACGCGGTAGTTTCTCTTCTCAAGGCTACCGCGCACGGGCTCCCCTCCCGTGCAGGCCGGAGCCGAGCCGCGGCTACCGGAAGGTAACCTACCGGGTCGTAAGTTAGGATTGGCAGCATGAGTTCATTCCCGGAACGAGTACCTGTCCAGCAGGATCCGGAGTCCCGCCAGGCACCGGGACCGCTGGAATCAGCTGTTGAATCCGTAGCCGATGCGCTCGACGTCAAACCCCACCTGCGGGGCTGGCTGCACGCCGGCGCAGCTCCCCTGGCCCTGGCTGCCGGGATAGTGCTGGTTGTCCTTGCCCCGACTCCCGGCACCCGTATCGCCTCTGCCGTGTATGCCCTCACCGGCATCCTGCTGTTCGGCGTTTCGGCGGTTTATCACCGCGGCAACTGGAGCCCGAAGGTCAAGACAATCCTGAAACGGCTGGACCACACCAACATCATGCTGGTGATCGCCGGTTCCTACACTCCCCTGGCGTGGTCGCTGCTGCCGCGGGAAACGGCCGTGGTGCTGCTGGTCATCATCTGGAGCGGCGCGCTGGCGGGAATCGCGTTCCGGCTGCTGTGGCTGCACGCTCCGCGCTGGCTCTACACCCCGGTCTACATTGCCCTGGGCTGCGCAGCCCTTTTCTACATTCCGGATTTCTGGGCCGTGAACACGCCCGCGGCCATCCTGGTGATTGCCGGCGGAGCGGCCTACATTGCCGGCGCTGTCATCTACGCGATGAAACGCCCCAATCCTTCAGTCGAATGGTTCGGCTTCCACGAGATCTTCCACGCCTTCACTCTGGCGGGCTTCACCTGCCATTACATTGCCATTGTGATGGCCGTGCTCTCAGTCCGGGGCTAGTTCCCGCCGGCCAGCTCGGCTTCCAGCTCCGGAGCCGAGTCCACCGGACGGCGGCACACCATGCCGCGGCACACGTAAGCCAAGGCAGGCGCCTCGGTTTCCCGTCCTTCCAGCAGCCCGACACCGCCGGCTTCCCCGTGGGCGATCACCAGTCCCGGTCCGCCGGCACTGCGCCCTGCGGAAAGCAGCCGCGCCACGGCTGTGCGGTCCGTTCCGGTGACGGCCAGCTCCCGCGGTCCGTCCAGGAGGAACTGCCGCACGGCCATGGACCATCCCACGGCCTGCGGAATCGCCGGCCCGGCCCGCCGCACGTGGTCCACGAGTCCTTCGGCAAGGGCACGGTGACGCCCAGGTCCGCCGTAGGAGGCTGACGTCAGCAGCACTCCGGCCAGCAAGGCGGTTCCGCTGGGAACAGCGTCATCGAGCGGGTTCGCTGCGGAATGTCCACCCTGCGCCTGCCGGATCTGCTCCGGTTCGCGCGCAGTATCGGAGAGCCCGTCCGGTCCCAGGAAACGTTCGACGGCGGCCGCCGCCAGCTCCTGCGCCGCATGGTGCCAGCGCGGGTTCCCCGTCGCTGCGTACAGCGCGAACAGGCCTTCGGCGACGCCGGCGTAGTCCTCCAGCAGACCTTCTATGCCCTGCGCCTGCCCGTCGCTTGAAACCCGGCGCAGCGTCCTGCCGTCCCAGTGCACTTCAAGGAGATAGCCTGCAGCGGCCTCGGCGGCCGGCAGCATCCAGTCTTCTGCCATCCCGGCGTCGGCCAATGCCAGGGCTGCGTCGGCAAGGCCGGCGACCGCCAGGCCGTTCCAGCCCGCCACGACTTTCCCGTCCCGTTCCGGCTGCGGACGTTCAGAGCGTGCGGCCGCCAGAGCCGTCCGCGCGTCGTCCCAGATCCGGGACTGGGCTTCATCGGGTACGGCCCTGAACCTTAGCGTGCTGCCCGGCAGGCGGTGCGATGCGCCGTCGTCGGCGTCCAGGTCTAGCAGGTCCAGTGCTGCGGACCCGGCACCCAGGACTGCCTCCAGCTGGGCCCTGGTAAAGACATAGGTTGCTCCCTCCACACGGTGCCCGTCCACCAGGGTGTCGGCGTCCAGGGAAGAAGCGAAGGCACCTCCGGGCACGGCCAGCTCCGCGGCCATCCAGCGTGCCGTCCCGCGGGTCACCCGCAGCGCCAGCGCCTTCACATCAGCGTCTTCCGCCAGGCGGGAGAAGTGCGCGTAGATCCGCAGGAGCTGCGCGTTGTCGTAGAGCATCTTCTCAAAGTGCGGCACCTGCCAGCGGCGGTCGACTGCGTACCGGGCAAATCCTCCGCCGACCTGGTCGTAGATGCCGCCCAGCGCCATGGCCGTGAGGGTGCGTTCGGCAAGTGCTGCCGCGGTGCCCGCCGTCGGAGATCCGCTGTGGGCATGGGCCAGCAAAAAACGCAGCAGGGGTGAGGGCGGAAATTTCGGTGCACCGCCGAATCCGCCGTACTCGGTGTCCTCCGCTGCTGCCAGGGCCTCTACGGCGGCTTCCAGTGCCCGTGCGGAACCAGTATCCGCGTCCGGCGGCCGCACTGTCGCAGAAAGGTCCCCCAGGAGGTTCCGGTTCGCGGCCTGGTTGGACGCAAGGTGGGCGGCTATCTGCTCTGCGCTGCGCTCCACCTCGCTGCGGCGGTCGCGCCAGGCGCCGGATACTGCCTCCAGCACCTGGCTGAAGGACGGGGTGCCCTGCAGCTGGCGGGGCGGAAAGTACGTCCCGGCATAGTAGGTCCTGCCGTCAGGGAGGGTGAAAACGCTCATCGGCCAGCCGCCCTGGCCCGTCAGGGCCTGGGTCGCCGCCATGTAGGCGGAGTCGACGTCGGGACGTTCCTCCCGGTCCACCTTGATGCTGACGAAGTCCCGGTTCAGGACCCGGGCAATCTCCGGGTCCTCGAAGGATTCGTGCGCCATGACATGGCACCAGTGGCATGCCGCGTACCCGATCGAGATGAATACGGGTACATCCCGCCGGCGGGCTTCCTCAAAAGCGCTGTCGCCGAACGGCCACCAGTCCACCGGGTTTCCGGCATGCTGGCGCAGGTAGGCGGAGGCCTGGTTCTTTAGCCGCTCCGCCACGGGGACTATCCTGCCGGGGTGGAATCCGGGCGCCGGGGATCAGCGCCGTCGGCCGCAACGGGTGCCGGCCCGGCGTCGGGCCCGGGAGTCGAAGACGCCTCGGCGGCCTCGGCTGCCGCGTCCTCTGCGGCTTCATCAGCGGCTGAACCGCCGGCAGCCGTTTCATCTCCTTCGCCCGCGACCTGGGAGCGGTACCGGACGCGCCGGATCCGCTTGACCATGTCCCGAATCAGGAACACTACGCACAGGGCCAGGAACAGCGTTGCCAGGAAGCCCAGCAGGCCGGGGGTGATGTCCCCTTCCTCGAGGCCGGGCTTCAGGTCGCCCTCGATCGGTGAGGTGACAGTGAGGGTGAGGCTGTACAGCAGGTTCACGGAGTTTCTCTCTCTTGGCAGAAGGCGGCGCACTGAGGCGCCGGATCTACCCTCTATCGTATGCCAGCGAAGAGGTCGGTTTCAGGCACCTGTGACGGGACCCGGGATTCGATCAGCGAATAGTCTTCCCACGGCCAAACCTGCCGCTGCATGTCGGTGCTCACGGCGAAGAAGAAACCGTCGGGGTCCACCTGGGTGCGGTGGGCCTTCAGCGCCGCATCACGCACGGGGAAGTACTCTCCGCAGTCGATCTGCGTAGTGGTGGGATGCAGCGGAGCCGGAGGCTGGTTTCCTTCGGTGTCCGTTTCCAGCCAGGCAGCCAGCCGTTCTGCGTACGGAGAGTCGAGTCCGGCCTTGGTCAGCGCTTCGTGAAGCGCGCGGAAGCGCTCCGGGTTGAACCCGCGGTCATAGTAGAGCTTCAGCGGTTCCCAGGGAGCACCGGTACCCGGGTACTTCCCGGCGTCACCGGCGGCATGGAAAGCCTCCACGGCAACCTTGTGCGCCATGATGTGGTCGGGGTGGGGGTAGCCGCCGTTTTCGTCGTAGCTGATGATCACATGCGGACGGAACTCACGGACCAGCTTCACCAGCGGAGCTGCCGCTGTTTCAAGCGGACGCAGGGCGAAGCATCCGGCGGGCAGCTCCGGCAGCGGGTCCCCTTCGGGAAGGCCGGAGTCCATGAAGCCCAGCCAGCGGTGCTCAATGCCCAGGGCCGCCTGGGATGCCGCCATTTCGCTGCGGCGCAGACCGGCGAGGTCGCGCTTCGCAGCCGGGATGTCGGCGGCGGCAGGGTTGAGCACGTCTCCGCGCTCTCCGCCCGTGCAGGTGGCAACCATCACGCGCACCCCCTGGGCGGCGTAGGACGCCATGGTGGCTGCACCCTTGCTGGCCTCGTCGTCGGGGTGGGCATGAACCGCCAGCAGGCGCAGTTCTCCGGGCACTGAATGGGTTTCGCTGGACAACGCGGTTACTCCTGACAGCCGGCGGAACGCGCCGACGAGAATGTTCGATAAAATGAAACAGTGAGCATTGAGGACAACACAGGGGACAGCACCGGGGACAACACTGCCGGCGTACCGGTTGCCGAGCGCCCCGGGGACGGTCTGTCGTCCGAGACAAGATTAGCCAATCGGTATGGCGCACCCAAGCCGGGACTCAGCGCCCGGACCAAGATTGTCCTGGGCTCACTGGCCGGAGCCGCGGCAGTTGGCGCCGTGATCTTCATGGCCATTCCTTCCGGGGCAGGGACGCTGACGTCCAAGGACGTCGGATTCACCATCCCGGATGCCGCGTCCGCCGTCGTTGACTTCAATGTCACCAAGCCCGCCGACGCCACTGTTGACTGTGCCGTGCAGGTCCTGAGCGAGAGTTACGCGGTGGTCGGATGGAAAACCGTCCGGATCCCCCCGTCCCAGGACGCAACCGTATCCCTGAGCACCTCGCTGAGGACCGATTCCCTGGGAGTCACAGGCGGCGTCAACGCGTGCTGGATCGTGGAGCAGGATTCCTAGCCGCTTTCTGCCGCCAAAAACGCCCGCCGGAGAAACCCGCCCCGTGTGTCTTGGGTTTATGCCTCCTGCTGACTAGTATGGAGGCTACGTTATGCCCCGCCCAGGTGATCGCCGGAAAAATCCGAGCAAACCGGTCACCGTCCGGCGGGGTCTTTGCTTGTTAGGCCATCCAGCCTTCCAGCAATTTCAGCCAAGCCGAACCTGTTTTATGAGTTCGGATGTCATATAAGGAGAGACCCGTGTCTACCAACAGCGCATCTGTCGCCTGGCTCACGCAAGAGTCTTACGACCGCCTGAAGGCGGAGCTGGACCACCTTTCCGGCCCGGGCCGGAGCGAAATCGTTGCACGAATCGAACAGGCACGGTCCGAAGGCGACTTGAAGGAGAACGGCGGCTACCACGCCGCCAAGGAGGAGCAGGGCAAGGCTGAAGCCCGTATCCGCCAGCTGACGCAGCTCCTTGAAAACGCGCATGTCGGCGAAGCTCCGGCGGATGACGGCGTGGTGGAACCCGGCATGCTGGTTGAAGCCAAGATTGCCGGAGACCCGGAACGGTTCCTGCTGGGCTCCCGCGAGATCGCCGGCGACAGCGACATTGACGTTTACAGCGAGAAGTCACCCCTTGGTGCGGCCATCAACGGCCTGCGTGCCGGCGAATCGACGTCCTACACGGCGCCGAACGGCAAGAGCATCTCCGTGGAGATCGTCTCGGCTACTCCGTACACCGGATAAGCCGAACGGCTTCTTACGAACGGGTCCGCCAGCCGGCGGGCCCGTTCCTGTTTTCCGGGCCCTTTTCCACGCCGGTCCTCCGGCGCCGCAGCAGGATCGCGGCGGCCACTCCCCCGGCTGCGCCGAAAAGGTGGGATTGCCAGGACACCCCGGCTGCCGTCGGCAGCACGCCCCACAGCAGTGAGCCGTAGATCAGGAAAAGCACCCCGCCCAGCAGGATCTGCAGCAGGTCCCGGTTGTAGAACCCGCGGACCATCAGGTAGGCGAACAAGCCGAACACGACGCCGGAAACGCCGATGGTCAGTCCCCCGCCGAAAAGCCACACCCCTATGCCGGAGGCGAGCCAGCAGATGGCCAGCACGGCCCCGAAGCGGCGCAGCCCTTCCAGCAGGACGAGGAACGCGAACGCCAGCAGCGGCAGCGAGTTGCTGATCAGGTGGCCGGTGCCGGCATGCAGCAGCGGCGAGAACAGGATGCCGTCCAGTCCTTGCAGCTGCCGCGGAAGAATTCCCAGGCCAGGAAGCAGCGTGGTCTGGAAAGGCAGGGTCAGGAAATAGATGATCCACAGGCCCGCCGTGAAGCAGGCAGCAACTGCCAGTGCGCTTTTCGCCCGCTGCTTCATGGCTTAGCCGTGGAGGACTACGGGTTGGAAGCCTTCGGCCCGCAGGTTCTGCAGCACCTTCTCACAGTGCTCGTGACCCTTGGTTTCCATGTTGATGGTGATTGCCACGTCGCCCATGCTGATCGATCCTCCAACCCTGGTGTGGTCCACTCCGGTGACGTTGGCGTCGGATTCGGCGATGATCCGCGAAATCGTGGCCAGCGAGCCCGGACGGTCATCCAGCAGCATCCGCACAACCAGGTAGCGGCCGGCGGCGGCGAGGCCGCGCTGGATCACTTTCAGCATAAGCATCGGATCGATGTTTCCGCCCGAGAGGATCACTGCCGTGGTGCCGGGATTCTGGATTTTCCCGTCGAGCAGCGCTGCGACGCCCACCGCGCCTGCGGGTTCAACCACCAGCTTGGCGCGTTCCAGCAGGAAGATGAGGGCGCGGGCCAGTGAGTCTTCGCTAACCGTGACGACGTCGTCGACGAGTTCCTTGATGATCGAGAAAGGCAGCTGGCCAGGCCTGCCCACGGCGATGCCGTCAGCGATGGTGGAGACCTTGCTCAGCGGCACCAGGGCATCTGCTGCCAGGGAGGGAGGGTAGGCTGCGGCGTTCTCGGCCTGGACACCGATGATCCGCACTTCTCGGCCCAGTTCCTTGGCCCGTTCCTTGATTGCGACGGCGACGCCGGCCAGCAGCCCGCCGCCGCCGACGCCCATCAGCACGGTGTCCAGGTGCGGGATCTGCTCCAGCAGTTCCAGGCCCAGGGTTCCCTGTCCGGCGACGATGTCCACGTTGTCGAAGGGGTGCACGAACACGGCACCGGTTTCATCGGCGTAGCGCTGTGCCTCGGCCAGCGCCTCATCTACGTTGTGGCCGTGCAGCACCACCTCGGCGCCGTGGCCCTGCGTTGCAGCGAGCTTCGGCAGGGCGACGCCCAGGGGCATGAAGATCCTGGCCTTGATGCCAAGCCGGGCTGCCGCTACCGCGACGCCCTGGGCATGGTTGCCGGCCGAAGCCGCCACCACGCCGCGGGCCTTCTGTTCTTCACTGAGCTTGGCCATCCGGACGTAGGCACCGCGGACCTTGAAGGAGCCTGCGCGCTGGAGGTTCTCACACTTGAGGTAGACCTCGGATCCGGTGAGCCGTCCCAGGGCGCGTGACTGCTCAATGGGAGTGTGGGCAATAACCCCGTCCAGCAGCTTTGCCGCCGCCTGGATGTCGTCAAGGGTTACTGGCAGCTGGGGCGAATCGGTCAACGTGGGTTCTCTTCTGTGGTTGCGGTGGGTTCTCTGTCCTGGCCTGCTCCGGATTCCGGACTCCCGGGGTCCTCATCCTCGTCCCCGGGTTCAGGTGGAGCGGCGCCGGGCGGGCCGAATTCGCCGTCCCGGGCGAGGGCGGGGTCGTTCTCCCATTGCCGGCCGGCAATGTAGCGCACCGTGGCATTGAGGATCGCCAGGAGGGGAACGGCGAAGAGTGCACCGGCGATCCCGGCGACCAGGCTGCCGCCTGTCACGGCCAGGATCACGGCCAGGGGGTGCAGGGAGACGGCCTTGCCCATGATCAGCGGCTGAAGGATGTGGGACTCGATCTGCTGGACCACCAGCACGATGATGAGCATAAAGACTGCGTTGGGCCAGCCGTTGGCCACCAGGGCGAGCAGCACGGCGATCGAGCCGGTCACGAATGCGCCGATGAGCGGGATGAAGGAACCAAGGAACACCAGGACGGACAGCGGAAGGGCCAGCGGCACGCCGATCAGTGCGGCACCGCCGCCAATGCCGACGGCGTCGATGAACGCCACCACCAGCTGGACCCGGACGTAGTTGGTCATCGATTCCCAGCCGCGGATACCTGCGCCGAAGGCAGCCGGACGTGCGCGGCGCGGCATCAGCCCAACGGTGAAGCGCCAGATCTTTCGTCCGTCCAGCAGGAAAAAGACCAGGGCGAACAGCGCCAGCAGGATGCCTGCGGCGAAGTGCCCGGCGCCCGTGCCGACGCTCACGGCACCGGAGAGGATGCTGGCGGAGTTGTTTTGCAGCGCAGACGTTGCCTCATTGAGGAGGCTGTCGATCTGGGTTGAGGTGACCCGCAGGGGCCCGTCAGCGAGCCAGCCCTGCACCTGGTCGAAACCGCTGAGGACCTCGTCCCACAGGTCCCGGAAGCCCAGTGCCAGTTGCCGGCCCACCAGGGTCAGCGCTGCAACGATGAGGCCCAGGAAGGAAACGATGGTGACGGCGACGGCCAGGCCGGAGGGCACCTTGTTTCGGCGCAGCCACGAGCTGATCGGGGCAAGCAGCCCGGCCAGGAGGGCAGCGATCATCAGCGGAATGATCAGCAGGGAGAAGTGTCCCAGCAGCCAGACCAGTCCGGCGCTGACAACAAGTACCACCCCGAGCCGCCAGGCCCAGGATGCGCTCACCCGCAGTGCGTAGGGAACGTCGTCACCTGCACGGTTGGAGCGCACCGCTGCGGCCTGAACGGCCTTGGGCGCGGCAACCCTGCGCGCATGTGGTCTCATGGGCTCATCTTTCCATATTCGGCTGGTCATTCCCTGACCTTTACGCCGCCCCGAAATCAGAGGGCGGCCAGGATTCCCCACACGGCGCTGAACTCCGCGCCGGGTTCCAGCCAGCGCAGTCCTTCGCCGGAATTGAAACAGTTGGCCGGAGCCGTCATGGGCTCCAGGGCCACCGCGCAGTCCCTGCCCGGGAACTTGTCCGTAACGAAGACGTGGACATAGCAAAACTCCGCTTCTGCCCAAAGCTGGACGCTGCGCCCGTCGGGTGCGGTGAGCCGGTGGCGGAAGAGTCCGTCACGCGGGGTGAGGTCCGTGAACGCGGCATCCAGGTCGAGTTCGCCAACCCGTTTGCCTGAGCGCAGGTCGTCGCTGCCCTCCGCGGGCACATGCCCGTTGGGGATCAGGGCAGCGTCCGTGCTCAGCCGCGTGCCGGCGTCGACCTGCAGCACAAGGTCCTCGCTGGGCACCTCGCCCAGGCGAAGGAACGGGTGGGCACCCAGCGCGAACGGTGCAGTCCGTGTGCCCAGGTTCCTCAGTCCCTGGCGGACCCGCAGTCCACCGTCGGCGTCAAGGCTGTAGCGGACCTCGTGGACCAGGTGGAACGGGTAGCCGTGCTGGGGGAAGATTTCGGCGCTGAGCAGCACTGACTCCGGCGTGCTTTCCACAAGGCTGTATCCGGTGTTGCGGAGGAGTCCGTGAATTGCGTTCTGCAGCTTGGGCTCTGTGACATCCAGCTGCTGTTCCTGTCCATCCAGCTGCCAGCGTGCGCCTGCGATCCGGTTGGCCCAGGGCGCCAGGAGGATCCCGGCAGCCGATGGCGGAATGCTCTCGTCGGCATAGGTTTCCACCAGCTGCGTACCGGCCACCGTGTAGCTGCGCAGCCCTCCGCCCAGGGAGGCGACGACGACGGCGGCGTCTCCCCTTTCCAGGCGGTATTGAGTTCCCGTTGCCGGCAGGGCTGCATCCGTGGTCCCAAAAGTCATCCTCTAAGCCTAGACCCGGCACCGCCCCGCACCGCCAGCGCGCACCTCATTCCTCGAAGTGTGTCCTGACCCGGTCGCTAACCGCTGCCACCACCCCTGCGGCAACGCTGCGGATCTTGATGTTGCGGGTGTTGGAGACACTGCGCAGGATCTCCACCGCCGATTCCTGGCTGCAGCCGTTCTGGGCCATGATGATGCCCACTGCAATATCCACTACGGTTCGGGACTCCAGGGCCGCCTGGAGGTTCCGTGCCCGGTTCAGGTGGCCGTCGATCCGCAGCGCCAGCCTCAGGCTTCTTGATGCATCGGCAGCCGTCCGCTCCACCATCCGCAGTGTTCGGGGCTGGAACAGGTGCGGCCGGGGCGAAAACGCGCAGAGGGCACCGCGCGCACTGCCCTCCAGCGCCAGTGGAACCGCGGCCAGGCTCCGAACGCCGTCCTCGGCGCAGCTGCCGGGGAAACCGCGCCAGCGGCGTTCGGTCCAGGCATCCGTAACCACAACGGGCATACCCGTTGAGATGGCCTCCGCCGCGGGTCCGGGTTCGGCAAACGCAGGCTCTGCCATCCTGGCCGTGCGGTCGCCGCTGTGCCCTTCGGCCCGCGTTCGGCGGGGACGGTCGATAAGCAGCGAACATCCCAGCACCTGGTTTCCCAGCAGCGCCAGGGCCAGCACGGCAGCTTCGGACAGATAGGCCTGCAGTTCCTCCGCGCCCAGCAGAAGCTCCTGGAAGGCGGCGGCCGGCTCCGGATTCACCTCAGTCACGATTCCCCCTCGATCAGTGACTCCAGATGTTACGGACCTGCCCCTGCCCGCAGAAGCGAAACCGGCTTAAACAGCGGCGGGACCGCAGCTTCTGCGCTGCGGTCCCGCCAGTGTTGCCGTTACCCGGCCCGGTGCGTGCGTTAGTCGTCGCCGCGCAGGATCGCCAGGATGCGGATGATTTCCACGTACAGCCAGACCAGCGTGACGGTCAGGCCAAAGGCGGCGGTCCAGGAGTAGCGCTGCGGCGCACCGGCCTTGACGCCCTGCTCGATGGACGTGAAGTCCATGATCAGGGAGAAAGCAGCCAGGCCAACGGCCAGCAGGCCAATGATGATGCCCAGCGGAATGCCGGCAATCTCCACGCCGCGGACGCCCCACGGATCATCGACGACGCCGAAGATCATCAGGCCGACGTTCACCAGGGAGAACACCGCGTAGCCGATGATCGCAATCATGAAGAAGCGCATTGCCTTCGGCGTTGCCCGTACCTTGCCGCTCTTGAACAGGACAAGGGTCACAGCGAAGACGGCAAGGGTTCCGACGACGGCCTGCAGGCCGATCCCCGGGTACATTGCGTCCAGCACGGCGGTCAGGGCGCCAAGGAACATGCCTTCAAGAAGCGCATAGCCAAGGATCAGCGCGGGAACCGGTTCACGCTTGAAGGAGTTGACCAGGCCCAGGGCAAAACCGCCCAGCGCACCCACGATCATCAGCAGGCCGGCCGCACCGGGCAGGACGAAGACGGGGATTGCAGCGCCCAGCAGGACAACTGCCAGGCAGCCGAGGGTCTTCATGATGACGTCGTCGTACGTCATCCGCCCTGTCTCCCGCGGACCGGCCGCAGGTGCTGAGTAAAGGTTCTGCAGATCCTGCGGGCTCATTGGGTCCTGGCCCGCGAAGGGGCCGCCTGCAGGAACGGTGGGCGCTCCGCCGCGGGTTTGGGCACGGAAATTCTTTCCGTTGAAAACCGGGTTGCCGCCTAGTGCCATGAAAGTGTCCTCCATCTTGGGGGGCTTGGTTAAAGTTCAGCCTACCAATGTGAACGTACGGGCAGGGAGGATGATTCCGGCGCGGCCGGCGCGTTTGGTAACGGTTTGGTACGCAGGGGGGCCAAAACCTTCCCGGGACTTCCATAATGAAGCACCCCGGCTCGGTCGTTACCTGATCGCGACACAACGTCGCACAATCGGTCACCCCACCGAAACAATCGCCGGGTAGCATGATCACCATTCGTGACTCACATCACAAGGTCACATATAAATTGCGCCGACAAACGGCGCATATATACCCCCGGCGGAGGTAATTCACTTTGGGAAGAATATCGGCACTCGCCCGGTATATGGGGATGCTAGTGGCGGTGGTCGGCGTATTTGCCGGCCTGCTGCTTGCTGCCCCAGCCGTGCATGCAACGACAGCTCCACCCCCGGCATCGGAATCCCCGGCGCCGGAGAGCAGTACCGAAGCAACACCGCAGGAATCCGGCAACTCCGAAGGGGATGAAGAGACCGACGGCGCGGAGTACCAGGACCGCATCAGCGGCGTCCTGCGTAACGCCGGCGCACCGGTTGCCGGCGTCACCATCAAGGCCAGCGGCAACGGTTATGAGGCCGAAACGGAAACCGCAGAGAACGGATCCTGGTCCATCGGGGTACCCGAACAGGGTGCGTTCGAGGTGGAACTGGATGAATCCACCCTTCCCGAAGGCGTGGCGCTGGCCGAGGGCCAGCAAAACCCGCGCACCGTGACCTTCGCCGGAACATCGAACATCACCACCCTCTTCCTCCTGGGCGAAGGCATTGTCCTTCAGGGCGATACCTTCGGCACCAAGCTCATAGAGCGCGCGGTCGCCGGGCTCAGCTTCGGACTGCTGCTGGCGCTTAGCGCCGTCGGCCTGTCCCTGATCTTCGGCACGACCGGACTGACGAACTTCGCACACGGCGAGATGGTGACGTTCGGCGCAGTCCTCGCCTTTGGGTTCTCCGCACTCGGCCTGCCCCTCTGGCTCGCCTTGATACTGGCGGTGGTCGGCGGCGCCGGCCTGGGCTATGTGCAGGACGCCGGGTTGTGGCGGCCGCTGCGCAAGCGGGGAACCGGCCTGGTCCCCATGATGATCGTGAGTATCGGCCTTGCACTCGCCCTGCGCTACACCATCCTCTTCTTCTTCGGCGGGGCAACCCAGCAGCTCCCCGCGTCGCAGAGTCCCATGCTGGAACTGGGACCGATCTCCATCTCGCGGAACAACCTGGTTTCGCTCGCCGTCTCGCTGGTCGTGATCCTCATCGTGGCCGCCCTGCTGCTGCGCACGCGGATCGGCAAGGCCACCCGCGCCGTCGCCGACAACCCTCCCCTGGCCGCAGCCTCAGGCATCGACGTCGACCGCGTGATCCGCATTGTCTGGATGGCAGGCGGCGCGCTGGCAGCACTCGGCGGCATCCTCTGGGCCTATTACCGCCCCGGTGTCTCCTTCAACATGGGCCAGCAGATCCTTCTGCTGATCTTTGCGTCCGTGACCCTGGGCGGACTCGGCACCGTTTTCGGCGCCCTGATCGGCTCGATCATCGTGGGCCTCTTCGTGGAGATCTCCACCCTCTGGCTCGAGGCGGACCTGAAGTACGTCGGCGCGCTGCTCATCATGATTCTCGTCCTCCTGGTTCGGCCGCAGGGTATCCTCGGCCGCCGAGAGCGCATAGGTTAGGGGCCTCGACATGGACTTTGGAAACATCCTGCTGGGTGCAGTCAACGAATTCTTCACACCCACCACTGCGGCTTATGCGCTGGCAGCCCTAGGGCTGGCCGTGCACTTCGGCTACACCGGCCTGCTGAACTTTGGCCAGGCCGGCTTCATGGCAATCGGGGCCTACGGCTTCGCCATCCCCACGTTGAGCTTCAATGCTCCCCTGCCCGTAGCGCTGCTGATCGCGATGCTTGCATCTGTCGCGTTTGCGGTGCTGCTCGGACTGCCAACGCTGCGCCTCAGGGCGGACTACCTGGCAATCGTGACCATCGCCGCGGCGGAAATCGTCCGCTACGTGGTGACCACCAACGGCCTGACGGAAGTCACCGGATCGGCCAACGGCCTGGCCGCGTTCGAAGGCGGCTTCTATTCGCTCAACCCCTTCGCACCCGGCCAGTACAATCTGGGCCCGTTCAGCCTGAACGAACGGGACCTCTGGATTCGAGTTGTTGCCTGGACCGTCGTCGCACTGGCCTGCGTAGTGATCTGGCTGCTGGTCCGCAGCCCCTGGGGCCGTGTGGTCAAGGGCATCCGCGAGGATGAGAACGCCGTCCGGTCGCTGGGCAAGAACGTCTACGCCTACAAGATGCAGGCACTGATCATCGGCGGCCTGCTCGGTTCACTGGCAGGCATCATCTTCACGCTCCCCCGCGGAGCGGTGCAGCCGGCAAACTACGGAACAGAACTGACGTTCTTCCTCTACACGGCGCTGCTGCTCGGCGGCATGTCCACGGTGCTGGGTCCGGTGATTGGCGCCATGATCTTCTGGGCCGTGCTCTCACTGACCCAGGGCCTTCTCTACGGGGCAATCGAGTCCGGGGCCATCACCTTCCTGAACACTACCCAGGCCGGGCAGCTGCGTTACATCCTTGTAGGTGTAGCCCTCATGCTGCTGATGATATTCCGGCCGCAGGGCGTGCTGGGCAATAAGAAGGAGCTGTCATTCGCATGAGCCATCAAGCAGAAAGCCCGCAGCCGGCACGCCGGCCCGGTGCCCACGCTGCCGAGCCCGCGGTGGAAACCGCACCGGCCGGGGCAGCGCCGGCGGAGGCAATCCCGTTGGATGCAGCACCGGCCGAAACTGACCAGCACGCAAGCTGGGCCGGTAACAAGTACATGAACGATGACCGTCCGATCGCCGCCGGCGACGTTGGTCCCGGGTGCCGCAAGCGCGATCCGATCCTGGTTGCCTCCAACGTGACCCGCACGTACGGCGGAATCCACGCCGTCGACGTCGAACACGTTGAGGTTCCACGGAACAAGATCACCGCCCTGATTGGTCCGAACGGTGCTGGCAAGACCACATTGTTCAACCTGCTCACTGGGTTCGATACCCCGCAGTCCGGGGAATGGAAGTTCGAGGACCGTGACCTTGCGGGCGTTTCCGCCTACAAGGTGGCACGGCTGGGCATGGTCCGCACCTTCCAGCTGACCAAAGTCATGGGCAAGCTGACGGTGCTGGAGAACATGCGCCTTGGTGCTAACGAGCAGCCGGGAGAGGCCCTGCGGCGGGCACTGTTCCGGCCGCTGTGGAAAAAACGGGAGAACGAAATCACCGAGCAGGCCGACGCCCTGCTGGCGAAGTTCAAACTCGACACCAAGCGCAGCGACTATGCCGCGTCCCTTTCCGGCGGCCAGCGCAAGCTCCTGGAAATGGCGCGCGCCCTGATGGTCAATCCCAAGCTGGTGATGCTGGATGAGCCAATGGCAGGCGTGAACCCGGCGCTGACACAGTCGCTGCTGGACCACATCAAGAACCTGAAGGCCGAAGGCATGAGCGTTCTTTTCGTGGAACACGACATGCATATGGTCCGGCACATTGCCGACTGGGTGATCGTGATGGCCGAGGGCAAGGTTGTTGCGGAAGGACCGCCGTCCGAGGTCATGAAGGACCAGGCCGTGATAGATGCCTACCTTGGCGCGCACCACGACGTCGACCTTGGTGACTCTGAGGGCTTCGAAAAGCTGGAAGCGGTCCTCGAGAAGGACCCCGCTTCAGACATACAGGGCGGCGAGGGACTGGCCCCCGTGACCATCCAGGAACGTAAGGACATGGCATGAGCGCTGAGGATTTCGAGGGCGACTCGGTCGTCAAGGTCACCGACCTGGTGGCCGGCTATATTCCCGGGGTGAACATCCTCAACGGGTGTTCGATCGAAGCCCGGCGCGGGGAGCTAATCGGAATTATCGGACCGAACGGTGCCGGCAAGTCCACGCTGCTCAAGGCGATGTTCGGCCTGGTAAAGGTCCACTCCGGCACCGTCATGGTGCGCGGCCAGGACCTGACCGGGCTGAAGGCCAACAAGCTGGTCAGCCGCGGCGTGGGGTTCGTTCCGCAGAACAACAACGTGTTCGCTTCACTCACCATCGAAGAGAACCTGCAGATGGGCCTGTACCAGCAGCCGAAGAACTTCAAGGAACGTTTTGATTTCGTGGCGGATCTGTTCCCTGAGCTGAAGAAGCGGCGCAGCCAGCGGGCAGGTTCCCTTTCCGGCGGCGAACGGCAGATGGTTGCCATGGGACGGGCCCTCATGATGGAACCGGCCGTGCTGCTGCTGGATGAGCCTTCGGCAGGCCTCTCCCCCGTGAAGCAGGATGAAACGTTCCTGCGGGTTCATGAGATCAACCGTGCCGGTGTCTCCGTGATCATGGTGGAGCAGAACGCCCGTCGCTGCCTGCAGATCTGCGACCGTGCCTATGTGCTCGACCAGGGCAAGGACGCGTACACCGGTACCGGGCGTGAGCTGATGAAGGATCCCAAGGTCATCCAGCTGTACCTCGGTACCCTCGCCGATACGGCGTAGTCCCCTGTCAGGTCAGTGCCCGTCTGGAGCTTCGGCTCCGGGCGGGCACTCGGCGTTAAGCGGCCGTCCCTCCGGTGAGCTTCCGCACCGCCCTGCCTGCCTGCCTGCCTCATCCTTGGAGGCCGGGCTGACCCGTCCTTGCAGTCGGCGTCAACCCGTTCGCTGGAGGCCCCGCCCCTTCCCGAACTCGTCCGGCACGCGGACAGCAAAGGGCCCCTGCAGAAGCAGGGGCCCTTCGAGTGGTGCGGTAGTGATGCCGGTGAGTCAGGCCTGCTTAGAGCTTGCCCACCTCGGAGCGGCTGGGGACCGGCTTGTTGTCGGCGTCGAACTGGTAGATGCCGATGTAGGCCTCGGTCGGGTCGCCGTTCTCATCGAAGCTGACGGGTCCTGAGTAGCCGTCGTAGTCGATGTCGCCGCCGCCGCGCAGGATGGTTACGCAGCCTGCAAAGTCGAAGCACTTCTCGCCTTCAGCGGAGACACCCTGCAGTTCGGCGGCCATTGCTGCGCCGTCCGTGCTGCCGGCTGCTTCTGCGGCCAGGGCCAGCATGGTCACTGCGTCGTAGCTTTCACCGGCGTAGGCCCAGTCCTTCAGGGCCGGGTCGATGCCCAGCAGCGCGTCCTTGAAGTTGTCGGAAGCGAACGGGCCCGGGATGGTGCCCTGTGCGCCTTCAAGCGTTCCGGCCTCGAGGTCGGCACTGTAGTCGGACGTGTTGCCGTCAACGAAGAAGATCTGCGACGGATCAACGCCCTTGCCGGTGAGCAGCGGTGCAATGCTCTTGGCCTGGTCGAAGCTGATGACCACGATTGCGTCCGGGTTTGCACTGGTTACAGTGTCCACCTGGCTGCTGAACTGCGAGTCGCCTTCGTTGAACATCGACTCTGCGACAACCTGGCCGCCTGCTGCCTCAACCGAGCCCTTGATGTTGGACTGCAGGCCGGTGCCGTAAGCATCGTTGAGCACGATCATGCCCACGGTCTGGGCACCGCACTCCATGATGTAGTTGCCCAGGGTGCGGCCCTGGAGAACGTCGGAGGGAGCGGTGCGCCAGTACAGGCCGTTGTCGTCCCAGTCTGTGAAGTCCGGGGACGTGTTGGCCGGCGAGAACTGGATGACTCCGGCGCCGGTGATCTGGTTGATGACGGTCTTGGAAACACCGGAAGAAGCGGCACCGACGATGGCGCTGACATCCTGGCTCAGGAGGTCGGTGACGGACTGGGTGGCGATGTCCGTGGTGGTGTCGCCGGAGTCGCGGTGGACAACCTCAACCGGCTGGCCAAGGACGCCGCCCGCTGCATTGATTTCTTCAATGGCCAGATCAACGCCGGCAATTTCCGGCGGGCCGAGGAAGGCGAGGGCGCCTGTGGTCGGCAGCAGGGTCCCGAGCTTGAGCGGGGCATCCGTGGTTCCCGTGGAGGCGGGAACCGCTGAAGGATCGCCCTTCTCTCCGGGATCCTCTCCGGTGCCGCCCTGGCTTTCCGGGCAGGAAAGGACAGAACTGTTTGCTGCTGCTGACGAAGAATCCTCGGACGGTGAGGAGTCGGTTCCGGAGTCGCCGCCGCTGCCACAGGCTGAAGCAAACAGGGCAACGCCCAAGCCCAGTGCTGCCATCTTTGCTGCGCGGCCGTACCCATCCCCGAGGCCAAGCGGCCCGGTCTTGCGAAGTGCAGTCATGTAGTTTTTCTCCCCGATCGAAAGGCGGGTGCCTTTGATGCCGTAATCAGGTGTTCCTGATAAGAGAAAAAGCTAGTGGAATAATGTGACGAAGATAAGAGCTTCCGGTTACAGCCTTGTAACGCTCATCACACCCGAGACCTGCATGTTGCACGATGCTCAAGTGCGTGGTTTAAGATAGCTCACTTTGTACCCCAGGTCGGACTCGAACCGACAACACACAGATTTTAAGTCCGCTGCCTCTGCCATTGGGCTACTGGGGCGCCCGCACATCGGAAGACCGGCGAACAAGCCGGATCCAAGCGCATAAACCAGCCTACTTTAGCGCCGCTGGAGCACAGAAACCGCCTGGCTCCAACCAGCCTGCACACCCCTTAACCGCCAGCGGCGGCCGCCCGGATCGATCCGGTCGGCCGCCGCTGTATGGCAGTTTCGCTGTACTTACTTGGCTGCGGGCTTCTTGGCAGGCGTTGCCGCCTCCACGAATGCCTTGCGCGGGTTCTTCAGGTGCATCAGCTGCGTGAAGTCGCGGCCGAACCAGAAGTTCGAGGCCCAGCCGGAAATCACGCGGAACTTGCGCTCGAACATCGGCATGGCCATGCCGTGGTATCCGCGGTGGGCCAGCCAGGCCGGGAGGCCCTTCATGCCGAAGCCCATGATGTTGGCAACGCCCTTGTACTGGCCCATGCCGGCTACAGCGCCGAGGTTCTTGTGGCGGTATTCAACAACCTGGCCCTCACCGTAGCGGTCGGCAAGCAGGTTCTTGGCCAGGCGCTTGGCCTGGCGAACTGCGTGCTGGGCGTTCGGAACGCAGAAGCCGCCTACGCCGCCACCGGTGAGGTCCGGCACAGCCGAAACGTCGCCGGCCGCCCATGCGCCTTCCAGGGGGCCGTCGTCGCCGGTGATCCGCAGTTCGGCGTTGGCACGCACGCGGCCGCGGTCGTCGATCGGGAAGTCGGTGGCGCGAACCATCGGGTTGGCCTGAACACCGGCGGTCCAGATGAGGGTGTCCGCTTCGAATTCACCGGCCGGGGACTTGTCTGCCATGTTGATGAGCTTCAGCAGGCCGCCTTCGGCGCTGGCCAGCGAGGTGTTGAGCAGGACTTCAATGCCGCGCTCACGCATGGAGGCGACAACCCATTCGGCCTGGTCGGGCTTGACCTCGGGCATCACGCGGCCCATTGCTTCGATCATGACGAAGCGCAGGTCTTCACGCTTGAGGCGGTTGTTCTCGCGCACGGCGCCGCGTGCCATGTCTTCGATTTCGGTGATGGTCTCGATGCCGGCGAAGCCGCCGCCGACGACGACGAAGGTCAGCGCGCGTGCGCGGGCCGCCTGGTCTGTCATGAGGGATGCGGTTTCGATGCGCTCGAGCACCTTGTTCCGCATTTCAACGGCTTCTTCGATGGTCTTCATACCGATGCCAACCTCGGCGAGGCCCGGAATCGGGAAGGTGCGCGTCACGGAACCGGCAGCCATGACGACGTCGCGGTAGCTGAGTTCGAACGGTGCGCCGCCGTCTGCGGGCTCCACCGTTGCGGTGTGCGTGGCGTGGTTGATGGCCACGACCTTGCCGGAGATCAGCTCGGTGTCCTTCAGGTGCATGCGGTGGGAAACAACCGCGTTGCGGGCGTTGATGGTGCCGGCGGCTACCTCGGGAAGGAAGGGCTGGTAGGTCATGTACGGCAGCGGGTCCACTACCGTAACGATCCCGCCGTTGGCCTTGACCTTCTTTTGGAGGTTCTTGGCTACGTACAGACCGACGTAGCCACCGCCAACCACCAGAACGCGGGGACGATCAGAGAATTGTGTTTGCGATGCCATGGGCAACATCCTACCCGACTTGTGAAAGTCTTCACTAAGTCGCACGAATAGATTTCTTTACCTTTCGCCGCAGCCGTGGACGGCTTTCACAGGCCAGGTGCTGAATACGCCTGCCAGCATGCCGCTAGCGCTGCGGAGCCGGTGCCGCCGGGTGTTCAAGGTCATCTTCGCGTGCCTCGTCGTCCGTTGCGGGTTCGGGGTCCGGCTGCCCGGTTTGGGCCGAGCGTTTCACTCGAAGGACGGCTATGGCTCCGCCGGCCCCTACAAGCAGAATCAGGCCGCCGAAACCGAGGACCAGCCCTGCAGGGAGCGGGTCGTTCCCGGCCCGCGGGTCTGCTGCTTCCGGAACCTGCGGCTCCGGAATATCCGGAAGGCTCTGGCCCGGCGGCGGCGCGGGGGCGTCTGCGGCCGGTGCCTCTCCGCGGCGGTGGATGCGGATCCATTCTTCGATGGTCCCCAGCGGGTTGCCCGCTACGGCAGGAACGTCCGAGTTCAGTGCGGCGGCGGCGTCAACAATGCCGTAGCCGTACAGCGTGTCCCTGCCCGGGGCACCGCTGTCCCTGGCCGTAGTGATGATGCGGTTGATCACCTGCGCGGCGGTGAGCTCCGGGTAGGCGGAGCGGATCAGGGCCGCAACGCCGGAAACCAGCGGTGCAGCGGCTGAGGTTCCGGACCACTCGGCATAGCGCGAGGGTCCGCCGGGCAGGCCGCCCACGAGGTTCTCGGCAGGCGCAGCTACGCCGATGCTGATGCCTTCGGAGGAGGAATCCCAGCTGGCCTTTCCCTGCCGGTCGAGTCCGGCAACAGTCAGCACACCCGGAATTGTTGCCGGTGCCCCTACCTGGGTCATTCCGATGCCCCGGTTTCCGGCCGCAGCGACAATAACGACGTCGTTCTGTTCGGCGTAGAGGAAGGCGTCGTCCCAGCTTTCCGGCCACGCCGTCGAGGATGAGCCCAGGGACATGTTGATGACTTTGGCACCGTTGTCCACGGCCCAGCGGACCGCATTTGGCAGCTGGTCGTCAATGGGAATGCCGCCGGGGTTGGCGCCGCCGATCCAGGCGGACACCGAGAGCACTTCCGCTTTCGGGGCCACCCCCATGATCCCGTCCGGGCCGTTGCCGGGGCCGGTGTATTCTTTCGCTTCCTCCGCAGGCTCCTCGCCTTCCGCAGCTTCGGCGGTGTGCCCGCGTCCGGCCAGGAGGGTGGCAACCAGGGTTCCGTGCTCGGGATTAATGCCCAGGCCACGGGCTCCCGAAGGATCCCCGGCGCCGGATACGTCCGCTCCCCCGGTGACCGCTCCGGAGAGATCGGGATGGCTGGTGTCGATGCCCGTGTCGATGATGGCGACTTTGACGCCTTCGCCCTGCGACTTCTTCCAGGCTTCGGTAATTCCGTAATCGGCAAGCCAGTACTGCTTGTCCCGCCACTCGTCCGCGTGCGCGGCCTGGGGAACAGCCAGCTGAAAAAGGATCACGGCGGTGAGGGAAAACGTCCCGGCACCCACAGCACGCTTGAACGCGGCGCCCGGGTTCCGGCGCCGTCCTGCTTCCCCGCTCACCGAAGCGCGCTCAGGGCTATGCCGTCAAGGATGTCGTGCTCCGACGTGATCGCGGAGGCCACTCGCCCGTCAGTCAGTTCCTCCATGCGGTCCACGATGGTCTGCCAGATCAGCGCACCGGCACCGATGACGTCCACCCGCCCGGGGTGCATGTACGGAAGAGCGGCGCGCTCGGCACGGCTCATATGGATCAGCGAGGAAGCAGCGTGGTCCACCGCTCCGCTGCTGAGCTCGGTGCCGTGGATCGCTTCGGAGGAATACTCCGGCAGCTTCAGCGCATGTGCGCTCACCGTGGTGATGGTTCCGGCTACGCCGATGAGCCGGTCGGCGGTGGCCAGCGGAACGGTTTCCAGGACCTGGGCGATCATGTCCAGGACGTCGCCTCGGGCAAGGGCGATCTCCGCCTCCGTGGGCGGGTCGGAGACAAGGTGGCGTTCGGTGAACCGGACGCAGCCCATGTCCGTGCTCTTGGCGGCAAGCACTTCGCCGTCGATCCCCAGGACGAATTCGGTGGAGCCGCCGCCCAGGTCCACGACGACGGTCCGGGCTCCTGATTCGCCGGCCAGCACGCTTGCGGCTCCGGCAAAGGACAGGGCTGCTTCCTCGTCTCCGGAAATGACCTCGGGTTCAACACCCAGCCGGGTGCGGATGCCGTCGGTGAACTCCTGGCGGTTTTCGGCGTCGCGGGTCGCAGACGTAGCGACGAAACGCACTCTCTGTGCCCCGTGTTCGCGGATCAGCCCGGCGTATTCGTCGGCGGCTGCGAAGGTGCGTTCAAGTGCGGCGTCCGAAAGGCGCCCGGTTGCGTCAACGCCTTCGCCCAGGCGGACAATGCGCATCAGGCGCACGACGTCGGTGAGCCGGGTGGTCCCGTTCTCTGTCCGTGCGTCCGCGATCAGGAGGCGGATCGAGTTGGTGCCGCAGTCCACTGCCGCTACCCGGACAACCCCGCCCGGCATTCCTGCTTCTTCCGGGTGTTCCATGCTGTCCTCCTGCTCCCCTGCTGCTGCCTGCCGTTCAGCCTGCAGGGCCGCACGCCGGGCAGCCCGTTTCCGGTCCAGTTCCTGTGCAGAGAGGCCCTGGGTCTTGGTGTGGCGGCTCAGGTCACGCGAGGGTGCAGGACTGCTGGTGTCCCATGCGCCAACACAATAGCAGCGGTCGCGGGTCCACCATTCAGAGACAGCGTCCAGCGCTTCGTCCCCCAGCGGGTTGACGCCGGGCCCGGCGGCCAGCGAGTGACCCACCAGGACATGCAGGCACTTCACGCGGGTAGGCATGCCTCCTGCCGAAACCCCGTCGATTTCCGGCACCGGCCCCGTTCCGGTCCGTTCGCCGATCTCGTTGCGGACCTTGAGGTAGGCCTCGTGTGCCTGCCGGTACCGTTCGGCAAGTTCCGGATCCTGTTCCAGCCGCGCGGTCATTTCCGTCATGAGGCCTGCTGCCTCGAGACGGGAAACTGCAGCCGTGATGACCGGATGCGTCAGGTAGTACGTGGTGGGGAAAGGAATCCCGTTACTCAGACGCGGGGCGGTGGTAGCCACCAGCGGGTTACCGCAGACACAGCGGGCGCCGATTTCGACGACGTCGCGGACCGGACGTCCAAGCTGACGGCTCAGGGTCTCCAGGTCTTCCTGGGTCGGGGTGAGCTGCTCTGGGGTCATGCCGGAAGGTCCTTCCTGGGGGTCCGCACCGGACCCGAAATGATGATGTTCCAATGCACCAGCCTACTGTGCCCGGCGGAAGGGTCAGGGCGCGGTGGCGGAGCGGACCACCGAATCCCAGAGGGCATCGACCCATTCCAGGTCCTGGGGAGCCTGCGCTGCTGCCTCTTCCACGTCCTCCACACCATTCTCGCCCTTGACGAGGTAGCGGGTCTCCCCCGGCATCACCAAAAAGATGCGTTCCCGGGCCTGTGCCTTGATGAAGGCCGGATCTTCCCAGCGGGACAGCGTTTCCTGAAGTTCCCGTCCGGTCTCCTGCTCACGGGCAATCTCGGCCTCAAGTGCCGCGATCTCTGCGCGCTGCTGCAGGAAGGTACGGACCGATGGTGCCAGCAGCACGGTGATGACCACCATCACGATGCCCAGGGCGAGCAGCCGCCCGGAGAACGACTTCGCGGGGACGGGCTTGAGGCTGGCTTCGGTCCGGGTTGGAGCGGCGGTGGTGTCGGCGGCGGGGACATCCCGGCGGATTTCCGCAGCCAGTTCCTGGCGGGCAGCGGCGCGGGCCTCTGACGGATCAGCGGGCCTGGCCTTGGCCGCCCTGGCCGGTTTGGCGGGCCGGGCGGACTGCGGCTGCGGTGGTTTCCGTCCCGGGGTCCCTGCTGCGGCTGATGTCCTGGTTTCCCTGGCACCGGCGGTCCCTGAGGAACCGGTGGCGCGTATTTCCCCTGAAGAGCCGGAGCGCCGCGGAGCTGCGCCGGGCTGGCCGGCGGGCCTGGGAACCTTCGGGCGTCGGGTGGACATGCTGCTCCTGTCTTGTGCGGGCTCTTCCGGATTCCTGCCTGCCGGCGGCGCCTGCAGTGCAGGGAAGGACCATGCAGGACCGAACACAGCACCGGTGGGCACCCCCACTATCGAGGGTACCCACCGGAGGCGGTGTTATTAGGCCGTGAAACGCGGGAAAGCGCTGCGCCCTGCGTAGCGTGCGGCGTCGTCGAGCTCTTCCTCGATGCGCAGCAGCTGGTTGTACTTGGCTACGCGCTCGGAACGGGCCGGAGCACCGGTCTTGATCTGGCCGGCGTTGGTGGCCACGCAGATGTCAGCGATCGTGGTGTCTTCGGTTTCGCCGGAACGGTGCGAAGTAATGGTGGTGTAGCCGGCACGCTGGGCCATGGTGATGGCATCCAGGGTCTCGGACAGGGTGCCGATCTGGTTGACCTTGACCAGCAGGGAGTTGGCGGCGTTTTCCTTGATACCGGTCTCCAGGCGGGCCGGGTTGGTGACGAACAGGTCATCGCCCACCAGCTGGACCTTGTCCCCGATGCTCGCGGTCAGGGCCTTCCAGCCCTCCCAGTCGTTTTCGTCCAGCGGGTCCTCGATGGAGACCAGCGGGTAATCCCGGACCAGTTCCTCGTAGTACGAGGACATTTCCCCGGCGCTGCGGTTCTGGCCTTCGAAGACGTACGCGCCGTCCTTGAAGAACTCGGAGGAGGCGACGTCCAGGGCCAGCGCAATGTCGCGGCCGGGCTCGTAGCCGGCACGCTTGATTGCTTCGAGGATCAGGTCCAGGGCCGCACGGTTGGACGGCAGGTTCGGCGCGAAGCCGCCCTCGTCGCCAAGACCGGTGGACAGGCCCTGCTCCTTCAGCACGGACTTGAGGTTGTGGTAGACCTCAACGCCCCAGCGCAGGCCCTCGGAGTAGGTTTCGGCACCCAGGGGAACGATCATGAATTCCTGGATGTCGACGTCGGAGTCTGCGTGGGAGCCGCCGTTGAGGATGTTCATCAGCGGAACGGGCAGGATGTGCGCGTTCGGGCCGCCCAGGTAACGGTAGAGCGGCAGGGCAGCCGATTCGGCAGCTGCGCGGGCGACTGCGAGGGAGACGCCCAGGATGGCGTTGGCCCCCAGACCGGACTTGTTCTCGGTGCCGTCCAGGTCGATCATGGCCTGGTCGATGGCCCGCTGGTCTGCAGCATCAAAGCCCAGGAGCGCCGGCTGGATCTGGTCGATCACGGCTTCGACGGCCTGGAGCACGCCCTTGCCCTGGTAGCGGTCCTTCTCCCCGTCACGGCGTTCGTTGGCTTCAAAGGCGCCGGTCGAAGCGCCGGAGGGAACTGCTGCCCGGCCGAAGGTGTCGTCGTCGAGCAGTACCTCGACCTCTACGGTCGGATTTCCGCGGGAATCGAGGATCTCGCGTGCGTGAATGGCATCAATGATGGCCATGGGAATGCTCCTGTTCATTGGAACTTGGGTTGGTAACTACAGCCAGGCCTATGACGGGGACCACGCTGTCTGGTCCAAGCCTAGTGGAATCCGGCGTGGGAGTAAGGCCTCGATGCGTCAATCGGCAGCGCCGGGGCCCTGTGCCGTAAACCGGCGGACAGCGCGGCGGAGGGCAGCCTCCGGGTCGATGCCCCGTTCCGCGGCCCGGCGGACGGTTTCGAAAAGCAGGTCGCCCAGCTCATCCTCGCCCTCGAAGTCCGGCACACCGGACACGGTTTCCGGCACCGTGAGCCCGGCACGCCGTGCACGCTGCTGTGTCTTGGCGGCCAGCGCCAACGCCGGAAGGGCGGCGGGAATACCTTCAAACGGGGTGCTGCGGTGCTTTTCCAGTTTCTTCACCGCGTCCCATGCCTGCTCGATTTCCTCGGTGTCCCCGGTGGTGGAGTCCTGCAGGGAACCGTCGGGGCGGAACACATGCGGATTGCGGCGAATCATTTTGTCCGTCAGGCCGGTGACGACGTCGGAAATCGAGAAGTTGCCGGATTCCTCCTGGAGGCGGGCGTGCAGCAGCACCTGGAAGAGCAGGTCGCCAAGCTCTCCGCCAAGTTCCTGTGCGTCCTCGGCCCGGGTATGCCCGGCCTCGACTGCTTCAATAACCTCATAGCTCTCCTCGAGCAGGTACTCGAGGAGGGATTCGTGGCTCAGGGCTCCGGTCCAGGGACAGCGTTCGCGCAGCTGCGCAACAACCTGGGCCAGGCGGGAAAACGCCGGACCCAGGTTGCCGCTGCCGTTCGGGGAATCAGTCACGTGCGTTGCTGAAGCCATCGGTGATGTACTCGGCGAGCACCGCGCGTTCTTCCAGCGGCAGGAACGCGGCGTTGGCTGCGTTCAGGGTCAGCTCCAGCAGATCGTCCAGGTCGTAGCCGAAGGTGGCTGCCAGCAGCTCGAACTCGTCGGTCAGGCTGACGCCGCTCATGAGCCGGTTGTCCGTGTTGACGGTGACCACAAAGCCGGTCTGGAACAGCAGGTCGATCGGATGGGACTCGATGTCCGGCCCGAAGGATTCAACGGCACCAGTCTGGAGGTTCGAGGAAGGGCAGATCTCCAGGGCGATCCCCCGGTCGCGGACCCAGGCCGCCACGTTCCCCAGGGTGACCATGCCAACGGAGGCGTCCTCACCGGCGTCGGGCGCTTCTTCGTCTTCGAAGTCCACTTCGATGTCCTCGGCAATCCGCACGCCGTGCCCCAGGCGCAGTGCGCGGCCATGAACCAGGGCGTCGGAGATGCTCTCCACGCCGGCGGCTTCGCCTGCGTGGACGGTCACCGGGAACATCTGCTCGGCCAGGTAGGTGAAGGCGTCCTTGAAACGCGAGGGCGGGAAGCCGTCCTCGGCGCCGGCGATGTCGAAGCCGACGGCTCCGCGGTCGCGGTGGCGGACGGCAAGTTCGGCGATTTCCAGGCCGCGGTCGCCGTGGCGCATGGCGGTGATCAGCTGGCCAACCTGGATCAGGCTGCCTGCGGCCTCAGCCGCCTGCACGCCTGCTTCAAGGCCTTCCTGCACGGCCTCAACGGCTTCATCCAGGCTCAGGCCGCCGGCCAGGTGCTGCTCGGGTGCCCAGCGGACTTCGGCGTACACCACGCCGTCGTCAACGAGGTCCTCGACGAACTCACGGGCAACGCGGACCAGGCCTTCGCGGGTCTGCATGACGGCGATGGTGTGGTCAAACGTTTCCAGGTAACGCACCAGGGAACCGGAGTTGGCTGATTCGCGGAACCATTCCCCCAGGGCAACGGGGTCTGTGGACGGCAGCGCGTGTCCAACGGCTTCGGCAAGCTCCACGATGGTGGCCGGGCGCAGCCCGCCGTCGAGGTGGTCATGCAGCGATACCTTGGGCAGAACACGGATGTCGAAACTGGAAAGGGCAGCGGGATTCGTAATGGGCTCAGTCACACGCCAACTCTACGTGAGCGGCACCCGGAGCGCTTAAGGCTCGGAGTTGACTCCGGCTTCCAGCGGCTGGCGGGTCCGGATGGGCGTCGGTCCGCGGAGTTTGGCAATGATCCGGTCGATGATCAGGCCCAGTACCATGGCGACGGCGATGGCCACGACGACGGCGAGCAGGTGGTTCTCCTTGAACCAGGCACCGGCCAGGGCACCAATCGCTACCGAATACGCAGCCCAGAGGATTGCCGACATTCCCGTCAGCGCCACGAACATGCGCCGCGGGTAACGGGTGGCTCCGGCTGTCAGGTTGACCACCACCCGGCCCACCGGAATGAACCGTGCGATCAGGACCAGGGACACCGCCCGTTTCTCCAGTTCGCGGCCGGCCCAGACGAAGCCCCGCTGCATCCGGGGTCCCCGCATCCAGCGGAACCTGTCAGTGCGCAGGGTCCGGCCCAGGGCGTAGGCGATGTTGTCCCCGATGAAGGCACCCGCCGCAGCTGAGACGGCGATGAGCCAGACGTTGGGGCCGCCGTCCAGGAACACCAGTGCCGAAAGGCCAACTACCAGCGATTCACTCGGGATCGGGGGAAAGAAGCCGTCCAGCAGGCAACAGGCGAAGAGGACCAGGTAAACCCAGGGGGCGCCTGAGTAGGTAAGGACGAAGTCGTTGATGGTGTCCATTACGGCGTTTAGCACGTCCAATGGGCGGCACTCCTTGGGTCGGTATCTGTATCTACAACGATGCCACTTCCGCAACAGTGCCCGTCACCGGGCAAGTCCCCCAAAACACCCTGAGTCACCCTGCATGAACCCTGAGTCCCGGGCCTTTCCCCGGCGTCCTCCCCCATCGAGATAGCAGAAACTGCCCGTATGAAGGCTCATACGGGCAGTTTCTGCTATCTCGGTGAAGATATGGGCAGCTAGCCGATCCGGTCGATGATCAGCGGCGGGATGCCGGCGGCCTGCGGGGAAACCACGGCAGCCCCTTCAAGGGCTTCCTTCGCCCGCTCGAACTTCTCCTGCGTGTCCGTCAGCAGCGTCATCAGCGGCTGGCCGGCCTTGACCGTGTCGCCCGGCTTGGCGTGCAGGCGGACGCCCGCTCCGGCCTGGACGGCGTCTTCCTTCCGCGCGCGTCCGGCACCGAGGCGCCAGGCAGCAACGCCCACCGAGAGGGCGTCAAGCTTGGTGAGAACACCGTCTGCGGAGGCCACAATGGTCTCCGATTCCTTCGCCACGGGCAGTTCAGCGTCCGGGTCACCTCCCTGGGCAGAGATCATCCGGCGCCACACGTCCATCGCACGGCCGTCCTTCAGCGCTGCCGCCGGATCGGCGTCGGGCTGGCCCGCCGCAGCGAGCATCTCCTTCGCCAGCGCCACGGTCAGTTCGACGACGTCGGACGGACCACCGCCGGCGAGCACCTCCACGGATTCCTGGACCTCGATCGCATTTCCGGCGGTCAGGCCCAGCGGAGTGGACATGTTAGTGAGGAACGCCACAGTGTTGACCCCGGCATCCTTACCAAGTGTGACCATGGTCTGCGCCAGTTCGCGGGCGTCGTCGACGTTCTTCATGAACGCGCCGGAACCTACCTTGACGTCAAGGACCAGCGAGCCGGTTCCCTCAGCGATCTTCTTGCTCATGATCGAGGAGGCGATCAGCGGGATGGCTTCCACCGTGGCGGTCACGTCGCGCAGTGCGTAGAGCTTCTTGTCTGCCGGCGCCAGGCCTGCCCCGGCCGCACAGATGACTGCTCCTACGTCTGCGAGCTGAGCCATCATCTCGTCGTTGCTGAGCGCAGCACGCCAGCCGGGAATGGCCTCGAGCTTGTCCAGCGTTCCGCCGGTGTGGCCCAGGCCGCGCCCGGAGAGCTGCGGCACGGCCACGCCGAAGACGGCAACCAGCGGAGCCAGCGGCAGGGTGATCTTGTCCCCCACGCCGCCGGTCGAGTGCTTGTCCGACGTCGGCTTGCCCAGGGAGGAGAAGTCCATCCGTTCGCCGGACGCGATCATCGCAGCGGTCCAGCGGGAGATTTCCTCGCGGTTCATGCCGTTGAGGAGGATCGCCATGTTCAGGGCGGCCATCTGCTCGTCGGCAATCACGCCCCGGGTGTACGCGTCGATCGTCCAGTCGATCTGTTCCGGGCTCAGCGTGCCCCGGTCCCGCTTCACGCGGATGATGTCCACGGTGTCAAAACGTTCGCTCATTTGCCTGCCTGCCCTTCCAGGTGCTGGGGTCCGAAAGCATCGGGCAGCACTTCGTCCATGGTCCGGATTCCGCTGACGGTCAGCAGCTGCATGCCAGGTGCCCGGAATTCGTAGAGCAGCTGGCGGCAGCGTCCGCACGGCATGAGGATTTCCCCCTGGCCGTCCACGCAGGTGAAGGCCACCAGGCGTCCGCCGCCGGTCATGTTCAGCTGGCTGATCATGGAGCATTCGGCGCAGAGGGTCAGGCCGTAGCTTGCGTTCTCGATGTTGCAGCCGGAAACAATCCGGCCGTCATCGGTCAGCGCGGCCGCTCCCACAGGGTAGCGGGAGTAGGGAACGTAGGCGTGGGACATGGCCGCACGGGCCGCGTCCTGCAGGACGTCCCAGATTTCAGGCGCAGGGGTAACTGCGTTCATCTATGTGTCCTCTTGTCCTTGTGGGGGTGGGGATCAGCTCTTGATGTAGGGAATGCCGCTGGCTGCAGGACCGCGTGACTTACCTACAACGCCGGCGACGGCGAAGATGGTTACCACGTACGGCAGCATGGCCAGGAACTGGTTGGGCACCGGGGTACCCAGCAGGCTCAGCACGGACTGCAGGTTGGATGCGAAGCCGAACAGCAGCGCCGCGAACAGCGCACCGATCGGGTTCCAGCGGCCCAGGATCAGCGCCGCCAGGGCGATGTAGCCCTGCCCGGAGGTCATGTCCCGGTTGAAGGAAGAGACCGCAACGAGCGTGAAGAATGCGCCGCCGACGCCGGCTACGGCACCGGCGAGCAGCACGTTCCAGAAGCGCATGCGGTTCACGTTGATGCCCACGGTGTCCGCGGCCTTGGGGTGTTCGCCCACTGCACGGGTCCGCAGGCCCCACTTGGTGTGGAAGAGGCCGAAGTAGATCGCCGCGACGGCAACGTACATCAGGTAGCCAATGACGGACTGGTCGAACAGGATCGGGCCCAGGATCGGAATATCCGAAAGCAGCGGGATCGCGATCTTGTCCAGGCGAGGGGGCGAGTTCCACTTTGCCGAATCCGCGCTGAGCACGGTGGAGAAGAGGAACCCGGTGAGGCCGGAGACAAGCACGTTCAGCACGACGCCGACGATCACCTGGTTCACGATGTACTTGATGCTGAACACCGCCAGCACCAGGGAAACCAGCACACCGGCAATGGCTGCCGCGAAGAGCCCCACGAACGCGTTGCCGGACAGGGAGCCTGCAACGGCGGCGGCGAAGGCGCCGAACAGCAACTGCCCTTCAATGGCAATATTCACGACGCCAGACCGCTCACACAGCACGCCCGAGAGTGATCCGAAAATCAGCGGGAAGGCCAGGGTGAAGGAACCGGCCAGGAGTCCATACAGCGCCACACTTGGGTTGCGGGCGCTGCCCACTGCCCAGGTCAGGAATGCGGCAATGAAGAACACAGTGAACACCGCGATCAGCCAGCCGGGGACGTGCTGGTAGCGGTTGACCAGGATAAAGGCGTACGCGGCGGATGCGAGCAGGACCACCGAGGCGATCCAGCCCAGGACGGGTGCCGACACCACGATGTTGGGGAGCTGGATGGCTGCGTTGGCGTCCGTCAAGCGGAATGTCACTTCGCTGGACGGCGAGCCCAGCCCGAACATGAAGAAACCAAGGATTGCCAGGACACCCAGGATCACCGGAGTCTTCCAGCTGCGGATGGCCTTCACATCAGCCGGCTGGCCCTTGGAGGCGAGAGTTGTTGCGGTGCTCATGCTGCTCCTTGCGCTGCATCGGCTTTTTTGGTGGTGCGCTTGCCGGAGGTCTTGAACGCTCCGGGCGGCGGAATCCGGAACAGGGACCGAACCAGCGGCGGCGCGGCGATGAACAGGACGATCAGCGACTGGACAACCAGCACAATGTCGATGTTGGTTCCGGTGCTGGTCTGCATGGTGACGCCGCCTGCGCGGAACGCACCGAAGAGCAGGCCTGCCGCGAAGGTTCCCCAGGGTGAGGAGCGGCCCAGCAGCGCCACGGTGATGGCATCAAAGCCGAAGCTGGCAGCGACACCGGAGGTGAGCACCTTTTCGGTACCCGATACCTGCGCCACGCCGGCCAGGCCGGCCAGTGCACCAGCAATGAGCATCACGATGACGTAGCCCTTAGTGGTGTTGATGCCGGCATTGCGGGCAGCCGCGGGGTTGGCGCCGACTGCGCGGAGCTCAAAGCCCACAGTGGACCGGTTCAGCAGCCACCAGATGAACACCGTGGCGGCGATCGCCATGATGAAACCCCAGTGCAGGCGGAACCCGGAGCCGAACAGCGGCGGGAACATCGCGGTCGAATCCAGCTGCGGGCTGATGGGGTTGGTGGAGCCGGGGCGCTGGAATCCGGGGGTGGTGAGCAGGAAGAGCACCAGCTGGATCGCGATGTAGTTCAGCATGATCGTCACGATCACTTCATGTGCACCGGTCCGTGCCTTCAGCAGGCCGGCAATGCCGCCCCAGAGCGCACCGCCGACAGCACCGGCAAGAATGACGACCAGCAGGTGCAGGCCAACGGGCAGGTGCCAGCTGAAGCCAACCCAGGCTGCCAGGGTGGCGCCAATGAGGATCTGGCCCTGCGCACCAATGTTGAACAGGCCCGCACGGAAAGCGAGGGCGACGCCGAGGCCCGCACAGATCAGCGGTGTCGCCACTGTCAGTGTCTGGGTCAGCGGGTAGATCATCCGGGAGAACGTGTCAGCTTCGAAGTTGAAGATCGAGCCCTGGAAGAGGGCAATGTACGCCCCCGACGCCGCGGACCAGGCCGCGCCCAGCATGTCGCCGGGTCTGTTGAAGAAGTAGCCTGCGGCATCCGCGACTTCCTCATCGGTGAGGGCGATCAGCAGGCCGCCGACCACCAGTGCCATCAGCACGGACAGCACCGAAACCAGCGCATTGCCGGTAACGATGCGGCGCAGGAGGGATTCGCTGCCGGTCTCCGGGTGGAGCTCGGTCTCGGGCACGGGCACGGCAGGCGGAGGAAGGGCCCCGCCGGCGGTTTCGGCAGCATTCAGCAGCCGTGTTTCATCGGCAGCTGCTTCCTCCTTGCGGGGGGCGGGATCGCCCGGCTGCCTGTTTGCTTCCTCCGGGCTCACTGCGCCCCTCCCTCGATCTCGCTCTGGTGCGAAAGTGCATCTTCAGCGCTCATGCCGGCCATCATCAGGCCCAGCACATCGCGCGACGTGTTACCCGGAACAATGCCCATAAGCCGGCCGCTGTACAGCACGGCGATCCGGTCTGCCAGTTCCAGGACTTCGTCCAGTTCCGTGGACACGATCATGACCGGCGTACCGCCGTCGCGTTCCGCCACGATCCGCTTATGCAGGAATTCGATGGATCCGACGTCGACGCCGCGGGTGGGCTGGGAGGCGATAAACAGGGACAGCGGCCGGGACAGTTCCCGGGCCATGACCACCTTCTGCTGGTTGCCGCCGGACAGGGTGCCTGCAGCGGCTTCGGCCGACTGCGTGCGGATGTCGAACTCATCAATCTTCTCCGCCGCGTTTTCGGCCACGACGGCCGGACGCATGGACAGGCCCCTGGCGAACGGAGCTTTGTTGTAGCGGTTAAGGACCAGGTTCTCCGCGACGGTGAACGTACCCACAAGCCCGTCCACGCTGCGGTCTTCGGGCACAAAGCCCACGCCGGCGTCGATGATCTGGGCCACGCTCCTGCCAACGAGTTCCTCACCCCCGAGCTTGATCGATCCCGTGACGTGTTCCTGCAGGCCCATGATGGCTTCGGTAAGTTCAGTCTGTCCGTTGCCCTGGACACCGGCGACAGCGAGGATCTCGCCCTGGGCGATCTCAAAGCTGAGGTGGTCCACCACGGCCTGGCCGGTATCGGAGAGCACCACCAGGTCACGGACCTGGAAGGTTGCTTCGCCGAGCTTGGCCGGTTCCTTCTGAAGGTTCAGGCTGACCGAACGGCCCACCATCATGGACGCGAGCTCCGTGGTGGAGGCGCTGGGCGGGGCGTCGCCGACCACTTTGCCGCGGCGGATCACGGTAATCACGTCGGAGACGGCCTTGACCTCGCGCAGCTTGTGGGAAATGAAGACAACGGATTTGCCGTCGTCGCAGAGCTGGCGCATGATCGCCAGCAGTTCATCGGTCTCCCGGGGAGTGAGCACAGCGGTGGGCTCATCCAGGATCAGGACTTCAGCGTCCCTGATCAGGGCCTTGATGATTTCCACGCGCTGCTGCACGCCGACCGGCAGGTCCTCCACAACGGCGTCGGGATCAACATCGAACCCGTACTGCTCCGAGATCTTGCGGATGCGTGAGCGGGTGGTTTCAAGGTTCAGCGAACCGCCGGCGCGGGTGGTTTCGTTGCCCAGCGCCACGTTCTCCGCAACGGTGAACACGGGCACCAGCATGAAGTGCTGGTGCACCATACCGATTCCGGCTGCCATGGCATCGCCCGGTCCTGAGAAGACAACGGGTTTTCCGTTGACCAGGATCTGGCCCTCTGTGGGTTCGTAGAGGCCGTACAGGACGTTCATGAGCGTGGACTTGCCCGCTCCGTTCTCACCGAGCAGGCTGTGCACCTGTCCCGGCTCGATCACCAGGTCTATGTGGTCGTTGGCAACCAAAGTGCCGAAGCGCTTGGTGATGCCTTTGAGTTCGAGTTTCACAACCCCAACCAATCTGTTTGTGTCTGAGTGTTTGGGTACTCCCAAAGGAAGGTTACCCGGAACAGAACGGACCGCTGTCCGTCCAGCTGGACGAACAGCGGTCCGTTTGATGCGGCCTGGCCCCTTACTTGGGGCTGGCGGCGGATTCTACGGTGATTTCACCGGAAATAATCTTGGCCTTGATCTCGTCCACTGCGGTCTTGACGTCTGCAGGAACAGCATCTTCCTGGTCGTGGTACGGAGCCAGGGTGACTCCGCCGTTCTCCAGGGTGCCGACGTACGGCTCGGCGTCGAAGTTGCCTTCGACGTCAGAGGTGATGACGTCTTCGACTGCCTGGCCCATGAGCTTCATGACGGAAGTCAGGATGTATTCCTTGCCGTTGCCGGCGGTCTCGTAACCGTCGGAGTCGACCCAGATCACCTTGTTGGTGCCGCCGCCAGCGTTGGCTTCGACAACGGCGTCGAGCGTTCCGGTACCCACCGGTCCGGCGACCGGCATGATGATGTCGGCGCCTTCGTTGATGAAGTTCTCGGTGGTGGTCTTGCCTGCACCGGTGTCGGTGAAGTTGCCGATGAAGGAACCGGTCTGGTCGGCCTTGTTCCAGCCCAGGACCTCGACGTCGGTGCCGTTCTCTTCGTTGTAGTAGGCGACGCCGTCAGCGAAGCCGTCCATGAAGATGGTCACGGTGGGGATGTTGATTCCGCCGTAGGTGGCAACCTTGCCGGTCTCCGACGTGCCGGCAGCTACGTAGCCGGCCAGGAATGCAGCCTGGGCCGTGTCGTAGATGATCGGCTTGACGTTATCCAGGTCAATCGACTCGTCATCGATGATGGCGAAGTGGCTCTCCGGGTTGGCCTCGGCCACTTCCTTCGTGGCGTCGGCCAGGAGGAAGCCGACGGTGACAGTGATGTTGCAGCCGTTCTGGACAACCATGGAGTCCAGGTTCGGGCCGAAGTCGGTCTCCGACTGGGACTCGGCGGTCTTCACCTGGATGCCCAGGTCAGTTTCGGCAGCCTTCAGGCCTTCGAAGCCGGACTGGTTGAACGAGCGGTCATCGAATCCGCCGGAGTCCGAAACCATGCAGGCCAGGAAGTCGCCGTTGGCGCTTGCCTCGCCGCTGGATGCGGAGTCTTCTTCCGGGGCGGCACCGCAGCCGGCCAGCAGAAGCGCCGATGCGCCCAGCATGGCGACGGATACACCGGCATTGCGCTTGAAGCCGCGCGGGAAATTCTTCAATGTTCCTCCAGAAAAGAAAAGTGTTCCACCGCCTTAGCTGCGTCTTGGCCCGCCGGACGGGAAGGCCTTCGCAGGTGCGTGTGGTGCGCGCTCCTTCCCTCATGGAGCGCAGCAAGACCTAACCATAGTGCATGTGTCCCGCAGCACTAAGCGAAGCTGTGCTCTGGCGAACATTTGTTTACATGTTGTTATCAATCGGAGGTTTGCGGCGGCGTTGCGGCGGCACGGCAACGGCCGCGGCGCCTATCCGGCAGTCCCGGTCAGTGCCGCAGGCCGCGGGTTCGTCCCGCAGGCCTGGTTAGTGCCGCAGGCCGCGGGCCGCGCGGACCGCAGCAGCGGCCATGACCGAGACGCCGCAGCTGATCGCCAGTTCATCCGGGTTGTAGTCTCCGCGGTGCAGGTCGAAGGTCTCCCCGCCCGGGGTGCGGGTGCCCAGGCGCATCATGGCGCCGGGGATCGCCTGGGTCATCCAGGCGAAATCCTCGCCGCCCATGGACTGCGGGGTGAGGACAACGGAGTCCTCCCCCAGCTCTGCCCTTGCCGAGGCTTCGATCAGGCCCGTTTCGGCTTCGGAGTTGATGACCGGCGGAACGCCGCGGGTATGCTCCAGCGCCACTTCCACTCCGTAGGGCGCAGCAACTTCGCGCACGACGTCGTCGAGCAGTTCACCGGCAGCATGCCACGCCTCGGCGTCCAGGCAGCGCATGGTGCCGGCCATGAAGCCGTGGCCGGGGATGGCGTTCGGCGCCGAACCGGCATGGATTTGCCCCCACACAACGGAGACGCCGCTGCGGACGTCGATCCGCCGGGAAAGAATGGCGGGCACGCTGACGGCGATCTGGCTCAGCGCGAAGACGAGGTCCTGGGTCAGGTGCGGACGCGAGGTGTGCCCGCCCTGTCCGGAAAGCTCGATGCGGATGGTGTCCGAGGCGGAGGTGATGGCACCAATACGCGTGCCAACCTGTCCGACGTCGACGCGCGGGTCGCAGTGAAGGGCCAGGATCCGAGGCACACCGGAGAGCACTCCCTGTTCAATCACGGACAGGGCGCCGCCTGGCATAACCTCTTCGGCCGGCTGGAAGATCACCCGGATCCGCCCGCCCAGGGAGCCCTCGGCGTCGAGTTTTGCCAGCACCCGGGCCGCACCGAGCATGACGGTGGTGTGGATGTCGTGCCCGCAGGCGTGCGCAATTCCGGTGTTCACCGAAGCGTAGGGAAGGGCGGTCTCCTCCAGGACGGGCAGGGCGTCGATGTCCGCACGCAGAGCCAGTCCGATTGGTCCGTCGCCAATGTCTACGTAGGCTCCCGTGTTTTCAAGCCGTTTGGGCTGCAGGCCTGCCGCTTCCAGTGCTTCGACGATCCGGTCAGTGGTCCGGAACTCCTTGTGCGAGAGCTCAGGATGCGAATGCAGGTCCCGCCGAAAATCGATCAGCTCACCCAGTATTGGGGCAACACTGCCCCGAATAGACGGAACGGGTGAGCTGCTAAGTGGGGTTGTCTGCACGTATTCAAGGTTAGCCAACCTGTGCTGGTCTGCGGGAACCGGATGACTTTAAGACTTCCCACTGCCCGGAAACGTGAGCCCGAAGCCACTGCACTGTCGCTTGGGATACTTCCTTATCTTGGATACTGCCTTATCTTAAGGACGCCATCTTAAGGACGCCCTTGCCCTGGGGCCGGCACCCGGCCCCAGGGTCGGCGACCCGGCTTAGAGAACGTCCGTGTCTCCGCTGGCCTTGAGGTGCTCCACTGCCTTCTTAACTTCCTGGGCGTGGTCCTTGGTGGTGACCAGCAGGGCATCCGGAGTGTCCACAATCACCACATCTTCGATCCCGATCAGGGCGATCACGCGTTTGGTATCGGACACGACGATCCCCGAGGCGTCCTCGGAGTACACCCGCGCGCCGTCACCCATCACGGTCAGCTCGCTGTTCTCCGCGGCCGGGTTCAGCCGCCCGATGGCGGCGAAGTCTCCAACATCGTCCCAGCTGAAGATCCCGGGAATCATGGCGACGTCCCCTGCTGCTGCCGCGGGCTCGGCCACCGCGTAGTCAATGGCGATCTTGGGCAGTGTCGGCCAGACCCTCAGCACCACCTCGCGGCGGTTCTCGGTATCCCAGGCTTCGGCAATTTCCATCAGGCCGGCATGCAGTTCCGGCTCATTTGCCAGCAGGTGCTTGAGCATCAGTGCCACCGGCGCCACGAACATGCCGGCGTTCCAGCTGTAGTTGCCGCTTCGCAGGTAGCCGCGTGCGGTGTCCTCGGAGGGCTTTTCGACGAACTCCACCACGGAGTGGGCGCTGGGCGCACCTTCGATCTCCAGCGGTTCTCCGGCCTTGATGTAACCGAAGCCCGTGGAGGGGTGGGTGGGGTGGATGCCGATGGTGACGATGTAGCCCTGCGCAGCCGTATGGATGGCCTCACGGACCGTCTCCTGGAAGACCTCCACCGGGGTAATCACCTGGTCAGCGGCGAAAGATCCCATGATGATCGAGGGGTCGCGCTGGTACAGGATCGCTGCGGCCAGCCCGATGGCGGCCGCGGAGTCCTTGGGCTCGTTCTCCAGCACGAGGTTTTCCTGCTGGATCTCCGGCAGCTGTGCCAGGACGGCGGAGCGGTGGAGCTGGCCGGTGACGACCATCACCCGGTCCTCGCTTAGCGGTGCCAGGCGGTCATAGGTCGCCCTGATCAGGGTGGAACCGGAACCGGTGAGGTCATGAAGGAACTTCGGTGCGGCAGCACGGGAGAGCGGCCACAGGCGTGTGCCTACTCCCCCGGCCGGAATCACGCCGTAAAAGCGGTCGAAGACGTCGGCGCCGGCCGATTCCGGGTTCACATTTGTCATTTCAGTACTCATCAGTGCCAAGGTTAGCTGAGAGTCCCCACGGCCATGTCCGCAGACACGAGCACGTGCTGCGGCCGGCGCACTGCGGAGTGTAAGCCAGGTCACACAATAGGGGAACCTAAATTGATCCCGCTTCCGACGGGACCTAGATTATGCTTGAGCTATTAAGTGCTCTCGCACCGGCGTCATCACTGCGTGGAAGACGCGCTAGCGCCGCTGCGATGCAGGGAGGAAAATTCAGTGTCGAAGTTACCAGCAGGCACGCTTTACCGCGGCCGTGAAGGCCAGTGGTCATGGGTGGCCCATCGGATTACTGGCGTGGTGATCTTCTTCTTCCTTTTGGTCCATGTTCTGGATACCTCGCTGGTGCGCGTGTCGCCCGAGGCCTACAACGTGGTCATCGGAGCGTACAAGAACCCCATCATGGGCCTCGGTGAGCTTGGCCTCGTTGCCGCCATCGTGTTCCACGCCTTCAACGGCCTGAGGGTAATTCTTATCGACTTCTGGAAGAAGGGACCCAAGTACCAGCGCCAGATGCTCTGGGGCGTCGTCGGTCTCTGGGTCGTGACCATGATCGGCTTCTCCATCCGCCACCTTCCCATCGTTTTCGGGGGTCACTAAGCCATGAGCACTCCTTCAATTGAGGCCCCCCGGGCCGGCCGCATCTCCCCCCGCTACACCCGCAACGGGTCCGGCAAGGGCAACTTCGAGATGATCGCGTGGCTGTTCATGCGTATCTCCGGTGCCCTGCTGGTCATCCTGATCTTCACGCACCTCTTCATCAACCTGATGGTTGGCGACGGCATCAAGGCCGTCGACTTCGGTTTTGTTGCCGGCAAGTGGGCCTCCCCGCTCTGGCAGGTCTGGGACCTGGTCATGCTGTGGCTCGCCATGCTTCACGGCACCAACGGCGTGCGCACCATCATCAATGACTACGCCGAAAAGAACTCCACCCGCATGTGGCTCAAGACGGTGCTGTATTCCGCGACCGTCGTCATCATCGTGCTTGGCACCCTCGTGATCTTCACGTTCGATCCGTGCCCCGCCAACGCGACCCTGGACCAGCTGCCGTCCTTCTGCCCCGCTCCCTAGCCCGGCAGGCACCGCAGCAACTCCCTAAGAGCTACACACAGTTTCAACAGAAAGAGCATCTGGTATGCAGGTCCATAAGTACGACGTCGTCATTGTCGGCGCCGGCGGCGCCGGTATGCGTGCCGCCATCGAATCCGGACAGCGCGCTCGGACGGCGGTACTGACCAAGCTGTACCCCACGCGTTCCCACACCGGAGCGGCGCAGGGCGGCATGTGCGCAGCACTGGCCAACGTAGAAGAAGACAACTGGGAATGGCACACCTTTGACACGGTCAAGGGCGGCGACTACCTGGTGGACCAGGATGCCGCCGAGGTCATGGCCAAGGAAGCCATCGACGCCGTGCTGGACCTGGAAAAGATGGGCCTGCCGTTCAACCGCACGCCTGAAGGCCGGATCGATCAGCGCCGCTTCGGCGGCCACACCCGTGACCACGGCAAGGCTCCCGTCCGCCGCGCCTGCTATGCAGCAGACCGCACGGGCCACATGATCCTGCAGACCCTGTACCAAAACTGCGTCAAGCACAACGTTGAGTTCTACAACGAGTACTACGTCCTTGACCTGCTGACCGTTGAAGACAGCTTCGGCCAGAAGCGTGTTGCCGGCGTCGTCTCCTATGACCTCGCCACCGGCGAACTGCACGTCTTCCAGGCCAAGTCCGTGGTCTTCGCCTCCGGCGGCGCGGGCAAGGTCTTCAAGACCACCTCCAACGCCCACACCCTCACCGGTGACGGCATGGGCATCGCGTTCCGCAAGGGCATCCCGCTGGAAGACATGGAGTTCATCCAGTTCCACCCGACCGGCCTGGCCGGCCTGGGCATCCTGCTCTCCGAAGCCGCCCGCGGCGAAGGCGCAATCCTGCGCAACTCCGAGGGTGAGCGCTTCATGGAGCGCTACGCCCCCACCATCAAGGACCTCGCGCCGCGTGACATCGTGGCCCGCTCCATGGCCAACGAAGTCCGTGAAGGCCGCGGCTGCGGCCCGAACAAGGACTACGTCCTGCTGGACCTGACGCACCTGGAACCGGCGCACATTGACGCCAAGCTCCCGGACATCACCGAGTTCGCACGCACCTACCTGGGTGTGGAGCCGTACACCGAGCCGGTTCCCGTCTTCCCGACGGCGCACTACGTCATGGGCGGCATCCCCACCAACATCAAGGCCGAGGTCCTCCAGGACAACGACACCGTGATTCCGGGCCTCTACGCAGCCGGCGAGGTTGCCTGCGTCTCCGTCCACGGTTCCAACCGCCTGGGCACCAACTCCCTGCTTGACATCAACGTCTTCGGTAAGCGCGCCGGCATCTACGCTGCCGAGTACGCACTGCAGGCCGACTTCGTCGACCTGCCCGAAGATCCGGAAGCAGACACGATCGCCCTGCTGGATGTTGTCCGCAACTCCGAAGGCACCGAGCGTGTTTCCGAGATCCGCCGCGACCTGCAGAACACCATGGATGCCAACATGCAGGTGTTCCGTACGGCCGAGACGATCCAGAAGACGCTCTCCGACATCGCTGACCTCGAAGAGCGCTACAAGAAGATCAACGTCCAGGACAAGGGCAAGCGCTTCAACCTTGACCTGCTGGAAGCCGTTGAGCTCGGCTTCCTGCTGGAACTGGCCAAGGTTATGTCCGTGGCAGCCCTGCACCGCGAGGAATCGCGCGGCGGCCACTTCCGTGAGGACTTCCCGGAGCGCGATGACGAGAAGTTCATGCTTCACTCCATGGCCTACAAGGTGGATGAAGCCGACAACGCCGAGCACACGGCCGGCATCCGGCTCGATACCAAGCCGGTCATTTTCACGCGCTACGAGCCGATGGTGAGGAAGTACTAATGACAACGGAAGTCGCTGAGCCGGCCTCGAAGATTGACCTGGCCGAATCCACGGCCGGTGAAATCCCCTCCTTCGACATCACGCTGAAGGTGCGCCGCTATAACCCGGAAATCTCTGACGAGGCCCACTGGGACGAGTGGACGCTGACCATGTACGGCACGGACCGTGTCCTGGACGCCCTGCACAAGGTCAAGTGGGAGCATGACGGCACCGTCTCCTTCCGCCGTTCCTGCGCCCACGGCGTCTGCGGCTCGGATGCCATGCGCATCAACGGCCGCAACCGCCTGGCCTGCAAGACCCTCCTGAAGGACCTGGACACGTCCAAGCCGATCCTCGTCGAGCCCATCAAGGGCCTGCCGGTGGAGAAGGACCTGATCGTGGACATGGAACCGTTCTTCCAGTCCTACCGCGAGATCATGCCGTTCCTGGTTTCCAAGGGACACGAGCCCACCAAGGAGCGCCTGCAGTCCGCTGAGGACCGCGAGCGTTTCGATGACACCACCAAGTGCATCCTCTGCGCTGCCTGCACGTCCTCCTGCCCGGTCTTCTGGACCGATGGACAGTACTTCGGCCCGGCAGCGATCGTCAACGCGCACCGTTTCATCTTCGATTCGCGTGACGATGCAGGTGACATGCGCCTGGAAATCCTGAACGACAAGGAAGGCGTGTGGCGCTGCCGCACCACCTTCAACTGCTCGGAAGCATGCCCCCGCGGCATCCAGGTCACCAAGGCCATCTCCGAGGTCAAGCAGGCCATCCTGAACCGCTCCATCTAGTTCAGTAACCAACCCGCTTCCAAAGGCGGAGGAACCGGATCCACTTCCGGCTCCTCCGCCTTTTGCGTACCGGATGTGCCGAGGCCTGCCCGATAGGGTGGGAGGTATGCCAGAGTTCGAATCTGTTTCCTTTCCCGGTGTCAACGGGACCACCCTCGCCGGCACGCTGGATGTTCCGGACGGTGATCCCCTCGGCTGGGCAGTGTTCTGCCACGGTTTCGCGCTCGGCAAGAACAGCGCCGCAGCCTCCCGCATCTCCAAGGCGCTGGCGGAGCAGGGCATCGGTGTCCTCCGCTACGACGCCGCCGGGCTGGGACGTTCGACCGGCTCCTGGGAGGATGGTTCGTTCACTACCAAGGTTTCCGACCTGCACAACGCGATTGGCTTCCTGCGCTCCTCAGGCCGTCCCCCTACCCTGCTGATTGGCCACTCGCTCGGCGGGGCAGCCGCGCTGGCCGCTGCCGCGAGCGAGGAATCCCTGGCTGCCCTGGTAACCATCGGTGCCCCGTTCAGGCCTTCCCATGTGGCGCACCTGTTCGCCGATGAGCTGGAGAACATCGCCGCGCAGGGCCACGCCGACGTCGAGCTGGGTGGACGCACTCTCACGATCCGGCAGGAACTCGTCGAGGACCTGCACAGCCACGACCTGAAGGAGTGCATTGAATCGCTGGACCTGCCGCTGCTGATCATGCACTCCCCCACTGATGAGACCGTGGGAATCGAGAATGCCTCGGAAATCTTCAATGCAGCGCGCCATCCGCGCAGTTTCGTCTCTCTGGAGGGCTCCAGCCATCTGATGCCGGACAGGGAACAGACCTCACGGGCAGCCGGGATCATCGCCGCGTGGGCCGGGATCTACCTGCGGCAGGCCCGGGAAAAGGGCTTCTAGCCCAGCAGCCGCATTTCCTCGCGCAGGACCCACAGTCCGTGCGGATCGTGTTCGAAGACGCCAATCCGGTCTACGGTGAAGCTCGCGCTGTAATCCCTCAGGGTCTTCACCGCGTTGTCCATGCTGGCCTCGGAAACGTCATGGGCCACGGTGACGTGCGGGTGATAGGGGTACATGTTCTCGTGGTCCAGCGGCCCGGACTGCAGCTCCTTGTGCAGCTGCGAGCACTGGGAGAACCCCTCTTCCACCTGCACGTAGACCACGGGCGTAACCGGCCGGAAAGAGGCCGCACCGCGCAGGGTGACCGTGAAGGGCGCCTGGGCGGCGGTCACTGCACGCACATGCTCGAGGGCCGATGCCCAGTCCGGTGCCGGCGTCGTGGTTACCAGCGTGATGTGGGCCGGGATAACTGACGCCATCGGGTCCCCGAAGGAGGCCCGCGCACGACGGAGTTCCGACGCCATGGGCTCAGGAACCGGGATCACAATCCCCACCCAGCAAGGGCTTTCGGGCATCCGGCCGCTGCCGCCGCTTGCTGCGCCGGATGAGGTCTGGACGGTGGAGTTCGTGTAGCCCATGAGCGCTTATCGGGCGGTTGAACCCAGTGGGAGGAAACCGATCTTCTCGTACACATCGGCAAGTGTAGCCGACGCCGTTTCCCGGGCTTTCAGCGCGCCCTTGGCCAGCAGCCGGTCCAGCTCCGCAGGATCGTCCAGCAGCCCCAGGGCCCGCTCCCGGATGGGGCGGATGTGTTCGGTTGCTGCCTCTGCAAGGTCCACTTTCAAGTGTCCGTACATCTTTCCTTCGTACTCCTTGACCAGGGTGTCGATGCTTCGGCCGGTGATCAGCGAGTAGATGGAGAGCAGGTTGGAGATGCCGGGCTTGGTTTCCCGGTCGAACCGGATCTCCGTGCCGTCGTCGGTCACCGCCGATTTGATTCGCTTGGCAATTACCTTGTCCGGGTCCAGCAGGTTGATCAGGCCCGCCTGTGACTCGGCGGACTTGGACATTTTCGCCGCCGGGTTCTGCAGGTCGTAGATCTTTGCGGACTCCTTCTGGATGAAGGCTTCCGGGACCGTGAACGTCTCGCCGTAGCGGGTGTTGAACCGCTTGGCGAGGTCGCGGCTGAGCTCAACGTGCTGGCGCTGGTCCTCGCCCACGGGTACGCCGTGGGGCTGGTACAGCAGGATGTCCGCTACCTGCAGGATCGGGTAGGTGAACAGGCCAACGCTTGCGGCGTCCGCTCCGAAGCGCTGCTGCTTGTCCTTGAACTGGGTCATCCGGGATGCTTCACCGAAACCGGTGAGACAGTTCAGCACCCATGCCAGCTGTGCGTGTTCGGGCACCTGTGACTGGACGAACAGGGTGGCATTGTCCACGTCCACCCCGCCGGCGATGTACTGCGCGGCCGTCACGCGGGTGCGCTGCCGGAGGTCCGCAGGGTCCTGCGGGACAGTGATCGCGTGCAGGTCCGGGATGAAGAAGTAGGCGTCGTACTGCTCCTGCAGGCGCACCCAGTTCACCAGGGCACCCAGGTAGTTGCCCAGGTGGAGGGAGTCCGCGGAGGGCTGCATTCCGGAAAGGATGCGCTGGCGGGCGGGGGTCTGCGACTGCGTCATGTTTTGGGGCCTCAGAACTTGTAGTCGACAACCACGGGGGCGTGGTCGGAGAAACGGGCGTCGTAGGTGGCTGCACGGTCGACGACGGCGCTGACGGCACGATCGGCGAGGGCGGGAGTGGCCATGTGGTAATCGATGCGCCAGCCGGCGTCGTTGTCGAAGGCCTGGCCGCGCCAGGACCACCAGGTGTACGGTCCGGGCACGTTTCCGGCGAGTTTGCGGGCAACGTCCACGTAGCCGATCTCATCGCTGAAGAAACGGTCGAAGTAGGCGCGTTCTTCGGGCAGGAAGCCTGCCCGCTTGACGTTGCCCTTCCAGTTCTTGATGTCCAGGGTGGTGTGGCCTACGTTGAGGTCTCCCACGATCAGTGCGTAGTCGCTGGTGGCAGCGAGCACCGGCAGCCGCGCCGCCATCACGTCCAGGAAACGGTACTTGTCATCCTGCTTCGGGGTTCCGGCTTCGCCGGAGTGCACATAGGCGCTGACCACTGTGAGCAGCTTCTCTTCTCCGTCCACGGGGACCTTGAAGTCAGCTTCCACCCAGCGTCCGGAGAGGGCGAAGTAGTCTTCGCCGATGTTTTCGCGCACGGCTACGGGCTCGGTGCGGGAGACGATCGCCACGCCGGCACGGCCCTTGGCTTCAGCCTCGGCGTGCAGGATATGCCACTCGCTGCCCAGGAGCTCCCGGACAATCGCGTCCGGAGCACGCACTTCCTGGAGGCAGAGGATGTCGACGCCGCGCTCGGCGAGCCAGTCGGCCATGCCGCGCTTGTAGGCAGCGCGGATGCCGTTCACGTTGACGGTTGCGATCCTCAGTGATGACGATCCCGGTTCCAGGCTGGGCTCCCCGGTCGATTCCATGCTCACGCCAAATACCTTACCCCTCAAGTAGCTTTCGTTTTCCGGCGGTGCCGCCGGGCGCGTACGGTTGCGCCCCTGCCTGCGGCCTAGTCGACTACAGTGCCCTCGACCGGACCGCCGTCGTCCTTCTTCATCATTCCGCGGGCATTGTGCGCGGTGATTTCAATCGTTTCGATGGCGCGTGCAACCTGGTCGGCGTCGGTGCCGAGGTTGTCGCGGATCACCTTTGACTGGACCTGGATGATCTTGAAGCTGTGATCCAGCTTCTGGTCGCGGATGAGGGTGGCCTCATCCATGACCTCCACGGAGGGAGCCGCGCCGGCGGCACGGTTCAGTGAATCCTGCGCCTGGGCAAGCTTGGCGCCCGCCTTGCGGGCTGCACCGCGGATGCTGAAGACAACAAAGGCGAACAGCAGCAGCCAGCCCAGGGAGATGATCACCACCAGCCAGCCAACGACGTCGTTCTCATTGGCGGCGAAGAGCACGGCAACAATGAACACGAAGACCATGACGGTGGTCCCGATCGTGGCCATCTGGCGGCTGATTCCCCGGCCGGGATTAGTTGCTGACGGCGTCTTGCCGTTACGGATGGACTGCATAACCTTATTCTCTCAAATTTTCGGACCGCCTCCTTCCGACTTACCCCCTCGGCGAAACGAGATGACAGTTACGGCCCGTTTCGGGGCCGAAAAGAGCCTTTTCTGCCATCTCGATGACAGGGTTCGCGGCAGGGACGGCGGGGTTGCCGGAGCGCGGCCGGGGCTGGGAGTCTGGGCTCATGGAGATCGAGCTGCTGCAGGGAGACATCACCACGCGCGACGTCGATGCCGTGGTCAACGCCGCCAACTCATCACTGCTGGGCGGCGGCGGGGTCGACGGCGCCATCCACCGGGCAGCCGGACCTGAACTGCTCGAGGCCTGCCGCGAGCTCCGCCGGTCCGTTTATCCGCACGGGCTGCCGGTCGGCGAGGCGGTGGCCACGGAGGCGTTCAATCTTCCGGCACGCTGGGTGATCCACACCGTGGGCCCCAACGCGGTGGCAGGCCAGACCGATCCCGAACTGCTGCACCGTGCCTTTTCCAGCAGCCTGCAAGTGGCAGAGGAATTGGGAGCTGCGACGGTAGCCTTCCCCGCCATCAGTGCCGGGGTCTATGGGTGGGACGCGGACGACGTCGCGCGCACCGCGGTGCGGGCGGTCAGGAACCATCAGGGCACGGGAATTGAGCGGGTGGAGTTCGTGCTCTTTAGCGAGCGGGTCGCCCAGGCATTCCGGGCAGCTCTGGGAGAGCCCGGCACCTGAGCAGCGCCGACCCTTAAGGAGCGCTCCACCTGAGCAGCGCCAACACTGACGAAGGCCCCAGCGGGATTCCTTCCCCGTCAGCCGCCAAACGGGTTCCACGATGCGCCGGGGAACAGTCCGGCCAGCCCTGCCCGGAGCAGCAGGAACCCCACGATTCCGACGATCCACAGCACCGCTTCCCCCGATGCCTTGGACAGCCACGCCCGCAGCCGCTGAAGCGGCCCGTCCAGGTGTTTGCCCAGCAGCCAGCGGGAAAGCACCAGCAGTGCAGCCGGCAGCAGCATGACCAGGCAGTAGAGGCCCAGCACTCCGGCCGAGGCAGTCCAGCCGATCCCGGACGAGGTCAGCAGCCCGACCGCGGCCAGGTAGGGCAGCATCGTGGGAAGTTCCAGGACCCCTGCCAGCAGTGCCAGTCCCAGCAGTCCCCCGCGTGAGTTCAGGGCTTTGCCAATGCGGTGCTGCCAGCGATGTTCAGTTGCCTGCGAGCGCTGTTGAGCGGCGGTCGCCCTAGTGGTGCCGGGCGTTTCCATGCTGCCAGTCGTTTCAGTGGTGCCAGTCGTTTCAGTACTGCCAGTCGTTTCAGTGCTGCCGGACGTACCTGGCGCCTGCGTACCGGTCTGCCCCGTCCCGGCCTGGACAGCGGTCTGGGCGCGGGTGCCCTGAAAAGAAGTGTCCTTGAAAGACCAGATGAGCATGCCTGCCCCGGCAGCAACCATTACTACCTGCACGGCCGGCAGCTCCAGAAGCGACCCCACGCCTCCGCCCAGGACTCGGCCCAGCCCCGCGGCTCCCGAGAGCAGCAGCAGCCCCACAAGGAAATAGAACACGCCTACCGCACCGAGGTACGTGGCGACCTTCCCTGTAGTCCTTTCAGCGTCCCGCCGCATCAGGAGCCACACGGGAATGACCAGCGTGCCGATGCTGGTGCTGTCTACGAGGGCAAGTACGCCCAGCTGAAGGATTGTCTCCGGAGTCATGGCCACTACCTTTCCCCGGTTGCGGTCCGCAGGAATCCGGCCTTGGGAGTAGCGGGCATCATCCTTTAGTGCCACGGCAGCGAAACCTGCTTGGCCGGAAGCAATGCCCACGTCAGGATGGAAACATGAACTCCTCCTGGGGCCAGGCTCCGCCGGTCCGCCGGATCCGCCGTGAAGACGCCCTGCTGGCGCTCGGATATGCCGCCCTGGCCTGGCTGATGCAATCCCTGGACCTGACGGCCGCCGGCAGTGCGGCGTTCCCGGCCCTGGTGCCGTGGTGGCCCCTGCTCACACTGGTGGGCTGCGGCGTCGTCGTGCTGCGCCGCAGGCTCACTGCCGTTATGGTTTCGGTCTGTTTCACCGCCGCCGTGCTTCTGGTGCTGGCCAACAGCACGGCAGGTCTGTTCCTGGCCTTCGAGGCGGTCTTCTCGCTGGTGCTGTTTGGATCCGCCCGTGCAGCCCGCGCCGCGGAGGTAAGCGTGCTGGTGCTCTGCGGTGCCTCGGGTCTGGCGGTGTGGTCGCTGACCGGAGACCTGCGCGACGCCGTCACAGTCGTCCTGCTGACCGGAATGGTGCTCCTGCTCCCCGCGGAGTGGGCGTCCAACCTGCGCAAGGCGGGCCAGCTCGCGGAGAGCGAGACGGCGCGGGCTGCCGCCATCCGGGCCGCTGCCCGGGACCAGGAACGCCTGGCCGCGCGCGAACATGAACTGGCGCTGGCAGCCGAACGGCAGGACATGGCCAGGGAACTGCATGATGTCCTCTCCTCCAGGCTCTCCGCCATTGCCCTTCAGTCCGGAGCGGCGCTGCGCAGCCCGCAGGGCAGTACCTTGCCTGCCGAGGTGCTGGCCCATGTGCGCCACGAGTCCGTGAAGGGCCTGGAGGAACTGAACGGGATGATCCGCACCCTCAGCACTGGTGTCCCCCGCCCCCTTGCGGGCAGCATCCAGGACCTGGACGGGGTGGTCGCCGGGCACCGGGCAGCCGGAATGAGCATTGACTGGACGAACCGGGCCAGCGATGACCTTCCCTCCCCGGTGCAGGCTGCCATCTACCGGATCGCAGTGGAGGCGCTGGTGAACGCAGCCCGGCACACGGACGGTGCACGGGTTAGCATGCTGCTGGAGCGCACGCCGTCAGGGCTGCGGCTGGTGGTGGAGGACGACGGCGGGAAGCTGGCCGGACCGGCATCCGATTCGCCCGCAGGAGGGACCGGCACCGGTATTCCGAGCATGCTGGCACGTGCCGAGCAGCTTGGCGGCAAGGCCTGGGCAGGTCCGGCCTCAGCTGGCACGGGCTGGAAAGTGGAAGCCGAGCTGCCCCTCGCTCAAGCACCGCTTACGGCCCAGGCAAAGATCAGCGCAGGAGGAACCACAGCATGAGCGGGAACATTCGGGTGCTGCTCGCGGACGACCACGCCGCGATCCGGCTGGGCATGCGCATGGTGCTGGAGACCGAACCCGGGTTCGAGGTGGTAGGCGAAGCCGCCGACGGCGCCACCGCGGTCCGTATGGCCCGTGCGCTGGGCCCGCACGTCGTGCTCATGGACCTCAGGATGCCTGTGGTGGACGGCGTCCAGGCCACCGGGGAGATTGCCGGTGCCGGGCTGGCCAAGGTTGTTGCCCTGACAACCTTCGACCACGATTCCTATCTTTTCGGCGTGCTGTCCGCAGGTGCAGCCGGGTTCCTGCTCAAAACGGCCGAACCGGCGGAAATCACGGCGGCGCTGCGCCGGGTGCACGACGGCGGCACCGTCATTGCGCCGGAAGTCGCCGGCAGGCTGGTGGATGCTTTCGTCTCCGGCCGTGCCGGTTCAGACCCGGATGCTCCGGCCGCCCAGGGGCAGGCCGCTGCCCCTGAGATGGAGCTGACGGCGCGCGAGGAGGAAGTCCTCGACTGCCTAGCCGAGGGCCTGAGCAATGTCCGCATCGCCCGCAAGCTGGGCATCTCGGAAACCACCGTGAAGACCCATGTCTCCAGGGTGCTGGCCAAGCTCGGCGTTGAATCCCGCCTTCAAGCGGCACTGGCTGCACGTGTCCGGACGCCCTGACCCGACCGGATCCGGGGCAGGGCGCAAAGCGGGCAGGGATGCCCTGCCCCGGGACAGTTATTTCTGGAACAGCACTGCTGGAGCAGTTACTTCTGGAACAGCGCTTCGAGCCGGCGGGTCGTGACAATCAGGCCGATGGCGATCATGACCACGAAGTAGAGCAGGTGGCCGGCCGTAGCCAGGCTGAACGCTCCGGCACTGATTTGGCGCAGCATCTCCACGCCGTGCCACAGCGGCAGCGCCTGGATCAGCCACTGCACGGCCTGCGGGTAGACGCTCAGCGGGTAGAAGGTGGCAGAGAAAAGGAACATCGGCAGCATGACGAAGCTGACCCAGTCCAGCTGCTGGAAAGTCTTCATGTAACTGGTGATCGCCATCCCGAAGGACGCAAACCCAAATGCCACGACTACCGCCGCGGGAATCATCAGCAGAGCCAGCGGAGAAGTCACCAAACCCATGGCTGCCATGACGGCGGTAAAGCCGGTGGCGTACATGGCCCCGCGCAGCAGCGCCAGCAGGATCTCCCCCAATGCCACGTCCAGCGGCCCCAGCGAGGTGGCCAGCATGCCCTCGTAGAGCTTGGCGTAGTTGAGCTTGAAGAACACGTTCATGGTGGAGTCGTAAACCGCACCGTTCATGGCGGATACAGCCAGCAGTGCCGGGGCGATATACGCGGCATAGCTGATTTGTTCCCCGCCCGGGCCGGTGACGGTGCCGATCAGCGCGCCCAGTCCAATACCCATGGCGAGCAGGTACAGCACGGGTTCGACGAAGCCGCTGATCATGATGGACCAGTTGGTTCCCCAGGTGGCCTTTAGGCCGCGGGCAAAAACGGCGCGGATGTTCCGGGCGTACAGGGAACCCAGGAAGCGGTTCCCCGCCAGCGCCGGTGACCCGGGAGCCAGAAAGTCCGACGCCGCTGCCCCGGTACCGTGTTGGGCCCCGGTACCGTGTTGGGCCCCGGTACCGTGTTCAGTGCCGGTACGGTGTTCAGTGCTCATTTGCCCAGCCTCCGGGTGAAAGTGCGCCGTGCCAGGACCCAGCCGCCCGCTGCGAGGACCAGCAGGTAGGCCACATGCACCACGGTCAGGAGAACAGGCTCGGCAAGTCCGTAGCTGAACAGCCGGCCAAGCTCCGTGGCGTGCCACAGCGGTGAGATCCAGCCGATCCAGCGGATCACCAGGGGCAGCGTGTCCAGCGGGAAGAACGTTCCGGAGAACAGGAACAGCGGCATGACAATGAACCGCTGGACCATCGCGAACTGCCCGCGGTCCTCAGTGATGGACGCGCTGTAGGCCATCAGCGGCAGGCCGAACGAAAGCCCGCCCAGGATGGCCGTAAAAATCATGAGCCACGCGGTGGCCGGGTTGCCCGCTGCCCCAAACAGCAGCAGGAAGCCGAAGTAGGCACCGCAGGTGATCAGCAGCCGGACACCAAGTCCCAGCACATGCCCGTCCACCAGCTGGCCGCTGGACAGCGGCGACGCATTGGGCCCGTAGTACGTCCGCCGCCATTTGAAGCCGGACATGACCGTATAGGTGTTTTCCTCGCTCGAGACCATGATCGCCGCCGTCGCCAGAAGCGCCGGCGCAACAAACATCAGATAGGACACCGAGGTGCCGTTTCCGGCTTCGAACGCCGCGTTGGTCCCGGTGTCCACCAGCGATGCCAGTCCGATCCCCATGCCAAAGAGGTAGACAAGCGGGGTTCCGACCGCTGTGACCAGCACCGTGATCCCGTAGCCGCGCATCCGCCGCAGCCAGTGCTCTGCATAGTAGAAGGCACCGAAACGGCGGGCCCTTCGTGCGGTTTCTTCGGGCGTGAGCGGAGACCGCAGCCCCAGCACTGCGTGCGTACGCTGCTCAGTCAACGAGGCTCCTGCCGGTGAGGCGGAGGAACACGTCCTCCAGCGAGGAACGCCGGACCAGGGAAGTGATGGGGCGCAGCCCGCGGGCGCTGACCGCCTCAAGTGCCGCTTCGCCGTCGTTGGCGTAAATCAGCACCCTGTCCGGCAGCGTCTCAATGCGTTCCCCGATTCCATCCAGCTCCGCGGCCACCGTCGTGTTGCGCTCGGAACCGAAACGAAGTTCCACCACTTCACGGGAAGAATGGGTACGGATCAGGGCTGCCGGTGACCCCTCGGCCATGATGGTGCCCTTGTCCACCACAATCAGCCGGTCGCAGAGCTGCTCGGCCTCGTCCATGTAGTGAGTGGTGAGGATCAGCGTGACTCCGGCTTCCTTGAGCCGGAAGAGCCGGTCCCAGAGAATGTGGCGGGCCTGCGGGTCCAATCCGGTGGTGGGCTCGTCCAGCAGCAGGATCTTGGGATCGTTGATCAGTGAGCGGGCAATCGTCAGGCGGCGCTTCATGCCGCCTGAGAGGTCATCCACCCGGGCCTTGGCCTTGTCCGTCAACTGCGCGAATTCCAGCAGTTCGTCCGCTTTGGGCTGCAGGTAGCTCTTGGGCAGGCCGAAATAGCGGCCATAGGCAAGCAGGTTGTCCCGTACCCGCAACTCCTCGTCCAGGTTGTCCTGCTGCGGGACCACGCCCAGGTGCGCCCGGACTTCCGGGCCGTTGGTGTTCGGGTCCAGGCCCATGATCGCCAGCTCACCGGACGTTCGCCGGGAGACACCGCCGATCATCTTCATCGTGGTTGATTTTCCGGCGCCGTTAGGGCCCAGGAGCCCGAAGGACTCCCCTGCCGGAACTTCGAAGCTGATTCCGTCGACGGCGGTGAAATCCCCGTAGGACTTGGTGAGGTTCGACGCGGCGATGACCGGGCCCTGGAACCCGCTCACGGCGGGAGTTTTGGAGGTTGTGATCTGCGGCACCCGGCAATCATAGTGCAGGGTGCCCGAGGACGCGCACAGGCCCGCCCTCCGTTGCGGGAGGACGGGCCTGCGGGATGCGCCGGGGCGGTGGTTTACGCGGCGGGGAGGATTCCTACGCTGCGCTCCGCGGCTTCAACCACGTTGGCCAGCAGCATGGCCCGGGTCATCGGTCCCACGCCCCCGGGATTCGGTGACATCCAGGACGCTACGGAGGCAGCATCCTTTTCGACGTCGCCGCTCAGGGTGGTCTTGCCGGTTTCCGGATCGGTTACCCGGGTGACGCCGACATCCAGGACGATCGCGCCGGGCTTCAGCTCGGCAGCCTTGATCATGCCCGGGAAGCCAGCAGCTGCAACAACGACGTCGGCCTCAGCCAGGAGCTCAGGCAGGTTGACGGTGCCGGTGTGCGCCAGGGTGACCGTGGCGTTGATCTGCCGGCGGGTCAGCAGCAGGCCCAGCGGCCGGCCAACCGTGACGCCGCGGCCGATCACCAGGACGTTCTTTCCGGTCAGGACCAGCCCGTTGCGCACCAGCAGCTGCACAATCCCGTGCGGGGTGCACGGCAGCGGGGAGTTCATCGGGTCGGAGACGTTGAGCACCAGCCGGCCCAGGTTCACCGGGTGCAGGCCGTCGGCGTCCTTCTCCGGGGCAATGCGCTCCAGGATGGCGTTGGTGTCCAGGTGCTTGGGCAGCGGGAGCTGGACAATGTAGCCGGTAACGGCCGGATCCTCGTTGAGCTCGTCAATGACTTTTTCAAGCTCTTCCTGGCTGATGTCAACGGGAAGGTCGCGGCGGATGGAGTTGATGCCCACCTGGGCGCAGTCCTTGTGCTTGCCGCCCACGTAGGAGTGGCTTGCCGGGTCATCGCCCACCAGGACGGTGGCCAGTCCCGGAGTGATGCCGTGTTCGTCCTTGAGGACCTGGATGCGCTCGGTGAGTTCTGCCTTGATGTCCCTGGCGGCCTGGATGCCGTCAAGCATCTTTGCGGTTGCGGGCGCGGTTTCCTCGGCGGTCTCCACGGAGCCTTCCATATTCGTGCTTTTTTCCATGATTACCATTCCTCCTGGCCCGGGTAGAGCGGGAAGTCCTCGGCGAGTTCGGTGACCCGGCGGCGCAGGGCCTCCGTGTCCGGAGCTGGCTTCAACGCCGCAGCAATGATCTCAGCCACCTCGGTGAATTCCTTCGCGCCGAAGCCGCGCGTGGCCAGGGCCGGGGTGCCGATACGCAGCCCTGAGGTGACCATCGGCGGGCGAGGATCGAACGGAATCGAGTTGCGGTTCACGGTGATGCCCACCGAGTGCAGCAGGTCTTCTGCCTGCTTGCCGTCCAGCACGGAGTTGCGCAGGTCCACCAGGATCAGGTGCACGTCCGTGCCGCCGGTGAGCACGGAAACGCCGTGCTCAGCCACGTCTGCGGCAGTCAGGCGGTCGGCGATGATCCGGGCGCCTTCCAGGACGCGCTCCTGCCGCTCCCGGAATTCTTCCGACCCGGCCACCTTGAAGGCCACGGCCTTGGCTGCGATGACGTGCATCAGCGGGCCGCCCTGCTGGCCCGGGAAGACGCTGGAGTTGATCTTCTTGCCGAATTCTTCCTTGGCCAGGATCATGCCCGAACGCGGACCGGCGAGGGTCTTGTGCACCGTGGAGGTCACGACGTCGGAGTACGGCACCGGGCTCGGGTGCAGGCCGGCTGCCACCAGTCCGGCGAAGTGCGCCATGTCGGTCCAGAGGTACGCGCCCACTTCGTCGGCGATTGACCGGAAGGCCTCGAAGTCCAGCTGGCGCGGGTAGGCGGACCAGCCGGCAATGATTACCTGCGGCTTTTCGGCGAGTGCCTGCTCGCGGACCTTGTCCATGTCCACGCGGTAAGTGTTCTCGTCCACCCCGTAGGCGGCAACCTCGTAGAGCTTGCCGGAGAAGTTCAGCTTCATGCCGTGGGTCAGGTGCCCGCCGTGGGCCAGGTTCAGGCCCATGATCTTCTCGCCGGGCTTGATCAGGGCCGCCAGCGCCGCGGCATTGGCCTGCGCGCCGGAGTGCGGCTGCACGTTGGCGAACTCAGCGCCGAACAGGGCCTTGACCCGGTCGATTGCCAGGTTCTCGGCCACGTCTACCTGCTCGCAGCCGCCGTAGTAGCGGCGTCCGGGGTACCCCTCGGCGTACTTGTTGGTCAGGACGGAGCCCTGGGCTTCCAGGACGGCACGCGGTGCGAAGTTCTCTGAAGCGATCATTTCCAGCGTGTTCCGCTGGCGGGCCAGTTCCCCGTTCAGGACTGCGGCAATCTCCGGGTCAACCTCGGAGAGAGGGGCATTGGTGACGGGCTGGGTGGATAGTCTCACGTGGATCTCCTGGGGAAGGGTGTTCTATAGGTCAGGCTACCTGCCGGGCACCCCCGGGGTCCGGGCATGACAAACAGATGACAACTTGACCGAAGGCCCAGGCGTGCGATCCACGGTATGTTCTGCACTGTGCCGCTTCCTGGTGGTTACCCACCCAACGCCAGTCGCGACGGTTACATCCTACCGTGCAGCCACGTCTTCCCACTCGAAGCCGGTAACAGTTCCGGCTTCCCAGTCCGACCGCAGCCGGCCGTAGGCAACTTCCGCCACCCGCCGCCCGTCCGGCAGGGGCCACTCCTGACGGAGGTGCGCTTCCTTGACGAATCCGGAGCGCAGCAGCGTCTTGCGCATCGCAATGTTGTCCTCCCGCATCCTTCCCGCAAAGCGGCGCAGGTGCGGATGATCCGTGAAGACCTTGTCCGTGAGGGCGACCAGCACGGGAACGCCTTTGCCCTCCCCCCGGTGCTCCTCCACCAGGCGCAGGTCGAAATACGCGCAGTCCTGGTCGAGGTCCTCCAGGATCACCAGGCCAAGCCGGTGGTTGCCGCCGAAGACCCAGAAGGTGCATACGCCGTCGGACTCGAACCGGCCTTCCAGCAGCAGCCTCCGCACCAGCTCCTCCGAGGGCGCGGTGATCCGGTGGAACGGGAAACTGTTGGTGGTCAGGAATTTGACCAGTTCCTCTTCTTCCGTATCCATCAGCGGGGCGAAAGTAACGTCCATTCACCCAGCCTAGGCCGTGGGGGCCCGGGCGGTAACCTTGGGAAGGTGAGAGAAGATGCCACTGCCGGACTGCCGGCGTCCCCCGTTTCCCCGTCCTTCGATGCCGGCGCCGCTGCAGACCCCGGCGCCTACACCCTGACGCTGTCCTGCGCAGACCGGCCCGGAATCGTGCACGCCGTTTCCGGCGCGCTGGCCGGGGCCGGCGGGAACATCACGGAGTCGCAGCAGTACGGCAGCCCCGACTCCGGCACCTTCTTCATGCGCGTGGACTTTACTGCCCCGGGCACTTACGACGGCGTCCGCTCCCGGATCGCCCCGGTGGCAGGCCAGTTCGGCATGGACTGGGAGCTGCACCGCGCAGGCGTACCGGTACGCACGCTGATCATGGCATCCAAGGACGGACACTGCCTGAACGACCTGCTCTTCCAGCAGCGGGCGGGCAACCTGCCCATCGAGATCCCCGCAATCGTCTCCAACCACCGGGACCTCGCCGGCCTGGCCGAGTTCTACGGTGTGCCGTTCCACCACATCCCGGTCGCCGCTGATACCAAGCAGGAAGCCGAGAACCAGCTGCGGGCGCTCATGGCGGAGCTGGACATTGAGCTGGTAGTGCTGGCCCGGTACATGCAGATCCTCAGCAACGAACTCTGCCAGGAGCTCTCCGGCAGGGCGATCAACATCCATCATTCCTTCCTTCCCTCCTTCAAGGGTGCCCGCCCCTACCACCAGGCTCATGCCCGCGGCGTGAAGCTGATCGGAGCCACGGCCCACTATGTGACCTCGGACCTGGATGAAGGTCCGATCATCGAGCAGGAAGTCATCCGGGTGGACCATTCCCGCACTGCGCAGCGCCTTGCTGCCCTGGGCGCCGGCGTGGAAGGCCGCACCCTCTCGAAGGCCGTGCAGTGGCACGCCGAGCACCGCGTTCTGCTGGACGGCCGCCGGACCATCGTCTTCAACTAACCCGCCGGAGCCGGGTGTGGCCGGGCGGGCCTTCCCGCCGGCCAGACCGCTGCCGGCTCCCGCTAGAGTTGTTGCATGGCTCACATCATTACCCTCCGCGGCAAGACGCCCGTCACTGATCCTTCCGTCTTCCTGGCGCCAACTGCGTCATTGATTGGCGACGTCGAACTGGGACCGGGTGCCAGCGCCTTCTACGGCGTCTGCGTGCGCGGGGATTCAAACTCGATTCGGGTGGGGGCTGGAACCAACCTCCAGGACAATGTGGTGCTGCATGCTGATCCCGGCTTCCCCACTACGGTGGGCGAGCGGGTCAGTGTGGGACACAACGCCGTCGTACACGGGTGCACCGTGGAGGACGATTGCCTGGTTGGCATGAGCGCAACCGTCATGAACGGAGCGGTGATTGGTGCCGGTTCCCTCGTGGCTGCCGGCGCCCTGGTGCTTGAAGGCACCCAGGTTCCGCCGCGTTCCCTGGTAGCCGGAGTTCCCGCCAAGGTGCGCCGCACACTGACCGATGAAGAGTTCGCCTCGGTCCAGCGCAATGCCGCGCACTACCTGGAAATGGCGGCGGAACACCGGGAGGCCCTGGCAGGGCGCTGAGTCTTCCCTCTCCATCCCCGGCACCCGGGAAGAACCGATCGAGGACCACCGCGACACGGGTTGCGTTCACTTCTTGACGACAAGCACTTGATATAGGACGCTGAACGTTATGTCTGCCGAATCACCCTCGACGATGAGGGCATTACCCGCCGCCCGCCGGCGCACCAAACCCGGCTCCCAGACGGCGCTGCGTGCCCGCAACCAGCAGCGGATCCTCGACGCCCTGCTGGCCGCAGGGCCGCAGACCCAGGCAGAGCTTTCCCGCTCAACAGGCCTCTCCAGTGCCACGGTTTCCAACATTGTCCGGCAGCTGTCCGAGGCGGGGCTGGTCAAGACCGAACCGACCACTAGTTCCGGCAGGCGCGCGCTCTCGGTCCGGCTGAATGACAACGGGGCCGTGGCGGCAGGGATCGACATTGGCCGCCGCCACGTCCGGGTGGTGCTTGCCACTCTTGGATACCGGATCGTCGGCGAAGACTCCATCTCACTGCCGGCAGGCCACAGCGCCGATGAAGGCATGGACGCCGCCGCCGAACTTTTCGACTCCGTACTCCGGGACGCCGGCGTGGACCGCGACCGGGTCCTGGGCGCCGGCGTAGGAATCCCCGGGCCGATTGACCGCCGCAGCGGCACCGTAGTCCGCGGAGCCATCCTCCCGGAATGGGTGGGCATCAACATGCGCGAGGACCTCGCCGGGCGCCTGAAGGTACCGGTCTACATCGACAATGACGCGAACCTGGGTGCGCTGGCCCAGGTGACGTGGGGGCCGCACGGCGGCTGCGAGAACCTCATCTTCGTGAAGGTCGCCACGGGTATCGGCGCCGGACTCGTCATCAACGGTGCGCTTTTTTACGGCCATGTGGGGATCACCGGCGAAATTGGCCACGCCACGATTTCCGACCAGGGCCTGATTTGCCGGTGCGGCAACCGCGGATGCCTGGAGACAGTAGCTTCCACCGCCACCATGATCGACCTGCTGAGCCGGGCGGCCGCCGAACCCGTCACGACGGCGGACATCATCAGCCAGGCGTCCGCCGGAGACCCGGCAACACTGCGGGTGGTGGACGACGCCGGCATGGCGGTGGGACGGGCAATGGCCGGAATCGCCAACGCCCTGAACCCGGAGGTGATCGTGGTCGGCGGCTCCCTCACCGGCCTGGGCGACGCTTTCCTGAACCCGATTGAGCGCGGGCTGCTCCGCCATGCCGTACCGCTGATCGGCGAATCGACCACCGTCACGATGTCATCGCTGGGCGACCGGGCGGAGGCGCTCGGCGCCGCTTCCCTGGTCCTGGCCCAGGCAGACGCCGTCCTCTGACCTGCCGCTTTCTTTCCGGCAGGTCATTTATTTAGAATCTATGTTTTTTCATCAAGTTTCGGTGCTTGTGTTCAAGACTTGACGACAAGTACGGATTACGAGTTTACTTCTCTATCGACCCTTATTTTTGGGTCTCGGCACGACAAAGAAGTCACAACGGGAGGCACGTATGCGAGCAGCAGTTGCAGCTCGGGCAACTGGAGCGCTCGGCGCCCAGTGCCCCTACGGCAGGGAAATCACACATGCCGCATAACCACACCATTCTGGAAATGCGTTCCATCACCAAAGAGTTTCCCGGCGTCAAGGCGCTCTCCGACGTCTCGATTACCGTCAAGGCTGGTGAGATCCACGCCATTTGCGGTGAAAACGGCGCCGGAAAATCCACCCTCATGAAGGTTCTCTCCGGGGTGTACCCGTACGGCACCTACACCGGCGAGATCATCTACCAGGGCGAAGAAGTCCAGTTCAAGGACATCCGCTCCTCCGAAGCCGCAGGCATTGTCATCATCCACCAGGAACTGGCACTGATTCCGGAACTCTCCATCGCGGAGAACATCTTTTTGGGAAATGAACCCAGGCGTTTCGGCATCATCGACTGGGACAGGGCAAACCTCGAGGCTTCCGAACTCATGGCCCGCGTAGGCCTGGATGAAGACCCGACGACGCTGATCAAGGACATTGGCGTTGGCAAGCAGCAGCTGGTCGAGATCGCGAAGGCGCTGAGCAAGCGGGTCAAGCTCCTCATCCTGGACGAGCCCACCGCTGCGTTGAACGAGACGGATTCCCAGCACCTGCTGGACCTGATGGCCGGCCTGCGTTCCAAGGGCATCAGCTGCATCATGATCTCCCACAAGCTCAACGAGATCGAGCAGATCGCGGATTCGATCACCATCATCCGCGACGGCAAGTCCATTGAAACCATCGACGTCGCTGTTGACGGCGCGGACGAAGACCGCATTATCAAGGGCATGGTTGGCCGTTCGCTGGAGTCACGCTTCCCTGACCACACGCCGAACATCGGCGAGGTGTTCTTCGAAGTCCGTGACTGGACCGTAGGCCACCCCACGGTCCAGGACCGCCTGGTCTGCAAGGGCTCCACCTTCCACGTCCGCCGCGGCGAGATTGTCGGCTTTGCCGGGCTCATGGGCGCCGGCCGCACTGAACTCGCACGATCCCTCTTCGGCCGGTCCTATGGGAACTTCATCAGCGGCCAGATCATCAAGGACGGCAAGGAAGTCGTCCTGAAGACCGTGCCGCAGGCGATCAACCACGGACTTGCCTATGTCACCGAAGACCGCAAGACCCTGGGCCTGAACCTGCTCGATGACATCAAGGCCACCACCGTGGCCTCCAACCTCAGGAAGATCACCAAGGGCGTCGTCGTCGACAAGGACGAGGAGTACCGCTACGCGGAGGAATACCGCCGCAGCCTGCGCACCAAGGCCCCCACCGTGGACGAAGGCGTTTCCAAGCTCTCCGGCGGCAACCAGCAGAAGGTTGTCCTAGCCAAGTGGATGTTCACGGACCCGGACCTGCTGATCCTGGACGAGCCCACCCGAGGCATCGACGTCGGCGCCAAGTATGAGATCTACGGGATCATCCAGCAGCTCGCCAACCAGGGCAAAGGCGTGATCGTGATTTCTTCCGAGCTTCCCGAACTCCTTGGTCTCTCCGACCGCATCTACACCATCTTCGAAGGCGCCATCACCGGTGAGGTCTCCAAGGCTGAAGCCAGCCAGGAAAACCTCATGAGGCTCATGACCTCAGCCGGCAAGCACACCTCCGACCTCGCCACCCAAGGACCCCTCTCATGAAAGCCATGAAACAGCTGCTGAGCGGCAACGGCCGCCAGTTCGGCATGATCTTTGCCCTCGTCGTCCTGATCGGCCTCTTCCAGTGGCTGACCGGCGGCAAGACCCTGACGCCCACGAACATGATCAACCTGTTCAACGGCAACTCCTACATCCTGATCCTTGCCGTGGGCATGGTCTTTGTGATCATTGCCGGGCACATTGACCTCTCAGTCGGATCGGTTGCAGCCGTGACGGGCATCCTGGTGGCCATGGCCATGCGGGACTGGGGTATCCCGTGGTGGGCGGGCATCCTGCTCGGCCTGCTCATTGGTGCCGCCATCGGCGCCTGGCAGGGCCTGTGGGTGGCCTACGTGGGCATACCGGCCTTCATCGTCACCCTCGCAGGCATGCTGATCTTCCGCGGTGCCAACCAGTACTTCGGCAAGTCCAACACCGTTCCCGTACCGCAGGAATTCCAGGTCATCGGCGCCGGTTACCTGCCCGAAATTGGTCCGGACACCGGCTACAACAACCTCACCCTGCTCCTGGGCCTGCTGCTCGCCGCCTTCGTGATTGTCGGAGAGTTCCGCCGCCGTGCCAAGACCGCGAAGATCGGCTCCGTGAATCCCCCGGCCTGGGTCTCCGTTACCAAGACCGGCCTGCTGGTCGCAGCCATCCTCTACGCCACGTACCTCTTCTCCACCGGCCGTCCGGGCACCTCCTTCCCGGTGTCCGGCATCATCCTGGCCATCCTGGTAATCCTGTACGTGTTCATCTCGACCAAGACCGTGATCGGCCGCCACGTCTACGCAGTGGGTGGCAACCTGCACGCCGCTGAGCTCTCCGGCGTGCAGAGCAAGAAGGTCAACTTCCTGGTCATGATGAACATGTCCATCCTGGCGGCCCTGGCCGGAATGATCTTCGTAGCCCGCTCCACCGCATCCGGTCCCTTCGACGGCACCGGCTGGGAACTCGACGCGATTGCGGCCGTCTTCATCGGCGGAGCCGCGGTGTCCGGCGGTGTCGGCACCGTGGTTGGGTCGATCGTCGGCGGCTTGGTCATGGCCGTGCTGAACAACGGCCTCCAGCTCCTCGGCATCGGCGCCGACCTCACCTCGATCATCAAGGGCCTGGTCCTGCTGATCGCCGTCGCACTGGACGTCTACAACAAGAGCCAGGGCAAGCCGTCCATCATCGGCATGATGATGAAGAACTTCGGTTCCAAGGACAAGCTTTCCGTCCCGGCTCCCGTGAACCCCAAGCCCGAAATGCCCACCGGCACCAAATCCACCATTGGAACGGATGCCTAAGCCCCACCGGGCCCATTAATCCGCACCACGAAATACCACCGCTCCACCAATCAAGAGAAGGAACACCATGCGTAAGTTCGCAAAGTCATTTGCCGTCGTCGCCACGGTGGCAGCACTGTCGCTGTCCGCCTGCGGCCGGGCCGACGAGTCCGCTTCCGGCGAAGCAGCCGGTTTCGAAGAAGGATCGGCAATCGGCGTCGCACTGCCCCAGAAGACCTCGGAGAACTGGGTCCTCGCAGAAGGCCTGTTCAACGACGGCCTGAAGGAAGCCGGCTACGAGCCGCAGGTCCAGTTCGCCAACGGCGGCGTTTCCGAGCAGCAGAACCAGATCAGCTCCATGATCACCAACGGTGTCAAGGTCCTGGTTGTCGGTGCCATTGACGGCGCCCAGCTCGGTTCGCAGCTGCAGGAAGCCAAGGATGCCGGCATCACCGTCATCGCTTACGACCGCCTGCTGACCAACACCGAGAACGTCGACTACTACGTCGCCTACGACAACTTCCAGGTCGGCCAGCTCCAGGGCCAGGCCCTGCTGGACGGAATGAAGGCCAACAAGCCCGAAGGCCCGTGGAACATCGAACTGTTCGCTGGTTCCCCCGATGACGCCAACGCGCAGGTCTTCTTCGACGGCGCAATGGACGTCCTGAAGCCGGAAATCGAAGCGGGCAACCTGAACGTTGTTTCCGGCCAGACCGAATTCAACCAGGCTGTTACCCAGGGCTGGAAGGCCGAGAACGCCCAGAAGCGCATGGACACCCTGCTCTCGGGTTCCTACGGTTCCGAAGAGCTTGACGGCGTCCTCTCCCCCAACGACACCCTGGCCCGCGCCATCCTGACCTCCGTTGCAGCTGCCGGCAAGCCGGTTCCGGTTGTCACCGGCCAGGACTCCGAGGTTGAGTCCGTGAAGTCCATCATGGAAGGCGTCCAGTACTCCACCATCAACAAGGACACCCGTGCCCTGGTGAACCACACCATCGACATGGTCAAGGGTCTCGGTGCCGGCGAAGAGCTGGAAATCAATGACGACGAGTCCTACGACAACGGCGTGAAGGTTGTTCCGGCTTACCTGCTTGAGCCGCAGATCGTCACCAAGGACAACGCTGCCGAGGCTTACGCCAACGATCCGACTCTGGCCGAACTGGTCAAGTAGTCCACAGCGCTGACGTGTACGGCCCGGGCTGTCTTCCGCACGGAAGCAGCCCGGGCTTTTCCGTACCGGCCCCGCAAACCGGGCCCGTCTCGGCATCGGGACTGGGCAGCCGGGGGCAGGGACCATAAGGTAGTTCTATTGCCGAGACACTTGCGCAGCCAAGCCACGTAATGAGAGCCGAGGAATATGAGCGCCCCGCAGTTTATCCGCACACCGCCGTGCGTCCTTCAGGGGGCACCCAGCCCGGTCCAGGCCACCGGCCGAACCCTTCGATGGGGCGTCGTCGCCACCGGCCGCATCGCGGCCCGCGTCACCGAAGACATCGCCAGGCTTGAAGACGCCGTCCTGCAGGCGGTCAGTTCCCGCTCCGAGGCGACCGCCGTCGAATTTGCCCACCGCTTCGGCTTTGCTGCCAGCTATTACGACGACGAGGCACGAGGCAAGGGCTACCGCCAGCTCTTCGCAGACCCGGAAGTCGACGTCGTCTACATCGCCTCCCCGCATGCCCAGCACTATGAGCTGACTCGTGAAGCCCTCGATGCAGGCAAGCACGTCCTGTGCGAAAAATCGATCACCATCAACGCCGCGGAACTGGCAGACCTGATTGAGGTTGCCGGACGCAGGGGCGTCTTCCTGATGGAGGCCGTGTGGACACGGTTCCTTCCCTGCATCAACAGGCTGTGGGAAATCATCTCCAGCGGCGAGCTTGGCGAGATCCAGTGGGTGCAGGCCGACCTTGGGTTCCCCGCCCCCTATGACCCCGCAAGCCGCCTGTGGGATCCCGCTGCCGGCGGCGGCGCGCTGCTGGACCTTACGGTCTATCCGCTGACCCTGGCGGTCGGGGCGCTGGGCTTCCCCCAGCGGGTCCAGGCCTCGGGCACCCTGAACGCCGACGGCGTCGATACCCAGAATGCGCTGAACCTCGGCTATGACTCGGGCGCGCAGGCCCAGCTGACGTCCTCCCTGCTCGCCTCCGGTCCCCGCACCGCCACCATCTGCGGCAGCGAAGGCTGGATCCGGACCGGCGCTCCCCTGCATAATCCGGTGGAACTGCACGTCCACCAGCACATGGGCCCCTCGCGCACCGAGCGCTTCCAGCAGGTTGGCAACGGCTATACCTATGAGCTGCGGGAAGTCACGCGCTGCGTCCAGGAAGGGCTGACCGAAAGTCCGACCATGCCATGGTCCGACTCACTGCAGACCATGCAGCTCTTCGATGAGGTCCGAGCCCAGATCGGTGTCCGGTACCCCAATGACGAGCGTCGGCTCGCTTCGCTGGAGCCGGTCAGCAAGCTCGAATAAGCTTCGCAGCACGTTGCCGTCCGTCCGGAACACAGTGTTTCCGGACGGACGGTTTTCTTTTGCGGCAAGCTGCAGGCAGCCGGGCACATAAGGGCCTCCGGGACGCTATACATCCCCACTCCGGCGTGGTTATCTTCATCCATGGGAACAGAGGTCAACGCCAGGTCGTTCACCCGCGAAGAGCGGACCCGCTACCGTCGCCGCCTGCTGGAGAACCTTGACCGGTTCGCCGGTTTTCTGGGTACCGCGCAGTTCGCCGACACCGCCAGCATCGGCGTCGAACTTGAGCTGAACCTCACCAATGACGACTTCACTCCGGCCCTGCGGAACTCATCGGTGCTCGAGGAAATAGCAGATCCGTCGTTCCAGACGGAGATGGGCGCCTTCAACATCGAAATGAACCATCCCGCGATGTCCATCCGCGGGCAGGGCCTGCTGGAACTCGAGGAAAGCCTGCGCCGCCAGCTCAACCGCGCTGACGAGCTCGCCGCCAAGGCGGACGCCAACATCCTGATGGTGGGCATCCTTCCTACCCTCACCAATGAGGTGCTCGACGGCGATGCCTGGATCAGCGCCGGAGCCCGGTACGCCGCGCTGAACACTTCCGTGCTCCAGGCCCGCGGCGAGGACGTGTACCTCTCGCTCAACGGTTCCGAGTCCCTCACCCAGTACGCCAAGAACATAGCTCCTGAAGCCGCCTGCACGTCCCTGCAGCTGCACCTGGAGGTAAGCCCGCCGGACTTTGCTCCGGCGTGGAACGCTGCCCAGCTGATCGCCGGCCCGCAGGTTGCCCTCGCCGCCAATTCGCCCATCTTCCTGGAGCACGTGCTGTGGCAGGAAACCCGGATCGAGCTCTTCAAGCAGGCCATCGATACCCGGCCTCCGGAGATGCGCAACCAGGGGGTTCGGCCCCGGGTCTGGTTCGGAGAGCGCTGGATCACCTCCATCTTCGATCTCTTTGAGGAAAACGTCCGGTACTTCCCGGCGCTGCTGCCCGAACTTTCCTCCGCCAGCTCCGGCTCAACGGACGCCGGTGCTCCCCTGCTGCCCGAGCTGCGGCTCCACAACGGAACCGTGTACCGCTGGAACCGGCCCATCTACGATCCGGGTACGCATACGCCCAACCTGCGGCTTGAAAACCGTGTACTGCCGGCCGGGCCCACTGTCCTGGATGTCAGCGCCAATGCCGCCTTCTTCTACGGACTGGTCCAGACGCTGCGGACCGCAGACCGTCCGCTGTGGACCCGTACGGCATTCAAGACCGCGGCGGACAACTTCCTGGCGTGCTCCCGCCTGGGACTGGACGCGTCCGTGTACTGGCCGGGCATCGGGGACATTCCGGTTGCGGAGCTGGTAGTGCGCCATCTGGTTCCCATGGCTGCCGACGGCCTGCGTGAGCTGGGTGTCGACGACGGACTGATTGAGCGCTACCTGACCGTCATCCGCGAACGTGCCCGGACGGAGCAGAACGGGGCAGCCTGGCAGGTATCCGTCCTGGCGAACCTTGAACGCGAAGGGTATGACCGCACCTCGGCACTGGCCGAAATGACCCGCCGCTACTGGCACCATATGCACAGCAATGAACCGGTTCATCTCTGGCCGGTGAATTGATCACCCGGAGCCGGGTTTTTGCATGACCTCTGGCACTCGATTATGGCGAGTGCTAGCCTAATTCTGTCTTGAGTGGACATGACTCAACCCAAACGGGTTACCGCTCAAGTAGTCGACCCTTCGTTATTCCTGTCAGTGAAGAACACATCCACCCGTCTGAACGGGACGGGTGAAAAGGAGTTGATGAGAATGGCCATGAAATTCGATCCTTTCCGCGAACTGGACCGCATGGCAGGCGCCCTTCTGGATCCCCGGCAGCGGCTGCGGCTGATGCCCATTGATCTGTACCGCGAGGGCGACCACTACATCTTGAACGCAGACCTGCCCGGCATAGATCCGGGATCGGTCGATGTGGATGTTGATGGCCAACTGCTGACCATCCGGGCTGAACGCACCATCCACGTACCTGAGGGAGCCACTTGGCTGAACCGCGAGCGAGAATCCGGCACGTTCCTGCGCCAGCTGAACCTTGGCCAGGGCATCGACATCGAGGGCATCTCCGCGAAGTACGAAAACGGTGTCCTGAGCGTGTTCATCCCCGTGAGCGAGCGGGCGAAGCCCCGCAAGATTGAGGTTTCCTCGTCCTACACGGGTGACAGCAATGTCATCAGCGGCGAATCAGAAACGGTAAGTTCATCCGTCTCTTCCGGGTCTTCCGGCTCTTCCTCAGGCTCCCCCGCTGGCAGCAGCGGTTCGGGGTCCGGTTTCGGCTCCGGTTCGGGGTCGGGCGGTTCGGGGTCCGGCGGTTCCGGTTCCGGTGGCTTCAGTTCCGGCAGCGGTTCCTCCGGCAGCGGCGGCATGGACAGCGGCTCGTCCTCCTAACGCATAAAGCAGAAGCCCCGGCCCAAAAGGACCGGGGCTTCTGCCTGCCTGGCGTCAGCGGCCAGGATGCGTGTGGGTCTTAGCCCAGGCGCACCTTGAGGTTCTCGTCCAGTGCGGCGAGGAACTCTTCGGTGGTCAGGTACGGCTGGTCGGGTCCGACCAGCAGTGCCAGGTCCTTGGTCATCTTGCCGGATTCGACCGTCTTGACGACTACGTCTTCAAGGGTCTGCGCGAAGTTGATGACCTCGGGGGTGTTGTCCAGCTTGCCGCGGTGCATCAGGCCACGGGTCCACGCGAAGATCGAAGCGATCGGGTTGGTGGAGGTGGGCTTGCCCTGCTGGTGCTGGCGGTAGTGACGGGTCACGGTACCGTGTGCAGCTTCAGCCTCAACGGTCTTGCCGTCCGGGGTCATCAGCACGGAGGTCATGAGGCCCAGCGAGCCGAAGCCCTGGGCAACCGTGTCCGACTGGACGTCGCCGTCGTAGTTCTTGCAGGCCCAGACGTAGCCGCCTTCCCACTTCATTGCGGAGGCAACCATGTCATCGATGAGGCGGTGCTCGTAGGTGAGGCCGGCCGCTTCGAACTGGTCCTTGAACTCGGCGTCGAAGACTTCCTGGAACAGGTCCTTGAACTGGCCGTCGTAGGCCTTCAGGATCGTGTTCTTGGTGGAGAGGTACACCGGGTAGTTGCGCTGCAGGCCGTAGGCGAAGGATGCCCGCGCGAAGTCCTTGATGGACTCGTTGAAGTTGTACATGCCCATGGCCACACCGCCCTCTTCGGGGTACGTGACAACGGTCTGCTTGATTTCTTCGCCGCCGTCGGCCGGGGTGTAGGTCAGGGTCAGGGTGCCGGCACCCGGAACCTTGAAGTTGGTGGCCTTGTACTGGTCGCCGTGTGCGTGGCGGCCAATGATGATCGGCTTGTTCCAGCCCGGAACCAGGCGCGGGATGTTGGAGATGATGATCGGTTCGCGGAAGACGACGCCGCCGAGGATGTTGCGGATGGTCCCGTTCGGGGAAACCCACATCTTCTTCAGGCCGAATTCCTCAACGCGGGCCTCATCGGGGGTGATGGTTGCGCACTTGACGCCCACGCCGTGTTCCTTGATGGCGTTGGCCGCGTCGATGGTGACCTGGTCGTCCGTGGCGTCACGGTTCTGGATCGAGAGGTCGTAGTACTTGAGGTCTACGTCCAGGTACGGGTTGATCAGGCGGTCCTTGATGAACTGCCAGATGATCCGCGTCATCTCGTCGCCGTCGAGCTCTACGACAGAGCCCACAACCTTGATTTTGTCAGCCACACGGTCTCCTTGTGGAATGGGGGTCCGGACATGGCTTTAGACATGCGGGGACCCGGCTTTTGGGTCTGGTTTCTGTGTCCAACTATGCCACAGCGCAGATGCGCTCCCTAAACCGCGGGCCGCATGCGGACATGATCCGTGCGGCCCGCGGCCGGGCGTGGCTGGAGTGTTCCTAGTGGAAGAAGTGGCGTGCGCCGGTGAAGTACATCGGCACGCCTGCTGCGTTCGCGGCAGCGATAACCTCTTCGTCGCGCACGGATCCGCCCGGCTGGACCACGGCGCGGACGCCGGCGTTCAGCAGGATTTCGAGCCCGTCGGCGAACGGGAAGAAAGCGTCCGACGCCGCTACGGCGCCCCGGGCGCGCTCGTCGTCTGAGCCTGCCAGCGTGTTGGCACGCTCGACGGCCAGCTTGCAGGAATCGACGCGGTTCACTTGGCCCATGCCCACGCCCACCGAGGCACCGTCGCGGGCCAGCAGGATGGCATTCGACTTGGCGGCACGGACTGCCCGCCAGGCGAAAACAAGATCCGCGAGGGTCTTTTCTTCAGCGGGCTCCCCCGCTGCCAGGGTCCAGTTCGCCGGATCATCGCCTTCGGCTTCAACCGTGTCCGGCTGCTGCATCAGCACGCCGCCGGAGACTTGGCGGAACTCCAGCGGGTTGCGGCCGTAGCCGTCCGGGAGGGTGAGCAGGCGGATGTTCTTCTTCCGGGAGAGGATCTCCACGGCCTCCGGCTCGAAGTCCGGCGCGATGACAACCTCAGTGAAGATGTCCTTGACGGTCTCAGCCATGCCGGCGGTAACCGTGCGGTTCGCCGCAATCACGCCGCCGTAGGCAGAAACCGGGTCGCAGGCGTGCGCCTTCAGGTGGGCGTTGGCGATCGGGTCAGCGGCCCCCGGGGAGGCTACGGCCACACCGCACGGGTTGGCGTGCTTGACGACGGCGACTGCCGGCTCATCGAAGTCGAAAGCGGCGCGCAGGGCGGCATCGGCGTCGACGTAGTTGTTGTAGGACATGGCCTTGCCGTGCAGCTGGTCTGCCTGGGCGACGCCGGGCATCGAGTCCTGGTCCGCATAGAGCGCGGCAGCCTGGTGCGGGTTTTCGCCGTAGCGCAGCACCTCGGAACGTTCCAGCGCCATGCCGGTATAGGCGGGCCAGGCGGCTCCTTCTTCGGTGCCGTCGCCGAACTGCGCGGCAGTCCACTTCGCTACGGCTGTGTCATAGGCGGCGGTGTGCGCGAACGCTTCGGCGGCCAGGCGGCGTCGTGCGTTTAGGTCAAAGCCGCCTTCAGCGGCGGCCGCGGTGACAGCGGAGTACTTGGCCGGGTCAACGACGACGGCGACAGAGGGGTGGTTCTTGGCGGCGGCACGGACCATGGAGGGCCCGCCGATGTCGATCTGCTCGACGACGTCGTCCTGCGCGGCCCCGGACTTCACGGTCTCGACGAACGGGTAAAGGTTCACGACCACCAGGTCAAAGGGTTCGATGCCGAGTTCATCCAGCTGGTCGCGGTGATCCTGCCGGCGGCGGTCGGCCAGGATGCCGGCATGCACGCGCGGGTGGAGGGTCTTGACGCGGCCGTCCAGGCATTCGGCGAATCCGGTGACCTCGGCAACCTCGGTGACCTCGATGCCTGCCGCGGCAATCTGCTTTGCGGTGGAGCCGGTGGAGACAATGCTGACTCCAGCGGCGGCGAGGCCCTGGGCCAGTTCCGTCAGGCCGGTCTTGTCATAGACCGAGATGAGGGCCCGGCGGATGGGTACACGGTCAAGGGGGGTGTTGCTCACGGAAGTCACTCCAACTGGGTATCGGCGAACGATGCACGCGCCGCCTGCGGGCGGCCCAAGGACGAGTTTATGCCTTGGGCTCCCCGGGGGCAGGCCTACCGGTAATACTCGCGCGCGCGCCCGTCACCCTTTTGACGCGGCAGGTTTTGGGGGTCCGGGCTCACCTGCCCGAACATTGCGGATGATGGCTCATCGCCCGCCGAACGTTACGGACGGCGGCCGCCGTCCCGCTCCGGGCGTTGTAGAGTGTCCCCCAGTTAGTGCATTGATGACTATAAGTGCCGGCGGAAGGCCCTCCCCCTGATGACAACGACCCATGCCCTGCCTGCGGGCGATGAAGTAGTCCAGAACCTCCCGTGGCGCTGGCGCGTCCAGGGCAAGATCTTCCTGATCGGCGGGCTGGGCTTTATGTTCGACGCCTGGGATGTCACGCTCAACGGGGTCCTCATCCCCCTGTTGTCCCAGGAATGGAACCTCGTACCGGCCCAGGCGGCGTGGATCGGCACCGCGAACCTGCTGGGAATGGCCATCGGCGCCTTTCTCTGGGGCTCCATTGCAGACGCGATCGGGCGGAAGCAGGCCTTCACCGCCACCCTGCTGATCTTCTCGATCTTCACGGTGGCCGGCGCGTTCGCCCCGGACATCGCGTGGTTCTGCGTCTTCAGGTTCCTGGCAGGGGTTGGCCTTGGCGGGTGTGTTCCGGTGGACTATGCCCTGGTTGGTGAGTTCACTCCGCGGAAGCAGCGCGGCCGGGTGCTGACTGCAATGGACGGATGGTGGCCCGTAGGTGCAGCGCTCTGCGGCGTTACTTCCGCCGTCATCATGGCGACCGTCGCGGACTGGCGCTGGACCATGCTGATTATGGTCATCCCGGCGCTGCTGGTCTTCTGGGTTCGCAGGTCCGTTCCGGAATCCCCGCTGTTCCTGGTCCGCAAGGGCCGCACCGAGGAGGCCAGCGCCGTCATCAATGATCTGATCCGCCGTACGGGAGGAACCCAGACCGAGTGGCGGCTTCCGGAGCCGGAGCCTGTGCAGAAGTTCTCCCTGAAGACCACCGGCAGCCAGCTTGCCGAATTGTGGAGGAGCAATCCGAAATCCACGGTGACTGCGTGGTCCCTGTTTGTGACGGTCTTGCTGGTCTACTACCTGGCCCTGCAGTGGATGCCGAAGATCCTCGTCGATGCTGGTTATGCCGAGTACAAGGCATTCCTCACGACGTCGGGCATGGCTGCGGTGGGCCTGCTGGGTGTTGTTGCTGCGGCCCTGCTCGTGGAGCGGGTCGGCCGGAAGTGGCTGCTGGGAATTACAGGTCCTGCTGCCGCGGCGTCGCTGGTGGTGGTTGCCCTGGTGGTTGATGTTCCGGCTTCCGCAACGACATGGCTCTTGATCTACGGGTTTGTGGTGCAGGTGGCCATTCCAGTGCTCTACACCTATGTTTCCGAGCTCTACCCCACGCGGCTGCGTGCCAGCGGGTTTGGTTGGGCGTCAACGGCGTCGCGGGTTGGTGCAGGTTTCGGACCGCTGCTTTTTGTATCGGTGCTTTGGCCGTGCCTCGGGCTGCCGCTTTCATTTGCCGTGGCCGGGCTGCTGGTGCTGGCTGCTGTGCTGTGGATGGCGAAGTTCTCGCCGGAGACCCGGGGTGCTGCGCTGGACTAGGGTTCTGCGGTGGACTAGGGTCCCTGCAGCTGAGCTGGGGGGGGTGCCTGAACCGGCTCCGGGGTGCCTGAACCGGCTCCGGCCGCGGGCCGTCCAGACGCCGTCTTAGAGCGCTGGGAGTCCTTCTTTGCTGATCTTGCGCAGGGTCTCGATCAGCAGCTGGCGTTCCTGCACCTTGATACGCTCGTGCAGCGTCTCCTCGGTATCGCCGTCGAGGACTTCTACTGCTGCCTGGGCAAGGATCGGACCGGTGTCCACGCCGGCGTCGGCAATATGAACCGTGCAGCCGGTGACTTTCACTCCATACGCGAGTGCGTCCCGTACGCCGTGCGCACCGGGGAACGACGGAAGCAGCGCAGGGTGTGTGTTGACGTAGCGTCCCTCGAACGTATCGATGAAATGCTCATCGACAATCCGCATGAATCCGGAGGAAAGGACGACGTCGGGATTGTACGAGGCGACTTTCTCGGTCAGCGCGCGGTTCCAGTCTGCTCGCACCGGGTAGTCCTTGAAGTTCACCACGAACGTTTCGTATCCGGCTGCGGCAGCACGTTCGATGCCGTAGGTTCCGGCCCTGTCGGCGCCGACCGCAGCGATGTCGACGTCGAGCTTTCCTGCCGCAACGGCGTCGAGAACGGCCTGAAGGTTGGAGCCTGTGCCGGAGACCAGAACAACGATTCGCATGTGTCAACCTTAGGTCGAAGCGTCACCTAGGCTTAATCCATGACTAACGACGGCCCTGACGTACGCCCGCGACCGCCGTTTCCGCCGGCTACCCGCAAACCGGAGCCCACTGAGGCACAGTCGAAGGAAGCCCGGTCCTACATGTGGGTGTTTATTGCCCTGCTGCTGGGAATGCTGCTCAGTTCCGACTTGATGCTGCCCTGGAAGCTGCTTCCCCTTGTGCTGGGTGTTGCAGCCGTGGTGGTCGGCGTCATGACTCTGGTGAAGGTTGTCCGGTATGGTCTGGGCGCTTTTATGCGGATTGTGGTCTCGATGGGCCTGGCGGCAACTGCGTTCATGACCCTCGGTCTGGCTGCCCAAGTGGCTCTGTGGCCGCTTACCGCCAAGTACGAGACCTGCATGCAGTCGGCCCTGACTGTCCAGGCCACGGAAACCTGCACCAAGGAATACCTGACGTTCGGCGGAATGCTTCCCCAGCCGTAACGGTCCTGCGTTTGGCTGGTTTTGGCCGGCGGGTAGTTACGCCTTTGAGGCAGTTACTGGTCGCCGCGAGCGTTCGCGTTCCAGCCAGGGGCCGGCGGCGTAACCAATAACGACGCCGACGGCGACTTCCGCTGCGATCCAGATTCCGGTCCAGAGCGGGTCGGGGCCTATGTCCACGAATCTGCCGATGCCCAGCGATCCGCGGGCAATGAGTGCGGCTGCAGCTGCCAGGAGTCCGGAAACCAGGCCAATCACGGCACCTAGGCAGATGGTTGAAACGGATGCCGTGAACCACCTGGCGCTGACCTTGATGGAGATCCATTCATCGAAGTGATTCTCTCCTTCGCGCAGGAACCACCATCCTGCCAGCACTCCTGCCACGACAGGGATGAGCAGTGCTGCGTAGGCGTATTCCGGCTGGCCGCTGGGCAGGGCTGCCAGTACCGGGACCGCCGGGAGGGGGCCAACCGTGGTTTCGAGCGGACTGATGATGCTTCCGGTTCCGATGCTGAATCCCGCACCGGATGCCCAGGCGAGTGTCCAGAGAACCAGGTTTGGCAGCAGTCCCAGCTGCGCGACGGTGAGGACGATGCCTCCGATGATTCCGGCGTCGAGCTTTTGGTAAACGGTTGCGATCTCTGCCCAGCTCACTGCCAGTGCAACCACAAAAAGAACTGCTGCGAGTCCGACTGCCGCCACGATTCCGACGACTCCGGCCCGGACAGCTGCCCACAGGTAGGATCCGGCCCAGCGTGAGTGCTGGCTGGTTCTGGCTATCCAGTCTGTGAGGTCCACTCCGATGAGGCGTACCCAGGATCCGGCTTCCATCCTTGCCCCGATGATGACTCCGAGTCCTGCGGAGACAAGGGGTATCAGCGCACCGGCAACCAGGGAGATGCTCACGTCCTCATTTGCGGAGAAGTATGCCGCGGCGGTTCCGAGCAGGGCGTAGGTGCCCAGCGCTCCGAGCAGTGCCTGCCAGAGCTGGTCTGTGTAGCAGGCGCGGGCAAGTCTGCGTCCTGCCCTCCAGCAGAGGAAGAAGGGGATGAGTGTCAGTCCCAGCGGGATGAGGGACAGCAGTCCTCCGGATTCTTCCGGGCCTACGGTTCCTGCCGGATATGTCAGTGACAGCGGCACTCCGTGCAGCAGCAGCCAGGCTTGTCCGCTGAGTCGTGCCAGGGATGCGTAGTCCCGGTCTGAGAACCCGTTTGCTGCCCACACTCCAGTCAGCGGCAGGATCACGACCAGGGCTGACAGCACTGCCGCCTGGCCGAGTTCGAACATTCCCTGCAGCCAGAGAGGCATGGGCAACACACCCGGTTTCTTCGGGCGCTTAAAGAGTTTCATCGCTTTCTATCGTGCCATTCTGAACGGTCCCAGCTGCTGAGGGTGTGGGTGTGAGTCGAGGTCTGAGTTCGTTGGGAAGAGTTGCGGGCGGCTGGTATCGGGGCCGGGCGTGGCGCTTGGTGGCGGGCGGCGACGGCGGGGCGGCGGGGCCGG
>NZ_VTFV01000005.1 GCF_009192745.1 Arthrobacter citreus
GAAACCAGCTAAAAAAACCATCCACACCCACGGGGTGGGCAGGACAGCCAATTCAACCAATTAATAAATAATCGGTATCAATAAACTTGGCACACTATTGAGTTCTCAAACAACAGGCACATCCGGCACCGGGAGGGCTGTGATCCCTTGGGATCCTGCGCTCTCCGTCGCTCCGGAGCAACTTTTCTAGCTTAGTACCGCTTGGCAGTCGGTGTCAAACCGGCTGTTTTCGCGATATACGCTGCGTTCTTGCTGTGGTTCTTACTTCCTCCGCGCTTCCCGGTTCCCCGTTCTGCGCGGATATAAACTCTAGCACGGTTTTGGGGAGGCATCGACCACCTCCCCAAAACCGTCGGCCCTATAGCTACTTCCGGGGCGTGAGGTACAGCAGGCCCAGGGGCGGGAGCCGGAGGGACGCGGAAGCCGGCTGGCCTTCGAAGCCGCCTTCCTCCGCCGTCACTACCCCCATGTTGCCTACACCCGAGCCACCGTATTCCACGGCGTCGGTGTTCAGCCGTTCCACCCACTCCCCCGCCCACGGCAGTCCGACGCGAATGCCCTCATGCGGGGCACCGGAGAAGTTGGCAATGCAGACCAGCGGGTTGCCCTGGCCATCCCAGCGGATGAAGGAGAGTACGTTGTGCGCTCCGTCGTTCTCGTTGATCCACTGGAAACCGGAGGGTTCGTTGTCCCGGGCGTAGAGCGCCGGGGTTTCCCGGTAGATGTCGTTGAGTTCCCGAACCAGCAGCTGCACGCCTCGGTGCTGGGGCGTTTCAGTGAGGTACCAGTCCAGCCCGTACTGCTCGGACCATTCAGCCTCCTGGCCGAACTCCGTCCCCATAAAGATCAGCTGCTTGCCCGGATGCGCCCACTGGAAGGCAAGATAGGCGCGGACGTTTGCCAGCTGCTGCCACCGGTCGCCCGGCATCTTGCGCAGCAGCGATCCCTTGCCGTGCACCACTTCGTCATGCGAGATGGGCAGCAGGAAGTTCTCCGTGAAGGCATAGACCAGGGAGAACGTGAGCTTGGAGTGGTGGTACATCCGGTTGATCGGATCCTCGGACATGTACTCGAGGGTGTCGTTCATCCACCCCATGTTCCATTTCAGTCCGAAGCCCAGTCCGCCCGTATTGGTCGGGGCGGTAACCCCGGGGAACGCCGTCGACTCTTCCGCGATCATCACGATGCCCGGTACCCGCCGGTAGGCAGTGGCGTTGACTTCCTGCAGGAAGGAAATCGCTTCCAGATTCTCCCGGCCGCCAAACTGGTTTGGACGCCACTGGTCCGCCGGGCGGGAGTAGTCCAGGTAAAGCATGGAGGCAACGGCGTCGACCCGCAGGCCGTCAATGTGGAACTCCTCCAGCCAGTAGATGGCGTTTGCCACCAGGAAGTTGCGCACCTCGCGCCGGCCGTAGTCGAAGATCAGCGTTCCCCAGTCGGGCTGCTCGCCGCGCATCGGATCGCCGTGTTCGTAGAGCGGCTGTCCGTCGAAGTTCGCCAGGGCCCAGGAGTCCTTGGGGAAGTGTCCGGGCACCCAGTCGAGGATGACGCCAATGCCGGCCTGGTGCAGTGTGTCCACGAGGTACCGGAAGTCATCAGGATGCCCGAACCGCGCGGTGGGGGCGAAGTAGCTGGTGATCTGGTATCCCCAGGAGCCCCCGAAAGGATGCTCGGCAACGGGCATGAACTCCACGTGGGTGAAGCCCTGCCAGGTGACGTACTCGGCGAGCTGCTTGGCCAGCTCCCGGTAATCCAGGCCCAGCCGCCAGGAGCCGAGGTGGACTTCGTAGACGCTCATCGGTGAGTTGTGCGGGTCGCGTTCAGCGCGCGCGGTCATCCAGTCCTGGTCTTCGAACCGGTAGGTGGATTCCACGACGCGGGAGCCGGTGAGCGGCGGAGCTTCCGTTCCCTTGGCCATTGGGTCAGCCTTCTCCCGCCAGACTTCGTCCTGGCCGAGGATCTCGAACTTGTAGCGTGAGCCGGGTTCAACGTCCGGGATGAAGATCTCCCAGACCCCGGAGCTTCCCAGCGAGCGCATCGCATGGATCCGGCCATCCCAGGCGTTGAAGTCTCCCTCGACCCGCACGGCTTTGGCATTCGGTGCCCAGACGGCGAAGCTGACCCCGTCCACTTCGCCAAGGACGGAGTTGTAGTGGTGCGGGTTGGCACCCAGTACGGTCCAGAGCTTTTCGTGCCGTCCCTCACCGATGAGGTGCAGGTCCATTTCGCCCAGGCTGGGCAGGAACCGGTAAGGATCGTCCACCAGGGCCGGCGGAACGCCGTCGTACGTAACTTCCAGCCTATAGTCGGGCACCTGCCCGGGGGTCGTCGCCGGCAGCGTCCCCACCCAGATCCCGTTGTGTTCATGCCGCAGCGGTGCCCGGCCCTCGGGAGTGATGGCGGTGACTTCGCTGGCCAGGGGGCGGAGCGTACGGATCGTCACGGTTCCGTGGTCGTCCAGGTGCGCACCCAGCACTGCGTGCGGCTGGTAGTAGCTGCCGTAGGACACCGCGTCCAGGACGTCCTGCGCGACGGGCAGCGGGGTGCCCGTTCCGCCAGCCTGTGCCGGAGCGGCCACGGGGACGTCGGCACCGCCGGCGGATGCGGCGGCAGCAGTGCCCGACGGCGGAGCGGCGGGCGCGGCGGACGCGGCGGATGCGGCGCCCTTGGGCTGGACGGAGTCGGACTCTGGGGTTGTGTTCACGTGGTTCGTTTCCTGTCCGTTCGGCGGGTTTTGCTGCAACCTGAGTTCTTCCAGGACCTGGCGGGCGGCCGTCGCCGGCACCTCGATCCAGGCCGGGCGGTTGCGGATCTCATAGACGACCTCGTACAGGGCCTTGTCCAGCCAGAGCGCGATGTAGAGCGGATCGGCGCGGTTGACCTGCGTTCCGGTCTCCTTCTCGTAACCGCGCAGGAAGGCGTCGGCAGCGGCCTGCGCCCAGACGGCGGCCTGGACCCTGCGGGCAGTGTTTTCATCCAGGTCTTCAGGTCCGGCCCCGGAAGACCCGATGACGGCCACCGCAGCGGCGTAGTCAATTGAACGGAGCATCCCGACGACGTCGCGCAGGGCAACGTCGGGAAGGCTTCGTTCGGCGGCGGGCCGAAGCGGCTCGCCCTCGAAGTCCAGCACCGTCCAGCCGCGGCCTGTCGAGTGGAGCACCTGGCCAAGATGGTAATCCGCGTGGATGCGCTGCAGGCTGGGCAGGGACGGCAGCTGCTCCACGGTCTCCAGGAGCTGATTGAATGTCTCGTCATACGGGCCCACGTAGCTGCGGGCTTCCTCCCACTCCCACTTCAGCCTGCGTACCAGTGAGTCGATGAATTCCTGCTGCTCGGCCGGCGTGGGCTGGTGCGCGCCGAAGGCGGCTTCGAGCTGGGAATGGATCCTTCCCGTCACGGCCCCGAGTTCCTCGGCTTCGGCGGAGAAGTCGCGGCCGGCGACGGCGGCGGACGAGGCGGTGCGCCACGCGTCCTCGCTGTCCGGGATGAACTCCCGGAGCACGCTCACGTCTCCGGTTACCCAGCTGCCTGCAGCGGCGGCGTCGTACACGTCCTCCCAACTGCCGGTGACCCAGCCCAGCGTGGCGGGCACGTCCTGGGAACCGCCCTCCGTGAGCTTGGCGCTGACCACCACGTCCGGGCTCTCCCCCGCAGCCAGCACGCGGTAGAACTTCACGATCACCGGCGCCTTGCTCGTCACCGCAATGACCGAGGTATTGGACTGTTCGCCCTTGAGGACCCGGATGGCGAGGGTGTCCGTGAAGGCATCCCAGTCACCGAATCCGTCCAGTGCGTACCCGTGGGTGCGGCCGTCCAGCGAGCTGGCCTGCGAGCGCATGGTTTCCAGCCAGGCCGTGACGAACACGGGGTCTGCCGTAGCGTCGTACAGCCACTGCCGGCCCTTGTCGGGGTGTTCCACGATGCCCAGGAGCGAGTCGCCGAGTTCCTCCACCGGATCGGAGCGGGTGCTGACCGGCACGCTGATGACGTCCACCCGCCGCCCGGATTCCACCGAGACGAAGTGCACATGCATTTCGACCGCACCCTGCGGGTCTGCCAGTTCAATGCCCCCGACGCGGCGAAGGACCACATCCCGTCCCTTGGCCGGAAACCATCGCTGCCGGGGCAGCCAGGCAGTGAGCAGTTCGGGCAGGGTCGGGATGGTGTCTGTCATTTCGACGTGGCCTCCGGTGCGAGTATCAGCGGGATTGCTTCGGTCTGCGGTGAGCTTGTGTTTGATTTCGCTGAGCGCAGGCGAAGCCAGTAGAAGTCATGGCTGCCCAGGGTCAGGGTCAGAGAACCGTCCTGCCCGAAGGTGGGGAAAGGCGTTCCGCCGAAGGCGTCCCGCAGTCCCCGCTCGGCGAACTCCGGCAGATTCACGGTGGCGGCCACCGGATGCTGGGAGAGGTTGAAGATGCAGAACATGGTCTCCCCCACCTCGCCTTCGGGGTTGTCTTCCGGCAGTTCGCGCAGGAACGCCAGGACGGCCTCGCTGTCCGTGGGGACATTGCGGTAGGAGCCCATGCCGAAGGCGGGATGGGTCTTGCGGACCATGATCATCTGCCGCAGCCAGTGCAGCAGCGAACTGGAACTGGCCAGCTGCGCCTCCACGTTGACGTGGTTGTAGTGGTAAACCAGCGACTGCACCACGGGCAGGTAGACCTTGCCGGGGTCTGCCGTGGAGAAGCCCGCGTTGCGGTCCGGATTCCACTGCATTGGCGTGCGCGAAGAGTCGCGGTCTTCCAGCCAGATGTTGTCTCCCATGCCAATCTCGTCCCCGTAGTACAGGAACGGGCTGCCGGGCAGCGAGAGCAGCATCGCGTGGATCAGTTCAATCTCCGCGCGGGAGTTATCCAGCAGCGGTGCCAGCCGCCGCCGGATGCCGATGTTGGCGCGCATCCGGGAATCCGGGGCGTACCAGCCGAGCATGGCCTGGCGTTCCTCGTTGGTGACCATTTCAAGCGTCAGCTCGTCATGGTTCCGCAGGAAGGTTCCCCACTGTCCGCCCTGCGGAATGTCCGGGGTCTCTTCCATGGTCTGGATGATCGGTGCGGCCTTCTGGTCCCGCAGGGCGTAAAAGAGCCGCGGCATAATCGGGAAGTGGAAGCACATGTGGCATTCCGGTCCGGTCTCGTCGCCGAAGTACTCCACTACCTCATGGGGCATCTGGTTGGCTTCCGCCACGATCACCCGGCCGGGGTAGTTCTCATCCACCATGGTCCGCAGGTCCTTCAGGAACCGGTGGGTTGCCGGGAGGTTCTCGCAGTTGGTCCCGTCTTCCTCGAAGAGGTACGGGATGGCGTCGGCGCGGAAGCCGTCGATGCCCTGGTCCAGCCAGAACCGCACGACGTCGAACACCGCCTCAACGACCTTCGGGTTCTCGAAGTTCAGGTCCGGCTGGTGGCTGAAGAACCGGTGCCAGTAGAACTGCCGGCGCACCGGGTCGAAAGCCCAGTTGGATTCTTCCGTGTCCACGAAGATGATCCGCGCGTCTTCGTACTTCTGGTCGGTGTCTGACCAGACGTAGAAATCGCCGTAGGGACCGTCCGGGTCGTTGCGGGATTCTTCGAACCACGGGTGTTTGTCCGAGGTGTGGTTCAGCGGCAGGTCAATGATGACGCGCAGCCCGCGGGCATGGGCCTCTGCCACCAGGCGCTTGAAGTCGCTGATGGTGCCGAACTCGCTGAGCACGTCGTAGTAGTCGGAAATGTCGTACCCGCCGTCGCGCAGCGGAGACTTGAAGAAGGGGGGAAGCCAGAGGCAGTCCACGCCCAGCCACTGCAGGTAGTCCAGCTGGGAGATCAGGCCGCTGAAGTCGCCGTTGCCGTCTCCATTCGAGTCGCGGAAACCCCGGACCAGGACTTCGTAGAACACTGCCTTGCGGTACCAGTTCGGGTCGTTCGTCAGCCCGGGTGCGTGCAGCTGGAAGGGATTTACCATGCCGATCCCCTCCGTACAGCCAGAACGTGCGCCGGTTCGTAGTGTGCGTCCAGGCGCACGTAGTTGTACTGTCCCCAGCGGTAGCTCGCGCCGCTGATCAGGTCATCGACCCAGAACGTGCCGTCGTCGTTGAAGTCCTGCGGATCGAGGTGCAGGGCATCAAGGTCCAGGGTTACGGTGCACTCGCGTGCACTGTGCGGGTCGGTGTTCACCACGATGATGAGCGTGTCCTTACTGCTTGGATCGGAATAATCGACGTGCTTGTACTTGGAGTAGGCGACCGTGGCCTCGTCGGTGCTCGAATGCACCGTAAGGTTCTGCAGGTCCCCCAGCGCCGGGTGGTCGCGCCGGATCTGGTTCAGCCGGGTGATGTAGGGCGCAAGGCTGCGGTTCTCGGCCTCGGCGGCGGCGAAGTCCCGCTGCTTGTACTCGAACTTCTCGTTGTCGATGTATTCCTCGGCTCCCGGCCGGGCCACATGTTCATAGAGTTCGAAGCCGGCATACATGCCCCACAGCGGACTGGCGGTAGAGGCCAGCACGGCACGGATCTTGAATGCGGGCGGCCCGCCGTACTGAAGGAACTCCGTGAGGATGTCCGGTGTGTTCACAAAGAAGTTGGGCCGGAAGAACGCCGCGGTCTGATGGGATACCTCAGTGAAGTACTCCTCGATTTCCCGGCGGGTGTTCCGCCAGGTGAAGTACGTGTAGGACTGCTGGAAACCGGCCATGCCCAGCGCGTGCATCATGGGCGGGCGGGTGAAGGCCTCGGCAAGGAACACCACGTCCGGGTGCTGCTTGTTGACGGTACCGATCAGCCATTCCCAGAAACGCAGGGGCTTGGTGTGCGGGTTGTCCACACGGAAGATCTTCACGCCGTGGCTGATCCACATGAGGACGATGCGCAGGATCTCCCTGGAGAGTCCCTCGTAGTCGTTGTCGAAGTTGAGCGGATAGATGTCCTGGTACTTCTTGGGCGGGTTTTCCGCGTAGGCAATACTGCCGTCCACCCGGGTAGTGAACCATTCCGGATGCTCGGTGACCCAGGGATGGTCCGGGGATGCCTGCAGTGCCAGGTCGATAGCGACTTCCAGCCCCAGCCCCGAGGCGGCCTGGACAAAGAAGTCAAAGTCCTCGAACGTTCCCAGGTCCGGGTGGATCGCGTCATGCCCGCCCTCCGCGGCACCGATTGCCCAGGGAGATCCCGGGTCCTGCGGCCCGGCAACCAGGGTGTTGTTCGGTCCCTTGCGGAAGTTGGTGCCGATGGGGTGGATGGGCGGGAGGTAGATGACGTCGAACCCCATCCGCGCCACCCGGTCCAGGCTGTGCACAGCGGTGCGGAAGTTCCCCGAGGTCCACGAAGCCGTGGCGGGATCGAAGGAAGCACCCTCGGAGCGCGGGAAGAACTCGTACCACGCGCCGCGCCCTGCCCGGTCACGCTCCACGTTGATCGGAAAGCGCTGCGAGGCGGTCACGAGGTCGCGGATCGGCTCGCGCTCCAGCACCCGGGCCAGCTCCGTCCGGCTGGCCGCGGCGAGCCGCATCCCGGGATCCAGTGCCTGGTCCTCGAGTACCCTGGCAGTTTCCCGCAGCACGGCGGCGTCGTCCTCGTCCCGGCCCACTGCTGCCGCAGTGAAGAGGGCGGCGCCTTCGGCGAGCATCAGTTCGACGTCGATTCCGGCACCGATTTTCACCTCTGCGTTGTGGTGCCAGGTGCCAAACAGGTCAGCCCAGCCTTCCACGGTAAAGGTGTACGCTCCGGTCGACGGCGGGCGCAGAAGCCCCTCCCAGCGGTCCAGGCCCTGTCCCACCGGGTGCATTCGCCGGCGCTCGACTTCCTGTCCCTGCGGGTCGTAGAGCACTGCCGTGACCCCCACGAGGTCGTGCCCTTCACGGAAGACCGTGGCCCCGATGACAAGGTCTTCTCCCGGGACAGCTTTGGCGGCAAACCGGCCGCACTGGATCACCGGAGACACGTTGAGGATTGGAATCCGGCCGAACCGGAGTTCCGCGGCGGGCTGGACATTAGATGGCAACGCGCTGGATGTGGTCACAGACTAGACGTTAGCGACAATCAGGGCAGATTGCTAAGGGCACGTACTTTTTGCCGCATCGCTACAGGTCAGGACGGATACGCGCAGAATCCCCGCAGGTCCGGACGGGGTTGGAGGAAATGGGGTTAAATCCCTGTTGCTTTTGCGTGACGGAGAACACTGCCGCGGCGTTCTGCGCTAGCCTAACGGGGGTGAAGGCAATCCGAAGGTTTACCGTCCGCACCGTCCTCCCCGACAGCATTGCGCCGCTGGCCAGACTGGCCGGCAACCTGCGCTGGAGCTGGCACCAGCCCACCCGGGAGCTGTTCAACGACCTTGATCCGCAGATCTGGGCGCAGAGTGGACACGATCCCGTCCGGGCCCTGGGCATGGTCAGCCGCCAGACCCTTGAACGAATCTCAGGCGACTCGGAGCTGGTCGAACGCATCCGGTCACTGGACGAGGGCCTGGAGCACTATCTCACCGAACCGCGCTGGTACCAGTCCCTCGGTGAGGACGCCCCTCGTTCAATCGCCTATTTCTCCCCCGAGTACGGCATCTCCGCCGTGCTGCCGCAGTACTCCGGCGGCCTGGGGATCCTGGCCGGCGACCACCTGAAGTCCGCCTCGGACCTGGGCGTCCCGCTGATCGGCGTAGGCCTTCTCTACCAGGCCGGCTACTTCAAGCAGTCCCTCTCCCGCGACGGCTGGCAGCAGGAGACATACCCGGTCCTGGACCCCAACGGCCTGCCGCTGACCCTGCTGCGTGAAGAAGACGGAACCCCCGCACGGATCAGCCTGCCCCTGCCCAACGGACGGCACCTGATGGCGCAGATCTGGCGTGCCGACGTCGGGCGCGTTCCCCTGCTGCTCCTGGACGCGGACGTGCGCGGGAACGACGACGCCGCCCGCGGCATCACGGACCGCCTCTACGGCGGCGGCGGAGACCACCGGCTGCAGCAGGAACTGCTGCTGGGCATGGGCGGCGTGAAGGCGCTGCGAGTCTTTGAACGCCTCACCGGAGCGCCGGCACCGGAGGTTTTCCACACCAACGAGGGCCATGCCGGGTTCCTGGGCGTGGAACGGATCCGGGAACTCATGGATACCGGAATGCACTGGGAAGAGGCGCTCACCGCTGCCCGGGCATCCACGATCTTCACCACCCACACGCCTGTTCCGGCCGGAATCGACCGCTTTGATGTTGGCGAAGTGCGGCATTTCCTGAGCGCGGGCCTGGCCCAGTCCGTACCGACGAACAAGGTCCTGGCGCTCGGTGCCGAGGACTATGAGGGCGGTGACCCCAACGTCTTTAACATGGCCGTGATGGGACTGCGCCTGGCCCAGCGTGCCAACGGCGTGGCCAAGCTGCATGGACAGGTGTCCCGTGCCATGTTCTCCGGTCTCTGGCCTGGCTTCGATGTTTCGGAGATCCCGATTACCTCGGTGACGAACGGCGTGCATGTGCCCACCTGGGTCGATCCCGAGCTGACCCGGCTGGCCCAGAAGCAGTTCGGTGTTGCCACGGTCCATGACCGGGACTGGACCCGCGCCTACGAAGTCAGTGACGAGGACCTGTGGGACCTGCGGCGCCGGCTGCGCAGCAACCTGATCGACGACGTACGGCGCCGTGTCCGCGCGGCCTGGCGCAAGCGCGGCACCCCCGACGCATCGCTGGGCTGGACCGACGATGTGCTGGACCCGGATGTGCTGACCATCGGATTCGCCCGGCGCGTGCCGACCTACAAGCGGCTGACACTAATGCTGCGCGACCCGGCCCGGCTGAAGGCACTCTTGCTGCATCCCGAGCACCCGGTGCAGCTGGTGGTGGCAGGCAAATCCCACCCGGCCGATGAGCAGGGGAAACGGATGATCCAGGACTTGGTGCAGTTCACCGATGATCCCGAGGTCCGCCACCGCATCGTGTTCCTGCCCAACTACGACATTGCCATGGCACGCACGCTGTTCCCCGGCTGCGACGTGTGGCTGAATAACCCCATCCGTCCGCTGGAGGCTTCCGGCACCTCCGGGATGAAGTCCGCCATCAACGGCGGCCTCAACCTCTCGGTGATGGATGGCTGGTGGGATGAGATGTACGACGGCGAGAACGGCTGGGCGATCCCCTCCGCGAATCCCCGCGAGGGTATCCACACGCGTGAGCTGTACACCCCGGACCAGCGCGACGACATTGAAGCGGCAGCCCTGTACGAGCTGCTGGAGAACACGGTTGCCCCGATGTTCTACGGCCAGGAGCCTTCCTCCGACGCCGGCTCTGCCGGCCCCTCGGAAGCCCCGGCGGATGCACTGCCGCACGAGTGGCTGGAAATGGTCAAGCACACCCTGGCCGAGCTGGGACCGAAGGTTTCCGCCAACCGAATGCTGCGCGACTACGTCAACAACCTGTACCGGCCGGCCTGCCAGTCCGGGCGGGCAGCTGCTGCGGACCAGTACCAGGCCGCCCGGGACCTGGCAGCCTGGATCATGCGGGTCCGCGACGCCTGGAGCGGGGTTGCAGTGGAGCATGTGGATTCCATCGGCATCTCGGACGCACCGCAGATTGGCGACCGGCTCACTGTCCAGGCCTACGTGAACCTCGGCTCGCTCAAACCAACGGATGTTGTGGTGGAAGCCGCCTACGGGCAGGTGTCCGAAGCGGACAAGCTGAGCGACCACCAGCTGCTGGAGCTGAACGTGGCGGAGGATCTTGGATCGGGCCGGTACCTCTACTCAGGGGACCTGCACATTGAGCTCGCCGGGCCGTTCGGCTACACGGTGCGCGTCCTGCCGGATCATCCCGGGCTGGCGTCCAAAGCCGAGCTGGGGCTCGTAGCCAACGCCTAGGTTCAGATGCGGTAAACGCTGACGGAGTTCCCGGCGACGCGGTCCTTTTCACCGGCGGCGAGGCGGGCGCCGGTACGGCGCCCGTCGGGGTCGGCGGTGGCGAACAGCAGCTCATAGAGGTGGCCTTCGTTGGCCGTGACCCCGGCGTCGTCCAGTGTCTGACGCGAGGGCAGCACGACTTCTTCCGCTTCCTGCCCGCCGTTGATGACCACCAGGCCCGCGCGTTCACCCTGCCCCGATCCGATGAGCAGCTGCAGTACGCGGCAGCCGGGATCGTGCCAGGCGGCGTCCGCCATGGGCTGGCCCGCGGCGTCGAACCAGAGCAGGAAAGCGTCCCGCGGGTCTGCCGGGAACGCGTACGGCTGGCGGGCCAGGAACTCCCGCCGCAGGCGCAGCAGCGCTGCAGTGGCAGCGAACATGCGCTTGGCGTCGTCGTCGTGCTCCCAGGAAAGCCACGTGTCCTCGTTGTCCTGGCAGTAGGCGTTGTTGTTGCCCTGCTGGGTGCGTCCGGTTTCGTCGCCTGCCGTGATCATGGGAACACCAACGGAGAGCAGCAGGGTGGCCATCAGGTTCCGGGCGGTTTGCCGGCGGCGCGCGCGGACCTCAGGGTCCCTGGTCTGGCCTTCAACGCCGTGGTTCCAGCTGCGGTTGTGGTCCGACCCGTCGCGGTTGTCTTCGCCGTTGGCCTGGTTGTGCTTGCGGTTGTAGGCAGTCAGGTCGGCCAGGGTGAAGCCGTCATGGGCGGTTACCAGGTTCACCGAGGCAAGCGGTGAGCGCTCCGAGCGGGCAAAGAGCTCCGCGGAGCCGGCCAGGGCGCTGCCCAGCCGGGCCAGTGAACCTGCAGGTTCCCCCGCAGCGAGGGCAGCCTGGTCCACCAGCCAGAAGTCCCGTACCGTGTCGCGGAAGTGGTCGTTCCAATCCGCCCAGCCGGGCGGAAAGTTACCGGTCTGCCAGCCGTCCGGCCCAAGGTCCCACGGCTCGGCGATCAGCTTGATGCCGTGCATGACGGGATCCGTGGCCAGCGCAACCAGCAGCGGGTGCCTGCGGTCAAAGCGGTTGCCGGCGTCCCTGGCCAGAGTGGGTGCCAGGTCGAAGCGGAATCCGTCCACGTGGTACTCGCGGACCCAGTAGCGCAGCGAGTCCAGTGCCATCTGGATCACGCGGGGTTCACTGAAGTCCAGGCTGTTGCCGCAGCCGGTCGTGTCGAGGTACCGGCCCTCGGCGTCGTGCCGGTAATACGTCTGGTCACCCAGGCCGCGCCAGCAGAGGGCGGGTTCGTCCTGCCCGCCTTCGGCAGTGTGGTTGTAGACGACGTCGAGGATCACTTCGATCCCGGCCGCGTGCAGGTCCTTGACCATGGACTTGAACTCGTCCTGGACCGCCTGCGGTCCGGCAGCCTGAGCAGTAAGCGTGGCGTAGTCCAGGTGCGGAACGAAGAATCCCAGGGTGTTGTAGCCCCAGTAGTTCCCGAGTCCAAGCTCCCGCAGGTGTCGCTCATCAATGTGGAAATGGACCGGCAGCAGCTCCACGGCCGTGATGCCCAGTTCCTTCAGGTACCGGATGGTCTCCGGGTGGCCCATTCCGGCATAGGTGCCGCGCAGGTCAGGAGGCAGTGCCGGGTTGAGCTTGGTGAGCCCCCGCACGTGGGCCTCGTAGATAACGGAGTCCCGCCACCGGGTGTGCGGCGGCTCGTCGCCGTCCCAGTCGAAGTCCGGGGTGGTGGCAACGGAGAAGTACAGCGGCTTCTCCCCCTGCCGGTGCACCGTGTCGATGCCGCGGCCATACGGGTCAAGCAGGAGCTGGAAGGAACCCGGCTCAGCCGGCAGATCGGCTGCGTGATCCCAGAACCCGTAGCGGATTCCCGGACGCAGGCCCTCAACCCGGCCGTGGTGAACCCCGGCCGAGCGCCGCTCGAGCAAGGTGGACATCCACTGCCCGGGCTGCGCTTCGAACCAGACGTCCACAGCCTGCAGGCCAGGCGCGTAGACGGACACGTTGACGGCGCCCGGAAGATCCGGGACGCCCGCCACGCTGTCGTGGACCCCCAGGGGGAAAGCCCGGGAGATGCGTTCAGACGGAGTCTGCCTACCTCCGGTTACGACGTGTGCCATGCTGCCTCTTCCGGCGCCCCGTTAGGTTCAGGCGGAGCGCTGACGTGAAACTTCGTACAGGGTGATCCCGACTGCCATGGAGGCGTTCAGGGATTCCATGGCGGAGTCGATCGGGATGGAAACAATCTGGTCGCAGTTTTCGCCCACCAGGCGGGACAGGCCCTTGCCCTCAGAGCCGACCACAATGCACACAGGTTCCTTGGCCAGCGCCAGGTCCGGAAGCGAGACATCGCCGTCGCCGTCCAGCCCGAGAACAAAGATGCCCATCTTCTTGAAGGTCTTCAGCGTGTTGTTCAGGTTTCCGGCGCGTGCCACGGGGACGCGCACGGCTGCACCGGCGCTGGTCTTCCAGGCCGAGGCGGTGACGCCTACGGAGCGGCGCTCGGGAACAATGACGCCGTGCGCGCTGAAGGCGGATGCCGAGCGGATGATCGCGCCGAGGTTGCGCGGATCGGTGATGCCGTCCAGTGCAACGAAGAGCGGCGCATTGGCGATGTGGCCCTTCTTCCAGGCCTGGATGGTCTCTTCGGCGAGATCGATCGGATCCGCGTATTCGTAGGGCGGGATCTGCAGGACCAGGCCCTGGTGGACGGCCTCATTGGTCATGCGGTCCAGCTCGGGTTTGTGCGTCTCCATGACGGGCAGGCCGCGCTCGGCTGCCATCTTCAGGGATTCGCGGACGCGGTCGTCCATGTCGATCCGCACGGCCACATGCAGGGCCTTCGCCGGGATACCGGCGCGCAGGGCTTCGACTACCGAGTTGCGGCCGGTGACCACTTCTTCGGCAACCTTGCCGCGTGCGGGGGCGTTGCGGCCGCCGGGCCGCTGGCCGCCGTGCTTGGCAGCAGAGCGCTCGGAGAGCTGCTTGTTCTTGTAAGCCTTGTGATAGGGCCGGTCTTCAGCCTTGGGGGTCGGTCCCTTGCCTTCGAGGGCTTTGCGGCCGAGGCCGCCGGTGCCCTGGCTGGGGCCCTTTTTGGCTTTGCGAATCGCGCCGGGTCGTCCGTGGTTGGCCATGGGTAATACACCTTAAGTAGAAGAAAGCACTACTTCTAGTCTACGCAGGGTGTCCAAACGCGGATGCCGGTCCGGCGCAGGTGTTAGCCCAGAGCTAACACCTACGCCTCTTCCAGCGACCAGACAGCCCCGTCGGCGGTGTCTTCGACGACGACTCCGGCGGCAGCCAGGGCGTCGCGGATGGCATCCGCACGGGCCCAGTCCTTGGCGGCACGGGCCTGGCTGCGTTCGAGCAGGCGGTCCTGGATCAGGCTGTCCAGTGCCGCATGTTCAGGACCGGCGGATGTCCCCGCGGACTGCACCGCGTCCAGCCCCAGGACGGCGGTCATGGCGCGGACCTGGAACAGTGCGGTTCGCACGGCGTCGAGGTCCGACGCCGCCAGTGCGGTGTTCCCGGCACGTACCGTTTCGTGCAGGACCGCAAGGGCCTGGGGCACGTTGAGGTCATCGTCCATGGCCGCGCCGAACGCTTCGGGAAGGTCCTGCGGGCCGGCGGCTGCGGCGTCGTCCCCCGTCCTGGCCGCTGCCTTGGCAATAAAACCGTCGATCCGCTCCACGGCCGCCGCGGCTTCCTGCAGGGAGGTGGGACGGTAGTCCAGGACGGAGCGGTAGTGCGCCTGTCCCAAGTAGTAGCGCACCACGCGCGGAGACGCTTCGGCGAGCATCTGCGCCGGGCTGATGGTGTTGCCGATGGACTTGGACATCTTCTCGCCCTCGAAGGTGACCATGCCGTTGTGCATCCAGAAGTTGGCGAAGCCGTCACCGGCAGCCTGGGACTGGGCCATCTCGTTCTCATGGTGCGGGAAGCGCAGGTCAAGGCCGCCGCCATGGATGTCGAAGCGCGGACCGAGGTACTTGGTGACCATGGCCGAGCATTCAAGGTGCCAGCCGGGCCGGCCGCGGCCCCACGGGCTGTCCCATGCGGCCGTCTCCGGATCGGTGTCCTTGTGGCCCTTCCACAGCGCGAAGTCCCGCGGATCGCGCTTGCCGCGGGGATCGGCGTCGGGGGCTGCCTGCATGTCATCAATGTTCTGCCGGGTGAGCGAGCCGTAGGCGGGCCAGGACCGGACGTCGAAGTACACGTCTCCTGAGTCGTCCAGGGAGGGATAGGCATGTCCGGCCTCGATCAGGCGCTGGATGAGGGCGTGCATTTCCGGAATGTGGCCGGTTGCGCGGGGTTCGTAGGTGGGCCGCTGCACACCCAGCGCGTCGTAGGCGCGGGAGAATTCCTGCTCGAAGCGGTAGGCCAGCGCCCACCACTGTTCGTCGGGTACGACGCCGTCCGCCGGCTCTGCGCCAACGGATGCGGCAGCCTTGGCCAGGATCTTGTCGTCGATGTCCGTGACGTTGCGGACGGTGGTGACGCGGAAGCCGCGGGCCTGGAGCCAGCGCGTGAGCTGGTCGAATGCGATCGCGGAGCGGATGTGCCCTACGTGCGGCAGTCCCTGCACGGTGGCACCGCAGTAGTACAGGCTGACCTGCCCCGGAACGAGGGGCTCAAAGTCCCGGACCTGCGCGCTTGCTGTGTCATAGAATCTCAGGCTCACTGCTCTAGGCTACCGCGTGCCGCCTGCCGCGCCCGCAGGCAGGTTACGCTCCCAAACCGGAGGTTTAGCCTGCGACGACGACGGCGGTGGCCACAGCGGCGATTCCCTCGCCGCGGCCGGTGAAGCCCAGCCCGTCCGTGGTGGTGGCCGTGACGTTTACGGGAGCTCCGGCAGCCTCGGTCAGGACGGCTTCGGCTTCAGCCCGGCGGGGGCTGAACTTGGGGCGGTTGCCGATCAGCTGCACCGAGACGTTGCCGATCCGGAAGCCGGCTTCGCGGACCAGCCGCGCGGCTTCAGCCAGCAGCACGGTTCCCGCTGCTCCGGCGTACTCGGGGCGGTCGGTGCCGAAGTGTGTGCCAAGGTCGCCTATTCCGGCTGCCGAGAACAGTGCGTCCGCTGCGGCGTGTGCCACCACATCGCCGTCTGAATGTCCGGCGAGCCCGCGTTCGCCTTCCCACAGCAAACCGGCCACCCAGAGCGGACGCGGTGCATCCAGGGGTGCGAAGGCATGGACGTCGGTGCCGATGCCGGTGCGGGGCAGTGCTTCCACGGTTCTTAGTCCTCCTGCATGCTGGAGCCGCCGGACAGGACCGCTTCGGCGAGAAGCAGGTCCAGCGGAGTGGTGATCTTCAGGGACATGGCGGATCCTTCCACCACGTGGACGGGAATGCCGAGACTTTCCACCAGCATTGCATCATCCGTGACGGCGGCGGCCTGCTGCTCGTCGAATTCAGCAGCCGCTGCGTGGGCGCGGCGGAGCACGCCTGCCTCGAATCCCTGCGGCGTCTGCACGGCACGCAAAGTGGAGCGGTCCGGCGTACCGGTAACCTGCGCCGGTGCCGGGGAATCTCCGCCTGCCAGCTGGACTGATTTGACTGTGTCCACCACCGGAACCGCCGGAATAACGGCCTGGGCTCCGGCTGCCAGGGCAGCGGTGACCCGGTGGAACACCTGGGCAGGGGCCAGCGCCCGGGCGGCGTCGTGCACCAGCACCGCGTCGAGATCCCCCGGAAGGGCGTTGAGCGCGGCACGGACGGAGTCCGCCCGCGTGGCACCGCCGTCCACTACCTCGATCGGGCAGCTGAGCGGCGTAGCTGCGCACAGGGCACGAAGCGCGGTGTCCGCGGCGGGGACGGCTACGGCGATAGCGGAGGCTACCCCGCAGGCATCCACTCCGCGCAGCGCATGGGCCAGGAGCATTTCCCCGGCAAGGGGAACCTGGGCTTTCGGCATGCCGTAGCCGAGGCGCTGGCCGGACCCGCCGGCCACCAGGATGACGCCCACACGGAAGGGGCCGGGAATGGATTCAGACACGCCTCAAGCCTAGTGCCATGGCACGTCCGGCGCCCGCAGCAGCGAGCAAACGGGGCGTTAAACAAGCGTTGCCGGCCCGCTTGGAAGCGGACCGGCAACGTGAATCAGGAATTAGCTGGAAAGGACTTCGTCCAATACAGCGGCAGCCTGGTCCTCGTCAGTCTTTTCGGCCAGGGCAAGCTCCGAAATGAGGATCTGGCGTGCCTTAGCAAGCATGCGCTTCTCGCCCGCGGAAAGACCGCGGTCGTGGTCGCGGCGCCAAAGGTCGCGGACAACCTCTGCAACCTTGACGACGTCGCCCGAAGCGAGCTTCTCCAGATTTGCCTTGTAACGGCGGGACCAGTTGGTGGGTTCCTCAGTCAGTTCGGCACGAAGGACATCGAATACATGCTCGAGGCCTTCCTTGCCCACGACGTCGCGAACCCCAACGAGGTCAACGTTCTCAGCCGGTACTTCAATGGTCAGATCACCCTGTGCCACCTTGAGCTTGAGATACATCTTCTCTTCGCCCTTGATGGTCCGCATCTTGATCTCTTCGATCTTCGCGGCACCGTGGTGAGGGTAAACAACTGTTTCGCCAACCTCAAAAACCATGTGGACTTTCCCCTTTCCCGAACCCTAGTTTAGCATGCGGGCGACACGCCGAGAAGAGTTTTCGCAGGTCAGCGGGCCGGGGCCCAAAACTGAGTATTATTCGGCCTCTCACCGGTAGCTTGCTGAGTACTTCCGGCAAGCCCCCTGACGTCGCTAAATCCATGTTTTTGGGGGTTTGCCGATAGGCTAGGACCAAACGTCCCTTCGGTCCTCCGACCGCCACCCTTCAGGAGTTTGTGCTGTGATTTTCACATCCAGGAACCGGACGCGGAACGCTGCCGCCGCCGGTGTTATCGCGCTGTCGCTGCTGGGCGCCACCGGCTGCAGTGCCGTGAACGATCAGGCAACCACCATGGAGTACTCCCCGTCCGACGGCATTGTCCAGGACCTGGGTGACCTGCAGCTGCGCAACATCCTGGTTGTCAGCGACGGCGACGGCGAGCCCGGACGCCTGATCGGCACCGTGGTGAACGACTCCTCAGACCCGATTAACTTCGAGCTCTCCATCGGAGGCTCCGACCTCACCTGGAACATCCCCGGCGGCGGCAAGGTTGTCTACGACGACGCACCGCAGTCCGAGGTCCTGGTAGAGACCGTCAGCGTGCTCCCCGGCACCGGCATCCGCGCCGAGGCAACGGCCGGCTCTGAAACCGCAGAACTGAATGTTCCGGTGGTAGACGGCCAGGTTTCGTACTACCGCGAATACCTCCCCACCCCCGAGCCCACCCCGGCAACCAGCGGTGAGCCCACGGAGACTCCGGCTCCGTAACAAGGCCAAACCCAGAAGAACCTGCAAAAGGGTCCGTCCGGTTTCCGGACGGACCCTTTTGCATGCCGGTGCTCCCCGGATCCCCGGGTGTCAGGCCTCGAACTTATAGCCCAGCCCGCGCACCGTCACCAGATGCTGCGGGGCTGAGGGATCCGGCTCAATCTTTGCCCGGAGGCGTTTGACATGGACATCCAGGGTTTTGGTGTCACCGACGTAGTCCGCTCCCCAGACCCGCTCGATCAGCTGGCCGCGCGTCATCACTCGTCCGGAGTTCCGCAGCAGCATCTCCAGCAGTTCGAACTCCTTCAGCGGCAGGGAGACAGGCGTCCCGTCAACGCTCACCACATGCCGGTCCACGTCCATCCGCACCGGTCCGGCCTGGACCGTTGAACCACTGAGGTCTCCGGCATCGCTGCGCCGGCGCAGCACCGCACGTACCCGGGCCAAAAGCTCGCGGGAGGAATACGGTTTGGTCACATAGTCATCGGCGCCGAGCTCCAGCCCCACCACCTTGTCTATCTCGGCGTCGCGCGCAGTGAGCATGATGACGGGCACGTCGGAGCGCTGGCGCAGCTGCCGGCACACCTCGGTGCCGGACTGCCCCGGAAGCATCAGGTCCAGGAGCACCAGGTCCGCTCCGGAGCGGTCAAACTCTGCAACGGCTTCCAGGCCGTTGTCCACCACCGCGACGTCGAACCCCTCGCGTTCCAGGAGGTAGGACAAAGGGTCGCTGAAGGACTCTTCGTCCTCCACAATCAGGATCCTGCTCAACTTACTCCTTGCCGGCCGGCGCGGACGCGCCGTCTGTCTGCGGCGGGCTGTCCGCCGTGTCCTCGTTATCCGCCGCTTCCATTTCCGGAAGCCGCACGGTGAAGGTGGACCCCTGTCCCGGCTGGGACCACAGGTTCACTTCACCGCCGTGGTTGGAGACCACGTGCTTGACGATGCTCAAGCCCAGCCCGGTGCCGCCGGTGTTGCGGGAACGGGCTGCGTCGATGCGGTAGAACCGCTCGAAAACTCTTTCCTGGTCCTCGGCAGCGATGCCGGGTCCGCGGTCGGTGACCGTCACCTGGGCCAGTCCATCGCGGGACCGGATCCCCACGCCCACCTGGCTGCCCTCCGGCGAATACCGGATCGCATTGTCGATCAGGTTCCGGAACGCGGTGGTCAGCATGGGGCCGTCCGCGTAAACGGGGTTCTCCGCGGAGCCGCCAACCACCACGGTAATGTTCCGGCGCTCCGCGGGCAGCCGGTTGGCTTCGACGGCGTCGTGCACAAGTTCAGTGATGTCCACCGGCTCGGCATGGTCCACCATGTCCGTGCCCTGGAGCCTGGAAAGTTCAATGATGTCCTGCACCAGGGCGGAGAGCCGGACCGTTTCCTTGTGCATCCGCTTGGCAAAGCGGCGCACAGCTTCCTCGTCCGCAGCGGCGTCGTCGATTGCCTCCGCCAGCAGGGAAATGGCACCCACCGGTGTCTTGAGTTCATGCGAGACGTTGGCAACGAAGTCGTTGCGCATTTCCTCGGTCCGGGTCGCTTCGGTGCGGTCGTCGGCCAGGATGAGGATGTACTCCTCGGCGATCGGCGCCACCCGCAGCTGGAGGATGAGGCTCCCCTGTCCCATCGGGCCGCGGTTCAGCTCTACGTTCCGGTCTTCGATGACCCCGTCACGGCGCACCCTGGCGGTGAGCTCCAGCACCTCCTCCTGCATCAGGGTGTGCCCGCGCACCAGGCCGAACGCGTAGGCGCCGGGGCTGGCCCGGACCACGCCGTCGATGCCGTCCACCACGATGTAGGCACGTCCGAGGACACCCAGGATTTCCGCCGCACCCTCTGACAGGGCAGGCTCGTCCACTTCGGCCAGGTCGCGGCGGTGCCGCTGGCTGGAGATATAGGCAACGACGCCGAACACACCCACGGCCAGGCCGAGGATGCCTGAGAGCAGGCCCAGCAGTACAGGATTCACAGTCCTAGCTTAGGCTGACGTATTTGTGGCGGCGGGCACCGCGGTGGCATTCGACCAACCGTTAAACTAACGTTCACTTCAAGAGGGCCGACCGTTAACCAGACGCTGGCAGCATAAATACAGCCGCAAAGCTGTTTCCGCGGCCCTGTAAGAGTTGATCGAAAGGACGCATTAAGTGCGCAAGGTTTTCCAGGCCGAGCTTCACCAGATCGGTGAGGAGCTGACCCAGATTTCACAGCTCGTCACGGAGGCGATGAAGAAGGCTACGCAGGCGTTCGAGACGGCCGACACTGAGCTGGCACAGGAAGTCATCGCCGCTGATGCCCGCATCGACTTCCTCCAGAACGACCTCGACGAGCGTGCCATCGACGTCCTCGCCCTGCAGGGGCCGGTGGCGAGCGACCTGCGGATGATTGTGGGTTCCCTGCGGATGAGCGCGTCCCTGGAGCGGATGGGCGACCTGGCACGCCACATCGCCCAGCTTGCCCGGCTGCGCTACCCGGCCAACGTTGTGCCGGAGAACATGGTTGAGACGTTCAAGGAAATGGCACGCTTGGACATCGCCATCTCCGAGCTGCTTACCGAACTGCTCGAAACGCGCAACCTGGAACTGAGCAAGGACATCTACGCGCACAACACGCGCATCAACGAGCTGCACGCCAGTGTGTTCAAGGCCGTGGCTTCCGCGGACTGGGACAACTCCCCCGTCACGACGGTGGACCTGACCCTGGCCAGCCGGTACTTCGAGCGCTTCGCCGACCACGGCGTGTCCGTGACCCGCAAGGTCAACTACCTCGTGACCGGCGAATGGCAGCCGATTTCTGAGAGCTCCCTGTAGCCCCGCCTTCATCCACATAACAAAAACTGCCCGTATGAGACTTCATACGGGCAGTTTCTGTTAGTTCGTTGAGGGGCGGGCTACTTCTTCTGCTTGCCCTGGTTGGCCACAGCCTGGATGGAAGCCGCTGCGGCTTCCGGATCCAGGTAGGTGCCGCCGGCCTTGACCGGCTTGAGGTCTTCGTCGAGTTCGTAGACCAGCGGGATGCCGGTGGGGATGTTCACGGCGGCGATGTCGGCGTCGGAAATCCCGTCCAGGTGCTTGACCAGCGCACGCAGCGAGTTGCCGTGGGCGGCGATCATGACTGTCTTGCCGGACTTGATGTCCTGCGAGATTTCATTCTCCCAGTACGGCAGGAAGCGTTCCAGGACGTCCTTGAGGCACTCAGTGCGCGGCAGCTCGTCCTCGCTGAGGTCCGCGTACCGGGCGTCGTGCGCCTGGGAGAAGTCGCTGTCGTCGGGCAGGGGCGGCGGCGGGGTGTCATAGGAGCGGCGCCAGAGCATGAACTGCTCCTCGCCGTACTCCGCCAGGGTCTGGGCCTTGTCCTTGCCCTGGAGTGCGCCGTAGTGCCGCTCGTTCAGGCGCCAGCTGCGCTTGACGTCGATCCAGATGCGGTCAGCTTCGCCCAGAGCGATGTTGGCCGTGTTGATGGCCCGCTGCAGCCGCGAGGTGTAGAGGATATCGGGGAGAATATCGTTCTCCACCAGCAGTTCCCCGGCACGCAGTGCCTCGGTCCGGCCCAGGTCCGTGAGATCCACATCCACCCAGCCGGTGAAGAGGTTCTTTTCATTCCATTCACTCTGCCCGTGGCGCAGAAGGATCACTTTGTAGGTCATAAAAGCATCGTAGCCGCAGAGCAAGGACACATGGCAGGGCGGTCCGTAACCAACGTGTGGGGAAGGCTTCATTCTCCTGCGGCGGCTTTGGTCAGGAGCATACGACGCCGGCCGCTAACATTGTTTGGTGAAAATCCCCTCAAAACCCGTGGGAAATGTGACCCGGGGCACTACAAACCCCAACAGGCTCCGGCGGGTTGACCGATGGCTTTCCGGACCCGAGGGGTGGCGCCTGCGCCGGGCCGAGGATCCGCTGGTCATAGATCTGGGCTACGGGGCAGCACCGGTCACGGCCGTGGAGCTGCACTCGAGGATCAGCGGGGTGCGGTCCGACGTCAGCGTGGTGGGCATCGAAATCGACCCGGAGCGGGTGCGGGCGGCCAAACCGCTGGAACGCGAGGGACTCAGCTTTGTCCAGGGCGGGTTCGAACTGCCGCTGGGCGGGAGGCGTCCGGTCATGGTGCGGGCCTTCAACGTCCTGCGGCAGTACGGCGAGGACGAGTACGCCGCCCACTGGGACATGGTGTGCAGCCGGCTCGCGGACGGCGGAATCTTCATTGACGGAACGTGCGACGAGATTGGCCGCCGCTCCACGTGGGTGGTCCTTGAGGCCGGCGGGCCGGTGTCGCTGAGCATCTCCCTGCGCTTCGGCGCCTTCGACCTGCCATCGGACGTCGCGGAGCGGCTTCCCAAGGCTTTGATCCACCGGAATGTCCCAGGAGAGCGCGTGCATGCGTTCCTCCAGGCTATGGACAAGGCCTGGACGGCTGCCGCGCCAATGGCGTCCTACGGCAACCGGCAGCGGTGGATCGCGATGTGCCGCGCGCTGCGTACTGAGGGCTGGCCGCTGCTGACCGGGCCCGCCCGGTGGCGGCTGGGAGAAATCACCGTCGCCTGGGACGCCGTCTCACCCGCACCTGCACGCCAAACGGCCTAGGCGCGCAGTGCGCTACCAGGAACCGTAGGCTCCGCCGCGTCCCTTTGACTCATTGAGCGCCGGACGCACGTCGGCAAGGTAGACGGACGCGGCTACGACGGCGGCCAGCTCAAAGAGGAGCAGCGCGAGCGGTCCGAAGAGCAGGACGGACAGCAGCCCGACGGCGGCAGCGCCGCCGGTCAGGCCCATCCAGAATCCCTTGGTGCGCTTGTAGGCACGCTCAAACTCCGCAGGCTTGCGCCGGGCGCAGTCGGCAAACGCCCACAGCTCGATGCCCAGCGCCACGATGCCCAGCGCCAGGTAGATAAGGTCCCGCAACAATTCAACAAGTGCCACGGGACCACCCTACCGTGGAAGCGCCTGGTCGAGGTCTCTCCAGAGGTCCTCGACGTTTTCGATTCCGACGGAGAGCCGCAGCAGGTTCTCCGGAACAGAAACCGGCTCAGCAGGCTGGCGGCGGCGCCGTTCGATCAGCGACTCCACACCGCCCAGCGACGTCGCCGGCAGCCACAGTTCAACCTTCTCCGTGACGGCGTCAGCCCCTTCGGCGCCGCCGGCCACCTCAATACAGACGATCGAGCCGAAGCCGTCCATCTGGGCGGCCGCCCGCGCGTGCCCGGGGTCCTGGGGAAGGCCCGGGTAGCGGACCGCTTCCACACCGGGGTGGGCGGCCAGCCGGCCGGCGAGTTCCATTGCCGATTCCATGGACCGCTGCACACGCAGGGCCAGGGTCCGCAGTCCGCGCAGGGCCAGCCATACTTCGAACGGCCCGCCAATTCCGCCGTGCAGGGACCGATAGGTCAGCAGGCGGGCACGCAGCTCGGGATCGGACGTGACCGTGGCGCCGAGAACGACGTCGGAATGCCCGGAAAGATACTTGGTCACCGAGTGGACTACGACGTCGGCGCCCAGGTCCAGCGGGCGCGTCACCAGGGGCGTGGAGAAGGTGTTGTCCACGACCACCAAGGCTCCGGCCCGGTGCGCGGCGTTCGCCAGGACGGCAAGTTCGGCCACCTCAAGCATGGGGTTGGTGGGGCTTTCCAGCCAGAGCATGGCTGCGCCGTCGAGCGCCGCGATGACCTCTTCGGTGTCCGCGATGTCCACGGTTCGCACGTTGATGCGCCCGTCGCGTGCGTCCCCGGCCGCGAGCAGGAGGGAGCCCTGGTAGCTGTGCCGCGGCATCACCAGCGTGCTTCCGGCCGGAATCAGGGACATGGCGGCAATAACGGCCGCGAGGCCGGAGGAGAACACCAGTGCCGGCAGTTCGGCGTTTTCAAGCGCGCCCAGTGCTTCCTCGAACGGGTCCCAGGTGGGGTTGGAGTAGCGGCCGTAAACCCGGTCGCCTTCCCTGGTCTCCCGGGTCCCGAGGAAGGTTGAGGTAAGGACGATCGGCGGGTTGACGGCGGAATCCGCGGTGCGTTCAGGGCGCCCTGCGGAGACGACGGTGGTTTCCACCGACAGCTGTCCTGCGGAGTGCCCGTGCCCGGTTGCTGTGCTCATGGGTTTTAGCCTAGACCGCGCAACCATGCCGGTGCTGTTCAGGCACCGGCACGGCTGTCATGTTCCTTCACCCGCCATGCGTGGGCCAGCAGGCCGGCAGCAGTTTCCCAGCATGACTGGGTAGTCTAGGCGGGTGAGTATTTCTGAACCCCGTACCGGACTTTTCATCGCTTTCGAGGGCGGCGACGGCGCGGGCAAGTCGACCCAGGCGGCACTGCTCACCCAGTCCCTGCAGGACGCCGGACGCACGGTGGTCCGAACCCGTGAACCAGGCGGCACGCCCGTTGGCGAAAAGCTGCGCTCCCTGGTCCTGGACCACGGTCATGGCCAGATCGATGCGCGCACTGAGGCCCTGATCTTCGCGGCTTCCCGCGCTGCCCACGTGGAACAGGTGATCCAACCCGCCCTGGGACGCGGCGACGTCGTGGTCTGCGACCGCTACATCGATTCCTCCGTTGCCTACCAGGGAGCTGGACGGAACCTGGGCACGGATGAGGTTCGCTCCATCAACGAATGGGCTACCGGCGGACTGGCACCGGACCTGACTGTCCTGCTGGACGTTGATCCGGAAGCCGGCCGCAGCCGCCGCACCGCAGCGGACACAGCCGAGGACCGGCTCGAATCGGAGCCCGACAGCTTCCACGGCAGCATCCGCTCCGCTTTCCTTGCCCTGGCGGAGGACTCCCCCGGCCGTTACCTGGTCCTGGACGCCGCGGCGCCGGTGCCGGAACTGGCTCAAAAGATCCTTGCCCGAGTGCAGGACCTGCTGGCATGAGCGTCTGGGAAGACCTCCAGGGCCAGGCACCGGTAGTCGAGCAGCTGCGCCGGGCCGCCGCGCAGGAACGTCCCACCCATGCCTGGCTGTTTACCGGGCCGCCCGGTTCCGGCCGGTCCAATGCCGCCCGTGCCTTTGCCGCGGCACTGCTGTGCGAAGAACCTGACCCTGCCCTGCGCGGCTGCGGCACTTGCCACTCCTGCCGCACGGCAATGTCCGGTTCGCACGCCGATGTGTCCTCGGTGACCACCGAAAAAGTCACCATTAGCATCGAAGAAGCACGCGAACTGGTCAAGAAAGCCCAGGACAAGCCCTCCACCGGCCGCTGGCGGGTCCTGATCGTGGAAGACGCGGACCGCATGCAGGAACGCAGCACCAACGTGCTTCTCAAGGCGATCGAGGAACCCCCGCCCCGCACCATCTGGCTGCTGTGCGCCCCGAGCCCGGGCGATGTGCTGGTAACCATCCGCTCCCGCTGCCGGCCGGTGGGCCTGCGGCTGCCTCCTGTGCAGGACGTCGCCGACCTGCTGGTGCGCCGGGACGGAATCGATCCGGACGTTGCCCGGGACGCTGCCCGCTCCGCGCAGAGCCATGTAGGCGTAGCCAAGCGGCTGGCCACCGATGAAGGAGCCAGGCAGCGCCGGGAGAAGATCGTCCGGCTGCCGCTGTCCCTGCGAAATGTTTCCGGCGCCATGAAGGCCGCCGCTGACCTGGTGGCACTGGCCGAGGCGGAGGCCTCCAGTTCCTTCGAGGCGCGCGACGCCGAGGAGAAGGCTGCACTGCTGGCGTCCCTCGGCGCCCCGGAGTCCGGACCCCTCCCGCCGTCGATGCGCAGCCAGGTCAAACGCCTCGAGGAAGACCAGCTGCGCCGGGCCAAGCGGTCCAAGAACGACTACTTCGACCGGGCACTGACTGATCTGCTCTCCTTCTACCGTGACGCTCTGGTGCTAGCGCTGGATTCCGGCACGGACCTGGTGAACGAGTCCCTGCGCTCCGAACTGGAGGCCTTTGCAGGCCGCACAACTCCGGAGGCCATCCTGTCCCGTATGGAAGAAATCAACGCAGTGCGCCGGAGGCTGGTCACCACCAACGTCGCCCCGCTGCTTGCCATCGAGGCAATGGCTGTCAGCCTTTTGTGAAGCACGCGAACCACACGCCAATCGACGCACCCGGACCAGGAGCCGCCGCAATGACCCTCGAACGACGCCGATCCCGGGCCGGGAACCGTTCCCTGCGCCGCGCTTCCGCCGCGGCAGCTGCCGCGCTTATGCTGGCCGGCCTGGTTGCCTGCTCCCCCGGCCGTTCAGAGGCTCCGTCCGAAGGCACGCAGACCGCTGCCCCGGAAGTGATCGGCGACGTGCCCGCGGATCTGTTGGAGTTCTATGAGCAGGAAGTGGTCTGGGAATCCTGCGAAGGGGATTTCCTGTGCGCCACCGTTGACGTTCCGCTGGATTATGCGGACCCGGCGAAACGCAGCATCGAGCTGAGCGTGATCCTCGCCGAGGCCGGAGGCACGCCGGAGGGAACGGTCCTGGTCAATCCCGGCGGCCCTGGCGGTTCCGGCTACGCCACCGTGCGGGACTCGCTGCAGGGAGTGACCACTGACCGGCTGCGCAGCGAGTTCAACATCCTGGGCTTCGATCCCCGCGGTGTGGGCCGCTCCACCCCGGTGGACTGTCTCAGTGATGAGGAAGTGGACCAGGCGCGGACCGAGATCCTTGACCCGTCGACCGAAGACGGGCTGGAAGAGGCCAGGGCCAGTGCCGCCGAGTTCGCCAGTGCCTGCGCCGAGGCCTCCGGCGAGCTCCTTGGCTTTGTGGACACCGAAAGCGCTGCCAGGGACATGGACATCCTGCGCGCCGTGGCAGGGGACCCCAAGCTGAACTACCTCGGTTTCTCCTACGGCACCTTCCTGGGAGCCACCTATGCCGAGCTGTTCCCCGGAAACGTGGGACGCATGGTGCTGGACGGAGGAATCGATCCGGCGGCAAGCAACGAGGAAATCACCCTTGGCCAGGCCCGTGCCTTCGAAGAGGCTATCCGCGCCTACGTCCAGGACTGCCAGAGCTCATCAAACTGCCCGCTCAAGGGTTCAGTGGACGACGGCATCCAGACCATCCGGGACCTCATCGCTTCGGTTGAAACCAGCCCGCTCACGGCTGCGGACGGCCGCCTGGTCACCGTCTCCACGTTTGTCAGCGGGTTCATCCTGCCGCTCTATAACGACGCCAACTGGCCCGCCCTGACGCAGGCGCTGAGTTCCGCCCTCCGCGGCGACCCGACCACCATGCTGATGCTTGCGGACCTGGGCGCGGAACGCAACGAGGACGGAACCTACGAGTCCAACTCCTATGAGGTCTTCAGCGCCGTGAACTGCCTGGACTACCCCATGGAAGCAGACCCCGCACAGATGGCCGCCGACGCCGCGGAGCTTGAGGAAGCCTCCCCCACCCTGGGCCGTTTCCTGGCCTACGGCGGAGTGACGTGCGAAGCGTGGCCCTATGCGCCGGTCAACGAACCACGCCCGCTCGCTGCCGAAGGCGCCGATCCGATCGTGGTAGTAGGCACCACCGGTGATCCCGCCACTCCCTACGAATGGTCCCAGGCCCTTGCCGGCCAGCTGGACTCCGCCGTGCTGGTGACCTGGGAAGCCGAAGGACACACCGCTTACGGACGCGGGAACCAGTGCATTGCGGACGCCGTGGATGACTACTTCATTGACGGGACGGTGCCCGAAGACGGGCTCATCTGCTCCTGAGGGACGGGCGGCGGTGCGGGGATGGAAACCAGCTGCACCGCCGCAGGAACGCCGCTTTTGACCGCGGTGCCCGCGCCGTATAAAGTAGTTCCTTGTGGATTCTGGCCGTTGACCGGTTAGGTGAAGCCCGCCTCCTTAGCTCAGTTGGTAGAGCGTCTCACTCGTAATGAGAAGGTCGCCAGTTCGATTCTGGCAGGAGGCTCCACTTTCGAAGCCCCTGGAACCAGCACTGGTTCCAGGGGCTTCTCTGCAGCTTCAGCCATGGACTTCCGGGGGCCGTCATCACCATCTTTCGCAAAGCGCTCCGGACGCATTCCCGTACCGCGCAGGCGTCCGGCTACGTACTGCATGTTTTCTTCGGCGTCTGCATCCTGGCCTTCGTGAATGATCCGGTGGCCGGCATCATTGCCGTCATGCCAATCGTCTTTGGACTGATTGGGCTGGTACGCATGCTCCGGCGGGCACTCACGCAGCGCCGGAACGACGTGAAAAGGACCGGCTGACAGGCCAAGAGCCGCTCAGGCCCCGTGCCCCGTCTGGGATACTTGAGGGACCCCCATATCCCGAAAGCTAGGAACGCACATGGCTTTGCTCGACCCGTCCATCTGGACGGACAAGATTTACGTCAACGGCTGGCGCGACGGCGGTGCGGGTTCCGCGGATGCCGTTGAACCCGCCACCGGAAAGGCACTGGGCAGCTACGGTGTTGCCTCCGTTGACGATGTCCTTGAAGCTGCACGCACCGCTGCGGCAGCCCAGAAGGAATGGGCCGCCCGCAAGCCGGAGGAACGCGCTGCAGTCCTGCGCCGCGCAGGCGCCCTGTGGGAAGAGCACGCCGAAGAACTCGGCGGATGGATCATCCGCGAAGCAGGCAGCATCCCGCCCAAAGCCGGGCTGGAGACCCACAGCGCGGCGAACGAGTGCTACGACGCCTCCGCACTGCCGTCCCACCCGGCCGGTGAAGTGCTGGCTACCAATGAACAGCGCTGGTCCTTCTCGCGCCGCCGCCCCGCCGGCGTCGTCTCAGTGATCGCACCGTTCAACTTCCCCGTGATCCTCTCAATCCGCGCCGTGGCCCCGGCACTGGCGCTTGGAAACGCCGTCCTCCTCAAGCCGGACCCGCGCACAGCGGTGTGCGGCGGCGTCGCCCTGATGCGTGTGTTCGAAGAAGCCGGGCTGCCCGCCGGCCTGCTGTCGCTGCTGCCCGGCGGGGCAGAAATCGGGGCTGCCGTAGTTGAGGCTCCGGAAGTGCGGGTTATCGCTTTCACCGGTTCCACCGGCGCAGGCCGCAAGATTGCCGAATCCGCAGGGCGCCTGCTCAAGCGCGCCCATCTTGAACTTGGCGGGAACAACGCCATGATCGTGCTCCCCGGCGCCGACCTTGCCAAGGCTGCCTCTGCTGCTGCCTTCGGTTCGTTCATGCATCAGGGACAGATCTGCATGACAACCGGCCGCCACATTGTGCACGAGGACATCTACGAGCAGTATGTCGACGCGCTGGCTGAGAAGGCCGCACACCTGCCGGTCGGCGATCCGGCCGGCGGCAATGTGGCCCTGGGTCCGATCATCGACGAAAACCAGCTGAAGAAAATCGACGGCATTGTGCAGGACGCCGTCGCTGCTGGTGCACGCCTGGCAGCCGGCGGTACCAGCGATGCCCTCTTCTACCGCCCCACCGTGCTGGCCGACGTCAAGAAGGACAATCCGGCCTGGCGGCAGGAGATCTTCGGGCCGGTTGCCCCCGTGATGAAGTTCAGCACCGTTGACGAAGCCGTGGAGCTGGCCAACGACAGCGAATACGGTCTTTCCCTTTCCATCCTCGGCGATGTGGGAATGGCCATGGAGATTGCCGACCGGGTGGAGTCCGGCAAGGTCCATATCAACGAACAGACAGTCAATGACGAGTCCAATGCGCCGTTTGGCGGCGTCAAGGACTCGGGCAACGGCGGCCGGGTTGGCGGCGCCGCAGCCAACCTGGAGTCATTTACGGAAGTCCAGTGGCTCACCATGCGTCCGGAAATCGCTCCGTATCCGTTCTAGCCACCCCAAGAAAGCGGCGGTTTCCTGCGGGAAACCGCCGCTTTTTCCGTTCCTCAAGAACCTCCGCAAAGCTCAAGATTGGCGCAAGGAAATTCTTGGGGAAACATTGCGGTTTCTGCGCGCCGAACTTGAGCGTTTGTTTCGGGGAGCGCCTATATCGTCATACCCATCAGTAAACGCAGGCTAAGCGGAACATCTGGACCGCGAAGACTAATTGGGGGTTGGCACGTGAACGCATGGAACGCAGGCACCGATGTTTTGGTCAAGCGCTACACAGATGCCCAGCGCGACAGCCACGTTGCAGCCTCCTGCGCCGAGTGCGGCCGCCGCCTGGTCCCGGAATGGGCCAATGACAAGCGCCCCACCGACAAGACCGGCTACTGGGTAATCCGCGGCTACCGCTACCCCGGGGTCCGCTGCTCCACGCACGAGCGGCGCGTTCTGCAGGACTACTACGGCACCCGCGCCAGCAAAGGCCAGGTTGAGCGCCACGTCGCCGGCTCCCGGACCCGCATGGCAGCCCCCGCCCGCCGCACCATCCGCCTCTTCGGAACCAAGGTCCGTTCCGGCAGCTAAGTTTTCCCCCAAGAAAAACCGCAGTATGTATCCCAAGTAATTACTGCACCAATCGAGCCGCACAGTTGCATGTGGTGCGCTGCCCGCCCGTCCGCGGAAAGCGCCTGGCTCGCCGCCCCGGCTTCCACCCCAATGGTTGCCGGGGTTTGGGGTTTAAGGGCTCGTTTTCGCGCGGCGCTGCGATAAGGCGCTGTGGCACGGGGCAGCCACCGCAGGGCGCTGCAGGAGATAGTTAGGTACTGGCAGCCGAAACGGCTATTCGGCCTCTGGCCGACGCAGGCCAAGAAGGTTCTTGATCCGCTCTTCGTCTTCCGGGCCCGCGGCCGCAGCGGCTACATTGGCTTCTTCGACCGCGCGGACAACTTCGTTGCGCTGGATCTTGACTCCGCGGGGGGCATCAATTCCAATTCGGACGCCGTCACCCCGCGAATCGAGCACGGTAATGACAATGTCATCACCTATCAGGATCTGCTCTCCTGATTTCCGCGTTAGCACGAGCATTTATTCACTCTATCGCAAGCACACCCGGCAATATTGTTTCCGCGTAGGGCAGGAACACGAAACCTCACAGAACCGCGGATCCGGAGGCGGCGCCGTCGAGCCAGCCAACCGGAAGTCCCAGCGCGTTTACCGTTTGCGGCGAGGCCGTTCCTTCAAGTCCTTCTACGGCTACCGCGTCAACGACTGATGCCGCACGGACCTCCCCGACCCAGGCCGCAGTGTCCTCGGCCTTTCGGCCGGCGTCCACGGCAACCCACAGCTGATCCGGGGCGAGGGCTGCAATCAGGGTGGTGTGCCTGCCGATTTCGCTGACGCCGCGTCCAATCCCGTAGGCAAGGAAAATGGGGTGTCCGGCCAGCACGCCGGCTGCCCGGGCGGTTGCGACGGCGCGGCGGTCCCCTGCGCGTCCCACCCCTGATCCATCCACGGCTCCGGCGGCCCGCAGGGCCTGGGCGCTAAACCCGCCGGCGGCCGCCATGGACTCGCAGACCATCAGGGGGTCCTGCCCCAGCCCCACAACGATCACCAGGTCGCCCGCACCGGCAAGCGGAGCGGGAACCTCCTGGCGCGGCACCGGGAAGCCGGCACCGGGGCTGAGGGAGAGCTGCGGGAAGGCTGCGGGGACTACGGCAGGCGCGCTTTCCGCGGGCCGTGAGGGTGCGCCGGTGTTCTGGGACAGGTCAGCCATCAGTTCGGCGAAAGCGTTCGTGCCGGTGGAGATGTCCGGCATGACCGGTTCCGACGGCTTGTACCCGCCTTCGGCTTCCTCCGCCCGGGCCAGCAATGCACCGATTCCGGCACGGCTGGGCAGATCGGCGTCGACCGGGGCAGCACGGCGTCCCCGCGGAGGGAGCTCCACGGTGACCTCGTAGTGGTGGCGGGCCAGGAACCCGCCGATGCCGCCCACGGTAACTTTCTCGGCAGCGATAATGCGTGCCCGCGGCCCGTGCTCGGCAAGGACCTTCGCTTTCAGCGCGTCAAGGGACGGACCCTCAAGCTGAAATCGTCTCGGTTCCACGGAGCACTCCTACTGTTTCAATGTTCACGTTCGCGGCCGTGGCCTCCTGGTAGGAGAGCACCGGCAGTCCGTTGGTCTGCGCCGAAACGAGCCGGCGGATAGCCGGCCGCAGTGCGGGCGCGCACACCAGGACCGCGGTGTGGCCCGCGTTCTCCACTGTGGCCACAGTGGACTTAAGTGATCCTATGATGCTTTCGATCCGTGCGGGGTCCAGGAGGATCTGCGTGCCCTGGTCGGAGGGACGCAGGCTCTCCAGCATGGCCTGTTCCAGGGACGGGTCGATCATGATTACCCGCAGGACGCCGGAGTTCACGTACTGGGCTGCCAGGGCAGGGCCCAGTGCCTGCCGGGCAGCTTCGATGAGCCCTTCGGGATCCGGAGACGTCTTGGCCTTCAGCAGCAGCGATTCGTAGATGCGGGGCAGGTCATTGATGGGGATCTGCTCCGCCAGCAGGCCCTGCAGCACGCGCTGCACCTCAGCAAGGGAGAGCACGTTCGGCACCAGTTCATCCACCGCTGAAGGGCTGACCTGCTTGACGCCTTCCGTGAGTACCCGGACATCTTCCCGGGTGAGCAGCCGGGCGGCGTTGGCGGTGATGATGGCGGACAGGTGAGTGACCAGCACGGACACCCGGTCGATGACGGTGGCCCCTGCCATCTCCGCTGCATGGCGCATCTCGGTGGGAACCCATTTTCCGGAAAGCCCGAATACCGGTTCCACGGTCGCGGTGCCGGGCAGCCCGTCCAGGAAGTCGCCCAGCGCGAGCACCTTGCCCGCCGGTGCCTCGCCGCGGCCTGCCTCGACGCCGGCAATGCGAATTACGTAGGTGGACGCGGGCAGGTCCACACTGTCCCGGGTCCGCACCGGCGGAACCACGATGCCGAGTTCCAGGGCGATCTTCCGGCGCAGGGCCCGGACGCGGGCCAGCAGGTCATCCGAGCCGCCGGTGACGATGTCCACCAGGTCCGGGGAGAGCATCACTTCGAGGGCATGGACACGCATCTGCTCGATCAGGTCTTCGGTGGTGTCCGAGGCCGGCGCCGCGGTCAGCTGTGCAACCGGGTCTGCGGCGGCGGCTTCTTCGGCTGCCTGCCGGGCCTTGACCCGCTGGCTGGCGAAGATCAGCAGGGCGCCAATAACGATGAACGGGATCTTCGGCATGCCCGGGATCAGTGCCATCACGATCGCGGCCGCTCCTGCGATCATCAGCGCGTTCCGTGACTGGCTGAGTTCGGCAGACGCAGTGGATGCCATGTCCGACTCGGCGTTGGACCGGGTGACGATCATGCCGGTGGAAACTGCCATGAGCAGGGCGGGGATCTGGGTGACCAGGCCGTCGCCGATGGTGAGCAGCGTGTAGGTGTCGATTGCTTCGCCGGCGGACATGCCGCGCTGGAGCATGCCGATCGCGATGCCGCCCACGACGTTGATGATGATGATGATCAGGCCGGCGATCGCATCGCCCTTCACGAACTTGGACGCACCGTCCATGGCACCGTAGAAGTCAGCCTCCGCGGAAACCTCAGCGCGGCGCTCACGGGCCTGGATGTCCGTGATCAGTCCGGCATTCAGATCGGCGTCGATTGCCATCTGCTTTCCCGGCATGGCGTCCAGGGTGAAGCGCGCACCGACTTCGGCCACACGCTCGGCGCCCTTGGTGACCACCACGAACTGGATCACCACCAGGATCAGGAAGATCACCGCGCCGATAATCAGGGAACCGCCCACCGCCACGTGGCCAAAGGCTTCGATCACCTGGCCGGCGTACCCGTCGCCCAGCACCAGGCGGGTGGAGGCAACGTTCAGGCCCAGCCGGAACAGGGTGGCGACCAGGAGCATGGAGGGGAATACGGAGAAGTCCAGCGGCTTCTTCACGAACATGGTGGTCAGCAGGATCACCAGTGCCAGCAGGATGTTGATGATGATCAGCACGTCCAGCAGGCCGGCGGGCACGGGGACCACCAGCAGCAGGATAATTCCGATCACGCCCACGGGGATGGTGAGCTTCAGGAGGTTGCGGTTCACGGTGCTGCCTTACGGTGTTGTGGGGCGGGAGCGGGGACAGTAGCTGAGGGGTCGGGGGCCATGGTGTGCACCCCGGCGGAGGCGCCGCGGTTTTTCAGGGCCATGACGAAGGCCAGGACGCGGGCCACGGCGTTGTACAGTTCCACCGGAATTTCCTGGCCAATTTCACAGGCCGAGTGCAGGGCGCGGGCGAGGGGAATATCGCGCACCATGGGTACACCCTTGGCTTCGGCTTCCTCACGGATGCGGGCGGCAATATTTCCGGCACCCTTGGCCACGACCCGGGGCGCGGACTTCCCCGGTTCGTATTTAAGGGCCACGGCAACGTGGGTGGGATTCAGCAGCACGACGTCGGCGTCCCCCACTGCAGCCATCATGCGGTTGCGGCTCATGGCCAGCTGGCGTGAACGGCGCTGGGACTTGATCAGCGGGTCGCCGTCGGTGTTCTTGTTTTCGTCCTTGACCTCTTTTTTGGTCATGCGGGTCCTTTTGCGGTTCCGGCGCATCACCATGAGGATGTCTGCTCCCGCCAGCGCGAGCCCGGCCGCAACCGCGAACTGCAGCAGGGTGGCCACTCCCCCGCCAGCTTCGGCCAGCAGGGCGGAAATCGACATGCCGCCGGCGGTCATCAGGACGGGCATCAGGTTCTGGATGACGGCATAGAGCACCAGCCCGACGACGGCGGTCTTCAGGAGTGCCTTCACGCCGTTCCAGATCGCCTGGCCGCCGAAGACCCGTTTCATGCCCTTGACCAGGTCGAACTGTTCGTACTTGCCCTTGAACTTCTTAAAGTGGATACCGCCCTGCAGTGCCGCGGTGGCCAGGACGGCAACCACCACGACGGCGAGCAGCGGCCCCATGATGTAGACCAGTCCACCGAGGGAATCCTGGAACATCCGCAGTGCGGCCAGCGGATCGGGATTCCCGGTAATCGAATCCACCCGCATCAGCGTTTCCGCGCCTTTGTCAGCGCCCCGGCTGATGGTCGTGGGCATCATGACCGCGGCTGCGCCTACGCCTACCCAGGCGGTGAGGTCGTCGGACCGGGAAAGCTGTCCCTTGTCCCGGACCTCTTTCATCCGTTTCGGAGTGGCGGCTTCTGACCGCTCTCCTGACTCCTGGTCAGCCATCTATCCCACCCCCGCCAGTGTCCGCACGATCTCCTGGACCAGCACCGAAACAACACGGGGCAGGGCGAGGAATACCACCGAGATCAACGTCAGGGTCAACAGGATCTTCAGCGGGAAGCCGAGGGCGAAGGCGTTCAGTGCCGGGGCCACACGAGTGAGCAGGCCCAGCCCGGCGTCGGCCAGGAAGAGGACCACCAGCAGCGGCCCCGCGATCTGGACGGCGGCAATGAACATGTTGCTCACGCCGGAGATCATTGCCTGCGCAGGGTCTGCGAGGTCGATCCCGCCCGCCAGCGGCAGCGCGGTGAAACTGCGGGAAAGCCCCATGATGATCAGCTGATAGCCATCCGAGGCAAAGAGCAGGGCCAGTGCAGTGATCTGGAACATCCGGGTGAACTGGGCACCGTTGACCATGGACTGCGGATCGAAGCCCTGGGCCAGGGAAAAGCCGCCAAAGAGGTCGATCAGCTGTCCGGCGGACTGCACTGCCGAGAACACCAGCAGGACCAGGAAGCCGAGGACAGCACCCACCACGAACTCAAGCACCAGCCCCGTAATGAACTCTGCGGTGCCCAGGCTGGAGTATCCCTGGGAAACCTGGGGGGCCACGGCCAGGGCCAGCCCGATGGCCAGCATGGCCTTTACCCGGCCGGGAAAGGCGTTGTAGGAAAACGGCGGGGCGATGACCAGGAACGCCACCATCCGTACGCCCGCCAGCATCACCGCTTCCAGCCAGGCCTGGTCGATGGTGATGTTCACGTTATCCCCCGCCGAGCAGGGATGGGATCTTCTCGAACAGCTGCTGGGTGAAGGTGATCATTTCGGTGATCATCCAGTGGCCGCAGACCAGCAGGGCGATGCACACGGCGATCGCCTTGGGTACGAAGGAAAGCGTGACTTCCTGGATTTGGGTAATCGACTGCACCAGGGACACCGAGAAACCAACCACCAGTGCAGTCAGCAGCACCGGTGCCGCGAGCTTTGCCGCGACCCACAGTCCCTGGAGACCGATGTCCAGGACGGCACTGGTATCCATCAGCCACCACCCTGGTAGCTGTTGACCAGCGAGGTGATGATCAGTCCCCAGCCGTCCACGAGCACAAAGAGCAGGATCTTGAAGGGCAGGGAGATCATGACCGGGGGAAGCATCATCATGCCCATGGACATAAGGGCTGCTGCGACCACAAGGTCGATGATGAGGAACGGAATGAAGATGACGAAGCCGATGATGAACGCCGCCCGGAGTTCGGAGATCATGAACGCCGGAATGAGGGTGGTCAGCGGGACGCTTTCCGGGTTCTCCGGGTTGGGCTGGTTGGCTGCCCGGGTCATGAGCGCAATGTCCTCTTCGCGGGTGTGGGCCAGCATGAACTGCTGCAGCGGGCCGGAACCGGCGGACAAGGCATCGTTGAACGTGAAGTCACCGTTGAGATAGGGCTGTACGGCCAGGGAGTTTATCTCGGTCAGCACCGGCGCCATGATGAACAGCGAGAGGAACAGCGCCAGCCCGGCCAGCACCTGGTTAGGGGGGATGGACGGAAGCGACAGGGCGTTCCGGGTCATGGCCAGCACCACGAATATCTTCGTGAAGGAAGTCATCATCAGCAGCAGTGCCGGTGCCACCGAGAGCAGGGTGATGCCGATGAGCGTAACGACGGCGGTGGAGGGTGTTCCGTCCACGCCGTTGATGTCCACGGAGAAACCGCCGGTTTCCTCCGGGTCCCCCGGCTGCGTGGGTGCCGTTGGGTCAGCCGGTGCCGCCGGGTCGAAGGTGGTGGCATGGCCGGCTGCGGTGCCGGCGAGCATCAGGGCGAACGTTGCGGCCAGGACCAGCAGGGCGAACAGCAGAAACCGCCGTAGCCCGGGCCTGGGAGCTGCGCCGGCGGAAACGGGCACAGCGGAAGCAAGGGATGCTGCAGCCGCCATTAGCCGGTCCGTCCGCGGCGGATGAACGCGGCGCTCTGCCGCCAGGTATCCGGGGAAAGAATGGAGCCGTTGAGCACGGAGGTTCCGCTGCCCGAAGCAGTGCGGCGCGTATCGCGGCGGCGGGGCAGGCCGCCGTCGTCCGTTCCTGCCTGGCTTCCCCCGTTGGCTGCGGCAGCATCCTGGAGGGAAGCGGCGAAGCCGGCATCGGGTGCCGGTTCTGCGTCCGAAGTGTGCAGCACGTTCACGTTGGCTTCGGTGACTCCGAGCAGGAAGCGCTGGCCGCCTGTCTCCAGGACTACGACCGAAGCCTTGGGGCTGATCGCCTGCCGGCTGATGACCCGGATGGGTGCCTCGGCCCCGGAGGAAACCCGTCCCCGGATAAGGCGGCGCTGGAGCCACCACAGGAGCCCCAGGACCACACCGAGCGATACCAGGACCCGCAGCGCCATGACTGCGGAATCGTCCATTTAGCTCAGGCCCTCGGCTACGTCCAGGATCTTGGTGATGCGGACTGCGTAGTCCTGGTCCACGACGACGATCTCGCCGTGGGCGATCATCCGGCCGTTGAGCAGGATGTCAGCGGGCGCACCGGCGGAGCGGTCCAGTTCCACGACGCGGCCCGGTTCCAGGTTCAGCACGTCACGGACTGCCATGCGGGTACGGCCGATCTCCACCGTCAGTGCCATCTCCACGTTGTTGATTCGGCCCAGCTTGCCCACTACGGACTGGGCAGCTGTGCTGCCCTGGCCGCCGGACCGCATGCGTACGGCAAACCATCCTGCGGTGCCTTCGGGGCCGCGCAGTTCAAAGACGGAAGTGTCCATGTGGCCGAAGAGAGCCGAGGCATCCTCGGTGCGTGCATCGCCGAGCACACCGGCACCCAGGGTGGCACTTGCCGCTTCCAGGGCAGGACGGAGCACGTCTGCCGTGGAGACGGCAGGAGAGTCGGACCCGGCAACGTCGGAGACGCTGGCTGCGGAGAGCAGGACTACGGCCAGGTCCGCGGAGACGGATCCGACGAAGGAAGCCGTCACGGCCTGGGACATCTGTTCCAGCGGCAGGCCCAGCTGGGAATGCGGGGCCGGCTGCAGCGGGGCGGGGGTGGGCAGCAGTCCTACCAGGGCTGCTGCGGCTTCGGCGTGCTGGGCCAGGGTGGTGCTCATCAGATGTTCTCCTCGGTACTTACGATCACTCCGGCCAGACGGGAGCCGCTGGCCCCCACCGCGGCTTGGGCCAGCGTCTGGCCGTCGACTGTGACATTCAGGGGTCGGTGCTGCGGATGGTCAAGGTTCAGGACGTCTCCCACGGCGAGGTCAAGCACCACGCCCGGCTTCACCCAGATGGGGTTCAGCTGCAGGGACACGTCCACCGGCAGGTTGGCCAGCTGCTCGGTGACCAGCTCGGCGGGTGTGGCGTCTGACAGATTGGGCCGCACCGGGCCCAGCTGCGGCAGGATCGCTTCGGCGGGCAGGGCCACGGTAGCCGGAGCGGCGGCGTCGCCCACCACCATCTCGAAGCGGGCCACAATCATGGGCACCGTGGATCCGGCAGCCTGGGCGAACTGGGAGTTGTACTGGATGGACGACGGCGAGAGCGGCGCAGCCAGGAGGCTGCCCAGCGCGTAGTGCAGGTCCTCGAGCGCCTCATCCATGATCCGGCTCAGCAGGGCCTGTTCGATGTGGGTCAGCTTGCGTTCCGGGGCCGGCTGGTTGCCGGTTCCGCCGAGCATGTGCCGCACCCAGGACAGCGCAGCCGCCATGGGGAACTGGATCACTGCCTTCGCGGAAATGTTCGGCATGGAGAAGAGCACCATGCCGGTGTCCTCGGGGAGGGAGGCAACGTACTCGTCATACGTCATGGTCTGGACCTGCTCCGAGGTGACCTGGGAGAGAACGCGGACCTTAGCCGTCAGCTGGGTACCCCACTGGCGTCCGAAGGTATCGAATGCCATTTCAAGGACACGGGCGTGCTCGCGGGCAAGCGTAGTAGGGCGCCTGAAGTCATAGGCTTCAACCTGCCGCTGGGCTTTTGGGGGCATGCCAAGGGATATATCTTGCTGGACCGTCACGCAGGGAACTATCGACCGCAGGGACTGCATGGTTAGTGGTTCGAAGCGGGCAGAACTTCCTTCTCTTCTTCGGCACCGGGCGCTTCAGGCTCGGCCGGGAAGGTGATCTCGCCGTTGACCACTGCGGGCATCAGCTGGCGTACGGCCTCTGACTGGGCGGACAGGACCACAATGTCCACGCGCCGGTTCTGTGCCAGTTCAGCTGCGGAGGTGCCGGGGTTCAACGGCCGTGATTCGCCGTATCCCACGGCTTTGATCCTGCTGTAGTCGATGCCGCCGGGCTCCATCAGGTAGCGCAGCACGTTCACCGACCTGGAGGAAGAGAGTTCCCAGTCCAGCGCGGAATCGGTGTACTGGCGCACCTGCGCCGTGTGGCCTTCGACGGACAGGTCGTAGGCGGTGGGCTGCAGGATGGGACCAATGACGTTCAGGACGTCCAGGGCTTCCGGGGTGAGGTTCGCGAGGTCCGGCTCAAAGAACATCTCCGAGCTCACCAGGCGGATCGTCAGGCCCCGTTCGTCGATTTCAAAACGCACGTCGTCCTGCAGGCCCTTGACTTCCAGGCCTTCCTGCAGGCGGTCGCGCAGTGCCGTAAGGTCCTGGACTTCCATGGCTGCGAGCATGGCGAGGTCTGCATCCGGTTCGAGGATTTCTTCGCTCTCCACCATGGTGGGAGGCACCACCACGCCCTTGGCGGTATCAACGGTGTTGGTTTCAACCTGGCCGAATCCTGTGGCCAGGGAGGCCTTGAGCTGTTCGAACTTGGCCTGGTCCACGGTGGACATCGCGAAGAGCACAATGAACATGCACATCAGGACGGTGACCATGTCCATGTAGGAAGCCATCCAGCGTTCGTCCGGGTGGTTCTCTTCCTCGTCCCGGCGCTTGCGGCGGCGTGGGGCACTCATGCTGCGTCGCTGGTCTCGCGCGGCTGGGAGCTCAGTTCATGCGCCGGAACCATGGCCCGCAGCCGCTCGCCGAGCAGGCGCGGCTGGCTTCCTGCCTGGAGGGCCAGGACGCCTTCCATCAGCAGGGTCATCTGTTCCACTTCAAGGTCGCTGAGCCGTTTGAGGCGGGCGCTGATCGGCAGCCAGATGAAGTTGGCCGAAAGCAGACCCCAGAGGGTGGCTACGAAGGCGGTGGCGATCATGGGGCCCAGGGTGTCCGGCGTGGAGAGGTTTTCAAGCACGTGGGTCAGCGACACGACGGTGCCGATGATGCCGATCGTGGGCGCATAGCCGCCCAGACTGTTGAAGAACTTGATGGCGACTTTGTCGCTCGAGGCCTTGGTGTTAATTTCGTCCTCGAGCAGGATCCGCAGCTCTTCGCCGTCGGTGCCGTCGGCAATGTTCTGCAGTGCCACGCGGAGGAACGGGTCATCGACTTCCGCGGCGTCCTGCTCCAGCGAAAGCAGGCCTTCAGAGCGCGCTTTTTCGGCCAGTGACACCACGTTGTCGATGGTCTCCTGGGGGTTGGGCTTCTTGCCCATAAAGGCGCGGGGCAGCGCCTTGAAGGAGAAGATGAAGTCCTTCAGCGTGCCGCCTGCCAGTCCTACGGCGATGGTTGCTCCAAAGACCAGGATCATGGGGGCGGGCAGCAGCAGGGCACTGAGGTGCGCACCTTCGAGGGTGATCATTGCATACAGCGACCCGAAGGCCAGCACGAGGCCGATGATTGTTGCCGGATCCATTATTTGTTCCTCGGACGAAGGGGCACGGTCTTGGTACTGCTCGCTGCCGGCGTCCCCCCGGCGCCCGCATCGGGAACCAGTCCAAGTCCGGTTCCCGGCCGCAGCGGAATCTGCGGGATGTCGCGTGCCATGGAGATCACCCTTGCCCGGAACTGGGCTATCAGCGCGATCACTTCGTCCATAGACTCCGTGACGATGTACTTGGCTCCGTCCACCATCACCAGCGTGGTGTCCGGATTGGCGTGGATGCGTTCAATCAGGTCAGGGTTGATCGCAAACTGAGCATCGTTCAGTCGCGTAAGAACAATCATGTGCCCGTCCCGGTTGCAGCGTCCGGCTTGGCTAAGCCGTCACCCTTACTTTCGGCAGACGGCCGGTATCGGTAAGGAAAGCGGGATCCAGGCCACCGGGACCGCAGCCGCAAGCGCCCTGCCGGACAAGACAGCAGGCCCCCGAACGATGGTGCGGGGGCCTGCTGCAGTGCCTGTCCGGACGGACTAGCGCTTCAGGTTGGTCAGTTCCTGGAGCACCTCGTCGGAGGTGGTAATGATGCGGGCGTTGGCCTGGAAGCCGCGCTGGGCAACGATCAGGTTGGTGAATTCCTGCGAAAGGTCAACGTTGGACATTTCCAGTGAACCGGCAATCGCGTTACCCATGCCGGGATCGCCCGGGCCGCCCAGGACGGGGTTGCCGGAGTTCACGGTGGCGGTGTAACCGGAGTTGCCGGCCTTCTCCAGGCCTGCGGGGTTGGTGAATGTGGCGACGGCGATGCGGGCCAGGGACTGCTTGGCACCATTGGTGAAGGAACCGATGATGGTGCCGTCCTTGGCAATGGAGAAGGACTCCAGGGTGCCGGCCGCGCGGCCGTTCTGTCCGGTGACCGAGGCAGTGCTGACGCCCGCGTAGCTGGTGAGGCCGGTGAGGTCCACCTGAACACCATTGACGTTCAGGGTTTGGGGGTTGGCTGTGTCCTGAATGCCATTGGCGAAGGCGAGGTCGACCGCCGGTCCGCCCGCTGACGCCGTCCAGCCACCCGCAGTGCGGGTGAAGGTCAGCGGAACAACCGTTGCGACGCCGTTAGCGTCGTAGACGTCCATGTCGCGTACAAATGTCCCGCCAACGGCCGTCTCGGAAGGCAGGTTGCCGCCGACCGTGGCCTGTGAGGTGGCGACGGCCGGGGCGATAGCGCCGTCGGGCAGCTGGACGTTGCCAACGGCACCGCCGGTGTTGATCACGCCGTCCACGCCGGTCCAGCCCTGGACGATCTTGCCGTCCGTGGTGACCAGGCGGCCGTCAGCGTCGAGGTCGAACGCGCCTGCACGGGTGTAGGTGGTCTGGGTGCCCTGCTTCGTCACGAAGTAGCCGTCCCCGGAAATCATCATGTCCGTGGCACGGCCGGTGGACTGGGCCGAGCCCTGGGTGAAGTTGGTGGTGATGCCGGAAACCAGCACGCCCAGGCCAACCTGCGCCGGGTTGCCGCCGCCGTTGTTGGCGCCGGGTGCCGTGGCGCCCTGGGTCAGCTGGGACAGCGTGTCCTGGAACTGGACCGCCGTCGCCTTGTAACCGGTGGTGTTGACGTTGGCGATGTTGTTGCCGGTGACATCCAGCATGGTCTGGTGGGAACGGAGGCCGGAGATTCCGGAGTACAGGGAGCGGAGCATGGGATACGCCTTTCAGCTGAGGGGTCTGGAAGCTGGTAAAACCTGAAGAGCCGGGTTACGCCGTCGTACCCGGGTTGCCGGAGCCTTCGCCGGTTCCGGAGCCTTCGCCGGTTCCGGAGCCTGCACCGGAACCGGGTGCCGGTGCCGGGACGCCCGGGGCCACTACTCCGGAGATTGCGTCCAGGAGGACGTCCACGCCGCCAACGCTCACTGTCGGCACTCCGTAGAGATATGAAACCGAATTCGCGGTTCCGGTTACGGACTCACCGGCTTCGTTGGTGTACGTGACCGTCTGGCCGATCAGTCCGGCAGCGGCCATGCGCATTTGCAGCGAGAAGTTCTCCTCGCTCATGGTCGCCATGTTGGTGAGCTGTTCCATGGTGGCCAGCTGCGTCGTCTGGCCGATCATCTCGTTGGTGTCCATGGGCGAACTGGGATCCTGGTTGCGCAGCTGGGTGACCAGCAGGGTCAGGAACAGTTCGCTGTCCATGACCTGTTTGGGTGCGCGCACGGGCTGCGTGGCGGTGGCTCCGCTGGATGGTGCTACTGCTTCTACCGGCATGGGTGGTTCTCCTTCTCAGGCCAGGATGTCGAGGGTTGTGTGCGGACCGTTTTCCACGGCCCGGAAGATCTGCTGCACGGGCAGCGGCGCCGCATCGGCTTCTGCCCTGTGGCGTCCTGCGCCGGAGTCGGCGGTTTCACCGCGTCCGTCCGTTTCAGAGCCGGGCTGGTCCTGCGTTGAGAGGGACAGCGAGGTGTTCATCCCGGCACCGGAAAGGTCCCGGCGGAGGTCCGTCAGGATGGTCCGGAGAGCTTCGCGCCCCGCATCGCTGGGCGCGAAGAGTTCCACCCGGATACCGTCCGCGCTGACGTGGGCGCGGACCGTGACAGGACCGAGATTCTCCGGCGTCACGCTGAGGGTCATCACGTGCTCCCCCGCAGAGGCGCTGCTGAGGCTGAACAGCGGCTGGCTGACCTGCGCCAGGAACGGCGCAGGCTGGGCCGGGGCCGGAGCCTGGACCGGTGCCGGCGCCGTGATCTGCGCCGGCGGCACGGAGACGGCCGGTGCAGCCATTGCCGGGGCAGCGGGCTGCGCGGGCTGCTGCCCCGCCCTGCCCGGCTCCGTGACGGCATCGGAGCCTGCCTCCACAGCAGGGGTGGCCTGGTTCCCCGTTCCGGTGCCGGTCACGGGGGTGGCGGGTGCCGCCGGAGCCTGGTCGGTGCGTACGGCCCCTGCGGCCCGTTCAGCGTGCAATGCCCCGGGCGCCATTGCACTGGTGGACTCGGGCACTTGGCCTGTGCGCTCTCCCGGAGCAGCAGCCGGGAGTGAGTTCTCTTCAACGTTGTTTGAGGCTGCGGCCTGAATTGCCGCGGCGGCAGTGGCCGTTACGGGTGCGGCGGCTGTGGCCGCAGCAGCCGTGGCAGCTGCATTGCCGGTTGCATTGCCGCCCGCGGTATCTCCGGGGGCTCCCGCGGGCACACCGGCAGTGCTGCTGGGCAGCTGGCCGGTGGAAGCCCGAAGGTCAGCTGATCCCTCATTCGTGCCCTCCGACTCCGCAGGGGCAGCACCTGCTCCGGACAGCTGCGCCTGAAGCTGCAGTTCCAGGCCAGCGGGAAGGACGAGTCCATCCAGCGCGGGAGCAGGGGCTAGAGGAGCAGCTGCGGCAGCGGTCTCAGCGGCTGTTGCGGCGGAGCCGTCACCTGAAGCTGAACCCGAGCCGGAGTCAGCTGCTGCGCCGGACTGGTCCCGGGTTCCGGGCAGTGCTTCGGCGGCGGCTTCGAGTGCCGTCCCAAAGCCGGCTCCTCCGTCCGAGCTGGAAGAGGACCCGGCTGACGCGGATGCTGCTGCGGGCCGTGCCGTCAGGAAAGCGGCGGGTACGCTCATGCGCCGGCCCCCATCAGGGAAGCCTGCATGGCACGTGCCGAGGCAACCATGTCAGAGATCGCCGCGGCGGCAGCCGGTGAGGCAGCGCCCGTAACCGAGGCAGTGGTTTCCGCCGGCAGGATCCGCCGGATCGTGGTGATGTTGGAGTCTGTCTCCCACGCATCGCGGATCTGGATGGTCTTGCCCGGCTGCGGGGCGTCCACCGCCTTGCCGTTGCCCAGGTAGATGGAAACGTGGCCGCCGTCGTGCGTAAAGAGCAGGTCACCGGGCTGCGCCTGCGCAAGGGAGTCAACCTTGGTACCGGCGTTCATCTGGTCCCAGGTCACCCGCGGAAGGGTATACCCGAGATCCTTGAACACGTTCTGCACGAAGGAGGAGCAGTCCAGGCCGACGGCCGGGTCGTTCCCGCCCCAGATGTAGGGCAGGCCAAGGTACTTCTCCACCGAGCCCATGAGCGCTTCGTTCGTTGCGCCTCCGGCCTGGGCGGAGGCGGATCCGGTCAGCGCGGTCAGTGTGGCGGCGAAGTCGCCTCCGCCGGTGCCTGCCGCTGAAGTTCCGGACGCGCCGCCGGAGGCCTTGGCTGCGGCGGTTCCCGCGAGTGCGTCGATTGTGGAACGGATTTCCTGGATCCGGCCTATCGCGTCGGGCATGCTCATTTGGAGGCTTCTTTCTGCCGGCGGTGCCAGGCTGTGCCGGCAAGTTCATCCAGGATGCTCTGTTCGGTGCGCAGGTCTTCCACGGCAACGGCGTCTGAATGCTTGGATTCAAGCTTTTCAAGTCCCACGGAGCGTGCACGGGCTGCCTGGAACTCTGCCTGGGCCGTGTTCACCGCGGCGCCCTTGAGCTCTTCGGCTGCCAGCAGGTCCGCCAGCATGCTGCGGGAGGAAGCCCGTGCGGCTGCGATCGCGTTCAGGGTGGCGGCGTCGGCTGCCTCCAGCGGCGTTGCCGCCAGGGAATCGTAGGCTTCGCTGCGAGCTTCGGTGCTGCGGCGCAGATCGGCGTTGGCGGCTGCCAGGTTGCCGGCCGCGCTGTCCTGCTGCAGGCGGCGCAGGCGCAGCAGGCCGGCGAGCGGAAAGTCCCGTCCCATGTCTAAACCCCCAGATTCATGGTGAGCCGATGCAGCTGGTCCCAGGCGGAATCCGCCGGAGTCTGTTCGTCCATCCGCTGCTGCAGGAACGCATTGATGGAGTCCTCGTGGTCCACGGCCGCGTCCACCAGCAGGTTCGTCCCGCGCTGGTAGGCGCCGACGTCGATCAGGTCCTGTGCGGACCTGCGGGCCGCAAGCACCCGGCGCAGGCTGGAAGCTGCCTGGCTGCGCTCCTTCGGGTTTACCCGGGAGGCCACGCGGGAAATGGAGCCGAGCGCGTCCACGGACGGGAAGTGGCCGGAAACGGCAAGCTTCCGGTCCAGCACAACGTGTCCGTCCAGGATGGAGCGGGCGGAATCGGCGATTGGCTCGTTGTGGTCATCTCCGTCTACCAGGACGGTGTACATACCGGTGACCGAACCGGTTTTGTCCGTTCCGGCGCGTTCCAGCAGCTGGGCCAGCAAGGAGAAGGTCGACGGCGGGTAGCCGCGGGTCGCGGGCGGTTCCCCGACGGACAGGCCGATCTCGCGCTGGGCCATGGCCACGCGTGTCAGGGAATCCATCATGAGCATCACGTCGGCGCCGCGGTCGCGGAAGGACTCGGCAATCCGGGTGGCAACAAACGCTGCGCGCAGGCGCATCAGCGCGGGTTCATCGGAGGTCGAGACGACGACGATTGAGCGGGCCAGCCCTTCCTCGCCGAGGTCGTCCTCAAGGAACTCGCGGACTTCGCGGCCGCGCTCCCCTACCAGTGCGATCACGGACACTTCGGCATCGGTACCGCGGGCGATCATGGAGAGCAGGGATGACTTGCCCACGCCGGAGCCGGCGAACAGGCCCATGCGCTGGCCTTTGCCAACGGTGGTCAGGGTATCCAGCACCCGGACGCCAAGCTGCAGGGGTTCCGTGATCCGGGAGCGCTGCATGGCCGGGGGCGTGTCGTGGTCCAGCGGAACGAACTGCTCCACCTGCAGCGGACCCTTGCCGTCGATCGGGCGGCCCAGGCCGTCCAGCACCCGGCCAAAGAGTCCGTTTCCGGTGGGCACACGCAGTGGCATGCCCTTGGACCGGGCAGGGCTGCCGGCAGTGAGGCCGGCAAGGCGCCCGAAGGGCATGCAGCGCACGCCGTCACGGGTTGCGGCTACCACTTCGGCGTCAACTTCCGCGCCGGGGGCGCCCAGGCTGACCAGGTCCCCCACCGCGCAGTCCAGTCCGGTGACTTCAACGCTCAGCCCGACGACGGTGGAGACTTTGCCAACCCGCTGCGGCCGGGCAGCGGCCAGGGCGTGCCCGAAGGCCTCGCCGCGGGGCCGCCAGAGCACGGCCTTGGAAACCTGGGCGCGGCGCCGTTCACGGCGTGAGGGCAGCGCGGCGGGTTCGTCGCGTTCCGGGACGGGGGTATGCGGATTCGCAGTGAGCGTCATGCCGTATCCCCCAGCAGAGCTGCCCTGGCCCGGGACAGGGCCGAGGCAAGCGTGGCGTCAAGGAAACCATCAGGGAACTCGGTGACTGCATCGCCCCGCTTCAGCGAGGGGTCGGCAGTAAACACCACTCCGGCCTGGTTCAGCACGTCATCGCCCAGGACGGCCAGGTCCGCGGGATGCATCCGCACCTGCTGGACCAGCCGGACATCGACTCCGGACAGGGCACGGTCAAGAGCGGCGCGGGATGATGTCTCGCCGTTAGCGAGTTCGCGTCCCAGGAGTGCTTCTGCCAGTTCGAGGGCGGCGGCCGCCAGCGAATCCTGCACTTCGGCGATCACCGGCACGGTCTGCTGCGCCACGCTTTGCTCCGCTGCGTTCAGCAGCGCCAGCGCGTGGTCTGCGCGGGCACGCAGCGCGGCGGTTTCGGCGTCGAACCGGGTTTTGAGTTCCTGCCGCAGGCGTGCCGTCTCGGCGGCAGCGGCGTGCAGGCCGGCCGCGTAGCCGGCTGCATGTCCCTGCGCCCGGCCCCGTTCGGCGGCACGTTCTGCGTCGTAGCCGCCCAGTGCCGGGTAGGCCATGCGTGCGAAGGTGCGCTCCGGGGACTCAGTAGACATACTCTTCCTCGTCCGCGTGGTGGATGGTGATCGCGCCCTGGGCCTCCAGGTCGCGGATCGCCCGCACGATCGTGGCACGGGCCTCTTCCACCTGGGACAGGCGGGCGGGACCCGACGCGGCGATCTCGTCGTCCAGGATCTCGCGGTTGCGTTCGGAGACGTTGCTCCGCACGGTTTCCAGCACGGTTTCGCTGGCGCCCTTCATGGCCAGGGCCAGGACGGCGACGTCGATGCCGCGCAGCACCAGCTGCACGTCGCGGCGTTCGAGCTTGGTCAGGTCAGCGAAGGTCAGCATCCGCGAGCGGACTTCTTCTGCCAGATCCGGATCCCGTGCGTCCAGGGCCTCGAGGATGGCACGCTCAGTGGCGGCGTCGGCACGGTTGATGATGTCCACGAGCGGCTGGATGCCGCCAATCTGGTCCGCGGCTTCACGGGCAGCGCCGACGGCGGTGGCACGGGCCTTGAGCGTCTCTGCCACGATGCGGATCGCTTCGGGAGTGGCCCGGGACATGTTGGCGATGCACTGGGCAATGTCCGTGCGCAGCTTGTCCGGGAATCCGCCGATCACGGCAGACGCCCGCTGCGGGCGCATGTGGGCCAGGACCAGGGCGATGGTCTGCGGCAGTTCGTTCTCCAGCAGGCTCACCACCTGGGGTGCTTCGGCCCGTTCCAGGAATTCGAAGGATTTGCCCGCCATCGAAGAGGCCAGCCGGTCCATCACCCCGGATGCGCGTTCAGTGCCGAAGGAGGCTTCCAGCAGGCCCATGGCGACGTCGCGTCCGCCGTGGGCGCGGCGGCGTCCGTCCACCGTCATGTCGTAGAACTCGTTGATGACGGCTTCAACCGAGTTGACGTCAACGCGGCGGAGGTTCACGATCTCCGCGGCCAGTTCCTGCGCCTCGGCTTCGGTGAACTGCTGCAGCACGGTCGCTGCGCGGGAGGTTTCAAGCTGCATCAGGATGACGGCAGCTTTCTGCATGCCGGTCAGTTTCGGCAGCACCGGGGTGGCCGCAGGGGTGCGGACCGCGGGAACCGCCGCGGTGGGCGCATCCTGCAGTTCGGCGTCAGGTGCGGTCATCGTGGCCACTGCGGTTCCGGAACTCTGTTCGCTCATACCCGCTGCCCCTCATCCATGAAGTTGCGCAGATAGTCCGCCGTGCGGACCGGATCCTGCAGGGCCAGGTGGTCAAGTTCCTCAAGCTTGCGCTCGGAATCGGCTGCGTTCGCCACAATCCGCAGTGAGGCGGTGTCCACGGGCGGCTCCAGGGCAGCGCGGCCCTGGTCCTGGCCGATCATCGCCAGTCCGGCGGGAGGTGCCAGCGGATCGAGCTCCGGCAGGATGCCGATGTCCACGGCCTCGCGGTTCTGGCGGCGGGACCGGATGGCGTAGGCCACCAGTGCAATGATCACGGCCAACACGATGCCGGCAGCCAGGATGCCCATCCGAACCAGTTCGGCCCGGCGTTCAGCTGCCTCGGCTGCTTCGGCAGCAGCCAGCGCTTCCTGTGCGGCCTCGGCACCAGCAGCGTTGAAGGCCACCATCTCGACCGTGAGCTGGTCCCCGCGGGCGGTATCGATGCCGGCGGCGTTAGAGACCAGTGCCCGGATGTCGGCTACGTTCATGCCCGCAGCAGTGGCAGCGTTCAGGGCAACCGAAACCGTCTGGCGGTTCAGTGCACCGGCCGGGATTTCCCGGGTTTCCGTCACCTTGTTCACCGCATTGTTCTTGGTGGTGGATTCGGAGTTGTAGGCACCGTCGTCGCCGCCGCCGTTGGGGACGGCGATATTGTCCGGGCCAAGGATCCCGGCCGCGGTGTTGCCGTTGGCCCCGCCGGTGTATTCCTCAGTGGTGGTGGCTTCGTTCAGTGCAGGGTTGCCGTCCGGGTTGGTAAAGGTTTCCTCCACCCGGTTCGCGGATTCATAGCTCATGTCCGCAGCGACGGCCACGGTGGCGTTGCCGGGGCCCACCACCTTGTCCAGCATGCTCTGCACGGAGCCGGCGACCCGCTCTTCGTAGTCAGTGGCCTGCTTGTCCGCGGAACCGGTGGCACCCACGCCGACGGCGGAAAGCACGGTTCCGGTCGAATCGATCACGGCCACATTGGTGGCTTTCATGCCGTCGATGGCTGCGGAGGTGAGGTGCACGATTGCCTGGACTTGGTCCCCGGTAAGGGTCACTCCGCTCTCCGTTTCGATGAACACAGAGGCAGTGGGGTCCACTTTCTCCGAAACGAAGACCGTCTCTTCCGGCAGCGCGAGCTGCACGGAAGAGGTCTTGACACCGTTCAGGGCGCCGATGGTCTTGGCAAGCTCGCCTTCCAGGGCCCGCTTGTACGTCACCGACTGCTGGAACTCGGAGGAGGTTACGCCCATGTTGTCCAGCAGCGAGTACCCACCCGTGGAGGAAGCCGGCAGTCCGGCGCCGGCGGCCTTGAGCCGCTGGTCGTAGACGTTCTGCTCAGGAACCATGATCGTCCCGCCGCCGTTGGCGATCTCATAGGGGACGCCGTCGGCCTGCAGCTGCTCAACGATGGTGTTGGCATCGGAGGGCTGAAGGCCGGAGAAAAGCGGCGAATAGGAGGGCTTGGAGGCCCAGCTGGCCAAGGCAAAGATGCCCAGGGCCAGTACAGCGATACCAATCAGCGCAAGGGTCTTCTGCGCCAGGGTGAACTGGCTGATGGTTTTTCCCAAACGGCCAAATGCCGCGTTCACCTGTGTCATTACGCCTGCATCCGCATGATCTCGTTGAAGGCGTCAACGCTCTTGTTGCGGACGGCAGCCACCAGTTCCAGGGTCACGGAAGCGCGGGTGGACGCAATGGTCGCGGCGTGGATGTCGTCCAGGTCTCCGGTGACTGCCTTGACGGCCAGCTCCTTGGACGCGGAGGAAAGCTGCTGTGCGTTGTCCACGGCTCCTGCGAGCTGGGTGGCAAAACCTGAGCCATCCGTGGCCTGGGCGGCCGGGGCGGTGTTCTCGAGGTAGGCGGTAGGCATGGTGCCGGCAACGGCGGTGATGGCTGGTACGGGCATCAGGAGCGTCCAATCTGGAGGGCGGCTTCGTAGGTGGCCTTGGCACGGTCAACGACGGCGGCATTCGCCTCGTAGCCGCGCTGCGCCATGATCAGGGCGCTCATTTGTTCGGCCATGTCGATGTCCGGGTAACGGACATATCCGTCTTCATCGGCCAGGGGGTGGTTCGGTTCGTGGACTATCCGGCCCTCTGCGTCCCCGTATTCAACTCCCGAGACGTAGACGCCGGTGTTGGCGGCGCCTTCCTGGGCAACGACGTAGCGGGCCTGGAAGGCGGCGCCGTCTGTGGAGGAAGCGTTGTTCATGTTGGCGAGGTTGTCCGAGACAGCATCCAGCCATTTCCGGTGGACGGTCAGGGAGGTACCGGCAATGCCGATTGCGTCAAATGTCATTACTGGGTCCTCATGGCGGTGCGGAGGGAGTTCGCTTCTCCGCCTACGGCCTGGGAAGCGAACTGGAAGCGCAGGACGGTGTCGATGTTGGACAGGGTTTCGGTGTCCAGGTTGACGTTGGAACCGTCCAGGCGCGTGGGCTCAAGGGAACGGGCGGAGCTCGCCTCGGTGAAGGCCTTGTTGCCGGCCTTGACCGACTTGGAGAGGGCGTCTTCGAAACTCACCCGCTGGGCGTGGTAGCCGGGGGTGTTCACGTTGGCGATGTTGTTGGCAATGGTGCGCTGGCGCAGGGCCAGGCCATTGAGTGCGCTTTGCAGCGCCACCGAGGACACGGAGTCGAACACAGAAAACCCGCTTCTTATGGGGGAACAGAGCGGCCGATCCGTGGCCTGTTGCGTGAGCTATCCATGCTCACTGTTGGTTATCGGCGCGTCACCGGCGCGTGTAAGTACTTTCGCCGTTGTTCTAGGTAATTGGTGGCGGGTATCCAAGTAGTGAACCGATCAGGAACAAAGAAGCGCAGTGTCCCACCGCACAGGTAACGTGGCACTTCACACCGCGGAACCCTCCAGGGAGAAATCATGAGCACGGCTACGGATCCGGCAACCCAGTCCCCCACCGTCCACCCTGCGGACAGCCACGATCTCATCAGGGTCATCGGTGCCAGGGAGAACAACCTCAAGGACATCGACGTCGACATCCCCAAGCGGCGGCTCACGGTCTTCACCGGTGTTTCCGGATCCGGGAAAAGCTCACTGGTCTTTGCCACGATTGCCGCGGATTCCCAGCGGATGATCAATGAAACATACAGTGCGTTTGTCCAGGGGTTCATGCCCAACCTCGCCCGGCCCGACGTCGACCGCCTGGAAGGGCTGACGACGGCGATCATCGTGGACCAGGAGCGGATGGGCGCCAATCCACGGTCCACCGTAGGCACAGCCACCGATGCCAACGCCATGCTGCGTATCCTCTTCAGCCGCCTCGGGAATCCGCACATTGGCTCCCCCAACGCCTACTCCTTCAACGTTCCCTCCGTGAAGGCATCCGGCGCCATCACGGTGGAACGCGGCGGCAAGACCAAAGCGGAGAAGGCCACGTTCAACCGGCTGGGCGGCATGTGCCCGCGCTGCGAGGGTATGGGGAACGTCAGCGACTTCGATCTCACCGTCCTCTTCGACGACTCCAAGTCCATCCAGGAAGGCGCACTGACCATCCCCGGCTACAGCATGGACGGCTGGTACGGGCGGATCTTCAGCAACACCGGACTCTTCCCGGCGGACAAGCCGATTGCGCGGTTCACCAGGAAGGAGCTGCAGGCGCTGCTCTATGCGGAGCCGACCAAGCTGAAGGTGGACGGCATCAACGTCACCTTCGAGGGGCTCATTCCGAAGATCCAGAAGTCCATGCTGTCCAAGGACCGCGAGGCGATGCAGCCCCACATCCGGGCCTTCGTGGACCGCGCGATTACGTTCAGCACGTGCCCGGAGTGCGGCGGCACCCGGCTGGCACAGGAGGCGCTGTCCTCCAAGATCCGGGGAATGAACATCGCCGACCTGTGTTCACTGCAGATCAGCGACCTGGCAGCGTGGGTGCGAAAACTCGACGAGCCTTCGGCGGCTCCACTGCTGGCCGGACTGCAGCACCTGCTGGACTCCTTCACGGAAATCGGTCTGGGCTACCTCTCCCTGGACCGGCCCGCGGGAACACTGTCCGGCGGCGAATCCCAGCGGACCAAGATGATCCGGCACCTCGGCTCCTCGCTGACCGACGTAACCTACGTCTTCGACGAACCGAGCATTGGACTGCATCCGCATGACATCGAGCGGATGAACCAGCTGCTGCTCGCGCTCCGGGACAAAGGCAACACCGTGCTGGTGGTGGAGCACAAGCCGGAAATGATTGCGATAGCCGACCACGTAGTTGATCTCGGTCCGGGAGCAGGTTCCGGCGGCGGGGAAATCTGCTTCGAGGGAACGCTCGACGGCCTTCGCGCCTCCGGAACCGTCACAGGTGGCCACCTGGATGACCGGGCGCAGCTAAAGGAGTCGGTCCGGGAGCGTTCGGGAGTGCTTGAGGTCCGCGGTGCAACGTTGAACAACCTGCAGGACGTCGACGTCGACATTCCGCTCGGCGTCCTGTGCGTCTTCACCGGGGTGGCGGGATCCGGCAAGAGTTCCCTGATCCGCGGCTCGGTGGCGAAGCGGGACGGCGTCGTCGTCATTGACCAGAGCGGGATCAAGGGGTCCCGGCGGTCCAACCCGGCCACCTACACAGGGCTGCTTGAACCGATCCGGAAGGCTTTCGCCAAGGCCAACGGGGTGAAACCGGCGCTGTTCAGCTCCAATTCCGAGGGCGCGTGCCCGGTCTGCAACGGTGCCGGAGTCATCTACACGGACCTGGGAGTCATGGCCACGGTGGAGTCCACCTGCGAGGAATGCGGCGGCAGGCGCTTCCAGGCTGCCGTGCTGGAGTACACGCTCGGCGACAGGAACATCGCCGAGGTCCTGGCGATGTCTGCAGCGGAAGCGCTCGGGTTCTTTGCCAACGGCGACGCGAAGACCCCGGCGGCGCACAAGGTCCTGGCACGGCTCTGTGACGTGGGGCTGGGATACCTGAGCCTCGGCCAGCCGCTGACCACCCTTTCCGGCGGCGAACGCCAGCGGCTGAAGCTGGCGGCGCAGATGGCTGAGAAGGGCGACGTTTACGTCCTCGATGAACCCACCACCGGCCTGCACCTGGCGGATGTGCAGCAGCTGCTGGGCCTGCTGGACCGGCTGGTGGATTCGGGAAAGTCGGTGATCGTGATCGAGCACCATCAGGCGGTGATGGCCCATGCGGACTGGATCATCGACATGGGTCCGGGTGCGGGGCACGACGGCGGACGGATCGTGTTCGAGGGTACGCCGGCGGATCTGGTGGCCGGAAAATCAACCCTGACCGGGGAACATCTCGCGGCCTATGTGGGCGGCTGATGCCTTGTCTTCCCGGAAGCTCCTAGCCTGCGACGTCCAGATAGACCGCTCCGCCGGATGATGCGCTGGGGACACTGCGGATCAGTTCGGCCTGCTGCCGAATCATCCGCGATTCGTTGCGCAGCTGCGCATAGGCACGCTGCTGGGCCATTGAAAGCAGCCGGGCACGCGTGGCGAATTCTGCCGGCAGCGGGCCCAGTTCGTGCGGCGGGTGCCAGGCGCTGGCAACGGTGCGGGCCTGGTCAAGGACCGTGGAGCCGTCCATAAAAGCTTCGAGGTTGTCCTCAAGCTGGGTCAGCACTTCGTCCCAGCGTTCAAGGTTTTCCTGGTGCGGGGTGAGGTACTCCCCCAAAGGTTCAGCCGACACCGAGGGTACCGCCCGTTGAGGTTGTCCCGGCGGAAGGCGCCTGGGCGGGAAGCTGGGCCGCGGCTTCGTGCCAGGCGTCCCGCAGCGGTTCAAGCAGGTTGATGCACTCCCGGGTCATGGCCGCACTGTGCTGCAGGTTGGCTTCCACCATTGCCTTCAGAACATAACCGTAGATGGCCTGGAGGTTCTCGCCGCCCTCCCACTCGTCAACCTTCAGCGTGCCGCTGAGTTCGGCGACGATGCTCTGGGCGTGGATCAGCTGTTCGCTGGCGGCCCTCCAGTTGCCGGCCTGCTGGGCGGCTTCAGCCCGGTTCAGGTCCAGGAGCATCCGGTCATAGAGCATGGTCAGCAGACGGACCGGAGACGCAGACATGACGGCATCACGGATAAATTCGGCGCGCTTGGCCTGCAGCCCGTAGCTCACGGTCACTTCTTTCCTGAGCTGGAGGTGTTCAGTGAGGCCAGTTGGCCGGTCAGCCAGTCCTGCTGGCTCTGCAGCTGGCTGAGCTTCACTTCCAGGTTGCCCCAGATCATCTTGAGCGTGGATTCGCGGCTGGCCAGCCGCCGGTCCCAGTCTTCGATCTGGGTGTTGAGCGCCTTAATCGTAGATTCCTGGCCCGTAATGCGCTGGGTGATCAGGCCATCGTACTTATCCGAAGCAACCTTGCCGGCAGCCTCAACGCGTCCGGCGATGGTCTGCAGCGTCTCTTGGGTCTTGGTCGGATCAGCTGCCATGGCTTCGGCGAATTTCTCCGCATTGAACTCAACGGTGCCGTCTTTGGTAATCACCACGCCGATTTCCGACGGGGAACGTCCGTCAATCGGTGACGTTGCAGCTTCCATCATCTGCCGCTTGACGTCCCGGATCCCGGCGTCGCCGGTGAACACACCTCCAGAGGCCTTGGTGCTGCCGGAGGACGTGGAGACCGTTACGGCGCTGTTGCGGTTGATGTACGCGAACATATCAGCCAGCCCGGCAACCAGGTCCGAAGCGACCTTGGAGATGGCTTCATCATCCCGGGCCACGTTGATGGTCAGCGCAGTGTTGGCCGGAGTGTCCGCCGCGAGGGTGATGTCCACACCCGGCATCAGGGCCTTGAAGGTATTGGTGGAGGAGGTGATCTCCTGCGCTGCGGGCGTACCCGCCCACAGGGTGAGCTTTGCGTCCTGCGCCGACTTGAGTACGTCCATGTCCGTGCCGCCGAGGGTGGCCGTGAACGCGCCTTCGGAGCCGGTTTTGGCAGCGGTGAACTGAACCCGGTACTGCTGGACGCCGTCGACGCTTCCGGTGGCAATCTTCACGCCGGTAACGCCGAGGTTGGCTTTGTTGACTTCACTGATGACCTGGTCCAGTGACTTGTCCGTGGTGTCAAAGGACGTCACGGCGCCGTTGGCGGAGATGGCCAGGACGCTGTTCGAGGGCCACGCTGCCATAGCCGAGGACAGGGAAACCTGGGCTGTTGCGGTCTGCGACACGGAAATGTCCAACGAGCCTGCGGCGGCACCCGAGGTGGTTGCGGCGGTCACCTTGTCCGACGTGGTGCTGGCCTTGAAGAGGTCCGTGCCGGCGGGCTTCGATACTTTGGCGGCGCTCTCCGCCAAGGAGGCGATTTTGGTGTTGAGGTTCTGCAGTGCCGTGACGAACGTCTGGGTGCTGCTGACCCTGGTTTTCAGCAGGACCTGCGGCCGCGCTTCGATATCCATGAGCTGCTTGATCATTTCGGAGGTCTTGATCCCGCTGATCAGTCCGTCGATGCCTAGCGCCATGCGAATGCTCCTTGTACGTTTCCCTCAGGTTCTGGCCCGCTGCTGCGGAGGGAAAAAGCCGGTGTGGTTCTGCTGAAAGTTTGGGACCGCGGGCCGAGGCCGGATAAAACGCCGCAGGCAGGGAATGGACTGGCGGGAAAAGTGTGAGGTCCAAGTCATTCTTCTCCCACCAGCGGCCATTCACCTGCCGGTCAAGCGGTTAGTGCTGGTTGCGCTACGGCCGAAGCCGTCCCGCGGATGATTCCGTTATTACTGCAGGAGCTGCATAACGCCGGAGTTCATCTGGTTAGCCTGGGCCAGCATGGCCGTGGCAGCGCTGGACAGGATCTGGGACTTGGTGAAGTTGCCCATTTCCTGTGCCATATCGGTGTCGCGGATACGGGAGTTGGCAGCAGAGAGGTTTTCAACGGAGACCGCGATGGAGCGTGCGGTGGATTCCATCCGGTTCTGCTGTGCACCCAGGTCTGCACGAGCGGTGGAGACGCTCTTGATCTGGTTGTCCAGGGTCGTGATCGCACCTGAAGCAGCAACCTGGTTGGCCGGCTGGTCTGCGCCGCCGGCAACATCGATAGCGGCAACCGCAGCTGCAACGATCGTGATGTCGGTGAGGCTAACTGCGATTTCGTTGTTTGCCGCACCGGCGTTGGAACCAACCTGGATCTTAAGGTCGGAAGCAGCAGCCGCAGTCGTCAGCAGTTCAATGCCGTTGAAGTTGGTGCTGGTGGCGATACGCGACAGTTCAGAGGCCTGGGCCGTGATTTCTGCCTGGATCGCCGTGCGGGAGTCAGCGTTGTTCGTATCGTTGGCTGCCTGGACGGCCAGGTCGCGAACGCGGTTCAGGATGTTGTGAACCTCGGTCAGGGCGCCTTCAGCGGTCTGAATGAGGCTGATGCCGTCCTGGGCGTTGCGGCCGGCAACCTGAAGACCGGAGATCTGGTTCTTCAGACCTTCGGAGATAGCCAGGCCGGCTGCGTCGTCAGCTGCACGGTTGATGCGCAGGCCGCTGGAGAGGCGCTCCACCGACTTGGACTGAGCCGTCTGGTTCAGGGTCAGGTTACGCATCGCGTTGAGCGAAGAGACGTTAGTTGCAATTGTGAAACCCATGATGAATTCCTCCGTGATTGGGCGATAACTACGAGGCCCGTCCGTGGGCCTGTACCCCTAGCTATCGACCCTCATCACACGGGTGTTAGGAATTCAGAAAAGAATTTTCAACCATTTTAAGAGCTAGGACACGGCAGCGTTAAGTCCGTGTCCCGGAACGTGGAAGGTGGGTCCGTGGTGCGGATCCTGGCGGGTCAGGCCGCCCGTGGTCCACTCCGCCACTGAGGCAAGGTAGGCGTTGCGCCGGGCCGGAGAAATCCGGGACTCGATCGGCGCCGGAGCGTCCGTGTCTGAGTAATGCGTGCCCAGGCCGTCACGGAGCAGCCGGACAGCTTCGGCACGCTGCTGCGAGACAGCCGAGTGTGTGGCCCCCAGTTCAGCGGCAAGGTCCTTGACCGAGCGGTCGTGGAAGTAGACCTGCTCCACGATGTAGCGCATCTTCTCCGGCAGGGCAGCCACCGCGGCCCGCAGGTACTGCATCCGTTCGGCCGAGAGGGCAGAACCTTCAGGCGAGGGCAGCGCGCTCACCAGGGAGTCCGAGGCGGCGTCGTCAAGGTGGGACACGGTGCGTGAGGCATCGGACAGGGCGTCCTCAGCGGCAGCGCGGTCAACACCCATGGCGGAGGCAATCTCGTCCACCTTCGGTGACCGGCCCAGGGCAGCGGTGAGCGCTTCCTTGACGGCGAGTGTTTCCTTGATGCGCTTGCGTGCGGTCCGCGTAGCCCAGTCGTTCGAGCGCATTTCATCAGCGAAAGCGCCAACGATCCGGCGTCGTGCGTAGGCTCCGAACGGAACCCCAAGCTCCGCATTAAAAGAGTCAGCAGACGTTATAAGGGCAATTGCCCCAACCGAAGCCAGATCATCCCTGGAAAGATGCGTGGCTTTGGCACACACCTCTGAGACCAGATATCCGACCAGCGGTAAGTTCTCCACAACCAGGCGGTTGCGTTCTTCGCGATTCAACTTTTGGACCCCCAAGTCCTTGTTCCCCAACAAAATACGCTGACCGCTTGGACAGGAGCTGAGTCTCCCGCTTCAACCTTCACTTTGGCGCAATAGCTGCAACATACCACTAACATTGGAAGGACAAGCGCCGATAGGTGTTTCCGACGGATTAAAAGTTTTTCGAGCCTGCACATCGCGGGTGTCTTTGACCCCGTTGCGGGGTATGTCCGTACCCCTCGGAAGATAAGACATTTGCGTGCGTCGCAGGAGGTGAGCAAGGCATGGGAACCCAGAAACTATCCGCATTACTCTGGGAAGAACGGGAGCTGCTGGAGCTCCTGACCTTCAAGCTCGAAGAAGAACAGCTGCTTCTTACCTCCGGCAAAACCCGCTGGCTGCAGCACGCCACCCGGGAAGTCGAACAGGTTCTTGAACGCCTGCGTGCCGCGAATCTGGCCAGGACGGTAGCCGTTTCCGAGCTCGCACAGGAGTGGGGCATAGCCGAAGATGCAACTCTTCGGCAGATCATTGCCGCTGCTCCTCCCGGACCGTGGACTGAGATCTTCACGGCCCATCTGCAGGCGATGACGGAACTGACGGTAAAGATCCGTGATCTGCGCGACACGAACGAGCAGTTCCTGCGGACTGCTGCGCGCTCGGCCCAGGAAACCCTCGCGGGCCTGGGCTCTGAAAGCAAGACGTACACGTCCAACGGCACTTCAGCCGGCACCGGAAGCGGCGCCCGGATCGTGGACAAGCAACTCTAAGACCGTGAACAAAGGAACCAGCACGCCATGAGCACCTTCAGCGGCCTGAACACCGCCTACACCGGTCTGAGCGCGGCCCGCAAGGGACTCGACGTCGTCGGCCAGAACATCGCCAACGTCAACACTCCCGGTTACACCCGCCAGCGGGTCACTACCTCCGCCATGGGCGGGGCAGCCATCACCGGCAAGTTCGCCACGGGTGCCCGAGTGGGCCAGGGCGTGTCAGTTGACGGCATCGCACGGCTGGGCAGCATGCAGCTGGACACCAGGGTGCGGGCAACCGCCGCAGCATCGGGTTTCTCCGCAGTGCGGGCCAATGCACTTGCAGGACTTGAAACCAGCCTCAACGAACCCGGCAAGAACGGCATCTCCGCCTCGCTCACCGAGTTCTGGGCCGCCTGGCAAGGAGTTGCCAACAAGCCCGGGAATGAAGCGGCTGCCACTGCGCTGATCGGGCAGGCCACCATCCTCGCCACGCAGGTGGCCACCGGCTACAACTCCGTGAAGGAACAGTGGACGGACGCGCACAAGCAGCTGAGGGACATGGAAGCAGAGCTGAACGGCACCGCCTCCCAGATCGCCTCGCTCAACGCGCAGATCCGCACCACGCTGGCCTCAGGCGGCACCGCCAACGAACTCATTGACCAGCGGAACGCGCTGACCACCACCATCGCCGCCCTGGCCGGCGGTACCGTCCGCGATTCAGGCAACGGCATGGTGGACGTGCTGATCGACGGCAACGCAATCGTTTCAGGCGACCTCGTCCGGCCGGTGAAGGTTGCCGGCGGCGACGCTATGGGCGGAGAGGCTCCGCGGCTTGAGTGGGCGCACCGGCCCGGAAGCAACATGGCTGCCAGCGGCGAAATCGCCGGTGTGCTGAGCGTCCTGGCCCCGGCAGCCGACGGCGGGATCCTCGCCTCTGCTGCGGAGGACTACAACAAGTTCGCCCGGAAGCTGGCCAGCGCCGTGAACGCCGAGCACAACGGCGGCATCAACACGGCCGGGGTCGCGGTGGGCAACTTCTTCAGCCACGACACCGACCCGGCGGCGCTCTCGCTCAAGGTGGTGCCGGCCAACGCTGCGGGCATCGCCACAGGCGCTGCGAACCAGGGCAACCTGGACAGCTCGATCGCAGACAAGATCGCCCAGCTGGGAACGGGCCCGGAATCCCCCGACTCCGCCTGGGCAAACATCGTCAGCGGCATCGGTGCCAGCACCCGCGTGGAGATGCAGCAGGCGGAACTCGCCGGCGTCGCGGCCTCTGCCGCCGTCGGCATGCAGCTCTCCAACTCCTCCGTGGACCTGGACGAAGAGAACTTGAATCTGCTGGCCTACCAGCACGCCTACCAGGGCGCGGCGCGAGTCATGACTGCCATCGACGAAATGCTCGACACCCTCATCAACCGCACCGGCATTGTGGGAAGGTAACCCCGTGATCACCCGCACCTCAAACCTGATGCTGACGCGCAACGCTCAGCAGAACCTCCAGGCGAATATGTCCCGGCTGGCCAAACTCCAGGAGCAGGCCCAGACCTCCGCCGCCATCACCCGGCCGTCAGACAATCCCGCCGGAACCGCCGATGCCCTGAAAGTGCGCGCAGAAATGCGTGCCAACACCGCGTACAAGAGCAACATCTCGGACGCGAACAGCTGGCTGGCCACTCTCGACAATGCGCTGACCCGCACGAACGACATCCTGACGCGGATCAAGGACCTGTCGATCACTGCAGCTACGGCAACAACGACGGCGGCAAGCAAGGCTGCGATCGCCACTGAGATCGAAGGGCTCAAGAAGGACCTGCTCGGACAGGCCAACACCTCCTATCTGGGCCGGAGCATTTTCGCAGGGAACTCCGACGCCGGTTCCGCCGTCGTGGAGAATTCACCGGTGCCGCCTGCCACAGCACCGACCTACACCTTCAACGGCGTCGGCCACGGCCCCGTGAACCGCCGGATTGATGCCAACACCGTGGTCCGCGTCGACGCCAGCGCCAGCGAGGTCTTTGGTGACGTGTTCACCAAACTCGATTCCCTGGTCGCAGACCTGCGGGACAACGGCAACATCAGCACCCACCTGGCCGGCATTGATGAGAGCATCAACACCGTGCTCACTTCGCAGACCGACGTCGGTATCCGCCACGCCCGTGTCCTGAAAGCAGAGGAAACCAACTTGGAGCAGTCCGTCAGCCTGGAGGCCCGGCGCTCCGGCATCGAGGACCTCGATACGGCACAGGTCATCCTGGACCTGAAGCTTCAGGAACTTGCCTACCAGTCTTCCCTGGCTGTCACGGCGAAGGTCCTCCAGCCCACCCTGATGGACTTCCTGCGATGAGCACAGTGACCCCGGTATCCTTCCTGGCGCCGCCTCCCGGCCTTGAACCGCTGACCGAGTTTGCGCTGGAAGACATCGACGGCGCCAGCGGACTGTATTCCCTCACGGGGACGGACATCTCGGCCGGCGTGCGGCGGTTCTACGCGATTGACGCCGCGGTTTACCTGCCGGAGTACAACCCGGAAATCTCCGACGAGCAGGCCCGCCAGCTTCAGCTGGAGGACCCGGCCGATGCCCGTGTCCTGGTGGTCGCGAACCCGTCCGATGCCGGTACCACGGTGAACCTGCTGGCTCCGGTGATCGTGAACACCCGGACCTGGCAGTGCGCCCAGGTGATCCTCGAGGGCCGGGACCTCCCGCTCCGGGCACCGTTGGAAGCCGTCGCCGCCGCGTAGCCCCTTCCTTCCCGTTCATCCCCATCGAGATAGCAGAAAGTGCACGTCCCAGAGCTGGGACGTGCACTTTCTGCTATCTCGTTTTTGAGTGAGAGTTAGGCGAAGTCGGACGTTGCCGGATCCGCGCCGAAGCGGGTGCCGTTGTCCAGGGCGTTGATTGCCTGGATGTCCTCGTCGGAGAGCTTGAGGTCCAGTGCGGCCCAGTTCTCGCGGATGCGGGACTCGGTGACGGACTTCGGGATCACGATGTTGCCCAGTGCCAGGTGCCAGGCGATGACCACCTGTGCCGGCGTGGCGCCGTCGTACTTTGCTGCAATGTCCTTAAGCACAGCGTCATCCAGCAGGCCCTGGCCGGAGCCGAGCGGCGAGTAGGACTGGTGCTTGATGTTGTGCTTGGCCTCGAACTCGCGCAGTTCGGCCTGGGCCAGGTACGGGTGGGTCTCCACCTGGTTCAGGACGGGGACGACGCCGGTGGCGTCGATGATCTCCTGCAGGGCTTCGACGGTGAAGTTGCAGACGCCGATGGACTTGACCCGGCCGGACTTCTGCAGCTCGACGAGGGCCTTCCAGGTGTCCACGTACTTGCCCTGCTTCGGCTGCAGCCAGTGGATCAGGTACAGGTCCAGGTACTCAAGGCCGAGGCGCTCCATGGAGGCGTCGAAGGCTGCCAGGGTTTCTTCGTAGCCCTGGTCTGCGTTCCAGACCTTGGTGGTGATGAACATGTCTTCACGCGGCACGCTGGATGCGGCGATGGCGCGGCCCACGCCTGCTTCGTTGCCGTAGATCTTGGCGGTGTCGATGTGGCGGTAGCCGGCCTCGAAAGCCATGCCCACGGTCTTTTCCGCGAGTTCGTCCTCGACCCGCCAGACGCCGTAGCCGAGCTGGGGAATGGTGTTGCCGTCATTAAAGGTGACGAGTGGAGATGTAGTCATGGTCACCATCCTCCACCCGGTGGCCCGGTCCCGCTGACCAAAAGGCCCGGTGTTTGCTGGACGCGAAATCGCAGCTTTTACTCTCGCAGCGGGAATGCCTAGGTTCGGGAGGCAGCCAGGACCCGTTCCGCCTCTGCAACGTCTTCCTCCACCAGAGCCGCGCGGCGACGAACATTTTCCACTCCGGCGGAGGCAATGCCCCACCGCTCACCCTCCAGGCGGGACATGGCCGCGGCTTCTGCGGCGGCTGCCAGTGAATTGCCGGAACGGGAAAGTGCCCGGTGCACGGCGATCAGCCCGCCGGGAATGTCCTGGCCGGAGCTGGGAAGCTGTTTCTGGGCTCCGGCACAGACCGCCCGGACCCGTGGGAGCAGGCCAGCCAGGTTGTTGGCGACCAGGGCCAGCTCGTTGTACAGGGCGTCGTCCTCGACCCCTTCCAGCATCTGGTGGTACCGGTCCAAGCCCCGGGTGAAGCGGTCGTGGGCGCGGCGCCACACACCCTTGCCGAGTTCGGTGTCGTCCTTGCGCCCCTGGCGGGCTGCTGCGAAAAGTGCCATCCTGCGGGAAATTCTACAGATACTCTACAAATACTGCCCCGGGCCGGCGTGGGGTTCCACGCGCGCACCCGCACCCGGCTGCTGTCCGGGCTGAGCGGCGGTACCTGTTCGCCTCGGTTCGCCGTTCTCGCCAACCACTATGCCGGGGGCCAGCACTGTGCCCGGAGGCAGTTGGCGCAGCTGAAGCCTGCTCTGAAGCTGCTGGTTGGCGGTCTGCTGGGCTGCGATCGCCGTCTGGATGCCGCGGAAGAGGCCTTCGAGCCACCCAACCAGCTGGGCCTGCGCAATGCGCAGCTCGGCATCCGTGGGGGTGGTGTCATCCGGGAACGGCAGGTTGATCCGCTCGAGTTCGGTCACCAGCTCCGGGGCCAGTCCGTCGTAGAGCTCCTTAAGGGAGCGCTCATGGATTTCAGCGAGCCGGTTCCGTGCCGCGTCGTCCAGCGGGGCGTTGCGGACCTCCTCCAGCAGCTGCTTGATCATGGTCCCTATCCGCATGACCTTGGCTGGCTCATCGACGAGCTCATTGAGTTTGGCCGGCCCTGATCTGCCCTCGTCAGACGGATGGGCAACTGCGGAATCGGGGGACTGTTCGCCGGTACCGGTTCCGGACTGGCCGGCACTGACCTGGCCCGGGGCGTGGGCCTGCTGGTCCGTCCCGTCCCGGTCAGGGGATTCCGGCGGCCTGGCGTCGGGTCCGCCGGAATTCCCCGGCCCGGCTGCGCCCGCTGATCCGCTCTGTTCAGTCATGAATTAATGCTCTCACGCCCGGTCCCGGTTGGTCCGGGGTGCTAGTCGCTTTCCAGCTCTTCCTCGCGCATTTGTGCATACTCACCGTCCGGGCTGAGCCCGGCCGCGTACTGGCCGGCGTTCAACTGCCCTGCCGTGTAGTGGTGCTCGTCGAACTCCGGGCCTGCCTCGGCATCCTGGGGAAGTCCGGCGTCCTCGGCCAGGTGTTCGTCCTCGTTGTCCGGTTCGGGCAGCGGGAGGCTGATGTCTTCGCGCAGGTGGGGGTCTTCGGGAAGGTCCTTGTTCTCTGCCATTCCCCCAGCAAAGCAGTATCCCCGAACCGTCTCAACCCTCTCTCCCAACCACCGAGAGGCCAGTTGCGGCTCTTTTCAGGGCTGAAACGAGCCGTAACTGGCCTCTCTATGAGGGGGGAGGCTGCTACCGCATCAGCAGCAGCGTCCGCCGGGGTTGGCGTCCTGCCGGTCCATCTTGTCCCGCCAGAATTCCCGCTCGGTCAGCGGCGGGGAGGAACAGCCCGACGCCGCGTGGTGGGCTTGGTATTTACGGTAAGCGTCCTCCCCCATCACGTCACGGAAGAAGCGGATGAATCCGCGCAGCTGCCCGACGACGGCGGTCATCAGTGCCCCGCCGGTGCCGGTTTTTTGTCCTCCGGCAACGCGTCCCACTGCGCCTGGAGTTCCTTCTCCTGCGGCGTGGCCAGGAAGCCTGCCGGGGCGAAGGTCCGCGACGGCACGGCAGGATCCTCGGCGCTCGGCGCACCCCCGGAACGGTAGGAGCGAACCGAGGCAATGACGGCGGTGATGATCACGATGATCGCCAGGGTCACGAACAGGATGGACAGGACACCCTGCACGAAGGTGTTCCGGACCACCGCTTCCATGGCCTCAACGGTCTTGGCCGTGCCGAAGCTGGTCTCTCCGGCGTCCAGGGCGTTGCGGAACGCGTTGTGCTGCGCCCAGTAACCCACGGCCGGGACCGGGGAGAAGATCTTGTACATCGAGGCCGTGATCGTAACGACGGAGGCGAAGGCCAGCGGCAGCACCACCACCCAGATGTACTTGAAGACGTTCTTCTTGGCCAGGATCGCCAGGCAGATGGCCAGTGCTATGGCCGCCAGCAGCTGGTTGGCAATGCCGAACAGCGGGAAGAGCGTGTTGATGCCGCCCAGCGGGTCCGTCACTCCCATGATCAGGATGGATCCCCACCCCGCCACCATGATGGCCGTACAGATCCAGGCGCCGGTGCGCCACCCCGTATCCCGGAACTTCGGCACGAAGTTCCCGATCGAGTCCTGCAGCATAAAGCGGGCAACGCGGGTGCCGGCGTCCACGGCGGTGAGGATGAACAGCGCCTCGAACATGATGGCGAAGTGGTACCAGAAGGCCATCATTGCCGGTCCGCCGATGAAACTCTGCATGATCATCGCCAGTCCGACTGCCAGCGTGGGCGCACCGCCGGTGCGCGAAACAATCGACTCTTCACCGACGTCGGATGCCAGGGAGGTGAGCATGTCCGGGGTGAGGTTCACGCCCACCAGACCCAGTGAGTTCACGAATGCAACGGCGCCCTCCACGGTTCCGCCGGTGGCGGCTGCGGAGGAGTTCATGGCGAAGTAGATCCCGCGGTCCAGGGAGATCGCTGCGACCAGGGCCATGATGGCCACGAAGGACTCCATCAGCATGCCTCCGTACCCAATGAAGCGGGTCTGGCGTTCCTTCATGATCATCTTCGGGGTGGTCCCGGAGGAGATCAGGGCGTGGAACCCGGAGAGCGCTCCGCACGCAATGGTGACGAACAGGAACGGGAAGAGCGGCCCGGCGACCACGGGACCGTCATCACGCGAGGCAAACTCGCTGAACGCGGGAACACTGATCTCCGGGCGGACGATGATGATGGCGACCGCGAGCATGACGATCGTGCCGATCTTCATGAACGTGGAGAGGTAGTCACGCGGTGCCAGGAGCAGCCAGACCGGCAGGACGGCGGCGATGAAGCCGTAGATGATGATGCCCCAGGCAATGGTCACCCGGTCCAGGGAGAAAATCGCGACGCCCCATTCGGTGTCGGCGATCCAGCCGCCGCCTACGATCGCGAGCATCAGCAGGACAAAGCCGATGATGGAGACTTCGCTGACCTTTCCGGGGCGCAGGTAACGCAGGTACACGCCCATGAACAGGGCGATCGGGATGGTCATGGCCACGGAGAAGACACCCCAGGGGCTCTCCCCGAGGGCATTGACGACCACCAGCGCCAGGATGGCAACGATGATGATCATGATGGTCAGCGTGGCGATCAGCGCAGCAGTGCCGCCGATCAGGCCGAGTTCCTCGCGGGCCATCTGGCCCAGGGAACGGCCGCCGCGGCGCATGGAGAAGAACATAACCAGGTAGTCCTGGACGGCGCCGGCGAGGATGACGCCCACGATGATCCAGACAGTACCGGGCAGATAGCCCATCTGGGCGGCCAGGACGGGGCCTACCAGCGGGCCGGCTCCGGCGATCGCGGCAAAGTGGTGTCCATAGAGCACGCGCCGGTCGGTGGCGGCATAGTCTTTGCCGTCTGCCTTGTACTCCGCGGGCGTGGCCCTGCGGTCATTGGGCTTGAGCAGGTGCCGCTCGATGTACTTCGAGTAGAACCGGTACCCGATCAGGTACGTACAGACCGCTGCGAAAACGAACCAGATGGCATTGACCGTTTCGCCGCGGACGATCGCCAGCATGCTCCAGCTGACGCCGCCGAGCAGGGCGATGCCTACCCAAACCGCGATTTTCAGCGGGGTCCAGGTGCTGCGGCCTGCTTCGTCGTCATCGACGGCTACCGGCGGGAGGTCCGGATCCTGGACGAGGATGTCTGCGTCCCCGGCTGCGGGGTCCGGACGGTCCGGATCCCTCCGTCGCCGATTCTCTTCACTCATGGTGCTACCCCTTTGTCAGCAGTGCGGCCCTGCAGCAGCAGGGCGTGATGTGCGCCTGAGGGTAGCACCGGCGATGCGGTGTGGATCACATACACGCCGGAGTGTGCGGCACCGGCCGCCGAACGGTCCTGGTTTGGCGGCCGGCGGGCGGACACGGCAAGCCGGGAAGTGCTGCGGCGGCTAAACGGTAAGCAGGACCTTGCCGGTGTGCTGGCCGGAGTCGAAGTACTCGTGGGCGGCTGCTGCCTCGGCCAGCGGGAACGTGCGGTCCACCAGCGGTTTGACGCTTCCGTCCTTGATGAGCGGCCAGACATACTCCCCGACGGCCGCCATGATGGCGCTCTTTTCCTCCACGGGCCGTGCACGCAGCGTCGTTCCCATGACCGCACAGCGCTTGCGCATCAGCGCGTTGAGGTCCAGTTCCGCCCGGGTGCCGCCCTGCAGTCCGATGATCACCAGGCGGCCCGCGACGGCGAGCGCGTCCACGTTGCGCTGCAGGTACTTGGCGCCCATAACGTCCAGGATGACGTCCGCCCCGTGCCCGTTGGTGGCGGCGCGGACCTCTTCTACGAAGTCCTGTTCCTTGTAGTTGATCAGCACCTTGGCGCCGAGGCTGCGGGCGAGCTCCAGCTTTGCGGGGCTCGAGGCCGTCACCATGGGTACTGCTCCGAACGCAGCGACAAGCTGGATGGCCATGGTGCCGATACCGCCGGCGCCGCCGTGGATCAGCACATACTCGCCTTCACGCACTCCGGCGGCCATAAACAGGTTGGAGAAAACAGTTGCAGCAACTTCGGGCAGCGCGGCGGCAGTCACCAGGTCCATTTCCGGCGGGACCGGAAGCACCTGGCCTGCCGGGACTGCCACCTGCTCTGCGTAACCGCCGCCGGAGAGCAGGGCAACGACGTCGGCTCCCACTTCCAGCCCTTCGACGCCGGTGCCCACCGCGGCAACCCGCCCGGAGACTTCCAGGCCCGGATATTCAGGTGCCCCCGGGGGGACTGGATAGTTGCCCTGCCGCTGCAGTACGTCGGCCCGGTTGAGTCCCGCTGCGGCAACGTCGATGAGGACTTCACCGGGACCGGGGACGGGTGCGGGCACGTCGCGGGCGGCGAGGACCTCGGGGCCTCCTGGCTCGGTAATGACGATCGCTTTCATGATGCCTCCTGCGGAAGTGGGGAAGATTTTGGTGATTTGCGCTCATCTGCCAGACTACTAAGCGGAGGAAGGTTGTCCGAGCGGCCGATGGAGCTGGTCTTGAAAACCAGTGTGCGGTAACCCCGTACCAAGGGTTCGAATCCCTTACCTTCCGCTCATGCGGTGAAACAGCGAGTCCCCTCAGGGATGCAGCACTCCGTCAAAAAACGCCCCGGCCTGCAGACCGGGGCGTTTTTTCATGCCTTCCTCGATGCCAATGCATATTGCTCCCGGATGTTACTTTGCCGATTTATAAGCATGCTTGCGGCGCACATAGTCTCTTCTGGTGGTTTCCGGCCCATTGGGGGATGGAGAACCAAAACCAATCACCGCAGAAGGAGTTATTCGCATGAATTCCGCCCGCCAGGTACAACTGGCCCGCGCCGGAAAAGCCATCACGGCTGCCGCCTTTGCACTCGTGCTCGCAGGCTGCGGAGCCTCAGGCTCCACGGAAAAGGACGACCCGAAGTCCAGTGAGTCGCCCGCCGCGGCGTCGGCCTCGCCAAAAGCCGAGACCGTAGCCGATGAGGCAGCAGAGGAAGAGGTGTCTGCGGAAAGCGTCGACGCCGTCGACCTGAAGGTCGGAGACTGCCTGGTCGAGGACCCGGACGCTGAGGAGGTCGAAGCCGTAGACGTGCTTCCCTGCACCCAGCCGCATGACACTGAGGTCTACGCGGCCATGAAGATGGAAGCGGGAGCGTACCCGGGCGAGGAAGCCGTGGATACGGCTGCCCAGGACTTCTGCCTCGCTGAGTTCGAGCCCTACATCGGCACGGACTACTCCGTTTCCGCCTTGGACATTGGTTACCTGTCTCCTACCCCGTCGTCCTGGACGCTGGGGAATGACCGCGAGATCCTCTGCACCGTCTACCGCGTGGACGGCGAGAAGCTGAGCACCACGGTGAAGAACTCGAACGTCTAGTTCCATTCGCCCACAAAGGGGACCTAACCAAGCGGTTAGGTCCCCTTTCTCGTATTTGTCAATAGTTCCCTGCCGTTAGGCCACCAAAGGGGTGGAATTCATATGCCTGTCACCCCGGGGTGGTATCCAGAAGGAGTTCACCGCACCCCTTGCCGATCTACCAGGGCCACTACCGCGAGCCCCCACACCGGCATCCGTTCCCCAAAGGAGCAATGAGGCATGAGATTTACCCGATGGAGGGCAGCGCTGGGCACAGCACTGTCTGCCGGCCTGCTGGCCGCACCGCTGGCGGCACTGCCCGCCCACGCGGAGGAATTACCTTCCGGCGTCGTCATCAACGAGGCCTATCTGAGCGGGGGAAGCGCCAACGCCCCGTTCACCAACAAGTTCGTGGAGCTGTACAACCCCACCAGTGCTGCGGTCAGCCTGGACGGGTGGTCGCTGCAGTACCGTGCCGCAGGCAGCACCGGAGCACCCACCGGAATCGGCCGGCTCTCCGGGAGCATCCCGGCAGGCGGTTACTACCTGGTCCAGGGCGCCAGCAACGGCACCAACGGTGTTGCCCTGCCGGCAGCCGACGCAACGATTGGTGCGAGTTTCTCCGGAGCCTCAGGCACCCTGGTGCTCGCGAACCAGGCCGCCGCGGTGAACCCGCTGCCGGCTGGTTCCGTGACGGACCAGCCCGGCGTCGTGGATCTGCTCGGCTACGGCAGCTCCAACACCTTCGAGACAGCTCCGGCGGCCGCCCCGGCCGGGAACTCCGATCCGAAGTCCCTGAACCGCACCGGAGTCGCGGACACCAACAACAACGCTGCAGACTTCAAGCTCAGCACCTCCGTCACACCGACGAACACCGCGGGAACGGGAACCGTACCCGACCCTGAGCCCACCGATCCCGAACCGACTGATCCGGAGCCCACGGACCCTCCGGCCGGCACGATTGCCATCGCGGAGATCCAGGGCACCGGCGAGGCCAGCGCACTGGTTGGCCAGAATGTCACCACGCGCGGCAAGGTCACCGCCGCGTACCCGACCGGCGGATTCAGCGGCTATTACATCCAGACCCCGGGCTCCGGCGGCGAACTGGATCCGGCCACCCACACAGCCTCGGACGGCATCTTTGTCTTCTCCGCAGCCACAGTCGGCCAGGTCGCAGTCGGGGACTATGTCGAGGTCACCGGAACCGTCGGCGAATACTTCGGCCTGACCCAGCTCACCGTTCCTGCAGGCAGTATGACCAAGCTCAGCGAAGCAGCCGAAGAGGTCAAGCCGGCCACGGTTGCCTGGCCCGCAACGGACGCTGAGCGGGAAACCCTTGAAGGCATGCTGCTGGCACCGCAGGGCGAGTTCACCGTCACGGACAACTACACCCTGAACCAGTACGCGGAAATCGGCCTCGCTGCCGGCAGCGAGACGCTGGTGCAGCCCACCGCCGTCGCACCGGTTGGAACGCCGGAGCACGCTGCTGTAGTCGCCAATAATGCCGCCAGGGCGGTAAAGCTCGACGACGGCGCCACCACCAATTTCCTCTCGGCCGCCAACCAGTCCAAGCCGCTGCCGTACCTGACCTCCACCGATCCGGTGCGGATCGGGGCGCCGGTGTCCTTCACCACCAACGTGATCCTGGACTTCCGCAACAGCGCCTGGCGGTTCCAGCCGCTGGCCGAACTGACTCCCGCCAACGCGGAGACCGTCCAGCCGGCGTCGTTCGAAAACACCCGCACACCGGCACCGCAGAGTGTGGGCGGCAACCTGAAGCTCGCCGCCTTCAACGTGCTGAACTACTTCAGCACCACCGGTGATGACCTCTCCGGCTGCACCTACTACAACGACCGCTCCGGCGCTCCGGTCACCGTCCGCGGCGGCTGCGATGCCCGCGGCGCAGCCAACGAGGCGAACCTTGAACGCCAGCAGGCGAAAATCGTGGCAGCGATCAACGCCCTGGGCGCCGACGTCGTCGGCCTTATGGAGATTGAAAACTCCGCCGAACTGGGACAGGACCGGGACACTGCCCTGGCCCACCTCACCGAGGCGCTGAACGCAGCTGCACCGGGAACCTGGGACTACGTCCGCTCCCCCGCAGCCCTGCCGGACGACGAAGACGTAATCCGCACGGCGTTCATCTACCGGACCGCCACCGCCGAACCGGTGGGAGATTCGGTGATCCTGAACGATGAGACCGTGTTCTCCAATGCGCGTGAACCGCTGGCCCAGGCCTTCAAGCCGGCCGGCGGGGAAGACAGCGAAAGTTTCGTGGCGGTCGCGAACCACTTCAAGTCCAAGGGATCTGCACCGTCCAGCGGAGAGAATGCAGACAACGGACAGGGCGGCTGGAATGCCGACCGCGTCCGCCAGGCACAGGCCGTGACCGCGTTCGCTGACACGGTGGCGCAGGACGCCGGAACCGAGCGGGTCTTCCTGCTGGGCGACTTCAACTCCTACGCCGCAGAAGACCCCATGCAGGTCTTCGCCGACGCCGGCTACCTGAACCTCGGCAAGGCCACCGGCAAGCACTCATACGCCTTCAGCGGCCTGGTTGGATCCCTGGACCACATCCTGGCCTCGCCCGCTGCTGCGGAGGACGTCACAGGCACCGACATCTGGAACATCAACTCGGTTGAATCGATTGCCTTCGAGTACAGCCGGTACAACTACAACGCCACCGACTACTACGCAGCGGATCCCTACCGTTCCTCGGACCACGATCCGATCATCGTTGGGATGGACCTGACCCCGGCCGAGGCCGAGGTCACCGACCTGAACCTGCTCAACATTAACGATTTCCACGGCCGGATTGACGCCAACACCGTCAACTTCGCCGGAACCGTCGAGCAGCTCAAGGCCGCCGCACCCGAGGGCAGCTCGCTGTTCCTCTCCGCCGGCGACAACATCGGTGCATCCCTGTTCGCCTCCTCGGTACAGCAGGACCAGCCCACCATCGACGTCCTGAACGCGCTGGGCCTGCGGGCCTCGGCAGTGGGCAACCACGAGTTCGACGGCGGATTCGCGGACCTCACCGACCGTGTGGTTCCCGCCTCGGACTTCGAGTACCTGGGCGCCAACGTCTACCTCAAGGGCACCACCACCCCGGCGCTGCCGGAGTACACCATCCTGGACGTGAACGGCGTCAAGGTGGCCGTGATCGGCGCCGTCACCGAGGAAACCGGAACCCTGGTTTCCCCCGGCGGCATCGCCACCCTTGAGTTCGGCGACCCGGTGGAAGCAGTGAACCGCGTCGCTGAGCGTCTTGAAGCCGAGGGCCTCGCGGACGTCATCATCGCCGAATACCACGAGGGTGCTGGCTCGGGAACACCCGACGGCGCCACCTTGGAGGAGGAGATCGCCGGCGGCGGTGCCTTTGCGGAGATCGTGACGGAAACCAGCGCACTGGTGGATGCCATCTACACCGGACACACCCACAAGCAGTATGCGTGGGACGCTCCGGTTCCGGGCGTTGAGGGCAAGACCCGTCCCATAGTCCAGACCGGTTCCTACGGCGAGTTCATCGGCCAGATCGAGCTGGCGTACAACGCCGAGACTGACGAGGTGCTCTCCTACACCGCAGGCAACGTGGCCCGTACCACCACGCCCGCGGCGGATCTGGTGGCAGCGTACCCCGCGGTTGCCGAGGTCAAGCGGATTGTCGACGCCGCACTGGCGTTCGCTGCCGAGGTCGGCAACCAGCCGATCGGCTTGGTCACGGCGGACATCACCACGGCCTTCGCCGGCACATCCCGCGATGACCGCGGCAACGAATCCACCCTGGGCAACCTGGTGGCAGATTCGCTGCTCTCCTCCCTTGGCTCACCCGAGCGCGGCGGGGCCGAAATCGGCGTCGTCAATCCCGGCGGGCTGCGGGCTGAGCTGTACTACGGTGAGGACGGCGTGATCACCTACGCCGAAGCCAACGCAGTATTGCCGTTCGTGAACAACCTGTGGACCACCACCCTCACCGGCGCGCAGCTGAAGTCGGTGCTGGAGGAACAGTGGCAGCCGGACGGAAGTTCCCGGACCTTCCTGGCACTGGGACTTTCCGACAACGTGACCTACACCTACGATCCGGACCAGCCGCGCGGCTCCCGCATCCAGTCGGTCACCGTCAACGGTGAAGCGCTCGATCCCAACCGGGCCTACCGGGTAGGTACGTTCAGCTTCCTGGCCCAGGGCGGAGATAACTTCTCCACCTTTGCGCAGGGAACGGACACCCGTGACTCCGGACTGATCGACCGCGATGCGTGGATCAGCTACCTGCAGGCGAGCAGCCCGGTCTCCCCCGATTTCGCCCGCCAAGGTGTCATCGTCAAGGGTGCTCCCGCCACCGCGCAGGCCGGTTCCAGTGTCACCTTCACGGTAGACAAGCTGGACCTGACCTCGCTGGGCAGCCCGGCTAACACCACGCTGGCCGTCAGCTGGGTCCCGGCCGGTGGAACCGCCGTCGCGCTGGGATCCGTTCCGGTAACGGCCGGTGCCGCCAGCGTCACCGCCGCCATTCCGGCGTCGGCGTCCGGCCCCGGTGCCCTGGTGCTGACCGCGGATCCCTCCGGCACCACAGTGAGCATCCCGGTCACCGTGGATGAAGCACCGCAGCAGCCCACCTGTGTCCGTCCCGTCCCGCCGAAGAACTGGTGGGATGTCCGGGGCTGGCTCAAGTACGCGGTGGACTACGCCCGGTACCTGATCTGCACGATCAGCCGCGGCTAGCCCGCACCGGCTAGGCAATAACGGAGCGGCGCCGTCCGGACCTTCGAGTCCGGGCGGCGCCGTTTCTCGTTCAGCCCCGGCATCAAACGGTAGACACCCCATTTTTTGTGTGCCTATAGTGAAGGAAGTGCTTATTGCTGGACTGGGGGGCATCGGAATGAAGGCGTCACGAGGAGCTTGGCGGGTTGTCCGTCCTGTGCTCCTTGGAGCCGCCGCAGCCGCTTCATGGCTGACTCTCTCGGCCACCGCTGCTTCGGCCGAACCAGTGACTGAACCGGATTCCCTTCTGGCAAGCGTGAGTTCCTCGGCTACGGGTCTCCTTGATGCCGCCGTTAATACCGTCGATCAGGTTACGGATGGCCTGCTGCCCGCCCCGCAGGCACCGGCCCAGGCCCCCGCTCCGGGTATTTCCCTGCCGGAGGCGCCTCGGCTGCAGCCAGCTTTACATGGCGTAGTAACTGCCGCGGACGAGCTGGTACAGACAGTTCCGGTTGTGGGAACACTGGTCCCGGCGCAGACGCTGCCTGCTGCCACTGATCCCATCCTGACTGCGGTCGACGACATCACCGGCTTTGCGGTAGAGACGATTCGCCCGACCGCAGACGGCCTCCTTGAGAGCCTGCCTCCCGTTCTCCCTCCAGCCTCCGACGCCGGTACTGGCTTGGTTTGTCCCGATGGCCTGGGTGACCCCGCGGCTTCCGCCGCATCCGGATGCAGCGAAACCCCAATAACGCCAGCGATTCCGGATATCGGCCCGGCAGCAGAGCGTGAAGCCGACAGCGCTCGTTTCGCCGCACCGGCCTCTGAGCCGCACCCGGAGGAAGATGCCGCGGCCCCCTCGGCACTCGACGCCGTGGCCAGTCACGGGGAATCGGCTGCGGTTACGGCAGCGTCCTGCGCTGAAGTCTTCCCGGAGTCCGCCCTGCCCGTGTCTTCCGCCCCGGATGCCGGGACACCAGGAGGATCACCGCAAAGCGGCCTTCTGCCGCTGGGCACCGGATCCTCCGTTGTGAGTCCTTCGGGGGCAGGTCCGCTGCTGCCCGGCTGCCTTTCCGGCCAGCATCTCAGGATTCCGGCGCTGGCTGCCCTGCCCGCTTCCACGGAGCTCATGAAAGCCCCCTCTCCAGTCTCACTGGACCACGAGGGATTCCCTGATTAGTTAGGCCTCTGTCCGTCTCCAGATGGACGAATGCCATTTGGGCCCCATGCGGCCCCATACCAATAACTTCTCAGGAGATTCGCTATGCGTTGCATTATTCGACGTGGGCTGCTTGGCACCCTCTTTGCCGGAGGATTGCTGGCCCTTGGAACAACCGCGGCCAACGCGGAACCGGTAACCTCCGGATCCGACGGGCTCCTCTCCGGAACCCAAATCACCGCACCCATCACCATCCCCATCGACCTCGGCACCAACTCCCTGGCAATCCTCGGCGAAGCCAACACCGAGACCACCAGCGAAGCCGGGACACCCGGGACGAACACTGCCACCGGAACACCGGCCGGCACCGGACCGGTAACCTCCGGATCCGACGGGCTCCTCTCCGGAACCCAAATCACCGCACCCATCACCATCCCCATCGACCTCGGCACCAACTCCCTGGCAATCCTCGGCGAAGCCAACACCGAGACCACCAGCGAAGCCGGGACACCCGGGACGAACACTGCCACCGGAACACCGGCCGGCACCGGACCGGTAACCTCCGGATCCGACGGGCTCCTCTCCGGAACCCAAATCACCGCACCCATCACCATCCCCATCGACCTCGGCACCAACTCCCTGGCAATCCTCGGCGAAGCCAACACCGAGACCACCAGCGAAGCCGGGACACCCGGGACGAACACTGCCACCGGAACACCGGCCGGCACCGGACCGGTAACCTCCGGATCCGACGGGCTCCTCTCCGGAACCCAAATCACCGCACCCATCACCATCCCCATCGACCTCGGCACCAACTCCCTGGCAATCCTCGGCGAAGCCATCACCGAGACCACCACGCTGGGCACCGTGCCTCCAGTTGGTCCCCGTCCCGGCGACACCGACCCCCGTCCCGGAGACACGGATCCCTTCGTGATTCCCGCAGGGCCTCAGCCGAACGGCTCTACAGGAACTGAGCCGGCTCTTGCCTCCTCAGCTGCGGAGGAAACGACCGGGCTCACCCGGATGTCCGCTGCCGAAACACCGCAGTGGACATCCGCGGCCACAGCTGCCGGTTCAGCGAGCGTCCTGGCTGACACCGGAGCGTCAGGCACGGTCTTGCTGTGGCTGGCACTTCCGCTGATTGGAGCCGGGCTGGTACTCGTCGGTCGTGCAGGCCAGCAGACAGCCAACCTGTAAACCGGTGGATGAGCCGAGGTTCCGGTGCCGCCGGGACCTCGGCCTTCCCGCCGTTTTTCGCAACGGCTGCCAGACACCAGGTGGTCCGGACCGGTCACGCGGACACCCCGCACTGAGGCCCCGCCCTACTGCCGGGGGTCGGGGTTCTTCGGATCCTCGGATCCCATGTCGGCTGCGCCGAGCACACTGGCCACGGGGTTGTCGGTCTTCTCATTGGCCCGCGGCTTGAGCTCCGGGTGGTGCAGGTCCAGTGCCGGCCGCTCGGACCGGATCCTGGGCAGCGACGTGAAGTTGTGCCGCGGCGGCGGGCAGGACGTGGCCCATTCGAGTGAGCACCCAAAACCCCACGGATCGTCCACTTCCACTTTCTTCCCGCGCCGCCAGGTCACGTAGACGTTCCAGAAGAACGGAATCATGGAGAACCCGAGAATCAGGGAACCGATGGTGGAGAGCTGGTTCATCGCCGTGAAGTTGTCCTCCACCAGGTAGTCCGCATAGCGCCGCGGCATGCCCAGCACACCGAGCCAGTGCTGGATCATAAAGGTCAGGTGGAAGCCCAGGAACAGCAGCCAGAAGTGGATCTTTCCCAGCCGCTCGTTGAGCATCTTGCCGGTCCACTTTGGCCACCAGAAGTAGAACCCGCCGAACATCGCGAACACCACCGTTCCGAAGACCACGTAATGGAAATGGGCCACCACAAAGTAGGTGTCTGAAACGTGGAAGTCCAGCGGCGGTGAGGACAGGATGATGCCGGTCAGCCCGCCGAACAGGAACGTGATGAGGAATCCGAGGGCCCACATCATGGGCGTCTCGAAGGTAATGGAACCGCGCCACATGGTGCCGATCCAGTTGAAGAACTTCACGCCGGTGGGCACGGCGATGAGCATGGTCATGATCGCGAAGAACGGCAGGAACACCTGCCCGGTGACGTACATGTGGTGTGCCCAGACGGTCATGGACAGGCCCGCGATCGCGATCGTCGCAAAGATCAGGCCCTTGTAGCCGAAGATCGGTTTGCGGCTGAACACCGGCAGGATTTCCGAGATGATCCCGAAGAACGGCAGCGCGATGATGTAGACCTCCGGATGGCCGAAGAACCAGAACAGGTGCTGCCAGAGGATGGCCCCGCCGTTCTCCGGATCGAAGATGTGGGCGTCGAACCTGCGGTCCGCTCCCAGGGCGAACAGCGCGGCTGCCAGCGGCGGGAACGCCATCAGTACCAGGATGGCGGTGACCAGCGTGTTCCAGGTGAAGATCGGCATGCGCCACATGGTCATGCCGGGAGCGCGCATGCAGATGATGGTGGTGACGAAGTTGACCGAGCCGAGGATGGTTCCGAATCCGGACAGCGCCAGGCCAAAGACCCACAGGTCCCCGCCGATACCGGGCGAGAACGTGGTGTTGGACAACGGTGCGTACGCCGTCCAGCCGAAGGATGCCGCTCCCTGCGGGGTCAGGAACCCTGAGATCGCAATCAGGGAGCCGAAGAGGAAGAACCAGTAGGCCAGGGCGTTCAGGCGCGGGAACGCGACGTCCGGCGCCCCGATCTGCAGCGGCATCATCACGTTCGCAAAGCCGGCGAAGAGCGGGGTGGCGAACATCAGCAGCATCAGTGTGCCGTGCATGGTGAACAGCTGGTTGTACTGCTCGCGGGAAGAGACGATTTCAAGTCCCGGCTGGAAGAGCTCGGCCCGGATGATCAGGGCCATGACCCCGGCCAGGCAGAAGAAAATGAAGGACGTGATCAGGTACAGGTAGCCGATCTTCTTGTGGTCGGTGGTGGTCAGCCAGTCGACGACGATGCGGCCGCGGGAGACCGGCACGACGCGCGGCGGTACGGTTGTTCCTTCATCTGCCGAATACTTCAACGTAGACATCAGCGCCGCCTAGGGGTCCGCAGGAGGTTCAGTCCGTACACGGGCCCCGCCGCTCGCAGGCCAGTGTGCCTTGTATCGTAGGACCCCCTACGGGGCAGGTCCATAGGCAGCACAGGGTTTTTGCCGTGTCCGCCCCGGCTTAGCTGCCTGCCCTTGTCCCGGGAACCCGCTTCCCGGCCCGCCAGACCGCAGCTGTGAGGGGCATCCCGGGGCGGTAGGCGAGGTAAGCGGCAGACGGCGCGTTCAGCAGGTGGATATCTGCCCGGTGCCCGACGGCGATCGAGCCCACCGCCCGCTGCCCGTCGGCGTCGTTCCCCGTGTGCCGCCGCAGTGCGAGCGCCCCGCCGTAGGTCGCGGCACGGATGGCTTCGGGAACGCTGAGTTCCATCTGCAGCACGGCCGTCGCCACACAGAACGCCATGGATGAGGTGTAGGACGTGCCGGGATTGCAGTTCGTTGCCAGGGCGATTTCGACGCCGGCATCCAGCAGTTCGCGTCCCGGAGCCAGCGGCTGCCGGGTGGACAGGTCGCAGGCCGGCAGGCAGGTGGCAACGGTTCCCGGTGTCCCGCTGCCCGCAGCGCTGTCCCAGCCGGCCCAGCTGCCCGCGAGCGCCTGCACGTCGCCGTCGGACAGGTAGTTCACATGGTCCACGCTCGCAGCGCCGAATTCCACCGCCAGCCGTACCCCCGCACCCGGCCCCAGCTGGTTGCCGTGCACCCGCAGCCCAAGTCCGGCCGCCCGGCATGCGGCGAGCACCCGGCGGGACTGGTCTTCGGTGAAGGCGCCGCGCTCGCAGAACACGTCCGCCCACTGTACGTAGGGCCGCACGGCGGCCAGCATCGGGCCGCAGACCAGGTCCGTGTACTCCTCGGCGTCCATGCCGTCCGGAACCAGATGGGCGCCCAGGAAAGTCACATCGTCCACGACGCTGGAGGCGATCCGGGCGCTGCGGGTTTCCTGCTCAACGTCCAGCCCGTAGCCGGTCTTGGTTTCGACCCAGGTGGTTCCCCCGGCCGCTGCCTCGGCGCGGCGGGCCAGCAGCAGGCGGGTGAGATCGTAATCCCCGGCATTGCGGGTGGCTTCCGTCGTCACGGCAATGCCGCCGGCACTGTATTCCTCCCCGGCCAGCCGGGCGGCGAACTCGGCGCTGCGGTCTCCGGCGAACACCAGGTGGGTGTGTGAATCCACCCAGCCGGGCAGCGCAGCCCGCCCGCCGGCGTCGTGCACTGCGTCTGCCGCGGGAGCCTGTGTGGCCGGCCCAAGCCAGGCGATGCGCTCGCCTTCGAGCACGACGGCGGCCTGCTTGAGCACGGACTCTGTTCCGCGGGCGGGGTCCATGGTGGAGAGCTCGCCGATGTTGGTGATGAGTGTGCTGGTCACTGCCGGACCTCCGCCGGATCCGGCACCGCGGCGGCGTCCAGCCTGGCGATCGCTGCCGTCAGCAGCGCACCCGGCGCCCCCAGCCGCAGGTGCCTGCCCCGTTCGGCCGTGAGTTTACCTCCGACGACGACGGCGGTGACGTCCTGGGCGGTCGCGGCCAGTGCCAGCTGGGCCGGGTCAGCTCCAGCCGTGCGGGTTGTGTGCGGGTCCACGGCCATCAGGTCGCAGGAGCTTCCGGGCGCGAAGCCGGGTGCCCGGCGTCCCTGGGCGGCAGCGCCGGCGTCGGACACCGCCTGGTGCAGGGCAGCGGGGGTGAACCGTCCCCGTACACCGGAGGCCAGGCGTTCGCCGTGTTCCAGCGCGCGCATCTCCAGCCACGGATCCACCACGGCGTGCTGGTCCGAGCCAAGCGCAATTCGCGCTCCCGCGTCCGCGAGCGCCGCAGCCGGGCCGATTCCGTCGGCGAGGTCCGCTTCGGTGCTGGGGCACATGGCCACGGTTGCACCGGCATTCCCGAGCAGCGCGACGTCCTCCGGGGTCAGGTGCGTGGCGTGCACGGCGGTCAGCCGGGGACCCAGCAGCCCGTATCGGTGAAGCAGCTGGACCGGTGTCAATCCGGTGGCTGCCAGGCAGTCCTGGTTTTCGGCGGGCTGCTCGGAGAGGTGGATATGCAGGGGCAGGTCGGGGTCCAGCCCGGCGGCAATGGCCTGCAGGGCGTCCTCGGGGACTGCCCGGACCGAGTGCAGCGCTGCACCAACTGTCACGTACGCCGGGTCGAACTCAGCCTCGAAGGTGTGCCGCAGGCCCTTGAGGCGGTCCAGCCACGCGCCTGCGGAACCGTCACTGAAGCGGAGCTGGCTCTCCGTCAGCGGCTCCCCGAACCCGCCGGCGAGGTAGCAGGTATCCAGCAGGGTGAGCCGGATTCCGGCAGCCTGGGCGGCGCGGCCCAGGGCCAGTTCCATAGCATGCCCCGGGTACGGCGAGCCGTCCGGGCGGTGGTGAACGTAGTGGAATTCCGCGACGGAGGTGTAACCGGCCGCGGCCATTTCGGCGTAGACCGCGGTGGCCAGCTCCTCATACAGCTCCGGGGTCAGGGCACCCGCGGCCCGGTACATCCCCTGGCGCCAGGACCAAAAGCTGTCTGCGCCGCCGGTGTGGGTGCGTCCACGCAGTGCCCGGTGGAACGCGTGTGAATGGGCGTTGGACGCGGCGGGGAAAATGACGCCGTTCAGCACCAGGTCACCCGGACGGGGCTGGGTGCCGGTTTCCACGGCCGCAACGATGCCCGCGGAATCGACGCTCAGCCGGACACCGGATTCAACCTGCCCGTCCCGCACGGCCCGTTCGCACCACACTCCTGACCTCACAGCAGCCCCTCCAGGACGTCGGCCAGTGCCTGCGCCGAGTAGTCGGCGTCGGCGTCTTCCACATATTCCTGGGGGGAATGCGAAATTCCGCTGGGGTTGCGGACAAAGACCATGCCCGCGGGCACATGCCCAGCCAGGATCCCCGCGTCGTGCCCGGCACCGGTGGCCAGCACCGGTGCCTGCGGCAGGGCTAGCTGGAGCTGGCGCTGCAGTCCCGGATCAAAGGTGGCGGTCGGGCTGAAGGATTCCTGTGCCAGCGTCACGGAGCAGCCTTCGAAGGCGGCGATCTTCTGGGCTTTGCCGTGGATGGTTTCCACCAACTGGGCCGTGAGCGCGTCCTCCTCATGCCGGGCATCGAGCCAGAGTTCCACCCGGGAAGCGATCACATTCGTGCCGCCCGGGACGGCCTGGATCCGGCCCACCGTGGCGCGCGCTCCGGGGAGGGCTGCCGCGGCCTGCTGCACGGCGGTGATGATCTGCGCCGCTGCCACCATGGGGTCCTCCCGGTCCTCCATCAGCGTGGTGCCGGCGTGGTTGCCCTGGCCCTGCACGGTGAGCTTCCAGCGGCCGTGGCCCAGGATCGAACTGCCGACGGCGACGGCCGGGCCGTCCTCACCGAGTCCGCGGCCCTGTTCCACGTGAAGTTCCACGAAATCGCCGATTCGTGCGAGCGCGTCCTCGTCCCGGCCGATATGTTCCGGGTCCAGCCCGGCGGCCCGGGCGGCGTCCGCGAAGGTGGTTCCGCCGTCGTCGCGCAGGTTCCGGGCCTTGTCCGGGTCGATCGCTCCGGTGAGCAGCCTCGAGCCCAGGCAGGCGACGCCGAAGCGGGAGCCTTCTTCCTCGGGGAAGACCGTGATGGCGAGGGACCGGTTGCGCTGCACACCGCGTTCCTTCAGGACGTCGACGGCGGCCAGGGCTGCGGCGATCCCCAGCGGCCCGTCGAACGCGCCGCCGCCGGGAACTGAGTCCAGGTGGCTGCCGGTGACCAGCGCACCTTTCTCCGGCTCGCCCCACCAGGCCCAGAGGATGCCGTTGCGGTCAGTCTCGACGCCGAGACCGCGGGCTACGGCTTCTGCGGTGAACCAGGAACGCAGGTCCGTCTCCGCTGTCGAGAACACCGGACGGGTATAGCCGCCGCGGACGGGATCGCGGCCGGTGCCGGAGATTGCTTCGAGGAGGGTGGTGACTGCTGCCATGCTGGTGTCCTTGCTGGGGTTGGATCGGTGGTGCTGGTTCAAGCTTGGTACGGCCGGAGGTGCGGGCCTATTCGGCCATGGGGATGCGGACGCCGCGCTCTTTGGCGACCTGCGCCGCCTCGCCGTAGCCGGCGTCGACGTGCCGCATGACCCCGGTGCCCGGGTCATTGGTGAGCAGCCGTTCGAGCTTGCGGGCGGCCAGTTCGGTGCCGTCCGCCACGGAAACCTGGCCGGCGTGCAGGGACCGGCCAATGCCGACGCCGCCGCCGTGGTGGATGGACACCCACGTGGCACCCGAGGACGTGTTCAGCAGGGCGTTGAGCAGCGGCCAGTCAGCGATCGCGTCGGAACCGTCCTTCATGGCCTCCGTTTCCCGGTAGGGGGATGCAACGGAACCGGAGTCCAGGTGGTCGCGGCCAATCACGATCGGCGCGGACACCTTGCCTTCGGCGACCAGCCGGTTGAACAGCAGCCCGGCCTTGGCGCGTTCTCCGTAGCCCAGCCAGCAAATCCGGGCCGGCAGGCCTTCGAACTCGACATGTTCCGCGGCGGCGTCCAGCCAGCGGTGGAGGTGCTGCTTTTCCGGAAAGAGGTCCTTCAGTGCGGCGTCCGTGACGGCGATGTCCGCCGGGTCGCCGGAGAGCGCCACCCAGCGGAACGGCCCCATACCCTCGCAGAACAGCGGCCGGATGTACGCGGGGACGAAGCCGGGGAAGTCGAAGGCCCGGTCATAGCCGCCCTGCCGGGCTTCGTCGCGGATCGAGTTGCCGTAGTCGAACACTTCGGCGCCGGCGTCCTGGAACCCGACCATGGCTTCAACGTGGCGGGCCATGGAAGCCTGGGCCTTCTTCGTGAAACCCACCGGATCGGCGTCGGCTTCGCGGTGCCAGTCCTGGACGCTGATGCCTTCCGGGAGATAGCTGAGCGGATCGTGCGCGGAGGTCTGGTCCGTGACGATGTCGAACTCCGCACCATCGCCGGCGTTCCGGCGGCGGAGCAGTTCGGGGAAGACTTCCGCGGCGTTGCCGACCAGTCCCACGGACAGGGCCCGGCCGTCGGCCTTGGCGGCCATGACCTTGGCGAGGGCGGCGTCGAGGTCGGTTTCGACGTCGTCGAGGTAGCGTTTGCCGGCACGGCGGCGCAGCCGGGACTCGTCGACGTCGACAATCAGTACCGCTCCGCCGTTGAGGGTGACGGCGAGCGGCTGGGCGCCGCCCATGCCGCCGCAGCCGCCGGTAAGGGTGGCGGTGCCGGCCAGGGTGCCGCCGAACCGCTTGTTCGCGATGGCAGCGAAGGTCTCGTACGTGCCCTGCAGGATGCCCTGCGTGCCGATATAGATCCACGACCCGGCGGTCATCTGCCCGTACATGGTCAGGCCTTCGGCTTCCAGCCGGCGGAACTCGGGCCAGGTGGACCAGTCCCCCACCAGGTTCGAGTTGGCGATCAGTACCCGCGGCGCCCACTCATTGGTGCGGAACACTCCCACGGGTTTACCGGACTGCACCAGGAGGGTCTCGTCGTCGTCGAGAGTCTTCAGGGTGCGGACAATCGCGTCGAAGGACTCCCAGTTCCGGGCAGCCTTGCCGGTGCCGCCGTAAACCACCAGGTCCTCGGGCCGTTCGGCAACCTCGGGGTCCAGGTTGTTCATCAGCATCCGCAGGGGCGCTTCGGTCTGCCAGCTGCGGGCGTTCAGGCCGGTACCGCGCGGGGCACGGACGGTGCGCGGGGTGTTTTCGTTCATGGGGTTCTCCGTCGTCGTTGTCGGTTAGCCGGGTTGTTTTTAGCCGAAGGCGTGGACTGCGGCTGTCTCGGTGGCCAGTATCTGGCTGATGTCTTTGAGCCGGCCTGGCGTGATGCGGTAGCTGGGCACCACCACGCTCATGGCGGCCACGGCTTTTCCGCCTGCGGTCAGCGGCACAGCGATCGCTGTGATGTCGGGTTCGACGCCGTCGCTCACCACGGCGCAGGCGGTCCCGTCGACCTCGCCGCGCATTGCCTTTCCGGCTGCACTGGTTTCCAGATCGAAACGGCGGCCCACCCAGTTGGCGTGCCGGACGGACTGCGTGCCTTCGGAGATCGCAATGTACAGGCCGTGGCCGCCCGCTGCCGGAATGCTGAGGTAGGTGGATTCGCCGGTCTGATCCACGATCCGGTCCATCGCGTCGCGGTAGGTGGCGACCAGGGATTCCGAGCTTAGGGCGAGGACTCCGAGCTGCACGATCGCGGGCCCCGGGCGGTAGGTCCCGCTCTCTTCCCGCCGCAGGAAGTCGGTTCCTTCCAGGGTGCGGAGCAGACGGAGCGCGGTACTGGTGGAGAGGCCGGCGGCTTTCGCGGCTTCGGACTGCGTCACTGCGCCCTGGCGGCACACCACGCTGAGCAGGGACAGCGCGCGCTCCACTGTCCGGGTGGTGCTGTCTGCCTTAGCTGTCTCGGCCATAGTGCTGCTTTCCTCACCAGATGTTGCCACCTAGTAAAACAGCAATTTCACTAGGTGACTAGACTCCCACACTAGTTGAAGCTTCAATAAAGTTGTGCAATAGTAGTTGAAGCTTCAAGTTTTTGGCGGTTTTCGCTGCCGCCCCTATCCGAAAAGAATCCAGTGGCTTTCCGTTTCCCCCTCTTTCGAAAGAAGAAGACAATGACTGATCTCACCATCATCGGTACCGGCAACATGGCGCGCGGGCTGGCTGCCCGAGCAGTGGCAGCGGGACGTTCGGTCCAGCTCCTGGCCCACGAGGACAAGGCGAAGGCCGACTCCCTCGCGGCAGAACTGGACGGGAAGATCACCACCGGAGTCCTGGGTGAGCAGCTCACCGGCGCCCTGGTAATTCCGGCGGTCTACTTCGACGCCTCCCGGGCCATCGTGGAGCAGTACGGCGATGCACTGACCGGCAAGGTGTACGTGGACATCACCAACCCCGTGGATTTCGCAACCTTCGATTCGCTGTCCGTTCCCGCTGACAGCTCCGCGGCCGAGGAACTGCAGAAGGCAACCGGGGCAAAGGTGGTCAAGGCCTTCAACACAACCTTCGCCGCCACCCTCTCGGACGGAACCGTTGCCGGACACCCGCTGGATGTACTCATCGCAGGGGACGACGCCGCTGCAACCCAGGCCGTGGTCGAGTTCGCTTCCGCTGCAGGGCTGAATCCCGTCGTCGTCGGCCCGCAGCGCCGTGCCCGCCAGCTCGAGCACATGGGCTTCCTGCACATCCTGCTTTCCGCCAACGAAGAGCTTCCCGCCTACCAGTGGAATTCTGCGCTGAAGGTTGTTCCGGCCGCGTAGCTCTTCTCGCCGGTTTTACCTCTCCGGCCCGCGCTCCTATCCGGGGCGCGGGCCCGTCGTGGTTTTTTGGGTGGCTAGCTGCTGGTTATGAAGTAGAAGACCACACCCGCTGCCACCATAAATCCCATGCCGGCCAGCCCCAGGCCCCTCAATTGTGCGGGGGTTGGCGGGTTTGTCTTGCGGACGACAGTCTGGATAAGCCCGAGTGCGCCGAAGCCCAGGGCTATCAGCACCAGCACAATAAAAACGAGCACCAGCGGGTCGAATCCCTGACTCAAAGGATCAGGCCCGTCGTGGGCAGAACGTGCCATAACCCCGGTCAGGGACAGAATGACCAACACTGCTCCCATCACGATTCCGCCGAGGATCGGCAACAGGAGAGCTGCCTTCATACGCTCCGGGGCCGTGTCCACCTTCGTCGCGATCTTCTTCCCCAGAAAGAACTCAGGCTGGGAGCTGGCGAAACCGCTGATGGCGTCCCTCTTGCGAAAAGCGAAAATACAGGCGGCGGTCATCAGCGTTCCGATGATCAGTCCGGGCCAGGAAATGTCCACTCATCACTCCTCGTTGTTGGATGGCTGCGCGATGGACAGTCAAGACTGGTCGCATACCCACGAACTGCGGCCCATGCCGAACCTGCACATGAAGTCCGGGTCATTGATGTCGCCGCCATCCAGCACAAGCATTATCGCCAGCACCATGAGCGCCAGGCAGACGGCCATGATGGCCCAGAACCGCTTCCAGCTCATGGCCCGACCCGCACTGGCGGCACCCCGGTCCTTGCAGGCAGGCTCACCTGAGTCGTTACCTCCACCAGAATCCCCCGGGATACGAGACTGTGCCGGAACGGGCGCCCCGGCGGACCGAATCTAGCCCGCAAACCTCTGGCTGTCTGCTGTAGCCAGTACCTGAATTCCTACTCGTTGGCCGGCTGCTGCGGATTGGCCACCCGCGCGACCTGTGGCCCAGCCCGCCAAACCCTCGGTGACATAACGTCGTTTAGCCTCCATTTACGCAAACCCTCGGTGACTTGACGTCGCTAAAGTGGGCCCAAAGCGACGTTTACTCCCCGAAGGTTTCGGCAGCCAGGCCCAAAACGACGTTTACTCCCCGAAGGTTTCGGCAGCCAGGCCCAAATCGACGTTTACTCCCCGAAGGTTTCGGCAGCCAGGCCCAAAACGCTTATCTCCCCGAAGCTTGAAGGCCCCTGCACCGAGCCAGGTTCCGCACCGCGGTCATGCACCGGCTGGAACGGACCAACCAGGCCAAGATTCCCGGACCAAACAGGGAACAAGAAGTAAGTATGCTTGGTTATACCCGGCATCGTCAGAAACGTACCCTCACAAAGGAGAACGCCCATGACCGCCGCCAACCCCGCAGCATCCGGCTGGATCCCGGCCAAGCAGTTCATCGCCGGAGAATGGCGCGAAGGCCGTTCACACAAAGCATCCCCGGACACGAACCCCTACACCGGCGAAGAACTCCTGACCCTGCAGCTGGCCTCCAGCGAAGACCTCGACGATGCATACCGCAGCGCGCAGGAAGCCCAGCCGGACTGGGCCGCCACTCCCCCGGCCGAACGCCGCCGCATCTTGGAGCGTGCCGCCGACATCCTGGAAGAACGGCGCGATGAAATCGCCGCCTGGCTCGCAGCTGAATCCGGCAGCACAGCGGTAAAGGCCGCGATCGAGATCGACTCGGCAACTGCCATCACCCGAGAATCTGCGTCCTTTCCCCACCGCGTCCACGGCCAGATCCTTGATTCCGATATCCCCGGCAAGGAAGACCGCGTCTACCGCGGCCCGCTCGGCGTCGTCGGCGTCATCAGTCCCTGGAACTTCCCGCTCCACCTCTCCCAGCGTTCCGTGGCACCCGCCCTTGCACTCGGCAACGCCGTCGTTCTTAAGCCGGCAAGCGACACACCGGTCACCGGCGGCCTGCTGATTGCCAAGGTCTTTGAGGAAGCAGGGCTGCCGGCCGGCGTGCTGAGCGTAGTGGCCGGCGCCGGCTCCGAAATCGGCGATGCCTTCGTGGAGCACCCCGTCCCGTCCCTGATTTCGTTTACGGGCTCGACGGCGGTGGGCAAGAACGTGGGCGCCCTCGCCGCGAGCGGTGACCACCTCAAGTACACGGCGCTTGAACTCGGCGGCAACGGCCCGTTCGTGGTCCTGGCTGATGCCGATGTGGACCAGGCCGTCCGTGCCGCGGTAATGGGCAAGTTCCTGCACCAGGGACAGATCTGCATGGCAATCAACCGGATCATCCTTGAGGACTCCATCCATGACGAGTTCGTGGAGAAGTTCACCCAGCACGTACGGTCATTGCCCGTGGGCGATCCCTCGGATCCGAAGACCGTGATCGGCCCGATCATCAACGCCAAGCAGATCGAAGGCCTGGAAACCAAGATCAACCAGGCCAAGGAAGAAGGTGCTGAAACCGTCCTGGAAGGCAGCACCAACGGGCAGGTCCTCAGCCCGTGGATCTTCACCGGCGTCACCCAGGACATGGAGCTGGCACGCGAGGAGATCTTCGGCCCGATCGCAGGCATCCAGCGCGCACGCGACGCCGCTCATGCACTGGAACTGGCCAACGCCACCCCGCAGGGCCTCTCCGGCGCAGTCTTCACCGCCTCAGCCGAGGGCGGGCTGCAGTTCGCCCGGAAGCTGCAGGTGGGCATGGCCCACGTGAATGACATGCCTGTCCATGATGAAGTGCACGTAGCCTTCGGCGGGGTGAAGAACTCCGGCCTGGGCCGGTTCAACGGCGAGTGGGCCGTCGAGGAGTTCACTCAGGACCAGACAGTCACGCTCCAGCACGAACCGCGTCAGTACCCGTTCTAGCGGGCTCCTGCCGGTCCCGGGGCAGTCCGGGGCCGGCCAGGAGCGCCGCAGCAATGTCATCGGCGTCGCGCAGGGTCCGGGAACCGGCTGAGGCCGGGGCTCCGGATTCCGCGGCGATCGCGGTGCCCCATTGCACCGAGGAGAGCTGCAGGCCCAGGACGTAGAGGTTCTCCTGGGGTTTGCCCTTGACGTCCAGCGGACGGTACGGCGGCAGTGAAACATCCAGCCCCGGCGTAAGGACGGGCGTGCCGTTGGGCGCCATCATCACCTTGGGCCGGGCTTCTCCGCGGTGCAGCAGATCCGCCAGCAGTGGTGAGAGCGTTGCGTTGACCCGGTTGGGCGGCATCATCGCCTCCACGAGAGTGGTGGCCGCGTACTCACCTGCTACCCAGGGAGAAGACGCGGTGAAGACGGCGCGGGCTTCATCGACGTCGAAACGCGGGTCCGGACCCACAAAGTGGACCAGCCCTGCGCGCACCAGGGCGGCGAGCTGTTCGATCCGTTCCGGCGGCGGCCCGGAGGCCAGCCCCTCCACCAGGGGTTCAAACCAGCCGCGCAGTTCAGTGAGCCAGGATTCCTCCGCCAGTCCGCCGTCGGCCACTACTGCCTTCAGCAGGGAACGGCCGGCGTTCAGCGCACCGATGGCCATCTTCAGCGGGTCGTCCTCGCCCTTCGCGGAGCCGGCAGCGTCGTCCTCCAGATAGCGCAGGATTTCTGCGTCCAGGTCCTCGGGACCGGCGAACGGACGCCGGCCCAGCGGCTGGGCCAAAGCTTCCAGGCTGGCCCGCTGGTCCGACGGCACGCAGCGCGCCAGGACTTCTTCCTTTGCGGCATCCCAGTCCGGGCCGGCCACATTGAGCGCGGCTTCCAGCTCAGCGAGGAAGTCGTCAGCCGGGATTGTGAGGCAGTCCGGGGTGGTCCGCGCCAGGGTTGAGTAGTAAGCCCACACGGCATCGCGGTGCAGCAGCGGCCAGAGGTCGTGGTCGAACCCGGGCTGGATGCCTTCCGCGGCAAACCTCCCGGCAGTTTCCTGGGTAAACCAGCGCAGGGTCACGCTGCGCGGCACATAACTCTCGAGTTTTGCCTTGGCACGGTACGGGGTGCCGCGGCGCGAGGCGGCCACCAGCACCGGTTCCCGGCCGGAAGGCTCGTAGCGCAGGGCACGGCCCGCGGGCTCCCCGGTTGGCACAAACACTCCGCCGCGGCCCAGGGTCACATGCGCCATGATGTCAAAGAAGTTCAGTCCCAGGCCGCGGACCAGCACAGGTTCCCCGGCGGGCAGCACGGAGAAGTCCGCGTCCGAGGGCACGGCCGGGGGCAGGTACTGCAGCCCCAGCCGGGAGGCGGCATCGCTAAGCCGGTTCTGCTCGGGCGTGAGGGCTGCCGGCAGATGGCCCAGGGCGAGGACCACGGCGTCCGCAGCCAGCGGGTCCTCCCCCGCCAGATCAATGACAAACCCGGTGCCCAGACGCTGCAGCGACAGGGCTTCGGCCCGGTGATGGACGACGACGGCGCCCGCCTGGGCGGCAGCATCCGCCAGATGCGCGTAGGTCCATTCCAGATACCTGCCGTACAGGGCGCGGCTGGGGAAATCGGCAGGGCCAAGGCAGGCGATTTCCTCCCGGTCCCCGGCGCTCAGCGCAGGTGCCGGGTCCTGGGCCATCAGGCGCACCCACTGTCCCAGCGAGAGCCCTGTGGCTGAGGGAGCGAGTTCTTCGGCTGTCCGCCCAGCGGGGACCACCGTAGGGAAAAGGCAGGGGGTGTTCATCAGGAACTGCCGGGACTGGCTGGTCCGCCACACATGCCCGGGCCCCGGGTTGAACGGATCAACCATGCTGACCTGCAGCACAGGCCGGTCCGCAGCCGGCAGTTCCAGGTAGCGGGCAAGCAGCCGGTCAAGGACCGAGACACCGCGCGGACCGGCACCGATCACGGCAACGCGGAGGGTTTGGCCTTTGTCCATCCTTCTAGGGTATCCGCCGGCCAGCGCTGACCTGCGCGGACCTTTGTCCCGGACCAGGTCCGGCTCATGCGAAGGTCAGGAAAACAAACACTGCCGCCACGAACACTCCCAGGATCCAGAACCAGCGGTTGACCCGTTTGCGGCCCTGGACATCCTCCACCGGGATACGTGAGCCGCGGAAGATGAGCACTATCAGGATCACGGCGGCGATGATCCCGGCCAGCGGGAGCAGCAGGGTGAGGATCGACACGATGACTCCAAGGGGAAACTAGCGGCTCCGGGTGCGGAAAACACTACGGGCTGCGCCATGCCCCGCGGAACGGCAACACCGGCCAGCCGACCTCCCAGGGCCCGAACCGCAGGGAATTCGTTATGGTCTGCCTGCCTGGCGTTAGGAATCCGTGAGGATTCCCCAAACACCCCGGTACGGGGTTTCTACTCGTTTCGGCGCTTCACGGCGCCCTCCTTCCGGACCGGTGGGAGCACGAACGAGTTTGTTGGGGGCACCCCTTGCTGGATGTACTGATAGTCGCGGGAACGGCGGCGTTCTTCGCCGGACTGGCACTGCTGGCGCGGGCGGTGGAGAAGCTGTGAACGTCTTCGACTACGCTGCGCTGATCCTGGCTGCCGCCTCGGCGGTCTACGCGCTGGCTGCACTCCTGCGGCCGGAGAAATTCTGATGGCGGGCTGGCTGGCGCTCGGCCAGTTCCTCGCCGTCGCCCTGTTCCTTGCACTGGTGCACCGTCCGCTGGGCGACTACATGGCTCACGCCTATACCTCGCAGAAGGACCTGGCTGCCGAACGCGGCGTGTACCGGGTGCTGGGCGTCGCCCCGCGCTCGGGGCAGCCCTGGCAGTCCTATCTTCGGTCGGTCCTGGTGTTCTCGGCGCTGGGCGTGCTGGCACTGTATCTGGTGCAGCGGCTCCAGCCGCTGCTTCCAGCTTCCCTGGGACTGCCCGCTGTTCCGGAGGGCCTGTCCTTCAACACCGCGGTGTCCTTCGTAACCAATACCAACTGGCAGTCCTACTCGCCCGAAGCCACCATGGGCTACGCCGTCCAGGCCACGGGCCTGGCGGTCCAGAATTTCCTGTCCGCCGCCGTCGGGCTCTGCGTGGCCATTGCCCTGGTGCGGGGCTTCGCTGGCCGCGGGGCCGTGACCATCGGCAATTTCTGGGTGGACCTGACCCGGTCCCTCACCCGCATCCTGCTGCCGGGTGCGGCAGTGGGAGCCGTGTTTCTGCTGCTGGGCGGGGTCATCCAGAACTTCACCGGCTTCACCGAGGTTTCAACCCTGGCCGGAGGCACCCAGAGCATCCCGGGCGGCCCGGTGGCCACGCAGGAAGCCATCAAGCTGCTGGGCACCAACGGCGGCGGGTTCTTCAACGCGAACTCCGCCCACCCGTTCGAGAACCCAACCGCGTTTACCAACCTGGTCTCCGTGCTGCTGATGCTCATCATTCCGTTCTCGCTGCCGCGCACGTTTGGCGCCATGATCGGTGACCGCAGGCAGGGGTACGCCATCCTCGCCGCCATGGCGGGCATCTTCGTCCTGTCCCTGGCTGCCATGACGGCGTTTGAGTTCGCTGCAGCCAACGGGACCGCCGGTGCCATGGAGGGCAAGGAAACCCGCTTTGGCGTCGCCGGCTCCACCCTGTTCGGCAGCACCAGCACCCTGACCTCCACCGGTGCCGTGAACTCCATGCATGACAGCTTCGGAGCTCTCGGCGGCATGATGGCCATGCTGAACATGATGCTCGGCGAGATTGCCCCGGGCGGGGTGGGTTCCGGGCTCTACGGCATGCTGGTGCTGGCCGTCGTCGCGGCCTTCATTTCCGGGCTGCTGGTTGGCCGAACCCCCGAGTACCTGGGCAAGAAGATCGGCCCGCGGGAGATCAAGCTGGCCTGCCTGTACGTGCTGACCATGCCCGCGCTGGTCCTCGCCGGCACCTCCCTGAGCTTCGCCCTGCCTGGCATCCGCACGGAAATTGAAGACACCTCCATGCTGAACAGCGGCCCGCATGGCTTCAGCGAGGTGCTCTACGCGTTCACCTCCGCGGCCAACAACAACGGTTCGGCCTTCGCCGGGCTGACTGCCAACACGCCGTGGCTGAACACGGCGCTGGGCCTGGCCATGCTGCTCGGCCGGTTCCTGCCCATCATCTTCGTCCTGGCGCTCGCCGGAACCCTGGCCGCGCAGGGTAAGGTGCCGGCCACGGCCGGAACGCTGCCCACGCACCGGCCCCAGTCCGTGCTGATGCTCAGCGGCGTTACCGTGCTCGTCACCGCCCTCACCTTCTTTCCCGTACTCGCGCTGGGTCCCCTGGCAGAAGGACTGATCTGACATGTCCATCCTCACCAAACAGCATCGTCCGCAGCCGGGCAGCACCCCGGCACCCGTACCGGCCCCGCCGGCATCCCTGGGCCTGAAGCAGGCCGCCGCTGCCGTCCCGGAGGCGCTGCGCAAACTGGACCCCCGGAGGATGTGGCGCACCCCGGTCATGTTCATCGTGGAAGCCGGCGCAGCCCTCATCACCGTGATCGCCATTGCTGAATCCTTCACCGGCGGGTCCCCGGAATCCGGAGGCTCCCCGGTGCCCGCCGGATTCACCTGGCTGATTGCTATCTGGCTCTGGCTGACCGTGCTGTTCGCGAACCTCGCGGAAGCTGTGGCCGAAGGCCGCGGCAAGGCACAGGCGGCCTCGCTGCGGGCCACCCGCAGCACCACGGCTGCCCGGCGGGTCAGCGGGTACGATCCGGCCTCAGACCCGGCCGCGCTGAACGCCGCTGTGGAAGACGTGGCGTCGGCAGACCTGGTGCTGGGCGACGTCGTTGTAGTCACCGCCGGTGAAGTCATTCCCGGTGATGGAGACATCATCGAAGGCATCGCCTCCGTCGATGAGTCGGCCATTACCGGCGAATCCGCGCCGGTGGTGAGGGAATCAGGCGGCGACCGGTCGGCGGTAACCGGCGGTACACGGGTGCTTTCGGACCGGATCGTCGTCCGGATCACCAGCCGCCCGGGTGAGACTTTCGTGGACCGGATGATCTCCCTGGTGGAAGGAGCCGCGCGCCGGAAAACCCCCAACGAGGTGGCACTGGACATCCTGCTCTCCACCCTCACCCTGGTCTTCCTGCTGGTGGTGCTGACCCTGAATCCGATGGCCGGATACGCCGGAGCCGTGATCAGTGTTCCCGTGCTCACCGCCCTGCTGGTCTGCCTGATCCCCACCACCATCGGTGCCCTGCTCTCGGCCATCGGCATCGCCGGCATGGACCGCCTGGTGCAGCACAATGTGCTGGCAATGTCCGGCCGTGCGGTCGAGGCTGCCGGAGACGTAACCACCCTGCTGCTGGATAAGACCGGCACCATCACGTACGGCAACCGCCAGGCCGCCGAGTTCTACCCGGTGGCCGGAGCGCCGCAGGAGGAACTGATCCGGGCTGCCGCACTGTCCTCGGCACTGGATCCCACTCCGGAGGGAAGGTCCATCGTGGAGCTGGCTGCCTCCCGCGGCGTGGCGGCAGAACCGGCCCCCGGCGCGGCGGGGATCCCGTTCACGGCCCAGACCCGAATGAGCGGACTGGATTTCCAGGACGGCTCCAGCGTGCGCAAGGGAGCCGGGTCTGCGGTTCTGGACTGGGCGGCCGAGTCCGGAGGCATCGCCGTCGACGTCCTCGCCGACCTCACGTACCGGGTGGACACGGTCTCCGCCGCAGGCGGCACCCCGCTGGTGGTCGCAGAGCGGGACGCAGCGGGCGTGGCCCGGATCCTCGGCGTGGTCTACCTCAAGGACGTGGTGAAACAGGGCCTGAAGGAACGTTTTGCCGAGCTGCGCCGGATGGGCATCCGAACGGTGATGGTGACCGGCGACAATCCCCGCACCGCCAAGGCCATTGCTGCCGAAGCCGGGGTGGACGACTACCTGGCCGAAGCCACACCGGAGGACAAAATTGCCCTGATCCGCAGGGAGCAGGAAGGCGGCCGGCTGGTGGCTATGACCGGCGACGGCACAAACGATGCACCCGCACTGGCCCAGGCCGATGTAGGCGTCGCCATGAATACCGGCACGTCTGCGGCCAAGGAAGCCGGCAACATGGTGGACCTGGATTCGGATCCCACCAAGCTGATCGACATTGTGCGAATCGGCAAGCAGCTGCTCATCACCCGCGGCGCGCTGACCACGTTCTCCATCGCCAACGACGTCGCCAAGTACTTCGCGATCATTCCGGCCATGTTCATGGGGCTATTCCCCGGGCTGGCGGTCCTGAACATTATGGGCCTGCACTCCCCCGCCTCGGCGATCCTTTCCGCGGTGATCTTCAACGCCGTCGTGATCCTGGCCCTGATCCCGCTGGCCCTGCGCGGTGTGAAGTACCGCGCCGCCGGAGCTTCGGGCATCCTCAGCCGCAACCTGCTGGTCTTCGGCGTTGGCGGAGTGGTGGCCCCGTTCCTCGGCATCAAGCTGATTGACCTTGCCGTTTCCCTGCTTCCCGGCTTCTAGAACCAAAGGACCCGTTATGACCATGCTTCGTTCCACAGGCCGGCAGTTCGCCGTTGCCGCCAAGGCCCTGGCACTCTTCACCCTGCTGCTGGGCATCGCCTACCCGCTGCTCGCCACCGCAGCGGCCCAGACCGCCGCCGGACACCTGGCCAACGGTTCCCCCGTCAGCGCCGGGGGAAATGTCACCGGCTCCGCCCTGCTCGGGCAGTCCTTTACGGACAGCTCCGGCGCGGCCCTGCCCGAATGGTTCCAGTCCAGGCCCGGGACGTACGACGGCGCTGCCTCCGGCGGCAGCAACCTGGGCCCGTCCAGCCCCCAGCTGGCCGAGACGGTCCAGGCACGCCGGGAGGCCGTTGCCTCACTGGAATCGGTGCCGGAAGGGGATGTCCCCGCAGATGCGCTCACAGCATCCGCGTCCGGTCTGGACCCGCACATCAGCCCGGACTATGCCTACCTCCAGGTGGCGCGGGTGGCGGAAACACGGGAGCTGCCCGAGCACGCCGTCCGCGCCCTCGTGGATGCCGCCGTCGCCGGCCGCGCCGCTGGAATCCTGGGCGAGCCAACCGTAAACGTGTTGGAACTGAACATCGCCCTGCAGGAGCTGGACACTTAACGGATGACACGAGGAGAGCTCCGGGTGTTCCTGGGCGCAGCCCCTGGTGTGGGCAAGACCTACACCATGGCCGAGGAAGGCCACCGCCTGGCAGGCGAGGGCCGGGACGTGGTGGTGGCCGTGGTGGAAACCCATGGCCGCGCCGGCACCGCCGCCGTCGTCCGGGGCCTGGAACAGGTGCCCCGGCGCAACGTGGAGCACCGGGGCCTGGTGCTGGAGGAACTGGACCTGTCCGCCGTGCTGGCCCGGCAGCCGGAGTACGCGCTGGTGGATGAACTGGCGCATACCAACGCTCCAGGGCTGGAAAACGCCAAGCGCTGGCAGGACGTCCAGGCACTGCTGTCCGCCGGGATCAATGTGCTCTCCACGGTGAACATCCAGCACATCGAGTCGCTCAACGACGTAGTGGAAGGCATCACCGGCACTGTTCAGCGCGAAACGGTGCCGGACAGCGTGCTGCGGGCAGCCGACCAGATTGAACTGGTGGACATTGCCCCGGAACTGCTGCGCGGCCGCCTGGCTGAGGGAATCGTCTACCCGGCCGCACGGGTGGATGCAGCCCTGTCCAACTACTTCCGCGTGGGAAACCTGACCGCACTGCGCGAGCTGGCCCTGCTGTGGCTGGCTGACGAGGTGGACAGTGCCCTGAACCGGTACCGGACGCAGAAGGGCATCCGCAGCAAATGGGAGGCCCGCGAGCGCGTGGTCGTGGCGCTCACCGGCGGACCGGAGGGGCAGACCCTGCTGCGGCGCGGTGCCCGGATCGCTGCCCGCTCCGCAGGCGGGGAGCTGCTGGCCGTGCATGTGACCAACCCGGACGGGCTGCGCGAAAGCCACCCGGGGGAACTGGCCGTGCAGAGGGCACTGGTGGAGAAACTCGGCGGCAGCTTCCACCAGGTGGTTGGCGCCGACATCCCGGGCGCGCTGGTGGATTTCGCCCGCTCTGCCAACGCGACGCAGCTGGTCATCGGCGTCAGCCGCCGGGACAGGCTGAAGGCACTGTTCGGCGGGCCCGGCATCGGTGCAACCGTGATCCGCCTGTCCGGAGACATCGACGTGCACATTGTGAACCACGGTGCCGCGGGCGGGCACCGCGGGCTGCCGCGCCTGGGCGGCGCCCTGAGCGCCCGACGGCGTGCGGCCGGGTTTGCCCTTGCCCTGGCCGGAGGGCCGCTGCTCACCTGGCTGCTGGTAGGGGTCAGCACCCCGGAATCGATCACCAGCGACGTGCTGGCCTACCAGCTGCTGGTGATCCTGGTGGCACTGGCCGGAGGGATCTGGCCGGCACTGTTCGCCGCACTGCTCTCCGGGGTAACCCTGGACTACTTCTTCATCCAGCCGCTGCACACCGTGACAGTGTCAGAACCGCTTCACCTGTTCGCCCTGGTGCTCTACGCTGCCAACGCCATGCTGGTCTCCTTTGTGGTGGACCGTGCCGCCCGCCGGTCCCGGGCAGCCAGGCGCGCGGCGTCGGAATCGGACCTGCTGGCTTCCGTGGCCGGCAATGTCCTGCGCGGCGAAGACGCCGTGGAAGCCCTGGTGGGCCGGGTGCAGGAGGCCTTCAATCTCGACGCCGCCCGGCTGCGGTCGGGGGAAACGGACCTGGCGGTGGCCGGCAGCGTGATCGGAGAGCCCGCGCACAAGGTACCCGTGGGCGCTGCCGTGCTGGAGCTGTACGGCAGTGTTCCGGGAGCCGCGGACCGGCGGCTGCTCGAAGTCATCGCGGCCCAGCTCGGTGCGGCACTGGACTACCGGGACCTCTCTGCCCGGGCCGAAGGCCTTCTCCCGCTGGCAGCAGCGGACCGGGTGCGCACCGCGCTGCTTGCCGCCGTCGGGCATGACCTGCGCCGTCCCCTGACCGCCGCAACCGCGGCCGTCACCAGCCTGCGGGCCCAGGATGTGGCCTGGAGCGAAAAGGACAGGGAAGAGCTGCTGGCCACCGCCGAGGAATCGCTGCAGACCCTCTCTACCCTGGTCACCAGCCTGCTGGACGTCAGCAGGCTCCAGGCCGGAGTGCTGGCAGTTTCGCTTGCGCCCCTGGAAGCCGCGGATGCCGTCCTGCCGGCACTGGAGGAACTGCGGCTGGGTCCGGGGCAGGTGCAGCTGGACCTCCCGGCGGGCCTTCCTGCACTCCTGGGCGACTCCGTGCTGCTGCAGCGGGTACTGGTGAACGTGCTGGCCAACGCCATGCGGTTCTCCCCGCCGCAGGAGAAGGTGGTGCTGGCCGCGAGCGAGTTCGGCGGGAAAGTTGAAATCCGCGTCATAGACTGCGGACCTGGGATTTCCCCGGAACGTGGTGACGAAATGTTCGTTCCCTTCCAGCGGCTGGGAGACACCGACAACCAGACCGGGCTGGGGCTGGGCCTGGCTGTCGCGAAGGGATTCATGGAAGGCATGGGCGGGACCCTGGAAACGGAGAAGACACCCGGCGGCGGACTCACTATGGTCCTGGGCCTGCCGGCTGCGCAGGCGGACCGGCCGGCGGATGCGGCCCCGGCGCTGTGAAGATCCTGCTGGCGGACGACGACGTCCAGATCCTCCGCGCCCTGAAGATCACCCTGGCAGCGTACGGCTATGAAGTGGTGGCTGCCTCGGACGGCGCGGCGGCCGTGCGGCGGGCGGTGGATTGCCACCCCGACCTCATGGTCCTGGACCTTGGCATGCCTGGGCTTAGCGGCATGGAAGTCATTGAAGCCGTGCGCGGCTGGAGCACCATGCCGATCCTCGTCATCTCCGGCCGGTCCGACTCCGCGGAGAAGGTCCGGGCGCTGGACCTCGGTGCCGATGACTACGTGACCAAGCCCTTCTCTGCAGAGGAACTGCTGGCACGGATCCGTGCCTTGAACCGGCGGACTGGGCCCGCGCCGGACAGCCCTGCGGTTCTTTTCGGCGACGTCTCAGTGGATCTGGCCGCGCGCCGCGTCTCCCGGCTCAGCGACGGTACCGGGATCCGGCTCACGCCCACCGAATGGCATTTGCTGGCGGCGCTGCTTCGGCGCCCGGGCCACCTGCTGACCCAGGCACAGCTCCTGAACGACATTTGGGGACCGGGCACCTCGGATTCGGGGTATCTGCGCCTCTACATGGCCCAGCTGCGGCGGAAGCTGGAACCGGATCCCTCCCATCCGGTCCACTTCCTGAGCGAGCACGGCATGGGCTACCGGTTCCAGCCCTAGCGCGGCCGCTTCGGCTCCTAGGCGGCCGTTCCCCGGCTGATCCGCCTCCGGTACATCGCCGCCGAGACGCCGCATGCGGCAAGGAGGATGCCCAGGCACCAGGCCAGCGCAGTCCAAATCTCCGGTCCAACCGGGTACCCGGCAAAGATGTCCCGAAGCGTGTTGACGATCGCGGTCACCGGCTGGTTCTCAGCGAACCAGCGCACCGGACCGGGCATCGTGTCCGTCGGAACAAAAGCTGAGCTGACAAAGGGCAGGAAGATCAGCGGATAGGAGAAGGCGCTGGCACCCTCCACTGATTTGGCGCTCAGGCCCGCAACCACTGCAACCCACGTGAGCGCCAGTGTAACCAGGGTCAGCATGCCGGCCACGGCCAGCCAGCCGGCCACACTCGCCCCGGTGCGGAAACCCATCACCAGGGCCACGGCGATTACCACTGCCAGGGACAGCAGATTGGCCGCCAGCGAGGTCAGCACGTGGGCCCAGAGTGCGCTGGACCGGGCAATCGGCATCGATTGGAAGCGTTCAAAGACGCCGCTCTGCACATCAGTGAACAGCCGGAACGCGGTGTAGGCCACCCCGGAAGCCACGGTGATCAGCAGGATGCCCGGCAGCATGTAATCGATGTACTCCAGGGAGCCGGTGTTGATCGCGCCGCCAAAAACGTAGACAAACAGCACCATGATGGCCACCGGCATGACCGCCGTCGTAATGATGGTGTCCGGGCTGCGCAGGATGTGGCGCAGCGAGCGCCCCGTCAGCACAGTGGTGTTGCTGGAGAAGTGGGCTGTTGCCGCTGTCATTGTTTTTCCCTCTCAATCCCTGCAGCACCCGCGAATCCGGTGAGGGCCAGGAAAACTTCCTCGAGTGTCGGCTGTTTCTCCACATACTCAGCCCGGGGCGCAGGGATCAGCTGCCGGAGTTGGGCGAGCGTGCCGTTGGCAATGATCTCTCCGTTGTGCAGGACGGCAATGCGGTCTGCCAACTGTTCCGCTTCTTCCAGGTGCTGCGTGGTGAGCAGCACCGTGGTGCCCTGCCGGGCGAGCTCCCGGACCGTTTCCCACACCTGAAGGCGTCCTTCCGGATCCAGCCCGGTTGTTGGTTCGTCCAGGAAGACCACGTCCGGGCTGCCGACCAGGCTCATGGCAATATCCAGCCGCCGGCGCATGCCGCCGGAGTACGTGGAGGCTTTCCGGTCCCCGGCGTCAGTAAGGGAAAACTTCTTCAGGAGCTCATCCGCCAGGGCTCCCGGGGCAGGAACCCGCAGCAGCCGAGCAACCAGCACCAGGTTCTCCCGGCCGGTAAGTACGTCGTCCACAGCGGCGAACTGTCCGGTGAGGCTGATGGCTCCGCGGACTTCCGCTGCCTCGTCGACGACGTCGAATCCGGCCACCGCGGCCGTGCCGGAATCCGGCCGCAGCAGGGTGGAAAGGATTCGGATCAGCGTCGTTTTTCCGGCCCCGTTGGAGCCGAGCAGGGCGAAGACGCTTCCGGGAGCCACCTCAAACTCGACCCCGCGCAGAACCTGCACCTCTTTGAAGGATTTCCGCAGGTCCTGAACGCGAACGGCGCGCGCCGCTGGCTGGACGCTCATGAGCCTTCCCTCCCGCCCGGCCCCCCGCTTTCCTGTTCCGCCTGATCAATGGCCTGGGTAAGCCGCTGCCGCTCCTTGCTGATCCACTGGGCGTCGGAGTAGTTGCGCAGGAAGACCTCGGCAAACTCCACGGGGTCTTCACCCACGATTGCGCGGACCGGTGTGTTGTCTGCTGCGCCCTGCTCGAACAGGTCAGCCAGGTCCTCATACATTGAAACCATGACGTCACCCCTGGTCAGGGCCCCGGCATACATCAGGTACCGTTCCACCGCCTCCGCGGCTGTGCGGTATCCGGGCGGCAGTGCCTTCACCCGGTTCTTGTATTCATGCCAGCGGCGCTTGTCGCCGAAGTCGCCAAGAATCTTCTCAACCCACATGTTCGTTTCCCTCCTCGCGGATCCGTTCCAGCCGTTCTGAGAGGAAGCTCCAGGTCCTCCAGAACTCGTTGAGGCAGTCCTGCCCCGGGCCGGTGAGCGAGTACATCTTCCGCGGCGGCCCCTTTTCGGAGGGGACCTTCACCACGTCCACAAGTCCGCGCTGCTCGATCCTGATGAGCAGCGCATAAACCGTGCCTTCGGCGATGTCGGTGAAGCCCTCGTCACGCAGCCTTGCGGTGATCTCATACCCGTAGGCGGAGTGGCCGGAGAGGAATGCCAGAACAATGCCCTCCAGGACTCCCTTCAGCATCTCCGTCGCCTGCCTGCCCATCAAACCCTCGCTACTTAGTAATGTTGACTACCAGTACCTAGTAAGAATGAGTACTGACCGGAATGCAAGCTGTTCCGGGGATTTTTTTCTGCAGCACGCGCAGTCCCTGCCAGCACATTAGGTGACATGACAGAACAGTGGCCGCGTAGAACATCTACCGGCCCGCATTGCAGGGCTAGGATGTTCCCCATGACTACAGCCAGCACCACAGCAATACCCGGAGGCCTCGGATGGGATTTGGCCGTGGTGGCGGGCTGTTATCAGGCCCGCCTGCAGTCAGCGCTGGAGGGGACACCGGGAGGGCTGCGCGGATTCCAGGTGCTCTCAACGGTGGTCCATTTTGACCCGCCGAACCAGCAGGCACTCGGGGCGCATCTGGGAATCGACCGGACTGTGCTGACCTACCTGATTGACGAGCTGGCCGAGGCCGGGGACGTGGAACGGGTTCCTGATCCCGCGGACCGCCGGGCCCGCAAAGTCGTTGCCACCAAGGCCGGCCGCCAACGCCTGGCCGCCTGCGAGGAGCGGGTCGCCGCTGCCGAGTCCGGCATGCTCGCCGGACTGGAACCCGCAGACGCCAATCTGCTTCGCACCCTCCTGCACCGCCTGGCAGGCCAGGCCCACCAGCCGGCGTCGGGCAGTAATCCCTGCGCAGCCATGGACGCTGTCTAACTCCGCGTCCGGCTGGCCATTTGCCCGCTGACTTCGTAGAGTCAGCTGTAGTGACACGGGGTGCCGCAAGGCTGAGATGAGACCCGTCGAACCTGATCTAGTTAGAACTAGCGAAGGGATGTCGCCGATGACTATTGGCCTGACACCATTTTCTGTATCCACCCTCCTTTCCCGCGTGCGCAGCGAACCGCCGCTGGTGCAGTGCCTGACCAACACAGTGGTCACCAACTTCACCGCCAACGTCCTCCTCGCCCTCGGCGCAGCCCCGGCCATGACGGACATTCCGGGTGAAGCCGGACCTTTTGCCCGCATCGCCTCAGGGGTGCTGATCAATCTGGGCACCCCCCATGCCGAACAGCGCACGGCCATGCTGGAGGCCGCAGCAGCGGCAAACGATGCCGGCACACCCTGGGTCCTGGACCCCGTGGCAGTGGGCAGCCTCCCGGTCCGTACTGCCCTCGCTGCAGAGCTGCTGGCGATGCGTCCCACGGTGGTCCGGGCCAATGCGTCCGAGGTCATGGCCCTGGCCGGGCTGGGCGCGGGCGGACGGGGCGTGGACGCCACGGACAATCCGGAGGATGCCCTTCCCGCGGCCGAGCTCCTGGCGGCGAAATACGGCTGCGTCGTAGCGGTCTCCGGACCCACGGACGTCATCACCGACGGTGAATCAACGCTGCGGATCAGCAACGGCAGCGCCCTGTTGACCAAGGTGACCGGCGGGGGCTGCGCCCTCGGCGCCGTGACGGCCGCGTTCCTCGCCGCCGCGGACGACGGCGGTGACCTCACCGCCGCTGCGGCAGCCACCGCCGCCTACACGATCGCCGCGCAGCAGGCTGCAGCCGTGTCGGCAGGACCGGGGTCCTTTGCCCCGGCATTCCTGGACGCCCTGACCGGCCTCTCCGCCGAAGACATCCACAACCTGCTGGTGACGGCATGAGCGCCGGAGTGCAGTCCGAACTGCTCCGGCGGCCCCGGGCCCTGGCCAGGAACACCGGCATTTACCTGGTCACTGATGCGGCGCAGTGCGGGGACCGGGGTGTTGCCGCTGTTGCCGCAGCCGCCGTCGCCGGAGGGGTGCGCACCGTGCAGGTCCGGGAAAAGCACGCCTCCGCCGCGGAGTTCTACGCCCAGGTGCTGGCCGTCGCCGACGCCGTCGGTGACCGCGCCCTGGTGCTGGTCGATGACCGGGTGGACATTTACCTCGCCGCCCGGGCAGCCGGCGCCCGGGTGCACGGAGTCCACGTTGGCCAAAGCGACCTGCCCGCCGCGTCCGTCCGCTCGCTGGTGGGCCCCGGCGCCGTCGTAGGCCTCACCGCCAACACGCCCGCCCACCTCGACGCCGTGCGGGAACTCGCGCCGGGAACGGTGGACTATCTCGGTGCCGGAGTCATCCATCCCACCAGCACCAAACCGGACCATCCTGCCCCGCTGGGCGTGGACGGGTTCCGGTCCTTTGCTTCTGCGGCTCCGGTCCCGTGCGTGGCAATCGGCGGGATCGGGCTGTCCGACATTCGGGGCCTGCAGGCCGCCGGAGCGTCCGGCGCCGCCGTCGTTTCCGCTATCTGCACCGCTGCCGATCCGCGCCGCAGCGCCGAGGAACTGGTGGCGGCATGGGAGAGCTGAGCGTCCGGGACGTCCCGCGGATCCTGAGCATCGCCGGAACTGATCCCACGGGCGGAGCCGGAATCCAGGCCGATCTGAAGTCGATCGCCGCCAACGGCGGATACGGCATGGCCGTGGTCACGGCGCTGGTTGCGCAGAACACTCACGGGGTCCGCTCCGTGCATACCCCGCCTGCGGGGTTCCTTCGCGAACAGCTGGACGCGGTGAGCGATGACGTGATTATCGATGCGGTGAAAATCGGCATGCTGGGCAGCACCGAGGTTGCCCGGACGGTGGGTTCCTGGCTGGCGGACGTCCGGCCGCCGGCCGTGGTGCTGGATCCGGTGATGGTGGCCAGCAGCGGTGACCGCCTGCTCAGCCCCGATGCCGAAGATGCCCTTCGCGGGCTGTTGCACCAGGTGGACCTGGTGACGCCGAACCTGCCGGAGCTGGCTGCCCTGCTGGAGGCAGAGCCGGCGCAGGACTGGGACGAGGCATTGGAGCAGGGACGCCGTCTTGCCCGCGAGTATGGCACGTCCGTGCTCGTGAAGGGCGGGCACCTGGCCGGAACTGCGGCACCGGATGCGCTGGTAATGCCCGACGGCGGGCGCGGGTTCACGATCTCGGTGTTCAGTTCCGCGCGGGTGGAGACCAAGAACACCCACGGCACCGGCTGCTCGCTCTCCGCTGCACTGGCTACCCTGTTCGCCCGGACCGGTAACTGGACACACGCACTGGGGGCCGCCAAGGCCTGGCTGCAGGAAGCCCTGGAATCCGCGGACCTGCTGGAGGTGGGGACCGGGCACGGACCGGTGAACCACTTCGCCGGGCTCTGGCAGAGGGGACTCGCTCCGCTGCCTGCGCCAGCAGGATCCGATGTTCCACCCGCCGGGGACCGTACTGCGGAGCTCTGGTCCCGGACCGCGGACATTCGGGAGAAAATCGCAGGGCTGGACTTCGTCCGCGGTCTCGGCGACGGGACCCTGGATTCGGCAGTCTTTGGCAGGTATCTCGCCCAGGATGCGATCTACCTCCGGGGATATGCCCGCGCCCTGGCACGCGCCAGTGAACTGGCACCCACGCTCCAGGAACAGCTGTTCTGGGCGGAGAGTGCCAACGGGGCCCTGGAAGCTGAACTCGACCTGCACCGGAATTGGCTGCATGCCAACGCCGGTCCGGGCGGCGTCCCCGTCACCCGGGACGTTCCGGCGGATCCCGCCGCGGGGCTTGCTGCCGGACCGGTAACCCGCGGCTACCTGGACCACCTGCTGGGACCTGGCCGTTACCAGGATGACCGGTTTGAGTACGCCCGGCTGGTGGGCGCGGTGCTCCCCTGCTTCTGGGTTTATGCCGATGCCGGTGCGGAGCTCGCCGCCGGCAACCACCCGGCCCATCCCTACCGGGAGTGGCTGGACACCTATGCCGATCCGGCCTTTGCGGCGGCCACTGTCCGTGCCGTCGGGATCCTGGAGGGTGTGCTTGCCGGGAATGATGACCAGCGGCGGGCGGCCGAGGAAGCGTTCGCCCTGTCAGTGCAGTGGGAGCACGACTTCTTCGCGGCCGGCTAGGTCTCGCGGCCGGACGCCGGTGGCGCGGCTGTCCGGCCCGCCAGCGGAATCCGCCACCCGTAGCGCAGGGAGAGGATGCGCAGTGTGAACACCAGCGCCGCGACGGCAATGCCCAGGACAGGACCGAACACGCCGAGGGCCGTGAAGAGTGAAACCAACCCGGCGCCCAGCAGGGCCGGAATGGCGTAGACGCCGCGCGGGTTGAAGACCTGGGGTACTTCATTGGCCACCACGTCTCGCAGCAGCCCGCCGCCCACCGCGGTGGTGACTCCCAGCAGCGCGGCAGACACCGGGTTCAGCCCGGCCTGGTGCGCGGTCAGCGTACCGGTGACGCAGAACAGGGCCAGCCCGGCGGCGTCGAACACCAGCAGGGTACGCCGGTACCTCTGCACCCCCAGGGCGTGGGTGAACACCAGGATGGCAGCAAGGAGCGGAGGCAGCAGGTAGACCGGTTTCGAGAAAGCCAGCGGCACGCCCTGGTTGATGATCAGGTCCCGTATCACCCCGCCTCCAAGCCCCACGAAGGAACCGAGCATCAGTGAGCCCACAATGTCGAAGTTCCGCCTGGCCGCCAGGAGGGAACCGGAGACGGCAAAGAAGAAGATTCCTGCCAGGTCAAGAATCAGGAGTGTCACGGTTGCCCTCCCCGTTCAGCGCCTAGCGCCGTTCCAGCCGGGACAGGGTGGCGGCCACCGCGGCTTCTACGGCCGTGGAAAGGGTCGGTTCCAGGACGGGGGCGAAGAAGGGCGAGTGGTTCATGGGAACCTTTTCCCCTTCCAGCGTTTCGGCGCTGTGTCCGCCAAAGAACCAGTAGACCGAGGGAACACCGATTGCCTGGGCTAGGTGGCCAAAGTCCTCTGATCCCATCAACGGGGCCACCTCGTTCACACACTCCTCTCCCAATGCTTCCCGCATGGCCTCCATGACCCCGGCTGTTTCCTGCGGGTCGTTGTAGTTCAGGGGAAAGGTGTAGAGCTCTTCGATCTCCGGTTCCGGTGCCGCGGACGCCGCGGCCTCGGCGGAAATGATGCGGCGCAGGGCGTCCAGGACGTGGGTGCGGACGCCGTCGTCGAACGTGCGTATGTTGAGGGTGAACTCCGCGCGGTCCGGAATGATGTTCTCTTTCAGGCCGGCGTGGAAGGTCCCCACGGTGACGACGGCGGCACGCCGGGGGTCCAGCTCCCGCGAGACGATCGTCTGGATGCGGGTGATGATGTGCGCCCCCAGCACAATCGGGTCCACCGAGTCCTGGGGCTGTGAGCCGTGGGACTGGCGTCCGTGGAGCGTGACCTTCCAGGAGTCTGCCTGGGTCATGGCGTTCCCCGAGGCGTATTGGATGGTTCCGGCGAGACCGGGCATCACGTGCTGACCGAGCACCACGTCCGGCTTGGGGGCTTTGTCCCACAGCCCGTCCTGCACCATGGCCGCCGCGCCGGCTGCGGTTTCCTCCCCGGGCTGGAACAGGAGCACCACGGTGCCTGCCCAGGCGTCCCGGCTCCGCCCCAGGAGCTTTGCGGTGGTGAGCAGCGCAGTGACGTGGGTGTCGTGGCCGCAGCCGTGCATCACGGGAACCTCGGTCCCGTCCTCCAGCCGCCCCGTAGCAGTACTGGCATACGGCAGGCCGGTGTCCTCCCGGATGGGCAGGGCGTCGGTGTCGGCCCGGAACGCGACTACCGGGCCCTCCCCGTTGGCCAGCACACCGACCACCCCGGTGCCGCCGCAGCGGAAGCTGCGAATGCCCAGGGCCGCGAGGCGCTCTTCGATGAGGGCTGCCGTGCCGTGCTCCTGCATGGACAGCTCCGGAGCGGCATGCAGGGTCCGGTAAAGCTCATGCATCTGAGAGGTGTCCTCTGCGGTGAGGGCGGGGTGCGTGGGGTTCGGCATGGGTTCCTCTCGTTCAGCTCCGCCCGGGGGCGGCAGGTGCACTGCGGGGTGCGCGTTTGCGGGTAAACCAGGCGATCAGGATAGTCCCGATTACTGAGATGGCGGTTGAGATCATGGCAAGACCGGGAACCAGGGGCAGAAGTATGTACTGCACGGCAAGGACCACGCCCAGCGCCGCAAGGGTGGGACGGAGTGCCTTCATGGACACGATGGCCTGGACAATGACGGCCCCCATCACCGCGGGCAGGACATAGGCCCGGGCCAGGGCGGTGAGTTCCGCAGGAATGACGCTGACCAGCCAGGTGCCGAGCAGGCCCACAAAAACCAGCAGGGACAGCAGGTGCACTGCGGCCGCTCCGCAGATCGCCATCACGGCGGCGAGGTCTCCGCGCTTCGAGCCGGGGAGGGCGCCGACGCTGGTCTGGGCGACCAGGGCCGAGGGAAGCAGCTTGTTGGAGATGTTGCCGATCATAAAGGCCTGGTACATCGCCGCAGGTCCCAGGATGGGGTAGTACGTCAGCGGCTCCACGAGCCAGATGACGAAGAACGTCGCGGCAACGGCGCCAAACGCTGTCCAGAGCTGGGCGGAAGTTACCCCGAGGTTGCCGAAGAGGACCAGGTACACCGGCCCGCCCACTGAGATGAGCAGGCCGGCGATCATGGTGAGCCGGCCCCACCGTGACGTTGTCCGGTCAAACCTGTCGAGTTCGGCGGCCGCAGAGGGCCCGGTTTGGGCGGCACCTGTTTCTAGCATGATGGTTCTCCTTAGGTCTGAGGAGCTTCTTAGGCGGGTCCGAGGCCGGCTGTGTGGGCGGCGTAGGCCGCCAGCAGACCGGCAACGATGGCAATGCCCAGGCCCCACTCACGCAGCCATGGCCTGTGCAGGATCCTTGCCAGCAGCAGGCAGGCACCCATGGCGGCGGCTGCCGCCAGCAGGGTCAGGGCGTGCGCGGTGCTCTTGGGCGCTTCGGCCAGCCCCAGGGAGATGAACGCAGCAAGCAGGGCCGACGCCGGCACAATCGTCATGGCCAGCGGGTTCACCTTGGCAAGGCGGTGTCCGCCGCGCTTGAGCAGCGGGGTGAAGACCAGGGTGGCGAGCATCCACATTGCCCCGCCCAGGCTCATGGCAAAGAACGCGATGGCGAAGACCTGCTGAGTGTAGGTATCCCCGCCCAGTTCTGCCCCGACAGTGGCTGCGGCGACATTCGCGGCTCCGGTTTCATAGGCTGCTGAACCGATCAGGCCAATGCGCACCAGGACTGCGGGCGTTCCGAACAGTGCCAGCAGGGCAATGGCCACCAGGACGACAGCCAGCGAGGGCCCAATCGCTGCCACGGCTCCGGACCGGAAGGAGATCCGCAGCTCGTCCGGCGTCATTCCCACCGCAGGCGCCACCCTGCGCGCCGCACGCATGTAGATGAGTGACTGGACCACGACGACGCCGAAGACACCCAGCGCGCAGACCCACAGGACAGGCGTGTTGGCTATGGCCAGGACATCGGTGGAGCTTCCGTTCAGGGGAAGAACGCTGTGCATCGGAATTCCTTTCGCTCGGCCCGGCGGAAACCGCCGGTGCCCGGTACTGCGATAGGAGCAATTGTTGGGTTTACTTCGCCATATCCGTGAAAACTTCTGAAATATTGCACAAACAGCGGCTAAACATGAGAAAACGGACACATGAATCGGCAACTGGACGAGGATGACCTGCTGCTCATCAACGCACTGCAAATCGGTCCGCGCCTGCCGTGGACGGCCATTGGCGCAGTCCTCGACCGGCACCCAACGTCCCTGGCCCTGCGGTGGGAGAAACTGGCGGCCGCCGGTGCCGCCTGGATCACCTCCCACCCCGTGGGCGACCCGGAACAGATGTCCCTCTCATTTCACGACGTGCAGTGTGATCCGGCGCAAAGACGGTCAGTGGTACAGGCACTGGCGGACATGCCGGACGTTTTCAGCATTGACGAATGCCACCGGAACCGGGACATGATGCTCACAGTCATCACTCCCACCCCTGCGTGGCTGGCGGAGTCGGTGTATCCGCTCTTCGACCGGATCCCCGGGCTGACCCGCTACGAAACGTCCTTCTGCACCCAGCTGCACCACGGTGCCGACTCCTGGCAACTGGGTGCGCTGAATGCCGCCCAACGTAAGAAGCTCAGCCAGCTGGCCGGGAACCAACCCGCCTACCGGGGCCCGCTTCCGCCCGCATACGGGGAAATCCTTCAGGTCCTGTCCCGGAACGGGCGGGCCTCGGCCGCAGACATCGCTGCCGAAACCGGACTGCATCCCGCCACCGCCAGGCGGCAGCTGCAGAAAGTGCTGGGCAGCGGATCGCTCGCCCTGCGCTGCGAAGTTGCCCACGGGCTGGCGGGGTTCCCCATCATTTGCCAGTGGTTCGCCCGTCTGCCTGCGGCAGAACACTCGCGGACGGCGTCGGCACTCGCAGAATCCGGAACGCTGAGGCTGTGCGCCTCCACTACCGGACCCACGAACTTCACCTTCATGATGTGGCTGCGCAGCGCTGCGGACATCATGAACACCGAGCGCTCCCTCGGGGAAAGGTTCCCGGCCCTCGAAGTCACCGAAAGCGTGGTCGTGGCAACCGTGGCCAAACGGGTGGGGTGGATCCTGAACCGGAACGGGACGGCCGCAGGGAACCTTACCGTTCCCGGCGAAGCTTGGAAACACGGAGTCTCCTGAGCGCCCGCCTGTGCTGCAGCCCACACGTGAATGTCAGCGGGCACCCCTAGGATTGGCACATGAGTACCGCGAGCGCAGAAACCCCGCAGGACAGCGAAGACGAGTTCCTCTGGTTGGAGGACATCTACGGAGACAGGCAGCTGGACTGGGTCCGGGCCAGGAACTCCGAGACGGAAGCCCTGCTCTCCGCCACCGGATTCACCCGGACCGAAGAACGCCTGCTGGAAGTCCTTGACTCTACCGACCGGATTCCCATGGTCGTGAAGCGCGGGGACTGGTACTACAACTTCTGGCGGGACGCCGAACACCCCCGGGGCATCTGGCGCCGTACCTCGTGGGAGGGCTACACGGCTCCGGCAACTGAGTGGGAAACCCTTCTGGACCTCGATGCGCTGAGCGCCGAAGAGGATACCGAGTGGGTCTGGGGCGGAGCACGCTTCCTTCGTCCGGAAGACGGTGTCTCCTACCGCCGTGCACTCGTGATTCTCTCCCCGGACGGCGGGGATGCCTCCCGCTACCGGGAGTACGACGTCGTCGACCGCGCCTTCGTGCCGGGCGGCTTCGACCTGCCCGTGGCGAAGACCCAGGTTTCCTGGGCCGGCCCGGACACCCTCTACGTGGCCACCGACTTCGGCCCCGGCAGCATGACTGCCTCCTCCTATCCGCGCACTGTCCGCATCCTGCACCGCGGACAGGGACCCGTGGACGCCCAGCTGTACTTCGAGGTCCCCGAGGACCACATGATGGGCTACGTCCACCATGACCAGACGCCGGGGTTCGAGCGGGACCTGGCCGTGGACATCATCGACTTCTACGACAGCATCACGTACCTGCGGCAGGACGGGGACTGGGCCCGGATCGATGTGCCGCTGGACGTGAACGTGGACCTGCACCGGCAGTGGCTGGTGATGCGCCCGCGCACCGACTGGCTGGTTGGCGAAACCCTGCACAAGGCAGGCTCACTGCTCGCGGCGGATCTGGAGGATTTCCTGGCCGGCGGCCGGAACCTTCGCACGCTCTTCACCCCCAAGCCCACCGTGTCCCTGCAGTCCTGGAGCTGGACCCGGGACTACCTGCTGCTGAACCTGCTGCGTGACGTCTCCTCCGAGATCCAGGTACTGGACCCGGCTGCTGACTGGCAGGCCTCGGAACTCGACGCCTGCCCGCCGTTGCACTCTGTAGATGCCTACGCGGTGGACGACGAGGACGAGCAGGCCGGCAACGACTACTGGCTGGTCAGCACCGGTTTCACCACACCGTCCACACTCTCGCGCGGAACCCTCGGCCAGCCGGGGTCGCCGGCTTCCCCGGTCAAGGCGTCGCCGTCGTTCTTCGATGCCTCCGACTGCACGGTTGAGCAGCACTTCGCTGTGTCGGAGGACGGCACCCGGGTGCCGTACTTCCAGGTGGGACACAAGGACATGGTGCTCGACGGCGGCAACCCCACAGTCCTCTCGGGTTACGGCGGGTTCGAACAGGCCCTCACCCCCGCCTACTCAGGCGTTGTTGGACGCGGCTGGCTCGAGCGCAGCTACACCGACGACTCCGGAACCCTGCGCCGCGGTGTCTACGTGCTGGCCAACATCCGCGGCGGCGGAGAATACGGGCCGGACTGGCACCGGGCAGCACTGCAGCAGAACCGGCACCGCGCGTATGAAGACTTCGCGGCGGTTGCCCGGGATCTCACGGAACGGGGCGTCACCTCCCGTGAGCACCTGGGCTGTACGGGCCGCAGCAACGGCGGCCTGCTGGTCGGGAATATGCTCACGCTTTACCCGGAGCTCTTCGGTGCCGTGTCCTGCGGTGTTCCGCTGCTGGACATGCGCCGGTACACCAAACTCTCCGCGGGCGCGTCCTGGATTGCCGAATACGGCGACCCGGATGATCCCCAGCAGTGGGAGTTCATCAAGACCTTCTCTCCGTACCACCTGCTGCGTGAAGACGTGCAGTACCCGCCGGCGCTCATCTGGACCGCTACGAGCGATGACCGGGTGGGCCCGGTCCAGGCCCGCAAAATGGCGGCCCGGATGAAGGCACTGGGCGTGGACCGGGTCTGGTTCCACGAGGCACTCGAGGGCGGCCACGCGGGTGCTGCGGACAACCGCCAGTCCGCCCGCATGCACGCGATGTCCTACGAGTTCCTCTGGGAAGCGCTGACCGGCAGGCTGTCCTGAACCTGTTTTGCTGAAAGCACCCCGTTATGGGTAGTCTTGACAGGCTGGCAGCGTGAGTTTGCCAGGGCAATTGGAGACGTGCCAGAGCGGCCGAATGGGCTTCACTGCTAATGAAGTGTGGGCCTAAAGCCCACCGGGGGTTCAAATCCCCCCGTCTCCGCCAATCGGAACACCCCGGCCTTCGGTCCGGGGTGTTTCCATATCCGAGCTTTTCCTGACCGCAGGAGGTGAACCGCACGCATGGACGACGGAAATAGTCGATCTACCGCACCGCGCGAACCTCGCCAGCGTGTCAGGGAAGCTCTCCTGCACATCCGCCCCTAAGGGCCCACCGGTTCCTCCCTGTTCGATGGGAAACCAACCCTTGCTTCCCTTCCCGGCCGGTCCGCGCGCCTGCGGCATTTGCCAAGGCCACACCACACCCGATTACTGCTCCGCGGTTCTTCCGCGCCGTTGCAGTGCGCCCACCGTAGGGAAGCGGATCATGATCAAGTCCCCCAATCTTTCATTCGATGCAACTGCCGAACTGCTGGCCCATGCCCTGAGCAACGGCAGCCTGGCCGGGATTGCCCGGGTTCTGCAGCCGCTGGACGTCTCCGAAACCCTGGAACAGCTCGAACGCCTCAATACCCTTGACCGCGCGGTGGCGTACCGGACCCTTTCCAAGGGAAGGGCCCTGGAAGTTTTCGAGCGTTTCGATGCACCGGTCCAGGCAGACCTCCTGGCCGGTTTGCAGGATGCCCAGGTGGCGGAGGTCTTCACCGCGCTCAGCCCGGATGACCGGGTGGCACTGCTGGATGAATTGCCGGCGGGTGTTGCCAACCGACTGATTCTGGGGCTCAACGAGAAGGACCGGGCGCTTACCACCGCAGTCCTGGGGTACCCGCGCGGCGCGGTGGGCCGCTACATGAGCCCCCAGTTCGTCACCACCAGCCCGGACAGGACGGCCGCCGAGTCCCTGGCCCGGGTCCGCGCACAGCTCGACGACGCGGAAAGCGTCTACACCATCCCCGTGACCGACGGCAGGCGGCACCTTCTGGGTGTGGTTTCCCTCCGGGACCTGCTCCGCGCCGCCGACTCCGATCCGGTCTCGGACCTAATGAAGGCCCCGCTGTCAGTCCCCGCCACCCTGAACGCCGAAGAAGCTGCACGGTACTGCGCTGATGCCAAAGTGCTGGTGCTGCCCGTGGTTGATTCCGAAAACCGGCTGGTCGGAATCCTCACAGTGGATGACGCCCTCCGAATCCTCGAATCGGCCGAAAGCGAGGACTCCGCACGTTCGGGCGGGTCCGAGCCCCTTCGGCGGCCTTACCTGGCGACTCCAGTCCGGGCCATTGTGCGCGCCCGTGTCGTGTGGTTGCTGGTCCTGGCCCTCGGAGCCACCCTCACCGTCCAGGTAATGGATACCTTTGAAGCCACCCTGGCCGAGCAGGTGGCGTTGTCACTGTTCATTCCGCTGCTGATTGGCACCGGAGGCAATACCGGAAACCAGGCCGCCACCACCATCACCAGGGCACTCGCCCTGGGAGACGTGCGGCCGCGGGACGTTGCCAAGGTCGTTGCGCGCGAGGTCCGTGTGGGCGCGGTGCTTGGCTTGCTGCTCGGCGGGCTGGGGTTCGCCATAACGTCCGTTATCTTCACCGTGCCGCTGGGCACCGTGGTGGGCCTGACCCTGCTGGGCGTGTGCACCATGGCGGCCGCAGCCGGAGGCCTCATGCCGCTTCTGGGTAAGGCCCTGAAAGTCGATCCAGCCGTGTTTTCCAACCCGTTCATATCCACTTTCGTCGACGCCACCGGGCTGATCATCTACTTCCTCATCGCGTCCGCTGTGCTGGGCATTTAGGTACCCTCTACACTCTCCACAGGACAGGCAGCGGGGAGGCAGGCATTTGATCGTGAAGCGGTTCGCCGTTATCGGCGGAGGCATCGTGGGCATCGCCCTGGCCCGGGCACTGGCCGTGCGCGGGCTTGGGGAAGTCACCGTCTTCGAGAAGGAAGCCCGGCTCGCCACCCATCAGACGGGCCACAACTCCGGTGTGGTCCACGCCGGCCTGTACTACCGGCCCGGCTCGCTGAAGGCGCAGCTCTGCGCCGAGGGCAGGCAGCGCATCCGGGACTACTGCCTGGAGAAATCCCTGCCTTACCGTGAGGTGGGCAAGCTCGTGGTGGCCGTGGATGAGGCGGACCTGCCGGCCCTGGCGGTCATCGAGCAGCGGTCCCTCGCCACCGGCGTTCCCGGGCTCGCCAGGATTGATGACCCGGCGAAGCTACGCGAAATCGAGCCCCATGTGGCAGGCGTTGCTGCCGTGCACTCCCCGCATACCGCCGTCGTCGATTACGCGGCAATCACCGAAGCCATGGCGCAGGACGTGCGTGCCTCCGGCGGCACCATCCTGTTGGGACAGGAAGTGACCGGACTCCACAGGGAAGGCACCCGGATCCGCGTTCAGACAGCGGTCTCCGAGCAGGTCTTCGACCAGGTGATCGCCTGCGCAGGCCTGCAGTCCGACGTCGTGGCGAGGCTGGCCGGCGCCGATCCTTCACCCAAAATCCTGCCGTTCCGCGGCGAATACTGGGAGCTGGCTCCGGAGCGGAGCCAGCTTGTCAACGGCATGATCTATCCGGTGCCTGATCCGGCCTTCCCCTTTCTGGGCGTGCACTTCACCCGCGGGGTCTATAACGACGTGCATGTGGGCCCCAACGCCGTTCCTGCCCTGGCCCGCGAGGGCTACAGCTGGGGAAAAGTCTCCGTCCGCGACACCCTCGAGTCGCTGCGCTGGCCCGGCGCGCTTCCGCTGGCGAAGCGCTACTGGAAGATGGGCCTCGACTCCGTGGGTGAATCACTGCTCAAACCCGTCTACTTCTCCCGCGCCCGCCGGTTCATTCCGGAGCTGAAACCCTCTGACCTCACTGCCAAGACTGCCGCCGGGGTCCGCGCCCAGGCGTGGGGGCGCGACGGATCACTTCTGGATGACTTCGCCGTAGACCAGAACGGGCCGGTGACGCTGCTGCGCAACGCCCCCTCACCTGCGGCGACATCGTCCCTCGCAATCGCCGACTATCTGATCGACAACTATCTGACCTAGGCAGCCCGCTCTTCCGCTGCCCGCCCATCGCCCTGTTCCAGCCCGCCGTAAGGGGCATAGGCTAGGGCGCAGCACCCCATACGCCGGACGGAAGGAAATACCCATGGAGTTGCGCCTGCTGGGCAACAGCGGAACCGCCGTGAGCAACTATGCGCTGGGCACCATGACGTTCGGCAATGAGACCGATGAAAAGACCTCCCATCGGATGCTGGACGACTATCTGGGCGCCGGCGGCAACTTCATCGACACCGCGGACATCTACAACGAAGGTGCCTCGGAAGAAATCGTCGGCAAATGGCTGCATTCAAACCAGACCGCCCGCAACACCGTGGTGCTGGCCACCAAGGCCCGCTTCCCCACCGGGCAGGACACTAACGACGCCGGGAACTCCCGCCGTCATCTGCGCCGCGCGCTCGAAGCCTCGCTGCGCAGGCTCGGCGTTGACCACATCGACCTGTACCAGCTGCACTCCTGGGACCCTCTGACGCCGCTGGAAGAGAGCCTCGGCTTCCTCCAGGACGCCGTCACCTCCGGGCTGATCAGCTACTACGGTTTCTCCAACTTCACCGGCTGGCAGCTCACCAAAGCCGTCTGGACGGCGAGACTCCGCAACTGGAACGGCCCTGTCACCCTGCAGCCGCAATACAACCTGCTGGAGCGTGAAATCGAATCCGAGATTGTGCCGGCTGCGCTCGACGCCGGGCTCGGGCTGCTCCCCTGGTCTCCCCTGGCGGGCGGCTGGCTCACGGGCAAGTACCATCGGGAAACCGTTCCTTCCGGCAACACCCGGGTGGGTGAGAACCCGGCGCGGCAGTTCCAGGGCTGGGACCTGCGCAGCTCCAACCCCCAGACGTGGGAAGTCCTGGACGCCGTCCACCGCATCGCCGCGGCCCACGATGCCACTCCCGCGCAGGTGTCACTCGCCTGGCTCGCGGGGCGTCCCGGCGTGACGTCAGTGATCCTGGGGGCCCGGACGCCGGACCAGCTCGAAGGCAACCTGCAGGCAGCACAGCTGGAACTAACCCCGGCGGAGATCCGGCAGCTGAATGATGCCAGCGCCCCGGCCGTGGGCAACTATCCCTATGGCCTTGACGGCCGGAACCAGCGGGCGCGAAAGCTCGGCTAGAAGTCCTCGGGACGCAGGTTCTGCGCCCATTTGCTGATTTCGGCGTCGTCGGGGGCTGCGGGCTCTTTGCCCTTCGCCTTTTCCTGCGGATTGTCCTTTCCGGCCGTCCCGGATTCGGAGGCCGCCGGGGAAGCGGCGGCACTGTGGGCAGCGGCGTCGCGGTCAGCAGTTTCCCGTCCGGCACCAGTCTGGTCCTCCGGCGCTTCGTCCGGTTCTGGGTGATCTGTCGAATCGGCAGGCGCGGGGCCGGACGCGTCCGGGACAGGAGGCTGCTCCGGCCGGGGACGGGTGAAGGGAACCGGGTGTGAGGCCATGGAGGCTACAGCCGCGCTGGCTGCACGCAGGCCGCATCCGGTGTTCTGGGCGTAGATCTGGATAGCGCGGATCGGCTGGCCCTGCGCAATCGCAGCGTAGACCTGCTGGTGGCCCTTCTCATCCAGCTGCGCCGCGGCCTCTCGCGCTGCCTCCAGCGACGTTCCGGCCGGGGTCCGGAGGCTCTTGGCAGAGCTCCCCGTACGGGACTGTGCCGGTTTCTCCGCTGCCGGGCGGCCGGCACGCGTGCGCTGGGCGCGTCCGACCAGAAAGTTCACGAGCACGATCGCAGCGACGAACAGGACAATGACCACAAACTCCATACCTTGATCCTAGCTTTTTCCCGGCACCCCAAGGGCCGCCGCCGGTATATTGGCGCGCAGGACACACCCCGCCCGCCGCTCAACCACGTAAGGACTCCATGAAAACCGAATCTGATCTGCGGTCACTGCGCGTCACACACCGCGGTCCGGTGGCCGAGGTGCAGCTGCTGGGCCCCTCGAAGGGAAATGCCATGGGTCCGGACTTCTGGGCTGAGCTTCCCCGAGTCTTTGCGGAGCTGGACGCGAAGGAGGACGTCCGCGCCGTCCTCTTATACGGCTCCGGGGACAACTTCAGCTATGGCTTGGACTTGCCGGGGATGGAACCCGTGTTCCGCCCGCTCCTAGAATCCCGCGGGACGGATGCCCGGCTGCGCTCGGATTTCCGGCTGCGGATCAAGGCCCTGCAGGACGCCGTGAGTTCCGTGGCCCGCTGCAGCAAGCCAGTCGTGGCCGCTGTGGAGGGATGGTGCATCGGCGGCGGCGTGGACGTGATCACTGCGGCTGATATTCGGGTTGCGTCCCCGGGCGCCAGGTTCAGCATCCGGGAGGTCCGTGTGGGCATCGTTGCGGACCTCGGATCCCTGCAGCGGCTTCCGGGGATCATCGGCTCCGGCGCCACCAGGCACCTGGCGCTCACCGGAGAGGATTTCGACGCTGCCCGCGCACTCGAACTGGGCCTGGTCACTGAGCTGGCGGACGACGTCGTTGCGCGCGGGCGTGAGCTGGCCGCCCAGATCGCGGCGAACCCGCCGCTGGTGGTGCAGGGCGTCAAGCAGGTTCTAAACCAGGGCAGCGAGGCGGCGGCGCAGTCCGGGCTGGATTACGTGCAGGTATGGAATACGGCGTTCCTGCCCAGCCGTGACTTCGCCGAAGCCGGCAGGGCCTTCGCCGAGCGCCGCCCCGCGGTCTTCACCGGCGACTAAGCCCGGCCCGGAGCCACGTGCAAACATCCGACCATTAGGATGAAGGCATGGCTGTTACAGACGAAGCGATCACCAAGATCAAGGACATGCTCATCTCAGGTGAGCTCAAGGCAGGTGACCGGCTTCCTCCGGAGAAAGACCTCAGTGAGCGTCTGGGCCTTTCACGCAGTTCAATGCGGGAAGCGGTCAAGGCACTTGAACTGATCCGGGTGCTCGACGTCCGCCGTGGTGACGGTACGTATGTAACCAGCCTCGAACCGCAGCTGCTCACCGAAGCCATGGCGTTTGTGGTTGATCTCCACCAGGACAAGTCCGTGCTGGAACTGTTCGAGGTCCGGCGCATCCTCGAACCCGGCTCCGCCTCGCTCGCCGCCCAGCGGATCACGGAACCCCAGCTGGCAGAACTGAACGAAATAATCGAGACGGTGCAGGAAAACGCGTCCGTCGAAGACCTGGTGGCCCATGACCTGGCGTTCCACAGCCTGATCGCCAAGGCGTCCGGCAACTCCTATCTCGAGAGCCTCCTGCACGGGCTTTCCAGCAGTACCGTCCGTGCCCGCGTGTGGCGGGGGCTGACCCAGGACAAGGCGGTCACGGCTACCCTCGCCGAACATAACGCGATTGCAGCGGCACTCTCCCGCGGTGACGCCGACCTGGCGCGGGCGCTCATGACCGTCCACGTCAGCGGCGTGGAGAACTGGCTTCGACAGTCCCTCTGACCTAAGCCGCGCACGCCATCGACCTGGTGATACCGAGCCTACGGCCGCTCGATTGAATCCTCCAGCGGCGCCTCGGCATCTGCTTCATCCGCATCCGCCTTGCGCTTATCTGCACCCTTCGAGTCGGCGCCCTTCGCGTCGGCTACACCGTCATCGTCATTCTGCTTGTCGTAGGGCAAATGATCGTGGCCGCGCTCGGAGACCCCAGACGGCGCCGGCGTGACGACTACTGTGAGCTCTGAACGAGCCTGGGCGCGCTCCTCCCAGTACACGCCCATGCGGTGCTTGGCCGTGAAGTTAAAAGCGAAGGTATGCTCGCCTTCACTGAGCCCCTCAATAGGGATGGTGATATCGCCGTCGGTGTCCCCGGAGGCAATGACCGTACCGTCCCGCTCGAGAGTGTAGGTGCCGTCAACAGGAGTCTGGCCCAAGCCCAGGTCCCTGCCCACCGCCCGCAAATCAAAAGCCTCGCCGGGGGCAACCTCGGTTGGCCCATACAGCTCAGTGTCAGCCTGCAGCGGGATGGTCACCTTCACGGCGCCTTCGCCGGCCATCGGGCCGCGGCCAGTCCAGTCGTAGTAAGGCCGGGTGCCCTGCTCCAGCACAGTGAGCTGCGGGACGTCTGCGACCCAGCTCATACCGGCGCCGCCGCCGCTGCCCGCGCCGAAGCCCAGGCGCTTCTTGCCTGCGCCGCCCGCGGTGCCGCTGGCCGGCCACCCTCCGCCGCCGGCTCCACCGCCGCCGCCCGAGGTCAGAAAGCCGGCGCTCTTGCCGTCCTCGCCCGCCTTGCCGTAGCGCGCGAACGCGGGATCGTCCACGCCGTTCTTGCCGGGGTTGCCGGCGTGCTTGCCCTGGCCCCAGCCCGGTTGCTCACCCGAGACCGCGTCGCCGCCCGTGCCGCCGCGGTCGAAATCGTAGACGTCTAGCCGGAAATCACGGTCTCCGCCGTCTCCGCCGGCACCACCACCACCGCCCGCCACAGCGAGCAGCTCGCCGTTGAGCTTAAGCGCGGAAGCGCCGCCGCCGCCGTTTCCTACAGTTCCGCTCCTGCTCTTGTCGCCGCCCTTGCCGCCGTCGATGAATCCGAGGCCGGCCGCTCGGCCGAACCCCTCGCCCGATTTCCCGGCGTAGAGCGTCAGGGTGTCTCCGGGCGTCACGTCGAGCTGCAGCAGGTACGTCTGGCCCCTGCCGCCAGGGCTCGAGGTGTTGATGTACCCTCCGTCGCCGCCGCGCAGACCGACGAGGACCTCGGTGACACCGTATGGCACGACCCAGTCCTCGCCCTTGGGCTGGCTGAAAGTGAATACATGCTGGGACAGAGGCGCAGCTTGGGCGGCAGGTGCTGTGAGCACCGTGCCTCCGGCAAAGAGGGCGCTGACCATCGCAACAGCGCCGAGGCGACGAAGGATGCGAGCCGTGGAAGACTTAAAATTGGACATAGTCCATTTATACCGTGTTAGCGCTCTGACAAGTGAGAACACTCACACATTTCACGCATTCGTCCAGATTATCCGCCCCAAGTTTCCTGCTTCGTGGGATCAATAAAGAACCCCCGCCGGGTGACCGGCGGGGGTTCTTCTTTTCAAGCTACCGCTCGATACCGTCGATAATCACGTGGATGGACCTCTCCGGGAGTCTCAGGATGTGCTCACCTGGAACGAAAGTGTCGAGGCTTTGCAGCTGCTCCCGCAGCTGCTGTGTGGTCTCGGGGTCGGCGGTAACCACCTCGACCTCTTCGATGTCGGTGTTCACCGGCAGATACATGTAGACCCCTCCGGCTTCCTCCTTGATCTCCACGTTCGAGATGTAGTCCTCGCCCGCGATCTCGTAGGTGCGAGTGCCGTCCCCGGCGCCGAGCCCTGCCCAGACCGCCCCACCAACGACCAGGGCCAGCATCCCGATGAGAGCCCCGCGGACCCAGACGCGGGAGGAAGCATGAGATCGGCGGGCCCGGCGGCCCCGCCGGGCCCGGGTGGTTTCACCCTTGGCCCCAGCGGCGGCTACCGGTGTGGGTTCTTCGTGCGCAGTCTTCATACTCGCTCCTCCTGCATCTCTTCTTCTTCCTTCATGCGGCGACGGGCTGCAGCCAGGAGCAGGATGCCGAGGCCACCGGCGCCCAGTGCGCCCAGGAGGAGCAGGGCGAAGCCCTTACCTCCGGTAAACGCCAGCGGGATTACCGCGAACGGGTAGTCCAGCTCACGATCCTCGTGCTCCTCAGCCAGGACTATCAGACCAGTCTCTTCATCAACCTCAACCAGTTCGGCGACCTTCGACTCGATCCAGCCGTTACCCCTGTCCGATGCGGTGACTGCGTCACCCAGGCTCAGACGGTGGCTGACGGGCGTGTGGGTCTCAGTGCGGTACTCGCGCGGCTTCAGGTAGCCGTCGTGGTCCTCACCCCAGTGGGTGGGTTCGACTACGAACTCGTAGCTGCCGTCGGCCTCGGTCTTGATCGTGTAGTTGCCGTTGAGGTCTGCCACCACGATCCACTCACCGTCGATCTTCTCAAGCAGCGTGACCTCGCGACCACCGAGAGTGCCCTCGCTGTCCTGCTGGATGCCGTCCTCGTTCTTGTCGACCCAGATGCTGCCGCCGATGACTGCCCGGTCAGCGTAGATCGTCAGACCTGCATCCATCTGGACATCGTCGCGCTGCGTGAGCGGGTCAGCGACACCGTTCACGTGCTCGATGATCGAGAAGACGTGGCTGACGCCGGTGTGTGCACCGCCGAACTCGGCAGCTTCCGTGATCACGTCGCTGTCGATGAGTTTGTCCCCGCCCACGTTCACCGGCGACCACAGCTGGTTGCCCAGGCGTTCAATGGTCACACGGTACTCACGTGCCTGCATGAACTCAGGGCTGCTCTCGTCGAAGTGCATCGGCTCAACCACGAAGCGGTAGTCGCCGTTCTCGTCGGTCATGTCGGTGACGTCCTTCGAGTCACCGGCCTTGACCCATGCGCCATCCACGAGCTCCCACAGGACCACGGTGTGGCCGGCGAGAACCTTCTCGCCTTCCTCGCGCAGGCCATTGGCATTCGCGTCGTCCCACATTTTGCCGCCGATGACGACCCCGGGCTCAACGAGACCCAGGTCCACATCATCGTGCGTCAGTGCTTCACGGGTGTCCACGGGCAGGATCTGACCTTCGACGGGCCTGGCCAGCGTGTAGACATCCGATACCGCGGTGAAGGTGCCATTACGGCCGGTCTCAACGAAGTCGCTGTCGGTTTCGTCAGCTCCCTGGTTGTGTTTGGTGATCGCGAGCCACAGCGGGATCTCGGTCACAACCACGCGGTACTGGTTAGCAGCACCAGCTGCGTCGTTGTAGATCGGCAGACCCTCGAAGCGGTACTTGTTCACACCGGTCTGGGCTGCAACGTCGGTCCAGTCGGCGCCGTTGGTGCTGACCTGCAGAGTCGCGGTGAAGCGCTCTGCTGCCAGGCCGTCGCCAACCTTCTGTCCATCTGCCTTCGTGTCGATGAACACTTCGCCGGCGATAACACCGGTTGCGTGCTCCATCACACCGAGGTCGATGGTCACGTTGTCCACCGCACGCAGGAACTGACCGTCCTGAACAGCCATTGTGATCAGGTTGTCCAGACCGCCTTTCTCGTTCATGGCGCCGTTGAGGAAGAAGTCGGAGTCAACCTCGCGGTCATCCCCCTCACGCGACGGAGCGAAAGTGTATCCGGCCGGCAGGCCGTCCACGATCACCTGGTAGGCGTACGCCGTACCCGTCTCAGCGTCACCCGCGAAGGCCGGAACCTCGTTGAAGTAGTAGAGGCCGTCAGCCTGCGAGGTGGTGGTCATGACGAAGCCGTCATTCTTCACCCACTTGCCGTCAACGAGCTCGTACTGCTCGAGCTTCAGCTCCTGGCCGTCGAGACCGGGCTCGCCAGGTTCCTGGATACCGTTGCGGTTCTTGTCGTCCCACACGAGGTTTCCGATCACACCGGTGTTGCGGTAGTCGTAAAACCCGGCGTTCACTGCCTGGCGGTCAGCGAACTTGGTCTCGTAGAGGTTCTCCAGATCGAAGGCGAACAGGTTCGTGCGAACGATCAGGCCGTTCCCAACCTCACGCAGGGTCACGTCGTTGTCATCAACACGGGTGAACGGGTTCTCCGCGTGCGTGATGGGCGTGACGGGCAGTTTCTTGTCGTAGGTGCCATCGGGGTGAACAACCTCGACGTAGAACTGGCCGGGGCGTGCGAGGACGGGGAAGGTGTACCGGCCCTTGGCGTCCGAGACAGTAGTCATCTCGTCGCCGTTTTCGTCGAGCACCGTCTCGCCCTTGGCGTTCTTCAGGGTGACCTTGAAGTTCGGCAGGCGATCCTCGCCGGACTGCATCACGCCGTCACGGTTCTTGTCGTTCCACACAGTTCCACCGAAGTCGAACAAGTGGCCAACACCGAGGTCGAAGCCCATACGGGTGTCGTCCGCAGTCTCCTGTGTGACCGTACGTACGTCGGTCACTGCAACGAGTGCAGACACGTCGTGCGCAACCTGCACGTCTGCAGCCTCACCCGGGAGGAACGTGGTCACGTCCGCACCGGAGATCATCTTCTGCGTGGTCACCGAGTAGCCGTCGTACGCCTTCGGTATTTCGAACATCACGCGGTACTTACCGGGGGTGATGTTGGAGAACACGTAGTAACCGTTCCAGCCGTTGATGTCGGTACGGGTGGTGGTCACCACCGGGCCGTCAGATTCCATCTTCTGGCCGATCTCGTCAACGAAGACCTCACCGGTTGCATCGTCAATGACGAGCCACTGGTTGCCGACCTTCTTGATCGGGTTACCGAGGTAGTCCACGTTGTAGCCGTTCGGGCTCAGCAGGGTGACCTTGACCTGGTTGATGCCAGCATCGTCGATGTCGCCGTCGAAGTCGATGTCCTTGGCGGGCTTCAGCAGTTCGCGGCCGTTCACATCGGTGATGATCTCGCCCTCGTTCTGCTCGGCGTCGAAGTTGGCGTCGTGCCAGACGTAGTTACCGATCGAGACCTTGTCCGCCTTCTCGGTCACGAAGGTGCCGGCATTGTTCGATTCCTGCGGCTTGAAGTTCTCCTTGAGCTGCGTCGCAGCGAACGAGTTCCACTGAGCCACGTCATCAGGCTTGGCGTCGGCGTCCCAGGCCTCCAGGAACGCGGGTGCGTTGAGCGGCGTGCTCATGCCGTACGACAGGGTGAGCTTGCTCTGACCGGGCAGAGTCTCGCCTGCGTTGTTGAACAGCATCAGCAGCGACTGGGCCTTACCCAGCAGCGACGGGTCTGCAGCAACAGCAGCCTTGAAGTCAGCCAGCGAGACAAAGTGCTTGTCGCGCTCGGCCGAGGCAGCTCCGCCCACACCCATCGAGTCGTAGAACTCCTGGGTGCTGACCACACTTGCCGGCAGCAGCTCAGCCTCAACGACCTTGCCGCCCTGCCTGGTGAACGGCCCCACGTACATCGTGTAATCACGTGCACCGTAGGTCTTGTTCAGACCACCTTCTGCGGTCAGCTTGAAGCTGTCCAGGTTCAGGATCGACGAGCCGTGCGAGTTGCGCGCCACACTCTCGTTCATCACAGCGTGGTCGCCGTCGTAGGGCAGCACGTCATAGATGATCGGGAACGGGTACGGGGTTTCGCCCTTCTCCTTCGTGTTGTCGATCGTCAGGGTGTAATTGAAGTCCCCGCCCTCACGAACAGGCGTGATCCGCGGGTGTGCGGTTCCGGCGAGGTTCAGGTCAGAGTAGGCGACCTTCCGCTTGCCGAAGTTGTCGTACACCTCGTACTCGAAGAGGTTTCGGTCGGTGAAGACCAGGCGGTCGTTCCGCAGGTTGTTGTCATCGAGGTCGTTGCGGTCAGTCTCGTAACCGAGCGTGTTCGAACCGTTCCAATCCGAGTTGAGCGGCTGCACGAGGCCGGTGTTGTTGGTCGTGTAGACGCGAGACTTGGTGTCCTCGCTCGTCGCGCCCGGGGTATAGGTGTCGATGAGGCCGATGAAGTCGATCACGATCTTGTCACCGGGCAGCAACTGGCCCTCGAACCAGATGGTCACCACGTTGCGGTCCATGCCGTCCCACTCACCGGCATGGATACGCGTGTGAGTAAGGTTCGATTCGGATTGCTTGACGGTGCCGTCTGCGGCCACGATCTTCCAGGTCCACTTGAATGCATCAGACTCACGGTTTGCCGTGGCGTTCTTCTGCAGCGGGCCCTTGGAGCGGTGAGCGTCATTCAGCGGGCTCGTTTCGTCCACCTCGTCGGCGGGCACGTAGACCCAATCGTCTTCACTGCGAACGGTCATCACGCCAGGCAGCTCAAACGTTACCTTGGGGTCGATGAGCATGTCCTCGGAGTAGGTGATCGACTCTTCCTCGTTCCACATGGTGTCGTCAGCGTTCACGACCTCACCGCGGAACTTCAGGTGGGAAGACGACGACGGGTTGATGGCCATGTTGTCCGACCATCCCCAGCGCTGATCTTCCGGCTTGGCTCCGTCGTAGCGGTAGTAGAGAGCGTCGTGGAAGACGTTCACTACCGGACGAGCGGGCGTGAGGTAGGAGCGGTTCTGGTCATCATCCAGTTTCGCCATTGCGTCTGCGACGTAGTTACCCCACAGCTCAACGGTGTCGTAGATGAACATCGTCTGCTTCTCATCCGAGGATGCACGCATGTTGATCTTGATCGCAGCGTCGGTGACGCCGGCACCGAAGATGGTGACACCCTTGTTCTCGGGGTCAGTCTCCGTCACGTCCTGGTTGCCGGCCTTGCCCGCGTCGGCATCAACAGCCAGGCGGGTACCCGTGGGCACGAGGTAGTCATCGTCGATCGATCGAACTACTACACGAACCTGACGGAGGTCGCGAACGAGATCCGGGTCCACTGCGATGGTCTTGTTCTCGTAGATGCTCTGCTTGCCGAGCGAGACCCACTCATCGGTTGCGTAGCCGGTTGCAGGGTCAACGTGTGAGACGAAGACCTCGGACTCGAACACCTGGTCAACGGTCTTACCGTTGCCCTGGATGTGGGCAACGACATCAGCGGGGATCTCCCACTTACCGCTGGACACAGACAGCACTGCAGCGTCGATCTTGTACTTCGTTGCAGGGTGGTTCGGATCATTGGATTCCGGCGTCGGCAGGTTGCTGTCGATGGCCATCTCCCGCAGGCCCGAGCCGGTGTTCTTGGCGTGGGTCACCAGGTACTCGATCGTGTCCGACGCGTTGAAGTACGGGTCGCCGATGGAGCCGTTGGTGTATTCCATACGCGGACGCGTGGTGTTGACGCGCACCTCACCCTTGGGCTTTGCAATCTCGAAGGAAGCATCGTTCTGGGCCAGGAAGCTACCCACCTTGCCGTTACCGTCCATGTCCCCGGTGGCTAAAGTTTCGGTCACGAGCTTCGCGTAACGGATGGGCTCAAGCGGCTGCACGACGAAGTCGTCCTTACTTGCGCCCTCGGGCAGAAGGGTCAGATCGTCCGAGATGAGCGAGATGTAGGTGTCGACCTTGAAGTCCTCGGCCGCCCACTTACCGCCTTCGGCCTCGTCCTCACGGAAGCCGTCAACCAGCTTGTACTCCTGCAGCAGCGTGAAGCGCTGATCCGACTCGAGGCGCCCCGCTGCGGTTTCGGCGTCGGGCGCCGGCGGCGTCACGATCCAGCGAACCACCTGGCGCGCAGACCAACCCTTGATGCGCTCGTCCTCGGTCACTGCCTTCACGGTGTAGCCGGCAGCTTCGAACGCCTTGCGGTCCATGATCGTGTTACCGACCTTGATACGCACATCCCCGGTCTTCTCCGCGAACGATGACACATAGGAAGTGAAGATGAAGCGCGAGTTGTGCACGGTGCCGGTGCTCAGCATCCGGCTGTAGTCGCTGCCTGCACTGTCCGGCTTGTTGTACGCCTCGGTCGATACCCAGAACTTCGCCGCGGCACCCAGCAGGGTGACCTCGTTCGATGCCGCGTCGGCGTAGGGGCCGATCTTGGTCTCGTTCACCACGGACGGGAAACGCATCACGATACGCGTTCCACCGTAGGCGCCGTAGTTGGTTGCCGACTCCTGAACCGTCTCGGGGAGCAGGGTCGAGCCTGCAACCTTCCACGAACCACTGACATGCAGGGGCACCTCGGTGTCCCGCTTGTAGGTCTTCGTCTCCGAGATCAGCGATTCGGTGATGTGGTTCACGCCGTTGGTGCCGATGCTGTCCAGGCGGCGGGCGTCAGCGCTCGGGTTCTGCACGTACGAACCGGTCTTGTACATCCCCGAGACGATCGGCTCGAAGACGTCGGCCTCCGAGTTGGCGAAGATCATAATCTCCTGGAACTTCGTCTCGTCGGACAAGGACTCGTCCGTGCCGTAAGGAGGCATGTCGATCACCGTGGCGCGGGGTGACACGGTCAGGGACTGGCCGTACTTGATGCTGTGCAGGATCTGCTGGGCCTCGGGCGTATCCTTCGCGGTGAAGTGCAGCACGAAGCGTTCGCCCTGCTCGCTCTTGACGCGCTCGACACGCAGGTTCAGGTGCTCGGCCACATCGACCACAGGCGTCGTGCTGTTGTAAGCCACGTCGCTGATGTGAGCGGTGAACGCCACATCCTGCTGGTTCTCCACCTTGCCCGTGTAGCGAGCAATGGTGCCGTCCTCGAGGATCGGGACGATACCGAACGGCATCGACACGGTCACGGTCGGCTCAAACCACGAACCACGGGCACCGCCCTTGGTCTGGGGTTGATGAGTCAGCTCGTCGAGGCGGTTGCCCGAAGTGCCGTGGTAGTCCTTTTGAGTCTCAATCTGCTGGTTCTCCACGGTTGCGTGGATGGTCAGCTTCTCGTGGAGCTCAGTCGTGAAGTCCTGCACCGTCGAGTGGTATCCCGTGAGGTAGCTGTCCTTCGAGATGTCGTTCCACACGCGCAGCGCCGGCTTGCGCATGACCATCTGGTCACCCGTCACCAGCGCCGGCTTCTTGTCGGTCGCAGTGGCGGTCGCCTGTGCATTCAGGCCGCGGATGTACATGCCGTGAGGCTCGAACGAAGAGTAACTCGTATACCCGCTGGTACCCCAGTGATACCAGCTGAGGTCCGCCAGGTCGATGCCGGGCTTGATGCCGTCGTTCGGCCAGGTGTTCGGGTTGTAGGAGTTCGGGTCCTTGTGCAGGGCACCGTACTCCTTGGTGTAGAGCGCGAGGTACTCTTCGGCCGCGATGGTGCTCACGGTCAGCTGGTCGAACCAGTAGCGCTGCGAGCCGTTGACGACGAGGGCCTGCTCGTCGACACGAACCTTCACATCGACGTACTGGTACTTCGCCTTTTCGGTCGTGGCTGCGGCGTTGAACATGCCGTTCAGCACACCTGCAACCTTGATGCGGAGCACGTAGGGCACCTCGTTCTCGATGGTGGTGCCATCTGCGTCGAGGTTCTTGAAGGTGCCGGCTTCCTGGTTCTGGCGCGGAGCACGGTAGCCCTTGTCGTCCTCGGGCGTCTGCAGGACATCATAGGTATGGGCAATCGTGTTGCCGAAGCCGTCGAATGCGGTGATCCCGATGAGGTTGCCATCGTCATCGAACGGATTGAACCCGACCGGCAGGATCTCGGTGTACTCGATGCCGCTTTCGACCGCGCGGTCACCCAGGTTCGCTGCGTGCAGACGTGCGGTGACGATCTCGTCCAGCTCAACTGCGTAGCTGTAGTTGTCAGCGGTGTACTCCGTCACGCTCACCGGCGCCCGAAGATCCCCGTCGTGCTCGATGAAGTTCGCGTCTGAGACACCCGATGCCGTCGTGCGCTGCACCCTGGGAAGCAGTTCGCTGGCGCCGTAGAGCCATGCACGCTTCAGCTGCAGGTTGTCGTGTGACCACAGGATGCGCTCGTCATGCGTGACGGCACCATCATTCACACGGGCCGGCTGCAGGTACGCAGAGATGTCACTCTGCTCACCGCTGCCAATACCCTCGTACAGCTTGTTCCCAGACTCCTCCCGCAGGTACACCCGGTCAGCGACCTGGCTGTCCGCCGATGCATCGTAGTAGGTGTCATGGGTGTCCGACCGGCCGTCCTGAACACGGCGCTCCCGAGAGTCGCCCGAGACCCACGAGCTGGACTGTGCCAGGAACTCAGCAGGAGTCTGCTCGAAGCTGCGCGTACCGCTGAAGCCGGCGTCGTGCAGCAGGGCAGCCATGTCCATGTCGTACGTGTGGGCGTTCCGTGAGATGGGGTCTTCGTTGCCGTACCAGCCGAGGAACGGTGCGAACACCGGACGTCCGTCTTCGTAGGTCGCGAACGGCAGCTTCTCCTCGCGGATCTTCGCGTCGTACATGACCTCGATGCGCTCACCGCGGCCGAGATCGCGGGCGAACTCGTAGGTGAACAGCTGGAACTTCACGTCAGCGGCGGGGTTTGCGCCCTGGTTGGTGGGCTCGGTTGCCGAGATCTTGCCGGAGCGGTCCACCTGGACACCACCCGCAAGCGGAATGTCGGTGAACTTCTGGTTTCCGCCCACGTCCTTACCCGAGATCGACTTCACAGTGACGCTCGGGAGATCGTAGTCAGCGATCTCGTTGCCGTCGATGTCGTAATGCTTGATCACGAGCTTGCCGGCAGCCACAGCTGCAGCCACATCGAGCTCACCATCAGTGACGAACTTGTCGAGCGAGTTGATGATGTACTCGGGCACCTTGTCGTAGATGACCGGGTCAATAACGGGAGCCTTGCCGAGACCGGTGTTGGTCGAGGCGGGGGTGTTCTCGTTACGCGCGGTCAGCTTCAGGAACACATCATCACCGGCGAGGTAGTTGACCTTACCCGCCTTGGTGTTGTCGTACGGTGCGCCGGCTTCCGGCTTCGTGTCGAACGACTGCAGGTTGAACTCAACCTGGGGCAGACCCTTCCAGATGACGGCTGAGTCAGTCTCAGCAGCCTCGTACAGTGCCACTGCGGGGTTTCCGTCAGTAGCGCCGTCGTGGTGCGTCAGGCCGATCTCCGCACTCGAAGTGATGGTCGAGCTCTTGGTGGACCCCCCGCCGGAGTTCTGCCACCAACCGGTGCCGACGATCTCGAACGACGGAACGGTGAAGTCCTTACGGTCCTTGTCGTCGCCGACGTAACCGGGCACGATGCCGTAATCAATGCGGATGCTGTTGATGTCCTTCAGCTCGTGCTTGTCAGCATCGAACTCCACGTACTCGCCGCCGACGAGAACCGTCAGCTTGGGTGCGGGGAAGCCATCCGCGTGGGCCGGCTTCGGCAGTTCAGTGAGCTCGAACCCGCGGGCACGGGTATCGAAGGTAACGTCAACAACCATGTGGGTGTTGTGGTGACGGATCTGGTTGCTCATCTTGTCGACGGTGATCGTCATCGGAGTCCCCGAAAGGCTCTCCGCGCTGAAGTTCGTTTCGATGTCGATGGCGGTCGGGTTCGCGTACGTGTACGTCGCAGCCAGACCAACGCTGTGCTCGCCAAAACCGTCCTGGTTGTAGTCAGCCTCGCTTCCGGAGGACTCGCTCACACCGTTGCCGGAGACAGCGGAGTGGTTGAAGTTCTCCAGGTGGTGCTGCATGCCAGGGGTGGCGTAGGCGCGGATGGTGACCGACTTGTTCTGTGTTGCCGCGAGGTCATCGCTGTAGTCGTTGATCGCCTCGTACTCAACGAACACCCACACCGACTCTTGCTTGGGCAGAGTCAGGTTGAACTGAACTGAACGGGATTTCTCCTGGTCGTTGGTGTCCAGGAAGGTGAAGTTGCTGTCCTTGAGGTCGTAGCTGGTGCGGCCCAGTGCGGCAATCGCGTCATGCAGACCCTGTGCCGAGTCCTTGGTGACAACCTCGATACCGGTGATCTTCATGCCCTGGGGCGCGGTGAAGTGCGCCGAGGGATCGAACATCGCATTGCGGTTCTCAGCATCGGCTGCAGCCGAGTTGCGGATCTCGTAGAGCACCTTGGCGGTGTCCTGTACAACCATGTCCGTAGTTGCGACCTGCTCCTTGGTGTCAGCGTCGTAGGGGAAACCACCCTTTGCCAGGGTGAGGTCCTCGTTCAGCTGTGCGCCGCGGAACTGCATGTCCACCGTGCGGTGGTGGACCGTGGGGGCGTTGCTGATCGAACCCTTGCTGAGGTCAGGGTGGTTACCGGCGTTGCCGCTGTTGGCAGCATTCGCCCACAGGCCCTGCGGGGTAACGAAACCCGTACCGTGAACCGAGAACGAACCGGTGCGGTGCGTCCCGGCGGTGACACGTTCGCCGTCGCCGCGACCTGCGGGCTTGGAGTCCCAATCCTTGCGCTCACCCGTCCAGCCGTCGATCGCCTCGTCAACCCAGTCACCGGTAATGGTGATGTAGTCGCCGTCGATCATGCGTTTGGGCAGAACCTTCTCAGCCTCAAGATCCTGGGCGAGCGAGCCCCACATACGGACACCGGGCTTGGCGGCCGCGAAGTCAACACTCACCTTGGTGATGCGTCGAACGTCGAGCTTGGACTCCCCGCCGGCGCCCACGTTGAGCGTGGTCGCCGCCAGGATGCCAGCGTCGAACAGTGCGTCCACGTCGAGGACGTAATCGGTGCCGTCGAGCTTGAACACGGCGAGATCGAGAACAACGTCGCCGCCGGGCTGGCTGACAGTGACCTTCTTGGCCTCCCAGTCGCCGCCCTTGAAGATGGCCGCGGGGATGCGGATCTCCTGTGCACGGTAGGCGCTGTCCAAGTTCACGTCCATGGTGAACGCCGTGATGTCAGCTTCCGAGTTATTCGTCATACCTGCGTACAGGGTCGAGGTGTTAGGGGTGATGCCGTCGGTGCCGTAGTCATACAGCGAGAGCTTGTCGAACTCGAGGTCCATGGCTGCGCCGAGCTTCGGCGTGTAACCGGCGAGAACACCGGTACTGGTGCTCACGAGCTTGCGCTCACTGTCGTTTGGCTCACGGAACAGCTCGGTCTTACCGGTCAGGTCCTTGTTGCCGTTGACGATGCCGCCGACGCGCACGTCGATCTCATTCAGGTTCGCGCCCAACGTGTCCTTCTGGACACCCTGCAGTTCAGTGGTGTTGTCACCGAAGCCGTCGATCTCCTCGAAGGTTGCTTCGAAGTGGGTCGGGTACACGCCCTCGCCGAGTGAGACCTCGTAGAGGCCGGCGCTGACCTTGTGGAAGCCAACAGGTTTTTCGCTGTTGTATTTCACCACGAACGAACCGTGTGCGATGAACTCAGCACGCTCCGCCTCGTCCAGCTCGATGTTCACCTTGGTGTCACCCGCGGTGTTGATCATTAGTCCGGTGAGGTACTTCAGGGTGCTGGTGTTCTCGAACGTGATGTGCGTCGGATCCAGGTTGAAGTCAGCGTCCTTGTCAGGGGTCGCCGGGTAGGTGAACTTGTACGCCAGCTTGTCGTGGAACGTGGCCAGACCCTGGTTGTAGTAGCTCATCATCCACTCGTCCGATTCAGTGTGGACCGGGACGTTGATGTCTGCGCCGTGCGGCCAGTGCCAGCCGCCGTAGTACTGGTTCGCCACGTTCCATACGCTTGCGAGGTAGTTGCCCTCGGTGCCCATCGTGACCACCTTGCGCTGCAGCGAAACTGCATCCTGCGCACCGGTCTCGGCCTGTGCGAACGGGTAGTGCACCAGCGAGTACACCGGGGTTGGGATGTGGCCGCGCTTGATCGGGTACTTCTTGCCGAAAGTGTCTTCCACCTTGGCGGTGGTTGCCTTCTTGCCCTCTTCCGAGGTCTCGAAGAAGCGGCCCATGTACTCGATCACGCGGCTGGTGGTACCCGAGAGCTCCGGGACGGAAGCCAGGTCCTTGCGCTCGAACTTCAGCGACACAGAGACACGGCTGACCGGCTGGTCAGGAACCACATTGTCCGCGAACGGATCCTTGTAGTAAGGGTGGTTCGCCTCTTCAGTCGAAGCCTTGGTTTCGAACAGTGCGGCGCCGTCATTCTTCGGGTCGGCAGTGTTGATGCGCCAGTACTTGGCTCCCTCAGTGGTGTTCTCCACCCAGTCCGAAGCGGGAACGGTCTTCCACAGCTGCTCTTCGCCATCCACCATGCGGAAGATCTGCACGTCCTGGATGTAGGGCTTCAGGTCTTCGCGGATCTTGACGTAGTAGGTGTCGAACTGCTCGTGAGGCAGGTTCACGTCAATGACCGTCGTCTGGTCATTGTTGTTGGTGAGACCGCCGGGACGGTACATCGAGGCAGCGAAGCCACCCAGGGTCTTGTAACCCTGATCCAGCGTGTAGTCGGTCATCGTGCAGTTGTAGTAGCCACACGAGCGCTGGCGGTCGACCCACTGGTCGTAGGTGCTGCCTGCGCCTGCGGACTGGGTGACCTGGTTCACGCCTTCGATCTCAACCGTGGTGCGGGTCTCTGCAACCTCGATGCGGTGCGTCGCGGAAACCGTCTTGCTCGCCACGTACGGGTCCTGCGGGGTGCCCTCGAACTTGGCCAGCAGCCGCTGGCTCGCACCCATGTCCAGCTCGGAGTCGTAGTCGATCGTCACAACGGGGATAGCCGCGCCGATGTTCAGGTTCTTACCCGAGATCACGATCTTCGCGATGTTGTCGAGGGTGATGTCCTTGTAGTCCACCGCAGGAGTGGTGAACTTCTGCTCGTTGCCCTCATCGTCCACGAACGTGATGACGATGCTGGTGCCGGCTGCCAGGAACTCCTCGCTCAGCTTGAGCTTGTTGTCGATCAGGATGCCGCTGGAGTCCGTAGGCTCAGCGGGCATCTTCGAGGGTTCTGCCTCGGTGATCGTGTAGGTGAACTCAGGTGCGTTCACGCCGCCGGTGCTGAGACGGTACTCAGCGCTCACGGGAACCTCGTACGGAATGTACGTGGGGTCGTTCGTGCGGCGGTCACCGTAGATACCGACGATCGACGTGCTCGGGTTCAGGTCAGCAGGAAGCTGGATGCGGATGTGACCTGTCGAAGCAGATGTGTTGGTCTTGTTGAACGGTTCCGGCTGGTAGGTCTCCGTCTTCACGGAAACGGTGTGCGAGGTCTTCAGGCCTGCAGATACCTTGCCGACCACGTCAATGAAGTTCCGTGCACCGTTGGTGTTGAACTCACCCGTCTCAACGACGATCCTGGCGAAACCTTCGGGGAGGGCAACCTCAATCGCCTGCGTGAGATCCTTGCCCTCCAGGTCGACCGGGATCTCCGTGCCGTCCAGGGTAACGATCTTGATACGCACGTCTTCTGCGCTCGAGAAGAGTTCGGGCTTGATGACGAGCTTGGCGTCCTTGATGGCTTCCAGAGTGGTGGTGTTCACCGTAATGGTGGTCTCGGAAGTCTCGGCCTCGTTGTTGTTCGTGCCGAAGTTGAAGCCAAGGGTGGCTTCGTTGTCCCATGCCACCGTCTGCGGGTAGGTGCTGTTGGTGCTGCCGTTGCCGTTGATGGTGACACTGGTGCTCGGGATGACCTCGGTGGGGAGGATGACGCGGAACGAAGCGTCACGCTTGACCGTGTGGGGAACCTCCGCGTAGGTGGTTTCCTGCGTGTAGTCCTCGTTGTTCGCGTACTTCTCAAGGTAGGTCGTCACCGCCGGGAAGGTCATCGTCTTGACCTCCATTGCCGTGCCGTGCACCTGAATCGCGAAGGGGACGCCCTGGCCGGGGTTGATGCGACCGGCGAAGTCCTCGAAGTGGAACTTCTTGTCCCAGTTCTTTCCCTGCAGCTCAGAGACGTCAAAGACGGCCTTCATCTTGCCCGGGTTCTCGGGGTCAGCGACAGCGTTGACCTTGAGCTCGCGAGTGATGCTGACGGGTTCTTTCCGGTCGTTCTCGTAGCTGTACTGGTAGCGCAGCGTAGCGTTCTCGAACCGCTCGGCATCTGCCTCGTCAAAGAGGTACACGACCTCGTTAACGTCAAAGTTCTCGGCCGAGGTGTACTCGATCGAGGGGTTCCACACCGGAGCGTTGCTGGTGTTCCTGAAGCCGGCAAGCTCGGTGTAGGTGTCCGTCCCGTAGACGGCTTCAGCCTTCTCCGGCTTGTGGGTGAAGTCGAACCCATAGGAGGGGTTCAGCACCTCCCGCACAGCGGTCTTGGTCTTGGTCCAGTTGCTGCTCTCACCCAGGACGATGTTGGTGATCGCGTCAACGTAGAAGTTGGTCGGGATGTTGGGGAATCCCTGGCGGCTCATGGGAAGCGAAACCATGTAGATGCGCTCGGTGCCCGGCTTGACCTGCTGGCGGTTCTCACCGTTCTGGCGGTCGAGGGTGATCATGCCGGCACCGGTGTAGATGTAGGGCAGCGGGTCACCGAGACCGGTCGCGCCGTCCCAGGTGTGGCTGTAGATGTCGGTGATGTCGTAGATGAGCACACCGCCCTTACCGGGGACACCAATGAACTGGCCTTCGGTGTAGTCAGCGTCATCGTTGAAGGTGGGTTCTCCACCGGGGTTGTACGACCAGCGGTTGATATCGGCGGGGATGATGCCGTTGATGTTGTCGGTCGTGTCGATGTCGAAGTTGACCGAGTACGCCTCAATGTTCGAGGCAGGGTTCGTAGAGGTGTTCTGCAGCTTGTAGATGTAGTCGAAGTACTGGAAGCGATCCCACATCGGCACAGAGGTCGATCCGCCGTTCGCCGCAAACGCGGTGAACTGCGGCTCCCACTGAAGGTCAGTAGCGATGACCTGGACGTGGGAATCAACGTCGTCGCGGCCAAGGGTCTCCCAACCCTCGCCTTCGCCGTTGTACTGCTCGTAGGTGACGTAACCGTGCACGTCGAACGCGGTTCCCTCAGGGACACCGCCGAACGGACCGTCAGTGCCGTCGTTGTAGGTGCTGAGGAACAGGTCAAACGCAGGGTTTACACCGGCTTCAAGATCACCGATGTACTCAAGAACGATCTTGCCGCCCTGCGAGACAGTGCCATTGGGAGTAGCCCAGCCACCGCCGGCGCTGACGCGGCCTTGGAGACCCATAGCCGTGGGCGCTGCATCGCGATCCACGATCTTCCAACCGCCGCTGCCGTCCTGCTCCAGGGAGGGCATGAACAGAGTCACGGTTACCTTGCTTGTGGCACCCGTCGAGTAACTGGGTACGAGTCGGTAGTTCAACCGCGCTTCCTGCGCGGACGTCATGATGACCGACTTGGAGGTGAGGAGGCCAGGGCTGCCCTCCACCACGGTTCCGTTGAGGGTTATCGAGGGGGATCCCCCTGTGTTTGCAGCCGCCAGGTCACTTGTGGTGACCACGTCTGTCGCTGCAATGGTCATGGCGAGCAATCCCGCCATTATTCCAGTGAGGATCCGTGTGAGCTTCACGAATGGCCTTCCCATAATCGGTGCACGACGAAATGCGCCCAAATAACTTGATGACTCAAATCTATCGCCCTCAGGCCAGAAAATGCTGATTTATGAGTAAAAAATGGGGAACCCCACCGTAAACTTGCGGCGCCAATTGGACCAATGACCAGCCGGAGGCGTATATGCGTACCGTCAACCCAAGAACGTCACGGCAGCGGCCTCAGCAGGCATCGCCACGGTCACCTGCGGGGACGAAGACCTCGGCGGTGCATCAAATGTTGGTAAGGGTTATGCCCGGGCTGACGCAGTGCCCTGAAGCCTCGCCGGCGAGACCGCGGCTCCCTGCTGAGCCTCGTACCAGGCAACAATGCCTCTCCTGCCGCGCACCTCGAGCTTCTTGGCGATACGCGCCACAGAGCTCTCCACGGTTCGCACCGAAACAGACAGCCGGTCAGCGATCTCCCTGTTACTCGCACCCGTAACAACCTCACGGATGAAATCCCACTCACGGTCGCTCACGCGCACACCCAGAAAACGGCGGTGGGAGCGCAGCTGGAACACGGCCGGAACCCGCCGCTTCAAATCTCGGACACGGAGCTCGAGCGCCGCAGCCGCAGCGTCATCTTCTGCTGCCGGTTGGAAGTCCAGCACATTCTCGAGCGTCGACATCGTCCATCCAGGGAGCCCCATCGCCTCAAGCTCGTCAGCCAGTTGAACCAGCTTGTTTACATCCCTGTCCACCATCGCTGTGAAGTGCCCCGTATCTACGGCCAACAGATGACCATCGACCTGGGAGAACCTCTCACGATCCTGCCCCAGCAGCTCCGGATGAAACGACACCTCCTGAGAGAAGAGATAACACTGCACCGCAGCCACGCGGGCACCTCTCGCCCAAAGCCGGTCACCAGCGGAACGGAGCAACCGTGCGCTCTCACTGACCGACCCTTCATGCACCAGAAGCCTGGCGCGACCAAGATCCCGCTGTTGATGGAGAAGGCCACCGTCGGTCACCTTCATCTGGTCCATCTCGGCGATATAACGGCGCGCCAAGCAGGCATCATCCCGTACTAGCGCCACGAGAACCGCGGTATTCAAAATCCCCAGCTGGAACACTCCGGGCAGCGCAGTATTACCGACACCAAGAGCAGGGCTCAGTATCTCTTCCAGACCGTCCCAGTCATCGAGATACAGCAGCGCCATACACGCCAGCCAGCCGTAGGCCCGCATGATCGGTATGTCGAGGCCCTCCACCGCCTGCAGGAACTTCGTCCGCGCAAACCCCGCCACCTCCTGGATATGACCCTCGTAAAGGTCGAGCAGCTTTTCTAAAAACTCCATCTGAAGCGGTATCAGCCCCGCCGGTGCGATTGAGATGTCCGCCAGGTTTTTCCTGGCCTCGGATGTACTCCCTCGCACTACGCAAACCATTGCGCGGGCCAGCGCAAGCATGTCGTTAACCACCGCGGGTGACCCCTCGGACGAAACCAATAGCCGCTCATAGCCGTCTGGAATCGTCCCGAGCATCGCCTGCAGCTGCACAATCTTCGCCAGAGCCATGCGACCGCCCTCGTTCTTCTGACCCGCCACTTCGCGAAGGAGTCCGATCGCTGCATCCAGGTCACCAACCCGATAGGCCAGCCAGCTCGCCCGTGCGATCAGGTAACCGGCTCCGCTCAATGAAATTGAGGCTCTATCGGGCTCCGGCGTGCGCCTTATCACCTCGTCATAATCAGGCTCACCGGTGCTGTCCCAGAGCAGGATACCGATGTATCTCGCCGCATTGAGCGGCGAAGGGTCTGCCTCCCAGATACGTTGGGCCTCAACCTTTTGGGATCGTGTGTGACCGTCGGCCACACTCGCGAAGGTTGAGACCTGGTCCCACATCGGAGTGATCTCCAACGTCCCGGAAGAAGCAGCCTCGAACCCGTCTTGTGCAGCCACCCACTCCCCAAGACGCACCCTGCGCGACTCTGACATTTCGTCCCGCAGAAAGGTGGACAGGACAGGCGGATGAACGACTATGACTGGCTCTGTCCTGCCGAATATCTTGATGAAACCTCGAGCTTCCAGCTCCTCGATCACCTCCCAGTCCGCAACCTCACGTGCAACACGAAGAGGGACACGATCCGCCAGCGAGAACAACCCCAGCATGCCTCGGGCGATGGGGGTTAGACCCGCTAGCAAGGCAGCGAATGAACCCCGAAGTGAAGGGTTGTAGAGGTCGCCCGTGCCGCTCCACGCGCGCCTCCCCTCCCTGCTATGCAGCCCTTTCACCGCGCTGTCCACAAGAGACATGGCAATGCCGATGTGGCCGCCGGACTGAACAAAGACCTCATTGACCAGCGACGACACCACAGGTCCGCCAAGTTTTTCCTCAAGCGCGGCCTCCAGCTCAGCGAAACGAACCGGGCCCAACTCGATCTCGAAGGAGGGTGAGATCTCTGGCTCCGCACCGGCGTGACGGTCCATTCGCTTGGAAATTGCCACTGGCACACCAGACCTGTGCCGTACGGCCTGAACCACGCCGCGCGTCAGGTCATCAAGGTCATCCCAGTCGTCGATAAGAATCACCGACTTCCCGCCAACAAGCTCCGCGAGCTGCTCGGCGACAACCGCCAGGGTCACTGTTCCGGTCCGGGGTACCCGACCTATCGGGAGCGAGGAGACCTGGAGCGCGGCTAGCGGTTGTGCGCTAAGGGCCGAGATGCCACGTATGAAGACGGTGTTGAAACCCGCCGCAGTAAGATCCGCATCGAGCTTCGCTAAGAAGGTGCTCCTGCCGCTTCTTTTGGTCCCGACCACCTCGACGTTGATGCCGGCAGACAATTTCGCCAGCGTAACCTGCAGGCTATCCACCCGAACCAAAAAACTCTCCTTCGCAGAGGCGCCCACTGAGGGCTCCTCGTCACTCTCGTAACTCAGGATACCGGCGAGACGACAACTGCTCCGGACACGGACAACTACTGCATTCAGGCCGAATTTGTACTGCAATGAGGGAAATCCACAACTAACGATCACGGGCATGACCAAGACTGGAAGCGCGTTCACACTTTCAGAAACGCGAACTGCGCGGCCTCGGCCACCTCAAAGGGAGTACAGTGTCCGGAAATCAGAGTGACTTGATTGTTTCCCCCGAGTACCCAAAGCTCGCTCGTGGGCACTCAACGTACTGCGAGGACGCACTTCATATCGCCAGGGCTGTCCTCAATAAGTACCCCTCGGCCTCCGCCATATCCCTCGACGCCTATCTCGACGACGACTCTCTTGACTGCGGTCCGGTCACCAGCGTGGACGGCACGGTTCTCATCGACGATGTCAGTGACATCGAAGACGGTCTAGAAATCGAACGAATCGTAGCCGGATGGAGTTGCACAGCGCTTCTCGCATCCGAGTGCTGCTCGTGGTTCAGGATCATTCCAGACACCGGAGAATCGATGATCGTGCTGCAACGCGCGATCGATCCCGGTAACCCTGTTCAGCGCTGCAGCTGCTGAACACCTCGACCAGCCGGAGGAATCCCCCAACAACGGCTGGTCGTTCCCCCCAAAAAGCAGAAGCCCCGAGAGTGTATCCCTCGGGGCTTCTGTCTTTCCCAGCTTCTATGAAGCGTCTTCGTTATCGTCAGTTCCAGATTCCGGTTCCCGGTGGGGGTTCGCGCCGATCTTGCGGTTGACCGCTCGAGTCGCCGAAAATTTCAACACCGCATAGTCATCAACTGTCTCGGGATTCTCGGTACCCTCGAGCTTGCCCTCGTCGTTGATTCGCTGCACACGGTGCCCCTTGTGCTTCTGCGGGTAGAACTTACCGAACCCCGTAAGCGTGAGCCGGTCACCGTTCTCGACAATGTCGAGGATTTCTTCGATAGCAGCCTCATACACATCCGTCGCCACTCGAACCGGCACGCCTGCGCGACGGGCAACACGAACGACGTACTCCCTCTTATTCACGCGACCACCACCATCACCATTCTTGACCATTACGTTTGCTCCAAAAAAGTCGTCGCAGCAGGGAAATACTCCAACCTCATACGATAGAACCTCACACGCTGCAGGCCATGGTGCGGCGCTCTGCCAGCTCATTTATGAGCTGGGCGCTTCACGAAGTCCGGGCCCAGCCACTCTGCAAACCACCATCCGCCGGTTCCTCGAAGTACCTGGTGCGAATCGTTCGCCTCTCCGTCAGAGGTCGACTCGCTGCGGTCTGGGCGCCGAGCATCGTCCCATCAGTGCCCGGTCGGCAATATCTGTGGCAGGTTTCATCAGCTCGGCCGTCCACTGCCGGTTTTGCCTTGGTCGGACCACCTGCAGCTGGCTGATTTTTCTAGTGCAACTTTATAGCATTACTCATTTATGAGCATATTTTGTGTAGCCCGACCCCCCGGTCACTCTCCAGATTCGTAAAATAATGCCATCCTGAACCTCTTCCGCCCAGCACAACTTTCCTCGCGCCGCCCTCAACAACGGAGGGGCGTTGTGCGCTTTCGGCCTCAGCTACGGCTTTGGCACTCGAATTCGCCAGACGGTTTACGGCCCCCGTTCCTGCAGGCGCCGCGGGCGCATTTTCCTGCAGCGGAAACCTCATGCGCATCAACGAACCTGCGGGAAACAGGTTGGGGCCCTGCAGTCACTGGCGTGCTGCAGGGCCCCGACCTGGTGTTTTAGGCCGCCACTCGCTTAGGCCTTCAGTGCCAGCACGAACGGGAGCACGGATTCCACGCCGGCAAGGCGCAGGGTGCGGCCTGCTTCGGTGAGGGTCCAGCGGCTGTCCGCGAAGTCATCCACCAGCAGCACCGGCCCGGGATTCGCGGCGAACCAGGCTGCTCCCTCGGCCGGCACGGCGAACTGTTCCCAGACCGAAGCGAGCCGGAACGCGCTGTTGCCGCCGGGTCCGCCGGACGGTCCGCCGTGCGGCAGCTGCAGGGCACCCAGGTACGGGATGCGGCCAAGCTCCGAGAGCCCCTGGGCGAGGGACCCCACCAGCTGCGGACGGGACCGGCTGGGTACGGACACGATCGCCACGGGCCGCTGCGCCCAACCCCACTGCGCCAGCACCTGCACGCAGCCGTTCAGCAGCGCCTGGTCCACCGGGGCATCCTCGGCCCCGGGACCAAAGATTTCCCGCAGCCGTCCGCCCCAGCCCAAATCCGTCAGGCGGGCGAGCGCACGTCCGGTGGAGACAGCGGCGTCCGGTTTAATCTTCCCCTTCACCGGCACCCCCAGCCGGTCCATTCCGCTCGGGTACATGCCGCGCGGATCAATGTCCACGCCCACCCGGGACAGGGCCTGCCCGGCACTGTCTGCGGCTTCGCTGGCGACCTCGTCCGAATACCACCGCCCGGCACAGTTGTCGCACCGCCCACAGGGCGCCGCTGCCGGATCATCCAGTTGCCGGGACAGGAACTCCATCCGGCAGCCGCTTGTGTTCTCGTAATCCAGCATGGCCTGCTGTTCCCTTACCCGGGCTGCGGCGATCCGCTCGTAGCGTTCCCGGTCGTAGGTCCACGGGCGCCCTGTCCCCCGCCAGCCGCCGGTGACGCGCTCGACGGCGCCGTCCACGGCGAGCACCTTTAGCAGCAGTTCCAGCGGGGAACGCTTCAGGTTCACGAGGGTTTCGAGGGCACCGGTGGAGAGCACCGATCCGTCCGCAAGCTCGCGCAGCACCGCATTCGCCGGGCCTTCCGACGGCATGGAGGACGTGGCGAAGTACTCCCAGATGTCCCGGTCCTCAGCACCGGGCAGCAGCAGCACATCGGCATTCGGCGTACCGCGGCCGGCGCGGCCAACCTGCTGGTAGTAGGCAACGGGAGACGACGGGGCACCCAGGTGAACCACAAAACCGAGGTCCGGCTTGTCGAACCCCATGCCCAGGGCACTGGTGGCGACCAGCGCCTTCACCTCGTTGTTCTTCAGCGCAGCTTCCGCTGCTTCCCGGTCTGCCGGATCGGTGCGGCCGGTGTAGGCGAGGACGGGATGACCCGCCTTCTGCAGCAGGCGCGCGGTGTCCTCCGCGGCAGAGACCGTGAGGGCATAGATGATGCCGCTGCCGGGAAGCTCGTCGAGGTGGGTCAGCAGCCACGCGAGCCTGCTGCGCGGACTGGGCAGCCGCAGTACGCCGAGGCGGAGCGAGTCCCGGGCCAAGGCGCCGCGGATGGTGAAGACTTCTTCCCCGCCTGCAGCCAGCTGCTCCTCCACGTCCTTCACCACCCGGGAGTTCGCAGTGGCGGTGGTTGCCAGCACCGGTACGGAGTGCGGGAGCTGTTCAATCAGGTGCCGGATGCGGCGGTAGTCCGGCCGGAAGTCGTGGCCCCAGTCGGAGATGCAGTGGGCCTCGTCGATCACCAGCAGTCCGGAGCGGCGGACCAGTTCGGGCAGGTGGTTCTCGCGGAAACCGGGGTTGTTCAGCCGTTCCGGGGAGACGAGGAGCACATCCACGGTGTCCGCTTCCAGGCGGGCGGAGATGTCCTGCCATTCAAGCTGGTTGGCCGAGTTGATGGCTGCCGCGCGGACCCCTGCCCGGGCGGCGGCGGCAACCTGGTCCCGCATCAGGGCGAGCAGCGGGGAGACGATCAGGGTGGGCCCGGCTCCCCGGGCGCGCAGCAGCAGGCTGGCCACGAAGTAGACCGCGGACTTGCCCCAGCCCGTGCGCTGGACCACCAGTGCACGCCTTCCTCCCCTGACCAGGGCCTCAATTGCCTCGTACTGTCCCTCGTGGAACTCGGCGTCCTCCCTGCCCACCAGCGCGCGCAGCAGGGCTGTTGCCTCCGTGCGCAGGGCAGCGGCGTCGTCGGGTTCCCGCGAAGCGGGAGGAGCTGTGGGGTGCTGGGCGGATACCGGTTCCATACCCTCCACTATTCCAGCCGCCACGGACAGGATCGGACCCCGCCGAAACAGATTGTGGAAAACACCTCCCGGCGGCCGGCATGCCCCGACCCGCAGCGCGCCCCCTATAGACTGCAAGGCGTGACTACTGCATTCGATCTTTCTGCGTCCTTCAAGGCCTACGACGTCCGTGGTGTTGTCGGCGAGACCATCACCCCGGAAATCGTGAAGGCCGTCGGCGCTGCCTTCGTCGACGTGCTTGGCCTGGCCGGGGAGACCGTCTTGGTTGGCGGGGACATGCGCCAGTCCTCCCCCGAGTTCATCAAGGACTTTGCCTCCGGCGCCACGGCGCGCGGAGCCTACGTCCTGCTGCTGGACCTTATCTCCACCGATGAGCTGTACTACGCCTGCGGCTCGTTGAACGCGGCGGGCGTGACGTTTACCGCCAGCCATAATCCGGCCCAGTACAACGGCATCAAGATGGCCAAGGCCGGAGCTATCCCGATCTCTTCCGAGACCGGCCTGAAGGAAATCCAGGAAGCCGCAGAGCGCTACCTGAACGACGGCGTGATCATTTCAGTGGAGAACCCGGGCCAGATCAGCGTGCGGGACGTCCTCGGCGATTACTCCGCGTACCTGCGCGACCTGGTGGACCTGCGCGGCATCCGTCCGCTGAAGGTCGTGGTGGACGCAGGCAACGGCATGGCTGGCCTGACCACACCGGCAGTGCTGGGCGATTCAATCCTCCCCGGGCTGCCGCTGGACATCATCCCGCTCTACTTCGAACTGGACGGCTCCTTCCCCAACCACCCGGCGAATCCGCTGGAACCGGAGAACCTGCGGGACCTGCAGGCTGCCGTGGTCGAGCACGGTGCAGACCTGGGCCTGGCGTTCGACGGCGATGCTGACCGCTGCTTTGTCATTGACGAACTCGGCGCCCCGGTGAGCCCCTCGGCGATCACGGCCCTGGTGGCCCGGCGCGAAATTGCCCGCGCCAAGGCTGCCGGCGAGGAAGTCCCGGTGATCATCCACAACCTGATCACCTCCCGCGCCGTTCCGGAACTGGTAGAGGCCTCCGGCGGCCGCGCAGTCCGCACCCGGGTGGGCCACTCCTTCATCAAGGCACTCATGGCCTCCGAAGGAGCTGTCTTCGGCGGCGAGCACTCCGCGCACTACTATTTCCGCGACTTCTACAACGCGGATACCGGCATGCTGGCCGCCATGCATGTGCTGGCTGCCCTGGGCGAGCAGGAACTCCCGCTTTCGGATCTGGCCCGCGAATACGAGCCGTACTTCTCCTCGGGCGAGATCAATTCCAAGCTCGACGACGTCCAGGCTGCCGTGGACCGCGTCCGGAACGAGTACGACCGTCCCGGCGTCACCGTGGACGAGCTGGACGGATTGACTTTCACCTCAGATGACGGACAGTGGTGGTTCAACCTCCGCGCGTCCAATACCGAACCCTTCCTCCGGCTGAACGCCGAGGCAGAGGACCTCTCCACTATGGAAATGGTCCGCGACCGTGTTCTTGAACTAGTTAGGAAATGAGCTCATGGCTGATGTTGAACTGACCGGCGGGGAACCTTCCGCCCAGGTACAGGATGACCTGAACTCGCTGCTGGGCACCGCCCTCGGTGTCACGCAGGAACAGCTGGAGGCGCAGGGCGCCTTCCTCCCCGCCGCCCTGGTGGTGCAGTCCGACGGCGAGCTGCGGATGGTTGCAGTCTCCCCCGAGGAGAGCGATGAGGACCTGGACGCCGAGGCCATGATCGATGACCTCTACACCGTCCTGCGCGACCAGAAGGACCAGAACCGCGCAGTTGCCGTGTTCTCGGACATCACCCTCCCGGACGAGGGCACCGACGCCATTCATGTAGTGGCCGAACACTCCGAAGGTGTGTGCATCTCCGCGATCCAGACCTACTCCGAACAGGACGGGACCTGGACCTTCAGCGACCCCATCTGGGAGTCCGGCGAGCCGCTCGTCTGGGCGGAGGACACCGAAGCGCCGGCTGAGTCCTAGACCTGGCAGGAACCATAAAAGCAGGGCCCCGCACTTTGAGTGCGGGGCCCTGCTTTTTTGGCTTTACTTCGCGGCCGCGAAGCGCTCCTTGAGTTCGGCCAGCTTGGCCGAGAGCTCTTCGGGCAGGGAATCACCGAAGCGGGCGTACCATTCGTCGATGCCGGCCAGCTCGGTCTCCCACTCGGCCGGGTCCACGCGCACTGCGGCTTCGACGTCGGCCGGGGTCATGTCCAGGCCCTTGAGGTCGATCGAGTTCCCGGTGGGCACAAAGCCGATCGGGGTTTCGACGGCGTCGGCCTTTCCTTCGAGGCGCTCGATGACCCACTTGAGCACACGCGAGTTCTCGCCGAAGCCGGGCCAGGCGAAACCACCGTCGGCCGTGCGGCGGAACCAGTTCACCAGGAAGATCTGCGGCAGCTTCTCCTGGTTCGCGGTGCCGCTGAGGGTGATCCAGTGCTTGAGGTAGTCACCTGCGTCGTAACCGATGAACGGCAGCATGGCCATCGGATCGCGGCGGACCACGCCGACGGCGCCGGCAGCGGCGGCCGTGGTTTCCGAGGAAAGCGTTGAGCCCATGAAGATGCCGCTGGTCCAGTCCCGTGCCTGGGTGACCAGGGGAACAGTGGTCTTGCGGCGGCCGCCGAAGAGGATCGCGGAGACGGGCACGCCGTTCGGGGAATGGTATTCCTCGGCCAGCATGTCGATCTGGTCGATCGGAGTGCAGAAACGGGAGTTCGGGTGCGCCGCCGGAGTGCCAGCTTCCGGAGTCCAGTCGTTTCCGCGCCAGTCCGTCAGGTGCGCCGGCGTCTCGTCGGTCATGCCTTCCCACCAGACACCGCCGTCGTCGGTCAGTGCCACGTTGGTGAAGATGGAGTTGCCCTTGGCAATGGCACGCATCGCGTTGGGGTTGGTGCTCCAGCCGGTGCCCGGGGCGACGCCGAAGAGGCCTGCCTCCGGGTTGGTGGCACGGAGTTCCCCGTCGCGGCCGAAGCGCAGCCAGGTGATGTCGTCGCCGAGGGTCTCGACCTTCCAGCCTTCGACCGTGGGATCGAGAAGCGCCAGGTTGGTCTTGCCGCAGGCCGAGGGGAACGCAGCCGAGACGTAGTAGTCCTTCTTTTCCGGGCTGGTGAGCTTCAGGATGAGCATGTGCTCGGCCAGCCAGCCCTCGTCCCGGGCCATGACCGATGCGATGCGCAGGGCGTAGCACTTCTTGCCAAGCAGTGCGTTGCCTCCGTAGCCGGAGCCGTAGGAGTAGATGGAGCGGTCTTCGGGGAAGTGGACAATCCACTTCTCCTCGTTGCAGGGCCAGGAAACGTCTTCCTGGCCCTCTTCCAGCGGTGCGCCGACGGAGTGGAGGGCGGGGACGAAGAAAGCATCCAGCTCCTCCATCTTCCGCAGCACGTCGGTGCCGATGCGCGCCATGATGCGCATGGACGCCACAACGTAGGCGCTGTCGGTGATTTCGACGCCGAACTTCGGATCCTCGGCATCGAGGTGGCCCATCACGAACGGAATCACGTACATGGTGCGTCCGCGCATTGAACCGGCGAAGAGCCCGTTCAGCTTGGTGCGCATCTGCGCCGGGTCCATCCAGTTGTTGGTGAAGCCGGCGTCTTCTTCCTTCTCGGAGCAGATGAAGGTCTGCTCCTCCACACGGGCTACGTCCTTGGGGTCGGAAAACGCCGCGAAGGAGTTGGGGAAGGTTTCAGGGTTCAGGCGGATCAGGGTCCCGGCCTCGACCAGTTCATCGGTGAGCGCCTTGTTCTCCGCCTCGGAGCCGTCGACCCAATACACTTCGGCGGGCTGCGTCAGCTCGGCCACTTCCTGGACCCAGGCAAGCAGGGCACTGTGGGTGGTGGGCGCCTCATTGGAGGCCCCCCGGATCTTGCTGTCCTGCAACTGGCTAGGAGCAGCGTTGCCGCTCTCATCGAGAACTAGCTGACGCGCGTCATCGCCCATGACTCTTCCCTTCGTTGGGTCACTGGTGTTTTTTGATGCTATTTCCAACCTCCGGGGCTTCAACGGCGGAAAGATGTTACCTATGTGGCGTGCGACTCCAAGTTTGCCTAGATTTCAGGGGTAGTTTGGCTTTTGACACCCTGTTGTGTGACGAAGGTCATATAGACCGGTCTAGTTTTTCGCCGTAACGGAACTCGATTGGCGTTCTCCCAGGAACCCCGCTATAGTTATCTACGGCCAAACAGCCACGGAAGAACTTGAAAGAAGCAGGGGAAACCCCGCAACTTCCAGAATATTCCAGAATGCGTGCGTAGCTCAACGGATAGAGCATCTGACTACGGATCAGAAGGTTGGGGGTTCGAATCCCTTCGCGCGCACCACTGAAGAACCCCGCCTGACCAGGTAAAGCCCGGTCCGGCGGGGTTTTTTGCTGTCCGGGAGCAGGCATCGCAGCTGCGGCCCACTTGCCCGCCGCCGCTGGGGCTGAAAAGCTCGGCGTCATGACTGAATCCCTGGAAACAGATGTAGTTGTCCTCGGCGCCGGGGCTGCGGGGGAGAATGCCGCCGGCCGGGTGGTCGGCGCCGGACTGGAGTCGATCATCGTGGAGTCGGCACTGGTGGGCGGAGAGTGCTCCTACTGGGCCTGCATGCCGTCCAAGGCGCTGCTTCGCCCCGGCACCGTGCTGGCGGAGGCCCGGGCGGTTGACGGCACGCGCGAAGCAGTCTCGGGCAGCCTGGACGTCCCTGCCGTCCTGCGGCGCCGCGATTCCTTCACCTCCGACTGGGACGATGCTTCCCAGGTGCAGTGGGTCAAGGACACCGGCATTGGGCTGGTCCGCGGCCGGGCGCGCCTGACCGCGGAACGCACCGTGGAAATAACGGACGACGCCGGAACCCGGGTGAGCATCACGGCGCGCCACGCCGTCGTGCTCGCCACCGGCTCGGTTCCCATTGAACCGCCGGTGGAAGGACTGGCGGACGTGCAGTACTGGGGCACCCGGGAAGCTACATCCTCCGATGAGGTACCCGGGCGGCTCCTTGTCCTGGGCGCCGGTGTTGCCGGCACTGAACTTGCCCAGGCATATGCCCGGCTTGGCTCTAAAGTGTCAGTTGTGGCCCGGCACGGCGTCCTGGATTCAGTTCCGTCCCCGGCTGCCAAGCTGGTTGTGGAGGCCTTGGAGGCTGACGGCGTCGACATTTACGGCAATACCTCTCCGGAGCGGATCTTTGCGGACACGTCCGGCGCTATTGTCATGGAGTTGCCCGGAGGCGGGCGCCTTACCGGTGACCGGCTGCTCGTCTCGACTGGGCGACGCCCCGCACTGGAGGGACTGGGGCTGGAACAATTCGGACTGGATCCTGCCGCGCTCCGGACGGATGACTCCGGACTGGTTGCCGGCGCCGGCACCTGGCTGTACGCCGTGGGCGACGCGGCAGGGAAGGTCCTGCTGACCCATCAGGGCAAGTACGAGGCGCGTGCCGCCGGCTCCGCGATAGCAGCGCGTGCCCGGGACGAGATTGGCTTTGGTGAACCGCCGCCCTACAGCCGGTTCGCTGCGACCGCAGACCGTACGGCGGTTCCCCAGGTCGTGTTCACGGATCCCGAAGTCGCCATGGTTGGCCTCAGCCCCAAGGACGCGGCCGCTCAGGGCATCCGGGTGAGCGAAACGTCCCTGCCGTTGAGCGTGGCAGGCTCCGCCCTGTTCGCCGACGGGTACAGCGGGTGGGCCCAGATGGTGGTGGACGAGGACCGCGGTGTCCCCGTGGGGTTCACCTTCGCCGGACCGGGGGTCGCAGAACTGCTGCACGCTGCCACGATCGCAGTCACCGGCGAAGTGCCCCTGGACCGGCTGTGGCATGCCGTTCCGGCGTACCCGACCATCAGCGAGGTCTGGCTGCGCCTGTTGGAGAAGTACGGGCTGTAGCTAGCCCCGTGGAACCACGAAATCGGTGATGCGGGCGTCACGTCCGTCCAGCTCCGCCCACGGCACCTCCACCTGCATGACGGTCAGCCCGGAGGTCGGGTAGTGCGTGGCCATTTCCATGACAGCTTCCTCGTCCGAGGTCACGGAGGCCAGCCGCATGGCGACCTCCTGCACACCCGGCATATGCGCGATGACCAGCAGGCTGGTGACGGTCTCGGGAACGTGGTTGATGACGCTGAGGATCGCGGATGCCGAGGCGTCATACAGCCTGTCCTCCAGCTTGGCCGTGGGAGCCTTCTCCCCCAGCTCATCACAGACCCAGGTGCAGGTCTGCCTGGTCCGCAGTGCGGAGGAGCAGAGGATGAAGTCCGGAACGGCATCGTTCTCCCGCATCCAGATCCCGGCCTGCGGGGCGTCGCGGTGGCCGCGTCCGGAGAGCGGCCTTTCATGGTCCGAGGTGACCTCACGCGGCCAGTCTGCTTTGGCATGCCGCAGCAGCATCAGTTTTTTCAGGTGGTGGCCGCTCATGGGCCAAGTCTATCGGCGCGCAGGTTGCCCATCCCGCCGGCCCTGCTCCCGGAACAGCAGGCCAACCCGCGCAACATTCTGCCGGGATAGCAGAAAGTGCTGGCCTGAGAGCTCAAACCAGCACTTTCTGCTATCTGGATGCGGTGGAGCAGCAGCTAGATGCTGTACTCCGGCGCTGCCCAGACAACAACTTCAGGGTGTTCGTAGAAGCGGTAGCCCTGGCCGCGGACAGTGCGTACGGTATTGGCCAGCCGGCCAAGCTTGGAACGCAGGCGGCGGATGTGGACGTCGATGGTCCGCTCGTTGGGCACTTCCTCGGCATTGCGCCACAGCCCGGAGAGCAGTTCTTCGCGGCCCACGGTCCGGGAAGCGTTCTCCACGAGATAGTTCAGCAGTTCGAATTCCTTGAACGTGAGGTTCAGGGTCTCACCGTCGAGGTGCACCTCGCGGCGCGACAGGTCAATCAGGACGCCGGACGGCCGCGGAGCGCTCTGCTGGACGGACGACGGGGAGGAGGCCTCCTGGCGCGGGGCCCGGTTGACTGTAGGGTCGCCCAGCGCCTGGCGGACGACGTCGATGTCCGATCCGGACGCACCCGACGGCGCCAGCGCAACGGCCGCGTGGCTTTGTGCACCCGGGACCAGCGTCTGTACATGGGCGCGGATTTCCTGCGCGAGTTTGGTCAGTGTTGTCCCGCTGGCAGCCGCTGTGTCTTCATCGAGGCCGACGTAGATCACGAAGCCGCGGGCAACTGTGTCGCTGCCGACCGCCTGGGGTCCGGGAGTTCCAGACGCGGCGACCACCGGAGTGGGAGAGGTTAGGGGCATTCCCTCGTTAAGGGGGGAGCGCGGGGATCGGATCCCGGTGGGAACCACCTGGCCGGGGAACTGCTGTCCCGCGGCGGGCGCCCCGAACTGGCGGGGGAACCCGGCCGGACGTGCAGGCATTCCTGCTGCCCGGCTCTGGGCATTGCGGAGGGAGATGTGGACGTACCCGGATGCTACTGACATTTTGGGACCTCAGTGGTGAATTGCCGTCTGCACGGCACTATGCAGGGAGTGTGCCCAAGGGAGTGGCGCGGGTTTGCGCCCATCGGATGGACTGGTGTGTTGCCTGGGATGGGGGGTGGTTTTCCTAGGCCTGCATTCGACGACAGCAGCTCTTCCCGCCGGCATTGCTGCCCGAAAGAAGATCTGCGACACATGCTGTCGTGTGGATGTTCACGTTACGGATTATTGCATGTAACAAAGCCCTACGCACAAGTAACAATGGTGCTGATGTCTCACATCGTGGACCCTGACGGTCCGATTGTGATTGAACTCACCATATTATGCGCAGTCTCAATGACCCGCTTGGTATTCCCCAATCGGAATAAATCCCGGATTTACAAGGACTTTTTCTGCTTTGCGTGGTTAACGACGAAGGCGGCTCGTAAGCAGGCTTACGAACCGCCGGAAGTCAAGCGTTACCTAAATAGTCCACATAGTGAGACTTAGCGTGGGGTTTTGGCCCCGTTCGAGGCTAGTGGACAACCCCGTAGAGGCGGTCTCCAGCATCTCCCAAGCCAGGCACGATATAGGCCTTTTCATCGAGCCGCTCATCAATGGAGGCCAGGACAATGGTGACATTGGCGTCAGCCAGCTCCTCCTCCAGCACACTGAGGCCTTCCGGAGCTCCCAGGAGGCAGATGCACACGATCTCCGCCGCACCGCGGTTGAAGAGGAACTTGATGGCTTCGCGCAGGGTGCCGCCGGTGGCAAGCATCGGATCCAGGACAAAGACCTGGCGGCCGGTCAGGTCATCCGGCAGGCGCTCGGCGTATGTGATGGCTTCCAGGGTCTCCTCGTTGCGGGCCATGCCCAGGAAACCCACCTCGGCAGTGGGAACCAGCCGCGTCATACCTTCGAGCATGCCCAGCCCGGCGCGCAGGATGGGAACCACCAGCGGCGTGGGCTTCACTAGCCCGGTGCCGATGGTCGAGGTGACGGGGGTTTCGATATTGACGGGCTCAACCCGGACATTGCGGGTGGCTTCGTACGCCAGCAGGGTCACGAGTTCTTCAGTCAGGAGCCGGAAGACGGGGGAAGGGGTGTCCTTGTCCCGGAGTACCGTCAGTTTGTGGGCTACGAGGGGATGATCCACTACTAGTACGCGCATGGTTCCAAACTACCATCGAGGCATCTCCGCACCCCCTCGGATTTGCAGGCCTCGTACGTGAATAGGGGACCATGGCCATATGGAATCGCCCACAGTCGCACAAGAGGCCTGGATGGGCCTTGCCCTGGAGCAGGCGCGCGCCGCCCTGGACACCGCCGACGTCCCCATTGGCGCCGTCGTCGTAGGTCCTGACGGAACCATCCTCGGAACCGGCCGGAACGAACGGGAGGCGACCGGAGATCCCACCGCCCATGCCGAGGTCGTGGCCATCCGCGAGGCCGCCGCAGCACTGGGTGAGTGGCGGCTGGAAGGGTGCACCCTGGTCGTCACCCTCGAACCCTGCGCCATGTGTGCGGGGGCGATCGTGCTCGCCCGCATTCCGCGGGTGGTGTTCGGCGCCTGGGACGAAAAGGCCGGCGCGTCCGGGTCGGTGTTTGAGATCCTCCGGGAGCCGCGGCTCAACCACTGGGTCGAGGTGTTCCCCGGCATTCGGGAAGAAGAGTGCGCCGGGCTGCTGCGGGAGTTTTTCGGCTCACGGCGTACGCTGCGCGGTTCACAGGGCACACAACCATAAGTAGGCTTGCTTTTATTCGTGGAGGGGGGGGGGGGGGGGGGGGGGGGGGGGGGGGGGGGGGGGGGGGGGGGGGGGGGGGGGGGGGGGG
>NZ_VTFV01000006.1 GCF_009192745.1 Arthrobacter citreus
CCCCCCCGCGAACCCACCAGCGAGGAGCAGGCATGACATCGGAGCACCAAGAAGGCGTAGACCGCGTAGTCAAGATTCTTGAACACGCGAAGATCGGCAACCTGACAACCGTCGACCTCCAAGGCAACCTGGTGAGCCGGCCGCTGGCACTGCAGGAAACCGATTCGGAGGGCAACCTCTGGTTCTTCACCCAGGACCCCTCCCCCAAGGCTGACGAAATCCGTGCCAATCCGCATGTGAACGTGGCCGTAGAGGACAAGGAGGGCTACCTCTCGGTCAGTGGACGCGCCGAGATCAGCCACGACCAGGAGAAGATCCAGGAACTCTGGAACGCTTCGGCGTCAGCCTGGTTTGAGCAGGGCCGGGAAGATCCATCGATCGCCCTGATCAAGGTCAACAGCGACACTGCCGAGTACTGGGTGTCGGACGAGCCCAAGATCGCCACCTTCTTCAAGATCGGCAAGAGTGCCGTGACGGGCGATACCCCGAATGTCGGCAAGAACGACGTCGTCGATCTCTAGTCTGCACGTGCGCCCCGGGCCCCGAATGCGGCGGGTCCGGGGCGTTTTGGGGCTGGGGCCAAACACCCGGTAAGGTTGTTCCGTTGGTGACGTGTCCGAGCGGCCGAAGGTGCAACACTCGAAATGTTGTTTGGTGTAAAAGCCAACGTGGGTTCAAATCCCACCGTCACCGCCATTGAGAAAGACCCCGTTTCCCCTGTAAATCAAGGGAACCGGGGTCTTTTCCCTTAACGCTAGCCCGCCTCGGTATCCGTCTTCTTCGGCCGGTGCCCGGCGAGCGCGGCCCGGGTATCACCCGGTTCCGACCCGTTCTTCTTGCCGAACGGCAGCACCTTCTTCACCAGGAACAGGACGCCCATGACCACCAGGCCCCAGGCCAGTCCGGCAACCGCCGAGCAAAGGGTGTTCACGAGCCAGCCGAGGAAGCCTCCCACAACAGCCAGCTCGGCCACGGGATGCTCCAGGACATGCACCAGGTCATAGGGTGCGTGCCAGCCCAGGTCCGAAGCACCCACCAGCATGATGTGCCCGCCTACCCAGAGCATGGCGATGGTTCCCACAAAAGTGATTGCTGCCAGCACTGACGGCATGCCCTTGACCAGCAGTCCGCCGACCCGCTTGGAACCAGCCGAGTCCTTGCCGGCCAGGTGCAGCCCGATGTCGTCCATCTTCACGATCAGCGCCACGGCACCGTAGACGAGCACCGTAATCGCGATCGCGACGACCACCAGGATTACGGCGCGGACCCAGATCGAAGAGTCGGCCACCTCGTTCATGGCGATGACCATGATCTCGCAGGACAGGATGAAGTCAGTGGTGACAGCACCCTTGACCACCTTGGACTCGGCGTCGGGCCCCCGTTCAACTGCCGGTTCCTTCTTCGCCTCATGGTGGCCGAAGAACTTGTGCCACACCTTCTCGGCACCCTCGTAACAGAGGTAGGTGCCGCCAAGCATCAGGATGAACGGAATGACGCCGGGGATGAAGGCACTGATCAGCAGCAGTGCAGGCAGGATGATGAGCAGCTTGTTGCGCAGCGAACCCCAGAAGATCTTTTTGATCATCGGCAGTTCACGCGAGGGGTCCGCACCTGAAACGTACTGCGGTGTCACCGCGGCGTCGTCAATAACGACGCCGGCGGCCTTCGCTCCCGCCTTCGCGGCGCCTGCTGCGATGTCATCCACCGAGGCGGCCGCTATGCGGGCCAGGGCAGCGACGTCGTCCAGCAGGGCGACGAGTCCGCCGCTCACTGCCCGCCGCCGTGCCGGGTGGGGACGGACAGGTATTCAAAGGAGGCGCCCTTCAGGCGCGGAAATGCCATACCGGGATTATAGGTCCGCGGGACCGGCATTGCGGTGCCGTTTCCGTTGCCGCGCCAGCCTCTGGGCCGTAGGTTTCTCCGCATGGACACATCGTTCACGGCAGAGGTGTTTGAATGGCGCGGCCCGGCACCGTTCTACTGGGTCCTCCTGCCGGTGGACGCTGCCGACTATGTCCGGGCGCAAGCCGCCGAAGCTACCTACGGATGGGGTGCCATTCCCGTCCTGGCACGGATCGGAGCCACGGAATGGGAGACCTCGCTGCTTCCCCGCAGCGGTTCGTATGCGCTGCCGCTGCGGAAGGACGTCCGCAGGAAAGAGAACATTGGCGACGGCGCTGCCGTGGCGGTCGCGCTCACCGTGGCACCCCGCGAGGGCCGGACTGCGAGCGGCCCGGGACCGGCAGTGCAGGTAATGAAGGAGGACAGATGAGCGTACGGATTCTGCGGGCGGACGGCCCGGTGGAGGAGCACGACGACGAAGAGGATGGCACACGCTACGCCTACCAGGTGGCGCCCGGCGGAGTACTTCTGGTCATGGAATGCCCCGACGACGGAAAGTGGCTTGTACGCAAGGAAGTCTCGGCCAACCGCTGGAACGAGGTCTCCGGCCGCCGCTTCATTGGCGATGTGACCGGCCTCGGCGGAATCGAGGGCGGCAAGGCCGACGGGCGGCCCAAGTCCACGAAACTCCCCCCGCCGTAGTGACCCGGCGGGCCTCAGGCAGTCCAGAAGTCCCGCAGGGCCGCGGCCGCTTCCGTGCCCTGGCGCCGTCCGGCCGCCGACGCCGGGATCCGGGTGGAGCGCAGCAGCGGATTCGCGCCGAAATCACGCAGGGCGGCTTCATCAGCCTCCACCACGAACGTGGAGCTGTGCTGCTGCAGCTTGGCCAGGGCCTGCGGAAGGCTGGGTCCGAACGGGCTTACCGGCGCTTCCGGGCCGCAGGCCAGCACCAGCACCTTCCCGTACCCCTCGGCGACGTCTGCATTGGTGGCTGAGCGCATTCCGCCGTCCATATAGGGCCGGCCCAGGATCGTGACCGGAGGCCACACCGTGGGCACCGCACAGCTGGCCGCGACCGCCCGGGCCAGTTCGACGTCGGACGTTGCGTCCAGGACGGTGAACGCCCCGTCCTGTGCATCCACCACCGCAATCCCAAACGGCTTGTCCGGCCACTCGGGCTGCGGCAGCAGCGAACGGATGCTGGAAACCCATTCCCCCTCGGTCATCACTGCCGGAGTTGTGCGCGCCAGCTGGCCTACCCGCGCCCGTGCCGCCTTCTCATCGCCGTCGCCGCGCCCCGCAGTGGCTGTGAGCTCGATGAACGCCTCGCTGCTGAAGCCACTGGGGTCCTGGTACGGCACATCCGTTCCCTGCGCAGCCAGTGCCTGCTCCGCGTCGTCGAGCTGTGCCGCCAGGACCTGGGGAAGGAGTCCCGCGCGGAGCGCGGCTCCCACCATGGAACCTGCAGAAGTCCCCACCACGAGGTCTGCCGCATTGAGGTCTATGCCCTCCTCCAGCAGCGCCGCCAGCACTCCCATCTCCCACTCGATCCCCGCCACTCCCCCGCCGCCGAGTACAACAGCCCGTGTTTGACTCATGCTGCGCTCTCCATTCGTTGACGGCTCCACTGCCCGGGAGTCTAGACCTGCGGACCGTTCAGAGGCAGCCGCGCAGTGTGTTTCTGCCCTGGCTGCCACCGGTATTCAATAGAGTCATGGCATTACGCGTTCTGATGGTTGGCCGCAAGCACGAGGACTGGGTGGTTGACGGGATCCGCCGCTACGAAAAGCGGCTGAAGAAGCCCTTTGACCTGTCCTGGGTTTCAATTCCGCACTCCGCCCGGGAGAACGACGCCGCACGCAGGGAGGAATCGGAGCGGCTGCTGGCCAAGCTCGGCAGCGACTACGTGATCCTGCTCGATGAGCGCGGAAAGGCCATCACCTCTCCCCAGCTCGCCAAAACACTGCAGAAGCCGCTGGATAATTCGCGCAACGTCACGCTGATCATCGGCGGTGCCTACGGGGTGGATCAAAGCGTGCATGACCGCGCGGACTTCGTCTGGTCCCTGTCTCCGCTCGTCTTCCCCCACCAGCTGGTGCGGCTCATCCTGGCGGAGCAGGTCTACCGCGCCCAGGAAATCTCTGCGGGGCGTCCGTACCACCACGAATAAGGTTCCCCTCCGTAACAATTCGGTGTGCTTTCGGACGGCCCCGCGATGCGGTTTGACCACGTCACGCCGCAGGTTCAGGGTGAACCCATGAGAACCAAGGTTTCAGCTTCCCCCTCCCTCGTTTTTGCCGGGCTGCTCACGGCCGGCCTGTTGCTGACGGGCTGCGCCGGCAGCAACAACGCAGAGGAGACAGCCTCACCGACGCCTTCCGCAAGCAGCAAGGCCAGCACGACGGCGAGCGCACCGGCAAGCAGCTCAGCCAGCGCAACGTCCGCACCGCAGGCTCCGGCTCCGGGACCTGCCGACGGCGTGGCACTGTGCACGGCAGACAAGCTCTCCGCGGCAGTGGAAGACACGGCAGGCGGCGGTGCTGCCGGCAGCGCCTACCGCACCCTGGTGCTCACGAATACCTCCGGGCAGCCCTGTTCGACGGCGGGCTACGCCGGTGTCAGCTACATCGATGCCGCCGGCAAGCAGGTGGGTGCCGCAGCGGAACGTTCCACCGGCACACCGGAGAGCGTCATCACCCTTGAACCGGGACAATCCGCAGGGGCCGTGCTGCGTGAGACAAGGCCGGAGAACTACGGTGATTCCTGCGGGCTCACCCCGGTGGCCGGACTGCGGATCTACCCGCCGGAAGACACAGCCTGGCTGGATGTAGCCCGACCCGGCAACGGCTGCAGCAGCGAGGAAATCATGCTGCTGGGCATCGACCGGTTCCAGGCCCGCTAGCCTCATAAACCCGCTTGTTTCCGGGCATGCCGCCACGCAGGAATGCTGTTTTGCGGCCGATATGCAAATTCGCGGCCGGGTAAACGCCTTGGCATACTAATGGTCACTTGTGGCCTGCGCCACCGTTTCTTTCCGTGCCCGCAGGCCATCTGGAACCTGACCAACGTGATACGGAACTGACCGGAACGGCTGCATGACTGACGAAACGTACAAGCTGATTGCCCTGGCCATTTACATGGCCGCCATGCTGGGAATCGGGTGGTGGGCGTACCGCCGCACCTCCAACCTGGATGACTACATGCTGGCCGGGCGGGGGCTCAAGCCAGGTGTCGCAGCACTTAGCGCAGGTGCCTCGGATATGTCCGGGTGGCTGCTGATGGGCCTGCCCGGCGCAATCTACCTCTCCGGCCTCACCGAGGCCTGGATCGCCGTCGGACTGACCGTCGGTGCGTGGCTGAACTGGAAGTTCGTCGCCCCAAGGCTCCGCACCTACACCCTCGTGGCCAACAACTCGATCACCGTGCCGAGCTTCTTCGAGAACCGGCTCAAGGACCGCACCCGCCTGCTCCGCGTGGTTTCCGGTGTCATCATCCTGGTCTTCTTCACCTTCTACGTTTCCTCCGGCATGGTGGCCGGAGGAGTGTTCTTTGAGAGCTCGTTCGGTTCCAGCTACACCACCGGCATGCTCATCGTTGGCGGCGTGACTATTGCGTACACCCTCTTTGGCGGGTTCCTGGGTGCCAGCTACACGGACGTTGTGCAGGGCATGATGATGCTCATCGCGCTGGTGGCCGTTCCGGTTGTTGGCATCTTCCTGGTGGGCGGGCCGTCCGGCATGGCTGAGTCGCTGCGCGAGATCGACCCGAGCATGCTCAACCCGGTTGCCGGTACGACGGCGCTGGCCGTGATCTCGGCACTCGCCTGGGGCCTGGGCTACTTTGGGCAGCCACACATCATCGTCCGCTTTATGGCCCTGCGCTCCCCCGCCGACGCCGTTGCCGGCCGCCGCATCGGCGTGGGCTGGATGCTGCTGAGCGTTCTTGGTGCCGTGTTCACGGCCCTGGTCGGCGCGGCTTATTTCCAGCAGAATGACCTGACCCTCAGCGATCCCGAGGCCGTGTTCCTGAGCATGGCGCAGGCCCTGTTCCACCCGCTGGTTGCCGGGTTTGTCCTCGCGGCAGTGCTGGCCGCCATTATGAGCACCATTTCCTCCCAGCTGATCGTCACGTCCTCCGCCCTGGTGGAGGACCTGTACAAGATCGTGGTCAAGAAGGACGCGTCCCAGCGCATGCTGGTGATGCTTGGCCGCGGCGCGGTGCTGGTGGTCTCCGTGGTCTCCATCCTCCTGGCCCTGGACCGCAGCAACTCGATCCTGGACCTGGTGGGCTTTGCGTGGGCCGGCTTTGGAGCTGCCTTCGGTCCCACCATCCTGCTGTGCCTGTTCTGGCGCCGCCTCACCACGGCCGGCGCCCTGACCGGCATGGCCGCCGGTGCCGTCACCGCGTTCGCATGGGGCAGCTCGGAACTCTCCTCCACCCTGTACGAGATCATCCCGGGCTTCGCCGTCAACCTGGTCCTCGCCGTCGTCGTCAGCCTGCTGACCCGTGCTCCGGCCGGCCTTGATTCGGACTTCGATGAGGCACGGGATCTGGCGCGCCGCGGCGCCAAAGAGCCGGAAGCCGTTCCGGCCCGCTGACCCAGCGCCGTCCCCTCCAAACAGCCGTCCCCACCAAGCGAAATGACAGTTAGGGCTGCTTAGAACGCTCTAACCAGCCCTAACTGTCATGTCGATGCGTCTTCGTCGTCATCCTCTTCGTGCTGCTCGGGCGGAATCTCCGTGAGGACCATCGTCCTGCCCCGGTAAATTACCCGCCATTCATACCGCTGCTTCCAGCTGCCGCGGGTCACGAGGCGTTCCCGCCCGATGCCTGCGTACGGCGCGTACCACTCCAGCTCCCAGCCGGCCCGCAGCGCGGCCAGGGCAGCTTCCACTTCCGGGAAGGCCCGGTGCCGGGCTTTCTCCAGGCGTTTGCGGAAGAAGTTCTCCGGAATCCAGAGTACGAATCCCAGAACAAGGCAGCCCGCCAAAAGGTATCCGACTGCGTTGGCGGCCTGCGCGGGCAGCAGGGCTTCGAAGGGCAGCACCAGGAGCAGAGGCAGGAGGAGCCCCCAGGACGTGAGCATGAGCATCTGGGTCGCTGCCAGCCTGCGCTGTTCCCGGACCAGCCGCGCAATGGCAGGGCTGGAAATCTCGACTGAGCGAAGCGTCCCGCCGTCCATATTCCCCCGGTTTCCAGCGCCGCCTATGCGGACGGGCTGCAGATAAGTGCGGCAGTTCGTGCACGCCTTCCCAAGATACGTGGAAATCGTTAGGGGTGAGCCCGAGCTGGGGTGCGCCGGGCTGCGGCATTTAGCCTGGAGCCGAACGGCCGGATGAGTGCCCCGGATTGTCAGTGCGGTGGTGAACAATGGGTGCATGACGTCGGCAGGCTCGGTGCTCCAGAAGTTCACCCCCGCCACCCGGGACTGGTTCACGGGGGCATTCACCGAGCCGACACCTGCCCAGATAGGCGCCTGGGACGCCGTCTCGGAGGGTTCGAATGCCCTGGTCATCGCTCCCACCGGGTCGGGCAAGACCCTGGCCGCTTTCCTTTGGTCCCTGGACCGCTTTATTGCCGACGCCGCCAACTCTTCCAGGCAGGATCCTGAACCCGCGGCTGCCTCCGGACGCGGGCGTTCGCGGGTGCCAAAGCGCAAGACGAAAGTCCTCTACATCTCCCCGCTGAAGGCATTGGGCGTGGATGTGGAGCGGAACCTGCGCGCTCCGCTGATCGGCATCACGCAGACGGCCAAACGCCTGGGCCTGCCGGCGCCGTCCACTACGGTGGGGGTGCGCTCCGGTGACACTCCGCAGAATGAACGCCGTGCCCTGCTGACCAGGCCGCCGGACATCCTGATCACCACTCCGGAATCCCTGTTCCTTATGCTCACCTCGCAGGCCCGGGAAACCCTGTCCGAGGTGGACACCGTGATTGTGGATGAAGTCCACGCCGTGGCCGGCACCAAGCGCGGAGCCCATCTGGCGGTTTCGCTTGCCCGGCTGGACGCCATGCTGGACAAGCCCGTGCAGCGCATCGGACTTTCCGCCACGGTTGAACCGCAGGAGACGGTGGCCCGGTTCCTGGGCGGCAACGCGCCAGTGCGGATTGTCTCTCCCCAGTCGCGGAAGAACTGGAACCTGACCGTCACCGTCCCGGTGGAGGACATGACGGACCTGGGACAGGCCCCGGCTGAGGACACTGTGGAGGGCGGGTTCGCTCCGCAGGCCAGCATCTGGCCGCATGTGGAGGAGAAGATCGCGGATCTGATCGAGGCCAACCGCTCCACCATTGTCTTTGCCAACTCCCGGCGCCTCGCCGAGCGGCTCACTGCCCGGCTCAACGAAATCCACGCCTACCGGCTCGAAGCGGCACAGGCTGCCACCGGGACGGACGGCGCCCCGGTCCCGGCCGTTCCCGCCGGCCGCGCCCCGGCGCAGCTGATGGCTCAGGCGGGAGTCTCAATCCGCGCACGTCAGGAGGACATCGCCGTCGACGACGACGCTCCCGTCCTGGCGCGCGCCCACCATGGTTCAGTGTCCAAGGACCAGCGGGCCATGATCGAGGATGACCTGAAGTCCGGGCGGCTTCGGTGCGTCGTGGCGACCAGTTCCCTTGAGCTGGGCATCGACATGGGCGCCGTGGACCTGGTGGTCCAGGTGGAATCGCCGCCGTCCGTGGCCAGCGGACTGCAGCGCGTGGGCCGTGCCGGGCACCAGGTCGGTGAAATTTCCCAGGGCGTCATGTTCCCCAAGCACCGCGGCGACCTGCTGAACTCCGCCGTCACGGTGGAACGGATGCTCGCCGGGCAAATTGAACCGCTCTTTATCCCGGCCAATCCGCTGGACATCCTGGCCCAGCAGACCGTGGCAGCTGCCGCACTGGGGAGCATCGATGTGGAGGAGTGGTTCGACGTCGTGCGCAGCTCCGCGCCGTTCGCCGGGCTGCCGCGCTCCGCTTTTGAAGCCACCCTGGACCTGCTCTCCGGCCGCTACCCGTCCGATGAGTTCGCGGAGCTGCGGCCGCGCATCATCTGGGACCGGAACGAGAACACGATTACCGGACGCCCCGGTGCGCAGCGCCTTGCCGTGACCTCCGGCGGCACCATTCCGGACCGCGGCCTGTTCGGGGTGTACCTGGTGGGTGATTCAGAGGGCAAGAACAGCCGCCGGGTCGGGGAACTCGACGAGGAGATGGTCTACGAATCCCGGGTGGGGGACATTTTCGCGCTCGGTGCCACCAGCTGGCGGATCGAGGACATCACCCACGACCGGGTCCTGGTCTCCCCCGCCTTCGGGCAGCCGGGAAAGCTCCCCTTCTGGCGCGGTGATTCCCAGGGCCGTCCGGTTGAATTGGGCCGCGCACTGGGCAAGTTCGTCCGCGAAATGTCAGGCACGGGCGAGACGGAAGCGCGGGAGCGGCTCGCCGCCGTCGGGCTGGATGAGTGGGCGTCGGGGAACCTGATGGCATACCTGCGCGAGCAGCAGCAGGCCACCGAGGTGGTGCCCAGCGACAGAACCCTGGTGATCGAACGGTTCCACGATGAACTGGGCGACTGGCGGGTAGTCCTGCACAGCCCATTCGGCATGCCGGTCCACGCTCCGTGGGCGCTGGCGGTCGGTGCCCGGCTGCAGCAGCGCTACGGCCTGGACGGCTCCGCGATGGCGTCCGACGACGGCATTGTGCTGCGGGTGCCGCTGATGGAAGACGAACCGCCCGGAGCGGAGCTGTTCCTGTTCGAACCGGACGAACTCGAGACGATCGTCACCGCTGAGGTGGGCGGTTCGGCGCTGTTCGCCTCCCGGTTCCGTGAGTGCGCGGCCCGGGCCCTGCTGCTGCCGCGGCAAAACCCTGCCAAGCGCACCCCTCTCTGGCAGCAGCGCCAGCGCTCCGCCCAGCTGCTGGACGTGGCCCGCAAGTTCCCCACGTTCCCCATCGTGCTGGAAACAGTGCGGGAATGCCTGCAGGACGTCTACGATCTTCCGGCACTCAAGGACCTTGCCGCCGCCGTCGAGCGCCGCGAGATCCGCCTCGTGGAAACCACCACGCCGCAGCCGTCTCCGTTCGCCCGGTCACTGCTTTTTGGCTACGTGGGAGCGTTCCTCTACGAGGGCGATTCCCCGCTGGCAGAGCGCCGCGCGGCTGCCCTGTCCCTGGACCCGACGCTGCTGAATGAGCTGCTGGGCCGGGCCGAGCTGCGCGAGCTGCTGGACGCCAGGATCATCGCGCAGACCGAAGCCGAGCTTCAGCGCCTGGCACCGGATCGGCGGGCCCGCGGGCTGGAAGGGGTCGCTGACCTGCTGCGCCTGCTGGGGCCGCTGACTGCCGCGGAGGTTGCTGCCCGGCTGGAGCCGGTTACCCCTCCGACCGGCACCGAGCCGGGTTCCGATACCGCCGAGCACGCGACGGAAGCCGACGCCGAGCAGCTGCTGCGTGAACTGGTGCGGGCAAACCGTGCCCTGCAGGCCGGAATCGCCGGAACCCAGCGTTATGCCGCGATCGAGGACGCTGCTCGGCTGCGTGATGCCCTTGGCGTTCCGCTGCCCATGGGTGTGCCGCTGGCGTTCATCGAACCGGTCCCCGATCCGCTTGGCGACCTGGTGGGACGCTATGCCCGCACCCACGGTCCCTTCACGGCAGCGGAGGCGGCCGCCCGGCTGGGACTCGGCGTCGCCGTCGTCACCACCACCCTGCAGCGGCTGGCAGGTGAGGGCCGGGTTGCCGAGGGCGAGTTCCGCCCCACGGAGGCGCAGGTGCTGGATGCGGCGTCGGGCGTGGATGAGTCCCCTGCGGCAGTCATCACGATGCCCGGCGTTCCGGCCGGCTCGGAGTGGTGCGACGCGGAGGTGCTGCGTCGCCTGCGGCGCCGGTCCCTGGCGGCGCTGCGCTCCGACGTCGAGCCCGTGGATCCGCCCACCTATGCACGTTTCCTGCCGGTGTGGCAGAACGTGGGGTCCTCGCTGCGGGGGCTCGACGGCGTCGCTACGGTGATCGACCAGCTCTCCGGCGTGCCAATCCCGGCATCCGCCTGGGAGCCGCTGATCCTCGGAACGCGGGTGCGGGACTATGCGCCGGCCATGCTGGACGAGCTCACCGCGACCGGTGAAGTTATCTGGTCCGGCACCGGGTCGCTGCCGGGGAATGACGGCTGGATTTCGCTGCATCTTGCGGAGAATGCAGCGCTGACCCTAAACCCCGACCCGGACTTTGTACCGTCGGAGCTGCAGTCCCGCCTGCTGGACCTGCTGTCCGGTTCCGGTGCGTACTTTTTCCGGCAGCTCGCCGAGGCAGTGAACAGTGCACCGCTCCAGGACGGGAGCGCGCTCCTTCCCGATTCGGAGATCATCACTGCCCTGTGGGAGCTCGTGTGGGCGGGCAGGATCACCAATGACACCTTCACGCCGGTGCGGTCCCTGCTCTCCGGCGGAAAGACCGCCCACAAGCAGCGTGCCTCGACGCCCCGGGCACGCACCGCCCGGCTGGGGCGGATGGGACGCGGTTCGCTGAGCAGTTCTTCGCTGAGGCTTGCCGGTGGGCAGGATCTTCCGGCTCGTGGTCCGCAGCCGCTGGTCGCCGGGCGCTGGAGCCTGCTGCCTGCGGTGGAAACTGACACCACTGTCCACGCCCACGCCACGGCTGAGCTGCTGATGGACCGCTACGGTGTGGTGACGCGTGGGTCCGTGGCCAGCGAGGGTGTTCCCGGCGGGTTTGGCCTGCTGTACAAAGTGCTGGCCCGTCTGGAGGAGATGGGCCGCTGCCGCCGCGGTTACTTCATTGAGCAGCTGGGTGCGGCCCAGTTCGCGGTTCCAGCGACCGTTGACCGGCTGCGCTCGTTCTCACGGGAGAACCAACTCGCCGTTCCCGCTCCCGAGGCGGTGGCGCTTGCCGCAACGGATCCGGCGAACCCGTACGGTGCGGCCCTGCCCTGGCCGGCGTCCGACGGCGGCCACCGCCCCGGCCGCAAAGCGGGGGCTTTGGTGGTGATGGTCGACGGGGAGTTGGTGCTGTACGTGGAGCGCGGCGGCAAGACCCTGCTGACCTACACGGACGACCCCGAGATCCTGCTGCTTGCCGGGGCCGCACTGGTGGGAATTATCCGCCGTGGTGCCGCCGAGAAGATGGCGGTGGAGAAGGCCAACGGTGTCGACGTGCTGGACACTCCGGTGGCCACGGCTCTGCTGGCTGCCGGGTTCTATTCGACGCCGAAGGGGCTGCGCTACCGTGTTTGAGGTTTGTGCCGGGCCGGAGGTGTGCAGTGCCTGAGGGGGATACCGTCTGGCGTGCTGCCCGCGGACTTCACGCTGCGCTGGCCGGCGCTGAACTGACGCGGACCGATTTCCGGGTGCCCCGGTTTGCCACTGCCGATCTCAGCGGACGAACGGTTGAAGAGGTGGTTTCCCGGGGAAAACACTTGCTGATCCGGGTTTCTCCGGGCCCCGGTGAGACTGAAGGCTGGAGCATCCACTCGCATTTGAAGATGGAAGGGCTGTGGCATGTCTACGGCCGCGGCGAGCGCTGGCGCCGTCCGGCGTTCAAGGCACGGGCCGTGCTTGAGACGTCGCAGAAACAGGCAGTGGGGTTCGAGCTGGGGATCCTTCGTGTCTTCCCCCGCAGCGGCGAAGAGGAAGCGGTTGGGTACCTCGGCCCTGATCTGCTGGGTCCGGACTGGGATGCTGCGGAGGCTCTTCGCCGGTTGGGCTCGGTGCCGGACCGTCCAGTTGGGCTGGCGCTGCTCGACCAGCGGAACCTGGCAGGAATCGGCAACGTCTACCGCTGTGAATTGTGTTTCCTCGTCGGTGTCCATCCGCTCACTCCTGTGGGGGAGGTTCCGGATCTGGAACGGCTCGTCGCTCTGTCGAAGCGGTTGCTCGAAGCCAACAAGACCCGGTCCCGGCGTATCACCACAGGTTTGGCCGGACGGGATCCCCTCTGGGTCTATAACCGGGAGAAGCGCGGCTGCCTGCGCTGCGGAACCAAAGTGGTTCACGAGCTTGTCGGGGATACCGAGCTGGAACTGCGGGACCTGTACTACTGTCCCCACTGCCAGCCACCCATGGGCTGAACTGGATTTGATGCCGCCAGTGCTGGCGGGCCCGGCGGGCGCTGTGGTCGGCGGGCCGGCGCGGTGGCTGGCCCGGCGGGCTGGTGCCCCGTATTGCCGGCCCCCACCAGCCGGTTCAGCTGGGCCAGGCTGGGTGGCCGGGCGCCGTGGCTGGTCGTCGGGCCGGGCGGGGTGGGGGGGTCTGGAGGGCCGGCGCCGTGGCTGGGTGGCGCTGTGACCGCGGTCTGACCGAGGTGCAGGTGGCGTTCCCCTGGATGGTCTCCCGCCCGTCGGTTGCGTCCGGCGGGCCGGCGCGGTGCTGCCAGCGCTGCCCGGCTGGCAGCCCGGTGGGCCGGCGCGGTGTGGGGCTCGCGCCCAGCTGAGCTTTGGCGGCGCCCGACTGGCGTGGGCTGAGCCCGACAGAGAGCGTTGCTACGGGCGGGTCGCGTATTTCCCCGTGCTCATTCCACTCATCTCATGACTGTTCCTCCCCATAGCCGGAGACGCCCGCCCGCCGCGGAGGTTGTCCACACGTGAGTTGTTTTCACTTCGTTGCTGGTCATTTAGCGGAAAGCTAGTCCCATGAGACGCGGCAGCAGCAGAAAACCGGAGGACGAACCCGGCGTCCCGTCCGCCCCAGAGTCCTTGGCGTTTATGGATGCCTTCACCGTCGCCGAGACCGCAGACGATGCGCCGCGGCGGGCCAACGCTCGGCCCGATGTCGGGACGGCTACTGGATCCCTCCCGGCGCCGGGCTTCCGAGGCCGTGTTGAACTGGCCCAGGCAGATGCCATGTCCGCTGCAGACACCGTTCGGGTCCTGAAGCAGCTGGCTGCGCTTATCGCCTGGGCTCAAGCTCAGCAGGCGCTTGTGATCCATCGGATCGAAACTGGTCTCCGCCGCGACATTGAGCAGAGCCTTGGGCCAGTGGCGGGGTCAGTTGCCCTGTCCGCTGCGGCTGCGGAGGTTGGTGCTGCCCTCAACGTTCCCCACATGAGTGCCTTGGCTCTGGTAAGCGAAGCGACCACCCTCTGTACTGTCAACCGGTCCACCCACGCCCAACTCTCTCAGGGAGCCATTAGTTACCGGCACGCGCAGCGGATCATGGAAGAGGTGCAGTCCGTGCCGGCAGACCACGCTCCCCGCTTCGAGTTCGAACTCATCCAGCTGGCCCAAGGACGCACCTGCGCACAGTTCACAGCGAGGGCACGCAGGCTTCGGGAGTCACGCTGGCCAGAGACCATAAGCGTGCGCCACCGGCAGGCGCTCGAACTGAGGCGCGTGAGCCTGGACCCTAAGCCCGACGGCATGGCCGAGCTTTCAGCTCTAGTCGCTGCTGAGAAAGGCCAGGCGATTTACAACTCCCTGACAGCCTCCGCACGTGCTGCGCGTTCGGCAGGGGACGTTCGGACGCTGGACCAGCTCCGAACCGATGTGTTCACCTCCTTGATGCTCCCCGACCCGTCGTCTCCGGTTCTGCCGTTATCCCCCGGAGCCCAATCTCCCGCACCTTCCTGCGAAGATCTCACGGGAGTGCGGGCGGAGATCATGGTGCTCATCGATGCCGACACCATTCTTGGGGTAAACGACAAACCGGCGGAGTTGAACGGATATGGGCCAATCAGCGCGGACGCTGCACGCAGACTCGCACGCCAGGCGCTGCATTGGACAGGACTTGTGAGAGACAGCTCGTCCGGAGAGATCCTTGCTGTAGGCCGGCGTCGGAAGGTGCCCGCTGGGTTGAAACGCTGGCTGCAGGCCAGGGATGGAACGTGCAGATTTCCAGGGTGCCGGGTTAGTGCTTTCCGGACAGAAATCGACCACACCGTCCCTTGGAGCCGTGGCGGAGCCACCGAGCACGGCAATCTTGAAAACCTGTGCCCCAAACACCACCGGCTGAAGTCTCTTGGGTTATGGAAAGCACGCCAGCCCCGCCCAGGAAAGATGGAGTGGGTGTCTCCACTGGGGTCCAGGTACAGCACCGCGCCCCAGCTGCACTATGCCGCCTTCCCCCGAGTCGCCTCGTCCCGGTCCCCTTCAGAAGACGCCGAGCCGCCGCCGTTTTAGCCGCGAGGTCGTCGGTCGTCGGTCGATTGGCACGTTAGCTGACGAGACGGTCCGCCGGTGAGGCTGTCTGTCGGTCGGCCGGTTGGCCGGTTGGCCGGTTGGCACGTGAGCCGGTCCGCCGGTGAGGCCGTATCCGTCGGTCGGCCGGTTGGCCGGTTGGCACGTGAGCCGGTCCGCCGGTGAGGCCGTATCCGTCGGTCGGCCGGTTGGCCGGTTGGCCGGTTGGCACGTGAGCCGGTCCGCCGGTGAGGCTGTCTGTCGGTCGTCGGCCGGTTGGCTGACAAGTCCGCCCATCGGTCCATCGGCGGGGGCCGCCGGGTCCTGGGTTCTAGGTATCGCAGGGTTCGAGGTATCGCAGGTTCGAGGGCTCACGGTCCGGCAGCCCTTGCATCGGTCCGGCAGCCCTAGGGTTCCTGGGACTCCCTGCCGGCTTACGGGGTCAGAGTGAGGGTGGCCTTCGCCTCGTGCGGCCCTCCACAGCGGGCAGTTCCACCAACGCGTTTCCAATCGAGTTCGGCTTCCTGGCTTGCCAGGACCTGGCCAGTCTCCGAGGATGCCCGGAGCTGAACAGTTTCGGGGATCTGCATCGATGTCGTGACCTTCCAGCCAGTCTCAAACTTCACAACCGATACGGCGTTCACGTTCACCACCGGGCTCTCCTGCCCTGGAGTATCAGTGCCGCCACCGGAATAACAGGAACCGTCAAAGCAGACTTCCAACCGTTCGACAACTGCGGAACCGGGGCCGATGACCTCAATCTCCAGCTCGTCAACCCAGCCGATTGCAGTACAGGCGTTCCCGCACCCGGTCAGCGGAACCACTATCGTGAACAGGCCTGCGGCAAGAACCCACTTCGAGGCGGTACGAGTCCTGCTTCCAATGTGCCGAAGGTTGGCTCCATCCCCACTCCCCGCAGCATGACGACGCATAGCCCGTCCCCGCCGGACCTGCACTTCAACATTGGCTTCCTCCACCACGGCCACCTCCCCTTCGGCTTTGTTCCCGCGGGGCCTGCACTTCAACATTGATCCCACCACGCGGCCCCCTCCACCATGGCCACCTCCCCTTCGGCTTTGTTCCCGCGGGTTCCATCCCCGCCCAAGCGAGTGACCCCCTCAGCCACGCCCCCGTTTGGGCCATCTGCGCGCCTGATCATGGACCAAAGATAATCCACCGGCCTAACGCACGGCCCTGAAAACGGGATTCAGGACCGCCGGTACCCTTGAAGGGTGATGCAATCCCCTCTTCCGGTCCGCAACGGAGTGAACGCCACCCGGCTGCGGCTGCCCCACGAGGGCCCCTGGAGCACAGCCTTCGAATACGTCCTCGAACGGTTCGGACACGTAAACCCGGAAGGCATAGCCGATCGGTTTGACCGCGGGGAAGTCGTAGGAATCGGAGGAGTCCGGCTCGACCGGACAACTCCACTCGCAGAGCACACGTTCATTTGGTACTACCGGGAACTGCCCCCGGAAAAGCGTCTTCCAGTTGAAATCAATATCCTCCACCAGGACGAAAACCTGCTCGTCGTCGATAAACCGCACTTCCTGCCCACGACTCCAGGCGGAATGTACGTTGCCGAATCAGCCCTAGTGCGCCTTCGGGTCGCCCTCGGAATCCCGGACCTCATCCCTATGCACCGGCTGGACCGGATGACCGCAGGTGTACTCCTCTTCTCAACAAACCCGGAAACCCGCGGAAAGTACCAGGTCCTCTTCGAGAAGCGGCGCATCGAGAAGGAATATGAGGCCGTTGCTCCAGTCCGTTCGGATCTCGAGCTCCCTGCCGTCGTCCGCAGCCGGATGGTTAAATCCCGGACCTATCTGCTCGCGCAGGAAGTCCCTGGAGAACCCAACGCGGAAACACGGGTGGAACTGGTGGAAGAGGCCGGTGGGCTCGGCCGTTACCGCCTGCTCCCTCATACCGGCAAGACCCATCAGCTTCGCGTCCATATGGCGTCACTGGGAATCGGCATCCTGAACGACCCCTTCTATCCGGTCCTGCTGGAACAGGCCCCGGATGACTACAGCAAGCCGCTGCAGCTGCTGGCTCGCTCCATCCAGTTCACCGACCCGCTGACCAGGCAGCCCGTCCAATACCGCAGCGAACTGTCCCTTGATGCCTTTCCGGCTCCATCAATGCCCCGCTGACCTGCAAAATTCCTCTTCCACAGCCGCACTCCTGCCGTTACGCTTTGGTGGATCCCCATCCGGGTTAGGTACCCGAAGGAACCGCTGAGGCAAAGGAACAGGCATGCTCCCCCATCCCGCACGCCCTGCTGAGCCGGGCGAAGACGTGCAAAAGCCTGGAGCCAAGGACGGCAACAGCGGCCTCAGTAACAGCAGCCGCACTAACAGCAGCGGCAAGGCGGACAAGAACCCCCGCGGCACAACCAGCACCGGCTCCGCTGCTTTCATTCCCCCGCTGGCCCCGTCACCGCCTCCCGGAACCCCGCCCACAGTGCACACCCGTCTGGAAGCAGAACGAAACAGCCTCTGGCAGGTCATTGCCGGGCCTGAGGAACGGGCTGCCCCAGACGTTCAGCCGGATTCCTTCGGCAGCATTCTTCTCGGCACACCCACAAACGGCTCCTCGGGACGGGCTTACCACCTCCGGAGTTCTTTCAACCCGGCACGGGCTGTCCAGCGGCTGGTTAGCGGACGAGCAACTGAAGAAGATGCCCGGATCGAAGCGGAACAGCTCAACCCCGGGCCCCACGAGCCGAACCCTGAAACACAGGAGCCGAACCCTGAAACACAGGAGCGTAGAACACAGGAGCCTGGAACACAGAAGCTCCCGCAGCACCCAAACCCGAACGGCCACTTCCAGGGAGACCACTTAGACCACGAACCGCTCGAAAACTTCGGGCACGCACCGGCAGGCACAGTCCGCCGCACGGCAGTCACCGTCTGCACAGCTGCTGCTATCGGCGCGTCCTATGGCTTGACCCGCACCGCCGGCAGCTGGCCGGACATCAACCACGCATCCGGAAGTGTCCTGGACCCCGCAGCATCCATGCTCGGAGTGTATCCGTGGGTTTGGCTGGCGTGGATTCCAGTGCTGGCGGGCGCTGCCGGGTACGCAGCCCTGCAGTGGATTCCCTCCCAACGGTCCAGCTCGCGGCAGGCCTGGAGCGGCCCTATCAGCGCCGGATCTGCGGTTGTGGCGGCCCTCTGGCTCTGGGCTGTCCAAACCGGCAACCCGGCAGCTGCCTTCTGGTCCGCGGCCTTAGGGACAGGTATCGGCCTGACTGCCATCCATGTGTCCAATACCTGGCCGGGTGAATCACGCACGGAGAAGGCGGCGGCCGACCTTCCTGCCAAAGTCCTGCTGGGTGTCTGCACGATTGCACTACTCACCGGGCTGGGCAGCTGGTTTACTGCGCTGGGGACGGACGTCGCAGGCTGGGGGCCGGACGCATGGGCGCTGGTAGCACTCGTGGCAACGGTCATTGGGATCACCACGGTGTCTATGACGGACAGGGGCCACCTCGCCGCGGCGCTGACCGTCGTCGTCGGCCTCACCGGGATTGGCTTCACCCGGCTGCTGTCGGAACAGGCCTCCATGCCCGTCGCCGCAGGAGCCTTTGTCGGAGCCTTCCTCATCCTGGTGTCGGCGGGGTCCCGGCGCCACCAGGCGGATCACGCCCGGCGCAGGAGGCAGCGGGAGTGGCTCAGAGCGGAAGCCAGCGTCCGCGCTGCCGGCGAAGCACCCGGAGCTGTTCGCATTTAGCGACCTGTTCCACCGCGTGCCGCATGTTCATGGCTGCGCGCCTCGCCTGTGAGTTCTCGACCCCGTACTCATTGGCGGGAACCATGAACCGCAGTGTGATGCGCGGAACGCCGGAGACGATGTCCAGTTGGTTGGCCTCAACGTGGTGGCTGGCCTCCAGTGCTTCGACGGCGGCATCCATTACCGCTTCGGGCGGGTTCCCGGGACGCAGGCCAAGAATGCTGAGCTGGACGCGAAAGGAAGGCATCCTTCCACCGTAGTCCCGGCGGAAGGATGCCTCATCTTCGGTCGCGGCCCTAGAGCGGCTCGTCGTCCGGGTTGAAGGCTGAGAGCGGGTCGCCGCCAGCGTGGGCAGGGTCATCACTGCCATCCTCGAGCGGGTCCACTGATGAGTCTCCGAAGTCGACGTCGCGCGCCGCTTCACCAATGGTTGGTTCCTCAGGCGGTATCTGCGACGCGCCTTCTTCGTACCGTTCTTCCGCCGTTTCATCGCGAAGCGTCTGGTCTGATTCGATCCCGGGTTCCCCGGCAAGGGGTTCCTCGTTGATCAGCGGGTCCTCCTGCCAGTTGTCCGGGTTGTCCTCCGCGGCGCCCGGATAGGTCAGGTCTTCCGCGTCCGTGAGCTCGTCTTCGTCCAGGAGCTCTTCGCCGGAGACGATGCTCAGCTCATCAGGCGTCACAACCTCAGCCAGGTCATCGGCCAGTGCCGGGTTGTCGCTGTGGTCCGGGTTCTGTTCAGTCATCTGCAGCTCGCCTTCCGATCTCAACGGTCCTTTCCTTCGATACTAAGCCTACTGACATCCGATCGCGCAAGCCGGAACCGGCCCTTCATGCGCGCCCATCGCGCGTCATTTTGCACCTGCAAACAGACTTTATCCTCATCGGCGCGAATTAAGAGACAAAAGTTTGACGTAATAGCGGAGGTAAGGGCAGGCTAACTTCGTTATCGTCTTGAGACCTTCCAGAGAGGGCGCAGTGAGTACTTTTAACCAGCCGGAGCCCGGCTCCACAGGTGCCGAAGGTGAAAGCCAAACAGGTGCAGTCACCCTTCTGACCGGATCATCCACGCAGCAATACCGAACCGAGAACCTGCTGGGCATGGCAGCCGTAACCCGTTCCATCAGCTCAGCCCGCCGCCCCTTCACGGGGAAGCATCCAAGGGACCTGGCTCCCGACGTAGACGCCGTGGACCTGGACCGGCCGCTGGGCACCACAAGCGCGGCACTGGAGGAACTCCACCCGCTCTACCTGCGGGACGCCGTTTACTTCCATAATCCCGGTTACGCCGCGCATTTGAACTGCCCGGTAGCCATTCCGGCACTGGTCGGGGAAACCATCCTCAGCGCGGTGAACTCTTCCATGGACACCTGGGACCAGAGCGCCGGAGCCACACTCATCGAGCGGCATCTGCTGCGCTGGACCGCCGGACGGCTGGGGCTGGGACCAGCGGCAAGCGGGGTCTTTACCAGCGGTGGAACCAGCTCAAATCTCCAGGCACTGCTCATCGCCCGCAACCGTGCCGTCGCCGGACTCCGGCGGACCTCCTCCGCAGCCGGCCGCAGCGAACGCCTTCCGGAACTGCTGGGAAGGCTGCGTATCTTCGCCTCCGAAGCCAGCCATTTCAGCATCCGCAAGTCCGCGGCCCTGCTGGGCCTGGGCGAGGAGGCAGTCCACCTCATTGAGTGCGACGCCGACCGCAGGCTTCGGCCCGGGGCGCTCCGGGACGCGTTGGCTCAGTCCCGCAGCCGCGGAGAAGTTCCCATGGCCATTGTGGCTACCGCCGGGACCACGGACTTCGGCAGCATCGACCCGCTGCTCGAATGCGCAACGCTCAGCTCCGAGTTTGGTTCCTGGCTCCACGTCGATGCCGCATACGGCGGAGGCCTGCTGACCTCCCTGAAATACCGGAGCCGGCTCTCCGGAATCGGTGCGGCAGATTCCGTCACCGTGGACTACCACAAGACGTTCTTCCAGCCCGTTTCCTCAAGCGCCGTCCTGGTGCGCGACGCCGGCGAACTGCGCCACATCCTGCACTACTCGGACTACCTCAACCCGGAAGACGCAGCCGACCCGGAGATCCCCAACCAGGTTGACCACAGCATCCAGACCACCCGCCGCTTCGACGCCCTCAAGCTCTGGCTCACCCTGCGCGTCACGGGCGCCGACGGAATTGGCGCGCTGCTTGATTCAGCGATGGACCTGGCCCAGGAGACCGGGCGGCTGCTGCAAGCGGACCCCGGGTTCGAGGTTGCCGCCCGCGTCCAGCTGAGCACCGTTGTGTTCCGCATCCGCCCGCGTGGCTTGGACGAGGGCTCCTGCGACGCGCTGAACCGCTGGATCCGCTCGGCCCTCGCGGCCTCGGGAGAGGCCGTCATCGCCGGAACCACCGTGGCCGGCCGGAACTTCCTGAAGTTCACACTGCTGAACCCCACGGCCGGCCTGGCGGACATCGAACGGATCCTTGACCTCATCCGCTCCCATGCCGCCCGCTGGCTGTCCGGTCAGGCAGAAACTGACACGGCCGGACCGAGAACCGGCACCGCGGCGGGAGCAGCAGCATGAGCCGCCGGGCACAGCGCCAGCCGGAGCCCGGAACCGCCGCGGGCTTCGCCGCGCCAAACGCGGGCCTAACCGCACCAAACGCCGGCCCGGCCGAGCACGACGCGGGCCTGGCCGAGCACGACGTGATCGGCATCGGCGTCGGGCCCTTCAACCTGGGCCTGGCAGCACTCACCGAACCCATAGCCGAGCTGGACGCCGTGTTCTTCGACTCGCGTCCCGGCTTCGATTGGCACCCGGGAATGATGCTGGAGACCGCGCACCTGCAGGTCCCGTTCATGGCGGACCTGGTGTCCCTGGCCGACCCGACCTCCCGGTACTCGTTCCTGAACTTCCTGAAGTCCACGGGCAGGCTGTACCGCTTCTACATCCGCGAAGACTTCTACCCGCTGCGTGCTGAGTTCAACGCCTACTGCCGCTGGGTGGCGGAGCAGCTGCCCAGCGTCCGGTTCGGCCACGAGGTCACGGATGTGCGCTATGAAGAGACCGCGCAGGACGGCGGCAGGTACCTGGTGAGCACAAGGCACGACGGCGGTACGCAGGTTCACGCCGCCCGCCGGCTGGTCCTGGGCACCGGAACCCAGCCCGAGATCCCGCCGTCGTGCGCCGAAATCCTGACGGGTCCGGGGGCGCGGACGGCAGCCCACAACAGCGATTACCTGGATTCAAAAGCCAATCTCCAGGCGCAACGGAGCATCACCGTGGTCGGGAGCGGGCAGAGCGCTGCCGAAGTCTTCCTGGACCTGCTTCAGGACAGTGGACCGGACAGCTACGAGCTGAACTGGGTGACTCGTTCGGGCCGGTTCTTCCCGCTGGAATACACCAAGCTCACCCTTGAAATGACGTCACCGGACTACGTCGACTATTTCCATGCCCTTCCCGGCGGCACCCGTGACCGGCTCATCGGGTCCCAGAAAAACCTGTACAAGGGCATCGACGCAGCGCTGATCAATGACATTTACGATGCCCTGTACGCGCGCAGCCTTTCCGGGCCGTTACCGGTCAGGCTGCTCACGGGCGTGGAAGTCACCGGCAGCAGCTACGACCGCGGCACCGGGCAGCACCGGCTGGAACTGCATCACCCGGAACAGGGAACCAGCGGTGGGCTGGCGACCGGCGCCGTGGTCCTGGCCACCGGGTATTCCTACCGCGAGCCGGCCTTCCTGCGGGGTATCAGCAACCGCATACGACGGGACAGCCGCGGCCGGCTGGACGTGGACCGCAACTATGGGATCGGCGTGGAGACAGCGGAAATCTTCGTGCAGAATGCCGAGCTGCACACCCACGGGTTCACCTCCCCGGACCTGGGAATGGCTGCGTACCGCAACTCGACGATCCTGCGCGAAATCCTCGGCTGGGAGTACTACCCGGTGGAAACCAGCACCACGTTCCAGGAGTTCGGACTCGCTGGCCTGGGCCAGCCGTCGCACGCGCCCTCAAACACACGCACGGGATCAGCGGCGAAGGCAGAAGGAGCGGTGGCATGAGTTTCGACTTCCGCCCGGTCGATCCTGCATCGGACGCACCCCTCCTGCACAGCTGGACGAGCCGGGACTACGCACGGTTCTGGGGCATGGGCACCGCTACGGTGGACGAGGTCCGCAGCGAGTACGCCGGAATCGACGCGAACCCGCACCACGAGGCCTGGCTGGGCCTGTTTGGGGATACTCCCGCATTCCTGATGGAAAGCTACGCTCCGGAGCACTCTCCGCTGGCAGGCCTGTACCCCCTCCAGCCGGGTGACCGCGGCATGCACCTGCTCATGGGCCCGCCGGACATACCGCAGCACGGGTTCACCTCAGCGGCTTTCCGGTCCGTGATGGTTTTCCTCTTCTCCCAACCGGAGACGCAGCGGGTGGTGGTTGAACCGGATGTCCGCAACACCAAGATCCAGGCCCTCAACCAACGCATGGGCTTCCAGCCCCACAGCCGCATTGAGCTGCCCGACAAAACCGCCCTCCTTTCCTTCTGCACCCGGCAGCAGTTCACTGCCACAGCCGGCAGCACCCCCACGACTTTCCAAGGAGCAACACCATGAGCACCGCCGTCGCCCCCGCAGCATCGACCCTCGACGCCGGGCACCTCACCCCGGAGACCTGGGCGGCCGCCAACCGGCACGTCGTCTGCAAGGCCCTCGCCGAGTTCTCGCACGAGCGGATCCTCCAGCCCCAGCCCGCAGGCCCGGGCAGGTACCAGCTGACATCCGACGACGGCGCCGCCACCTATTCCTTCGAGGCGGACGTCCTTGAGCTGGAACACTGGAGCATCCTGCCCCAGAGCATCCTCCGCTCCGTCAACGGACGCGGCACCGCCTTGGACGCGCTGGTCTTCATCACCGAATTCGCGCGCACGCTGGGAATCAGCGAGGCCATGCTGCCGGTCTACCTGGAGGAAATTTCCAGCACCCTGGCTTCCCACGCCTACAAGCACAGCGGCTCCTTCCACACCTCGGAAAAACTGGCGGCCGGCATAACCGGCGGCGCTGATCCAGCAGTGGACTTCCAGGCCGTCGAAGCGTCCATGACCGAAGGGCACCCGTGCTTCGTGGCCAACAACGGAAGGCTGGGATTCGGGCTGCATGACTACCTTTCCTACGCGCCTGAAACCGGTGCCGGCGTCCGGCTGCACTGGATTGCCGTCCGGAAGGACCGCGCCCGATTCACCTCGGTGTCCGGTCTGGACTACGGGACGCTCATGCACTCCGAGCTGGATGCCGGCGTGCAGGCAGGATTCGAATCCGCGCTCCGGGCACTGGATCTGGGCCCCGGAGACTACCTGCTGATGCCCGTGCATCCCTGGCAGTGGGAGAACAAGCTCAGCGTCACCTTCGCCGCGGAGGTTGCCCGGCGGCACATTGTGCATCTCGGTCCATCCGAGGATGTGTATCAGGCGCAGCAGTCCATCCGGACGTTCTTCAACCGCAGCGAGCCCGCCCGCTGCTACGTCAAGACCGCGCTCTCAGTGGTGAATATGGGCTTTATGCGCGGTCTTTCCGCCGAATACATGGTCTCCACTCCGGCCATCAACGAATGGGTGGACGAGCTGGTCCGCGCCGATTCAGTGCTGGCGGGCACCGGCTTCCAGATCCTTCGCGAAACCGCTGCCATCGGCTACACCAACCCGTATTACGACGCCGCTGCCCCCAAGGGTTCTCCGTACCGGAAAATGCTGGCGGCACTGTGGCGGGAAAGCCCGATGGACCGGCTGGAGCCCGGGGAACAACTGGCGACTATGGCTTCGCTGCTGCACAGGGACCAGGCCGGCATCCCGTTCGTTTCGGCGCTCATCCGGCGCTCCGGTCTCCCGGCGCGCCGCTGGCTTATGGAGTATCTCCACACCTACCTGGTACCGGTCCTGCACTGCTTCTATGCGTACCGGCTGGCCTTCATGCCGCACGGCGAGAACCTGATCCTGGTTCTCAGGAACGGGGTGCCGGTCCGGGCGCTGATGAAGGATATCGGCGAAGAGATCATCGTGATGGCGGACAAAATGGAGCTTCCACGGGACGTGGCACGCATCCGCGTGGACGTGCCGGCTGAGGAGCAGGTGCTCTCCATCTACACCGACGTGATCGACTGCTTCTTCCGCTTCCTCGCTGCCGTCCTCCACGAGGACGGACAGCTTACGCAGGATGAGTTTTGGGACACTGTCGCGGAAGTGGTTCGCGCATACCAGGCTGAACGCCCAGAACTTGCCGAAGACTTCGCAGCCCATGATCTCTTCGCCGCCGATTTTGCCCGTTCCTGCCTCAACCGGCTGCAACTGCGCAATAACCAGCAGATGCTGGACATTGCGGATCCGTCAGGCGGGCTGCAGTTCTCCGGCAGGCTGCTCAATCCCCTGGCCGGCCGGCGGTAGAAGCTTTTCCTGGAGGGGTGGGCTGCGCGGGAAGGGGGATTCCTGGACGCAGCCCACCTGTCTCTGGTCCGTCCGTGGCCCCCGTCCTAGAGTGCCGGCAGCCTCGAGCGGCTGCCGAGACCGCAGGACGAGACGCAGGTCAGGGAGGGATGTCATGCAGTGTGCGTCACACCAAAGTAACCTAAGTCCAAACTTGCACTCAATTCAACAGTGCCTGTTGACCTGCGGTAGCGCCCCCTGGAGAACCGTGAGACCAACCCCTGGGAATTTTGGGGAAAGCCGGGAGATCCAGCCAGCTCAGCGAAGCGCCGACCCCCGGGCCTGCCGCTCAGCGCAGCGCCGACCCCCGGGCCTGCCGCTCAGCGCAGCGCCGACCCCCGGGCCTGCTGCTCAGCGCAGCGCCGAGACCCCCGTGATCTCCCGCCCCGCGATCAGCGTATTGATCTCGTACGTCCCCTCATACGTGTAGATAGCTTCGGCGTCAGCGAAGATCCTGGCCATCCGGTAGTCGGAGACAATTCCGTTGCCGCCCAGCAGGCTGCGTCCCAGCGAGACCGTTTCACGCATCAGGGCGCTGGCGTAGGACTTCGCCAGCGCAGCCCGGGCCATGTCCCCGCGGGCCGTTCCGTCGTCGGACACAGCGCCGTAGCCGCCCTGTTCCAGCTCGCTGACGCGGGCCAGCATACCGGTGGACGCCACAACGTTGCCCTGCATCCGCACCAGCTGCTGCTGCACCAGCTGGAAGGACGCCAGCGGCCGCCCGAACTGCATGCGATCGACGGCGTAGGCGCGGGCGACGTCGAACGCGGCCAGCTGCTGGCCCACCGCCTGCCAGCCCACCATGATCCGCGAACCGCGCAGCAGGTGCTTAATGTCCTCGAAACTCTCGATTCCGGCGAGCCGGTCAGCTTCCCGAACGCGGACGTCCGTCAGCTCAATGTCGGCATTCTGCACGGTGCGCAGCGCCGTCTTGTTCTCGATCCGGGTGCGCTTGATCCCTGGCAATGATGCGTCCAGGAGGAAGCCCCTGATCTTGCCCGTCTCCGGTTCCCGCGCCCAGCACAGCATCCAGTCGCAGAACGTGCCGTTGCCAATCCATCGTTTACTTCCGTTCAGGATCCAGTCTTCACCCTCGCGCACCGCCATGGTTGCCATCCCGCCGGCGACGTCGGAGCCGTGGTCAGGCTCGGTGAGGGCGAAGGCTCCGGTGATCTTCAGCGACTGCGCATCAGCCAGGAGCCTCTCCTTCTGCTCCTCGGATCCGAAAGCATGGAGTCCCTCCACGAACAGGTCGTGGTGGACCATAAAGAAGGTCGCGATGGAGGTATCGGCACGGGTCATCTCCGCAATCACCAGGCCGGCGAACAGCGGACTGTATCCGCGCTGCACCGGCGTGGACAGGCCGAGCGACGCCAGGCCGGGCAGCAGTTCCACCGGGAACCGCGCTTCATCCCACCAGCCGCCGGCGTGCGGAAGCACCTCGGCAGCGAGGAAGGAACGCAGCTCAGCCAGCTTGGCTGTCTCCTCGGGACTCAGCAGCTGTTCGAAATTGAAAAAGTCGGCGTCGGGGAGCATCGGCACGCCCTATTTCGGCCCCATCCGAATCGCTCCGTCAAGCCGGATGGTTTCACCGTTCAGCATCGAATTGCCAATGATGTGGTCTACCAGGGAGGCGTATTCATCCGGCCGGCCCAGCCGGGATGGGTGCGGTATCTGCGCAGCCAGCGAGTCCTGCGCGTCCTGCGGCAGTCCGGCCACCATGGGGGTTTCGAAAATACCGGGGGCGATCGTCACCACGCGGATCAGGTGGCGCGCCAGTTCGCGTGCCAGCGGAAGGGTCATGGCAGCCACTCCACCCTTCGACGCCGAGTAGGCCGGCTGCCCGATCTGCCCGTCGAAGGCCGCTACCGACGCGGTGTTGATGATGACGCCGCGCTCGGAGGTCCCGCCGTCATCCGTCACCGGCTCGGTTTCCGCCATGGCCGCGGCAGCCAGCCGGGTCACGTTGAAGGTGCCCACCAGGTTTACCTGGATGACCCGGTTGAAATCCTCCAGCGGCAGGACACCGTTGCGGCCCAGGACCTTACCCGGCGTGCCGATCCCGGCACAGTTCACCGCTACCCGCAGCGGTGCTGCCGCCATGGCAGCTTCCACCGCACCCTGCATCTGCTCGGGGTCCGTCACGTCTTCCGGGACAAAGTGCGCGTTGTCCCCCAGTTCACCGGCGTAGGCGAGCCCGCCGGAGGAAGGCAGGTCAACCAGCACCACTTCCGCTCCGGCATCGATGAGCCGGCGGGCCGTAGCCCGTCCGAGTCCGGAAGCTGCTCCCGTGACGATGGCCGAAGCACCGGATAGCTGCATGTGGTTCCTCCTGGGTCAGGACTGTTGGGGTGCGCCTGGGCGCGTACGGTCCCACGAGCCTACTGTGACTGCCGGCACACCGCATCCTTCGAAGGCCTGTTCCGTGGGTGCGGGAGACGGTGACGCTGCGGGGCAGCCCGGACTATGGTGGGTCGCATGCCCGCAGCACAGACCGTCCGCCACGCCGAGCTGCGCGCCGACACCGCAGCCCACTCGGTGACAACCGCTTTTGGCGGCAGGTTCCTGGGCCTGCCGCGCACGCACCTGGGCGCTGTCCGCGCACCGCAGCCGCTGCCCCGCGGCGTCGGGCACTGGCATTACTGGTGGCAGGCACACTACGTGGACGTCCTCGTGGACACCGGCCTGCGCAGCCGGGCGCCGGTGGCCGGGTCCGATCCGATTGTGCTGGCCGAACAGGTGGTCCGGACCATCCGGATCCGCAACGGCGGCCGGTTTACGAACTCCTATTTCGACGATATGGCGTGGCTGGCGCTGGCCGCCCTGCGCCTGGACACCCTGCCCGGGCCGCCGCGCGGCAATAAGCCCCGCCACCAGGGCCTGCGGGAGTCACTGGGGCGGGCACTGCGTTCGGGCCACACCCCGGATCTGGGCGGCGGCGTCTGGTGGAACCGTTCCCGGAACTTCAAGAACACCCCGGCCACGGCTCCCGCGGCCCTGTTTTTCGCACGCACCGGCGAGCGCGAACGCGCGCAGGAGCTGGTGGACTGGTTAAATGCTGAGCTGCTCGACCCCGGGAACGGGCTCTATTACGACGGCGTGCGGCAGTCCGCAGCCGGCGCGGTCCTTGAACGGGCGCACTTCACGTACAACCAGGGGCCGGCGCTGGGGGCATTGCTGGAGCTGGGCGGCGAGGCAAACCTGCAGCGGGCCGCTGAGCTGATCCGTGCCACGTCCCGTCGCCTGGTTGCCGACGGCGGCACCGGGCCGCTGCTGCGCACCCACGGCAGCGGCGACGGCGGACTGTTCACCGGCATCCTGTGCCGCTACCTCGCCGAAGCAGCCGCCGCCCCGACTTTGGACTCCGATTCACGCCGGACGGCAGGGGTGCTGGTCACCGAGCTGGCGGACAGGCTTTGGAAAGGCCGGGCAGTCCGGAACAACCTGGCGGTGTTCCCGTCCGACCCCCGCAGCACCGCGGATGAGGGTTATCCCCCGGGCACCGGCGCCGAGCTTTCCACCCAGCTCCAGGCCTGGATGGTCCTGGAGGCGGCCCTGCGCGTCGTGCGGCTGGAGGCCGATCCCCAGGCGGACTGAACCCCTGGGTCCTAGGTGCCTGCAGCCTTGAGCGGATGCTGCGAGGCCGCCGTGTGCGGATCCAGGTCTGCGAGGGTAAGCAGGTGCTGGGGATGCTGCGGAAGGGGAAAGGACCGCTCCGTGTTCAGGTTCCGGTCTACCCGGAGGATCTCGCCGGAGTCCATCATCCGCCAGTTCGGATTTTCGTCCATCCGCTCGGTGGCGACAAGCACCGAGGGGGTCCGGTTCTGTTCCATCTCATCGCTCTTCATGCTGATCCGAGCGGTGTTCTTGCCGCGGTGCGGATCGTCGGCACTTTCCTGCAGGACATAGAGCGGGTGTGTGTCCGGGTACCGCACCGCCCACAGCTCCGATTCCGTGGAGAGGACGAGGTTCACGGCGTAGAGCCGCAGGTTCTCAGCAACCCAGGTGACCGCCTGGGTGATGGCATCCCCCAGGTCACCGCCGTTGTGGCGGGCAATGCCGGTGATGAGGGCGAAGACCCGCTCGCTGTCAGTCTGCCCCTGGACAAGGCCCAGAACTTCCAGGGACCGCAGCCGGTCATCGAGCACGTCCAGGTCCTCCACCACTCCGTTGTGGGCGAGCAGCCGGTTATCCTGCAGGAACGGATGCGTATTCACCAGGGTGTTCCCCCCGGTGCTGGCGTACCGGACATGGGCAACGAATGTACTGCCGTCCAGCGTCCGGGCTGCCGAGGCGTAGGCACGGTCCTCGTAGGCCGCCACGGGCGCCTTGTCCACTACGGGTTTGCCGCCGGGATCGAACACACCGATCCCGAAACCGTCCGCCATCCGCCGGCTTTGCTCGGCCAGGCTGTCCGGAGCGGTGAGCAGCCAAAACGTGGCATGGACGGGCTTGGGACCTGCATGCATTCCGAAAAGCCGGCACATGGTGGACTCCTACTCTGGCATCCGCTTCTGCGGATAGAAGGTCTCACGGCGGCTGAGCATGTCCACGAAGCGGGCAATGTTCCGCTCCCGGGCTGCTTCCGTCTTGAGCTGGCCCAGCCGGTAGGCCAGGGCAAAGCGGTTCTGCGAACTGAGTACGTCGAACATTGCCTGGGCGCTCGCATTGGCGGCGATCGCGTCCAGCAGGTCCTGCGGCACCTCTGCCGTGGCCGGTCCGGCATAGGCGGCATCCCACCGGCCGTCGGACTTGGCTGACTCCACGGCGTCGCGCCCGGAGGGGTGCAGCCGGCCGGCGGCTTCCAGCCGGGCAATATGCCCCACATTGCGCAGCGACCAGGCGCTCCGCGGGCCGCGCCGGGTGTAGCGCTGCAGATAGGTTTCCTCGTCACGCCGTGCTGCCTGGCCGTCAATCCAGCCGAAGCAAAGGGCCTCGTCCAGGGCAGCCTGATACGTCAGGGCGGTGGTACTCCCGCCTTTCTTCCCAAGGACCAGCCAGACCCCGGCGGAGCGCAGATGATGCTCACCCAGCCAGTCCCGCCATGCCGCAGCATTCGGGAGCAGCAGCTCCGACAGCTCGGTCTCCATGCGCTCAATCGTAGGCTTCCGCCGGGCGCCCTGATAGATCCGGATGCAGTTCAGCCCTCGGCCGAAGCGGAGCGCGCCGAATGACTCGGTGTCCGGCTTTGGGGTAGAACACTGCTATGAACGTTCGCACTCCTGACCCGTATCCCGGCTGGCTTTCGGAAGAGGACCTGCACGAAGCACGGCAGCGCCTTCCCATGGTCTACGTAGAAGCCGTTCCGGTGCGGTGCGACCCGCTGGGGTATGTCACCGAGGTGGGCCTGCTGCTGCAGGCAACCCCTGAGGGAAAAATGGTGCGGACGTTCGTTTCCGGCCGCGTGATGTACCGCGAAACCATCCGCGCTGCCCTGCTGCGCCACCTCGAGAAGGACCTCGGGCCCATGGCACTGCCGCAGCTGCCGCCCAGCCTGGCACCGTTCGCCGTCGCTGAGTACTTCCCGTCGCCGTCGCAGACCGGCCTCACTGACGAGCGCCAGCACGCCGTCGCGCTGGCCTACCTGATCCCGGTGACTGGCGAATGCGATCCGCGGCAGGATGCACTGGAACTGTCCTGGCTTACTCCCGAGGAAGCTCTCAGCCCGGCCATCTACTCCGAGTTTTCCGGCGGGCGCGGCGACCTGCTCCGTCAGGCCCTGGCGTCGGCGGGCTGGGGCCGGTAGGCGCTAACCTACGTTTATATACTGGGGCCGAGCTTCGAGCGCTAAGGAAAAGCCATGTCGATGAGTGTGCCGGATAAGTATGCCTTCCGGGTCAATGCCGAACTGCTTGTACCGGGCCAGAAGGTGGTCCTGGATGAGCTGACCCTGGCACCTGTGGCAGCCATCCGCATCGAAGAGGACGACCTGGGGAATCCCGCCCTGGTCATCGCTGACCTGGAGGACGGTGAGGTCCTGCGGATTGCCTACGGGTCTGCCGTGCGGGTGGCGGCACCGGCACCGGAAAAGAACGCCGCTGAAGCGGTCCGCAGCATTCCCACAGAGGAAGAGACCTACGCCGCCGTCCTGGCCGCGGCCGAAGCCGCCCATCCGGAGGACCGCGCGGTCAAGGAACTCGTCACCAGGCTTAGCCGGGGCCTGAACGTCAAGGCCGGAAGCAACCTCCAGGACGTGCGCGACCTTGCCCACACCCTCTACGTGGACCTGGGGGACGCAGAGAATGCCCTGGCTGTCTGTTCCCTGATTACGGGGCTTGGTTTCGACGGCAACTACGGCCGCTGGAACTGGATCCAGGGAGCGCTCGCGCTGGCCGCCCAGATTACCCACGAGTCGGGTGACCTGGAGGCTTCGGCAGCGTTTGCCCAGGCCGTCCGGGCCGGAGACAATGCCGAATCGGATCCGCTTAAGGCCAAGCTGTCCGCCGAACTGCTGCAGCGCCAGCTCAATGAGCCGAACCTCTACGACCGTGAAGTCCAGCGCGCCGCGGAGGCCGGCGACGAGCACAGCGAACGGGACTGGCGGATCCTGCGCCTGAACACGCTGCTGTACCTGCGCGCCCACGGCGGGTCGCAGAGCTATTCCGACGCCGAACTCCAGCGGCGCATCCGCACTGAACTCAGCGCCGTGCGCGGCCTGAACCTGGACCTCTAGGCGGACGCTCCGGAGAGCCTGCGCGCACTGGACCGGTTGGCCCGGAGCTGCAGGAGCAGCACCAGGGCCATCCCCACCAGGGCTCCGATGACGGTTTCAACTGCCCGGTCCTGGATCAGCGTGGCCGGATTGCTGGCATGGGAGAGTTCTGTGCTGAGCAGCGCCAGCGGTGTGATGACCACCTGGGCCAGCGCGTAGTTCCGGGCAATGAACAGCTCGGCCCCGCACTGCAGCAGCGCAATGACAAGGACCAGCTGCCAGGGCTGCAGGCCGGCAAACAGGATCACCGCCGTGACTGCGAGTCCGCCGAACGTTCCCAGCATCCGGTTGACGCCGCGGTGGATGCGGTGGCGGAAGGTGGCGCCCACCAGGGGAACAGTGGCGGCAACCATTGCCCAGTAATTGTGGCCGATTCCCAGCAGGGTGGCGATGCTGCCGGCAGCCGCCGCCGCAACCGCGTACATTGCGCCGTCGGCCCAAATCGCCTTCTGCTGCGCCGCGCTGAAGCGGGGCCGCAGCGGCTTCTCCCAGGGCGTCCGGTAGGTGGGCGGCAGCATGCCGCCCAGTCCCAGCAGGATGGCGAACGCGATGGTCGTTCCGGCCGCCAGCATGCCCTGCCACAGCGGAGGATGCGCGGGCACGGACGCGATGGCAGCGTACGCGAAGATGTGGAACAGGGATCCCGCAGGGCGCAGCCTCCAGTACCCGGTGGCCACCGTCCCCAGCCCGGCTACCAGCGTGGTGCCAAGGACAATCCCCCAGGCATCCAGGCCCAGCCGGGAGGACAGCGCACCGGCCAGGATCACAATGAACATCAGTGCGCCGGCACGCCCCTGGTGCCCCAGCCGCTGGCGGTGCGGCTCATTACGGCCGTAGATGCTGGTGAATGCACCGAAGGCCACGAAGATCGCCAGGTCGATCCTGCCGATGGCCAGCAGGACGGCGAGCGGGACACCTATGCCGATGCCGCAGCGGATGCCCACGCGGTGGTCATTGTGGGCAGGGGCAAGGGTGAGCATTTCGCGCAGGTGGTTCAAGGGGACTTCGGGGGCCTTTCATGCGTTCAAGGGCGGCGGCAGCGCTTCACGGGACCGGAGAATCCGCCCTTCTCACCATACGCTCGGCCTGAACGGCGGCCTCAGTTATGTGGCCGGTCTCTCCAGCCGGACCCGCCCGGTGCTGAGCCGAGGCAGGCCCGCATCCGGCGTCGGCGGTCCCGCTCCGGATGTAGGGCAAAATGGAATGGTGTCCAGCTCCGGTTTTTCCTTTGCCCTCGGTAAGCGCCTGCGTGAAACCACTCCCGACTCTGCGTCCCGCGCCAAGGAGAACGGCGGTGAGTTCCAGGGCCGCACCGGTGTGATCAGCACCCCGCACGGCGAGATCCAGACGCCGGCGTTCATCGCCGTCGGCACCAAAGCCACCGTGAAGGCCGTGCTGCCGGAATCCGTGGCGCAGCTTGGGGCGCAGGCCGTGCTGGCGAACGCCTACCACCTGTACCTGCAGCCGGGCGCGGACATCCTTGACGAGGCCGGCGGGCTGGGAAAGTTCATGAACTGGCCCGGCCCCACCTTCACCGACTCCGGCGGGTTCCAGGTCATGAGCCTGGGTGCCGGTTTCAAGAAGGTCATCAACATGAATGCCGACGGCACCACGCATGCCACCGGAGCGGACGACGACGTCGCTCCCGGCAAGGAACGCCTGGCCCACATTGACGACGACGGCGTCTGGTTCAAGTCCCACCTGAACGGGGACAAGCACCGCTTCACCCCGGAAATCTCCATGCAGGTGCAGCACCAGCTGGGCGCGGACATCATGTTCGCCTTCGATGAGCTCACCACCCTGCTGAACTCCCGCGCCTACCAGGAGCGTTCGCTTGAACGCACCCGGCTCTGGGCGGAACGGTGCCTGGTGGAACACCGCCGGCTCACCGAGGAACGGTCGCACCGCCCCTACCAGGCGCTCTTCGGCGTCCTGCAGGGCGCCCAGTATGAGGACCTGCGCCGCAAGGCGTCCCGTGATCTGGGTGCCATGGGGTTCGACGGCTTCGGGATCGGCGGCGCACTGGAGAAGGAAAACCTGGGCACGATTGTGCGCTGGTGCACCGAGGAACTTCCCGAGGACAAGCCGCGGCACCTGCTGGGCATTTCCGAGCCGGATGACATCTTCACCGCGATTGAAAACGGAGCGGACACCTTCGACTGCGTCTCCCCCACCCGGGTGGCACGCAACTCGGCGTTCTACACCCCGTACGGCCGCAAGAACCTCTCCAACGCCAAGTTCAAGCGCGACTTCGGCCCGCTGGTGGACGGCTGCGACTGCTACGCCTGCGCCAATTACTCGCGTGCCTACATCCAGCACCTGTTCAAGGCCAATGAGATGGTCAGCCACACGCTGATCTCAATCCACAATGAGCGTTTCACCGTGAAACTGGTCGACGACGCCCGTCTGGCCCTCGAGGACGGCACCTTCTTCGAGTTCAAGGACGAGGTCCTGGGGAAGTACTACAGCTAGGCCTGGGCGTTCTCCCGCGCCCTGTAGGTCGGCTCGCGCTTCTTGATTGCCTTGATCACCGCTGAGGTCACCGGGACAAACAGGAACTCAATGGCGGTCTTGTAGACAAAGCCAAAGATCACGTAGTTCACGAACTGCCCCGCATCGGCAATCCCGATGACCGGCGCGGCAACGGCACAGAAGATCAGGGTGTCCGCGAACTCGCCGACTCCGGTGGAGGCCATCAGCCTGCCCACCAGCGCACGTTCGTTGAAACGTGCCTTCATCCGGGTGAGCACCATGGCGTTGAGCAGCTGCCCGGCCAGGAAGCCCAGCAGCGACGCCGCGACGATCTGCCAGACCGGGCCCAGCGCCGCCTCCAGGGCGGCCTGCTTCTCCAGCCCGTAGGCGTCGTCGAACCCCGGCAGCGCAATGATCACCGCGAAGGACAGCACGGCGAACGCAGCCATCGCGAAGCCCATGTAGATGGCACGCCGGGCGGCCTTGAAGCCGTAAACCTCGCTGATGACGTCGCCAAGGATGTACGCCAGCGGGAAGAGGAAGAACCCGCCGTCGGTGATGATGCTGAAGTCGCCGAAGACCGGACCCAGCACCACGCCCTTGGACGCGCCGATGTTGGAAATGATGATCACCACGCACATGAGGGTGAGGATCAGGTCGTAATGCGAACTGCCCCGGGAGGCGTAGCTGGGGGTCTGGCGTGCCTGGCGGGCAGCGGCCGGGGTTGGTGAAGACATGGATTTCCCGTTTCGGTTTAGTGGTTCGCCTGGGCTCCCGCCCGGCTGTATTAGCACTTGCCCGCTGTCCCGGGCGGCCCTCCTGAGGACCAGCGTCAATTCTGCCACGTTTTTGGTGCCGTCACATTTTTGAACGTGTTCAAAAATGTGCTCTAATGTCCCGGTAGGCAACTTGGAACAGGGGATCGATGGCCGCGGGGTCGAAGAGTGAGGCCACCCGGCAGCGGCTGGCTGAGGCAGCAACAAGACAGTTCCGCACCCTCGGTTTTGAGCGGACCACCATGCGCGGGATCGCCGCAGAAGCCGGCGTCTCCGTGGGCAACGCCTACTACTACTTCTCCTCCAAGGACGCGATCGTCGCCGAGCTCTACCGGTCGCTGCAGAACCAGCACCGCTCCGCGGCCCTGCCCCAGCTGCGCGAGGGCCACAACCTCGGCGAGCACCTGCGGGTCATCCTGCAGGCGAACCTTGACGTGCTGGCTCCGTACCACTCGCTGGGACACCAGTTCCTGAAGACGGCAGCCCTGCCGGTGCCCCCTGGCACCCGGAAGTCCTCCACGCCGGCCGACGCCGAGCAGGTGGGCCGCGGCAAGTCGATCGCCGTCTACCGCCAGGCGGTGCAGGCTGCCCGGCCGCAGCCGCCGCTGGCCGTGCGCGATGACCTGCCCGAACTGCTGTGGCTGGTCCAGATGGGCGTGACGCTGTTCTGGGTCTACGATTCCTCGCCCGGTCAGGCCCGCTCCCGGCGCCTGGTCACAAATACCGCTCCCCTCGTGGCCAAGCTGGTGATCCTCTCCCGCCTACCCGTAGTGCGCAATATCGTGGAAGATGTGGTGAAGCTGCTGCGAGGAGCGCGATCGCATGACTGAAAAAGCGGATGACGACGGCGTCTCCCCGGCGGATGCCGAACGTTCCCCTTCCGCCGGGGGCGCGCCTTTCCTGCTCGCGCCCCGCGTAACATTCGGCCCCACCGCGTTTGTCACCGGATATGCCATCGCCTGCCTGCTGGTTGCCCTGATAGCCACGGTGGCGATTGGCTGGGGGACCTCGCGGGATTTCTGGGGTTATCTCTGGATCATCGTGATTGCCGCGTTCTACGCCGCCGGCATCGGCCTGGTGACCGCCGCTCCGGTGGGCCTGGCCCTGGGGCTGCTGCTGCGGGACGTCCCCAACCAGTGGCTTCATGTACTGGCCTTTTTCCTGGTGCCCACGATCCTTGCCTGGGCAGTCATCGGGTTCATTGCCGGATCCATTGGCGTGCCCCTGCTGATGGCGCTGGCGATCGGGGTCTCCGCTGCCACCGGACGGCTTGCCGTCTGGCGCCTTATGGACGTGCGCTACTAGTACGGCGGCCTGCAGCGAAACCGGGTGGCGGGCCGCGGCGGATTAGGTAGAAGATGGACCCATGTCTTCAACAACACATCCCCCCGTCACGCTCACGATCGCTGGCTCCGAAGCCACCGGCGGGGCTGGCGCCCAGGCCGACCTCAAGACGTTCCAGGAACTGGGAACCTACGGCATCACGGCCCTGACCTGCATTGTCTCCTTCGACCCGAAGGACAACTGGAACCACCGCTTCGTTCCGGTTGACCCGCAGGTGATCGCAGACCAGCTGGAGGCTATCCAGACCGCCTATGACCTGGGCACCGTGAAGATTGGCATGCTGGGCACCCCGGCAACCATCGACACAGTGGCCAAGGCCCTGCAGAGCCAGGCCTGGACGAACATCGTGCTGGATCCGGTTCTGATCTGCAAAGGCCAGGAGCCCGGAGCAGCCCTGGATACCGACCAGGCGCTGAAGGCACAGATCCTTCCGCTGGCAACCTTCGTCACCCCGAACCACTTCGAATCCATGTCGCTTGCCGGTATGGATTCGATCGACTCCGTGGAAGACCTCAAGGAGGCAGCAAAGCGCATCCACGAGGCCTCGGGTGCCGTTGTGCTCGCCAAGGGCGGCGTACGGCTGGAAGGCGAGGACGCCGTTGACGTTTTCTATGACGGCGAGACCATGGAGGTGCTCCGCGCGCCCAAGGTTGGCGACGTCGCCGTCAGCGGTGCCGGGTGCACACTGGCTGCCGCCATCACCGCCGAGCTGGCCAAGGGCGCAACCCCCCTTGAAGCGGCCCGCACTGCCAAGGCGTTCGTGACGGAAGGCATCCGCAACCGGGTTTCTTCCCACACACCCTTCGATGCCCTGTGGCAGGGCGGCGCGGCCAGCGGCCCTGCGCTCTAACAGCATTCCGGCATTCTCCAAAATCCCCAAGAGCGGCCTTTCCACCGATTTCCCGGTGTAAAGGCCGCTCTTTTGCTGCCCGGAGGGAAACCGTTCTCCACATTCAACTCCTGCAACTTTACAAACAGTGCTGAGCAGGCGTGTCAATACCTCCGCCCTGTAATTCAGCCGGTTTCCCTAAACCTTTGACCTACGCGTTTACTCCCTTAGGGTGTGCCTACGGCTGCAGGCATTTCGGGGGCCGAAGGTGCATGCTGACACCCCAAACGGGGGTTGGGGGCACAAAAGGAAAGCTGTCACGTGTGTCAGCAGCCGGTGGATTTTGTTCAAGGATTCCTAGTCTCTAGGTCTTCCACGGCATTCTTCCGGTAACGCGCGGCGGAATGTTCAAGGAGCAAAATGAGACGGTCCATTCATCACAGGCCAGGGGCTGTGGCTACTGCCGCAGTTGCCGGCCTCGCACTCACGGCAGGCCTTGGCCTACCGGCCCAGGCAACCGAACCCGCCGGCACGGACAACGCTGCCCAGGGATTCGCAGTACAGAAGTTTGCGGAGCAGAAGGTATCCCCGAGCCTCCGCGGCGTCGACGGCGAGGTCTCCGTCTACGTTCAGTTCACCGGCGAGGGCGCCTTCGAGCAAACCCAGCCGGACGCGGTCAAGGAAGGCAAGCTGGATCCGGTAGTCGACGCTCCGCGCGTGCAGCAGATCCGGTCGGCCATTGAGTCGCAGGCTGAGTCGGTGGCCGCGGAAGCGGACGCCAGCACCCTCTACACCACCACCAACAGCCTTCCCGGCGTGGGCATCGTTGGCGATGCCGAAGCCATCAAGGCGCTGGCAGAGCGCGACGACGTCGCCAAGATCACCCGGATCGTTCCCAAGACGATCGATAACAAGGGCGCGGACATCGATACCCGCGCGCTCAACGCCTGGGTCGAACGCCAGCAGACCGGCGACGGGATCACCATCGCCGTCCTGGACACCGGCATCGACTACACGCACAGTGATTTCGGCGGCCCCGGAACCATCGAAGCGTACGAAGCGGCCCAGGCGTCCCCGGTCATCCCCGCTGCTGACAGCGGCCTGATCGACGCGATCAAGTTCATTGGCGGCTACGACCTGGTGGGCGATGACTACAACGCCGACCCGTCCGCTGCGAACTACCAGCCGGTCCCCAAGCCGGACCTCAACCCGATGGACTGCCAGGGCCATGGCACCCACGTGGCCGGCACCGCCGCCGGTTACGGAACCCTGGCCGACGGCAGCACCTTCAGGGGCGACTACTCCTCGCTGACGGCGCAGACCGTCAATGACATGCGCATCGGCCCGGGTTCGGCTCCGGAAGCACAGCTGGTAAGCATCCGCGTCTTCGGCTGCACCGGTTCCTCCGAGGTAGTGGGCCAGGCCCTCGACTACGTTCTGGATCCCAACGGCGACGGCGACTTCTCCGACCGCGCGCAGGTTGTGAACATGTCCCTGGGCTCCGACTACGCCCCGGTGGACGATCCCGAGAATGACATCGTGGACAAGCTGACCGAACAGGGCATCCTCTCCGTCGTCGCGTCAGGCAACGCCGGCGACGTCTACAACGTGGGCGGCTCCCCGGGCAACGCCAAGTCCTCCCTGACCGTGGCCAGCACCATCGGTTCCCAGATTTCCCTGGACCGCGCCGATGTCCTGGCCCCGGCAGAACTGGAAGGTTCAGCTGCCGGCCAGTATTCGGTGAACTTCAACTACTCCGATCCGGCAGTAACGCCTGAGCGGCTCACCGGCGACGTGGTGGCAGCACCTGCCTCCAACGCCTTCGGCTGCAACCCTTTCCCCGCCGGCTCCCTGACGGACAAATGGGTCTGGATCCAGTGGGAAGACGAAACCGGCGGATTCCCCTGTGGATCCGGCGCCCGCTTCAACCATGCCCAGGCCGCCGGTGCGACCGGCGTCGTCCTGGATTCCCCGCGTGACGTGTTCGACGCCGGTATCGGTGGCAACACCACCCTCCCGGGCATCCAGCTCAACCGTGAGTCCTCCGACCGGCTGCGTCCGGCCGCAGTGGCCGGAACCCTGACCCTGCAGCTCGACCCGGCGTACATGGGTGCAGCGTCCGGGCCGTCCAACGCACTGGACACCGTCAGCTCCTTCTCCTCCCGTGGCCTGCACGGCTCCAACGGCGTGGTGAAGCCCGACGTCGCTGCTCCCGGTTCCTCGATCGGCTCGGCCAGTGTGGGTTCGGGCAACGGCGCCTCGGTCAGCAGCGGTACGTCCATGGCGACTCCGCATGTTGCCGGCCTGGCAGCCCTGCTGTACGCCGCGACGGATTACACGCCGTACGAAGTCAAGAACACCATCATGAACACGGCCACCCATGACGTCCTGGCAGCCAACGGCGCTGTGCACGGTCCCAACCGTGTCGGTTCCGGACGCGTGGATGTCCTTGATGCCGTGAACTCCAAGGTCATGGCCTACGACTCCGAGGACCAGACGCTCACCAGCGTCAACTTCGGCGTCCTGGAGGTCGGTGCAGACGCACTGACCGTCACCCGCAAGGTCACGGTCCAGAACAAGTCGGACCGGCCGCGCAACTTCGACGTCAGCTACCTGCCGGCATCGACCATGCCCGGCGTGGAAATCACCACGGCGCCGACCGTCAGCGTTGGCGCAAATGCCAAGGCGACGGTGGACGTGACGCTTTCCATCGCTGATCCGGCCACCCTGGCAAAGACGCTCGATCCCGCAGCTGACGCAGAGCAGCTGGGCCTCCCGCGCCAGTTCCTCGCTGACGTGTCCGGACGCGTCCAGCTGGCAAGTGCCGGCATCCCCACCCTGCGTGTGCCCGTCTACTCGGCCCCCAAGCCGACGTCGGACATGACCGCCGGAACGGAGATCAGCTTCGCCGATTCCGAGGCGCTGGCAGCGGACGTGACCCTCACGGGACGCGACCTGCTCCAGGGAAGCGACGCATCCACCTATCTCTCCCTGGTTTCGCCGCTGGTCCTTGGCGCCCAGAGCGACAAGCGGGATGACCTGGCGCTTGAATCCATGAACTCCATGGATCTCTCAGCAGTCGGTGCTTCCACCACCGTCCCGGCCGTGAAGGCCGCGGGCGGAGACCCGCTGGACGGCGTTCTCAACTTCGGCCTCAGCACGTGGGACAACTGGCCCATCCTGGGCGGCCACAATGAGGTCAACGTCGAGATCGACACCAATATGGACGGCACGGCCGACTACCTCGTGGCCACCGGCCGGGCCGATGACCTGGACCTGGTCCTGGTGAACACCTACCGGTTGAACCCGGATGGCACGTCAACCCTGGTTGACCAGACCGGCGCCAACGGCCTGCTCGGCAACACGGACACCAACACCTTCGACAGCAACACGGTGACCCTGCCGGTGAGCGTCGCTGCCCTGGGGCTGGATCCGGCTGCCGGATCGCTGCCGCTGCAGTACAAGGTGGTGACGTGGAGCCTGTACAACGTCAATGAAGCCGGACAGACTGTCCCGGTGGATTCGACGGAGTTCATTCCGTTCGACGCCGCTAACCCGGCCCTGTGGTTCTCCGGTGCTTCGCCGGACGCCCTCTTTGCCGACGTCGACGGCGGAAAGCTCACCGTCAACCGCAGCCAGGAGACCACCGAAGCTTCGGCGCTGTTCCTGCACCTGCACAACGCCACCGGAGACCTCTCCGGTACCGCGGGCCTCGGCGAACGTGCCGAGATCCTGCCGGTTGTTGTCCCCGAGAAGGTGGTGAACCCGGTCAGCGCCGCCAGCAAGTGCAACGCGTTCAAGGCCGAGATCACCGTGACCCTCACGAACAACGGCGACCGCCGCGCGGACATCGACCTGAAGTCCCCGCACGGCAATGCCAAGGTCATGAAGCTCGAGCCGGGACAGACGACGACGGCGGTCATCAAGACCCGCCAGCTGTCCGTTGCCGCCGGTGAAGTGAGCGCCCATTACAAGTTCCTCGGTAAGGGCAAGGCTGAAAAGGTGGACTACACCGCGTCCTACGGCGCAGTGAAGTGCAGCCGCTAGTGCATTAGCCAGCTAGCAAGGAGCGGGCCCGGGAGACTATCCCGGGCCCGCTCTTGTTTTGTGGCCAGTGCGCTAGACCCAGGCGACGGCCCGTACCGGTGCTCCGTCCGCCGAGGCGAGATGAAGGGGGAAGAACCCCACCCGGCAGCGGGAAGGCAGCGTAGCCGCACCGCGGACGTTCTCGACGATCAGCCCGTCGGATCCAAGGACAAGCTCATGGACCAGCAGGCTGAACTCCTGCCCGGGCTGAAGTGTCCGGTCCGGGTTCAGGGTGTCAACCGCCAGCACCCGCATGCCACGGCTCCACAGCTCTTCCGCCGCAGCCAGGGATAGAACGGGGTGCAACAGGTACTCCCCTGTGCCAAAGAGGCGGTCCCATCCGGTGGCCAGCAGGACTATCCCCGGCACTGTTCCAGTAACCTGGCCGGCCAGATGGTGCCAGGAAATCTCGGCATCCGGTTCCAGGCGAGGGAGGTGCAGCACCAGGGCTTCGCCCGTCAGCTCCTCCAGCCCAACCTCGGAGGTGGTGCGGCCGCCTTCAATGCTGTGGCACGGTGCATCGAAATGGGTTCCGCTGTGGCTGCCCAGATGCAGGCGCGCCACCTGGGCTCCGTCCGCGCTGATGCTCAATGCACCGCTGATCTCCACCTCCGGGTCACCGGGGAAGACCTGCATTCCGGAGGAAACGACGTGGGTCAGGTCGACGATGGCCAATTCGGGCCTATTCCGCTGCCGCCGGGGCACGGGACAGCAGTCCGTCCCCTTCGGCGGACTCCAGCTTCGGACCGGCTGCGGTCCGCGCACGTTTCCTGGCTGACACAGCGAAGTAGAGCACAAAGGTCAGCACGAAGGCCGGGATGGTGGCACCCACGGGGCTGGGCCAGACGTAGGTCAGCACATAGGAGGCCGCCGCACCCACTGCCCACACCGCAATGGCTGCCCAATTGACGCCGGCGGTGTACCAGTACGCGCCTCCGCTGGGACGAAGAATGTCCCTGCTGTAGCTGCCGCGCCTGATGATGTAGTAGTCCACGATCATGATCGCGAAGACGGGAACGAAGAACGCCCCAATCATGACCAGGAATCCGGTGAACTGGTCCAGGAGTGCCATCCAGGTTGAGCCGGCAATGGCGATGGCTCCGACGGCAAGCGAGGTTGGCAGGAAACGGGCTTTCCACCGTACCTGCGCATTCACCACGGAGGTGACCATGCCGTAGACCACCATGGTGTTGGTGGCCATGACGGACATGAAGATCACGATCGCCAGCGGAGTGCCGAAAGCGCTCACGATCACGGTGGGGTCGAAGGAGGCAGCCGCGTCCCCGGAGAGAATCACGTAGCCGATCGCCGTAGCGCCCAGGACCATGGCCAGCGTCGTCGAGATGGTATAGCCGACGCCGGATCCGATGATCCCGGCACGGCTGGACCTGGCCAGCCGGTTGAAGTCGGCAGAGAGCACTGTCCAGGAAATGGCCGTGGCAATCACGATGTCCAGCACCATGAAGTTCGTGTATCCCAGCGACTCATCCACCTCAATCCCTCCGAACTCGGCGGGGCTGAAGGTGGTGAAGGCGCTGACGAAGACGTAGACCATGATGGCCAGAATGACTACGGCCAGCCACGGCTCCACTTTGGCAATGCCGCCGTGGCCCAGGATGGCAAGGAAAACTACCAGGGTTTGGCAGAGCACCGCGAAGAGCACCGGGCTGGAGAAGCCGGTGAACTGCTCCACTACATAGTTGACCGTCACGCCGGCCAGCATTGCCTGGACCCAGCTCCAGCCCATCAGTATCACTACGTTCGCCGCCACTGGCACCAGGCTTCCCCTGGCGCCGAAAGCTCCGCGGGTGATGGCCATTGTTGGAAGGCCGGTGCGCGTACCAATGTTGCCGATCAAGGTCAGGACGACGGCGCCCAGAAGTGTGCCGAGGATGATCATCCAGACCGCGGCACCGAAGCTGACACCGGGAACAATCAGGGTGCCCGTGAGCAGCGTTGTCACCACGAAGTTGGCTGCCAGCCAGATCATGCCAATGCGCGGCGCGGACAGGGTGCCGCGCACGGGGCCGGAGCCCTCGTTGCTCTGCTGCAGGTGCCGGTCAAGGCGGCGGTAGAGGTTCATGAGTGTCCTAGGGGGTGCGGGGCCGGGTGAGATTCCACCAATAGATTTCTTATAAGCAACATGTGTTGTCTATAAGTTACATGACCTCCTGGTGGCGGCCGTCACAATTCCGCCGCACTTCCGCGCCTGACACTGCAGACCCGCACGTCACGCTACTTCAGCAGCCGGGACATCCTGCGGTCCGCCAGCAGCTTTCCGCCGGTCTGGCAGGTGGGACAGTACTGGAGGGAAGAATCCGCGAAGGACACTTCACGCACGGTATCGCCGCAAACGGGACAGAGCTCCCCGGTACGGGCATGGACCCGCAGCGCCCGGCGCTTCGAATCCTTCAATTCCGCGGCCGGGCGGCCTGAAGCATTGTCGATCGCTGATTCAAGGACAGCGCGCATCGCTTCGTAGAGCCGTTGGACTTCCTCCGGCTTGAGCTTTGACGCGTTCGCGAACGGGGACAGGTGGGCCGCGTGCAGGATTTCATCGCTGTACGCGTTGCCGATGCCGGCAATCACGGCCTGGTCCCGCAGCAGGCCCTTGATCTGGCCCCGGTGCCCGGCGACCAGCTGCGCGAACGTCTCCTTGTCGACGTCGAACGCTTCAGGACCCAGCCGGGCAATGCCCGGGACTTCCGCGGGGTCCCGGACCAGATAGACAGCCAGGGACTTCTTGGTTCCCGCCTCGGTGAGGTCGAAACCCGGTTCGTCCCCACCGGGTTCCGTTGCGGCGAAACGGACCCGCAGCGCCATCCGGCCCTTGCCCGGACGGAGTGTCCCGGGCTTCAGCGCATCAGACCAGCGCAGCCACCCTGCCTTGGCCAGGTGCATCACCAGATGCACGCCACCGGCCGTAATGATCAGGTACTTGCCGCGGCGCTGCACGGCAGTCACGGGGCCGTCCTGCAGCGCGCCCAGGGGCACTTCAGCGGTCTTCAGCACGGCGAAGGAAAGCACTTCGACGTCGGAAACCTGTGCGGGCGGTCCGCCGTCCGGCAGCAGTTTGGTCCGCAGGAAATCGGCGAGTCCCTGCACTTCGGGCATCTCGGGCATGCCTACACCCTAGACGGTCTGCCAGAATGCAGAACAGACGCCAATTCTCCTGCCCCCGAAAGGCACCACATGATCGAGATCCTGAACGCAGCTGAAGTGGCGAAGGCCCGGGTTACCGGCCGGCTCGTCGCAGACATCCTCCAGGCCATGAAGAAGCGGGCAACCGTGGGCACCAACCTGCTGGAAATCGACCAGTGGACCGGCCAGATGATCAAGGAAGCCGGCGCCGAATCCTGCTACATCGACTACGCGCCGTCCTTCGGCCGCGGCCCCTTTGGGCACTACATCTGCACGGGCGTGAACGACGCAGTGCTGCACGGCCTTCCGCATGACTACGAGCTGCAGGACGGGGATCTGCTGAGCCTGGACCTGGCCGTGTCCAAGGACGGAATTGCTGCTGACTCCGCGATCAGCTTCATTGTCGGAGACAGCAGGCCGGCCGAAAGCGTAAAGCTGATCGAGGCCACCGAACGGGCGCTGGCCGCCGGCATTGCCGCAGCCCGGCCGGGAGCGAAGATCGGCGACCTTTCCTACGCGATCGGCACCGTGCTCTCCGAGGCCGGATACCCGGTGAACACCGAGTTCGGCGGTCACGGGATCGGTTCCACCATGCACCAGGACCCGCACATCCCCAACACGGGACGTCCGGGCCGCGGCTACGTGCTGCAGCCGGGGCTGATGCTCGCCCTGGAGCCGTGGGTCATGGCAGACACCGACCAGCTCACTTTCGACGCCGACGGCTGGACGCTGCGCAGCAAGACCGGCGCCCGCAGCGCACACTCCGAGCACACCGTCATCATCACGGACGACGGCGCCGAGATCCTGACCCTGCCCACGGCCTCATAGCCCGGCAGCCCGCCGAGTGTCCGCCCCCCGGCGGTCGCACCGAGATGACAGAAACTGCCCGATTAGGGGGGTCTAACGGGCAGTTTTTGTCATCTCGATTCAGGGGCGGGAACTGATCAGGGAATGATCTTGTCCGCGCGGTACTGGTCAAACAGCTGCAGGAAGCTGTCTTCAGTTCGACGGTAGCCGGTGAATCCTGCGAGGCGGCTCTTGCTCATGTCAGCGAGGACCTCCATGTTTCGGCCCAGATCGGCATCCGTGTGCCACCAGGACGCAATGCGGGCCAGGTTCGCCTCGCTGAGCCCCTCTTCAGCGGCTATTTCTGCCCACACCCGGTCCATTCCCTGCATCTGCTCTTCCAGGGGACGAGGCGAATCCTTGAACCCTTCGGCTTCGACTCCAAAGTAGGCGGCCAGTTTCGGCCACATCCAGCGCCAGCGGAAGACATCACCGTTGACCACGTTGTAGGCCTCGTTGCCGGCCTCGTTGGTGGTTGCGGCCCAAACTATGTGTTCGGCGAGAAGGTTCCCGTCGGTAACGTCTGTGAGGCTGTTCCACTGGGTTTCAGAGCCCGGGAAGATGAAGGGCCTGCCCAGTTTCTTGCAGATAGTGGCTTGTGCCGCCAAGGTCAGACCCATGTTCATGGCGTTACCGACGGCGTGTCCAATCACGGTGTGCGAGCGGTGCACCGACCAGCGGAAGCCCTGCTTTTCAGCAGCTGCCCAGAGTTCGTCTTCCTGCGCGTAATAGAAGTTGTCGACGGGCAGCCGTGGTTCTTCTTCCCGGAATGGTGTGTCCGGAACCGGCCCCGCTCCGTAGGCTTCAAACGGGCCCAGGTAGTGCTTCAGGCCGGTCATCAGTGCCACGTGTTCCACCGGGGCGTGTTCGAGGGCCTGCAGCACATTCCGCAGCATCGCTGAATTGATGCGGATGTTTTCTTCCTCAGTGTCCTGCCGGGCCCATGCGGTGAAAAACACGTGAGTGGGCTTTTCCTCGCGGAGGGCATTCGCGAGGCTGTCTACTGCCAGCAGGTCGGCGGGGATGTGCCGGGCGGCCAGGCCGTTCACAGGGTTCCGGGACAGGGAAAGTACCGTCCAGCCACCTTCTTGGTTCAACCGCCTGATGATGGACGATCCGGCGATGCCGCTTCCGCCGACTACCAGCGCTGTCTTTTTGGATTCGGTGACCATTTATTCACCCTATCTTCCCGATTTCCTCGCAGTGATGCCAGGTCGGCGGCAGCCGTCATTCCACGCTCCGGCACGAGCGCTTTCCCAAAGGGCCACTCAGTCCCCGGCGTGCGACTGAAGGAAGCTGTAGACCTCGGTCTCATCCACGCCGGGGAATGCGCCCGGCGGCAGGGCGGCCAGCAGGTGCGAGTGGGCCCGGGCACTCGGCCAGGCCATGCCGGACCATTCAGTGGCCAGCTCTGCCGGCGGCGTGCGGCAGCAGTCCGGATCCGGGCAGCGGGACTTGGACCGCTCCGTGGTGTCCCGGCCGCGAAACCATTTCACGTGCGCGTACGGAACGCCGATGCTCAGCGAGAACAGGCCGCCGGAGCTGCGCTCGGTGCGCGCGGTGCACCAGAACGTGCCGGCCGGGGTGTCGGTGTACTGGTTGTATGCACTGAACTTGTCCGGCACTGAGAACACCTCGCGGCTGGTCCAGTACCGGCAGATCGGCTGGCCCTCAATAGCACCGGTGTGGTCGGAAGGGAACGTCACGCCGTCGTTCTCATACGCCTTGTAGACAATGCCGCTCTCATGCACCTTCTGGAAGTGCGTCCGGATGCCCAGGTGCTCCGTGGCCAGGTTGGTAAAGCGGTGCGCCGCTGTTTCGTAGGAAACGGCAAAGGCATCACGGATGTCCTCGACGGCGATTTCCTTGGCAGCCTTGGCCCGCTGCAGGAACTCCACGGTGGCCTTCTCCGGCAGCAGCAGCGCGGCGGCGAAGTAATTAGTGGCCACCCGTTGGCTGAGGAACTCGCCGTAGCTGCGCGGGGTCTGGTGATCCAGCACGTAGTGGCCCAGCGCCTGCAGCAGCACCGATCGCGGGTCGTGCTCGGAACGCTGGGACTGGGTCAGGTAAATCCGCTTGTTCTTCAGGTCCGTCACGGAGCGCGTGGAATGCGGCAGGTCGGAAACGTGGTGCAGGCTAAAGCCCAGGTGCGCGGCAATGTCAGCAATAACGTGCTGGGACAGCGGACCGTTGGTATGCCCCACCGAATCCAGGACCTTCTGTGCCGCCTGTTCGTACTCCGGGAAGTAGTTGTTCCGCTCCCGCATCATCGCCCGGAGCTCGCCGTTGGCGCGGCGGGCTTCCTCCGGCGTGGCCACCTGCTCGTTCAGCCGGCGTTCCAGTTCCGCCTGCAGACCCACCAGTGATTCGAGCACGTCCAGGGGCAAACGCGAAGAAATGCGAACCTTCGGAAGGCCCAGGGACTGGTACAGCGGTCCGCGCTGGGCACGTTCCAGCTCGATTTCAAGTGCCGCGCGCCGGCTGGGCGGCTCCGAGCCGAGCAGCTGGTCGATACTCACGTCCAGCGCCTTGGCCAGGGACTGCAGCAGGCCAAGTTTCGGCTCACGCTTGCCGTTTTCGATCAGCGAGAGCTGTGATGCCACGGTCCCGACGGCGGCACCCAGGTCATCGAGCGTCATGCCTTTGGCCTTGCGCAGGTGGCGTACCCGGCGGCCCAGGGAGATGACATCGAGCGAAGAGCCGGCAGCGGCGTCGTCGTTCGCTGTGCCGGCTGAAATGGGCCGGTTCCATGTTGCGCTCGTCACAAATTCACAATAAGCGAAGAACTGCGTTTCTTTCCATAGATAACCACTAGAAAGGGGGTTGTTTTTGCCCGAGTGTTGATTGCACAGCAAGGAAATGCCGGATCCACGCACCGCCGGCAACGCACCGCAACCTAGGAGACGTAAGGCAATGACGCAGGTACCCAGCCACGAACAGACAGCACGCACCGCAGAGCAGCTCGCCCAGGATTGGGCCACCGATCCCCGCTGGGACGGCATCGAGCGCGATTACACTGCCGAAGACGTCGTCAAGCTCCGTGGCCGCGTCCAGGAAGAGCACACCCTGGCCCGCCGCGGCGCCGAGAAGCTGTGGGACCAGCTCCGCAACGCCGGCGACGAGGGCTACACCAACGCACTCGGCGCCCTGACCGGCAACCAGGCCGTGCAGCAGGTCAAGGCCGGACTGAAGGCCATCTACCTCTCCGGCTGGCAGGTTGCCGCTGACGCCAACAATTCCGGCCACACCTACCCGGACCAGTCGCTCTACCCGGCAAACTCGGTTCCCACCGTCGTCCGCCGCATCAACAACGCCCTGCTCCGCGCAGACCAGATCGAGTTCGCCGAAGGCATCCAGTCCGTGGATGACTACCTGGTGCCGATCGTGGCCGACGCCGAAGCCGGCTTCGGCGGCCCGCTGAACGCCTACGAACTGATGAAGTCCATGATCCAGGCCGGCGCCTCGGGCGTTCACTGGGAGGACCAGCTCGCGTCGGAAAAGAAGTGCGGCCACCTTGGCGGCAAGGTGCTGATCCCCACCAGCCAGCACATCCGCACCCTTAACGCTGCCCGTCTGGCAGCCGACGTCGCAGACACACCCACCGTGGTGATCGCCCGCACCGATGCCGAGGCCGCAACCCTGATCACGTCCGACGTCGACGAGCGGGACCAGGAGTTCATCACTGGCGAGCGCACGGCTGAAGGCTTCTACAAGGTCCGCAACGGCATTGAGCCCTGCATCGCCCGTGCCAAGGCTTACGCTCCGTACTCAGACCTGATCTGGATGGAGACCGGCACCCCTGACCTCGAGATGGCCCGCAAGTTCTCCGAAGCTGTCCGCTCCGAGTTCCCGGACCAGATGCTGGCGTACAATTGCTCGCCGTCCTTCAACTGGAAGAAGCACCTGGACGATGAAACCATCGCCAAGTTCCAGCGCGAACTCGGTGCCATGGGCTTCAAGTTCCAGTTCATCACCCTCGCCGGCTTCCACGCCCTGAACTACTCCATGTTCGACCTGGCCCACGGCTACGCCCGGTCCGGCATGAGCGCCTACGTGGAACTGCAGGAGCGCGAGTTCGGCGCCGAAGACCGCGGCTACACCGCAACCCGTCACCAGCGCGAAGTCGGCACCGGCTACTTCGACGCCATCGCCACCGCCCTGAACCCCGAGGGCAGCACCCTGGCACTGGCCGGCTCCACCGAAACCGCCCAGTTCCACTAACCAGCACCACTCCTTCCTCCCCATCGAGATAGCAGAAACTGCCCGTTAGAGCCTCGAAAAGAGCACTTTCTGTTATCTCGATGGGGCGGGCGGGAACCCCAAACTTTTGAAACACGCCAAGGAGCACGCCATGAACGATCCCATCACCCTGAACGGTATTTCCCTCACCGCTTCGCCGGTCCGCCGGCAGGAGGAGATCCTCACCCCGCAGGCCCTGGACTTCGTCAAGGCGCTGCACCAGGCAACCCACACCCGCCGCCAGGAACTGCTGCAGCAGCGCCAGGCCCGCCGGCAGAAGATCTCCAACGGCGCCGACCCGTCGTTCCTGCCCGAGACCCGCCACATCCGCGAGGACGACTCATGGCGTGTGGCTCCCACCGCCCCTGGCTTGGAAGACCGCCGGGTGGAAATCACCGGCCCCGTGGACCGCAAGATGACCATCAACGCCCTGAACTCCGGCGCGAAGGTATGGCTGGCGGACATGGAGGATTCCTCCACCCCGTCCTGGTCCAACGTGGTCAACGGCCAGCTGAACCTGCGCGACGCCCTGGACAACCGCCTCGGCTTCACCTCCCCCGAGGGCAAGGAATACAAGGTCACCGGCACCCGCCTGACGGACCTGCCCACCATTGTGGTGCGGCCGCGCGGCTGGCACCTGCCGGAAAAGCACATGCTGGTGAACAACACGCCGATCGCCGGCGGAATCGTGGACTTTGGCCTCTACTTCTTCCACAACGCACACCGGCTGATCGCTGAAGGCCGCGGCCCGTACTTCTACCTGCCGAAGATCGAGAACCACCTTGAAGCCCGCCTGTGGAATGACATCTTCATCCTGGCCCAGGACCTGCTCGGCATCCCGCAGGGCACCATCCGCGCCACCGTGCTGATCGAAACCATCACCGCAGCCTTCGAGATGGAAGAGATCCTCTACGAGCTGCGGGACCACGCTGCCGGTTTGAACGCCGGCCGCTGGGACTACATCTTCTCCGTGATCAAGAACTTCCGCACCCGCGGCCCGCGCTTCATCCTCCCGGACCGTTCCATGGTGACCATGACCGCTCCGTTTATGCGCTCCTACACCGAGCAGCTGGTCCGGGCCTGCCACCGCCGCGGCGCCCACGCAATCGGCGGCATGGCCGCTTTCATCCCCAACCGCCGGGACAAGGCAGCGAACGACGTCGCCATGGAGCGGGTGCGCGCTGACAAGACCCGCGAGGCGAACGACGGTTTCGACGGCTCCTGGGTTGCCCACCCGGACCTGGTAGCCGTGGCCATGGAGGTGTTCGACGGCGTACTTGGCGACCGTCCGAACCAGCTGGACCGTTCCCGCGAGGACGTCATCCCGAACGACAAGGAACTGCTGAACATCGCAGCGACTCCGGGCGTGATCACTGAGGCCGGCATCCGCAGCAACATCGAGGTGGGCATCCGTTACATCGAGTCCTGGCTGCGGGGCAACGGCGCCGCTGCCATCAACAACCTGATGGAAGACGCCGCCACCGCGGAGATCTCCCGGTCCCAGGTGTGGCAGTGGATCCACTCCTCCGCCGTCACGGACGAGGGCGACGTGGTGACCCCCCACTGGGTCCAGGAACTGATGGAAGAAGAGTTCGCCAAGCTGGAACGCTTCGACGGCGACCGCTTTGACGACGCCCTGGAGCTGTTCGAGGAAGTGGCCTGCGGCGAGCAGTTCCCCACCTTCCTGACCGTTCCGGCCTACGCCCGGTTCCTGCACGAATCGCGTGAACCGGCGGCAGCTGCCTAACTTCCGGACCGAGGGCGGGGGCCGGATGCGAAAGCGTCCGGTCCCCGCTTCTGTGCGTGCAGCGGCACTTGTGGGCAGCGCCACGTCCCGACGCCGCTGCCTGCTGGGAGGCGTAGCATTGATAGGCCGCTGCTGCGGCTACTCCCCCAGCTCAAGGTGTTTCTCCATGTCTTCCTTCGGCCACGCACTGGCCCGCGGACTGAACGTCCGGCACATCCGCTTTATGGCACTCGGCTCCGCGATCGGCACGGGACTGTTCTACGGTTCCGCGGCAGCTATCCAGGCTGCCGGACCAGCCGTGCTGCTCGCCTACATCATCGGCGGAGCCGCAGTCTTCCTGGTGATGCGCGCACTGGGGGAAATGGCCGTCCGGCATCCGGTCTCCGGGTCCTTCGGACAGTACGCCAGCCGCTATCTCGGCCCGTTCGCCGGGTTCATCACGGGCTGGACGTTCGCCTTCGAGATGGCGATCGTGGCCATCGCGGACGTCACGGCGTTCGGCATCTATATGGGCTTCTGGTTCCCGGAGGTACCGCGCTGGATCTGGATTCTCGCCGTCGTGCTCCTGATTGCCGCCCTGAACCTCATGCGCGTGAAGGTGTTCGGGGAGACTGAGTTCTGGCTCTCAATCATCAAGGTGGCCGCGATCATTGCCATGATTGCCGGCGGCGCGGCGATCATCGTCTTCGGGTTTGGCCTTGAAGGCGCAGCCAACCCCGGCCTGGATACCCTGCTGGGCTCCGGCGGGTTCTTCGCCAACGGGTTCTGGGGGCTGCTGGCGTCCTTCGCCGTGGTGATGTTCGCCTTCGGCGGCATCGAGACCATCGGCATTACCGCCGGTGAAGCGGAGAACCCCAAGAAGGCCATCCCCGCTGCCGTGAACACCGTGCCGGTGCGCATCCTGCTCTTCTACGTAGGTGCCCTCTCCGTGCTGATGATGATCTTCCCGTGGGAGCAGATCGACGGGGAAACCAGCCCGTTTGTGCAGATCTTCGACTCCCTGGGCATCCCGGCCGCCGCGCATATCCTCAACGCCGTCGTCATTACGGCCGCTCTCTCAGCGATCAACTCAGACACCTTCGGCGCCGGGCGCATGATGTTCTCCCTCGCCCAGCAGGGCCAGGCGCCGGCAGCATTCGCCCGAATTTCCCGCCGCGGCGTGCCGTGGATGACCGTGGCGGTCATGGCCGCCGTCCTGCTGGTCGGCGTCGTGCTCAACGCAGTACTGCCCGAGTCCCTGTTCCTGCTCATCGCCTCCATTGCCACGTTCGCCACCGTATGGGTGTGGCTGATGATCCTGCTCTCCCACATCGCCATGAAGCGGGAGATCAAGCGCAGGTCCCTGCCGGCGTCGGAATTCGGCGTGCCGTTCTGGCCGGTTGCCTCCTACGCGGCGCTGGCGTTCATGGTCTTTATTGTCGTGCTGCTGGGCATCATGCCGGATACCCGCGTCGCGCTGATCGTGGGCGTGGTGTGGATCGGCTTCCTCTTTGTGGCCTACCGGATCTGGGTCCGCGGCACCGGCCGGGAGCGCGCGGAGCTGGTTGATGAGACCGGAGCCGGTAAAGGCACGACGGCGGAAGCTGGCTCGCGCAGCTAGCCTTCGCCCCAGCACAGGCAGAACGGGTGCCCTGCCGGATCCGCATAGACCTGGAACCCCGTGGGAGCGTCCCGGTCCGGGGACGCCTGCAGCAGCTCAGCGCCCAGCGACAGCGCTTCGGCATGAGCCGCAGGCAGGTCCTCGACGTGGAGGTCAAGGTGCATCTGCTGCGGCTGGCCGTCCGGCCACTGCGGCCGGATGTGGTCCGGCGCCAGCTGGATGGCGAGCACTTTCTCCCCGTCCACCTGGATGCTCTGCCAGTCCTCGTCTGCTTCAACGGCTGTTCCGCCGAGCAGCGAAGCCCAGAACGTGCTTTCAACGTTGAGGTCCGGTGCATCTAGGACGAGTACCTGCCTGGTGATTCTCATGCCCGGGATCATGCCACAGGAACCGGGCGCGGGAAACGGTGGCGGCGCCGGAACCGCGGGGAATAGAACTCCCGGACACCGTTGTTGCCGAAGTTGTGTTGGTAGAAATCTGGTCCGATATCGGATGCCCCTGGTGTTTCATTGGCAAGCGGCGCTTTGAAGCTGCCCTGTCCCGCTTCGATCACGCGGGAGACGTGGAAGTCCGCTGGCGCAGCTACCAGCTTGATCCCACGCTGCCCGAGCGCTTCGAGGGCTCGGAAGTCGAGTACCTGAGCAAGGTCAAGGGCATGGACCCGGCCCAGGTTTCAGGAATGCTGGACCACGTTACCGCCCAGGCCGCAGGCGTAGGCCTGGACTACCGGTTTGATGAGCTGAAGGTCGCAAACACGTTCACCGCGCACCGGCTCATCCACCTTGCCCGGGACCTGCGCGGCGCCGAAGCAGCTGCGGACGTCAAGGAAGCGCTGCTCGCAGCCCACTTTGAGCGGGGGCAGGATATTTCCAGCCCCGATGTGCTGGCCAAGATCGGTGCCGGTTCCGGGCTGGACCCCGAAACCGTGCGCAGCGTCCTTGCGGGCAGCGAGTACACCGATTCAGTGAACGCGGACATCGCCGAAGCCCGTGCCCTGGGAGTCAGCGGGGTGCCGTTCTTTGTGCTGGACCGCAAATACGGCATTTCCGGGGCGCAGCCCGAAGAGGTATTCAGCCAGGCGCTCTCACAGGCCTGGGCCGAAAGCCGCCAGCCGCTGCAGCCCATCGTCCCCGAAAGCGGTGCCTGCGCCGTCGACGGCAGCGGCTGCTAGCCTGCTTCCGCGTTTTCGGAGGGTTCGCTGCTCTTCCACGGGCAGGTGATCGGCCCGGGCGCAGCGGCCTGGGCCTGTTCGACGGGAACCAGGTTGCTGTACCCGGAGCCGATGACCACGTCCACTGACGCGTCGTCGCGGTCGTCCTGGATGTACTGGGTGTCCGGGATCTGCTGCTGCATCGTGAACGCGCCCGATTCGCCGTCGGGCCCGGACAGGATGATGGCCGTCATTCCTTCACGGTTCACCGTGCTGTTGCCCACCACTCCAATGGAGAATCCGCGGGTTTTCAGTGCCTCAGCCACCTGGCCTGCCAGGCCGGGGGTGGCGGTTGTGTTGTAGACGTTCACCGTCACCGTCTCCGGCGACTGGTACAAATACGGTCCTGCCGGGCACCCTGATTCCACCGCCGGCCGTGCCTCCGGCCGGGGAAGGCTGATCCATCCCGCGCTGATTCCCTGCGCAACCACTGCCGCAAGGACCAGCAGTCCAATCAGTACGCCCAGCACCACGCCGTGGAACCTGCGCTTGCGCTTGGCGCGGAGCTCGGCCGCGTCGTCGCCGTCTTCATCAAAGACGGCACCAAGGTCCTGCTCCGTCACAATCCGGTGGCCGTGCCACTCGGTGGGGTCGCTCCCGGCTTCCCTGCGCTGCCCTCGAGGGGGCTCGTTAGTCATCGATTACCAGCACGCGGGCGTGCAGTATGGTCCGCTGGTGCAAAGCTGTCCTGACCGCTCGGTGCAGTCCGTCTTCCAGGTACATGGTGCCCCTCCATTGCACTACGTGCGGGAAAAGGTCTCCAAAGAAGGTCGAGTCCTCAGCCAGCAGAGCGCCGAGGTCAAGGGTGGCCTTGGTGGTCACCAGTTCGTCCAGCCGGACCTGCCGGGGAGGTACCGCTGCCCAGTCCTTGGGTGTTACGTATCCGTGGTCGGGGTAGGGGCGCACATCGCCAACAGCTTTGAAGATCACTAATCCAGAGTAGAGAAGTTCCGCATCCAAGGAAACAGGACTCCCCGGCAGCAGCCGCAGGATTACGCGGATCGGGGCCGGATACGGTTCCCGTGCTGGTCCGGGGATACTTAAGCATGACTTCTGCGCGTTTTGGCCTGCTGCTCGACGTCGACGGCCCGGTGGCGTCCCCGCTGACCCGGACCGTCTCCCCCGCCGTTATCGGACACCTGGTTGCCCTCGCTTCGGCCGGCTGGCCGGTGGTCTTCAACACCGGACGCTCCGATGAGTTCATCCGCACGCAGGTGATGGAGCCGATGATCGCCGCCGGGCTGCCGGTGGACGTGACACTGCATGCCATCTGCGAGAAGGGCGGCGCCTGGTTCTCCTTTAACGGGTCCGGGCCGGGCACGGTGAGCGTGGATGAGGAACTGGCCCTGCCGGCGTCGTACGCGTCCGCGGTGCGGGACCTGGTGGCGGAAAAGTACACCGGCCACATGTTCTTCGACGAGACCAAGCGGTCCATGGTTTCCGTGGAACAGAACGTCGACGTGGACAACGCCGACTACCTGGCCGAGCAGAAGCAGTTCGACGCCGATGCGCTGGAACTGATGTCCCGGTTCGACATGGGCGTGTGCCGGCTGGACCACCATGCCCCGGACTCCGACGACTCGATTGATTACCGGATCGACCCCACCATCATCTCCACGGACATCGAAGCCCTGGGTGTGGGCAAGGACCTCGGCGCCCGGCGCGCACTGGCGCTGCTCCAGGACGCCGGAACCCCTGTGCCCCGGACCTGGCGGACAGTTGGGGATTCACGGACCGACTATGCAATGGCCGATGAGCTGCATGCGCTGGGCTACGACGTCGCGCATGTGGACGTCCGGCCGGCCGACGGCGTGCCTGCCAAGCCGTATCCGGTGCTCACCGCAGGGGAACGAATCCACGACGACGCCGGTGAGGCGTTCCTGCGCCGGTGGACGCAGATGGCTGCCGTCGAAGCCGCGGACGACTCGACCGTGGGCTAGGCGCAGGCGGAACCTTCGGGGAGGTCTCGCAGTTTCGAGGGGGTTTCCGGGAACCTTCGGGGAGGTATCGCCGTTCTGCGTGCTCTGGAAGGCCTGCAACTCCCCGAAGGTTGGGCTGAAGCGGCACTAAGGGACGGCAACTCCCCGAAGGTTGGCCCGGGAGAACCGGGGACGAGCAGCCACGGCATACCCCGCTCCCGGGCAGGAGCGCCCCAAACCGCCTTTATTACGCCACGCCCCACGCGCAACACGGCAAAACCACAGGTCAGAGCCGAATGACGCCATGTTGCGTAACATTTGGTTCCCAGTTGACAGGGCCCGGTGCTACGTTTCCGGAATGAGCGATAACCCCACATCGATTCCTGTCCTGGACCTCAGCACGGCCCGCAACGCGGACGGCACCTTCAACACCGAATTCATCGACAAGCTCCGCGAAGCGACCCACAAGATCGGGTTCTTCCAGCTGGTCGGCTACGGTGCAGGCGAGGAACGCGTCAAGGACCTTTTCGATGTCACCAAGCGCTTCTTCGACCTGCCGCTTGAGGACCGCCTTGAGCTGGACAACCGCAAGTCCCCGCACTTCCGCGGCTACACCCGGCTGGGCACCGAGCTGACCCAGGGGCGCCCCGATGCCCGCGAGCAGGTCGACTTCGGTCCGGAGCGCGAGCCCGTGGCCGACTACCCCGCAGACCAGCCGTACTGGCTGGTGCAGGGACCCAACCTTTTCCCGGACACCGTGCTGCCGGAACTGCGCGAGACGTCCATGGAGTGGGCCGAACTGATGAGCGAGGTCGGTGCCGAACTGCTCGCGGCCATCTCCGTTTCGCTGGAGCTGCCGGAGGACCACTTCACCGAACCGTTCGAGGGCACCCCTGCCTGGATGGCCAAGCTCATCCACTACGTGGGCGGCGTCGTGAAGGAAGCCGGCACCCAGGGTGTTGGTGCCCACGCTGACTACGGTTTTGTGACCCTGCTGCTGCAGGACGAGGTGGGCGGCCTGGAGGTCAAGCCGCACGAATCCGACGAGTTTATTCCGGTTGAGCCGATCCCCGGTGCGCTGGTCGTGAACCTGGGCGAGATGCTGGAAGTCGCCACCCAGGGCTACCTCTCCGCGACCATTCACCGTGTGCAGGCCCCGCCGCCCGGCGTCGACCGCTATGCCATTCCGTTCTTCTGGTCCCCGCGCCTGGATTCAGTCATTGATCCGGTGCAGCTGCCCCCGGCCCTGGCTGCCCAGTCCCGCGGCATCTCTGATGACCCGCAGAACCCGATGCTGGCTTCCTACGGCGCCAATGTCCTGAAGGGCTGGCTCCGCGCCCACCCGCAGGTGGCTGCCATCCACCACCCGGAACTGGTTCCGGCCAAGAAGTAGCAAAACGTACGACGGCGGCCCGGCGGCAGGTGCTTCAGGCACCTGGCCGCCGGGCCGCTGTCATGCCCGTGTTGCGCTCACCCAACGGCGATGAAGGAGCGCAGGACGTCCGCCCACCGGTGAAACGCATCGAGGTGCGCATCGTGTGAGCCCCCGGTCAGATCCGCGCGGGAAACATCGTTTCCGGAGGCGACAAAGAGACGTTTCTCTTCCTCACTGAACATTCCGTGTTCGGCGAACACCGCCAGCACCGGAACGGTGATGCTCTGCCATTCCTCCCACCGCGGCGCCATGAGGCCGGCGAGAGTTCGTGCCATCACCTCCGCCTGGAAGCGCGGGTAGAGTCCATCTCCGCGATCCTCAAGGTCTGCTATCCACGCATCCGGCAGCGGACCCTCTCCGAGGACGGAGCGGGCGGAGTCCTTAGAAGCAAACGGGACGTTCCAGGACCGGAAGAATTTGGCCACCGATTCCGCCTCGCCGGCAGGCATACCCCCGGCACCGCACTCCAGCAACACCAGACGGCGCACCAGTTCCGGCCGGGCCGCAGCCACGAGCATCGCGGTGTGCGCTCCCATGGAATGGCCCACCAGATCGACCTCGCGGTGCCCCTCAGCCGCGACCACCCGCAGAACATCGTCCATGAACGCCTCACGCGAGGTATCAGCTGGAGTGCGGGTGCTCATCCCATGTCCGCGCTGGTCAATCAGGATGACTTCACGGCCGGACAGGGCCTGGGCGGTATCCAGCAATTCACGGCTGCTCCCCGCCAGCCCATGGAGAAGAACCACGGCAGGAGCCTCTCCGGTGAACACCATGTAGGAGATTGTGGTGCCGTCACTGCTGGCAATGTGGCGGGAACTCGTTGGCATCTGACCATCCTAGGAGCACGACCGATAGAGTTCCGGCATGCTCCGGTTGATCACGCCCACCGCAGACCTGCACGGTTCTTGGCTGGAAGCACATGGGGAGTGGGGACCAGGCCTGCACGAGGATGGCTTCGGCATCGCCCCCGGTGATGAGGTGATCTCCCCTTCGGGATTTACGGCATGGCTGGCACGTCTCACTGCGGATAGTCAGTGCAGCTACCGGTGGATCATCGATGGCCCGCAGGTACTCGGAGGCATCGCACTGCGGCACTCAGGACACCCGTTGATCTCAAGGGCGGGGCACATCGGATACGGAATCAGACCATCTGCCCGCGGACGGGGTGTGGCCACCTGGGCGGTTGGCCGGATACTCAGGGAAGCTCAAGGGCTGGGACTGGATCATGTCCTGGCCACCTGCTTGTCCGGCAACACGGCATCACAGCGGACCCTAGAAGCGAACGGGGCAGTCCTGGACGGGTTGTCAGGAGACGGAGCTGTCCTGCTCTACCGGATCGATGCCTCGGGCAAATAACCGCGCGGCCCAGACAGCCATCGGCAAACCTCCTCCCGTTCCTCTACCCACCCGAACCCGATAGGGTGAACGGACCGGCAGCGACGCCGGACCTCAAGAGGAGAACACGCATGGCGACAGTCCCGGGCCCGCTAGACCACACCTTCACCGCCCCGATCGGAGTGAAGGTCAAAGGAGATGTCTGGTCCTGTGTGGAAATGCCGGGATCGGCCGAGTTCTTCGGGACCGGAAAGACCGTGAAGGTCGCAGCCACCGTAGACAACGAACCTGTGCGCGGCGGCCTTATGCCCACCGGACAGGGCGGTCACATGCTTTCGATCAGCGCCAAGCTGCGCAAAAAGCTGGGCAAGGACATCGGAGACACGGTCACCGTCCGCCTCACCGAGCGGCTCAGCTAACCGCCGGGATGTCCGCCGGGGCTAGGAAAGCCAGCGGCGGCTAGGAAAGCCAGCTGCCCCGGCGCATCACCCGAACAGGTACCAGCGCCTGATCCAGCACGATCAGATCAGCGGAAGCTCCGGGAACCAGCGACCCCAGCTCCTGCCCGCGGCCCAGCACTCCGGCCGGCACGGGAGCGGCAGAGATGACGGCGTCCGCCAGGGGAACCCCGGCGCCCACGGAGTTCCGGACCAGGTCCACCATCGCCGCAGTTCCGCCGGCAATCGAGCCCGTGGATACCAGCCGGGCTACGCCGTCCTGGACCAGGACTTCGGCCGGACCCAGCCGGTACTGTCCGTCAGCCAGGCCGGCTGCTGCCATCGAATCGGTAACCAGGGCGATGTTTCCGGCCCCGAGGAGATCGAACATGGTCGCCACCAGGTAGGGGTCCAGGTGCGTGTTGTCCGCGATGAGCTCGACGGCGGCGTTGCCCGCCTTGGCAGCGCGCAGGCAGGCCGAAACGGCCCCGGGTGCCCGGTGGTGCATCGGATCCATTCCATTGAACAGGTGCGTGACCGTGGGCCGGGCACCGGACTGCCCGGATGCGGCAAGCAGCTGCCGCGCCCTGACCAGGGATTCGTGCGCCTGTTCGGCCGTGCAGGCGGTATGCCCCAGGGAAGGGGTCACGCCGTGCCCGGCAAGCAGTTCCACCAGGGCGTCCGCGCCGGGAAGCTCCGGCGCATAGGTCATGGTGCGCAGCCAGCCACGCCCGGCCCGAATCAATGCCTCCGCAAGCTCAAGGTCCGGCGCAAGCAGCCAGCGCGGATCCTGGGCCCCGCAGCGGACTTCAGACAGGAACGGACCTTCCAAATGGATGCCCGCTATCAGGCCCTCCTCGGCCAGCCCGGCGAGCAGCGCCACCTGCCGCAGCAGGACTTCAGGTTCATCGGTGACCAGGCTCGCCATCAGAGTGGTGCTTCCGGCAGCGTGCAGCCTGGCAACTGCACCGCGGATCGCTGCGGCGTCCGCGCGGGAAAAGTCGACGCCGAAGGCTCCGTGGCAGTGCAGGTCCACCAGCCCCGGAACCATGACCTGCCCCGGAGCGAGATCCACGACGTCGTCTGCCGGAGCAGGTGCCAGACCGCCGGAGGGACCTGCATAGGTGACCACGCCGCCGTCGAGCACCACTGCGGCATCCGGAAGCAGCGTCTCGAGAACTGCGGCACCCCGGAGCACCAGGCGTGGGTGGTCGGCGGAGGACGGGACAGGATTCGTGACCGTCATATGGATGGCCCTTCGGCTAGAGGAGGGATGCGGCTGCTGCGTCGGCCAGGACCGTGACCCGGCCGTGCAGCTGCAGGACGGACGCGGGACACTCCGGGCTCACGGGCCCGTGCAGTGCTGCGCGCAGCGCAGGGGCTTTGTCTTCCCCCTGGGCGATGAGCAGCAGCTGCCCGGCTTCGAGAATGGTGCCCAGGCCCTGGGTCAGGCAGCGGGTCGGCACACTGTCGAGGGAGTCGAAGAACCGCTGGTTGGCACGTCGGGTGTCCTCGGTCAGTACTTCTACCCTGGTGCGGGAGTCCAGTGCCCCGCCCGGTTCATTGAACGCCAGGTGGCCGTTGCGTCCGATGCCCAGGATCTGCAGGTCGATCCCCCCGGCTGCCGCGATCCTGCGCTCGTAATCGTCACAGGCGGCCTGGAGGTCCTCCCGATGGGGGTCCGGAAGGTGCACGGTCTTCGGGTCCAGCCCCAGGGGCCCGATAATCTCCCGCCGCAGCACCTCGGCGTAACTTTCCGGGTGCCCCGGGGGCAGCCCCACATACTCATCCAGCGCAAACCAGGCGGCACGGGTAAAGTCCGCGCCGCTGGCCGACAGCGCATCGTAGAGCGGAGAAGGCGATGATCCGGTGGCAACGCCTATGACCGGATCCCGGCGCGCGTTCAGCGCAGCCAGCACCAGCACTGCGGCGGCCGGGCCTATGTCCTGGGGTTCCAGGTTCCGCACCAGTGGAGCGGCGGGACGGTTCACGGTGCCGGCCCTCACGCGTCACGCAGTTTCGCCAGCTGGGCACGGATACCGTCAAAGTGCCGGCGGAGCCGCTCAGAGGCCAGTTCCTTGTCCCCCGCCTTGACCGCTTCCAGGATTCCCCGGTGCACGGCGGCGTTCTCCTGCAGGTTGACCAGCGGATCTCCGCCGAGCTCCAGATGGATCTTGCGGTAGACCTGCCAGAAGACAGACATCAGGTTTGAGAGCAGTTCGTTGCCCAGGGGCTCGAAAAGTTGGTAGTGGTAGCGCTCATCCACCTCGGTGAAGGTCTTTCCATCGGCGGCCGCGGCTTCCATTTCCTGGACCGTAGCTTCAATCTCCTCCAGGTGCTCAGGAGTCCAGAGGTCCATGGCTTCGCCGATGAGGCCTGCCTCCAGCGCCTGCCGCACGTCCACCAGCTGGAGTGCTTCCTTGCCCTCGTGCCGAAGCGAGAGCCGCCCCCGGAACGTCAGGCCGTCTGCCAGCGCATCGAAGTTGGCCGGGGCAACGAACATCCCGAAACCGTGCCGGATCTCCACCACTCCCAGGGCCTGCAGGACCTTGAGCGCTTCACGCAGCGTATTCCTGCCGATTCCCAGTGCCGCGGCCAGCTCCGCCTCGGTGGGAAGGGCATCTCCCGCCTTGAGGTCGCGCTCCAGGATGAGTTCCATGATTTCAGCCTGCAGGGCCCTCGAGCGGTTCTGGGCACTGAACCGCGCCGGCGGCAGTGAAGCATGAGGCAGGCTCATAAGTCCTCCTGGGAAGGCGAATAGACGGGCTATGGAATAAAACTTAGCCGATAGCACCACAGGTTATAGGATGTCCTATCTTTAGGACAGAGTTGCAAAAGAGAGTCTTGAGATCGCTTGACGTTCTTATGTGAGGAACCTTACAGTTCTCGGAACAAGCATCGGACATCCTACGTCCGATAAGTGACATGGATGGCGAGGCAACAGATGAACAATTCTCTTGAAACCAGCGGCCTGCTGAACGATTCAAGCCGCCGCAATTTCCTCAAGCTGGCTGGCGTCATGGGTGCCGCCGCCGCTTTCGCAGGCACGATTTCTGCCTGCAGCCCCGGCGGAAGCCCCGCTCCGGCCGGCACCGCTGCCGCAGCCGAGGGCACCGGTTCCATCGAAGCCGGTATCTCCTACCAGCTCTCCACCGGCTTCGACCCGATGATTTCCACGGGTGCAACACCGCAGGCGGCGAACCTGCACATCTTCGAGGGCCTGACCGAACTGCACCCTGCCACCCGCGAACCGTACCTCGCCCTGGCGGCAGCAGAGCCGGCGAAGATCGATGACACCACCTGGGAAGTGAAGCTCCGCGACGGCGCGAAGTTCCACAACGGGGATCCGGTAACCACCGAGGACGTTGTCTTCTCCTTCGAGCGCGTGCTGGATCCGGCGAACAAGTCACTCTTCGCAGGATTCATCCCCTTCATTGACACGGTGAGCGCCAAGGATGACACCACCGTCGAGTTCAAGCTGAAGTACCCGTTCCCCGGATTCAGCCCGCGCATCTCGGTCATCAAGATCGTCCCGAAGTCAGTGGTCACCGCCGACCCCGCCGGCTTCGACCTGAAGCCGGTCGGTTCCGGCCCGTACAGCCTGGTTTCCGCCGTCAAGGAAGACCGGATCGTCTTCAAGAAGTTCGACGACTACAACGGCAAGTACCCGGCCCGGGTTGCTGACATGACGTGGCTGCTCCTGGCCGACCCGGCCGCCCGCGTGGCCTCCGTTCCTTCCCGCACCCAGGTGATCGAGGATGTTCCCTACCTGGACGTGGACCAGCTGGCGACCAAGGTTGAGGTTGAATCCGTCCAGTCCTTCGGCCTGCTGTTCCTGATGTTCAACTGCGCCAAGTTCACCGACAAGCGCGTCCGGCAGGCCCTGCACTACGCAATCGACACCGAAGCCGTCATCACCAAGGCCCTGCTGGGCAATGCTTCCGCAGCCACCTCCTACTTCCAGAAGGGCCACCCCTCCTACAGCGAAGCCGCGGCCGTCTACGGCTACGACGCCGAGAAGGCCAAGTCGCTGCTCAAGGAAGCCGGGATGGAGAACATCACTATCACCCTGACCTCCACCGACACCGGCTGGGTGACCCGCGTGGTGCCGCTGATCAAGGAATACTGGGACGCCATCGGCGTCAGCACCACCCTGGAAATCCTCCAGTCCGCTGCCGTCTACGCACCCGAAAAGGTGGGCGGAAAGAACTTCGACGTGCTCTGCGCCCCGGGCGACCCCTCGGTCTTCGGCAACGACGGCGACATCCTGCTCAGCTGGTTCTACCGCGGGGCCACCTGGATGGAGAACCGCGCGGGCTGGAACACCACGCCTGAGTACGCCGATGTCCAGGCGAAGCTGGACGAGGCCGTGAAGCTGGACCCGGAGAAAGCCAAGGCCATCCACGCCGACGTAGTGGACGTTGTTTCGGAAGAGGTTCCGCTCTACCCGCTGTTCCACCGCAAGCTGCCCACCGCGTGGGACGCCAATGCCCTGGACGGGTTCGCGCCGCTGCCCACTACCGGCGTCTCCTTCGTCGGCGTCGGCCGAAAGTAACTGCTGGAGACAGCACATCCTCGGCGGGGTGCCTCCCGGGCGCCCCGCCTGCTTTATTCCCCCGCATTGGAGTGCTTGAGTGACAATGTTTATCCGCCTGCTAGGGCGCCGGCTTGCTGTCCTGCCGATCATGCTCCTGGGCGTCACGGTGATGGTCTTCGTTGTGCTGTCCGTGATCCCCGCCGACCGTGCCACCGCCGTCCTGGGTGAAAACGCCACCGAAGACGCCAAGGACGCCTGGCGTGAGGAACGCGGGCTCAACGAATCCCTGGTGGTCCAGTTCTTCCGCTACCTGGGCGGCGTGATCCGCCTCGACTTCGGGGTCACCAACCCGCCGGAAGAATCCGTCGCCACCAAGATCGCCTCGGCGTTCCCGGTGACCCTGCAGCTCACCTTCCTGGGCATCCTGCTCGCCGTGGTGCTGGCCCTGACGCTCGGCATCACCGCCGCCCTGTACCGCGACCGCTGGCCGGACCAGGCCATCCGCATCTTCTCCATCGCGGCGATCGCCACCCCGTCCTTCTGGCTCGCCATTCTGCTGATCCAGTGGTTCGCCCTGCCCGAAGGTTCCATCTTCCCCACCGGCGGCCTGGCCTGGGCAGACGAGTACGGTTTCGTCGGCTGGCTCTACTCCATGGCCCTGCCTGCCCTGGCGCTGGGCATTCCGGTCTCCGCCTCCCTGATCCGGGTGGTGCGCACCTCCATGGTGGAGGAACTGGACCGTGATTACGTCCGCACCGCCATCGGAAACGGCGTGCCCTACCGCACCGTGGTCGCTCGCAACGTGCTCCGCAATGCCCTGGTCACCCCGGTTACCGTGCTGGGACTGCGCGTGGGTTACCTGCTCGGCGGCGCCGTCGTCATCGAAAAAATCTTCAGCCTCAACGGCATGGGCGACCTGATCGTGGTGGGCCTGACGACGTCGGACACCAACCTCGTGCAGGGCGCGGTGCTCACCATCGCCGTCGCTTTCGTCCTGGTCAACATCGTGGTTGACCTGCTCTACCTGGCCATCAACCCCCGAATCCGGACGGTGTAACCATGCGCAACTCACTGGCCGAGCGGCTCAGCAATACCGGAGCCCGCTTTACTTCCCTGAACCTCAGTTCCAAACTGGCGCTGGGCTTCCTGGGCTTCATTGTCCTGGTGGCCATCGTCGGGCCGTTCTTCGCACCCTTCGGGGAGAACGAATCCAGCGCACCCGTGCTCCCGCCCGGCGGCGAACACCTCTTCGGTACCGACGGGTCCAGCTATGACGTGTTCTCCCGCCTGCTGTACGGCGCCCGCGTTTCAATCGCGATCGGCCTTGGCGCCGTTGCCCTGGCCCTGGTCCTCGGCTCGATCCTGGGTGCCATCGCCGCGACCTCCCGCAAAGCCGTCAGCGAGACGGTGATGCGCATCCTGGACATTCTGATGGCCTTCCCCGGCATCGCACTGGCAGCTGCCCTGCTGTTCGCGCTGCGGGACCACTCGCTGAACCTGTTCGGCTCCACCGTTCCGGTGCTGATCCTGGCGATCGCCATTGTCTACACGCCGCAGCTGGCCCGCGTGGTCCGCGCCAACGTGCTCGCCCAGTACGGCGAGGACTACGTCCGTGCCGAACGCGTGATCGGCGCCGGCCGCACCTACATCCTGCTCAAGCACATTGCCCGCAACTGCGCCGCCCCGGTGCTGGTCTTCGCCACCGTGATGGTCGCCGACGCGATCATCCTGGAAGCGTCGCTCTCGTTCCTGGGTGCAGGCGTGCAGCAGCCCGCAGCCTCCTGGGGCAACGTCATGGCCGACGGCCGCAATGTGGTCTTCAGCGGTGCCTGGTGGCCCACCACCTTCGGCGGCATCACCATCCTGCTGACCGTGCTGGCTCTGAACATCCTGGCCGAGGGCCTTACAGACGCCATGGTCAACCCGCGCAGCCGCAAGCCGCGCGCGCAGGCTCCCGCTGCTGTCGGCGCCGTTGCCACCCCCGCCCAGCCTTCCACCCTGGACGCTGCCGGCACCTCGCTGACGGAGCACGACGGCGCCGCACCGGATTCCGGCGCCGGCGCACCGTCCGTGGGCGCGAACGTCCACAAACCCGGCTCGCTCGAAGCCCTCGCTGTGGAGCTGGACCGGCTTGCCGCCGTCGAGGCTTCCCGCACGGACCGCCTGCCCGCCGTGGCAGCGGATGCGCCGGTAATCCTGGAAGTGAAGGACCTCTCCATCCGTTTCCCGGAACGCTACGGCGACACCGCCATTGTGGACCGGGTCAGCTTCACCGTCCGCGAAGGCGAGACCATGGGCCTGGTCGGCGAATCCGGCTGCGGCAAGTCCATCACGTCGCTTGCCATCATGGGCCTGCTCCCCCGCACCGCGCAGCTCAGCGGTTCCATCCGGTTCAACGGCAAGGAGCTGCTCACCAACGTTCCGAAGGAACGCGACCGGCTCTACAAGGGCCTGCGCGGCGAGCAGATCGCCATGGTCTACCAGGACGCCCTCAGCTCCCTGAACCCGTCCATGCTCATCAAGGACCAGATGGCCCAGCTCACCCGCCGCGGCGGCCGCAAGAGCCCCCGCGAACTGCTGGAACTGGTGAAGCTGGACCCGGACCGCACGCTCAAGAGCTACCCGCATGAGCTCTCCGGCGGCCAGCGCCAGCGCGTGCTCATTGCCATGGCGCTCTCCCGTTCGCCGAAGATCGTGGTGGCGGATGAACCGACAACAGCGCTGGATGTGACCGTGCAGAAACAGGTGGTGGACCTGCTGAACGAACTGCGTGAGCAGCTTGGCTTCGCCATGGTGTTCGTCAGCCACGACCTGGCGCTGGTGGCGTCCCTGGCGCACCGCGTCACGGTGATGTACGCCGGGCAGGTGGTTGAATCCGGCGACGTCTCGGACCTGCTGCAGGACCCCCGGCACGAATACACCCGCGGCCTGCTCGGTGCGGTGCTCTCCATCGAGGCCGGCGCCGAACGCCTGCACCAGATCCAGGGCACTGTTCCCTCGCCCCGGGATTTCGCGGCGGGCGACAGGTTCGCTGAACGTTCGCTGCGGCCCGACGCCGATCCGAACCAGGTCCTTGAATTCGTCCAGGTTGGGGACAGCACGCACTACTGGGCCAGCCACGAAACCGCCGGTTCACAGGACCTGGTGGAATCCGGCACAAGCACAAGGCAGGAAGCATGAGCACGGAAAACAGCACCGCCCCCGTCCTGGAGCTGAAGGGCATCAAGGTCCATCACCGGGCCCGCACCGGCTCGCTGTTCCGCCCGAACATCGTCAAGGCCGTGGACGGGGTGGACTTCACCGTGCGCCGCGGGGAAACCGTGGGCATCGTGGGTGAATCCGGCTGCGGCAAGTCCACCCTGGCCTCCGTGCTGGTGGGCCTGCAGGAGCCCACGGCAGGTGAAGTACTGTTCAACGGCCAGAAGGTCAGCACGCGGGCCTCCTCTTCGAAGAAGACCTTCGGCCGCGCCGTCGGCGTCGTCTTCCAGGACCCGGCCACTGCGCTGAACCCGCGCATGACCATCCAGGACATCCTTACCGATCCGCTGCAGGTCCACGGCATCGGCACCCAGGCGTCCCGCACGGCCCGGGTCAAGGAGCTGCTCAGCCTGGTCGGGCTGCCGCAGTCCGCCGCGGAGGTCACCCCGCACCAGGTGTCCGGCGGGCAGCGGCAGCGCGTCGCGATCGCCCGGGCCCTGGCCCTGGATCCGTCCGTGATCGTGGCCGATGAACCGACGTCGGCCCTGGACGTTTCGGTCCGCGCGCAGGTGCTGAACCTGCTCTCAGACCTGAAGCGGGAACTCAACCTGGGCATGGTTTTCATTTCCCATGACATCCAGACCGTCCGCTACGTCTCCGACCGCATCTGCGTCATGTACTACGGACGGATCGTCGAGGAGGGCCCGGCCGCCGAGGTCTTTGACCGGCCCACCAACGACTACACCAAGAGCCTGCTCGGCGCGGCTCCCAGCCTTTTGCACGTCTAGAACTAGAACCAAGCACTGGAGAACCACTTGTCACACGCATCCAAGCCCAGCTTCCACGGCGTCATCCCGCCGGTCGTCACGCCCCGCACGGCGGACGGCGCCGTTGACACGGCGTCGCTGGAAAAGCTGACCAAATACCTGCTCGACGGCGGCGTCACCGGGCTTTTTATCCTCGGTTCCTCCGGTGAGGTCCCCTACCTCACCAACGACGAGCGGGACACGGTCATCCGCACAGTGGCCGGCGTCAACGCGGGTGAAGTCCCCGTGATCGCCGGTGCCTGCGAGCAGACCACGGCCCGCACCATCGAGGAAGGTCGCCGCCTGGTGGGCCTGGGCGCAGACGCCATCGTGGCGACGTCGCAGTTCTACGCCATCTCCGACATGGCCGAAACCGACACCCACTTCCGCTCCCTGCATGCCGCGCTGGACGTGCCGCTGTTCGCCTACGACGTTCCCGTCCGCACCCATTACAAGCTGCCGCTGCCGCTGCTGGTGCAGCTGGCCCAGGACGGCGTGCTGGCCGGTGTGAAGGACTCCTCCGGCGACGACGTTTCCTTCCGCCAGCTGCTGCTGGCGACCCGCGGCCTGCCGGACTTCGCCGTCTTCACCGGCCACGAGGTAGTGGTGGACGGCGCCCTGCTGGGCGGCGCCGCCGGCGTGGTGCCGGGCCTGGGCAACGTGGACCCGGCCGGCTACGCGGCCCTTTACTCAGCCGCGAAGGCCGGTGACTTTGCCGAGGCCGCACGGGTCCAGGACCGCCTCGCCGGGCTCTTCGACATTGTTTACACGCCCACCCCCGGCCGGGTCTCCCCCGGTGCGGCCGGGCTGGGTGCGTTCAAGACCGCCCTGATGCTGCTGGGCGTCATCGAAACCAACGTGATGTCCGCGCCCATGACATCGCTGAACGAGTCCGAGACCGCGGCCATCCGCGGCATCCTCGAACGCAGCGGGCTACTCTGATTCCCATGCGGCACGTTCTCGGGATCGATCTGGGCGGCACCAAAACGGCAGGCGGAATCCTCGACGCCGGCGGGAACGTGGTGTTCTCCTCCGCGGTACCGACGCCGTCGCGGGCCGGTGCGGGCAAGGTACTGCAGGCCGCCGCCGCGCTGGTGACGTCGCTGCAGGCAGAGGCTGAAAGCCGCGGGCTGCACGTGGACGCACTCGGCGTCGGCTCGGCCGGCGTGATCGACTCAGCCCGCGGCGTCGTGCTCTCTGCCACGGATTCAATCCGCGGCTGGGCCGGGACCGCCCTGGCTGCCGAGCTCACTGTACGCACCGGCCTGCCCGCCACGGCCCTGAACGATGTTCACGCCCATGCCCTGGGTGAGAGCTGGCTAGGCGCCGGTGCCGGCGTTCCCAGTGTCCTGTTTATGGGCATGGGCACCGGCGTTGGCGGCAGCTACGTGCTGAACGGACAGCCGCTGGAAGGCGCATCCTTCGCCGCCGGGCATACCGGGCACCTCGCCTCGCCGTTCGCCGTCGAGTCTGGGCAGCCGCTGCCCTGCAGCTGCGGCGGCGCCGGGCACGTGGAGGCTGTCGCGTCCGGCCCGGGCATCTTCGCGCTGTACACCCGCCTCGGCGGCAGCACCGCCGTGGACACCCGCGGCGTCTATGCCTTGGCGGCCGACGGCGACCCGGCGGCTGCCGAAGCTCTGCGCCGCGGGGCAGCGGCGGCCGGTTCTGCGATCGGCGGGCTGGCCAACGTCCTGGATCCACACATCGTGGTGGTCGGCGGCGGCCTGGCCTTTGCCGGTCCGCTCTGGTGGGACACCATGGAAAACCAGGCCCGGGCCGAGCTGCTGCCTCCGCTGGCCGGCCTCAGGATCGTTCCCGCCCAGCTCGGCACCACCGCCGCCATCCGCGGCGCTGCCCGCCGTGCCCTGACGCTGATCCCCGCAACCGAAGGCTCCCATGCTTAATCTCGAAACCCTCCGCAGCTCCCTGATCGTTTCCTGCCAGGCCTACCCCGGCGAACCGATGCGGGACCCGCGAACCACCGCACAGGTGGCCCAGTCCGCCGTGATCGGCGGTGCCGCTGCGGTGCGGGTCCAGGGCCTCAGCGACATCGCCCGGGTGCGTTCCGCCGTCGAAGTTCCGGTGATCGGGCTGTGGAAGGACGGGCACGACGGCGTCTTCATCACTCCCACCCTGCACCACGCCCTGGCCTGCGCCGGGGCCGGGGCGCACATTGTGGCCCTGGACGGCACCCGGAGGGAACGTCCGGACGGTCTGACCCTGGCGCAGACCGTTGCCGGAGTGCACGAGGGCTCCCCCGCGCTGGTCATGGCCGACTGCGGATCGGCGGCCGACGCCGTCGCTGCCGCCGAAGCGGGTGCGGACATTCTCGGCACCACCTTGGCCGGGTACACCGGCGAACGGCCCAAAACCGATGGCCCGGACCTTGAACTGCTCGCCGAGATCGCGTCCCTGGATCTGGGGCTGCCGCTGGTTGCCGAAGGCCGTATCCATACCCCCGCACAGGGGCGGGCCGCGATGGACGCGGGAGCGTTCGCCGTCGTCGTGGGCACTGCCATTACCCATCCGGCAACGATTACCGGTTGGTTCGCGGACGCGCTGGCACCGTGAAGTCTTTACGGGAGCGGACTTTCCACGAACGGGTGGATCCGGAGCTGCTGCCCGGGCTCGCGTTTTCAGAGGAGCATCCGCCGCCGGTGTCACTGGCCGAACTTGCGGGCTTCCGGGCGCACGCGGAGGCGCCGGCCGCCGCCGTCGTTGATTCCGGTGTGCAGCTTCGCGACTATGCTGCGCATGGCGTGGCAGTTCGTGTCTTTACGCCTCCCGGCCCCGGCCCGCACCCTGCCGTCTACTGGATCCACGGCGGCGGGATGATCGCCGGCAGCGCCGAGCTGGATACGGCCTACTGTTCCTCCCTCGCGCTCCGCACCGGAACCGTGGTGGCCGCGGTGGATTACCGCCTTGCCCCTGAACATCCCTATCCGGCTCCGCTGGAGGATGTGCTCGCCGGGCTGCGCTGGCTGTTCGCCGCCGCCGGGGAGCTGAACGTGGATCCAGGGCGCATCGCCGTCGCCGGTTCCAGCGCTGGCGGCGGACTGGCCGCCGGGCTGGCTCTGCTGAACCGGGACCAGGACCGGCTGCCCGTGGCGTTCCTGTACCTGATGTACCCCATGCTGGATCCGGCTCACACCTCCGCTTCCGCCCGCGAGTTCACCGGCATCCCCACGTGGAACCGGACCCACAGCGAGTTCGCGTGGAGCTGCTATCTGGGCGGGGCTGATCCGGTGCCGCCATACGCGGCGCCCGCCCTGGCTGAGGATGTTTCCGGGCTGCCGCCGGTGCTGATCCAGACAGCAGAGCTGGACCTGTTCCGTGACGAGGACATTGCGTTCGCGGCCCGGCTGCTGCAGGCCGGCGTCCGCACTGAACTGCATGTCTATCCGGGCGCCTATCACGGCTTCGAGCTGAACTGCCCGGACTCAGCCGTGGGCGCCCAGTGCCTGCTGGACCGTAACCGTGCCCTGATCCGGGCGCTGCACGGCACATCCATCGATTTTCCGCTGACCACCGCTACGAAAGGCACCTGCTCATGAGGCTTGAAGGCTGGCACATTGTCATCATCGTCGTCATTGCGATTCTTCTCTTCGGCGCTCCCAAGCTCCCCGGCCTGGCGCGCAGTGTTGGCCAGTCGCTGCGGATCTTCAAGTCCGAAGTCCGGCAGCTGAAGGAGGACGATGTTCCGGCCAAGCCGGCGACCGACCCGGTGACCGGTGCCGTGATCCCTCCGGTTCCGCCGGCTCCTGTTCCGGCCCCGACTGCCCCTGCGGCGCCTCCCGCGGCGCCCGCCTCCCATCGAGAGGACAGTTACGGCTCGTATGAGGCGCCAAAAGAGCCCTAACTGTCCTCTCGATGGGAGGGAGTCCGTTCGGGAGGCGCTCCGGGACGTGCTCTCCGGAAGGTCCAAGGGCCGCCGGTTCCGCAGCTGCGGAGCCGGCGGCCCTTACGTTTTCCGTGGCTTACTTTAGGCGGACGGCTTCACCCAGCACCCGGCCCGCGGCGCTGGACGCACCGGTAACGTTCCAGGCTGTGTCCGGGACGAAGTATCCCCTGGCAACATCGGCGGCAGTGACCGTGTAGCGCGGTGCGGTGCAGGTGTATCCGGCTCCCGCCGGCAGCGCAGAGTAGCGGCAGTTACCCGTCCCCGGCGGAACGAACGGACTGAAGTTACCGGAGGTAGGGACCACCGCTGCCGTGGCCGGGCCGGTGTTACTGACTTCGAACCGGTACGAAACCGTCTCGCCCGCGGCGTACGGATCCGCGACGACGTTCCGCGACGTGTCGGTGTGGCTGCCCGTGATGCTGACTTCGGCGAGGGAACCGGCCGGAGCCTGGATGCCTCCCTTCAGGGCCACCGGATACCCGAGGACCTTATCGGTGCCTGCGGCCGCTCCGGAGATCGCCCACGTGGTTTCCGGAACGAAGTACCCCTGTGCCGCCTCCTCGGCGGTTACGGTGTGCGCCGGGGTGGTGCAGACGTAGGAGGCCCCCGCAGCCAGGGAGAGGTAACGGCAGTTGCCCGTTCCCGGAGCGGTAAACGGCGCAAAGTTGCCCGCCGTCGGCGTCACGGTCACCGTGCCTGCATTGTTGTTCTTGACGGTGAAGCTGTAGCTGACGCTCTGGCCCGCAGTGTAGGGATTGGCGGCAAGGTCGCGCGAGGTGTCAGAGCGGGTACCGGAAATGCTCACGCCGGCAACGGTGGTGGTGCTCGGTGCCGGGGGCGGCGTACAGCTGTTCAGCCAGCTGTCGCTGAACTTCGCGAACATGATGCCGTTGCTGTAGCTGGATTCGTACAGGACGCCGATCTGCCCGTTTTCCAGCCCGGTGACGGTCGAATACGCGGAGAACCCGGATCGGATGGTCCGCGGCACTCCCCAGGTGGCGCCGTCGTCACAGGAAACCCGGGCGGACACGTTCTGCCTGCTGTCCGGATTATTCGCGTTGGTGAAGATCAGTTTCTTCGCGTCGGCACTGCCGGCGGGAGCGTCCGGGAAGAGCCGGGCGATCGCCGCGTTGTTGGCAGGATCAGTCAGCGCCGTGTCCAGGGTGACGGGCCCGTAGGATGCGCCGCCGTCAGTGGAAATGGCTACCTTGCGGGCGTTGTCCGCGGCGTTGTTGGACCGGGAGTTGAGCATTACCCGGCCGTCGGAAAGTTCGACTGTCTTGTTCTCGTCCATGCGGGTACCAACATTGGCGCCCTTGACCCAGGTAGCTCCGTGGTCATCGGAGTACACGCTGTAAGCCTGGATGGCGTTGGTTCCGTCAGCCTGACGCACGTCACCGGCGAATTGCTGGATGAGCCGCCCGGCGTAGGGCCCGTAGCGCAGCTGGATGCCCTCCCCCGAGCTGGCGAACATGCTGCGAACGTCTCCGGGCTGCGGATTCGTGGCGCTGCTTCCGGGCTTGACGATGCTGGTGATCAGCCGCGGCGCACCCCAGGAGAGTCCGCCGTCGCTGGATTCGGAGACCTGCGCACTGATGATGTTCCGGTTCGCGTCATCGTTGCCGAAGGTGCTGCTGGCATACCCCGCGTTCTTGGAATAGACGGAGAACAGGAACAGCTTTCCGGTCTCGGCGTCGTACACAAAGCTGGGATCGCTGTAGCCGAACTTGCCGGCGCCGTTGTTGGCCGTGTCCAGGTTCCCGGCCAGGATGGTGCGCTGCGTGTCCCAGGTGGCTCCGCCGTCGGTGCTGCGGCGCATGACGATCGAGTTGGGGTTGGGCGAATCAGCGGCATTGTTGGGCCGACCGTCCCAGGCGGCGACCACGACGCCGTTGCCCAGGTAGCTCAGGGCCGGAATGCGGTAAGCGGCGAACGGGCTCACGACTGTGGCACCGAGGTTCTGTTCGCTAAAGGTTCCGGGCGGATCAGTAGGCGCGGCTGCTGCCGGCCCGGCAACCAGGAGGCTGGACAGCGCGACGCCGGCGGCGAGCGCAGCTGCGGCTAGACGGCCGGGCCTTCGAAGCAGGGGTGATCGGGACATCTCGGTCCTTTCAAGAGCCGGCAGTAACCCGCCGGCGGCAGGCCCGCTGCCGGGCGGCGGCGGCACCAGTCCGCCACCGGACCTGCCCTGGAATCACTCCCTGGCATGAAATCCAACGTTGGACATCCTATGACTGTAGAAAGGCGTGCGGCTGTGAACAATGGGTCGTGTTCAAACTGGTGTGACGGGCGGGGAAATTAGGCCGGGCGGTGCGGGCAGCGGGGGGCGGCGCGGGCAGCGGGCGGGTGTCGCGTGGCGGAGGCGGGGGTGCGCGCGGGTGCCGGGTGGCGGAGGCGGGGGCAGCGCGCGGGTGCCGCGTGGCGGAGCAAAGAGCGGCGCGGATGAGGCGGGGGCGCGGCGCGGCGGGGGCAGCGCGCGGGTACGGAGCTAAGAGCGGCGCGGGTGAGGCAGGTGAGGCGTGCGGCGTGGCGGAGCTGGGGTGCGGGGGCAGCGCGCGCGAAGGACCGGGCCAGGGCCGGGCAGGCATACATCCGCGGAGGAGATACCGCGCCCTTAGACCCTGCCTGCTTCATCCTTCGGGGAGTTCGCGTCGTTTAGAGGCACCGCTCGCCATCCTTCGGGGAGTTCGCGTCCCTTTGGCGTGCTCAAAGGGACGTTATCTCCCCGAGGGATGCGGCAGCCGGCCTCAAAAGAGCGTTATCTCCCCGAAGGATGCGCCGCCAGCTCATCCCTCGGCGTCAGATCGAATTCCGGGGTTTCTCAAAGTCAGCGGCGCCCGGAAGTCAGCGGCCCCATGCGTCAGCGGCGCCCGGAAGTCAGCGGCCCCATGCGTCAGCGGCAGCCCCGGCGTTCACAGGAGATCGGAGGCAGCGGCGCCGAAAGTCAGCGGCGCCCGGAAGTCAGCGGCAGCCCCGGCGTTCACAGCAGCACGGGGCAGCGGCAGCCGAAGTTAGCGGCGGCCCAGGACGGCGACCAGGAAGTCCGATTCGACGTCGAACGGGCGCAGGTCCCAGGTGGAGAACTTCTGCTCGACAGTCAGTCCCACCGACGAGGCATCCTCGAAGAAGGTCCCGAAGTCATAGCCGCGGCCGGCGCCGAAGCCGACGACGATCCGCCCGCCCGGTGCCAGATGCCGCTTCATCCTTTCCAGGGCATCCGGCGCGGTGCCGGGAGCCAGGAACGCCATAACGTTGCCGGCGCTGACGATCAGGTCGAACGGCTCGGTGATGCCCTCGGCTGGCAGGTCCAGTTCGGTCAGGTCCATGGTGAACCAGGGAAGCTCCGGGAAGTCCTTCTGCGCGGCCGCAATCAGTTCCGGGTCAACGTCAACGCCGACGACGCTGTGCCCGCGGCGGGCAAGCTCGCCGCCCACACGTCCCGGGCCGCAGCCGGCATCGAGGATCCGGGCTCCGCGGGGAAGCATTGCGTCGACCAGCCGGGCTTCGCCGGCCAGGTCTGCACCCTCTTCCCGCATCTGCTCAAAGCGCTGGATGTACCAGGTTGAGTGCTCGGGGTTCTGGCGTTTCTTGGCTTCCCACAGGGTTTCTTTGCGCACGCTCCCAGCCTAGCGGCCCGGCCGCCCGATCCCTTCGATGCCTATACGCCGTTGATGCGGATCTGATTGCCGGCGGGGTCGCGGAAGGCGCAGTCGCGGATGCCGTAGGGCTGGTCGGTCGGTTCCTGGATGACTTCGGCGCCGGCCGACTGCACGGCATCGAACGCGGCGTCCACGTCCGGCGAGGAGAGGACCAGGGTGGCGAACGTGCCCTTGGCCATCATCTCGGCGATCATCCGGGTCTCTTCTTCCGTCACGGCGGGGTCAGCCGACGGCGGATAGAGCACCACGGAGACTTCCGGCTGGTCCGCCGGGCCCACGGTGATCCACCGCATTCCTTCGTAGCCGACGTCGTTCCGCACCTCGAAGCCGAGGGCATCACGGTAGAAGGCGAGGGACTCGTCGGGGTCTGTCTGGGGCAGGAAACTGTTGGATATGTTCAGGTTCATGCCGGCAACGGTAGTTACCGGGACGCGGACGGCGCTTCTTGATTCCTGACCGGTTTGGAGACGTTCTTCGCGATGCAGGACGGGATGCCTTTTGTCGCGTCGCCGTGCTCACGCCGGTAGGTGCTCGGCGGCACCCCGACCAGTTCCGTGAAGCGGGTGCTGAAGGTGCCAAGCGATGAGCAGCCGACGGCGAAACACACCTCGGTGACGGAGAGGTCGCCGCGGCGCAGCAGAGCCATGGCGCGTTCGATCCGGCGGGTCATCAGGTAGGTATAGGGCGCCTCGCCGAAGGCCCGCTTGAACTCGCGGCTGAGGTGTCCGGAGGACATGTGCGCGTCGCGGGCGAGCGCCTCAACGTTCAACGGCTGGGCGTACTCCCGGTCGATCCGGTCCCGTACCCGGCGGAGCACCACAAGGTCCCGCAGCCGCTGGTCATGGGCTGTACTGCTGGGCATGGACATACCGTAGACCCGCAGCGCGGGGCAGACTAGAGAGCCGCGCTTCGTGTGCGTTGCCCGCGCCTCCGGTCAATGGCTCTCATCACCCACACGAGGAGGGCATTCCCGGCCAGCGTTCCTGCAGCCACCAGGATGGCGCCCACGGCCCACAGCCCCGAGTCATCGCTGAGGGCAGCGGTCAGAATCCAGGCGGCGGTGAATCCAACCGGGAGCGCAGGGATTAACAGGAGCGGACGGAGAACCTTCTTCCCCAGCCAGGTCAGCACGATCCAGGCCACCACACAGCCCACAACCTGCCACGCCTCGTAGGGGCCGGACTGCGGCTCCGTTCCGGAACTGATCCCGACCGTGTCCCACGCGAACCAGCCCCACCACAGGCCGGCACCGAGCACGGTGAAGGCTACCGCCGCGCTGGGCTGGAGTGTCCGGGCCATGCCGGGGCTTAGGGCAGGCCGGGCGTCTGCGGAGCCGGGTGCTGTGGAGTTCATGCCTCAACCCTGCCATCCGGTCCGCTCTGTGCAAAGGACCAAGTGGGAGGTAGGTTGACGCCCATGAGTGCGAGTTTCGAATCCTTCTCCGCGGCATGGGAGCGAAGGGCACAGCGGCTGGGCGCATATGCCACCGGCAACTGGGCAGCAGTGTGCGCTGCTGGATCGCTGGCCGCCTACCTTGCCGCCACCGCCCTCGTGCTGAGCAATGCCTTCCTCTGGCCGGGCGCTGATATTCTCCACACCGTCGCGTCGGCCTTCCTCGGTCCGCTTCTGCTGACGCTTGCGGTTCTGGTGCTCTGGTTCCGTTCCGGCAGCATGAGCGCACAAACCGCGCTTTTCACGGCGATGACGGCCGTCCCTGCGCTGGCACTGGCAGCCTTGGCACTGGCCAGCTGGTCCGCCGGATTCACCCTGGCCGACGCCGGAACGGCCTTTGGCTGGTTCGAATCGTCATTCGCGCTGCTGGCCGGGGCAGCATGGCTTGTGGGAGCGGCGGCCCTCACCGGACCGGTCAGGACCGTATGGGAACCGCGCTACGCCCGGAACACCCAGGTTTTCCTGCTCGCAGCCGCAGCCGCCCTCTGCTTCGCGCTGCTGTACCTAACGGCTGCCCTGACCGCTCCCCTGGCTGCGGCGGCCGTCCTGGTTATCGCGCTGCGCTCAGGCGCCCCAGCAGGTGCCCACCCTGCCCGCCGGCCACTCCCAGACCCGGTTCCGGCGTCGGGCACGCTGCGGGCCGCCGTAACAGCTGCCGGCTTTGTGACCCTGATCCTCGGCATCGGCTTCGCCTGGTTTGCACTGTCAGGCAGCAGTTGGTCCTCGCTGGCGGCTGATTCAACGGCCGCCATGAACCTCGGCCTGGCTGCGGGGGCGCTCAACGCAGTTCCGGTAGTTGTGGCACTGGGAGCGGTCCTGATGCCACGGCACGGCCGGGTCATCCTCGTGTCGCTGGTGCTGGCCGTCGCCAGCCTCTTTGCGGAAGCCGGTGCCCAGCTGGCGGGTGCGGGCCACCCATCGCAGTGGCCGCTGAGCGTGGCGGCCGGGGTCTGTCTAGGATTCGCCCTCGTCCTGCCGTTCGCCCGGCTCCTGCCGGGTTCCCTTCCGCTGCGGGTCTGCGCGACGGCGGGGGCCGGCCTGGCCGCGTCCTTTATGGCCCTAAATGTGGTGGCCGCGGCGGGTTTCCTCGCGCCGCTGGTTTCCGCAGCGCTTCTTATCTGGTGCTTCGCTCCGCCGTCGAGCCGGCGTCGGATGGTTCAGCCGGCCTGATTCCTCCGGCCGGACTCTTCACGGCGCACGCGGCTCCACTGATACAGCCCGAAGATGCACAGTCCGATCATCGCGGCCGCTGCCAGTATCCGCCACCAGACAAACGGCCCGCCCGCCGCGATCAGCACAGCCGACAGCAAAAAGGAAAGACTCATCAGGGGATGGGGAACCTTGTCCGGGTTAAGCGGTTTCCGGTTCCTTCGCTCGCCTGACATGGTCAGTCCCCCTTAGGTTTCTGCCGGTGAGCGTGCTGCACTGCCCGGCGCTCCTGGATACGTTCGTGCCACCCTACGCCACCGGGCGGGCCGATCGCCGCGGCCCGCCCGGTGTTCCGGTCTCTTGCGCTTACGCGGCCTCGTCCGCCACACGGATCAGGACCTTGCCCGTCACACCGCTTTCAACCGCGTCGTGCGCGGCAGCGGTCTCTTCCAGGCTGAACCAGGTCAGCGGCAGGCCAGCTTCTTCGCCAACCGGCAGGGCGCCGTCGCGCAGTGCCTCCGTAATGTCCTTCACGGCGGCCTGGTGGGCGGCTTCGCCTTCGGTATATACAAGGACGCCCTGCCAGCGGACGTTCTTCGCGAAGCTTGCAACGATCGGTGCGGTGAACTCTTCACCATTATTGTTCGCGTAGTAGGCGATGCTGCCGTGGTTGGCGATCACCTCGACGTCGAGCGCCGCGTTCTGCGCCGGGGACACCTCAACGATGTGGTCGACGCCGTCCGGCGCGATCTCGCGGATCCGGTCGGCTTCGGCGGGATCGGGGTAGCGCACAATGTGGTGTGCCCCGGCGGCGCGGGCCAGCTCGGCCTTCGCGTCGCTGCTCACCGTGGCAATCACGGTGGCTCCGGCCCAGACGGCGAGCTGGATCGCGGCGTGGCCCACCGCTCCGGCTCCGCCCTGCACCAGCACACTGCGTCCGTCCAGGGAGCCGGGTGCCAGCCGGACGGGGCCGAACTCGTGGACGGTGAGGGCACGGTGCGCGGTCATGGCCGGGACGCCCAGGCTCGCGGCGACGTCGAACCCGATGCCTTCGGGCAGGGGAACCGCACGGTCTGCGGGCAGGACGGTGTATTCCTGCGCAGTGCCGGTGGGACGTTCATGGGCGGCGAGGAAGATCCACACCCGGTCCCCCACCCCGAGGCCGGAAACGCCCTCACCGACGGCGTCGATAATTCCGGCTCCGTCCTGGTTGGGCACCACCTCATCAAACGCGATACCGGCGCCTGCACGGGCTTTCCAGTCGGTGGGATTCACCCCGGAGACGGTGACGCGGACCCGCACTTCACCGGGTCCGGGCTCCGCGATGCTGCGCTCGGCCAGGGACAGGACTGAGGAATCTCCAGTGTCGGAGTAGACGATGGATTTCATGTGCAGGAACAAGCGCGAAGGGAGCTGATCTATTCCCGCTTCGCGTAGATTCGCGGCCCTGCGACCATTTTCCAGGTGCCGGCCGGTGTGAAGTTGCCCCCTGAATAAGGGGTAACGATCAGGTTAACCATGGTTGAACGGGTATCGTAACGGTACTAGTCTGCTAATGCCCGCTGACGGGCTGTTTGTCAAGAGTGTCCCGCCTAACGCGGCAGCTCAGGAAATCCAGGAGTTCCCATGTCTGACCGGTTTCGCCATATGACCCGCCGCAGCGGCGTCGTCGTGGGGCATGCCCTGGTCTACATCCTGATCTGGCTGGGACTGGCCATGACGGCCTCCGCCGCCGTCATCCATTACTTCTGGGGCCGAATCTCCGTGGCCCAGCTTCTCCTGAACCTGGTTTCCGTGGAAACCGACGGCGGGGGCGGCAGCATTGTCACCACCAGCATCCTCGCCATTGGCGTGGCTCCAATCCTCATCACCGCGGCCGTCGCCGTGCTGCACCAGCGGCGCCGCCGCAAGCACCGGGCCCGCGCCTACCAGCCCTCGCCCCGCGCCAAGTGGATTGTGCGCAGCGTCGCCACCGGGCTGGTTGGCGCCGTCGTTATTGGCGGCACGACGGCGTTTGCCACCAAGGTGAGCATGGCTGAGTACATTAAGGCCGCCACCTCTCCCTACGACGTCGGCGACTACTACAAGCTTCCCGTCGTCACCGGCAGCGAGAACAAGCGCAACCTGGTGATGATCTACCTTGAGTCCGGTGAGCAGACCCTCGCGGACGACCAGCTTTTCGAAAAGGACGCCTTCCTTCCGCTGAAGGAGGCAACTCCCGCAGCCGAAGGCTGGCAGAGCGTGGAGAACTTCCAGCAGTACAAGGGCGGCGGCTGGACCATGGCCGGCTTGGTCTCCACCCAGTGCGGCATCCCCCTGAAGGGATCCGGGTTCAACGGCAGCAGCTCCTCCGGCAAGTCAGCGGACAGCACCACCACCGGTTCCTACCTGGGCGGCGCCACCTGCCTGGGCGACGTCCTCGCGGAGCAGGGCTACACCAGCACGTTCCTGGGCGGCGCCAATTCGTCCTTTGCCGCCAAGGACGACTTCCTGACCACCCACGGATACTCCGAGATCAAGGGCCTGGCGGACTGGCGTGCCGCCGGCGAGGAAGAGAAGAGCTTCCGCAGCGACTGGGGCCTGAGCGATGAGCGCCTGATGGCGAACGCCAAGGACAAGGTGGATGAGCTGCACGCCCAGTCCCAGGCGACCGGCCAGCCCTTCAACCTGACCGTTCTTACGCTGGACACCCACGAGCCCGTGCACATCTACGACTACTGCAACGTAGACACGGAGAACGTGGTCACGTCCGCCTTCGACTGCTCAATGACCCAGGTCGCCGGGTTCGTGAACCATATGAAGGACGCCGGTTACCTTGAGGACACCGCCGTGGTGATCATGGGCGACCACCTCAAGCACATGAGCGCCGGCGACGCCTTCCACGAGCAGCTGGACCACCACCCCAACCGCACCATCTTCAACCGCATCTGGATCCCCGGCGGCAGCGAAGAACCGCTGCGCCCCGGCGTTGACCAGTTGAGCATGTACCCCACGCTGCTTGAAGTGGCCGGCCTGACCCTGAAGGACCGCGAAGCCGGGCTCGGTGTCTCCGCCTTTGCCCCGGTGGTTCCGGACACCTCAGCACAGGCGGCAGACCCGGAGACCTACGCTGAACTGCTCGATTCCCTGTCCCCGCTCTTCTATGCGGAGGCCTGGGCCGGCCAGCCATTGGCCCGCTAGCTCCCGTTCCGGGAAACCACGCGCCACGGTGCCGGTAGGGGCGCTTTTCCGGCACACTGGTGCCCGTGAGCTCAATCCCCTGGGTGCTGCACGTGGATCTCGACCAGTTCATCGCGGCGGTCGAGGTGCTGCGGCGCCCTGAGCTAGCGGGAAAACCGGTGATCGTGGGCGGCCGGGGTGATCCGACAGAACGCGCGGTGGTGTCCACGGCTTCCTACGAGGCAAGGGCGTTCGGTGTCGGATCCGGCATGCCGCTGCGGGTCGCGGCCCGAAAAGTGCCCGACGCCGTGTTCCTCCCCGTGGATGCCGAGACCTACCTCGCCGCCTCGGAAACCGTGATGTCAACGCTGCGGACCCAACCCGGCGCCGTCGTGCAGGTCCTCGGCTGGGACGAAGCATTCGTGGGCATCGAAGCCGAGGACCCGGAGGCCTACGCCCGGGACCTGCAGTCCGAGGTCCTGCAGCAGACGCAGCTGCACTGCAGCGTGGGCATCGGAGACACTTTGATCCGGGCCAAAAACGCCACTGACTTCGGCAAGCCTGCCGGCACCTTCCGGCTCACCGCGGAGAACTGGCTGGACGTCATGGGCACTAAACCCACCAGGGAACTCTGGGGCGTGGGGAACAAGATCTCTGCCCGGCTGGCGAAGCTGGGCATCGGCACCGTCGCTGAACTTGCCGCAGCAGATCCGCAGGCCCTGGTTCCGGAGTTCGGCCCGAAGATGGGTCCCTGGTACGCCACGCTCGGGCGCGGCGACGGGACCAGCGAGGTGGACGACACTCCGTGGGTGGCGCGCGGGCACAGCCGTGAAACAACGTTCCAGGAGAATCTCACCGAAGCTGACCAGGTGCGCGACGCCGTCACGCGGCTGACCGCCGATGTCCTGGCGGATGTGGCTGCTGAAGGGCGTCCGGTGATCGGGCTGACGCTGAAGGTCCGGTATGCGCCCTTCGTTACCAAGACCCACGCACGGAAAATCCCGGTGACCTCCGACCGGGAAGAGATACTGGCCCGGGCATTGGACCTGGCCGGCGCCATCGAACCCGGACGGCCGATCCGCCTGCTCGGGCTGCGGGCGGAAATGACAATGCCGGACGACGCCCGGAAGGGACACACCCCCACGAGAGGCGGATGGTGAACCCGCAATCGTAAAGGGGTAGTACTGGGCCCCGGCCGGGTGCACGATGGGTTTACCGGCCGGGGCCGACGGATCCCGGCTTCCTCGAAGGAAGGTGCAGCCAATGGCAGATCTCGGCGGAATGGCAGACAAGGCGAAGGACGCCGCCAAGGACAACCCGGAGAAGGTTGACCAGGCAAAAGACAAGATCAAGGACGTCGCCGACGGAAACAAGGACGACGACCAGAACTGATACACAAACATCAGTGCCGGGCCGCCTGGGATCAGGCGGGCCGGCACTTGTGTTTTCTGTCTTTCGTTCAGGCAGGAGCAGGCCGGCGGGCGCCTGCCTTTTCACGATCCTTGCTCCAGGCCTGTGCATGGAAGCCGAGCACGGCCTCCTGCTGAAGGGAAATCCCCATCCGGTTGCACAGCAGCATGCTCTCGGTCAGCACCATTTGGTGCGCACTGCGGCTAACCCGCTTTTTGTCCGCCCGAAACAGGTACATGTCGATAGCCCGCACCCACCGTTTGCGCCATACCTCCACCGATGGTTCGGATACCAGTGCAGCCATAGTCCGGTGAGCGGACCTGACGCCGGGGAGGGTCTGGTCCCTCATCGTCCGGCGGCCGCGCTCGGCGCGGTTGCCTAACGCAGAGGTGCACGCGTGCAGGTGAGCGTCCCAGTAATAGTCCCAGCTGACGGTCCTGCGGTCGGGCCACCGCGTTGACCGGGTTCCCCACATCATGCTGTGGCAGGCATCAAAAAGGAGCAGGGCTGCCAGGGGTTCCCGGGTTTTTCCGGCAGGGAACCGGTTAACCGCCCAGATGGCCAGATCAGCTGCAAGCTCGGTTATTTCCGCCACCAGCCGCAGGCCTTCCTCCCCGCCGTAGCGGGCGAAAACCGTTTCCAGGGCTTCCGGCATGGGCTGCCCCTGCTTCGGCGGATAAACTATGCTTTGCAGTTCGGTCAGCTCGACTGCGCCAATCTGCGGCGCGCGCTCCTCGGCAACCGCGTGGGCGAACTTCCATACCCGGTCCACCACTTCGCGGGGAGCGCGAAGGTGCAGCCGCGCCTGAGGGTTGACCGAATCAAAATTCCGTACGAATCCGAACCGTATGCTCCCCCAGGTTCGGGCCTGGGCGCTGAGCGGGCCGACCAGGTGCCGGACTATTTCGTCGCCGGCTCCCTTCCGTTCCGCCTCAATCAGGAGCGTCCACCACAGTGTGTCGCACGGAGAAGCCACCGGGGACCTCTGTCCAGTTTCGGATAATGCGGCAGTACTCATATTCCCTCGCTCAAATTGGGGGGATCAGGTGCAGTACCAACACCCTTAGCCGTAAAAACCGGAAATGGAACGGGTTTAAAACCAAGTTTTTACCGGATGGAAAATAATCGTTTGACCCTGGCTTGGATTGGATTAGGCTGGCAAGTTAGGTGCGGGACTGAAGAGGCTCCGTCAGGCCCTCGGCAGCATTGCACTGACCCGCGGGAGTTCCTCGAAGGCCGGCTTTGCGAACCAGTATCCCTGGAACAGGCGGATTCCGGCCGCTTCCAGGACCGCGAATTCCTGCTCACTTTCGATCCCTTCTGCCAGCACGGTGATCTCCAGTTCCCCGGCCATTGCCAGGATCCCGTCCACGACTGCCCGGCGGGCCCGGCTGGCCTCGATTCCCCGAATGAGTTTCATGTCGATCTTGATGAGGTCCGGCTGGAAGTCTGCCAGCAGCCCAAGTCCGGCATAACCGGCGCCGAAATCATCAAGGGCGGTGGTAAATCCGTGCCGACGGTATTCGGTGATGATGTTCGTAAGGTGGGCCGTGTCCCGCACCTCCTCGTTTTCGGTGAACTCGAACATGATCGAGGACATCGGAAAGCTGAACCTGCGGGCTGCCTGCAATGTTGCGCGAAGACACGCTGCGGGCTCGTAGACGGCCTTGGGCAGGAAATTGATGGACAGCATGAGCTCCTCCCCTGCCGGAAAGAGCCGCGAAGCCAGTTCAATTGCTTTGACCCGGCAGTCCTGGTCAAAGCGGTACAGCTGTTCCGGAGCAACGTTGGACAGCACTTCGTAAGCGCCTTCACCGTTCAGGCCCCGCACCAGTGCCTCGTAGCCCCACACACGGCGCTCAACGGCGTCGTAAATTGGCTGGAAAGCCATGCTGAAATCGAAGTCGAGCTTTGAAGCCGTGCTGCAGCCGCCACATGCCATAGGAGTCCCCCGGTTTTATTCTTTTCAGGAATGCTACCGGTGTTGCCGCGAAAAAATACCGACGCTGCCCCCTCCCCGGGACCTGCTTAGCCGCTGTAGGGAGCCTCGACGTCGATCACCCAGGTGACGCCGAAGCGGTCGGTCAGCATGCCGAATCCGGGGCTCCAGGCGGAGGCAGCGAGCGGTTCGATGATGTCCGCGCCGTCGGCAAGCCGGTCCCAGAGCTTCGTGACTTCCTCCAGGCTCTGCCCGCGCAGGGACTGGAAGAACGTGCGGTCCGTGACCGTGGTGCCGTTCTCGCGGCGTGTGGTTCCTGCTGTCACGGTGGTGCCGGGGCTGTCCTGGCCCGGGATGTCATAGGCCATCAGCCGGAAGCCGTCAGCGGTCTCGACCTGCCCAAAAACGATCTTCTCCGCACCCGGAACCTCTTGTGGCATGCCGAAGTCGCCGTAGGTGGCGCGGGTGAGGCTGCCGCCGAACACCGACTGGTAGAACTCAAGTGCCTGGCCGGCGGTGCCGCGGAAGTTCAGGTGGGTAGTGGTGGTGATGCTCATGGGATCTGTCCTCTCATTTCGGCACGGTTTGTGCCGTTGAAACCAGCCTGGACCTGGTAGCGGACAGGATGTGTCCTCTTCTTCAGGAATACTCGGAGAATGTCCGGCACCTCCTCGCGCATGCTCGCCCTGCTCTCCCTGCTGCAGTCCCGACGGGACTGGCCCGGAAAAGTCCTGGCCGAGCGCCTGGAGGTGGCGCCCCGGACCGTCCGCCGGGACGTGGACCGGCTCCGCGGGCTGGGTTACTCCATCACCGCAGCCAAGGGGCCCGACGGCGGCTACCGGCTGGCCGCCGGCTCAGACCTCCCGCCGCTGCTGTTCGACGACGAGCAGGCCGTGGCCATCGCCGTGGCGCTGCAAAGCGCGCCGTCCAGCGGAGTGGACACGGGCGACGCCGCTGCCCGGGCACTGGCCACGGTGCGGCAGGTGATGCCCTCCCGGCTGCGGCACCGCATCGACGCCATCCGCTTCACTGACGCCGGCGCATCGGCCGCGCAGGTTGAGCCGGCTGTCCTTGAAACACTCAGCACTGCAGTCCGGGACCGGAGGATTGTCCGTTTCGACTATGCCGGGAATACCTCCGGGCCGGCCCGCCGCGCGGAGCCGCATGCCGTCGTCGCGCGCAATGGCCGCTGGTACCTGGTGGCCTGGGACCTGGACAGGGCGGACTGGCGTATCTTCCGGCTGGACCGGCTCACACCGAAGTTCCCCCCGGGAAGCACGTTCACCCGGCGTCCCGTTCCGGGAGGGGACGCCGCCGCGTTCCTGGCCGCCCGCCAAAAGGGAGCGGAGTCCGACGCCGGGTGGCCGTGTTACGCCGAGTTCCTCCTGGAGCTGCCCGCAGCCGATGTGGCACCGTGGCTGGGCGACGGTGAACTGGAGCAGGTCTCCGGCACCCTCTGCCGGGTGCGCGTGGGCTCGTGGTCCTGGGCGGGGCTGATGTCCTGGGTCCTGCGCTTTGACGCTCCGTTCAAGGTGCTGGGCCCCGCTGCGTTCACCGAGTCCCTCTCCGGCTTCGCAGACCGGATCAGCGCTTCCCATCCCGGCACGGACCAAGCCGGTTAGGACCGTACCTGTAGGGTTCGAAGTCAGGAACCTCTTCGGTTCCGCCTACAGGAGCTGACATGTCAGACAAGTCCCCGCGCCAAACAGCATCCAAAAAATCCGGTAAGTCCATCAAGGAAAAACGAGCCGACAAAAGGGCCGCGGCAGCTCCATCCGGCTCCACCGAAAAAACCGCCGGCACGCAGGCCGCTAGCCGCAAAAAGTGAGCGCCCCTGCGAACGGCCTCACGCTGGGCATTCTCGCCAGCACGCGCAAGCCAGCTGAACGGCGCCTGGCGATCCATCCGCTGCACGTTGAGCGCATTGATCCCGGGCTTCGGCAGCAGCTCATCCTCGAAGAGGGCTACGGTGAGACGTTCGGCGTTTCCGACGATGTCCTCAAACCGCTCGTGGGAGCGATGCTGCCGCGCACGCAGCTGCTGGCGGAGGCCGACGTCGTCCTCCTCCCCAAGCCGCAGCCCGCGGACCTCGCCGAGTTCCGGGACGGGCAAACGCTCTGGGGCTGGCCGCACTGCGTACAGGACCGGGCAATCACCCAGCTGGCCATCGACAAGAAGCTGACCTTGATTGCCTTCGAGGCGATGAACCACTGGAAGAGCGACGGCGGCTTCGGCCTGCATGTGTTCCACAAGAACAACGAGCTGGCCGGTTACTCCTCCGTGCTGCACGCCCTGGCCCTCACCGGTTCCACGGGCGACTACGGCCGGCGGCTGAGCGCCGTCGTCATCGGCTTCGGAGCCACCGCCCGCGGCGCAGTCACCGCCCTGAACGCGCACGGCATCCACGACGTCCAGGTGCTGACCAACCGTGATGTCGCCGCCGTCGGATCACCGATCCACTCGGCGCGGATCATCCAGTTCGACCATGATCCGCAGGCACCGTTCCTCAGTGAAGTCATCACCGAAAAAGGCCGGGTACCGCTGGCACCGTTCCTCGCCGAAGCGGACATTGTGGTCAACTGCACCCTGCAGGATCCCAATGCACCGCTTACCTACCTGCGCACCGATGACCTTGCCGGTTTCCGGCCCGGCAGCCTGATCGTGGATGTTTCCTGCGATGAGGGCATGGGTTTCGAGTGGGCGAAGACCACTACGTTCGCGGATCCAATGTTCCAGGTGGGCGGGCACATCGACTATTACGCCGTCGACCACAGCCCCTCCTACCTCTGGAATTCCGCCAGCTGGGAGATCAGCGAAGCGCTGCTGCCCTTCCTGGAAACGGTGCTTGCCGGGCCGGAAGCCTGGCAGGATAACGACACCATCCGGAACGCCATTGAAATCCAGGACGGGGTCATCCGGAACAAGGATGTGCTCCAGTTCCAGCAGCGGCATCCCGACTACCCGCACGCCGCGCTGGGCTAACGCCAGTCAGGCGGAGGCAGGGCTGCAATGCCGCTAGGGTGGGACAACTGTTCACATTCTCCGGGGGAATCATGAGAAAAACCGCTGCCGTCCCTGTCCTTGCCCTGTTGCTCCTTACCGGGTGCACGGATACCGAGTCTGAGGCTTCTTCTCAGACCGCATCACCGTCGGCGCCGCCGTCGTCCACCGGACAGCCCGCCGGGCAGTCCGCCGGAGCGGACGGAGCGGCGTCCGAGGCAACCGAAGAGCAAACCTGCTCCGAACTGCTCGGGACCGATGGCACGGGTCCTCTGTACCAGGCAATCTCCCTCGTGCGGATCGAGGACGGGACCTTCGGTTTCACCGGATCGCCTGAGGCCGCCGGAGCTGTCGATGAAACGCTCCGGGGCCTCGCGGCGGATGCACCGCCCGTAGTGGAACCACCGCTGGCAGGGCTGACCCAGGCGATGGGCGGCGTGCTCGCGCTGGCCGAACCATCGACCGGGGCTGCCGTAACCTTCGACCCCTTCGCGTGGACGGACACCATCGGGGACATCCTCTCTGTCTGTGCCCGCTACGAGGTCGGCCTGGCAAAGCCGGCCGCGGAAAGTGCCGGTGCCGCCTTCCCGGGCTACCCGTTGGTCGTGAATGCCGCCTCGGTGGACTACCGCGTCGCCGCCTGGTTCAGCGGCAGCCTTGCGGACGGCCGGCTCGTGGCACTCGCGCCGGGCCTGTACGGGCCCTACAACCCGGAGGTGCCTGATCTTTCGCTTTACTACGTCTCCACGGCGGTCGCCGGTGACAGTGCCGTGAAACAAACCGTCTTCCCCGGTTCCGGCGGCACGGCGTCGTGGTCCGGCGTCCGGCCCGGCACCGAGGAACCGTAGGCTGGCTGACCGGGTTGCTGACCGGGACATGAACACCTCTGGACACTAACGGTTACCAACGGTAAGTTACCACTAGTAAGTTACCGATTTCCGGGAGCCGGCATGACCAACGTTGCAGCCCAAACACGGCGCCGCCTCTCCAGGCAGGAGCGCAGGACCCAGCTTCTGGAAGTGGCCCGCGAATTGATCCGGGATGCGGGAACCGACGAGTTCACCCTCGGCCGTCTGGCCGAACGCGCAGGCGTGACCAAGCCGCTGGTGTACGGCCACTTCGGTGACCGGGCCGGCGTGTTCGCCGAGCTCTACCGAGAGTTCGAGGAACGGCAGCGGAAAACACTGGCGGCCGCCCTGGCCGACGCAGAGCCGGACGTGACCGTCGTGGCGGGACTGGTTGCCGGCGCCTATATCGACTGCTGCCTTGCCGAGGGCAGGGAACTGGCCGACGTCGTCGCCGCCCTGGCGGGTTTCTCCACCCTGACTGGAATCCGGCAGGAGGCCGAGAACGCCTACCTGGCGATGTACCGGGAGGCGCTGGAACCCTTCACGGGTCCGCCCAGCCTCGCCGGGCTCCAGGCCGTCACCGGCGCCGGAGACGCCCTGGCCCGGACCGCACTGAGCGGCAGGATCAGCGCCGCCCAGGCCCGCAGCACACTCACCGCGGTCGTTCTCGCCGTCGCAGGCGGCTCCCCAAAGACCGCCGGCACCCAGGAGGCCTGACATGCCAATCATCCATCCCCCGAAACCGGGCAGCGCTCTGTGGGTAACCGCCCATCCGCGTGCCGCATCACTCAATGGCCGGCTGTTCCGTGAAGGGGTTAGCGCGCTGTCGACCCGTTATCAGGTGGCGACGTCGGACCTCTACGCCCAGGGATTTAATCCCGTTCTGGGTGACAGCGACCTTGGCGACCTTGCAGGCGTACCGGGCAACCTCGCAGTCCAGGCCGGGGAATCCTATGCCGCCGGCCAGCTGCCGGCTGAGGTGCAGGCGGAGCAGTCCAAGCTCGCCGCGGCCGAGCTGCTCGTCCTGCAGTTTCCGCTCTGGTGGTACGGTCCCCCGGCGATCCTGAAGGGCTGGTTCGACCGCGTGCTCACCGACCAGTTCGCTTACGGGGACCTGGATCCGGAGTTCGGCGTGCCCCGGCGGTACGGCGACGGCGGGCTCGCCGGGCGAAAGGCACTCGTCCTGGTGACCGCCGGGGAAGACGAACGGTCGATTGGCCCGCGGGGCATCAGCGGCGACCTGGAGTCACTGCTCTTCCCCCTCACCCACGGAGTGCTCTGGTACACGGGCGTCGAGGTCCTGGACCTGCATGTGGTGTACGACGCCGATGCCCTGGATTCCACGCAGGTGGACCAGGAGGTGAAGCGGCTTCGGGAGCGGCTGGACGCCCTGGACTCGGAGACGCCCCGCCGCTTCCGGAGCCTGCGCGGCGGCGACTACCGCGGCACCCGTGCCCTGCGCGCCGATCTCCATCCCGGCCGCACTGATCTGGGGATTCACCGGGCCGATTGACCGGTTGTCACGGACCTCAGCCGCGTGGCGGGGTCACCAGGGCACGGCACCGCCGTCGTCGAAGAAGCCGCCGCGGGGGCCGTCGTCCGGGAGGGTCGCGAGGTGCAGTGCAATCGCGGCCCCTTGCTCGGCTGTGCGCGGGGCGTTGAATCCAGTGAAGTCGGTGGCCACGTAGCCGGGACAGGCAGCATTGATGATGATGTTCGAGCCGGAGAAGGCGCGGGCGTACTGCGTCGTGATGCTGTTCAGCATTGACTTCGACGGCGCGTAGGCAGCCAGGATGGGCCCCGTTTGAAGGGCCAGCGAGCCCATGTTGCTGGACATGTTGACGATTCGCGGCGAGGCAGCGCGGCGCAGCAGGGGCAGCATTGAGTTGGTCACCCTCACCGCTCCGAAGACGTTGGTGTCCAGCACCGTGTGCAGCACGCCCAGGTCAAGGGTTGTTGGATCCTGCGCTCCGGAGTCGGTTCGTCCGGAAATGCCGGCGTTGTTGATGAGAACATCGAGCCGTCCGGCCTTCTCTTCGATGACCGAGGCAGCCGCAGCCACGCTGGCATCGGACGTGACGTCGAGGGATACCCCCACCGCATCTAGATCCGCGGCACGCAGCTTCTTGACGGCGTCGTCCCGCCGCACCTCATCCCGGGCCCCGACAAAGACGGTGTATCCCAACCGCCCAAGGCCTTCTGCGATGGCGTAGCCGATTCCTTTGTTGGCGCCTGTGACCAGCGCGGCTTTGGTGTTATCCATGCTCTTCATCATGGGTCCGAGGTGAACACGGCGTCCAAGACCAACTCAGTACACTGTGATACCCGAGAGGTATCACCTGTAAGGTGCGGTGTGTGATCGAGCTCGAGACCCGGGAACTGCGGTACTTTGTGGCCGTTGCGGAACACCTGCATTTTGGGCGGGCAGCCCTGGAGCTCGGCATTGCCCAGCCGCCGCTCTCCCGTGCAGTTTCCCAGCTGGAGCGACGCCTCGGCGTCCGCCTCTTTGAACGCAACCGCCGCGGCGTGGCCCTGACCGATGCGGGACAGGTGCTCCTGCGTGAGGCCAGGGCAACCCTTGAGGCCGCCTCGGCCGCGGCACGCCGGACGCAGCGAGCCCAGGACCCAGGGCGGGCATTGGTACTGGCCTCCAAGGCTGGAGCCTCCCATGCCCTGCTGCAAGGACTCCTTGAGGCCTCTACACGTCAGGCTGGGATGCCAGCGCCTGAGGTTCTGCTGTGTGAGGTAGGCCAGCAAGCCGGTTTGCTGCGCAGCGGACGCGCCGATGCGGCCTTGATGCATCAGCCAGTGGATGACTTCACAGGCTTGGATGCGGAACCTTTGTTCGCTGAGGGGCAGGTCGTGATCCTGCCGGCCCGGCACCCGCTCGCGTCACGTGATCAGCTTTCCCTGGCGGAGGTCGCTCACGTTCCGGACCTGCCCATGGCTCGATGGCCGCGCGTCGACGGGAGTTACCCGGACGGCCCCGGACCCGAAGTCCATACCCAATCCCAGCTTGCCCAGCTCGTTGCGCTCGGCAAAGCACTGCTCGTCATCCCTGCCTCCAGCGGTGCCTGGCAGTGGACCGAACACGTTGCCATACCCGTGCCGGACGCACCGACAATCACAACCGTTCTCGCCTGGCCGGCAGGACCACCCTCGCCTGGCGTTGCTTCCCTCATCAAAGCGGCAAAAACTCTCCGCGCACCTGCCAAACACGATGCCCTCCTGGAAGTGAACGACGGGAACTAGGCTCCGGGTCTGAAGGGCGGAAAGCCAGCGTCGCTAGCCATCGCGCGGCGCCCCGATAGGTCCGGGGACATCCGCCCCCCCCGGCGCCGGGCCGGTCTATCTCCGTTGCCCTCGAGGCGCACCGGTGCCATATTTGGCCCATGCGATGGACACGGCGCCTGGCGGGCGCGGCAGCAGCCGCGGCAGTTTTTGCAGCCGTGTTCCTCGCTGCACGCCGCGTTTCCCTGCGGTGGGGTGCCACGGACGATGAACTGCGGATGCCGCTGCCTGGCGACGAACTGCTTCAGGCACCCAACCTCACGGCGACCCGCGCGATCAGCATCGCCGCGCCGCCGTCGGCGGTATGGCCCTGGCTCACCCAGCTCGGCCAGAACCGCGGCGGCTTCTACTCCTACGACTGGCTGGAGAACCTGGTTGGGCTGGGAATCCACAGCGCCGATGCCATCGAACCGGAGCTGCAGGTCCGTTCGGTCGGCGACGAGGTCAACCTCGCCCCGGGCGCGGCACTGCTGGTTGCCGCGCTCGACGACGGGCGCGCCCTCGTCCTCAGCGTCGGCGTCAACGGCATCGACGGCACGATCGCCGAAGCACCCTTTCAGTTCACCTGGGCCTTCGTCCTGCTGCCCCAGCCGGATGGATCGACCCGTCTCGTGGTGCGCGAACGGTATGTCTACCTCACCGGCTGGACCGGGGCGCTCGTGGAACCGGTGGAGATGGTCAGCTGGGTCATGACCGAGCGGATGCTGCGGGGCATCCGCGATCGTGCCGAACGCGGGCCCTCCCCTGAGCGCGCCTGACCGACAGCTGCCGCCGAGGTTCCCGCCGCCGTCGGGCACCGGTTATGCCGTCCGCTCCGCGCGCCGTGAGCCCGCCTGCTCTACGAAGCTACGGGTTACGACGCCGAGGGCAGGGACGGTGACTACCTGCTCTTTGGCAAGGTGCTGGGCGGGGCTCCGCCGTCATAATGCATGCAGCGGCGGGCCCTGTGTTTGTTCAGCAGTCCCCGCTCACCTGATCTGCGTACTGAGGCGGCCAGACGACCCTGAAGCGTTCGAAGACTATTTCGTCGGCTTCAGACCACTGGCGGCCCTGGGCCGCCGAAACCCGCGTCCAGTACCGGCGGTGCTCACACTGCCAGCTTTCGAGGCTCAGGTCATCTTCCCCTTCTTCCCGGGCAAAGGCCGCGTCAGCCGTAGGAAAGGACCCCAGCCGCAGTTCGATGCTGCGCAGGATGACCTGCGGTGTGCCCGTCCCGTCGCAGGCGATCCAGTGGGATCCGATGCGGGGCACCGCGTCACCCCTGGCCAGGAAGTCCGCGACGAGTTCCGACGTCGCGCGCTTCCTCCCGCTGAGCACGTGGGCGAGAAGTTCGTCAGCGAGCCGCCGCGTATCCCCGAAATGCTCCACGGTGTATTCCGGGCAGGCGGCCGCCGCCTCCGGGTGCGCGGCGGAGTACTTCTGCCACATTCGGATGGCCGCGTCCTGATCAACTGGGTGTACCGGGTCAGATTCCACCAGCCCATGATGTCAGGCCCGCTCGCGAAGATAGGCATATGCCCCAGTCACAGCCTGCACACCGCGCTAAAACCGGGCCTGTTCAAAATTCCCGCCGCCGTTTAGGGTCTGACTAACTGACAATCGGGGGACAAGAACACATGGGGAACCGAATTGCGGGCCCTGCGGCCGCGCTTCTGTTGGGCGCACTGCTGGCGGGCTGCGGACCGACGGACGCTGAGATCGATGAAGCCCAGGCCGTCGCGGAGGCGAAGGCCAGTCCGGTCCCCACGCCCTGGGATCCGCGGCCCTGCCCCGGCGGCGAAATCCTGCAGACGGATTCCTCCGGCACTATCCAATCCATCAGGCCGGACTGCTTCGACCAGGCCCTGGTCGAAGCAGTCGCTGAGTTCCCGGAACCGCTGCCTGCAGGCATTGACTGGCATTTCCGCACCATCAATTATTTTGATCCGGAAGAGAACCCATCGCTCGAAGTGCCGGTGATCATGGACGGCAACCAGGACGTTCAGGTGGCCGGCTTCTGGCTCTGCGCGTGGATGGATTCATATCTGCAGGCTGTGGACAGCGATGACGCGTCCGGGCAATCGGACAGCCTGGTGTACCTGGACAGGTACACCCAGCTGCCGGCGGTCCAGGCGCACTTCGTCAACCCCGAAGACTTTGAGGCCAACGTGATCGCTCCGGCCCAGGCCGGTGATCCAACAAGCATTCGCAAGTTTTTCCAGACCTGCGGCGCCTACCGGAGCTAGGCCAGCCCGGAAAAAGGCCTGGGCCCCGCCGGGAAACCAACAGTGGATCCGCGCGGATTCTCCCCGCGCAGGTACCCCTATCGGCTGGAACCCCTCGCACGGTGAAAGTACCTGACTTACCGTGGCATAAGTGCACCGGGGGCTGGCCAGGGGAAGGAACCGGGCGATGAACGACTCCGCGGAGGCCAACGGCCGGGCGGGCGGTGTGCTCGCCGCCACCTGCATCTCCACCCTGGTGGTGAATGCGAACACCTCGGCGGTTAGCATCCTGCTTCCCGCTATCTCTGCGGACACCGGCACCTCCGTGGATACCCTCCAGTGGGCAGTAACCGGCTACTCGCTGGTCGGTGCTGCGGTGATCGTCACGTCAGGCTCGCTCGGCGACGTCTTCGGACGGCGCCGGGTCTTCCAGCTGGGGCTGCTGCTTTTCGTTCTCTCCTGCGTCATCATCGCATTAGCCGGCACCGGCGGAATGGTCATAGCCGGACGCCTCATCCAGGGAGCGGCCGGAGCAACCATTCTGGCGTGCGGAATGAGCCTGCTGTCAGTGGCCAACTCGGGTGACGCGCAGCTGCGGGCGGTATCACTGTGGGGAGCGGCGGCGGCCGTGGGCGCCGCCGCCGGCCCCCTGGCGGGCGGATTGCTGGTCGACGCCACCGGCTGGCAGGGGCTGTTCTGGATCGACGCCGGAATCGCCGTCGTCTGCATTGTGCTCACCGCGGCAACCGTTGCCGAATCCCGGGATCCGAACCGGCAGCAGGCCATCGACTACGCGGGCACCATCCTGATTGCGCTGACGCTGACTCCCCTCATTCTGGGCGTTTCCAAGAGCGGTGACTGGGGCTGGTTCTCGATTGCCACGCTTGGCTGCTTCGCCATCACGGTTGTTGCCGGCTACGCCTTCATCGCCGTCGAGCGCCGGGTGGCGGTTCCGCTGCTGGACCTCTCCCTGCTGCGCAACCGTGTGCTGGTAGGTTCGACCGTCGCTATCCTCATCGGAGCTGGAACCATCAATGCACTCATGTACCTGCTGAGCCTGTACTTCCAGGACCCCTCCACCCTGGGGTTCAGCCCACTCCAGGCCGGCCTGGCCACTCTTCCCGCCACCGCGGGCCTCGTGATCGTGGCTCCGCTGGTGCCCCGGCTGGCAGCGAAGGTGGGCGGCCGGCAAACCGTTGGCATCGGGTTCGCCCTGACCACCGCCGGCTTTGTCATTGTCGGTTTCACGGAGGCGACGTGGGCCTATCCCCTGTTTCTGCTGCCGCTGATTGCCATCGCGGTGGGGATGGGCCTCTCCAACGGTCCGGCGTCATCGGCTGCCACCGCAGCCGTGCCCGGAAATCAGGTGGGCGGCGCCTCGGGGATCTCCAATATGGCCCGCTACGTCGGGGCAGCGGTTGCCACGGCGCTGGCCGCCACCATCTACGGCAATGTCGTCAGCGCGCAGACAGCTGAAGGCGCCGCCGCCGGGGATGCCCTGGCCTCGGGGCTGACAGCTGCCGCATGGGTGATGGCGGTGTTCAGCTTGCTCGGCGTGCTGATGGCCTTCGTGATGGGGCGGCACCGGCGGGTCCAAGGCACCCTGCAGGACGCCGCCGCTTCCGCAGCGGCTGCCACGTTCACTTTGCCAACAACGGCTACCTCCCGGCCCACCAGTATCACGTAAGCATCTCTTTTCGCCTGAGCCGGCCCGATTCACTTGACATCACTGGTTACCTCCTGAGGCCGGTTTCATACTGAACTCATCATTAGGCTGGCCTACCTGATTCGGAGGCATTCTCATGACTGCGCACGCGATACCAAGTGAGTCACCATGAGCACCGCCGACATTCCGATAGACGGCTCAGGGTCGACGGCGGCGGCCCGGACCCGCCCCACCAGCACCCAGTGGATTTCCTGGATTGCACTGGCAATGATGACCACCAGTTCGGTGGCCAGCCTGCGGGCAGCACCCACAATGGCCGTCTACGGCCTGGCCTGCGTTTTCCTGTACCTGCTGCCTGCCCTGGTATTCCTGCTGCCCACCTCGCTTGTCTCCGCGGAGCTCGCTTCGGGCTGGACGGGCGGCGTCTACAAATGGGTTTCGGAGGGAATCTCAAAGCCCATGGGCTTCCTGGCCGTGTGGTGCCAGTTCGCCATGACCATCTTCTACTACCCCAGCCTGCTGGGGTTCGTCGCGAGTACGCTCGCCTATGTCATTAATCCCCAGCTCGCGAGCAGCGGGGTGTGGACGGCCTGCGTAATCATCGTCGTCTACTGGTCCGGTGTGTGGGTGTCCTCGCGCGGCACCAAAGGCGTGGCGGGGCTGGCCAGCGGCGGGCTGATCATCGGGACACTGGTTCCGGGCGTTGTCCTGGTGACCCTCGGCGTCGTCTTCCTGGGACAGGGCAATGAATCTGCGGCGCCAATGACCGCCGAAAATCTGTTCCCGGTCTGGGCCGGGCTCTCCAGCCTGGTGCTGATCGTCAATAATTTCCTCTCCTACTCCGGGATGGAAATGAACGCCGTGCATGTATCCTCGCTGAAGAATCCGGCGAAGGAATATCCCAAGGCGATGTTCCTGGCCATGGGACTGGTGCTCGCGATCTTTATCCTGCCCGCCCTGGCTATCGCTTGGATCGTTCCGGCAGAGGAGCTCTCCCTCACCGCCGGTGTCATGCAGGCGTTCGACGCCGTCTTCGCGAATTTTGGCTGGCAGTGGCTGACGCCGATCGTCGGGATCATGCTGGTGACGGCGTCCCTGGGCGGCATGCTCACCTGGCTGGCCGGGCCATCCAAGGGGCTGCTGCTGATATCGAGGCAGGAAGGTTACCTTCCGCCGTTCCTGCAGAAGCTCAACAAGAACGGTGTCCAGCAGAACATCCTGGTGGTCCAGGGAATCGTCACCACGGTGATCGGCCTGGCCTACGCGCTGCTGCCAAACGTTTCGAGTGCGTACTGGATTTTCTCCGTCATCACCACCCAGGTGTACCTGATCATGTACCTGCTGATGTTCGTGGCTGCGGTCCGTCTGCGGCAGAAGCACCCGGACCATCCGCGCGGGTTCCGCGCCCCCATGCTCCTGGGGCTGTGCGGTGTGGGCTTCGCGGCCTCCCTGGCGGCGCTGCTGGTCGGGTTCGTGCCGCCGTCGCAGTTCGCGTCCGGCAATCCGGGGATCTACGTCCTGATTGTTGGCGGCGGCGCCCTGGGCCTGGGCCTTCTGGTGCCGTTCCTGTTCTACCGGTTCCGTAAGCCTTCCTGGAAACAGGACGCACTGCCGGAGGTGGAGTCATGAGCACGCCGGTGGAGCATCAGCCAAAGCGCGAGCGCACCTGGATTTACATAGTTGCCGTGGTGCTGCTTATAGGCATGGGGCTGTGGGCTGTTCTCGCCTTCGGGGCTGCCAGGCAGTCACGGGAAGCAGGGGAGAAAGCTGACAGGTTCATTACGCTGGTCGAGGCCGCCGGCGTAAACACTCCGGACAAGGACCAGGTGGTCCGCATCCTGGGCGACGACGGCGGGGCGGCCTGCGCCAATCCGAACGCGGCGCTGAGCCGGGCAACCCTGAATTCGATGCTTGCCAACGGAGCCACGGGCCCCGGCGCCCGGCCGGTGATTTCCGACCGCCGGGCGGTCCTGGGACAGCTGCTGATCATCGAGGTTTACTGCCCCGACGAGCTGGATGAGTTCAAGGCCTCGATCGAGGACCTAAAGACCGACGACGTGACAGGAACCTGACCATGGATCCACGGGAACGCGTGGCCCGGCTGATGCCGCAGGCACACCAGGAACTGGCCGAGCTGGTTGCGATTAAGTCGGTGGCCGATCCGCGGCAGTTTCCGCCGGAAGAGTGCCAGCGGGCCGCGCAGTGGGTGAGGGATAAATTCGCGCAGACCGGTTTCACCGATGCCCGGCTGGAGGAGACACCGGACGGCAGCATGGTAGTTCTCGGTTCTCGGCCCAGTGCCGACCCGCAGGCACCCACCGTGCTGCTGTACGCGCATTACGATGTCCAGCCGCCGCTTGATGACAGTGCCTGGCGGACTCCGCCGTTTGAGCTGACGGAGGTGGACGGCCGCTGGTTTGGGCGCGGCGCGGCGGACTGCAAGGGCAACATCGTGATGCATCTGGCGGCCCTGCGGGCATTGGGCGAGAACATCCCGGTAAACCTCAAACTCGTCGTCGAGGGTTCGGAGGAGCAGGGCACCGGCGGGTTGGAGGCGTTCGTCGAGTCCCATCCGGATCTGCTCCGTGCTGACGCGATCCTGGTCTGCGATACCGGCAACGCGGCAGTGGGTTCGCCGGCGGCCACGGTGAGCCTGCGCGGGATGGTCAACGTTGTCGTGGCGGTTGAAGCCCTCAACTCGGAAATCCATTCCGGGATGTTCGGCGGACCGGCACCGGATGCCCTCGCTGCGCTGGTGGTACTGCTCGGCAGCCTCCGCGATGCACAGGGGAACACGACCGTCGCCGGTCTGGACAACAGCCGCCACTGGTCCGGCGCCGCCTATGACCCGGAGCAGTTCCGCCGGGACGCAGGCGTGCTCGACGGCGTCTCGCTGCTTGGGGGCGGCACTGTCTCGGACATGCTGTGGTCGCGGCCTGCGCTCACGATTCTCGGCATCGACTGCCCGCCCGTGGTTGGGTCCGCCGCCGCGATCGTTCCGCGCGCGGCGGCCCGGCTAAATCTCCGGATCCCGCCGGGCACCGCCCCCGAGGCCGCGGAGCGGGCCCTCACCGCGCATTTGAAAGCGGCAGCTCCGTGGGGAGTACGCATCACCGTGGATGTTGAGGCAACCGGGTCACCCTTCGAGGCGTCCACTGACGGTCCCGCGTTCAAGGCCCTGGCCGCTTCCGCCCGGGAGGCTTACGGCCGCCCCATGACAAGCCTCGGCCAGGGCGGTTCGATTCCGCTGTGCAACGTCTTCCAACAGACGTATCCCAACGCAGAGATCATCCTCATGGGTGTGGAGGAACCCCAGGCCCTCATCCACGCCCCCAATGAAAGTGTGGCTCCCAGCGAGATCGAAAATATGGCACTGACCGAGGCCCTTTTCCTGGCACGGTACGGCGCTGCGAACGCGCGTTAACTGGGACCGGCCGCGGTTGGATGCCGGGGCCGGTGGAACTCGGGTCTCAGACCGCGACCGCAGGAGCCACGGGTTCAAACGGATACTGCTCCTGGTCACCGCCTCGCACGACGACACCCGTTGCCTCCGGCACAGCCTGCCACGCGCCGCGGAAGTCACCCAGCGGCTCGCTGACCACCAGCCGCGAATCCTCCGAGAGCTTACCGAGCAGTTCATGCTCCGGATACTGCTCCTGGAGCGTCGCGATGTCGCTGCTGACAAAGAGCGTCCGCGAGTCCCGCACGCTGGAGTACCGGAACGCCCACGTCGTCTCACCGTCGGTGGTGGCAACGGTCATCTGGACGGGATGCTCGACGCCGCGGCGCTGCCCGGTCTCTTCGATGAAGCCCACGGCCTCGGCGACCGCCGCGCGGGGGTCCTGTTCCAGCCCGAAGGTCAGCGCGAGGTAAAAGAACATCTCCGAGTCCGTTGATCCTTCGATCTCCGGGTAGAGGCCAGGATCCACCGCCATGGCCAGGTCCCGCTTCACCTTTGGAAAATCCGTGAGCACGCCGTTGTGCATCCAGAGCCATTTGCCGTGGCGGAACGGATGGCAGTTCGTCTGCTGGATGGCCGTGCCGGTGGTGGCCCGGATGTGCGCGAAGACGCGGCGGGCAGACGCCTGCGCAGCGAGTTCGCGCAGGTTGCGGTCGTGCCACGCTGGTTCGGTGCTGTGGAAGACGCCGGGGGTCGGTTCGGTGCCGTACCAGCCGACGCCAAACCCGTCTCCGTTGGTGGTCTCAACTCCCATGCGGGAATGCTTGCTCTGCATCACCAGTGAGTTGACCGGTTTATAGAGAAGGTCGTCCAGCCGGACCGGGGACCCTGAATACGCTAGCCAACGACACATGACGACTCCTTCGGATCGGTCCGGCTGCTATGCCGGTGGCCCGAGGGGCCAGCTTCACCCCGTCGCTGTGCTCAGGCCGCAAGGTCAGTGGACCACAGAAGGATTAACTGGTCCATACGCCCCCGAAAGTCCCCGCATCAGGGCGCAGCCACAATCTGCCTCAGGGCAGTGACGACCTGCTGGACCGCAGACCGGTGCAGGGCTTCCGGCCTGCAGAGAAGGTCCACGTGCCTGGCGAGCGGCAGGTCGCGGATCGGTTTGAGAACCAGTCCGCTTCCCGGCCGCGGTGCCGCGGTGTGCCGCGGCATCAGCGCCACGGCGTTGCCGGCTGCAACGATTTCGGCCGCGATAAAGAACTCATTGATTTGATGCGTAATGTCCAGGGGCTGCCCCGCGTGCACGGCAAGAGCCTGCAGAGCCGGCACCAGCGGGAATCCGTCCTGGACGGACACCCACTCCTCCCCGGCGAGGTCCCTCACGGTGACGCTCGGCTTCTGTGCCAGCCGGTGCTTCTCCGACATGGCGACATCCAGCGGCTCGCGCACCAGCGGAAGAACGCTGATTGATTCCGGCCAGGGTTTGCTGTGCTCGAGGCGGTGCGCAACCACCAGGTCATAGTCGGCCGCGAGCGCGGGGAAACTCTCCTGTCCCACATCCCGGTCGGAGCAGACCAGCCGCGGACTTCCTTCACCTGCCAGGGCCGAAAGCAGCGGGCGGAACCAGGTGAGGCCCGCACTGTTGAACGCGGAAATACTGACCGTCGCCCGGGGATCCTGCAGGTACCGGGCCACGGCCTGTTCCGCGGAACTCATGGCAACGCTGATATCCACCGCCGCCCGGGCCAGGGCCCGGCCGGCCTCCGTCAGGACCAGGTTCCGTCCCCGCCGTTCGGTGAGCGGCACTTCAATGCGGCGCTGCAGGGCGGTGAGCTGCTGGGAGACTGCCGACGGCGAGACGTGGGAGGCGCGGGCGACGGCGGCAAGACTGCCCCGCTCGCCAAGTTCCCGAAGAAGCCGGAGCTGATAAAGATCCATAAGAAAGACTAAACCGGCATTTCAGTTTTTGGCCTCTAGTCTTACGAATCACTTCTCATCAAACTCAAGGAGTGCCCTCCTCGATACTGAATCCAGCAGCCCTCCCCCGCACTGAACGACGACGCCGGGTCGCCTCGCTCCTCTCCGCGCGCAGAGTGGACCTGCTGCTTCTCCTCGTCGCAGTTGTCTGGGGCAGCAGTTATCTAGCGGCGAAAACCCTCACCGGGACGGTCAGCGTGACCGCCATCCTGTCCCTGCGCTTTCTCATCACCGCTGTGGCGCTGGTGGTGATCTGGCTGCTCTGGCACCGCCGTCGGACCTCGCGCCGGGAGGCGGCCACCGGCGTCGTACTGGGTTTAACCCAAGCGGCCGTGCTCATCCTTGAAACTCACGGAATTGCGGGCACGAGTGCTACGAACGCCGGACTGATCATCAGCCTGGTCGTTGTGTTCACGCCCGTTACCGAGAGCATTGCCTTCCGGGTGAAGCTGCCGCGGATGGTTTTCGTAGCCGGTGTCATCGCCGTCGTGGGGGTCTGTTTGCTCGTCTCGGCAGACGGATTTGCGACCCCCGGAGCCGGGGACCTGCTTATGCTTGCCGCAGCTGCCGTGCGCTCGATCCATGTCACAGCGGTCTCCGCACTAACCCGGGGACGCGGCTTCAGTGCGTTGAACCTGACGCTAGTCCAGAGCGTGGTCTGCGCTCTCCTCTATACCGCCGCCGATTACCCGGGCGTGCTGCGGGCCGTGCAGGGCTTCGGCGCAGCTGAATGGATTGGCGTGCTCTACCTCGGGCTCGTGTGCAGTGTCTTCGCGTTCCTCGTCCAGACCTGGGCCATCCAGCAGACATCAGGTTCCCGGGCGGGCCTCCTGATGGGAACCGAACCCATCTGGGCTGTCCTCATTGGAATCACCATCGGGCAGGAATCGCTAGCCCTGCTTGGCTTCGTCGGCGCAGCCCTCATCATTGCCGGCACGTATCTGGGGTTGAGGGCGGAGGCACGCCACCGAACCGGCGCAGATCGACTGCGGGCGGGCGGCAGCGAATCGTTTGGCCAGCCGGTCCCAGCAGTTCATGCGCCCTCCCCTAGGGTGTAGGGATGACGGTACGGGTACGTGAGGCCAACGCCATCTCTTCGGCTCTCGCCGGGCTGGATGATGCCGGTGTGCGTGCGCTTATCGATGATGCTGAGCAGGCGGGCATAGGCATTGGGGGAACCACGAAGACTGCGCGCTTGGGCGAAACCACTGTCTTCATCAAACAACTTCCGCTGACAAGCGCTGAAGAAGCAGATCCATGCTCCACCGCCAGCCGTCTCCGGCTTCCCTTCGTTTCCCACTACGGGATAGGAACCCCTGCCAACGCAGTCGGGCGGGAACTTGCAGCACATCAGGTCACCACCCGGTGGGTTCAATCGGGTCTGGCGGACTTCTTTCCGCTCCTGCTCGGTTGGCGGGTCCTGGATGTAAAAAGCGAGGCAGACCTCAGCGAGTTCGACGGCGATACCCCTCCCCGCCAGTGGGGACCGCACTGGCCTGAAGTCCAGGGCAAGCTCTCCGCCATGAAGGCCGCGTCCAAGAGCATGGTGCTCTTCCTTGAGTACGTGCCCGTTACCCTGGGCGACTTGATCCGCCGGAGCTTGAAGGAGGGTTTCGGGGCCGAGGTTTTTCCCGGCATTGTGGACCAGCTCCTGGAAGCCACTGCATGGATGAACAGCCGGGGCTTTCAGCATTTTGACGTGCATCCCGGCAACATCCTTGTCCAGGACGGCAGGCTGCTTTACACGGACTTCGGCCTGGCACTGCACCGGGATTTTGAGCTGACGCCCCAGGAAGCGTGGGGCATGCGTACCCATGACGGCTTCGACCGCGATTCCGCCCTGATGCACCTGTTCCACTGGACGTTATTCGAACTCGGCTATATCTCCGGGGAAGCACGGCTTGGCCTGCTGCAGGCCGCTGCTGCCGGCCCAACTTCTCCGGCGTTGGATCCTGTCCGGGCCGCGCTTGGAAGCGGTGCGGACCTGATTGCACAATATGCGGATACCGCCATCTACATCACCGAGCTGTTCGCTGCCCTCACACAGAACGTGTACGCGACGGAGTATCGGCGCCCATAGGGGGTGCGGCATTGCGGTACGGCCTTAGGCGCCACCCTGGCCGGATTCACCGTCTCGAAGGTACCGGGAATTCTCCTCGTCTTCGATTTCGGAGATCGTGTAGGCCGGAGCTGCTGATTGCTCAATCGCTGAGCTTCCCGGGGTGAAGCCGAACATTCTCGATTGGACGGACGCTGACCCGGCCAGCGGGCCGGCAATTCCCTTACGCCAGGCCCCGGCACGAGTTGCCAGACGAACCAGGATCAGCACAGCCAAACCCCAGCCAACCGGGTTGCTCCAGCGCTCAAGGTTCCCCGGAGCTAACCCGTCGGCGATCATCAGCACCAGCAGCGCGACCAGCAGAACCACGGTGGACGCCGTCAAGAGACGGGAGAGTCGTGCTGCCATGCGCCCACCCTAGTCAGCCCAGTAGGCCGAAGCCAGAGACTAGGCAGCTGCGTCATTCACCGGCTCAGGTGTCCCACCTGGATGGTATCGGGGGAATTCATACGAAACCCGGCTGGGAAAGGTACAAATGTTCTCTTGCGCTGGGATAGCAAAAGATCTCCAATAGCCCAATGACAAACGATGCCGGCAAGGCCGCCTCAAAACCGCAAACCGGGTTGAAGCGGGCAGTTGGCACGCCGCTGCTGTTCGCGTTTATCGTGGGCGACACCCTCGGGGCCGGCATCTACACCCTGGTGGGCACCATGGCCGCCGATGTCGGCGGCGCAATCTGGCTGCCGCTGCTCATCGCATTGGTCGTTGCGCTGCTTACCGCCGCAACCTACGCAGAGCTGATCACCAAATATCCGCACGCGGGCGGAGCCGCGCGGTACGTCGACCGGGCCTTCGGCATCCCGTACCTGTCCTTCATCGTCGGATTCCTGATGATGGCCTCAGGCATCACCACGGCCGCCGCCCTCGCAAACGCCTTCGCCGGCGATTACCTAACCGCGATCATCGACGTGCCTGCGGCCCCCGCAGCGGTGGTGTTCATCATCGTGCTGACCCTGATCAACCTGCGCGGAGTCCGGGAGTCCCTCGCCGCGAACCTCGTCGCCTCAATCATCGAGGTCAGCGGTCTGGTCATCGTCATCTTCGTCGCCGGCATCGTCCTCGCCTCCGGGAACGGGGAGCCCTCCCGGCTCCTTGAGTTCGCCCCGGACGTACCGCCCCTCCAGGGCGCCTTTGCCGCATCCATCGTCGCCTTCTTCTCCTTCCTCGGCTTCGAAGCAGCGGCCAACATGGCCGAGGAAGTGCGTAAACCGTCCAAGTCCTACCCCCGCGCACTGTTCGGTGCCATTAGTACCGCAGGGCTCGTCTATCTCCTCATTGCCCTCGGCGCGGTCATCGTGGTGCCGCCGGCTGACCTGGCCGAATCGACCGGACCTCTGCTCGACGTCGTCGCAGCCAGCGGCGTCGGAATCCCGCCCTGGCTGTTCAGCCTCATAGCGCTGATCGCCATTGCCAACGGGGCCCTGCTGTTTATGGTCATGGCCAGCCGCGTTGGCTACGGGCTGGCAGAAGCCGAACTGCTTCCCCGCGCCTTCAGCCGTGTTCTCCCGGGCCGCCGCACCCCCTGGGTTTCAATCGTTGTCATAGCCGGCCTGACGATCGTCCTCACACTGACCGGGAATGTTGCCTCGCTCGCCGAAACCACGGTGCTGCTCCTGCTCCTGGTGTTCCTTTCCGCCAACGTCAGCGTCCTCGTCCTCAAGAAGGACAAAGTCGACCACGACCACTTCACCGCACCCAGGTTCATACCGGTCCTGGCGATCATCGCGAGCATCGTGCTCCTGACCCAGCAAACCGGACCCATCTGGCTCGGCTCCGCCGCCTACGTTGCGGTCGGTTCCCTGTTGTTCCTCGCGGCCCGGGCCCGGCGCAAGCGCGAGGAACGCACGAGCGCCGACTGACTTGCGACGCCGGAGCCTCAGAGCAGCTGCCGCGCATTCGCCCGGGCAAGGTCGATGAGTTCGCGCCCGTTTCCGGCGATCACGGTCCGCAGCGCGTAGAGCGCGAAGCCCGTGGCCTGCTTTGCGTCGATCTTCGGCGGCATGGACAGCTCCTGCCGGTCCACCGCAACCGACACGAGCGCAGGCCCGTCGTGCGCAAAGGCGCGGCGCAGTGCCCCGTCCAGGTCCTCCGGGCGGCTCACGCTTTCCCCGTGCATCCCCACGGCCTGCGCCACCGCGCCAAAGTCCGGGTTCTCGAGTCCGGTGCCGAAGTTGACGATGCCGGCTGCCTTCATCTCCACCTCCACGAAGCTGAGCGCAGCGTTGTTGAACACCACGATCTTGATAGGCAGCTTGTGCTGCACGGCCGTCAGCAGCTCACCGAGCATCATCGCGAGGCCGCCGTCGCCGGCGAGCACCACCACCTGCCGGTTACGGTCCACCGCCTGCGCGCCGAGGCCCAGCGGTGTTGCCGCGGCCATGGTGCCGTGCCAGAAGGAGCCGATCAGCCGCCGTCGCGGGCCAATGTGCAGGTGGCGGCAGGCCCAAATAACCGGAGTGCCGACGTCGGGCAGGAAGACCGCGTCCTCATCCGCCAGTTCGTCGATCAAGTGCGTGAGGTGCTGCGGATGGATGGGGCCCGGCCCCTGCCTCTCCAGGTCATCGAGCTGGGCGCGGGTGCGCCGGTAGTGGTCCAGCGACTTCTCCAGATGAGTGCGGTCCTGCTTCCGTTCGAGCAGCGGAAGCAGCGCCGCCGCCGTCTCCCGTACACCGCCAACCATGCCCTGGGTCAGCGGCGCCCGGCGGCCAAGCTGCTCGCCGCGAATGTCGATCTGCAGGATCTTCGCCTTCTCCGGATAGAACTGCTGGTACGGGAAATCCGTGCCAAGCATCAGCAGTGCGTCGCAGCTTTCCATCGCCCGGTACCCGGAGGCGAACCCGAGCAGGCCGGTCATGCCGACGTCGAACGGGTTGTCCCATTCGATGAACTCCTTGCCCCGCAGGGCGTGCACGATCGGCGCCCCGAGTGCGTCCGCGAGCGCGAGGACTTCCTCCCGGGCGCCCTCGACTCCGCCTCCGGCAAGGATCGTCACGTTTCCACAGGAGTTGAGCGTGTCCGCTGCCTCCTGGAGCTCGGCCGGCGAGGGAACTGTCACGGGACTGGAGCGCCGCACCTCGGGCACCCGGTCGCTGACGGCGTCCTGCGACGCCGTGTCCCCTGTGATCACGAGGACGGCGACGCCCTGCTTTTCGATGGCGGTGCGCATGGCGATCTCCAGCAGCCGCGGCATCTGCTCCGGGCTCAGCACCGTTTCGCAGAACACGGCGCAGTCGCGGAAGAGGTCCGTGGGCCGGGTCTCCTGGAAGTACTGGCTGCCGATCTCCTCGGTGGGAATGTGCGCAGCGATCGCGAGGACGGGGACCCGGCTCCGGTGCGCGTCGTAAAGGCCGTTGATCAGGTGCATGTTGCCGGGCCCGCAGCTGCCGGCGCAGACGGCGAGCTCACCCGTCAGCGCAGCTTCCCCGGCGGCCGCAAACGCGGCCTCCTCCTCGTGCCGGGTCAGCATCCACTCGATGTCCTTCTCCCGGCGGATGGCCTCGGTCACCGCGTTCAGGGAGTCTCCGGGGACACCCCAGATCCGCTGGATTCCATTGGCTGCGAGGGTCTGGACGATGTTCTCGGCGATGGTGGCCATGGTGCTCCTCTGCTCGGGACTCAGACGGAGGGTCCAGTCTAGGGGCGGGGATTGAGCTGTGCCAGCGGTGCTGGTTGGGACAAGAGTCCGCGTTCCTTGCCATTCCCGCACCCCGCCGGTCAGGGAACTAGGCTGGGGGCATGGCGACAGTTATCCTCGTGCGGCACGGCCGCACCACAGCGAATGCCTCCGGCCTGCTGGCCGGCCGCACCCCCGGCGTCAGCCTGGATGACACCGGCCGGGACCAGGCCGCTGCGGCTGGCAACCGGCTCGCCGTCGTGCCCCTGGTGGGCGTGGTGTCCAGCCCGCTGGAGCGCTGCAGGCAGACCGCGCAGTTCATCCTTGACCGCCAGCAGGGCAGCCCGCACGCGCCGGTCGACGCCGACCTCACCGAGTGCGACTACGGCCAGTGGCAGGGCGGCACCCTTGCCGACCTCGCGAAGGAGGACCTGTGGAAGGTGGTGCAGTCACAGCCCTCCGCCGTGACCTTCCCGGGCGGTGAGTCCATGGCTGCGATGCAGGCCCGTTCGGTGGCTGCGATCCGCCGCCACGATGCAGCCTTCGAGGCCGAGCACGGCCCGGGTGCGGTGTGGGCGGCGGTGAGCCACGGGGACATCATCAAGTCGGTCCTTGCCGACGCGCTGGGAATGCACCTGGATATGTTCCAGCGCATCGACGTCGGGCCGGCCTCGCTGTCGATCGTGCGTTACGGCCCGGGGCGTCCCACTGTCCATGCCACCAATACCGACGCCGGGGACCTTTCGTGGCTGGCAGCTGTCCACGGGCAGGACGATGCGCCGGTTGGCGGTGGTGCGGGACACGCAGCGCCACCCGCCCAAGGAGCCTAGAGTAGTCCTATGCCTACAACCGTTCACGATTTCGACTGGCCGGACCGCGTAGTAGTCGGCACCGTCGGCGTCCCCGGTCAGCGCACGTTCTACCTGCAGGCGCGGGCGGGCAAACAGCTCATCAGCATTGCCATGGAAAAGCTGCAGGCGGACCAGCTCGCGGAGAAGATCGATGAGATCCTCGACCAGCTCATGACCATCGACGGCAACCCCTTCCATGTTCCTGCGAACACTCCCTTGGAGCTCGTGGACAATGACGATCTGGACCCTGTGGAGGAACAGTTCCGCGCCGGCGTGATGAGCCTGGGCTGGGACCCGACCACGTCACAGGTGGTCATCGAGGCCTACCCGATCGAAGTTGATGAGGACGACGACGGGTTGCTCGAAGACCCGGACGACGCCGATGCCTCCGAGGTGCTGCGGGTGCGGATGCCGGTGGGCACCGCCCGCGCCTTCGCGAAGCGCACGCGGGAAGTGGTGGGCGCCGGGCGTCCGATCTGCGTGATCTGCGGCCAGCCGATCGACGACGACGGCCACACCTGCGCCCTCCCCGAAAACTAATGCCGGAGCCGGACCTGCTCACCGATGAGCTGACACTCACCGGACGGATTACGACGGCGTCCAACGCCACGTTCCTGGGCAGCATCGGCGACGCGGAAGTTGTCTACAAACCCATTGCCGGCGAGAAGCCGCTGTGGGATTTCCCCGACGGCTGCCTGGCTCACCGTGAAGTCGCCGCCTACCTGGTGTCTGAGGCTTTGGGCTGGAACATCGTGCCGCGCACCTGGCTGCGCGACGGGCCGCTGGGCGAGGGCATGGTTCAGCTTTGGCAGGACGCCGATCCGGAGCAGGACGCGGTGGACCTGGTGCCTCTGGAGGAAGTCCCGAAGTCCGGGTTCAAGCTCGTGCTCGAGGGCGAGGACCAGGCCGGGCAGATCGTCGCCCTGATTCACGAAGACACAGCTGCGCTGCGGCGGATGGCGGTGTTCGACGTCGTCGTCAACAACGCCGACCGCAAAGGCAACCACGTCCTGGCCATGCCCGGCGGGCACCGGTACGGCGTGGACCACGGGGTCACCCTCCACGCCGAGCACAAGCTGCGCACCGTGCTCTGGGGCTGGATCGGTGAGTCTTTGAGCGCCGAGGAGCTCGCGGGCGTTGATCGCGTTCTTGCCGGGCTGGACGGCGGGCTCGGCGAAATGCTGGCTGCGCTGCTGACCGCCGAGGAGATCGAGGCGCTTGCCGCGCGCTGTGTGCGGCTGCGCACGACGGCGGTGTTCCCTGGACCGCGCGGCGGGATGCCTGCGGTGCCCTGGCCGCTGTTCTAGCGGGACCGTGGAGAATCACCTTCGGGCCATAGCCGAGCGCCTAGGTCCTGATGGTTGTGGTGCCTGGCCCGTGCTGGCCGAGGGGAAATCCTATCCGCCCGGAGTTTGGCCTTGGGCTGAGTCCATGACGAGGAACCTGTTCCGGGTCTCGATGAGCTTCCGCAGGTAGCGGGCCAGCACCAGTTTCTCCACCAACCGGCCAAGCGGGCCGAAGGGAGCTTCAAACTCGATGCGGTCGATCATGACCGCACCGGCCGAATCCTCTTTGAATTCGTGCTCATGCCGGAACCGCTTGAACGGTCCTTTGACCTGCTCATCGACGAAGTAGTCGGGCGCATCCATGGCGGTGATGCGGCTCGTCATCCTGAGCGGGACACCGAAGTGCCAGGCCCGCCAGGTGACGTCCTCACCCAGGGAAATGAGGCCCGTAGTCACACCCGCGACCGCCTCTTCGCGGGACCGGGCCATCGAGTCCTTATGGGCATCGATGCTCCGTGCGCGGTCGAACAACTCGGCCCTGGGCATGGTGGTCCGGGTGGCACATTCGAAGAAAACCGTCATCTGTGGAGTATTGCAGCTAGCAGGCACGGGGCTTTCCATCTGCGTCGGAGAGGTTTTCGTGAAGCGCCTCCGGCACGAGTACCGGTACAAGGCCGACGAGCCGCACCTCTAGATGACTCCTCCCTATAAACGGATGGGCGGAAGGAAGCACCGTTTGAGGTCTGTTCCGTCGCCGTCTAGGGTGGCCGGACAGCCACCACCGGCCAGGAGGAAACAATGAAGTCCGCCTTTCGTGCAGCCCTTCCCATCCTTGCGGTAGTCCTGCTTGCATGGCACGGGCTGCAGCGCGAAAAGCCTGGCTCCGCTGCCGCCGTCAGGCACTGACTTTCCCTTGTGAATCAGGACTGCACCCCTCGGCCCCAACAAAAGGATCATTGATGCACACCAAACCGAACCGGATCTTCATTGGTTTGCTGCTCGCGATGTCGCTGGCGGCAGCAGCCCTCATCCTGAACATTCCGGCGCTTTTTGGATCGCCCGAACCAGGGCAGCTCTGGCTCGCCGCAGGGCTTGGATTGCTCACTGCTGCGCTGGGAACGGCTGTTATGCTCCTTCGCCCGCAGCGCCGGGGCAACGGCGGCTAGCCGGCACCCGGTGGAAAGGTTCCGGATTCAGTCGACCGGCCAGCAGATCTGGGTGCGTGCGTCCTCCGGGCTCTGCTCGGTCTCGGGATCTGCAAGATAGTTCTCCCACATCACCTCACTCGGCGTGAGCTGGTGCTCGGTGAAGAAGCCCTCAATATCCGCGTAGGTGTTTGCCAGAGTGTCGAACGACCCGACATGCGTCGCCTCGACGATCCTTCCCGCTGGGAGGTGCCCCGGCACGACTTTCCCGGCGGGATCGATGATGCCTGGAACTGGGAATCCCGCTTCCACGTCAACCATGGCGCCGGGCTGCCCGTAATACTTGCCGAACGGGGGACCCACGGGCTGCACACCCTGTTTCCGAAGAGCCGCCATGATGTCCGAGAACGCGTTCGAGAAGAATTCGGCCAGCTCAGCCATCGGCACCTGCCCGCGAATGGCCGCCGTAGCCTGTTCCGGGTGTTCGGTGATCTGGATCTCCGTCATTCTCTCCACGCTAACCGTCCCGCGCTGCGCAGGACAGGGAGCGGGCTAACGTCCCGCCCCGGCGGGCAAAACGGCGGAGACCCGGAGGCCGCCGTCGGGCCGTGACGTGACGGTGGGCGTTCCGTCGTGAGCCTGGACAATGCTCCGGACGATCGCCGCCCCCAGGCCGGCGCCTGCGTGGTCCGAGCGCACCCACGACGTCGGCCGCTCTGCCGCAGGTGCGGACGGTGAACCCCGGCGTCACGGAACAAATTACTTCGTGATTAATATCAAGCAGCATGATATTCTCCTCGAAAGTTTGATCCGTGATGCAGCTCACACTCAGGAGATCACCATGAAGCTCAACCGATTCAGCACCGTCGCCGTTGCCGGCGCTGTCCTCCTCGCCCTGACGTCCTGTTCGGCGTCCGGCAGCGAGGCGGAACCCGCGGCCAGCGAGGGAAGCCAGTCCGCTTCCGGCGGGGTCAACACCGAAGCACCGGTGTATGACCAGCTGCCGGAGGCCATCAAGTCCGCCGGCGTCATCAACATCGCCGGGGACACCCATCCGCCGTACCGCACGCTTGAGCAGAACGGTGACATCACCGGCATCGACCCGGACATCCAGGCAGCTCTGTCCGAGCAGCTCGGCGTCCCCTTCGCCATCCAGACGGCGTCCGGCCTGGATGCCATGCTCACCGGAATGCTCTCCGGCCGCTACGACGCCTTCAACGGCCCGGTCCGCACCACGCTCGAGCGGGAGGCCGACTTCGACGCCGTCGTCTGGATGACCACCCGCACCTCCTACCTCTACCTTGCAGAGCGGAAGGACGATCTCGAAGCTCCCGAGGATCTCTGCGGCGCCCGCGTAGCCGGGGTCACCGGATCAGTGACCGAGAGCCAGCTGGAGCGTTACACCGAATGGTGCTCCGAAAAGGGCCTTGATGCACCCGAGTTCGTCGGGCTGAAGGACACCAACTCCACCATCCTCGCCGTGCAGTCGGACCGCGCCGATTATGCCGGCACCACGCAGACCGCGGCACTCGACATTCAGTCACAGGATGAGGGCACCTTCGAGTTCCTCGTGCAGAGCGATGAACAGGGCGCCGGCGTGGACCAGCTCGCCATGTTCCTGCCGAAGAGCAACGAGCTCGCCCCCGCCATGCTCGCTGCGTTCGAGGCCATCTTCGAGAACGGCGAATATGACCGGATCATGTCCGAGTGGAAGCTCGACGACGTCACGGTGGAAAGCCCCACGCTGAACCCCATGACAGCGCGTGAGACTGGCAAATGAGCATAACGGACACCCCCATGTCCTCCGGACCAGCCGTACGCACTAACGCCGTGGACGTGGCCCAGGCCCGTCCCCGCATCAAGCCGCTGCGCATTCTGGGCACTGCCCTGCTCCTGCTGATCGCCGGCAGCATTGTGTACTTCCTCGTCACGAACAAACGGTTCGAATGGCCCGTCGTGGCTGAGTACCTCTTCGCCCCCAGCGTGCTGCTCGGCCTGGTGACCAGCGTCCTGCTCATGGTGGTCACCATGGTGATCGGCACGGTGCTGGGCACCCTCCTGGCCGCCGGCCAGCTGAGCGACTACTGGCCCGTCCGCGTGGCGTGCATGGCCTTTGTGGGCTTCTTCCGGGGTGTCCCTCCGCTGGTCCAGCTGATTTTCTGGTTCAACCTCGCCTACCTGGTCCCCCGCATCGCCGTCGGCGTGCCGTTCGGTCCGGAGTTCTTCAGCTGGTCCACCAACGACCTCATCACCCCGCTGACCGCCGCCATCATCGGCCTCTCACTGCACGAGGCCGCCTACATGGCGGAGATCATCCGGGCCGGCATCCTCTCCGTGGACCAGGGACAGCACGACGCCGCGTCCGCCATGGGATTCAGCCGCTGGCACTCCTTCACCCGGATTGTGATGCCGCAGGCCATGCGCGTGATCATTCCGCCGACCGGCTCCCAGATCATCGCCACCTTGAAGGGCACGTCGCTCGTGAGCGTGATCGCCATGGGGGACCTGCTGCACGCCGTCCAGGTCATCTACAACCGCACCTATGACGTGGTTCCCATGCTGATCGTGGCCGTGATCTGGTACCTCGTGGCCGTCACCATCCTCACCTTTTTCCAGCGCCGCGTCGAGGAGTACTACGGCCGGGGCGCCACGCGCCACGCGCCCAAGGCAACCGCCAGTTCCAAGCCCGCCGCCGCCGGTACTACTGCCGCGATCCGGACCCAGGAGAACCAATGATGAACACCGCACAGACCCCGGGCGGGACAAGTGCCGCGGGTACGGCGACTGTGACACGTCCCGTCCTTGAGGTAGTAGGCCTGCGTAAGCGCTTCGGCGACCACACAGCCCTGGACGGCATCGACCTCACCGTCAACGAGGGCGAAGTAGTGGCTGTCCTGGGCCCCTCAGGGTCGGGCAAATCAACCCTCGTCCGCTGCCTGGACCAGCTGGAGACCATCGACGGCGGCGCCATGTACCTGGACGGCGAACTCCTCGGCTTTGAACAGGGAAAGGTCCTGCGCCCGCTGACCGACGCCGGCGTCCGCGCCCAGCGCCGCCGGATGAGCATGGTGTTCCAGCAGTTCAACCTGTTCCCGCACTGGACCGTGCTGCGCAACGTCACCGAGGCTCCCATCGCCGTCCACGGCGTTGCCCCGGCCAAAGCCAAGGCGCAGGCACTGGACCTGCTGGAAAAGGTCGGCCTCTCGGACAAGGCCACCGCGTACCCGCGGCAGCTTTCCGGCGGCCAGCAGCAGCGCGTTGCCATCGCCCGTGCGGTCGCCGTCGAACCCCGCGTGCTGCTCTTCGACGAACCGACCAGCGCCCTGGACCCGGAACTGATCGATGAGGTGCTGCAGACCATGAAGTCCCTGGCCGCCTCGGGGCGGACCATGGTGGTGGTCACCCATGAGATGGAGTTCGCCCGCGAAGTCGCGGACCGCTGCGTGTTCATGGCCGACGGCAAGGTCGTCGAAGACCAGCCCGCAGAGGCATTCTTCCGCAATCCGCAGACTGACCGGCTGCGCTCCTTCCTGGCCCGCTCAATGCGCAGGAACGACGAGCAGCAGTGACAACTACCCTGATGGCCACCGGGGATCTGGTCCTGGAACGGAAAGACGCCTCGTCCCTCTTCAGCGCCGTTGCCCCCGTGCTGGCCGAAGCAGACATTGTCATCGGCCACCTCGAAGTCCCGCACACCAACTCCACCACCACCGCGTCCACGGACGTGCCCGCTCTCCCGGCCCCGCCGTCGGCCCTCGACGCCGTGGCCGACGCCGGATTCGACGTCCTCACCCTGGCCGGGAACCACGTCTACGACTTCGGCGCGGAAGGCATTGAGGACACCCGGCGGCACTGCCGCGAGCGGGGCATGGCCACCACCGGCGCCGGCCGCAACCTCGCCGAGGCATGGGAACCGTCGGTCACCGAGCACGCCGGCCGGCAGGTGATCGTGCTCAGCGTCAACTGCGTGGGACCCAAGGAGTCCTGGGCCGGCAGCTCGAAAGCGGGCTGCGCCTGGGTAGAGGTCGTCACGCACTATGAGCCGCAGGGCGCCAACCCCGGCGGACCGCCGCGCACCTACACGTTCGCCGAACCGGGGTCCCTGGCCGCTTTCACCGAACAGGTGGCAAGCCATGCACGCCAGGGTGCCGCCGTCGTCGTCGCCCTGCACCAGGGGCTGGTCCACCAGCCGGTGGAGATCGCGCAGTACCAATACGAGATCGCCCACGCGGCCATCGACGCCGGGGCTGTGGCGGTGCTCGCCCACCACGCCCACATCCTCAAAGGCGTGGAGGCCTACCGCGGCCGCCCGATCTTCCACGGGCTCGGCAACTTCGCCACCGTGACCCGGGCACTGGGCGGAGCCCCCGGCGATTCGCCCGAGCGGCGGGCCTGGGCCCGCGAAAGGACCAGGCTGTTCGGCTTCCAGCCGGACCCCGCCATGCCCGAGTACCCGTTCCACCCGGAAAGCCGGAACACCCTGATCGCCGTTCTGACCCTGGGACCGGAGGGCAGCGTTGCAGCGGAAGTTATTCCCTGCTGGATCGACGACGACGCCCGGCCCGTCCCGCTGGCCCGCGCCGACGGCGGGCAACAGGTGGGCGACTACCTACAGCGCATAACCCGGGAAGCCGGCCTGGACACTGTCCTGGACTGGGCAGGAGACCGGCTGACCGTTCACTTGAAGGAGACACCCCATGAGCATTAACACCAAACCCCTGGCGGGCAAGACAGTTATCGACCTGACGACGGCGCTGGCCGGCCCCTACGCCACCCTGCTGCTGGCGGGACTGGGCGCCCGGGTCATCAAGGTGGAGAACCCCACCCGGGGCGGGGACTCCTCTCGCAACAACTCCCCCTACGTCACCTCCCAGGGCCTGAACGTGCGGCGGACTTCGGAGGACGACATGTCCGTCTCGATGATGCTCCGGGGCCGCGGCAAGGAATCGGTGACGCTGAACCTGAAGCACCCGGAGAGCAAGCAGGTATTGTTCGACCTCATTTCCGAAGCGGACATCCTGGTGGAGAACTACAGCGCCGGCGTGACCAAGCGCCTGGGCGTCGATTATGCGAGCGTGCGCCACCTCAACGAGAAACTCGTCTACACCTCCATCAGCGGTTTCGGCGCCGGTACTGAAAACGGGGACCGCAAGGCGATGGACACCATCGTCCAGGCGCTCAGCGGCGTCATGATGACTGCCGGGGAGCCGGGGCAGCCGCCGGTGCGATTTGGCCTGCCGATCGGTGACCTGTCCGCTCCGCTGTTCGCGGTCATCGGCACCCTGAGTGCTTTGCTGCAGGCTGAGCACACCGGCCAGGGACAGCACGTGGACGTGTCCATGCTCGGGGCACTGACCTCGATGGTGGCCTGCGAACCCTTTGACGCCCTGGAATCCGTGGGCTTCCCGCTGCGCACCGGCGCCTACGTTCCCCGGTTGGCACCGTTCGGCACGTTCCGTGCAGCCGACGGGTACTTTGCAATCTGCGCGCCCACGGACCAGTTTGCGGCAGGGGTGCTTCGCGCCATCGAGCGCACGGATTTGCTGGACTCCGAAGACTTCGGCACCCGCGATGCCCGGGTGGCCAACGCAGACCGCCTCCACGGGATCATCGCCGGGTGGGCCGCCGAAAAGCCCCTGTCCGAGGTACTAGAAGCACTCACTTCCCACGGTGCCCCCGCGGCACCGGTCCGGACAACTGCCGAGGCCGTCCGGGACCCGCTGGTGCTCGCCCGCGGCGAAGTGGTCCCGCTGTCCCACCCCAAGTTCGGCCACTTCGACGGCCTCTTCGGCTCGGGGCTGCCCATGGTCCTTTCCGGCAGCCGCACCACGCTGGACGCTCCGGCCCCGTACCTGGGCGAACACACGGACGTGGTCCTGAAGTCCCTGGGCTATGACTCCGACCGGATCGAGAACCTGCGCACCGCGGGTGTGCTGTGACTAGTCCGGGTCCCGCTGGCCCGGCGCCTCGGATCGGGATCATCGGGGCGGATGCGCCCCGGCAGATTCTCCTGGCCGCGGGCGCGACGCCGGTGCGGCTGTTCGGTGCCTGGTCCGGGGACGTCTCGCGGGAAGCGGCTGAGCTGCTGGGCGCGGCCGACGCCGTTGCCGCCCGGGTGCTCGACGACGTACTGTCCGGTTTTCACGACGACCTCGTCGGGCTGGTGGTCTGCAACGACTCCGCCGCGAACCTGCGGGTCTACTACGTGCTGCGGCTGCTGGCCGAACGCGGGCGCATCCCGTACCCGGTCCAGTTGCTGGATACGCCCCGCGGCGGCGGCCCGCACCGGAACCTCTTCGTCGCCCGGCAGTATGAGCGGCTGGCTGGATTCGTGTCCGGGTGCACCGGGCAAGTGCTCGACGCCGAGACGTTGGCTGCCGCCGCTGCCCGGGAGAAGTCGCTGGGTAAGGCCCTCGGGCAGGTGCGGGATCTGCGGGTCAAGGGCGCCCTCGCCGGGAGCGGGGCGCTCCGGTGCTACGCGGCTGCGGCCCAGCTGACGCCGGAGCAGGCACTGGCTGCCATCGAGGCGATCCAGCAGGCTGAGGCCCCGGGGACCGTGCTGCGGGTGTTTCTGACCGGCAGTTCGCACCCGGACACCACCGTTTATGAGGCGCTCGAACAGGCGGGCCTCGTTGTGACGGGCGAAGATCACGACGCCGGGGACGCTGCCTGGATCGGCCAGACCGTGGACGCCGCGTCGCCCGGAGAAGCCTTCCGCGCCCTGGCCGAACTGCACGCGCAGCGTCCGCCGTCGGCGTCGCGGTCCCTGACCTCCGAACGGACCGAACATCTGCTGACCGAAGTCCGCCGGACGGGCGCCGCCGGAGTGGTGGCCCTGGTCCGGGACCTCGACGACGGCCCGGTCTGGGACCTGCCCGCCCAGCGCGAGGCGCTGGCTGCCAGCGGAACCTGGCTGGCCGGCGTCGTCCACGTTCCAGCCGACGGAGCCGCAGCTGCCGCCGCCGATCTCATTGCCAGCGTCCAGTTGTCCGGGGAGATTGCCTCATGACCGACCATCGACTCCGTTCAGCCGTGGCCGCTACGCGCTACCAGAAGGAATGGTTCCAGTCCGTGCGCCAGCGGGCCGCGGCAGGCGAACCCATTGCGCTGTTGAACGCCGATGCCCCGCACGAAGTCTTCCGCGCCCTGGACATCCCCTACGTGGTGACGCAGTGGTGGTCCTCCATCATCGCGGCCAAGCGGGCCGGACCTGCGTCGATGGAGCGGCTGGCCGCCCGCGGGCTGCCCGACTTCAGCCAGCAGTACGATGCGATGCCGCTGGGTGAGCAGCTGCTCGACGCCGAGGACCGCCCATGGGACGGTTTGCCGGCACCGCGCTTCGCCGTAGCCGAGCGCAGCGGAGACGTGACCGCCAAGATTTTCGAGCAGTGGGGCAGGCTCCCGGGTACAGAAACGTTCCTCCTCTCCCGCACGGGCGCTGATCCGCTCCCGGACCGGTGGTGGGAGCTGGTGCCGCGCGACTGGGAGAAGGCCTTCGGCTCGGACCGGCTGGATCTGCTGCAGGGTGAAATCGAGGAACTGATTGGCTGGCTGGAGGAGCGCACCGGCCGCACGCTGGACCGCGACCGGCTGGCGGAGATCATGGACCTGGGCAACCAGCAGGCCGAATGGAACCGCAAAACCCGGGACCTCATTGCCTCCGCGCCGTTCGCACCCGTGCTGGTGAATGACACGATGCCCGCCGTCATGGCACCGCAGTGGCAGCGCGGCACCACCTGGGCGGTCGACGCCGCTCGGTCCTTGTATGAGGAAACCGCGGAACGGGTGGCCGACGGCGTTGCCGTATGTCCCGGGGAGAAGCGGCGGCTGATGTGGGTGGGCCGCGGACTGTGGTCCGATCTGGGCCTCTATACCCGGTTCCAGGAGGAGTTCGGAGCGGTGTTCGTGTGGTCGATGTACCTGGCGATCGCCGCTGACGGGTACCTGCGCTACGGCGATGACCCGGTCCGTGCGCTGGCTGCCCGCTTCGTCGGGATCACGGACCAGCTCTACGTGCCGCCGTGGTCTGCCCAGTGGTACGTGAAAGAGGCGCTGAGCCATCGGGTGGACGGGGTGGTGCACTTGGTAGCGGACGATACCCCCGGGAGCGGTTTCATTACCGATGCCCTGGAGGCCGAGGGGATTCCGGTGCTGGAAATCCGGGCCAACAATGCCGACCAACGCTCCAGCGACGCCGCCCGCATCCCCGAGCGGATGGCCGAATTCATCCGCGACCGTGCCTGATTCCAGCTGCCGTTTCCGCTGCCTCTGCTGCCCGGCCGGGCCCCGCCGTGGGTAGCGGCGCGGGGCCGGCGGGCCCGTTCCGGTACCCGAACTTCTCCTGGTACTTCACCGGTCAGGTCCTCTCCAACACCGGCGTCTGGTTCCAGAACCTCGCGCTGCAGCTGGTGGTCCTGGGGGCTACCGGCAGTGCCCAGGCGCTAAGCGGCATCACCATTGCCCAGTTCCTGCCGATCTTCCTGCTTGGAATACCTGCGGGGCGGCTGCTGGACCGGGTGGCACCGCGCACTGTGCTGCTGGCGACGTCGCTGGCTTCCGCCGTTGTCACCGCCAGCCTGGTCTTTGTGGTGACCCGGGATCCGGATCTGTGGCTGCTCTACAGCATGGTTGGGGTGCTGGGTTCGGTCCAGGCCTTTGAACGGGTGGCCGCGCAGACCATCATCTTCGAGCTGGTGGGCCCAGACGGTCTGTCCCGGGCTGCGTCCATCAGCACCATTTCGCTGGCCGCTGCCCGGTCGGTGGGCCCGGCGTTGGCCGGGCTCGCTTTCCAGGGACTCGGACCCAGTGCGTGCATCCTGATCAATGCTGCCGCCTACCTGCTGGTGTTTGCGTCGCGGCTGCGGATCCGTCCGGACGAGCTTCACCGGCGGTCATCCCGGACCCAGCGGGAGGGGGATGGCATCAAGACCCCGGGCGGGCCCGGGGCTAAGGCCTTGGACGGCTCGGCGGCGGGCGCCTTCCGGCGAAGCCGGGACGTAAACACCCTGCTGATCGTGAACGTGGTGATTGCCCTCCTGGCCATGAACTTCGGACTGGTGCTCACCTCCACCGTGAATCTCTCCTACGGCGGCGATGCCGGCGCAGTGGGAGCTGTCCACACCCTCAACGCTGTGGGCGCGATCCTCGGAGGCATACTGGCCGCCCGGAGGCCGCGAGTGTCGGTGCGGTCCATGATTGCGGCTACAAGTGTTTTCGGTGCGGCGCTGGCGCTGAATGCCGCGGCGCCCACGCTCCTGCTGTTCCTGGCAGCCGCTCCGGTGCTGGGCATTGCGGTGGGCTATTACCAGGGGATTGTGAACGCTGCTGCGCAGGAATCCGTGCGGCCGCAGTTCATTGGGCGCATGATGTCGCTGATGACGATGGGAAGTTACGGCATGGTGCCTTTTGGGGCACTGCTGATGGGCTGGGTCATCGATGCCAGCTCCGGCCGGGTCGCTCTGGCGGTTTCTGCGGTGAGCGCCTTCGCCTGCCTGCTGGTGGTGTTGGTCCGGACGAGGCCCACGTCTGCCTAAAGCGCTTGTCAGGTGTCCGGGTTGGCGCCGTCGGCTTCTTTGTTGAGGCCTTTGAGACGGCTGGCGGCCAGCCGGGACGGGACGTGCCGCGGGCGGCTGGTGATCTGGCGGCGGGAGACTGCTTCTGCCTCGGCTTCGTCATCGCCGAAGTATCCGCCGGCAAGGACCTGGGCCGCATGGTCCAGGACGCCGACGATTGAGTTGCCGAGGTCCTCTCCGATGTGGCTGGTTAGGCGTTGTTCGTGGTCGCGCAGTTCCTCTGTGCAGGCCTGTACGACGTCCCAGCCTGCTTCGGTGAGCTGGACGAGGCGTATCCGCCGGTTCGTCGGGTGGCTTCCCCGTTCCACCAAACCGAGTTCGAGGAGTTCGTTCGCCACGAGGTGTGCGGCCTGGGAGCTGACGAAGGTCCTTCGTCCCAGCTGGGCGTTGGAGAGCGGCAGCCCCTCCCCCAGGACCTGAAGCACGAGGAACTGGGACAGTGTCACGCCGTGGGCCAGAGCCAGGTTCTCGGTGAACCGGTCGAGCGCCCTGCCGAGACGGTAGGCCGTGTAGTTGAGGCGATTTGTTGCCGGCTCACCGCGTTCGTCTCGTTCAAGCTCCATCAGGGGAGAATATCAAGTTATTTGTGATTTTCAGACCGCGGTGGTGTTGCCTTTAGTCGGACGCAGGTCACGCGTTGCCGGATGGCGACGCGTCTTCCACGGGCCTTCGCGAAACACACGCAGAACCCGCAGACCGATGAGACGAGTTCAACGGGGCGGATTACGACGGCACCTAAGGCCACCGTCCCATGCCGCCGCGCGGCCGTCTAAATGACAGACTGCGAGAAACCGTCTTTGATTATCCCGAGGATGCGCCCGTCCCTGAGTTTATGCTCGTACCTCAGGGCGACCGTAAGCCCGGCGGTTCATTGTGCTCATGCTAAGTGTGATTCATGCGCGCTACGGTGGAGGCGATACCGTGCGTCAATGTCAACGATCTTTGCTGCAAGGCTACACATAGTATTCATGGCCGGCAGACATTGGCTCAGCCAGACGGAACAGAACGCTCGACGCGTCGGGACAACGGACGGAACCTGCATACCGCGGCCCACCCAGCGGTAGGCCATAGACTCACGGAGATACCGCTTTGTTCAGCGCTGTCTCACCTTTCCTAAAACCAAATCTGTGAACGACTGCGGCTTCACTGATTCACGACTCAAAGGTGCACCCTCTTGCACCTCGTCTATAACAGCGCACGCGTCCTTGAAGAGCGCTGCAGCCTTGAGGTCATCCCAGAGGATCTCATTAATTTTTTTTGTATACCGCTCCATCTTATTTGCCGTGAAAGCAGGCATCTCCCAGCCTGCAGCCAGGTACCGGGCAACCATGAGAATATGATAACGAGCAGGCTTGTAGCTCACTGGGATCTGGCCATTTCGAAAGAAAAACTCAAGCTTGTAGTAGGCGAATGCGGCTGCATAATATGGATCCAGCTTGTGTGAAGGATTGAATATCGTCCTGCCAACCTGCGGTTTGAGTTCCGAGTAGTAGTTAGCAGCCCTGCGAGGTTCATCGAGGAACATGGCCGCGAATGATCTCATCTCAATCGTCTTAGTGATGATCCGAACTTTCTCAACATTTGCCGTGTTGTACTGCTTAGAGCGACGTTCGTAGTGCAGTCGGTGACGCTCATCGAATGCCCTCATAAACGCCTCTAATTGCTTCTGGAACGTACTTAGCGCATACAGATCGTCGTCTGTTACCTGAGTCTGCCGATTAGTAGCGGTGATGATGGAGTTTATTACTTCCTCGTCATTCGTGGCAATAACCTTGAATGGAACTCCCAGACTATCAGGGAGATCCTCACGATTGTTGTAGAGAACATGACTTGTCTGGCACCCATTGACGATTTGGTAGTCCGAAACAAAAAACTTATTCCCTGTATTACGCAGACTTCGAGCAACCAACGTGACGCCATTATTCAGCACTACGAATCTATCTTGACCCTCCGAAGTTTGCAAGCTTCGAGCAATTTCATTATTTACCGGATTATCACCTTGAAAATCACGAACATTATCATAGAATATGTGTTTACGTATGCTTCCAGCCTGCGGATCCGATATGACTCGAAGAAACTCGCCCAGAGGAAGAACACCCACGTAGGATTCCGTGACCCCAACCATTTCCGGCACTGTCACCTTATTTGCGAATGTAAATTCCACTGCCGCTGCGTTTTTACTGCGCGTCCAACTGGCCTGTATCTCTGCAGCACCCAGGGGACGAAGGATAACTCTACTAAATAGATTAGTCCGCATGAGGTTGGCCTCTGCTTTTGTAATCTTTCCGCGCAGGTGGTCGTCGTCGACCCATGTGCCCGTAGACACGAACGACATCTCACACGTCGGCTTTTCATGCTTGAACTGGACACTGTGATCATAGATCCAGGCCATAATTTCCCGAAGCTGAAGAATGCGATCCGACATAGGCAGAATAGGATCGTCTGAAAAGAACTCGAGCACGCCTTCCCCGAAGGAGCCAATCTCCTCCCCACTGAATCCGCTTGATGTCTTGGCTTGCATAAAAACGAATCGGACGTCGAGGAACCCATTAGTCCTCAACAAATCTCCGATCTCTTCGATAGAGGTTACTATGACACCGTTGACGATGATGGCCGCACCGTCGAGAGTTAGGTCATTGCCGCCACCAGTATGAATATCCGAGACGTCAAACTCCTCGTCATATGAATCGGACAAAATGCAGTAATTTGTGAAGTGCTCGAAAGTAGTTGCTAGTTCACCCGCTGGGAGACTTTGCTCCAGACGAAAGGCCTCAACATAGGAAGTTGTAATCCGATCCATTGTGTCATCATGGCAGAAGGAGGGCAGAGCTTGATCGCGACAGGCCGGGTAGCGAGAAAACGCATAAGGGGCACGTGGACCATGGGCCCGAGTACCTAGTTGCATAGGTCTTACCCGAACGCTGCCGCGCTCGGCCACAACGGGTGCTGCCTGTTTCCTTTCCGCGCGAGCCGAAAGGGCAGCAGAGCCAAAGACGGGGAACGTTCCGGCCGGTCGAGGACCGACTACATTGAACTTCTGAATGTCAAGTGGCCTGCCGGCGCCATTGGGAACATGTTCATCCAGTTACTAAGTGTCCGACCGTTCGAGTCGGTGCCGCCCCAGGCATCGGCTGGAAACCCATCAACGCGAACCGCTTGGAGAGGCCTTCACACGCACCCGCGCTTGCCTGCCCGCCCCTGTCCTGACCCGCGCTGATGCTCAAGAAGCAACACCGGTGACGCACCCAGCGCCGTCAACAGTGCCTGCCCGCTCCAAATCCCGCGCATTGGCGATAACGCTGATCGCACTTATTGCGACGGCCTTGGCATTCCTAATTTCCTGCTTCACGGACTCGAGTTCAATGCCCATCTCGATTAGCACCACGAGCTACTTGTCGGATACCAGACTCCTGGACATGATTCGCCTACACAGGAGACTCCCAGGCTTGAGCGTGACGAACCTGATGTAATCCCCAAAGTACAAGACTTGAAACGTTACGGAGAAAGACCCTAGTTACTATTCGGACATACCGCCACCTGTGCCACAGTTCCTAAACTAGATTAGGCATTGGCGGCAAACCTTCGCGCCCAAGAATTTCATTAAAACGTCGGCACCAGTTCAGCGCAACTACTCTATCGACCCCAAGTGCGAAGGCAAGCCAGCCGGCAAGATGGTCGACAAATGCAAAAACTGAGTCAAACTTTCGATGGGCAGCGTGATTAGCAAGCCCGAATTCTTCGCATCCGCGAAGGTGCACTTCGATACGTCTGCGATGTTCCGGCATTAAACGCACAGAGTCATCAACCAAAAGCCCCAGAACAACTTTTCGTGAACCTGGTGGAACGATGCGCGTCTTAGCCTTGTGCGTAACGAAACCGGCTTTCCGAATCAAACCCGTTGCTTCTCGGACAACCGCTTCTGCGGTAGGACGATCGAAGGCGTCAAGGCTCGAGAATGCCAAATCGTCAGAGTAGCGGGTGTAACTTAAACTGCGTTGAAGCGCAAATTTCTGCAGGAATTGGTCGAGGCGAGTCGCGGCAGCATTAGCAAGAGAGCCGCTCGTCGGGCCGCCTTGAGGAAGGACTCCCATCCCTGCTACAGCATAGCTACCGATCACAGTGGTCGCAGCGAGCCAAGGAGCGCGTTCGGGATCTTCTGCCCGCGTCGTGATCCGTGCAAGTTCGAAGGACACAAGTTTGCTGTAACCCAATTTTCGAAAAACCCGATACACCGATTGTTCACTTACGGTACCGAAGAAATCGTGTAGATCCATCTTGACTAACCAACGAGCACCTATATGTTGCGACGCACATTGCACGATGGAGGTCTTCGAACGATAAGCGTAGCTTGCTGGGTGCACGGGCAATTTGTCGAGAATATTACGCAAGATCCATCGTTGTACGTCCATGAGGATCGGCTCGGGCGCCGAGATGGGCCGCGTTCCCCCGGTTGCTTTCGGTATCGCGATCGAACGATATGGGTCCCGGGTTCTGCTGACGATTTCCCGTAGATAGCTGTACGAAGCACCCGTCTCCCTAGCGAGGTGCCCTAGCGAGAGAATCGGATACGCGCCTTGAGCCCGCAATCGAGCTCTTTCCGCCGATGCGCGCCTAAGTGCCGACGGCTCAACCCCAAGATCGACCCCCTGCTGATGATAGAGGTGAGGAGGAATCACGTCGGCTTACCTTTCGACCCGTAGGGTACCGTAGGACTGGATGGAGAATCCCCGAGTCGCCGATGGAAAGGATGTCTCCATCCAGCCCCACGCGCAGACTCAGATCGTCCTGTGATCATAGTTAGCCACGATCCTTGAGTATGGCTAACGCCACACTCCAGCGAGCTGCAGCGACGCTGCAGCTTCATCACTAAGCAAGTGACCCCTCCTCAACTCCTATAGCGAGGATAGTATGGAGAAGGGTCGGGGGTGAGCAACGCCGGAGTCCGGCGTGGCTTCCGGCGGTGGGATGCTAGCGCCCTGAATCCAGCCGACGAGGGTCTTCCTTGGGCATCAATCAACTGCAGACGTTCGAGAGAAACCAAAATTGCTCTTACGGCTGGTAGGTGTATGCCGAGAGCCAGGGCTAGTTGCTCCTCAGTGCGAGGCAGGAGGCCGAGCATAATCATATGCGTTTGCCATGGACGATCGATGTGCCCGTCTCGATGACGTGCTGCGAGCCGAACTTGTCCCGCATCGAAAAGTTGCTGGGGAATATTGACGCCCGGAACATGGCTCCCAATTTCGTCTGAGAGACTCGTTGACACTGAACGACCGTCGAAGAAGGGTTCCCATCTTTTAGATCTTTTAATAAGGATGGCCGGAAGGTTGTTAGGTACTGAGAACGAACTTGCGAATAATCCCCCACTATCCCGGTATCCAAGTGGGGGCCATATCTTTCCGCGCTTTGCATAGACACGGCACACTTCCAGGACCTTTGCTCCAAGATAGGAGTTTTCTATTTCTCTAATGCTCGGGGCAATCTCCGTAACTTTAGTAAAATTTATATATGGGCTAGCCTCGACTGCACTTTTCCCAGCGGATGTTGCAGCGTACGCGACGACACCAATTTGAAGCCACTTAAACGATCGCCAACTGCTAATTGTTCGGTTGCGGCACCACGTTTCGACGTAATCCAAAACTTGTTGACCTGATCCGATGTAGTCAGTTACACATAAAAGGGTGTGGACCTTAGATGTCCTCATTCCCTCAAGGGTTAGCGGCGCGGAGAAAATAGCCGCGGAGGGAGATGCGTTGCGGACTTCGCGTACGAGCTGCGCCACCAAGGCTTCACTGCCTGGGTTGTTTGCGATTGGCTGCGCGGGGTTGAACCCGCTGAAGGTAGTTAGTTCTGCATCATCATCAGCACCCTCTTCGCGGATCATGTCTTCTGAAGATATAATTGGAACGAGGGCTACCGGAAAACGTTCTTGATGATCCACAAGTAATTCTTCAATCGAACGTCGTATGCCGGTGATTACTTCGCCGCCTTGTAAAAATCGCACGCCATCCAGTAACGCCATGGCGGCTGCTTGATCATCTACCTCGAATTGCTTCAACCATTCTGCAGCACGACGGGTCTTAGATAATTCCATAGGTGCTCCTACTGCGGGAAAAATTGCTACGTTGGTTCCCTCCATAGGCTAGCTGAAACTCACTATCGCCGTTCGATTTGGGACCGGCGCGACGGTATCAATCAGGACCACGTCGGTGTTGTTTTCATCTGGCGAAAGCAACCGTTTTCGAGGTCCCGGATGGGGTCCCCACCGCCGCTTCTGGTCCGGACACTAGTTCACCGTTTGCTGACGGCAGCGATTGAAGAAGCTCGAAGTACCTCGATGGCGACCGGATGAGAACTTCATGCCCGCGGCAGACAGCCCTCCAAGATCCCGAGAATGGGGCACCCGAAGAAGCGGATGACAGCGTATACAGAGAGTAGTGCAAGCGCCCGGCGCTCACCTTCCGTCCCAACGTCGGTCCACCCCTCGCCGATACCTCCGTCCCTCCCCCACCTCAGCTAAAATCAGACAGGCCCGTTTTACCCCTTCGTTCCGGGCGGAAAGCGCAGCATGTCCTTCACAGAAAACGCCGTAGCCCGCTGGGCGGAGCTGCAGCGGCTACAGGCCTCGCCCGGCTGGAAACTCACCAACGCGAACCCCTGGGTCCTGGCCCTGTTCCGCGAGGCCTTCACCCGCACTCGCCCGCGCATCCCCTTGGACGAATTCCACAGCCTCACCGACTCCTTCCTGCAGCAGCTCAGGCTCAACGGGCAGAGTCTGCGTGAAGACTGGACCGGCAAGAACTACGCCGATGACTGGGTGGCGCGCCGCTTCCTGGCACGCCCCCGCGCAGACGGACGCTTCGTCTACGAGCTCACCGAACCCGCCGTCCGGTTCCTCTCCTACCTGGACGGCTTCACCGGGGACACCACCAGCCTCAACTCCTCCCGCCTGAACACGCTTCTCTCCAGCGTGGAAACCCTGGCGCACGAATCCAACCCGGACCCCGAAGCACGCATCGCTGTCCTCGAAGAAGAGATCGCCCGCCGCGAAGACCTCATCCGGTCCCTCCGCGCCGGCGACGCTCCCCCGCCCCTGGACGACGACACCGCCGTCGAAGCCGCCCGCGACATCCTGGACCTCGCCGCCGCACTGCCCGCCGACTTCAAGCGCATGCGCGACGGCCTCGAAAAGATGCTGCACACCCTGCGCCAGGAAATGGTCGAATCGCAGGCCTCCAAGGGTCTGACCATGGGCGAGATCCTCGAAGCGGACAAGCGCCTGCGCAGCACCAGCGAAGGCCGCACCTATGAGGGCTTCACCGCCTTCCTGAACGACGCCGACCAGCAGGGACGCTTCCGGCACGCCATCGCGCAGGTCCTGGAACGCGACTTCGCGGACGCCATGACACCCGGCGACCGGCAGGCCCTGTACCGGATGATCAGCGACATGCGCGAGCAGGCCGCCGAAATCCAGCGGATCTACGGCCGGCTCTCCGAATCCCTGCACACCTACGTCCAGAGCGACGAGTACCGGGAATCGGTCCAGCTGCGCAAACTCATCCGCGCCGCCGAAACTGCCATCCACAAGGCACCGCGCGGACGCCGCCGCGCCGCCGTTGTGCCCGCACCCCGGCTCTACGCGTCCGCGTTCGAGTCGCTCAGCATGATCCGCACCTACGACCCCGCCGACCACGCCGCACCCCGGAAGCTGCCCGAACCGCCGTCGTTCACCGAAGCGGACATCCACCGCGCCGCCCGCACACCCAAGGCCGACCGCCGCGTCCTGCGCGACGCAATCATCCGGGTCGGGAGCCGCCGCGGCCGCGCCACCGTCGCGGATATCTTCGCCGAACTGCCCGCCGAACACCGCCACCTCAACAGCATCCGCGCGCTCCTCGCCTCCGCCGCCCCCACCGGGGACAGCAACGGAACGACGACGGCGGCAGCCAGCGAAACTATCCCCTTCCTCCAGATCGACGGCAGTTCCCGCACCGCAGTGCTGCCCGTCCTCACCGTCGCCGAAAGCAAGTCATGACCGAAAACCCCACCACTGAAGACTTTGACGAGCAGCTGGAAGAGCTAGAGGAATACCTGCAGCCCCGCGACGTCCTGATCGACGGTCCGGAACTGTTCCCCGGTGACACCGGCACCCTGCCCCTGAAGCTCCGCCAGGCCCTCATCCGGCTGCTGCGCGGCCCGTACCTGGACGCCAACTCCTCGGACAACGTGTACAACACCGTGGTGGATAACCAGGAGCAGCTGCGCGTGCGGCTGAGTGAACTGTTCCTGGAACTGGTGGTGGACGAGGACCACAAGGTCGCCCTGCTGCGCCCAGTGGAAATGGCCGAACCGCACACCACCGCCCTGCAGCGCCAGCGCGAAATGACCCGCGAGGAAACCCTGCTGCTGCTGCGCATGCGCCTGGTCCTGGACCGCCACTCGGGCACCGGCAACGACGCCACCATCGCCCGCCAGGACATCATCGACGTCCTGGAGCAGTACGTGGACCCGCAGGCGCATGACGCCAAGGGCGTGGAAGACCTGGCCGACGCCGCCATCCGCAAGCTCGTCACCGAACGCCGCCTGCTGCTGCCCACCGAACTGGACGACGTCTGGGTCATCTCCAACGCGCTGCCGCTGGCCCTGCCGTACGAGCACATCGGGGACATCATCACCTTCATGAACTCGCTGACCGAAACCCCGGCGGAGCTAGAGACGGCTGACGAACCGCCCGCCGCAGACGCGGTTACTGAAACAGAGCACGACGGCGAGGAGCCGGCATGAGCATCGAAACCACCCTTCCCATGGGGGACCTGATCAACCCCGGCCAGAACCGTCTTTCCCGGATCCAGATCGTGAACTGGGGAACGTTCGACGGCGCGCACACCATCCACGTGGACCGCGCCGGCACGCTACTTACCGGTGACTCCGGCGTCGGTAAGTCCACCATCTTCGACGCGATCCTGCAGGTCATGGACGCCCGGCCCAAGATGAACGAGGCAGCGCAGAACAACGGCGGCACCGCGGCCGAGGAAAAGCGCACCGCGTTCTCCTACATGCGCGGCCGGCTCGGCACCCAGGGCATGGAAGCCGGCGACGGCACCGCCTACCAGCGCCCCGGCGCCACCTGGTCCGCCGTCTGCCTCACCTTCGACAACGGACTGGGCCAGATCACCAGCCTCTCCGTGCTGATGGATCTGCCCGCGACCGGCACCGAACACCACGTCGGCCGGTTCTACGCCGTGCACAACCGTCCACTGGACATCACCTCCCTCGAAACCGGCATGCGCGGCCGGTTCACCAAGGGTGCCCTTGAATCCCTGCTGCCGGGCGCGCAGATCTTCGATTCGCACAAACTCTTCGCCGAGCGGTACCGCACCGCCCTGGGTGTGGAGGACGAGAAGGCGTTCGGCCTGCTGCGCATTCTGCAGACCGGCAAGGGCCTGGGCGGCACGGTCAACGACTTCTTCCGCAACCACGTCCTGGACACCCCCAAAACCCTCACCGCCGCCGACGAGGCCGTGGAGGACTTCAGCCACCTGCGCAGCATCCGCCGTCAGCTCGAACGTGCCCGCCAGCAGCGCGACCACCTGGCCAACGTCCCGGACCAGCACCGCCTGTTCCTCACCACCAAGGCCGAACTGGACCGCGTCCGAGCCCTCACCGCCGACGGCCTGCCCGCCTACCGCCGTCGTCTGGCGCTGGCCAGCCACGAACGCGACGTCGACCGCCTCACCTCCGCCGCCGCCACCGGCCGCGAGGCGCTGAAGGCCGCCGAGAAGCAGCGCACCAAGCTCAAGAAGCAGGTCGCCGAGCTCACCGCCCGCTACACGCAGGAGGGCGGCGGCGCGATCGCCACCCTGGAACGCGAAGTCGCCGCAGCACAGGCGCAGCTGGTTTCCCGTGAAACCGTAGAGAACGCGTTCCGCGCCGACCTGCGCGCCGCCGGCATCGACACGGACCTCTCCCCCGCCGGGCTGGTCACCGCCCGCAGCCGCGCCAATGAGCTGATCAAGACCCTGAACGCCGACGTCGACGCCGCCCGGGAGCGCAGCTCCGACGCGCACGGCGAGGCGTGGGCGCTGAAGGGTTCCATCGCGAAGCTTGAAACCGAGATCGCGTCCTTCCGCCGCCGGCGCAGCAACATCCGCCCGGAAAGCCTGGAGCAGCGCGCCCGGATCTGCGAAGCCACCGGCATCGACGAGGCCGAGATGCCCTTCGCCGGCGAACTGATCGATGTCCCGGCTGAACACGCGCAGTGGCGTGCCGCCGCCGAACGGGTGCTCCGCCCGCTCTCCACCGCCCTGCTGGTTCCCGGCGAGCACATGGCCGCCGTCACCCGTTACCTCAGCGAAACCAACCTCCGCGGTTTCCTGCGCTGCATCGACGTCAGCATTCCCGTGGACGGTCCGTCTGAACCCGGCCCGCGTGACCTGATCACCAAGCTCAGCACCTACGACTCCGCCATGGGCGACTGGGTGGCCCGGAAGATCACCGCGCACTACGACTTCGAGTGCGTCGAGAACCCGGACGAGCTCGCCAAGGTGTCCCGCGGCGTCAGCCTGGGCGGTGCCGTAAAGCGCAACTCCTCCACCACGGAGAAGGACGACCGGCACACCAAGGCCTCGGACAACGTGCTTGGGTTCGACAACAAGGACAAGATCGCCGCCCTGGCCGGTGAGCTGCTGGCCCTGCGTGCCAGTTTCGAAGAGGCCGACGTCGTCTCCCGCAAGCACGCCTCGGAGCAGGACGACCTGATCCGCCGGCTCGCCGCCGTCCGCAAGGTCGCCGCGGACACCCGCGAATTCGAGGAGATCAGCGCCGAGGAACACCGCGCCGCGGTGACTGCCGCCGTCGAGCGCCTTGAATCCGCACGCGATGCCAACGCGGACCTGGAGCAGATCCGCTTCGAGCTGGACACCGCGGAGCTGGACCTCACCGCTGCGACCGAGAAGATCGGTGTGCTCAAGGGCGATCTGGCCCGGCTCGAGGCCGAGCTCACCGCCGCCGCCGAACGCCGGGACACGCTGGCCGGCCGCGGACCGGATGCCCTGGCCGAGGACCTGCGCACCCAGCTCGATGAGCTGTTCGCCCCCTTCGGCGAGATCACCGACGTCGTGCACCTGAACGACGCCGCCGGGCACGTGGAGCGTAACCTGCTCACCGAGGCCGCGCGGTTGGATAAGACGCTGCTGGAGACCCGCACCCGGCTGGAGCGCACCTTCGAGACGTACAGCGAGAAGTGGGGTTCGGACTTCGGCACGGGCGTGGACTCGGCCGAGGAGTACGTGCACCGGTACGAGGACATTGTCACCGAGGGCCTGCCGCAGCACGAGTCGGAGTTCCGCGAGTACTTCAACAACCGCACCTACGAGCGGTTCAGCGACCTGCTGCAGCTGCTCGACGAGGAACGCCGCAGCATCTCCGCGCGCCTGCTGCCGCTGAACTCCGTGCTGCGCCGCGTGCCGTACCACGTGGACAGCCACCTGGAGATCGAGGTCAAGACCACCGTTCCGGACGACGCGCACAAGTTCCGCATGGAGCTGAAGAACGCACTGCCGATGATGGGCGTGCGGCAGGACAAGGCGGACATGGACGCCCGGTACGCCGCGCTTGAGGGCCTGGTGGAGAAGCTGAAGGACCCGCAGGAGCGCCGCTGGCGGGCCGAGGTCCTGGACGTCCGCGCGCACGTGACCATCACCTGCACCAACAAGCTTGCGAACGGGCAGTCGTTCACCAACCTGCAGGCGTCGCTGATGTCCGGCGGTGAGGGGCAGCGGTTCACGGCGTTCATTATGGCCTCCGCGCTGGCGTACCAGCTGGGCATTGTGTCCCAGGGCTTCAGCACCTACGGCACGGTGATGATGGATGAGGCGTTCGTGAAGTCCTCGCTGTCCTTCGCGGAGGCGTCCATCAACGCACTGCACGAGTTCGGCTTCCAGCTGCTGCTCGCCGCTCCGGAGGACAAGGTGGATCTGTCCCGGTTCCTGGGCTCGGTCACCGAGATCCTGCGCGACGACGCCGCCAACCGGTCCGGCACGCTGGAGCGGGTTCCGGTGGGGTCTTCTGGGGGTTCGCGGGCTGTGGATATTCTGCTGCGGTAGCGGGCCTTGGCTTTGCGCGCGGTCAGAGCGCTTCGTAGCTCTGGCCGTGCGGCCCGGTGAAGGCTTGGGGAACACCGGCCAAGGACAGGACCAGCCGTCCTTCCGCGCCGCGGGGAAGCTGGTCCTTGACCGCGGGCAGGACGCCTTCGCCTTCGTTGCTGATCCAGGTGACGTCGAGTCCCTGCACCAGGTCCACGAACCGCTTCCGGTGGTCGGGTTCGAGGTACGGCAGCACAGCGCTGTGGAAGACGACGACGGTCGCGTCCTTGGGCGCCTTGTCCACCAGCTGCGGGATTTCCTCCACGATGTCGCCCCGGACCAGGTGCGGCGGGTCTTCGGCAGCGACCTTCGCCACTGCCCGAAGCCGGTCGCGGCGTTCCTCATGTTCCGGCCAGACCAGGGTTTCCAGCCACGCCATGTCCTCGAAGTCTTGGACATCCAAAGGGTTCAGGTCGATCCCCGCCCGCCATACGACGTCGGGCAGGCGTTCCGGAACCGCAGTCCCGGTAAGCGTGCAGGGCAACTCGACCGTGCTGGAGCCAGCTGCGGGATGCACGAGCTGTTCGCCGTCGTCGGCCTGGTAACGGTAGCTGTACCGGTCGGGATAGAGGCAGAATCCGGCGGAGGCCCCGGCTTCGATCAGTGCTACCGGTCCTTCGATCCGGCTGAGCAGCGGCAGCAGGACTGCGCACCGGCCCGCTTCATTGGTCTGGGTCATCCGTGACTGGATGATGGGTTCGACGGCGGACCACCGGGCCAGCAGCCACTCCCGGAACTCCGGATACCGGGCCAGCGGAGCACCTGCCAGGCGTGCTGCGGCGAAGACCAGGTTCGGCTGTCGCTTGGGCCTCGGAAGCGATTCGATCAGCGCCAGCACGGCGTCGTCGTCTGCAATGGACGCCGCCCACTCCTCGTAGAGCGGCGAGACGCCCCGCGCTTCGACTGCCGCGAACCGTTCGTAGCCTGCTGCTGTAGCTGTTGTCATGGCCCCACCCTAGGGGAATCGTTTCGGTGGGCCGGGCACTCGCGGCCCGTACCGCCGTCGTTATCCTGTGGGGCAATAACGATCGCTATGAACGGCTCGGAAGGACGGTACTGCGACACAAGATTGTCCCTGCCCGCCAAAGCAGCGTTATTGCGACACAGGGACGGCGCGCCCGGCCTGCAGGCGACGATCTTCGGCCCGACTACTACTGACAAACGACGGTTCCGCGGCTTATCGTTCTGGGCACCCGGGGCAGGAGCTTGGGAACAGTCTTGGACTCGGGGGAATTCAGATGCAAACGTCCCGCTGCTCATCGCACTGATCAACTAGTCATTCGTCTGCCCGCCCGTCCTGACTCCTCCCAGCCGACAGGCTCATACTGGGACGATGGGCAAGCTTCTTGAATCCTGGCGCCGCCAGCTGGTCGGCACGTTCAGCAACAACTCAGAGACCATTCCAGAGTGGGAACTGGAGCTCGCCAATGGCACCGACCGCGGCTACTACGGACCGGGATCCGCAGTGTGGGCGGTCCACGGATCCATGACCACGATCATCGCCGGCATCCGCGCCCTGCTGCTCCAGGCACTGCACCCGGGCGCGATGGCCGGAGTCCGCGACTACTCCAACTACAAGGAAGACCCGCTAGGCCGGCTCGCCGGAACCATCCGCTGGATCTTCACCGTCACCTACGGGGATACGACGGCGGCACGCAGCGCCTCGAACTGGGTGCTGCGCCTGCACGAACGGGTTCAAGGCACCTACGAGGACGCTTCCGGGACGGAACGGCCGTACTCAGCGAACGACCCCGAGCTCGCCCGCTGGGTACATCTCGCGTTCACCGATGCCTTCCTCACCTCCCACATCGAGTTCGGCGGACCCATCCCGGGCGGACCGGACCAGTACGTCGCCGAGTGGGCGACCGCAGGTGAACTGATGCAGATCAACAACCCGCCAAGGGACCTGGCCGGGCTGCGCAAACAGATGGCCGCGTTCGACCCCGAACTGCGATCCAGCCCGACCGTCGAGGAAGTGGTGAAGTTCCTGCGCCGCCCTCCCCTGCCCCGCAACCAGATGATCGGCTACCGCGTCCTCTTCGCCGGCGCCGTCGCCTCCCTGGAACCCCGGCACCGCGAAATGCTCGGCCTCCGCGAACCGCATCTCGGTCCGTTCAAGCTGCCGGTGCACGGCCCGGTGAAACTCGTGCTGCGGGTTATCCGGTTCGGGCTTGGGGATATGGGCCCGTCGGAACGTTCCGCACGCGAGCGCATTGCCCGCCTGGCCCGGGAAAGCGACGAGGACCGGCGTCCTGCCTGATCCCCGCACCATCGGTGCCGTCGACCCGTGCGCGGCCAGGTGCTGCGAGCGCCGCCCGCTTACGACGTCGGACCCCCGCTTGGGTGGCCAACTCTCGGGGAGATAACGTCGCTTAGCCCCCGCGCTGGCACAACCGTCGGGGAGATAGCGTCGCTTAGCCCCGTCCACCCCCCCCTGGGACAACCTTCGGGGAGATACCGTCGTTTAGCCCCCGCACTGGCACAACCTTCGGGGAGATACCGTCGTTAAGCCCCCTCCTAGACCAACCCTCGGGGAGATCACGTCCCTATAAGGCTGTCAGAGCAGCGTTATCTCCCCGAGGGTTAAGGGGAAACACCCCTAAAGAGCGTTATCTCCCCGAAGGTTGACGCGCAGGGCCAGACCCCGGGCGCCCGACGGCGCTTCCCGCCTGCGTCCTCGGCCCGCCGCGGAGCTTCCCGACGGCGTGCGCCCCGGTGCCCACGCCCAGCGCCCACGCCCCGACGCCACCCGCTCAGCGCCCATCCGCCCAGCGCCCACGCCCCGGCGCCACCCGCCCCAGCGCCCATCCGCCCAGCGCCCACGCCCCGGCGCCACCCGCCCCAGCGCCCACCAGCGCCAGCCGACCCGCGTCCCCAACACCTCCAGTAACCCCGGCCACAATGCCGCTGGACCAAGATCACGCAGCAACCGGCTTCCAGTCCCCTGCACGCCGGTGGAAACATTAAAAGGACAGCAACTGCAATCAGTACCTTGCGCGCCAGAGCTGCGCGCCTCCTCAACCCAGGAAAGGAACTATGCGCAGGGTTGTACCCTCATTAGTCATTGCCGGGCTGCTGGTTAGCGGCGGAATCGTCTCCTGCGGCACGTCCGCAGAATCCCCCGCGGAGTCCCCCTCCGCATCAACCTCCCCCAGCGCCCCAGCGGAATTCTCGATCCCGGCAGACCAGCAGGACAAGCTCGTCCCCGCTGACGCCCGAACCATCACCGACCCGGCAGATCCACAGGCCACGCTGGTCCTCTTCACCGATTACCAGTGCCCCTACTGCGCCATGATGGACACGCTCATCCAGCAGGCCAAGGCGGATTACGGCGACCAGGTGCAGATCGTGGTGCGGAACTACCCGCTGCCCAAGCACCAGAACGCGGAGCCGTCCGCCCGCGCAGTGGAAGCCGCGGCCGAACAGGGTGCCATGGAGCAGATGGCTGCCAAGGTCTTCGAGCACCAGCAGGACTGGAAGACCGAGTCCAACGTCGACGACATCTTCGCCGGCTACGCCGAAGAACTCGGCCTGGACATGGAGCAGTTCGAAGCCGACTACAACTCCGACGCCATCAAGGACCGTGTAGCCCGGGACCTGCAGGATGCTCAGGACCTCTCGATCCAGCACACCCCGACGCTGCTCCTGAACGGCAAGGAAATCCAGTTCGAGTCCGGAGCCTACAGCGAGATCCAGGAACAGCTCGACGCCGCCCTCGGCCGCTAACAGCCTTCACCGAGATTACAGAAACTGCACGTTAGAGGGCCTCTATCGTGCAGTTTCTGTCATCTCGCGGAGGGGGTAAGACCTAAACCCGACCGAACGCCACCACACAGTTCTGCCCGCCGAACCCAAATGCATTGGTCACGGCATACTGCACGTCCTGCTCCCGAGCGGTGTTGGGCACATAGTCCAGGTCGCACTCCGGGTCCGGGGTCGAATAGTTGATCGTCGGCGGAATGACTCCCTCAACAATCGACATGGCACACAGCAGCGACGCCAGCGTACCCGCGGCTCCAATCAGGTGACCGGTCATGGACTTCGGCGCAGTCACCGCCAGGGACCCGGCATGGTCCCCGAACACCGAGTGCAGCGCCAACGTCTCCGTCCGGTCATTGGCCTTCGTCGATGTGCCGTGCGCACAGACCAGATCCACATCTGCCGGGTCCAACCGGGCCTGCGCCAGCGTTCGGGAAATCGCCTCCGCGGCGTACTTTCCGCTCGGTTCCGGCGCCACAATGTGGAACGCGTCGGACGTCATCGCCCCGCCCAGCACCTCGGCATACACCCGGGCGCCGCGGGCACGAGCATGGCTCAGCGTCTCCATCACGCACACCACCGCACCCTCGCCGAACACAAACCCGTCCCGCTCGGCGTCGAACGGGCGCGATGCCTCCTGCGGCACGTCATTGCTCCGCGAGAGGCCGCGCATGGTGGTCAGCCCTGCGAACATCACCGGCGTGATGGCGGCGTCGGTTCCACCGGCAATTACGACGTCGGCGTCCCCCGCCAGCAGCGTGCGCCGCGCCTCCAGCAGGGCGTGCGTTCCGCTGGCACAGGCGAGCGCGCTGGCATTCACCGGACCGTGCACGGCGAGGTCGATCGCGACTTCGCAGGCCGGCATGTTGGTGAGCGACGACGCCACGAAACTCGGGCTGACCGGCCGGATCCCCTCGGCGTCGAACAGCCGCGTGGCATCCTGAATTTCCGGATAGCCGGACACCGCACTGTTGATAACGACGGCGGCGTCGAGCTCCTCCAGCGTGGTGCCGAAACCGGCGTCGGCCGCTGCTTCCCGGGCCGCCGCAACGGCGAGTTGCGACGCACGCGATGACCGGTTGATCCGCTTTACCGGCAGCCAGGCCGCGGGGTCGAAGCCCTTCACCTCGGCGGCGATCCGGGTGGGGAACTCCGAAGCGTCGAAGGCGGTAATCCGGTCCACGCCGGACTTGCCTTCCTTGAGCGCCTCCCAGGTCAGCGGCCAGGATCCGCCGAGCGGAGTCTGCGCCCCCATCCCCGTGATGACCACCCGCCGCTGCGCATCCATACTGTCCCTCACTCCCTCGCCACCGCGGCGCCCGGAGCAATCAGCCGCCCGGCACCCAGGTCCTCCACAGCTGTTTCGGCCAGTTTGAAGTGCATCTTCTTGCCGGTGGCAGTCAGCGGCACCGAGTTCACGAACCGGTAGGCGCGCGGGCGCTTATAGTCGGCCAGGCCGGGATGGGACAGGCAGAACTCCTCCAGCGCATCCGCCGTCGCATCCTCACTGCGCGGCACCACGTACGCCACCACGCGCTGCCCCCACTGCGGATCCGGGACACCGACCACCACTGAATCCAGCACCTCAGGATGTTCCGCGAGCACTCCCTCGACCTGCACGGGGTGGATGTTCTCGCCGCCGGAAATGATCATGTCGTCCTTGCGGCCCAGAATCGTCACAAAGCCGTCCTCATCCCAGGTGGCCATGTCCCCGGGATACAGCCACCCCTCGAAGAACTTCTCCTCCTCCACACCCGGCAGATTCACGTAGCTGTACCCTGCCTTCGGCGAGCGCATGATCACTTCCCCGGCCTCGGTGCCATCCTGGGCGGCCAGCTCATCCGGTCGCCCTCGCCGGTCCGGGAAGACCTTGACGACGGCGACGTCGTCATCCGTGCAGGACCGCCCCGCGGTCCCGGCCCGGGCGGGCAGGTCCTCGGGGCGCAGGAACGTGTTCCAGAACGCTTCGGTGGTGCCGTAGCCATTGAAGATCCGCGGGGTCAGCAGCTCCTGGTACCGCAGCGCGGCGGCCCGGTCCAGCGGAGCTCCCATGGTCACAATGCCCTTGAGCGTGGAGATGTCCCGCGGCTGCTTCTCCTGCTCAGCGGCGATCATCTCCAGCGTGGTGGGCGCGCCGATCAGGAACGTCAGCCCGTACTCCCCCACCCAGTCCAGCACTGTGGAGGGATTGAAGCTGCGCAGCGGCACTACTCCTGCACCGATGTAGAAGGACGGATTCGGTCCACCCGAGTGCAGCCCGCCGCGGTGGAACCAGGGCGTCATGTTCAGGGTGCGGTCCTGCGGGCTGAGCGGGAAGTGCATGATCACGTCGTGCGCGCTCATCAGTTCCGCCAGCGAGGGAAGGGACACGCCCTTGGGCATGCCGGTGGTCCCGGAAGTGTAGAGCCGGGTGGTCTCGTCGTAGGCGGAGTAGTCCGCCGGCAGGTCCGGGACCTTCCCCGCGGCTCCCTGCAGCGCGGCGTCGAAGTTCTCCCACCCGTCCGGCAGGTCGGCCTCCCCCACCACCAGGACCTGCGGCGAGGTGCCGGACAGCTCCAGGGCCTTTGCCGCGGACGCTGCGCATTCGGCGTCGACAATGAACACCGCCGGGTCGCTGTCCCGCAGGATGTGCGCGGTTTCCCCCGGAGCGAGCCGGTAGTTGATGGGCACGCTGACCGCGCCCAGCCGGTGGGTGGCCAGGTAAAGCAGGGTGAATTCGACGCCGTTGAAGAGCTGGTACATCACCCGGTCCCCGGCGCCCACGCCCCGTTCGGCGAGCATCGCGGCGCAGCGGTCGACGTCGGCGCCGAGCTGGGCGTAGGTCCATTGGCGTCCGGTGGGCGGGTCAATCATGGCGACGGCGCTGCCGTACCGGGCAACGTTGCGCCGGAATCCGGCACCATAGGTCATCTGGGATTCGAAGTAGTCCTTGAACCGCCCTGCATCGTACGGCATGGGGTCCTGTCCTTTCGTCAGTCTTCCGCCTGCGGCCGCCGTGGGCGTTCGGGAAGGGCTACGGGTTCTGTGGTGTCGCTGAAGAACGGCGGGGCGATGACGGACAGGCCGCCGTCCACCGCCAGGGACTGCCCGGTGATGTACTCGGCTCCCGGGGAGAGCAGGAAGTCCACGGTAGCCGCCATTTCGTCCACGGTTCCAGGGCGCCGTTTCGGGATGCGGGAAATGACGCTGTCCATCGGGGCCATACCGTCCATGGCGTAGAAGTACTCCAGCGAATCGGAGTCGATCAGCCCGCCGTTCACGGCGTTGACGTTGATCCCGTAGCCGGCGAACTCCACGGCCATAAACCGCACGAAGGACTCGACGGCGGCCTTGTAGGAGCCCAGCGCCGCGTAGGTGGGGAAGGCCCGCACGCTGCCGTAAGAAGTCAGCGCAACGATCCTGCCGCCGTCGTCCATCAGTTTCACTGCCTCCTGCGCGCCGAGCACAAAGGGCCGCACATTCACGGCGTAGGCCCGGTCCAGGTGGTGGGTCTTCAGGTCCACCACCTTCTTGAAGGCAGCCGCGGCGGCGTTGTTCACGAAGTAGTCCAGGCGCCCGTACTCCGCGGCCGCGGCGTCGAACAGCCGGACGATGTCCTCGGGGTTTTCGATGTCCGCCTGCACTGCCAGCCCGCCGCCGCCCAGCCGCTGCAGCTCAGCCACCGTTTCCTTGGCCAGGTCCGCATTCTTCCGGTAGCCAACCACTACCTGCGCGCCCTGGCCCGCGAGCCGCTCGGCCACCCGCCGGCCGATGCCGCGGGACGCACCGGTGACCAGGGCGATTTTGCCTTCGTACTGGCGGGCTTGGCCGGGACTGGACTGTTCGGGCTCTGCAGGCTGTTCCACGGGCAACCTTCCGCACCGTGAACCCGGCGCCGGCATCTCGAAGTTCGGGCTATGGCCCCCGGACGGGTGTCCGGAATCCGGGCGGGCGCGTCCCATGCCGGTGCTCCCGGCTTGTCGGCGGACCCCCTTGGTCCGTAAATCGTTATCCCGTGCCGGTGCTGCGTCAAGGGTGCACGGCGCGTAACGAAGTTGGCGGCACAGCAACGACTCACTACCTTGAGAAAACCAATATTTGAATATTGGTTTTTGGAGACTACCCGAGGAGCCCGCATGGCAATCGTCCGCAGCATCGCCCAGGTTGAAGAGTCCGAGAAGGAAGTGGAGCCCCTCGCGCTTCCGCTGGCGGACCCGCTGGGCGCGGAGATCGAGACCAAGACCTACAACCTGTTCTCCACCGAGGAGGAAACAATCCACGCGGGCACGTGGGAAACCGCCGTCGGCCTGTCCCGGTGGGACTTCTCCGACGGCGGCGAGGTCATCTACGTCCTCGGCGGCCGCATGACTGTCCAGCGCGACGGCGAGGATCCGAAGGAAGTGGGGCCGGGCGATCTGGCGGTCTTCCCCAAGGGCTGGGCCGGCACCTGGAACGTGACCGAGCCGCTGTCCAAGGTCTACGTCATGTACAGCTAGGCGCTGCGAAATCCGGAGCGGACGCGGGTCCGTAAAGTTGTGGAGGGCGGCTGCACCTTAGCCCGCCCAGGATGGAGTAACGGATGGCCCGCGGCAAAGAGCTGAAGAAGCGCGCGATCCTCGCCGCCGCCCTCGAGTGCATCTCGAAGAGCGGCTACGAGGCAACCCGGCTTCGCGACGTCAGCGACGCCGCGGGGGTGTCCATCGGCATCATCCAGCACTACTTTGGGACCCGCGAACGGCTCCTGGGCGAAGCGCTCGGCTTCGCCAGCGGCGAGCTGGTGGAACACTTCGCTTCCCTCGACGGCAAACTTGGTCCGTGGGACCAGCTGCGCGGCATGATCGGCGTGGTCTGCGGCATGCCCAGCCTGCACGGCCGCGGGCTGCTGTGGCTGGAGATGTCCAGCCTGGCCCGCCGCCACCCCGAGCTGCGCGAGCGCCTGGACAGTGTTTACGAGCTGTGGGACGCCCACATCCGTGCCGCTGTGCAGCGCGGAGCCGCTGACGGCTCCCTCGGCGTCGAACCCGATTCCGTGGATGACCTGACGGCCATCTTCCTGGCCTTCTTTGACGGCTACGAATACGAAATCGCATCCTCCCTGGTCCCGGATGATCCCGCCGTCCTGGAACGCCGCGCCCTGCTGCTGGCCGAGCGGCTGTTCCGGCCGGCTAGGGTGTAACGGCCCCCACTCATCGAAAGAGCAGTTACGGCTCTTTAGCGGGCTGAAAAGAGCCGTAACTGTCCTCTCGATGGATAAGGGGATCAGGAACGCAGGTAGGCGAGAGTTGCGAGGACGCGGCGGTGTCCGGTGTCCGACGGCGCCAGGCCAAGTTTCGCGAAGATGTTGCCGATGTGCTTGCTCACGGCGGTTTCAGAGACCGAAATGGCCTGCGCGATGGCGGTGTTCCCCAGTCCCTCGGCCACGAGCCCCAGGACTTCGAACTCCCGCGGCGTCAGGGACCGGATGGGGTCCTGGCTGCTGCGCCGGCTGAAGAGCTGGGCGATGACTTCGGGGTCCATGACGGTTCCGCCGCCAGCCACCCGGTGCAGCGCATCGACGAAGTCCCCCACCTTGCCAACCCGTTCCTTGAGCAGGTACCCCACACCCTGGGCGCCGGAGCCGAGCAGCCGGCTGGCGTACCTGTCCTCCACATAAGCGGAAAGGACCAGCACGGGGAAGTCCGGTACCCGGGACCGAAGTTCAAGCGCCGCCCGCAGGCCTTCGTTTGTAAAGGTGGGAGGCATGCGAACATCCAGCACCGCGGTGTCGGCCGTGCCCGGTTCAAAGGCCGCAAGGAGGTCATCCGCGTTGTCCCAGGACCCGGCAACCTCGAACCCTTCGCCCTTCAGCAGCAGCTCCAGGCCCGCGCGCAGCAGGGCATCATCTTCGGCAATCAGAACGCGCACGGCAGTTCCACTCTCACTTTCGTCGGTCCTCCGGCGGGGCTGGTGAGCACCAGCCTCCCGCCAAACGCGGCAGCACGCCGCGCGATTCCGGCCAGCCCGGTGCCCGACCCGCCGTCAACAGTACCGACGTCGACGGCGACCGGCCCTGAGGCGGTCCCGGCCGCGGTCACGGTCGCGGTCGCGACGGCAGGCTCGGCTCCGGCCTCAGCGTCCGCGGACCCGGCACCAGGAGCGGCCACCGTCCCGGCGGCAGGCCCGGCGGCGGTCCCGGCACCAGCGGCTGAACCCGTTCCGGCTCCCCCGCCCGCCGGGGACACAGTTGCTCCGCCGCGGCCGTCATCGGTCACTTCGACCACCAGCACGTCCTCCCGCGGCGTCGAATCGGTGCGCAGCACCACCTGGATCCGGGAGGCACCGGAATGCTTGGCAGCGTTGGTCAGCGCTTCGGCCAGGACAAAATACGCCGCGGATTCAACCGCTGCCGGCGCCCGCAGCAGGCCGTCCACGTCCAGGCTGCAGGGAATGGGAGACCTGCTGGTCAGTGCCGAAGCCGCTCCGCCAAGTCCTAGCTCGTCCAGCACGGGCGGATAAATGTCATGCACGGCCGCACGGAGTCCGGCCAGGGCCTCCGACGCAGCATCCTGCGCCCGCTCGAGAAACGGCACAGCCGCCGCTGGATCCGTCTCGGCGGCACGCTGTGCCAGCCCCAGCATCATGACCACTCCCACCAGCCGGTTCTGTGCGCCGTCGTGCAGTTCCCGTTCAATCCTCCGCAGCTCGGCGGCATGGGCGGCGAGGGCACTCGCGCGGGCTGCGGAGAGGTCCTGGATCCGGCGGGAGAGTTCGTCGTAGCGCCGCGGGGAGAGGATCGCGAGTGTTCCCTCGCTGAGCCGGCGGGCCATCCACGGCAGCAGCAGCCAGGCCAGGACGGCGTAAGCCAGGCCGAGCAGCATGCCCAGGAACGCAGCCGGCCAGCTGGTGATGGTGATCGTCATTTCCAGCGGAGCATCCGCCGGAAACAGCATCCATAGCGGAGACACCAGCAGGTACAGCAACGCTCCGACGGGCAGTGCAATGGCCAGCGCACCCGCCAGCAGGGCAAACGCAGCATGGAATAGCAGCCAGGACAGATCCCGCTTGGTTTCCGGCGCCGTCACGAGCGATGCGAGCTCCCCAAAGGAATACCGCCCGCGCAGGCGCCGGCGGTCAAAGGGAATGACTGCCCCGGCAAATCCGGCAGCCCTCCCCTGCGCGCGTGCCGCCAGCAGGTCCAGCGTGCCGAGCACGGCGGGAAGCGCGTAGAGGCCAATACCCAGGGACAGGAAGGGCAGCAGCACGATTCCGGCCACCAGGATTCCCAGCGAAGCCAGCCAGTACACGCCCTCGCGCAGCAGGAAGACCGCATCTGCGGCGCGGGCCCGCAGGCCGGCTTGGGTTGGCCATCTCATTTGCTCGATTATGCCGGAGCATCCGGTGCCTGTCGGTATAGCCAGCTACACCATGAACTGGGCTGCTGGCTGTATCGGAACCGATTCCTCCGCTGCGTAGCGTCGAAACCAGTTATCCAGCCACCGTTCAAAGGACACCGCCCATGTACTCCGACTCGACCCAATTCAACGGCCCGGCAGCCCTCGAGCTGACCGGCGTCTCCAAAAGCTACCGCTCAGGCAGCACCGCCGTCGCGGCCCTCCGCGGCGTATCGCTGGCGGTGCCGGCCGGTACCTTCACCGCAGTAATGGGCCCGTCCGGGTCCGGCAAGAGCACGCTGCTGCAGGCCGCGGCAGGCCTGGACGTGCCCGACGCCGGTCAGGTGCGGTTGGGCGGCACGGAGATATCCCGGCTGCGGGGCAAGACGCTCACGCGGTTCCGGCGGGACCATGTGGGCTTCGTTTTCCAGTCCTACAACCTGCTGCCGCAGCTCTCGGTGACGGCCAACGTGACGCTGCCGCTGCTGCTGGCCGGACGCGGAACGGACAGTGCCTGGCTGGCGTACGTGCTCGACGCCGTCGGGCTGGACGGCCTGGGCGAGCGTAAACCGCAGGAGCTCTCCGGCGGACAGCAGCAGCGTGCCGCTATTGCCCGGGCGCTGATCACCCGTCCGGACGTGGTCTTCGCCGATGAACCGACCGGCGCCCTGGACTCGGGCACTGCCCGCCAGGTCCTGGACCTGCTGCGGCATACCGTGTCCGCCCTGAACCAGACCGTGGTGATGGTGACCCACGACCCGGTGGCAGCCAGCTACGCGGACACCGTGGTGTTCCTCGCCGACGGACGCATCGACGGCAGCATGGACGGCGCCTCCGCCCGGGACGTCAGTGACCGCATGGCCTACCTCGGAGGGAACTGACATGCTCACCCTTGCCAAGGCATCCATCCGTCACCACCGCGGCGGGTTCGCCGGTGTGTTCATCGCCGTGTTCCTGTGCGCTGCGCTCATCACTGCCATGGGCGTTCTGATCGAATCCGGGCTGCGCGGCGGCACCGCAGCGCAGCGCCTGCAGGCGGCCGACGTCGTCGTCGGGGCTCAACAGTCCATTCCGGTTCCGGAAGACCTTCCCGCAGTCTTCCCCGAACGGGTCCTGCTGCCTGCCACGACAGTGGAGGACATAGAGGCGATCCCCGGAGTCCAGGGCGCCGTCGGCAATGTCGAGATTCCGCTGGCGACTGCCCAGGGGCAGCCCATCCTGGCTGCGGCCTGGGACTCCGCAGCCCTGGCGCCGTATAACCTCGCTGCCGGGGAAGCCCCGCAGGCTCCGGACGAGGTGGTGGTGGACCCGTCCTTCAACGCGGATCCCGGCACCCGCATAGTCCTCAGCCACGGAGGTATCCCTGCCGAGTACACGGTGTCCGGCACCGCAGTTCCGGCGGAAGGGAACCCCGGCCCGGCAGTCTTCCTAAGCAGCGCCGGTGCGGCAGCGCTGTGGCCGCACGGTGATTCGGTTGCCACGGTCGGCGTCCTCGCCGAACCCGGAACCAACCCGGACCAGCTGGCCGCTGACATCGAAGCGGCAGCCTCCGGCGTCGTCGCCTACACCGGGGACGGGCGCGGAGACGTGGAGAACCTGGGCGGAGCCGGCGCCCGGTCCATGCTGCTGCTGCTCAGCGGTTCGCTCGCCGGCATCGCCGTGATGACCGCAGTGTTTGTGACTGCCGGAACCCTCTCCCTCTCCATCCTCTCCCGGCGGCGCGAGTTCGCCATGCTGCGGGCCATCGGCGCGGGGGCAGGCCAGACCCTGGGCCTGGTAGTCCGCGAAGTCCTGCTGGTCTCCACCGCAGCGGCCGTTCTGGGAGCAGTTCCCGGATTCTGGCTGGCGGGGTTCCTCGGCGGACAGTTCACCTCCGCCGGAGTGATACCGGAAGGATTCCAGCTGGCATTCGGTCCGCTCCCCGCAGTGGGCGCCGTACTGGTCAGCGTGGCAGCCGCGGCGGGTGCCTCGCTGGTCTCCGCCCGCGGTACGGTCCGGACTGCACCCGCGACCGCCCTGCGTGAGGCGGTTACGGAGCCCGGCCGGCTGGGCCGCGGCCGCATCATCACGGGGATCTCCCTGCTGGCCGGCGGGCTTCTTGCGGCCCTGCTGCCCGCAGCGGTTCCCGGAAGTGCCGGGCTGGCGGCAGCGGCGTCGAGTATTCTGCTGCTGGTGATCGGCGCCGGCGTGCTGGGTCCTTGGATTGTGGCCGGGTCGCTGAAGCTGGCGTCTCCGATGCTGCGGCGCAGCCGGTCCGCCCCGCTGGTCCTGGCCGGAGCCGGTGCCGAGGCGTTCCCGCGGCGGCTGGCTGCCGGAATCGTTCCCCTTGCCCTGGCCCTGGCGCTCGGGTCCGTGCAGTTTTTCCTCCCCACCACCGTAGAGTCCGAAGCGCAGCGGCAGTCCCGCGACGGCGTCGTGGCCGGCTACGTAGTCAGTGCACCCGCCGGCATCTCCCCTGAGCTGGCGGACACGGTCTCCGCACTGCCCGGCGTGGAAAGCGCGACGCCGGTGGCGCACTCCGCGCTCCTCGCCCAGACGCGCTTCCTGGGCATGGACGACGGCGTGCAGCCCGTCGGAGTACAAGGCGTGGCGCCCGGAAACCTGGACGGGGCACTGGACCTTGGAGTCCGCGACGGGTCGCTGGACCGGCTGTCCGAACCCGGGACCGTGGCGGTAAGCACCGCGCTGGCGAGGGAATCCGGGCTGTCCCCCGGGGACACGTTCGGTTTCCACTTCGGTGACGGAACCGAGGCGGACGCCGTCGTCGTCGCGACCTACGAACGCGGGCTCGGTTTCGGCGACGTGACCATGGACAACGCCGCCCTCCTCCCGCACACCACCAGCGGGCTGAACACGCAGCTGCTGCTCACGGCGCCGGAAGCAGACGCCGGCGGACTGGTTTCAGCGGTCGAGGGCCTGGGCCTAACCGTCCTGGACCGCGCTGAGCTGGACGCCGCGGGGGCAGCTGAGCGCGGCGCGGAATCGTGGGTGAACGTCCTGGCCATGCTGATCCTGCTGGGCTACCTGGCAGTGTCCGTGGGTAACGCGCTGGTGATGTCCACGGCACGGCGGCGCCCCGAGATGCTGCTGCTGCGCAGGCTAGGCGCCACGAATGCGCAGCTGCGCCGCATGACCGGTGCGGAGTCGGCGCTGATGGTGGCTGCCGCCGTCGTCGTCGGTACTGTCCTTGCCCTGCCGCCGCTGATGGGAATCGCGCTGAACGTCTCCGGACAGCCGGTGCCCACCATCCAGCCGCTGGTGTACCTGGCCTTGGCGGGCGGGGCGGCGCTGCTCGGTATGGCCGCGGTGTCCGCGGCGACGAGCTCCGCCCTGCGGCCCGAGCGCAGCTGATCTGCCCGGACAAACAGAAACACCCCGGTCATGGACCGGGGCGTTTCTGGTGATGATTTCTCATCTGGCGGAGGATGGGGGATTTGAACCCCCGAGGGCGTTAACCCAACACGCGTTCCAGGCGTGCGCCATAGGCCGCTAGGCGAATCCTCCAGGCTTTGCTCGTCAAGAGCAGATATAAGACTACCGGACTTTGAACCATTTACCGAATCGGCTGCTTTACGGGCCGGCGGCGGCTTTGCGCCGCCGGCTTCCGGCCAGCCGCAAGCCCAGGCTGATGACCAGAATGGACAGCCAGGAGTACTCCGCCGCAGAAGGGCTGACCAAGGCGATCGGAATCGACAGGAGGAAGACGGCCGGTGTGATCGGTGCCCGGACGCGCGCGTATTGGAGCAGGCCGGGATTCACATCGTCCCGGAAAAGCCCATGCCTGCGGCAGTAGGACCACATCAGCGTGTTCACCGACCCGATCAGCCCCAGTGCCGCCGCGTAAATAACGACGCCGAGGCTGGTGTCGTCATGCAGCGCCAGCATGTCCGTGGCGTAGGCCAGCAGTGCCACGAAGAACAGCAGCAGCAGGTTCAGCCGCTGCAGGCCGCCGGTGAACCCTTTCAACAGGCGGAACAGCCGGTGGTGGCTCAGCCAGTAGGCTCCCGCAACGGCGAAGGAGAGGGCGTAGGCGAAGAATTCCGGTCGCTGTTCCAGGATGGCCTGTCCCAGCTGGTCGGCGGGAACATCGGGCGCCTTGATGTCCACGGCCAGCAGCGTCATGGCGATGGCGAACACCGCATCGCTGAAGAACATGGTGCGTTCAATGTCCGGCCCGGAGTCGAGCCCGCGTTTGAGGGAGCCGCTGTTCTCCGTCATTTACACAGTCTGTGCCTGCTACCGGTGCCCGGGTAAGCCTGCCCCTGCCCAGAGGGCGGGAAGAAACAGAAAAGGACCCGTACGTCTTTGTACGGATCCTTTTCTCTACGGTATGTCCGGCGGTGACCTACTCTCCCACACCCTCCCGGGTGCAGTACCATCGGCGCTGTGGGTCTTAGCTTCCGGGTTCGGAATGGGACCGGGCGTTTCCCCCACGCAATGACCGCCGTAACCCTTTGTCCTCGCTTGCGCGGGAAAACCTGGGTCACGCGCCGCGTCCTTCTTCCGTTTCCGGAACCAGTCTGCGGCGGTGATGCTCTAATATCTTACCCTGTTTTTCGGGCTGCTTTGACCACTCGTCGATTCGGCGTGCGACCCCGGCTCGGCCGGAGGTGTCTCCGGGTGTCCGTCGGGGTGCCGTCGACCTGGCGGGGCGAGGCTGGGCGGCCGGCCGTAGCGGGCCGGCGCACCGGCCATGGCGGGCCGCAGCGCCCCTGGTTTCCCAGTCCCCGTGGCTCCTGTTGCCCCTGAGGCGGCCGGGAGTGCACAGCTGTCCCAGAAGGTGGGAGCCGGGCCCGGTGGTGGGGGTGGTGTTAAAGCAGTTCAGGCTCCGCAGCGTTGCGGAGCCTGAACTCTTCTAATGATTGTCCGGCGGTGACCTACTCTCCCACACCCTCCCGGGTGCAGTACCATCGGCGCTGCGGGTCTTAGCTTCCGGGTTCGGAATGGGACCGGGCGTTTCCCCCGCGCAATGACCGCCGTAACCCTTGAACCCAGGCCCCCAGGGGGGTGGGTAAAAACGTGGGGTACGTGGTACCAGAGACCACCAAGCCCCTGGTAAGAGGGTGGTGGCGTGTATTCAGTTATTGGTGTTCCCTGAGCAACAACGGCGGGTTGTTGGTTGGGAACCACATAGTGGACGCAAGCAGCATGATC
>NZ_VTFV01000007.1 GCF_009192745.1 Arthrobacter citreus
CGCCCCAGCTGTCCGGAGGGAACACCGGCCCGGGACTGCGCCCGGCGCTGGGACGCGTCAAACACAGCCGCAGCACGGGCCTGCACCGCCGCAGCAGCAGACTTCAACTCCTCCAACACCCGCATCACATCAACAAGCTGTGAATCGGCCGCCTCCGGAAGCTCGGCAGCTGCGAGCGCGGCAGAGAACGTCCGAACCCTTGCTGCCAGCTGCCGCCCTCTTTCGCCTGAGCCATCTTCCCTGGCCGCACGACCAGGCACTGGATACATACCTGCACGACCAGAGCCGACAGACATGCCCTCTGGACTCTCTGCCGGTGGTGCCGGTGGTGTCGGTGGTGCCGGTGCCTCACTGAATGATTCGAACATGTGTTCGAGTCTAGGGTCTGCCACGGCGCCTCGAAAGAGCGCTTCTACGGGTTCTATTACCCTCCTCGAACACCTGCGAGCGCTAGCGTTCTCCGCACTCGCAGCCCGGAAAATGCGGGCACAGTATCTTCTGAATCCGGGGATAACTCATCCGGCAGAAAGCACACCCCAATACTGTGGAGGAGAAGACCCGTACTGTGGAGGAGGACAATGGCAGGCACGAACTCCCCAGCGGTTCCGCGGGGAACGAGTCCCGTCCGTCAGCTCGTCCGGCATCGGACAGTTCGGACAGTTCGGACAGCACCAACCTGCACATCCACCAGGCACATCCAGCAGGCTTCAGTCCCCCGCACGCCCGTACCGCCCCGGCTTCAGACCTGGTTCCGGCGCACTCGCCAACCTCCCGCAAACGCCGCAATAGCCACCAGGCCGAGCATAGGGAGGACAACCCACGAGTCGGCGAAGAAAGTCCCCATATAGGCAGCCAAGGCCATCACGCCGGTAACCACAGTCAGTGTCTCCCGGGTCCGTAGAGCCAGCGCCAAGAGTGCCACGCCGTACACCCCGCTATAGGTCATGCTCCACAGTGGGAGCGCCAGGAGCGGTGCCGCGAAACCAAGCAGCGCCAGGGCACCGCGCTGACGGCGCACGTTCAAACGGCTCTCCGTCCTGGCGACGAAAAAGTACGCACCGAATATCACCAGTGCAGGGACTACCAGCGGCAGGAGAACACGGAGCGGATACAGCACCCCCGGAAAGAGGAAAGACAGATCGACGGGCTCCCACGGCGTCCTGAATGCAGCGTTGCCGCTCAGGACGTACAAGAGGGACAGCACCGTACCGGCGCCGACGGCGAACATCAGCGCGGCACCGGCATAGACATCCGCGATAACTGCGGCAGCGGAACCGGCCGTTCCATCGGGAGCCTTATCGAAGCCTTTCGGGTCTGCACCCAGCTCGCTGCCGTCCGCGCCGGCATCTGGCCCGCTCACCGCGTTCTTATTCACCCGCCCCCCAAGGCTCTGCATGGGGGGAAATCTAGCACGGGCGGTATTGGTGCCCGACGGCGGCACCAGCGGACACGGCCGTCTGCACGAACGCTTGGCAAAAATGTCCAGCTATGGGAACCCGTCTGGCGAACAGGGCCGGAGACCGGCAGAATAACCCGGCAATACCCCGGAGAGAGACCCGGAAACGAGACCCGTCTCAAAGCCCCGCAATAAGGAACACCAGCGCCAGCAGTGCAGGACCAGCCTGGATGAGGGCCGGGCGGAGCATGCGGGAATCTTTCAGCAGGAGCACCGCGCCGGCGAGCATCATGGACGCGGCCGCAAAGCCGACCAGGGTCGCACCTACGGCGATGTTCCCCACCCCCAGCAGGAGGACGCCCAGGATGGCGCCCACGGCAAGGAAGAGATTGTAGAAGCCCTGGTTGTAGGCGAGCGCCTGGGTGTGGGCCGCCTGCTCACGGTTCGGGATCTGGAACAGTGCCATGGTTGCGGGGGCCGTCCAGCGGATTGACTCGAGCACAAAGATGTACACGTGGATGGCAGCAGCAATGAGCGCGAAGACCGAGGCGACGACGAGCATGGTTCCTCCTGCCTGTACCTGGTACCGGCCACGGCAGACACCGGGGACAGCTGCCCGGGTGTGGTTTCCGGGCTTGCCTCATGCTCGCATCCGGCACCGCAGGCCACAATGAGCCGTTGGAAACGCGATCCTCGCAGGACAGGAACGGCCGGGTAAGACCCTAGCGGTGCTCAGCCGGACGGCGGGTGCGGCCGATGGCTGTCTGCAGCCATCCGGCCACGGTGTCCTCCCACTGTGCGGGGTCAACGTTGTATTCCCGGGTGTGCCCGCCCTGCGGGAAGCGGACAAAAGTAACCAGGTCCGGGTTCTTTTCCGCCAGGTCGGCAGACGGACCCACCGGAACAAACTCGTCTCTCTCACTGTGGACGATCAGCACCGGAGTCCGGATCTCCTCCGCGCGCGAAACCCAGTCCATGCTGCGCAGGTCCAGCGGTGCGGCAAGGCCGGTCAGCGTCCGCCCGGCTGCGTTGGAGATCAGCCACTGGCCGAGCCGGCCAACCTGCGCGGGAATCCTGTTCAGCCGCGCATGGTGGGCCAGGACCTCCACCCAGTTCACCACCGGACCGTCGAGCACCAGTGCCCGAATATGCCGCTTCAGCGGCGAAAGGTCGGCGGTCTGCAGCGCGATCGCTCCTCCCATGGACCAGCCGAAGAGCACGACGTCGCGTGCACCGTTCTCAAGTGCATAGCGGATGGCGGCTTCGACGTCGCGCCATTCCGTGAGTCCCAGGCCATACCGGCCGTCTGAAGCGTAGGGAGCTTCGCCGTCGTTGCGGTAGGAAATCAGCAGGCTCGTCATTCCAGCGCGCCGGGCCGCTCCCAGGCCGCGGATCGTTTCGGTGCGCTGGGCGCCGCGGCCGTGGACCATGATGGCCCAGGTGCCCGAATCGTCCAGCGAGCGCACCAGCCAGGCCGGCGCCTTGCCGTTCTCGACGTCGATCTCCACGTCCTCCTGCGGGAAACCGGCGGCCGAGGGCGAGGGGTGCATGGCACCGGACCACCATCCCCGGACAGCAGTGGCAATGTCTCCGGAGTAGACCTGTTCGACGTCGCGCTGCACGGTCCCTTCCCGCGGCACGTAGGAACGGATCTCCCCGATCCGCGCATGCCCGGCACCGCGGTTCCAGTACAGCCCGTACGTTCCGGGAACAGTCGTGTCCTCATTCGCGGGCAGGATCACCTGCAGCCCGTCCGGTGAATCGATGACCGCAAGGATTTCCAGGTTCTCCTCCCGATCCTTGCGGGGCGTGACGATTTGCCGCGCGAAGTAGACGGCGAGTCCCGACGTCGCAGCGAGGACAGCCGTGGACGCCGCAACGCCCATGCCGGCGCCGAAAGCGGTCCATTTGACCCACGGCGGAGTCAGCGCGGAGGCGGACTCGGTCACTTCGGAAGGAGAGAGAACCATGTCTTTATTGTTACCGACTTTCCTGTCGGCAAGCTAAACGCACCTTCGCTGCGTTCCTTGTGGCGCTGACGCCCGGAAAAGCTAGGCTGGCGGGATGAACCCAACGATTCTGGTGCTTACGGAAGAAACGCTGAACGAAGCCGACGCCCGCAACCTGGGCTATCTGGCGGAGGACAACCCGGTACGGTTCGAGGTCCTTGTGCCGGCGGATCCCGGTCGGAACATGCTGGTGGACGTACTGGACAACCTGAGCCTGCTGGATTTCGCCGCCGCGTACCGCAACATCGCGGGCCCGCACCTGAGCGAGAAGCAGGAGGTAAAGGCAGCTGAGCAGGAGCTCGCCGAATCGCTGGACCTGCTGCGCGGCCTGGGGTTCGACGCCGACGGCCGGGTCACGGGGCAGAATCCCGTTGAAGCGGTAGTCGAGGAAGCCGGGCGCTCGCAGGCGCAGCAGGTAGTGGTGATCACCACCCCGCACGCGGTGGAAGACACGTTCGGCACCGACTGGGCCAACGAGGCGCAGGACCGGCTGGGAGTACCGGTACTGCACCTGTACTCGGGATCAACCTTCATCGGGGACTCCTAGGCACCGGCCCGCGGAATCCGGAGGCGGGATTTATTGGCCGCCTCCGGACGTTGTGGCGAACATGAGCACGACAGGAACGAACAGTGAGGCGGCAATGAACAGCACCAATGACACCGGTACCCAGTTCCCGGTCCAGAAGTCCGACGACGAGTGGCGGGCCGAGCTGACTCCTGCTGAGTACCAGGTCCTCCGCAAGGCAGGCACGGAACGCCCGTACACCGGAGAGTACTGGGACACCAAGACTGAAGGCGTGTACGCCTGCCGAGCCTGCGGGGCCGAACTGTTTACCAGCAGCGAGAAGTTCGACTCGCACTGCGGCTGGCCCTCTTTCTTCGCGCCGCTGGCCGAAGGAAAGGTGCGCTACCTGCACGACCGCAGCATGGGCATGGACCGCGTTGAAGTCCGCTGCGCGAACTGCGACTCCCACATGGGACACCTGTTCGAAGGCGAGGGCTTTGACACCCCCACCGACCAGCGGTACTGCATCAATTCGATTTCCATCAAGCTGGTTCCCAAGGCCGCAGACGGGAACTGACCCCCGACGGGCACAGTTGCCGTCCGGCCATTGTGCCTCCTGATAGCCCGCCGTACGCTCGAATAACGCGCCGAACCCGTTTTCGGCCCAGCGTACGGCGGGTTTTTTGCTGCCCGCGCGCCCGACTGGACAGCCAGGGAGCTGCAATGGGAACAGACCAGTATCACGAGCCGCCGGCAGAGCTGTCGGCCGAAACCCGGACATTCGCCAGGATGTGCGCCAGCCTGAGTGAGGAGGCCGAAGCGATCGGCTGGTACGTGCAGCGCATCTCCGTGGAACCCGACGCCGCTTCCCGCGCCATCATGCAGGACTCCCTCGGCGAGGAGTTCAAGCACTTTTCCATGGAACTTGAATTCCTGCTTCGCAAAACGCCTGAATGGCGGGAAATGGCACGCGGCATTCTCTTCACCGACGGCGACATCGTTGCCCACGGTGAAGCCTCAGAGGCGGCTGCGGCCGAGAACGAGTAGGTCCCGGCCCGACAGCTTCACCCTGCCGAACCCCCGGAGGTGAATGAGCAATGGCACGGCCAACCATCCTGGACCGGTTCCGCCCGGTCGGCGCTCCCGGCCCCTCCGGGCCCGTAGGAGTTCCCTCCACGGACCAGGAAGGTCCCGACGCCGAACTGCTTCCAGTCTTCGCGTCGCTCCAGCCGGACACCGCTGAAGGCAGAAGCCAGGTCGAGGCGGCAGCAGCGCGGGCACGGGACCTGCTGGCTGAAGCGCGGCGGCAGGCTGACGCCGAAGTGGCGCAGGCGCGGCTGGACTCCGGCTCCGTCCGCGCCCGTGCAGCCGAAGAGGTATCCCAGCAGGCCGCAGCCCAGGAGAAGGAACTCATGTCGCAGGCCCGGAACCGGGCCGAGCAGCTCGGACAGGCGGCCCGGGAGCGGATTCCGCAGCTTGCGGAGAGAATCGCCGCCTCCATCACCCGGGACTACCTCGGCGGGGGCTCCCCCAACGGTTCAGACGGTGCCGGAGACGGTGCCGGACCAAACACCGGGAACCGGCAATGAGGTCCGACTGGGTGGCCGCGTCGGTACGTGCCAAGGCCATGGCTCGCAGGCGGGCCGGGGCAGGCCTGTGCCGGGACGCCGCAGCCCTGGGCTCCCTGCCGCGGGCCTTGGAGATCCTTGAACAGACCGGATACGGCCCGGAGCTCATCGCGGACGCGAATACCGCACGGGACGGGAATTCCGCACGGGACGGCGGTACCGGGCCGGAAGCCGACCTGGCAGCGGCGCAGCACGCAACGCGCCGCAGCGTCCTGTGGCAGCTGAGGGTGCTTGCGGGCTGGCTGCCGGTCTCCGGTGCGCGGATGGTCCGGGCCGCCGGAGCTGCGTTCGAACTCGAGAACATCACGGTGCTTTCCCGCCGGCTGCAGGGAGCCGCAGCGGCGGAAACGGGTGACGGGCTGCGGCGCAGTGCAGTGCTCCCGGAGTACTTTGACCTCGGCGGGCTGGCCACCGCCTGGCCGAGACTGTCACAGGCTGGGACCTTCTCCGACCTCGCGGAGGCGCTGCGGACGAGTCCCTGGGGAGACCCCGGTTCTCCGCAGGACCTCGCTGACACCCTAACGGTCGTCTGGTTCCGCAGGCTGGCCGCTGCAGCACCGCAAACCCGCCGCTGGATGGTGGCAGGGGCTGCCCTGCTGGCTGCACGCCGGGTGCTTGCCATGCCAGGCACTGAAGGCGGCGCCGGAGTCCGGCCTGAACCCGGGAACCGGGTGCACGCACTGCTGCAGCCGATGATCGGCAGCAGCTGGACGGAAGCGCAGGATGTGGCGTCCTTTCGGGCGGCACTGCCCGCTGCAGCTGCTCCCGTGCTGGACGGGATTGAGGACCCCGGTGACCTCTGGCGGGCCGAAGCGGCACTGCGGGCACGGGTTGAAGATGACGCGTTCTCCCTGCTGCGCTCCGGCCTGCCCGGACCGGACATCGCAGTCGGGGCCATCACCGTGCTGGCCATGGATGCCTGGCGTGTACGTGCGGCGCTCGCAGCTGCCGCCACCGGCGGAGGAAGCGAGGTGCTTGATGCAGTGGCGTGAAACCCTCAGCCCCATCCGCATGGACCGTGTGGCGGTCATCGCCCCAACGGAGCGTACACGCGAAGCCCTGGAAGAGGTGGCCCGCAGCGCCGCCGTCGAACTCGAGCTTCCCTACACTCCCGGCGACGGACCGGAGGAACTGGACCGCGCAGCCGGAGCGGCAGTGGAGAACGGCGCCGTTTCCGGACTGGTGGGCTGGGCGCCGTCGCGCAGGGTCCCGGAACTGCAGGAAGCCCTCAAGCCCCTGGGCGCCGGCGTCGTGCCGCTGAAAGCGCCCCGCGGCGTCCAGCCGCCCACCCTGCTGACCGGCAACGAACGCCGCTCCAGGCAGCCGCCCAAATTCTCCCGGCTGCTGGTGGACACCTACACCACAGTGCCGTACGCCGACGTCGACCCGGCCCGGCTGGCCGGGCTGGCGTACGTGGTGATGTTCGGCATGATGTTCGGCGACGCCGGGCAGGGACTGCTGCTGGTCCTGGCTGGGTTGATTGTCCGCTCCGGGCGGATCGCCCGCATCCGCCGCTTCCAGCGGACTTGGCTCTTCATCTTCGGTGCCGGGCTGGCAGCGGTGTTCTTCGGTGTGCTGTACGGGGAGTTCTTCGGTCCCACCCACGTCATTCCGGTGCTGTGGCTGGAGCCGGTGGAAAACCCCATACCCCTGCTCATCGCGGCCCTGATCTTCGGTGCCGTCCTGCTGGCCTTCGCCTTTACCCTCGGCACCATCAACCGGGTCCGGGAAGGCGGCTGGGGCTATGCGCTGTACGCCCGGACAGGGCTGGCCGGCGCCCTGCTGTTCCTGGCGGTCGGCATGCTGGCAGGCGGGCTGGTGGCCGGTTGGACTCCGATGGTCGTGGCCGCCGCAGTCCTGGCGGTCCTGGCGCTGGCACTGATCTTCACCGGCCTGTTCGTCGAGGCGGGAGGCGGCGGCACCGGGACCATGCAGGCCTCGGTGGAGCTGGTGGATACCGTCATCCAGCTTGCTTCCAACCTGGTGTCCTTCACCCGCCTTGCCGCGTTCGGCCTTACGCATGCCGCGCTGATGTCCATCGTCTGGCAGGGCACCACCGCGCTGTGGCATCCGGACTGGCGGGCCGTGCTGGCCGTGCTGGTCTTCTTAGTCGGCAACGCCGTCACCTTCGCCCTGGAAGGCCTGGTAGCGGCGATCCAGGCGCTGCGGCTGGAGTACTACGAGCTTTTCTCCCGCATCTTTACGGATGAGGGCCGTCCGTTCAAACCCTGGAGCCCCCAGCTGCCCGAATCCGCGGCATCCGGTTCGTCCACCACTGAAAGGCAAACGCCATGAATCCCTGGTTTGCCGGTATCCCCCTGGCACTGATCATCACCGTCCTGCTGGCCGGAGGAGCGCTCTGGCTGCTTCGGCGCCGGCGGGGGGCAGGCCTCAAGGTGATGCTGGGCGTGAACGGACTGATCATGGCCGGAGCCCTGGCGCTGCTGGCGGCAGCCTTCGCAGCAGCACCGGCGTCGGCGTCCGGCGGAGCGGCGGAGACCGCCGTCTCCATGGCCACCGACGGGTCCGACAGCTCCAGCGCCGCCCTCCTCGGCGCGGCAATCGCCGTCGCCGGTTCCTCCATTGGCGCGGCAATCGCGGTGGCGTACACCGGTTCGGCCGCGCTCGCTGCCATGAGTGAGCGGCCGGAGATCTTCGGCCGCGCCATGGTGGTGGTTGGGCTGGCCGAAGGCATCGCCATTTACGGGCTGATCATTTCCATCATCCTGATCGGCCAGGCATGAGCACCCGGGCGGTCGTTGCGGCCCTGGGCGCGCCGGGGATCCTGGCCGGCTATGAGCTGGCCGGCGCCCGGCTGATCGCGGCCAGGAGCGACGAGGACGTGCGGCAGGCGTGGTCCCAGCTTCCGGAGGACACCGCCGTCGTTCTCCTGACTGCCGACGCCGCTGCCGCCCTGGCCGGGCGCCTGGACGATCCCACAGCTCCCCTGACCGTGGCGCTGCCCGCATGAGCAGCCTTCCGCGCGCTGCCGCGCCCGCCCTGGTACCCATCCGCGAAGCCATCCGCTCCGGTGCCGCAGCCCAGGCGCAAACCATCCTGGACACCGCCGAGCGGCAGGCTGCTGAAATCCGGGAACGCGGCCGCGCAGAGGCCGAGCAGATCCGCAGCCGCGCCGAGGCCGACGGCCGCGAGGCAGCGCGGGCCGAAGCCGTGCTGCGCTCCGCCCGGGCGCGGCGCGCTGCCGGCGGGACGGTCCTGGCCCGCGAGGAGGAACTTCGCGCAGAGCTGCGGCGCCGGGTCCTGGCCGAGGCAGCCACGCTCCGCACGGATCCGCGCTATCCGGCCCTCCTGGACGCGCTGCGGGAGCAGGCGCGTGAGCTCCTGGGCCCCCAGGCGCAGACCAGGGAAGCCCCCGACGGCGGAATCACAGCCAGCCTGGGCTCCCGGAGCGTCGACCTGTCCCTGCCTGCGCTGGGCAACGCAGCCCTTGAACGCTATGCCGGGGAGGTGCGGGACCTGTGGCAGGAGTAGAAACCGGAGGGGCCGCGCGCGAGCCGCAGGCCGGCGGGGCAGGCAGGATCCGGCGGGTCAGCGGACCGCTGGTGGAAATCAGCGGCCTGCCGGACATCTCCATGCTGGAAGTGGTTGCGCTGGGGCCCGAGCGGATCTCGGCGGAAACAATCGCCGTCAACGGCGCAGACGCAACGCTTCAGGCCTACGAATACACCGGCGGGCTCAAGGCAGGGGATGCCGCCGAAGGAACCGGACACCAGCTCTCCGCTCTGCTGGGCCCGCACCTGCTGGGACAGGTCTTTGACGGCCTGCTCCGGCCGCTCTCCTCCGCTCCGCTGTGGCTGAGCGCGGACCGGGAAGACGCCGCGGAAGACCGCCTGGTGCTGGACCGGCAGTGGAAGTTCGAGCCGCAGGCCGCGGTCGGTGACACCGTCAGCCCGGGGCAGGTGCTCGGTATCGTGCCGGAAGCGGGCAGCGTGCCGTTCCGGGTGACGGTTCCCCCCGGCGTCGAGGGTGAACTGACCTGGCTCGGGAACGGCCTGCTGCGCCCGCTGGAACGCGCCGCAGTGGTGGACGGCATTGAAATCAGCCTGGCCCAGCGCTGGCCGGTCCACCGGCCCCGCCCGGTCTCGTCCCGGCTCTCCGATGCGGTGCCGATGCACACCGGGCAGCGGGTCCTGGATTTGATGTTCCCACTCCCCCGCGGAGCCGCCGCCGCTGTTCCGGGAGGTTTCGGCACCGGCAAGACGCTGCTGCTGCAGCAGATCGCCAAATGGTCCGACGCCGATGTGATCGTCTACGTGGGCTGCGGCGAGCGCGGCAATGAGATGGCCGACGTCCTCGACGGGCTGAGCAGCCTGGAGGATCCGCGCACCGGAGGCGCCCTGCTGGACCGCACCGTGATCATTGCCAACACCTCCAACATGCCCATGATGGCCAGGGAGGCCAGCATCAACACGGGGGTCACCGTCGCAGAGTTCTTCCGTGACATGGGCTACCACGCGGTGGTGATCGCCGACTCAACCTCGCGCTGGGCCGAAGCACTGCGCGAGTTCGCCAACCGCAACGGGGACCTGCCCGCCGAAGAGGGGTATCCGGCGTCGCTGGCCTCGGAACTTGCCGCCTTCTACGAACGAGCCTCCCTGGCCATCACGCTGGGCGGCGGGACGGCGTCCGTCACGGTCATCGGCGCCGTCTCTCCCCCGGGCGGTGACATGAGCGAGCCCGTGACCACCGGCACCCAGCGCTTCGTCCGGTCCCTGTGGCAGCTGGACCGGGAGCTCGCCTACTCACGGCACTATCCGGCAGTGAGCTGGCGCGGGTCCTTCTCCCGGGACGCCGACGCCCTGGGACGCTGGCATGCGGCCAACGGCGACCCGGAATGGGCCTCCCGCCGGGCCCGCGCCAGCCTGATCCTGGCGGAAGCGGACCGGCTCGCCGCCCTGGCGGAAATCATCGGGGCGAATTCCCTGCCGGGCCACGAACAGATGGTGCTGCTGGGCGGGCGGCTGCTGCGTGACGGCGTGCTGGTGCAGAACGCCCTCAGCGCCAACGACGGCTACTGCTCCGCGGCCAAGGGCGCCGCGCTGCTGCAGGCCGTACTGGACACCGTGGACATCTGCCAGGAGCTGGTTGCCCGCGGGGTTCCGCCGGCCACCGTTGACGCGTTCGATTTCTCCACTCTGCTGCGCCTGCGCGAGTCCGCCGGTCCGTCCGACGCCGAGGGCGTTTCCGAGCGCGCCGCGGCTTTCCTGGCCGGACTGAAGGAGCTGCAATGACCGTCCCCAACCGGAACCTGGTTTCCCACCGCGACGTGCGTGAACTGCGCGGGCCGCTCATGGTTGTAGGTGATGCCGATGGCGTGGGCTGGGACGAGTTTGCCGGCGTCGACGTGGAGGGCGGGGCGGAACGGCATGCCCTGGTGCTGGAAGTCAACGGCGACCAGGCCCTGCTGCAGGTCCTGGAAGGCACTGAGGGAATGCGCCTGGGCGGCATATCGGTGCGTTTCCAAGGCAGGCCGCTGCACATCCCGGTGGGACCGGAGTGGCTGGGCCGGGTCTGCAACGGACGCGGTGAGCCGCTTGACGGGGGTCCGCCGATTACCGCGGATACCGTGGAACCGGTGAGCGGGTGGCCGCTGAACCCGGTCTACCGGATCCCACCCCAGGAAGCGGTCATCACGGGGATCTCCGCCATCGATGCGCTGACCACCCTGGTCCGCGGGCAGAAACTCCCCATCTTCTCCGTGGCCGGACTGCCGCATCTGACCCTCGCCACGCAGATCGCCGCCCAGTCCCGCACCGGGGGCCGGAACTTCCGGGTGGTCTTCGCGGCCATGGGCATGACCCACGCGGACATTGCCTACATCCGGGACCGGCTGGAGGAACGCTCCGCGGCCGGGGAGCTGGTGCTGCTGCTCAACGCCGCCGACGACCCGGTCATTGAACGTATCCTGACCCCGCGGATCGCCCTGAGCATTGCCGAGCACCTGGCATATGAGGAAGGCAGCGACGTGCTGGTGGTCATGAGCGACATGACCAGCTACGCCGAAGCCGTCCGGGAAGTCTCAGCGGCCCGCAAGGAAATCCCGGCCCGCCGCGGCTACCCCGGCTACCTCTACAGCGACCTGGCGACCCTGTACGAACGCTGCGGACGGGTCCAGGGCCGGGAGGGTTCAGTGACGATCGTTCCGGTGCTGACCATGCCGTCGGGGGACATGACCCATCCGGTCCCGGACCTGACCGGCTACATCACCGAAGGGCAGATCGTGCTCTCCCCTGACATCAGCGCACGGGACATCTATCCCCCGGTGGACGTCCTGTCCTCCCTCTCCCGGCTGATGCGCTCCGGGGCGGGCAAGGGACGGACCCGGGAGGACCACCTGGACGTGGCGGCGCAGGTGCTGGCGGCCATGGCCAGGGCACGGCAGGCCTCGGAGCTGGCCGAACTCGTTGGAGAGGATGCCCTGGGCGAGGCGGACCGCGCCTACATCGCGTTCCGCTCCGCGGTGGAGGAGAAACTGCTGAACCAGGGCGTGGACGAGTACCGTTCCCTGGAACAGACCCTGGGCCTGGCCTGGGAAGCCCTCGGCCTGCTGCCGCGCCGTGAGCTGAGCATGCTCTCCCCCGAACTGCTGGACAAATACCTTCCGGGCCCGGTTGGCGGGGCACGGCTGTGAGCGGGAACGGCCGGGCAGCACGGGCCGAAACCGAACGGCGGCTTGAAACGGCGCGGCGCGGGGCGGAACTGCTGGACCGCAAGCAGCAGATCCTGCGCATCGCCATCGGGAACCGGGCCGAACGGTCGGAGCAGAGCCTGCAGCGGTTCCATGAGGCCGCTGCCGGTGCGTCCCTCTGGCTGGGGAGGGCGCTGGCGCTGGACGGCTTGGGGCACATCCGCGAGGCGGTCCCGGACACCCTTGCCGAAGCCGAGATCCGCTGGGGCGGGGCTATGGGCATCTCCTATCCGGAGGACGCCGCCGTGAACCTGCCTGCCCAAATGCCCTCCTCAGGTTCCTCAGCGCTGGCCTACGCCGCCGCGGCGCACCGGGAGGCGCTCGCCGCCGCCGTCGTCCATGCCGCCGATGCACGGGCCGTGCTGCTTCTCAGCCGCGAACTCGCCGCGACCCGCACCCGCCAGCGCGCCGTCGAGCACCGCTGGATACCGAAGCTGGAAGCGGAACTGGAGCGGATCCTGCGCAGCCTCGCCGAACAGGAACTGGAAGAGAGCCTGCGCCTGCGGTGGGCGGCGGGTGCCATCTAGGAGACGCGGCGGCGTTCAGCCGAGGCGTTCAATGATCGTGACGTTCGCCTGGCCGCCGCCCTCGCACATGGTCTGCAGCCCGTAGCGGCCGCCCGTTCGTTCCAGTTCGTGAAGCAGAGTGGTCATCAAGCGGGCTCCGGTGGCGCCGATGGGATGGCCCAGGGAGATCCCGCCGCCGTTCACATTGACCGTGGACATGTCCGCTTCCAGCTCACGCTGCCAGGCCAGGACCACGGAGGCGAACGCCTCGTTGATTTCGATGAGGTCCATCTGGTGCAGGGTCATGCCGGTGCGCTTGAGTGCGTGCCGGGTGGCTTCGATGGGTGCGCTGAGCATCATGACCGGGTCGTCCCCGCGGGCGGAGATGTGGTGGATGCGGGCACGCGGTGTGAGGCCGTACCGGCGCACGGCGTCTTCCGAGGCCAGCAGCAGCACGGCGGCGGCGTCTGAAATCTGGGACGACGTCGCCGCGGTCAGCTTCCCGCCGTCGCGCAGCGGTGCCAGGGATTCGATCTTCTCCCGGTTGGGAACCCGCGGACCTTCGTCGGCCGTGATCCCGGCAACGGGAAGGATCTCGCTCTCAAAGCGGCCCTGGGCCTGGGCTGCGAGCGCCCGTTCATGGGAGCCGACGGCGAAGTCCTCCATTTCCCGGCGGCTCAGGTTCCAGCGGTCCACCATCATTTCCGCGCCGATGAACTGCGAGATGGGCTGCGTGCCGTACCTGGCTTCCCATCCGGCGGAACCGGCGAACGGGTTGGGAAAGCCGAGTTCCGCCGCAGCGGTGTTCGCATAGCCAATGGGCACCGCGGACATGTTCTGCACGCCGCCGGCAACCACCAGGTCGCTCGTGCCGCTCATCACGGCCTGCGCGGCATAGGAGACGGCCTGCTGGCCCGAACCGCACTGGCGCTCAACCGTGGTTCCCGGCACCCGTTCCGAGAGCCCGGCGGCCAGCCAGGCAGTGCGGGCTATGTCCATGGCCTGCGGACCAACCTGGTCAATGGATCCCAGGATCACCTCGTCGAACTCATCGGAATCTATGCCCGTGCGCCGTACCGTTTCACCGATGACGGCGGCGGCAAGGTCCGCCGGGTGCATCCCGCTCAGTCCCCCGCCGCGCCGTCCCACCGGAGTGCGCAGCGCGTCGATAATGAATGCTTCAGCCATGGCTGGCCCCTTTGCCGGTTGTCTGCCTGTGTCCTGCACCACGTTAGGCGATGCCGCCGGCTGCGGGGGTCCGCCACGGGACCGGCTAGAATGGAAAGGCTGCCATTGCTGGCAGCACTGCCGCGAGTGTCCAGCCCTGCGGCCCTTCCCACCACACGTGAAAGCAGCGGAGTGTCCCAACAGGTTTCCACCACCGTCAGCGCCACCGCCACCAAGGAGATCCTCAAGGAGTCCGCCCGGCGGCGTACCTTTGCCGTCATCTCCCACCCCGACGCCGGCAAGTCCACGCTCACTGAAGCGCTTGCCCTGCACGCCAGGGTGATCGGCACGGCAGGCGCCACCAACGGCAAGGAGAACCGCCGCGAAACGGTCTCCGACTGGATGCAGATGGAAAAGGACCGCGGCATCTCCATCAGCTCCACGGCCCTGCAGTTCGCCTACCGCGACACCGTGATCAACCTGCTGGACACCCCGGGACACGCCGACTTCTCCGAGGACACCTACCGTGTCCTCGCGGCGGTGGACTGCGCGGTCATGCTGGTGGACGCCGCCAAGGGCCTGGAAACCCAGACCATGAAGCTTTTTGAAGTCTGCCGTGCGCGCAACCTGCCGATCATCACCGTGATCAACAAATGGGACCGCCCCGGCCTGGACCCGCTGGCACTCATGGACGAAATCACCGAGCGCACCGGCCTGGCCCCCATGCCGCTGACCTGGGCCATCGGCATCGCCGGTGACTTCCGCGGAGTCTGGGACCTGCAGAAGGACGAATACGTCCACTTCGAGCGGCAGAACTCCGGCGCCTCCCTGGCCAAGGAAGAGCACTTCACCCCGGAACAGGCCCTTGAACGCGAAGGCGATGCCTGGAGCGATTCCCTGGACGAGGCAGAACTGGTCATCGACGGCCGGGAATTCGACCGGGATGCCTTCCTGGACGCCAAGGCCACCCCCATCCTCTTCTCCTCCGCCGCCCTCAACTTCGGCGTCAAGCAGATCCTGGACGCCCTGGTGGACCTGGCCCCGTCAGCATCCCCGCGCGAGGACAAGGACGGCGGGCTCCGTCCCGTGGAGGCACCCTTCTCCGGGTTCGTCTTCAAAGTCCAGGCCGGCATGAACCGCGCCCACCGCGACCACGTGGCCTTCATCCGCGTCTGCTCCGGAATCTTTGAGCGCGGCATGGTGGTGACACATTCCAACACCGGCAAGACGTTCGCCACCAAGTACGCCCAGCACCTGTTCGGGCGTGAACGCGAAGTAATTGACCAGGCGTACCCGGGCGACGTCGTCGGGCTGGTCAATGCCTCGGCGCTGCGTGTGGGTGACAGCCTCTATGTGGAGGAGCCGGTGGAGTATCCGCCCATCCCGTTCTTCTCCCCCGAGCACTTCCGGGTGGCCCGCTCCCAGGATCCCAGCCGGTACAAGCAGTTCCGGCGCGGCATCGACCAGCTTGAACACGAAGGCATCATCCAGGTGCTGCGCTCGGACCGCCGAGGTGACCAGGCACCGGTCCTGGCTGCCGTCGGACCGATGCAGTTCGAGGTGGTGGAAGACCGCATGACGCAGGACTTCAACGCGCCCATGCGCTACGAGCAGCTTTCCTACTCATTGGCCCGGCTGACGTCGGCCGGCGCTGCTGAGATCCTCTCCAACGTCCACGGTGCCGAGGTGCTGGTGCGCACCGACGGCGCGTATGTGGCGGTCTTCAATGACATCTGGGCGCTGCGCCGCGTGGAGAAGAACCACCCCGAGGTTCCGCTGGCAGTTATTGGCACGGAGTCACCAAACAGCCGCGGCTACTAGGCGCCTTTCCTCGCCCGAAAAATTTACCGGAGACTCTGTTCCTGCTTACCTGTGCGGCGTAGTTTTTACCCATGCAGGTAAAAGAGCCGTCCTTCACTGGTTCGGCACGGCGGGCGCAAATCGTCGACGCCACGCTCTCCGTCATTGCCGAACAGGGCTATGACCGCGCTTCCTATGCCCGCATAGCGGAGCAGGCACGGCTCTCCAGTACCCGGCTGATCTCCTACCACTTTGCCGGCAAGGCTGATCTGATCAGCGCCTGTGCCGCCCAGGTGATCGAGCGGATCGGAGCCTGGACCGGCTCTGCAGTGCATGCCGAGGAAACAGCGGCGGGTGCCCTGCAGGCGTACATCACGGCGACAATCCGGTTCATAGATGACAACCGGGCTGCCATGACTGCCCTGACCCGCATTGTGCTGGCCGGAGCACTGAAGTACACAACCGCCGACGACGCCGCGGCCGCCGCCCCGCTCGAGGACCTGCTTCGGCGGGGCCAGGAAAGCGGAGAGTTCCGTTCCTTCGATCCCGCGGTGATGGCCCACGCCGTCCAGCGCAGCATCGACGGACTGCCGTTTGTGCTTGAGCGGGCACCCGAAACGGACTGCGCAGCCTACGGACGCGAGCTCGGCGCCCTGTTCGAACTCGCCACGCGGCTGGACGCACGGAAACCCGTTTCCAACTGAGAGCTTCAGCGGAACTCCATGCCGGGAGGCAGGATATGCGCAGGATCAACGCACACCGGATAGTGCCGGCCGGCACCGGTGCCGCCCGCAGGAAATCCCCAGCTGCCCGGATCCTCCGCGCAGCCATCGAGTTCCTCGTCCCGGTAGGACTGTTCTACGGACTTCGGGCAGCAGGTGTCAGCGCCTACGCCGCACTGCTGGCAGGCACGGCCATCTCGGCAGCCGGGTCACTCGCGGACCTGCTCCGATCCCGGAAGGTTTCGCCTTTTGGCCTCTACGCGCTGTCCCTGATGGTGCTCAGCACAGTGGTCAGCCTGGTTCCGGGCGACGAACGGTTCCTCCTGGCCCGCGGCGCCGTGGTTGTTGGCGTGTCCGGACTGTGGTTCCTCATCAGCGCGGCCACGCGCAAGCCGCTGGTCTACGTCATGAGCAGGCCCATCCTCGAAGGACGCTTTGGCTGGCCGGGCCAGTGGGACAGCCTCTGGTCGCTGCTGCCGCGCTTCCGCAGGATCTGGCGCGCCACGAGCATCCTGTGGGGTGCGGGCCTCTGTGCGGACGCCGCGGTTCGCGTGTATATGGCCTGGAATCTTCCGGTAGACGCCGTTCCGGGTTTGGCGACGGCGCTGACAACCGCGACTACGGCAGGCCTGATCGTACTTGCCAACATCTATTACCAGGCGTCCGGGGCGGCCCGCGCGTGGTCCCCGTTCTACGCCGGCATCCCCCGGGCGGCTGACGGCTACCCGAAGCGGCACTGGGCCAAATCCAACAGCCGGAAGCGGGAAGCATAAGGATCGCTTACTCGAACCGGCATCAAGGCTAAGCTGGCTTGATTTGTGGCTACGCTGGGGCCATCACATCTTCCCGGCCCGGGAGTTCGTGCAACCGGAAGGTCTCAGCTATGTCATCCACTGCTTTCTCCTCCCCCGCAGGCCAGCTCGCTGCACCTGAGGACTCCGCCGCGTGGCTGCGGCTGAAGGACGCGGCCACCGGGTTCGCCCAGCTCCAGGAACAGGACGGCTCCGTACCGGCGGAACACCGCACTGCTGCAGCCCCGCTGCTGCAGACCGCGCGCGACGCCGTTGCCGAGCTGGCCCCGGCCTTTCCGCATGATGCCCGGTACCTGGACCTGGTGGTACGGGACATGGACCGCTGGCTTGAAGCAGGGCTCGGCGTACCGGACTTCCTCGATTCACTGCTGGCCTTCCAGCCGCAGCTGGACCGCACCGACGGCCTGCTCCATCTGGTGGTCTTCCCCATGTACACGCAGAACGGCTCACGCTCCCGGCTCCTGGAGGCAGTGCTGGTTGAGGTGATCTGGCCGGACTTCATCGCTGAACTGGAAGCCGGCGAGTACTCGAACAAGCTCTTCGTGCCGATCCGCTTCCGTGACTTCACCCCGGGCTACGACACCAACTCGGCTGTCCTTTTCCCTGAAACCGTAGCCGTCCGTGAAACCCCGTCCTTCACCTGGGGCGCCATCTTCGCTGACCGGGAAGCCGCACGCTTCCGCCGCGTCCTGCGGGCAGCAGCGGAGATCACCTCCCTCGAGCTTCCCGAGGCTGCCGCCGAGCTGCTGGAGAACCAGCAGCTCACCGAAGAAACCTTCGTGATGTGGGACCTCATCCACGACCGCACCCACATGCGCGGAGACCTGCCCTTTGATCCGTTCATGATCAAGCAGCGCATGCCGTATTTCCTGTACTCGCTGGAAGAACTCCGCTGCGACCTCACCGCGTTCCGCGAGTCGGTGAAGATCCAAAAGGACGACGACGCCGATCCCAAGGCCCGCAGCACCGCCGCGCTGGTGCAGTACGCGGTCATCTTCGACCGGATTTTCCGCTTCGCCATCACCGGCTCCCGGGTGCGCAACTACGACGGCCTCGGCGGCCAGCTGCTTTTCGCCTGGATGCACCAGCACCGTGTGCTGCACTGGACCGACGGCAAGCTCAGCATCGACTGGGACGAGGCACCCGCCGTCGTCGTCAAGCTCGGCGAGGAAATCGAGGAGCTGTACTGGCGTTCCATCGACCGCCCCAAGACAGCCCACTGGCTCGCCGCGTACGCTTTGGTTTCAGGCACGCTGACGCCCCACCCTGCTTCCCGCTGGGCCAAGGGACCGGACGCGCTGCCGCTCGAGGGACCGCCCCGGGCTCTGACGGACCAGGTGCTCGACGACGAATTCCCGCTGTCAATGTTCTACGAGGCGCTGTCGAAGAAAATGGCACCGGTCATCGAATCGACCGCCGGAATCACTGGGAGCAGCACACTATGAGCGCAGCCGGAGCAGGGGAAGAATCCGCACTTGAAGGCCTCAGGGTCCTCGTGGCCGGAGCGTCCTCTGCCTCCGGAACGGCCGTCTGTAAGGCCCTGGCCGCCGCCGGAGCCCGCGTGGTGGCAGTAGGCTCCAGTGCAGGACGGCTGGCTGAGGCCCTGGAGAATGTTCCCGGCGTCGAGCTTCGCACCTGCGACCTCAGCCGGCAGGGCGACGTTGACGCCCTGGCGCGGGACCTGCAGGACGAAGGCGGCGTGGACGGCCTGATCCATCTGGTGGGCGGCTGGCGCGGCGGTGGAACCCTCGCGGACCAGAGCGATGACGACTGGGATTTCCTGCAGCAGAACATCCTGACCACGCTGCGCAATGTCAGCCGGAGTTTCATCAGCCAGCTGGCAGTGTCCCCGCACGGCCGCCTGGCCATAGTCTCGTCCACCGCGGTGGAGGCACCCACGGCCGGCAACGCCGGATACGCTGCGGCCAAGGCTGCCGCCGAAGCGTGGGTACAGGCCATCGCCTCTCATTTCAGCGGCACACAGGCCGCCGCCGCCGTTTTCGTAGTGAAGGCCCTGGTGAACGATTCAATGCGGGCGGCCGCGCCGGAGCGGAAGTTCCCCGGTTACACCGGCGTGGACGAGCTTGCCGCAGCGTCCGTGCGGCTCTTCACGACGGACGCCGCGCAGATCAACGGAAAACGGCTCAGCCTGGTGCCCCGCACCTGAGCCGTTTTCACCAATGACCGACCTTGAGGAATACTGACACCCGTGACTGATACCGCCTCCCTGCATGATCCTGCCCTGCGAGCCTTTGCCTCGGACAACTACTCCGGAGTGCACCCGGAAATCCTTGATGCGCTCACGGCGGCCAACCTTGGCCACCAGGTTGCCTATGGCGAAGACGTCTACACCGCCAAGCTCCGCGAGGTTTTCACCGACCACTTCGGCAACCGCATGCGTGCGTTCCCGGTCTTCAACGGCACCGGCGCGAACGTCATCAGCCTGCAGTCACTGCTTCCCCGCTGGGGCGCTGTTATCTGTGCCTCCACCGCCCACATCAACGTGGACGAAAACGGCGCCCCCGAACGTGTGGGCGGCATGAAGCTGCTCACCGTTCCCACCCCGGACGGCAAGCTCACCCCCGAGCTGATCGACCGCGAGGCCTGGGGCTGGGGCGATGAGCACCGTGCCCAGCCGCTGGCAGTCTCCATTACCCAGTCGACCGAGCTGGGCACCCTGTACACGGTGGACGAAATCCAGGCCATCGCCGACCACATCCACGCGCGCGGCATGAAGCTGCACATGGACGGGGCCCGGCTGGGCAACGCGGCCGCCGCACTGGGCGTGCCGCTGCGCGCGATTACCGCCGACGCCGGTGTGGACATCCTCTCCCTGGGCGGCACCAAGAACGGCATGATGTACGGCGAATGCATCGTGGCCCTTGATCCGGACGCCGCTCCCGGCCTGGACTACCTGCGCAAGATGAACATGCAGCTGGCCTCCAAGATGCGCTTTGTCTCGGCCCAGTTCATCGCCCTCTACGGCACGGACCTGTGGCAGCGCTCAGCATCCACTGCCAATGCCATGGCAGCGCGGCTGCGGGCCGCGGTGGAGAAGATCGAGGGCATCACCCTTACCCAGCCCACCCAGTCCAATGCAGTGTTCGCGACGCTGCCTGCCGGGGTGGCGGACAAGCTGCGGGACAAGTTCCGGTTCTACGACTGGGACCAGGCCACCGGAGAGGTGCGCTGGATGTGCACCTTCGACACCACTGAGGCCGACGTGGACGCCTTCGCTGCGGCCATCGCCGAGGAGGTTTCGGCAGCACGCTGAATCTTCGTACTGTCGGTGCCGGGCCGTACCTGCGTAAGGTGTAGCCACGTAACGAATTGGACACACCGGCGAGCCTGCATTCCCTGCACGCAGGACAGCCGTAACCTTCGAGGGTGAGTGCGATTGGTGACCTGTCAGAGGTGCCCCCGGATTTCCTGACAGCCCTGGGGGCTCTGCGCCGGGCGAAGTGCCGTCCGGAACTGCGGCTGGAAGAAATTCCGGCCCCCACCAGGCTGGCTCCGTTTGCCGTTTCTCTGGCCGCGGACGTTACGGCGTCCGGCCCCCAGCCGGTAGGCGGAACCTTCCACGGTCCCGTGGGCCCCGTCCTGCCCGAAAGCAGGGAACTGGCAACCGGCCGGTTCATCCTGCTGCACGATCCGGACGGAAGCGACGTCTGGAACGGCACCTTCCGGATCGTGACCTACATCCGCGCTGAACTTGAACCGGACATGGGTAATGACCAGATGCTTGGCTCAGTCGCGTGGACATGGCTGGTGGATGCCCTGCAGGAGCACGGCGCGCGCTACTCCTCTGCCGGAGGCACCGCAACACGGATCCTCTCCGAGAGTTACGGCACGCTTGCCGGACGCAGCGACGCAATCGATATTGAGCTCCGCGCCTCCTGGACACCGGCCGACGCCGATGTGCAGGCGCACCTCGAAGCCTGGTCGGACATGGTGTGCACTTTTGCCGGCCTTCCGCCACTGCCCGACGGCGTGTCCCCGCTGCCGCGGAGGCGGCTGAACTAGCCGCAACCAGCCAGGAAAACAGGTATACCGCCAGTTCTCGATAGACTGAAGTTCTTATGACCGCGCAAACTTCCGGCAATCCGGCTTCAGAGCTGTCCACAGACGAACCTGTTGCTGCACCGCTTCCCGTCCTTGATGCTCCGCGTGAGGGCGTCCCGCTTGTTATCGACTCCTTCAGCGGGCTCGAGCGTGCTGCCCGCGCGCTGGCCGCCGGCACCGGCCCGGCAGGCGTCGACGCCGAACGCGCCTCCGGCTTCCGCTACGGGCAACGGGCCTTCCTGGTCCAGATTCGCCGCGAAGGTGCAGGAACCTGGCTCATCGACCCGGAACCCCTGCGGGACCTGAGCATCATCAACGATGCCCTAAGCGGCGTCGAATGGATCCTGCACGCTTCCACCCAGGACCTGCCCTGCCTGTCCGAACTGGGCATGTGGCCGGACAAGCTCTTCGACACCGAACTGGCTGCCCGGCTGGCGGGCCTTCCCCGCGTCGGACTCGCCGCCGTGATCGAGAACCTGCTCGGCTTCAGCCTGGCCAAGGAACACTCCGCGGCGGACTGGTCCACCCGTCCCCTGCCTGAGCCGTGGCTGCGCTACGCGGCGCTGGACGTGGAAGTGCTGGCCGAACTCCGCGAGGAACTGATCAAGCTCCTCGAAGCAGACGGCAAGCTCGCGTTCGCGGAAGAAGAGTTCGAGGCTATCCGGACGGCTGATCCGGCACCGCCGCGCACCGACCCCTGGCGCCGCACGTCCGGAATGCACCAGCTGCGCGACCGCCGCCAGCTCGCAGCAGTGCGCGAACTGTGGCAGGAACGCGAGCAGCTGGCCGAGCGCCGCGACACCGCGCCGGGACGGCTGATCCCGGATGCTGCCATTGTTGCCGCGGCCAGGGCGATGCCCTCCACTGTGCCGCAGCTTCTGTCCACACCGGGATTCCACGGCCGGGCCGCCCACAAAGAGGCCCCCAGGTGGCTGCGCTGCATTGCCGCCGCCCGGGAAACCAAAGACCTCCCGCCGCTTCACATTCCCACCAATTCCCCGCCGCCGCCGCGGGTCTGGGCCAGGAATGACCCGGCAGCCGCTGCCCGCCTGCACACCGCCAAACCGCGCCTCGCCGCCGTGGCGGACCGGCTGAACATGCCGGTGGAGAACCTGCTGACCCCCGATCACCTGCGCCGGCTGGCCTGGCGTCCGCCGGCGGTGATCGACCTGGATACGATCACGGCTGCACTGCGCGGGCTTGGTGCACGCGAGTGGCAGATCCAGCAGACCGCCGCGGTGCTTACCGTTGCGTTCCTGGATCCTGATCCCCTGCCGGAAAAGGAAACCGAAAAGGACTAGCCAACTACTGCACCCGGTCGAGTTTGTCCGGGTTCCGCATGGCATATACCCCTGTGATCAGCCCGTCCTCCCGTTGCAGCTGGAAGACGGTTGTCACTGTGCCCTCCTCCCGGAAGGCTACGGCGGGCAGCCCGTTCAGCTCGATGAACTCCGGCGCCGCACCGGCACCAAACTTGGAAGCCAGCCCAAGGAGCAGGGCAGCAACCTTTTCCGGCCCGTAGACCGGCCGGCGGGCTGCGCTTACCTTTCCGCCGCCGTCGGAGTGCAGCACCACGTCCGGCGCCAGCACATCCAGCAGTGCCTGGGTCTGCCCGGTCAGCGCCGCCTCCAGGAAACGCTCGACGGCGGCACGGTGCTCGGCCTTGTCCGGCAGGCTGCGCGGCTGTGGTGTGCGCACCCGGCCCCTTGCGCGGTGGACCAGCTGCCGGACAGCGGGCTCGGAGGACTCCAGGACCGCTGCGACCTCCGAATACGCGAACCCAAAAACGTCCCGCAGCACCAGGGCCACGCGTTCGGATCCGCCCAGCTGCTGCAGCAGCACCAGCATGGCGGTGGATACTTCCGCCTCGGTCAGTGCTGCCGCCTCGGGGTTCAGCCTCCCGCCGGCGTCCGGTCCGGTTGGCAGCGGCTCGGGCAGCCATTCACCCTGATAGTCCTCGCGCCGCCGTGACGCGGCGCGGACTGCATTGAGGGCCTGCCTGGACGCTGCCCGCGCCAGGTATGCCCGCGGATGCGCCGGAGCCTGGGCAACGGCGGCATACCGCAGGTACGTTTCCTGAACCACGTCCTCGGCGTCGGCTACCGAACCGGTGACGTTGTACGCGATGGTGAACACCATCCGGCGGTGCGCGAGGAACTCCTTACCGCGGTCTGCCCTCAGGCTTCCGCCAGTGCCGGTGCTGGGGTCATCCGGGGTCCGGCCGGCCATGTGTACGCTCCGCTTCTCTTGGCTTCGCCGCGGATCCACTTCAGAGTCATGCGGCACAGTACTTCTTTTAGCATTGCGGCAGCCCTCCCGTGCAGGTGGATTCTGCGTGGGGTGTAGCCGGGGTGCAGGAATTGCAAAGCGCCGTCCTGCCGTCCGAGTGAGACACACTGCCCCTGGAAGCCGCTGTTGTGAGGCGGGAGCGGTTCCCCTGCCAGCGTGCGCAGGATGTTCGACGCCGCTTCGGCGCCCATCGGCATGGCCGTGGCACAGGTCTGCGGCAGGTATGAGTAACCGGGGTCGGTGATGACCGCGGCGTCGCCGGCTCCGAAGATCCGTTCCCGGCCCACCGCCCGCAGGCGTGAATCAACCGCCAGCCGGCCTGCGGCGTCAACCGCTAGTCCGCTTCGTGCTGCCAGGTCCGGGACCCCAAAACCCGTGCACCACAGCACTGCTGCTGCTTCGGGCAGGCGGTCCGCCTCCACCATCTCCTGCCGCACGGAAATTCCGGCGCGCTCCAGGCTGCGGAGCACACCACGCCTGGTACTGCCCGAAAAGTGTTGAATCACCGGCCCGGCGGCGTAGATCGTCACGGGGTTGTGCGGATAGGCGTGCGCCGTTTCCGCAGCCACTTCGACGGCGGTCAGTCCGCCTCCCACCACCGCTACCGGGTCCCCGGGCTTTAGGCTTCGCAGTTTCTCCCGCGCTGGGCCGGCACCGGAGAGACAGCTCGGTGCTTCAGCTCCGGCGGGCACGGAGCCGTTTCCGCTTCCCACGGCGTAGACCAGCCAGTCGTAGTCCAGCACCGCCTCATTGGAAAGCGCGACGCGGCGCGAAGCTGCGTCGATGTTCTCCGCAACGCCGTACACCATCTCAATGTCCGGATGCAGCAGGCTGCTGAAGGGAACGGTCGGGTCAGCCCTGGTGCCGGCGGTGAACTCATGGAGCCGGATACGCTCCGTAAAGCGCCGTTCGGGACTGACCAGACGCACCCGCACCCCCTGCCCTGCCAGCCTGTTAGCTGCCATGACGCCGGCGTAGCCGGCGCCAAGAATTACTGCTGTCGTGTCCACGGATCTTCCTCCTGCTTTTGGGTGCCGCACCGTATTTGCGGTTGCACATAAGACACCGCCGGCAGCCGTTTTGTGACAGCAGGCACGCGGGGTTTTCAGGATCAGGCGCTCTGGCTAGGGCTTATCAGGATTTTCCTAGGAAATAACCGTAAGCTCATTGCTACTATGGACGACCCTTCTCATAAACCCATGCCCTCCCCTGACCCAGATGAAGTTCTGGATGATTTGGTTCGAGGAGGGCACCCCAAGTGAACGACTGGTATGAATGGCTGATGATCGGCGTCGGCCTTGTGCTGACGGTCGGTACCGGCCTGTTCGTTGCTTCTGAATTCGCCCTGGTCAACCTCGACCGCAGTGACCTCGAGGCCCGCCAGGCCGCCGGGGAGAAGCGTCTTGGTCCCACGATCAAGGCCCTGAAGATCACTTCCACCCATCTCTCAGGTGCCCAGCTGGGCATCACCCTGACCACCCTGCTTTCCGGTTACACCTTTGAGCCGGCCATCAGCTCCCTGCTGCGCGGCCCGCTCACGTCGGCAGGAGTGCCCGAAGCTTTCGTCGGCGGCACCGGAGCGGTCATCGCCATCGCGGTGGCCACCCTGCTCTCGATGATCATCGGTGAACTTGTCCCGAAGAACTTCGCCCTGGCACTCCCAAAGGCCACCGCAAAGGTGGTTGTGCCTTTCCAGGCCCTGTTCACCACCGTTTTCAAGCCCGTCATCCTGCTGTGCAACAACACCGCCAACAAGGTGATCCGCTCCTTCGGCATCGAACCGAAGGAAGAACTCTCCGGCGCCCGCAGTGCCGAGGAACTGAGCTTCCTGGTCCGCCGGTCCGCCCTGGAAGGCGTGCTGGACCAGGACCATGCCGAGCTGCTGCACCGAACCCTGCGGTTCTCCGACCACACGGCCGAAGACGTCATGACCCCGCGCGTGCGGATGGTCGGCGTCCAGGCCACGGACACTGCTGAGGACATCATCGCCATTGCCGTCTCCACCGGCTACTCCCGCTTCCCTGTCCTTGGCAGGGACTCCGATGACATCCTTGGTGTGCTGCACGTGAAGCAGGCGTTCGCCCTGCCGCTGGACCAGCGTGCCACCACAACCGCGGCAGACGTCATGGTCCCGCCGCTGCGGGTCCCCGAATCCATGGGCGTTGACTCCCTGCTGGCCATCCTGCGTTCCCAGGGGCTGCAGATCGCTGTGGTGACCGACGAACACGGCGGAACCGCCGGCGTCGTCACCCTGGAAGACCTCGTCGAGGAAATCGTCGGCGAGCTGGAGGATGAACACGACCGCGCGCGCGTCGGCGTCGTCCGCACCGGACGCGCGGTCACCTTCGATGCTTCCCTGCGCCCGGATGAACTGCTCGACCGTGCCGGCATTACCGTGCCGGAAGGCGAGGACTATGAAACCCTCGCCGGCTTCGTCACGCACTGCCTGGACCGGATGCCTGAACTCGGCGACGAAGTGGAGGTTGACGACGGCGTCCTGCGCGTCGAGCGCGTGGTGGGCACGCATGTCGAGCGCCTGCGCTTCACCCCCAACCCCGGTTCGGAATCACCGCGCAGCGCGCACGACCGCCTGGTCGACACCCTGACGAAGGAAGCCATCCATGAGTGAGTACCTGCCCGGCATTATCTGGCTGTTTGTACTGCTTGCCGTCAACGCCTTCTTTGTGGGTGCCGAATTCGCCGTCATCTCTGCCCGCCGGTCCCAGATTGAGCCCAAGGCCGCCCAAGGCAGCAAGGCAGCCAAGACCACGCTGTGGGCCATGGAACATGCCACCCTGATGCTGGCCACCAGCCAGCTGGGCATCACCGTATGTTCGCTGCTGATCCTGAACGTCTCCGAACCGGCCATCCACCACCTGCTGGAAATCCCCCTGGCCGGCACTCCACTGACTCCGGAGGCAATCAGCATCACCGCCTTCGTCGTGGCGCTGCTGCTGGTGACCTTCCTGCACGTGGTGGTAGGCGAGATGATCCCGAAGAACATCTCCTTCTCGGTGCCGACCCGTGCGGCGCTGCTGCTGGCTCCCCCGCTGGTGCTCGTGGCAAGGATCTTCAAGCCCGTGATCTGGAGCCTGAACTCCATCGCGAACGGCGTGCTGCGCCTGTTCAAGGTGGAGCCCAAGGACGAAGCGACCAGCGCCTACACCCTGGATGAAGTGGCGACGATTGTGGAGCAGTCCACCCGCGAGGGCGTCCTGGATGACACAACCGGCGCCCTGACGAACGCCTTCGAGTTCACGTCCAAGACCGTTGCCGATGTTGAAGTTCCCCTGGCCGAGATGGTGCTTGTGCCTGCTGAACCCACCCCCGCGGATATTCAGGCGGCGGTAGGCAGCCACGGCTTCTCCCGGTACATTCTGGCCGATGCGGACGGCGGGCTGACCGGCTACCTTCACCTGAAGGACGTCATGGACCTGAATACTGCGGAGAAGTTCAATGCTCCGGTTCCGGCCAAGCGGATCCGCCGCCTCGCCTCCGCGTTCCGCGGCAGCGAGCTTGAGGACGCCCTGGACACCATGCGGCGGACCGGAGCGCACGTTGCCCGCGTGTTTGACGCCGAGGGCAACACCACCGGTGTGCTCTTCCTGGAGGACATCATCGAGGAATTGGTCGGCGAAGTTCAGGACGCCACCAGCGTCTAGCTCCTCCGTCCGGTCACAAGACCCGGAATCCGCGACTCGCGGGTTCCGGGTCTTGCCGTATCTGCCGGAATTTGCTGGGCTGGAGGCGGCCTGCGCCACGCGGCGGCAACCCTTGCAGCCTAAGTTACTCGCTAGTAACATTGAGCGTGAGCTAATCCACATCTCAAAGAGGAGCAGTACGTGAGCCCACAGAGCCGAGCACGGCAGATCAGGGACGTAGTTTTCGTCGACGGCGTCCGCACGCCTTTCGGACGCGCCGGCGAGAAGGGCATGTACGCCGACACCCGTGCCGATGACCTGGTGGTCAAGTGCATCCGCGAACTCCTGCGCCGCAACCCTTCACTGCCGCCCGAGCGGGTGGATGAGGTAGCGATTGCTGCCACCACCCAGACCGGAGACCAGGGCCTGACCATCGGGCGCACCGCCGCCCTGCTGGCCGGACTCCCCCGCAGCGTTCCCGGCTTCGCCATCGACCGTATGTGCGCCGGCGCCATGACGGCCGTGACCACTACGGCGTCGGGCATCGGTTTCGGTGCCTACGACGTCGTGATTGCCGGCGGCGTGGAGCACATGGGCCACCACCCAATGGGGGCGGACGCAGATCCCAACCCGCGATTCGTCACCGAGCGCCTGGTGGACCCCGCCGCCCTGAACATGGGCAACACCGCCGAGAACCTGCACGACCGCTTCCCGGACATCACCAAGGAGCGCACCGACGCGTACGCCGCCGCCAGCCAGGAGAAACTGGCCAAGGCCTACGCCGGCAACCAGATCCAGCCGGACCTGGTTCCCGTTGCCACCAAGAAGGCCGGCGCCGGGTGGACCCTCAGCACCGTTGATGAAGGGCCCCGCCCGGGAACCACGGTCGAGGACCTCGCGACCCTGCGCACCCCCTTCCGCCCGCACGGCCGCGTCACCGCGGGCAACGCCTCCGGCCTGAACGACGGCGCCACCACGGCCCTGCTCGCTTCCGCCGACGCCGCCGAGGAACTCGGCCTCCCGGTCAAGATGCGCATGGTCGGCTACGCCTTCGCCGGCGTCGAGCCGGAGGTGATGGGCATTGGCCCGGTGCCGGCCACGGAGAAGGCGCTGAAGCAGACGGGCCTGTCCATCGAGGACATCGGCCTGTTCGAAATCAATGAGGCCTTCGCCGTGCAGGTACTCTCCTTCCTGGACCACTTCGGCATTGCGGACGACGATCCCCGGGTGAACCGCTACGGCGGTGCAATCGCCGTCGGGCACCCGCTGGCGTCCTCGGGCGTTCGCCTGATGACCCAGCTGGCCCGCCAGTTCGAGGAAGACCCCTCGGTGCGCTACGGCATGACCACCATGTGCATTGGCCTGGGCATGGGCGCCACCGTCATTTGGGAAAACCCCAACCACCCCGACTACAACACCGAGTCCACGGAGGCTTCGAAGTAAATGACTGCCACTGATTTCCAGCGCCTCGCCGGGCTCTTCCCCAACGAGGTTGTCACCCACTCCTACGTCTCCGACGTCGAGCTGCCCGGCGGTGCCGGCACCTTCGCGCTGATCACGCTGGACAACGACGTCGACCACTCCCGTCCCACCACGCTGGGCCCGAACACACTGCTGGAACTGGGCGGTGTCCTTGATGCGCTCAAGGAGCGCGCAGACAAGGGCGAGATCGTAGGCGTCGGCGTCACCGGCAAGCCGCACTATTTGGTGGCCGGTGCAGACCTGTCCGCAGTGAAGACCCTCGGTGAGTACGAGGACGGGGTAGCCATGGCGGCATTGGGCCACGAGGTCTACGCCAAGCTCGGCAACCTTGGGGTCCCCAGCTTCGCCTTCATCAACGGTGTTGCACTGGGCGGCGGACTCGAGATTGCCCTGCAGTCCGATTACCGCACGGTATCGACGGGCGCGGGTGCCCTCGCCCTGCCCGAGGCATTCATCGGCTTGGTTCCGGGCTGGGGCGGCGTCTACCTGCTCCCGCGCCTGATCGGTCCGGAGAATGCCGTCAAGGTGATGATCGAGAACCCGCTGAGCAACAACCGGACCCTTTCCGGTCCGGCTGCCTACAAGCTCGGCGTCGCCGATGCTTTGTTCGAACCGGCCGACTTCCTGGAACAGTCCCTCGCCTGGGCCTCCCGGGTGATCACCGGTGCTGAGAGCGTGAACCGTCCCAACGCCGTCGAGCCTTCCGAAGTTGCGGACCGCTGGGACGCCGCCGTTGCCGCCGGGCGTGCCTTCGTTGAAGCGCGCACCTCCAACGCCGCACCGGCTCCGGCCAAGGTGCTGCACCTGCTCGAAGCGGGCAAGGACTGGACCCGTGAGCAGTCCCGGGAAGCCGAATGCGATGCACTGGCAGAACTGATGCAGACCCCGCAGTTCCAGTCCACCGTGTACGCGTTCCTGGATCTGGTGCAGAAGCGGGGCAAGCGCCCCGCCGGAGCCCCGGACAAGAAGCTGGCCCGTCCGGTCACCAAGGTCGGCGTCGTCGGCGCAGGCCTGATGGCCAGCCAGCTCGCCCTGCTGTTCGCCAAGCAGCTCAAGGTGCCGGTGGTCATGACGGACATCGACCAGGAGCGTGTGGACAAGGGCGTGGGCTACGTACATGCCGAGGTGGACAAACTGCTGGGCAAGGGCCGCATCTCCCCCGACGCCGCGAACCGCACCAAGGCTCTGGTCACAGGATCCGTGTCCAAGGAAGCGTTCTCGGATGCCGACTTCGTGATTGAGGCCGTCTTCGAGGAAATGTCCGTGAAGAAGCAGGTCTTTGCCGAGGTGGAGGCCGTCGTCTCCCCCGAGTGCATCCTGGCCACGAACACCTCCTCGCTGTCGGTGACGGAAATGGCTGCTGACCTGCAGCACCCCGAGCGCGTTGTAGGTTTCCACTTCTTCAACCCGGTTGCCGTTATGCCGCTGCTGGAGATCGTGCGCGCGCCGAAGACCGACGATGCCGTGCTGGCTACCGCTTTTGTCCTCGCCAAGCAGCTGAAGAAGACCGCCGTACTGGTGAAGGATGCTGCTGCGTTTGTGGTGAACCGGATCCTGGGGCGTATGTTCGGCGAGATCACGAAGGTGTTTGACGAGGGGACCGACGCCGCCACGGCGGACAACGCACTGCGCCCCATGGGCCTGCCCATGACACCGTTCAACCTGCTGGCCCTGGTGGGCCTGCCGGTGGGACAGCACGTGCAGGAATCCCTGCACACTGCCTTTGGTGACCGGTTCTACGTCTCGGAGAACTCGCAGAAGCTCATCGATGCCGGCATCAAGTCGCTGTGGCAGAAGGACGGGGACGGCAAGCCGTACGTGCCGCAGGAAACCCTGGACATGCTGACGTTCGGTGACTCGCCGTCCACTTCCGAGGAAGTCCTGCGCCGCACACAGGACGCCCTCGCCGAGGAGATCGGCAAGATGCTGGATGAAGGCGTTGTGGCTGGTCCGGAGGACATTGACCTCTGCGTCATCCTCGGCGCCGGCTGGCCGATGCACCTGGGCGGAATCACTCCGTACCTGGACCGTGTTGGAGCCTCGGACCGCGTGAACGGAAAGCTGTTCAACGCCGGTGCTGTTCCGGTGGCTGCTGCCTAGTTCTTCACCTGTTTTGCCCGCTTAGCCCGCTTGGCCCGCTTGGCCCGCTTGGCCCGCTTGGCACGCTTGGCACGCTTGGCACGCGCCGGGCGGACCGGAACGGCGGCAACGAAACTCCTTTGCTCGCAGAGCTCGCAAGGAGTATTAAAGCCGCCTAACCCGGTCCGTCCGGCGCTGTTGCGTTCGCTAAGCCTTGGTGCGTGCCATTCACGGCCGCCGAGGTTCGCCCGACATCGCCGATCCTTCGGGGAGATAACGCTGCTATCGGTCTCTCGTGCCGATCCTTCGGGGAGATAACGCTGCTATGGGTCTCTCGTGCCCAACCTTCGGGGAGTTGACGCCGGAATACGGCTCCCATAAGGGCGGTATCTCACCGAAGGTTGCGCCGGAGCGTCCCTAAAGGCCGTTATCTCCCCAGAGGATGATGGGCAATCGCTTTGAGCCGCTGAGGTGTTGCCTCGACCCGGGCGGACAGCCCGATCGAGGGCATCCTGCGGCCGGTGGAGCTGGCGATATGCAAGGGGAAGCCGATGAAAACAAAGCCGGGCCTGCTGCTGGGTCCCGCCCGCAAAGCTGCGCCCTTAGCTCTCCTCACGGGCGGAGCGCCCGTGCGCCAAGCCAGTGGGTATACCCAGGAAAGCCGGCTCCGGTGCAGCACAGCAGGATGCCTCGGCTTCCTCCTCAGCCGCAGGCGCATCACAGCAGCTGCCGCCGAGGTCCATAGAGCAGACACCGGTTTCCGGCAGGACAAGCTCCACCCTCTCCGCAGCTTCCCGGTCTCCCGCCAAGGCTGCGGCGATGGAGCGGACCTGCTCATAGCCGGTGGCCATCAGGAACGTGGGAGCGCGTCCGTAGGACTTCATGCCCACAATGTAGAAGTCCTTTTCGGGATGGCTCAGGAGCCTGGCACCGTGCGGCTCCACGGTGCCGCAGCTGTGGAACTCGGGGTCGATGAGCGGCCCGAGCTGCCGCGGAGCTTCCACCGCCGGATCAAGGTCCAGCCGCACTTCGCGCAGCATGTCCAGGTTGGGACGGAAGCCGGTGGCGGGCACCAGCAGGTCCACGTTCAGCTGCACTTCCCCGGCCGGGGTACTTCCCACAATGGTGAGGCTGTCCGACGTCTTGAACCCGGTGATCCGGAACGAAGTGTGCAGCTCAATTCGTCCCGCCTCTACGAGGGCACGCAGCCGGCTTCCCAGGACGCCGCGGGCGGGCAGGCCGTCCAAGTCGCCGCCACCATAGACCCCGGCGGGCGAGCTGCTGCGGATGGCCCAGCTGATCCGGGTAGCCGGCTCCAGTTCAGCCAGCTCCCCCAGGGCCAGAAGCGTATTGGCAGCAGAGTGGCCGGCGCCCACCACCAGGACATGCCTGCCCGCAAACCGGTCACGCTCACGGCCGGCTACATCAGGAAGCGGGGCAGTGATGACGCCAGCAGCATAGGCCTCCGCTTCGCCGGCGGCAGGGAGTCCCGCCTGACCGAGCGGGTTAGGTGTGTTCCACGTACCGGAGGCATCGATGACTGCGCGGACCCGGTGGTCAGTCACACTGCCGGATGCATCCCGGACCCGGAGCAGGAACGGGGTACTTTCCCGTCCGCCGGTTCGGGTCTTGTCCAGTCCTTCCCGGGTGACGGCCAGGACTTCACTGTTCAACCGCAGAGCGGCCCTGAGTGCAGGAACAGCGGCCAGCGGGCGCAGGTACTGCTCCACGAGTTCGTTCCCGGTGGGCAGCGCCTGCGCATCGGGTTCCTGCCAGCCGGTACCGGCGAGCAGGCGGCGGGCGGCGGCGTCGACGTCGTACTGCCAGGGTGAGAACAACCGGACGTGCCCCCAGGCACTAACGGCGGCGGCTGGTGAACTGCCGGCCTCGAAGATGACGGGATTCAGTCCGCGTTCGAGCAGGTGCGCGGCGGCAGCCAAGCCCACCGGGCCGGAGCCGATGACTGCGACGGGAAGCCGGGATGGTGCGGTGTCGGTGTTCTTCGACATGGGATTCCTTAGGCGAAAGGGTTGGGTCGGGTTGAGTCGCCGGGGAGCAGTTCGGCAACCAGGGCTTCGATGCGGGACCGGATGCTGTCGCGGATCGGGCGGACGGCCTCGAGGCCCTGTCCCGCGGGATCGTCGAGTTTCCAGTCTTCGTAGCGTTTGCCGGGAAAGATCGGGCAGGTATCCCCGCAGCCCATAGTGATGACGACGTCGGATTCCCGCACGGCGTCGGTGGTCAGGACCTTCGGCAGCTCGGCGGACATGTCGATGCCGTCTTCGGCCATCGCTGCAACGGCGGCCGGGTTGATTCGGTCCGCGGGCTCCGATCCGGCAGAACGGACGTCGATCCGCCCTTCGCCAAGGACCCGGAGGTAGGCGGCGGCCATCTGCGACCGGCCGGCGTTGTGGACGCAGACGAACAGGACGGATGGTTTGGCTGCGGGGGTCATCGGCGTGCCTTTTCTGCCGGAGCTGCGGGGGTTGGTGTAGCAGCAGGCCAGAATTTCTTCTGCGCCCACAGTGCTGCGTAGACAAGGGCTACGAGGACGGGAACTTCGATCAGCGGCCCGACGACGCCGGCCAGCGCCTGGCCGGAGGCCGCCCCGTAGGTTCCGATCGTCACGGCAATCGCCAGTTCGAAGTTGTTTCCGGCAGCAGTGAAAGCCAGCGTGGTGGTGCGCGGGTAGCCCATCTTCAGGATCCGGCCGAGCAGCATGCCGGCACCGAACACCACCACGAAGTAGACCAGCAGCGGCAGGGCAATGCGTGCGACGTCGAGCGGGTTCGCGGCAATCTCGTCGCCCTGCATCGCGAACAGCACCACGATGGTGAACAGGAGCCCGTAGAGTGCCCACGGGCCGATCTTCGGCAGGAACCGGTCCTCGTACCAGGCGCGCCCCCTGGCCCGTTCACCGAACGTACGGGTGAGGAATCCGGCCAGGAGCGGAATGCCGAGGAATATGAGCACACTGAGCGTGATGGCCCAGAAGGAGAAGTCCGTGCTGGTTGTCTCCAGGCCCAGCCAGCCGGGCAGGACCTGCAGGTAGAACCAGCCCAGCGCTCCGAACGCGAGGACCTGGAAAACCGAGTTGATGGCCACCAGCACCGCCGCGGCTTCCCGGTCTCCACAGGCGAGGTCGTTCCAGATCATCACCATCGCGATGCAGCGGGCCAACCCCACGATGATCAGCCCGGTGCGGTATTCGGGCAGGTCCGGGAGGAAGATCCACGCGAGGGCAAACATAAAGGCAGGCGCGGCCACCCAGTTCATGATCAGGGACGTGACCATGAGTTTGCGGTCAGCCACCACCTTGCCGGTCTCGCTGTAACGGACCTTCGCCAGCACCGGGTACATCATCATCAGGAGCCCGACGGCGATGGGCAGGGATACGTCTGCGACCTTCACTGAGTCCAGCGCGGCTCCAATACCTGGGACGAAACGGCCCAGCAGCAGCCCTGCTGCCATGGCGGCGACGATCCAGACTGGCAGGAACCGGTCAAGGGTGGAAAGCCGTGCGGCGGCCTGGGCGGCTGCTGGTGCGGCGGCGGGGTTGGGCACAGTGCTCCTCAGCGGAAAGGGGTTTGGCGCGGCCGGGCGCGGCCGGGACCTATATCGATATCTGTCAATGTCGACTATCCCGCCTTATATCGAAGGATGTCAATCTCAGGCATAATGGTTCGGTGGACACTGCCCAGAGAGCTCCCGAGCCCGTTGCCGATGCCTGCTGCCCGTCCGTGACCCAAGAGATACTCAGCGCCGAGGACGCGCAGCGCTTCGCCCAGCTCCTCAAGGCCGTGGCGGAGCCAACTCGGCTGCGCCTGGTGTCCATCATTGCCGCGCAGGAGAACAAAGAGGCCTGCGTCTGCGATCTCACGGAACCCGTTGGCCTGGGACAGCCCACTGTCTCCCACCACCTGAAGATCCTGGTGGACGCCGGAATCCTGCGCCGCGAGAAGCGCGGAGTGTGGGCGTATTACGCCATCATCCCGGGCGCCCTGGAGAGGGCTGCGGCTGTCCTGTCCCCTGCTTCCTGAGCCTGGGAGCCGGGGTCACACGGGCCGGATTCATCAGCATCCTTGCTAGACTGGACGCCATGACTGCCCGCCGCCTCCTGTTCACCCGTGCTTCCGCACAGGTGCTGACGGCGTACCTGAAGCGGCTGCTGCTGGCCAAGCGGGCCAGCGGGACCAACGGCTGGATGAGTTCCTGGGGCACCAACGCGCACGGCGAGATTGCCGGCTGCCCGCCGCCACGCACCTGCTAAGCACCTGCGTTCTGATCTGAGGACGGACAGGTGCACTCTGCCCTGCCCCGGTACCCCGCGTGAAAGAACCAGCCATGTCCCACTCTTCCCCTGCCCTACCCGAAAACCAGCAGCCGCACTCAATTTGGCGCGGTGTCCACCAAACCCTCAGCAAGGACACAACAGGAGGTGCCCTGCTGCTGGGCGCCACCGTGATTGCCCTTATCCTGGCTAACTCGCCCCTGGCTGACTTTTACGAGTCAGTACGGGAGTTTTCCTTCGGCCCCGAAGCCCTGCACCTGAATCTCAGCGTTGCTGCCTGGGCGGCGGATGGCCTGCTTGCCGTCTTCTTCTTTGTTGTAGGCCTTGAGCTGAAGGAGGAGTTCGTCGCCGGCAAGCTGCGGGACCCGCGCACCGCCGTCGTTCCTATTGTCGCCGCCGTGGGCGGAGTCGCCATCCCGGCGCTGATCTTCACGCTGATCAACCTCAATGCCGGCGGAGACGCCCTCAATGGCTGGGCGATCCCGGCCGCCACGGACATTGCGTTTGCAGTGGCCGTCATCGCAGTGGTGGGCAGGATGCTGCCGCCGGCCCTGCGGACTTTCCTGCTGACCCTGGCCGTCGTCGATGACCTGCTGGCAATCTCCATCATCGCCGTCTTCTATACCGACGACATTGCGTTCCTGCCGCTGCTGGCTGCCCTGCTGCCGCTGGCGGTCTTCGCTGTGCTGGTCCAGCGCGGCGTCCGGACCTGGTGGGTGCTGATTCCCCTGGGTGTGTGTGTCTGGGCCCTGATCCATGCCTCCGGCATCCACGCTACGGTGGCCGGCGTCCTGCTTGGCTTTATGGTTCCCGTTATTGCGAAGGGCCGTGCCAGGGTTCCGGCCGGCACGCGGGAAGACGGTACCCCGCTCTTCGAGGGCCTGGCCGCCCATTTTGCGGACAAGTGGTCCGTGTTCTCCAGCGCCGTCGCTGTACCGGTCTTCGCATTCTTCTCCGCCGGGGTTACGGTGGGCGGCTTCAGCGGACTGCTCGAGTCCCTCGGAGACAGCATCGCGCTCGGCATCATCGGCGGGCTGGTCCTCGGCAAGGCGATCGGGATCACCGGAGGTACGTTCCTGATCACGAGACTGCACGGAATCACCATAGACAAGTCCCTGGCCTGGATCGACATCGTGGGGATGTCCTTCATCGCCGGCATCGGGTTCACCGTATCCCTGCTCGTCGGCGAACTTTCCTACGATCCCTCCGGCGCGGCCTCGGACCACATGAAGGTGGGCGTGATTGTGGGGTCGATGATTTCCGCGACGATCGGCGCCGTGATCCTAACCGCCCGGAACCGTCATTACCGCCACTAGTCACCGGCGTCGAGCCCCGTCACCGGAATCCCCGAACGTTCGTAGACCAGGCGGACAACGCCGGATGGGAAAGCCTGCGGTTCTGCGGCAAGGGTGAAGGCAGCGGGAACACCGGAACCGTTGGCGAAAACGCGTTTCCCTGAGCCGAGCGTTATGGGATAGAGGAACAGGTTCAGCCGGTCCAGGATTCCTGCCGCCAGGAGCGAACCGGCCAGTGCCCCGCTGCCCACGACATGAATGTCCTCATGGCGTTCCTTCAGCTGCGCCGCCTTGTCCGCGGCGGACAGGACCGTGGTCCCGTCCCAGCCGGCGCCTTCCAGTGTCCGGGACACCACGTACTTGTCCATCGAGTTGAACTTCTCCGCGATCGGGTTGGAATTCACGCGCTGAGGCCAGTACCGGGCGAAGATGTCGTAGGTCCGCCGTCCCAGCAGGAGGGCGTCCATGTCATTGATTCCCTCCATGATCGCGGCGCCGGATTCAGCATCGGCGAAGGCAGCCTGCCAGCCGCCGAGGGAGAACCCTCCCGAGGGGTCCTCATCCGCTCCGCCGGGGCCCTGGTAAACGCCGTCCAGTGTGAGAAACAGGTCAAGGGATATCGTTCCCATGGTTCACACCCCTGCCTGCCGGCGGACGATCTCCGTAATCCAGACTGGTGCGTAGGGTGAGGTGCAGTTAGGCGGCGTGGGATAGTCCTTGAGCACTTCCAGCCGTTCGCCGATGGCTATGGCGCGGGAGCGAAACTGGGGGTGAGCGATCCCGATCTGGGCGAGGCAGGTGTTCATAGCCCACTGCAGCCGGCTGGGTGCGTCCTGCATGTGCGCCTCTATTGTGTCCAGCAGGGCTGGCAGGTCCAGGCCATCGGCGTTTTTGGCCACCCGATCGCTGGTCAGCGCCCAGCCGGCGCTTGCCACCACGGGGTCGGGGTCGGTGAACCAGGTGCGGCGCAGGTCTTCGACGTGCTGATTCTTCTTGACGACATAGTTCACCAGCCAGTCCTGCACCTTTGGACTACGTGCCTCGCGCAGCATGGAATCCAGTTCGTCCTGGGTGAAGGACTTGGGCCTGCAGATCAGCAGCGCCAGCAGGCGAGCCGCGGTGTCACCGGTTTGCCAGAGCTGACGGGACAGCTCCTGCTGCGCCTTCAGCTCCTTGGCGACGGCGCGAAGCCGGGTCAGGTTCACCCCGTGGTCGTCACCGTGCCTCTCGTTGATCGCCCGCATCTTCGGGTCCTCAAGGGAGGCCAGCTGGTCCATCACCTCATTCACCGTGGTTCCGGTGCTTGTTACGGGCATGCTGCTGTTTCCTCTCACGTCCAGTGGGCGGGCCCGGGGATCTCTGCGGTGCCGCTGCTGCCTCGCAGGACCCTGTTCCGCAGCGCAACCGCAGCAGGAACGAGCGCCAGCCCGGCAAGAAGCCCCATGAGCATCAGCGGGCCGCCCACGGAGGCTACGGACCCGGCGTGTGCGCAAATCCCGGCAACGGTTATGCCGGACAGACCGAGAGACGCTGCGATGACGTTTGCCGGTTCGGCTGCACCGAGAGTTAGTCCGCCTTCTGCCACCACGATGCTGAGTATCCGCCACGCCGCCAGCAGCGCCGCTTCAAGGCAGGCTACCGCCACAATCGCCGCAATCGCGTACGGGACGGCGAGATGTGCGGCCTGCGGATACGCCGCGGCGTACTCGCCCGCAAGGCGCGGCAGCAGCACTGTCTGCGACAACAGGGCCAGGAGTCCCAGGGTCACCAGGACAAAACGGAGTGGCAGTGCTTCCTGCTTGGTCATAGCGCAATGCTCGTCAGGTCCGTTCGTACTGTCAACCACACGTTTGTGGGCCCTGCTCATTCGTTCGGGCCAGCAACCTTCGGGGAGATAACGCTGGAAAGCGGCATCCGGGTTTAACCTTCGTGGAGATAACGCTCGTATGGCGCTCCCAATACGGCGTTATCTCCCCAAACGTTTCGCGGAACCCGCTCCAAAGAGCGTCAAGTCACCGAAGGTTATTGTGCCGACCGTATTGCCGGCGATCTCTACGGCAGGAGGGCTTGGGCCAGGCGGCACGCCGGTTGCCGATCCGCCGGTCCGTTCCTTCCGGCCGCCCTGTCAGAGTCTCTTCAACGCAGCAGCCAGGTACGGCGCCGTCCGGCTCGCTTCACAGGCAGCAACTTCCTCGGCGGGTCCGGCACAGATGATCCGGCCGCCGTCGCCGCCGCCTGCCGGACCCATGTCGATCACCCAGTCAGCAGACGCCACCACGTTCATCGAGTGCTCAACGACCACCACCGTATCGCCGGCCTCCACCAGCCGGTTCAGCTGGGCCAGCAGAAGCTGCACATCCTGCGGGTGCAGGCCGGTAGTTGGCTCGTCCAGCAGGTAGAGGGTGTGCCCGCGCCGGGCGCGCTGCAGTTCGGTGGCCAGTTTAATGCGCTGCGCTTCGCCGCCGGAGAGCTCCGTGGCGGGCTGGCCGAGCCTCAGGTAACCGAGGCCGACGTCGAGCAGGGTGTTCAGGCTGCGGGCTGCGGCCGGAAGGTCGGACAGGAACTCCGCCGCGGTTTCCACCCGCATGCCAAGGACATCCGCAATGGATTTGCCCCGGTAGGTGATTTCCAGGGTCTCGTCGTTGTACCGGGCACCGTGGCAGTCGGGGCAGGGGCCGTAGGTGCCGGGAAGGAACAACAGTTCGACGGCGAGGAAGCCCTCACCCTGGCAGGTTTCACAACGGCCGCCGGCAACGTTAAAGGAGAACCGCCCGGCGTTGTAGCCGCGTGCCCGTGCTTCGTCCGTGCCGGCGTAGAGCTTGCGGACGTGGTCGAACAGGCCGGTATAGGTGGCCAGGTTCGAGCGCGGCGTCCGGCCGATGGGCCGCTGGTCTACCTTCACCAGCCGGTCAAGGTGTTCCAGCCCGCTGATGTCCCGCACCTGGACACCGGGATCCTCACTGCCCGCTTCCATGGTCTCGTCCTCGTCCTCGGCTTCCGGCGGCGCGCCGTTGACCTGGGTGCCTACGGCTTCGGCGAGGACCTGGCTGACCAGGGTGGACTTGCCGGACCCGGACACGCCGGTGACGGCGGTAAGCACACCCAGCGGAATGTCGGCGTCGAGCTCCCGCAGGTTATGCCGCGAGATGCCCTTCAGGGACAGCCAGCGCTCAGCCCTGCGCCGGGCAGGAGCGGTTTCCTCCTCCTCGCCGAAGAGGAAGGGACGGGTAGCGCTCTCAGCCACATTGGCAAGGCCCTCCACCGGGCCGCTGTAGAGCACGGTTCCGCCGCCGTCGCCCGCCTGCGGGCCGACGTCGACGATCCATTCGGCGCTGCGCACCACGTCCATGTTGTGCTCGACGACGAACACCGAGTTCCCTGCGTCCTTGAGCTCCTGCAGCACGGCCAACAGCGGTTCGGCGTCGGCCGGATGCAGTCCGGCGGACGGTTCGTCCAGCACGTAGACCACGCCGAACAGGCCCGACCGAAGCTGGGTGGCGATGCGCAGCCGCTGCATCTCCCCCGGTGAGAGCGTCGGAGTGGCACGGGACAGGCTGAGGTAGCCCAGGCCAAGCGAGATCAGGATCTCGAGGCGGGACAGAAGGTCACGCGTGATGGTGACGGCAACCTCGGTGTCCTCGTTCGACGCCGCTGACCGGGAGGCCGTGCCGGCAGCCTTGAGTTCCGCCGTCGGCCGGATGATCTCGGCCAGCTCGCCCAGGGTTGCTCCGTTGAGTTCAGCGATGTTGTGGCCGGCGAAAGTGACGGCCAGTGCCTCCGGACGCAGGCCCGCTCCTCCACAGACCGGGCAGGGGCCGGAGACCATGTACTCCAGGACCCGTTCCCGCATCTTCGAACTGCCGGAATCGGCCAGGGTGTGCAGCACGTAGCTGCGGGCGCTCCAGAAACGGCCCTTGTAGGGCTTGGCGACGCGGTCGCGCTGCGGTGTGATGGTGACCACGGGCTGTTCCTCGGTGAAGAGGATCCAGTCGCGGTCCTTCTTCGGGAGCTTCCGCCAGGGCACATCGACGTCGTAGCCCAGGTGAATCAGGATGTCCCGCAGGTTCTTGCCCTGCCAGGCACCCGGCCAGGCAGCGATGGCACCCTCGCGGATGGTCCGGGACGGATCAGGGACCAGGGACTCTTCGGTCACGGTGTGAGCGATGCCCAGGCCGGAGCATTCGCGGCACGCGCCCGCGGCAGTGTTGGGTGAGAAGGCATCCGAATCCAGGCTGCCGGGCTCGGCGTCGGCCGGATAGGTGCCGCCGCGGGAGAAGAGCATCCGCATCGAGTTTGAAAGCGTGGTGAGCGTGCCAACCGTCGACCGCGAACTGGCCGTGCCTCGGCGCTGCTGGAGCGCGACGGCGGGGGGCAGGCCCGTGATGGCCTCCACCTTGGGATTGTGGCCCTGGGAGATCAGGCGCCGCGCATACGGCGCAACCGATTCGAAGTACCGCTTCTGTGCCTCGGCGTAGATGGTTCCGAACGCCAGGGACGACTTGCCTGAGCCGGAGATTCCAGTGAACGCAACGATCGCGTCACGGGGAATGTCGACGTCTACGCTGCGCAGGTTGTTTTCCTGGGCGCCGCGGACACGGACCATGCCGTTGCCCTCGGGGTCGGAGGAGGAGCTGGGAGCGGGCTGGGCAGCAGATACGGGTTTAGTGCTCACCCATCGACGCTAACAGGCAGCCTGCTTCCCAATCAGTGAATCCGGCTGGGTTTCACCAACGGCGTGATCAGCGCACAAACGGATAGGTTGGAATCTATGAAGGACCAGATAGAGCAGATCCTGGCTCAGTGGACAACGGAACGGCCGGATCTTGATGCCTCTCCCATGGCTGTCATCGGGCGGATCTCCCGGGTGTCCCGGAAGGTGGATACCCGGCTGGCGGCAACCTTCGCGAGGCATGGTCTCGACGCCGCTGCTTTTGATGTCCTGGCGACCCTGCGCCGCTCCGGTGCTCCGTACACCCTGAGCCCGTCAGAGCTGACGGCCAGCACCATGGTCACCTCCGCGGCAATTGCCCAGCGGCTGAACCGGCTGGAGGAACGGGGTTTGGTGTCCCGTACCAAAAACTCCTCGGACGGGCGGGGAAAGAAGGTGGCGCTCACAGCTGACGGACTTGCGCTGGTTGAGCGGGTGCTGCCGGATCATCTGGCGACTGAGGAGAGCATCCTGGCGGGCCTCAGCTCCGAGGAGCGGAAGGCTCTCGCCGGACTGCTGGCTCGCATCGAGGGAACCCTGGACCGGAAATAGTCTGTACAACCTCCGCCCGCGCTGGTTGAGTACCGAACATGGCTCCCCGAAGCAGCTCTTCCGTCTGGCCGGCAGTGCACGAGGAACGCCGCGCGCTGATTGCGGATCTGGAGGACCTTCCGGAAGATGCGTGGCAGAGGCCGTCTCTGTGTCCCGGCTGGAGTGTCCACGATGTCCTTGCCCATCTGGTGGACACCGCACGAACCACCCGGCTGGGTTTCCTGCGCGGCATGGTGAGGGCTCGCTTCGACTTTGACCGCAGCAATGCCGACGGCGTCCGAAAGCACCGCGGAAGCAGCCCGGCTGAAACCCTGGAGGCGTTTCGCTCGGTTCAGCACCGGACCAGCGGACCGCCGGCACCACGTGCCACCCGCCTGGTTGAAGCAGTGGTTCACGGCGAGGACATCCGGCGACCGCTCGGGATTGTCCGCGCCTATCCCCCTGCGTCTGTGCTCGCGGCGCTGCGGCATCAGGTGGAGACATCAGTGAAGCTGGGCGGCGGCAAGGAGCGGGCGAACGGACTGCGGCTGATTGCCTCCGACATGACTTTCGAACATGGCAGCGCTGACCTGGTGGGCGGTCCTGCAGTGGCACTGCTGCTGGCGGTGTCCGGCCGCCCGGTCCGCGAGGGCGAGCTCAACGGCAGCAGCACCGCAGTGCTGCGGCTGATGCGGACGTGATGGCTGCACGGGACCGATCCCCATTTTCTCCGGTTCACTAGCCAGCGTGTCATCCTGCACAAAACCGCGCACAAGATCCTAGTCGTGGAAATGCATCAGTCTCCAGCGGCCACCCAGTTCTGCCTGCAGCTGGTCCTGCAGATCAGCAGCCAGCGCTCTAATGTCGGGCTCCAGATACACGTCGCCGAAGATTACTGCAAAGGAGCAGACAGCGAGTGAGGCACTGATGTCCCAATCACCCCACAGCGCATGCCAGTCACAGTTTGGGCAGGTGAGACTGGGTTCAAGACGGCTCGCGAGCCAGTCCGCGGCAAGGGGGACTGTGCCGTCAAAGTCAGTTTCCGTGCCGCACCGCCGGCACACCGGTCCCAGTGGGCCGCCCCCTGGGAAATACAGGTCATGCCCGGCGACGAACGAGATGGCGAAGTGGTTCTTCGGAGGCACCAGCTCCCGTAGGCGCGGTCCCAGAGCATCCGCAGGATGCTTGGAATACATGTCGTCACTGGCATTCGGGTCCGGGGAACTCAAGCCGTTGGCCCGGAACCACGCCCGTACGTCCCGCATGCGCTCGTCAGCATGGGCGTTCTCCACTGACAGGTCCAGCAGTATTTCCCGGCGGTCTCCCATTGCCACACCCTAACCCAGGCGGGCGATTCCAGGGCGTGCGTCCTGCCCCGCCAATCCCGGGAGTCCCCCACCATCGCATCGATTCGATAGGTTGGGCCGCATGACTTTGACAGTGACTGATGCCCTGGCCCTCAGCGGGCACCAATGGGCGTGGATAGATCTGTACTGGGGAAACCGGCAAGAAACGGCACATGAGGTGGCGGAACGCATCCTGCCAACCCTGGGGCTGGTCCGGGCCCGGTTTCCGGCAGCGGAGGCCCAGTGGCTGATACGCACTGGGAGAACCTTCGGGCTAATGGAGGAGCTACCCGTCCCGGAGGATCCCAACGAACTGGGTGCCCTCATCGCAAGCCCCCGGCAAAAAGATGCCGCCGACGGGCTGTCCGTGCAGGGGACGCTGGAAGCGCGTTACACCTTGTATGAGGGGCATGATCCCGAAGCCGGCAGAATTTTCGATTTCTCAGCCGAAGCAGGCGCGGGGTACAACGGTATTTCGCTCCGGCTCCCGGGAGGTTTCCTGCTCGGCACCCCGGAGGAAGCTGCAGAATGGTTCCGCAGGCTGGTAGCCATCTGGGAACCGGGATTCGCCGCAGTAGGATCCACGGTGGCTCAGGCTGCGATGATGGACCGGGGAGTACAGCTGGACACCCGTTTCCTTGAGAAGCTTCCCGTCGGATACCTCAACTGGTTTTCTCTGGCCGCATACGGACGCCCGTCTCCTCCCTCTCAGCATCAGCATGAGTATCCGGACGGAACGCTGGTAGCCGTCAGTAAATGGTCAACAGCGGCTGCCGTGGAGCTCGGCGTCGAAATGGAGGGCCGTGGAATGCTGCACTGGCCGCCGCGGGACACGCCGGCGCCCGGCCCGATCCCCTAGCTGTTCGGTGTCCACTGGACGTGCCGGATCCAGCCGGGAAGATCCAGAGGACCGTCCCCGCCGACCAGTGCCCGAGTGGCCTCAAAGTCTGCCTGGTAGGCCGGGGTTTCGGCGAACCAGCGGAACATGGCCGCCATGTCGCTGTCTGCGCCGACTGCTTCCAGGGGAAGGGCTTCGTAGCGGGCAGGAAGTCCGGCCGCTTCCCCGAACGCTTCAGCGATCTGGCTGCCGGTTCGTTTATCGCCGCCGATCTCGACGGCCCCGCCCGGAACCTCAGCGCCAAGCAGAACTGATGCCGCAGCCCGGCCGAGATCCCGGACAGCGAGCATCTCAAGCGGGATGCCGTCGGGAAACGGCAGGCGGCGTTCCTCAACCTTCCGCTTGCTCTCAAAATGCGGCACCCCTGATTCCCTTTCGGCCCCTCCTCCATCGGATAGGGGGATTGCCGCTCGGACGTCGAACCTGCGGTACCGGGTAACCGCGATATGTACATTTCCGGGCCTTGGGGCAAGAATCGCTCCATCATCTTCCGCCCACCAAGCGAGGAACACAATGTCATTTCAGGCGTACCTGGACACTATCGAGAAAAAGACGGGGCGAACTCCCCGCCAGCTCGCGGACGAAGCCCGGGCAAAGGGTTTCGACGGGCCTGACGTTAAAGCCGGTGAAATCCTTGAGTGGCTGAAAACGGACTACGGACTGGGCCGCGGCCACGGGATGGCGCTGGTGTATGTGATCCGCAATGGTCCCTCGATCGATGCCAGGCATGTGGGGACCTCCGGACCGCACCGGGACGAATCAGACACGCTCTGGCTGGACGGGAACGCGACCAAACCGTCGTGAGGTCCGAAGGATCCGAAGAAGCGGGGATTCACCACCGCAGTCCCGGACCCTCCGGCCTCCACTCCGGAACTAGAACAAGGCAACCTTCGGCGTCTGCGGGAAGATCCGGTCCAGTTCCTCAAGATCCTTCTCGGACGGCACCCAGGAAGCGGCTTCGGCGTTCTGCTGAACCTGTTCCGGCTTCGTGGCACCCGCGATCACGGAGGCAACCGACGGACGGGACGCCAGCCATGAGAACGCCACCTGCACCTCGGTCAGGCCGCGGTCGCGGGCGAAGTCACCGAACTCGCGCAGCTGGTCGAAGTCGGCGTTCTGCAGCAGGTTGGTGCGCGAGTGGGTCAGCCGGCTTCCCTCGGGAGCCTGGCCGGAGCTGTACTTCCCGGTGAGCAGGCCGTTGGCCAGCGGGAAGTAGGGCAGCACACCCAGTCCGTAGGCTTCCGCAGCGGGAGTGACTTCCAGTTCGGCCCGGCGGTCCAGCAGGTTGTAGTGGTTCTGTGCCGAGATGAACCGGGTGCTGCCCTTCATGCGGGCAGTGAACTCAGCCTCCGCGATCTGCCAGCCGGTGCGGTTTGAGTGGCCGATGTAGCGCACCTTGCCGCTGGTCACCAGATCGTCCAGAGCCGCGAGGGTCTCGTCGATCGGAGTCAGCGGGTCCGGTGTGTGGAACTGGTACAAGTCAATCCAGTCCGTTCCAAGCCGGCGCAGGGACGCCTCGACGGCAGCGACGATATAGCGGCGGGATCCGCGCGCGCCGAAATCAGGACCGTTGGCCCCCTGCATGTCCATGCCGAACTTGGTCGCCAGGACAATATCTGCGCGGCGTGCACCCAGTGCCTTGCCCAGCCGGATTTCGCTCAGTCCGGGTTCGGCGCCGTAGATATCGGCAGTATCGAAGAGGGTTATCCCTGCGTCGATAGCGGCGTGGACGACGGCGTCCGTTCCCTCCTGGGATTCGGTTGCCGTGCCTGCACGGCCCAGGTTGTTGCAGCCGAGGCCAACCGTGGAAACGGTCAGTCCGGAATTGCCAAGTCTGTTGTAGGTGGTCATCCTGCCACGCTATCAACTACCGCTGCCCGCATGCGGTAATCCGCCCCGCTAGGGGCCGAAGGCGCTCATTGGCCCATTGAGGCTTGGAGGCTTGTCCGTCTCCAGGATGTACTGGACGGGAATGGGCCCGGTGGGAAGCAGGCCCGGATAGATGCTCTCATGGTTGCGGCGGCGCGGTTGGTTCCCGCTCTCCTTCAACCGGCGGGAAAACGCCGGCGAGGAAACCGGGTCCAGCCCGGCCTGCTCGCACCAGATGATGTAAATGCCGTACAAGTCCGCCGTCGGCGTGGCCTCGTCTTCGCTGAGGCCGGTGATGGTGCATTCCCGCAAAAAGTCCGTCACGGGACCGGATTGTGCCTGTTCCATACTGCCGACACTAGCCACGCGCCCCTCCGGTGGGAAGAGCCGCTAAGGTGAACTTTTACCTTCGCTGCGCAAATAGTCTTCAAAGCTCAGCGGCGCCGCACCGGTGAGTTCAGCGACGTCGTCACTAACCCGGGCCATTTGCCCGGCTGCGATGGCCGCGTAGCTGGTGGCCCACGCCACCGCCTGCCACTGCGTGGCGCCCGTGGCCAGCCGGGATTCGACCGCTTCGTCCAGGGATTCGGCATGGTAGGTGATGTTCTCACCGGTGACGCGGGAAAGAATCTCCGCTACCTCGGCCATGGTCAGGGCCTCGGGCCCGGTCAGTGTGTAGGTCCGGTGGGCATGAGGCACGGGATCGGCCAGGATCCGTGCTGCTGAACGAGCGACGTCGGTCCGCGCCACCGGGGCAAACCGGCCGTCCGCTGCGGGACCGCGGATCACGCCGTCGCGCCCTACAAAGGAAGGCAGGATGTCCTGGTAGAAGGCATCGCGCAGGAACGTAAACTCCAGTCCGCGTTCCCGGATGTACTGCTCGGTGTCCCAGTGGTCACGTCCCAGGGTGAACACATCATTCTCCGAGGCCCCCATGAACGAAGTGTAGACAATGTGCCTTACCCCGGCGTCAACGGCCGCGTCGACGAACGTGCGCTGGTCCTGGGCGCGGTATGGATTCTCCGCTGCCGACACCATAAAGAGGGTCTGCGTTCCCCGGAGCGCACGCTCAGCGTGTTCCTTGTCCGCGTAGGACACCGCGAAGGTGGGCGTGTCCGGCTGCTGCGGAACCCGGGCGGTATGCCGCGCCAGCAGGCGCAGCGGTACGCCCTGCCCTGCCAGCAGACGTGCGACCATACCGCCAAGTGCACCGGTGGCTCCCGTGACGGCGAGAGGAGGGAGGTCGTTCGGCATTGGCGCCACCTGCTTTCCTTGCCCCGCCGGGGCTGCGGAGCTTACTTGATCTTCGGTATCTGTCCTGTGGGTGCCTGCTGACCCGGCAGCGGCCGGGCGAAGGGAACCTTAGTTCCCAGCACCTGGGCGACGACGTCGTTGGCCACCTGGCGGGCCGTAAGGCCCACGCGCTCCATGACTTCGGCACGGGTGCCGTGGTCCAGGAACTCGACCGGTAGGCCCACTTCATTCAGGGCGGTGTCCACGCCTGCCGCCCTCATCTCCTGGCGGATCCGGGATCCGACTCCCCCGGCCCGCACACCGTCCTCAATGACGATCACGATCCGGTGCTCGGCCGCCATGCAGACGATCGACCGCGGAACCGGCAGCACCCAGCGCGGATCCACCACGGTGGAACTTATCCCCTGGTCGCCGAGGCGGTCGGCGACTTCCAGCGCCATCTCCGCCATGGCTCCAACACTGACGATCAGGACGTCGTTGCTGGCATCACCGGAGGGGCGGCGGGCCAGGATGTCCACGCCGTCCTCGGTGCGTTCCTCAGCTTCAACGTCCGGTCCTACGGTTCCCTTGGAGAAACGGACCACGCTGGGCGCGTCGGAGATCGCGACAGCCTCCCGAAGTTCTTCCCGGAGCCGGGTGGCATCTCGGGGAGCTGCCAGGTGCAGTCCGGGCACAATCTGCAGCATGGACATGTCCCACATGCCGTGGTGGCTGGCGCCGTCCGGCCCGGTAACCCCGGCGCGGTCAAGGACGATCGTCACGCCGGCCTTGTGCAGGGCCACGTCCATGAGCAGCTGGTCGAATGCCCGGTTCAGGAAGGTGGCGTAGAGCGCGACCACGGGATGCAGTCCCCCGTAGGCCATACCGGCCGCGGAGGTGAGGGCATGCTGCTCGGCGATGCCGACGTCGAACACCCGTTCCGGATGCTTCTCAGCCATGCGGTGCAGGCCCACGGGGATGAGCATGGCACCGGTGATACCGACGATGTCCTTCCGTTCGTCGGCGATGTCTGCGATTTCGGTGGCGAAGACGGAGGTCCAGGACTGCTTGCCGCCGGCGGCTACGGGGGCACCGGTTTCGGGATCGATCACTCCCACTGCATGGAATTGGTCTTCCACGTGCGCCCGCGCAGGGGCGTAGCCGTGGCCCTTTTCGGTGATCGCGTGGACGATCACCGGTCCGGCGAAATTCTTGGCCTTTTCCAGCGCCTGTTCCACAGCCTCAAGGTCATGGCCGTCGACCGGCCCGACGTACTTCATTCCGAGGTCTTCGAAGAGACCCTGGGGTGCCCACCAGTCCTTGACGCCCTTCTTGGCTGCGTGGAGGCTGTGGTACGCGAACCGGCCCACGGGTCCCCCGTTCTGCAGGCGGCCCTTCCACCAGTCCATGGTGTTTTCGTACATGTGGTGTGTGCGCACGGCGTCGATGGTCGGCCGCAGCGAGGCAAGGTAATCCGCCACGCCGCCGATGGTGGGCGCGTAGGAACGGCCGTTGTCGTTGACCACGATCACCACACGCCGCTTTTGGTCGGCAGCGATGTTGTTCAGGGCTTCCCAGGCCATGCCCCCGGTGAGGGCACCGTCGCCCACCATGACAACCGTGTACCGGTCGCCTTCACCGTTGAGCTGCCGGGCGCGGGAGATGCCGTCAGCCCAGGACAGGGAGGAAGAAGCGTGCGAGCTCTCCACGATGTCGTGGACAGATTCTGCCCGTGAGGGGTAGCCGGAGAGGCCGCCCTGCTGGCGCAGGGTCGAGAAGTCCTGGCGGCCGGTGAGCATCTTGTGCACGTAGGACTGGTGGCCTGTGTCAAAGACGATGCTGTCCCGCGGTGAGTCGAACACCCGGTGGATGCCCATGGTTAGTTCAACGACGCCCAGGTTAGGTCCCAGATGCCCGCCGGTCTGGGCCACATTCGTGATGAGGAATGAGCGGATTTCCTCGGCGAGGGCTGAGAGCTGGGAGCTGCTCAGCTTACTGAGGTCCCGCGGATCACGGATGGTTTCCAGAAGTCCCAAGAGGGCGCCTCCCTTGCGTCTTAGGCAACGGGCAAATGCACCGTCACAGCTTTTAACTCTAACGCCTGCCCCGCACCCCCGGTTTCCACAGAAGCGCAAAACGCCCCGTTTCCTTCCATCCGGAAGAAAACGGGGCGCTGTGCTCAGGCGCTGTGCAGCCCTACTTTGCCGAGATCTGGCGAAGCACGTACTGCAGGATGCCGCCGTTGCGGTAGTAGTCGGCCTCACCCGGGGTATCGATGCGCAGGACCGCATCGAAGGTGATGGCCTCACCGTTCTCGGGCACCGCGGTGACCTTGACGGTCTTCGGGGTGGTGCCGTTGTTGAGCTCGGTAACGCCCTCAACCGAGAAGGTCTCGGTACCGGTCAGGCCCAGGGACTCAGCGTTGACGCCGGCCGGGTACTGCAGCGGAAGGACGCCCATGCCAATGAGGTTGGAGCGGTGGATGCGCTCGTAGCTCTCGGCGATGACTGCCTTGACGCCCAGCAGTGCGGTGCCCTTGGCAGCCCAGTCACGCGAGGAGCCCGAACCGTATTCCTTGCCGGCCAGGACAACCAGCGGAGTGCCTGCGGCCTGGTAGTTCATCGCGGCATCGTAAACAGCAGCCTGCGGTGCGTCGGCCTGGGTGAAGTCGCGGGTGAAGCCGCCTTCAACGCCGTCGAGCAGCTGGTTCTTGATGCGGATGTTGGCGAAGGTGCCGCGGATCATGACTTCGTGGTTTCCACGGCGGGAACCGTAGGAGTTGAAGTCCTTGCGGGCCACACCGTGCTCCAGCAGGTACTTGCCTGCGGGGGTGTCGGACTTGAAGGAACCGGCCGGGGAAATGTGGTCGGTGGTGACCGAGTCGCCCAGCTTCAGCAACACGCGGGCACCTTCGATGTTCTCGACGGGCTCGGGCTGTGCCTTCATGCCCTCGAAGTACGGGGGCTTCCGGACGTACGTGGACTCCGAATCCCATTCGAAGGTTGCGCCTTCGGGGGTGGGCAGGGACTTCCAGCGGTCGTCGCCTTCGAAGATGGTGCCGTAGCTGTCGGTGAACATCTTCTTGTCGATGGAGGCATCGATGATCTCCTGGACCTCGACCGGGTTCGGCCAGATGTCCTTCAGGAAGATGTCGTTGCCTTCGGCGTCCTGACCCAGGGCGTCGTTCTCGAAGTCGAAGTCCATGGAACCGGCCAGTGCGTAGGCCACTACCAGCGGCGGGGACGCCAGGTAGTTCATCTTCACGTCCGGGTTGATGCGGCCTTCGAAGTTGCGGTTGCCGGAGAGCACTGCGGTAACCGCAAGGTCGGCTTCGTTGATCGCCGTGGAGATTTCCTCTTCCAGCGGACCGGAGTTGCCGATGCAGGTGGCGCAGCCGTAGCCAACCACGAAGAAGCCGAGCTTCTCCAGGTACGGGATCAGGCCGGACTTCTCGTAGTAGTCGGTGACTACCTTGGAGCCCGGTGCGATCGAGGTCTTGACCCACGGCTGGGCGACGAGGCCCTTTTCGACGGCGTTGCGTGCCAGTACGGCAGCGGCCATCATCACCGAGGGGTTGGACGTGTTGGTGCAGGAGGTGATCGAGGCGATCGTCACGGCACCGTGGTCCAGCTCGAAGCTGCGGCCGTCCGGCATGGTGACGGGAACCTTGTTCACCGAACGCTCGGCGGGAGCATCGGATTCCTTGACCAGGTCGTGCTGGACGTCCTTGATCTTGGTGCTGCCCTCGGCGAAGGACGGAGCGTCCGAAGCGGGGAAGGTTTCTTCCAGCGCTTCATCCACGGTGCCGTTCTGGGCCTCTACGGTCTCGTGGACGTAGTTCTTCAGGTCGGCACGGAACTGCTGCTTGGCGTTCGTGAGCTCCACGCGGTCCTGCGGGCGCTTCGGGCCGGCGATCGAGGGAACCACGGTGGAGAGGTCCAGCTCGAGGTACTCGGAGTACTTGATTTCCTTCGAGGGATCGTGCCAGAGGCCCTGTTCCTTGGCGTAGGCCTCCACGAGGGCTACGTTTTCCTCGGAGCGGCCGGTAAGGCGCAGGTAGTCCAGGGTCACGTCGTCGATCGGGAAGATCGCGGCGGTGGAACCGAACTCCGGGCTCATGTTGCCGATGGTGGCGCGGTTGGCCAGCGGCACGGAGGCAACGCCCTCGCCGTAGAACTCCACGAACTTGCCGACGACGCCGTGCTTGCGCAGCATCTCGGTGATCGTCAGGACGACGTCCGTGGCGGTGGCGCCGGCCGGGATCTCACCGGTGAGCTTGAAGCCGACAACGCGCGGGATCAGCATGGAGACGGGCTGGCCGAGCATTGCTGCTTCGGCTTCGATGCCGCCAACGCCCCAGCCGAGCACACCCAGGCCGTTGACCATGGTGGTGTGGGAGTCGGTGCCGACGCAGGTGTCCGGGTAGGCACGCAGGACGCCGTCAACTTCACGGGTCATAACGGTGCGCGCCAGGTACTCGATGTTGACCTGGTGGACAATGCCCATTCCCGGGGGGACAACCTTGAAGTCATCGAATGCGGTCTGGCCCCAGCGCAGGAACTGGTAACGCTCACCGTTGCGCTGGTACTCGATTTCCATGTTGCGCTCGAGTGCGCCGGCGTTGCCGAAAGCATCGATCTGCACGGAGTGGTCAATGACCATTTCGGCCGGTGCCAGCGGGTTGACGCGCTTGGGGTCGCCGCCAAGGTCGGCCACTGCTTCACGCATGGTCGCCAGGTCAACGATGCAGGGAACACCGGTGAAGTCCTGCATGATCACGCGGGCAGGCGTGAACTGGATTTCGGTGCTGGGCTCTGCGTTTGCGTCCCACTTGGCCAGGGCACGGACGTGGTCCGCGGTGATGTTGGCACCATCTTCGGTGCGCAGCAGGTTCTCCAGCAGGACCTTGAGGCTGAACGGAAGGCTCTGGGCGCCTTCGACGGAATTCAGCCGGAAAATTTCATATTCGTTTCCGTTGACGTCAAGGACGCCTTTGGATCCGAAGCTGTCCACATTACTCATAACAGGACTCCTCTCGCCACCGTTTTATCTTTGTCCAGTGATCCGCCGCACGCTAGTTAGGATTTCCTAACCGGCACAGCTGTTGGGCCCGGCCGGGAAATGGTGGGTGATTTCCCGGGCTGGCTAGTCCCCCCTGCCGTGCAAACGTATGGCGGGAATCCCTTCGGCACGGAGCCGGACAACTGTTCCCATCCTAGCCGGATGCGCGTCCGCTGGACCGTTCACCGCGCCGGATACCGGTATATGGCCCGCCACACACCGGCCCGGCGGCTCGTGCAGGGGCAGCGCTACGGGCGGCGGAGGACGGCGAAGGACTCCATGTGGTGGGTATGGGGGTACAGGTCAAAGACGCGCAGCACGTCCAGCTCCCAGCCGGCTTCGCGGAACCAGGCCAGGTCCCTCGCGAAGGAAGCGGGGTCGCAGGACACATAGCCAACCGCACGCGGGGCGGCGGCGCTGATCTGGTCCACGACCACACGGCCCGCTCCGGTCCGCGGCGGGTCCAGGAGGACGGCGTCCAGGCGGCCTTCGTGGCTTCGCAGCACGCGGTCCACCCGGCCCTGGACAACCTCAACCTGGGGCAGGGCAAACAGGTTCTTGCGGGCATCGCGGCTGGTGCCGGGCGAACCTTCCACGGAGAGGACGTGCCCTTCGGTGCCGGCAGCTGCAGCGAGCGGTGCGGTGAACAGGCCGGCGCCGGCAAAGAGGTCGGCGGCCCGCTCACCCGGCTGGATATCGAGGCCCTGCAGGACTGCCTGCACGAGTGTTTCGGGGGCACTGCGGTGGATCTGCCAGAACCCTGCTCCGGTAACCCGGTACTCGTGTCCGGCGGCCTGTTCCCGGACCCAGGTCCGCCCGCGCAGCCGGGTTAGTTCATGGCTTTCGGGATCCCAGGCTGCCACCGAGACAGTCTCTCCGGCGCCGGGATCCGCGGCGGCACCAACTTCGGAGGCAATGCGGGCCAGCGTCCGCGGATGGGTTCCCTCAGAAGGAATGAGAAGAACCAGGGGCGGGCCCCCGGCAGCGGGTGCGGCAACCTCAACGCGTCCGGCTCCGGTGAAGTCCACATCCCAGAGCTTCAGTGCGTTGATCGCGGCGGAGGCCAGCGGCATTTCCTGGACCGGGATGAGGTCTTCGGAACGGTGCGGGTGCATGGCCAGGCGGCCCCCGGGAGCTACGGAGAAGCTGGCCCTGGTCCGCCATCCCAGGCCGTCAGGACTCTCATCCGCCGCCGCTTCAACGGTGACTTCACGGTCAACGCCGCCAAGGCGCCTGAGCTGCTCGGCAAAGATCCCGGCCTTCAACCGGCGCTGTTCGGCCAGTTCGATGTGTCCGAATTCGGCTCCCCCCACCGGTAGCCTGCCGCGGGATGCTGCCTTGAGCGCGTCTGCCGGCGCCCAGAAATGCGGCACCCGGGCGGCCGAGGGCTCCAGGACCTCGACGACGTCGGCACGCCAGAACTTTGCCTTCTCACCCGCATCGGTGAGCCTGGCCCGTACACGCTCCCCCGGCAGGCCGTGCCGGACGAAGACGACGCGGCCTTCGTGCCGGGCAACGAAGTGCCCTCCGTGGGCGGCCGGGCCGATGGTCAGTTCAAGATCGCTGGGAGGATTTGTGCCCTGCGGGGTTTCGGGGGTCATAGTGCGTTCGGACTTCCGTGTTGGAGCTAAAACACCATCACATCACGATTTCGCCGGTGCACCCGACTATGCTTTCCTTTGGCCCGGAGCGGGATACGGCAGCACGCGGGAAATCCCGGTAGAGAACATGAGGTAGGACACGGTGGCGCATTACGTGATCATGGGGTGCGGAAGGGTGGGAGCCATGCTGGCACACACCCTGGACAACGCCGGACATTCCGTGGCGGTCATAGACCAGGATCCGCGGGCTTTCCGTCGCCTGAGGCCTGCTTTTACCGGCACCCGGGTGACCGGCGTCGGATTTGACCGTGCCACTTTGGAACAGGCCGGAATCGAAGGCGCCTACGCTTTCGCCGCTGTTTCCAGCGGCGACAATTCAAACATTCTCTCGACCCGGGTGGCACGGGAAACCTTCCATGTGCCCCACGTCGTGGCACGGATCTATGATCCGGGGCGCGCCGAAATCTACCAGCGGCTGGGTATCCCCACCGTGGCGGCCGTGCGCTGGAGCGCTGACCAGGTTCTGCGCAGGATCCTGCCCGAACAAAGCATCAACGGCGACTTCCGGGAATCCTCCGGCAGGCTCATCCTGGGTGAACTGTCGCTGGACCCGTCGTGGCTGGGCCGCCCGCTGCACGAGGTGGAGGCCGCGGCCGGGGTACGGATTGCGTACCTGACCCGCTTCGGAGAAGGCGTGCTCCCCCGCGCCGACACGAGCTACCAGCAGGGTGACGTCCTGCACGCAATGATGCATGTTGAACGAACCGCGGAAATCAGCAGGGTCCTGTCTGCTCCGCCTGCAAAGGAGAACCCGTGAAGGTTGTAATTGCCGGAGCCGGCAGTGTGGGGTCCTCGATTGCCCGCGAGCTGCTGTCCCACGGACACGAGGTGCTCCTCATCGACGAGAAGCCCGAGACCGAGGCCCGGAGCGAACTTGCCGGCGCGGCGTGGCTGATCGGGGATGCCTGCGAACTGACCACCCTGAAGGATGCCAGGCTGGACGCCGCTGACGTGGTGGTCTCCGCCACTGGCGATGACAAGGTGAACCTGGTGGTCTCCCTGCTCGCGAAGACCGAGTTCGGAGTGGCCCGGACCGTGGGGCGCGTCAATAATCCAAAGAACGACTGGATGTTCGATGACTCCTGGGGTGTGGACGTCGCGGTCAACACCCCCCGCCTCATGACTGCCCTGGTGGAGGAAGCCGTGGAGGTCGGCGACCTTGTGCGTCTGCTGACCCTGCAGACAGGGGTGTCCTCGATGGTCGAATTCACCGTCCCGGCGGCCTCCCCGATGCTGGGAGCGCGCGTAGGTTCCGTTCCGTGGCCGCAGGATTCGACCCTGGTTGCGATCCTGCGCGACGATGCGCCCATCACTCCGAGCAGCGACGACGTCATAGAAGGCGGCGACGAACTGTTCTTCGTCACCACCATCGCTGCGGAGGACGAGCTGCGGGCCCTGCTGGCCCCGAAGGACTAGGGTTCGCGGACTGCTGCGGGACGGGAAACCATCCAGGCCAGCCAGAGTCCCAGCGCGTACAGCGGCACGCCCATGGCCAGCCTCATGGTGCCCAGGGCTGCAACATTGTCTGCCAGGTAGAGGGGCAGCTGCACCGCGAGCCGCAGCGCGAAGACAGAGATGATGATCCAGGTGGCCAGGGTATAGGCACGCAGCCGCTTAGGTTCGCTGCGCCAGGAGAGGTTCTCGCCGCGGATAAAGCCAAACAGCAGCCCTGCGACGGGCCATTTGACCGCCACGGAGACGGCAAAGGCCAGGATGTAGGCACCATTGAGGTAGAAACCCGGAAGGAAGAACTCGGTGCCGCTGCCGCTTCGGAGCGCGAATATTGCACAGATCGCAACACCGATGACGCCGGTCAGCGACTGCACCAGCGGCCGCTTCTGAATGAGGTTGGCGACGGCGAAGCCTCCGGCGGCCACCACGGCAGCTCCCAGGGACAGATAGAGGGCCGTGGTGATCGTGTAAATCAGCGTGAACAGCAGCCCGGGGAGGATCGCCTCCGCCAGTCCGCGCACACCGCCGACGGATTTCAGGACGTCGATCTGCCCGTCGTCGCCGCGTTCGACGCCGGAGCGGGCAGCATATTGTCCGGCCAGCTCGCTCATCGAAGGCTGGCCGTCGGGGCGGCCTTTGCCTTCGGGTTCTGGGCTGGTGCTCATAATTCGCCTTCCGGACGTCCAATGATTTCGTACCGCGGGTTGAAGATGGTGGGCTGGCCGCCAACACTGCTCACCATGCCCTCGAACGCCACCTGGGTTCCGGCAACTATTCCGGGGATGCGGCGCTGCCCAATCCAGATGAGCCGTACCCGCTGCCGGGTCTGCGCTGCGGCGGGATCCCGGTAGGCGCCCTGCAGGTCCGCCAGGACGGCGGTGAACCGGGGCGCGGAGTCTGCCGGAACCAGGGTGACCGATTCAACGTAGCCGCTGCTGTGAGCGCGGCCCCGGCCCGGCAGGTCGGCGATGCGCAGCCGGGCGGAAGCTCCGGCCGCCGGGGGCATCTGCTTAGCCAATGGTGGTGATTTCCGGTCCGCGCTGCGGCGGCTCCGGCTTGGCTGAGTCTTCACCGCGCTTGGGCAGCGGAGAAGCGTCACGGGGCAGGTTCAGCTGCAGCAGGTCGCGAGGGGGCAGCGGAGCGTCCCCGCGGACCACCACAACGTTGCGGAAGACTTCTTCCAGCGGACCGGCCGCATCGGGGTTCATGGCCGCCGGACCGCCGAACACGCCGCGCAGGAACCAGCGGGGACCGTCCACTCCTACGAACCGTGCCACACGGTAGCCCTTGGAACCGTCCTGTGCCTGCGCAGGCACACGCGCCAGCAGCTCGGTGCCCAGGCGTCCCTCAAGTTCGTCTGCGGTGCCGCCCTGGGAAGAAACCGATTTGACGATCTGCGCGCGGATTTCGTCCCAGAGGGTCTCCGACTTCGGTGCGGCGAAGGCCTGCAGCTGGAGGCTGGATCCGTCCATGTCCAGGGTGACGGCAACTACCCGTTTGGTCTTCTCTTCGACTTCCAGGCGCAGCGCCAGGCCCTGCGTGGCGGCAATGCGCAGCGCGCCAAGGTCCACGTAGCCTTCCTCCGAAGGCCGGTCGGCGACGTCGTACGGTCCCTGGGCGGGTCCCGCGGCGGCACCTGCAGCTTCATCTGCCGTGTCCTGTTCCTTGGGAACGTACCCGGATTCCGCCCGGTCTTTCCTGCGGCGTCCAAATGCCATCGCCTGGTCCTCTTTCCTTCTGTGGTGCCGGGCAAGTGAACCCGGGTTGTAGCGGCCTAGGCCGTTGCTGTGCCGAATCCGCCGGTGGAGCCGAATCCTCCGGCCCCGCGCACCGAGTCGGAGAGCTCAGCAACGGGTTCGAACTCAGCAGTCTCAACGCGCTGGATCACCATCTGCGCAATCCGGTCCCCGCGCTTGAGCCGAATGGGCTCGGCGGCGTCCGTGTTTAACAGTGTGACGGAAATTTCACCGCGGTAACCCGCGTCCACGGTACCGGGCGCGTTGACGATCGTGAGCCCGTGCTTCGTGGCGAGCCCGGAGCGCGGATGGATCAAGGCAACGTACCCGAAAGGCAGCGCGATGGAAACGCCGGTCGGCACCAGGGCCCGCTGGCCGGGTGCCAGTTCGACGTCGACGCGGGCACGCAGGTCTGCGCCCGCATCACCTGGGTGGGCGTAGGACGGCGCTTCGAGGCCGTCGTCGAGCATTTTCAGCTGGACTTTCACGCTGGGTCCTGCTTGCTGCACAGCTGTCTCCGGGATCTTTCTGGAACTGTTTCTTCAATGACTTACGGCAGCTGCGGCCAGAGACCGGCAGCGCCTTGTTTACTTTAGCGCGTAGTGCCAGCCCCGCGCCGTCCCGCCGCGCGGGCCGGGACTGCGCCGGTCAGGGCCAAAGGCAAGATGAAATGCCGGAACAAAGATGGAAAGCTAGGAGTATGTCAACGCCCGCTGCCCACAGCCCTGCCCAGACCGTGCTCTATTCGGAGAGGCTGCTGCCGGCATTCTGGATCTGGCTGGTTGTCGCCGGCCTGTCCGGGACCTTCGTCCTTGCGTTCATTCCCATCAGCCTGCTCGTGGGCATCCTGGTTGCCCTGGTGGCCGCGGTGGTCCTGACGGTACTGCTGCTGATATCCACACCGGTCATCCGGGTTACCGAGGAGACCGTGCAGGTGGGGCGCGCCCAGATTGAACGCAAGTGGATCGGCGCGGTGGAAGCCTACCGCGGTGAAGATGCAACCCAGCAGCGCGGGCCGGCATTGAACGGCACCGCGTACCTCTGCATCCGGGGCTGGATCAGCCCGGTCGTGAAGATGGAAATCACTGATCCCGCAGACCGCACCCCGTACTGGCTCACTTCCACCCGCCACCCGGAAAAGCTGGTGGCTGCCCTTCAGCCCGCAGGCAGCTAACCACCGCTGGCCCCGGCTTAGCCTTCGCAGTCGATGCAGTAATAAAGTCCGTCCTTCTCCTTGGCAATCTGCGAACGGTGCCGCACCAGGAAGCAGGAAGCACAGGTGAATTCGTCCTGCTGGGCGGGAAGCACCCGGACCATCAGTTCTTCGCCGGAAAGGTCTGCTCCCGGCAGTTCGAAGCTGTCCGCTGCCTCGGCTTCGTCTTCGTCCACCACGGCCGACTGCACGTTTGTCCGCCGTGTCTTCAGTTCTTCGATTGATTCTTCGCTGGCGTCCTCGTCGGCCTTGCGCGGCGCGTCGTAGTCTGTCGCCATAATTCACATCCCACCATCGGTGTCAGTACTTCACGGGTAAATCGAGGCACGTACTGCCGGTTCCGGGCGCCTGGCCTGAAACCGCAGCGCGGCTCGGAGTAGACAACGCCGCGGCCACTGCGTTTGTGCCCGCAGAAGAGAGATTTTTGTCCGCCCTGAACGAAATAGCCACGCCTCTGCCTCGGGGATCGTGTCCGCAGGGCAAGAATCATTGCCCGCCCAGGCCGTGGATCCGCGCCACACCGGGCTAAACGGTAGGAATTTGGGTGCCCGGATGGCATTGTTTCAAGAAGGAGTTGCTATCGATAGCGAGGATTTTTTCATGCAGGATCTACGGCTCGTGGGTGTCCATGAGGGCGGCGAACATCTGCTGCTGAGCGGACGGGGCGGCGAAACGTTCCGGCTCCGCATCGACGAAGCCCTGCGCGTTGCTGCTTCCCGCCCCGCACGGCGTGCGGGACAGGCAGCCGAGCCCGAGGCCGGACCCACAATGACTCCCCGTGATATCCAGGCCCGGATCCGGTCCGGTGCCAGCGCCGAGGAAGTCGCGGAGCTCTCCGGCCACGACCTCGCCCATATCCGCCGCTACGAAGGCCCGGTGCTGGCTGAACGCGAGTACATCGCGCGCCAGGCCCAGTCCGTTGAGGTGGAAGCGCCCATGAGCGCTGCGCAGGACAGCCACCGCTCAGCCTTTGGGGACTCTCCCGTCAACCTGGGCGACATGGTCAGCCACCGCCTCCGTGCCTTCGGCGTGGACCCCGAAACGGTGGTCTGGGACTCCTGGCGGCGCCCGGAGGGGTCCTGGGACGTAGTGGCCAGCTTCAGCCTGGGCGAGAACTCCCGGGTATCCGTGGGCGAGGAGCCTCCTGCCCGGTGGACTTACAGCCCGCTCCGCCGCCAGGTGACCAATGCCAACCGCTGGGCGCAGCTGCTCAGCGAACTCGCGCCGGTGGACTCCCCTGTCCCGGCACGCCGGCTGTCCGCAGTAGCCGACCGCGTCTTCGATTTCGAAACAGACACCGCCCCGGAGGAGCCCCTTCCCGTCTCGGACGAAGAGACAGATGAGCTGCTCAACGTCCTGCGTTCCCGTCGCGGGCAGCGCCTGGGCACAGATGAAGACGGCGACGACGCCCTGGCCGCCCTGCTCGCCAAGGGCAGTATTCCTGCAGCACACCCACGTGAAGGCCAGGCCGAACTTGAGGACGAGTCCGCGCACCGGCCGCGCACCGGCAAACTGAGCCTGGCGCCTGTGTTCCCGGGCGAACCGGAGGACACAGCAGAGCCCGAGGCGGAAGAGGGTCCTGCCGACCCGCTGCGCCTGGATGAGGGCGTAAGCACCTCGACGCGGGAAATCAGCATCCTTGCCCGGCCGCTTCGCGGATCGCGCGGTTCAGACACTCCGAAGGCCGCCGCTGAGCCCGAAGAGTCCGGAGAGACCCCGGAAGCCAAGGAACCGGTGACCGAACGCCGGATCAAGCCCAAGCGTTCCTCGGTGCCCAGCTGGGACGAAATCGTTTTTGGTACCAAGGGCGACTAGCCCGTTACGGCGGTCCGGGCGCGCCACGGACCGCCGCCGCGCAGGCTCTGCCTAGCTGCGGGCTATGTCCACGGCACAAATGTCCGGATCTTCGCCCGTTCCCGCATAGCGTGCAGCCTGCTGGGCGCCCATCCGGCGCATATAGTGGCGCCGGCAGAGCGTTTCGTATCCCACAACAGGCGGTGCTCCGGCTTCCTCCGGCTCAAAGAGCGCCTCCGGACCAGGGTCCGCTGACCGCTTGTCAACGTCACCCACCACAACCTGGTCACCGGTTACTACCATGACTCCATCCACGGTGCGGGCGTTGTGGGTGGCCCGGCGTCCGCACCAGCACAGCGCACGGACCTGCAGTACTTCGATGCGGTCGGCCAGTTCGATCAGGCGCCGGGACCCCGGGAACAGCCGGGTGCGGAAATCCGTGGCAATGCCAAAGGCGAACACATCGATTTCCATCTCGTCCACAATCCGGGCGAGCTGTTCGATCTGTTCCTCGCTGTAGAACTGCGCTTCATCGCAGATGAGGTAGTCCACCCGGTCCCCCGCACTGCGGGTCCGGATTACCTCGTCCCAGAAATCCGTGTGGTCCTTCACCTCAACGGCCCGGGTCTTCAGCCCCAGCCTGCTGGAGATCATCGCGTTTCCGGCGCGGTCGTTGCGGCTGAAGAGTATTCCCCCGCGTCCGCGGGCGCTGTGGTTGTAGTCCATCTGCAGCGCCAGGGTGGACTTGCCGCAATCCATGGTCCCGGAGAAGAAAACGAGTTCAGCCATAACCTACTTCCGCCCGCCCTTGGCCGGCCGGGCCAGCGTCAGCAGCGGGACTTCGCGCTCGGCGCGGGTCAGCGAGCCATGCTGGCCCACCATTTGCAGTGCCGACGGGCTGGCCCGCCGGGCATCGAAGAGTGCAATCGGTTCGCGGGCAGCAATCAGCAGGTCCCCAATGCGGGGCAGGATCTCCTCCCGGACGGGTCCGAACAGGCCTTGGGCAACTGCCTGGTCCCGGGTGAGTATCCAGGCCTTGGAGCCCAGGGCCTGCCGCCAGGAACCGGCGAGCCGTTCCAGGGTTCCGACCGGGGCATCCGGTTCCAGGTAAAGCTGCACCATGCGCGGATCTCCGGCCGTGTGGCGTACCCCGTCAACCAGGGCAGGGTTGGCAGAGTAGTCGATCCGGTCAGCCGGAGCGGTGTCTACCATGCCGTGGTCCGCAGTCAGGAGAACCAGGGTGTCCGGGGGCAGCTTGGCCGTGAACCGCTTCAGGGCGGAATCCAGTTCCTCCAGGGACCCACCCCATTCAGGGGACTGGGCACCATAGCGGTGTCCGGTCTTGTCCAGCTCGTTGAAGTAGAAGTACATCAGCATGCGCTTCTCGGCCGCCAGTGCCCCCGAAGCGGCCTCAACGCGCGCGTGGATGCCGGTGCCCGAGGCGTGGCTGCCGCCGCGCAGGGCAGCCCGGGTCATGGCGGAATCAGCGAACCTTGGCAGGCTGACGGTCGTAACGGGAAGATGTTCGGATGCCTGTTCCAGGACAGTCGGGAAAGGCTGCCAGCGGCGCGGGTCCACTCCCGGGTCCCAGTTGCCCAGCATGTTCACCACTTTGTCCTGGGCAGGATCAAGGACGTCGTAGCCCACCATGCCGTGCTGTCCCGGGGGAAGGCCGGTGCCCAGCGACGCGAGGGACGCCGCCGTCGTGGTGGGAAAGGCCGCGGTGAGCGTGCGTCCGCCTTCCAGCATTGACCGCAGGAACGGCGCGTGTCCGGAACGCTGTTTGAGCAGGCTCCGGCCCAGTCCGTCCACCATCACCACGCAGACCCGCTTCGCGGCGGGCAGTCCAAGGGTGTTGGTGAAACCGGGAACCTTCAGGACCGCTGCGGCACTAGTGAGGACTTCCGCTACGGAACTGCGGCCGTAACCGGGCGCCTGCGGGAGGGGGTCAGCGGCGGGTGCTGCGTCCATGCCCCTTACCGCTGGTGGTGGCCGCGGTTGAAACGGCTGCCAATTCCCGGCATCCGCTGCCGGTCGAGGGCCGGCTCCATGGCACGGACATTCATGGTGTCGGTGTTGACTTTGCGCAGGGCACGGGCGAAGGCCTTTGCGTTCTGCACGGCCTGGATTCCGTCGGCTTCCGCAGACACGCGCAGGACGATATCTTCCTGGGCGATGGTTCCGGTATAGCCGTGATCGGCTTCGCACTGCGGATCGGCACAGCCGGCGGGGCCCATGTCCAGGCGCTGCCCGCCGGACCATGCGATTGCCAGGGTAAGTTCACGGGCCTGGTCGGACGGCTTGTAGTTCTGCGGCTGGGAGTACATGTAGCCAAGCACCACGGAGCGGATCTGGGTCACCGGGACCGACTCGGTGGAAACCTGCGCCATCATTTGCTCACCGGCTTCATCCAGCTGCTGGTCGTCCACATGGGTGATCACCAGCATGTCCTCGGTCAGCACCAGGACGGTTATGTGGCGGTGCACTTCGGTCCGGTCGAAATGCGTTTCAAGATGGATCAGGTGGGAGAGGGGCTCACGCCCGTCCAGGGCGTCATGCACAACGTCTGCCAGCAGCGTGGGGTAGAAGCCAGCGCGCTCGATGGAGGCGTCAAGGCTGCGGCGTTCAGCGGAAAGTAGCGGCGACATAAAACCAGTTTCCCCCAGATGCGCCCTGAGCACCTAAAAAGGCGCGCTGAGTGTGCACAACTGTCTGGTCTGCAGCCGGGTTAATCGCGGAGGGCGCGGCGGGCACTGTCGGTGCGCTGCTGCGGGTTGCCCAGCCGGATATCCGCGCTCAGGACCGTGACGCCCTGTACCGAAACCAGCACCGGATTAATCTCCAGCAGTGCAATCTCGGGGTGTTCATCCTTCAGCAGCGCCACCCTGGCTATGAGGTCTTCAAGGGCGGCGACGTCAACCTTGGGCAGCCCCTGGTAGCCGAAGAGCCGCCGGGAGGTTCGCGGCGTGCGCACAAGGTCCGCAACGTCCACGCTCGTCAGCGGCGGAATGCCATGGGCCCAGTCATCGAGCAGGTTCACGGCGTCCCCGGCGATCCCGAAGGAGAGGACCGGACCAAGCAGCGGGTCCTCAATGGCCCGCAGCACACATCCCTGGCCCGACGGCGCCATTGACTGCACCTCGAGTTCGAAGCGGCCGTACGGTTCCAGGGCGGAACGCATCTCGGAAATATTGCTCCGCAGTGACTGCTCAGAGGAGATGTTCAGCCGCACTCCGCCCAGGTCCAGTCGGTGCCGCAGGTGCTCATCCATGGTTTTCAGCACTACCGGCCAGCCAAGCTGGTCGGCGGCCTGGACGGCCTCATCCTCCGTGCGGAAGGGCAGGGAAGGCAGGACGCTGATCCCGTAGAAGCCCAGCAGCCGGGACGTTTCGGCCGGGCCCAGGCGCAAGAGGTCGGTGTTGGCCACCCGCGCCATCTGTTCGTCGATGAAGGCCTGCGCGGCCTCGGTGTCCACACCGGCCGGCTCCGTGTAGTGGCCGTGTTCCCGCCCTGCCCATTCGCTGTAGCGGACCAGCGCCGAAAGTGCGCTGACCGCTGCGCCCGGGCTGGCGAAGCAGGGAAGGCCTGCCGGGAGTACTGCCGGCTCCGGGACCTGTGCATCATCCGTCGACGCGGCCGGCGGGACCTGTTCACGGGCGGCGAGTACGCCTTCGGTGAGCTGGCTGGGATCCATGATTCCGGTAAAGACCGCTACCACGGGCTTTCCGGCTTCGAGCGCACAGTCCAGCAGGGTTTCGGCAACCGCATCATTGTCCAGCCCCGGCGCCGGCAGCAGCGTCACCACGGCGCTGTGCACGGCTTCATCCGCCAGGGCTTTCGCCACGGCCTCACGCAGTGCAGGCAGGGCAACGCTCTGGCCGCGGTCCAGGTCCAGGTCGGTGCGCAGGTGCACGGCGTCCAGGTCCAGCGGAACAGCGGCATCGGCGAGCACCCGTCCAAGTGCGGCGGAGTTGCTCAGCACTGCCAGCCCCCTGCCCTGGGGCAGCGGCTGGCTGCAGGCAATCTGGGCTACGTCCATGAGCTGCTCATTCGTGGCCACCCGGATCACGCCGGACTGGCGAAGCATTGCGTCCAGCGCTCCCTGCGGCGCCTGGGTAAGGCGTACCGAGTGCCCCGGTGGAAGCTGAAGCCCGGTGACATCCGATTTGGCTACGATGACCGGTTTGCCGGAGGCCAGGCGGCGGGCGATGCGTGAGAACTTGCGGGGGTTGCCCACTGACTCCAGGTACAGGCCCACCACCTTGGTGCCGGCGTCGTCTTCCCAGTACTGCATGACGTCGTTGCCGGAGACATCCGCCCGGTTGCCCGCGGAAATGGTGGAGGACAGTCCCAGTCGCCGGCGCTGGGCAGCAGCGTAAAGGAGGACGCCGATCGCAGCGGACTGGCTGAACAGGCCCAGTCCCCCGCGGCGCGGCAGGGCCGGGGCCATGGAGGCATTCAGCGAAACTTCGGGACGGGTGTTGATCAGGCCCAGCGACGCCGGTCCCACTACCCGCATGCCGTTGGCCCGGGCGTAGCGCACCAGGCGGCGCTGGCGCGCCAGTCCCGCTTCGCCGTCGTCGAATCCCGCACTGACCACCAGGAGGTGTTTCACTCCCGCGGCGGCGCATTCTTCGGCCACGCACTGGACCTGGTCATACGGGACGGCAATGACGGCCAGGGAGACCGGCTCGGGAATCTCGGAGATCTTGCCGTAGGAAACCATCCCGGCGAGTTCGAAGGCTTCCGGATTGACGGCATACACACTCCCGGTGAATCCGCCTTCGACGATGTGTTCCATCAGCTGGTAGCCAACGCTGCCCCATTCGCGGCTGGCACCGATTACGGCGATGGACGACGGCGCCAGGAGGTCCGCGACGCTGCGCGCCTCAGCGCGGTGTTCCCGGGCTTCCATGACGGCCCGGGACTTTTCCGTCGGGTCGATGTCGAAGTCCAGGGCGATCACGCCGTCGTCGAACGCCCGGCGGACCTCATAGCCGGCGTCCGCGAACACACTGAGCATCTTGCGGTTTTCCGGCAGCACCTCTGCGCTGAAGCGGCGGATCCCGTTCTCCCGCGCTGCGGCGGCCAGGTGTTCCAGGAGGATGGAGCCGATGCCCCGTCCCTGGTGTTCATCGGAAATGTTGAAGGCCACTTCCGCCTCGGCGGGATCATCCAGACGGTCATAGCGGCCAATTCCCACGATCTCGGATCCGAGTGTGATGACAAACGCAACCCTGTCCCGGTAATCCACGTTGGTAAAGCGCTTCAGCTCGCGGCCGCTCAGTTTAGCCTTGTAAGTGAAGAAACGCAGATAAATGGAGCTTTGGGACTGCCGCATGTGGAACGCCTGCAGCGCCTCGGCATCCGCCGGGGAAACAGGCCTCAGGTGTCCTGTACGCCCGTCCCGCAAAACGACATCAGCTTCCCAATATTCGGGGTATTGTCCCTGCTCCGCCATAGACTCAGACTAGTGGGCATTTTTTAGAACCCGCCACTGAACCTCCACAACGCACCGAAACCGACCAGTCAACACCAACCTCAAGGACGCAAGAACTACATGGCCCGGCGCTCCGCCTCCGCACCCACTCCCGGCGAACCCATCGCTGAGAACATCATCGACATTGATGTCACCACCGAGATGGAGGGGTCCTTCCTCGAGTACGCCTACTCGGTGATTTACTCGCGTGCCCTGCCGGACGCACGTGACGGCCTGAAGCCCGTGCAGCGGCGCATCCTGTACATGATGGCCGAGATGGGCCTGCGCCCTGACCGCGGACACGTCAAGAGCGCACGCGTGGTCGGCGAGGTGATGGGCAAGCTGCACCCGCACGGCGACTCGGCCATTTATGACGCCATGGTCCGCATGGCACAGGACTGGGCGCTGCGCCTGCCGCTGATCGACGGCCACGGCAACTTCGGTTCGCTTGACGACGGCCCCGCCGCTTCGCGCTACACCGAAGCCCGGCTCGCTGCTGCCGCCCTGACCCTCACGGACCACCTCGACGAAGACGTCGTGGACTTTGTCCCGAACTACGACAACCAGCTGATGCAGCCTGAGGTACTCCCGGCCGCGTTCCCCAACCTGCTGGTCAACGGTGCCTCCGGCATCGCCGTCGGCATGGCCACCAACATGGCACCGCACAACCTGGGCGAAGTCATCGCGGCCGCCCAGCACCTGATCCGTCATCCCGAGGCAACCCTGGATGACCTGATGCGCTTTGTACCGGGCCCGGACCTGCCCTCCGGCGGCCGCATCGTGGGCCTGGACGGCATCCGTGACGCCTACGCAACCGGGCGCGGCTCGTTCAAGACCCGCGCCAAGGTGGAGGTGGAGCAGCTCACTGCCCGCCGGACCGGACTGGTGGTCACCGAACTGCCGTACATGGTGGGCCCGGAAAAGGTGATCGAAAAGATCAAGGACGCGGTCACCTCCAAGAAACTGCAGGGCATCTCGGATGTCGTGGACCTCACGGACCGCCAAAACGGCCTCCGCCTGGTTATTGAGCTGAAGAACGGGTTCAACCCCAAAGCCGTCCTTGCCCAGCTCTACCGCTACACCCCGATGGAAGATTCCTTCGGCATCAACAACGTTTCCCTGGTGGACGGCCAGCCGCGCACCCTTGGCCTGGTGGAACTGCTGCAGGTCTACGCGTCCCACCGCCTGGGAGTGGTGCGGCGGCGCACCGCCTACCGCCTGGGCCGCAAGAAGGACCGGCTCCACCTGGTTGAGGGCCTGCTGATCGCGATCGTGGACATTGACGAGGTCATCCAGGTCATCCGCTCCTCGGAAGAGACTGCAGAGGCGCGCACGCGCCTGATGTCCATCTACGACCTCACTGAGATCCAGGCCAACCACATTCTGGAACTACGGCTGCGCCAGCTCACCAAGTACTCACGGCTGGAACTCGAGAAGGAGCAGGAGGAACTGCGCGCCGCAATCGAGGAGCTGCAGGCCATCCTGGATTCCGAGGAACGGCTGCGCGAACTGGTATGCGAGGAGCTCGGCGACGTGGCGGCCAGGTATGCCACCCCGCGCCGCACAGTGCTCCTGGAGTCCGAGGCGGTGGCGCCGATGGCCTCCGAGGCAGTGGCGGTAAAGGCGGGCAAGGGAGCGAAAGCCGTTCTTCCGCTCCAGATCCCCGACGATCCCTGCTGGGTAGTCCTTTCGGCCTCCGGCCAGCTGGCACGGACCTCCAACCAGGAGCCGCTGGTGGAAGGCGGGCAACGGACCCGCCACGACGTTTTCCGCAGCGTGGTGGCCACCACCGCACGCGGTGAGATCGGAGCGGTCACGTCCTCCGGCCGAATGATCCGCGTCCAGGTGATGGACATGCCGGCGCTTCCCCCGACCAACGGCCTGCCCAACCTTGCCGGCGGGGTGGCTGCCAAGGACTTCATGACCCTGACGAAGGGCGAGAAGCTTATCGGCCTGGTGCCGCTGAACGCCGTGCTGGCCCTTGGCACCCGAAACGGCGTAGTGAAGCGCGTGAACCCGGAATACCCGCTGAACCGGGACGACTGGGAAGCGATCACGCTCAAGCCGCGCGACGAGGTCATCGGTGCCGCCGTGGCCGCGAAGGACGACGACGAACTCGTCTTCGCGACCAGGGGTGCCCAGCTGCTTCGCTTCCCGGCCTCCGCAGTGCGTCCGCAGGGGCGGACCGCCGGCGGTGTGGCAGGCATGAAGCTTGGCGAGGGTGATGAAGCGATCTTCTTCGGTGTGGTCGCTGCGGGCGACCCGGACGCCGTCGTGGTCACCGTCGCTTCCGGCAGCGAGACGCTTCCCGGGACACCCGGCGGATCCGTTAAGGTGACGGACTTTGCCGAATACCCGGCCAAGGGACGCGCCACTGCGGGCGTGCGGGCGCACCGGTTCCTGAAGGGCGAAGACGCACTGGTAGCCGCTTGGGCCGGGCACGGCCCCGCCAAGGCCGCAGCCGCGAACGGCGTGGCCCGGGCGTTGCCCACTGAACACGGCCGCCGGGACGGCTCCGGCGTTCCGCTAGCCAGCCCGGTGGAGCACATCGGCCCCAGCCTGACTGCTCCCTAGAGCCGGCACCGTTAAACGGCACTGGGCCGAACCTGGTTTTCCAGGTCCGGCCCAGTGCCGTTTTTGTATGGGCTGTTACTTACCGAAGCTTCGCAGCCGCAGCGAGTTCGCCACCACCAGCACCGAGCTGGCGGCCATGGCCGCGCCGGCGATCATCGGGTTCAGCAACCCAAGGGCGGCCACCGGGATCCCCACGGTGTTGTAGAAGAACGCCCAGAACAGGTTGACCTTGATGGTCCGCAGGGTCCGCCGGGAGAGCTCGATCGCGGTGGCGACCTGCCCCAGGGAACTGCCCATCACGGTCAGGTCTGCCGCGGCCATGGCCGCGTCCGTTCCTGAGCCCATCGCGATGCCAAGATCCGCCTGGGCCAGCGCGGCGGCGTCGTTCACGCCGTCCCCTGCCATGGCCACTGTGGCGCCCTGCTCTTGGAACCGGCGCACTGCCGCAACCTTGCCTTCCGGGCGGACGTCGGCCAGTACGTCCTCGGGGGCAATCCCGACTTCCCGCGCCACGGCTGCGGCCACGACGGCGTTGTCCCCGGTCAGCAGGACAGGACGCAGCCCAAGTTCCAAGAGCCGTGCCACCGCCTCACGGGAACCGTCCTTGATGGTGTCCTGGAGGCTGATGATGCCTGCCGGGGCTCCGTCGAGGGCAACCACGACAGCGGTGGCACCGGTTTCCTGCTCCCGGCGAAGCACGCCCGCAGCCGACGGATCGAGCGCAATGCCGTTTTCCTCAAGCCAGCCGGGCCGGCCCGCCACGACGCTGCGTCCCTCAACCGTGCCGCGCACACCACCGCCGGGCGAGGACAGGAACCCGCTGACGGGTGCCAGGCCGGGGCCCTGCTCCGCAGCTGCGGCAATGGCGCGGGCAATCGGATGCTCGCCGGCGTTCTCGAGCGAACCGGCCAGGCGGAGCAGGGTATCCTCATCCCCCGCTCCTGAATTCGGAAGCAGCACCGTCCGGGCCACCGAAAGCTTGCCGCTGGTGACCGTCCCGGTCTTGTCCAGCAGGATGGTGTTCACCGTTCGGGTGTCCTCCAGTACCTGCGGACCCTTGATCAGGATGCCCAGCTGGGCGCCCCGTCCGGTTCCGGTCAGCAGCCCTACCGGAGTAGCCAGTCCCAGGGCACAGGGGCAGGCAATGACCAGGACCGCCACGGCAGCAGTGAATGCGCTTTGGAGGTCACCGGCCAGCAGGAGCCAGAGCAGGAAAGTCACGGCGGCGATCACCAGGACAACCGGCACGAACACCGCACTGATCCGGTCGGCGAGCCGCGCGATCGGAGCCTTGCCCGACTGGGCGGCGCTGACCAGCGCACCCATTTGCGCCAGGGTGGTTTCGCTGCCCACCCGGGTTGCCCGGACCAGCAGCCTCCCGGAAGTGTTGACCGTGGCCCCGGTGACGGGATCGCCGGGATGGACCTCCACCGGCAGGGACTCACCGGTGATCAAGGCTGCGTCAATGGCTGACTCGCCCTCCACCACAGTTCCGTCGGTGGCGACCTTCTCCCCCGGACGCACCACGAAGACATCCCCGGGCACCAGTTCGGCGGCCGGGATGAGCACCTCACGGCCGTTCCGCAGCACAACTGCGTCCTTGGCTCCCAGGCTCAGCAGGGAGGTCAGGGCATCGGCGGCACTGGTCTTTGCCCTGGCTTCGAGGTATCGGCCAAGCAGCAGGAACGTGGTGACCACGGCGGCTACCTCGAAGTAGAGGTGGGCCTCGCTCATGCCGGGGTCAGCTGTCAGTCCGGGATCGGCAATCAGCTGGCCCAGGGAGAACAGGTAGGCGGCACTGACTCCGATGGACACCAGCGTGTCCATGGTCGAGGCCAGGTGGCGCGCATTGACCGCCGCGGCGCGGTGGAAAGGCCAGGCGGACCAGAGGACCACCGGCAGCGAAAGTGCCGCAGCGACCCAGCCCCAGTTCGGGAAGGCGAACGCCGGCACCATTGAAACCAGCAGCACCGGAACGGTCAGGATCGCCGCGGTAATCAGGCGCGGGCGAAGCTGCGCTGCGGTGCCGCCGTGTGCCATGTGGTCCTCATGACCGGCGTGGTCCGCCGGTACCGCCACCTTCGCCTGGTAGCCGGCCGCTTCGACAGTTGCCACCAGCTGGTCATCAGTGACACCGGCTGGAACCTTAACCGATGCCGAGTTCAGCGGCAGGTTGACGGTGGCCTGGACTCCCTCGATCTTGCCGAGCTTGCGTTCAACACGGTTGACGCAGGAAGCGCAGGTCATGCCCTGAATGTCCAGCGACACCTCGCGCTCTGCGGCCAGGTGCTGCTGTTCACGGGTTGCCATGATTCTCCTTTCAGCCCACCACTGTGTAGCCGGCTTCTGCCACGGCTTCGCCGAGCAGTTCGGGTGCAAGGGGCTCGCTGGACACAACCACTGCGGTTGAAACCCCATCGGCCACCAGATCCACCCGGACGTCCTGGACGCCTTCGACGGCGTTGACCTCCTCGGTGACCGAAGCGACGCAGTGCCCGCAGGTCATACCTGAAATGCTGAGTTTGGTTTCCATAGCTGTTCCTCCCCTGGCAGGGCCGCGCCCTGCCGGCTCTCCGGTTCCGCGCCGCTAGCGCAGGAGCCGGCCGATTGCGTCTGTTGCTTCCTGGACTTTCGTGTCCACGATTGACGGGTCCCCTGCTTCCTCAGCTTCCCTTGCGGCCGAGACGACGCAGTGGGAAATGTGGTCCTGGACCAGGCCGAGGCTCACGGCGTGCAGCGCCTTGGTGACGGCTGAGACCTGGGTGAGGACGTCGATGCAGTACTTGTCCTCATCAACCATCCGGGCTATCCCCCGGACCTGCCCTTCAATGCGCTTCAGCCGCCGCAGGTACGCTTCCTTGTCGCTGGCGTAGCCGCGCTGTTCTTCGGCCACCTCCACTGCAGCACGTGCATTGGTGTCCACGATCCGACCTCCCGGTAATATCTGGCAACACCTGCGAATCTATACCCCCCGTGGGTATCAGTCAAGTACCCCCTGGGGGTACCTGGATGCCGGTCCCACCTTGTTCGCCGGGGCGCTGGCGTAAGGTGGACGCGTGGGAAAGAAAGAACTGACCAGCGCCGCGGAGGACTACCTCAAAGTCATCTGGACGGCACAGGAATGGACGGACGCGCCGGTGACGGTGTCTGCCCTCTCGGCACACCTGGGCTTCTCTGCGTCCTCAGTTTCCGAGGCAGTGAAGAAGCTGGCCTCGCAGGGGTTCCTCACCCATGCACGCTACGGGTCGGTTGCTTTGACTCCCACCGGCGAGCAGGCCGCGGTGAATATGGTACGCAGGCACCGGCTCATCGAAACCTTCCTGGTTGAGTATCTCGGCTACGGCTGGGACGAGGTCCATGACGAGGCAGAAAACCTTGAGCATGCTGTCTCGGACAAGATGGTCGAGGCCCTGGCGGTGCGCTTGGGGAACCCGGTCCGTGATCCGCACGGAGACCCCATTCCCGCACCCGACGGCAGCCTGCCCGCGCTGGATGCCTCCCGGTTGAGCCACAGCGAACCTGGACAGCTCCTGCGCATTGCGAGGGTTTCGGATAACAGTCCTGAGCTGCTGCGCTATCTTGGCGGCATGGGCCTGGGCCTGGATACAGAAATCAGCGTCCTGGAGCGGCAGGCTTACGCCGGCACACTCACCCTGGAACGGGCCGGCGGACGCGTGGAGCTTGGACTGCCCGCCGCGGAAGCCATCTGGGTTGTGCAGGCCTAAGCGGATTCCCGCTCCAGCGGCAGGTCGAACACAACCTGGCGGCTGATGGGCCTGTAGCCCAGGTTTTCATAGATTTGAAGGGCGCCTGACGGATTCTCGGTGTCCACGCCCAAGCCCGCGTTCTGCATCCCCGAGTCCCGGAAACGCCGCATTGCCTCGGTGAGCATGGCCGGAGCAATTCCCTTGCCACGCCAGGGCCGAAGCACTCCCAGCAGCTCGGTGTACCCCTCGGAATAGCCGAAAATTGCCGGAGACTCCGGGTCGTAGCTGGCCAGTTGGTAGGCGGCAATCTCTCCGGAGGTCCTATCCACCACCACAAAACTCCAGTCAGCGCGGAACTGCGGGTGGCCCACCGTGAACTTCCAGCTCTCGGTATCCCGGGGCTCACTCCCCCAGTGATCCCGGAAAGCTTCGTTGTGGGCCTGCCGCAGCCGCTCGGAAATCTCCTCGGAGAAGGTCCGGAACTCCAGGCCGCCGGCCAGCTGTGCATCGGGGATGTCCCCGTCCAGCGGACGTGTCATCTCGGTGAAGTACCGCACCACGCGCGCACCTGCTGATTCCAGCAATGCCAGGTGTGAAGGGTTGTTGGCTTCCGCATAGCTGCGCAGCACGGGGTTCTCACCATCCCGCTCGTTGACCCGCACCCGGGCCCGGGCGGCCTGCCAGTGGTACACAGCGGCACCTATCCCGCGCCTTCGCCACGCCGGGTCCACCCCGCCGAATCCGGTGGCACGCACTGATCCGGGATTGAGGCTGACCAGCCCGAACGCCCTCGGCACGCCGTCGGCGTCCACCCCCAGCAGGGAGTCCAATGCCGGGTCGTCGCCCCGCCGCTGCAGTGCGTGCTCCAGATCCGCACGGTCCTCGGCCCACCCCGGCTTGTCCACGTCCACCATCCGGCGGATCAGGGCATGCCAGTCATCAAGGTCGGCCTCGGTGATGGCACGCCAGGCCAGCTGGGTCTGCGGTCCGGGCAGCTGTACAGGATTCGTTGAAGCCATGGCTCCTAGCGTAGGGCAAGGCTGCTTTGGGCCGCACCCAGCTCAAGACGGCGCGCGCACCAGGCGGCGTCGGCCGGGTTGTGGGTAACCACCACCACGGTCTTGCCAGCCAGACCGACGGAAAGGTCTGCCATCAGCTGGCGCCCCGCCGCCGGGTCCAGGTGCGCCGTGGGCTCATCCAGCAGCACGATTCCGGCTTCAGTCAGCAGGGCGCGGGCAACTGCCAGCCGCTGGCGCTGTCCGCCGGATAGCCGGTGGCCGCCGTTGCCGATCCGGGTGTCGATGCCGTCTTCCAGCTCCGCGACAAGTCCGCCCAGCCCCACAGCCTCCAGTGCAGCCAGCATTTCTGCCTCGCTTGGAGCGTTGGACCGGTCACGGGCGATGAGCAGGTTGCCGCGCAGGGTGGAGTCAAAGAGGTGCGCCTCCTGCGGACACCAGGCCATGCCGCGGGCTTCACGGCTGAAGTCCGACGCCGGGCGCCCGCCAATGCGGAACTCTCCAGCCTGGGGTTCCAGGAAGCCGAGCAGCACTCCCAGCAGGGTGGACTTGCCGCTGCCGGACGGGCCGGTGACAGCCAGCCAGTCGCCCGGTTCCAGGCTGAGGTCGACGCCGGAGAGCACCTCGCGTGATCCCCCGGGGTAGCGGTAGTGGATTCCGGACAGTTCGATGCTGCCCGGCCGCGGTGCAGCTGGAACGGCAGTGGACGAATCCCCTTCCGTGCCGGGGTCGACCGAATCCGACCCCAGGTCCGGAAGCACCTTGTCCCCAAGCACCCGCCAGGCGGTGAACTGCTGGACTGAACCGTTGACCGCCGCGAAGCACTCCAGCAGGGCCAGCTGCATCAGCACGATCACCGCTGCGACTGTTGCCGGGACGCCCTGCGCCAGGTGCAGGATCCAGAGCGCTGAGCCGGCGCAGGCCAGCGCCGTCATGGCGTTGGCCAGGCCCTGGGCCCAGGCGCTGCGCCGGGCTGCTCCGGCCGCGGCAGCATCCAGCAGCCGCTGCCGCGTCACCACGGGCGTGGCGGACGTGTTGGCTTCCAGGTCACGGGCCGCGCCGAGCAGCTTTGCCATGGAGGCCATGGCCTTCGACTGCAGCGTTACCGTGCGGGCGCGGGCAGCGGCGTCGGCCCAGAGGGCAACGGCCGGGGCTGCAACCAGCCCGATCAGGCACAGGCCAAGCTGCACCCAGATCGCTTCCGGAATCAGGATCGAGGTGGCAATGCACGCTGCCACCGCTGTGACGAACGCCGTCAGCGGAGCGAAGACCACGCGCGGGGCAATGTCGCGCAGCTCGTCGACATCTCCCACCAGGCGTTCCAGCGCTCCCCCGCCGCGGGCCAGCCGGCGCCATCCTTCGGGGCGGTTCAGCAGGCCGTTCCAGAGCCGGATGCGGATGGAGTTGGTGGCGCGGAAGACGGCGTCGTGGAGGTGGAGCCGTTCACGGTAGCGCAGGACTGCGCGGCCGATGCCGAAGAACCGCACTCCCACGATGGCGGTGAGCAGGTACAGGATCGGAGGCTGCTCGGAAGCGCGGACAATCAGCCAGCCGGACAAGGCACTGAGCGCGACGGCGAAAATGGTTGCGCCGGTTCCGTAGGCCAGTGCCTTCAGGAACTGGGGGCTCCAGGGCCGCAGCACCAGCAGGTTCTTCCACAGGGGCTGATGCGCGTAGCCTGCCTGCGCAGTCGAACCGCTGAACTCAGGGAGGACCTCCTGGGACTCCTGATCAGCCGCAGGCTGGATGTCGGGCACCGGCGCGGACTCGGAGGCGCCTTCGCCTACCTTGACCACGGCCTGCGCAAGGGCCGCGGTCCGGCGGTCATGGGCGACCAGCAGGACAGTGCATTCGGGGCTGAGGCTGGCCAGTGCGGATCGAACCGCAGCGGCACTGGTTTCATCCAGGTGTGCGGTAGGTTCATCCGCGAGCAGGACGCTAACGCCGGGAACGTTGCGCACACGGGCGATGGCCCGCGCTACGGCCACGCGGCGCTGTTCGCCGGGGCTGAGGTCTGCGGTGTGGGCGTCCAGCAGGTGCACCGAGCGGATCTCCGCCAGCGCCTGCCCGGCTGCGGTGAGCTGGTCTCCGGGATCTGCCAGTCCGGAATACAGCCCGATTTCGGCAGCTACGGTGTCCTCCACCAGGACCGGATGCTGCGGGATCCAGGCGATCTTGGAACGGTCCACACCGGAGGCGCTCCCGCTGACCTCGATTCCGGCACCGTCCCGGCGCAGGCCGGCCAGCACTTCGAGAACGGTAGTCTTGCCGCTGCCGCTGGGGCCGGTAAGTGCCGCTATGGCTCCGGCAGGCACGGTGAAGGAGAGGTCCTCGATCACCGGTTCGGGCCGCCCGTCGTACTTGACGGTCAGGCCGCGTACGGTCACGCCGCCGTCGTTGGTTTCCGGTTCCCGGGCCAGCGGGCGGGCCGACGGCGCGTCAAGCACGGCATTGGTCCGCTTGAGGGCTTCCAGCCCGTCTTCGCTGGAGTGGTGCGCTGTGCCGAGATCCCGCAGCGGCTGGTAGCACTCGGGAGCCAGGATCAGTGCCAGGAGGCCCAGTTCCAGTGACATGTCCCCGTGCACCAGGCGCACGCCAATGAACACGGCCACCACTGCCACGGAGATCGTGGCGATCAGTTCAAGCGCCAGGGAGGACATAAAGGCCACGCGCAGGGTTTCCAGGGTGGTGACGCGGTAGCGGTCGGCGACGTCGCGCAGCGCCCGGGTCTGGGCACGGGCACGGCCCAGGCCCACCAGCACCGGCAGGCCCTTGGCCAGTTCAAGCATGTTGTCCGAGAGCCGGTTCAGCGCTTCGATGGCCTTCGCCGTCTTGTCTCCGGTGTGCAGGCCGATCAGGATCATGAACACCGGCACCAGCGGAACGGTCAGGACAATCACGACGGCGCTGACCCAGTCGGCGGTGAGGATGCGGACGCCGACCAGGAGCGGCAGGACCGCGCAGGTCACGAGCGCCGGAAGGTACTTGGCGTAGTAGTTGTCCAGTCCGTCCAGTCCGCGGGTCAGAAGGACGCTAAGTGCGCCCGGTCCCATGCCGGGGACGCTGCCGCCGTCGGCCAGGACCCTCTGCGTGAGCTGACCGCGCAGTTCGTCCTTGACCCCGGCCGCGGCCCGCTGCGCCACGGTTTCCTGGGCCCACATCGCCACTGACCGCAGCACCGCTCCGCTGATACCCGTGGCGGCGACGTATCCCCAGTCCGGGCTGCCGGCGGCGAGGCCGGCAATTCCGGCGGCAACACCGGTTGCCAGCAGCACCAGGGCCAGGGCCTTGACCGCGGCGACGAGTCCCAGCAGGTACAGCGCCCGGCGGCTGGTGGCGCTGACCGGAAGGACCGGCTTCACTGGACCTTCACCTTGTGCACAGCGGGGATGGACTCAGCCGTGACGCGCTTGCGGAAGACCCAGTAGGTCCAGCCCTGGTAGAGCAGCACGATCGGCAGGCCGAACACGGAGACCCAGGTCATGACCTTCAGCGTGTAGGGGCTGGAGGACGCATTCTCGATGGTCAGGTTCCAGGCTGCGTCGAGCGAGGACGGAAGGACCACCGGGTACATGGCCGCGAAGATGGATACCGCGCCAAAGAGAAGGAACGCGCCCAGGGACGCGAAGGACAGCGCTTCCCGGCCCCTGAATGCCATCACCCAGGCGACCACCAGGGCAACCACGGCAACGGCCAGCGGGATCAGGGACATCAGCTCGCCGCTGGTGAACTGCACGCCGATGGCCCAGGCAGCCAGCGGCAGCACGCCCACGGGCAGCCAGCGCACGACGGCGCGGCGGGCCCGGGCGCGGATCTCGCCGTCGGTCTTGAGCATCAGGAAGGCGCACGCGTGAACCAGGGCAAAACCGACAACGGCCAGGCCGCCAAGGACTGCCCAGGGGGTGAGCCAGGCGAAGGCTCCGCCCACGCGGTCGCCGTTCTCATTCAGCGGCAGGCCCGTGGAGGTCAGCGCCAGAGCCGCACCTACACCGAACGCGCTGACGAAGGAACCCAGTGCCATTGCCCAGTCCCAGCGGTTGCGCCAGCGGTCGGAGTCCCGCTTGCCGCGGTATTCGATCGAAACAGCGCGGAAGATCAGGCCGAGCAACACCAGTGTCAGCGGCAGGTAGAGCGCGGAGAACAGCGCTGCGTACCAGAACGGGAAAGCTGCGAAGGTCATGGCGCCTGCGGTGATGAGCCAGACTTCGTTGCCGTCCCACACAGGACCGATGGTGTTGAGCAGTACGCGCCGCTCGCGCTCATTGCGGGCGAAGAGCTTCATGAGCATGCCCACGCCCAGGTCGAACCCTTCCAGGAACAGGTACCCAACCCAGAGGAAGGCAATAACAATGAACCAGAATGTTGGAAGCGTCATGTTCTTCCCTTCCTGCTAGTAGGCGAAATCGAGGACGTCGTCGGACTTGCGTCCGCCGGGCTTGCCGTCACCGCTGTCTCCGGTACCGTCCGGCCCGTCAGAGCCGTCACCGTCGTGTCCGTTACCGGGCAGCAGTTCGGGCATGGCGGATGGCACGCCTCCGCGGACGTACTTCGCCAGCAGGCCGACTTCCACCACCAGCAGCGCCAGGTAGATGACCGTGAAGGAGATGACGGAGAACAGCAGTTCCGCCTTGCTTACCCCCGGGGACACCGCCGCTGCGGTGAACATAAAGACGTTGTCTATTCCGGTGAAGCTTGGGTTGGGCACCACAACGAAGGGCTGGCGGCCCATCTCGGTGAAGATCCAGCCGGCGCTGTTGGCGCCGAACGGAGCGAGGATGCCGAACACGGCCAGGCGCATAAGCCCCTTGGACTGCGGCACGGTGCCCTTGCGGGTAACCCAGAGGGCCACCGCGGCAGCCACCGCAGCGATACCGCCGAAGCCGATCATGATGCGGAAGCCCCAGTAGGTCACAGCCATAACCGGCAGGTAGTCGATCTCCTGGCCGGCCTGCTCGCCATACATCGGGTCATCAGGCAGGTGGGTGCCGTAGTTTTCCTGGTACTCCGGGATCAGCGTGTTCACGCCGTCCACAGGCGTGTTGAAGTCGCCGTTTGCCAGGAAGGACAGGACGCCGGGAACCTCGATCAGTGTCTTGACGTCGTCGCAGTCACGGGCACCCACGTCCCCAACGGAGAGGATGGAGAACGAGGTGCCGTTGTGGCAGGCAGCTTCCGCGGCAGCCATCTTCATTGGCTGCTGCTCGAACATCAGCTTGCCCTGCAGGTCACCCGTGATGGCGGTGCCGGCGAACGCTACAACTGCGACGGCTGCACCAATACGGAGCGCCTTGATCCAGACCGCATGGTCGGTCTTGTCCCGCCCAATCGCGGCGTCTTCGCCCACGATCACGCGGCCGTTCTCGTCCACCGTGTCGATGCCGTCGCGGCGCCGCTTCCACAGGTGGTACCAGGAAATACCCAGGAGGAAGCCGCCGGCAACGGCGAATGCACCGGTGATGGTGTGGGGGAAGGCAACCAGCAGGGTGTTGTTTGTGAGCACGGCCCAGATGTCCGTCATGACGGCCCGGCCGTCCACGAGCTCAACGCCAACCGGATGCTGCATCCAGGAGTTCGCTGCGAGGATGAAGTACGCCGAGAGCGCCGAGGCCCCCGTTGCCAGCCAGATGGTGGCTAGGTGAAGCTTCTTGGGGAGGCGGTTCCAGCCGAAGATCCAGAGGCCCAGGAACACGGACTCGGTAAAGAAGGCGAGCAGCGATTCAAGTGCCAGCGGGGCCCCGAAGACGTCGCCGACAAACCGGCTGTACTCGCTCCAGGCCATCCCAAACTGGAATTCCTGGACCAGGCCGGTAGCCACGCCCATGATGAAGTTGATCAGGAACAGCTTGCCCCAGAACTTGGTCAGGCGCAGGTACTCTTCCTTGCCGGTGCGGACCCATGCGGTCTGCAGGGCGGCCACAACCAGCCCCAGGCCAATGGTCAGCGGGACCATCAGGAAGTGATACACCGTCGTAATGCCGAATTGCCAGCGGGCAATGTCCAATGCTTCCACGTGCAGGTCCTTAGTTATGTCATGTTCTACAAGCGGTAGAAAACCCTTCTTCTACGAATCGTAGAACACTAGGCGACACATTTCTACGTGACGTAGAGAACTTCCGAAAAAGTCGGTATTGTTAAGCTCCTCGGCAGGACCCGGCAGGGTCCGCCGTGAGGGACAACCTGCCCGGGGCGAACTCCCGGACCAGGAACCAGAAGAGATAAAGGAAGATGCGGACTATGGCGACTCTTGGAGAGCTCGAGCGTGCGATGATGGACCTCCTCTGGGAGTCCGCCGAGGCGTTGACCGCCAATGAACTCCGCGAACGCCTGGCGCAGAATGACGCGGGACGCGCCGAGGCAAAGGGCCTGGCCGTGACCACGGTCCTCACAGTTCTCTCCCGGCTCGAGAAAAAGGCCCTGGTGGCGCGTGAACGCGACATCCGCCCCCACCGCTACCGTGCAGTGACGACCCGCGCCGAACACACCGCCGAGCTTATGCACGAGGTCCTCGGCTCAGCCAACGACCGCGAAGCGGTCCTGGCCCGCTTCGTCGGTTCCGTCTCGGCAACCGAAGCGCAAACCCTGCGCAGGCTGCTCGACGGCGCCTAGGCCCCCGGTCTGCGCCCCGCATGTTCTGGGCCTCCTATTTTCTCGCTGCACTTGCGGTAATTCTCGCCTGGCCGGTTCCAGTCCTGCTTTCACGCGCCAAGTGGCCGGCCCGGTCGCCGTTCACCGCAATGGTGCTGTGGCAGTCGATCGCCCTTGCCGGCGGGCTGTCGATGATCGGTGCCATGCTGACCTGGGGCCTGGAGCCGATAGCGGACAACCTTGCCCAGGGCCTCCGGGGTCTCTGGAATATCCTCCTGCAGCGGCAATCCGTTGAAGCACTGGGCCTGGTCCATGTGTTCGCCATCAGCGCAGCCGTGCTGCTGAGCGTGCATCTTGTCTTCACCCTGCTGCTCACCTACTACCGCATCGTCTCCGGCCGGCGCCGCCACCGGGACATGCTGAACCTCCTCAGTTCCCCCTCGCAGAACACGCCGGCGACCCTCGTTATCCCCCATCCCTCCCCCGTGGCCTACTGCCTTCCGGGCGGGGCGCAGTCCGTCACCGTCCTCTCGGACGGGCTGATGGATATTCTCTCCGAGGAAGAGCTTTCCGGGGTCCTCACCCATGAGAAGGCGCACCTGAGCCAGCACCACCATCTGCTGCTGTGGGCCTTCGCGGCCTGGCGGGCGGCACTGCCGTGGCTGCCCACCTCGCAGCTCGCCCAGCGGTCCGTGAACGAGCTGATCGAAATGCTGGCCGACGACGAGGCGCTGAAGAAGGTCGACCGGCCAACCTTGATCCGCGCGGTGGCAATCGTCGCCTCCGCCTCAGGGGCAGGCGCTGATACCGCCGCCAGCCTGCCCGGCTCCTCGGTCCCTGCGGTCGCCGGCGGAGGGCTGGACGGCGAAAACGGCATGGCTGCCCGGCTCAGCCGCCTGCTCACGCCTCAGCCGCCGCTGCACCGCTGGGTCAGCGTTCTCATCCAGGCCGCTGCAGTACTGCTGCTCGCCGTCCCCACTGCGCTGCTGTTCGCCCCCGGCCTGATCCACGGCTGACCGGCCGGAAACAGGGCTGCTAGGCGTCGATCCGGTCGCGGTCCAGCATTGCCGCACCGGCGATGATGAACTCCTTGCGCGGCGCGACGTCGCTGCCCATCAGCAGTTCGAACGTAGCCTCATCCACGTGGCGCTCGGCTTCCTCTGCTTCACTGAGGCGGATCCGGCGCAGCGTGCGGTGGCGGGGGTCCATGGTGGTTTCGGCCAGCTGGTCCGCGTCCATCTCACCCAGGCCCTTGTAGCGCTGGATCGGTTCCTTGTAGCGCTTGCCTTCCTTCTCCAGCCGGTCCAGCAGCTGGTGGAGTTCCTTCTCGCTGTACGTGTAAACCATCTCATTGGCCTTGGAGCCATGGTTGATGACCTCCACTCGGTGCAGCGGCGGTACGGCCGCGTAGACCCGGCCGGCTTCCACGAGCGGGCGCATGTACCTGAAGAACAGGGTGAGCAGCAGCGTGCGGATGTGGGCGCCGTCAACGTCGGCATCGGTCATGAAGATCACCTTGCCGTAGCGTGCGGCTTCAAGCTGGAAGCTGCGGCCTGAACCGGCACCCACCACCTGGATCAGGGCTGCGCACTCTGCGTTGGAGAGCATGTCGGAAACGGAGGCCTTCTGCACATTGAGGATCTTGCCCCGGATGGGCAGCAGCGCCTGGAAATCCGAGGACCGTGCCAGCTTGGCTGTGCCCAGGGCGGAATCGCCCTCGACGATGAAGAGCTCGGAACGTTCGTTGTCATCAATCCGGCAGTCGGCCAGCTTCACGGGCATCGACGAGGTTTCCAGCGCATTCTTCCGGCGCTGGGTTTCCTTGTGCACCCGGGCGGAGATACGGGATTTCATCTCCGACACGACTTTTTCCAAAAGCAGTGCGGTCTGGGCCTTGTCGCCTCGGGCTGTTGAGTTGAGCCTGGCCGTGATCTCCTTTTCGACAACCTTGGCCACGATGGACCGCACGGCGGACGTACCAAGGATCTCCTTGGTCTGCCCTTCGAACTGCGGTTCGGCGAGCCGGACAGTCAGCACGGCGGTGAGGCCCGCAAACACGTCGTCCTTCTCGATCTTGTCGTTGCCGGCCTTCAGCTTGCGGGCGTTGCTTTCAATGACTTTGCGGAAGGTTTTCAGCAGAGCCTGCTCGAATCCTGCCTGGTGCGTACCGCCCTTGGGCGTGGCGATGATGTTGACGAAGCTGCGGATGCTGGTCTCGTAGCCAATCCCCCATCGAAGGGCGATGTCCACCTCGCATTCACGCTCCACCTCAGTGATCTTGCTGTGCCCGCGCTCGTCCAGGACCGGGACGGACTCCTTGAACTTCCCTGCTCCGTGCAGGCGCCAGATGTCGGTAACCGGAGCGTCAGCTGCGAGGAACTCAACGAATTCGGAGATGCCGCCGTCGTGGTGGAAGACCTCCTCCACCGGACCGTCTTCCCCGGGGGTTCCGGGAAGGCGGCGTTCGTCGCGCAGGGTGATCCGCAGGCCCGGCACCAGGAAGGAGGTCTGGCGGGCCCGGGCCTCCAGCTCTGTGTAGGAGAACTTGGCGTCCGGGGTGAAGATCTGCCGGTCGGCCCAGTACCGGATGCGGGTGCCGGTGACGCCGCGCTTGGCCTTGCCGACTACCTCGAGCTTGCTGCTCTCCAGGAACGGGGTGAACTTTGCGTCGGGGGACGGCTTGGAACCGGTGTCCGCGAAGACCCCCGGCTCGCCGCGGCGGAAGGTCATCTGGTAGGTCTTCCCGGCGCGGTCAACCTGCACGTCCAAACGGGAGGAGAGTGCGTTGACAACGGAGGCGCCCACACCGTGCAGGCCACCGGAAGCCGCGTAGGACCCGCCGCCAAACTTGCCGCCGGCATGGAGTTTGGTGAAGACCACCTCGACGCCGGAGAGCCCGGTCTTAGGCTCGATATCCACGGGAATGCCGCGCCCGTCGTCATGGATTTCCACGGAGTTGTCCGCGTGCAGGATGATCCGGATGCTCTGCCCGTAGCCGGCCAGCGCCTCGTCCACGGAGTTGTCGATAATCTCCCAGAGGCAGTGCATCAGGCCGCGGGAATCGGTGGACCCGATGTACATGCCAGGGCGCTTCCGGACAGCCTCAAGGCCCTCGAGGACGGAAAGGTGCCGGGCGTTGTACTCAGTATCCAGGGGGACCACGGTGCTGAACTCCTAGGGCCGGGAAACGGCCTTGTTATGCGTCGGAAAGCCTTGCGGCTGGGCAGCCGGCGGAAACCGGCCTTCTATAAGGTTAATGCCCGCCGGTGACAGTCTCCGGCAGCGACTCAGCAGCACCGGCCGATCCGGGCCCGCCGGAGAGGCGAAAGTGAACATTGCCACTGCCTGCCGGCTCGGATGTGACCTACTCATTGGTACGCGCAGAGCGAAAGGCTGGCCTTAATGGAAAGGGCGGGCGGGGAAAGGTGGTTATATGAAGTATCAACACCCTTAAGGAGGCACTCATGACAGCAGCAGTTGCTACACGTCAACTAAATGCGCTGGACCGCTGTGACCGCTGCGGCGCTCAGGCTTACGTGCGCGCGGTACTGGAATCCTCCGGTGGGGAACTGCTTTTCTGCGCTCACCATGCACGGACGGTGGAGGCCAACCTTCGGCCCCTGACGTCTGAGTGGCAGGACGAAAGTGCTCGTCTGCACCAGAAGGCCGCTTCTCCGGAAGACTAATTCCGAAGACCAGCAGTCCAAGACTTGGCGAAGGCCCCTCCGGTTCGGAGGGGCCTTCGTTCTGTCCATGGGCAGGGCCCCCGCGCACCGGATCAGACGTTGGCATCCAAGGTCCGGGTCCGGGGTCTGATTCGAAGCGTCCGGGAGAAACGGCAGTGCCCCCGCGGTGAACGCGGGGGCACTGCCGTTTACATGCTGCGGATACTGCGGCGTCTTAGTCGAGGTAGTCCCGCAGGACCTGCGACCGCGACGGGTGGCGCAGTTTCGACATGGTCTTGGATTCGATCTGGCGGATCCGCTCGCGGGTCACGCCGTAGACCTTGCCGATCTCATCGAGGGTCTTGGGCTGGCCGTCAGTGAGGCCGAAGCGCATGGCAACAACGCCAGCTTCACGTTCGGACAGGGTGTCCAGGACGGAGTGAAGCTGTTCCTGCAGGAGGGTGAAGCTCACTGCGTCGGCAGGAACAACGGCTTCGGAGTCCTCAATAAGGTCACCGAACTCGGAGTCGCCGTCCTCACCAAGGGGGGTGTGCAGGGAGATGGGCTCACGGCCGTACTTCTGCACCTCGACGACCTTTTCAGGGGTCATGTCCAGTTCAAGGGCCAGCTCTTCCGGGGCCGGCTCGCGGCCCAGGTCCTGAAGCATCTGGCGCTGGACACGGGCCAGCTTGTTGATGACTTCCACCATGTGCACGGGAATGCGGATGGTGCGGGCCTGGTCGGCCATGGCACGCGTGATGGCCTGGCGGATCCACCAGGTGGCGTAGGTCGAGAACTTGAAGCCCTTGGTGTAGTCGAACTTCTCCACCGCACGGATCAGGCCCAGGTTGCCTTCCTGGATCAGGTCCAGGAACAGCATGCCGCGGCCGGTGTAACGCTTGGCGAGCGACACAACCAGCCTGAGGTTGGCTTCCAGCAGGTGGTTCTTGGCGCGCTTGCCGTCGTGGATGATCTGCTGCAGATCCCGCTTGAGCTTGGGATCCATGTCCGGGTCGGCAGCGATTTTCTCTTCGGCGTAGAGGCCTGCTTCGATCCGCAGGGCCAGGTCGACTTCCTGCTCAGCGTTCAGCAGGGCAACCTTACCGATCTGCTTCAGGTAATCCTTAACGGGATCCGCGGTGGCGCCTGCGGAGACGACCTGCTGGGCAGGGGCATCGTCATCGTCGGCGTCGGAGTAAACAAAACCGGAACCGGTCGGGGCTGCCTCAGGAGCATCAGCCTCAACGACCTCCACGTCCACGTCCGTGGGCTCTGCTTCGGCCTCATCGGTATGGACGTCGGCGTCCTCGGCGGGGGCGGCTGCCTTCTTGGCGGTGGTCTTTGCCGCGGAGGCCTTTGCCGGAGCCTTCCGGGTGGAAGGCTTGCGGGCGGATTTGGCAGCCGTCTTGGTGGCTGCGGCGGGTGCCGCCTCAGCAACCTCGGCAGTCACAGTGTCAGTCTCTTTGACAGCAGTTGTCTTTCTCGCGGACACAGAAAACCTTTCAATACGGCGGGCTGCGGCGCCGCCATGGGGGCAACACCACTATGACCCTGTCAAGTCCGTGCCATAACCAGTGGTTTGTACGCGGTGTGGTTCTTGACGAAAACACACCGCGTCCGGTTCCTATTCCCCGCGTGAGCGGGAAGCTTGGAACGACACTAGGTACACGAACCCAACCGGGTCTCGGTTCCCATTGTCGCATGCTTTCCCACAGTGCCACCACCGGACACGAGACTTGAGGCTCCTCCGCCAGCGGCGGCGGGTTGTTCAGGCCGGCGGCCCGCCACGCCAGGCGGTCCGCGGGTACAGCGCCCACTGGGGCAGCTCTCCCCTGCGCAGCAGTTCACGAAGCAGCGCTGCGAGCCGGTATCCGGGTTCCTCGCGAAGCGCCGCGGACAGGCACAGCTCGGCCCGGGAGCTGCGCCCGCGTGCCCACTCAATCCAACCCAGCAAAGTCAGCAGGGCAGCGGCCGGCTCACCTGACGTGAACTGCAGGAGGTCACTGAATACTGCATGCGTGCGGTCCAGCCGCTCCCAGTCCGGGGCGCTCCGGCTGCGTCCAATGAGCATGGATCTGAACTGCTGGCCGGCCCGCGCAGAAGCTGCCGGTGCGGTGCTTCCCTGTGCCTGCGGCTCCGCTGCCGGATCCAGCCACTGCCGTGCACCGTTTACGGCGGCCGTCAGTCCCGAGGCGGCAAGGACCAGGACGGTGTCCCGTATGGGCTTGCAGTGAAGGCTGGCCAGCAGCAGCGCGTCCCCCTGAACCCCTTCTTGCGTGGGATGCGGCGCCCCGGCTGCGGACGGCGGCGGCACCGTCCCGGGGGCTGATCCGATCCTGCGGTCCCAGGCCCCAAGCACTTCATCGAAGACTTCCGGGTTGCCCCACATGCCGTCCAGACGCCAACGGATTTCCTCAACGCGTTCATCCAGGGCGGCGGTCCGGAACGTTCCTGCCGTGCGCAGTGATCCATCCAGCGAGGCGGAGTAGGCGCTCCCCCGGTAGACCAGTTCTGCACTAAGCCTGCTCTCGGCAATCTTGTCCTCCGGGTGTCCGGGCCAGGGGCAGCAGGCAGCGTCCGTGCAGAAGTAGGACCGCCATGTTCCGTTACCCGACAGCCAGGCGTCGCGGAGGCTCAGCCCATTGTCTTCGAGTTCCCCGCTCAGGAGCTCCATGAGGGCGCTGTACGGCGGAGGGCCGCCTTCAACCAGGCGCAGGCCGGTGTACATCACGGCCAGCACTCCATCGGTGTCTTCATCGTTGGACAGCAGGGACGAGATTCGGGATACATAGCCGGAGATCAGTTCAAGACTGTCGGGTTCGGGCCTGTTTCCGGCGCAGGAGGCACCCGGCAGGTCCAGCCGGAGCGTGGCCCCGAGCCGGGAACCGCGGAGCCCGAGCAGAACCAGCGATTCCTGCGGCTGGAAGCCGAGGCAGTGGGGAACAAACGCCAGAATGTCCTGCGGCGTCCCTGCGCACAGCACCTCCGGGGTGCCGGAATCGGCGGCACCAGAACCGGGGCCAGCGCTTCCTGTAGTGTCCGCCCGAACGGATTTGCGGTGTTCGGGCTGGCGACCGCCGGCAGGGTGTCCCGCTTCCTGGAATTCGTTCATACGGCCAGCCTGCCTGCACAGGACGGTCACCGGCCCTTTGGACTCATCACCTGCGGACAACGGCCCGGCGGCGCAGGCTATTGGCTCCGCTGGGGAGGGAAAGACGCGGAAGAGGGCCGGCAACGGCGCATCCCCGGAAATCCTCATCCCGGCAGGGACCGGCGCAAAGACGTTAGTCGCCTGCCGGTTTCTGCACTCCCCGTCCGTCGTGGTCCGGCCCGGCACCGCGGCGTTCCTCGCGGCGGCGGCGGCGTTCCCGGGCCAGCGCTTCCCGAAGCGGCGGCAGGCGCAGTCCGTCATCAGCCATGGCAGAGCGCACCCTGCGGCGGCTCCTCAGGATGCCGGCCACTCCAACGCCCATGACCAGGAACTGCACGGCCAAGGCGATGCGGAATGCCGCCAGATCATAAAGGTTTCCGCCGGAGAAGCCGGTATTGAGCAGCACATCGAGGACCAGGCCTACGAGGTACATCGAGACAAGTGAGGCAACAAACCCGCCGATGTTCACTATTCCGGTGGCCGTACCCAGACGGGTGCTGGGGTTGTACGTCCTGGCGAAATCGAAACCGATCATGGAGCCAGGGCCGCCAATGGCAAGCACGGCAACAAGACCGGCAAGGACCCATACGGGAGCCGGGCCCGGCCAGAACATCACGACCAGCCAGGCGCAGGCCATAGCGGCAGCGATCAGCAGAACCATGGTGGACCGGCGCAGCGGGTGCCGGCCCACCCACGACCCAAGCCACGGTCCGCACACGATGGCGACCGCAACAAAGAATGTCATCAGCAGGGAGGCTTCAGCGGGGGAAACCTGTTCGGCGCTGACCAGGTACGGGTATCCCCACATCAGCACAAACACCGTCCCCGGGAACTGGATGGTGAAGTGTGTCCACAGCCCCAGCCGGGTGCCGGGCTGGCGCCAGGCAGCTGCGAGGGAACCGCCGTCGTGCGTTGAGCGGGGGACACGCACGGCATTGCCGGGCTGATTGCGGACGAAAGCCAGCGCCAGCACGAAGGCGAGGACAGAGAGTGCCGCCGCGGAGATGAACGCCGTATTCCATCCCAGGGCATGCAGCGCAAACGCGAACGGAATGGCACTGGCAATCTGGCCCAGCTGGCCAATAATCCCGGTCCACTGGGTCAGGACGGGAATCCTTGGCGCCGGGAACCAGGCCGGCAGCAGCCGCAGAACGGAAATAAAGGTCAGCGCGTCACCGGCCCCAACCAGGGAACGTCCGGCAATGCCGGCACCTACTGACTCCGCAACGGCAAGCTGGAACTGTCCGGCGAACATCAGCACCGCTCCGGCGGCGATGAGGAGCCGGGGACCGAACCGGTCCACCAGCATGCCTACCGGAATCTGCAGGCCGGCATAAACGACCAGCTGCACGACGGTAAAGATGGAAAGGACGGATGCAGTCGCCGAGAACCGTTCAGTGGCCTCCACACCTGCAACACCAAAAGCGGTCCGCTGGGTGACGGCCACCATGTAGGCAAAGACTCCGGCACCCCAGACCAGCCATGCGCCTCGGGTTTTCATGCGGCACCGCCGGCACAGACGGCGGCCAACACAGGAACAGGCTTATGCGTTGCCGTTGTCTCCGGGTGTTCCGGGCCGGTCTTCGCCGCCGGGAAGGCGCTCGGGGCCGTTCGGTTCAACGCTTTCCTCATCCTCGTCTGACGCAGGGCCTTTGCCGTCCTGGCCGGGTTCCTGCTCGTTCTGTCCAACAAGCAGTGCCTCAGTCTCTTCTTCGGCCTGCGGGCTGGCCAGGTACGCTTCGACTGCGGCGCCGAGCTCTTCGGCGTCGGGCAGCTCATCGTTGTTCTTGACCAGCAGGGAACGCCGGACGGTGCTGCCGTTGTACTCGTCGTACCGGCTCTCCAGCGTGGCCACGACACCGCGGACTTCGGCTGAGGCATCGACCTGCTGCGCAATCTGCTTTTCAACCTCGCGGCCGGCTTCGCGCAGCCGGTCGGTCGGCAGGACCAGATTAGCCGCCGCACCGAGGTATTCCAGCGCCGCCACGGCGGCAGGCGGGAATTCGGCATCCGAAAGGTAGTGCGGGACGTGAACCACATGGCCCACGACGTCGACACCGGCCTCGGAGAGGCGCAGCTCAAGCAGGTGACCCACGGCAGCCTGGATCTGCGCCGTCGGCTTCCACGAGCTGATTCCCTCGATCAGGTCCGGCCGGTTGCCGTGCGCAGTGACGCCGATGGGGCGCGTGTGCGGCACGGGCATCGGGATGGAATGGACCCATGCGACGAGCGATACGTCCAGTGCCTGAACCAGGCTCAGCACCGCTGCGGTGAAGCGTTCCCACTGGAAATCGGGTTCGAACCCGGTCAGGAACAGGAAGGGTTCACCCAGTCCGTCGTAAAAGCGGTGCAGTTCGATGCGCGGAGCCTCGTAGCCCGTGAAATGGTCTTCCACGAAAGTCAGCTGCGGACGGCGGGCACGGTAGTCGATGAGCTGGTCGGCGTCGAAGGTGGCCACCAGATCGTGTTCCAGGTTTTCGAAAAGTTCGTCACGGACCTGGGACACCACATGGCCTGCCTCACCGAAACCCGTGAATCCGGCAATCAGCCGCAGCCCGCGCACTTCGGCGGAGGCGGCCAGTTCCGGATCCAGGTTGAACAGGGTCAGCGGATCAAGCATGTTGTACCTTCCTGCCACTCGTCCCGTTGGTTTGCGGGGGCGCTTTAGAAACCAAGCGCGTGGTTGTCAATCCCTTACTCAAGGGTAAACGCCAGGCGATAGCCGATTCATTCCACACCGCCGGGAACCCCTGCCGCATGGGCAGCGGCGGAAGAGACTACGATCGGAAGAGCAAAGCACAAGGAACACACACAAACGTGAGGATGAAGCTTCGTGAGCAAAGCCAGTGAGCCAGACCTGCAGGTAATTTCCCGGGACGTTCGCAAGGTCCAGACGCAGGCACTGGTAGTCGGCGTCGGGCAGACCCCTGACGGACCCGTACTGGTGGACAGCCCGCTCTCACAAAAGTCTTCCTCGGCAGTGGCCGGTTCCTTCGCCCTGCTGGGCGTCACCGGTGCCGCCGACCAGGTGGTCCGCCTTCCAGGCCTGCCGGAGCTGGACGCAGAGATGCTGGTCCTGGCAGGCCTCGGCCCGGTTTCGGCAGGTGAGCAGCTGAGCACCGAATCACTCCGCCGGGCAGCCGGCTCCGCAGTCCGGCAGCTCGCGGGCACGGCCACGGTGGCCCTGGCCCTTCCCGCCTCCACCGTGGAGGACGCAGCCGCGGTTGCTGAAGGTGCCCTCCTTGGCGCGTACAGCTTCACGGAACACCGCAGCGCCCACTCTGCCAAGGTTCCCGCGCCCGTCTCATCAATCACTGTGGTTACCTCCACCGCCTCGGATGCCGCGCTGAAGCCGGCCCTCGAGCGCGCCCGGATCGTGGCCCGCGCCGTGAATGCCACCCGCACACTGGTCAACCAGCCGCCCAGCCACCTTTACCCCGAAACTTTCGCCGCGGCCGCCCGCGACGCCGCCCGGCCGCTGCCCGTCAAGGTCACTGTCTGGGACGAGAAGAAACTGGAGCGCGACGGCTTCGGCGGCATCCTGGGCGTCGGCAAGGGCTCGGCCCGTCCGCCGCGCCTGGTAAAGGTGGAGTACTCCCCCGCCCGGGCCAAGGCCAAGCTCGCCCTGGTAGGCAAGGGAATCACCTTCGACTCGGGCGGACTGTCCCTGAAGCCGGCCGCGGGCATGCAGGCAATGAAGTCGGACATGGGCGGTGCCGCCGTCGTCCTCAATGCACTGCTTGCCATTGCTGAACTGGGCCTGCCGCTCAAGGTCACGGCATGGCTCTGCCTGGCCGAGAACATGCCCTCCGGCACCGCCCAGCGCCCGTCGGACGTCCTCACCACCTACGGCGGACGCACCGTGGAGGTCCTGAACACCGACGCCGAGGGCCGCCTGGTGATGGCCGACGGCCTGGCGATCGCCAGCGAGGAACACCCGGACGCCATCATCGACGTCGCCACCCTGACCGGCGCACAGATGGTAGCGCTGGGCAACCGCGTGTCCGCCGTCATGGGCGAGGACGGCGTCCGCGACGCCGTCAAGGCCGCCGCGGACCGCGCCGGAGAATTGTTCTGGCCCATGCCGCTGCCCGAAGAACTGCGTGCCAGCCTGGATTCGCCCACCGCTGACCTCGCCAACATCGGTGAGCGTTTCGGCGGCATGATGACCGCCGCTGTCTTCCTGCGCGAGTTCGTCGGCGAAGTCGACGGTGTAAAGATCCCCTGGGCCCACCTGGACATCGCCGGACCTGCCTTCAACGAAGGCGCACCCTACGGCTACACCCCGAAGGAAGGCACCGGGGTTGCTGTGCGCACGCTGGTTTCCTACGCGGAGGACGTCCTGGCCCGCGCGGTATAACACCCACAGCTGTTCCGCGTGCAACTTAGACGGGCAAATGTTGCGCGTGTTTCTGGTTACATTCGCCTTCCGGCCCACTTAACCGAGTGGATGCCGGGGAAACTGGGCGATAGTGTGAAACCTATTCACAACCGCCCGAATCACTAACCGACGCGCCATCAGTGCGTCAACAGATTACGCGAGGGAGCGTCCACGTGGCCGAAGAGGCAACTGCGCAAGAGTTCGACATCCTGATCCTCGGTGGAGGCAGCGGCGGCTACGCCGCAGCACTCCGCTCCGTGGAGCTGGGCTTTTCCGTCGGGCTGATCGAAAAGGGGAAGCTGGGCGGCACCTGCCTGCACAACGGCTGCATCCCCACCAAGGCACTGCTGCACTCAGCCGAAATCGCTGAAAACGCCAAGACTGCGGAGAAGTACGGCATCAAGGCCACCTTCGACTCCGTGGACATGAACGCCGTCAACACCTACAAGGACAACATCATTGCGGGCAAGTTCCGCGGCCTGCAGGGCCTGATCAAGTCCAAGGGCATCACCGTCATTGAGGGTGAAGGCCGGCTGACCAGCGAAAAGACCATCGAGGTCAACGGCCGGACCTACACCGGTTCCAACATCATCCTGGCCACCGGCTCCTACTCCCGGTCACTTCCGGGCCTGGAAATCGGCGGACGCGTCATCACCTCCGACCAGGCACTGACCCTGGACTACGTCCCCAAGAGTGCAGTGATCCTGGGCGGCGGCGTGATCGGCGTCGAATTCGCCTCCGTGTGGAACTCCTTCGGTGTTGACGTCACGATCGTTGAAGGACTGCCGTCGCTGGTCCCCAACGAAGACGCCGCCATCATCAAGAACCTGGAGCGCGCCTACAAGAAGCGCGGCATCAAGTTCAGCACGGGAATCTTCTTCGAAAAGGTGGAGCAGAACGACGACGGCGTCGTCGTCACCCTGGCTGACGGCAAGACCTTCGAAGCCGAGCTGCTGCTCGTCGCCGTCGGCCGCGGACCGGTTACGGCCAACCTCGGCTACGAAGAAGCCGGCCTGACCATGGACCGCGGCTTCGTCATCACCAACGAGCGCCTGCACACCGGCGTCGGCAACGTCTACGCCGTGGGCGACATCGTCCCCGGCCTGCAGCTGGCCCACCGCGGCTTCCAGCAGGGCATCTTCGTCGCCGAGGAAATCGCCGGCCTGAAGCCGGTAGTGGTCGAAGACGTCAACATCCCGAAGGTCACCTACTGCGAACCGGAAATCGCTTCCGTTGGCCTGACCGAGGCTAAGGCCAAGGAAAAGCTGGGTGCCGACAACGTCCAGGTCCAGGAATACAACCTGGCCGGCAACGGCAAGACCTCCATCCTGGGCAGTTCCGGCCTGATCAAGATGGTACGCGAGAAGGATGGCCCCATCATCGGTGTCCACATGATCGGCGGCCGTATCGGCGAGCAGATCGGTGAAGCCCAGCTCATCGTCAACTGGGAAGCCTACCCGGAAGACCTGGCCGGCCTGCTGCATGCCCACCCCACCCAGAACGAAGCCATTGGCGAGGCTGCCATGGCCCTCGCGGGCAAGCCGCTGCACGGCTAAGAGGCCTTGCAGCACCAGTTTTTCCCTGGTGCACCCGGTGCCGTAGCCGCCGGGTGCACTAGGCTTCAAACCAACCAGCACCAGCGGTACGGCTGGTCAGAGAACTAACAAGGAGAAACGGGGACAATATGTCTGAAACCGTGAACTTACCCGCTCTTGGTGAGAGCGTCACCGAAGGCACCGTTACCCGCTGGCTGAAGCAGGTAGGCGATACCGTCGCCGTTGACGAGCCCCTGCTCGAAGTGTCCACCGACAAGGTCGACACCGAAATCCCTTCACCGGTGGCAGGCGTCATCGAGGAGATCCTCGTAGCCGAAGACGAGACCGCTGAGGTTGGCGAAGCGCTGGTGCGCATCGGCGACGGCTCCGGCTCCTCCTCCGACTCCGATTCCTCGGCACCGGCGCAGGAGGAAGCACCTGCCCAAGAGGCTCCCGAGCCCGAGGCCAAGGAAGAAGCACCCGCCCAGGAAGCCCCCGCTGAGGACTCCGGCTCCGCCGACTCCGGCGACAGCACCGATGTCACGCTGCCGGCCCTGGGCGAGAGCGTTACCGAAGGCACCGTCACCCGGTGGCTGAAGGCCGTCGGCGACGACGTGGCAGTAGATGAGCCCCTCCTGGAGGTCTCCACCGACAAGGTCGACACCGAGATCCCCTCCCCCGTGGCCGGCAAGCTGCTGGAGATCAAGGTCAACGAGGACGAGACCGCTGAGGTCGGTTCCGTCCTGGCCGTCATCGGTTCCGGCTCTGCGGCTCCGGCCAAGGCCGAGCCGAAGGAAGCTGAGCCGGTAGCCGCCGCGCCGTCGACCGAGCGCGAAGAGCCCGTAGCCGAGCCCAAGCAGGAAGCCGCTCCCAAGCAGGAGGCTCCCAAGCAGGAGGCCCCCAAGCAGGAGGCCCCGAAGGAAGAGGCTCCCAAGCAGGCAGCCGACACGGAAGAATCCGGCTCGGGTACCTACGTCACGCCGCTGGTCCGCAAGCTGGCCAACGAGCACGGCGTGGACCTCTCCACTGTGAAGGGCTCCGGCGTAGCCGGACGCATCCGCAAGCAGGATGTCCTGGATGCTGCCGAAGCGGCCAAGGCAAAGGAACCGGCATCCGCTGCGGCGCCGTCGTCCTCTGACAAGGTTGCTCCCGCGAAGATCAGCGAAGAGAGCGCAAAGCTGCGCGGCACCACGGTCAAGGCACCGCGCATCCGCCAGACCATTGCCCGCCGCATGAAGGAGTCCCTGGACACCTCTGCACAGCTGACGCAGGTCCAGGAAGTCGACATGACCCGCATCGCCACGATGCGGCAGAAGGCCAAGGCCGGCTTCAAGGAGCAGAACGGTGCAAACCTGACGTTCCTGCCGTTCATCGCCAAGGCCGTGGTGGAGGCGCTCAAGGCGCACCCGAAGCTGAACGCTTCCTACGACTCCGAGACGCAGGAAATCACCTACCACGACGCCGAGCACCTGGCGATCGCCGTTGATACCGAAAAGGGCCTGCTGGTTCCGGTCATCAACGACGCAGGCGACCTGAACCTCGCCGGCCTCGCCAAGCGGATTGCCGACGTCGGGGCACGCACCCGCAACGGCAAGATCGGTCCGGATGAGCTCTCCGGCGGCACCTTCACGATCACCAACATCGGCAGCGTCGGAGCACTCTTCGACACCCCGATCATCAACCAGCCCCAGGTTGGAATCCTGGGCACCGGTGCGATCGTGAAGCGCCCGGTTGTCCGCACGGACGAAGACGGCAATGACACCATTGCCATCCGGTCCATGATGTACCTGTCACTGACGTACGACCACCGCCTGGTGGACGGCGCCGACGCCGGTCGGTTCCTTCAGACGCTGAAGGCACGGCTGGAAGAAGGCAGCTTCGAAGCCGATCTGGGCCTCTAAGCGCTAGACCACGCAGACAGGCGGGCGTCCCCTCGGGGCGCCCGCCTGTCGCGTTAAGTGCTGCCCGGCAGGGGAAGTTCTACCCGTTGTAGAATAGTTACCGGAATAATTACGCACCCTGACACTCTGTCGGTAAGATCGAATCCATGGACTTCCTTCACAACTTCCTTGTCTTCCTCCACATCCTCGGAGCCGGCATCATCGTCGGCATCTGGGTTGCCAAGATCAAGAACCCCACCGTGATGCCCGGCCAGTTCCACGCCGCACTGCTGCAGCTGGTGACCGGCATCCTGCTGGTCGGCGTCAATGAGATGGGCGACGGCGACGTCAACCACATCAAGGTTGCGGCCAAGCTCACCATCGCACTGGTGATCGCAATCATGGCCTTCATCGGCCAGCGCAAGTACAAGAAGGACCAGCCGGTCTCCGGCGTACTGGCCAACGGCGTGGGCATCCTGACTGTGGTCAACGTGGCCCTGGCCACCATGTGGTGATCAACCCCTAAACGCATTACGCGGTGTATCCGCCCGGGTTCCTCCCCTCCGCTTCGGAGGGGAGGAACTTTTTTGTGCCCTCTGCCCGGACGGCGTGGACGGACTGCGGCCCAGGGGTCTGGCAGTTGCCTTCCCTGCCTGCAAGGATGGGCGCCAGCGCCTTACGGCAGTCCCGCCCGGCGCCCTGCCCCGAAGGAGCTTCCATGGCTACTGTCCGTAAAGCACACACCATTTGGAACGGGGACCTGTTCCACGGCAAGGGTGAAGTAACCCTCGATTCGTCCCAGCTTGGGACTTTCGACGTCACCTGGAAAGCCCGCGCGGAGGAGGCCGAGGGGCGGACCAGCCCCGAGGAACTAATAGCGGCCGCACACTCCGCCTGCTTCTCCATGGCCTTCAGCAACGCCCTGGCAGAAGCAGGCAAGACAGCAGAACGCATCGAAACCTCCGCCGAGGTCACCTTCGTTCCGGGAACCGGAATCACAGGCAGCCATCTGCGCGTCAACGCCGCGGTTCCGGATCTGACCGCCGAGGAGTTCACCGACATTGCCGAGTCCGCCAAGACCGGCTGTCCCGTGTCCCAGGCGCTTTCCGGCATCACCATCACCATGGATGCGACGCTGGAAACCTAGGCTCCACCTCGCCCTCCCGGACTAAAAAGGACCTCTCCCCGCCGGGAGAGGTCCTTTGGGGTATTGCCCGCCAACCCGTACGCGTACTCTCCCTTACAAGCGAGCTTGGCCGGGGGCCAAGGGAGCGGTTTCGATACGACCGCAACTGCGTCTGAAGGTGAAGATATGAACCTCACGCCAAAGGAAATCGACAAACTTTACGTCTACCAGGTGGCCGAGCTGGCCCGAAGGCGCCGGGACCGGGGAACCAAACTCAACGTCAGCGAGGCCATTGCCCTGATCTGCGAGGCAATCCTGGAAGGTGCCCGGGACGGCAAAACCGTCGCTGAAGTGATGGAGCTCGGAAAGCACATAGTTTCCGAGGGCCAGTGCATGGACGGCGTCCGCGAACGGCTGCCCCTTCTGCAGGTCGAAGCGACCTTCGTCGACGGCAGCAAGCTGGTCTCCTGCCACGATCCGATCGGGGTGTGACTTGACCCGGCCCACGGAGCCGGATGCGACGGTAGTACTGGTCGGAGGACATGAAAGCGGCAACGGTGCTGATCTGGCCTTCGTGCCGGATCTTGTGCCCGGCGCACTTATCACTCCCGCCGGCCGGCCCCTGCACAACCTGCTCACGCGCCTCCTGGCCCGCAGCAGGGAAGCAGCTTCCGACCCGCGGCCCGTAGTGGTGCTGCCCATGACATTCGGCCGCAACCCCACCCTCGTTGCCGATACGGCGAAGACACTTCGCTGGCTGGGTGCCGCCGCAGGTCAGCCCGCAGCTCCACTCTCCCTGGCCGATCCCTTCGGAACGAGCGACCACCTCACGGCCTGGCTCAGGACTGCGGCGGTCGAAGTGCGCAGGCGGTCACCGAAAGCGGCAATGCTGATCACTGCCGACGCCGCGAACCCTTTCGACGATGCCGACCTTTACCGCGTCACCCATTTGGTGCGGACGCACGGAGCAGGCATCCCCGTCGAAACGGCAACTGTGGGCAGCGTCGGCGGGCTCCTGGAAGCGGTCCAGCGGCTCCGGCGGCTTGGCAGCGTGCACACCGTTGTGGTTCCCGCCGGGTTCCGGCGTGCGGGAACCGTCCACTCGGAGGCGGTGCCGTTCCGCGCCGGCGAGTTCTCCGACGTCGAATTCTACGGCGCGCTGCTGAGCGAGCAGGCAGTGCTGCGTGTCATTCGTGATCGGGTCCGGGACGCCCTGCATGCCCTCAGCCACGGCCGTTCCGGCGTGGAAGCCGGGCTGCAGGCCGACCACGGCCACGGCTACGCCCATTCACACGCCTTCGAGGAGGCGTCCGGCGGGCACTCACACACCCACGGCGTAGCTGCCGGCCATACGCACAGCTACCCCGCCCCGACTGGCAGGAACTGACGGGCCTCCACCCACAACCAGATACAGCGACCCTGCACCGCTAGGGAAGGACAGATCATGCTGGGCACCCCAAGTTATGACCATAAGCAAGAGGACATTGAGATAAACGCCGGCCGGCCAAGCGTCACCCTGCTGGTAAGCAACACCGGAGACCGGGCGGTGCAGATAGGCTCGCACTTCCACTTCTTCGAAACCAACAAGGCCCTCCTGTTCGAACGTGAGCGGGCCTACGGAATGCATCTGGACCTTCCAGCAGGCACCGGCGTCCGGATTGAGGCCGGGGATACCCGGGAGGTAACCCTCACCGCCTACGCGGGAAACCGGCGGGTGATCGGCTTCAACAACCTTGTTGACGGCGGACTCGACGCTGCGGACACCAAGATCCGCGCGATGGAGCGGATGAGGGAACTCGGGTTCCAGGACGGCAAGCCGACCGCCAAACCAACTGCCGGCAAAAAAGACGGCACGGGCAAAACCCCTGCCGCAAAAGAGGGGAAGAAGTGATGGCCAGGATCCCGCGCAAACAGTACACCGACCTCTTTGGCCCGACTACCGGAGACCGGGTGCGCCTGGCAGACACCAATCTGGTGATCGAGATTGAGAAGGACTTCAACGAGGGCCACTACGGCGACGAAGTTGTCTACGGCGGCGGCAAGACAGCCCGCGACGGCATGGCCGCAGACCCCCAGGCGACTTCCGCTGAAGGCGTCCTGGACCTGGTCATCACGAATGCCATTATCCTGGACCCCATCCTCGGAGTCGTTAAGGGCGACATCGGCATTCGCGACGGAAAGATCGCCGGGGTCGGCAAATCCGGGAACCCGCATACCCAGAGCGGAGTTGACCCCCGTCTTGTCGTTGGACCAGGCACCGAACTGCTCGCCGGCGAACACTTCATCGCCACAGCCGGTGGCATCGACTCCCACGTCCACTACATCTCCCCCGAGCAGGCGCTGGCGGCGCTCTCCAACGGCATCACCACCCTTTTTGGGGGCGGCACGGGGCCAACGGACGGTACTAACGGCGTCACTACAACCCCCGGCGTCTGGAACATAGCCACGATGCTCCGGTCCATCGAGGGGATGCCCGTCAACATGGGCATTCTTGGAAAAGGCAACGGATCGCTGCCGGACGCACTGATCGAGCAGATCGAGGGCGGAGCAGCGGGCCTCAAGGTTCATGAGGACTTCGGAGCGACACCGGCCGCGCTCAGCATGGCACTTTCAGTCGCGGACGATTACGACGTCCAGATCTCGGTGCACACCGACAGCCTCAACGAGGCCGGATATGTAGAGAACACGCTGGACGCCATCGATGGCCGCACCATCCACACCTTCCACACCGAGGGCGCCGGCGGCGGGCACGCCCCGGACATCATCAAGGTGGCCGGCTACCCCAACGTGCTTCCGTCGTCAACGAACCCCACATTGCCTTATACGGCCAACTCCGTGGACGAGCTGCTGGACATGGTGATGGTCTGCCACCACCTCTCCCACGACATCCCCGAGGACGTCGCCTTTGCGGACTCGCGCGTTCGTGCCGAGACCATCTCCGCTGAGACGGTTTTCCACGACGAGGGCATCATCTCGATGGTGTCCTCCGATTCCCAGGCCATGGGGCGCATCGGTGAATCCTTTATGCGCACCTTCCAAATTGCGCACCACTGCAAGGACCAGCGCGGCAAGCTGCCGGAAGACAGCGCGGACAATGACAACTTCCGCGTGCTGCGGTTCCTTGCCAAGATCACCATCAACCCGGCCATCACCCAGGGTGTCTCCGATTACATCGGGTCACTGGAAGAGGGCAAAATGGCGGACATCGTGCTCTGGCCGATTCAGTCCTTCGCCGCCAAGCCGAGGCTGATCGTTAAGGGCGGCCTGATCAACTGGGCGCTGATGGGAGACCCGAACGCTTCACTGCCCACCCCGCAGCCGGTGTTCTACCGGCCTATGTTCGGCGCGCAGGGCAAGGCGCTGCAGAGCACCCGGGCGACCTTTATGTCCAAGGCTGCCATTGACAAGGGCGTGCCGGAAACGCTTGGCCTGGAGAGCCAGATCCTGCCGGTGCACCGCTGCCGCGGCATCGGGAAGGAACATATGGTCCGCAACAATGCCACGCCGGATATCACGGTGGATCCGGAGACCTATGACGTGACCTATAACGGCACGCTGGCGAAGATACCCCCGGCGCAGTCCCTGCCGCTGACCCAGCTGTTCTTCCTGGCGTAGGAACACAGGATGTCGGACGTAAGGCAGCTGCTCACCAGCCTGCAGTTCGCGGATTCGGCCTTTCCCAGCGGGTTCTACACAATGTCGCACGGACTCGAGGGCTTCAGCCAGGCCAGGCTCGTCTCGCGCGGCGATGTGCAGCCGCTGCTGGCGGATCTGCTGCTGCACTCCGTTGGACCCGGGGATGCAACGGCACTCGCCGCGGCACACCGCGCGGCGTCCGACGGCGACATCGAACTCGTTCAGGAAATCGACCAGCTTCTCTTCGCCTCCAAGCTGAACGCGGAGATGCGTACGGCCTCCGTGCGCAGCGGACACCAGCTGATCGATCTCGGTGCCGAGTTGATTGAGCAGCCGCTGCTCGCTGAATACGGTGCCAGGGTGCGCAGCCGGGCCACCCCCGGCTGCCAGCCTGTTGCCTCGGCCGTGATTTATGCGGCTAATGGCGTCCAGACCCGGCAGGCCGTGGCCTCGGACCTGTTCGCCTTTTCGGCAAGCTTCGTTGGTGCCGCGCTCCGCCTGCGGCTTACCGACCACCGGCATGCCCAGGCCGTCCTGCTGGAAACGGCTGGAGTAATGGAGCAGGCCACGGACGCCGCGCTTGAGCGCGACCTCGCCGACCTCGGCGGCTGCGTGCCGCTGGCCGATGTCATGTCCGCCCAGCACGAAAAAGCCGAGGCACGGCTCTTCGCCAGCTGACCCGGCACACGAAGGAAGGTCGGACGGGCACCGTACGGTGCCCGTCACGAAAGATGCAGAACACGAAATGAGGAAGTTATGAGCGAGAACGTGTTGAGGATCGGCATCGGCGGACCCGTGGGCAGCGGCAAGACTGCCCTGACGGAGGCCCTCGTTCCCCGGCTCATCGCGGCCGGCCGAACCCCGGGCGTCATCACCAACGACATCTATACCCAGGAGGACGCCCACCACGTCCGCCGGGAATTGGACGGCATCCTGGACCCGGAGCGCGTCATTGGGGTCGAGACCGGTTCCTGCCCGCATACGGCCGTGCGGGATGATCCAACCATGAACCTGGCAGTCGGCGCCGAAATGCTGGAGCGGTTCCCGGATGTCGATACGCTCATCTACGAATCGGGCGGGGACAACCTGACGCTGACATTTTCGCCCGCCCTGGCGGATGTGTTCGTGTTCGTGCTGGACACAGCGGAGGGCGAGAAAATGCCCCGCAAACGGGGACCTGGCATTACGGACAGCGACATCCTGGTGATCAACAAGATCGATATCGCCCAGTACGTCCGTACGGACCTGGGCGTCATGGAGGCCGATGCGCACCGGGTGCGCGAAGACAGGCCGGTGGTGCTGACCAACTCACTCACCGGGCAGGGAGTCGATGAGCTGCACCAGCAGATCATGACGCAGTGGAACGGCGCCAGAACCGAGCTCATCGGATGACGGTCAAAGCCGCGGAACCGGAAAGCACTTCCCCTCCCCAGCTGGATGGGGTCCCCCAGCCACAGGTTCCGCAGACCGGAGGCCGGCCTCCGAGCACGGGCGGCTACCGGCTCGAGCCGGCTTACTTTGAACCGGACCGGGTGCCGGAGGAAGTCCTGCGCCACTCGGGGGCGCCGCGCAGCCTGCCGGTCGGCAGCCCGGGCAAGGTGGGTGTGCTGCAGCTCGGTTTCGACCGCAACCGCGGCCGGACCGAGCTGGTAGAGCATTACCAGAAGTCTCCGCTGCAGATCATGCATCCGCTGTACTTCAACCTGCTGCGCCCCGACATGCCTTACACCTACCTCATGTCATCGGGCGGAGGCATCCTGCAGGGCGACCGGCAGCGCACCGACCTGCGGTTCGGTGCCGGGACATCGGCCCACGTGACCACCCAGGCGCATACCCGGATCTACCGCATGGACTACGGTTACGCGACCGCCGTCGTTAACCTCGCGGCTGAAGAAGATGCGTACGTTGAGTACCTGCCGGACCCGGTTGTCCCTTTCGCGGATTCGCGTTTCTACCAGCAGACTTCAGTGGTGCTGGACGAGTCCGCGACGCTGCTGCTGGGCGAGACCGTCTACGCCGGACGGCTGGCCCGCGGCGAGCGGCACGCCTATGACGTGTATGCCTCCGACCTTGAGGTGCGGCGTCCCGACGGCCAGCTGGTCGCCCTGGACAGGGTGCGGCTCTGTCCAGGGGACGGGGAAGAGGGAAGCGGCGTAAACGGATTGGGTGTGCTTGCGGGCCACGATGTGCTCGCGATGCTCTACGTCTTCACTCCCCTCGCTCCCCCGGCGCAGCTGGCAGACACACTGTTCCGGGCGGTTGGCGAAAGCGGGGGCGACCTGATCTACGGGGTGAGTACCCTGCCCGGCAATACCGGGGTTTGGATGCGCCTGGTTGGCAACGACACCGTGGCAGTGGCGGCCGCGAACACGGCAGCTGCTTCCGCCGTGCATGAGCTGCTGACCGGGAAGCAGGCGCCCCACATTCGGAAAAACTAGGAAGGGTCTGACCGTGCGTGGACAAAGCGGTACGCAGACGGCGACGGCAGGGCCGCAGCATTCCTTCCGGGCGCAGGTCATTCTGGCCTTCATACCCGTTGTGCTCCTGCACATCGCGGGGTTCGGACTGTTCTTTTTCCTGGTGGAACCGCTGCACCTGCAGCTTGGATCCTCCGTCTTTGGAGTCGGTATTGCCGTGGTGGCCTATGTGCTCGGCGTGAGGCACGCCTTCGACGCCGACCACATTGCCGCCATTGACAACACGACCCGCAAGCTCGTTGACCTGCGCCGGCCCGCCGCCGGCGTCGGCCTGTTCTTCTCACTGGGGCACTCCACCATCGTCTTCCTGATGGCGGCGCTGCTGGCACTCGGAGTGAGCTGGGCCGTGGGGCTGAGCGACGACGGCAACGAGGTCCGCAACGGCCTGGGCGTTTTCGGCACGCTCGTGTCCGGCGTCTTCCTGCTGCTGATCGGGCTCATCAACGCCGTCGCCTTTATGGGAATCCTGAAGGTCTGGCGGGCTTCACGCAACGGCGAGCTGGACCAGGTGGAGCTGGAACGCCACCTTCAGGGACGCGGCTTCATCACCCGGATTCTCCGGCCGCTGCTGAAGACGATCGACCGGCCGGGGAAGATGTACGCTGTCGGGTTCCTGTTCGGGCTTGGTTTTGACACCGCCAGTGAGATCGCGCTGCTGGTGCTTGCCGGAACCGGAGCGGCCACAGGCCTGCCCTGGTATGCCATCCTCTGCCTGCCGCTCATCTTCGCAGCCGGCATGAGCCTGTTCGACACCCTCGACTCGGCCGTTATGGTCCGCGCCTACGGCTGGGCAAGCGTCAACGCGATCCGCAAGGTTTACTACAACCTGACCATCACCGGGCTCTCCGTGATGATTGCCGTCATCATTGGCGGCATAGAGCTGGTTGGCCTGCTGAACGAGAAGCTTGGGCTTCGGGATCCGCTCACCGGGTGGGTTGCCGGGATCGATCTGGAGAACGTGGGATACATCATCGCGGGCACCCTGGTCCTGGTCTGGCTCATCTCCACCGCCTACTGGAAGTTCGGGAGGGTGGAAGAGCGGTGGGCTCAACCAGGCCCCGGGAGCGTTCTCCCCGGTGAGGGCCCGCAACGGGGCCGCAGGCCTGGCAAAACACCCGAGCCGGGCCGGCCGCCAGGCACCCCTGCCGGAGAGGAAACAGCATGAGCAGCACAGGGGCAACCGCTCCGCACCCTGCCATCCCGGCCGCAGGCTGGCTAAAAGGCTGGGGCCAGGGGCTCTCGCAGATCTTCTTCCAGAGCAACGTCTTCACAGCGCTGCTGATACTGGCTGCCTTTGCCGTCGCAGACTGGCGCATGGCCCTGCTGGTCCTCATCGGTGCCGCGGGCAACACGGTGGCCGGGCGCCTGATCGGAGCCGACTCGTCCTCGGTCATGGCGGGGATGCAGGGCTTCTGCGGCGCCCTGGTCGGAGCAGCGACCTATGCGGCTATCGGCGCCCCATGGGAGGCGTATCCAATCGCACTGGCCGGGGGCATACTCTGCGCCCCGGTAATTTGGCTGGTGAACGCACTGTTCACAAAGACGCCGCTGAGGATCTACGGGCTGCCCTCGACCACGGCTCCGTTCTGCATCGTGGCGACGATCATCCTGTTCAGCACTGAGCCGCTGCATGTGAGCGCGGCATCATCGGACACCATCGATTCGGCACCGCTGGCCTTCGTACGTTCCCTGCTGACGAACGTGTCCGAGGTAGTACTCATCAACAACGAATGGTCCGGAGCGCTCATCCTGCTGGGTCTGTTCGTGGCGAGCTGGAAGGTTGGCCTGGCCGGCCTGCTCGGCAGCGTGGTGGGCAGCCTGTGCGCCCTGGCTCTCGGTGAAGCCCTTACCGAGACGGCCAACGGCCTGGCCGGCTACTCCGGCGTGCTGACTGCGATCGCGCTGGCCGTCGTGTTCCTGCGCAGCAGTACCGTCTCATGGGTGCTCGCGGTCATTGGAACCGCGGTGACAGCGTTGGTCACACTGCTGATGCACGACATAGCCGCGCCCACCTACACCTGGCCCTACATCCTCACTACCTGGGTGTTCCTGGTCATCGCCCACTACATTCCCGCGGCAAAGCGTCCCTAGCGGCGGGTCGTCCGGATGCATCCAGGCTGGTGGAATTCAGCTACAGCGAAGCACCGATCCAAAGGCCGGCCGCGGCAGCGGCGACGGAGAGCAGAAGCATGACGATTCCGCTGATGAAAGACGCGCCGTAGCGGCCCTTTTTGATGAGCTGCACGGTCTCGTAGCTTGCCGTGCTGAAGGTCGTATAGCCGCCAAGGAATCCGGTACCAATGACGATGCTGACGTCGGTGGATACAAAATGCTCCACGGTGAGGCCGGTAAGAAAGCCAAGCACGAGCGAACCCGAGACGTTGATGATCGTCGTCGCCCAGGCGAACCGCGTCTTGGAGTGGGCACGGATGAACCCGTCCAGCATAAAGCGCACAGTGGCCCCCACACCGCCTGCCAGGGCCAGCAATAGGAAGATTCCGGGGGTCATGTCGCATCCTCCTGTTCATCCCTGCGCGGGCCAGGGGCACGGTTGTTGACGGCGGTCGCGATCGCGATGCCCGCCCAGGTGGCGCAGGCGCCCACAATCACCGTGGCCAGCGCGTAAATCACTGCGGATCCCGGGAGCCCGTCGCGGAAAAGCACGGCGGTGTCGGTGGCCAGCGAGCTGTAGGTGGTGAAGCCGCCGCAGAACCCGGTGCCCAGCAGGAGCTTGAGGTTCGCGCCGGTCGGACGCGCCTTGTCCAGGCGGGTGACGGCTTCGTAAAGGTAGCCGAGCAGGAAGGCACCGATCACGTTGATGATCGGGATCGCAATCGGGACTTCGCCGAGGTTGGGGATGACGAGCGACAGGCCCTCGCGGCTTGCTGCGCCGGCAGCCCCGCCGAGGGCAACCAGTCCGATCGGGCCCCAGCGCAGGTACGCCGCGCGGGTGCCGCTCATTGTGCCGTCCGATCATCACCCGGCCCGCGGGGACCGTCGGTGACGGGCCGCAGCCAACTGGAATTAGTGTCCATTTTTGAACGGTACGCCTGCGTCCCGTCTCGCTCAATCAAGCAGACCGCCGGAAAGGTCCGGACGGAGGATTCCCTCCCGCCAGGGAGGAATCCACCGTCCGGCTCCGACTAGCTTTCCTTGCTTGTCCGGTCCTGCGGCCGGGGAGGCAGCGGGGCTGGACGGAGGCTGGGATAGCCTTCCCTGGCCGGCGGGACATCCGTGGGGATCTCTGCCAGCATTTCCTTCAGGATCGCTACGCCCTGTTCCAGCTGGGGGTCTTCTCCAGCGGCATAGGAATGCGGCGGGTACGGAACCTCGATGTCCGGCTCGACTCCCCTGTTCTCCACGCCGAAGCCCACTCCCTTGGTAAACCAGAAGGCGTAGCGCGGCTGGGTCACGGACGTTCCGTCGGCCAGGTCGAAGCGGCCGTCAACGCCGACGACACCGCCCCATGTCCGGGTGCCGACTACGGGTCCGATTCCCCGCAGCTTGGCCACTTGGGTCACGATATCCCCGTCAGAACCGGCGAACTCGTCGGTCAGGATCACAACCGGACCGCGCGGCGCCTGGTCAGGGTAGGTCCCCGCCTGCTCGCCGCGCGGGAGCATCCATGCCGTGACCTTTCGGCCGATCAGTTCTGCGACCAGCTGGGAGGTGTGGCCGCCGCGGTTGTGGCGGACGTCGATGATCAGACCGTTCTTGGCTGCCTCGCTGTCCAGGTCCCGGTGAAGCTGCGCCCATCCGCTGGCAACCATGTCCGGAATATGGAGGTACCCGAAGGCGCCCTCGGATGCCGCGCGGACGGCCCGGCGGTTCGCATTCACCCAGTTTTGGTAGCGCAGCCGTTCTTCGCTGCGCAGGGGAACGACGGCGATGCGCCGCTGCTGCGGGCCATCCTCCCCCGCCCCGCGGACAACGGTCAGTTCCACCACGCGGCCGCCGGCGCCAACCAGCAGCGCCGCGGGCCCCTTGTCGGCCGGGACCGGCAGTCCGTCCACGGCAGTGATGACATCACCGGGACGAACATCCGCTCCCGGTGCGCTCAGCGGGGAAATGGCCTTGGGATCGGACGATTCAGGGTCGAGGATGCGGACGACTTCCCAGCCGCCTGCACCCGGCCGAAGATCAGCGCCAAGGAATCCCTGTGCCCCTCCCCCCGCTTCCGCTGCGCCGGGGGCTGTAACGTACGCGTGGGAGGTTCCCAATTCACCGTGCAGTTCCCAGAGCAGGTCCACAAGGTCGTCGTGGGAGCCCAGGTTCTGCACCAGGGGACGGTAACGGGCATGTACCTCGTCCCAGTCCAGCCCTCCCATGTCCGGGGTCCAGAAAAATTCTCGCTGCAGCCGCCACGCTTCATCGAAGGCCTGTCCCCACACCTTCAGCGGCTCCAGCAGGACCCGGATCCTGGACAGGTCCACGCTCACGTTCTCCGGCGAATCCTCGTCTGTCCGGGCACCGGCAGGAACGGCCCGCACCCGGTGCTCGTGGCGCAGAACCACCGTGCCGGCATCTTGCGAGAGTTCGTAGTCCTCCAACGCGGGCACGAGTACGGAAACTTCCCTGGCCGCCACATCGAAACGCTCAAGCCTCTTGCCCGGCGCGCGGTCCGAGGAACTGGCCCGCCCGTCGCCGGTGACGCCGTACACGTCTTCGGCCAGCCACAGCAGGGCTCCTTCCGCAGCGCGCAGTTTTGTATAGCTGCCCTGGGGAACCGGAACCGCGATGATCCTCTCAGCCAGCCGTTCCAGATCCACGGCGGTCGCGGGAGCGTCCTCCGGCACGTCCTGCGGATCGTCGGATTCGGCGCTCCCGGCTGCAGGTGCTTCCACCACGTGGGCGGAAGGCCCGAACGGCGAGTTGGTTCCTGCGGCAAGGGCAATGAGGAACGGCTTCGTGGAGGTTGGGAAACCGAGGTCGAATCCGTGGGTGTCGTAGACGGGGTCGAAACTGCGTTCGGACAGAAACGCGAGGAATTTTCCGTCCGGAGTAAAGGAAGGGCTGTGGTCGTGGAACCTGCCGTCCGTTACGTCCGTGATCGCGGCTCCGCTCCCTGATGTCTCCCTGAGCCGGATCCTGCTGCGCGCACCGTGGACTGTGACGGGCTCCGCCCAGGCCAACCAGCGGGAGTCGGGGCTGAACGCCAGGTCCGTCACCGCTCCGTGGCCGCTGTCTGCTATCTCGCTAAGCTCGGCGGTGCCTGCATCGAGGAGGTAGACCTTGCCGAACTCGGTGGCAGCGGCCACGAGTTTGCCGTCAGGGCTTGGCACCAGCTGCGATGTGCGGGCCGGCGATGGGAACGGGATCCGCACCAGGCCGGTTTCTGCCGCCTTTTCCTGCGAGGCGAGTACTGCCTCGGAGGCACCCTGGGCAGACTGTTCGGGGCCGTCAGCCTCCCCGGCACGGGTATCGGATTGAACCGCCGTCTCCGGGCTCCCTGCCGTTGGACGACCGAGGGCAGAGACCGGGCGCGGCAGCTCCGCGGCCTCCGATTCACCGGAGGACTGGGCGGCGGCCGGCGCAGGGGCGGGCACGGGGGCCGGGCGCAGGTCACCGGCGGCGGGCAGGGAGGCGAAAACGTCCTTGATGAACAGGGCCTCTTCATTGCCCGGGTCCGCGGCGTACACGGCGCGGCCTCCCGGCAGCGGACGGCCAAGCCGGGCACGTACGCCCGGCGTCGCCTCAATGACGCGGGAGGGTCCGTCCTTGTGCGTGAGCCAGTGCAGGGTGCCGTGGGTTTCCACGACACTGGACTTCCCGGCGGCGTCCGGAAAAGCCGCGCGAAGGTGCTGTGCCGCATTGAGCGGACGCGGCCTCCGGTTGGTTCCGGCGGACCCGAGACTAATGTCCAGGCGTTGCGGCTCGGCATCCAGCGACGGCAAAATCCACAGGGACCCAGCCGATTCGAAGATGATCCGCCTGCCGTCCGTTGAAGGATGCCGGACGTAGAAGTCCTGGAAATCGGTGTGCCGGCGCAGGTCGGTGCCTGCAGGGGTTACGGAGTAGATATTGCCGTGGCCCTCATGGTCTGAGAAGAAGGCGATCCTGCCATCGATCCACATGGGGTAGGCAAGATTGCCGTCCAGCTCCGGAACAAGGCGGACGAACTCGCCGTTGCCGTCCGCGTCGATCCAGAGTTTCCCTGCGGTGCCCCCACGGTACCTCTTCCAGCGGGCCGGCTCGCGGCTGAGCACCGAACCGATGACCAGGGGCCGTTCGTCACCCAGCACGGGCCCGTGGGCCAACGTATCCACCGGGCCGTAAGGAAGCCGCTGGGGTGCGGACCCGTCCAGGGGCACCTCGTAGGCCCAGCGCAGCCGGAAGTCTTCGAATTCGAAAGGACTGGTTGCAATCACCGCACCCCCGGGGGTGAAGCCGCGGACGGTGGTGCTCTGGTTGCCCCAGAAGGTGAGCTGGCGGAAGTCTCCGCCGTCGGTATCAGCGGTCACGACTTCAGGGGCGGAGCCCTGCGTGACGCTCCAGGCGATCCTCGAACCATCCGGTGAGAACTTCGGGTTCCGGGCCGGCAGCTGCAGGGAGGACACCCGCCAGGCCCGGCCCCCGGAGACCGGTGCCACCCACACATCGTCCTCAGCCACAAAGGTCACCCGGTCGCCGTGCAGGTCGGGATAGCGAAGATACGGAGTTGAACTCATACCTTCGATCCTATCTTTTTGCGGCTGCGGGCTCCTGAAGGCTTGCCGCCGGGGGCAGCACCGCAGCGATCCGCCAGTTCTTTCCGGTGCGCTGCAGTTCAAGGAGCACATCCTGACGCTGCGCCGTGCCGGGCTCCGCAGCCTCGGTCCCGTCGCTGCGAACCTGTTTCCACGCCGACAGTTCGGCAGAGACTGCTATTCGGACGAGCTCTCCGGAAGGAGGACCCGCTGCGGAAGCTCCCAGGACTGCCACTGTCAGTCCTTCAAGCCGCTCACCGCGCTCCTGCAGTGCCTGTACTGCTTCCAGGTCGGCGGCTTCCGCCGCCGTGCCGGGTTGGTTGACCCAGGCAAGAAGCGCCGGGTTCCCCTGTTCGAAGGCACGGGTCCGGAGCACGGGGAGCACCTTGGCCGCCGCCAGCGGATCGTCCCCGGCAAGTACCGCCAGCTCCTCCGGTGCCGGTTCGGATACGGCCCGTTCGGCTTCCGGGTTGCCCGCAGAGGGTTCGGCGGAAGACGGGCCTGCGGCGGTGTTTCCTGCCCCAGCCGGGCCGGGATCCTGTCCTGCTGCGGGGACCGCGCTGCCCGCATCGGGGCGGAGCAGCTCCGGCGCCCAAACCGCAATGGCTCCGAGCACCGCGGTTGCACTCACCAGGACGGCGGCGGCAATCAACCACCCGCTCACCAGGCCCGCACTGCTGCGGCGTTTCCGTGTCCCGGGCCGCGGAGCCCGCGTCCGGGGATCCACTTGCCGCCGCGGCTCTTCCCAAGGAGCCTGCCCGGAACGGCGGGCCTCCCGCAGCCGGGGTTTGCGGACCCTCCGGGACCGGACGGAAGGGGAGGTGCGGCGGGTGCGCAGTTCTGCAACCACGCTCTGGTGGACAGCCGGAAGCAGGTCCAGCGGCTCTGCCGGGCAGGCCCGCAGCACGCGTGCCGCAAAGTCGCCGGCCCCGGGCCTGGAGTCCGGGTCCTCCTCCAGCGCAGAGTCCACCAGGTCCCGCAGTGCGGCCGGAAGCTCCGGGAGCAGGACGCTGAGCGGAAGGCGAAGGCCCGGAACCAATGGCCTGCCGGTCAGCATGAACCAGCCCAGCGCACCGAGCGCGAACACGTCTCCTGCAGGAGGGGAACCTTGCTTTACCGTCGGAGCCGCGATCTCCGGTGCCATGAACCCGGGCGTCCCTGTGCCGCCCGCTTCCGGTTCGGCCAGGAGCCTGCCGGTTCCGAAATCAGCCAGCAGCGGCTTTCCGTTGGCCGTGAACAGGACGTTGCCCGGGGACACATCGCCGTGGACGGCGCCGTCAGCGTGCAGGCACTCCAGTGCACGCCCCACGGCGACGAGCACAGTGACCGTTTCCCCGGGGCTGAGGGCACCGCGGGCAGCCACGAGCTGAGAAAGGCTGTCCCCGGGGGCGTACTCCAGAAGCAGCCCGTTACCGTGGGCAGTGGCCAGGATGCCTTCGACGCCCAGCAGGTTCTCATGCCGGTACCTGGCCAGGATGGCGAGCTCCCTGCGCAGCTCGTAGCCTTCAGCCAGTGCGTCCTGGCCATGCGGCATCTTCAGTGCGTACCGCTTCCGTTCCCCAAGCCGTTCCACCAGCCACACGGATGAGCTGCTGCCCTGCCCCAGGCAGCGTCCGACGCGCCATTGCGGATCCGGCAGTGCCGGCCTGCGCGGAGAATCCAGTTCGTCCGCGCCGGGTGTCTCCGGGTCATGGGCCATCTGCATGCCGACAGTTCTAGCTTGTTCGGCGCAGTCTTGCAGAAGTTATCCACAGGGCCGGCACAACGTGACGGGGATCATGTCTGCTTTCCGTCACATTCCCGGCTAGGGTGTCCCCTATGGATTTGCAGTTTCTGCGCGTGGGCCTCGCCCCGGATTACCTGGATTACCGGGAAGGATGGGACCTCCAGCGCAGGGCCCATGAGGACGTCAGGGACGGCAGCCGGCCGAACACGGTTTTCCTGCTCGAACACACCCCCGTGTACACCGCCGGGCGCCGCACCGAACCCCACGAACGTCCTTTCGACGGCACGGAAGTAGTCAGCGTTGACCGCGGGGGGAAACTCACCTGGCACGGCCCGGGACAGCTGGTGGGGTATCCGATCCTCAGGCTGCCTGATCCGGTCCTGGTGGTGGACTACGTGGCCGCCCTCGAAGAAGCACTGATCGCAGTGCTGGCCGGCTACGGCGTCGCAGGCAGGCGCGTCGAGGGCCGCTCCGGCGTATGGATTTCCGGAGCGGACGGCGGACAGGACCGCAAGATAGCCGCCGTAGGAATCCGTGTGGACCATGGCGTCACCATGCACGGCTTTTCGCTGAACTGCAGCAATGACCTGGCACCGTACGCCCAGATCATTGCCTGCGGCATTACAGACGCCGGAACCACCTCCCTCAGCCAGGAGACAGGCACCCTGGTGACGCCCGCCGCCGTCGTGCAGCGGGTCGAAGAGGAACTCATGCGTACCCTCGGGAGGCTTGCCAGCCGCCCGGGAGCCGCCGCTTCCGCACCAGCGGCAGCCGGCACAGTCGAAGACACACTAGGAGCCGTGACGTGACACTTGCCCCCGAAGGCCGCCGCCTGCTGCGCATTGAGCAGCGAAACGTCGCCGTTCCGGTGGAACGCAAGCCCGACTGGATCAAGGCCAAGGTAAATATTGGCCCTGAGTACGTCCACCTCAAGGGCCAGGTCAAGAAGGAAGGCCTCCATACGGTTTGTGAGGAAGCCGGGTGCCCCAACATCTTTGAATGCTGGGAAGACAAGGAGGCCACCTTCCTCATCGGCGGCTCGGAGTGCACCCGGCGCTGCGACTTCTGCCAGATCGATACCGGCAAGCCTTCGCCCCTGGACCGCATGGAACCGATGAAGGTGGCCCGCTCAGTCCAGTCAATGAACCTGCGCTACGCCACCGTCACCGGAGTAGCACGCGATGACCTGGCCGATGAGGGTACCTGGCTCTATGCCGAAACGATCCGGCAGATCCATGCCCTGAACCCGGGCACCGGCGTCGAAATCCTGATTCCGGACTTCTCCGGCAAGCCCGAGCACATCCAGGCGATCTGCGACGCCGCCCCGGAAGTCTTTGCGCACAACGTGGAGACTGTGCCGCGGCTCTTCAAGCGGATCCGCCCGGCGTTCCGCTACGAACGCTCCCTGGACGTCATTACCCAGGGACAGGCACTGGGTATGGTCACCAAGTCCAACCTCATCCTGGGCATGGGCGAAACCCGGGAGGAGATTTCCGGCGCGCTGCGCGACCTCCGCGAGGCAGGCTGCGATCTGCTGACCATCACCCAGTACCTGCGCCCCAGCGAACGCCACCTGCCGGTGGACCGCTGGGTCAAGCCCGAGGAGTTCGTGGAACTCAGCGCCGAAGCCGAAGAACTTGGGTTCCTGGGGGTCATGAGCGGACCATTGGTCCGTTCCTCCTACCGCGCCGGTCGCCTGTGGGCCGGAGCGATGCGGAAAAAGGGCCGGGTCCTGCCGCCCAACCTGGCGCACATTGCGGATTCCGGCACCGCTGCCCAGGAAGCTTCTGCCGTACTGGCCCGGCAGTAAACCGGGGTTCCCGCCACTGTTCAACGGCCCGGCGCCTTCCTCTTGTCACAGGGAGAAAGCGCCGGGCCGTCATCACGTAGAATTGACGCATTATGGCCAACAGCACTGATTCCGACGCATCCAAGGGCGCCCGCCGCGGCCTCTTCTCCCGCAAGCCGAAGGCGGAAAAGAAGAACAAGCAGCCCGGCCGCATGAAACAGATCGCCGATGTCTTCAAGATGACCCGGCGCAACGACCCCAGCGTTATCTGGCGGATGGTTGGTGCCTTCTTCGGCATCATCGCCATCGGCCTGATCATCGGGTTCCTGATCGACAACTGGGTGACGATGCTCATCATCGCGATCCCGCTTGGCCTGCTGGCCGCCATGTTCATCCTCTCCCGCCGCGCCGAGCGCGCCGCTTTCGCGCAGATCGAAGGGCAGCCCGGTGCCTCGGGCGCTGCGCTCTCCGTGCTGCGCCGGGGCTGGATCCTCGAAGAGCAGCCGGTGGCAGTCAGCCCCCGCACCCAGGACGCTGTCTTCCGCGCGATCGGCCGTCCCGGCATCGTGCTGGTGACTGAAGGACCTTCCAACCGCGTCAAGGCCCTGGTCGACGGCGAACGCCGCAAGATGAACCGCATCGTTCCTAACGTTCCGGTCCACGTCATCCAGACCGGCCGCGGCGAGGGGCAGGTCCCGCTGCAGCAGGTGGCCAAGAAGGTCAAGAAGCTCAAGAAGTCGCTCACCAAGCAGGAGGTCCAGGCGGTCAACAAGCGCCTCTCCGCCATTGGCCAGCGCCTGCCCATCCCCAAGGGAATCGACCCGTACAAGGCACGTCCGGACCGCAAGGCCGCACGCGGCCGCTAAGCCCAGCCAAAAAGGAACGCCCCCGGCAATCTGCCGGGGGCGTTCCTTTGCGTTGAGGGGGACGTTCAGCGTCCGTGCTTGACCTTCACGAGGACGGTTTTCATGGCACGGTCGTGTAGGCCGCGCTGGTCGGCGTCGAAAATCAGGGCAGGGATAACCAGGCACAGCAGGACAGTGCGGACGACGCCGGCAAGGAGGCCCGCTGCCCCGCCGTCCAGTTTCTGGACCTGCAGGCTGAAGACGCGGTGGCCGATGCTGTAGCCGAGCAGGCCAACGAGCAGGATCTGCTCTGCGGCGAACACCAGGAGGATCGAGTTTCCGGTGCCTCCGAAAAAGGCGTAGGCAATGACCGAGGCAATCGCCCAGTCGATGACCAGGGCTCCCAGCCGCGGCCCTACGCGCGCAATGGAACCGGGGCCGGTGCGGGGCCTTCCCAGCCTGCGGCCCGGCCAGTTACCTTCGTCGGACGGGGGGCCTTCGAGCCATGAACCTAAGCTTCTTCTGTCAACCACCGTTTAAGACTACCGGGTAGCCCAGAGCACCGCCGACGGACTGTGAAGCGCCCAATTATGCCTGTGGCGGCGCGCACAGGCTAGGGTGGAGACAGGAGCATGGTGCACGTAACGTTGCCGAAACATTGGTGACACGGGCGGGTAATGGGGTGCTCCTAGACTATTTTCTGTTGCCGGATCCTGCGGGAATCACCGACTGGCGCAAGGACAGGCCCACCGCCCGAGGCCTTCCAACCAAACATGTATAAGGAGCATAGACACGATGTTCAAGAATGCGGACGAGGTCCTCAAGTTCATCGCTGACGAAGATGTGAAGTTCGTTGACATCCGGTTCACCGACCTTCCCGGCGTGCAGCAGCACTTCAACGTTCCGGCGAAGTCCGTGGACGCCGATTTCTTCATCAACGGCCAGCTCTTCGATGGTTCCTCGATCCGCGGTTTCCAGGGAATCGCCGAGTCGGACATGCAGCTGATCCCCGACGTCACCACCGCGTTCCTGGACCCGTTCCGCATCGAGAAGACGCTCGCACTGAACTTCTCCATCGTGAACCCCCGCACCGGCGAGCCCTACCACCGCGATCCCCGCGGCGTGGCCGAGCGTGCCGAGGCCTACCTGGCTTCCACGGGCATCGCCGACACCGCATTCTTCGCTCCCGAAGCCGAGTTCTTCATCTTCGACAACGTGCAGTACGAATCCGCCCCGCAGGGCAGCTTCTACAAGGTTGACTCCATCGAAGCTCCCTGGAACAGCGGCCGCGAGGAAGAGGGCGGCAACCTGGGCAACAAGACCCCGTTCAAGGGCGGTTACTTCCCCGTTGCCCCCGTGGACAAGCAGGCCGACCTCCGCGACGCCATCTGCGTCGAGCTGGACAACGCCGGCCTTGAGGTGGAGCGCTCCCACCACGAGGTTGGCGGCGCCGGCCAGGCCGAGATCAACTACAAGTTCACCACGCTGACCCACGCGGCTGATGACCTGATGAAGTTCAAGTACATCGTCAAGAACGTCGCCGACGCCTGGGGCAAGTCCGCCACATTCATGCCGAAGCCGATCTTCAACGACAACGGTTCAGGCATGCACTGCCACCAGTCGCTCTGGAACGGCAGCGAGCCGCTCTTCTACGACGAGAAGGGTTACGCAGGCCTCTCCGACGTTGCACGCTGGTACATCGGCGGCCTGCTGAAGCACGCTTCCGCCGTCCTGGCCTTCACTAACCCGACGGTCAACTCCTACCGCCGACTGGTCAAGGGCTTCGAAGCGCCGGTGAACATGGTGTACTCGCAGGGCAACCGCTCCGCCGGTATCCGCATCCCGATCACCGGATCCAACCCGAAGGCCAAGCGCATCGAGTTCCGCGCACCGGACCCCTCGTCCAACCCGTACCTGGCGTTCGCTGCCCAGCTGATGGCTGGCCTGGACGGAATCAAGAACCGCATCGAGCCGGCAGACCCGATCGACAAGGACCTCTACGAGCTCCCCGCCGAGGAAGCCAAGGACATCCAGAAGGCACCGGGTTCCCTCGAGGAAGCACTGGATGCCCTCGAGGCCGACAACGAGTTCCTGCAGGCAGGCGGCGTGTTCACCCAGGACATGATTGAGGCCTGGATCGCCTACAAGCGCGAGAACGAAATCCTGCCGCTGGCGATGCGCCCGAACCCGTACGAGTTCGAGCTCTACTACGGCGTCTAGGATTTCCTGCGGCTGAACCGAGCCGCCGTTCCGAAGGCCCGCTCCGCTGCTCCGGCAGCGGAGCGGGCCTTTCATTTTTCGCCGGCACGCGGGCATTGACCTCCAGCGAAATCCGGTGGACGGTGGACGCATGCCCGGATCAACGCAGCCGCTGTGGGACGCCCTCTCCGCCCAGGTTTCTTCGGGGTGGTGCCCCGGACTTGTTGCGGGCGTTCGGATCGCCGGAGAAACCGAAGTCCGTGCCTTTGGCGCCCTGGACACGGCACGAACGGCACCGGTCTTGCCCAGCACACCGTTCCGGATCTCCTCTTTGAGCAAGCTCTTCGGCGGCGCCCTGGCACTGGATCTGGTAGCCGAGGGCAGATTGAGGCTGGACGACGACGTCTCCCGCTGGCTCCCCGGCCTGGGCGGACTGCGTGTGCTGGCCTCCCCTGACGCACCGCTTTCTGTCACTGTTCCCGTCCGCGGGCCCGTGACGCTGCGGCATCTGCTGACCTTCACTGCGGGCTTCGGCATCGACTTCGGTGAGACCCCGTACTCCGCTGCCACTCGCGGGCTGCTCTGGGGCCCCAATCCCCCGGACATGGACCCGGACACCTACCTCGCCCGTCTCACGGAGCTCCCCCTGGCTGCCCAGCCGGGCCAGCGCTGGATGTATCACTCGGCCGCAGACCTGCTCTCGGTCCTGCTCTGGAAAGTTGCCGGCAAGCCGGTTTCAGAGCTTGTCGCTGAGCGCATCACCGGACCGTTTGGCCTGGCCGGGACCGGCTTCCCCACCGGCTCGGAAGCGTTCCCCGCCGTGTACCAGGCGGAGGACGGCGAGCTGGTCGAGGCGGAGGACTACCGGGACGCTTTCAGCGCGCCGCCGCGGTTCGAATCCCTCGCCGGAGGCATGGTCTCCACCGTTCCGGATTACCTGGCTTTCCTCGCGGCACTGGCGGACGACGTCCTGCTTCCCGCCGGGGTTGCCGCGGAGCTGGCTTCCGACCAGCTGGTGGGCAGCCAGCGCGCGGGGTTTGCCGAGATGGCCGGTCCGGTCCAGAGCTGGGGCTATATGACGGCGGTGCAGACTGAGCCCGGTGACCCGTGGTCCGAGCCCGGCATGTGGGGCTGGGCAGGTGGGTCCGGGACCAGCGCGGCGGTATATCCGAACGGGGACATCGGGGTGGTTTTCACCCAGCGCTTTATGTCCGGTCCGCAGGATAGTTTCGATTGGTTCTGGGAACCCTTCGGCCGGGTGCGCGCCGAACTCCATTCCAGGGACTAGGAGTTAACGCACGACGGCGGCGGGGCACCCAGCCGGGCACCGCACCGCCGTCGTTACCGGTGAGGGCGTTAGAGCACCTTCGCCAGGAAGTCCTGCAGCCGCGGGGACTGCGGATTGCCGAAGAGTTCCTCGGGCACGTTTTCCTCCACAATGTGTCCGTCCGCCATAAAGACGACCCGGTCGGCCACTTCGCGGGCGAAGCCCATCTCGTGGGTGACCACGACCATGGTCATGCCTTCCTTGGCCAGGTCACGGATTACCTGGAGCACCTCGCCGACCATTTCCGGGTCAAGGGCGGAAGTAGCCTCGTCGAAGAGCATGACGTCGGGCTTCATGGCCAGCGCACGGGCAATGGCCACACGCTGCTTCTGGCCGCCGGAGAGCTGTGCGGGGCGTGCGTCGGCCTTGTCTGCCAGGCCCACCCGGTCCAGCAGCGCCAAAGCGTTCTTGCGTACCTCGGCCTTGGAACCCTTCTTCAGCTCAACCGGCGCCAGCATAATGTTTTCCAGCACGGACATGTGCGGGAAGAGGTTGAAGTGCTGGAAGACCATGCCAATGTGCTGGCGGACCTTGTTCAGGTCAACCTTGGGGTCGGTGAGGTCGAAGCCGTCGATGACGACCTTGCCCGCGGTGATGTCTTCGAGCTTGTTCAGGCACCGCAGGAAAGTCGACTTGCCGGAACCCGACGGTCCAATCACGCAGACCACTTCGCCCTCGGCTACGGCAACGTCGAGCCCCTTCAGGACCTCGACCGGACCGTAGGACTTGCGCAGGCCGATGGTTTGGATCTTGCTCACTTGTTGAACCTCTTATCCAGGACGTCCGCCAGCTTGGTCAGCAGCGTGATGACGATGAAGTACAGGGCGGCGACGATGATGAGGACCTCGGCGGTCCGGAAGTTCACCGCGTAGACCTGCTGCGCCTGGTACGTCAGTTCCGCGAAGCCGATAACGGCCAGCAGTGAAGTGTCCTTCAGCGTAATGACGAACTGGTTGATGAAGGACGGCGTCATGATCTTCACGGCCTGCGGAATGATGATCTTCTGCATAGTCTTGCCGTAGCCGAGGCCCAGGCTGCGCGCAGCTTCCATCTGGCCAGGGTCCACGGACTGAATACCTCCGCGCACGATTTCGGTCATGTAGGCACCGGCGTTGAGGCTCAGCGTCAGCACGCCTGCGGTCAGCACGTCCACCGGCTGGCCAATGATCTGGGGAAGGCCGAAGTAGAAGAAGAAGGCCTGCACCAGCACCGGGGTGCCGCGGAAGATGGAGACATACGTGGTGGCGATTCCTCGCAGGACCACCTTTGAGCTGACCTTGAAGAAACCGAAGATCACACCCAGAATCAGTGCGAAGAACAGGGACAGCGCAGTGGCCAGAAGCGTCAGGCCAAGGCCCTTGGCGAAGGCGGGCGCGTTGTCGGTGACCAGGGACCAGAAGCTTGAATCGGCTGCGCCTGCGTCAAGGTAGCGGTCCAGGATCTCGTCGTATTCGCCAGATTCCTGCAGGTTTGCCAGTCCGGCGTTGAACGCCTCAAGCAGTTCGGGGTTGGTGTCTGCGTTGACGGCGAAGCCGTAGGAGGAACCAACCTCCTTGTCGGTGACGGTCTTCAGGCCGTTGCCCGACTTGATGCCGTATGCCAGGACGGGGTAGTCGTCGAAGACGGCAACGGAGGAGCCGGCCTTGACGTCGTCGTACATCTGCGCCGACTGGGCGAAGGCGATGACGTCGAAGCCGTACTGATCCTTGATGGACTCGGCGAAGGCCTGGCCTTCGGTGCCGGTCTTGACGGCGACCCGCTTGCCCTCGAGGTCCTCGTACCCGGAGACATCGTTGTTGTTCTCTGCCACGGCCATCTGGATGCCGGACTCGAAGTACGGATCGGAGAAGTCGAAGACCTTCTGACGTTCTTCGGTGATGGACATACCGGCGATCACGCCGTCCACCTGGTTGGACTGCAGTGCCTGAAGGGCAGCGTCGAAGCCGAGGGAACGGATTTCCACCGAGAAGCCCTGGTCTTCGGCAATTGCGTTCATCAGGTCGATATCGATACCGACCAGTTCGCCGTTCTCACGGAACTCGAAAGGCGCGAAGGTGGTGTCCGTACCGATGGTGTAAGTCTTGCCGGCCGCCCCACCGTCGTCCGGAGTGGTGGCCGCGAAGGCCCCGGATGCGGGAATACCCAGCAGCAGCGCTAGCGCTGCCAGCAGGGAGGTGAGGGGAACCGCGAGTGAGGCGGGGCCCTTAGGCACCCGTTTGCCACTGTGCAAAGTAAACATCTCCTAGCTAATGGTTCGCGGCGATGCGCAGCAAACGCCATCAAAAAGCCTACTAGGAATGCGGGCACTGAAATTACCGTTGGGGGTCCGGGAGGCCCTCAGCCGACCCCGTAGCCGTAGAACCAGCGTTCAAAAACTCCCCGCGCCCGCCGGGTGACCCGCAGGTAGTCTTCCTCCAAAACTGCGCCCTGACCTGCGGCGTAACCGCACCAGCGGGCCACCGCTTCCAGTTCCCGGCGGGAGGAGGGCAGCACATCCGGGTTCCTCCCGCCCCGAATCACATTTGCACAACGGATCCGGCTGGCCAGCAGCCAGCTCTCCCGCAGGACGGCCGTGTCCTGCTCCGGGAGGAACCCGGCGTCGGACAGCGCGTCCAGGGCCGGAAGGGTGGCTGTGGTGCGCAGCGCGGGGTATTCACGCGCATGCTGGAGCTGGAGCAGCTGGACAAGCCATTCAACATCGCTGAGCCCGCCCCGCCCCAGCTTGAGCTGCCTGGACGGATCGGCGCCGCGCGGCAGCCTTTCGGCTTCCACCCGGGCCTTGATTCGGCGGATCTCCCGCACGTCGGACTCCGCAAGCCGCTCCGGATACCGGAGTGGATCGATCAGGGAGATGAAGTCCTCACCCAGCCGGTCATCTCCGGCCATGGGACGGGCACGCAGCAGTGCCTGTGCTTCCCAGGCAAGGGACCAGCGTTCGTAGTAGCCGGCATAGGAGTCCAGGCTGCGCACCAGCGGTCCCTGGCGGCCTTCCGGACGCAGCGCGGCGTCGAGCTCCAAGACCCGTTCAGCCTGGACTGCAGGACGGGAGGGCTGCTGCAGCAGCGAAGAGACCAGCTGCACGATCTTCTCGGCCTGCCCCTGCGCGGCCTGGGCGTCGACGCCTGGCAGCGGACGGTGCACGTACAGCACGTCGGCGTCGGACCCGTAGCCGATTTCACGGCCGCCCTGGCGTCCCATGGCGACCACCAGGACATCAGTGAGCTGCTCCTCCCCCGCGTAGACCTCGTTCTCGGCCACGTGCAGGGCACCAAGGACCGCAGCACGGTCGTTGTCGGACAGTGCCCGGCCCACTTCCTCCTGGGAAAGCAGTCCGGCGCTGTCTGCCAGCGCAATGCGCAGCATCTCCCGGCGGCGGATCAGCCGGATCAGCCGGACGGCTTCGGCCGGCCGCGGATGGCGTGACATTTTGGCCCGCATTTCCTGCCAGAGCGAATCGAAGCTGGAGGGCTGCAGGTCCTTGTCCGTTCCCAGCCAGGCGGTGGATTCGGGCGAAACCTCCAGCAGTTCGCTGATGAACCGTGAGGAGGAGAGGATCTGGCAGAGCCGCTCCCCTGCCGCGGAAGAGTCTCGGATCATGCCGAGGAACCAGTGGCTGTCACCCAGCGATTCGCTGAGCCGCCGGAAGCCCAGCAGCCCGGCGTCGGGATCCACGCCGTCCCCCAGCCAGCCCAGCAGCACCGGAAGCAGCTGGCGCTGCAGGGCCGCCCGGCGGCTGATGCCGTTGGTGAGGGCTTCGATGTGCTTCATCGCGCCGCGCGGGTCGGCGTAGCCGAGGGCTGCGAGGCGGGCCTGGGCGGCCTCCGGGCTGAGCCGCACCTCGGCCTCGGATAGGTTCGCTGCGGTGGCCAGCAGCGGACGGTAGAAGATGGCCTCGTGCAGCCGCCGCACCAGCCGCTTGGTCCGCTGCCAGGTCTCCAGCAGCCGCTCGGCGCTTGGACGCACCAGCGCCAGCGCTCCCGCAGAAGACTTTGAAAGCGCACGCAGGGCAGGCTCGGATTCGGGCATCAGGTGGGTCCGCCGCATATGCACCATCTGGATCCGGTGCTCCAGAACCCGCAGGTAGCGGTACGCTGCGTCGAGGTCCGCCGCGTCGCCGCGGCCAATGTAGCCGCCCTCGCTCAGCGCGGCGATGGCGGCAGTGGTGGTGCGGACCCGGAGCGTCTCGTCGATCCTGCCGTGCACCAGCTGCAGCAGCTGCACCGTGAACTCCACGTCCCGCAACCCGCCCTTGCCCAGCTTGATCTGCCGGGTTTCCTCATGGGAGGGGATGTGGTCGGTGACCCGCCGCCGCATTGCCTGCACGGACTCCACAAATCCGTCTCGCTCCGAACTGGACCAGATCAGCGGGGCCACGGCATCCTCGTAGCGCCTGCCCAGCTCCGGATCCCCAGCCACGGCACGGGCCTTGAGCAGCGCCTGGAACTCCCAGGTCTGCGCCCAGCGCTGATAGTAGGACAGGTGTGAGTCAAGTGTGCGGACCAGCGGACCGTCCTTGCCCTCGGGCCGCAGGTTGGCGTCCACCTCCCACAAGCCCGGTTCCGGGGCGGAGGCGTTGATGACCCGGGATATCCCCGCCGCCATGGCTGTGCCGATCCGTCCGGCGAGTGTCTCGTCCAGATCCGGGGCGTCCATCACATAGATGACGTCGACGTCGGAAATGTAGTTAAGCTCGCTGGCACCGCACTTGCCCATGCCGATCACAGCCAGGCGCACCGCAGCGACGTCGGCTGCGTCGAACGCACCCTCCGCCAGCTCCGCGCGGGACACCGCCAGCGCTGCCTCCAGTGCTGCCCCGGCCAGGTCTGCGAGTTCGCGTCCGACGGCGGGCATGGTGTCTTCCGGGGAAGCGGCTCCCAGGTCCCGGATGGCCAGGTCCAGGAGATGGCGCCGGTACCTTGTGCGCAGCTGCACGTACGCTTCCGGACCAGTCAGGCGTGCCACGGGATTCGGACCGGAGCCGGCCTGCACGGACTCCAGGAGCGAGGCACGCAGGGTGCGGGCCGGAACCTGGCCCGGCTCGGCCCGCAGTCCGGTATGGAAGAGGTCCGCGTTCTCCGGATGCCGCATGACGAACTCCGCCAGCGCTTCGGAGGCCCCGAGCACCCGGAACAACGCTTCGCCTTCTTCCTCCTCCCCGCCCACCAGTTCGGCGAGCGGGGGAATGCGGGAGAGCAGCCTGACCAGGGACTGCAGCGCCATGTCAGGATTCGCAGACCGGACGAACCCGGAGAAGAGCCGTTCCTGGTCGAGTCCGGCGAGTTCCGGAGCGGCCAGGAACCGTTCGCTTTTCTCCAGGTCCGTAAATCCGGCGGCGATCAGGCGTCTGGTCAGGCTCATCGGCAATCGGCTTCCGCTAGAGGATGCTCAGGTTCTTCTTCAGCTCGAAGGCCGTGACCTGCTGGCGGTATTCGTTCCAGTCGGCCTGCTTGTTGCGCAGGAAGTTCTCGAAGACCTGTTCGCCCAGGATCTCCGCGACCAGCTCGGAGTCCTCCATGACGCGGATGGCGTCATGCAGGCTCGAGGGAAGCGGTGCATGCCCCATGGCACGGCGCTCGGCGGCGCTCAGCGACTCGATGTCGTCCTCCGCTCCCGGCGGGAGCTCGTAGCCTTCCTCGATGCCCTTCAGCCCGGCACCCAGGAGGACGGCGTAGGACAGGTAGGGGTTCGCCGCTGAGTCAATGCCGCGGTATTCGATGCGCGCGGACTGGCCCTTGCCCGGCTTGTACAGCGGTACGCGCAGCAGGGCAGAGCGGTTGTTGTGGCCCCAGGACAGGTAGCTGGGGGCTTCCCCTCCACCCCAGAGCCGCTTGTAGGAATTCACGAACTGGTTGGTCACAGCGGTGAATTCCGGCGCGTGGCGCAGGATCCCGGCCATGAACTGGCGGGCAGTGGTGGAGAGCTGGAATTCCGCTCCGGCCTCAAAGAACGCGTTGGTGTCGCCTTCGAACAGGGAGAAGTGCGTGTGCATGCCCGAACCGGGGTGGTCGGAGAAGGGCTTCGGCATGAAGGTCGCGTAGCAGTCGGTCATCAGCGCGACTTCCTTGACCACCGTGCGGAACGTCATGATGTTGTCCGCAGTCTGCAGGGCGTCCGCGTAGCGCAGGTCGATTTCGTTCTGGCCGGGACCGGCCTCATGGTGGCTGAACTCAACGGAGATGCCAACGGCTTCCAGCATTGAGACCGCAGTGCGGCGGAAGTCCTGGGCCACACCGCCGGGGACGTGGTCGAAGTAGCCGGCACGGTCCACCGGCACCGGTTCGCCGTCGGGACCGGGCTGGTCCGACTTCAGCAGGTAGAACTCGATCTCCGGGTGGGTGTAGCAGGTGAAGCCCATGTCTGCCGCCTTGGCCAGCTGCCGCTTGAGCACGTAGCGGGGATCGGCGGCTGAGGGCTGGCCGTCCGGGGTAAGGATGTCGCAGAACATCCGGGAAGTCTGCTCCTCGTCACCGCGCCACGGCAGAATCTGGAACGTGGAGGGATCCGGCTGCGCCAGCATGTCCGACTCGAAGATCCGGGCCAGTCCCTCGATCGAAGAACCGTCAAAGCCGAGACCTTCATCAAAGGCGCCTTCGACTTCCGCCGGTGCCAGGGCCACCGACTTCATGGAACCCACAACATCCGTAAACCACAGCCGCACGAACCGCACGTCGCGTTCTTCGATCGTTCGCAGAACGAATTCCTGCTGGCGGTTCATGCTTAACCTCTTTCGCTGTACTTCGCTTGGCGGTTCCGTATCCGGGCTCCCGACTGCAGCATCCGGCCACTGCGGCCGTGCTGCGGGGCAGGCTCGCTCGGCGGTGCGCGCAGCCTGCAATTACTCTACCCAGCCAAGGGCGCTTTTTCGGCTCACGAGCGGGCGTGGCCCCGCACATTACGCGCAGGACATAAACCCGCCAGGCGCCCGCGGGCCCAACGTTTAGTAGTCTCGAAGAATGACCAGCGCTGAACAGCCCAAACCGTACGGCACCGAGAAGAGCGCGGCACCGGTGCCGCCGCGGCGGGTACGTACCTCCTACCTCCAGCAGCTCAAGGACACCGGCGGCAAATTCGCCATGCTGACTGCCTACGACCAGTACACCGCGCAGATCTTTGACGAGGCGGGCATCGAGACCCTGCTGATCGGCGACTCTGCCGCCAACAACGTCATGGGACACGAGACAACGCTGCCCATCACGCTGGACGAAATGATTGTTTTTGCCAAGTCGGTTTCCGCCGGGGCAAAGCGCGCGCTGATCGTCTGCGACCTCCCCTTCGGTTCCTACGAAGTCTCCCCCGCCCAGGCCATCGAATCCTCGGTGCGGCTGATGAAGGAGGCCGGGGTGCAGGCAGTGAAGATGGAGGGCGGCGCGCCCTACGCCGGCCATGTGCGGGCGATGACGGCAGCCGGCATTCCCGTCATGGCACACGTTGGCTTCACTCCGCAGAGCGAACACGCCCTGGGCGGCTACAAGGTCCAGGGACGAGGCGACGCAGCGCAGGCAGTCATCGACGACGCAGCGGCCCTTGCCGAAGCGGGCGCGTTCTGTGTGCTGATGGAAATGGTTCCCGCCGACGTCGCAGCAGCAGTCGACGCCGCCGTCCGCGTCCCGACCATCGGAATCGGGGCAGGAAACGCCACCACCGGCCAGGTGCTGGTGTGGCAGGACATGGCGGGCATGCGCGGCGGCAAGGCCCCGAAGTTCGTCAAGGCCTTCGCCGATGTCCGGTCAGTACTCTCAAATGCTGCCCGCGAATACGCTGCCGAGGTTCGCAGCGGCACGTTCCCGGGCCCGGAGCACAGCTTCTAGGCGCTTCTCCTGGACGGGCGGCCGCAGCAGCCCGTCCAGGAAGTCACTAGTCGTCGTCCTGCTTGTCCCAGGCCTCGTTGCGCGCCTGTACCTTCTGCAGCGCGGCGGCGGCCTCCTCGCGGGTCTGGTACGGCCCCAGCAGCTTCGTCCAGTCCGACTGCGGGCCCACCTCGACTTCATGGGTCTGTACGTTGAACCAGTACTCGGCCATTGGCCCTCCTCAGTCTCGCCCCGGAGACCGTTGGGCCACCGGGGATACTCAGCCGCCGTCCCATGCGGCAGCACGGGACGCTGGCGATAAGATCGATACTATGCCCCAGAATATTGCCACCGCACCCCTTGGCCGCCTGCAGCCGGGAACGGTCTCTCCCCGCCGGCACGTGCCGTCGTCGATTGCCCGTCCTGAATACGTGGACAGGGATGCGCCTGCGAAATTCACCGGCTCAGAGGTTAAGTCAGCGGAAACGATCGAGAAGATCCGCATCGCCAGCCGGATCGCAGCGCAGGCAATCGTCGAGGTGGGGAGCCGGATCGAACCCGGCGTCACCACTGATGAGCTGGACCGCGTGGCCCATGAGTTCCTGCTGGACCACCAGGCCTACCCCTCCACCCTGGGCTACCGGCACTTCCCCAAATCGATCTGCACCTCCATCAATGAGGTCATCTGCCACGGCATCCCGGACACAACCGTCATCCAGGACGGCGACATCGTCAACGTGGACATCACCGCCTACATCAACGGCGTGCACGGCGATACCAACTACACCTTCCTGGCCGGCAACGTTGACGAAGAATCCCGGCTGCTGGTTGAACGCACCGCCGAATCGCTGCGGCGCGCCATCAAGGCAGTGATGCCCGGACGCGAAATCAACGTTATCGGCCGCGCCATCGAGTCATATGCCAAGCGCTTCGGCTACGGTGTGGTCCGTGACTTCACCGGGCACGGCGTGGGCGAGGCATTCCACACCGGACTGATAATCCCGCATTACGACGCCGCACCGGCGTACAGCCGCCTCATCGAAACCGGAATGGTGTTTACCATTGAGCCTATGCTCACTCTGGGGACCATTGAGTGGGACATGTGGGAAGACAACTGGACCGTGGTCACCAAGGACCGCAAACGCACCGCCCAGTTTGAACACACCCTGCTCGTCACCGATGACGGCGCCGAAATCCTGACCCTGCCCTAGGGCAACGCCTAGCACTGGAGAACCATGGCCAAGAAGCATAAGAACAAGCACGACGCCGTCATTGGAATCGACATCGGCGGCACGGGGATCAAGGGCGGCATCGTCGACCTCGCCAAGGGCAAGCTCATCGGTGACCGCTTCCGCATCCCGACGCCGCAGCCGGCCACCCCGGAGGCAGTCGCCGGCGTCGTCGGGCAGATTGTCGCGGAGCTCTCCTCCCGTCCGGACGGACCCGGCACCGAGGTTCCCGTTGGCGTGACCTTCCCGGCCATCATCCAGCACGGCGTTGCCCGCTCCGCGGCCAACGTGGACAAGAGCTGGGTGGACACCGACGTCGATGCCCTGCTTACCAAGGCCCTGAACCGCGAAGTGCAGGTCATGAACGACGCCGATGCCGCAGGCCTGGCCGAAGCCCGCTACGGCGCGGGACGCGGCGTGGACGGCACGGTGCTGGTCATCACCCTGGGCACCGGAATCGGATCGGCGCTGATCTACAACGGTTCACTGGTACCCAACGCTGAACTTGGCCACCTGGAGATCGACGGCGTGGACGCTGAAAGCAAGGCTTCGGCCTCAGCCCGCGAACGCGACGACATCAGCTGGGAAGAATACGCCAAGCGCCTGCAGCGCTACTTCTCCCACGTCGAGTTCCTCTTCTCCCCCGACCTGTTCGTCATTGGCGGCGGCATCTCCAAGCGCAGCGAGGACTTCCTCCCCATGCTGGACCTGCGCACCCCCATGGTCACGGCCAACTTGAAGAACAACGCGGGAATCGTCGGCGCGGCGCTGCAGGCAGCCCTGCACTTCAACTACATCAAGTAGCCTCAACCTCATCGAGATCGCAGAAAGTGCCCGTTAGAACGCTCTAACGGGCACTTTCTGCGATCTCGATGAAGTGTGGAATCCTACTGGGCCGTCAGGGGACGCTGGGCTCCGGCCGGGACTCCCCCGGCGCGGGCGGACTCAGCGCGCAGCGCGGCTATCGCCGTTTCAAAGTCCTCCAGCGAATCGAAGGACTGGTAGACACTGGCGAAGCGCAGGTACGCCACCTGGTCCAGCTTCTGCAGCGGCTGCAGGATAGCCAGCCCCACCTCGTGGGCCTGGATCTCGGCGACCCCGGAGGCCCGGATGGTCTCTTCCACCTCCTGCGCAAGCAGCGCCAGGTCGTCCTCGCTGACCGGACGGCCCTGGCACGCTTTCCGCGCGCCGTTGATGACCTTGCTGCGGCTGAAAGGTTCGGCCACGCCCGAGCGCTTGATAACGCTCAGGCTGGTTGTCTCCACGGTGCTGAAACGGCGTCCGCATTCGGGACACTGGCGACGGCGGCGAATTGCCGACCCGTCGTCAGCCAGGCGGCTGTCCACGACCCGCGAGTCGGCGTTGCGGCAATACGGACAGTACATTCCTCGGTCCTTTCACACGCGGGCGGGGGCTTGGCGCCCTCATTCTAGGTCTCTGCTCCGCCGGCATGCAGCCAGGCGGGGCCGGGCGCTGCTATTCGGCGAAGCGGATGCTCACGGCATCACCGTGGGCCGGCAGGTCTTCGGCACGGGATAGTGCCACGACGTGCCCGCTGACTTCTTCCAGGGCGTTCCTGCCGTAGTCGATCACCTGGATGGCGCGCATAAAGGTGGTGACGTTCAGTCCGGAGGAAAATGCTGCGGTTCCGGCGGTGGGAAGCACGTGGTTGGACCCGGAGCAGTAGTCGCCCAGGCTCACCGGGCTGTAGCTGCCCACGAAAACCGCACCGGCGCTGGTGATGCGGTTGGCCACTGCCGCAGCGTCTGCGGTGTGGATTTCAAGGTGCTCGGCGCCGTAGGCGTTGCAGACCGCGATTCCATCTTCCAGTGAGTCCACAAGGACGACGGCGGACTGCGCACCGGCCAGTGCGGTGTGCACACGCTCGGTGTGCTTGGTGGCGGGAACCTGCACGTCCAGTTCAGCCCGCACCGCTTCGGCGAGCTCCGGGGAGTCCGTCACCAGCACGGAGGCGGCATTGGGGTCGTGCTCGGCCTGGCTGATCAGATCGGCGGCAACAAACTTCGGTTCCGCTGTGGCGTCGGCAAGCACGGCGATCTCGGTGGGGCCGGCTTCCGCATCGATGCCGACGACGCCCTTCACCAGGCGCTTGGCCGTTGCCACGAACACGTTGCCGGGTCCGGTTACGACGTCCACCGGTTCCAGCGCGGGACCGGCTTCACTTTCGGCAACGCCGTAGGCGAAGGCGGCGATCGCCTGGGCGCCGCCCATGGCGTAGACCTCTTCGATTCCCAGCAGCTGGGCAGCAGCGAGGATCGTTGGGTGGGGCAGGCCGCCGAATTCCTTCTGCGGAGGAGAGGCCAGGGCCAGGGAAGCTACCCCTGCTGCCTGCGCGGGCACCACGTTCATGACCACGGAGGACGGGTACACGGCCAGCCCGCCCGGCACGTAAAGTCCCACCCGGTTGACCGGGACCCAGCGGTGGGTAACCTTTGCCCCGTCCGCAATGTCTACCTCGATGTCGGCCGGACGCTGCGCGGCAGCGAACATCCGGGCCCGCCGGATCGACTCCTCGAGTCCGGCGCGGACGGCCGGATCCAGGTTCTCCAGGGCGTCGACGAGTGCCCGGCGCGGAACCAGCGGATGATCCTGCCGGACGCCGTCGAACTTTTCTGCCAGCTCGGACAGCGCCGCGAACCCGCGGGAGCGGACGTCCGCAATGATGGCAGCGACCGCGTCGGAAGCCACATCGGTAGTGGTCTCCGCCCGGGGCATTACTGCCTTCAGCTGGGCAGGGGTATGGGTCCTGCCGCGGAGGTCAATGGTACGCAGGGAGCCAAAGGGCTGGCCGGTTTGTTCAGCTGCGGAGAAAGTCACAGCCCCATTCTACCTAGGCATCAAGGCACGCAGGTCCCAGCAGTACCTTGAGGTCGCCGAAGAGGGACGGCGTGGGGTTCACCCGGAGGTCCACACCGAGTTTCATGACTTCCACGGTACGGTTCCCGTTGAGCCGGATCTGCACTTCAGAGGTTCCCGGGTGGGTCCGCAGCACGTCACCGAGCTGGGTCACCACGGTTTCGGTGGCCTTGTAGGTGGCCATCGAAATCACCACCGGCCCGGAGTGGCCCTCGCTGAGGTCGGGAACAGTAAGTTCCTGTGCGTTCAGCGTCACCGCGCCGTCGTCCCGCCGCTGCAGGCGCCCGCGGACAACGACGATCAGGTCCTCTGCAAGCACTGCGGCAATGGGACCGTAGACCTGCCCGAAGAACATGACTTCCATGGAACCGGCAAGGTCCTCGATCTCACAGCGGGCATAGGCGTTGCCGCTGTTCTTCGCAATCCGGCGCTGCAGCGAGGTGATCATGCCGGCGATGGTTACGATCGCGCCGTCGGGCGGGCCCTCCTCGCTGACAATCGAGGTGATGGAGGAATCAGCGTGCTGACTGAGGATGCCTTCCAGGCCTTGAAGCGGGTGGTCGGAGACGTAGAGGCCGAGCATGTCCCGCTCGAAGGAGAGTTTGTCCTTCTTCTCCCACTCGGGCAGGTCCGGAATGTCGATGGAAATCGAATCTTCCGGTTCGGACTCTCCCATGCCCGCGAACAGGTCGAACTGACCGACTGCCTCGTTGCGCTTGAGCACCACCACGGAGTCGATGGCTTCTTCATGGATCATGGCAAGCGGACGCCGGGCATGGCCCATTGAATCGAAGGCGCCGGCCTTGATCAGCGACTCGATGGTGCGTTTGTTGCACACCACCGCGGGGACCTTCATGAGGAAGTCCTTGAAGTTGGTGTAGGCCCCCTTCTCCTCGCGGGCACTGACCATCGCCTGGACAACGTTGGCTCCCACGTTGCGGATGGCGCCCATGCCGAAGCGGATGTCCTTGCCCACCGGGGTGAAGTTCACGGAGGATTCGTTGACGTCCGGCGGCAGCACGGTGATGCCCATCTTGCGGCATTCGTTCAGGTACAGGGCCAGCTTGTCCTTGTCATCACCAACGGAGGTGAGCAGGGCTGCCATATATTCGGTGGGATAGTGCGCCTTGAGGAACGCGGTCCAGTAGGAGACCAGGCCGTACGCGGCGGAGTGCGCCTTGTTGAAGGCGTAGTCGGAGAACGGCAGCAGGATGTCCCACAGCGCCTTGATGGCAGCCTCGGAGTATCCGCGCTCCACCATGCCGCCATGGAAGCCCGCGTACTGCTTGTCCAGTTCGGATTTCTTCTTCTTGCCCATGGCACGGCGCAGGATATCTGCCTGGCCAAGCGAGAAGCCGGCCACCTTCTGGGCGATCGCCATAACCTGTTCCTGGTAGACGATCAGGCCGTAGGTGGTGTCGAGGATCTCCTTGAGCGGCTCTTCCAGCTCGGGGTGGATCGGGGTGATCTCCTGGACACCGGTCTTGCGCAGGGCGTAGTTGGTGTGCGAATTAGCACCCATGGGGCCCGGCCGGTAGAGCGCGATGACAGCGGAGATGTCTTCGAAGTTATCCGGGCGCATCAGCTTCAGCAGGGACCGCATGGGGCCGCCGTCGAGCTGGAACACGCCCAGGGTGTCTCCGCGGGCCAGGAGTTCGTAGGACTCCTTGTCATCGAGTTCCAGCGTCTCAAGGTCGAGGTCTACGTCCTTGTTGAGCTTTATGTTCTCGATCGCGTCCGAAATGATGGTCAGGTTCCTCAGGCCGAGGAAGTCCATCTTGATCAGGCCGAGGCCTTCGCAGGTCGGGTAGTCGAACTGCGTGATGATCTGGCCGTCCTGCTCCCGCTTCATGATCGGAATGATGTCGATCAGCGGGTGCGAGGACATGATGACGCCGGCGGCGTGCACGCCCCACTGGCGCTTCAGCCCTTCCAGCCCGATCGCGGTCTCGAAGACGCGCTGGGAATCCGGATCCGTGGCCAGCAGTTCGCGCAGCTCTTCGGCCTCGCCGTAGCGCTTGGCGTCCTTGTTGTGGACGTCCGTCAGGGAAATGCCCTTGCCCATGACGTCCGGCGGCATCGCCTTGGTGAGGCGCTCACCCACGGAGAAGGGGTAGCCCATCACGCGGGACGAGTCCTTCAGCGCCTGTTTGGCCTTGATGGTGCCGTAGGTGACGATCATTGAAACACGGTCCGCGCCGTACTTCTCGGTGACGTAGTGGATCACCTCGGAGCGGCGCCGATCATCGAAGTCGACGTCGAAGTCAGGCATGGACACTCGGTCCGGGTTAAGGAACCGTTCAAAGATCAGTCCGTGTGCCAGCGGGTTCAGGTCGGTGATGCGCATGGCGTAGGCCACCATGGAACCGGCGCCGGATCCGCGGCCGGGGCCAACGCGGATGCCGTTGTTCTTGGCCCAGTTGATGAAGTCGGCAACCACCAGGAAGTAGCCGGGGAAGCCCATCTGGGTGATGATGCCAATCTCGTACTCGGCCTGCTTGCGGACGTCGTCGGGGATGCCGTTCGGGAACCGGTACTGCAGGCCGGTCTCCACTTCCTTGACGAACCAGGACTCCTCGTTCTCCCCCGGCGGGCAGGGGAAGCGCGGCATGTAGCTGGCCTTGGTGTTGAACTCGACATCGCAGCGCTCGGCGATGAGCAGCGTGTTGTCGCAGGCGTCCGGGTAGTCGCGGAACATGGCCCGCATTTCGGCCGGGGACTTGAGGTAGAACTCGTCGGCGTCGAACTTGAAGCGCTTGGGATCGGCAAGGGTTGAGCCGGACTGCACGCACAGCAGGGCGGCATGCGCCTTGGCGTCCTCGGCGTGGGTGTAGTGGAGGTCGTTGGTGGCGACCAGCGGCAGGTCCAGTTCGCGTGCCAGCTTGATGAGGTCTGCCTGGACGCTGCGTTCGATGTCCAGCCCGTGGTCCATCAGTTCGCAGAAGAAGTTGTCCGCCCCGAAGATGTCCCGGAAGTCCGACGCCGCCTGCTTGGCCTCGTTGTAGAGGCCCAGGCGCAGCTTGGTCTGGACTTCGCCGGAGGGGCAGCCCGTGGTGGCGATCAGGCCCTTGCCGTAGGTCTGCAGCAGGTCCCGGTCCATGCGCGGCTTGTAGAGGTAGCCTTCCAGCGAAGCCAGGGAGGACATGCGGAACAGGTTGTGCATACCTTCGGTGTTTTCCGCCCACATGGTCATGTGGGTGTAGGCACCGGCACCGGAGACGTCGTCGCGCCCGCCGCCGCCCCACTTCACACGGGTTTTGTCCTGCCGGGCGGTGCCCGGGGTCAGGTAGGCCTCCACGCCGATGATTGGCTTGATGCCGGAGTTCCGCGCCTTGTTCCAAAAATCGAAGGCACCGAAGACGAACCCGTGGTCCGTGGTGGCCAGGGCGTTCATCCCCAGCTCATCGGCGTGGCTGAACAGGTCGGTCAGGCGTGCTGCCCCGTCCAGCATCGAATATTCAGTGTGATTGTGAAGGTGGACAAACGATTTAGACGTACCAGTTGCTGAAGCCACCTAACCATTCTAGGCGCCGCCGGGAGGGCTCAGACGTCGCCGCGGCCCAGCGCGTCGAGGGCATACTGCAGGTCCTGCGGATAGCTGGAGGTGAACTCCACCCATTCCCCCGTTGCGGGATGGGTGAAACCAAGCTTCCGTGCATGCAGCCACTGGCGGGTCAATCCCAGTTCCGCAGCCAGGCGCGGGTCGGCCCCGTAGGTCAGGTCTCCGGCGCACGGGTGGCGCAGGGCAGAGAAGTGCACGCGGATCTGGTGGGTCCGGCCGGTCTCCAGGTGGACTTCCACCAGCGACGCGCGGCCGAAAGCTTCCAGGACCTTGTAGTGCGTCACGGAGTCGCGGCCTTCATCGACGACGGCGAAGCGCCAGTCGTGCCCCGGGTGCCGACCGATCGGGGCATCGATGGTGCCCTCCAGCGGATCCGGCAGGCCCTGGACAAGTGCGTGGTATTCCTTCTCCACGGTACGGTCGCGGAACGCCTGCTTCAGGAGCGTGTAGGCGTGTTCGGTCTTGGCGACCACCATAACGCCGGAAGTGCCGACGTCGAGGCGGTGGACAATGCCCTGCCGCTCCCCCGCGCCGGACGTCGAGATCCGGTAGCCGGCGGCCGCCAGGGCGCCTACCACGGTGGGGCCAACCCATCCCGGAGAGGGATGGGCCGCCACGCCAACCGGCTTGTCGATCACAACGAAGTGTTCGTCGTCGCCAAGGATTTTGAGGTCCTCCACGGGCTCGACGACGACGGCCAGCGGGTCCGGCTGCTCCGGCACGTCAGCGGCAACACTGTCACCGGCATGCAGCCGGTCTGACTTGGCGAGCGGGCGCCCGCTCCGGGTGAGCCAGCCTTCGCCACACCAGCCGGCGGCGGTGGAACGGGAGACATCAAGCAGTTCGGCCAGCGCGGCGTCGGCCCGGACTCCCTGGTGCTCCTCGCCGATGGTGAAGCGGGCGTGGATTTCAGGCATCGGTGCTGTCCTTGCCTGCCGTTGCGCGGGTGCCGTCCATGTTGATTCCGCGAAGCGTCAGCAGGCAGACCAGGATCACGCCTGAGACAACACAGGAGTCGGCAATGTTGAAGATGGCGAAATTGGGAAAGGCGATGAAATCCACCACGTGGCCCTGGCCGAAGGAGGGTTCCCGAAAAAGCCGGTCGGTGAGGTTGCCCACGGCGCCGCCGAGGACGAGGCCCAGTGCCACGGACCAGGCGGCGGAACGCAGCCGGAACATCAGGTAGATCAGGAACCCGGAGACCACAACCATGATGATCGTGAAGATCCAGGTGTAGTCGGTGCCGATCGAGAACGCGGCTCCGGGGTTCCGGATGAAGTGCCAGCGCAGCAGCGGCGGCAGGACGTCCGTCACCTGCCCCTCGGTCATCGTTGCTACGACCCAGATTTTGGTGAGCTGGTCGAAAACCCAGGCGGCGAGTGCGACGACAGCCATGACCAGTGCATAGCGGGTCATGGCGGCTTTGGGGCGCGCCGGCGGCTGTGGCGGCGGGGCTGGAGCCGGAGTTGAGTCAGTCATGGTGCTTTCGGGAGTCGGACAGCGGGAAGTACAGGTGCCGGAGGCAGGTCAGGCACAGGTGGTGCAACAGCATGGGCCGGCAGCCGGGAGATCCCGGCCGCCGGCCCATGTCTCTGTCACCAGTCTAATCCTGATTCATATCCGTCCAGGCGGAGAAACGACTAGCTGCACACGCGTTACGCGTCTGCGGTCTCCGAGGCTACCGAGCCGCGGGAGTCGAGGTCGCGCAGCTGGCCTTCGATGTATGCCTTGAGGCGTGAGCGGTAATCGCGCTCGAAGCCGCGCAGCTGCTCCACCTTCCGCTCCAGCAGCGCCTTCTGCTGCTCGAGGGAGCTGAGGATCTTGCGGCTCTTCTCCTGTGCTTCGGTGACGAGTCCGCTGGCTTCGATCTGAGCCTCTGCAATGATCTTGTCGCGCTGCTCAACGCCGGCGCTCACGTAATCGTCGTGCATCTTCTGGGCCATTGCCAGGATGCCTGCTGCGGACTCGGCCGTGTTGGCGGAGGCAGCGGGCTCAGCAGCGCGGGGCGCTTCAGCCTTGGGCTCTTCCACCTTCGGTGCCGGAGCCGTTTCGGGCTTCTTCTCTTCCTTGACAGGCTGGGATACCTGCTCGGTCTTTGCAGCCGCAGAAACCGGGGCGGGAACCTGGTTGCCAGCAGGAGCATCAGCCACTGCCTCGGCGAGCTGCCGGCGCAGGTCCTCGTTCTCGGCATTCAGCCGGCGGAGTTCCACGACGATTTCGTCGAGGAAGTCATCCACCTCGTCCTGGTCGTAGCCTTCACGGAACTTGGTCGGCTGGAACCGCTTATTGACTACATCTTCTGGCGTCAGGGCCATCTGGTCACCTCATACTGGTTATCAGGCCGGCCTGCCCTGGGGCAGTGAGCCTAGTTACAGAATCTCGAACATAAAATCAGGGATCATTTCAATATAATTTTCACATTATATCTTTTGCGAACCGATATCGAACCAACCCCGTCTCTGCCTAGCGAACGGCTGCGGCCCACACGATCTGCATGGCGATGCTCACCACGATGAACAGCACCAGGAACGCCAGGTCCAGGGAGATCCCTCCCAGCCGCAGCGGCGGGATGATCCGCCGCAGCGCCCGGATGGGCGGGTCCGTGGCCCCGTAAACTGCGGTAGCCAGGACCAGGGCAGGACCCTTGGGCCGCCACTGACGGGCAAACATCTGCACGGCGTCATAAACGATGCGCAGGATCAGGGCGAGCTGAAAGAGCATCAGCACCAGGTACAGCAGGGCAAAAATAATACTCACGCGTGTTGTCGTTTCCGCCGTAGGAGAACGGCTGCCCGCTCCGCCCACGAGGGGCGGCGGCTAGCTCTGGTTGAAGAAAGTGGACTGGGACTCGCTGACCTTCTTGTCGTCTCCCAGCACCTCGACGTAAGACGGCGAGAGCAGGAAGACCTTGTTGGTCACCCGTTCGATGGTACCGCGCAATCCGAACACAAGTCCCGCGGAGAAGTCCACGAGGCGCTTGGCGTCCGATTCTCCCATGTCGGTGACGTTCATGATGACCGGAATCCCGTCGCGGAAACTCTCGCCAATGATCTTGGCGTCGTTGTAGGAACGGGGATGGACGGTGGTGATTTGCCGCAAGCCTGCCACGTCTTCCTTTGCCGATGAGGGGGCACGCTTGATCGGAGTTACCGGAGCACGGTATTCCTCCACCGCAGTCTTGCGCTCGGGCTGGGAGGTCACGGCCAGCTCGCGGTCGTTCCGCTCGCTTTCCGGTGCCCGTTCCTCATCCCTGGCGGGAGCCTCGCGGACAGGCTTCTGCTCGTCCTCGTACAGCTCATCGCCATCGGCGAGCCCAAGGTAGATCATCGTCCTGCGCATTGCGCCAGCCATGGTTGCTCCTTCAGTCCTTCAGCGTCCCGCGTTATCCAGTGGTACCCAGTGTTTTTGCAGTGTTACCCCTGCCGTCTTTGACGCTACCCCACAGCAGGGCGGGGACCGAGAACATCCGAGCCAATCCGCAGGTGTGTCGCGCCGTGCGCTACTGCAGCTTCCAGGTCCTGGCTCATGCCTGCCGAGATGCCGGCAGCCCCCGGATAGCGGGAGGTGAGTTCAGCGGAGAGTTCCTGCAGGCGGGCAAACGCCGCAGCCGGATCCTCACCAAGCGGCGCGACCGCCATGAGCCCGGCAAGAGACAGAGAGGGATCGGCCGCCACCGCAGCGGCCAGTTCAAGCATGTCCGCTGGGCGGGCCCCGCCGCGTCCGGGATCAAGGTCCTCTCCGCTGCGGAGATCGAGCTGGAGGTAGCAGTCCAGCGGCGCCCTCGAGGGCTGGCCGGCTTCAGTCCGGCGCCGGTTCTCGGCGGCCATTGCCTTGCCCAGTGCCGCCACCAGGCCGGGCCGGTCCACTGAGTGCACAGCGGAGGCATACCGGACCACGGACTTGGCCTTGTTGGTCTGCAGTTGTCCAATGAAGTGCCAGCGCAAGCCGTTCCCGGCCAGTTCGGCTGCCTTGGCTTCGGCTTCCTGTGCCTTGTTCTCGCCCACGTCCCGGACTCCAAGCGCTGCCAGCGCGGCGACGTCGGAAGCAGGAAAATACTTGGTGACGACGATGAGTGCCGGCTCGCTGCGGCCACTGGCTGATGCGGCCGCTGAGATGCGGTGCCGAACCCGGTCCAGGCGGTGCTTTAGGTCTGCTGCACGGTCAGTGCTGGTGCTCATGACTTCCTCGGTGGTGCTGTGTTTCATTCGCGCGGGACCAGGTTAGCGGGACTGCCAGATGAGTCCGGCGAACCTGCCGGTAGGGGCGTCCCGGCGGTGGGAGAAGAGCTGCGGTTCTTCCATGGTGCACCCGGGGACCATTTCCACGGACACGCCAAGTGAAAGCAGCTGGCGGCGGGCTGCCCCGGGCAGGTCCAGCGCCGGCGTGCCCCAGCTGGTCTTTGAGGTAGCGCCGGGGAGATGGTCCGCCTGCGCGAGCATTTCTTCGGGGACTTCATAGCATTTCCCGCACACCGCCGGGCCTATCCATGCGTGGATTTCAGCGGCGCCGGCATCGCGGAGGGCCGCTGCCGTGTTGGCCAGGATTCCATCCAGCAGGCCGCGCCGGCCGGCGTGTGCGGCTGCGGTTACGGCGCCGTCCGCACTCGTCCCGGCAAGGATCACCGGCAGGCAGTCGGCGACCATGACGGCCAGCGGGGCGGAACCGTCCGCGCTTACCAGGGCATCTGCCACGGGCACTTCCCCTGCCTCCGGCAGGCCGTGAACCAGGGCAACGTCCGCGGAATGGACCTGTTCCATAAACCGCAGGGAGCCCGCCTGCACGCCCATCCGCTCCTCAAGGACGGACCGTCGCAGGCGGACTTCAGCGGGATCATCCCCAACATGCAGCGCGAGGTTGCCCGCCGATGTGTCAGTGAAAGCTACGCGGAGCCCCGCAGGACCCTGCCCTTCCCACCAAAACATACGATCGAACAACCCCGCGCCGGTGCTGGTCTTACTTGAGGAAATCGGGAACGTCGAGGTCGTCCTGGCGTCCCGCGCTGAGGTCAGGCTCAACCACGGCGGGCAGGTCGACGTCGAACCCGGCATCAGCCGGGACGGTCTGCGGACGCTGGGCCCAGGCCGAATTTCCCGCGCCGGCGGCAGCAGCAGCTGCGGCCGGTGAGGACTGCGGAGCTTCCGCGGGCTTGGCCGAGGCAGGCTGCGAGGTGACGTCCACCTGGTCGAAGCCGGCCGCGATCACGGTAACGCGGGCTTCATCCCCCAGGGCGTCGTCAATGACGGCACCGAAGATGATGTTGGCCTCCGGGTGGGCGACTTCCTGCACCAGGCGTGCCGCTTCGTTGATCTCGAACAGGCCGAGGTCCGAGCCGCCCTGGATGGAGAGCAGGACGCCGTGTGCGCCGTCGATGGAAGCTTCCAGCAGCGGGGAGGCAATGGCGAGTTCGGCTGCCTTCACCGCGCGGTCCTCGCCGCGGGCGGAACCGATGCCCATCAGCGCCGAACCTGCACCCTGCATTACGGACTTCACGTCAGCGAAGTCGAGGTTGATCAGACCCGGAGTGGTGATCAGGTCGGTGATGCCCTGGACGCCGGAGAGCAGCACCTGGTCAGCTGAACGGAAGGCGTCCAGCATTGAGACGTTGCGGTCGCTGATGGAGAGCAGGCGGTCGTTCGGGATGACGATCAGGGTGTCGACTTCGTCCCGCAGCGTATCGATGCCGGACTCGGCCTGGTTGGACCGGCGCCGACCTTCGAACGTGAAGGGACGCGTTACCACGCCGATGGTCAGGGCGCCGAGGGAACGGGCGATCCGGGCCACGACGGGCGCGCCGCCGGTGCCGGTGCCGCCGCCTTCGCCGGCGGTCACGAAGACCATGTCTGCTCCGCGCAGCACCTCTTCGATTTCCTCGGCGTGGTCCTCTGCGGCCTTGCGGCCAACCTCGGGATCGGCTCCGGCACCCAGTCCGCGGGTCAGTTCACGTCCGACGTCGAGCTTCACGTCGGCGTCACTCATCAGCAGCGCCTGGGCATCTGTATTGATCGCAATGAACTCGACTCCGCGGAGTCCGACGTCGATCATTCGGTTTACGGCATTCACGCCGCCGCCGCCGATGCCGACGACCTTGATGACGGCCAAGTAATTCTGCGGTGCTGCCACGTCCTGTGTCCCTTGTTCGAATCTGTGCAACTGATCAATGTGGCCGGGTCTGCCCCGGCCGAAACCTTCAACCGAACAACCTTAACCCTCGACTTGAGGGTTATAGTTATGTCAAGTAATGCTCTACTCCCGACGCTATGGGGCGCCGGATGCTTCCGCAATTACCGCTCCGCGCGTGTCGGTGAGAAACTTCGCGGGTCTTTCGCGGCTGGATGCTCACCGGGTCACCGGCCGGTTCGGCGTGCTCACGTCGAAAACCGAAACCGGCGGATCTGCCGGAGGCATCAGAAGCAGGGCCTCAAGTGCCCGCGCTTTCGCCGCGTTCGCTTCCGCGCTCCCCCAGAATACCGTCTGCCCGCCGGTGAGCTGGAGCTCCACTGAGTCCACCGTCTGCGCCGATGCATGGTCAAGCATCCCCAGCACGTTGGGCGGCAGGGCTGCCAGCACAGCGGTAACCGTCGGGAAGACCGAGCTGTTGACGGCATCCGTGCCGCCGTCTATCAGCGGCAGCGCCGCCTGGCCTCTCTCCCCCACTGCTTTGAGCTGGCGGCCCTCCTCGTCAATGAGCAGGAACTCGCTGCCGTTCTGCAGCACTGCCACCGGCACACGCTCGGTGACCGTAACCACCAGGTCCGACGGCGGCACTGCCGTGACCTCCACCGACTGCACCTCCGGGCGGTCTTCCAGCAGTGCGCCGGCATCCGAGTCCGCAATGAGGGCCAGGGGTGTGCCCAGCAGCGGCGCCAGTGCGGCTTCGGCTTCCTGTGTAGTCAGAAGGGTGTTGCCTTCGACCCTCAGGTTCTTCAGTGCCAGTGCCGGGGAGAAAAACACGACAAAGAACAAGACCGCCAGCAGTACGGCAGCGGCTGCCGCGCCCGCCACGGCATAGCGCCTGCGCCGGCGGACCGGCGGTTCCGGAAAGGCCAGGACACTGGCATCCGGATTTTCGCTGCCACCGGCGGATTCCGCGCCGGGGTTCTGTCCCGGAACCTCGGGACCGGCCCCCTCGAAGGCATCCCGCGTCGCCGAAATGACGTTGTCCGGATGCGCCGAGGCACCCGGGCGGATTTCATGGATCTGGGCTTCCTGGGCTTCCTGGGCTTCCTGGGCACCAAGCACTTCAACCTTGGCTGAGTTGGCTGCGCTCCGTACAGGCTGCGCCCGTTCCCCGTGCATGCCCGGGCCGGAGAGCCGGGGACCAGTGGCTGCCGCCGGCGGGCGGCGGGGCTTCCTACCCGGCATCCGCACTGCTCCCGCCCGGCGCAGGACCACCGAGTGCCGCTACCAGTGCGGAACCGTACTGGGTGACATCTCCTGCACCGACAGTCAGCACGATGTCCCCCGAAGATGCCCGCGCGGCAATCTCCCGGACAGCGGTGCCGGCATCTGCAGCCACGGCCGAGGGTGTCCTCAGGCGAGTGGTAATCAGCTCCGAAGTGACACCGGGGATAGGGTCCTCACGGGCGGGATAGATGGGAAGTACGGTCACCGAATCCGCCAGGTCCAGGGCCTGGGCGAACTCGGCCGCGAAGTTGCGGGTGCGGCTGAAAAGATGCGGCTGGAAGAGCACATGGACGGCATGCCTGCCGGCGACGGCACGCGCGGCCTGCATTGCCGCGGCCACCTCGGTGGGATGGTGGGCATAGTCGTCGAAGACACGCACGCCGCGGGCTTCGCCCTTGGGCTCGAAGCGGCGGGCGGCCCCGGAGAAGGTCCCCAGGCCGAGTGCGGCTGCCTCCGGGTCGACTCCCAGTGCAAGGGCGACGGTGAAGGCGGCTGCGGCGTTGAGCACGTTGTGCCGGCCGGGTACCTGCAGTGCCAGGCGCTGCTGACGGTCCCGGTAGTCGTGCCGGAAGTGCAGCGTGCTGGTGCTCTGGCGCCCGTCGGTTTCAGTCCCGGAGATGCGGACATCCGCATCCTCCGAATACCCGTAGGTGCGAACCAGGAACCCGCCGGTCCGCGCCAGCAGGTCACGCACGCCGGGATCATCGGCGCAGGCAACCAGGACACCGTTCCCAGGCAGCAGTTCAACAAAACGGTCAAAGGACGCGAATACGGCTTCAGCCGTGCCGTAGTGGTCCAGGTGGTCGGCCTCGACGTTCGTGATGACGGAGATCCGGGGCGAGTAGTTCAGGAATGAGCCGTCCGATTCGTCGGCTTCGGCAACAAACACCTGCCCCGTACCGGCGGCCGCGTTAACGCCCAGCGCGGCGACGTCACCGCCGATGGCGAAGGAGGGATCCCTCCCGGCTTCGCGGAGCAGGACGGTGATCATCGCCGTCGTTGTGGTCTTGCCGTGGGTCCCGGCAACGGCAACGACTTCCCGGCCTTCCATGGCCGCAGCCAACGCCTCGGAACGGTGGATCACGCGCAGGCCGGCTGCCTGGGCCGCGGCGAGCTCGGGGTTGTCGGCACGGATAGCGGTTGAAATGACCACTGTGCGTGCACCGCCGATATTGGCTGCGTCGTGACCCACGTACACCTGGGCTCCGAGCGCTTCGAGGGCGCGCAGGCCGGCCGAGTCGCGGGCATCGGATCCGGACACCTCAATGCCGCGGCCGAGCATGACGCGGGCGACGGCGGACATGCCGGCACCCCCGAGGCCAATGAAGTGGACCCGGCCCAGGTCTTCCAGCAACAGGGCGCTCATGCGTCTTTCCGTTCCGCTGCCTCAACGATGAGCTCAGCCATTCGGGCGTCCGCGTCGCGGATGCCGCGTGCGGCGGAGGCTTCCGCCATGGTCTTTAGGGCCTGTGGATCCTTCAGGAGCGGAATAATGTTCGCGCTGATCCAGTCAGCAGTGAACTGCGAGTCCCGCACCAGCAGGGCGCCGCCGGCGTCGACCAGACCGGCCGCGTTCAGCGCCTGTTCGCCGTTGCCGTGGGGCAGCGGAACCAGCACTGCGGGAAGCCCGACGGCGGAGATCTCACTGACCGTCCCGGCCCCCGAACGGGCCAGCAGCAGGTCCGCTGCCGCGTAGGCCAGTTCCATGCCGTCAACATATTCAACCTGCCTGTACAGCGGGGCGGTGAGGGCTTTGCCCTCGGCATCCGCAGCCGCTTTCCCGCGGCCGGTGACGTGCAGGGTCTGGATGCCTGCAGAGGCCAGTGCGGGCAGGGCGGCCGTGACCGCGGCGTTGATGCTCGCGGCACCGGAGGAGCCTCCGGTCACCACCAGGGTGGGCAGGTCCTGTTCCAGGCCCAGGGCGGCTCGGGCATCGTACCGGGCGGCCTCTCGGTCCAGCCCGGAGATTTCCGTGCGCATGGGCATCCCAACCCAGCGTGCGCCGGGCAGCTTGGTCTCCTCGAACGCTACGCCCACCACGGCCGCGCTCTTGGCGCCCACCCGGTTGGCAAGCCCGGGACGGGCATTGGCCTCGTGCACAACAACGGGGATCCGTCGCTTGCGGGCAGCCAGGTACACGGGGGTGGAGACATAGCCGCCAACTCCCACAACGACGTCGGCAGCGGCTGCATCGAGCACGTCCCCCGCCTGCCGCACGGCACGCGCCAGGCGTGCCGGGAGCCGGGCCAGATCGCCGCTGGGCTTCCGCGGCATCGGTACGCGGTCGATCACGGCAAGCTCGTAGCCTGCCGCCGGCACCAGGCGGGTTTCCATGCCGGCTGAAGTGCCCACTACTTTGATGCGGGCATCCGGCCGCATCCGCCTTACGGCGTTTGCTATGGCCAGCAGCGGGCTGATGTGCCCAGCTGTGCCGCCGCCGGCGAGTACTACGGAAAGTGGGGACTGCGTCATGGAGCTGCGGGTTCCCTTTCAGGGATAGTGCGTGCAAAGGACAGTAGGACGCCGACTGCGGCCAGCGTGAACGTCAGCGACGAGCCGCCGTAGGAAATGAACGGGAGCGGGACGCCGATCACGGGCAGCAGCCCGGTAACCATGGCAATGTTCACCGCGGCCTGGCCAGTGATCCAGACCAGGATGCAGCCGCAGACAATCCGGATGAACGGCTGGGTGTGGCGCATCGTTACCCGTACCGTGGCCACTGCAAGGATACCGAAGAGAACCAGCACCACCAGCGTGCCCAGCAGTCCGAACTCCTCACCGATGATGGCGAAGATGAAGTCGTTATGGGCTTCGGGGATCCAATTCCATTTCTGCCGGCTCTGGCCGATGCCCACGCCGAACCAGCCGCCCGAGGCCAGCGCGTACATGCCGGCATTGGCCTGGTCGCACAGCCCTGCCGAGCAGTCCAGCTGGAGCCAGGCACTGATCCGGCTGGTCCGGTTTCCGCTGCCGATGGAGAAGACGGCGGCAGCTGCAGCAGCGGCGAGGCTCATGAGGCCCAGCAGCTTCAGCCTTGCGCCGGCGAAGAACAGCGCTGCGAGCATGATCAGGCCCATGATGATGACGGTGCCGAGGTCATGGCCCAGGAGCACCAGGCCAATGAGGATCCCGCCGCCGGGGACGACCGGTACAACAGCGTGCTTCCACTGCGTGATCAGCGGGCCCTTCCGCGAGAGCACGGCGGCGAACCAGACGGCCATGGCAAGCTTTGCCGCCTCCGAGGGCTGGCCGGTCACCGGCCCGAACGCGAGCCAGTTCTTGTTGCCGTTGACCTCCACGCCGATGAACAGCACCAGGACCAGCAGCACGATTGCAGCCCCAAGGGCCGGCCAAGCGATAACCCGGTAGAAGCGCGGACCGAACCGGGAGAGCCCAAGCATGAGCACGACGCCGATGGCAGCAAACATCATCTGCTTGACGAACAGGTCGAAGGTGGTCGCCGCCCCTGCCGCCGATCCGGCGGCCGCTGCGATCGCCTCAACTGAGGAAGCCGAGAGAACCATCATCAGACCGATAGCCGTCAGCGCCAATGTGGTGCCAAGGATCATGTAATAGCTGGACCCGGTGGCCTTCGCGTCGCTGCCTTCGAGCAGCACCATGAACGAGGTAAACCGTTCTTTCAGGCGCAGGCCGCCCTTTTTCGGCGTCGGCGCCGCTGCGGGACCGGGGGAAGCGGTGGTGACGGGCTTTGCTGCTGCCGGGCCCGGCCGCGTGCCTGCCGGGCGCCTGCGCGCCGTCGGCTTGCGGCCCTTGCCCGTGGACGTGGTCACCATCTACGGCTCCTTGGTGGTCTGCTCCTGCCCTTCCACGTATCCGCGGACAGCTTCAATGAAGGCCTCGCCCCGGTGGGCGTAGGAGCGGAACTGGTCCATGGACGCCGAGGCCGGCGCCATGAGGACTGTGTCCCCTCCCTGTGCCACACCGGCCGCTGCAGCCACGGCCTGGACCATGACGGCTTCACCGGTGGGCGTTCCTTCCCCTCCAGTGTCCGCCTGCGAGGCTTCAATTACCGGCACATCGGAAGCGTGTCGGGCCAATGCGGAGCGCAGCTGCGATGAATCGGTGCCGATGAGCACCACGGCACGCAGGCGGTGGGCGTGGGAGGCCACCAGCTCGTCGTAGGTGACACCCTTGGACAGCCCGCCGGCAATCCAGACGACGCGCCCAAAGGCGGCCAGCGAGGCAGCTGCGGCGTGCGGGTTGGTGGCCTTTGAATCGTTGACCCAGAGGATGTCGTTCAGCTTCGCCACCGGCTCGATCCGGTGCCCGCCCGGGGCGTAGTTGCGCAGGCCGTCGCGCACGGCAACCGGCTCCACTCCGAATGCCCGAACCAGCGCAGCGGCGGCAAGGGCGTCAGCGGCCAGGTGGCGGGGAGCGCTGTCCCCCAGGTCATCCAGGGAAGCCAGTTCCGCGGCAGAGTTCCGGCGTTCCTCGATGAACGCCCGGTCCACCAGGAGCCCTTCCACGATTCCCACCATGCTGACCGCAGGGGTGCCCGTGGTGAAGCCAACCGCGCGGCAGCCTTCCACCACGTCGGCTTCTACGACCATGTGTTCGGTCTCGGCCTGCTCGGCGTTGTAGATGCAGGCAACCTGGGTGTTTTCGTACACCCTGGCCTTGTCCGCCCGGTAGGCGTCGTAGCTGCCGTGCCAGTCCACGTGGTCTTCGGCGATGTTCAGGCAGACGCTGGCCAGCGGCGACATCGAATAGGTCCAGTGCAGCTGGAAGCTGGAGAGCTCGACGGCGATTGCGTCCCAGCCCTGCGGGTCGCGGATGGCGTCCAGGATCGGCGTGCCGACGTTGCCCGCGGCGATGGCCCGGAGTCCGGCCGCCCGCAGCATGGACTCGGTCATGCCCACCGTAGTGGTCTTGCCGTTGGTTCCGGTAATGGCCAGCCAGGGCGCCGTGGGCCGTCCCTCGCGGATGCGCACCCGCCAGGCCAGCTCAACGTCGCCCCAGATGGGAATGCCGGCATCCGCTGCGGCTGCGAGGACAGGATGCGAGGGCCGGAAGCCCGGTGAGGTGACCACCAGCTCAGCCGGTTCCCCGTCCACCGTCGAAAGCCCGGACATCGCTTCGGCCCCCAGCCGGACGTCTGCTGCGCCGACGATCTTCAAGGTGTCTGCCTTGCCGCGGTTTTCCTCGGAGTCAACGCCGTCCACTACGACGACGCGGGCGCCCAGCTCGATCAGGGTATCCGCCGCCGAGAAGCCCGATAGACCGATTCCCGCTACCAGGACCCGCAGGCCCTTCCAGTCGGAGTCCCACGTCGTCAGGTCGTCCAGGCGGGGATTTGATGCGTTTGATACAGGGGGGATGCTCACTGTCCGGCCACCCAATCAGCGTAGAAGAGTCCCAGGGCAAGGGCGACGCAAAGCCCGCCGATGATCCAGAAACGGACCACCACCGTGACTTCTGCCCAGCCCTTGAGTTCGAAGTGATGCTGCAGCGGCGCCATCTTGAACACGCGTTTGCCGCCGCTGAGCTTGAAGTAGCCCACCTGGATGATTACCGATGCGGAGATGATCACGAACAGTCCGGCCAGGATAACCAGCAGCAGTTCGGTGCGGGAGAGGATCGCGAAGGCTGCGATGGCACCGCCAATGGCCAGCGACCCGGTGTCTCCCATGAAGATCTTTGCCGGGGAGGTGTTCCACCAGAGGAACCCAACCAGGGCTCCGGCCATGGCACCGGCAAGCAGTGCCAGGTCCATGGGGTCACGGACTTCGTAGCAGACCCCGGTTTCCCCCGGGTTGCCCAGGCAGGACTGGTTGGACTGCCAGATGCCGATCAGGAAATACGCACCGAACACCAGGATCGAGGCGCCGGCGGCCAGGCCGTCAAGCCCGTCGGCCAGGTTCACGCCGTTGGTCGCGGCGGTAATGATCACGCTGGACCAGAGGATGAACAGGATCGCGCCGATGATGGTTCCGGCGAACGCAAGGTCAATGGCGGTGTCGCGTACAAAGGAGACGTTGGTCGACGCCGGGGTCAGGCCGGCGTTGTTCGGGAACTGCAGGGCAAGGACGGCAAAGACTATGCCCACGATCGCCTGCAGGGTGATCTTCGCCTTGGCATTCAGGCCCAGGGAGCGCTGCCGGGAGATCTTGGTGTAGTCGTCAATGAAGCCCACAAGACCCATGCCGACCATCAGGAACAGCACCAGCAGCCCGGACGCGGAGGGCCCGAAGGTGGTGGGATTGATCGCGTAGGAGATCAGGTGGGTAATGAAGTAGGAGGCAACCACGGACGCCACGATGACGGCGCCGCCCATGGTGGGCGTTCCGCGCTTGGTGTGGTGCGACGTCGGGCCGTCGTCCCGGACAAACTGTCCGTAGCCCTTTTTCACCAGGAACCGGATGAACAGCGGCGTGAACGCGAGGGCCAGGACCAGGCCGAGGGAACAGCCGATCAGAAGGGAAATCACAGTGCCTCACCCCGGTTGGAGTCGTCCTGGGTGCTGCCTGCTGCGGAAAGGGTATTCAAGGCGATCCGATCACCAAGGAACCGCAGTCCGGCCCCGTTGGAAGATTTGAACAGGACAATATCGCCGGGTTCAAGTGAGGATTCAAGAATGGCCTCGGCTTCTTCGGGAGTCTGGACGAACGTCGACTCGTCTCCCCATGAACCCTCCATGACGGCCCCGGTGTGCAGGGCGCGGGCCCCGGTTCCCACCACGATGAGCTTGGAGATGTTCAGGCGGACCACATAGCGGCCAATGGCGTCGTGCTCGGTTACTGATTCATCACCCAGCTCAAGCATTTCGCCCAGCACGGCCCAGGTGCGCCGTCCCCTGCCAAGTTCCGCGAGGGTCCGCAGCGCAGCACGCATGGATTCCGGGTTGGCGTTGTAGGCGTCATTGATGACTGTGATGCCGTCCGCGCGGTCGGTCCGCTCCATCCTCCAGCGGCTGGCTGCCTTTTGACCGGAGAGTCCCGCAGCGATCTCTGCCGGCGCAATACCGGCGGCCAGGGCGGCGCCGGCGGCGGCCAGCAGGTTCGCCGTGTGGTGCGCGCCGATCAGGCCCGATTCAACCCGGTGGCGTTCGCCGTTCGGGAACTCGAGGGTGAAGACCGGCCGTCCCTGCTCATCGGTGGCTGCATCAACGGCACGCAGCGTGGCGTGGTTGCCCGGCAGTTCGTCGGAAGAGGACGTGAAGGACAGGACGCCGGCTGTGGTGCGCTTGTCCATGGCGGCGACGCGGATGTCGTCACCGTTCAGGACGGCCGTACCTTCCGGGGACAGCGCCTCAACCATTTCGCCCTTGGCGCGGGCGATGTTCTCCACGCCGCCGAACTCTCCGGAGTGGGCGGTGCCGACGCAGAGGACGACGCCGATGTCCGGGCGCACCATATCCGCCAGGTAGGTGATGTGCCCGACGCCGGTGGCTCCCATCTCGACAACGAGGTAGCGCGTGCCGTGCCCGGCATTGAAGATGGTCAGCGGAACTCCGACCTCCCCGTTGTACGAACCGACCGGAGCCACGGTGTTCCCGTGTGCGCCGAGCAGGCCTGCGAGCAGGTCCTTGGTGGTGGTCTTGCCGGCCGAGCCGGTGATGCCGATAACGGTCAGCGGGCCTTCGGCGCGCAGCCTCCGGACAATCTCGGCGGCGATCTGCCCCATGGCAGCCACGGCGTCCGGAACAACGATGCCGGGGAACACTGTTCCGTCCGCACCGGTTACCGGGCGCTCCGTCAGGGCCAGCGCCGCGCCGGCCTCAAAGGCCCGGGCCACGAACAGGTGGCCGTCGGAAAACTCGCCCGGCTTGGCAATAAACAGAGCCGACGGACCCGCTTCGCGGGAGTCGGTGGTGGCTGACGTCACTGGAATGGACGGGTCTGCTGCTGCTGCCCCTACCAGCTCGCCGCCCGTAATTGCCGCAATTTCGGCTGCATTAAGTTCAATCATGACGATCTAGGACTCTACCCCGTCGTAAGTAAGCACTGTGAATCCGGCCTTGGCCAGCGCAGCGCGAAGTTCAACCCGGTCATCGAGGGCATGGTTGACTCCCTTGACCTCCTGCCAGACCTCGTGTCCGCGCCCGGCCACCAGGACCGTGTCCCCGGGCTCGGCCAGTTCCACTGCGCGGTAGATCGCGGCTGCGCGGGGCGCCACTTCAAGGACCAGCGGACCGTCCGCACCCTCGGCTGCGACGCTGCGGGCACCGCGGAGCACGTCAGCCCGGATGGCGGCGTCGTCCTCGTCGTGCGGATCGTCGTCAGTGACAATCACGACGTCGGCCAGGCGCGCCGCGATCTCCCCCATCAGGGGCCGCTTCGTCGCATCACGCTCCCCCGTGGCGCCGAAGACTACGATTACCCGTCCCTCGGGCCGGCGAACCGACTCGAGCGTGCGCTGCAGGGCATCCGGGTTGTGGGCAAAGTCCACGATTGCGGCCGGGGCCTCGCAGACCAGCTGCATCCGCCCGGGAACCTCAACGGTAAACGGGTCGTGGTCATCCAGTGCGTCCTGTACCAGCGCAGGGTCAACACCAGATTCCAGGACCATGGCAAGTGCCAGGGCTGCGTTCGAGACGTTGAAGGCACCCGGCAGCCCGGTCCGCACCCGAAGGGGCGGGCCCTGCGGCGGGTGGAGTTCGAAGCTGTGGCCGAGCCCTTCCCTGCGGACAGAGCGGACCTGCCAGTCGGCCTCGGAAGCTTCGCCTGAGGTAGACAGCGTGACACCGCGGGAACCGGCCACTTCAGCCATCCGGTGCCCCCACTCATCATCCACGCTCACAACGGCACGCCGGCTGCGGTCCGGGCGGAACAGGTCTGCCTTGGCGGCGAAGTACTCCTGCATGGATCCGTGCAGGTCCAGGTGGTCCTGTGTGAGGTTGGTGAAGCCGGCGACGTCGAAGACAACCCCGTCCACCCGCCGGTAGGAAATGGCGTGGGAGGAGACCTCCATGGCGGCTGCGTCCAGGGCACGCTCGCGCATCAGCGCCAGCAGGCCGTGCACCTGGGGGGACTCCGGAGTGGTGAGGACGCTGGGAATCGCTTCCGCTCCGGCGAGGATCTCGATCGTTCCGATCAGTCCCGTCGTGCGGCCCAGGGCACGCAGCAGCGAGGTGATGAAGTAGGTGGTGGTGGTTTTCCCGTTGGTTCCCGTCACGCCGAAGAGCAGCGGGGCGGTACCGTCCTGCGGCTGGCTGTTGAACACGGCGGCAGAGAGCGGCCCCACCAGCCGGCGGATGTCCTCGGCCAGGAAGACCGGCAGGCCGGTGGCCGGGAGCTGTGCCAAACCCGCTGCATCGGTCAGGACGGCTGCTGCTCCGGCGGCCGCGGCGTCGGCCGCAAACCCGGCCCCGTGGTGCCGTGCTCCGGGCAATGCCAGGTAGAGGTCTCCGGGCAGGACCTGCCCGGAGTTGATGCTGACCCCGGTAACCTCAACAGCCCAGGCGCCTGCACCGGTTCCGGGTGCCGCCGTGATGTCCGGGGAACCCTTGGGAAGCGCTGCCGCGGCATCGGCCAGGCTGACCGGCTGCACCCGCTCGGGGCGCATGCTGCTTTGGGCACGCTGATGGTTGCTATGTGGCACTGCACTGCTCCAGCTTTAGTACTCGATGGGGTACGTAACCGGCTCCCCTTCGGAGGGGGCTACGTTGTTGGTGGTCAGGACCTGTTCCATGACCTTCTGGAAGGTCTTTCCGGGTTCTATGTAGTAGAGGTCTCCCTTGGGCCGCTGCAGGGTCACCACAGCGACGTACTTGGGATCGTCCATGGGCGCAATACCAGCATAGGAGACGGTGTACCCGTCGTACCCGCCGTTCGGGCTGGGCGCCTCCGCGGTGCCCGTCTTGGATCCAACCCGATATTTTTCGAGTGCTCCCGAGGCGCCGGATCCCTCAACCGTGGTGGTCTCCAGCATGTGCTGCACCTCCAGGGCAGTCTTCTCGGAAACAACCCGGGTGCCCGGTTTCTGCTCTGTCGCGTGCTCCGTGCCGTCGGCATCGATCCGGGCGTCCACCAGCCTCGGCGGCAGGCGCACGCCGTCGTTGGCGATTGTCTGGTAAACCATGGCGGTGTGAAGCGCTGTCTGGGTCAGGCCCTGGCCAAAGAGCACGGTGTACTGCTGGCGGGTATCCCAGCTTTCCGGCGGGGCCAGCAGGCCGGACGTCTCGCCGTTGAGGCCGGTTCCCAGCTCGGTCCCGATGCCGAATTTCCGCAGCCAGTCGTAGCGCTGCTGCGGGCTCAGCTGCTGGCCCACCATGACGGTTCCCGTGTTCATTGATTTGGCCAGCACGCCGGACGCCGTCATACGGACCGTGCCGTGGTCGAAGGCGTCCTTGAAGGTCTGTCCGTCAATCGAATAGGTGTTCTCGATCTGGAACTGGGAGGTGGGAGTGATGATCCCCTCTTCGATGGCCGCCGCCATGGTGATGACCTTGGTCGTGGACCCCGGTTCGAAGGAGTCCGTCACCGAGCGGGCCTTGCGCGAATCCGCCTCAGTGGCCCCCGGGTTGTTCGGGTCCACCGTGGTGGATTCCGCCATGGCAAGGACGTTGCCCGTCTCCACCTCGACGACTACGACGTTGCCCCAGTCCGCGTTGTATTCCTTCACCTGGTCCGCAATGGTCTGCTGGGCAAACCACTGCAGGTCCTGGTCGATGGTCAGCCGGATTGAGTCCCCGTCCTGGACGGGAACATCTTCGTTGGTGGCATACGGAATACGGATGCCGTCTCCGCCAATCTCATACGTCTTACTCCCGGCCTCACCGGCCAGGATCGAATCCTGGGTCAGTTCCAGCCCTTCCTGGGCGCCTTCCGTTCCGAGGAAGCCGACAATTGATCCGGCAACGGGACCGGAGGGGTAGGTGCGGAGCGTGGTGCGGTCCGCATAGACGCCGGGAAACTTGACCGCGAGGACCTTGTCCCGGATTTCCGGCGTAACGGTCTTTGCCACGAAGTTGAATCCCTTTTCGCCCAGGACCGACCTCCGCAGCGTCTGTGTGTCCTGGCCCAGCACCGCGGAAAGCTCCTGCAGCGCGGCGTCGAACGTCACGGTTTCAAGGTCGCCCTCGGCATTGCGCCGCTGGTATTCCTCTTCGTCATAGGCCGCCGAAAGCCGCTGGTCAACGACGATGTCGAAGCGTTCCACGCTGCGCGCCAGGTAATTGCCCTCGTTGTCCAGGATGCCGCCGCGAAGGGCCGGAACATTGACGGTCACCAGCCTGTTTGCCACGGCAGCGTCCGCCATCCCCTCCGGATCAACGGCCTGCACCTGGAACAGCCGGACGCCCAGGAGGGTGAGGAGCACCAGGACAATAAGCAGCCCGGCCCGTAGCCTGCCGGTCACGAGGGTTACCCTGTGGTTCTCCTGTGCCGGAGCCTGTCCTGCTTTTGCCACAACGTGTCCTCGCCGGTGCTGGTTGGTTTTACTGGCCGCTTCTCTGGCTGGGAGCCGGAATCGTGCCGCCGTTCAAATCTGCTTCCGCCGGAACGGGAGCAGGCACGGGAGCCGGTTCCGGTTCCGCAGCGGCAGAGGCACTGTCCTGCTGTTCCGCGGCCCGTGCGTTTTCGGCCGGTTCCGGGGCAGCAGGCTGTGCCGGGGTTACCGGCCGTGTCAGGACCTGGGGCAGTTCAATAAGAGTTCCGGGACCTGCACCTTCCTTGGCTGGCTCAGGATTGCCCGTGACGGCCAGGGTCTGCAGATCGATGGTACCGAAGGTGGGCGAAACAACCATGCCCAGTTCAGCCGCCGCGCCGGCAAGGACCTGGGGAGCCTGGTTGTGCTCCACCTGCTGGGTGAGTGCCTCGTTCTGCTGGATCAGCGCAGTGCGCTGGTTCTGCAGCTGGACCAGCTGGTACTGGCCGCTGGAAACGGAGATGTTCAGTCCCAGGACTGCGGTCAGGCCGGCGGCAAGCACGGCGAAGCACAGCGCCGCGGCGGGGACGCGGCGCTTTCTCGCTGCTGCCGGAACCAGGGCAAGCGGTGTGCGGCGGCGCGGAGCGGGCTGCTCCGGAGCCTCGTGCGGCAGGGCGCGTGCCAGGTTGCCCTGGACGGACTGCGCCGCCCGCACCGGCACCTGCGGCCGGCGCCGTGGTGATCGTTCAGTCATCGACGTGCCCCATCCATGGTTGCGCGAATCCGTTCGACTGCCCGCAGTTTGGCAGATGCCGCACGCGGGTTTTCTGCTATTTCCTGCTCGGTGGGAACTTCCGTGCCCTTAGTCAGGCGCTTGAGCTGCGCCTTGTGCTCTTCCAGCTCAACCGGGAAGCCCTTGGGTGCCGAGGACCTGGAACCGGCAGCGAAGATGTCCTTCACGATCCGGTCCTCCAGGCTGTGGTAGGACATGACGACGATCCGGCCGCCCACGCCAAGCACGGACAGTGCGGACGGAATGGCCCGCTCAAGCACATCGAGTTCCTCGTTGACCTCGATGCGCAGTGCCTGGAAGGTGCGCTTTGCCGGGTGTCCGCCGGTGCGGGCCGCTGCGGCCGGCACCACCGCACGGATGGCTTCGACCAGTTCACCGGTAGTGGTGAAGGGCTTGCGTGCGCGGGTGGAGACGATTGAAGATGCGATCCGGCCGGCGAACTTCTCTTCGCCCCAGCGGCGGATGATGGAAACCAGCTCGGCCTCGTCGTAGCTGTTGACGATTTCCGCCGCGGTGCGGCCCCGGCTGGTGTCCATGCGCATGTCCAGCGGCGCGTCGTAGGAGTAGGCAAAACCGCGGTCCCGCTCATCGAGCTGCATGGAGGACACACCCAGGTCGAACAGCGCACCGTCGATGGAATCGAAACCGAGGTCTTGAACCACGTCTGCGATTTCGTCGTACACGGCGTGCACCAGGTCGGTGCGGTTCTCGAAGGCTGCGAGCCGCTCCCCCGCCAGTGCGAGGGCCTGCGTGTCACGGTCGATTCCTATGACGTGCAGCTTCGGAAAACGCTCAAGCATGGCCTCGGTGTGCCCGCCCATGCCAAGCGTGGCGTCTACGACGACGGCGGTCCGTCCGGCTGCCTCTGCTGCCTCAATGGCGGGCGCGAGCAGGTTGATGCAGCGGTCCCGCAGTACGGGTACGTGCCGGTCCTCAGTTGGACGGTCTTCGTTCATCGGTCTCTCCCTCCGCTGCTTATCCGGCACAGCGGGTTCTTGGACCAGATCCCCATCCGCGCCTCACGGTCCGCCTGGCTCCGGGGAAGGTGAGCCAGGTGAATTCCGCGGGGCGGCTGGAGATCTCGTTCAAGATCCCGCCGTTGCCGGCTTCGAATTCTCTGGATGCTGCTGTACTGCGTGCTTTGCAACGGCTAGAAGACGCCGGGAATCGTGTCTTCGTCGGTTTCCGAAAACGCGTTTTCCTTTTCTTCCAGGTATTCCTGCCATGCCGTGGCATCCCAGATCTCGGCCCGGGTGCCCGCGCCGATAACGGCGAGTTCACGTCCGAGCCCGGCATACGAGCGCAGTGCCGGCGGAATGGTGACGCGGCCCTGCTTATCGGGGACTTCGTCAGAGGCTCCGGACAGAAACACACGAATGTAGTCACGGGCCTGGCGTGAAGACAGGGGTGCCTGCCTCATCTGCTCGTGGACCTTTTCGAATTCCTTCTGGCTGAAGACGTAGATGCAGCGTTCCTGGCCCCGTGTCAGCACCAGCCCGTCGGCCAGTTCGTCACGGAACTTTGCGGGAAGAATGAGCCTGCCCTTCTCATCAAGGCGCGGTGAGTGCGTTCCGAGGAACATCGCCCACCACCTGTCAGATACGGGAGTTACACCCCTCCTACGCTGCCCTACCCTCTTACGCCCCCCACTTTACTCCACTTCCCTCCACAGTCAACGCAATTCGATAACGTTTTTCGGCGCGTCGCACCCCTGCTTCCCAGTAAGGACGCGGCAAGGAGGCCGGTGGTGTGCAGTGGAGGGAAAACCGGCCCCCCAAGGGGGTGTTTGGCGGTTAAAAAGGAGAAGACCCGCCGTAGCGGGTCTTTCCGGCCTCCCGCGGCGGTGCCGGGGAGGGAAGTGGAGGCGGGCGGCGCTAGGGCTGGTCCCGCTTGCGCTCGTCCCACTTGCTCTCGAGGTTGGACATAAATCCGCGCGGTGCAGCTGCACGCTCCTTGCGTCCGGCGGGGATCCGCGCCTCAGCCTGCTTGCCCTTGGTGGTCGCGTAGTACATCCCGGCACCCATGACCATAAAGCCAAGGATTCCCACCAGGATGTTCAGCGGACTGTCCAGGGTTATCCCCAAGATGAGGACAGCTATACCGGCAACTGCCACGAGCGCGCCCAGCACGATCCTCCGCGTGGACATGCCTCGGCCCGCCGACGTCGCCATTGAATTGGCGAACTTCGGATCCTCAGCGTGTAATTGCTGCTCCAGCTGATCAAGCAAGCGCTGCTCGTGTTCTGAGAGTGCCATTACTGTCTCCTCGCGGTCCAAATGTGCCCTGTAAATCAAGCAACGAACCCGGCGTGGTGGTTGTTCCCGCGGAGGTGTCGACGCTGATCTGCACTTAGTCACAAGGATAGTTTGCAAACGGGTCCGGGGAAAGCCGCCGCCGGACGCTGCATGATCCTCTCAGGTAAACCTCAGCCTTGCCCGCTCTGGGGCTTGTTCCGGTCCCGTCCAAGCAGGCGGGCCGGCATGATGCCCGACTCCCCGAACCTGCGGTTAATCCGGTCCAGCGCGTCCTCCGCCGAGCGCCAGTTGTCGTCCCTGCCGTCCAGGGTCAGCTGCTGGGCGGCACCGTCAGCTGTTTCCAGCTTCTCGGCCCGCAGCCCGATCAGGCGCACACTCATGGGCCGCCTTCCCAAGCCGGCCAGCAGGCCGCGCACCGCTTCATACAGCAGCTGTGCGCTGTCAACCGGCTCAGTGAGCGTGCGGGAGCGGGTCAGCGTTGAAAAATCGGCGTACCGGAGCTTCAGTGACACGGAACGGCTTTGCAGGCCTGCCGCCCGCAGCCGTGCGGCCGTCCGGTGTGCCAGCCTGAGCAGCTCCGTTTCAAGGACCTCGTCCTCATCCACGTCCCGCGCGAACGTCTCTTCCGCACCGATGCTTTTCTCGACGCGCACCGGCGTGACAGCGCGCGGATCGCGCCCCCAGGAGAGATCGTAGACGTGCCTGCCCGTGGCGCCGAGGAGGCGCTGGAGGACGGTGGGGGGCGTATGAGCCACATCGAAGACTGTGTTGATGCCAACCCGGGCAAGCGCTTCGCGGGTTTTTGCGCCCACGCCCCAGAGAGCGGAAACGTCCAGCGCATGCAGGAAAGGGATGGTTTCGTCCTTTGGGACCAGCAGCAGCCCGTTGGGCTTGGACCGGGTCGAGGCAATTTTCGCGACGAACTTGGTGGACGCGATGCCCACGCTTGCCGTGATCCCGAGTTCCTGCGACACCCGGCTGCGCACCAGTTCCCCGATCTTCCGGGGCGGGCCGAGACGACGCATGGAACCGGCAATGTCCAGGAAGGCTTCGTCTACGCTCAGGGGTTCCACCAGCGGCGTTATCGACTCGAAGATTGCCATGAGCCGGGCAGAAACCTCCCGGTACACACCCTGGTGCGGTTCCAGGATCTCCGCCTGCGGACAGAGCCTGCGGGCGGCGGCCATGGGCATGGCAGAGCGCACCCCGAAACGGCGGGCCTCGTAGGATGCCGAGAGGACAACCGACCTGCCGCCCAGGCCCCCCACGATGACCGGGGCGCCCACCAGCTCCGGGCGGCGGAGCAGCTCGACGGCGACGAAGAAGGCATCCATGTCCACGTGCATGATGGTGCAGTCCCGGTTTTCGGCCGGTGCCCGCGTTTCTGTTCCCACGTCCTCATACTAAGCAGCCAGCAGACCCTCGCACGCTCGCCTAGACTGGGTTGCAGGCCCTGACCCTTCGTCGATGCGGATCCCCATGAAGAAAATCCTCGCCATTGCCTGCAGCGCGGCCATCCTGGCCGCAGTTGCCGGCTGCAGTTCCGAAACCAGCTCCCCCGACGCCACCGCTTCCCCCGCCACCTCTGCGGCATCCGCTTCGCCCTCTGCAACCCAGGCCAGACCGACGCCGTCTCCCTCGCCTTCGTCGGCAATTGCCGCAGGGTTCCCGGAAGCACTCATCCCCGTCTTCGCGGGATCCGAACCCACCGCCTCCAGCTACGAGTCCGACGGCGGACTGGTTACGGCATCCATGACCGCCTCCTCCCCCGCCACGCCCGAGGAGATCCTCGCTTTCTACACGGCCCACTTCGAGGGTCTTGGGTTCATGGCCCTCGAAGGCGACGCAGTGGACTCCACCCCAGCCAAGGACTTCGCCCGCACAACGGGCCCGGATACGGAAACGGTGAATGTTTCGGTCGTCACCCGTGACGGAACCTCCATCTACACAGTGGGTGCGAACGTGCTTCCCGCTACCGCCGAGACCGCAGGATAGGACGCTTCGTGAGCCAGGCACCCGCCGCATCGGAAGCAAACATGGAACCCGGACAGGCGCCCGGGGACGTGGTGCAGGAACAGGCTGCATACCGCCAGTCCCTTTCCGCCGATCTGGAGCATTTCCTCGGCGTCCAGCGCGAGGTCCTGGAAGACGTTTCCGCTGAGTCAGTTCCGCTGCTTGGCGCCGTCCATTCACTGGCCCGGGGCGGCAAGCGGCTGCGTGCCCTGCTGAACTACTGGGGCTGGCGCGGCGCCGGCGGGGACGTGCTGGGGGCTCCGGCCATCCGGGCTGGGGTTGCCCTGGAGCTGTTCCAGAGCGCCGCCCTGATCCACGACGACATCATTGACCGTTCCGACACCCGCCGCGGGGCGCCCAGCGTACACCGGCATTTCAGCAACCGGCATGCCGAGGCCGAATGGTTCCTGGACGGACAGCACTTCGGTTCCTCCGCCGCAATCCTTGCCGGCGACCTCTGCCTGGCACTGAGTGAAGAGGCGTTCACCTCGGTGGGCGAACGAGCTGCCTATAACACCCGGGCGCGGGCGCTGTTCAACCGCATGCGCACTGAAGTGATGGCCGGACAGTACCTGGACATCCTTGAAGAAGTGGTTGGGCCGGGGCACGAACCCGAACACGCGGTTGTCCGGGCACGGAACATCCTGCGCTACAAGTCCGCCAAATACAGCATCGAGCATCCGCTGGCCATCGGAGGGGCGCTGGCAGGTGCCGGCGACGAGCTGCTGTCCGCGTACTCCGAGTTCTCACTGCCGCTGGGCGAAGCCTTCCAGCTCCGGGACGACGTGCTGGGAGTCTTCGGCGATCCGGAGCTAACGGGCAAGCCTGCCGGTGACGACCTGCGCGAGGGGAAGAGGACCGTGCTGATCGCCTATGCCCTCAGCACTGGCTCTGAATCAGTCCGGAAGGAAATCACGGCCAAGCTGGGCCGTCCGGACCTGGATGACGACGCCGTCGCCTCCCTGAGGGCTGCCATCGAGGAGAGCGGCGCACTGGCAACGACTGAGTCGCTTATCGCCGAGCACACCGAGCAGGCCTTCACCACCCTCGCCGCACTGGCAGTGGATGAGCAGACCCGCTCGGCGCTTGAGTCACTGGCACATGCGGCCGTGACCCGCACTGCCTAGGGGCAGTCTTACCAGGCCAGGGCCTGTGCCCGCCGGCGGATTTCCGTCTTGCGGCCTTCCTTCAGGGCGTCCACAGGGCGCCCGGGAAGGGTGTCGTCCGCGGTGAAGAGCCAGCGAAGCATCTCTTCGTCGGAGAAGCCCGCGTCCGTGAGGACCGAAATAGTCCCCTTCAGGCTGTCCAAAACCGCGCCGTCATTAATAAAAGCGGCAGGCACGCTGCGGATTTTGCGTTCTCCGAGCCGCACCGCCAGCAGTGCCCGTTCTTCCAGCAGGCTGTGCACCTTGCTGATTGTTACGTCTAGTTGTTCGGCCACATCGGGCAGGGTTAGCCAGTCGGAAACCAGTTCCTCGAGTTCATTCACGTTCCCAAGATTGCCATGACAGCGGCAATGCAGGCCAGTCGGGGCACCTTTCACCCTTCCGGCACAGGCCGATAACTTTTCCCGGCGGGTATCGCAATCCGGCAATTCTCGTGTAAATTCGCATTAGTCACAGTAATCACATCAGTAACACCCGTATCACTACTTATTTTTTGTCCCGCGGATTGCGGTAGAAGCCGTCCCGCCAACAGATGAGGAAACGACCCGTTATGACCGTGCAGCCCAATGCCAGGCCGCGTACCGCTGCCTTGCCCCGCAAACTGAGCGTTGCTGTAACCACGGCAGCGATTCCGGCTGTCATGATGTCCTCGTTGGCTCTTGCCGAACCCGCCCAGGCCGCGGTTCCGCAGTCCCCGGCCAAGGCACTGTTCCCGCAGCTTCCGCTGCAGGCCAAGAAGATCCTTCCGTCCGCCGTCATTCCTGCCGCTCAGCTGGCCGCGCAGGTCCCGGCCACGGTCGCCGCTGAATCCTCGGTTCCCGCGACGCACCGGATCGTCCCGGGTGACACGGTAAGTTCCATCGCCGCCCGGTACGGCCTGGACATGAACGAACTGCTGCGGATCAACAACCTGCAGCCGTCCTCGATCATTTATGCAGGCAAGGAACTCAAGCTCACCGGCTCCGCTCCGGCGGCGGCTGCTCCCTCGGCCCAGGCCCCTGCTGCCGGAACGTACACCGTGGCCGCCGGGGATACCCTGAGCGCCATTGCTGCCAAGCACGGCGTGAGCCTGGCCTCCATCCTCCAGGCGAACAACCTGAGCATGACCAGCGTGATCTACCCCGGGGACAAGATCACCATTGGCGCAGGCGCTCCCACCTCCGTTACGACAGCCTCCAGCACTCCTGCCCCGGCGGCACCCGCGCCCGCTGCACCGGCTGCCGGCACCTACACCGTGGTCCCGGGCGACACCCTGGGCGCCATCGCAGCGCGCCACGGAGTCAGCCTGAAGTCCGTGCTGGATGCCAATAACCTCAGCATGAACTCCGTGATCCGCCCGGGCCAGACGATTTCCCTCTCCGGCGCTTCAACCGTCACCACGGCTTCCTCCGCCCCGGCCGCTCCCGCAGCCGCGCCCACGGACCTGGTGCCGAGCACCTTCCTGCATTACACCTACCCGCAGCACGTTGTTGCCAACGCCAACCTGAACAAGCAGGCCCTGAACTCCGTGGCTGTGCCTTCGCGCGCACAGATGCAGCAGATGGTCGCTGACACCGCCGTCTCCATGGGTGTTGATCCGGCGCTGGCACAGGCCTTCGCCCTGCAGGAGTCAGGCTTTGACCAGCGTGCCGTTTCCCCGGCAAACGCCATCGGCACCATGCAGGTTATTCCCTCTTCCGGTGAATGGGCCTCAGATCTGGTGGGCCGCCAGCTGAACCTGCTTGACCCGCAGGACAACGTCACCGCGGGCGTGGCAATCATCCGTTCGCTCATCCGCACCAGCCCCAGCCTGGAAGTCGCCATCGCGTCCTACTACCAGGGCCAGTACTCGGTGACCACGCAGGGCATGTACCCGGACACCCAGGCATACGTGGCCTCGGTCCTGGCGCACCGGTCCGGCTTCTAGCACGCACGCAGGGAACTGAAGCCGGGAGGCGGATCGGGTGTCGATCCGCCTCCCGGCTCTTTCCGCTTATAGGATCAAAGGGTGCATGAGCCCGTGAGTGACCCACTTCTGGAAACCCTGGTAGACAACCGCTACCTGGTGCGTTCGCGCATCGCGCGCGGCGGAATGTCCACCGTCTACCTGGCCACCGACACCCGGCTGGACCGCGACGTCGCACTGAAAGTGCTTTACCCCCATCTGGCTGCCGACCGCGGATTCCTCGACCGTTTCGAACGTGAAGCGAAGTCCGCAGCCCGGCTGTCCCATCCGCACGTCGTCGGCGTCCTTGACCAGGGCGTAACCGAATCGCTGTCCTACCTGGTCATGGAATATGTTCCCGGCCGCACGCTGCGCGACGTCCTCAACGAGCGGCACAGGCTCTCTCCCCGCCTGGCATTGGCCATGATGGACGCCGTGGTGGATGGACTCGCCGCCGCACACGAAGCCGGGCTGGTGCACCGCGACGTAAAACCGGAGAACGTCCTGCTGGCCAGCAGCGGCGCCATCAAGATTGCCGACTTTGGCCTGGCACGTGCCGTAACCACCAGCACCAACACAGGCACGCTCGTCGGAACCGTTGCCTACCTTGCCCCCGAACTGGTCACCGGCGCCGGCGCAGACGCACGCAGCGACATCTATTCAGCCGGCATCATGCTCTACGAAATGCTCACCGGCTCCCAGCCCTTTACCGGCGAAGTGCCGATCCAGGTGGCATTCGCCCATGTGCATTCCTCGGTCCCCGCGCCTTCCGCTGCCTGCCCGGGCCTGGCTGAGGACCTGGATGAGCTGGTTCTGTGGTGCACTTCGCAGGACCCCGAAGACCGGCCCGTGGACGGCCGGGCCCTGCTGGGGGAACTGCGCCACATCCGCACGTCGCTGACCGACGAACAGCTGGACTTCCACGCGCCCGGCAGTCCGCCGGCACAGCGTCCCGCCGACCGGACCACTGTGATCACGCAGCCGCCTTCCGGCGCCACGGAAGTAATCAGCCGGGCGCAGCCGGGCGCCACCGAAGTCCTCCAGCGCGCAGACAACCCCACAACCGTCCTGGGCCACTCCGTAACCGACGAGGGCATCCAGGATGACCTGCCGGGAGAATCCGACGACGACTACCCGGAGCTGTCCGCACGCGCAGGACGGCGACAGGCACGGAAGGACTTCAAGGCCAGCCAGAAGGAGGCCAGCAGGGCCGCACAGCGCCCTGAAGTGTCCCTGCGCTCTGGCCGTCCGCGCAGGCGGGGCGTAGTGGTGGCGCTCCTGCTCACCCTGCTCGTAGCTGCGGCGGCCTTCGCCGGCTGGTTCTTCGGCGCCGGCCCCGGAGCACTGGTTTCCATCCCGGAGGTCGCGAACACCTCGGTTGAGGCAGCCGAAAGCAGGCTTGGCGAGGAAGGGCTCCGCTACACCACCAGCGAGGTGTACGACGAAGTGATCGCTGCTGGAATGGCCGTGGGAACCGACCCGGCTGCGGCACAGCAGGTCCGGCGGTTCCAGCCGGTGACGCTGCTGGTTTCCCGGGGGCCGGAACTGTTCAGCGTTCCCAACGTCATCCAGCGTTCCCTGGCGGATGCCGAGGAGAAAATCTCCGAGGCAGGACTGGCCACCGGTACCGTCACCGAAGAGTTCAGCGAAGATGTTCCGGCGGGGCAGGTCCTTGCCCAGGTACCGGCAGCCGACGCTGACCTGCGCCGCGGCACCCCCGTGGACCTTACTGTTTCCAAGGGTCCGGCACCGGTCGAGGTACCTGTGGTGGCCGGTAAGACCGAACAGGAAGCCGTACGGCTGATCCAGGAAGCAGGATTGGCGGCCTCCGTTTCGCCCGAACGCATCAACAGCACCGATGTTCCCAAGGGATCAGTGGCAGTGCAGAACCCCTCGTCCGGGCTCCTTGAGCGGGGCGGAACCGTCACCCTGACCATCTCCGACGGACCCCGCATGGTCCAGGTGCCCAGCTATGTGGGCAAGCAGGCAGACACCGCCCGCCAGGAACTTGAGCGGCTGGGGTTCCGCGTCGAGGTGAACGAAATCCTCGGCGGCTTCTTCGGAACAGTCCGGGCCCAGGATCCCGCCGGAGGCACCGCGGCGGAAGGTTCGGTCATCACCCTGACCGTGGTTTAGGGCCCCGAAGATACTGCGGCGGGGACTGCGTGTGCAGCCCCCGCCGCAGTACGATCAGCTCTTTTCCGCCAGGGCACCTGCCACCAGGAAAGCCATCTCCAGGGACTGCATGTGGTTCAGGCGGGGGTCGCAGACCGATTCGTAGCCTTCCACGAAGGCCTCCTGGTCCACCGGGTCAGCACCGCCCAGGCACTCCGAAACGTCGTCGCCGGTCATTTCCACGTGGAGTCCGCCGGGGAAGGTTCCCAGTTCGTTGTGGACTTCGAAGAAGCCCCGGACCTCGTCCATGACGTCGTCAAAGTTCCGGGTCTTGTATCCGTTCGGGGAGGTAACCGTGTTCCCGTGCATTGGATCCGTCACCCAGAGCACCTGCGCACCTGTTGCAGTGACCTTCTCCACGAGGGCAGGGAGCTTCTCGCGGATGTTCTTGGCACCCATGCGCGTGATGAAGGTCAGGCGGCCCGGTTCGCGTTCCGGGTCCAGCCTGTCGATCAGCGCCAGCGCGTCCTCGGCCGTGCTGTTGGGGCCAAGCTTCACGCCGATGGGGTTACGGACACGGGAGAGGAAGTCCACGTGGGCCGAATCCAGGTCACGGGTACGCTCACCGATCCACAGGAAATGGGCGGAGGTGTCATAAGGCTGGCCGGTCCGTGAATCGATCCGGGTCAGTGCCCTCTCATAGTCCAGCAGCAGGGCCTCGTGGCTGGCGAAGAACTCCACGCGTTTCAGTGCCTCGAAGTCGGCGCCGCAGACGTCCATGAAGCGCACGGCACGGTCGATGTCGCGGGCGAGGGACTCGTAGCGGGAGTGTGCCGGGTTGGCCGTGAAGCCGCGGTTCCAGTGATGGACCAGCCGGAGGTCGGCAAAGCCGCCCTGCGTGAAGGCACGGATCAGGTTCAGCGTGGAAGCCGAGGTGTGGTAAGCCCGCACCATGCGGGCCGGGTCATGGCGGCGGGATTCGGGGGTGAATTCAAAGCCGTTGACCATGTCTCCACGGTAGGCCGGCAGGGTCACGCCGCCCCGCGTCTCGTCGTTCGAGGAACGCGGCTTGGCGAACTGGCCGGCCATGCGCCCCATCTTGATGACGGGCAGGGAGGCTCCGTAGGTCAGCACCACCGACATCTGCAGGATGGTGCGGACGCGGGCACTGATCTTGTCTGCCGTCGCCGCCTCGAACGTCTCCGCGCAGTCGCCTCCCTGCAGGAGGAAGGCCTTTCCCTGTGCAGCCTGGGCAAGGCGTTCACGCAGAATGTCCACTTCACCGGCGAAGACCAGCGGCGGAACCATGGAGAGTTCCGCTACCGCGGCGTCATACCCGGGGTCTTCGTGCCAGGTGGGCTGCTGGGAGATAGGCAGCGACCGCCAATCATCGAGTCCGGGATACACGGCGGCACCGGAGGACGGCGGGAAACTGGGATCAAGTTCAGCAGGTTTATGGGTCACCCCTTAAGCCTACGTCGCGGCGTCCGCCCTCAGCGATCCAATGTGTCCTGTTACGCAGTACGGGGCGGCGGGCGGGTTCCCTAGGCGCCGCGAGGGGTCTCCTGCGCCCCTCCGGGGCCCTTGTCCCCGGTTTCGCGGGGCTCCTGCACGGACGCTTCCGGCTGCACGGACGCTTGCGGCTGCACCGACGCGTCCGCCGCACCGATGACGGTAACCTCGCCGGGTTCCTTGTGGCCGTTCCGGCGCCCGGTCCCGGGGCCCACCCCGGGCTCCGGGGTTTCGGCATGCGGCAGGCGGACGGCGGCGCTGCGGGACTCGGCTGTCTTGGACGCCTTGCGTGCCGCCGCCATCTTGTCCTTGACGGTGCTGGCGTACACATCCACGTACTCCTGGCCGGAAAGGCGCATGAGTTCGTACATAATCTCGTCAGTGACGGAACGCTGGACGAAGCGGTCGTTTTCCATTCCGGCATAGCGGGAGAAATCCAGCGGCTCGCCAACAACAATGCCGATCCTGCGGATATTCGGGATGCGGCGTCCGATCGGCTGGACCTTGTCGGTTCCGATCATGGCCACGGGGATCACGGGCACGCCGGTCTGCAGTGCCATCTTCGCCACACCCGTCTTGCCGCGGTAGAGGCGGCCGTCGGGGCTGCGGGTTCCTTCCGGATAGATGCCCAGGAGGTTACCCCCCTCAAGCACCTTCACTCCGGCACGCAGCGCGGCCTCGGAGGCAGCACCGCCGGAACGGTCGATGGGCAGCTGGTTGGTAAGGCGGAAGAACGCCGCCGTGAGCTTGCCCTTGATGCCCCGCCCCGTGAAGTACTCCGACTTGGCCAGGAAACTGACCGGACGCGGCACGGCCAGCGGCAGGAAGATGGAGTCCGAGAAGGAGAGATGGTTGCTGACGAGGATCGCCGGCCCTGTGGCGGGAACATTGTCCATGCCCTTGACCCAAGGCCTGAACAGGAGATTCACCACCGGTCCGATGAAAATCGTCTTCATCACCCAATAGAACACGCGGCCAGCTCTCCCGTCCGGACAACACAATTAAGGAACACAATCAAGGAACCCGATTGGCTCCCCTTAGTACTACTGTAAGCGCCGCGGCGGCAGCGTAGAATTTCTGCCTCTTCTGACACGGTCGACTTTGTTTCCCGCGGGGTGGAAAATCGCCCGCCTAATGCAACCATAGAGACATGACTTCCCCTGTGGGCCCGGCACCGTTTTCAAGTGCCGGCGAGGGCCCGAACGCATCCACCGGCGTGCTGCTCAGCCACGGGTTCACCGGTTCCACCGTGAGCATGCTGGGCTGGGCCCGTTACCTCGCGGACGCAGGGTACGCCGTCAGCCTCCCCCTGCTGCCCGGGCATGGAACCACGTGGCAGGAACTGGCACGCACACCGTGGCAGCACTGGTACCAGGCCTACGAGGATGCGTACACGGAATTGGCTGGAAGGACCGACCGGGTGTTCGCCGCCGGCCTGTCGATGGGCGGAGCCCTGGCGCTGCGACTGGCCGCGCGGCAGCCGGTAGCCGGGGTCGCCGTCGTCAATCCCGGCCTTACCGTCGCGGATGCCCGCGCGCGCTACGCCCACCTGCTCAAGTACGTGATGCCCTCCGTTCCCGCGATCGGTAACAGTATCCGCATGCCGGGGCAGGACGAGGGAGCCTATCCGCGCACTCCGGTAGGAGCCGTGGCCCAGCTGCTTCGGCTCTTCAAGGACACCGCCGGGCACCTGCCCGACGTCAAGGTGCCCGTGATCGCGTTCCGGTCAACGGTGGACCCTGTGGTGCCGGAATCCAGCATGGACCTCATACGCAGGCTGCTCGGCAGCGCCGAGCTGGAGGTAGTCCCTCTCACGAACAGCTACCATGTGGCCACCATGGACCATGACGCACAGCTGATCTTTGACCGTTCCCACGAGTTCATCCAACGGGTGAGTGCAGGTGCCGCAGCATGAACGAACGCGAACCGGACCGTAACGAGTCCACGGACGAGGCCACCTGGCTGGACCTGGTTGCCCGCCTGCAGGAAACACCGGAGACGGACCCCCGGCAGCAGGCCCCGGAGCGGCAGACGCCGGAGGAATCATCCCCGGCCCCCGGTCCCGGCGTGCCGCCGGCTGCAGGGCCGCGTTCCGCAGCGGACCGCACCCGCGCCATTTTCGAGAACCAGCCGCTGCACCGCTCACCGCAGCCTCCCGGCGGCCCCCGGGATTACAGCCCGGAAGAAGATGAATCAGACGGCTCGTTCGTCCCGGAGGAACCGCCGCCGCTGGGCAGCGGCGAGCCGCTGGTGATCCTGGCCTGGCTGGGTGCTGCGGGAGGGCCGCTGCTGCTGCTGCTGTTCGCCATGTTCTGGCGCGGTGCGCCGATGGCCGTAGTCCTGGGCATCGTCGCCATTTTCGTCACCTGTGCCGGCTACCTGCTGTTCCGCCTCCCCCAGTCCCGGGATGAGGGCGACGACGGCGCGGCGGTCTAGCCGCAGCGTCCCTTCACCGCCGGGCAGCGACCCGGGAAAGGTCCGCTGCACCGATCAGCCCTGCTTCAGGGCCGAGCGCCGCCTTTTCAATGCGGGCTTCCGGGCGGAAACCGCGCCCGGTGAGGTTCCGGGCATAGGCCCTCCGGGCCGGTTCCAGCAGCAGCTCCCCGGCGTCACTCAGTCCGCCGCCAATCACGAACATGCCCGGATCCAGCGCCGCAGCGAGGTTCGACAGGCCCAGCCCGAGCCACTCGCCAACCTCGCCAACCAGCTCGATCGCGGTGCGGTCCCCCTCGAGCGCCAGCTTGGTGACAACCGCCCCGGTGATGTCCGGGATCCGGCCCTCGACACTGCGCAGTATTTCCTGGGCGACCGGGGAATTGGCGGCAGCGAGCTCACGGGCTTCGCGTCCCAGTGCATTGCCCGACGCATACTGTTCCCAGCAGCCGCGGTTGCCGCACTCACAGCGCTGGCCCTGCGGCATGATGATCTGGTGGCCGAATTCCCCGGCAACCCCAAAGCGTCCGCGTTCCAGGCGTCCATCCATGATCATTGCACCGCCGATTCCGGTGCCGAGGGTGATGCAGACAAGCCTGCTCTCTCCCCTGCCTGCACCGAAGCGCCACTCTGCCCAGGCGGCACCGTCGGCGTCGTTGGCGAGGTAGACCCGGCGGCGCAGCAGCCGCTCCAGGTTCTCCTGCAGGGGCTCATTGCGCCAGGCCAGGTGCGGGCTGAAAAGAACTGTGCTGCCGGCCAGGTCCATCCATCCGGCAGCGCCGATTCCAACCGACCACACGTGCTTGTGCGCGGAGAGTTCGCGGACCAGCTCCACGATGACGTTTTCGACTTCGCGCGGGTCCTGCCCCGGCGTGGACCGGCGGAGGACCTCCAGCACCCTGCCGCTGGCATCCACCAGTCCGGCGGCCACCTTGGTTCCGCCAATGTCGATCCCAATGGCCAGGCCGCGCCGGCGCATGGGGGACGAAAGCCTCGTGCTCCGCCGCGGACGCAGGGGGTCTGAGGGTCGGCGGGACCACCGCGCGGCAGGAGTAAGGGGAACCGGAGCTGGGTTTGAGGAATGCATCAAAGACCCATTGTAGGCAAACGGCAACCCCCGGACACGCAAGCGTTATGCATTCGAAAGTTACCCGCGAGTATAAAATGTGATCTAGGTTATAGGCTAAGGGGCAACCCGCCGTCCAAACAGATATCAAAGGAGCTATCGTGCGCGAATACAGCGTTCCAGTCCTGGTGGAATCCGCACCGGAGACGAACACTACGGACCTGCTTCTGGAACAGGCAGCCAAGCCTTCCAATCCGGCCCTCTTCGCCGTGCGTTCAACCGGTGATGACTGGCAGAACATCACCGCCACAGAGTTCCTGGCTGATGTCTCCCGTATTGCCAAGGGGCTCATTGCCAGCGGCATTGGCCAGGGCGACCGCGTGGGCATCATGGCACGCACCCGGTACGAATGGACGCTGGTCGACTTTGCGATCTGGTTTGCCGGCGCAGTTTCAGTTCCGGTCTATGAGACGTCCTCCCCCGCCCAGGTCGCATGGATCCTCGGCGACTCGGAAGCGGTTGGCGTGGTGGTCGAGGCGGCCCGCCACGAGAACGTTGTCCGTCAGGCCGGTGCGGATGCGGATCTCTCCGCAGTGAAGAACGTCTGGCAGATCGACGGCGGCGGACTGGACGCGCTCCGTGAGGCCGGAGCGGACGTCACCGACGAGGAACTTGAATCCCGCCGGTCCGCGGCCAGCCTGGCAGACACCGCAACGATCATTTACACCTCGGGCACCACCGGAAAGCCCAAGGGCTGCGAGCTGACCCACGGCAACTTCGTAAACCTCTCCCGCAACTCAACGGCGGCGCTGCCCGAAGTTGCCAAGGAGGGCGCCCAGACCATCATGTTCCTGCCCCTGGCACACGTTTTCGCACGGTTCATTTCCGTCCTCGCAGTCGCGGCCGGTTCCACCGTGGCCCACACCCCGGATGTGAAGAACCTGCTTCCGGACCTGCAGAGCTACAAGCCAACCTTCCTGCTGGTGGTCCCCCGCGTCTTTGAGAAGGTCTACAACTCCTCAATGCTAAAGGCCGAGGACGGGGGCAAGGGCAAGATCTTCCACGCCGGCGCCAAGACCGCCATCGAATGGTCCAAGGCCAATGAGGCGGGCAAGGTGCCCCTGGGCCTGAAGCTCCGCCACGCGCTGTTCGACAAGCTCCTGTACTCCAAGATCCGTACCGCCATGGGCGGGCGGGTGCAGTACGCCATCTCCGGCGGCGCGCCGCTGGGAGACCGGCTCGGCCACTTCTTCCACGGCATCGGCGTCATGGTCCTGGAGGGCTACGGCCTCACCGAGACTACTGCCCCGATCAGCGTGAACACGCCCCAGCTGATCAAGATCGGCACGGTTGGCGCTCCCCTGCCGGGCAACGCAGTCAAGATTGCCGACGACGGCGAGATCCTCACCAAGGGCATCAGCGTTATGAAGGGCTACTTCAAGCGCCCGGACCTCACCGAGGAAAACTTCGCGGACGGCTGGTTCCGCACCGGGGATATCGGCCAGCTCGATTCCGACGGCTTCCTGAAGATCACCGGCCGCAAGAAGGAAATCATCGTCACCGCCAGCGGCAAGAACGTCATCCCCGCCATGCTGGAAGACTCGATCCGCGCGGATGCGATCGTCTCCCAGTGCGTCGTTGTCGGCGATCAGCGGCCGTTCATCTCCGCGCTGATCACCGTCGATGAAGAGGCACTGCCGGGCTGGCTGGAACGCCACGGCATGCCGGCATCCACCACCGTGTCCGAAGCAGCGCAGTCCAAGCAGCTCCAGGATGAGCTGCAGGCCCTGGTGGACCGCGCCAACAAGGCTGTTTCCCAGGCTGAGGCCATCAAGGTGTTCCGCGTAGTCACCACTGACTTCACCGAATCCAGCGGCCACCTCACGCCGTCCCTGAAGATCAAGCGCGCCCAGGTGCTCAAGGACTTCTCCGACGTGGTCGAGGAAATCTATTCCGGCCAGAAGGTCTAGCCGGCCCCGCAGGCAACCGGCGCACCAGAAGAGGCAGGAGCCGGCGGACTATCCGCCGGCTCCTGCCTCATTTTCAGCTCAGGGCTCAGGGCCGAAGCTCGGTGTCCTGGGGGCTGGTGCCCAGGGAGAGCAGTGCGTTCTCCACTACCTCGGTGAGTGCCGGATGGATCCAGTACTGGCCGCGTGCCATGGTGGCCGCGTCGAGCCCGAAAGCCATGGCCTGGATGAGCGGCTGGATCAGCATGGACGCCTCATGGCCCATGATGTGCGCACCCAGCAGCTGGCCGGTGGTCCGGTCCGCGAGCAGCTTCACGAAGCCGGTGGTGTCCTCCATGGCCCAGCCGTACGCCGTCGAACCGTATTCCTGCACCGCCATCACCAGGTCCATGCCGTTGGCCAGCGCGTAGTCCCGTGCCTCTGCTTCGGTCAGCCCTACGGATGCGATCTGGGGGTGGCTGAACACTGCGGCGGGAACAAAGCGGTGCGAGGATGCCTGCAGGTCGCCGGGGTGGACCAGGTTGTGGGCCACCGTGCGTGCTTCAAGATTCGCGACGTGCTTGAGCTGGTCCGCGCCGCTCACGTCGCCCAGTGCCCAGAGCCCGGGAACCGGCTTGCCGCCGCTGAGCACCCGCTGGTACTCGTCCACCGCCAGGCGGCCGTCGGCTTCCACGTCCAGGCCGGCGGCCGCGGGATCCAGCCGGTCCGTGTTCGGGACCCGGCCGGTGGCCACCAGGACAAGATCGACGTCGAGCTCCGCGGTCCCGGACGGACCGTCCAGGACGGCGCGCACCGACCCGTCCGTGTTTTCTGCCAGGGATGCAAGCTGCGTGTTCAGCCGGACGTCCCACTGTTCTGAAGCTGCCGCGGTAAAGCGCTCGGAAACAGTCTCGTCCTGTGCGCGGAGCAGGGCACCCGACCGCACGGCCATGGTCACCTCGGATCCGAAGGCGGAGAAGACAAAGCCAAACTCGGCGGCAATGTAACCGCCTCCCACGATCAGTACGCGGCCCGGCAGGTCATCGACGCGCATCACGGTGTCCGAGGTGTGCACCTGGGGCAGCCCGATGCCTGGAATGTCCGGCAGGATGGGGCGGGAACCGGCTGCCACAACGATCTGGTCTGCGGTGATTTCCTGCCCGGAAGCGGTCTCCAGCCGGTGCGGGGCGGTGAAGCGTACGTACTCGTTGTAGAGCGTGACGTTTTCCAGCTCTTCCGCCCGGTAGCGGCGGCCGCCCTCGGAGATGGCATCGATCCGGCCAAAGATGCGGTCCCGGATTTCCCGCCAGCGGACTTTTTCCACCCGCTGGTCCACTCCAAGCCTGGCGGCTTCTGCTGCCGAAGCGGCGAGCTGCGCGGGGTAGACGAACATTTTCGTGGGAATGCAGCCAACGTTCAGGCAGGTCCCCCCGAAGGTGCCGCCGTCAATAACGGCTACCTTGCGGTTGTCCCAGTCGGGGGTGATGAGGGAATTGCCGGAGCCGGAGCCGATGATGGCGAGATCGTAATGGGTCACCTTTCCAGTCTATCGGCGCCGGCTCCGGCTTCCCGGCGTGTTCTCTGCTGCCTTAACCCTGCTCTATGACCACCAGCAGGTCGCCGCCGTCCACCTGCTGCACACCACTGACGGCGAGGCGCTTGACTGTACCGGCCACGGGCGCCGTGATGGATGCCTCCATCTTCATGGCCTCGATCGTTGCAACCGTCTCGCCGGCACCAACCTGTGCGCCCTCCTCCACTGTCACGGTCACTGCCCCGGCAAACGGTGCGGCTACGTGGCCTGGCTGGGCGGGGTCGGCCCGCTCGGCTGCCTTCGCGTCCGTGGTGACGCTGCGGTCGCGGACCATTACCGGGCGCATCTGGCCGTTCAGGGTGGTCATGACGGTGCGCATGCCCTTTTCGTCGGGTTCGGACACCGCTTCCAGGGTGGCGATGAGGCGCACGCCTTTCTCAAGCTCCACCACGTGCTCAACTCCGGGACGCAGCCCGAACAGGTAGTCGCGGGTGTCCAGGACGGAGACGTCGCCGTAGGTTTCCCGGACGGTGGCGAACTCGCGTGCCGGACCGGCAAAGAGCAGCCGGTTAAGCGTCTCGCGCCGAGTGGCGGAGTTCCCGTTCAGTCCCTGCTGGTCCACCTCGGTCAGGTCCACGTGCCGGGGCTTGGGCTTACGGCCCTGCAGTGCCTTGGTGCGGAAGGGCTCCGGCCAGCCTCCGGGCGGATCTCCAAGCTCACCGCTGAGGAAGCCGATCACGGAATCCGGGATGTCGTAATTCTGCGGGTTCTCTTCGAAGTCCTCCGGGGAGACGTTGCTTCCCACCAGCTGCAGGGCGAGGTCACCGACCACCTTGGAGGACGGAGTGACCTTGACCAGCCGCCCCAGGATACGGTCAGCCGCCGTGTACATGTCCTCGATTGCCTCGAAGCGCTCCCCCAGGCCCAGGGCAATGGCCTGCTGGCGGAGGTTGGAGAGCTGCCCTCCCGGAATCTCGTGGCGGTAGACGCGCCCGGTGGGACCGGCCAGGCCGGATTCGAACGGCGCATAGACCCGGCGCACGGCTTCCCAGTAGGGTTCCAGCGAGCTCACGGCGGCCAGGTCCAGGCCCGTATCCCGCTCGGTGTGCGCCAGGGCAGCCACCAGCGAGGATGCTGAGGGCTGACTGGTGGTGCCGGCCAGTGACGCACTGGCAACGTCCACGGCGTCGACTCCGGCTTCGGCTGCGGCCAGCAGTGTGGCGAGCTGGCCGCCGGCTGTGTCATGGGTGTGCAGGTGCACCGGCAGGTCGAACCGTTCCCGCAGGGCCGCGACCAGCTTCGCGGCAGCCGCGGGACGCAGCAGGCCTGCCATGTCCTTGATAGCCAGGATGTGGGCACCGGCGTCGACCATCTGCTGGGCCAGATCCAGGTAGTAGTCCAGGGTGTAGAGCTTTTCCTGGGGATCAAGCATGTCCGCGGTGTAGCAGAGCGCCACCTCGGCGACGGCAGTTCCGGTCCGGCGGACGGCTTCGATGGCCGGCGCCATCTGGGAGACGTCGTTCAGGGCGTCGAAGATTCGGAAGATGTCGACGCCGGCGGCTGCGGCCTCTTCCACGAAGGCATCGGTGACCTCGGTGGGGTACGGCGTGTATCCAACAGTGTTCCGGCCGCGCAGCAGCATCTGAATGCAGATGTTGGGCAGGGCCTGGCGGAGCGTGTCCAGGCGCTCCCACGGGTCCTCGCCCAGGAAGCGGAGGGAGACGTCGTAGGTGGCACCGCCCCAGGCCTCGACGGACAGCAGCTCGGGTGTCAGTGCTGCCACCGCGGGGGCAGCACCTGCCAGGTCGCGGGTGCGGACCCGTGTGGCAAGCAGGGACTGGTGTGCGTCGCGGAAGGTGGTGTCGGTGACAGCCAGCGCCTGCTGGGCGCGCAGCGCCGCGGCAAACTTCTCCGGGCCAAGTTCCAGCAGCCGCTGGCGGGATCCCGGTTTGGGTTCGGGAAGGTCCGTGGGCAGTTTTTCGCGCGGATCGATCTGTGCGGGCAGTTCGCCGTTGGGTTTGTGGACGGTGACGTCGGCGAGCCAGCTCAGCAGCTTGGTGCCACGGTCAGCGGGACCGCGCGCATTGAGCAGTTCCGGCCGTTCTTCGATGAAGGAGGTGGCAACATCGCCGGCCACGAAATCCGGATCCTCCAGCACCGCCTGCAGGAATGAGATGTTGCTGGAGACACCGCGGATACGGAATTCTGCCAGCGCGCGCCGGGCCCGGTTGACGGCCGCAGGGTAGTTGCGTCCGCGGCAGGTGAGCTTCACCAGCATTGAGTCGAAGTGCGGACTGATGTCCGCGCCGGCATACACCGTGCCGCCGTCCAGCCGAACGCCTGCTCCGCCGGCGGACCGGTAGGCACTGATCTTGCCTACGTCCGGGCGGAAGCCGTTGGCCGGGTCCTCGGTGGTGATTCGGCATTGCAGTGCCGCTCCGCGGATCTGCAGGTCCTCCTGCACCAGTCCCAGGTCAGCGAGGTTCTCGCCGGCAGCAATGCGCATCTGGGACTGCACCAGGTCAACGTCGGTGATTTCTTCGGTCACCGTGTGCTCCACCTGGATGCGCGGGTTCATCTCGATGAAGACGTGCTGTCCTGCCCGCTCGCCAATGGTGTCCACCAGGAATTCAACGGTTCCGGCGTTGACGTACTTCAGGGATTTCGCGAAGGCGACGGCGTCCCGGTACAGCGCCTGGCGGATCTCTTCGTCCAGGTTCGGCGCGGGTGCAATCTCGATGACCTTCTGGTGACGGCGCTGGAGGGAACAGTCACGCTCGAAGAGGTGGATCACGTTGCCGTCGTTGTCCGCCAGGATCTGTACTTCGATGTGGCGGGGACGCAGCACGGCCTGCTCCAGGAAGACCGTGGGGTCTCCGAATGCCGTGTCAGCTTCCCGCATGGCGGCTTTCAGCGCTTCGGGCAGGTCATGGGCGGTGTCCACCCGCCGCATGCCGCGCCCGCCGCCGCCGGCAACGGCCTTGACGAAGATGGGGAACCCGATCTCTTCCGCCTCTGCCAGGAGCTCTTCGGCGTCAGCGCTGGGAGCGGTTGAGCGCAGCACCGGAATTCCGGCCTCGCGGGCAGCGTTGATGGCGTGGACTTTGTGTCCGGCCAGTTCCAGGACGTCCGCATCCGGGCCGATGAAGGTGATGCCGGCGGCCTTGGCGGCACGAGCCAGCTGCGGGTTTTCGGACAGGAAGCCGTAGCCCGGGTAAATCGCGTCGCAGCCCGATTCCCTGGCGACCCTGATGATCTCGTCCACGTCGAGGTAGGCCCGGACGGGATGCCCCTCGCTGCCGATCAGATAGGCCTCGTCAGCCTTCTGGCGGTGGATTGAATTGCGGTCCTCATGCGGAAAAACGGCGACGGTCTTGGCCCCAAGTTCATAGGCCGCACGGAACGCACGGATGGCAATTTCGCCGCGGTTGGCTACCAGGATCTTCGAGAACATTGCACTCCTGCGTCGTTGCGTCGGGTGGAACGGACCGTTTGGCTACGTCTTCAGTCTCTGCACGGCCCGAACATACGGCAAGCGGGTAATTCACATCACACCGAACATAGTTCAGTGCACGGCTCAGATGTGCAAACCCGCGCCTGCCCGGCCTGTCGGGTTGCGTCACATAGAATGATTACGGTTCCCTGGCACGGACCCGGCGCCCGTGATCCCTCGACACGTTAGGTTTTGGTTCAACAAGTGCAAGTAGTGAGCATCAGCAGCCTGAAGGGCGGCGTCGGCAAGACTTCCGTAACGCTGGGTTTGGCCTCAGCAGCCCTGGCCGCCGGCATCCCTACCCTCGTAGTGGACCTTGACCCGCATGCCGACGCCACCACGGGTCTGGCGGTATCCCCCGGGGACAACCTGGGCATCGGGGACATGCTCCGAAGCGCCCGCCGCGCGGACCTCGCCGCCAACGTGGTGCCCAGCGGCTGGGTGGAGACCGCACGCAAACAGCCCGGCAGCGATCCCAAACGCCGCCCCGTGCTCGACGTGGCCATGGGCTCGGCCTACTCCGGTATCTACGACCGGCCGGATCTCGGCAAACGGGACCTGCGCCGGCTCTCTACCCTCCTGGGCAAGGTCAGCGGCTACGGCTTGGTGTTGATCGACTGCCCGCCGTCCCTGAACGGCCTGACCCGCATGGCGTGGAGCGCCAGCAACCGCGTCCTGCTGGTCGCCGAGCCCGGACTCTTCTCCGTCGCCGGCACCGAGCGGACCATGCGTGCCCTGGACCTGTTCCGCCAGGAATTCGCGCCGAACCTCGCCCCCGCGGGGATCGTGGCCAACCGCGTGCGCCCCACGTCCAACGAACACACGTTCCGGCTCGCGGAGATGAAGCAGATGTTCGGTGACCTGCTGATGGAACCGAACATCGCCGAGCACGCCAACTGGCAGCAGATCCAGGGCGCCGCCCACTCGGTCCACCACTGGCCCGGCGATTCCGCCAAGCAGGCTGCAGCTTCCTTCGACGCGCTGCTCAAGAACCTGGTGCAGACCGGGAGCATGCGCAACCGCGTAATGCGCCGCCCTGCAGGCTAGTCCCTTCCCGGACAGCGCAGGACAGCGCGAAAGGCCGCTCCCCCTCTGGGTAGCGGCCTTTCGCGTAAAGACTGGTAACTAGCTGATTTTGCGTGCTGCCCGGCGGCGGCTGAGTTCGTCTTCCGGGTAGGAATGATCGTCGGCATGTTCACTGGGAAGCTGCGCCAGGCTGCCTTCGACTTCGCGCCAAACCCGCCCGACTGCGATGCCGAAGACGCCCTGTCCGCCCTGAACCAGGTCAATGACCTCGTCGGCGGAAGTGCACTCATAGACGCTGGCGCCGTCACTCATCAACGTGATCTGGGCGAGATCCTCAACGCCGCGTTCGCGCAGATGTTCGACGGCGGTACGGATCTGCTGCAGGGACACCCCGGTGTCGAGCAGCCGCTTGACGACCTTCAGGACGAGGATGTCGCGGAAGCTGTAGAGGCGCTGTGTCCCGGATCCGGAGGCTCCGCGCACTGCGGGCTCCACCAGTCCGGTGCGTGCCCAGTAGTCGAGCTGGCGGTAGGTGATTCCCGCTGCCTTGCAGGCGGTGGGACCGCGGTAGCCGGCGTCTTCATCGAGAACCGGCAGGTCTTCGGTGAACAGCAGTCCCTGGGCACTTGCCGGCAGAACCTTTCCGGGTGCTACGGCGCGGTGTTCGCCGGCATCGCCTTTCGGACTCACTGTTCCTCCTAGTAATGGTCCCCGCAAAGTCTGTAGCCGCTCGGTTACTGAAGCGGAGACGGTCCGTGAGTGTCCTGCTGGACCTGGTTCCTGCCGGCACTGATGCCGACGGTCTCACTAGTGTGTCTCCGGTAACCCATTGGCGCAATGGGAACTCTATGCTTCGACGTTAGATCCGTGCGCGGGCAAGGTCAAAGATGCGGCGGGTATTTTTTGGAGCGTGTCGAATCCGTCAGCGCTCAAAGTCCTCGGGTTCGACGTCGGCGAGGAACTCGCGGAACTGCCGCAGCTCCTGCTCGGCGTTCTCTGCTTCATCCTCGTCGTCCTCTGCATCGGACTCGGTAATGCGCACGCCCGCCTCTTCAAGGACGGTTTCGGCACACATGATGGGGCACGGAACGCGCAGTGCGACGGCGATCGCGTCGGAGGCGCGGGACCCCACCCGGGTGCCGTCATCGAACACCAGCTCAGCGTGGAACACCGTGTCCTCCACGGAGACCAGGCGGACTTCGGTGACACGGCGGCCCAGCGCCTTGATCACGGCAGCCAGCAGGTCATGGGTCATGGGACGCGGAGGAACAATCCCCTGCTGCACGAAGGCGATGGCGCTGGCCTCGGGGGCACCGATCCAAATGGGCAGGTGCCGCTCCCCCTCCGTTTCCTTGAGCAGGACCAGGGGCTGGTTGGACGGGAGTTCGATCCGAACGCCCACCACTTCGACTTCCTGCATCAGCTTCAGCTCTCCATCCGGGCTATTTGTCCGTGGACCAGGGCACTGTGCAGGCTCAGGCAGAGGTCGCTGATTTCCCGGGCCGTCTCGGCGGCCCGCGCCTGCGAGGCAACATCCCGCCGTGAGGCAACGGGTGCAATGGCCCGTTCCACCAATCCGACTTCGCGGTCCGCTGCCGCCCGGAACGGCCGCAGGTGCCGTGGTTCAATGCCGTGGGCTTCGAGCTGGCGGCACGCCTTGGCGACCTTCAGGGCGTGTTCATCATACTGCTGGGCTTCTCCGCTGATAAGACCGAAGCTGATGAGGCTGCGGACCAGTTCGGCGGAGGCGCCGGACTCCGCTACCAGTTCGTTGAAGGAGAGCAGCCGCGCCCGGGTGCGGGCTGCCAGCTCGCCGGCCAGCTGGTCCGAGACGGCACGCGGAGCCAGGGTGATGCCCCCGGGAAGGGATTCGGGGCGTTCGCCCCTGTCCACGGCGTCAAGGTAGTCCTTGATGACCTTCAGCGGCAGGTACTGGTCCCGCTGCAAAGCGAGGACAAAGCGGAGCCGCTCTACGTCCTGGGAGCTGTACTTCCGGTAGCCGGCCGCTGTGCGCTGCGGTGCGACCAGCCCTTTTTCTTCCAGGAACCGGATTTTCGAGGCGCTGATGCCGGGGAACTCGGCGCTCAGGTCCGCGAGGACCTGGCCGATGTTGAGTACACGCGGGCGCGCGCGCTCCGCGGCAGAGCCGATAGCCCGCCGCGCCGCCTCCGGTCCTGGCATCCGCGTCCGCCTTTAGGCCGTGCCGGCAGCCGGGCGGGCAGCGTAGAAGGTGAGCCGGAACTTGCCAATCTGCACTTCATTTCCGGTGCGCAGCAGCAGGTTGTCAACGCGGTCGTTGTTGACGTACGTGCCGTTCAGGCTCATCGAGTCCACTACCCGGAAGCCCTCCGGGGTCCGGCGGAACTCAACATGCTTGCGGGAAACCGTCACGTCGTCCAGGAACACGTCCGCGTTGGGGTGGCGCCCTGCCGTCGTGACGTCCTGGTCCAGCAGGAACCGTGCACCGGCATTGGGTCCTGAGTGTGCAATGAGCAGTGCGGAGCCGGCCGGCAGCGCCGCTACCGCAGCGCGCTCGTCCGCGCTGAGCTTCGGTTCGATCGACGCGGCGTCGGAGATAGGCGGAAGGCTGATCGACGTCGTGTCCTCCGCACTGAAGCCACGCTGATCATCCGCTCGTGCGGCGTTGTATTCCTCGCCCGCCATGGTGTTTCCTCCCCAAAAAGAACCGGCCAACCCGCCAATGCGGCGACTGGCCATATTTACACTCACTTACCGTTCGTGCCTTACCGGCTGTCTTAGCCTACCTGTTATGGCGCATCTGCGGCACAGGGCATTCTCCCGAAGCGGTACTGAGCGTCTGCGGGGCCGATATTACTGCACTGACATGGGCAGACTTTCGATTCCCCGCAGCGGGCACTCCCTGCGAGGCTTGAACGTGGGAAGCCCAGTGCGTCCGGCCATTCAACCCAAACCGGCCAGCTGCACCATGCTCGGCAGGCTTGCAGGGCCAAACCAGGTTTCCAGCGCATCGACCAGGTCCGCCTGGCTTGCCGCGGAGATTCCGCCGTCGTCGTCCGGTTCGCCCTCCAGCCATACGATGTGACCGTCCGGCCGCAGCAGCAGCGAGGGTGTCTGCGGATCGGATTCAGGTTCAACGATCGCGTCTACCCGGTCTTCCCAGCCTTCGAGGAACAGCTCCCCCGTCCGGTCCAGCAGCACTCCGCGCCCGGTGCGCATTCGTTCATACAGCGTGCCCCTGCCCAGCCTGATATCCCGCTGCCGGCGGCCGACCAGGTCCGGAGCAGGCCCAAAGTCGTACCGGACGTCAAGGGCCGTGATCTTGCCAATCACGTGCCGGTTCACGTCGTCGAACTCCATGAGTTCAGTAAGCAGCTTTCGCACCGCCTGCGGCCCGGGCTCGGTTGAAACCAGCTCGGACTGGGCGCGGGTGATGTTGAGGACGTCGGCTGCCACGGGATGCCGTTCCGTGAAGTAGGTGTCCAGCAGTGCATCCGGTGCCCATCCGTTCACCGCCGCGGCAAGCTTCCAACCCAGGTTCAGGGCATCCTGCAGGCCAAGGTTGAGTCCCTGGCCTCCGAAGGGCGGATGTACGTGTGCCGCGTCCCCGGCCAGGAACACCCTGCCGGCCCGGTACGCTTCGGCCAGCCGGGTGGCGTCTCCAAAACGGGAAATCCAGCGTGGTGAGCGGGCTCCGAAGTCCGTGCCGGCATAGGCGCGCAGCTGCTGCTTCAGATCCTGCAAGTCCGGGGGAACGGCACGGTCCTCGGCGACCCCGTGCGCCGGAACCACCACCCGGTATGCTCCCCCGCCCACCGGCCCCACCCCGAAGTCTCGGTGGGTTTCGCGGACGCGGGCTGACACTGCAGCCACTTCTTCCGGGGCGGCGGACAGCTCAACTTCGCCCAGCAGGAATTCCCGCCGGCTCGGCTCGCCCGGAAACCCAATGCCGGCCAGGGACCGGACTGTGCTGCGGCCGCCGTCGCAACCTACCAGGTAGCGGGCCCGGAGTTCGCTGCCGTCCGCGAGCACTGCCGAAACACCGGCGCCGTCCTGAACCAGGCCGGTGAGCTCGCTGCCGCGGCGGATATCCACGCCAAGTTCGAGTGCGCGCCGGGTCAGCAGCGTCTCGGTCTCCGTCTGCGGAATCCCAAGTACGTAGGGATGGGTTGTGTCCAGTTCCGGTGCGGGCCGGAGGATTCCCGCGAAGAACCCGTCCAGGGGATACCGGGTGCCGGCAGCAGCGAAATGCTCCCCGAGTCCGCGCTGGTCCATGATCTCGATGCTGCGGGAGTGCAGGCCCAGTGCGCGGATGACGGTGTTTGGCTCGGGTTCCTTGTCCAGAACCACCACGTCCACGCCGTGCAGGCGCAGTTCACTGGCCAGGAAAATTCCCGTAGGTCCGGCGCCGGCAACGATTACTTCGGGCACGGATATCCCCCTCGAATGCTCTGCGGGTGTGTTCTCAAGGAAGCGTACGTCGGCGCCGGGGAAATGTTGAGGGCATCAGTTCAGGGCAGCAGCTGCAGGCGCAGGATGCGGTCGTCATACGCTCCCGGGGTACCCCTCCCGTCCGTATTGCTTGTCAGGACCCAGAGGCTGCCGTCCGGGGCCGCGAACGCGTCCCGGAGCCGGCCCTGGCCTGCTGAGTGTTCGACGGCGCTGCCCGGCTCGTCCAGCGGAACCTCCCGCACGCGTTCCCCGCGCAGGTTGGCGATGAACAGGGAGTTGCCCAGCACCGCAATACCGCTGGGGCTTGCCTCACCCGGTTCCCACTGCTGCACGGGATCGATGAAGCCCTCCCGGCCGGCGGTGCCTTCGGCGTCGGGCCACCCGTAGTTGCCGCCCGGTTCGATCACGTTGAGCTCGTCCCAGGTGTCCTGGCCGAATTCGGTGGCATACAGCGTTCCCGCTCCGTTCCACGCAATGCCCTGCGGGTTGCGGTGGCCGTAGCTGTACACCGCGGACCCGGGAAACGGATTGTCCGGGGGAACACCGCCGTCGGGCATCAGCCGCAGGATCTTGCCGGCGAGCGATCCGGTGTCCTGGGCGCTGTCCCGGTTACCGGCGTCGCCGGCTGTGGCGTACAGCATCCCGTCTGGTCCGAAAGCGAGGCGGCCGCCGTTGTGCACCGGGCCGGCCGGAATGCCGGAGAGCACCGGCTGCGCCTCACCCATGGCAAGGTCCCCGGGCAATCCGCGCAGTTCGCGGCGTTCGATCCGGTTCTCGTCCCCCGCGGTGGAGTAGCTGTAGAGATAGCCGTCCTGCACGGCTATCCCCAGCAGTCCGCCTTCGCCGCGTCCCTGCGCGTTGACCACGCCCACCACCCGCTGGTTCCCGGCACGGTCCAATTCCAGGATCCGGCCCGAGTCCCGCTCACTGACCAGCGGGGTGCTGCCCAGGAACGCGATGGACCAAGGGGCCTGGAGGCCGGTGCTGATGGTCTCCGGTTCGGAGAGCTGGGCTGTGGACACACCCGGGCCGGGCACCTGCGGTTCCTGGACGTTTCCGGTACTGCAGGCGGTGAGGGCCAGCGCCGCCGCGGCGGCCGAAAGAGCTCTGCTTCGGAACGTGTGCTGCGCTGTGCCCATGATTCTGCGCTCCTCGGATTGTGTGAGCCGAAACTACCAGCTCGTTCCGGGGGCCTCCACGCCTGTTTGGGTCAGGAATCCCAGATGGGTCCAAAGGCAGGAATGCCGCGGCGTTCGAATTCGCTGACCACCCGCCCCGTGACGGCTTTGTTTGAAACGATGATGACGGCGTCGGCCCCTGAGGCTACGAAGGTTTCGTAGGAGAGTTCAAAGACGTCCGGCTTGCCCTGTTCGCTGGTGTTCCAGATGACTGCTTCCGGCTGTGCTGTCTCGACCTCGCTGACCAGGCTGTCACCGTACGTGGCACGCGGAGTCTTGGTGACCCAGACCAGCCGGGCGCCCTGGGTATCGGTAAGCAGGTGGCCAAGGGCCGGACCAATGCCGCTTCCGGTGGCGATGTAAAGCACCCGGTTGAAGAGCCGTTTGGCGTTTGCGACGCCGACTGTCGGTATGCCGCGGACCCAGACGTGGGCCGGCGGATTCTCAATGAACTCGCTGGTCCAGCCGCCGGCCCGTGAAATGACCATCCGGTATCCGCCTTCCCCCGGCGCGGCAGGGATGCAGGCGAAGGGATGCCAGCCCAGCAGGGGATGGCGGCTGATCGCCCGGGTGGTGCCTACGGGCGGAACATACCCGTGGTTCAGCCGGACGATGATGGTGTGGTTCGACGGGCGTTCCGTGGTGATCGGGACCTTTCGCAGCAGCAGCCAGGGCCAGACCGCCAGTCCCGTGGAAACCACCAGCATCCAGAAAATCGGGGACACGAGCAGCGCCTCCCCAAAGCTGCGTTCGGGGGTCTGCAGCTGGGCCAGGATCAGCGTGTTTGCCCAGCCCAGGATCAAAACCGTCCAAGTACCGAACCGGTGGGACGCTTCAAAAACATCGTGGTGGCGGGTGCGGAACCCGGGCGCGGCGAGCGCACAGATGGTGAGGAGAACCAGGGCGACCGTTATCGCGATGGCCAGGGAAGCGTCGTCGTACCCTGCTTCCCCGTCCGCCCAGGCGGGCGCCAGCTCGGCGGCGTAGACCACATACCAGAGCGTTCCCGCAATCGCACCGCCCACGTGCAGGCCACCCACGTGGTAGTACTGGGCCAGCCGCCAGCGCAGCCGGAGCGGCCAGGAGGTGGGCGCCCTAGTGGCCAGGAAGGACAGCAGGTTCACCATCCAGTGCTGGCGCGGCAGGATGGAGAACAGGATGTTGATCTGCGAGATAGCGGCGATGACCTGCAGGCTGGAGGCGTGTGGATGCCACCACCCCTCCGCGAGTCCCCAGCCGAAGAGCGCCGCATTGGCAATGAGCACGCCGGCGAAAAGCGCCACGTAGGTTCGGACGCGCGCACGGCGCCGGGGAGCGGGTTCCACGGCATCCGTGCCGCCCGCGGAAATCAGGTTTGTATTCGTCACCTCTCCACAATGCTGGATACCGTCCACATTGGAGAATTGTGACGCCGGTCTCGGCACAGCCGGCAGTTCTGGTGGTGCCGTTAGTCCGGACTCATGCCACCGGTAAGGTTCAGCACCGTCCCGTTCATGCTGGCAGCCCCGCCGGTAGCCGCGAAGACAGCTGCCCGGGCAACTTCTCCGAGTGTGGGCAGGGTGCCGCTGGTAGTCAGGGATTCCAGGAAACGGGTGAACTCCCCCAGCTCCATCGGCAGGTCCGGGGTGATGCCGATTGTCTCCCGGATCCGGTGCGGGCGCAGGCATACCGTCCGGACGCCTGCTGCTCCGGTCTCCGCAGCGAAGGTGCGGGTCAGTGCTTCGACTGCGGCGCAGGCTGCGGCAAAACCGCCGACGCCGGCAAGGGCCAGCCGGGCCGGCGAGGCCGAGAGCATCAGGATGGTCCCGCTGCCCTGCGGCACCATATAGCCGGCGGCAGCCCGCGCGGTGAGGAACTGGGTGCGCAGCCACGCGGCGGCGGGGGCAACGACGTCGTCCGCGTCCATCTCCAGCAGTGGAACGCCCTGCACCCGGGGAACCTCCACCGCGTTGAACATAACGTCGATCCGTCCCGAGAGGTCTGCCACCGCGTTGGTGTGGGCGTCCACTTCGGCCCGGCTGTACGCGTCCACCCGGCTGGAATGCGCTCCGCCGCCCAGTGCCCGGACCTTCTCCGCCGTGGCGTTTACGGAGGCCTCACCATGGCCGGCGAGGAACAGCCGCGCTCCGAGGCGGGCGAACTCCTCTGCCACGGCACCGCCGATCGCTCCCCCGGCCCCGTGGATAATGACGTTCAGCTGGTCTGCCGGCATTCCGGACTCCTGTCCGTGCAGGGCGAATCGCCGGAGTTCTCCGGCCGGTTACTGAACGCTAGCAGCGCCGGTTCCTCCCGTCAGCAGGAGCCGCACGGGTTCGACGGCACGCAGCCAAACACGGGCACTTTGGCTGGCACCTGTTGGCGGGCCGGCGGCTGCGGGACAGTGGAAGGAGACCAACAGGAAGCAGGTGGAATGCCGTGGAGGTTCTGTTTCTGCACGGAGCGGGCGGATGGACCGATGATCAGCCGATCGCCGGGGAACTGCGTTCCCGGCTGAGGGTACCGGTGGCGATGCCCCGCTTTTCGAACGATGAGATGACTGCGGCGGCCTGGCTTGGCGGCATTGATACTGCCCTGGAGCCGCTGGGGACGGAGACTGTCATCGTGGGGCACTCCTTCGGAGCTTCCATGGCCCTGCTGCGCCTCGCAGCCTCTCCCCCGGAACCGCTGCCCCGGGGGATGGTGCTGCTGGCCACGCCGTTCTGGGGCTCGGAGGGCTGGCAGGGCGAGTATGCCCTGCCGCCGGGCTTCGCCCTCCCTCCGGACCTGCCGGTTTTCCTGCACCACTGCCGCGACGACGGCACGGTGCCCTTTGAACACCTTGACCGCTTCGAGGCGCTGCTTCCCGGCGCGGTGATCCGCCGCCATGACACCGGCGGACACCAGTTCGCGGACCGAATGGACGCAGTGGCCGGGGATGTGGCCGCCCTGGGCTCCTAGACCCCAACGACGAACGTGAGGGCGCTCCAGATGAGAACCGTCGAGATTGTGGTCCAGATAATGATCGCCACGCCCTGCCACAGGAGCACCCACCGGCGGGAGGTACCGCCAGCCACGAGGATCGACGCCGTGAACTGGGTGGGGATGGCCAGCGGGCCGAGGATGCTTGCCCCCGGAACACCGAAGCGGAGCAGCCAGCGCTTGAAGCGGAGGCGCCCCTTTGACTCCGGCTTGGCAGCACGGGCAGCGACCAGCATCGCGGTGCCGCCCGCTGCGGCCGCTGCGGCCTCCGCCCGGGCATCCACCCGGGTGGTGACGGCGGTCCGGGCACGGGAGGTAATGAGAACTACCAGTGCCACGCTGGCGAAGTTGCCGAGGGCGGCCGCAACAGCCGCAAGGACAGGGTTTAATCCGCCGACGACGCCGATCAGTGCACCGGCTTCGCCTTCCAGAAAAGGAACAGCGGCGGCGAGCATCAGGATGAACGGCTGGAGGAACTCAGGCACCTGGCCTAGAAGTTCCTGAAAGTTGTGGACGAGTTCCTGGGTGGGGTTCATCGAACTGATTCCTAGTCTCCTCAACGAGGGCCTGTCCCTCGGTAGTGGAAGCAGTAGAAACTGTGTTCCCGGAACAGGGTCAACCCCCCCCTGAAATCGGCCTGCGGCCGGCCGTCCGCCCACAGCGGCGCCAGCTGATCCCTGGATGCGGCTTACCGTTTGGCCGTGGGCCCTGCCGCGGACCGGCATACCAGGCCTAACCTGAAGACCGCGGGGCAGCTCAGGACTGACCAGGAACAGGGAGCTTCAGCATGTGCACAGGCATCAGGTACACGGACGGCAGCGGCAACGTATATCTCGCGCGAAACCTGGATTGGACATTTGGCTACGGCGAACGGGTGGTGGTCACCCCCACCGGGTACACGCCAAAGTCACCGTTTGGCGCAGTGCAGGAAATCAAGCACGCCGTTATCGGCATGGGGATTGTGGAGGAGGACACCCCGCTCTACTTCGACTGCGGCAACGACGCCGGCCTGGCAGTTGCCGGACTGAACTTCCCCGGATACGCGAACTATGCTCCGGACCAGGTGACCGGTGCGGTCAATGTGGCCGCGTTTGAGTTCCCGCTCTGGGTGGCGGCCCAGTTCGCCACTGTGGACGAGGTCGAGGCAGCACTGGGCAACGTCGCCATCGTGGACCGGCCCATCAATGACAAGTACCCAAGTTCGCTGCTGCACTGGATCATCGGAGACGCCAGCCGGTCCATCGTCGTCGAGTACACAAGTGACGGTATGCAGGTCTTCCACGACGACGTAGATGTCCTGGCCAACCAGCCCGGATTCACCTGGCACCATGAGAACCTGCGCAACTACCTCAACCTGTCTTCCGACTTCCCTCAGGAAGTAGTGCTGAACCAGGCACATCTGACGCCGTTCGGCTCAGGCTCACTGATGCGAGGGATTCCCGGGGACTACTACTCGCCGTCGCGTTTTGTGCGGGCAGCCTACGTGCATGCCCACTATCCGCAGAAGACGAACGAAGCGGACAACGTCAGCCGCGCATTCCACACGCTGCAGCAGGTGGCCATGGTGGAGGGCAGCGCGGCCATGGGCGACGGAGACTTTGAAAAGACCATCTACACCGGGCTGTTCTCTTCCAAGACCATGACCTACTACTGGAACACCTACGAGGATCCGGCAGTCCAGAGTGCGGCGCTCGCCGACCACAAACCCTCGGGACAGGACCTGGTAGTCGTCTAGCATCCGGCGCGAACGCAGCCGCAGCGCAGGCCGAACAGGGGGTTGACCCTGTTCCGGGAACACAGTGTTCCATGATTCGAACCAGGGCCGCCCATCCGGGGCGGACACGGTTTGAAAGGGCCGGACATGGAACTGAAACCAGCCAGCACCCCCGCACTGCAGCCGTTCCGGTGGTGGCAGGCGTTTTCCCGCTCCCTCCTCCATCTGCGCCTTCACGGCCCGGACGGCGTACCCCAGACATGGTCAGTGGACGTCCGGCACGGCGGCGACGCCGACGGAGAGGTGTATGCGCATCTCTACCGTGACGGCCAGCACCTGGCACGGCTGAAGCCTCCCGCCGCATTTCCCCTTTCGGAAGGGACCATCCGTATTGCAGTGAGCACCTACGGGCTGCGGCAGGCTGACTATGTGACCCACGACGGCGCCGTGCAGCAGCTGGTGCCCGACGCTTCCTCCGCCGAAGGACTGCGTGCACATCTGGACCGGACCCGGCCGGGGCTTAGCCGGCTCATCGGCGTGGCCTCCGCACTGGTCCTCCTTGGAAGCCTTGCACTCGGTATGCCGCAGCTTCTGCAGTCGCTCACGGAAATCCCGCCGGTCGCCGAGAATTTCGGCACCTTCGTCAGCCCGTTCATCCTCCCCGCGTGGGCGAACACATCGCTTTTGCTGGCGGGTGCGGCCGCCAGCACGGAGCGGGCGCTGCGGCTGCGCTATAACTGGCTGCTCGACGGCGGCCTGTTCAGCGGCGGAGACTGACAGCGTCCGGGGCCCCAGGCGCCGGGAGTTCAATCAGGGCTGCGGGTGATCCGTTCCTTGCCCTCCAGCGCCATGGCGCTCATCGTCTCCTCCGCGATCGTGTTGGCCCGGAACAGCACGTCCAGCTGTGCGTCGTTGTACAGCTCCGTGAGTGCATTCCCGAAAGTCTCAACGCCGATCTGGCTTCCCCTGGGCATGTGCTCGGCAGGATTCCTTAGCCAGGGGTAGTTGACGAGGTGCTTCACGATAATTTCGGCAACCCTCTCGGCCAGTGCCTGCCGGGTCTGATCATCGGCGTCGGCAGGCAGGTTCTCGATGTCCGGCCCCGTGTCGTCGCTCTCATCCGCAGACATCTCCCGGATGTCTTCCAGAGCTTCATCATCGTAGAACCGGGTCATGATGTGGACGATTGAACGGTCGCTCTCCGACAGACGGGAGGCAACCGATTCAAAGCCCGCAGGCACATCCGCCGGCGCCTGGTGTTCGATGATCGCTGCGATGTGGGCCCGGGCCTGATTCAGGGCCTCAATACGCTGCTGGAGCTCCGCGTCTACCTCCCGCAGCACCTCGGGAGTTCCCCGAGCCGTGTCCGTGGCGCTGCGCAGCTGGGACAGCGGAATGCCAAGGACTGCGAGCCTGCGGATGCGCAACAGGCTCACCAGGTGCCGCACCTCGTACTGCTTGTAGCCGTTGTAGCGGCGGTCCGGCTCCTCGAGAATACCCAGCCGGTGATAGTGGCGGACGGTGTTCACCGTTGTGCCCGCCAGGTCGGCCAGTTCACGTGTACTCCAGGACATGTGCCTAATCCTTCCCGCCCGGGAACGCGGTGTACAGCACTCCCTCCGCCCTGCAGGGGAATGTTTGCCTGCCGTCAGGCATTTACCCAGTGAGCCCAGCACCCAAGGAGTACCCCGTATGCCCACCGTTCCCTTCCCTGCGCGGGGACAGTCCGAAGCCGGACCCGGCCGCATCCGCCGGGCCGGCGTCGTCGTCATCGGTGCCGGCCAGGCCGGGCTTTCCGCCGGATACCACCTGAGCAGGCGCGGTTTCACAAGCGCCCTGGCCGGAGGGTACACCGAGCGGAGCTTCGTGGTGCTCGACGCCGGGACGGCGCCCGGAGGCTCCTGGCTGCACCGCTGGGAATCGCTGACCATGGCGACCGTCAACGGCATCTTCGACCTCCCGGGTTTCCGCCAGAACCCTCCTGCGCCCGGGACTCCTGCCCGGATAGCAGTGCCTGAATACTTCGCGGCATTCGAGGACCGCATGCAGCTTCCGATCCTCCGCCCGGTCAAGGTCACCTCGGTGCATCCCGCGGACGGCGACCCCGACGGCGAACTCGTTGTCGAAACCGACGCCGGAACCTGGGCCGCGCGTGCGCTCATCAACGCCACCGGAACCTGGGACAACCCGACTCTGCCGGCCTATCCGGGACGGGAGGGCTTCGCCGGGCGCCAGCTCCACACCCGGGACTACGCGTCGCTGGACGAGTTCGCCGGCCAGCGGGTAGCGGTGGTGGGCGGCGGAATTTCCGCCATCCAGCAGCTTGAAGAGATCTCCCGGGTCGCGGAGGTGTTCTGGTACACGCGGCGGGAACCGGTTTTCCGCAACGGGCCGTTCAGTGCAGAGGCCGGGAAGGATGTAGTGTCCCGGGTGGCTGCCGACGTGGAGGCCGGAAATCCCACCGGAAGCGTGGTCTCGTATACGGACCTGCTGTGGACGCCCTATGCGCTGGCGGCGAAGGAACGCGGTGCGCTGCAGCGGCGTCCGATGTTCACCGGCATCGAGCCCGATGGGGTGCGGGAGGCTGACGGGTCGCTGACCCGTGTGGATGCCATCCTGTGGGCCACCGGGTTCAGGGCTTCGCTGGGCCATCTTGACGCCCTCCGGCTGCGCAACGAGCGCGGCGGGATCGAGGTGCACGGCACCGTGGCCGCTGCGGATCCGCGGGTGCACCTGATCGGATTCGGACCCTCCCAGTCGACAGTCGGCGCAAACCGTGCCGGGCGGGATGCTGTCCGGACCCTGCTGGAGCAGTTTGACGCTGCGCCAGCCCGGGCCTGAGGTGGCTGCTAGGCGAGTCCGCCGTTGGGATAAATGACCTGTCCGTTGATCCAGCGCGAAGGTCCGGCCAGGAAGGCAGCCACCTCGGCAATGTCTTCGGGGGTGCCCAGGCGTTCCATCGGGGCAAGCTGCGCCATGCGGTCGATGGCCTCCTGGTCCTTGCCGTCCAGGAACAGCGGGGTGGCCGTGGGACCGGGCGCAATCGCATTGACCGTGATGTCCCTTCCCCGCAGTTCCCGCGCCAGGACCGGAGTCAGGGCCTCCACGGCAGCCTTGCTGGCAGCATACGGCGCGTAGGTCGGATCCTGCAGGCGGGTCTGGCTGGACGAGACGTTCACCAGCGCTCCGCCTCTCCGAAGCCGCTGCGCAGCGAGCTGGGAGACCACAAAGCTGCCCCGGATGTTTGTCCGGTGCATCCGGTCCAGCTCATCGAGGTCCAGGTCCACCACCGTGGAAAGGACCATGACTCCGGCGGTGTTGATCACGACGTCGATTCCGCCGAACGCGGCCTCAACCTCATCAAAGAGCCGGGTCATGGCAACCTCGTCGGCCACATCCCCGCCCACGGCCATGGCCCGGCCGCCCGCGGCGTTCAGTTCCTTGACGACCTCCGTGGCCTTGTTGATGTTCCCCGCATAATGCACTGCCAGGGCGAAACCGTCATTTGAGAGACGCTTTGCGATCGCCCGCCCCATTCCTCCTGATCCGCCGGTGACAACGGCAACGCGGGGTACACGGGAGGTGCTGGACTCAGACATTGTGTGCTCCGATCGAGGAGGGGCCATAGCTACATACAGCCACTAAATGGACGCCGGGGCCACCGATTTCCTGAAGATCTGCGCGGTGAACGGCGTTCTGGCCTCAGGGCCTGCCACGCCGGGGGTATATTCCGGGCGGGCTGGACCGCGTTTCCCAGGCCTTGTGATTCCCGTCATCTTGCGTGGCCACACGTGCCACACCGGCGACGGTCCGCGGGCAGGCCAGCCGTCCTGGAGCACAAAAAAGCCCCGGCCGGACATACTGTCCGCCGAGGCGTTTTCCGTTTTCTGTCGGGTTGACAGGATTTGAACCTGCGACCCCTTGACCCCCAGTCAAGTGCGCTACCAAGCTGCGCCACAACCCGTTCCGCTGGTCCGTATCTTCCGGTTTATTTCCGGCCGAACCAACTCAAATACTCTACATCATGGTTTGCGATTTCCCCGCATCGGCGCGGCCCCGGAGGTCATCTTGGCTCCGGGGCCGGGCCATGCTAGCGCTTGCTGGTCTTGCCGCGCTTCTCGCGCACGCGCATCGAAACCTCGATCGGGGTACCTTCGAAACCGAAGGTCTCCCGCAGACGGCGGGTGATAAAGCGGCGGTAACCGGGATCCAGGAACCCGGTGGTGAACAGCACGAACTTCGGGGGCCGCGAGGAGGCCTGCGTGCCGAAGAGGATGCGGGGCTGCTTGCCGCCGCGCACCGGGTGCGGGTGCGCCGCGACGAGTTCGCCCAGGAACGCGTTCAGCTTGCCCGTGGGGATGCGCTTGTCCCAGTTCTCCAGGGCCAGATCCAGGGCGGGGACAAGCTTGTCCTTGTGCCAGCCGGTCTTGGCGGAGATGTTGACGCTGGGTGCCCACTCGACGTGGGCCAGGTCGCGCTCGATCTCGATCTGCAGGTAGCGGCGGCGTTCGTCGTCGAGCAGGTCCCACTTGTTGAACGCCAGGACCAGCGCGCGGCCGGAATCGATGGCGAGCTGGAGGATGCGCACATCCTGCTCGGAGAGGACTTCGTCGACTGCCAGGAGCACGACGGCGACCTCCGCCTTTTCCAGCGCGGCCTGCGTACGCAGCGAGGCGTAGAAATCGGCACCCTGTGCCATGTGCTGGCGGCGGCGGATGCCTGCGGTATCCACGAAGCGCCAGGTGCGTCCACCCAGTTCGATCAGTTCGTCTACCGGGTCACGCGTGGTCCCGGCGAGGTCGTCGACAACCACGCGGTCGGTGCCGGCCAACTTGTTCAGCAGGGAAGACTTGCCGACGTTCGGGCGCCCGATCAGTGCGATGCGGCGCGGACCGCCGCTGGATTCGAGGCCGCCGTAGGCCGAGTACTCCGGCAGGACGTCCAGGACGGCGTCCAGCATGTCAGCGGTGCCGCGGCCATGCAGTGCCGATACCGGGTACGGTTCGCCGAAGCCCAGGCCCCAGAGCACCGACGCGTCGGCTTCATTCTGGATGTCATCCACCTTGTTGGCGACGACGATGACCGGCTTGCCTTTGCTGCGCAGCATGCGCACCACGGCTTCGTCGGTGGCGGTGATGCCGACAGTCGCGTCGACCACCAGCATGACGGCGTCAGCCACGTCGACGGCGATTTCGGCCTGGTCGGCTACGCGGGCGTGGATGCCGCGTGCGTCGTGCTCCCAGCCGCCGGTGTCCACAAGCGTAAAGTTCACGCCGTTCCAGGTGGCCGGGTAGGACACGCGGTCGCGGGTAACGCCCGGGGTATCTTCAACAACGGCCTCACGGCGCCCGAGGATACGGTTCACCAGGGTGGACTTGCCCACGTTCGGCCGGCCCACGATGGCAACCACCGGGTCTAGGCGCAGCGGCGCATCCGCGTCGTACTCGTCATAGCCGCCGGCCAGCAGGGCGGCGTCTTCGTCGTCGAGTTCGTAGTCGGAGAGCCCGGCGCGCAGGGTTTCGGCGCGCAGGTTGGCTTCGTCGTCGTCGAGGGCGGCAAGCCGCTCGTCAATCTGGTCCTCGCCTGCCGGAATGTACTCTTCGGAGTCGCCGTCAAAGGTCGGGTTGGCGTTCATAAACTATTGCTTTCTTTCCGTTGAGGCCGTCGGCGCAGCTGCGCACGGCCGTCTCCGGACGTTCAGCCCGGGTAAGTGTTTGGGGGTCCGGCACGGGAAAATCCAATGCGGCCACCAGTCCATTGAAACACGGCAAGGCGCCGGGACCCCATTGGAGCCCCGGCTGCGTGCCTGCCGTTCGTGCTTAGTGCGTGCTGGAGAAAACCACATCCAGCACTGCCTGGACCGTTTCTTCGAAGTCCAGGTCGGAGGAATCGACCGTGATCACGCCGTCGGCTGCCTGCTGGAAGTTGACGACCGTGGAGTCCTTCACATCCCGCGTAAGAACCTGCTCGCGCAGGGCAGCGGCGGTTTGGGAACCGCCAAGCTGGACACCGCGGCGGCGCAGCCGCGCTTCCTCAGAGGCAGTCAGCAGGATCCGCACCTCGGCCGTGGGCGCCACCACCGTGGTGATGTCCCTGCCTTCGGCCACAATCCGCAGGCCGGAATCCTTAATGAGCTGCTGCTGGCGGCGCACCAGCTCGGCGCGGGCGCCCAGGGTGGTGGCCACCGCGGAAACGTTGGAGGAAACCTCGGGTTCGCGGATCGCCTGCGTGACGTCCTCTCCCCCCACCAGGACCCATTCGGCGTCCGGGGAAGTGCTCAGTTCAATGTCCGCGCTCCGGGTGGCGGCTTCAACGGCCACTGCATCCGTCAGGTCAATGCCGGCACGCATGCACGCGATGGTGACAGCGCGGTACATTGCACCGGTGTCCAGGTAATTAGCCCGCAGCCGGCGGGCCACTTCCCGGCTGATGCTGGATTTGCCGGAACCTGACGGTCCGTCGATTGCCACCACCAGGGGTTTGCCCAGCCTGAACTGTGCCGGATCCTGCTCTGTCATCACTGAACTACCTTCCAGCCGCGCGCGGTCAGTTCGCTGACCAGCCCATGCACTTTGCTCGGCAGCACCGAGATTTCCACCCGCCCAACCTGACGTCCGGAGGCGTGCTCCAGCCGCAGGTCTTCCAGGTTGACGCCAATTTCACCGATTTCCGTGAGCAGCCGGGCGATCTGTCCCGGGGTGTCATCCACCAGCACGGTGAAACTGACGAAGGACTGGGGCGGAGCGCCGTGCTTGCCGGGAATCCGTGCCTGGCCGGTGTTCCCTTCAGCGATCAGCTGGGCCATGTCCAGGCGCGCACCATCAGCAGTTGGGTTTTCCAGCGTGTTGATCAGCCGGTTCAGGTCTTCGCGCACCCCGTGCAGGATGTCTGCCAGCCGGGGCGCGTTGCCGCTGAGGATCTGCACCCACAGCTTCGGGTCGCTGGCCGCGATCCGGGTGACGTCCCGCAGGCCGTTGCCGGCAAGCGCCAAGGCAGCGGACGGGGTGTCCTGCAGCCGGCTGGCCACCAGCGAGGACATCACCTGCGGCAGGTGGCTGATCAGTGCCACGGAACCGTCATGGTCTTCGGCATTCATGCGCGAGACCACGGCTCCGAGGTCGATCGCCAGCGCTTCGGCGGTCTTCACGGCCTCCGGCGAACTTTCCTCTGCGGCGCAGATAACCCAGGGCATGGAGGTGAACAAATTGCCCAGCGCCGCCACCGGCCCGGACTTTTCCCGTCCGGCCATCGGGTGCGTACCCACGTACCGGGAGAGATCCGCCCCGGTGGCGCGCAGGTCCGCCAGCACGGCTGACTTAACGCTGGCAATATCGACGACCACGGCAGTGGGCCAGTCCTTCAGGGCCTGCGCCGCGAGCGAGGCAGTCACGTCCGGCGGCGCGGCAACAACAACCAGCTGCGGCGCGAAGCCGGGCTCCGCGTCCTGGAGCAGGCGTCCGGCCCCAATATCCTTTGCCACCGCAGCGGTGGAGGGGGAAATATCGGAGAGCACGACGTCGATGCCGCGGGCACGCAGGCCCAGGCCGATGCTCGCACCAAGCAGGCCGGTGCCGATGACCAGCACCGGTCCGGACAGATGGGTGCCCCCGTTGGCCAGCACGGTCACGGGACTAGAGGCCCACGACGGCCATCAGGTGGCCGACTTCGTGGCGGCCCAGGACACGGATACTGCCCTGGCGCTGGTCATTCAGGCGGATCGGGCCCATCTGGGTACGGACCAGCCGCTCCACAGGGTGGCCGACGGCGTCGAACATACGGCGCACAATCCGGTTCCGGCCCGAGTGCAGCACAACCTCAACCAGGATGTGTCCGGGGGTGGAATCCACCAGGCGGAAGGAGTCAACCTTGGCGAAGCCGTCCTCCAGTTCAATGCCTTCACGCATCTGGGCGCCGATGCCGTGCGCCATGGGACCGCGCACCTGCACCAGGTAGGTCTTGGGAACTTCGTAGGACGGGTGGGTCAGGCGGTTGGCCAGCTCGCCGTCGTTGGTCAGCAGCAGCAGGCCTTCGGTGTTGGTGTCCAGGCGGCCAACATGGAACAGGCGCTCATGCTTGTTGGTGCTCTTGAGGTAGTCGCTGATGCACGGACGGCCCTCAGGATCCTCCATGGTGGACACGACGCCGCGCGGCTTGTTGAAAACGTAGTACTTCTGGGTTTCGTCAAGCTGCAGGCGCATGCCGTCAACGTGGATGGCCACGGTCTTGGGGTCCACGCGCACGCCGAGCTCGGTGACGACCTCGCCGTCCACCTCAACACGGCCCTCGGTGATCATTTCCTCGCAGACGCGGCGCGAGGCCACACCGGCGCTGGCCATCACCTTCTGCAGGCGGATGCCCTCGGGATCGTGGTGTTCGGAGATGACGGGCTTGCCCGGGCGGCGGGTGTGCGGCCGCTTGGTCACCGGGCCGAGGTTCTTCCCGAAGCGCTCGTTGCGGAAAGCGCGCTCGGAGCCGCCCTTACCCTTGGGTGCGCCGGTGCGGGGACCTCCGGGCTTGAAGCCGCCGGACTTGGGAGCCCCGGACTTGAAGCCGCCTTCCTTGGGTGCGCCGGGCTTAAAGCCGCCCGACTTGGGGGCGCCTGCTGCGCCGGAAGACTTCGGACCGCCGGTGCGTCCGGTGGCAGGCTTGGAGCCCTTGCCGAAGCCGCGGCTGGAGCCTGCTCCCCCGCCGCTGCGCGGATTACTGCGGCCTGAGCCGGAACGGGGTGCCTGTGTCATTGAGAAGTCCTTCGGGTGTAGCGGTTAGTAAGTAGTTTCTTCAAATTCCGGGAGGTTTTCCAGCCCGGGCAAGTGCGGTGCAATCTGCGGCAGTTCTTCCACGCTGCCCAGACCCAGCTTTTCCAGGAAAAGCGGAGTCGTCACGTAGAGCAGTGAACCGGTTTCGGGTTCGGTCCCGGATTCCGTTACCAGACCCCGCTGGATCAGCGTGCGGACCACGGAATCAACGTTGACTCCACGGATCGCCGAGATTCGCCCGCGGGTGACCGGCTGCCGGTAAGCAACCACTGCCAGGGTTTCCAGCGCGGCCTGGGAAAGCCGTGCACTCTGCCCTTCGAGAACGAACTGTCCAACGACGTCGGCGAAGGCGGGGCGGGAGTAGATTCGCCAGCCGCCGGCAACTTCCCGGAGCTCGAAACCGCGCGGTTCAACGGCGCGCAGCCCGTCAGGTCCATCCCCAGTATAGCCGTCATACTCTTTGCGCAGATCGTCAAGGAGTTCTTCGGCAGCTGAGGTGCCAATGCCCAGCGCTCCGGCGAGGCTCGCAGCGCTGACCGGCTCGCTGGCCACCATCAGCACGGCCTCCGCGGCAGCACGGAGTCCGCCCGGCCGGCCGGACGCTGGGGCACCGTTCTGGAGGGAGGCGTTCTCAGTGTCCTGGTTCGAGAGCTGCGGCTGCATCGGTCTCCTCGTCGGCGTCGTCATATTCTTCGGTGAGGGCTAGGGCGGACCAGCCCTGGTCCCCGGTTCCGGTCCAGGTAATTTTCAGCTCACCCAGCGGCTCAGGCTGGTCGAAGGCCAGGACGCCGTCCCGGAACATTTCCAGCAGTGCCAGGAACCGGCCAACGATTTCCAGCGGCGTAGCACCCTGCGCCAGTTCAAGGAACGTGAGCGGACTGGCCTGCCGGAGCCGGTCTCCGATGATCTGGGCCTGCTCCCGTACGCTGACCCGCGGTGTGTGCAGGTGGGCAAGGCCAACTTCCGTTGGGGGCCCCGGTTTGGGTTCGAGCGCCTTTTTTGCCAGCCGGCCAAACTCCTCGGCACTGGTTTTCCAGATCAGTTCGGGCAGCATGGCCGCCAGGTGCGGCTCGAGTGCGGTATCCCGGGGGAACCGCAGGCCTTCCTCCGCCAGGCGGCTGTCCATGAGGGAGGCCACCTGTTTGAAGGCCCGGTACTGCAGCAGCCGGGCAAAGAGCAGGTCCCGTGCCTCCAGGAGGGCGATGTCGTCGTCGTCCTCGACGTCCCCGGCAGGAAGCAGCCGGGCGGCTTTCAGATCCAGGAGCGTGGCGGCGATCACCAGGAATTCGCTCGCCTCATCCAGTGCCCAGCCCTGGCCGGAGGCAGTCAGGGCGCGGATGTACCCAATGAACTCGTCGGTGACCGTGGCCAGGGCGATTTCCGTGATGTCCAGCTCATGCTTGGTGATGAGGCCAAGCAGCACGTCAAAGGGCCCGCGGAAGTTCTCCAGCCGGACCTGGAACCCGGCACCGCCGGTTTCGAACGTCTCCCCAGCGACGCTAGGGCGCGCCGCCGCGGGCAATCAGTTCCTTGGCTAGGCGGCGGTAGGACTCAGCACCGGCATGGTTTCCGGCGTAGGAGGTGATCGGCTCGGCAGCGACGGTGGCGTCGGCGAACTTGATGGTGCGCTTGATGACGGTTTCGAAGACCTTGTCCCCAAAGGCCTCCACCAGGCGGCCGATGACTTCGCGGCTGTGCAGGGTCCGGGCGTCGTACATCGTGGCAAGCACGCCGTCCACCTGCAGTCCGGGATTCAGCCGGTCCTGCACCTTCTCGATGGTCTCCACCAGCAGCGCGACGGCACGAAGGGCGAAGAACTCGCAGATCAGCGGAATGATCACGCCGTGCGCAGCGGTGAGTGCGTTGACCGTCAGCAGGCCCAGGGAGGGCTGGCAGTCAATGAGGATCACGTCGTAGTCGTCCGAGACGCGGCGCAGTGCACGTTCCAGGACCTGTTCGCGGGCAACTTCGTTAACCAGCTGGACTTCGGCGGCGGAGAGGTCGATGTTTGCCGGCAGCAGGTCGATGTTCTCTACGTGCGTTTCCTGGATGGCGTCGCGGATGTCCACCTTGCGGTCCATCAGCACGTTGTAGACGGTGACGTCCAGCTCATGGGGGTTGGTACCCAGGCCGGCGGAGAGTGCACCCTGCGGGTCGAAGTCCACCAGGAGCACCTTGCGGCCAGCCTCAGCCAGCGCGGCTCCGAGGTTGATAGTGGACGTCGTCTTGCCGACACCGCCCTTCTGGTTCACCATCGCGATGATGCGGGCCGGACCATGGGAAGTCAGGACCGGAGGCTCGGGAAACTCAGTCAGCGGCCGGCCGGTGGGGCCCATGGCTTCATCGGCCGCGCCCGGCGCCCCGTCCTGCAGAGTTGTGGAACTCTGTTCGCTGCTCACGTATAAATCCACGCTTCCGTCTCTAGCTGTGCTGCTGGCTGTCCTTTCCAAGGTTACAACTGTGCAACACGGATACTGCGAATCCCGGCGCGTAACGCCTGCGAGCCTTGACGCTCAACCTGAACTCGAACCTTCCTGCGCCGGGCCGTGAGGCGGCACTGAATGCTGCGAAGAATTTGACCAAAACCATTGACGCATTTTCGGACCGGCGGTTAGCGTCTAGGTAAACAGATGTTGACTGTGAGGCAATACTGGGCATAGGTCCACGTCAATCCTCAGTCCGCCGAACCGACAGGACCGAATGTGGAATACCTAAATGCCGCGATCGTTGTGGCTTACCTCGTGGGGATGCTCGCTTTTGGCTGGTGGGGAAAGTCCCGCACCAAGAACGAAAGCGACTACCTGGTTGCCGGCAGGCGGCTCGGTCCGCTCTTCTACACGGGGACCATGGCTGCCGTTGTCCTGGGCGGCGCGTCAACCGTGGGCGGCGTGGGGCTGGGCTACCAGTACGGCGTCTCCGGAATGTGGCTCGTGGTGGCGATCGGCGCCGGTGTCCTGCTGCTGAGCCTGCTGTTCGCCTCGAAGCTGCAGAAACTGAAGATCTACACGGTCTCCCAGATGCTCTCGCTGCGGTACGGCCCGGGTTCAACCAGGATGTCCTCCGTGGTCATGCTGGCGTACACCCTGATGCTGTGCGCCACTTCCACGGGCGCGTACGCCACCATCTTCGTGGTGCTCTTCGGCTGGGACCGCTGGCTGGCAATCGCCGTGGGCGGCGCCGTCGTGCTCATCTACTCGACCATCGGCGGCATGTGGTCCATCACCCTTGCCGACATGGCGCAGTTCATCATCAAGACCATTGGCGTCTTCGCCCTGATGCTCCCCTTCACCTTCGCCAATGCCGGGGGCATCGACGGAATCCGCGAACGGGTTGACGCTGAGTTCTTCAGCATCACGGGCATCGGCGCGCAGAGCATCATCACCTACTTTGTGGTCTACACGCTTGGCCTGCTGATCGGGCAGGACATCTGGCAGCGTGTCTTCACTGCCCGCACCCCGCTGATTGCACGCTGGGGCGGCACCGCGGCAGGCATCTACTGCATCCTGTACGGCGTGGCCGGAGCCCTGATTGGCATGGCAGCCTCCGTGGTCCTGCCGAATATCGAATCCAAGGACGATGTCTACGCAGACGTCGCCATGAACATCCTGCCGGTCGGACTGGGCGGGCTGGTCCTGGCTGCCGCAGTGGCGGCCATGATGTCCACCGCCTCCGGTTCCCTCATTGCCGCTGCCACGGTGGCACGCACCGACGTCGTACCCTACGTCCGCAGCTGGTTCGGCTCATCGAAGACTCCGGACTCCCCCGCTGCTTCCGGCGGCAATCCGGAGCACGACGTCGCCCGCAGCCAGGCCTGGGTCCTGGGCCTGGGCGTCGTGACCATCCTGCTGGCCATCGTGGTCCAGGACGTTGTGGCGGCGCTGACCATTGCCTACGACATCCTGGTGGGCGGACTGCTGGTCGCGATCCTGGGCGGACTGTTCTGGAAGCGCGGCACAGGCTTCGGCGCCGCGGCCTCAATGGTCGCCGGAACGGTGGCCACGCTCTCCACCATGATCTACCTGGAAATCACCGGAGACGCGCCCTATGACGGTGTGTACGCCAACGAGCCCATCTACTTTGGCCTCATCGCCTCCGCCGCGGTGTACCTGGTGGTTTCGCTGCTGACCCCGCGGACCGACCCTGCGGTGATGTCCGCCTGGGAAGACCGCGTAGCGGGCCGGGCACAGCAGGACGCGGCGGATACTGAGATGTCAGCAGACGCTTCCCGGGCCTAGTCCCGAATACAAAAAGGAACGCTCCCGCGAAGTTCGCGGGAGCGTTCCTTTTGCCTGTGGAAGCGGGCCCCTATTAGGCCCGGCCACCGGCAGCAGGAACGGCGCTTTCCACTTCCCGGGACTCCTCCGTCGGCTCCGGCTCCCCGGACCCGGCGTCGACGTTCATGCTGGCTTCGTCGAAGGGCAGTTCCTTGTCCAGGACCCGGCGGACCTGCTCCTTGTCGATTTCCCTGGTCCAGGTGCCGATCAGCACGGTGGCAACGGCGTTGCCGGTGAAGTTGGTCAGGGCGCGGGCTTCGGACATAAAGCGGTCGATGCCCACGATCAGGCCAACACCCTCGATCAGGTCCGGGCGGTGGGACTGCAGGCCGCCGGCCAGCGTCGCGAGGCCGGCACCGGTAACGCCGGCAGCGCCCTTGGAAGCGATGATCATGAACACCAGCAGGGAGATCTGCTCACCGAGTTCCAGCGGCTTGCCCATTGCGGAGGCGACGAACAGCGCGGCCATGGTCAGGTAGATGGCGGTGCCGTCAAGGTTGAAGGAGTAGCCCGTGGGCACGGTGACGCCGACCACCGGCTTGGACACGCCCAGGTGCTCCATCTTGGCGATAAGCCGCGGCAGTGCGACCTCGGAGGATGAGGTGGAGAAGATCAGCAGGTATTCCCGGCCGAGGTACCGCATCAGCTTGAAGATGTTGAAGCCCGTCACGATCTTCATGAGGCCGCCCAGGATAACGGCGATGAACAGCACGCAGGTCAGGTAGAACGCGATCATCAGGGTAGCCATGCTGACGATGGCCTGCACGCCGGTCTCGCCTACGACGGCGGCAATGGCACCGAAGGCACCGATCGGGGCCAGCCACATGATCATCATCAGGATCCGGAAGACCAGCACCTGGATGTAGCCGATGCCCTTGAGGATCGGGGCGCCGCCCTTGCCCATCTTCTGCAGCGCAAAACCAACGAGCAGCGCCACAAAGAGGGTCTGCAGGATCGACTCGCCGGTCAGCGAGGCCAGCAGCGTGGTGGGAATGATCCCCAGCAGGAACCCGACGGTTCCGCCGTCCTCTTCCGGTGCGGCCGGTGCCGCGGCGCCCGATGACTGCAGATCCAGCCCCTCGCCTGGGTGGATGAAGTTGCCCACTACCAGGCCAATGGCCAGGGCAAAGGTGGACATGATGATGAAGTAGCCCAGCGCGAGACCGCCCACCTTGCCGACCGTTGCGGCCTTCGCGATCGAGCCGATGCCCAGCACGATGGTGCAGAAAATGACGGGTGCGATCATCATCTTGATCAGCCCGATAAAGGCCGTTCCCAGTGGCTTCATGGACTTGCCCAGCTCCGGCGCCACCAGGCCAATGACGGCGCCGAGGACCACGGCAGCGATCACGGCGATGTAGAGGACGTGGGTCCGGTCCTTCTTTTTGGCTTTGACCGGCGGCTGATCGCCGCCGGGTATGGTGGCAGAGGCCATCGCATGCTCCTAGCTTCGTTGATAGCAGGGCCCCGGCGGCGAAGCGCGGCAGGAACCGGAAGTAATCCGGCTACATCCTCTCCGCCCCATGTGATGCCGGTCACTATTGTGTTCATACTGTTCACGGACCTCCCCGGGATCCGGCCGCCGGTTGCCGGGGAAATGAGAATGCGCGCCGGGCGCGCCGAAGGAGTTACTTGCGCAAGTGGAGCCTGGCCAGCCGGCTGCTCGTTGGCCAGCTGGCGTTTATCCTCTGCCTGTCCGCCGGGCTGTCCTGGGCGCTTTATGTCCAGGCGGAGCAGCACAGCTACGACGAAACCGCCGACCGGATGCTCTCCGTGGCGGAGACGATCGCAGCGGACCCGTTCGTGCTTGAATCAGTCACCGGCGCCGACCCCAGCGGCTCCCTCCAGCCCTATGCAGCCGAAGTCATGGGCTCCGCCCACGTGGATTTCCTCACCATCATGGCTCCGGACCGGACCCGCTACACGCACCGCACTGAGTCCGAGATCGGCCAGCAGTACATCGGTTCCGTGGACCAGGCGCTGGCCGGGACCTCCTTCACCGAGGTGTACACGGGAACCCTGGGCCCCTCGGTCCGGGCCATCGTTCCCGTACTGGACAACGGCGGGGAGGTACAAGCACTGGTGGCGGCTGGACTGACGGTGGACCGGGTAGCGATCGCCCGCGATGCGGAGCTCCCGGGACTGTTCATCATCGCGACCGCGGCCCTGGCCTGGGGAACCCTGGCGTCCTTCCTGCTCAGCCGTTATCTGCGGCGGACCACTCAGGACCGGCGTCCGGATGAACTGGCCAGCGTCTTCGCCTTCCACGATGCAGCACTGCATTCGCTGCGGGAGGGCCTGTTGCTGATCAACAACGACGGCGAGCTGGTGCTCTACAACGACCAGGCTGCGGAGCTGCTGGGACTTCCGGCCGGGATGTCCAGCCCCGCCGATGTCCGCGGACTCGGCCTTCCCGGCCCCCTTGCCGAGCTGCTGCGCACCGGGCACACCGCCGTCGACGAATTCCACTTCACCAAACAGCGCATCCTGGTCGTCAACCAGTCCCCCGCCATGTCCGCCGGCACGGCCGGCGCCGCCCGCGGCAGGAAATCCAGTGAACCAAAGCGGCTGGGAACAGTAACCACGCTGCGCGACCATACGGAGGTTGAAGCCCTGACCGGTCAGCTGCAGTCCATGCGCACCCTCACCGATGCCCTGCAGGCCCAGGCGCATGAACATGCCAACCGCCTGCACACCGTCGTGTCACTGATCGAACTGGACCGTCCCGCAGAGGCGCTGGAGTTCGCCACCCGGGACCTGGTGCAGTCCCAGCAGCTGGCGGACGACGTCGTCAGCGCCGTTGGGGAGCCTGCGCTGGCCGCCCTGCTGGCGGGCAAGAAGGCCCAGGCCCGTGAACGTGGAATCGAAGTGGAGCTGGCGCTCCAGCCGGTGCCCGACGACGGGACCGGACCGGCCCTGCTCGATTCCGGCGAGCTGGTGACCATCGTCGGGAACCTGGTGGACAACGCCCTGGACGCCGTCCAGGGCCTGCCGAATCCGATGGTGACCGTGCATCTGGCCGTGGTGGACGACGGCGGGCAGCCGGGTTTCCGGCTCTGTGTCCAGGACAGCGGGCCGGGCATACCGGCAGGGTCGCAGGAACAGATTTTCGAACAGGGCTTCAGCACAAAGGCCTCCCTGCCCGGAACCGGGCGTGGATTTGGGCTCGCGCTCGTGAACCAGGCCGTGCTCCGGCTCGGCGGGACACTTCATCTGGACTCCAAAACAGCGACTGGCGGAGCCCGGTTCACCGTGCTGCTGCCGCTGCCCGAAGGAGCACGCCAGTGACCCCGGCAAGCCTGATCCGGGTCCTGGTAGTGGAGGACGAACCGGTCGTAGCGCAAGTCCACGCAGAATATGTGCGCCGCACCGACGGGTACACGCCGGCGGGCATTGCCCACACCGCAGCTGAGGCACTGAGGTTCCTGCAGGCACCGGACGCAGACGTGGATCTGGTGCTGCTGGACATGAACCTGCCGGACCTCCACGGTCTGGACCTCCTTCGCCGCATCCGCGGAGCAGGGATCCCGGCGGACGTCATCGCCGTTACCGCCGTGCGTGAATTGCCGGTTGTTCGCCAGGCAATGTCTGCGGGGATCGCCCAGTACCTGATCAAACCGTTCACCTTCGCGGCGTTCAGCACCAAGCTCGGGGCTTACCGCGAGTTCCACGCGAACCTGGCTGCACAGGGTTCCTCAGCGACCCAGTCCGAGGTGGACCGAGCGCTGGCCGCCCTCCGTCCGGCCGTTCCGGCAGTCCTGCCCAAGGGACTTTCCCCGGAAACACTCGACGCCGTATCCGGGGCCCTCAGGCAGGCCGGGGTGCCGATGTCCGCCTCGGAAGTCTCTGCCGCCCTGTCAATGTCACGGATTACCGTGCGCCGGTACCTCGAGCACCTCGCGGCCCAGCGAGTGGTCCTGCGGACCCCGCGGTACGGTTCTCCCGGACGGCCCGAGCTCGAGTACGCCTGGCGCCGCTGATTCGCGTTCCGTCCGGCGAGAGGGCAGTTACGGCTCTTTTGAGCGCTCTAAGCAGCCGTAAGTGGCCTCTCGGCGATGGGGTCAGGATGCGGCGGGATCGGGACGCAGCAGCGGGATCAGGTCATCGAGCACTGAACGGTCTTCGATCGTGGAGGGCACGGTGAAGTCATCCCCGTCCGCAATTTGACGCATGGTCTTGCGCAGGATCTTTCCGGAACGTGTCTTCGGCAGTGCCTCCACCACCCGGACTTCGCGGAAGTCGGCCACCGGGCCAATCCGGGTGCGCACCAGGTCCGCGAGCGCAGCCTGAATCTCTTCCTCGGCAGCTTCCGACCCCGCCTTGAGCACCACGTACCCGCAGGGCCGCTGTCCCTTGAGGCTGTCCTTCACCCCGATCACGGCGCATTCGGCAACCGCGGGATGTGAAGCTACGACCTGTTCGATCGCTCCGGTGGAGAGCCGGTGGCCCGCCACGTTGATAACGTCATCCGTCCTCCCCATGACGAACACGTAGCCGTCTTCATCCACATACCCCGAGTCACCCGTGGCATAGCTGCCCTCGAACGCTTCAAGGTAGGAGGCGCGGTAGCGGTCGTCACTGCCCCACAGCGTCGCGAGGGTTCCCGGCGGGAGAGGCAGGTCCAGAACGATGTTCCCTTCTGCCCCGGGCGGAACCTCGGCTCCGGCGCCGTCCACGATCCGAACCCGGAAACCCGGGACGGGGAACGTCGGCGAGCCGGCCTTCAGCGGCTGCGCGTCCAGTCCCATGGGGTTGGCGCAGATGGCCCATCCGGTTTCGGTCTGCCACCAGTGATCAACCACCGGGATACCCAGCGACTCCGTGGCCCACCGGTAGGTCTCGGGGTCCAGCCGCTCCCCCGCCGCAAAAAGGGTCCGGAGCCTGGTGAGGTCGTATCCTGCGGTAAGCGCGGCGTCGGGATCGGCCCGGCGAATAGCCCGCAGCGCAGTAGGAGCGGTGAAGAGCACATCAACGCCGTGTTCGGCAGCCACGCGCCAGAAGGCGCCGGCGTCGGGAGTCCCCACGGGTTTGCCTTCGTACAGGACTGTGGCGGCGCCGGCGATCAGCGGCCCGTAAACGATGTAGGAATGGCCAACAACCCAGCCGACGTCGGACGCCGTCCACATGGTCTGGCCGGGAACGACGTCGTAGATGTTGGCCATGGACCAGGCCAGGGCAACTGCGTGGCCGCCGTTGTCCCGCACCACGCCCTTGGGCGAACCCGTGGTTCCGGAGGTGTAGAGAATGTAGAGCGGGTCCGTGGCGGCAACGCTCACCGGGCCCTGCGGCTGGGCAGCAGCGGCAAGCTTTGCCCAGTCCAGCCACGCAGCTCCGCCCGCACCGTCAAACTGGGCAGCTGTGTGGCCAAACCCCTCCCTGGCCGCCACAACAACGGCGCGCACCGGATGGGAGGCTGCCTCCAATGCCTGGCTGACGGTGGGCAGGTACTCGACCCGGCGCTTGGGTTCCAGTCCCCCGCTGGCGGTCACTACGACGTCGGGACGTGCGTCGTCGATCCGTGCCGCAAGTTCCGTGGCGGCGAAGCCTCCAAACACCACTGAGTGCACGGCTCCCAGCCGTGCGCAGGCCAGCATGGCGATCACCGCTTCGGGGATCATCGGCAGGTAGATCACCACCCGGTCCCCGGCACCGATGCCCTGCCCGTGCAGGACTCCGGCGAAGTTCTCCACCTCCGACAGCAGCTCGGCAAAGGTGTAGGTGCGCTGGCTGCCGAGCATCGCGGAGTCGTACACCAGCGCCGTCTCGCTCCCGCGCCCGGCAAGTACATGCCGGTCCAGGGCGTTGTAACTGGTGTTCAGCGCCCCGTCCGGAAACCAGCGGAACAGTGGCGCCCCGGAATCATCCAGCGCCTTCCGTGGACGGACATCCCAGTCCACGAGGTCCGCTGCCTTCAGCCAAAACGCTTCCGGGTCGTTGACGCTTGCGGCATAGGTTTCGGCGTAACCGGCAGTTCCCATGAATCCTCCTTGATTCGCGGCCCCTTGGGGTGGACGCAGGGCACGCAACCATGCGTACCGGCCATCGTAGGCGACTGAAGGGCCGCTGAGAACCCCAGTGCTGTATACAGAACCTACTGAATCCCTGGAGAAATAGGAGAGCTGCTTCACGATTAGGTGTTCTGTGTATACACTGAGGCCAGTTAGAGACATCGTGGAGAGGGCTACCATGCGGGCCAGCGACAAGGCCTACGCCATGCTGCGGGAGGACATCGTCGAGTGGCGCCTGCCCCCGGGAACCGTGCTTGGCGAAGTCGAACAGTCCCGGCGGCTGGGGGTTTCCCGCACGCCGCTGCGCGAGGCCCTCGCCCGGCTCACCGCCGACGGGCTTACCGCGCCGCACAACGGACGCGGCGTCGTCGTCACCCCCATCTCCCCCGAAACTGTCGGCGCGCTCTTCGAGCTGCGGCAGGCGCTGGAGTGCCAGGCGGCCTCCCTGGCAGCAGCAAGGGGCCGGCCCGAAGTCTTCCAGGCGCTCCGGAGCGACTTTGAGGACGCGGCGGGGCAGCTGGAAGCCGATCCCGGCGAGGACCCGGCACGGCGGGGCTACTACGCCCTTGTTGCACGCCTCGATGCCGGGATCGACGAAGCCGCGGCCAACCCCTATCTGGCACAGGCCCTGGTCAACGTGCGGCTGCACCTCGCGCGGGTACGCCGGCTGGCGAAGGACAACCCGGCAAGACTGCGCGAAACAGCGGCCGAACACGCCACGATCGCTGCAGCCATTGCGGCCGGGGATCCCGCCCTGGCAGCGGCCGCCACCAAAGTCCACCTGTACAAAAGCCTTGAACACTTCACCACCGTCCACCATCCCTGAGCTGAACCACCCGAGAGGACCGCGCCTTGAAAACGCATAACGTACGTGTTTACCGCAGTGAGGAAACCCTTCCCCGCGAGGAGCAGCTGGCCTGGAAGATCGCCGCTGTTGCCGCGGACCCCGTGGACGTCACTGCCGACGTCGCGGACATGGTCATCAACCGCATCATCGACAACGCTTCCGTGGCCGTGGCTTCCCTGAACCGCGGCCCCATCGTTGCCGCCCGGGCACAGGCACTCTCCTTCGCCCCGTCCTCCGGCGGGACCGGCGCCTCCGTATTCGGCGTCCAGGAGAAGACCTCCCCCGAGTGGGCAGCCTGGGCCAACGGCGTGGCCGTGCGTGAACTGGACTACCACGACACGTTCCTCGCCGCCGAGTATTCCCACCCCGGCGACAACATTCCCCCGATCCTTGCCGCTGCCCAGCACACCGGAGCGTCCGGGGCGGACCTGCTGCGCGGCATCGCCACCGGATACGAAATCCAGGTTGATCTGGCCAAGGCCATCTGCCTGCACAAGCACAAGATCGACCACGTCGCCCACCTCGGCCCCTCCGCAGCGGCCGGCATCGGAACCCTCCTGGGCCTGGATATCGAGACCATCTTCCAGGCCGTGGGCCAGGCGCTGCACACCACCACCGCCACCCGGCAGTCACGCAAGGGCGAAATCTCCACGTGGAAGGCTCACGCACCCGCGTTCGCCGGGAAGATGGCGGTGGAGGCGGTGGACCGTGCCATGCGCGGGCAGACCTCACCCACTCCCATCTACGAAGGCGAAGACGGCGTGATCGCCTGGCTGCTGGACGGACCCGACGCCGCCTACGAAGTGCCGCTGCCCGCTCCCGGTGAGGCGAAGCGCGCCATCCTGGACACCTACACCAAGGAGCACTCCGCCGAGTACCAGGCCCAGGCCTGGATCGACCTGGCCCGGAAGATCCACCGCGAGCACCCCGAAACAGCCGACCCGGCCAACGTCGCCTCCGTGCTGATCTCCACCTCGCACCACACGCACTACGTCATTGGCTCCGGAGCGAACGATCCGCAGAAGTACGATCCCACCGCTTCGCGCGAGACGCTGGACCACTCGATCCCGTACATCTTCACGGTCGCCCTGCAGGACGGCGCCTGGCACCACGTGGATTCGTACTCCCCCGAGCGGGCCGGCCGCCCGGACACGGTGGCGCTCTGGCACAAGGTGACCACGGTGGAGGATCCGGAATGGACCCGCCGCTACCACTCGGTGGACATTGCGGAGAAGGCGTTCGGCGGGCGGGTGGACATCACCCTGGCCGACGGCACCGTAATCACGGACGCGATCGCCGTGGCCGACGCCCACCCGCTTGGTGCCCGGCCGTTCGTCCGCGCCGACTACATCAACAAGTTCCGCACGCTTGCAGCCGGACTGGTCACGGAAGAGGAAATGGACCGTTTCATCTCCGCTGCCGAGCGGCTGCCCGAACTCGCGGCCGGGGAACTCGGCCAGCTCAACATCACCGCTGCAGCCGGCGTCATCGACCCGGCCGCCGCACCGAAGGGACTGTTCTAAATGCTGTACTCCTCCACCACCCCCGAGCAGAAGCGCATCGCGATGCGGGAGGGCCTGGCATCGAGCACCCTGCAGCAGTACCCGGGGGCTTTCAATCCGCTCTCCGCCCGCCTGATCGAGGAAAAGGGCTTCTCCGGCGTCTACATCTCCGGCGCGGTCCTGGCCAACGACCTTGGCCTGCCGGACATCGGCCTGACCACCCTCACCGAGGTGGCCGCCCGGGCCGGCCAGATCGCCCGAATGACCGATTTGCCGGCCATCGTTGACGCCGACACCGGGTTCGGCGAGCCGATGAACGTGGCCCGGACCATCCAGGAGCTGGAGAACGCCGGGCTGGCCGGCTGCCACATCGAGGACCAGTTCAACCCCAAACGCTGCGGCCATCTGGACGGCAAGAACGTGGTTGACCTGGACACCGCCACCAAGCGGATCCGCGCTGCCGCCGATGCCCGCCGGGACCCGAACTTCCTCATCATGGCGCGGACGGATATCCGCGCCGTGGAGGGCCTGGAAGCAGCTCAGGACCGGGCACGCGCCCTGGTCGAGGCCGGCGCTGACGCGATCTTCCCCGAGGCCATGAAGACGGTGGAGGAATTCGCGGCCATCCGCGCCGCCGTCGACGTGCCGATCCTGGCCAACATGACCGAGTTCGGCAAAAGCGAACTCTTCACCTACGACCAGCTCGCCTCGGCGGGCGTGAACATGGTCATCTACCCGGTAACGCTGCTGCGCAGCGCCATGGGTGCTGCCGAGCGCACGCTGGAGACCATCAAGGCCGACGGCACCCAGGCCGCCAGCGTTCCCAGCATGCTCACACGTGCACGCCTGTACGATCTGGTGGATTATGAGGCGTACAACCGCTTCGATACCTCGGTATTTAATTTCCAGGTCCCCGGCACCCCGGCGTCGGCCTGACCTGGTCCGCTCCATTCCGGCACACGTACAAAAGAAGGCACCGCCCCACCACTGATCTGCGCACCACGACGAAGGAGTCCCAGACATGACCGACACCACGATTCACAAGGGCCTGGCCGGAGTGCTGGTGGACACCACCCGCATCTCCAAGGTCAACCCGGAAACCAACTCACTGCTCTACCGCGGCTACCCTGTCCAGGAGCTGGCCGCCAAGTGCTCGTTCGAGGAAGTTGCCTACCTGCTCTGGAACGGAGAGCTGCCCTCCGCGGATGAACTCGCAGCGTTTATGGACGCCGAGCGATCCCAGCGGGCCCTCACCCCGGAGCTGAAGGCAGTGATTGACGCGCTGCCGGTCACCTGCCATCCGATGGACGTCTGCCGTACGGCGGCCTCCGTGCTGGGCGCCCAGCACGAGGCTGCCGGCGACTCCAGTGCGGAGGCCAACCTCGCCAAGTCCATCAGCCTCTTCGCAGCCATGCCTGCCGTGGTTGCCTACGACCAGCGACGCCGGCGCGGCGAGGAGCTCGTGGAACCGCGGGATGACCTGGGCTATTCGGCCAATTTCCTGTGGATGACCTTTGGGGAGGAAGCAGCGCCGGAGGTTGTTGACGCCTTCAACGTCTCGATGATCCTTTACGCGGAGCACTCCTTCAACGCTTCCACCTTCACCGCCCGGGTCATCACCTCCACACTGGCAGATCTGCACTCCGCGGTCGCCGGAGCCATCGGTGCGCTCAAGGGCCCGTTGCACGGCGGCGCCAATGAGGCAGTCATGCACACGTTCGAGGAGATCACCGCGGCCAGCACGGAGGAAGCCGAAGCTGCCGCCTACGCCGCGGCGTGGCTGGATGAGGCGCTGACCGAGAAGAAGAAGATCATGGGTTTCGGCCACCGGGTCTACAAGAACGGCGATTCACGGGTTCCGACCATGAAGGCAGCCCTGGACACCATGATCAAGCACTACGACCGCCCGGACCTCGGCGAGCTCTACACGGCGCTGGAAACTGCCATGGCTGAGCGGAAGAACATCCTGCCGAACCTGGACTACCCGGCCGGCCCTGCCTACCACCTGATGGGCTTTGACACCCCAACGTTCACGCCCTTGTTCGTCGCCGCGCGGATCACCGGGTGGACCGCGCACATCATGGAACAGCTGGAAGCCAACTCTCTGATCCGCCCGTTGAGTGAGTACAACGGCCCGGACGAGCGCCACCTGGCCTAAAGCACTTTCCACACGCGAATGCCCGCTGCAGGATCCTCCTGCAGCGGGCATTCGCGTGTGTCTAGGGAGTTTTGTGCCCCGGGTCTGCCGGGGCCGTTTCGGGGGAACCTACCCGGGAAAAGATCCTGCCGGAGACGTCCTGCTGCGCCAGACGGCGCAGGGCCAGCAGGACAGGTTCAATCAGCACAGTGCCCAGCACCACGTACCGCAGTGCCTCCGCCGGCGAATCCAGCGGCACTGACTGGACTTCGCGGGCAGCAACGCCGTGCATCGCTGCCGCGTAGGTTCTCAGCAGCTCTGGAGTCATCGCAAAACCGGCATCCTCCAGGCCGGTGAGGGCCCGTTCAAGCCGGAACCGGGCTTCGTGGTCTGCTGGATCGACCTCCCAGCCCAGCTCAGCCAGCACGGCATCGGCGCGCGGGTGCGATTCCTGATCCGGCTGCGCTGACCCCAGTGCATGGTGGGTTGCTCCGAGGAAGTCATGGGCGGATGCAGGCGGGTCATCAAGCTGCGCCAGTACGGCTGCGGCCTTGGCAACGGACAGGCCGCCCGGACCCAGCAGGGCACGAACCAGCCGGAGCCGGGCGGCGTGGGTCTCCGAGTAATCCGCCTGCCGGGGCGCTGTGGGGCGTCCTTCGGGCAGCAGTCCCGCCCGGATGTAGTACTTGATGGTCGCCACGGGAACGTCCGTGGCTGCTGAAAGTTCTGAGATTCGCATCCGTACCCCCTTGTGCTGGATAGTCTAACTCTCTAGCTTGGATAGCAGCACTATCCAATACCTAGGAGGGGCCGTCATGGCTCAAATTCTCAGCCACCGCTCAACCCACCGGCACACCGGCCCGCTGGTGGTGTTCCTCATTGGCATGCGGATCAACCGCCCCTGGCGCCCGGACCTCTGGTTGCCGGCCTTTGCCGCCATGCCGCGGATGCTGAGGGAACTATCGTCGGACCCCGGCTCCGGCCTGCTGGGTTACCGATTGACCTTCGGAGCCGGCGGCCCCCTGGTGGTGCAGTACTGGAAGAGCACCGAAGAGCTCTACGCGTACGCCAGCCAGCCGGACGCAGAACACCGGCCGGCCTGGGCAGCCTTTAACCGCCGGGCCCGAAAGGCCCCGGGAGCGGTCGGGATCTGGCATGAGACCTTTCCGGTGGACCGGGCCGAATCACTGTACGTCGGGATGCCGGTGTCAGGCCTGGCCAAGGCGACCGCCAACCAGCCTGCGCCAGACGGCAGCCGGGCAGCGGACCGGCTGGCCGCGGCGAGGAATTAGCCGCCCACGGCGCGCGCGTCCGGCAAGGGCACCTCAGGGCGAGGAGAACACCACGCTGGCCACGCACTCGTTGTCGGGTGCCAGCGTGATGACGGCAGCGAAGTAGTCGCCGTCGAGCACCCTCGGCAGCCAATGTGCGGAGTCCTCCCACATCTGCGGGTAGGGAACCGAGTCCGCCGCGTACCAGGCAGGGTCGATTTCCGACGACGGTGCGGGCTCCCCCAGCCAGTTCCAGCTGCGGTAGACGACGGTGGACATATCCCATTCGGGCCTCGCAGGAAAGACGAACTCGATAGTCCCGGCAGGTTCAAGATCCGCTTCCGCCACCGTGACCCCGGATTCCTCGAAGACCTCCCGGACGGCGGCCTGTTCGGGGGTCTCCCCCGGCTCTACGTGCCCGCCGAGAGTAACAATACGGCCGACGCCGAAGCCGGTCTTTTTCAGGCCCAGCAGCACTTCCTGCACCCCGTCGCGGGATTCACGCATGAGGAAACACAGCACCACCTCAGTGGCGCGCGTCGCCCGCGCTGCCGGGTTCACAGCGCCCGCGGATGGGCCGCGGCATAAACCTCACGCAGCGTGTCAGCGGTGACCAGCGTGTATACCTGGGTGGTGGTAACGGAGGCATGTCCGAGCAGCTCCTGGACTACGCGTACGTCGGCGCCGCCTTCAAGCAGGTGCGTGGCGAAAGAATGCCTCAGGGTGTGCGGGGAAACGTCCCTGTTGATCTTCGCCCTTTCGGCGGCCGTCTTCAGGATCGTCCACGCGCTCTGCCTGCTGAGCCGTCCGCCCCGCGCGTTGAGGAACAGGGCTGGGGTGCCTTTGCCTTTGGCCGCTGCTCCGGGCCGGCCCCGCACCAGGTACTCATCCAGCGCCCGCGCAGCATAGGAGCCCAGCGGCACGAGGCGCTCCTTGGATCCTTTGCCAAAAAGCCGAACGACGTCGGGCCCGTTGGCCGGGATGCGTTCAAGGGAGAGGTCATCGATGTCCAGCCCCACGGCCTCGCTGATGCGCGCACCGGTTGAGTACAGGAACTCGAGCAGTGCCCGGTCGCGCAGGCCGGTGGGGGTATCGAGTGGAATGGCTTCCAGGATCCGGGTTACCTCGTCCACGCTGATGGCCTTGGGCAGGCGTTTACCCGGCAGGGGGGGATGCACGTCTGCTGCAGGATCCTGCTCCGTCAGCCCTTCCAGCGCCCAGAACTTGTGCAGGCCGCGCACAGCGACGATGGTCCGGGCAGCAGAGCGCACGCTCAGGGCGGAGGCGCCGTCCGACCCTTCTGCGATGGACCGGGCAAACGCGGTGACATCGTGCCGGGTGATGTCAGTTACGGCGGTCCGCCCGTTGGCGGTGAGGAAGCGTGCGTAACGCAGAAGGTCGCGGCGGTAGGCGTCCACTGTATTGCGCGCCAGCCCCCGCTCCACAGCCATGTGCTGCAGATAGGCCCCGATGGCACGGCCGACGGCGGTGGAGCGCAGCTCCTCTTCCGCGGACCGGGAACTGCGCGCGGCCGGTGCGGATGCTTTCGACGATTCAGCCTGCGCGTGGGCCGAGAGTTCTGCGCGGTCAAGGATAAGGGTGGGGTTCAGCTGGGCGGAAAGGTCCAGCTCAATGGTGTCATTGTGCCGGGCAACGGCGGGAGCGCCGTCCGTTCCGGCGCTGGATGGGGGAACGTTTGACGGCATTGGTTCCCCTAGCGGACGGAACCGTTGGGCCAGGCGTGATGCTCTGAGTGGTGCTCCGGCCACGGTGCGTCCCCCGGACGCAGGCCGGCGTAGCCCGTGCTGCGCGCCGCAGCAGCCGCAAGCACTGCCGCTGCGGCCGAGGGGCTGTGCACCCGTCCCTCGAGGACGGCCTTAACGGCGTCGTCGAGGTCCACCCACAGCATTTTGATTTCGGCTTCCTCATGGAAGCGTTCGTGCCGGTCTGCCTCAGGAACCTCGTGCAGGCCCCGGGCAAGGTAGATGCGCAGCTCTTCCCTCGAGGAACCGGGGGAAAGGAACAGATCGGTCAGGACATTCCAGTCCTCAGCGACCAGGTCCGCTTCCTCAGCCAGCTCACGGACGGCGGCGGTGAGGTAGTCCTCGCCTTCGACGTCCAGGAGACCGGCCGGGATTTCCCACAGCGTCATGCGTACCGGATGCCGGTACTGGTTGATGAGCAGGATCTGGCCCTGTTCATTCATGGCCAGGATGGCCACGGCACCGGGGTGCCGGATGAAGTCGCGGACCAGGGGCTCGCCGTCGTCAGTCAGGGTGAACTTTTCACTCACCACGTCCCAAATGGGACCGCTGTAGGCTACGGATGATTCCAGCAGCCGTCGCGGACTCTGTTCGTCGGCGAACCCCCGGTCCTCGCTCATTGCCTTACGCCTCCGCGCCCTGGTGGGCCAGGGCAGCCTTGATCAGGCCGGCGAACAGCGGGTGAGGGCGGGTGGGCCGCGAGCTCAGTTCCGGGTGCGCCTGGGTGGAAACGTAGTACGGGTGAACGTCCTCGGGGAGTTCAACGAACTCAACGAGCTGGCCGTCCGGGGACGTACCGGAGAAGACCAGGCCGGCTTCGGCGATCTGCGCGCGGTAGGCGTTGTTGACTTCGTAGCGGTGGCGGTGGCGTTCGGCGACGGCGGTCTTGCCGTACGTCTTGGCCACAACCGAACCTTCGTCCAGCTTGGCGTCCCAGAGACCCAGGCGCATGGTGCCGCCCATGTCGCCCTGGCCTGCCACGATGTCCTTCTGCTCGGCCATGGTCGCGATAACCGGGTACTTGGTGTCCGGTTCGAATTCGCTCGACGAGGCGCCTTTGAGGCCAACCACGTTGCGGGCGTACTCGATGACCATGCTCTGCAGTCCAAGGCACAGGCCCAGGGTCGGCATCTTGTTCTCGCGGGCAAACTTCAGCGCACCGAGCTTGCCTTCAAGTCCGCGGATGCCGAACCCGCCGGGAACGCAGATCGCGTCCACGCCGTCCAGTGCCTTGCGGGCACCTTCTTCGGTAGCGCAGTCGTCGGAGGGGACCCAGCGGATCTTGACCTTGGTGTTGTTGGCGAAACCACCGGCACGCAGGGCCTCGGTCACGGAGAGGTAGGCGTCCGGCAGGTCGATGTATTTGCCGACCAGGGCCACCTCGAGGTGATGCTTGGGATTGTGGACGGCCTCAAGCAGGCGGTCCCACTTGGTCCAGTCGACATCCTTGAACTTCAATCCCAGGTGCTGGACGATGTACGCGTCCAGGTTCTGGGAGTGCAGGGTCTTGGGGATGTCGTAGATGCTCGGAGCGTCCGGGCAGCCAATGACGGCATCAACATCGACGTCGCACATGCGGCCAATCTTGTCCCGCATGGAGTCCGGCACGGGGCGGTCGGAGCGGATCACAATGGCGTCCGGCTGGATGCCGATGGAGCGCAGGGCTGCCACCGAGTGCTGGGTCGGCTTGGTCTTCAGTTCCTGGGACGGACCGATGTACGGAACCAGCGAAACGTGCAGGAAGAAGACGTTGTTACGGCCAACGTCCTGGCGGACCTGGCGGGCCGCCTCAAGGAACGGCTGGGACTCGATGTCGCCGACCGTGCCGCCGATTTCCGTGATGATGACATCCGGGGACTTCTTCGCCTCGGAGGGCAGGCGCATCCGGCGCTTGATCTCGTCGGTGATGTGCGGGATGACCTGAACGGTGTCACCGAGGTATTCGCCGCGGCGCTCCTTGGCAATCACGGTGGAGTACACCTGGCCGGTGGTCACGTTGGCGGACCCGTCGAGGCTCTCATCGAGGAAGCGCTCGTAGTGTCCGATGTCAAGGTCGGTCTCGGCGCCGTCATCGGTCACGAAGACTTCGCCGTGCTGGAAGGGATTCATTGTGCCCGGATCCACATTCAAGTAGGGATCGAGCTTCTGCATGGTCACCGAGAGGCCGCGTGCCCGAAGCAGGTGACCGAGGCTGGAAGCCGTCAGACCCTTACCGAGGGAAGAAGCCACACCGCCGGTGACGAAGATGTGTTTGGTCGTAGAAGACGACTTGGGAAACCTGGAATTTGATCGCTGCACCACGGAATTCGAGCCTATCACCTTTTGTTGGTTGGGGTATTACTCACCGGGGACGGCCGCCGTCGCCAGCAGTTCCTCGGCGTGGGCACGGGCCGACTCCGAGTCCTCATGGCCCGCGAGCATCCGGGCCAGTTCCCTGATCCGGGCCTCGCGGTCCAGCACGACGACGTCGCTGGCAGTTACGCCGGTCCCGTCGCCTGCGGAGGAAGAGGTTTTAATCACGCGGATATGGTGGCCCGCGAAGGCCGCCACCTGGGGCAGGTGGGTGACAACAATCACCTGGACGTGCCGGGCGAGCATCGCCAGCCGGCGGCCGATTTCGATTGCCGCCTTGCCGCCGACTCCGGCATCCACTTCGTCAAAGACGAAGGTGGGTACGGGGTCAACTTCGGCAAGCACCACTTCGATCGCGAGCATGACCCGCGAAAGCTCACCGCCGGAGGCTCCCTTGCCCAGCGGGCGGGGAGGAGCTCCTGGATGCGGTGCGAGCAGGAATTCGACGGCGTCGGCGCCGTACGGGCCCAGCTCGCCGGTGGGCTCCACGGTGATGACCAGCTTGGCGTCCGGCATTGCCAGCGCCGTAAGTTCCGCGCTCACACGTTGTCCGAGCTCCGCTGCGGCGTCAGTACGGAGCTTGGTCAGGCCTGCTGCCTCGTCACGGAGCCTGGCCTCAAGCTCGGCCAGTTCGGCTTCCAGGGATTCGATGCGGTTGCCGTCGTCTCCCAGATCGGCCAGGCGTGCCCGGCTGGTCTCGGCCCATTCCAGCACCTCGTCGATGCTAGGCGCGTATTTCCGCACCAGGGTCGCCAGCTCCGCTCGCCGGGCTTCCACCTCGGCGAGCCGGCCGGGGCCGTCGGAGTCCAGTGAGGCGCTGTAGCTGGAGAGTTCAGCGGCGATGTCCGCCAGGATGTAGCCCACCTCGGCCAGCCTGCCCGCTGCGGCAGCCAGTGCCGGGTCATGTTCACCGGCCAGCTCCAGCTGGCGCTTGGCGGCGTCGACCAGCGAGGTGGCGTCAGATCCGTCGGAGAAGTCCCCGGCGACCAGCGCCGAGTGCGCCCCAACCGACGCGGTCCGCAGTTCTTCGATGTTGCCCAGGCGCATGGCCTCGGTCTTCAGGTTCTCGTCCTCGGCCGGTTCAGGGGCGACGGCGTCGATCTCCTCCAGGGAGGCTGCAAGGTATTCGGCCTCCCGCAGGCGTTCCCGGGCCGTCTGGCGCAGCTCAGTCAGCTCCGCTGCCGCAGCCCGCCACCGGTCATAGCCCTGCCGGTAAGCGGTCATGGCACCGGACAGGGACTCCCCGGCGTACTTGTCCAGGGCTTCGCGCTGAGCGGCGGTGCTCTTGAGCCGCAGCTGGTCTGTCTGTCCGTGGACGGCCACCAGGTGACTGCCCACCTCGGCCAGCACACCCACCGGTGCGGATCGTCCGCCCAGGTGTGCGCGGCTGCGGCCGTCGGCGTTGACGGTGCGGGCCACCAGGAGCTCAGTGCCGCCGTCGTACTCTTCCAGCTCCGCCCCGGCGTCCGCAGCGCGCGCGGCGGCGGGGCTGTCCGGCGAGAGCCGCACAACGGCTTCAGCCAGCGCAGACTTGGCGCCCGTGCGAACCGCTCCGGCGTCGGAGCGGGCGCCCAGGAGCAGCCCGAGGGCAGTGATGACCATGGTCTTGCCTGCGCCGGTCTCGCCGGTGACCACGGTGAAACCGGAACCCAGCGTCAGCGTCGCATCAGTAATGACGCCCAGGTCCCGGATGCGGATTTCTTCGATCACGGGAGCACTCCTCCGCTCTCGGCTGTATCGGCAGGATGGTTTGCGGGCCCGCGCCAGCCCTGGGTGGGCAGCTGGAACTTGCGGACCAGCCGCTCGGAGAACGGCGTCTGGTGGGTTCGGGCGAGCCGGACGGGCACCGTGGACCGGGTCACTTCCACCCGGGATCCCGGGGGCAGGTCGAGGCTGCGCCTGCCGTCGCACCAGAGCAGTCCGTTGGCGGCATTCCGGGTCAGGATCTCCACGGCCAGGATTGAATCCGGGGCCACCACCAGGGGCCTGGAGAACACGGCATGGGCACTGATCGGAGTAATCAGCAGCGCCTCCACCTCAGGCCAGACCACCGGTCCCCCGGCGGAGAAGGCGTACGCGGTGGAGCCGGTGGGGGTGGCCATCACCACGCCGTCGCAGCCGAAGGATGATATTGGGCGTCCGTCCACTTCCATGACCACCTCGAGCATGCGCTGGCGGTCGGCCTTCTCCACGGCAGCTTCGTTCAGTGCCCAGGTGTGGGCGAGCAGGGTGCTGTCCAGCCAGACCTTCACATCGATGGTGAGGCGTTCTTCCACCGTGTAGGCGCGGTCCACGACCCAGCCCACGGTCTTTTCCAGGTCTTCGCGTTCGCTTTCGGCCAGGAAACCGACGTGCCCCAGATTCACTCCGAGCAGCGGGACTTCGGTGTCACGCACCAGTTCCGCAGCGCGGAGGATTGTGCCGTCGCCGCCCAAAACCATTCCCAGGTCAACATCGCTGAGCTGGACGTCTTCGCCCAGGATCTCGGTGGGGACGGTGAGCTGTCCGTATTCGGCCTGGATGTCCTCAAGGTCCTTGCGCCGCATCACCGGCACCAGGCCGGCGGCGTGCAGCTGGGTGCAGACTTCCTGGGCCGCAGCCATGGCGGCCTTCCGGCCGGTGTGCGCGAGCACCAGTATCCGTCTGCTCATCTTGTCCAGTCCTGTTCTGCCCCGTTACGGAGCAAGTGTGTTGCCGTCCCGCCAGTCTTCTACGCCCTGCGGCGCCTCCGCAAACGCGGCCGGTCCACCAAAGACCCCATTGACCAGTACGGATGCCGCTGCCGCCCGCTCTGCAGCGTTGCGGGGAGTCCCCTCAGGCACCGTCATCCACATAAAGAATTCCACATTCCCGTTCTGCCCGGGCAAAGGACTGCGGGCGATTCCGCTAATTTCCAGACCTGCCTCCAGCGCCGAGCCGGCCACCCGCTCCACGGCGAGGCGGTGGCGTGCCGGATCGGTGACCACGCCGGTTCGGTTCAACAGCTCCCTGCCCACCTCGAACTGGGGTTTCGCCATGAGCAGCAGGCTGCCTCCCGGCCGGGTGGCAGCCGCCAGCGGCGCTATGACCATGGTCAGGGAGATGAAGCTCAGGTCGGCAACGGTGAGGTCCACGGTGCCGCCAATGTCCAACGGCGTGAAGTAGCGGACGTTCATGCCTTCGAAGACCCGGACTCGGGGATCAGCGCGCAGTGAGTCCACCAGCTGGCCGTGCCCTACGTCCACCGCCGCGACTTCGGCGGCACCGGCGCGCAGCAGCACATCGGTAAAGCCTCCGGTCGAGGCCCCGGCGTCCAGGCAGCGCATGCCCGTGGGATCGATGTCGGGGAATGCGGCCAGCGCGCCCGCGAGTTTGTGCCCTGCACGGCTGACGTAGTCGGGTCCGCCGTCGTCGGCAACGCTAAGCGGCTCATCCGGCTGGATGGATGCCGACGCTTTGGTGAGCACGGTCTGACCCCGCTGTACGCGGCCAGCCGCGATGAGCTTGGCAGCATGGGTGCGCGAACGTGCCAGACCGCGGGCCACCAGTTCCTGGTCGAGCCGCGCCATCCTAGGCAGACCCCCGTCCAGGATGCGGTGCCCGTGCGGACGCCGGTCCGGACATGGACCCCACGCCCGGAGGAGGGCCCGCGGCCAGCCCCGTTTCCTCGTTGAGGGCAGCGAGCAGGCCATCATGCAGTCCCGTGTAGAGGGCTGCATGTTCGCCAACAGGGGCTTCCGCGACGGCCGACAGTCCGGACAGCACCGCGTCAACGGCCCGGTCCCCGGTCAGCTCCGGATTCGGGGTACCCCCATGGGTCTCTGCACTTTCTTCCACGGGCACAGCCTAGCGTCCGGCACTGACAGTCCAGCGGACCTGCGGGTTCGTCGCCTGCGCAGCCTGCGGATGTTCTTCCCACCAGGCTGCGCACGCAGCACGCCACCCGTCCAGGTCCCCTTCGGGCGCCTCGACGAGCACCTCTCCCCCGGCGACCCGTGCTGTGGCTGTACCGCAGCGGAATCCACCTTCGACGGATTCAACAGGCGGATACGGCTCGTAGAGGGCAGCCAGCGATGGGATCAGGAAGTCAGGGCGTTCCTGTGTCCGAGCGGCCAGCGCGGAAGCAGGGCTGTCCACGCCGGTGAGTACCAGGGCAGTCAAGTAGCCGGCGTTGGTGCCGCCCAGGATGTCGGTGTCCAGCCGGTCACCGACGACCAGCGGGCGGTTCACGCCCAAGTGGCGTGCCGCCGTCGTAAACAGCGGGGCTTCCGGCTTGCCGGCTACCACAGGACGCTGCTTGGTGGCGGCTGCCACGGCAGCGACCAGCGTGCCGTTGCCCGGGGCGATGCCGCGTGCCTGCGGGATGGACAGGTCCGTGTTCGTGGCGACCCAGACCGCTCCAGCGGCAACGGCAAAGGCTGCCTCGGCAAGGTCTTTCCAGCCGAGCGCCGGATCGAAGCCCTGAATCACCGCTGCCGGGCGATCCTCTGCCGAGGTGACGGGCACCAGGCCCTGGGCACGCACCTGTTCCGTCAGCGTTGCACTTCCGGTGACCAGCACCGTACTGCCGGCCGGCACCAGGCCGGCCAGCAGCTCCGCCCCGGCCTGCGCGGAGCCGAAAACGTTCTCCGCAGTAGCCGGTGCCCCAAGTTCACGCAGGTGCTCAGCGACCGTGGCCGAGGAACGCGAGGCATTATTGGTGATGTATGCCAGCTTTACGCCGGCAGCCTCCAGTCCCTGCAGCGCCTCCGGCGCCCCGGGAATGGCATGTGGACCAGCGTAAACAACTCCGTCCAGGTCCGCGAAGACCGCATCGAACCTGCCCAGCAGCGGCTCAGTCATTGCTGTCCGCACTCTGGCGGGCGTCGTCGTCCTCGCTGTCGGAATCGGTTTCTTCGGCTTCCTCAACTCCCAGGAGGGATTCCCGTTCATCGCTGGGGAGGGCATCTTCGTCTTCGGCGTCAACGTCGGCAGGGTCCGCTTCGGTTTCGGCACGCTCGGCGTAGTTGCCGGAGCGGTCGTCGGCCGTCTCTGTACCGTCGTGGCCTGCGTTATCACTGTCGCGGCGGAAGCGGGGCTTGCCTGCCGGTTCATCGTCCTCTCCGAGGTCCATGATTTCCGGCTCGGCGAACTCGCCAATTCCCAGCACGCTTTCGGCCAGCAGTGCCTGGCGGCGCCACGGCTCTGCCTCGTTGCCGCGGCCGGCCAGCTCAAGGGCGTCGGCGTAGGCGCGGAAGAGCCGCGGGCTGTAGGAGAACGCACGGTTCTTGTCCAGCTGCGGAATCTCGAGTGCGCTGACCGCGGCGTCGTACTGCTCCATGTCCATGCGGGCACCGGAGGCAACAATCGCAACGTCCACCTTGCCTGCGTTGTCCAGCTCGGCCGCTTCGTCGGAACGGACCAGGTCCAGTGCCCGGTCCGGGCGGCCCAGACCGCGTTCGCAGTCCGCCATCATGGCCAGGTATTCGTTGGATCCACTGATTCGGCGGTGGGTGCGGAATTCGCGGAGGGCATCACCGAACTCTCCGGCAGCGTAGGCGGTCAGCGCCACTGCTTCGCGCACTGCTGCAAGGCGGCCGCCGCGGCGGCTGGCTGCGAGGGCGTGCTGGAAGGCAAGCTCGGGATCGGTATCGATCAGGCGCCCGGCCATGACCAGGTGCTTCGAAACCCACTCACCGTTGACCTCTTCGAGGTTGCGCAGCTGCGCACGGGTGACCTTGTCCAGCTCCTGGCCCGTGACATCGTCATCGATTTCCGGAGAGCGTTCGCGGCCGGCACGGTTGGCGCTGCGCAGGTCGCGGGCATTGTGCTTACGCTCGGTGACAGGTGCTTCTTCGGTGCTGTGGCGCTGCGGACGGTCGGAGCTCCGCTGCGGACGGTCGGAGTCCTTGCGGAATGGCTTACGCTCACCGTCACGGGCGGGACGGTCGCCGAAGGGCTTCCGGTCGCGGGAGTCCTTGTTGAACGGCTTACGCTCACCACGGTCAGCATTGAAGGAACGACGTTCCCCATCACGGGCAGGACGGTCGCCAAACGGTTTACGATCCCCACGCTCACTGTTGAACGGCTTACGATCCCCGTCACGGGCAGGACGATCACCAAAGGGCTTCCGGTCGCGGGAGTCCTTGTTGAACGGCTTACGCTCGCCACGGTCAGCATTGAAGGAACGACGCTCACCGTCACGGGCAGGACGATCACCAAACGGTTTACGCTCATCACGGCCGGCAAAAGGCTTACGATCCCCACGATCACTGTTGAACGGCTTACGCTCACCACGATCATTGTTGAACGGCTTACGCTCACCACGGTCAGCATTGAAGGAACGACGCTCACCGTCACGGGCAGGACGATCACCAAACGGTTTACGCTCATCACGGCCGGCAAAAGGCTTACGATCCCCACGCTCACTGTTAAACGGCTTACGCTCACCATCACGAGCCGGACGATCACCCCACGGCTTACGATCCCCACGCTCACTGTTAAACGGCTTACGCTCACCATCACGAGCCGGACGATCACCCCACGGCTTACGATCCCCACGCTCATTGTTGAACGGCTTCCGCTCACCATCACGAGCCGGACGATCACCCCACGGCTTACGATCCCCACGCTCATTGTTGAACGGCTTCCGCTCACCATCACGGCCAGCAAACGGCTTACGAGCGCCGCCCTCCTTGTTGAAGGGCTTCCGCTCACCATCACGAGCGGGACGACCGGCGGAAGACTGCCTGTCGTTGTAGGACTTGCGCTGCGGGGGCTTGCGATCGTTCGCGCGGGGCCGTCCCTGGCTGTCGCGATCTTCCCGGTTGTTCTGCTCGGACATGCTGAGTTCCTCTCGTCGTGAGCCGACCAACGGAATTTAACTGCAGTCGCTCGTCACTATGTATGTGTAGGTAATTGGCAGGACCTTGCCTGCGAAAGTCATGGGGACCGCACGGGGTCCTTATCAATTCTAAGGCAGAGAGCGGCCTCCCCGATCCGCGGAGCTCACTCTGGCCGGGTAAGCGTCGTGAACCTCACCACTTCCAGGGCGGTATTCCCTGAAGGAGTGCCCACGTGTGCTGACTCTATGCCTGTCGAGGTTCCCAGCCGCCGTAACGGGTGTTCCCCGGTGTGGTCCCGTGTCACAGGCGGTGGGAAGGCCCGGCCCGGGCTGGACCAGCCCTAAGGGGTGTTAAACGGGGAAGGGCCCGCACATGTGTGCGGGCCCGGTGGTGGGGGGGGTGTTAAAGCAGTTCAGGCTCCGCAGCGTTGCGGAGCCTGAACTCTTCTAATGATTGTCCGGCGGTGACCTACTCTCCCACACCCTCCCGGGTGCAGTACCATCGGCGCTGCGGGTCTTAGCTT
>NZ_VTFV01000008.1 GCF_009192745.1 Arthrobacter citreus
GGCGGGGCGGTGGGCGGCGAGGCGGCGGGACCCGTAGAGCGGCGGGGCCGCGGGGCCGGGCGGCGGGCGGGGGGCGGTGGGTGGCGAGGCGCCGTAGGGTGACGGGCCACGGAACCCAGGGTGGTGGGCTGCGAGTCTGCGGGGCGGGGCGGCGGGCGGCGGGCGGCGGGCCACGGAACCCAGGGCGGTGGGCTGCTGGTCTGCGGGGCGGGGCGGCGGGCGGCGGGCCGCGGACCCCAGGGCGGTGGGCTGCGAGTCTGCGGGGCGGTGGGCCGTGTCCCTTTTGTACTGCGGGGGCCTGAGCTCCCGGTCCGCGCTGATGCCGCCTCCTCTGATGCCCGGCCCGCCGCAGCCATCGTCCCTCCGGTCTGCCGCCCGCCTTCTCTGATGATTCCGGCTGCTCCGCTAAGCGGACCTATCCATCGAAGGGACTTGCCCGAGACTGACCCTTTCCTTCGGCGTCGAGGGAGAGCCAGCCGGAACGGCTTGGACCTACGGGGGGCTAGAAGGGTGGCGGATCGTCGTCTGGCGGCTGGGGCGTGGTTTCGGGGCGGGGCCGAGGATCCGATGGCCTGAGATTTCGTGGACTCGGCAGGTAGTCCAGTGTGGGGTCGGTGGTGTAGGTGCGGCCGGTGGGTGAGTTCCATTCGATGGTTCCGGCCGCTGGTTGGCGTGCTTTCCAGTGGCCGAGGGTTTTGAACCGGTGGTGCTTGGGACAGAGGTGTTCCAGGTTCGTGTGGTCTGTTGGTCCGCCGTGTGCGTACGGGGTGGTGTGGTCGATCTCTGCGTGGGTGACATTTACTGGACAGCCGGGGAACCTGCAGGTTCCGTCCCTGGCCTGGAGCCAGCGTTTGAGTCCTGCAGGGATACGCCGTGTCCGTCCCACGGTGAGGATTTCACCGGTGGCCGGGTCCTGAAGCAGGGGCGTCCAGTGCAGGGCCTCAAGGATCATCGAGCGTGCAGTCTCGGCACTGATCGGCCCGTAGCCGTTGAGTTCTGCCGGGTTTTCGTCGATTCCGGCAAGGGTGTCTGCGTTGATCAGAACCATGACCTCGGTACGGACTTTGGAGCGGTCGCGGTTGTTGGTGCGGTCCCGGTTGTTGGTGCGGTCCCGGTTGTTGGTGCGGTTCCGGTTGTTGATGCGGTCCCGGTTCTTGCTCCGGTATCTTTCGGCCCGGCGCGGTCGCTTGTCCTGTCTGGAACTACCGGCGGCAGTGCTGGTGGTACCGGTAGGGGTGGGGCCCGGTGCGGAAGGGATTTCCCCGGCAGCGTCCATGGATGCGGTATCTGGTCCGGTCAGGCGGTGGCCGGCCGGGTCGAGGCCATGGGTTTGAATGCCGGGGACGCTGCTGGGTTCGTAGAGGGAACCGGCGGCGCCTCCCCGAGTCCCTCCGTCTGCAGCGCCGGGAATGGGATTTGCTCCCTGTGTGTCTTCGTTGGTGATCGTTCCGGCCCTGGGAGCTTCTACTGCGGCGTCCCCCTTGGCGGCAGGCGGTTCGCCCTCCAGCAGCAGCTCGGTGAGGGTGTCTGCGCGGAGCTGGTCCATGGTGCGGGGGTCGCCGGCTCGTTTGCCGGCTTTCGCTGCACCGGTGAGCGCGGCGAACATAGCCTGGCCCTTCTCCGCGGCGATGATCGCGCTGAGGCAGGACATGCCATCGGGCAGGGGCTGGAACATCACACGGCGTTTGTCCTTGGCCTCACGGTGCCGGGCAGGGATCAGGTCCGGGAAGCGGGACTCGCGCAGCCTGCGGGCTCGGCGCCCGAACCCGGCAGCAGTCCTGCCCTCGGCTGCTGCCAGCAGGTCCCGTTCGAACGCAGCACGCACTGTGAGGGCTGCACCGGCAGGCCCATCGACGGCTGCGCCTGCGGCTGCTTCGCCCGGCCCGTCCGACCCGGCTGCCCCGCCTACCGGACCATCCTGCACTCCGTCTGCCCCGTCCGGTCCGCCCGGCCCATCCGGTCCGGTTGCTCCACCGTCTCCGTCCGGTCCGCTTGCTCCATCCGGTCCGCCCGGCCCGGACTGCCCGAACAGCGCGCCCTGGGCCTCCAGGCCGAGATCCAGCTGACCGGCCTCCCCGTCAGGCGGTGTCCCGTTGCCGGCTGGTGCGGCTGCGTCATCTGAACCCGCGCCAGCACCCGGTTCCGGCTGCGGTTCGAGGATGTCGGCGGGGAGGTTTTGGGTTTCCTCGAGGATGATGCGGGCGTGCTGGAGGGCGATCTTTCCCTCGGATAATCTGGCCAGCGTCTGCGGAGCCTGAACACACAGGCGGGTGGATTCGCTGATGAGCTGCATCGCCGTCATGTGCGGGATGTTCAGGACCGTGGATGCCTCGGCTGCAGCCAAACTCATGGCCAGGGCGGGTTCTTCACGTCCGGAAGCCTCAGCGATATCCCTGGCAAAGAGCACTTCCAGCCGGGCGGCAACACGTGCCTGCTGGGCCTGCGCCCAGGAGATGAGCATGCCCAGACGCTCAAGCGCGGACACGGTTTCCTCATACCCCAGGGACTCCGAACCGCGGAGTGATAACTGCCCGGCGAAACCCTCAGGCAACGACTCGGACACATGGTCCTCAACCAAGGCAGGATCAGCGCAGAACACCGTCCCTGAGGGAGCTGTAAACGCAGGTTCCGAACGCGGCGAGGATGGGGATTCAGCCCCCGGCACACCACCCGGCGCACCCTTCATTTCCCGGTCAGCTGACCGGGAAAACGGGGGCACCGAGGAACGGTTCATACCCCTAACACTCTCAGCTGCCACCGACATTCCAGGGCCTAAATCAGCCCTTTTCCGGGACCTCAATTACCGGTCATTTACCTGCTTTTCAATCCCATGCGAAGCTCGTCTACGGGTCTTCGAAGGCAGCTGAGTCCTGCCCCCGATTCGCTGGGATTGGAGCGCCGCCGTCGGGCACCGCCCAATCGGCAGTTAGGCCATCAGATCGATGATGCCCTTGACCATGGCCGCACCGGCTCCGAGGAAGGCGATCACGATGACTGCGAAGCGGACGTGGTCGTCACGGATGTGTTTCTGCAGCCGCTCCCCCGCATAGATGCCGCCGATGATCATGACGCCAATCAGTACCCAGGCAACGACGCTGAACGGAGGCATCTGGCCCGGATCCATCGCAAGCTTTACGGCGAGCGTCACGGTGGCAATGGTGACGAAGAAGGGCTGAAGGGTTGCAGCGAACGGCCGCTGCGGCCACCGGGCCATCACGGCGTAGGCGCTGACTGCCGGACCGCCCACGCCCGCCACAGCGTTGGTCACTCCTGAAGCGAAACCGGCGATTGCCTTGGCAGGATTGCCCGTCACCACAACTGAATTGCGGGCCAGGACCAGCGAGGCACCGAGCGCCACCAGTACGATCGCACCCACGATCACAGCCATCGGCGCGGCCGGCAAATACACCGCGGCGATGGAGGCAGGAATACTGCCGATCACGGCGGGAACGGCCAGCCACCGATACATGCTCCAGTCCACGTCCTTCCAAACGCGGAACATGATCAGCAGCGAGGACACCAGCCCGCACACATTCACCATCAGCACGCCGGCATGGGCGCCGAGAATGATCACCAGGAACGGCGAAATCAGAAGTGCGAACCCAAGACCGGCGATTCGCTGGGCCAGCGCCCCAACAAAGATCGAAGCCAGCACAACAATTAGCAGTCCCGTAGTCACCCGAACACACTACGCTGGGGACATGGTTTCCCCCGATTCGGCACTCCGGACGGCTGACTGGCGCCGTCGCATATTCGACATATATGCCCAGGTACGGCAGGTCGCGGGGGCTGGTTCGCCGTCGTCGGCCCATGATCTTTGGCGCCGCGAACGCGACGCCCTGTTCGCCATGCACCCCGCGTCCCCGCTCAGCCAGGCGGCAAAACAGCGCTTCGCAGGCCTCGCCGTCGCACCCTATGATCCGGGCCTCCGTTTCGAGACGGGAATCGACGACGACGGCGCCGGCCAGCAGCTCGAAGTCCCCACGGGAACAGACGGAACGGTCTACTTCGAACGCCTCGGAACTGTGACGACGCCGATAGGCAGGCTCGCGCTGTGGCGCCTGGCCACTTACGGGGGCGGGCTTTTCCTGCCGCTGCGGGATGGACTGGCCGGCAAACCCCACGGAACGTACGGGGGTGGGCGCTACCTGCTGGACACGATCAAGGGTGCGCACCTCGGCGAAGGGACAGGCGATTCCCTGATTCTGGATTTTAACTTCCTTTACAACCCGTCGTGCGCCTACGACGAGCGCTGGGCCTGTCCCCTGCCGCGGCTGGATAACCGGGTGGCGGAACCGGTGCTCGCAGGGGAACTGTATGCCGAGTACTAGGTCCTGAGACCGGTATGCAGACATTCGTTCCCTATGAGGACTTCCGGCGCAGTGCCGACGTGCTCGACTCCCCTCGTCTGGGCAAACAGAGAGTTGAAACCCTGCAGATCCTGCGGGCGCTGGTCCTTCCCGACTACGGCTGGCGAAACCATCCGGCCACCCGGATGTGGATGGGGTACGTTCCCGCGCTGGTGGCCTACGGCCTGGCGATGACCGACGCGTGGACCGGGCGGGGATTTGCCGACACCGTGCGGGAGCAGCTGGTTGAGTTCGCGCCCGACGCCGACGGCGGTGAGGTACCGCTGCCCCCTTGGCTCGGCGAGGCGCAGGTTCACGAGAGCCACCGGTCGAACCTGCTTGCCAAAGATCCCGCGTTCTACGCGGACCTGTTCCCCGGCACTCCCCCGGATCTGCCCTACGTGTGGCCGGATCCCGAAAAGCTGATTCTGCCCGCCGAACCCGGAGGGGATTCGCTGTGGGTTGCACGCACTGTTCCCGGCGATGACGGACCGGTGATTGAACTGCCCATGCTGTCCGCGCGCGGTACGCCCGTGGCGGGGAAGAAGGCCCGCCAACTTGAGCGCTTCCTGGAGGAAATGAACGACGGAGATGAGGTCGCCTTGTTGGGGGCGGACCGGACTGTTTTGGACCTGGGAACCGTTGGGGAAGTATCCCTTACGAACGACGCTGCCCACCGGCCGGTCCAGGTTTCCGGGAGGGTACGTCGGTCCGATTTCACCTACCCGGCCCTGCTGCAGGATCCCCGGACGCTCTTTGCTGTGCCTCATCCGGGCCGCCTCCAGCCCGGGCATTAACCCGGCCATCCCGTTGGCTCAGCAGTATCAACGAACCACCCATCTCCCGTGTACGTCGCTTCGAGGATCATTTGGAACGGGTTGTCTGTCCCGGCTACGACTTTCACGGACTTCCCGGAGCTGTCGCGGTGGATGATCACCCTCTGCCGAACGGACATAACGGCTTGCCGCCGGTTCTCAGTGGTCAGCACGAATACCGTCTCCGGGTTCTCGTACTCCACCTGCCCGCCTTCCAGCCAGCCGCCGTCAGCGTATGCTCCTGGTCCTGTCTCGTAGACCCCGCGGCACACGCCGCATTCGGGCGTGGTCACTGCTTGAAGCGGCCCAATGTCGCCGGTTTGATAGGCGTAGTTAACCAATCCAAACCAGTGGTCCACGAATGCGAGAAGTCCATCTGCGGTTTCCTGTCTAGCCACTTCCGGCATGACGGGCAGCTCGAGGTTGACGGCTGGTCCCGCCCCGGAGGCCTGGCTGTAGGACGGAGACGGTGTGGGTGTCGGCGGTTCTGACGGTGCAGCGGCGGAAGAGGCCGTCTCCGGAGTTTCCGCGTCCGCAGTGTTCGCCGCCGGTTGGAAGCTGACCATTGAGCAGCCGGTCAGCAGGATCGTGAGCAGGCCGGCCACGAGGAGTCGGATCATGGTCCTTTTGGACCCTGGAGTGCTGTTTTGAGTCCGCTCTGCCTCCATGGCCGTCTCCTTTTAGTCCATCGGCTGTTGTGGACTGAGGCTACGGCGCGTTCTACGGGTGATTCGACTTATCCACAGGGAAAATTTCGGAAGATCAGCAGCCGACGCCTGCGGGGTTAACAAGACAGTTATCAGCAACGTTGCGGGACTCCGACCGCCAAACGCTCAGGACCTGGGACGGGGAGGCAACTTCGGCACGTCCGTCCATAGGAATCATCGGGCCGCCGTTGACGGAGTATTCGCCCGAAAAGAACGTCGTGATGCTTACCGGAACATCACCGGTCTGCGAATACATGTGGCTTGTGGATGTTTGTTCTCCCCAGCGTGCTTCCGGCAACGGTCCACCGGGCGTCGACACCGGCCCATAGCTTGTGCCGTCGCCGTAGTTGAACGTGTACTCCGTGGGCTCCACCTCGATGCGGATGGATTGGCCAAGGAGATCCATCTCGAAGATCTGGGGCTGTGCTTCCACGTAGACGTTTGTGTGGGCGCCGATAAGTGTGTGAGGGCTGGGTTGAAGGGTGATAGTGCCCGGAGCAATAGGTGCTTCCTGGAAGGCTCTCAGAATTTCGCCGCGCAAGCGTTCTTCGAACGCAGCCGGATCTTCTGAGTAGATGCAAGTTGGAGCCTGGGTGAAACGCGTCCAAGTCTCGGGTGCTACCGTCCTCAACCCTGAATACCACCACACCAAACGACCGTCAGGTCCCGCTGTGCACTGTCTGGTCTGCACCAAACAGGAGATATCTCCCGCGTCCTGATCATCAAAGCAGGCTGGTTCAAAACGATAACCAAGTGGATCATTCGGTAGGCCGATCGCTAGCTCAGTCCATACGCCGGTTCCAGCCTCGTGATGATAAGAGACATCGCCCCGGACACCCCCCTCGATGAATCCGCTGCCGCCACCGCCTGTTGGCGCCGCGAGCGCGCCCTGTGAGTAGAGGAGGCCAACGACACACGCGAGCAGAATCGTGACACCCGATGCATGGCTACTTCTTGGAAGCATGGATAGTCACCACGTCTATGGCACTCCAGCCGGAAGGACCGAATTCTGCTTCAATCATTTGGACTGACGGCAACTCATTTCCGGGCTCGATAGCCTGGACGCCCGCTGGGCCGTAGTACTCCAACGGTTCTTGAACCAGCTGGACTAGCACTTGCACGTAACCTTCGTCTGTGCGCGCAAAGCTGCTGTCCGCCCCTTGAACTTCGATGCCCGCTCCTGCCATCCAGTCGCTGTCTTGAAAACCAGACTGGACCACTTCATAGAAGCTCTGACAAGCAAAACAGTCAGGCCCGCTAACCGCTTTAACAGGCTCCACATCCCCCGTCTCGTAGCCGTAATTGATCAGCTCATACCAATACCGCGCAAAGGCAATAAGCCCCTCCTTGGACTCAACCTTCGCCTCCTCAGGCATCACAGGCAGCGGAACGTTCTCCGCAGGACCCTCAGCAGAGGCAGGCTTATACGTCGCAGATGGCGTAGGAGTCGGGGTGGGAGAAGCGCTCGGCGAGACAGAACTGCTGGGAGACTGCGCAGCGTCCGCATCAGGGTCATCAGCACCCGAACACGCAGACAGAGCCACGAGGGAACCCGCAAGAGCCAGAGAAACCGCAGCAAACCGGCGTCGAACACCAAGACTGGACATCAAAACCCCCGTGTTAGGCAAGGCAGCGTGCGGTAGATGCTACAGAAACTGCGGCAAAGCATACGTACTTATCCACAGCACGCCACAGCAAAAGTGCAGGAAGCCCAAAAAACTCAGTCTGAATTGCGCAAGGAAACCAGCATGCGCCTCACATCGCGGTACTCGTCAGAGTCCGCATACGCCGCTGCCTTCGCCAAATGGGAAGCAGAGTCCGTTCCCTCATCAGGCCGGACAACACCTGAAAACCGTCCGCCACTGGACTCGGTCAAAGTAAAGAAATCAAAGAGACCACAGGCAGCATCCTCGGCAGACGGAGGAGGCGTGCTAACCACCGAATAGGTCACCAGGGCCTCACCCGATGCAGGAGCCACTGAACGGTACACAAAACGCTGCGAAGTACCCTGCCCGGATTCGAGTTCCGGCATAGGCTGGGAGTCGTACTCCGTGTAGACCACAGGCTCCTGCATCCCCATGCAGACCTGGTCCGTAATAATCCCGGTGTCCAACCACGCAATGACGTCACCGCCGGCGTCGTGAACCCGAAGGGATACACCGCCGGAAGGATCGTTGGCCAAGGCAGCAACCTGCTCAACCTGCCAGTCAGAGCGGTATTCAAACTCCAAAGAGCTCTCCGAAACCTCATAGGAATACCAGGCTGGAGAGGCAGTCTGTGAAGGCTGCGGCGCAGCACACGAGGCCACGGCAAGGCCCGCCGTAACGGCGGCACACAACAGGGTGTTACGGTATCTCACATCGGCTCCCGGAGGTTTCCGCGTGCTAAGCATCAATGCTACGCAGCCCCGCCAGCGCCGCCCATAGCACCCCGCGGTTTCACAGCACCGGCCCGGCAGCAAAACCGGCAGGTGAGCACCAACGGTCCAGCTACCGTGCAGCGTCGCACGCTTCCCCTTTCCTGTCACATGCCTAAACGGCCCGACCCCTCGGAGGCTCCAATTACCGACATCACTGCAGAGCACGACGTCTACTTCGGCACACCGGAAGAAGGCGCAGAGGCTGAAGACCTCCAGACGGCATCCCTGGCCGTCGTTGAACGCGTTGAACACCGCGCCAACGTCAGCAAGATCAAGGGCAGGCTAACCCTGATGGACACCGGCCTGACACCGCACCAGGCAATGGTGGAAGACCTGCTGTTCGTTCGCCGGGTACTGGACGACGCCGGAATCGACTATCTGCTGGTTCGAGGCAACGACCAGCGGCCGGTGATAGCAATCGATCTGCGCCTTCGGGGAGACCTCCGCCGTGCCCTCGTCGAAGCCTGCAAAGATGAACCGTTCTACTCCCGCAGCGTGGACACCGAAAAGTCACGCACAGTGCTGGTGGCCGACGGCGAGCTCTCACCCCACGAGAAAACACGCATCATCCGCCTGTTCCGACCGCGCGGAACCAGCGGAACCAACCTCGTCTTCGGCGCCTCCGCTGGCGTCCAGGTTGAGCTGTGGGAACTGGGCGAGAAGGAGATCACCCTCCCGGTAGAGAACTCCCTGACCCGCCGCACCCTGCCTGCCTCCGAAGTGGTGCGCGGCAGCGTGGACAAGCACGGCCTGGTCTGGCCAACCATCGAGAACATGTTTGCCGACCACGCCACGGACATCAGGTTCGACGTCGACCTGGTCTTCTCCTGGGTGGATGGAAGCTCCCCGGAGTACCGGGCACGCCGCGCGGCCCTGATGCAGGACGCGGTCGTCGGTGAAGGCGATGACCATGAAGCCCGCTACCGGCAGATCAACGAACTGAAGTACGCCCTGCGCTCGGTGTATATGTTCGCGCCCTGGATTCGGCGCATCTTCATCGCCTCCGATTCGCCGCGCCCGGACTGGCTGGCAGAGCACCCGTCAGTTACGTTCGTCCCCGCAACCGAGCACTTCCGCGACCCGTCCGTGCTGCCCACCTTCAACTCGCAGGCAGTCGAATCGCAGCTGCAGCACATTCCCGGGCTCTCCGAACACTTCCTGTATTCGAACGACGACATGTTCTTTGGCCGCCCCGTGGGCCCGGACCTGTTCTTCTCCCCCGGCGGAATCACCAAGTTCATCGAAGCCAGCACCCGCATCGGCCTCGGAGCGAACGACCCCGAACGCAGCGGCTTCGAAAACGCCGCGCGCGTGAACCGCCGGCTGCTCTGGGAACGTTTCGGCCGGATCACCACCCGGCACCTCGAACACACGGCCGCACCGCTGCGCAAAAGCGTCCTAGTGGAAATGGAAGCGGTCTTCCCCGACGAATTCGCGGCCACGGCAGCCAGCAAGTTCCGGGCGAAGGACAACATCTCCGTCACCAACTCGCTCTACCACTACTACGCGCTGCTCACCGGCCGTGCCGTCACGCAGGAAACCGCCAAGGTGAAGTACGTGGACACCACCTCCTACCGCGGGCTGAAGGATATGGACCGGCTGCTGGCCAAGCGGAACAAGGACCTCTTCTGCCTCAACGACGGGTCTTTCCCCGAAGTCTCCACCGAAGAACGGACCAACCGGGTTACGGACTTCCTGGAAAAGTACTTCCCCATCAAGGCGCCCTGGGAAAACTAGGGCACAGAGTAGGACGGCGGCACCCGGGTTTCCGAGCGAAACCCCGGGTGCCGCCGTCGTACGTCCAGGCGCAGCGCGCCCCACACCAGTGTCAGGCCAGGAACCCCCGCAGCAGCCTCTCAGTCCCTTCGAGGTGGGCAGCGGCCGCTGCTTCGGCGGCATCCGCATCTCCGCGCAGCACCGCGTCAACCAGCTCGCGGTGCTGGGCCTGGGAATGGTCCAGGTTGGCCTGCAGCAGCGGAATCCGGTCCAGCAGGTCGCTCGCCTGCGCACGGACCTCGGCAACGGCAGCCACCAGCCGGGCAGATCCGGACAGTTCGGCAACGGCAATGTGGAACCGGGCATCCTTGGGCCGGAACGTGTCCGTGGCAGCGCGGTCCACTTCCTCAAGGGCGGCCAGCAGATGTCCCCGTGCTGCAGGCGTCAGCGTAGCTTCGGCCGCCAGCCGGGCCGCAGCTGACTCCACCACCCTGCGGAACAGCAGTACGTCCTCCAAATCCGAAACGTTCCCCGTGCCGGCCGGATCAGATGGCCCTGGAAGGACTTCCGCAGCGAAGGTTCCCCCATACCGTCCGCGGCGCGACTCCAAATATCCCGCAGCCTGCAGCTCCGCGAGCGCCTCACGCAACGTTGCCCGGGACACGCCCAGCTGGGAGGCCAGCTCCCTCTCCGGCGGAAGCCTGGACCCGGCAGCGTAAATCCCGAGTTTAAGGTTTTCCAGCACCCGCTCCACGGTTTCCTCGAACGCATTGCCTCGGCGCACCGGCCGCACCGGCAGCGCCCCGGAGTCGAAGTGCGGCATATCCATGCGGGAAGTATAAGCCTCCAAAGCCCTCAAATCAGGCCAATAAAAAATGTTGTCAGCCTCTTGACGTGAGGCCATCAAAAACCGCAGACTCTTCTCCAACATTCATGGACTGAAATCAGTCCATTACGCCATATGTATCTGCGCCTCGCTACACCGCTTTGCTCCACATGGATTGTTCCTGCACCGTCCAATTCCAGCGCACGAGGAAAACCGAGGAACCAGCATGGCTAAATCCCGGGTCGACTACACGAAAGTCGGCGCTAACTACATGAGCCAGCGCCAGCTCAAGCGGGGCGCCGCAGGCTGGATCCTGCTTGCCGGCCTCGGCGTCGCCTACGTCATCTCCGGAGACTTCTCCGGCTGGAACCTCGGACTGGCCCAGGGCGGCTGGGGCGGACTGCTCATCGCCTTTGTCCTCATGGGAATCATGTACACCTGCATGGTCTTCGGACTGGCCGAACTCTCCTCCACACTGCCCACCGCCGGCGCAGGCTACGGTTTCGCCCGCCGGGCGCTGGGGCCCCTGGGCGGGTTCGCCACCGGCATGGCCGTGCTGATCGAGTACGCCGTGGCACCTGCGGCCATCGCCACGTTCATCGGCGGCTACATAGAAGCGCTGGGACTCTTCGGCCTAACCAACTCCTGGCCGGTCTACCTGGTCACCTACGCCATCTTCATTGGCATCCACCTGCGCGGAGTCGGCGAGGCGCTCAAGCTGATGTTCGTCATCACCGCCATCGCCGTCCTGGCGCTGGTCGCCACCGTGGTGGGCCTGGTTCCGAAGTTCGACGCCGCCAATCTCTTCGACATTGTCCCGGCTGATGCCGCGGGAGCGAGTTCCTTCCTCCCGATGGGCATCGCCGGTGTGCTGGCAGCGCTGGTCTACGGCATCTGGTTCTTCCTTGCCATCGAGGGCGTCCCGCTGGCCGCCGAGGAAACCTCCGACCCCAAGCGGGACATGCCCCGCGGCATCATCGCGGCCATGGCCATCCTGCTGGTCTTCGGCGCGCTGATGCTTGTGCTCGTCCCGGGAGCCGCCGGCGCAGAAGCCATGAGCACCTCGGACAATCCCCTGCCTGAAGCCCTGCGCATCGCCTACGGCGGCAACACGTTCCTGGCCGACTTCGTGAACTACGCCGGGCTCGCCGGACTCGTGGCCAGCTTCTTCTCCATCATGTACGCCTACTCCCGGCAGCTCTTCGCCCTCTCCCGTGCCGGCTACCTGCCGCGCTGGATGTCCCTGACCACACGCTGGCGCACCCCGTACATGGCGCTGATCGTGCCGGGCACTATCGGCTTCCTGCTCGCGGCGCTTACCGGCGACGGCGGTCTGCTGATCAACATCGCCGTGTTCGGCGCAACGGTGTCCTACGTACTGCTGAACCTCTCCCACATAGTGCTCCGCCGGCGCGAACCCGACCTGCCGCGCGGTTACCGCACCCCGGGCGGGGCGGTGACCACCGGCGTCGCGCTGGTCCTCGCCGTGGTGGCAGTGGTGGCGACGTTCGTGGTGGATGTGCTGGCAGCCTCCATCACCGCGGGAATTTTTGTGGCCGCACTGGCCTACTTCTGGTTCTATAGCCGCCATCACCTGGTAGCCAGCGCACCGGAGGAGGAATTCGCGCAGATCAGCGAGGCCGAATCGGAAATCCGTTAGGACACGACCGTGGGAAGTGGACAGAGCATGAAGCAGCCAGAACGCAAGCTACCGCCCAACGGGCTGGATCTCGAGGAACTGCGGGAACGTACCGCCGCCGGCAGCATCGACACGGTAATCGTTGCCATCACCGACCACCTGGGCAGGCTGCAGGGCAAACGCTGCGGCGCCAAGTCCTTCCTGGAAGACGTTTACCCGCACGGGGCGGAGGGCTGCAATTACCTGCTCGCCGTGGACGTGGACATGAACACCATTGAGGGCTACGAGTCCTCTTCCTGGGAGGGCGGCTACGGAGACCTGGTGATGCGCCCGGACATGGAAACGCTGCGCATGGTGCCGTGGCTGCCCGGCACGGCCATAGTCCAGTGCGACGTCCTGCACACCGACGGTACTCCCCTGGCGCCCTCTCCCCGGCAGATCCTGCGCCGGCAGCTCGAGCGCCTGGAAGAGCTGGGCTACCGGGCCTACATCGGCACCGAGCTTGAGTTCATCCTCTTCGATGACAGTTACTCCTCCGCCTGGGACCGCGAGTACACCGGAATGCAGGCAGCCAGCCGGTACAACGTGGACTATTCGCTGCTGGCCACCTCCCGGCTGGAACCTGTGCTGCGCGCTATCCGCACCGGCATGGAAGGCGCCGGCATGGTGGTCGAATCCTCCAAGGGTGAATGCAACTACGGGCAGCAGGAAGTCACCTTCCGCTTCGACGAAGCCATGCGCACCTGCGACAACCACGCCTTCTACAAGACCGGTGCCAAGGAAATCGCAGACCAGCAGGGCAAGAGCGTTACCTTTATGGCCAAGTTCAATGAACGTGAGGGCAACTCCTGCCACATCCACTTCAGTCTCCGGGACCTCGACGGTGAGCCCGTGTTCCCGGGCGACAGCGAACACGGCTTCAGCCCGGTCATGGAACACTTCCTGGCCGGCCAGCTGGCAGCGCTGAAGGAACTGACCTATTTCCTGGCGCCCAACGTGAACTCCTACAAGCGTTTCGTGGAAGGCAGCTTCGCACCCACCGCCATCGCCTGGGGCCTGGACAACCGCAGCTGTGCGCTGCGGGTTGTTGGCCACGGCGCGGGGATGCGGAGTGAAAACCGGGTGGGCGGCGGGGACCTGAACCCGTACCTGGCCACGGCAGCCCTGGTAGCAGCAGCCATCCACGGCCTTGAAAACCGGCTCCCGCTGGAACCGGTCACGGCCGGGAACGCCTACACCACCGGAGCGGACCGGCTGCCGACGACGCTGCGCGCAGCCCGGGACCTGCTGGCCGGCAGCGAGCTGGCCCGCAAGGCCTTCGGCGACGACGTCGTTACCCACTATGTGCACGCGGCCGACGTCGAGCTGGCCGCCTTCGAATCCGCGGTCACCGACTGGGAGCGCAAGCGTGGCTTCGAGCGGCTCTGAAGACCTGTCCCCCGGCAGCACGGCGCGGCCGCTGATTGGCATCACCACCTACTACCAGGAAGCGGCCTGGGGAGTTTGGAAAGGACCCGCAGCGCTGATCCCCGGCACGTACGTGGAGGCGGTGGCTGCCGCGGGCGGAGTTCCGGTGCTCCTGCCGCCGGTGGCAACCGGAGTGCACGTCCTGGACCGGCTCGACGGGCTCATCACTGCGGGAGGCACGGATGTGGACCCGGCGGAGTACGGGCATGAGCGGCACCGGCTCACTGTTAGCCAGCCGCAGCGGGACACCCATGACCTGGCACTGACCCGGGCTGCCCTTGAACGGGACCTGCCGCTGCTGGCGATCTGCAGGGGCGCCCAGGTCCTGAACGTGGCACTGGGCGGCACACTGATCCAGCACCTGCCCGATGTTCGCCCGGAAGCCAACTACCAGCCCTCCCCCGGCGTCTTCGGGGAGGTTGGCTTCACGACCACCCCGGGCAGCCTGATCGCTTCCCTGCTCGGCCCGCAGGCCAGCGCCCCGTGCTACCACCACCAGGGCATCGCGGAACTGGGTCACGGCCTGGTTGTCACGGCCGTGGCACCGGAAGGCACCATCGAGGCCGTGGAGCTGCCCGACGCCGGCAAGTGGGTTCTGGGGGTGCAGTTCCATCCCGAACAGAACCCCGAAGACCTGCGGTTGTTCCGCGGCTTCATCGCTGCAGCCGCAGCACACACTTCAGCACCCCAAGGAGCGCAACGGTGAGCACGCCCATCCTGAACCCCGCCACCGAGGAGATCATCACCACCGTGGCCCCGCTGGACCTGGCTGCCGCGGATGCCGCCATCGAGGCCGCTGCACGAGCCTTCGAGAGCTGGCGGAACACCGGCCCCTCAGACCGGGCCCGGCTCCTGCGGAGGTTCGCGGCCGCCGTGGACGCGGACCTCGGGAACCTCGCGGCCCTGGAAGTGGCCAATGCGGGGCACACCCTGGGTAACGCGCGCTGGGAAGCGGGCAACGTGCGGGATGTCCTGAACTACTACGCCGGAGCTCCGGAGCGGCACACCGGCGCGCAGATTCCGGTGGACGGCGGCATCGACGTGACGTTTCACGAGCCGCTGGGCGTAGTGGGCGTGATCGTGCCCTGGAACTTTCCCATGCCCATTGCCGGATGGGGATTCGCCCCGGCGCTGGCTGCCGGGAACACCGTGGTGCTCAAACCTGCTGAACTGACCCCGCTGACCGCCCTGCGCCTGGCGGAGCTTGCGCTGGAGGCAGGCATCCCCGAGGGCGTCTTCTCGGTTCTGCCGGGCAAGGGATCGGTGATCGGCGAGCGTTTCGTCACCCATCCGGCCGTCCGCAAAGTCGTGTTCACCGGATCCACCGAGGTGGGCAAGGGCATCATGGCCGGCTGCTCCGCTCAGCTGAAGCGGGTAACCCTTGAACTGGGCGGCAAGAGTGCCAACATCATCTTCGACGACGCCGATCTGGAACAGGCCGCCGCGGCAACGCCCGGCGGCGCTTTCGACAACGCCGGCCAGGACTGCTGCGCGCGCTCCCGGATCCTGGTCCAGTCCGGAGTGTACGAGCGTTTCCTGGAACTGCTCGAACCGCATGTCACCGGCCTGCGCGTGGCCGACCCGCGGCAGCCGGACTCAGCCATGGGGCCGCTGATTTCATCCGTGCAGCGCGAACGGGTGGCCGGCTACGTAGCGGCAGGCGATGTCCTTATCCAGGGCACGGCGCCGGACGGCCCGGGTTTTTGGTTCCCGCCCACCGTCCTGGCACCGGCACCGGGCAGTCCCGCCCTTCGCGAAGAGATCTTCGGCCCGGTGACCGCGGTCATCCCCTTCACCGATGAGGAAGACGCCGTCCGCATTGCCAATGACTCCGATTACGGTCTCTCCGGTTCCATCTGGACCCGGGACCTGGGGCGCGCCCTGCGGACGTCCCGCGGAGTCGAAGCCGGGAACCTCTCGGTGAACTCGCATTCCTCGGTGCGGTACTGGACGCCGTTCGGCGGCTTCAAGCACTCAGGGCTCGGCCGGGAACTGGGCCCGGATGCCCTGGACGCGTTCACGGAAACCAAGAACGTCTTCATTGCCACCGGCCGGTAACGGCCCCAAGGAGGGAAACACCATGTCAGATCAGGTCTCACCGGCGCAGCTCCCCCCGTCTCCGCTGCGCAGGCTCGAGGGCCGCAGCGCCGTCATTACCGGAGGGGGCAGCGGGATTGGGCTCGCCACCGCCCGCCGGCTGGCAGCGGAAGGCGCCCACGTCGTCGTCGGGGACGTGGATCCCGTGGCCGGCAAGGCAGCGGCCCACGAAGTGGGCGGCATCTACGTGCCGGTGGACGTCACCAGCGAGGAAGAGGTCCGGCGGCTCTACGAGGTGACTCAGGAAACCTACGGGCGCGTGGACATTGCCTTCAACAACGCCGGCATTTCACCCCCGGAGGACGCCTCCATCCTGGAAACGGGCATCGATGCCTGGCGGCGGGTACAGGAGGTCAACCTGACCTCCGTGTACTACTGCTGCAAGTACGCGCTGCCGCATATGCTGGCCGCCGGCAAGGGATCCATTATCAACACCGCCTCCTTCGTGGCGGTGATGGGGGCTGCGACCTCGCAGATTTCCTATAGCGCGTCCAAAGGCGGGGTGCTGGCCATGAGCCGGGAACTCGGTGTCGAGTTCGCCCGGCAGGGGGTGCGCGTCAATGCCCTGTGCCCCGGACCGGTGAACACTCCCCTGCTGCAGGAACTCTTCGCCAAGGACCCGGAACGGGCCGCGCGCCGTCTGGTGCACATTCCGCTGGGCCGGTTCGCCGAGCCGGAGGAACTCGCCGGCGCCGTGGCGTTCCTGGCCAGCGATGACTCCTCCTTCATCACGGCGTCGACCTTTATGGTCGACGGCGGCATCTCGGGTGCCTACGTCACGCCGGCTTAACCTCCGCCCAGGAAAGCGAACCAGGACAGCGTAAAGCGGCGGCAGGTTGGACCCGCCGCCGCTTTACCGTGTTGCGGTACCGCTTTGGTCCCTAGCTTATTCCATGGGTTACTCCGCTGGGCTAGCGGGTAACCACTACGTGCTCGTTGGGCACGCAGTGGGTCATGGTCAGGCCCTCCACATTCCGCGGGCCGTTGCTGCCAAGGTTCTTGACCCGGTCCTGCTCCTCTTCGGTGAGGGCCTGTGTGGGCAGCGGGCCGAGGTCCTTAATCTCAGCCAGCCCGATGCCCAGGCCCTCGCCAACGCGCGCGCCCAGTTCGTCGTCGCACATGTAGAAGTGCCACAGCATCCGCTCCTGCACCGGACGCGCAGCCTCGGAGATGTTGTCGACGAAGTTCTTCACCAGGTCGTCCTTCTCCCACTGTTCCATGAGCTGGTACCGCTGGCCGGCCTGCATATAGTCGTTGGTCCGCTCGATGCGGGCGCGGGTCAGGCGTCCCTCGAGCTCCGGCCCAACCGCCGAGGGACCCTGTTTCGGTGCCTCCTGCACACCGCCGGTGATGCTCGGTTCGTAGTTCACGTGCGGGTTCTGTCCCGGTGCGAGGTCGGTACCGTAGGACATCTGCCCGCCGCGCTGGTTCGTGGCCACCTTGGCATTCTTCGGGGAGTTCACCGGCAGCTGCAGGTAGTTCGGGCCCACCCGGTAACGCTGGGTATCCGAGTAGCTGAACGTGCGTCCCACCAGCATCTTGTCATCGGAGAATTCCAGGCCGTCCACCAGCACACCCGTGCCGAAGGAGATCTGCTCGTTCTCGTTGTGGTGGTCGGACACGTTCCGGTTCAGCGTCATGGTGCCCACAAGCTGCGGCACAAAGACCTCTTCGGGCCAGGTCTTGGTGTCATCGAGCGGATCGAAGTCCAGTTCAGGATGGTCATTGTCATCCATCAGCTGCACGTACAGGTCCCACTGCGGGTAGTCGCCGCGCTCAATGGCCTCGTAGAGGTCCTTCGACGCGTGGCCGAGGTCGCCCGCCTGGATGTTCGCGGCATCTTCTTCGGTCAGGGACTTCACGCCCTGCCTGGGCTGCCAGTGGTACTTCACCAGCTTCGACTCGCCGTCGGCGTTGACCCAGCGGTAGGTGTTCACGCCGAAGCCCTGCATATGCCGGTAATCCGCCGGGATGCCGCGCGGGCTGAACAGGTTTACCAGCATGTGCATTGACTCAGGCGTCTGGGACATAAAGTCGAAGATCCGGGCAGGTTCCTGGCGGAAGGTGACAGGGTCCGGCTTCAGGGAGTGGATCACGTCCGGGAACTTGATCGCATCACGGATGAAGAAGACACCGAGGTTGTTGCCCACCATGTCCCAGTTGCCGTCTTCGGTGTAGAACTTCACCGCAAACCCGCGGGGATCCCGTGCTGCCTCGGAAGAGTCGCGGCCGCCGATCACCGTGGAGAAGCGGATGGCGACGTCGGTCTTCTTGCCCGGCTCCGAGAAGAGCTTGGCGCGTGTGTACCTGGAAATGGGTTCGTCTCCCCATTTGCCCGTCGCCTCGAACTCGCCGTAGGCCACAAACCCGCGGGCGTGGACCACCCGCTCGGGGATCCGCTCCCGGTCAAAGTGGCTGATTTTCTCGAGGAACTGGTAGTTCTCCAGGGTGGCCGGACCGCGCGAACCAACTGTGCGGGTGTTCTGGTTATCCGTTACCGGATGGCCCTGCCGGGTGGTCAGGTGCTCCTGGGGCGAATACTGGTTGTCGTCCGTCATCATGCTCTCTCTCAGTCGAGGTCGTGCCGATTAGGTCAGTAAGCTTACCGTTTCCACTTTTGTGAGTAAGGCCGCGGCAGTCAACCCGGGTCAGGAGCGGTGGCTGGCGGCTGGCGGTCCGGCTTGGCAGACTGGAGGCATGACTACTGATGAACGGCCCGCAGTTGTTGAGCTGACGGAAGAAGAAGCCTGGAAGTATGTCGAAAAGACCTTCCACGGGCGGATTGCAGTCAGTGTGGGCAACGAGCCCGATATCTTTCCCATCAACTACTACGCCCACGACGGCGTCCTGCTGTTCCGCACGGCCCCCGGCACAAAGCTGGCCGGCCTGACCATCAACTCTCACGTGGCGTTCGAGACAGACGGCATCATGAGCGACGAAGCCTGGTCCGTCATCATCAAGGGAACCTGCCGTGAGCTGGAGCGCAGCGCGGAAATCGAAGCAGCGGACAAACTTCCGCTGAAGCCCTGGGTGCGCACCCCCAAGTACCGCTACGTGGAGCTCACCCCGGATTCGGTCAGCGGACGGTTCTTCAACCTCGGACCGGAACCGGACCCCGACGAGCTCTAACGAGATGACAGAAACTGCTCTTTTGAAGCCTGAAACGGGCAGTTTCTGCTATCTCGATGGTGGCTATGCGTTGCTGAGCGTCCGGGCGTCCAGGATCCGCCGTCCCGCGGCTTCCAGCCGGCGGCGGGTCTCTGTTTCATCCACCCGTTCGCCCACGGTGCTGCTTTCCTCCAGCGGCACCACGGAGTGGACCACCGAGTCCTCGTACACGTGGATCATGTTGAAGCCCTGGCCGGCGTCCTGGCCCCGGGTTCCCGGAGTTGCCAGGTCCTGGGTGTAACAGGTGGCCGACGCCACCGAGACCGGAATCCCGGCGAAGGTGGTGAAGGTGGAATAGTGCAGGTGCCCGGCGATGACCGCACGGACATCGGATCCTTCCAGGGCTGCCGCAAGGTCGCGCTGGTGGCGCAGCTCCACCAGGACCGTCAGGTCCTGGACGCTGGGAACAGGCGGATGGTGCAGGGCAAGGATCGTACCCTCCGGCGCAGGAGTCCGCAGGACGGACCGCAGCCAGGAAAGCTGGGAGTCGCTGAGTTCTCCGTGGTGGTATCCCGGCACCGTCGAATCCAGTGTCACGATCCGCAGGCCGTTGACCTCATACACGCGGTCCATGGGTGCCATGTCCGGCGCTTCGTCCAGCAGCCGCTCTTTGAAGTGCTCCCGTTTGTCATGGTTGCCCATGACCCAGATGACCTTGGCCCCCATGTGCTCCGCGGCCGGCTCAACGATCGAACGCAGTTCGTCATAGGCTTCCGGTTCGCCTTTGTCCGTCAAGTCGCCGGTAAAGACGATGGCTTCGGGTTTGCGCTCGGCCTCCGCCAGCCGTTCGAAGAGGGATATCAGCTTGGCCCGGCTGTCCACCGCTCCGTACAACGGATCCGGTCCGGCCAGAAGGTGGGTGTCGCTCAGGTGAAGGATGAAATGTCGCGGCCGTGGGTGCTCGGCCGGGAGGTAATCCATTGGTGACCTTCTTGTGTCGATGACGGGTTTCCCAGTACCTCTTTAATAAAAGCAGAAATCCCGCCTGCGGGGGCAGTTTGCGTCGGCATGTTGATCCCCCGCACCGAATGTCCGCCTCCCGGCCATGAACCGTTAGCCCATGTCCGGAACGCATGCGGATTCTTCCGTCCGCTTACCCCGCGGCCCCTTCCGCCCGTTGGGGTGCGGCCGTAGGCTCGTGCGTGGAAACTGCCCACTGGAGTTAGGACCCACCATGAAAATCAGCCACATCCCGCTGCGGCTCACCACCGGCGCCTACATCCTGAACTCGGGCCTGAACAAGCGCAGCCTGGACGAAGAGTCCGCCGCCGGGCTGCAGCACCTGGCCGGCAATGCCTTTCCGCAGGTGCTGGACCTGGAACCGGCGCGCTTCGGCAAACTGCTCTGCGCTGCCGAAATCACCGTCGGCCTGACCTTGCTGACCCCGTTCGTTCCCAGCCGCCTCGCGGGACTGGTGCTCGGCGCCTTCTCCGGCGGCATGATGCGCATGTACCTCAAGACCCCGGAGTTCACTGAGGACGACGGAATCCGTCCCAACGCTGCCGGCACCCCCTTCGCCAAGGACATCTGGATGCTGGGAATCGCCGCGGCCCTGGTCCTGGACACCAAGAGCAAAACCAAGACGAAGACCAAGATCGTGAAGGTGCCCACGCCGGTGAAGGCGACCGCAGCGGCGGCAGCGGTGAAGGCGGCGAAAGACCTCAAGGAGTCAAAGGGGTCCAAAGAGTCCAAGGACGCGAAGTCCACGAAAGACTGAAGCCGGGACGCCGGAGAAACAATGGTGCCCTCCGCGGAGGGCACCATCGGGTGCAGCCATTAGGGGACCAGCACGATTCTGATCGGGTTTCCTTCCTTGGCGTCCAGGGACTTAACGGCCTGCTCCGCGTCAGCGAGCGGCAGCCGTGCACTGATGGAGCCGGCAAAGTCCAGGCGTCCCAGGCGCGTCAGCGAGACGAGCTGCGGTACGTGATGCGCTTCGGAACCGTAGTGTCCCAGGACCTGCTTGCGGGCGAAGGAGAATCCGGTGCTGTCACCGATGGTCACAGGCTTTCCGCTGAGGCCCACCAGCACAAGCCTGCCGCGCAGGCCCAGGGAAGCCAGGGCCTGGCTGCGGACGGCGTCGACGCCGGCGAAGTCCAGTGCGGCGTCGAGCCCCCGGCCGGCCGTGGCAGCTTTTATGGCCTCGGCGAAGTCCTCGGCCAACGGGTCCAGGGCCACGTCTGCTCCCAGCTCCAGGGCCCGTGCACGTGCTTCGGGGATTGGATCAACAGCAACGATGGGCGCTGCCCCGACCATCCTCAGGAGCTGAACACCATGTGCACCCAGGCCTCCGATCCCCCAAACCCCTACGGCCTCACCGGCACGCACCTGCGCGGTGGAGGCAATGGCGGCCCACGGTGTGGAAACGGCGTCGGGAATGATGGAGGCCTGGTCAAACGGGATGTCCTCGCCCAGCGGCACGCAGACACCGGCGGGGACGACGAGGTATTCGGCCCACCCGCCGTCGTAGTCCACACCCATGGTGAGTGTCACGCCGTTGTACTCATAGCCTGCCTGGACCACCACGCGGTCCCCCGGGGCCAGAGCGGAAACACCGGGACCCGGCTGGTCGATGGTTCCGGCAACTTCGTGGCCGAGCGTGACTTCGCTGCCCTTGAGGAACTTGGGGCGCAGCAGCCCCTGGATCAGGTGGACATCGGAGAGGCAGACCCCTGCGGCTTCCACCTTCACCCGGACGAATCCCGGACCGGGGTCCGGAACCGGGACTTCCTTGAGTGCAAAAGCGCCGGTCTCAACATTCAGCCGGCCGGCGATCATGGTGCGGGACGTATCTTCGGACATTGCTTACCACCTCGACACTGAGAAGTGCGGTACGCAGCTGCGCACCGCACTTCCCAGTATTCTCCCGTCCGGCTGCCATTCAAAAACCGGCGCAGAGGGACTATCAGGCGCTAAGAATCACCTTCAGCGCATTGGTTTCCGCGGCACGCGAGAACGTGTCGTACGCGGTCATCACGTCATTGAGCGGATACCGGTGGCTGATGAATTCCTCGGCCGGAAGCTTCCCCTCAGCCATGAGCTTCAGCAGCATGGACAGGGTGTCCGTGTTAACCAGGCCCATGCTGATGTCGATGTTCTCAATCCACAGGCGGTCCAGTTCCAGGCTGACCGGTTTGCCGTGCACACCCACGTTCGCCACGTTTCCGCCTGGGCGGACAATCTCCGTGCACATTTCGAAGGTCCGCGGAATGCCGACGGCTTCCACGGCGACGTCCACGCCCCAGCCGTCCGTCTGGGACATGATCTGCTCTTTCCAGTCTGAGTCCCCCGAGTTGACCCCGTGGGTGGCGCCGAAACGCCGGGCCTGGTCCACCCGGTTCTGGTCCAGGTCCACCGCGATGATCTTGGCCGCCCCGTACAGGCCCGCTGTGGCGATTACCGCCAGGCCAACAGGCCCCGCACCGATGACCGCGACGACGTCGCCCGGCTTGGTCCTGCCGTACTGCACGCCCATCTCGAATCCGGTCGGGAAGATGTCGCTCAGCAGCACGCCGTGCTCCGCAGACACACCATCCGGCAGGATGTACATCGAGGTGTCCGCGTACGGTACCCGAACGTACTCGGCCTGCGTGCCGTCAATGAGGTGGCCGAAGATCCAGCCGATCCCTGACTGGCCCTCCGATCCGGTGCAGTGCGAATACAGCCCGTCCTTGCAGAAACTGCAGGAGCCGTCCGCGGAAACGCAGGACAGGATGACTTTGTCCCCCTGCTTGAAGTTCGTGACGCCGGAACCCGTCTCGGTAACGGTTCCCACCCCTTCGTGCCCGAGGATGCGTCCCGGCGTCACAGCAGGGACGTCGCCCTTCAGGATGTGCAGGTCCGTGCCGCAGATGGTTGTGGTATCGATCTTGACGATCACGTCGCGCGGGTCCTGGATCGTGGGATCCGGGACGTCCTTCCAGGCTTTCTGTCCGGGGCCTTCGTAAACGAGTGCTTTCATGGTGTCCTCGTTCTGCTGGGGTCCGACCACTGGCAGGCGCGTACGCCTGTTCGGGAGACTTCCCTGTTCAGGCCCGGGATCCCGGGCCCACCGTCGGACGCTGGTTAAAGCCTAGGCTCGCTGTGCGGCAGGGGGAAGGCGCCGGGCCCTACTCGCCGGCTACATACAGCCATCGGCCTGCCTCGCGCACGAAGGTGCTGCGTTCACGCTGGACGCCGGCGGCGCCATCCTGCCGGTAATGGGCTTCAAAGGTCACGGTGCCGGTGGAGTCCAGCGGGGAGCCGGCAACACTGGAGACGATGTCCAGGCGCCGCCAGTTCATCTCCGGGTCAAGGTCCAGGTGCGCAGGCCGGGAACTGGGGTGCCAGGTGCGGACAAGGTAATCCGTGTCCCCCGTGACAAAAGCCGTGTAGCGCGAACGCATCAAAGCCTCCGCGGTGGGTGCTGGCGAGGTGCCTGCGTGGAAGCGCCGGCAGCAGTGCTGGTACGTGTCACCGCTCAGGCACGGGCAGCGGTCAGTCTCGGATAACGCCGGAAAACTCATCTGTCCAGTATGCGAGAAGAAAGCGGTCCACACCTAACACCGCCGTGTGTACGATTCCCTGCGCCAGGGCCTACGGAGGGCTTCCCGTGCTGGTCCCGCCGACGTGCCCGGGCACCGGCTGCCGGTTCACCGAGTCATCAGCTCCGACTCTGCCGGCCGCCAGTACGACGGCGACGGTCAGGACGGTCATCGCCAGGACGGCGAGCAGCGCACGTCCCGCCAGCACCGCCCGTCCCGGCTGCAGCGGGAGGGCCGCTGCAGGTGCGAGGGCTGCCCTCGCACCGTTCCTCCGCCCGCTGCGGGATGCCTTGCGGGATTCGGTGCGGGATTCGGTGCCCGCCGGCGTTCCCGTGTGGGCGATCCGCCCGATGGAGGGCGGGGTGGGAGGTGCAGCCGGTGTGTGGATGTCAGGATGGTTTGCTTCATCTCCGGCAAGGTAGGCCGCCGCGGCCCGTTCCATCGCAGGGGTGCGGGCATCAGCAACGCTGGTACCGGAGGTCCCGGCCGGTTCGGCCGTGTCCGTCCCTGGAACCTGGAGATCATCCGCGGCGCCGTCGGCCGTTGTTTCGCCGGTGGGTGGCTCACTGTCCGGCCGGGCCTCATGTGCCCGGACCGCGGAGGCAGCAGGCACAGCCGGAGCCGCCCACCGGTAGTCCAGCAGCGCCGCCGAGACCTCTGCCGCGGTCGGTCGGGAATCGGGGTCGCGCGCCGTCATTCCCGTGAGCAGCGAAACCCACTGCGGTCCCAGTGAAGAGGGGACCTCTGGATCCCGGCTCAGCCTCGAGACGGCTGCTTCCAGGGGGGTGCCGCCAAACTCGATCCTCCCGGTCAGGCATTCGAGCAGCACCAAGCCCAGGGAGTAGATGTCGGAGGCTCCTGAAGCAGACCGGCCGGACGCCTGCTCGGGGCTGAGGTAATTGGCGGTGCCGAGCGTGGCTCCGGTCGCGGTGTACCTGGCGCCGTCGATCATCCGGGCGATGCCGAAGTCAGTGAGCTTGGCGCGGGGTGCCGTGCCCGCGATGGCCGGGGGCAGGAGGATGTTGGCCGGCTTCACATCCCGGTGGATCACTCCCCGGGTGTGGATATAGGCCAGGGCGCCGGCGAGTTCCGCTCCCACGTAGGCGACGTTGGACGCAGGCACAGGAGCGTCACGCAGCCGCTTGCGAAGGTCCGGACCATCCACCAGTTCCATGACCAGGAACGCCCGCGGCTCGCCGTCCGGGCCGTCGTCCCGCCCGGCGTCGTCCTTGCCCGCGTCATACAGGGTGACCAGCCCGGGGTGGGAGAGGGATGCCAGAAGCCGCATTTCGGTTTCCTGCCGCCCGACGTCGTCGGGATCAACAGCACTGGCCCGGAAGAGCTTCACGGCTATGTCGCGGCCGAGCGCTTCATCCAGTCCTCGATAGACGGTGGCCATGCCACCGTGGCCAATTGGTTCGATGAGTCGGTATCGGCCCGCAATCAGACGATTCAGGCCACCCGCTGCGCTGATTTCCATGCTGCAACCTTCTCTCGCCATTACAGCGTAACGGAGGGTTCTCAGCGCGTACCTGGGGTCTGGCTACATATTTTCGAACTGCGTTTTTCCCTCGTAGATGCCGGACCAATACGCTAAACTGCCCTGCCGCGCTGGTGCGCGGTAGGGCAGTTCCAGGGTGCTTCGATCCCGCTCTCCGGAACCGGCGGCGGAGCCGGCCCGGGACCTTGGACTACTCCCCGCCGAATACCGGCGCGAGAGCCTTCCAGGCCTGCTGCAGGCCGAGAATGATGAACAGCAGGGCCGTGATGCCCAGCGCGATGTTGGTGTGCAGGCGGTTGGCCCATTCCTTGGGAATGCGCTTGCCGTTGAGCAGTCCCAGCAGGGTGACTGCCAGGAACGGCATGAACAGGGAGCCAAGCACGCCGTAAGCCAGGATCAGGCCGATGGGCTGGCCCAGTGCGAACAGGATCATGGGCGGGAAGGTCAGCCACAGGACGTAGAACTTGAAGTATTTGCCGCCCACGCGGGTATCCGGGTGGCCGGATTCCTTGCCGCGCATGTTGCCCCAGAAATCGGCGAACATCAGGGAAACGCCGTTCCAGACGCCGATGATGGAGGAGAAGGACGCAGCCCAGAAGCCAACGAGGAAGCCGGTGCCAACAAAGTCGCCGTATTCGAGCTTCAGCACGTCGTAGAGGTCCAGGAGGCCCTTGTCTCCGGCGCTCAGGGTGATGCCCGCGGTGCGGACAACCTCAGCACCCACAATGAGCATGGCGATGACGAAGATGCCGGTCATGACGTACGCCATCGAGTTGTCGATGCGCATGACCTTCATCCACTTGGGCGTGTACCAGCCCTTTTCACGCAGCCAGTAGCCGTAGGCGGCGAGGGTGATGGTGCCGCCGACGCCGCCGGCCAGCGCGAGGGTGTAGACCACTCCGCCTTCGGGGATCATCGGGACCAGGCCCTTGAACATTTCCGGAATGTTGGGGGTGGCGATGATGGCCAGGCCCACCACGGTGACGAACATCAGGCCTACGAGGACCGCGGTGATCTTCTCGAAGGTGGCGTACTTGCCGAACCACACCATCACGAACCCGGCCAGGCCCATGAAGATGGCCCAGGCCCAGAGCGGCAGGAACGGGAAGACTGCTGCCAGCGGAAGGGCGGCGGAAGACATGGCCGTGGCTCCGTAGACGAAGCCCCAGATCATGATGTACGGACCGAAGTACCAAGTGGTCCACCGGCCCAGGGAGCGCCAGCCTTCGAAGATGGTCTTGCCGGTGGCGAGCGTGAAGCGGCCCGCGCCTTCAACCAGGATGATCTTCAGGATGACGCCGAGGATGACCGCCCAGAGCAGTCCGTAGCCATACCGGGAACCGGCCACCAGGGTGGCGACCATGTCCGCCGCGCCGACGCCCGTGGCCGCGACCACGAGTCCGGGGCCAACAATTTTCCATTTGGCAGCTTTGCCGCCGTCATCGTCAATCCGTTCCGAATGCGGTACCGCATCCGATCGGGGAGTGTTTTCAGCCATCGGCCAGGAATTCCTAACTTGCGAGTGTCCGCGGCGCCAAGAGAGCACGCGGCAGTGTGCCCGGCCTCACCCGGGACAATGAATTCTCTCACAAGGGGTTGTGCTCAGCCGAATTTCCTGAATGGACTGACCGCATGCGCACCACAGGCCACAAAAGCCTCAGGTTCCGGGGTCACCACCGTGAGATTGCGGGCAATGGCCGTTGCGGCAAGCCAGTTTGTGAGGCCGCCGCGGACGTCCTCCGGCGCCGGCGGCGGCAGGGTTCGCCACAGCAGGGCGACCTCGTGGTCAACCGGGAGGATGTTCTCGGCAAAACGGGAAGACAACTCCCAAAGCCAACCCGGCGTGGTTGATTCAAGCTCCCCCACGGTCAGCGCGGAGACAAAGACGCGCAGATGGCTTCGGCTGCGGAGGAACTCGACGACGGCGCGGTCCGGGGACCCGCTGCGCACCTCCGCCACGACGGGGGTATCCAGGAGCAGGCCCGAGGGACCGCTCATGCCGCGGCGGACGGGTCGCCCAGCAGGAAGTCCACGAAGGCTTGCCTGACGCTGACCAGGGACTCATAGTCCTGGAGACTGACGGCATTCAGGAGACCGTGAACAGGAGGAGAGGATGCTGAATTATCCATGGGTGCGGCGCCGGGCGCCGGTCCTTTCGGCGTGCTCTTGCCTGGCACCGGTTGCCCCGGAGGGCGAGTGCAGGCCGCTTCTTCATCCGAACCACCCAACGAGCGTGGGGTTGGTATGCGGCCAAGTCGGAGCTTGGCGGCCGCAGTTCTTGAAGCTGTTAGGAGTATAGACAGAAGCCCGCAGATTTTGTGTGCTGCGTTACGCGCGCCGGGCGCTCCCAAGGCTGAAACGTGCGGGGTGTCAGCCCGAACAGGTCCGTGAAGCCGGGGCGGCACCCATTCCGTGGAGGGATCCCCGCACCGTTCCCTAGGCGTCCCCTAAACACAGACAGGCATCCCTTAACACGCCTTAAACACACAGATGCAGGACGGAAACCGTCCTGCATCTGTGTCCAGCTGGCCCGTGAAAGGGCCGGAAGTCTTTGGTTAGACAGCCTGGATGTTTACCGCCTGGGGGCCCTTGGGTCCCTGTTCGGTATCGAAGCTAACCTTCTGGTTCTCTTCGAGGGAGCGGTAGCCGCTCGCGTTGATGGCGGAGTAGTGGGCGAAAACATCGGCGCTGCCGTCATCGGGCTCGATGAAGCCGAAGCCCTTTTCGGAGTTGAACCATTTCACGGTGCCTGTTGCCATTTTTAATCATCCTTCTGAGGCGAAACATCCCCGACCGTCGAGGAGTTTCCAGCTGAAGTGTCCCATGCAGCGTTGGACAAAAAAAGCGGCTGTCCCTGGATTCGGGGTTCGCCGCTTCAAGTTCAAACGCTCAACACAACAACTGCGTGCCAGTATACACAGAGGTAACGGTCAGGTCACGGGGTTTCAGGGTCCCCGTAGGCTGGTTGGATGGACTCCCCCATCGATCACTACCTGCAGCGAATCCACACCGAGATAGCGGACCTGAAGGACGGTAAACCGTACAGCTCGATCCCAGCGATGGCGAACGTCGACCCGGACAATTTCGGGATCGTCCTGGCCACCGCGGACGGATATGTCTACGAGATTGGGGATACCCGCGAAGAGTTCAGCATCCAGTCAATCTCCAAACCGTTCACCTACGGCCTTGCGCTGGCGGACCGCGGCATGGACGACGTCGACGCGAAGGTTGACGTGGAACCCTCCGGTGATTCCTTCAATGAGATTTCGCTGGCCGAGGGCACCGGACGCCCGGCAAATGCAATGATCAATGCGGGCGCCCTGACTGCTACGTCCCTGGTGCGCGGGTCGGGCGGCAATTCGAGGTTCAAGCGGATACTTAATACCTATTCCGCATTCGCAGGCCGCCAGCTCTCCGTTAGCGAACGGATCTACCAGTCTGAGCTGAAGTCCGGTCACCGCAACCATGCGCTGGCTTACCTGCTGCGCAGTTTCGACATTATTGAATCGGACCCCACCCCGGTGATTGAGGACTATTTCCGGCAGTGTTCGGTAATGGTCAACACACTGGACCTCGCCATGATGGCTGCAACGCTGGCCAACAGCGGCAGGCACCCCCTGACCAATGAGCAGGTCCTGGATATTGCGCCGGTGGAACGGGTGCTCTCAGTCATGGCTACCTGCGGAATGTACGACGACGCCGGCGCCTGGATGAGCAGCGTCGGCATGCCGGCGAAGTCCGGCGTGGCAGGCGGCACCATCGCCGTGCTGCCCGGACAGATCGGGCTGGCCGTGTACTCCCCGCCGCTGGATGCCCATGGAAGCAGCGTGCGCGGAGTCGCCGTCGCCCAGCGCCTTTCCAGTGACCTTGAACTGCACTTTGTGCGGGCCGGGCGGACCGGCCGCTCCGCGCTTCGCGGGTCCTACGACATCGGAACAACTCCATCCGGCATCCGCCGCAGCGAGGAAGCTGCCGCCGTGCTGCGCGCCAACGTGGCCCGCGCCCGGATCCTGGAGCTGAACGGTGACCTGCTGTTTGCCGGCGCCGAGGCCATGGTGCGCGAACTCGCATCCCTGGATGACGACGTCGAACTGGTGGTCCTGGACCTTCGCAGCGTCGATGAGGTGTCCGGGGTGGCGATGCGCATGTTCGCGGAGGCTGCCCACATGCTCACCCAGGCCGGGCGCAGCCTCGCGGTCGTGGACGCGGACGGCGCGGTGGCAGAGAGCCTGATGGAGGACGGGCACGACATCCAGTCCTTCGCCACCCGCTCGGCTGCCGTGGAATGGTGTGAGGAAGAGCTGCTGGAACGCCATGCCGCCGGGCTGGTCCAGCCTGCACGGATCCTTCCGGCTGACTCCCCCGCACTCGCTCCCATGGGCGAGGAACCGGCGAAGGACGTGGCCGCGCGGATGGAAAAGCTCACCTATGACGACGGCGAGGTGATCCGCCGGATCGGCCAGCGCTTCAGCGGCGTGTACTTCATTGCCTCCGGGCACGTGCAGACCCTGATGCCCGGACCTGACGGGCACCGGGTGAAACTGAACCGGCTCGGTGCCGGCATGACGTTCGGCGAGATGGCCCTGGGCGAGGACAGGCGGCAGGAAACCACGGTCAAGGCCGACGGCGCCGTGGAGGTCTGGCGTCTTCCGGCAGAGGAGATCGCGCATCTGGAAGAAAATGAGCCGCACCTGGCCATGCAGTTCTGGCGCGCACTGACACAGGACGCGTACACCCGGGTGGAGCAGTACCTGCGGGAGACCGCAGTGCGGGTACAGGACTAGCTCCCCTGCCCAACCGCCGAAAACCCATCGAGAGGCCAGTTACGGCTCGTTTGAACGCTCAAACCAGCCGTAACTGCCCTCTCGGCGAAGAAGTGTGGCGGGGTTAAAACAAGAAGAGCAGGACGGTTGCCCGTCCTGCTCTTCTTTTTAGATGCCTGCCTTAGCGGCGGCGTCTAGGCTTCTGGAATTAGAGGCCCTGAATGTTCGTAGCCTGCGGACCCTTGGGGCCCTGCTCGGTGTCGAAGGAGACCTTCTGGTTCTCTTCGAGGGACTTGTAGCCGCTGGAGTTGATAGCGGAGTAGTGAGCGAAGACGTCGGCGCTGCCGTCGTCCGGCTCAATGAAGCCGAAGCCCTTTTCGGAGTTGAACCACTTCACGGTACCTGTAGCCATTTTAATATTCCTTCTGGATTGAAACACTTCCCGACTTTCGGGAGGTTTCAGTCGCGGTGTTCCTTTACCGCTTTTACAGAAAAGCGGCTAGCCCGTTTGGGTTTCGCCGCTTGAAATACAAAATGCGCAACACAACAACTGAGAAAGACTCTACACGGGATCCCGCCAAACGCCTAATCGTGCTCCCGGGCGGACCCGGCCGGGCGTCCTGTTAGGGGCCCTGATGCCCGTCCCGCTGCGGCAGAAGCAGTTCACGGGGGATCCTGTCCCTGTCAGCCACGCGCCGCAGCAGCTCGCGTTCCACCGGCACCCCCCTGCGCATGACGCTCACGTCTCCGGTGGGCTCAAGCAGCACTATCGAGACCTCGGAGAAACTGCGGATCCCGGCTTGGCGCAGTTTGAAATAGAGCTCGTCGTTTTGGATTCGGGCCTTTTTAAGGTTGTCCGCGAGGATTTCGTCCCCTGCCATCAGCAGTACCGGTTTGCTGCTCAGGTACACGCCGCGTTTGGTGCGGCGGAGGTACTCCTCCAGCCGCATCATGGTGAACAGGGTGATGAGTCCAACGATCCCGCCGGCAAGGGTGGGTGTGTAGCCGAGGATGACCCGGCCCACTACTCCGCCCAGGGCAATGACGATCGCCTTGTCCAGGGTGGACCAGCTGGCGAGCGCCCGCTGGCCGAAGCCCCTGATCAGTAGGAAGAACGCGGCATAGATGCCGATGGCCGAGACGACTACCCACAAGGCTTCGATCGGCGTTATGCCAAGGCTGTACCACGGATCATTCGACACGGCAGGGTCTCCTCCGGCAGTGAACGGTTCCCCGGTACCTCAGGCAGGCAGCTTTCTCAGATGGTAGTCCCCCGGCTTACCTGCTGGGACCCGCTAGGCAAAGACCGAGGCACCGGTGTGCCGGCGCAGCAGCTCCCGCTGCTCGGCCGAGACGCGCTGCAGTGCGCCGGTGGCACCATCCACAAATGCCAGGGTGGTCTCAGCCTTGATGCATGGCTTGTTCGTCACCGGATCCGACACTAAGTAGGAAATCGCCAGACTGGCTCCCTTGACGGAGCTGAACCAGATGTCGACGTCGGCCGGAACGTTCCGGTATTCAAGCGGGGCGAGGTACTTGACCCTGTGCTCCGAGACAAGGGACTGCGTATTGGGCGCAACCGTGTTGAAAAGTGGAACCGGAGGTTCGGTTCCCGGTGCGCCGGTGCCTCCGGGCGGGCCAAACGCCAGGATCCTGGCTTCTTCCAGCATCCGGATGACTTCAACATTGTTGATGTGGCCGTAGGCGTCCATGTCGGACCAGCGCATGGGCACTCGAACCCGGATGACGTGGGCGGATGTTTCCATGCCTAGATTCTGGCACAGCGCGGCCGGTGCGCCCGCCGTCGTGCTCCGCGCACCGCTCACCCGGCGCTCCGCTATCGAGATAGCAGAAACTGCCCGTTTCAGACGTCAAACGAGCAGTTTCTGCTATCTCGCGGGGGGAGGTGGAGCCGGGTTAGGCGGGGATGAGCTCCGCAGCCTCGGCCAGCAGGGTGAATGAACGCAGGCGCTGTTCGAGGGTGGGAGCATGCGTGGCCACGATGAGCTCATCGGCCTGGGCATGCTCGGTGAACCAGTCCAGGTAGGAACGGACCTCAGCGGGAGTTCCAACGCCGGAGTAGTGGCCCATCATCTTGATGTGCTGGCCGGCCGGGGAATCAAGCACCAGGTCAGCTTCCTCATCCGTGTACGTGCGGTCCTTGCCAAGCAGCTGGGTGACCCGCCGCCGCTGGGACTGCTTGAAGATTGCTTCCGCCTCTTCGGTAGTGGGCGCGGCAAGGGCGTTGACCCCCGCAATCACGTACGGCTCGGCAAGCTGCTCGGAGGGCTGGAACTCACGCCGGTAGAGCGCGACGGCGTCCTGCAGTGCCTGCGGAGCGAAGTGGGAGGCGAAGGAGTACGGCAGGCCCAGCGCGGCGGCGAGGCGGGCTCCGAACAGGGACGAGCCGAGGATGTACAGCGGCACATTGGTGCCCTTGCCCGGGATGGCATCGATGCCCGGAATCAGGCTGTTGCCGGTCAGGTAGCCCTGCAGCTCCTGGACGTCGCGGGGGAAACTGTCCGCTGACATGGGATCGCGCCGCAGGGCGCGCATGGTCTTCTGGTCGCTACCCGGAGCCCGCCCCAAGCCCAGGTCAATCCGTCCCGGATACAGGGACTCCAAGGTTCCGAACTGCTCGGCAATGGTCAGCGGAGCGTGGTTGGGCAGCATGATTCCGCCGGCACCGAGCCGGATGGTGGAGGTGTTCGCGCCGATGAAGGAGATCAGCACGCTCGTCGCGGAGGAAGCGATGGTGGGCATGTTGTGGTGCTCGGCGTACCAGACGCGGCGGTACCCCAGCTTTTCCGCATGCCGGGCCAGGGCCAGGCTCTCCTGGAAGGATTCGGCTGCAGTCCCGCCCTCTTCAATGGAGGCGAAGTCGAGGATGGAAAGCGGGTACGTCATGGGACAGCTGGCCTTTCGTTGCACTTGGTTGGGCTTAGCAGTACAACCGAGGGACCCCCGCGGTTATTTCAGGACCGCCGCGCCAGGAATTCCGCCAGCCGGGAAAAGGACGAGTTCCAGCCCGTTTCGTGGCTGTCCCTTTCCTTCGTGTTCGGGAAGGGCCCCTGCGCGAAGGACATCTGCGTGCCGCCGTCGCGCGCTTCCAGGTCAACGGTGATCAGCGTGGTGTTGCTGGCCGCTGTCCCGTCCGGCTGTTCCCATTGCTGGGTCATCGACAGGTGTTCGGGCGGATCAAGCCGTTCCAGGGTGCCGCCCCACCACAGTTCGTCCCCCGTGATGGTGTTCACCATGCAGGCCTGGTAGCGGCCGCCTTCCCGGCTGTCCATGCTCACCCGGTCCTCCGGGACGATGAAACCCTCCGGGCCCCACCAATCGGTGACGTGTGCCAGGTCCGTCCAGGCGTTGTACACCGCCTCGGGCTGTGCCCGGAAGTCGCGGACCATCTGCAGGTAAATCCCGCGCCTGGCTGGTTGTCCTGGCTGTTCTGGCTGGGTCATGGCTGGTCCTTTCCCGGGCAGTACCGCCGTCTGGGGCTTCTTCCAGTCTGCCGTTTCCACCGTGCCCCGGGGTACGCCGACGGGCAGTTTTAACCGGGCCGGGGGTACGTTGGTGCCCAGGAACAGGAGGGAGCACCCATGGCACAGCTGCGCATCGGAACGTCCGGGTGGACCTACAGTGACTGGCGCCATGAGCTGTATCCCTCCGGGGTACCGGCCGCCAAGTGGCTGGAGTACTACGCCGGGCAGTTCGACACCGTGGAGTTCAACGGCAGTTTCTACCGCTGGCCACGGGAGGAGGCGTTTGCCCGCTACCGGGACCGGCTGCCGGAGGGTTTCGAGTTCTCCGTCAAAGCACCTCGGGGGCTCACGCATGCCCGCAAGCTGCGCGATCCGGAGGTCTGGATTGGACGGATTAGCCGCTGCTGGGAGGAGCTGGGTTCCCGGGCCGGCGTGCTGCTGCTCCAGCTGCCGCCGGACTTTGAACGCGACGACGCCCGGCTCGGTGACGTGCTCACCGATCTTCCGGAGTCCATCCGCGTGAGCGTTGAATTCCGGCACGAGACCTGGAACGACCCGGAGGTCTATGCCCTGCTGGCCCGGCACAACGCAGCCTACTGCGTGATGAGCGGCGCACAGCTGCCCTGCATTCTGGAAGCCACCGCGGACTTTGTCTACGTGCGCCTGCACGGGCCGGACCAGCACACCCTCTACGCCGGGTCGTACCCGGAGCCGGACCTGCAGTGGTGGGCGGAGCGACTCCGAGAATGGCAGGCCGGCGGGCGGGATGTCTATGCCTATTTCAACAACGACGGCGGCGGCGCAGCGGTGCATAACGCCCGCCGGCTCAGGGAGCTGCTGGCTTGAGGGACGTCAGGACAAAGGAAGAGGCACCGCGGCGTTCACCGCGGTGCCTCTTCGATTGCAGCTGACGGTTCCCTAGCGGGCCGCCAGCATCTTGGCCCGGCGGTGTGCCAGGACCTGTCCGCCGATCACGACGAGGAGCGAAATGATGAACATGGCCGAGCCGATGACGTTGGCCTGCGCCGGGATGCCCCTGGTCGCGGCCACGTAAATGAACTTCGGGAACGTGTCCAGGTTGCCGGAGTTGAAGTTGGTGATGATGAAGTCATCGAAGCTCATCGCGAAGGCCAGCAGCGCTGCCGCCACGATGCCCGGCAGCAGCAGCGGGAAAGTAACCCGCCAGAACGCCTGGATGGGCGAGGCGTAGAGATCCCCGGCGGCTTCCTCCAGCTTCGGGTCAAGGCTCGCCACGCGCGCCTTGACAGTCACCACCACGAAAGAGATGCAGAAGATGGAGTGGGCAATGATGACGGTGCCCATGCCAAGCTCAGCGCCGATGTTCAGGAACTGCGCCAGCAGCGAGGCTCCCAGCACCACTTCGGGAGTAGCCAGCGGCAGGAAGATCAGCATGTTCGCCGTCGCATTGAACTTGAAGCGGTAACGGACAAGCCCGACGGCGATCGCGGTGCCCAGCGCCGTCGAAATCAGCGTTGCCGCCAGCCCTACCTGCAGGCTGTTGCCCAGGGCCTCGCAGACGCCCGGGGCGCCGCAGGGGTTCTTCCAGTTATCCAGGGTGAAGCCGCGCCAGGAAAGGTTGGTGCGTCCGGCGTCGTTGAAGGAGAACGCGAAAACGTAAACGATCGGAACCAGGAGGAAAAGGAAGGCCAGTCCCCCGAACACCGGCACAAGCCAGCGGCCTAGTTTTTGTTTCATGTTTGGTTCCTTACATCAGTTCTTTGGTGCCGAAACGCCGGACGTACAGGATCACCAGGAACAGGATCGCCAGCATCAGCAGGAAGGAGAGCGCTGACGCGCCCGGGTAGTCAACCACCCGGAAGAACCGGGAGTCGATGACCTGGCCGATCATGGTGGTGTTCTGGTTGTTGCCCAGCAGTGCCGCGTTCACGTAGTCGCCGGTGGCGGGGATGAAGGTCAGCAGCGTCCCGGCCATGACGCCCGGAAGCGAAAGCGGGAAGGTGATCTTGCGGAAGGTGGTGAAACCGTTCGCGTACAGGTCCCCGCCGGCCTCGATCAGCCGGGTGTCCAGGCGTTCCAGGTTGGCGTAGATAGGCAGGGTCATAAAGGGCAGGAAGTTGTACGTCAGGCCACAGATCACGGCGAAGGCCGTGGCAGTGAGCCGTCCGTCGTCCGGCAGCAGCGACACCGCCCGCAGTACCGAAACCACCGGGCCTTCATCTGCCAGGATCTGCTTCCAGGCCTGGGTGCGCAGGATAAAGCTGGTGAAGAACGGCGCGATGATGAGCACCAGCAGGATGCCCTTGAGCAGCTTGCGGTCACGCAGCCGCACGGCCACCAGGTAGGCCATGGGATAGCCGATCGCCAGCGCGGCGACCGTGGCGATCAGTGCGAACCCGAACGAGCGGAGGACCGCCGGCCAGTAGTTCTGCAGCACCACCACGTAGTTGCCGAACTCAAGGGCTGGAACGAACTGTCCGACGTCCGCACCCTCAGGCTTGATGTAGAGGGACGTGGCCAGCAGGGACAGCACCGGCATGGCAAAGAAGAGCAGCAGGAAGATGAAGCCGGGCAGGATGAGCAGGTAGCCGATCCGCCCGCGCCGCTTGCTTGCTTCCTCCTCCGCAGCGCTGGGTCCGGCACCGGTGGCCTTCCCCGCGGTGAGGAGCGCCATTAGAGGCCTTCCTCTCCGGCGCCGGCCTCCCGGTCCTCGCTTCCGCTGAGGCCAAAGGCGTGTTCCGGATCCCAGGCCAGGCGCACCCGGTCGCCGTCGTTGAACAGGGCTCCGCCGTGGTTCTGGGTGAAGACACCAACCGTGCCGATCCCCTCGGCGTCGACCAGGTACTCGGTGCTGGCGCCGGTGAAGGAGGCGTCAAGGACGACGCCGCGGATCGAGGCGGGCGCGGCAGCAGCCGTGTCCGCTTCCATCCGCAGTTTCTCCGGGCGGATGCCCACCAGGATCTTGCCGGCGTGGTCCGTGGCGCGGGCCTTGAGCAGGGTCAGGGAGTTGCCCGCGACGTCGATCTGCAGGTACTCCCCCGCGTCACCCGTGACCGTGGCCGGCATGAGGTTGGACTTGCCCAGGAAGTTCGCGACAAAAGCGGTTCGCGGAAGTTCGTACAGTTCCTGCGGCGGGCCCATCTGCTCAATCCGGCCGTGGTTCATGACGGCCACGGTGTCCGCCATGGTCATGGCTTCTTCCTGGTCGTGGGTGACGTGCACGAAGGTCAGGCCGACTTCGGTCTGGATCTTCTTCAGTTCCACCTGCATCTGGCGGCGCAGCTTCATGTCCAGCGCACCAAGGGGCTCATCCAGGAGCAGCACGGCGGGCCGGTTCACGACGGCGCGGGCAAGCGCAACGCGCTGCTGCTGGCCGCCGGAAAGCTGGGCCGGACGGCGGGCTGCCAGGTGTGCCAGTTCCACCAGTTCCAGCGCAGTCTTGGCCTGGGCCTCGGCGTCGCGGACCTTGCGGCGCTTCAACCCAAAGGCAACGTTGTCCAGCACGCTCATGTGCGGGAACAGTGCGTAGTTCTGGAACACGGTGTTGACCGGACGCTGGTACGGACTGGTCCCGGTGATGTCCTTGGCCCCGATGGAGATGGTGCCGGCCGTGGGCTGTTCCAGGCCGGCAATCATCCGCAGCGTGGTGGTCTTGCCGCAGCCCGAGGGGCCAAGCAGCGCGAAGAAGGATCCGGAGGGGATGACCAGGTCCAGGTTGTCCACTGCGGTGAATTCGGTGAAGCGCTTGGTAACGCCGGAGAGGACGAGGTCCGCCCCCGTGCCCGTTGCCGCTTCCGGTCCGCGGGAAAGCTCTGTGGTGCTCATGGTGCCTAGTTTCCGATCGCGGTCTGGAAGCGGTCGCTGAAATCGGTCTCTTCGTCCGGGGTCAGGGTCCGCACGACGTGGGCGTTCGCGAGGAATTCGTCCGTGGGGAAGATGAGCGGGTTCTCGACGAGCTCGGGATCAATGGCTTCCATGGCTTCCCGCGCACCCTCGACGGGGCAGACGTAGTTCACGTAGGCCGCAACCGTTGCTGCGTTTACCGGGTCGTAGTAGTAGTCCATCAGCTTCTCGGCATTGGTCTTGTGGGTCGCACCGATGGGAACCAGGAGGTTGTCCGACCACAGCGTTCCGCCGGCTTCCGGCATGGCGAACTCCCACTTGTCGCCCTCTTCGAAGTTCAGCTGCGTGATGTCGCCGGACCAGCCGATGACGGCGAGGGCGTCACCGGAGATGAGGTCTTCCTTGTAGGAGTTGCCCTTGACCTGGCGAATCTGTCCGTCGGCGATCTGTTTGGACAGGACGTCCAGCGCGTTCTCGAACTCGTCTTCGCCCCACTTGCCGGTGATGTCCACGCCCTGGTCCAGCATGAGCAGCCCCATGGTGTCCCGCATTTCGTCCAGGACTTCGACGCGGCCCTTGAGCTCGGGCTGCCAGAGGTCGGAAACGGACTTGAGCCCCTGGGGGAATGCCTCCTTGTTCCAGGCGATCCCGGCAAACCCGGTCTGCCAGGTCAGGGAGTGCTTGCGTCCCGGATCGAAGTCCACGTTCTTCAGGGATTCCAGCAGGTTCTTGGAATTCGGGATGTTCGCCAGGTCCAGTTCCTGGGTGTAGCCCAGGCGGATGAGCCGTGCTGCCATCCAGTCAGTGAGGGTAACGATGTCCTGGCCGATGTCCTGTCCGGCTGAGAGCTGGCCCTGGACCTTGCCGAAGTAGGTGTCGTTGCCGTCGACGTCCTCGGAGTAGTTCGCCTTGATGCCGGTGGCCTCGGAGAAGGCTTCCAGCGACGGGTAGGTGCGGGTTGAGTCGTCGTAGTCCAGGTACAGGGTCCAGTTGGCCCAGTTCACGATCTTGTCAGTGTCCGAGACATCGGTTGCGGGGCTCGGCTTCGAGGATGCACCGCCGCCGGTTCCTCCGCCGGTGCCGCAGGCGGCGAGCATGCCGGCAAGCGAAAGGCCTCCGGCTCCCATCAGAAGCTTCCGCCGGGAGAGTTGGGCGTTGACGATACTCCGTAGCATCGGATCGTTCACGGGGCGCTTCGACATAGGAACTCCTTGCTGGCACAACTGCACTGCGGACGGGTGTTGATGATTGATAGTGCCAGACCGAAATCCGCGGAGACAAGGTTTTCGTTGTAAAAGTTTTGTTACGCGACGGTTTCCAAATGAATATCCCTAAGATCAGTACGCTTTCAGTTCTCTAAACTCTTGATTTCGCATGAAATAAAAGATTCAATTGCTAACACTCAGGCAGTCTGAGCTATCGATTCCGTACCTGGAGGTGGCGCAAACCATGGAATCCGCGCCTGGAAACCATTCCGTCGACGACATCTCCAAAGCGATCATTGAACAGCTGCAGGAGGATGGACGCCGCTCCTACGCCGCGATCGGAAAGGCCGTTGGCCTCTCCGAAGCGGCTGTGCGGCAGCGCGTCCAGAAACTGACTGACAGCGGCGTCGTCCAAATCGTGGCAGTAACCGATCCCCTGCAGCTGGGCTTCGCCCGGCAGGCGATGCTGGGCATCCGGGTCCACGATGACGTCCTTGCAGTAGCCGACCGGATCTCAGCCATAGACCAGGTGGACTACTGCGTCATAACTGCCGGCTCGTACGACCTGCTGGCCGAAGTGGTGTGTGAAAACGACCAGGACCTGATGCTGCTGGTCAACCGGTTCCGCAGCATTCCCGGCGTTTCAAGCACCGAGACCTTTATGTATCTCTCCCTGCGCAAGCAGGCCTACAACTGGGGCACCAGATGACCGAAACAACTGTCCAGCCTTCAACTTCTTCGTCAACAACGCCGCGCGGAACGGACCGCCAGCAGGCGGCACGGGACCATCTGTGGATGCACATGGCCCGCCACTCGGGACCGGTTTCCGGCGGGAATGTTCCGATTATTACGCGCGGCAAAGGCCATCACATCTATGACGACCGCGGACACGAACTGATTGACGGCCTGGCAGGGCTGTTCACGGTCCAGGTCGGCCACGGCAGGGAAGAACTGGCTGAGGCTGCGGCCCGCCAGATGCGCGAGCTGAGCTTCATGCCGCTGTGGTCCTACGCGCACCCGCCGGCCATCGACCTGGCCGAACGCCTGGCAGCCGGAGCGCCCGGCGACCTGAACCGGGTCTTCTTCACCACCGGCGGCGGCGACTCCGTAGAGTCCGCCTGGAAGCTGGCGAAGCAGTACTTCAAGCTCACCGGCAAGCCCACCAAGCACAAGGTGATCTCCCGCGCCGTCGCGTACCACGGCACGCCGCAGGGAGCCCTGTCCATCACCGGCATCCCGGACATGAAGTCCGCGTTCGAGCCGCTGGTACCGGGAGCCTTCCGTGTTCCGAACACCAACCAGTACCGCGCACCCGCGGGCCTGGAGGATCCTGAGGCATTCGGCCGCTGGGCAGCGGACCGCATTGGCGAGGCCATTGAGTTCGAAGGACCGGATACGGTTGCCGCCGTCTTCCTGGAGCCGGTGCAGAACTCCGGCGGCTGCTTCCCGCCGCCCCCCGGCTACTTCAAGCGGGTGCGCGAGATCTGCGACCAGTACGACGTCCTGCTGGTGTCCGACGAGACCATCTGCGCCTTCGGCCGCGTCGGCTCCATGTTCGCTTCGACCGACTTCGACTACGTGCCGGACATCATCACCTGCGCCAAGGGCATCACCAGCGGCTACGCTCCCCTGGGCGCGATGATCGCCTCGGACCGCCTGTTTGAGCCGTTCGCCAAGGGCGACACCACGTTCTACCACGGCTACACCTTCGGCGGGCACCCGGTCTCCGCCGCCGTCGCCATGGCCAACCTGGACATCTTCGACGCCGAGGACCTCAACAACCGGGTGAAGACGAACGCCCCTGCCTTCCGCGCCACACTGGAGAAGCTGAAGGACCTGCCGATCGTGGGCGATGTCCGCGGCGAGGGCTACTTCTACGGAATCGAACTGGTGAAGGACAAGGCCACCAAGGAGACCTTCTCCGACGAGGAATCGGAGCGTCTGCTGCGCGGCTACATTTCCACTGCGCTCTACGATGCGGGCCTGTACTGCCGTGCCGACGACCGCGGAGACCCCGTCATCCAGCTCGCGCCGCCGCTGACGATCGGGCAGCCCGAGTTCGACCAGATTGAGTCCATCCTGCGGTCCGTTCTTACGGAAGGCCTGAACCACCTCTAATGAGCATCTCCACAGCCCCGGTAAACGGCAATGTTTCCTTCTGGTACGCGGAAACCGGCCTTCCGGATCCGCGTCCCGCCCTGGACGGGAACCGCGAGGCGGACGTCGCCGTCGTGGGTGCCGGTTACACGGGGCTGTGGACCGCTTATTACCTGAAGAAGGCCCGCCCGGACCTGTCCGTTGTGGTGCTCGAATCCCGCTTCGCGGGGTTCGGCGCCTCCGGGCGGAACGGGGGCTGGCTCACCAACTCGATTACCGGCGGCCGCAGCCAGTACGTTAAGTCCCACGGCCGCGCCGTCGTGGGGCGGTTCCAGGAACTGCTCAATGAAACCGTGGACGAAGTCATTGCGGCTGCCGCTGCCGAGGGCATCGACGCCGCGGTGGCCCAGGGCGGGGAATTGAACGTTGCCCGCAATGAGGCCCAGCTGGGCCGCCTGCGGGCTTGGGCACAAGACGAAGCCGCCTGGCCGGAGGCAGGAACCCGCCTGCTCGACGCCGCCGAAACAGCTGAGCGGATCCAGGTTGCCGGCGCGCTGGGCAGCATCCACCACCCGCACTGTGCCCGCATCCACCCCGCACGGCTGGTGCGCGGACTGGCCGCCGCCGTCGAACGCCTTGGTGTGCCCATCTATGAGGGCACTACCGTCACTGACATCCAGCCCGGCCGGGCCGTGACCGACCGCGGCACGGTGAGCGCGAAGTACGTCCTGCGCGCCACCGAGGGCTTCACCGCGAACCTGCGCGGCCACCATCGTGAATGGCTGCCTATGAACTCCTCCATGATCGCCACGGAGCCGCTCCCGGAATCGGTCTGGCAGCAGATCGGCTGGAACTCCATGGACACCGTCGCGGACATGGCCCACGCCTATATGTATGCGCAGCGCACCGCCGACGGACGCATCGCCCTGGGCGGACGCGGCGTGCCGTATCGCTTCGGCTCACGCACGGATACCGACGGCGCCACGCAGCCGGAGACCATCGCCAGCCTCACGGCGCTGCTGCAGGACATGTTCCCTGCCGCGGCCGACGCCCGGATTGAGCACGCCTGGGCCGGTGTCCTGGGAGTCCCCCGGGACTGGAAGGCCACCGTTGGCCTGGACCCGAAGACCGGACTGGGCTGGGCCGGCGGCTACGTGGGCACCGGCGTAGCAGCCACGAACCTGGCTGCCCGCACCCTGCGCGACCTGATCCTTGAACCCGGCAGCGAACTGACCGCCATGCCGTGGGTGAACCGGAAGGTCCGCAGGTGGGAACCCGAACCGCTGCGCTGGATTGCGGTGAAGGCCATGTACGCGGCCTACTACGCTGCCGACCGCGCCGAGCGCAACGGCCGAAGCACGACGTCGCCCATCGCCAAGGCCGCGAACCTGGTCTCCGGGCGGTAGCCTGGCGGTCGATCCCGGCCGTCAGCCCTGCGGTTTGAGCTCAATCTCCACGAAGGCGAACTCGGTGTCCGTCTTGTTGATGACGTTGTGTTCGCTGCCTGCTTCCCGTGCGTAGGAATCCCCCACCACCAGATCCCGGGTGGCCTGGGCGCCGTCGGCAGTTTCATAACTCATCTGCCCTGCAATCGTTGGAACCACCACGTAGTCCATCTCATGGAGGTGCCAGCCGGTCTGGGTGCCGGGAGGGAAACTCCAATGGGTGACCCGGACGCGGTCATTATCGATCTGCACGGTGGCGACGGCCTGCCCGTAGTCAAAAGATGATGAGGTCATGGATCTGAACATACCCGGGCTGGAGCACTGCCCCGGCTCAGGCAGGCCTTTGTTACCGCACGCTCAGCCTGCCGGCGAAAGCGACTGGAGCTGGCGCAGCAGCACCGCAACATGCAGCGACGTGCGGGACTCCGGGTCATCCAGGGACACCCCCAGCCGGGACTCAAGCTTCTGCAGCCGGGCGTACAACGTTGGACGGCTGAGGTAGCCGCTGCGGGCCAGTGCCGTCTTATTGCCGCCGCACTCCAGGAAACGCTGGAGCAGCGCCAGGTCATCCTGGGCATCAATCCCGCGCAGCTCCGCCTCGGCGAAGGAAACGGCCCTCGGGTCTTCACGCAGCAGCGCCAGGAGGCCGCGCAGCCGGACGTCGGTTGAACGGAAATACCGGTTCGCCCCGGCTGAAAGCGTGCCTGCCGTCTGCGCGACGTGTGCAGCCTCATCCAGGCCTGCAGCGGCGTCGGACAGCCGGGACCGGGCCCGGCCCACACCAGCGGTCCAGCGCAGTTCCCCCGCCCCCGCAGAGGTCCGTGCCGCGAGGTCACCGCAGATCCTCTCCAGCAGGCTGTCTTCGAGCATCCGGGCCGGAAGCGCCAGCAGCACTGCCACCTGCCCGGTCTGCAGCGCGGCCGCGAGCGCACTGTTCCGCGTAGCTGCCAGTACGGCGTCGAGCATCTCCAGCAATGCCCGCTCCTTGCGCTGCATCGACATCGGGTCCTTGCCGGAGCCGGAGTCCAGGTGAAGGACCAGCGGCAGGTAGGCAGGAGAAGGCTTCAGCCCCAGCGCCGACGCGCGGGTGAGGCTCTCTTCCTCGTCCTGGGTCCGTGTGCCGCGCAGCTCGTGGATGAGGCCGGCCTGCGCCTGCTGGGCCAGGCCGGCCTGATCGCGCTCGGCGAGGCGGTTGATGGACAGTGCCTGCCCCGCACGCTCCAGCACCATGGACGCCTCAGCGGCAGCGGCCGGGCCTTCCGGGACGCCGGGAAGGACCAGCCTGCCCCACTGCGCGCCGCCCAGCCCAACCGGGGTCTGCAGCCAGCGCTCATCACCGGCCACCTTGGTCTCGGGATAGGCGTGCACGGCCCGCGAGCGCCGCTGCCAGTCCCGCAGGAGTTCCTGGGCGGGCCGGCCGGCGGCGGCGAACGCCACCACCAGGTGCGAACTGTCCTCCAGCACTACCGGTGCACCCAGAAGCTCAGCGGTGCGGTCCACAATCTCCTGCACCCCGGCGCTTTCAACGCTCAGCATGGTGAAGACTTCGTGAACCTGGCGGGCCTTTTCCACCTGTTCGAGCTGACCGGCAACAATCCTGCGGTGCACCACCTCAGTGACTTCCACGAACCGCACCGTCCGGTGCAGGCGGATCACCGGCAGGGCACGTCCGCCGGAAGAGCGCACCGCCTGAGCGCCGGCGGCCAGTGCCTCCGCAGCCTTCGGACGGTCCGCGGGAATCTCGACGACGACGCCGGCCACCCCCGCTGCCTGCAGCCCAGCCAGGTATTCGGCGGCCTGGTCTGCCGATTCCCCGAAGGCCAGGCCGGTGGTCAGCACCAGCTCTCCGCCCTCCAGCAGATCCGCCAGGCTGCGCAGCTCGGCAACATGCACCCAGCGAACCGGCACATCCAGGCCACTGTGTCCGGTCACGATTTCCGGTTCCCCGGCCCGAACGACGTCGAGGTCCAGGACGGTGCTCAGCTGCAGGCTCATGCTGGGAGTCTAGGCAGGCCCCGGCCACCCTGCCCGACAAAGCGTAAAGATTTCTGAACATTTCCTGACACCTTGGCAATGTTCGCCGCCCCGGCGCCGGGCTTAGATGGTGTCCAGCCCCACCTTCTACACCCAAGGAGCAACAACGTGCAGACCACGCAGCACTGGATCAACGGCGCTTTCACGGCGCCGGCAGACACCCGCCTCGCCGACGTAACCAACCCTGCTACCGGCAAGACCACCTCCCAGGTGGCCCTGGCGAGCGAAGAAACCGTCAACGAGGCCGTTGCAGCCGCTGCCGCGGCCTTCCCCGCCTGGCGTGACACCTCCCTGGCCCGCCGGGTGCAGATCCTCTTCAACTTCCGTGAACTGCTCAACGCCCGCAAGCCGGAGCTGGCCGCGATCATCACCGCCGAGCACGGGAAGGTCCTCGACGACGCACTCGGCGAAATCAGCCGCGGCCAGGAAGTCGTGGAATTCGCCTGCGGCATCCCGCACCTGCTCAAGGGCGGCTTCACCGAGAACGCCTCCACCAAGGTGGACGTGCACTCCGTCCGCCAGCCCGTTGGCCCCGCGGCCATCATCAGCCCGTTCAATTTCCCGGCCATGGTCCCCATGTGGTTCTTCCCCGTGGCCATCGCCACCGGCAACACCGTGGTGGTCAAGCCCAGCGAAAAGGACCCGACGGCGGTCAACTGGGTCGCCGAGCTGTGGAAGGAAGCCGGCCTGCCGGACGGCGTCTTCAACGTAGTCCACGGTGACAAGGTGGCTGTGGACACCCTGCTGCACCACCCGGACATCAAGTCCGTCTCCTTCGTTGGCTCCACCCCGATCGCGCAGTACGTCTACCGCGAAGGCACCGCCAGCGGCAAGCGCGTCCAGGCACTCGGCGGCGCCAAGAACCACATGATCGTCCTGCCCGACGCCGACCTGGACCTGGCAGCCGACGCGGCAGTAAACGCCGGCTTCGGTTCCGCCGGCGAGCGCTGCATGGCCATCTCCGCCCTGGTCGCCGTTGGACCCATCGCCGATGAGCTGGTGGCCAAGATCGCGGAGCGCACCCGCACCCTGCGCATCGGCGACGGCCTGCGCGGCACCGACATGGGACCTCTGGTCACCTCCGCCCACCGGGACAAGGTGGCCAGCTACATCGACGCCGGCGAAGCCGCCGGAGCCACTGTTGTCCTGGACGGACGCAAGGTGGAAGCCGATGCCGACGGTGAAGGCTTCTTCCTGGGCCCGACCCTCTTCGACCACGTCACCCCCGAGATGTCCATCTACACCGATGAGATCTTCGGCCCCGTGCTCTCCGTGGTCCGCGCCGAAAGCTACGACGAGGCACTCGCCCTCATCAACGCCAACCAGTACGGCAACGGAACGGCGATCTTCACCAACGACGGCGGCGCAGCCCGCCGCTTCCAGAACGAAGTCCAGGTGGGCATGGTCGGCATCAACGTCCCCATCCCCGTGCCCATGGCGTACTACTCGTTCGGCGGCTGGAAGAACTCCCTCTTCGGCGACTCCCACGCCCACGGCACCGAAGGCGTCCACTTCTTCACCCGCGGCAAGGTTGTCACCACCCGCTGGCTCGACCCCAGCCACGGCGGCCTGAACCTCGGTTTCCCGCAGAACGCCTAGGCCCACGGAAGGAATCGATCATGAGCACCACCGCCGAATCGGCAGTCACCGAAGAGGAACTGGCCGCAGGACGCCGCGCCTATGAGCTGGACCGCAAGCACGTGTTCCACTCCTGGTCCGCCCAGAAACAGATCAACCCGATGACCATCACCCGGGCTGAAGGGTCCTTTGTCTGGGACGGGGAAGGCCGCAAGCTGCTGGACTTCTCCTCCCAGCTGGTCAACACCAACATTGGCCACCAGCACCCCAAAGTGGTTGCAGCGATCCAGGAGCAGGCCGGCAAGCTGTGTACGGTTGCCCCGCAGTACGTCAACGATGCCCGGTCCGAAGCCGCACGGCTGATCTCCGAGCTGACCCCGGGGAACCTGGACACGGTGTTCTTCACCAACGGCGGCGCCGACGCCATTGAGCACGCCATCCGCATGGCCCGCCTGCACACCGGCCGCTACAAGGTTCTCTCCGCCTACCGCTCTTATCACGGCGGCACGGCACTGGCAGTGAACGTCACGGGTGACCCGCGCCGGATCCCCAATGACTACGGCACCTCGGGAACCGTGCACTTCCACATTCCGTTCCTGTACCGCAGCCAGTTCCACGCTGCCACCCAGGAAGAGGAAGTCCAGCGGGCGCTGGATCATCTGGAGCAGCTGATCCTGCTCGAAGGCGCCGGCGCCTTTGCAGCACTGGTACTGGAGTCAATCCCGGGAACTGCGGGCATCATGATCCCGCCGCCGGGCTACCTGGCCGGCGTTCGGGAGCTGACCCGCAAATACGGGATCATGTTCATTGCCGATGAGGTCATGGCCGGCTTCGGCCGGTCCGGCAAGTGGTTCGCCGTCGAACATGCAGAGGGTGTGGAGCCGGACCTGCTGACCTTCGCCAAGGGTGTGAACTCCGGCTACGTCCCGCTGGGCGGCGTGGCAATCTCCGACGAGATCGCGGCGACGTTCGCGGACTCGGCTTACCCGGGCGGCCTGACCTACTCCGGCCACCCCCTGGCCTGTGCTGCAGCCGTAGCCACCATCAACGCCATGCGTGAAGAAGGCATGGTGGAGAACGCCGCGAACCTCGGTGAGACCGTGTTCGGCCCGGGACTTGCGGACCTGGCGCGAAAGCACCCCAGCGTGGGCGAAGTCCGTGGCACCGGCGCGTTCTGGGCCATCGAGTTCGTCAAGAACCGCGAAACCCGCGAACCGCTGGCACCGTACGGCGGTTCAAGCCCGGCCATGAACGAACTCATTGCCGCTTCCAAGGAACGCGGGCTCCTGCCCTTCGCGAACTTCAACCGCATCCACGTGGTGCCGCCGTTGAACATCACCGGCGAAGAGGCCCGCACCGGGCTCGGCATCCTGGACGAAGTCATGGCAATCGCTGACGGTTACACCGAGTAACCCACCAGCCCGCAGTACCCGTCCAGCGGCGGGATCCTTCGGGGTCCCGCCGCTGGATTGGCGCACTCGGACGCAGGATGACGCCGGATTTGCCTGCAATTGCATGGAAATTTTCAGCGTGCCCGGGAACTGCGGATGCGCGGTGTTTCGCGCCCGTAAACAGTTTCGTCAACTTCATCCTCACCGTTGACAAGGCTGCGCGGCTCCCGTTTTATAAGAACAGTCGTCACCAATGAATGGCATTCATTTATATGCCGGGTCCGGAATAGCGCTGGGCTAGACCGAAAACGACCAAAGTGGAATAACGAGGTTTTTGTGCCACAGTTCGAATGGATTTTCCATTCCGGAGCGGTCTTCGACGGCCACCGGCTGGTCCCCGGGGCCAGCGCCGTAGCCGTGTCCGGCGGCGTCGTCTCAGCAGTTGGAACCGACGCAGAGCTCAAAGCCCTGGCCGGCCCTGCCACCCAGGCGGTGGACCTGGCCGGAAGGCTGATCACCCCGGGTTTCACCGATGCCCACATCCACGCTGCCTACGCCGGTGTGGAACGCCTGGGCTGCGACCTCGCCGAACTCAGCGGAGCGAAAGCCTGCCTGGACCGTATCGCCGAGCACGCCGGACAACCGGCGGCACCGGAGAACCCTGACGGGTGGGTCACCGGCGGCGGCTGGTACAAAGGCGATTTCCCCGGCGGCTACCCGGACCGGCACACCCTCGACGCCGTCGCACCCCACCGCCCGGTGTACCTGATCAACCGTGACCACCACAGCGCCTGGGTCAACACCCGCGCCCTGGAGCTGGCCGGCATTGACGCGTCCACACCGGACCCCGCGGACGGGCGCATCGAGCGCGGTCCGGACGGTTTCCCCTCCGGAACCCTGCACGAGGGCGCCATGGACCTGGTGGCCCGGGTGCTGCCGCCGGTAACGGACCAGCTGCTGGCTGCCGGGATCCTCCATGCCCAGGAGCACCTCTTTTCGGTGGGCGTGACCGGCTGGCAGGAAGCCATTCTTGGCACCTACGGCGGCTACCCGGATGCCTCCGCCGCGTACCGCTCCCTCGCTTCTGACGGAAGGCTGAAGGCCCGCGCCACCGGTGCGCTGTGGGTGCCGCGGGACACCACGGTGGATTCAGTTCCTGCCCTGGTGGAGTCCTTCCTGGAACGCCGCGAGACGAACACCGCGGCCGGTTTTCCCACCACCAGCGCGAAAATCATGGTGGACGGGGTTCCGGAAAACTACACCGCTGCCATGCTTGACCCGTATCTGCGCCCCTGTGCCTGCACCGGTGACGCCCCGGCGGATGAGCGCGGCCTGCTCTACCTCTCCCCGGATGTCCTGACCGCTGTGTCCACGGCACTGGACGCGGCCGGATTCGACCTGCACATGCACGTCATCGGTGACCGTGCCGTCCGCACCGGGCTCGACGCCGTCGCCGCTGCACGGGCAGCCAACCCGGGCAGCCCTGGCAGGCACCACATGGCGCACCTGCAGATCATCCACCCCCGGGACATTGGCCGGTTCGCCGAGCTGGACGTCACCGTCAACGCCCAGGCGCTGTGGGCCTGCAACGACGACCAGATGACGGAGCTGACCCTCCCCCTGCTCGGCGACGAGCGTTCCGGCTGGCAGTACCCGTTTGCCGGCCTCGAGGCAGCCGGAGCCAGGCTTGCGATGGGCTCCGACTGGCCCGTTTCCAGCCCGGACCCCTGGCAGGCAATCCATGTGGCCGTCAACCGTGCCCATCCGGACTATCCCGGGGCCCCGCCGCTGGTTCCGGGCCAGGCCCTGGCCCTGGGCAGCGCCCTGGCCGCCTATACCTCCGGTTCCGCCCGGCTCAACCGTGCCGGCGGCGGGACCCTGGCACCGGGCGCACCGGCCGACCTCGCAGTGCACTCGGCCAACCCCTTCGAGCTTGACCCCGCAGACCTGTCCTCGCTGCAGAGCGAGATGGTACTGGTTGGCGGCGAACCCGTCTTTGTCCGTTCCACAGCCGATTCCGGCGCAGCAGTACTCCAAAGGACCGCACCATGATGACCGTTTACGACCTCGCCGAGAACCAGTACGGCAGGCCGCGCGCCGCGAAGGCCCTCGCTGCGGCAGCCCGCGAGCCTTACTGGCTGGACGACCCGGAACGGCCGGCAGCACTGCCCGCGCTGGCCCGGGACGCGGAGACTGACCTCGCCGTCGTCGGCGGCGGTTATACGGGCCTGTGGACCGCACTGATGGCCAAGGAACGCGATCCCGGCCGCCGCGTGGTGCTCCTGGAGGGCTCCCGCATTGCCTGGGCTGCCTCCGGGCGCAACGGCGGTTTCTGCGAGTCGTCCCTGACCCACGGTGAAGCAAACGGCATCAAGCACCTCCCGGACGAAGCCGCCCAGCTGGACCGGCTGGGCCGGGAAAACCTGCGCGAAATGGCCGAGACCGTCCAGCGGTACGGCATCGACTGCGGCTTCGAGCTCACCGGCAGCCTGTCCGTGGCCACCGAAGCCCACCAGGTGCAGTGGCTGGAGGAGGAAGCCGACGCGGACAACCCCGATCTGGTGTTCCTGGACCGGGACGCGGTGCGCAAGGAAGTCGATTCGCCGCTCTACCTGGCGGGCCTCTGGGACCGCACCGGCACCGCCCTGCTCAACCCGGCCCGGCTGGCATGGGGACTGCAGCGGGCCGCCCTTGAAGCCGGCGTGGAGATTTTCGAGAACACCCCGGTGCGGGACCTCGAAAACGCCGGCGGGAAGGTCCGTGTGCTGACCGACGGCGGTACCGTCACGGCCTCCCGGGTTGCCCTGGCCACGAATGTGTTCCCGTCCCTGCTCAAGCGCACCCGCCTCTTCACCGTCCCGGTCTACGACTATGCCCTGATGACCGAGCCCCTGTCCCCCGGCCAGCTGGCCGCCATTGGCTGGCACAACCGGCAGGGACTGAGCGACCTGAACAACCGGTTCCACTACTACCGGCTCACCACGGACCGCGACGGAGCGGCCCGCATCCTCTTCGGCGGGTACGACGCCGTCTACAACTACGGCCGCAGGATGAAGCCGGAGTACGAGCACCGGCAGGAAACCTACGAACGGCTCGCGTCCCATTTCGCTGCCACTTTCCCCCAGCTCGCCGACGTGCGCTTCAGCCACGCCTGGGGCGGGGCGATTGATACCTGCAGCCGCTTCTTCGCCTTCTTCACCACCGCCTACGGCGGCAAGGTAGCCTTCTCCGCCGGCTACACCGGACTCGGAGTCGGCGCCACGCGCTTCGGCGCCAATGTCATGCTGGACCTGCTCTCCGGCGAGCAAACCGAACGAACGGAACTGCAGATGGTCAAACGCAAACCGCTCCCCTTCCCGCCCGAACCGGTGGCTTGGCTGGGCGTGAAAATCACCACCGCGGCCATGGTCCGGGCCGACCGCCGCCAGGGCCGCCGCGGCCCCTGGCTGAAGGCCATGGACGCAGTAGGCATGGGGTTCGACTCATGACCGCCCTAGCTTCGCTGCCCGCCGGCGTGCCTGTGCAGCCCGATGCCCTGGACCTGGTCCGCGAGCCCGTCCCCGCGGAGGCCGTTGCCTCCGGGGCCCCGGCAACCGGACTGCACCCGCTGGGCAGCTTTGGCGGAGTGGACCTGGGCGTTTGGGAAATGACCGAAGGCGGCATGTTCGACACCGAAGCCGACGAAGTCTTCCTGGTCCTCTCCGGCGCCGCCGCCGTCGATTTCCTGGCCGATGACGGCTCCGTCACCTCCACCGCAGCACTTGGTCCGCACACCCTGATGCGGCTGGCAGCCGGAACCCGCACCCGTTGGAAGGTCACCGAGACCCTCCGCAAGGTCTACCTGACCGCATAGCCTTCGGCCGGGCCACCCCAGCCGCGACCAGCACCCAAACCACTTTCACGGAGTACGACATGCACCAGTTTTCCGAGGGACACCTCTTCATTAACGGCAGCTACCGGCAGGGCCGGGGCGAGGAAGCCAAGCGGATCAATCCGGCCACCGGCAACGCGGAGGAGACGCTGCGCTACGCGGACGCCGCAGACGTGGACGACGCCGTCGCTGCCGCCAAGGCCGCGTTCGCCGGGTGGTCCCGCCGCACGCCGGGCGAACGGTCCGAGGCGATGCTGGCGCTGGCCGCGGAGCTGGACAAGCGTTCGGCCGAGCTGGCCGAACTGGAGACCGCACAGACGGGCAAGTCCATCCGCATGTCCACCGAGTTCGATGTGCCCGGCACCGTGGACAATGTGTCCTTCTTTGCCGGTGCTGCGCGCCAGCTGCACGGCCTCGCCGCAGGCGAGTACGGCGCCGGCGGCACATCCATGATCCGCCGCGAACCCATCGGCGTGATCGGGTCCATCTCGCCGTGGAACTACCCGCTGCAGATGGCGGGGTGGAAGATCCTTCCCGCGATCGCCGCCGGCAACACCATCGTGCTCAAGCCCAGCGAGCTCACCCCGGGCACCTCCCTGGTCTTCGCCGAGGCTGCTGCAGCGGCAGGAATCCCTGACGGCGTCATCAACGTTGTCACCGGCTCCGGCCCGGTGGCCGGCGAGGCCCTGGTGACCCACCCGGATGTTGTGATGACCTCCTTCACCGGTTCCACCGCCGTCGGCCGCCGGATCATGGCCATGGCCGCGCAGACCGCCAAGCGGGTGCACCTGGAGCTTGGCGGCAAGGCGCCGTTCCTGGTGTTCGACGACGCCGACGTCGAGGCCGCAGCCCACGGCGCCGTAGCCGGGGCGATCATCAACGGCGGGCAGGACTGCACCGCCGCGACCCGCGCCTATGTCCAGGCCCCGCTGTTCGACGCCTTCACTGCACGGGTTGCCGAACTCATGGACGCCGTCGTGGTGGGCGACCCGACAGATCCGGACACCGACCTGGGTTCGCTGATCAGCCACGCCCACCGGGACAAGGTGGCCGGGTTCGTGGACCGGGCCCGCGCATCCGGTGCACAGATCCTGGCCGGCGGCGTCGCCCCCGGCGGCGACCTCGCAGCAGGCGCGTTCTACCGGCCCACCCTGGTGACCGGCGCCGCGCAGGACTCGGAGATCGTCCAGGACGAGATCTTCGGCCCGGTGCTCACCGTCCTGCCGTTCACCTCCGATGACGAGGGCATTGCCCTGGCCAATGACACGCCCTACGGGCTGGCGGCCTCCGCCTGGACCCGGGACCTGAACCGCTCCCTGCGGGCCAGCGAGGAAATCGCCGCAGGCTGCGTGTGGGTGAACGACCACATTCCGATCGTGTCCGAGATGCCGCACGGAGGCTACAAGGCCTCCGGGTTCGGCAAGGACATGTCCGTGTACTCCTTCGAGGAATACACCAACGTCAAGCACGTGATGATGAGCCGCGACGCTGCCGCCCACAAGGAATGGCAGGACACGGTCTTCAAGGAGCGCTGACACCCCCGCAGCGCCGCCAACCGCACCCCTTTTCCGGAGGTTTCCCATGATTGAAATCACCCGTACCGGCGCGCTGCGCTCACCGGCCGCCGCCACGCCGGCCACGTCAAGGCCCTCGCTGAGGGTGGGGGTGGTCCAGCACCGCTGGCAGCCGGACCCGGCGGCGCTGCGGACCGAACTGAACGACGGGATTGCCCGGGCAGCGGACCAGGGGGCCGCCGCCGTCTTCCTGCCCGAGCTAACGCTGTCCCGCTATCCCGCCGACACCCTCCCGGACGGCCTGCCCGCAGAACTGGCTGAAGACCTGCACAGCGGGCCCACCTTCGCCTTCGCGGCTGAGGCCGCCCGGCGGCACGATGTCTGCGTCCATGCCTCGCTCTTTGAACGCGAGGACGGGCCGGACGGGCTGGGGCTGAACACGGCGATCCTGATATCCCCCGAGGGAGCGCTGCTGGGCCGGACCCGGAAGCTGCACATCCCGGCATCCGAGGGCTATCACGAAGACCGGTACTTCCGGCCCGGTCCGGCTTCCGGGGATGCCTATCCGGTCCATTCGGTGGCCGAGCTCGACGGCGCCCGGCTGGGGCTGCCCACCTGCTGGGACCAGTGGTTCCCGGAACTCGCCCGGCTCTATTCCCTGGGCGGGGCCGAGGTGCTGGTGTATCCCACGGCGATTGGCTCGGAACCTGACTTCCCGGACTTCGACACACAGCCCCTGTGGCAAAAGGTGATTGTTGGCAACGCGATCGCCAACGGCCTGTTCATGGTGGTGCCGAACCGGTGGGGCAACGAAGGAAACCTGACGTTCTACGGATCGTCCTTCATCTGCGACCCCTACGGGCGGATCCTGGTGCAGGCACCGCGGGACGAATCAGCCGTCCTGGTGGCGGACCTTGAACTGGACCAGCGGTCCCACTGGCTGGAACTCTTCCCGTTCCTGTCATCCCGCCGCCCGGAAACCTATGGCGCCTTGGCCGAAGCGGCGCCGTCACGGGCGGAGCCGCTGAACGGTGCAGCCGGGTCCCGTCCGCAGCTGCAGATGGCCCGCGACGGAGCCGGTTTCCAGATCCCGGCGCGTTCCTAGATCCCGTCCCTAGATTCCCAGAGCGGCCAGGTTCTGCTTCAGGGTCTCCGCGGAGTCCTGCAGCAGCTGCTGCTCATGCTCATCCAGCGGCATTTCCAGCATCTTGTACACCCCGCCGGACCCCACGATCGAGGGCAGGGACAGTGCGACGCCGGAGATTCCGTGGACTCCGCGCAGCAGCGCCGAGACCGGCAGGACGGCGTTCTCGGCCTGGAAGACCGCCTCGACGATCCGCACTCCGGCCAGGCCGATCGCGTAGTTGGTGGCACCCTTGCCTTCGATCACCTTGTAGGCCGCGTTGACGACGTCGTCCGTAATGGAGGCAAGTACTTCATCGGTGAAGACCTGGCGCCCGCTGATGGTCCATTCGCGGATCGGGACCGGCCCAATGGTGGCACTGGACCAGACCGGGAATTCACTGTCCCCGTGCTCACCGATGATGGTGGCATGCACGCTGGTCATCAGCACGTGTGCCTGCCGGGCCACCAGCAGCCGCAGCCGTGAGGTGTCCAGCACCGTGCCGGAGGAGAAGATCCGGTTCGGCGGCAGGCCCGTGATCTTCTGCGCCGCGACGGTAAGGATGTCGCACGGATTGGTCACGAGGATGTAGACAGCCTCCGGGGCCTGCTCCATCAGGGCCGGCATCAGGGTTTCCATGATCCGGACGTTGGCGGCCGCCAGGTCCAGCCTGGTCTGTCCGGGCTTCTGCCTGGCGCCGGCGGTCACAACGATGACGTCGGACCCTGCCAGCGCTTCGATCCTTCCCCCTCCGGCCACGGTATTGGCCCCGGTGAACTGGGTCCCGTGGGACAGGTCCAGGGCCTCCGCTTCGGCACGGGTGGCGTCGATGTCATAGATGACGATTTCCCGTGCCGCTTCACGGATCAGGGACGCGTAGGCCAGCGCCGTACCCACGCTTCCCGCCCCGACTATTCCGAGCTTGGTGACTGGTCTGGTGGTGATGTTGGCCATGGCTTTGTGCCCCGCTCACAGTAGGAGGATCCCCCTACATGGCACTATAGGTTCCCCTTCCCCGCGGCGGAACGGCTTCGGGCGCGGGCACTTCCTCAGTTTGCGAAACGGCGGAGGAAGGACCGCTTTGACCGCTGGATATGGGCACGCATCAGTTCCTCCGCTTCGGTGGCGCTGCCTGCGTCCACCGCTGCCAGGATGGGGCGGTGCTCAGACCAGGAGTCCCGTCCGCGGAAGCCGACGTCCGATGCGTAGAGCCATTCGATCTTCCCCGCCAGCTGGGCCAGCAGCGCCTGCAGCGACGCGCTGTCCGCCAGTTCCGCGATGCCCCGGTGGAATCCCAGGTTCAGTTCCGGCAACGCGTCCAGCCTGCCTTCCGAAGCGGCAGCGTCTCCGGCAGCCAGGATTTCCCCGAGCCGGCGCCGAACGGCCCACCAGTCCGGGTCCGGGGTGCCCGCAGCGGCCTGCCGGCCGGCACGCTCGGCGGCCCGCCGCGCCGTCGCTCCTTCCACTGTTTCCCGGACATCGAACAGGTCCCCGGCTTCCCCCGGTTCCAGGCGGGCAACCCGGGACCCGGCGTAGGGGCGGGACTCAACGAAGCCTTCGGCTGCGAGCGCCCGCAGCGCTTCGCGCACCGGCACGCGGGAGGATCCGTAGCGGGCTGCCAGGGCTGCCTCGGTGATCTTGGCGCCCGGGGCCAATTCGCCGCGGATGATGTCCTGCCGGATCCGGTCCCGGATCCGCGGTTCCCCGGGAAGGTCAGCGGCCTGCGGCATAGCCCTGCGCACCGCGCGGATTGGCGGCAGCCATCAGCACGCCGGTCTGCGGATCACGCACGACGGCGGAAAGCCGGCCCAGTGCCCAGTCCCCTGCCCGGGTGATGACGTGGCCGCGGTCTGCCAGGGCTTCAATGACCTCAGTACCCAGCCGGTCTTCCACGACGGCGCCGCCCGGAGTCCAGGTCCGCGGCCAGAACGAGCCGGGCAGGGAGGTGGTGTGGAAGGCCGGGGCGTCGATGGCCTGCTGCGGCGTGTAGCCACCCACGATCGTGCGCAGCAGGTAAAGCAGCTGCCATTGGTCCTGCTGGTCCCCGCCGGGTGAGCCGAGGGCGGCCACCGGCTGGCCGTCTTTCAGGACCAGGGTGGGGGTCAGGGTGGTTCGAGGCCGCTTGCCCGGCTGCAGGGTTGAGGGCGCTCCGTCCTCCAGCCAGGTCATCTGCAGGCGCGTTCCCAGGCAGAACCCAAGTTCCGGAATGGTGGGCGAGGACTGCAGCCAGCCGCCCGAGGGGGTAACCGAGACCATGTTGCCCCAGCGGTCCACTACGTCCACATGGCAGGTGTCCCCGCGGGTTTCCCCGGTGGGCGAGACGGTTGGTTCCCCGGTTCCGTCACCGCCCGCTGCGGCGTCGTGCGCCAGTGCCGGCGGCACGTACCCGGTGCGGAGCGGCGGCTGGAAGGCAGTGTGTCCGGGAACCTGCCCGGGACGGAATTCCAGGGAAGCCAGCGGGGTAATCTGCTCGCGCCGGCTGGCGGCGTATTCCTCGCTCAGGAGGTAGTCCAGCGGCACGTGGCCGTCCCCGTAGTACGCCTCCCGGTCCGCGATGGCGAGCTTCTGCGCCTCCAGGATCGTGTGGATACCCAGCTCGGTGGAGGGGTCAAGGTATTCATCGGCGAATCCGTCAAGGATCGCCAGGGTCTGCAGGAGCGCCGGCCCCTGGCCCCAGGGGCCGGTCTTGGCAATGGTGTAGCCGCGGAATTCAAACGTGAGCGCCGGCTCGTATCCGGCTTCGGAAGCGGCGAAGTCCGACGCCGTGATCACCCCGGCGTGATCCGTTCCGGAGGAGTGCCGGTGCGGTTTGGCGGCGAATTCTGCGGCCGCCTGCGCCACGAAACCCGTGCTCCATTCCCGGCGGGCGGCATCGATGCGCTCCTCGCGGGTGCCCCCGCTGTCCCCGGCGCCGGCCAGCCGCTGCAGCACTGCGGCGTAGGCCGGGTTGGTAACCAGTTCCCCTTCGGCCGGCGGCCGGCCTTCGGGCATCCACAGCTCGGCAGAGGTGGGCCAGTGGTCCTGGAACAGCCGGGCCACCTGTCCAATAGTCCGCCCCACCTGGGCCAGCACCGTGTGGCCGTCCCTGGCGTAGCCGGCGGCGTAGGCCAGCACGTCTGCCAGTTCCCAGGTTCCGTGGTCGCGGAGCAGCAGCAGCCAGGCATCGACGGCGGCGGGAACGGCGGCGGCCAGGGCCCCGGACCCCGGGACCAGTTCCAGGCCCTCGGCGACGAAGTGCTCACGGGTGGCTCCTGCCGGTGCGCTTCCCTGCCCCATCAGGACCACCGGTTCGGAAGGGTTTTCCGCGGTGGCAAAAACGCCGGTGAGGTCACCGCCGGGACCGTTCAGGTGCGGTTCCACAACGTGCAGGACGAATCCGGCTGCCGCGGCGGCGTCGAACGCATTTCCGCCGCGTTCAAGGACGGACTGCGCGGCGGCGGTGGCGAGCCAGTGCGTGGAAGCGCTCATCCCGAATGTGCCCTGCAGGGTGGGCCTGGTGGTGAACGTGCCGGGGGCAGTGAAGGACATGGTTTCGCTTTCGTAGGCTGCGGCGGCTGGAGTTCGGCGAATTCAGGGAGATTGAATACAAAACCCACATATCAGTCGGTTTCGTATACATTAGGCGGCATTGCTGAGGAAAGGGAAGCCCATGAAACGCCTCAATGCCGTGCCCACCGAGCGGGTGCACCTGTGGTTGATGCTGGCGCTGACATTCTCCACCGGGGTGATCGACGCCGTTGGCTACCTTGGCCTGGACAACGTCTTCACCGGCAACATGACCGGCAACGTAGTGCTCCTTGGCATGGCCTTTGCCGGAGGTGCGGACCTGCCGGTTCTCCGGCCCGCCCTGGCGCTGGTGTTCTTTATGCTCGGTGCGGCGCTGGCGGGGCGGATGCTGCGCCGGGGACCGGAAGGATGGTCCGGGCGCATATCCGCGGCACTGATGATCGTGGCGTCCGGAATTACCGTCCTCGCAGTGTTCACCGCAGTGGTGGACGTGCAGGCGAACAACGTCCTGGGCAGCGTCACCACCTCCTCCATGGCCACGCTGATGGGCATTCAGGCGGCCACCGCCAAACGGCTGAAGGTCGCGGAAGTGACCACCGTCGTCGTCACCTCCACGATCACCGGCCTGGCGTCGGATTCGCGGCTGGCCGGCGGGGACAGCAAGTTCTGGGCGCGCCGGGCGCTGGCAATCTCGCTGATCCTGGCCGGCGCCGTAGCCGGGGCGGCTGCCTTGAACGTGGGGCTGTGGCTGGGACTGGCGCTTTCTGCCCTGATTTCGACGGCGGTGGCAGTGTTTGGCTACGTGCGTCACCACCGTGAGCTCCGCGCCATCCCCTAACCATCGAGATGACAGAAACTGCCCGAAAAAGGGGGTCTAACGTGCAGTTTCTGCAATCTCGATGAGGGGACGTTGCCGGACGCCGGGCGCCTTCGGGTTTACAGTAGTGGGCATGCTGGAGCAGGAACCCGGAGACTGGACTCCGGTACGCACACCGCGGCTGCTGCTGTGCAGGCCCGAAGCACGGGATGAGGCAGCGGCCATAGACCTCCATACCGATCCGCGCACCAACGTGCACCATCCGGTGCCCTCGAGCGTCACCCGGGCATCCTCTTCCCGGACCTTCCACGAAATCCGGCAGCACTGGTACCGGCACGGGTTCGGAGTCTGGGCGGTTTTCCCCGCCGACGAGCCCGGCCAGCTGATTGGCTTCACCGGAGTGTCCCGCCGGGTCGTTCGCGGCAGGCCCGCCCTGAACCTCTACTACCGCTACTCCCCCGAGGTCTGGGGCCAAGGGCTGGCGACCGAGGGCGCACTGGAGGCGGTCCGCCTGGCCGAGCAGCTGCTGCCTGGCCTGCCGGTGGTCGCCTATACCTCCGTGGACAACATCGGTTCCCAGCGCACGGCGCTGGCTGCCGGACTCGAGCGGCGCGAAGACCTGGACGTGGACCGGGGCGCCTATCTGGACCTCTATCTCGCCAAGGGCTGGTAGCACTCCTACTCCGGATACAGCGATTAATCCGCAACTTTTCCGAAGCCAGCCTCCGGCCCTGCTGCCAACTCCGGAGGCTGCGCAGGGGCAAGCTGATCTCTCCGCGGAACCTGGCAATTGCCGCCGCAGCGGTGACCATGAGCGGGCAGGACTAGTTCTCCCCTCAACGAGATGGCAGAAACTGCCCGAAAGGAGGGGTCTAACGGGCAGTTTCTGCCATCTCGATGGGGGTACTCGGTGGGGATATAGGCGGAGGCTAGTAGCTGGCGGGAGCGGAACCGGATCCGCCGGAGTCCTGCGGCATGTATTTGGCTGCGAGCGCCTCCGAGGCTCGGGCCAGCAGCGCCACGTCCGCGCCAACGGCAATGAAGTCCGCTCCGGCGTCAAGGTAGCGGCGGGCGGTGGCCTCCACGAACGCGTTCACCCCCACGGGAACGCCATGTTCCCTGGCAGTGCGGATGCAGTGCTCGACGGCGGCAACGACGTCCGGGTGGTCCTGCTGGCCCAGATGCCCCATGGAGGCTGCGAGGTCCGAGGGCCCAATGAAGATGCCGTCCACGCCGTCGGTCCCGGCAATCCGTGCCACGTTGGCAACGGCCTCGGCGGTTTCAACCTGCACCAGCAGCGTGATGGTCTCTTCGGCCCGGTCCAGATAGCCTTCGATCCGGTTCCAGCGTGATCCCCGGGCAAGGGCACTGCCCACACCGCGGACACCGCGCGGCGGGTACCGGACCGCGGCAACGGCTTTTTCTGCCTGCTCCGCGTTGTCCACCATGGGAACGATCAGGTTCTGGACACCCAGGTCCAGGTACTGCTTGATCAGCACCGTGTCGTTGGACGGGACCCGCACAACGGGGAAGACGGGATATCCCGCCACCACCTGCAGCTGGACGCTGATGGATTCCAGCGAGTTAATGCTGTGCTCGCCGTCGATCAGCAGCCAGTCGAAGCCTGATCCTGCGCAGATCTCCGCCAGGAGCGGGTTGCCCGTGCAGGCCCACATTCCTGCCTGCGCGCGCCGGCCGTTCCCCAGGACGGATTTGAAGGAGGGGGCAGGTTCTACTCGAAACGGCATGTCACTGATCCCAGCTGTCCGTAGTCTGCGTGAACGGTATCGCCCTTGTGGACCCACATCGGACGGGTGAAGGAACCGGCCAGGATGATCTCCCCGGCGCCGAGGCTCGCTCCGTGGGCTGCAATCTTGTTTGCCAGCCAGTAAACGCCGGCGGCGGGGTGGTTCAGCACTCCGGCAGCCACACCGGTTTCCTCGATGGTCTGGTTCTTGTACAGCAGGGCGGAGATCCAGCGGAGGTCGACGTCGTCCACCTTCACCGGCCGCCCGCCAACCACCATGGCACCCATCGCCGCGTTGTCCGCGATGGTGTCGACAATGGTGCGGCCTTCCATTTCGATCCGGGAATCGAGGATCTCCAGGGCCGGAACCACATACTCGGTGGCATCCAGGACGTCGAAGATGGTGCAGTTCGGCCCGGAGAGGGGCTTGCCCAGCACAAACGCCAGCTCCACTTCGATGCGCGGATGCGTGTACGCGTCCCACTGCACCGTGCAGCCGTTTTCAAGGATCATGTTGTCGAAGATGACGCCGTAGTCCGGTTCCGTGATCCCCGTGGCGTCCTGCATGGCCTTCGAGGTCAGGCCGATCTTGCGGCCTGCCAGCTTCCGGCCCTGCTCCTGCATCCGCCGGCTCCACAGTTCCTGGACGGCGTAGGAGTCCTCCACCGTCATCTCCGGATACCGCGCGGTGAGCCGGGGTACCGGCGTGCGGCTGGCGCCCGCGGTTACGAGCTCATCGGCAATCTTTTCTATGGTCTGTTTCTCGAGCACGCTTACTGCACCACTTTCGAAGGAACACTGGTCCGATCCATACGGCTGAAATGGATTGTATATGATCCAGGACACATTGGAGTGGAAAAGAAGCGCCTGCGCGGCACTCCATTACGCTTGAGTCTGTGCCCATCTTCCGCGCCCGCAGACTGCGCCCCGCCCGAATGGTGGCTGCTGGAACGGCGGCCGCGGCGGTCGCAGCTGCCTTCGTGTACTCTCCGTGGCCGGCAGCCCTGTTGATCCGTGGCGTTTTCCACCGCGGTGCCAGGCAGCTGGTGGCCCAGATGGAGCCTTATGCGCCCGCTGTGACCGAACACCGCGGTATCAGGTACCAGGACGACGCCGGTACGCGGCGCCTCGATATCTACCTGCCTCCCGGACACACGGGAGAAACCCATGTGCCAGTTGTTTTCTGGGTTCACGGCGGAGCCTGGATTTCCGGCTCCCGCCGGGATATCGCCCCGTACCTGAGGATGCTCGCCGCACGCGGATTTGCCGCCGTCGGAGTCGACTACTCGGTGGCGCCGGGACGGATCTACCCGCAGGCGCTCCTGGAACTGGACCAGGCCGTCACCTTTCTTCAGGGCCATGCCGGAACATACGGCCTGGATATGGACAGGGTGGTCCTGGCCGGAGATTCCGCCGGAGCGCAGCTCGCGGCCCAGCTGGCAGCAGCAGTGTCCTCACCGGAATATGCGGCAGGCCTCGGAATCTCGCCTGCGCTGGCCGGCTCGCAGCTGCGCGGCACGCTGCTGCACTGCGGTGTCTATGATCTCGAGGCTATGGGGAAGCTGACGGGCGTTCTGGGCTGGGGCTTCCGCACGGCCCTGTGGGCCTACACCGGCAAGCGCAGGTTCAGCGAAAGCGCCGCCGCGGAACAGATGTCCGTCATCGCCCATGCCACAGCAGCATTTCCGCCGGCGTTCATCAGCGGCGGAAACGGCGACGGGCTTACCAGTGCACAATCGGTACCCTTCGCGGCGCGGCTGGAGGACCTTGGCGTTGCGGTAACCCGCAGGTTCTGGCCCCAGGACCTCTCTCCTGCCCTGCCGCACGAGGCACAGTTCCAGTTCTCGCGGCCTGAGGCACGCGCAGTCCTGGACGAAACGGCCGGCTTCCTCGACAGCGTGTTCCGGGGGCAGCAGGATGGCCCGCAGGCACAAGGTTTCCAAGAAGGCACCACCGATTCCGTCCAACCAGCTGAGCGGTCTACCGCTTAGCCAACCTCCCGGGGGAACGACCATGCGCAGAATCCTGCTCATCATTTCTGCCGCACTGCTGGCGCTCGCGGCACCGGCTGCGCCGGCTTTCGCCGTCGAACCGGTGGACATCATCGTGGAGGACACCGCCGGTGTCCTGGACCAGAACACGCTGCTGCCGGCGCTGGAGCAGATCCAGTTCCACGAGCCGACGACCGTTGCGGTCTACACCTACCGCGGTGACCCGAACGCCGAATACCAGGACGGCGACACCGTCACGAATGAGGAAACCCTCCGGTTCGCCCGGGAAGAACACCCCGAATGGATCAGCGCGGACGGACAAAAGTGGGCGGACGGGCTGTTTATCTTCACCCTGGATCCCGACGGACGCTGGATCGGCACCTACTTCGGCGAGGACCGCAAGGTGGACAGTGACCAGGCCCAGGCCATCCGGGACGAAGCGGCAGAGCTGTTCAAGGACGCGCAGTGGACCGACGGCACCATCGCCGGCGTCGAGGAGGCGGCAAAACTGATCAACCGGCCCTGGTATCTCAACCCCGCAACCTGGATCGCTGGCGGCGCCCTGGTGCTCGCGGCTGGAGGAACCTGGCTGACCATTGTGGCTGTGCGGCGCAAGCGCCTGACGACCAACCGTGAGCTGATCGCGAAAGCCGAAAAGTCCTACGCCAGTGTCAGCATGGATCTGGAAGCCACCGAGCTGAACGCCAACACGATTCCCGCCGAGTCACGCTACGGTGCCAAGGTGCTGGAAGAGCACCGCACCTTCCGCACCCGCTACAACAGGGCCACCGAGCTGGGAAACACTGTCCGGACATTCAGCGACAAGGACCTCAAGCGGGGCAGGACACGCAAACCGGTGGAGGAATTCGCCGAACTGGCAGCTGCACTGGACGGCATTGACGACGTCATCGCGGACACCAACACCCTGCTGAACATGGGCCCGGGCTGGCAGGCAGCCTGGGACCGGCAGGCCGCCCCGCTGCTGGCGGAACTGGACAAACTTGAAGACCTTTTCGCGCAGGACAAGACAGCCGGTTCGGCAACGGCGGCCGCGCTGCTCGCCTTCCGCACCGAGTGCCGGCGCCGGCTTCAGGGTGCTGCCGCCGCCCTGGCCAGCGGCTCGATGACTCCGGAGGAGGCCCTGGACATCCTCCGGGACTCCGGCAGCGAACTCGCTGAGCTGCTGAAGAACCACTCGGAGACGGTCATAGAAAAAGCGGCAAAGGACAGCTCGGAGAAGAAGCTGATGCGTGAGGCACTGGAGGAGGAACGCAGCCGCCCCCGCCGCTACCGCGACGGCTACCGTCCCGGCATCCTGGACACCGCCTACCCCAACTACGTCTGGTCCGTGGCGTCCTTCAACGCCGGCGTCCAGGCCGGAAACGGCAAGATTGAATCGGCGCGGAGCTCCGCGTCCTCCGGTTCTTCCTCCGGGTACGGCTCCAGCGGCGGCAGCTTCAGCGGTTCAGGCAGCTCCTCCCGTTTCTAGGGTCTCCGATTCCCAGCGCCTCGATCCGGCCTGCCGGATCGTGGACACCGCACGGCGCGCTGGCTAGGGTGTTCGGCATGAACCCCGTGGACCCCGCTTCTTCGCTGCTGGATGACTTCTCGCTGGAAATGACCGGAAAGGACGTTCCCGCCCTGGCGGAGGCGCAGGGCCTCCTGCCCGCCGGAACCCGTATCAACGTGACGTTCCTGGGCAACGAGGATTTGCCGATGCGCCTGGCCGCCGCCTCGGCGGTAAAGGCCGGCGGGCACGTTCCCGTGCCGCATATCTCCGCACGGCGGCTGGGATCGGCGGCCGAGCTGGAGAAATTCCTGGGAGCCCTGTCCGAGGCGGGAGCCGTGGAGAACGTCTTTGTGGTGGCCGGGGACCCGGCGGAGCCAATGGGACCGTACGAGGATTCGCTGGCCGTCATCGCGTCCGGACTGCCGGCGGCGCACGGAGCCAGGCACATCAGCATCTCCGGTTACCCCGAAGGCCATCCGGACATCGGTGAACAAACCCTGTGGTCCGCACTGGAACGGAAACTGGCCGCAGTAGAGGACCAAGGTCTGGACGCCTCGATCATCACCCAGTTCGGCTTCGATACCGCCCCCGTGCTCGCGTGGTGCGAGGAACTGCGCGCCCGGGGCATCGACGCGCCGGTGCGGATCGGAGTCCCGGGGCCGGCCGGAGTCAAACGCCTGCTGGGCTACGCCCGCCGGTTCGGCGTTGGCACCTCCGCCTCCATCGCACACAAATACGGGTTCTCCCTGACGAACCTGCTCGGCACCGCGGGCCCGGACCGTTTCCTGAACCAGCTCGCTGCCGATCATGATCCTGCACGGCACGGAGTGGTGAAGCTGCACTTCTACACCTTTGGCGGCCTGCGCCCTACTGCCGAGTGGGTGCGCAGCTTCCGCGGCTACTAGAGACGCGAAAGCGCTCCGCTGTGTGACTTTTCCCCCGCCGCGCGGCGGAGCTCAAGGCACAAAGCGGAGCGCTTCTGCGGGAACCGGGCTAGTCCTGCGGCAGCAGCTCATCCATGTTGGGCAGCTCCTCGACCAGGCCGCGGTCCTGGGATATCCGGGCCACTTCCTCGACCGATGCCCGGTTCACTTCGGTGCTGTACCGGGGCAGGGTCAGCTGCTCAATGACCGCGGGCTCAAGCGAGGTGTACGTGGGCAGCACGGCCCGGACCTTGTCCGGGTTCTGCTCCGCGAACTCCTGCGAGGCATTCATCGCCCGGGCGAACTTCTCCACAATCTCCGGGTTCTCCTGGACGTACTTATCGGAGGTGAAGTAGACGGCCACGGTCAGGTCATCCACCGGCTCGGCGTAGTTGGAGAACACCGGCACGGCGCCGTCGGCCCCCGCAATGGTGACGAAGGGCTCGACGGCGGCAATCGCGTCCACGGTTCCCGCCGCCAGCTGCCCGGAAAGCTCCGGGAACGGAATCTCGACGAACTCGATGCTCTCGTAGTCGCCGCCGGCCTGCTTTACTGCTTCCGAAATGGTCGAGTCGGAGATGTTGTTCAGCGTGTTCACGCCGACTTTCTTGCCGGCCAGGTCCGTGACCGTCTCGATGCCGGAATCCGGCAGCGTCATGACGGACGCGAAGTCCGCGTCGGTGTCCCCCGTGGAGCTTCCTCCGGGGGCAACCATCTTCACCGGCAGGCCCTTGGACCGGCCCACGATCATGGACGTGATGTTGGAGAAACCGAAGTCCATCTGTCCGGCTGTCACGGCCGGAACAATAGCTGCCCCGCCCTGGGCCAGGGTGAGCGTGACGTCCAGGCCTTCCTCTTCGAAGAGCCCTTCCTGCACCCCCAGGTAGATGGGCGCGACGTCCACGATCGGAATGACTCCCACCTCGATGGGAATGAGCCCCTCCGCTCCCCCGGACGCCGACGCCGAGCCCTCGTCCGAAGTCAGTGACCCCGACCCGCAGGCCGTCAGGCCGAGCAGCGCCGCCGTTGCCGCTGCCGCCAGCAGTTTCCTCATGGTGTGCCTCCTCGTTGGGGTACGGCCCGGCCGCACCGCAGGTGTGATGCAGCCCACACTATCTATCCAGATAGGCATTCACCAGACATTTCTTCGCGTCCCCTGCAGACCCTCGACTTACCTATGTCGATAGATATAAAGTCGGCGGCACCGGCTTGAGGCCGGATCCCGTCCGACAGAAACAGAGGTTCACCGTGGCACCAAAGAATCTGCAGGAAGTACTGGATGCGTCCGATGGAGTAGTCGACCTGCTCCGGAACTCGCAGATCGGAGCGTACATCTACCCCGTCGTCGCTCCGGAGTTCACCAACTGGCGCAGCGAGCAGCGGGCCTGGCGGGAAACCGCCGTGCTCTTCGACCAGTCGCACCACATGGACAACGTCTTTATCAAGGGCCCCGACGCCCTGAAACTCATCTCCGACACCGCCATCAACTCAGTGGCCAGCTTCCCCGTGAACAAAGCCAAGCAGTACGTGCCGACGACGCCGTCCGGCCATGTGATCGGCGACGGCATCCTGTTCCACCAGGACGAGGACGAATACGTGTACGTGGGCCGCGCCCCGGCCGCCAACTGGCTGCTCTTCAACGCAGAGACCGGCGGCTACAACCTGGAGATCGAGGTGGACCGCCGCTCGCCGTCGCGCCCCATGGGTAAACCGGTAAGCCGGCGCTACTGGCGTTTCCAGGTCCAGGGGCCCAGCGCCTGGGACATCATCGAGAAGGCCAACGGCGGCCCCCTGGAGCAGCTGAAGTTCTTCAACATGGACACCATGAGCATTGCCGGCGAGAAGGTGCGCACGCTGCGGCACGGCATGGCCGGCGCACCCGGACTGGAAATCTGGGGCGACTATGCCTCCTACGACAAGGTCCGCGACGCCCTGATGGAAGCCGGCGCCGAGTTCGGCATGGCCGCCGTCGGTGCCCGCGCGTATCCCTCCAACACGCTTGAATCCGGCTGGATTCCGTCTCCGCTGCCGGCCATCTACACCGACGAACGGCTGCGGCCGTACCGCGAGTGGCTGGGGGCGGACAGCTACGAGGCAACCAACGCCGTCGCCGGCAGCTTTGTCTCCGAGGACATCGAGGACTACTACCTCACCCCGTGGGAACTGGGCTACGGATCCTTCGTGAAGTTCGACCATGACTTCATTGGCCGCGAGGCACTCGAAGCCATGGACCCGGCTGCCCAGCGGCGCAAGGTGACCCTCGCCTGGAACCCGGAGGACCTGGGCCGGATCTTCACCTCACAGCTGGACACGGAGCAGACCCCGTACAAGTACTTCGACCTGCCGCTGGCCAACTACGGGTCCTCGAACTACGACTCGGTGATCGATGCCGACGGCAATGTGGTGGGCGTATCAATGTTCACCGGCTACTCCGCCAACGAACGGCGCGGCCTCTCACTGGCGACGGTGAACCCGGACGTCCCTGAAGGCAGCGAGCTGCGCGTGGTCTGGGGAGAGCCCGACGGCGGCACCGCCAAGACCACCGTTGAACCGCACCGCCAGCTTCAGGTGCGCGCGGTGGTCAGTCCGGTGCCTTACTCCGAGACCGTGCGCAAGGACTACAAGGGCGGCTGGCGCACCGGTTACACCGGCGCGTAAGCACCACAGAACCTCAAAGGAGGCCGGCCCCCCAACGGCCCGGCCTCCTTCGGTTTAGCTGTGCCGGTTTAGTGGAAACCGGTTCAGCTGCGAACGATGATGACGTCCAGGGTGCGGGGACCGTGTACTCCTTCAACTCGTTCAAGCTCAATATCGCTGGTGGCGCTCGGTCCGCTGATCCAGGTCAGCGGCCGCGTTCCGTCCAGGCGGCGCAGCGCTTCAGGCAGGATCATGGTGATGTCCGCAGCCCGCACCACACACACGTGGTGGTCCGGGATCAGGGAGATAGCGCGCCGGCCCATGCCCTCGCTGCCGTCCAGGATGATGGTTCCAGTTTCCGCCACGGACACCGCACTGCCGGTAACCACCGCTGACGTGGCATCAAGTTCGGCAACACTGAGCGGATCGGTGCGGGAATCGCTGCGGCGGCGGCCCGGTGCGGCCGCCTCGGCATCAGCCAGCCACGCCTCGTCGATGCCCGCGGGCACCACATAGCTGGATGCTTCCCGGAGCAGCTCGGCAACACGGGGCGCGACGCCGGACTCCTCCACCACGGTGACGCCGGCCTTGTAGTCCTCCAGCCGGTCCACCAGCACGCTGATGCGCTCGGCTTCCGGGGCGTCGACGGCGGTGCGGTAGGTGCGCGGCACCTCGGGGACGGCCGGTGCGTCCTTCAGCGCACCGCGCAGGCGTTCCAGGATTTCCTCGCGTGCGCTCATGCCGTCTTCTCCCCCTGGGCCGGTGCCGCAGCCGGCCTGTTGTCCTCGTGTTCCTTGGCCCACCAGTCCCGGAAGGACTGTGCGGGCGGCGCCGGAATGTCCCGGCTCTGGGTCCAGCCGGCGGCGATGCCGGGCAGCTTGGTGATCTTGCGTTTGCGTCCGGCTGCCAGCCTGCCCAGCGGCAGACCCTTTTCCAGCAGCCCGAGGTTCCGGCCGCGGGAGAACGCCCAGGAGGCGCCCTTCATCAGCACGTCCATCTGGGTGGGCAGCTTCTTGCCGCGTTTGCTTTCCACATCCACCGAACGCAGGTGGACCAGGATTTCCGGAATGTTGATCTTCACCGGGCAGGCGTCGTAGCAGGCACCGCAGAGCGAGGAGGCGTAGGGCAGCGAGCTGTTTTCCTCGCTCTTGATGCCGGTCATCAGCGGGGAAAGGATGGCACCGATCGGCCCCGGGTAGGTGGAGCCGTAGGCGTGTCCGCCGGTGCGCTCATAGACCGGGCACACGTTCATGCAGGCGCTGCAGCGGATGCAGTGCAGCGCCGAACGGCCCATTTCATCCGCTAGGGCGGCGCTGCGGCCGTTATCCACCAGGACCAGGTGGACGTTCTGCGGACCGTCGCCTTCGGTGACGCCGGTCCACAGCGAGGTGTACGGGTTCATGCGTTCCCCGGTGGAGGACCGAGGCAGCAGCTGCATAAAGACTTCCAGGTCGCTCCAGGCCGGCAGCAGCTTCTCCACGCCCATGACCGTGATCAGGGTTTCCGGGAGGGTCAGGCACATGCGGCCGTTGCCCTCGGATTCAACCACGGCCAGGGTGCCGGATTCGGCAATGGCGAAGTTGGCGCCGGAAATGGCGACCTTGGAAGACAGGAACTTGCGCCGCAGATGGGAACGGGCTGCCTCGGCCAGCTTTGCCGGCTCATTGGTGAGGTCCGGATCCACGCCCGGCATTTCGCGCAGGAAGATGTCCCGCACCTGGGAGCGGTTCTTGTGGATCGCCGGCACCAGGATGTGGCTGGGCTTGTCATGGTCCAGCTGGACGATCAGTTCTGCGAGGTCCGTCTCAAAGGCTGCAATGCCCTGCTCTTCGAGGTATTCGTTCAGGCCGATTTCCTGGGTGGCCATGGACTTGACCTTGACCACCTCGTCCACGCCCTCGGCACGGATCAGGTCGCGGACAATTCCGTTGGCCTCGTCCGCGTCGCGGGCCCAGTGGATGATGCCGCCGCGGGCGGTGAAGTTCTTCTCGAACTCCTCCAGCAGTTCGGGCAGCCGCGCCATAACGGATTCCTTGACGGCACTGCCGGCGCTGCGCAGGTCTTCCCAGTCCGGGAGCTCACCTACCACTCGCAGGCGCTTGTCCCGGATGGTGTGCGTGGCATGTTCCAGGTTGGCGCGCAGCTGGGCGTTGCCCAGTTCCCGGCGTGCCGCCGTCGGGAAGGAGTCCACGGCGTTGAGGTTGCCCTTGCCGTAGACCGGCAGGGTGGGCATGCCCAGGTACGTGCTCATCGGGAAGCCTTTCCGCTGACCAGGACATCCCCGGTGATCGAAACCGGGTTTTCCCGGGTACTGGCCAGGATCTCGGCGAAGTGCAGGGTGGTGACATCGCTGCCCTCGCGGGAGAGTCCGCCGCCAATGTGCAGCAGGCAGGATGCGTCTCCGCCTGAGCACAGCGAGGCACCGGTGGCCTTGATGTTGGCCGCCTTGTCTTCGAGCATGGCGGAGGAAACGTCGGCGTTCTTCATGGAGAAAGTTCCCCCGAAGCCGCAGCACTGGTCAGCCTGCGGCAGCTCGGCGACTTCAATGCCGCCCACGCTCTGCAGCAGGTTCAGCTGCCGGTCACCCAGGCGCAGCAGGCGCATGCCGTGGCAGCTGGGGTGGTAGGTGATCTTGTGCGGGAACCAGGAGCCAAGCTGCTCGGCAGCGTTGGTGATGCCCAGGACATCCGTGAGCAGTTCGGAGAGTTCGTAGGTCCGGGCACCAACAGCTTCGGCCCGGGCTTCCAGGTCCTTGTCCCCGGCGGAGCGGGCAACCATGGGGTGCTGGTGCTTCACCGAGCCAACGCAGGAGCCCGACGGCGCGACGGCGACGTCGTAGTCGGCGGCGGTGAATGCCTCAACGTGGTTGCGGACTACCGGCACCGCCTCAGGCAGGTAGCCGGAATTCACGTGCATCTGGCCGCAGCAGGCCTGGCCGGAGGGGAACACCACTTCGTGTCCCAGCCGCTCCAGGATCTCTACGGTGGCGCGTGCCGTCCGCGGATACATCGCATCCACGATGCAGGTGGCAAATAGTGCAATTCTCATGGGTGCCTCTCAACGGGGATGCCCCGAAGCTCGTGTGGTCAGACCATAGTAGGCACGTTGCCTGCAACACACCAAAGCATCCGGGGCTGGTGGCCATGATCACACGCACCGCCGGAGTGCGCTAGAGTTCCTTGGTCTGACCATTGTGGTCTGACCAACTTCCAACCAGTTCACCACTCCCCGGAGGTCCCCCGTGGATCACTTCACCGCCACCACTGACCCGGTGTTCGGCAGCGTCGCCGCATCCGCCATCGTGGCGCTCATCCCCCTGCTCACATTCTTTGTCCTGCTGGCCTTCGTAAAGGTAAAAGCCCATGTGGCAGGCGGACTGTCCCTGCTCGTGGCAATCGCCGTGGCCATCTGGGCCTTCAAGATGCCCGCCGGCCTGGCCCTGCTGTCCGCTTCCCAGGGTGCGGTCTTCGGCGCGTTCCCCGTGGTCTGGATCGTCATCATGGCGATCTGGCTCTACCAGGTCACCGTGGTGAGCGGCCGGTTCGAAGACCTGCGCCGCGTCTTTGACGTAATCGGCGGCGGCGACGTCCGCATCCAGGCGATCCTGGTGGCGTTCTGCTTCGGCGGCCTGCTGGAAGCGCTGGCCGGATTCGGTGCACCCGTGGCGATCACCGCCACCATGCTGGTGGCACTGGGGCTGAAGCCAATGAAGGCTGCAGCCGCCGTGCTGGTGGCCAACACCGCCCCGGTCGCCTTCGGCGCCATGGCCATCCCGATCACCACGGCCGCCAACCTCACCGGCCTCGACGCCGACCACATCGGTGCCGTCGTTGGCCGCCAGGCGCCGCTGCTCGCCGTCGTGGTTCCGCTGATCCTGGTCTTCATCCTGGACGGCTTCCGAGGCATCAAGGAAACCTGGCCCGCCGCCGTCGTTACCGGTGTTGCCTTCTCCGCCGCCCAGGTGCTCTGCTCCACGTTCTTCTCCTACGAACTCACGGACATTGTTGCCGCCCTCGCAGGCCTTGGTGCTGCCGTGGTGTTCCTGCGCTTCTGGCAGCCGCGCGGCATCGAAGGCGCCAGGGTCCGAATGGGCCTGTCGGAAATGGCCATGTCCGGTGCCGGCACGTCCGGTTCCGCCGGCGGTTCGGCTGCCGTCCGCGACGAGAACTCCCTGACCACTTCACGCACGTGGCTGGCCCTGTTCCCGTACTTCCTGGTGATCGTCATCTTCGGCATCGCCAAGCTCTGGAAGCTGGGCGTGGATATCCCCGCTTTCCTGGCTTCCACGGACATCAAGGTTCCCTGGCCGATCCTGCACGAACGCCTGGTCGATGCTGCCGGTGAGCCCGTCTCTTCCACCATCTACACGTTCAACTGGCTCTCCACCCCCGGCACGCTGCTGCTGATCACCGGCCTAATCGTTTCCTTCGTCTACTCCAAGTTCGACGACGGCGGACGCTACCGGATGTCCGTGGGCGCCGGCGTGGCCGAGATCGGCAGGACCGTCTGGAACATGCGCTGGGCAGGGCTGACCATCCTCTCCGTCCTCTCCCTGGCCTACGTCATGAACTTCTCCGGGCAGACCGTCTCCATTGGCACCTGGCTGGCCGGAACCGGCGCGTTCTTCGCGTTCCTCTCCCCCGTGCTCGGCTGGGTGGGTACGGCCGTCACCGGTTCCGATACCTCCGCGAACGCACTGTTCGCCCGCCTGCAGCAGACCGCCGGCCTTGAAGCCGGGATTGATCCGAACCTGCTGGTCGCTGCGAACACCACCGGCGGCGTCGTCGGCAAGCTGATCAGCCCGCAGAACCTGGCAATTGCTGTGACCGCGGTGAAGCTGGATGGCCAGGAATCGGTGCTGCTGCGCAAGGTGGTGGGCTGGAGCGTGGCCCTGCTGCTGGTGCTCTGCACCGTTGTGTACCTGCAGTCCACCCCCGTCCTGGGCTGGATGCTTCCGTAACTGCGCTAACGGGCGGCCCGGGCGAACCACATGGTTCGTACCGGGCCGCCGTTTTTGTACCCGTGTGACCACCACGAACCGCCCGCCCGCCGCGACCGTGCAAGGATATTGCAGTGACCTCTCCCACTTCCCTCCCGCCCCGGCGCAGCTATGACCTGCTGCTGGAGAACATCGAAGCCGATCTGCGCTCCGGTGCCATCAAGCTTGGCGACCAGCTCCCGGGCGAGCGGACGCTGGCGGAAACCTACGGTATTTCCCGCGCCTCGGTCCGGGAGGGCATCAGGATCCTGGACGCCATGGGTGTGCTTCGATCCTCGGCCGGTTCCGGCCCGAAGTCCGGCGCGATCATTGTTTCCGAGCCCTCGGCGGGCCTCTCCTCCGCACTGCGCCTGCATATGGCCAGCAGCCGGCTCTCCGTCGAAGACATCGTAGAGACCCGCGTGCTCCTGGAAACGTGGGCTGCGCAGGCCGCCGCCGGTGCCCCGGACAGCCCGGAGAAGCAGGCCGCCCTGAACCGCGCCGGCGACCTGCTTGACGCCATGGACCGCCCGGACCTGGACCGGGACACCTTCCATACCCTGGATGCCCGCTTCCACGTGGAGCTCAGCTCCCTGGCCGGCAACTCCGTCATTGAAACCATGATGGATTCCCTCAGCGGCGCGATTCGCGGGTACGTCAAGGACGCCATGGATAACTTTGACGACTGGCCGCGGATCCTCGCCTCCCTGCGCGAACAGCACCACGGGATTTACGACGCCGTTGCTGCCCGCGACGGCGCGCTGGCAGCCGAACGCCTGCGCGAGCACATCACCTGGTTCTACGCGCAGATTCCGGCCGCGGAGCAGTAGGAGCCGGGCGACCGGCGGCGCGGGCTCGATGTCCGGCGGCGCGGACTCGCCGGGTGGGCGCGGGCCGAGTGGGCGCGGCCGAGCAGTGGGGCGCCGGGGGCTCAGGTCTATCGGACGGATCCGTCCCTGCTTTCCCAACCTTCGGGGAGATAAAGGGGTTTAGAGCATAGTCTCCCCAACCTTCGGGGAGCTACAGCTGTTCAGGACCGCCCTAAGCAGCGTTATCTCCCCGAAGGTTCACCGGAACGGGCCCAAAGCAGCGTTATCTCCCCGAAGGTTCACCGGAACGGGCCCTAAGCAGCGTTATCTCCCCGAAGGTTCGTTGGGCTGCCCCGGCTGCAAGGACCACCCAGCGGGCACCCGCCCAGCGGGCACCCACCCAGCCCAACCCCCAGGCGCAATGCGGGGGAAAACCCCATGGTGGCACGCGCCGCAAGATAGCAAGCTGGAGTCATGACCAACACCTACGCCCCCGAACCTGACGCAGTACCGGGATCACGCCCGGCAGCAGTGACGAGAACACAGCCGCGCCGCCCCGCATTCTTCCGCAGTGCCACCTGGTGTGCCTTCGGGTACCACGGCGTGAGCCTCCTGCTGGCTCCATTGGCGCTGGCGTACGCGGTGGCCACGGTGTCCCTCGGTGCGTCCCTGCTGGTCACCGTAGTGGGCCTGGTCATTGTTGCCGCCATGGTGGTTGCCGCCAGGTACTGGGGCACCGTGAACCGGGGCCTCACCGCGTCCCTGCTGGGCCGAAGCGTTCCGGCGCCGCCGCCGTTCACCTCCCGGCGCGGGTTCTTTGGCTTCCTGCGGTCCGGGCTGGCCGACACCGCCGGCTGGCGGGCGATCGCACACATGGGCGTCAGCTTCGTGACCTCGGTGATGTCCTTTGTCCTCAGCTTCACGTTCCTGGCCACGGGGCTGGGTTGCATGACCCACTGGTACTGGTATCAGTGGCTTCCGCCGATGCAGGCTTCGGACGGGACCTGGCACCGCGGCAGCATGATTGCCCCGGACGTCTTTGTGGAAGGTTTCTGGTGGCAGGCAGCCTACGTGGCTGTGGGATTCCTGTTCACTTTCATCCTGTGGCCGGCCGTCAACAACGGGCTTGGGAAACTGCAGGCACTCCTGGCCGCGGGACTCCTCGGGCCAACCTCAGCGCAGCTGCGCGTGAAGGACCTGGAGACGAGCCGCAGCGCCTCGGTCAATACCGCCGATGCACGGCTGTCCCAGATCGAACGCGACCTGCACGACGGCACCCAGGCCCAGCTCGTAGCCATCGCCATGAAACTGGGGGACGCACGCGAGCGCCTGGCCGCAGCCGAGTCCAGCCCAGAACTGCAGCACCTGCTGGACAGCGCCCATGGCACGGCCAAGGATGCGCTCACCGATCTGCGGTCCATTGCCCGGGGCATCCGCCCGGCGGTGCTCAATGACGGACTGGATGCTGCCCTTGAATCCCTGGCCGCCAACTCGGCGCTGCCCGTGGAGCTGGACTACCGGCTTCCGGTACGCCCCGCCCCGGCGGTGGAAGCGATCGCGTACTACTGCGCCGCCGAGCTGCTCACCAACGCCGTCAAACACTCCCGCGGCACGGGAGCCTGGATCTCCGTTACGGAACAGGACAAACGGCTGTTCCTCACTGTCACCGACAACGGCGCCGGGGGCGCCAGCCCGGCAGCGGGAACAGGACTGGCTGGCCTGGCCGAACGGGTCCGCACCGTAGACGGCACCCTGCATGTCTCCTCCCCCGCCGGCGGACCTACGACGGCGACGGTCAGCCTCCCGCTGCCGTGATCGGTGTCCGGCGGTTCAGGACGGTCATTTCCGGGCAGGCCCGCCTATGGGGCAGGCTTCAAGCATGAAGATTGCGATCGCCGAGGATTCAGCCCTGCTGCGCGCCGGCCTGGTGGAGTTGATGGCCGGCCGCGGCCACGACGTGGTGGCCGCGGCCGGTACCGCGGACGAGCTGTTCCTGGCGCTGGAAACCGCGCAGCCCGACGTCGTGATCCTGGACAACCGGATGCCGCCCACCCACACCAGCGAGGGAATCCGGGCTGCACTCCTCCTGCGCGAAACGCGCCCGGAGATCGGCGTGCTGCTCCTGTCCCAGTACGTCGAGACCCGCTACGCCACGCAGCTCTTCGCCGGCCAGCCGCGCGGGACCGGTTACCTGCTCAAGGACAGGGTGGCGGATGTGAGCAGTTTCCTGGACGCCCTGGAACGCATCCATACCGGGGAGACCGTGCTGGACCCCGAGGTAGTGCGGCAGCTGATGGGCGTTTCCAGGGCGGCCGGGCTGGGCGCGCTTACCCCGCGGGAACGCGATGTCCTGGACCTCATGGCCCAGGGACGGACAAATGCCGGTATCTGTGCTGAACTGTTCCTCTCCGCCGGCGCGGTGGAGAAGCACATCACCTCGATTTTCAGCAAGCTGCAGCTGGCACCAGCGGCCGGGGACCACAGACGGGTCCTGGCCGTTCTGCAGTACTTACAGGCCGTCCCGCCCGGCGTGGTCTGACCATTTCCTGGAAACCGTCTTCGCGGAATAGATTTGATCCGGGAGACAAGTCCCCGTCTATGCCATGGATCAGGATCGTATGTCAGTCACAGCGCACAACACCGCCACCGCCATTTCCGAGCTGGGGAGCGGAGGAATCAGCACCCGGGAGATCGACCGCCGCAAAATGGCGCACGATGCTTCCCATTACCTCCTGATCCCGGAGGCGGTTGCCACGCCCTCCACCACGGATGAAGTGGCGCAGCTGATGCGCCGCAGCCGCGAATTGGGTATCCCGGCAACGTTCCGCTCGGGCGGCACCTCGCTCTCCGGGCAGGCAGTGAGCGACAGCCTGCTGATCGACACCCGCCAGCACTTCCGGGACATTGAAGTGCTCGACGGCGGTGCCCGCGTCCGGGTGGCTCCCGGTGCCACGGTGCGCTCGGTCAACTCCAGGCTGGCCGCCTTTGGCCGGAAGCTCGGCCCCGATCCGGCCAGCGAAATTGCCTGCACCATTGGCGGCGTCGTGGCCAACAACTCTTCCGGCATGGCCTGCGGGACCGAGTTCAACACCTACCGGACCCTTGAATCGATGGTCCTGGTGCTGGCCAGCGGCACGGTCCTGGATACCGGAGCGCCGGACGCCGAAGAGAAGCTGCGCGCCCTGGAACCGGAACTCTTCGAAGGACTGCTGCGCCTGCGCGGCCGGATTGTGGCGAACCCGGACTCCGTTGCCACCATCACCCGCCTGTTCTCCATGAAGAACACCATGGGCTACGGACTGAACTCCTTCCTGGACTTCGAAAACCCGGCCGACATCCTGGCGCACCTGATGATCGGCAGCGAAGGCACCCTGGGCTTCGTGGCGCAGGCAACCTTCCGCACCATCCCGGCCCTGCCGAAGGTCGCCACCGGCCTGATGTTCTTTGAAACGCTCGACGCCGCTGCCACCGCGCTGCCCGAGCTCACCGCCACGGGACTGGCCACCGTAGAGCTCATGGACGCCACGTCCCTGCGCGTGGCCCAGCAGGCCGCGGACGCTCCGCTGGAACTGCGGGGCCTGGAACTGAAGTCCCATGCGGCCCTGCTCGTGGAGCACCAGGCGGCCACTGCCGAGGAACTGGAGGCCAAGCGGAACGCTTCCCTGCCGCTCTTTGAGTCGCTGCGCCTGGCAGCACCGTTCGCCATGACCACCAATGCCCGGGACCGCGCCGGGATGTGGCACATGCGCAAGGGCCTCTACACCACGGTGGCGGGCGCCCGGCCCTCCGGCACCAACGCCCTGCTGGAGGACATCGTGGTGCCGGTGCCGTCGCTGGCACGGACCTGCGCCGAGCTGGCCACCCTGTTCACGGCCCACCACTACCGGGACTCCGTGATCTTTGGGCATGCCAAGGACGGCAACATCCACTTCATGCTCAATGAGAACTTCAGCGACCCGGCCGAACTGGCCCGCTATGAGGCCTTCACCGAGGAAATGGTGGACCTGGTCCTTGGTGAAGGCGGCTCGCTGAAGGCCGAGCACGGCACCGGCCGGATCATGGCACCCTACGTCCGCCGCCAGTACGGCGATGAGCTGTACGACATCATGGTGGAGGTCAAGCGCCTGATCGACCCCGCGAACCTGCTCAACCCCGGCGTGCTGATCAACGAGGATCCGCGGTCCTACGTGCAGAACCTCAAGGTAGCCCCCACGGTTGAAAAAGAAGTGGACCGCTGCGTGGAGTGCGGCTACTGCGAACCCGTGTGCCCCAGCAAGGACCTCACCACCACGCCGCGCCAGCGCATTGTGCTCCGCCGCGAAATTGCCGACGCCGAAGCCCGCGGCGATTCGGTGCTCGCTGCCACCCTGCGTGCGGACTACGACTACGACGGCGTGCAGACCTGCGCCGTGGACGGGATGTGCGGCACAGCCTGCCCCGTGCTGATCAACACCGGGGACCTGGTCCGCCGGCTCCGCGCGGAGAACACCAACAAGGCAGCCGACGCCGGCTGGAAGGCCGCGGCCGGGCACTGGGGCACCATGACCTCCGTGGGCGGCAAGGCCCTGACCCTGGCCAAGGCTGTGCCCTCTCCCCTGCCCAAGCTGGCCACCGCCGTCGGGCGTGCCGTCCTTGGCGCGGACAATGTGCAGTCCTACGACACAGTGCTGCCGGGCGGCGGCACCCGGCGCACACCGCATGAGGACGCCGACCCGGTGGCAGTGTTCTTCCCGGCCTGCATCGGCACCATGTTCGGGCCGGCCGGAGGCGGTGAAGGATCCGCACCGGCGTTCATGGAACTCTGCGAACGTGCCGGGGTTGGGGTGCGCATTCCCAAGGGCATCGAAAACCTGTGCTGCGGCACCCCCTGGAAGTCCAAGGGCTTCACCTCCGGCTACCAGGACATGACCGAGAAGGTGCTCGCCAACCTGTGGGTAGCCACGGGCGGAGGAGAGCTCCCGGTGGTGTGCGATGCCGCTTCCTGCACCGAAGGGCTGGACACCATGAAGCGCCTGGCCGGTGAAAGCCCGGTCTACCCGGGCCTGCGGTTCGTGGACTCCGTTGACTTTGTCCGCGAGAGCATCCTCCCCCGGCTGGAGGTGACCCGGAAACTGGGCTCGCTGGCACTGCACCCCACCTGCTCCTCCACCCAGCTGGGCGCCAATGATGCACTCACTGAGATTGCGGCAGCGGTCAGCTCCGAAGTCTTCGTGCCGCCGAGCTGGGGCTGCTGCGCCTTCGCCGGAGACCGCGGGCTGCTGCACCCCGAGCTCACTGCCTCGGCAACCCAAAAGCAGGCCGAGGAGATCAATGCACGCGTCTTCGACGGGTACGCCTCGGTGAACCGCACCTGCGAAATCGGCATGAGCAAGGCCACCGGGCACAGCTACCGCCACATCCTGGAGTACCTGGCCGAAGCCACGCGCTAAGGGGCCGGCCACCGGTTCGACTCGGACACCGCCGCAGGAGCAGAATCGAAAGAGAGCAGATTCTGCATCCTGTCGGAGGATGAGCTTCCATGAGCAACGCAAGGGACGCGCTGGCCGCTGGTGCGCTCGTGTTCGCGCTGGCTGCTGGTGCAGCAGGTTGTTCAGTGCCGGGCGACGGCGGAACCGGCGCTGCCGAACCATACCGGACGGTTGTGCCGGCACCTTCGCCGGCCGTCAGCGTGCCGGCTGACACACGGGCCGGAGGCGGGCTGCCGGACAACTACGTTCCCGTCCCCGCCCCGGAGCCGGCCACCCGCTCAGCGGCCCCCGAGCCGGTTCCGGAACCGGATGAGAAAGCCGATTCGGAATCAGCGGATGCTGCGGATCCGTTCGACGCCGCCACTTCCGCCACAGGGACCGGCGCCGGCCCCGGCACGGAAACAGCCCCCGTACCGGGTCCGGACCAGCGTGCGCTGGCCGCCGGCACGTCATGGGATGCCGCCGAACAGGAGCGGGTCGCGGCTGCCCTTGCTGCCGCGGATGCCTACACCGCCGCCCATCCGGAAACGGCAGAGGCGGCCGTCTACGCTTCGGTCCGCGCGGATTTGGCCTGCCGGACGGCCCAGGACGGCACCGCGCTGGTAACCCGGGCGCTGCGGAGCGCCGGCTACACCTTCACCGGCTGCGGCCCGGAAGAGATTCTCAGCTGGTTCGCCGGGCACCCGGGCTACGGCGCCGTCCTGCCGGACGCTTCCGCCGCCCGGCCGGGCTCGCTCGTGGTGGCCTGCGCACCTTCTGGAGAAAGGGTACTCGGGGTGTATCTGGGCGACGGACTGGCGGTCTTCGGCAGTGACGCAGCGGCCGCCGCCGGCATCGTTTCCGGCCCGGCACGGACCCCTGCCGACCATTCCGTCGTCGCCCCTGCGGACCTGTGGGGCACCCGGCTTCTGCCTGCGGGCGCCCGGGCAGGACAAGCTCCCGTTTACGTCCGGCCTGCACCGTTCGTCTGACGGGTTTGGGGTTTCCGCCCTAAAAACGGGTCTTGCAATCTTACTTTCTTCACCGTATAAAGTAAGAATGTCATCCACCTCACATGCCCCAACCGGCCGCCGGGAACTTCGGCGCATCCGGGTGGAGTCCGTGGTGGGAGCCCTCCTATCCCAGGGCCCCATCTCCCGCACCGACCTTGCTGCGGCCACCGGATACAGCCCCTCCACCGTGACCGGAATCGTGCATGAACTGCAGGAGCTTGGTTACCTCCATGAAGTCGGCCAGCGCGAATCCACCGGGGGCCGGCGCCGGACCCTCATGGAAATCGACCGCTCTGCGGTAGTCCTGGTGGTCGCCGAAATCTCCAGCGGCAGCGTTCGTGCCAGCCTGGTTGACCTCGATGCCAAGGTGCTGGAAACCCGGGACTCGGTATTCGACGCCGAAGATCCGGTGTCCTCAACGGCACGCGCCGTTTCCGAGCTCGCCGACGCCGCACCCCGCCGCCCGGCCCGGCTGGTGCTGGCACTGCCCGGCGTCGTCGGCAATGACGGCACCGTCAGCCTGGCACCGGATTTCGCCGCCGCGAACGGGTCCGAGCTCGCCACCGAACTGCAGCGCCGCACCGGACTGCAGGTCACGCTTGAAAACGACGTCAATCTGGTGGCCCTCGGCGAGCGCAGCGCCGGCGCAGCGGCCGGCGTCGACGACCTGGTGCTGATCCACGTGGCCGAAGGCATCGGCGCCACCATTCTGAGCGGCGGCAGGCTCCTCCACGGCGCGACCCGCTCTGCCGGCGAAGTCGGCTTCCTGCCCGTTGCCCCGCGGCCGCTCCCCCATGGCAACCGCGGCCCCTTCGAAGCTGCGTGGAGCACCCCTGCCATTGCTGCCGCGGCACATTCGGGAGGGCTCGACGCCGACGGGCCGGTCATTGCGCGTATGTGCACCGATGAGCGCGCCCGGACACTGCGCGACGACGTCCTGGACGCCTGGGCCTGGGCCGCCGTCGTCTGTGCCTGTGTCCTGAACCCCGCACTCGTTGTCTTCTCCGGGGACGCCGTCGAGCTGGATGACCAGGCACGCGCCGCACTGGCCAACCGGATCCGCGCCGCCGCACCGTCTGCCCCGGATGTCGCATTCGCCTCGCTGGGCACCGCAGGCATCCTCCACGGCGCCGTGGCCCGCGTTTTGGAAGACCCCTCAGCCCTCATCACACCCGCCGGATAGCCTCCGGCACCCAGAGATCACCCCCGCACCATCCAAACCCAAGGAGAAGTACATGATCCGCACTGTCCGCAAACCGCTCGGCGCCGTTGCCGGCGGCCTCGCGCTGATGCTCGCTCTCTCATCCTGCGGCCTGGACGATTCGTCCTCCGGAGCCGAGGGGTCCGACGGCGGCACCCTCACTATCTACACCGCCCGGGACAAAGGCCTCGCCGAAGCAGTCGTGGCCGACTTCGAGGCAGCCAACCCGGACTACGCCGGCAAGGTGGAGATCCTCACCCTCGGCGCACAGGAAGCGCTGGAGCGCATCCGTGCCGAGAAGGCCAACCCGCAGGGTGATATCTGGTGGGGCGGCACCGGCCAGCAGATGAAGCAGGCAGCCGGGGACGACGTCCTCGCCCCTGCCCCGGAAGCCGTCGTTGACGCCGTCCCCGAGGAACTGCGTGATCCGAGCGGCCTGTGGGTCGGCGAAATGCAGCTGGCCGAGGTCATCTTCTACAACCACGACATGCTCAGCGAAGAAGAAGCCCCCAAGGACTGGGACGACCTGATTGCTCCGGAAATGGCTGACAAGGTGGCTATCCGCGACGTCGAGGCTTCCGGCACCATGCGCAGCATTTACGCAGCCATGATCGACCGCCAGTACGACGCCGCAGGCTCGCCCGAGGCCGGTTACGACTGGCTGCGCAAGCTCGACGCCAACACCAAGGTGTACGCAGCGAACCCCACCGACCTGTACCTGCGCGTGACCCGCCAGGAAGCCGCCGCCAGCGCCTGGAACCTGCAGGACGTCATGCTGCAGATCGAGAAGCAGAACGCTCCCTACACCCCGGTAGTCCCGGCATCCGGTGCCCCGATGCTGGTGGACGGTGTGGCCAAGATCAAGAACGGGCCGTCCAGCGAAGCCGCTGACGCGTTCCTCGAGTTCCTCTTCAGTGAAGAGACCCAGAAGGACCTCTCCGAGACCTACTACCAGATCCCCTCGATCGAGATGACCGAGACCCCGGCCTGGCTGGCCGAGCTGGACCTGGTTGAAATGGACGTCGACTGGGACCGCATTGGCCAGAACGAATCCGAGTGGATCGGCTACTGGGCCGAAAACATCAAGGGCAAGGGCTAACCCAGCCCGGACAGGCGGGCGGGGCCCGGGGGGCCGGCCGGCGGCCCCCCACGGAACCCCCGACCCCCGCGGGGG
>NZ_VTFV01000009.1 GCF_009192745.1 Arthrobacter citreus
TGGTTCTACTGGGCATAAACCCACCCGGGATCGGCCAAACCCCGCCCGCCCCGGGGGCGGGCGCCGGGGGCGCCGCCCGCCTCCCCCAACCTTCACCCCCTACCCCTGCGGAGAGCAGCCATGACACGAGTCCTCCTCGAATCGATCGAAAAACGGTACCCGGGTGCCGCGCCTTCTGTGGCAGACCTCAACCTCACCATCGAAGACGGAGAGTTCTTCACCCTCCTGGGCCCGTCCGGGTGCGGTAAATCCACCACCCTGCGCATGGTTGCGGGGTTCATCCAGCCCTCCCGGGGGCGGATCCTCTTTAATGACCGCGATGTCACCAACACCGCCCCCAACCGCCGTGACACCGGCATGGTCTTCCAGAACTATGCCCTGTTCCCGCACATGACCGTGCGCGCCAACGTGGGCTACGGCCTCAGCGTCCGCCGCACCGCGCGGGCTGAAAAGAACAAGCGGGTGGACCGGGCGCTGCAGCAGGTAGGCCTCGAAGGCTACGCCGACCGCCGCATCGACATGCTCTCCGGCGGACAGCAGCAGCGTGTTGCGCTGGCCCGGGCCCTGGTCATCCAGCCGTCGGTCCTGCTGCTCGATGAGCCGCTTTCGAACCTCGACGCCAAGCTGCGCGAGGAAACCCGCGCAGAAATCCGCGGAACGCAGAAGGCTGCAGGCATCACCAGCATTTACGTCACCCATGACCAGGCCGAAGCCATGGCCATGAGCGACCGCGTGGCCATCCTTGAATCCGGGCGGCTGCACCAGGTTGCCCCGCCGCGGGAGGTCTACCACCGCCCGGCCACCTCCTTCGTGGCCCGGTTCATCGGCCGTTCCAACGTGCTTGAATGCACCGTGCTGGAAGCCGGCACCGACTCCGTACATCTCAAGCTGGCCGACGGTTCGGTGCTGCGTGCCCCGCGGGTGGCCGGAACAGTCTCCGGCAACGCCGCCGCCGGCGACACGGCCGCGGTGAGCCTGCGCCCTGAATCCTTCACCATGCACACGGACGCCGGGGGCGAGAGCCGCCCGGGCACACTGCGCGGAACGGTCAAGACAGCTGAGTTCACCGGCGCAGTGAACGTTTACGAAGTGGACTGGAACGGCAAGGAACTTGTGGTTTCCGTCCCTGACTCAGAGGACCGGGCGCAGCCCGGGGACCGGGTCACCCTGTTCCCGCATCCGGACCGGGTCTGGCTGGTAGCGCCGTGACCGGGCTCGCCGCAAGACTGCGGAACCGCAGCGGAACCACGTCCTCCGACCGGTTCATCTACTGGCTGGCCATTCCGCTGGTCCTGGTGCTGGCGCTGTACATCGTGATTCCGATGTTCGCCACGGCACGCACCAGCGTCGACGGCGGAATGGGCAATTACAGCGGCTTCTTCGGTGGCAACTCCGGCCGGGCCCTGGGCCTCTCCGTAGGCATCTCCGTGGTCTCCGTGATCACCACCGGCGTCATCGGCACGGCACTGGCCGTGCTGCTGACCCGCTTCGACTTCCCCGGCCGCAACGTGCTGCGCCTGTTCGCGATGCTGCCCATGGCGCTGCCGCCGCTGATCGGCGCGGTCTCCTTCTACTTCCTCTACGCCGAAAGCGGGATCCTGCCGCGCTTCCTGGCACAGTACTTCGGCGCCGACCCGGGAGCAGTCTCCGCCAACGGCGTCCTGGGTGTGCTCCTGGTCCACACCATGACCATGTACCCCTACTTCTATTTGGCGGTCTCCTCCGGCCTGGCCGGTTCCGACGCTTCCATGGAAGAAGCCGCCCTGAACCTGGGGGCCAGCCGCTTCACCATGTGGCGCACGGTGCTGCTGCCCATGCTCACCCCGGCCCTGGTATCCGGCGCCCTGCTGACCTTCATGGTCTCCATGGCGTCCTTCACCGCACCGCAGTTCTACAACGTGCAGACCCTGACCATGCAGATTGTGGCCTCCCGGACCTCCGGCGCCTACGAGCTGGCGGCTGCCCAGTCCACAGTGCTGTCCATCGTCTCCATCCTCTTCCTGCTCGCGATGCGCTGGTACCAGAACCGGCGGGTGCACCGCAGTGCTTCCAAAGGCACTCCGCAGGCCGTTAAGGTCATCCACGGGACACTCCCCCGGCTCGGCGCAGGCCTCGGCTCCGCCGTCCTGGTGCTGATCCTGATGGCACCGGCAGCCGTGATCGTGCTGCTGGCCTTCACCGTGGACGGCTCCTGGACCGTGCAGATCCTGCCCAGCCAGTACACCCTGGGGAACTTCTCCCGGATCTTCACCGACCCGGCGACCCTGCGTCCCATCCTGGTGAGCAGCCAGATGGCCTTCATCGCCATGATCGCGTGCACCGTGGTCGGCGTCATTGCCTCCTGGGTAGTCACCCGGTGGAAGGGCCCGGGCAAGGGACTGCTGGACGTGATGGTCATGATTCCCTGGGCGCTGCCCGGCACCGTCGTCGGCGTGAACCTGGTGACCGCTTTCGCCAGCCCCTCGCCCTTCAACCTGGGCCAGGTCCTGATTGGTTCGCTGTGGATCCTTCCGGTGGCCTACTTTGTGCGGTTCCTTCCGCTGGTCTTCCGCTCGGCGAACGCTGCCCTGGCCCAGATCGATCCCTCCGTGGAAGAAGCCGCCCGCAACCTCGGTGCCGGCCACTGGCGGGTGCTGCGCACCGTGACGGTTCCGCTGATGTACCGCGGCATCCTCGCCGGCGCCCTGATGGCCTTCATCCAGGGCTTCGGTGAGTACGTTGCCTCCGTGGTGATCTACCCGGCACGTTTCGCGCCGTTGTCCGTGGAGATCTACAACCGGATCTACTCCAACGAGTTCGGTACCGCCGCAGCGTACGGCACCCTGCAGATGGGCCTGATCCTGATTGTCCTGATCATCTCCCAGCGGCTTGAAAACCCGGGCAGCGGCGGCATCGCCAAGATGCTGCGCCGCCGCCGCCGTCCCACCGTGGAGACTCCGCTGGTTGGCCCCATGCCTCCCACGGCCACCCCGCTGCCGATTCCCTCTTCCGCCGCCCCCGACCTGAAGCCGGTGAAATAAGCATGACTACCCCCTCCCGACCGCTCCTGACCGACCGCCCGGACCTCTCCGTCTACTGGGACAACCACCTCCGTGATGCCTTTGAGGAGGCTGCCGCCACCATCTATCCGCCCATGGTGGAAGCCTCCCTGGCACATGTCTGGATGCTCGACGACGAGGGCATCCTGCCGCGGGAGCGCTCCGCCCGGCTGGAGAAGGGCCTGCTTGAACTCTGGGAGCGGATCACCGACGGCCGGCAGGAATACAGCTTCGACGGTTCCGTGGAGGACCCGTACTACTTCATGGAACAGCAGCTCGCCGCGGCCTGCGGCATCTCCACCTCGGAGCTGGACGTGCAGCTGGCCCGCAGCCGCAACGACCTGGATGCCGGAGCGTTCCGCATGGTGCTCCGGCGCCAGATCCTGGACCAGGCGGACCTGGTGCTCCAGAGCGCAGCGGATGCTGCTGAGCTGGCGCGCCGGCACGCCGACGCGCTGATTATCGGCTTCACCCACCGGCGTCCTGCCCAGCCCACCACAATCGGCCATGTCATGGGGGGCCTGGCCGAAGCCCTGCTGAGCCAGGGACGGGAGCTGCTGGACGTCTATGCGGAGATGAACGTCTCCCCGCTGGGCTCCGCGGCGTTCACCGGATCCGACGTGCCGATCAACCCGCAGACCGTCGCTGACCTGCTGGGCTTCGATTCAACGTTCACGTCTAGCTACGAGGCGGTGGCCGGAGCGGAGCACTTTATGCGCCTGGCCGCCGCCCAGGCCCGGATCTGCGCCACCGGTGCGCGTTTCTCCCGGGTACTGCTCGAATGGATGACCTTCGGCTGGGTCGCCACCCCGGATGCCTACACCCAGGGCTCCTCGATCATGCCGCAGAAGAAGAACCCCGTGGTGCTGGAGCACATGGTCTCCATGGCCGGTGCCGCCGCCGCGGACATGTCCGCCACCTACGCGAACATCAACTCCGGCTGGTACGAGGATTCAAACAACGCCACCACCGATGTGCAGAAGCACCTCTGGCGGGCCTCGGACCGGGTCATCCGGTTTGTGCGGATGCTGGACGGCCTGCTGGGCGAATTCACCGTGCTGCGGCTGCCGGACAAGGCGGAGATCGTCCGCTCAGGCGCCACCACCACGTCCGTGGCGGAAGCGCTGGCAGTCGCCGGCGTGCCCTGGCGCGGAGCGCACGACGTCGTCGGGCGGCTGTTCAAGTCCGCCGACCCCACAGCGTGGTCGCGGGAGCAGGTGACCGATGCCCTCGCCGCCGGGAACATCAGCGCTGACCTGGCTGACCTGGTGCTCGCCGCCGGAACCGATCCGGGACGCATCCTGGACCGTCCGCAGGCCGGCAGCCCCGGCATCAAGGCTGTCACCGCCACCGCGGACCTCGCAACGGAAGCCGCCCGCGCCCTGGCCGTCCGTGCCGCGGAACTGCGCGCCGGCATCGATGCGGCCCGTGCCGCCCTGCTGGAACGCGCACAGGCGCTGGCGGCCGCAGCATGAGCGGTGCGCAGGCCACCATCACCGTAGTTGGAAACACCAACCTGGACATCATGGTGTCCGGAGCAGCAGAACTCCCGGAGCCCGGAACCGAGGCGATCGTGCCGGGCATCGACATCCGGCTGGGCGGATCCGCGGGGAACCTCGCCGTCCGCTGTGCCGGGCTGGGACAGGAAACCGTCCTGGTCAGCAAGGTCGGAGACGATGCGTCCACCCGCCTGGTGGAACAGGAACTGGCCCTGCCCGGACTTTCGGCAGTGCTGGTGCGTGACGCCGGGCTGCCCAGCGGCATCACCGTCGCTGTGGAAGCACCCGGGCGGGACCGGGCGTTTATTTCCTCCCTCGGAGCGATGGCGGAGCTGACGCCGCAGGACGTTCCGGCCTCCGCCCTGGGCGCCGGAACCGTGGTGCTGGCCGGCTACTTCCTGCTGCCCAAACTGCGCGGGAACGCCGCCGTCGAGCTCTTCGCCGCAGCGCACGCAAGCGGGGCCCTCACCGTGCTGGACACCGGCTGGCCTGCCGAGGGCTGGACCGGGGAGGTCCGCGCGGAGGTCAACAGCGTGCTGGGCTCCGTGGACCTGTTCCTTCCGAACAGCGACGAGCTGGCCGGCCTGACCGGCAACCCGGACCCGCGGGCCGCCGCCCTGGAACTGGCCGCACAGACCTCAACCATGGTCGCCGCCAAGCTCGGTGCCGATGGCGCCGGGCTGGCCCTGCCGGACGGAACCTGGCTGCACTCTGCCGCCCGGCCGATCACACCGGTGGACAGCACCGGCGCCGGCGACGGGTTCAACGCCGCGTTCCTGGCCTGCCTGGCCCGCCGGGACTCACCCGTCCAGGCGCTGGCCGCCGCCGTCCGCTACGCCACCGATCTGGTGGCAACGGCCCCGGAGCGGCGCGGCGCCGTCGTCCTGCCCGAACCCCAGCCTCTGTCCCTGTAGGAGGAACCCGTGCACGTCTCCCGAATCGGGAACCGCCCTGTGGTGCAGGGCCTTTCCATCATCGATTTCCATCTGCATTTCCGGATGCCCTTCGATCCGCTGACCCGCTCACTCTCCGGCGGCCAGTTCGCCTGCGAGGAATCCGGCCCGGCCGCAGCGGACCGTGCTGCGAAGGTGGCCGGAATGTCAGCCCAATGGCGGCGGAGCTGGGACTTCGCCGACCCGGAAAGCACCGGGCAGGATGCCGGGTGGGAGGCTGAAGCTGACCGCTGGATCACCGAATTGGACCAGCACCACGTTGAGCACGCGGCATTTGTCACCGCTGGCGGGAACAAGGAAATGGCCGCTCTGGTGGAGCACGGCGCCGGGCGTTTCCTGGGCCTGGCTGCCATGGCGGACCCGTTCGCCCCCGGTGCGGTGGAGGATTTCCGGCGGTCGGTCCGGGACTTCGGGCTGCGCGGGCTGAAGCTGTTCGCACCGCTGATGTCCTCCCGCATCGATGATCCTGCGGCTGATCCGCTGTGGCGGGTGGCCGCTGAGTACCAGGTGCCCGTGCTGATCCACTTTGGGCACTGCGGCTCGGCCGGCGGAATCGCGCACAACGCCATGATTGAACCTGCCTGGCTGGAGGCCGTTGCCAAGCGGCATCCCGACGTGACCTTTGTGGTGCCGCATTTCGGGATCCAGCACGTGCAGCAGGTGCTGTTCCTCATGTGGGCCTGCCCCAACGTACTGGTGGACACTTCCGGCTCCAATCAGTGGGTGCGGTTCATGGCACAGAAACTGACGCTGGAAGACCTCTTCCGCCGGTTCTACGAAACGCACGGACCGGAGCGGATAGTCTTTGGCACTGATTCGTCCTGGTTCCCCCGCGGTTATGCCCGGCGGTATCTCGTGGACCAGCTGCGGATCTGCTGGGAAATGGGCATGCCGGCAGCTGATGTGCAGAAGATCTTCGGAGCCAATGCCGCCGGGCTGCTTGGCCTCACGGACTGGGCGCCGGCTGATCCGGAGCTGGCACGTTCCCTGTCCCTGGACCGGTCCGTGAACCGGTCCCTGAAGGGAGCCGCAGAATGAGCGTGCAGGTGCTGGTTGCTTCCTCCGTGCAGGACCTGGGCATGGCCGCAGCAGACGCCGTCCTGGACCGCCTGGCCGCACGCGCCAATCCCGTGCTGGGCATCGCCACCGGTTCTTCCCCGCTGCCGCTCTATGAGCAGCTGGCACGCCGGTCCCGGGAGCTGCCGCGGCTGCGCGGCTTCGCACTGGACGAATACCTTGGCCTCCCGCCGGGGCATCCCCAGAGCTACCGCGAAGTGGTGCGGAGGGAAGTCGTAGAGCCGCTGGGCCTGGACCCGGATGATGTGCAGGTGCCCAACGGCGCCGCCGCTGATCCGGAGCGCGCCGCCGCGGATTACGAGGAGTTGATCCGGGCCGCGGGCGGCATTGACGTCCAGATCCTGGGCATTGGCGGCAACGGGCACCTGGCCTTCAACGAACCCGGTTCGGCACTGGATTCCCGCACGCGCGTGGTCGAGTTGACAGCCAGCACCCGGGAAGCGAACGCCCGCTTCTTTCCCTCACTCGGTGACGTCCCGGCGCAGGCTCTGACGCAGGGCCTGGGCACCATCCGTGAGGCACGGTCCCTGATCCTGCTGGCGTCCGGTTCGGGCAAGGCAGACGCGGTTGCCGCTGCACTGACGGGCCCGGTAACGCCCCGGGTTCCGGCGTCGGTCCTGCAGCTTCATCCGGACGTGACCGTGCTGCTGGCCGGCGGCTCCGAGGCCGGGCTGGAACCCGGCAGTTACACCCTGGTGCGGGAAACAAGCGCCTCCGGACACTGACTCTTCCGGCTCCGGCCCTCGTGCCGGTGCTCCGCCCTCCGGCCCTGTACGCCTACTATGCGGGCAGGGCCGGCAGCTCCTGCAGGGACCACTGGTTACCGTCCGGATCGCTGAAGTACACGAAGGTTCCCCAGTCCAGCGGCGTCACCTCGCTTACCCCTGCCACCCCGCCGTCGAGCAGGTGCCGGCGGGCCTCGACGGCGTTCGGCACCACTATCTGGATGCGCTGGCTGCCGGGGACCATGTCCGTGGTTCCCTCCCCGATCACCACGGAACAGGCGGACCCCGGTGGCGTCAGCTGCACGAACCGCAGGGTTTCATCCACCCGCTGGTCATGGTCGGCCGCAAAACCCACCTGGTTCACGTAAAAGTGCTTGGCGGCGTCGACGTCCGACACCGGCACGGGAACGAGCTCTATTTTCCAGTCCATGAGCAGGAACCTACGCCCGGCCGGGAACCTGAAAAACACCCGCACGGACAGCTTTGGTCCGCATCTACGCAGACCCGATGGAATAAGCCTGCTTAGTATTGGGTTGTACCCCGACATGACTGAGCAGAGGAACAACACCTTGTCCGCAACCATCGATGTGAAGGATCTGGGCACCGTGAACCGGCTTGGCTTCGGTGCCATGCGCATTGTCGGCCCCGGCGTCTGGGGCGAGCCCGAAAGCCGCGGCACCGCCGTCGAAGTGGTGCGCCGCGCCGTTGAACTGGGTGTCGATTTCATCGACACGGCCGATTCCTATGGTCCCAACATCAGTGAAGAGATCATTGCCGAAGCGCTCTACCCCTACCCGGACGGCCTGAGGATCGGCACCAAGGCCGGGTTCGTGCGCACGGGACCGGACGAGTGGATTCCGCTGGGACGCCCCGAGTACCTGCGCCAGCAGGCTGAACTGAGCCTGCGCAAGCTGAAGGTGGACTCCCTGGACCTGCTGCAGCTGCACCGCATCGACCCCACCGTGGATGCCGAAGAGCAGTTCGGCGTCCTGGCCGAGCTGCAGAAGGAAGGCAAGGTCAAGGCACTGGGCCTGTCCCAGGTCAGTGTGGAACAGCTGGAGGCGGCCGAAAAGCACTTCACCGTCTCCACCGTGCAGAACCGCTACAACCTCACCGACCGTTCCTCCGAGGACGTGCTGGAATACGCCGCCGCCAACGGAATCGGGTTCATTCCCTGGGCGCCGATTTCCGCCGGCGAACTCGCCAAGCCCGGAGGCGTGCTGGACGACGCCGCCAAGAAGCTTGGCGCAACCACCTCCCAGGTGGCCCTCGCCTGGCTCCTGAAGCGTTCACCGGTCATGATGCCCATTCCGGGCACAGGTTCGGTGGCCCACCTCGAAGAGAACCTGGGTGCCCGTGACCTGGTGCTGGACGATGCCACGTTCGACGCGATCGACGCCGCCGCGCGCTAGCCGCGGTTCCCTCCAGCTACCCACCCCACTAGGAAGGACCTTCCATGAACAACATCCTGATGGTTGTCTCAGCCGCTGACTCCCTCACCATGAAGGACGGCTCCGAACACCCCACCGGCTTCTGGGCCGAAGAACTGGTTGAAGCCCACCGCACGCTGGTCGAAGCCGGTCACCGCATCACCTTCGCCACCCCCGGTGCCAAGGCCCCCACCGTGGATGCGATCAGCCTCCAGCCCGACCAAGCCGGTGGAGAAGAAAAGGCCGCACACCTGAAGTCCTACCTCGAAGAACTGCGTCCGGAACTGGATGCACCCATGGCGCTGGCCGACGTCGCGCCCCTGGAATACGACGCCGTCGTGATTCCGGGCGGGCACGGTCCCATGGCAGACCTGGCCACCGACTGGGACATGGGACGGATCCTGATTGCAGCCAATGACGCCGGCATGCTGATTGCCCCGTTCTGCCACGGCCCGGCAGCGCTGCTCAGTGCCGAAACCCCGGAAACCGGCTTCGCGTTCTCCGGCCGCAGGCTCACCGTCTTCACCAACGAAGAGGAACTGAACGGCGGCACCGGGGAAAACACGCCCTGGATGGTTGCTGACGCACTGGCTGAAAAGGGTGCCGTGGTCGATTCCGGTCCCGCCTGGGAGAGCTTCGTGGTTACCGACGGCAACCTGATCACCGGTCAGAACCCCCAGTCCAGCGTGGATGTGGCCCGCCAGGTCCTCGCCTCCCTGCCCAGCTAGATCTTTGGCAGACTAAAGCCATGACTGTCCTGATTGCCGGCTGCGGCGACCTGGGCACGGAAGCCGGCCTGCGGTTCGCCGCGGCCGGCTTTTCCGTGCTGGGCTGGCGCCGTTCGCCCGAGAAGATTCCCGCTCCCCTCACCGGCCAGGCTGCCGACCTGACCGGCTCGCTGCCTCCCGTCCCCGCGGATACCGAAGTCGTCGTGATTTCAACGGCCGCCGGGGAACGTTCCGAGGCTGCGTACCGGTCCGCCTACGTGGACGGTACCGCCAATGTGCTGGATGCCCTGGAGCGCGACGGCGTGCATCCGCGCCGGATCCTCTTCGTGTCCTCCACTGCGGTCTACGGCGACGCCGGCGGCGGCTGGCTGGATGAAGATTCCCCCACGGCACCCGCGTCGGTGACCGGCGCCGTCATCCGCGAAGCCGAGGACCTGCTGCATGCCCGCCGGCCGGACGCCATGGTGCTGCGCCTGGCGGGGATTTACGGACCCGGACGCACGCGGCTGATCGACCAGGTCCGTGCCGGGGCACCTGATCCGGGCACCGGCCAGCTGACCAACCGGATCCACCGGGATGATGCCGCCGCGGCGATCGTGCACCTTACTACCGCGGTCGCCGAGCCCGCTCCGCTGTATCTGGGGGTGGACGACGAGCCCGTGGAACAGCGCGAGGTGCTCCGGTTCCTGGCCGGGGAACTCGGCACCGAGCTGGGACCGGCCGCGCCGTCGTCCTCATCCCGCGGCGGAAACCGCCGCCTGTCCAACGCCCGGCTGCGTTCCACCGGATTCGGATTCACCTACCCGACGTTCCGGGAAGGCTACCGTGCGGTGCTGGCCGGGCACGGGGTGCGGCACGGCTGAGCAGTGCGGGGCGGGGCCTGCGCCGCGTTACAGCTGCGGGTACCGTCCCGCCCAGGGGCGAAGCACCTCGATGGCAGCACCCACACGGAAGACGGACTCCTCCGCAAACGGGTGGCCCACCACCTGCACACCGGTGGGGACGCCGTCGGCTCCGAACCCGGAGGGCACGGCCAGGACCGGGCAGCGGTTGGCGATGTTGAACGGTGCGGTCAGGTGCCCTTCCCAGTAGTGCTGCAGCCGGGTTCCAGCCACCTCGATGCCGTCAAGGTAATCGGCATCCGCGGCCAGTGATCCCGCTCCCGAAGTGGGGCAGAGCAGCACATCGAAACCGGCCATTGCCGTTGCCAGCTCCGACTGGATCTTCGCCTCCGCCGCCAGCCCTTCAACCAGGGTGCTGCGCTGCGCAGCCGCCCGGGCGTCTGCCATGAACCGGCGGGTGTAGGCGGCCAGCGAGTCTTCGGTCCCGGCTGTGGCTTCCTCCATGGCCGGCCCCAGGATGTGGCCAAAGTGGGTGAAGATTGTGTCCCGGATACCGGCGGTGGTCCATGGGAGTTCCACTTCTTCCACCACGGCTCCGGCTGCCTGCAGTGCGGCGGCAACGGCACGGGTGTTGGCTTCGACTGCAGTGTCCAGCGGATAGTCCCCCAGCCGCAGGCAGAGTGCCACGCGCAGCCCGGCTGCGTTTCCGGCGTCGGGATAGCCCAGCGGCAGCGTGCCCGGCCCGCCGAAGGAGGCGTGGTCCCCCGGGTGCCGGCCGGACATCACGTTGGCCAGCAGCGCGGTGTCCGCAACGGTACGCGCCATGGGTCCGTCTCCGCGGTACCAGTCGGCGGACAGCGGAGCCAACCCGGGAATCCTGCCATAGGGGGCCTTGTACCCCACGGTCCCGGTGAAGGCCGCCGGAAGCCGGGTGGACCCCGCGATGTCCGACGCCGTTGCCAGCGGCGCCAGGCCGGCGGCCAGTGCAGCTCCCGCTCCGCCGGAGGACCCGCCGGGTGAGCGGTCCAGGTTCCACGGATTGCGCGTGACGCCCCACATGGGGCTGTGCGTCACCGTAGCGCAGCTGAACTCCGGTGACGTGGTGCGGGCGTGCATTATTCCCCCGGCAGCACGGATGCGCTCCACCACGGGATGGTCGGCCGCGGCTACGGTAGCGGCCTGGGCAAGCAGTCCCTGGGAGAAGCTGCGCCCGGCCAGGGCGTGCTTCTCCTTGGTCGCCACGGGCAGTCCCAGCAGCGGCCGCTGGCCGGCACTTCCGCGCAGATACGCCGCTTCGGCTTCCCTCGCCTGCACCATGGCGTCGTCGAACAGCGTTTCAGTGAAGGCGTTCACGGCCTGGTTCGCAGTGTCCGCGCGCTCCGCTACGGCGGTCAGCAGTTCCACGGGCGAGAGGGTGCCGGAGCGGAAATGCTCCAGCGAAGTGACGGCGTCCAGGTAGTGCAGCGGCGCCTCCCCTGCCGGGCGTGCGGACAGGTCTTCGCCGGTGGCCGGTGTGCTCATGCTGCCGGACCCGTGGCCTGGTCCGTCATGGCACCGTGCACGAGCTTCCAGCCGACTTCGGTGAGCGCTTCCAGTCCGGCAACCATGTCCTCGTCCTTGGTGAACTCGCGCTCACAGTGAGAGACCCCGTCCACGGAGGGAATGAAGAGCATGACGGTGGGCGCAATGCGGTTCAGCGCCACCGAATCGTGCCCGGCCATGGTCTGGATCCGGCGGATCCCCAGCCCCAGCTCAGCGGCAACCTTCTCCGCCAGCTCCAGCCCTTCCTCGGGGTAGTACTGGATGCCGCGGATATCGAAGTCGTTCACGTTGATGGTGATGTCGTGTTCCCGGGCAATGGCGTCGATGTCGGCGAGCAGGGATGCGCGGGCTTCGCTGACGATTTCCGGTGATGCCGAGCGCAGGTCCGCCACCAGGTGGACCCGGCGGGCGACGACGATCGGCGAGTTCGGTTCCAGGGTCATCCGGCCCACCGAGGACACCAGTGCTTCTTCGGCGAACTTCTTCGTCACGTCGTGGACCAGCAGCACCACCTTGGACGCCGCCACCAGGGCATCGTGGCGGTCTGCCATGGCAGTGGCGCCGGTGTGCGACTGTTCGCCGAGCACCTCGATGTCCAGTTTCTGGGTGTACCAGGAATAGTCGACGGCGCCGAGCGGCAGCTGCTCGCGTTCCAGGATGCGGCCCTGCTCAATGTGGATTTCCGCGTAGCTGGCCACTTCCGGCCGCTCATCCGTGCCGAGGTAGCCGATTCCGGACAGGGCGTCCCGGACGGAAACCCCGGCAAGGTCACGGACCTCCAGCATGGCTGCTTCATCCATGAGCCCGGCAAACACGGAACTGCCCATGATGGACGGGGCGAACCGCCCGCCTTCCTCGTTGAACCAGTTCACAACCGCCAGGTTGAAGACCGGAGTTCCAGCGCCGGACTGAAGGCGCTCGGTGATCCGGGAGGCGGCGTGCAGGCCGGCGATCACGCCGTACGCGCCGTCGAACCGGCCGCCCAGCGGCTGGCTGTCCAGGTGCGAGCCAACCAGCACGTACGGTGCGCCGGGAACCAGCTCGATCAGCGCGAACATGTTGCCGATGCTGTCCACACGCACCTCCCAGCCGCGGGCCTCGGCGTAGGCGGCAAACCAGTCCCTGGTCAGCTTGTCTTCAGCGGTGGCTGCTTGCCGGTCGACGCCGTTGGCTTCGGTGGCGCCAATGGCGGCGACGTCGTGGAAATCCTTCAGGAAGGCCTGGGATGAAGTCATGGTTTCTTTCCTTTGATTCAGGCGGGCTTGATCCGTGCGGCTGTACCGAGCGGCGCTAGCCCATGCGGCCGCGGGTTTCCGGCACTTTGGTGAGGGTGAGCAGCAGCAGCACGATCACGGCTGCAGCACTCATGTAGAAGCCCGGCGAGTACGCCACGTCCGTCGCGGCTACCAGTGCGGTGCCCACGAACGGGGCGGTCCCGCCAAAGATGGCATAGGCAACGTTGTAGCTGATGGCTGCGGAGGTGAAGCGGGTCTTGGTGGTGAAGATTTCCACGAAGAACGTGTAGCAGCCGCCGCCGTAGATGCAGAGCGGCATGACGAAGAGCAGCTGGCCCAGGATGGCCAGTCCCAGCACGCCGCTGGTCACCAGCATGAAGCAGGGAACCGCGAAGACGGCCAGTGCTGCCGAACCGGCAATCAGCATGGGCTTGCGGCCAACCCGGTCGCCGATGATTCCGCCCAGCGGCAGGAGCAGTGCGTAGAACGCCATGGCTGCGGCGTTGGCGAGCAGCGACTGGTCACGGCTGAGGTTGCCGGTGGTCTGGACGTAGGAGACGAAGTACCCGGAAAGGAAGTAGAAGCCCATTGCCGTGAGGCCCATGACGAAGATGACCTGCAGCATACGGACCTTGTTGGTGCGGAAGGTCTCGCGGATGGGGCTGTATTCCTTGGTCTGGTTTTTGGCCAGGACTGCCTTGAAGACTTCGCTTTCCTCGGTCTTGGCGCGGATCCACAGGCCGAAGAGGGACAGCGGCAGTGCCAGCAGGAACGGGATGCGCCATCCCCAGCTCTGGAAGTCGGCGTCGCTCATGGACTGGCTGAGGATCAGGATCAGCGTTCCGGCCACCACGGAGGGCAGCGCGGTGGCTGCGAGGGTGATGTTGAGCCAGAAGCCGCGGCGGTTCGCCGGTGCGTGTTCAAAGACGAACGACGGCGCACCCACCGATTCACCGCCGGCCGAGAAGCCCTGCACCAGCCGGCAAAGCACCAGCAGGGCCGGAGCCAGCGCACCAATGGTGGCGTAGGTCGGCAGCAGTCCGATGGCTGCAGTCGCCGCACCAATGGAGACAAGCGTGATGTAGAGGACCCTGCGCCGGCCGATCTTGTCGCCCAGGGCACCGAAGAATAGTCCGCCCAGCGGCCTGATCAGGAAGGCGACGCCGAACGTGGCAAAAGTGGACAGCAGCCCGATGAAGGCGCTTTCGCTGGGGAAGAAGAGCTGGGAAAGGACCACGGCTGAGAGGCCGTAGAGGGCGAAGTCGTAGAACTCGATGAACTGGCCAACGCTGCCGCCGGCCAGGACACGCTTCTGCATGCCTGTAATGCGGGGCTTGGCACCTTCCGCCGGAGCGGACTGGACACTGGTGTCGTGCGGAGTCACTTCGTTCGTAGTCATGAAAGCCACCGTACGCAAACCGGGTTTAGGCTCCGTTGCCCGCGGTTTCCGGAACGTAACGTCTGGCTGGAGGTTGTGTCGGCAGTGTTTCCCGCTGCCGGTCCGGTCTGCGCGGATTGTGTAATGCCGCGGAAACGTGGTTCTGAACTGTTCAACTGCACTCCTGGGGATCGGCGCCGGTCAGCAGCCGTGTTCTCCGCGTCGTTGCGGGGATGGGGCGGCGTGCTGCCGGCAGGGCAGAGATGATGATGGGTCCACTCTGGTGACCTGCGTCACAGATGTCCAGTTGATGTTTATGAAGCGTGTGATCGATTTCGTCGATGCGAGGATCAGCGATCTGCGCCGTACAGCCGCCCGCACACCGCCTCAAAAGCCAGGGCCCGGCGGGTGGGGCGAACCCCGGCCGGCCGAACCAGCATGACTTCGATTCCGGGAACATCATCGGTGAGCCGAAGCGGAACAACCCGGCCTCCGGCATAGGTCTGGTCATGGTGCAGCCGCTGGTTCAGCACCGAATAGCCGTGCCCCCGTCCAACGAAGGACCGCACGGTTTCATAGCCCGAGGCACGGTGGCGGATCTTCGGGCGGACGCCGGCGGCGGCAAACAGGCTCATGAAGTACTCACGGGTGTGCGGCAGGTCAAGCAGGATCATCGGTTCGTCTGCGAGCTGCGCCAGTGATACTTCACCGTCCGGGCTGGCGGCCAGGGGATGGCTTTCCGCCACGAGCACATGGGCAGTTATCCGCTCCACCACCTTGGTGGTGAAGCCTTCGTCCAGCCCCAGACCGTACATCAGCGCCAGTTCGCACTCGCCATCCAGCAATGAGCGCCGGAGGTATTCCTGGTCTCCTTCCAGGAAAGAAATCTGCACTTCCGGGTGGGCCGTTTCGAAGGCCTGCAGGATCACCGGGGCACGGAAGGGTGCCAGCGGAGCAAAGACTCCCACACGCAGTTCACCCGTGAGTGCGTCCGAGTAGCCGCGCGCCGCTTCATAGAGTGCATCGGCTTCTTCCAGGAAGGGTGCCAGGTCCTTGGCGAACTGCCGGCCAGCCGCGGTCAGCCGCATTCCCCGCTGCCGTCCGCGGATAAAGAGCTGGACGTCGAGGTCTTTCTCCAGCTGCGAGATCGCGGCAGAGAGCGCAGACTGGGTGACATTGAGTTCCCGGGACGCCGCAGTCATGCTCTCTGCCGCTGCCACCGCCGAGAAGTAGCGCAGCTGCACCAGGGTAAACGGTTTGGCCATGTGCCCATCCTGCCAGTCCGGCGTGCGGCAGCGCGGTGCATGACGCGGGCGCACTTTCGCGGGCGCACTTTCGCGGGCGCCGAGATGTCGACGCCGAGATGTCCGGGCACGGCCGTGCAGGTGGTGCTTCGAGCCGTGCCCTGACTGCGGCAGTTAGCCGATGGGTTCGGCCATCCGGCGCACGCCGTAGCTCAGCGAGAGGGCCTCGCCGGTTACGGGGTCGGCCATTTCAACCTTCCAGCTTCGGGCAAACTGGTCCACTCCGTGCAGCATGGCCACGGTGCCGGAGATCAGGACCGTTCCGGGCTTGTCCAGGCCGCGCTCCGCCAGGATGTCCAGCCAGTAGTCGGGCGTCAGCAGGGCTGCCAGGGAACTGTCCTGGATCAGCGTGTCCGGGTCCTCGCCGGCACCGACCCAGGCTTTCAGCGTGATCTCGTCCAGGTGGTCCCGCACGTCGTCCAGCCGCCAGGCCCTGCGGCCGAGGACGTCGGGGCTGGCATTCTTGCTCCAGGCCACGCCGTGGACTTCAAGGTCGCGGTCCGTGTGGTCGCAGGCCACGGTGAGCAGGGTTCCGGCGTCGGAGATGACCAGTGCCCATTCAGCTTCGCCGGAAGTCTTGCCATGCTGCACACTGACTTCCTCGACCTGCTGGGCAAGGTACGGGGAAACCGGGTAAAGCGCGGGAGTTACCGAGGGGCCGGGCACGCCAAGCTCTGCCAGTTCCTTGATGTGGGCCTGGACTTCGTCCTGTTCCCGGCCTGCGTAACCGGCGTTGAGCAGGTGCTTTACGTCAACGGCAACCGTGGTGCCGTCCGGAAGTTCAAAGTTCAGCGTTGTCATGATGTGGCCCTTCGGAAGAGAGATTTTACAAACCGGAAATGGAAACCCTCGCCAATCTACATGAAGTATGCGTAATGTATACATCGTTCATCCAAGTGGCTTGCATCACTCCCGTCCATACCCCGGAGGTCCAACACCGTGACAACCAGCCCCGCACCCGGCGCCGGCCAGCCGCCGCAAACATCCCCGCCGAACCGGCCAGCAGGCCTTTACAAGGCCTTCGCAGCCAGCCTTACGGGGACGGCTCTCGAGTGGTACGACTTCGCGGTCTATTCAGCGGCAGCGGCAGTCGTCTTTCCCATCATTTTCTTCCCGTCGTCGGATCCGCTGACGGGAACCATCCTGGCGTTCTCCACCTACGCCGTGGGTTACGTGTCCCGCCCGGTTGGAGGAATCATCTTCGGCCGCCTGGGCGACCGCATCGGCAGGAAGAAGGTGCTGGTAGCCACGCTGATGATCATCGGCGTTGCCACGGTGCTGATCGGAATCCTCCCCGGCTATGCCACCATCGGCATTGCGGCACCCCTCATCCTGGTGCTGCTGAGGTTCGCCCAGGGCGTGGGCGTGGGCGGGGAATGGGGCGGCGCCGTCCTGCTCTCCAGTGAATACGGAGATCCGAAGAAGCGAGGATTCTGGGCCTCGGCAGCCCAGGTAGGGCCGCCTGCAGGCAACCTGATGGCCAACGGCGCCCTGGCCATCCTCACGGTGGCCATGTCCGAGGACGCGTTCATCAGCTACGGCTGGCGCATCGCCTTCCTGTTCTCCGCCGTCCTTGTTGGCTTCGGGCTCTGGATCCGCCTCAAGCTGGAAGACACACCCGTCTTCAAGGCGATCGAAGCCCACGGAGACCGCCCTCAGGCACCCGTCAAGGAAGTCCTGACCACCCAGCTGAGGCCCCTCATTGCAGCCATCCTGAGCCGCGTCGGACCCGATGTGCTCTACGCACTCTTCACCGTCTTCACCCTGACCTACGGCATCCAGTTCCTCGGTTACGAACGCAACCAGGTACTCACCGCCGTCCTGGTCGGCTCCGCTTTCCAGCTCATCACTATTCCGCTGGCAGGGGCGGTCTCAGACCGCATCAACCGGCGGCTGGTCTACGCGGCAGCTGCGGTCCTGGGGGCGGCGTGGACTTTCATTTTCTTCGGCGTCCTGGGCAGCAACAACCAGCTGGTCCTGACGATCGGAATCGTCCTCGGCCTGACCTGCCACTCGTTCATGTACGGCCCGCAGGCCGCGTTCGTCGTTGAACAGTTCTCGCCGCGCCTCCGTTCCACCGGCAGCTCGCTCGCCTACACGTTTGCCGGGGTAATCGGCGGGGCTATCGCGCCGCTGATGTTCACGCTCCTGCTCAGCGAGTTCGGCAGCTGGGTACCGGTTGCCGCCTACGTTGGCGCGGCTGGAATCCTCACCCTGATTGGCCTCGCACTCGGACGCGACCCCCACAGCACCGAAGACGAGGAATACCGCACCCTGCTCGAGACCGAAAAGGTCTAGCCGCGCAGCAGGAGGCCCAGCGTCACGTCCAGGTGGCGGCTGATGGCCTCCTGCGCCGCGTCGGTGTCCCCTGCCACCAGCGCGTCGAGAATCTCCTGGTGCTCACCGCACACCTGCCGGCGGCGGCCGGAGGTGCGGAACAGTGCTTCAACTCCAACGAGGACCTGGCGTACATGGAGCTTGGCGTAAGTGCGGGAAATCAGTTCGTTTCCCACTGCGTCTACAAGGAGCTGGTGGAAGGCGGCGTCGAGCCGGATAAACTCGCGGGCGCTGGCTGCGTCTAGCAGGTCCGGGAGCCCGGCCTGCTCCTGCAGGGTAGCCTCCATCGCCTCGCCGGGGACGATGCCGGCACCGATGGTATGGGCCGCAGCATGGCGTTCCAGGACTCCGCGCAGCTCCATGAGTTCGGAAATCTGCCTGCCGGTCACTGCGGGAACATACGCGCCCCGCTGCGGAATCAGCTCTACCAGCCCGTCCGCCACAAGCAGGAGCAGGGCTTCACGCACCGGGGTCCGGGAGACGCCGATTTCAGCTGCCAGTTCCTGCTCGTTGAGGAACGTACCCTGGCGTGCAGGGTCAACCAGGATGTTCTCCCGGAGATAGGAAAAGGCTTTTTCGCGGCTGGACGCAGCTGTCCCCGTGGTTTTAGGCATACATTATGTATACAACAAGGAAAGGGGAATCCCATGCGCATCGCGCTTGCCCAAGTTATCAGCAGTTCCGATCCGTCCTCCAACCTTGACCTTGTCCGTGACTACGCGGGCCGGGCCAAGGCTGCCGGTGCTGAGCTCGTTGTCTTCCCGGAAGCTGCCATGTGCGCGTTCGGGAATCCCCTCGAGCCCGTCGCCGAGCCGCTGGACGGGCCTTGGGCGTCCACGGTGCGCCGAATCGCCGCAGACCTCGGGATCACCATCGTGGCCGGCATGTTCACCCCGGGAAACGGGGGCCGGGTCCGCAACACCCTTCTGGTCACCGGCCCCGGCGCCGAAGCCTCCTATGACAAGATCCACCTCTTCGATGCCTTCGGCTTCGCCGAATCGGACGCAGTGGACGGCGGCGACTCCCCCGTGACCTTCAGCCTCGGCGGCATGACGTTTGGACTGGCAACCTGCTACGACGTTCGTTTTCCCGCGCTCTTCACCGCCAACGCGCGCGCCGGTGCAGACGTGAACATTGTCTGCGCCTCATGGGGTGCCGGTCCCGGAAAGTCCGAGCAGTGGGACCTCCTTGTCCGTGCACGCGCCCTAGACAGCACCACCTATGTCCTTGCCTGCGGCCAGGGGGATCCCGCCTCGCTTGGCCGCCCCCGGGAAGGGACCGCCCCCACCGGCGTCGGACACAGCGCCGTCATCTCGCCCTTGGGTGAAACCCTGGTTTCCCTCGCCGATGCTCCGGGACTGGCCGTATTCGACCTGGATCCCGCCGTCGTGGCCCAGGTCCGCGAACGCCTCCCCGTGCTGGCCAATGCGAAGGATTTCTCCGCAGCCTAGGCAGGGCTCAGCAGAAAAGGCACCGGCGGCTCCCCGAGGGGAACCGCCGGTGCCTCTGTATTGAAGTGTTTAGCCCTTGGGGATGGGCGGTCCAAGATAAAGCAGGATCAAAAAGACGACGGCGACTCCGGCAACGGCAACCAAGCCCGCAGCCACGGGGCGGCGCAGCACCAGTGCCTGGACTTTGTCCACGAAGTTCTTCGGCTCCTCGCCGCCCGGGCCCAGGCGCCAGCCGCCGTCCAGCATTCCGCGCTTATCCAGCGACTTCTCAAACGGGATGGTGGCCCAGGGAACGACGGCGAGCGCAACGCCCAGCACGCCGGTAGCTGCCGGCCATTTCTGGTTGACCCACACAAACACGGTCACTGCCGCATAGGAAAGGAAAACAAAGCCGTGCAGTCCGCCGGCAATGGGCGTGAACGCTTCGTTGCCAAAGGCGTACTTGGCCACCAGGGCCGCGATCAGCAGGGTCCACGTCACGGCCTCGGCAAAAGCCAGGGTGGTGAACAGTTTGCGTGGAGTCATGGAGCAGGGCCGCCTTCCGAAGGGGGTTTGCCAACATTATGTCAGCATGCCCGCGGAAGACGCGAATTGCCCCTCCCCGCGTTTGGAGCCAAACCTACCGATACAGCTCCGGCCGCATGTCATGGGCATAGGTGTTGATGCGCCGGGCCCGCTGCACCTCATCCGGATGAATGTCTGTCAGCAGCAGCTCCTCCCCGTCCGCGCCCGCAGCAGCCAGCAGGGTGCCATACGGTGAGGCAATGACGCTGGTGCCGGTGAAGCCGGCGCCGGAGTGGTTTGCATACGCAATGTAGACCCCGTTCTCCAGCGCACGGGCAGGCACGAGCAGCGTGGAGATCCGTTCGGCGTTGTACGTATGCAGCGGCTGCGGGCCACCTACGTCTCCGGTGGCAGGCACTGCCGTCGGGATGCACAGCAGGTCCGCGCCTGCCCGGACCGCAGCCCTGGCGTACTCGGGGAACTCGATGTCGTAGCAGATGCCCAGGGCTACGCGCAGGCCGCGGAATTCTGCGGTCCGGGGCATTCCTGCGCCGGGCATAAACGCGCTTCGCTCTTCATCCCCGAACAGATGGGCTTTGCGGTAGCGCAGGAGTTCGGTCCCGGTTTCGTCAAAGAAGGAAGCGGAGATGAACCGGGTGCCGGAATCATCCTCGACGGTCGAGGCGACGAGGCCAATGCCTTCCTCGTCCGCGATGGCCGCCAGTTCCTTCCGGATCCCCGCGCCGTCGGAGCTCGCCGCGAGGGCCGGCGCATAGCCCGTGGCGAAGAGTTCCGGCGTGAGAAGCAGGTCTGCTCCGGCCTCCGCAGCCCGAACCGCGGCCCTGCGGATCAGGGCCAGGTTTTCCGTGGGTTCACCCACGCGGGACTCTGCCTGCAGCGCGGCTATGCGGGCCATTCCTACTCCTGTTCGGGGTGTGGGCCGCCGCGTCATGCGGTGGTCACAATCACAAAAACCGTTGACTCTTCCCATGATAGGCACAAGCATGTTCACCAAACCGAATGTCATTCGGTTATTCGTCTTTGTGAACCCGAGGAGACACGTGGAACCGATTACCTCGCCAGGCGATGAACTCGCCGGCCGCCTGCGCGCCATAGCTGAAGATGAGCACCAGGACCCGTCACGCCGGGCCCTGACCAGCCGGGAACTCGCCGCCTACGTCGGCACCACCGCAGCACTGTGCCTGCTCGGCCTCCTGGTGATGGTGCTGTGAGCGGCGGCAGGCGCAGCGCTGAGCCCGACGCGTCCCGCGGGGCGACCCTGGGCTCCTTTCCGCTGCTGAAGAGTGAACGCATCTGGAGCGGCGCGGAATTCACCTGGGTGAACGTCTCGCTGGCCATCGCCACCTGGGCGTTCCTGGTCGGAGGCTCCACCGCACTGCTCGTCGGCTTCCAGCAGGGCCTGGCGGCAATGGTCATCGGCAACGCCATCGGCCTCTCCTTTATGGTGCTGGCATCGGTGGTTTCGAGCCAGCGCCACGGCGGTGAGCAGTACACCATGCTCCGCCCCGTGTTCGGGCTGGTGGGCGTGGGCATCCTGGTCTTCACCGTCATCCTGGTGACCGAGATGGGCTGGTCCTCCCTGCTCTCCATCATGGTGGGCCGGGCGGTCACGCAGGTGTCCAACGAAGCGTTCGGTACGGACTTCGGTCCCGAATCAGTGATGGTCACGGTGGTGGCGCTCCTGGCTATCGCAGCGGCCTGGTGGATCCTCTCCCGCGGTCCGGTCATGATCGGCCGGTTCAACAAATTCATCGCACCCGGGCTGGTGGTCATCACGGCAGGCCTGATGGTCTTCCTCGTCCTGAACACCTCCTGGGACGCCCTGCTGACCGCCTCACCCCTGGCACCCTTCGAGGACGACCGGCTGAACTTTATGCTGGCCGTGGAGTTCAACGCCGGCGTGGGGGTTTCCTGGTACCCGGTCATGGGTTCCCTGGCCCGGCTGACCAAGTCGCCCAAGGCGGCCCTGTGGCCGGCATACGGCGGCCTGTTCGTTGCCACGATCATCGCCCAGATGGTGGGCATGGGTGCCGCGCTGACCCTTGGCGACTCCGATCCCACAGTGTGGATGCTGCCCTTCGGCGGGCCGGTCCTTGGCGCGGCCATCCTGCTGTTCATCGCCTTCGCGAACATCACCAGCACCTCGTCGATCGTCTACTCGACCGTGCTCGCGCTCCGCCAGGCGAGCGGAAGCCTGCTGGCGAAAACACCGTGGCCGCTGCTGTGCGCCGGATTCTTTGTCCTGCCAGCAATCCTGGCCTTCTTCCCCGGCTTTATGTACGACCAGTTCATGGTCTTCGTGACCATCAGCGGCGCCTTCCTCTCCGCTATGTGCGGTGCCATCATCGCCGACTACTTCCTCCTGCGCAGGCAGCACATCAACCTTCCGGACATCTTCCAGCCCGGCGCCGCCAGCCGGTACCACTTCTCCGGCGGACTCAACTGGGCCGGCCTGGCCGCCGTCGCCGCCGGGGCCGCCTTCTACCTGGCCATCTACAACCCGGTCACGCTGGAAACCCTTCCGGTCTTCAGGTACACCACCGCGTCGCTGCCGGCAGCGCTGCTCGCCGGCGCCGTCTACTACGTGCTCGCGTCACTGGCCTACCGGCGGCGCGGCCTGGGCGGTTTCCAGGACCCGCCCGAACCGCCCGCCAGCCCAGCCTCCACCGCAACAAACCGCAGTAAGGACCACGCATGACTTCCTCCGCCCGCAAGACCCGCGCAGCCGTCCATGACGGAGCGTCGACGACGCTTGACATCCGCACCATCGAGATCGCCCCGCCCGGCCCCGGCACGGTGCTGGTACGCCTGGGAGCCTCAGGCGTCTGCGGCTCCGACCGCCATGTGCTCGACGGCGACTGGCAGCTGCCCTCCCCCACCGTCATGGGCCACGAGGGCGCCGGCACCGTGGAAGCCATCGGCGAGGGCGTGGAAGACGTTGCCGTGGGCGACCACGTGATCCTGTCCTGGTTCTACCCGTGCCGGCGCTGCACCGCCTGCCTTTCGGGCCGCTCCTTCGTCTGCACCGGCAGCCGCTCCGAAGAATGCCTGCTGCCGGACGGCACCACGGCACTGAGCGACGCCGGGACGCAGCTCTTCCCCTACCTCTCCGTCGGTTCGATGAGCGAATACACAGTGGTTCCCGAATCTGCCGCCATCAAGGTTCCAGCGGAGGTACCGTTCGACGTCGCGAGCCTGATTGGCTGCTCCATCGCCACGGGCTACGGCTCCGTGGTCAACGACGCCGCTGTCCAGGCCGGGCAGTCCGCCGTCGTCGTTGGCACCGGCGGAGTGGGACTGTCCATCATCATGGCCCTGAACCTGGTGGGCGCGAACCCCATCATCGCCGTCGACCTCAGCGACGAGAAACTCGAGGCTGCCCGCAGTTTCGGGGCAACCCACACGCTGAAGCCGGGTGACGACCTGGCCGCCCGCGTCCAGGAGATCACCGGCACCGGCGCGGACTTTGCTTTCGAGGCGATCGGCCGGGTGGAAACCATCGAGTCACTCCCCTGGCTCATCACCGCCGGAGGCAAGGCAGTGCTGGTGGGGCTGCCCCCGCAGGATGCCCCCGTGTCCATCGATGCGCTGGCGCTGGCGGAAACCGGCAAGTCCCTGATCGGTTCCAACTACGGTTCCACCGTTCCGGGCCGGGATTTCCCGCGGCTGGCGGAGCTCTTCCTTGCCGGAAAGCTACCGGTGGACCGGCTGATTTCCCATCGGATTAGGCTGGATGACGTCAACGAGGCGTTTGACGCCATGCGCCGCGGGGAACGAGCCCGCAGCGTCATTGTGTTCGACTAGCACCGCCACATACGAGGAGAACCATGGCCAGGCCACGCACCCCGCTGCTGTCGCTGGAGAAAATCCACACGGGTGCGCTTGAACTGGTCGACGAGCTGGGGGATTTCACGATCCCCCAGCTCGCGCAGCGCCTGGGAGTGAGCCCTTCCTCGCTCTACCATCACGTTCAGGGCCGCCCGGAGATCATCAACGGCATGCGTTCCATCATCGGCGCCCAGGCGCTGGCCGGCTTCCCGCCGGGAGATGGATCCTGGCAGGAGCAGGCGGCCGCCTGGACGAGGAATTACCGCAAGGTCCTGAGCCTGCATGCCAAAGCCATTCCGCTGCTGGTGGGGGAAGCGGTCACCGACTCCCCCACGCTGGAAATCTACGAGCGCCTTGCAGCGCTCCTGGCCGGGGCGGGTTTCGACGACGCCCAGGTCATCCTGGGCATCTCCGTACTGGACATCCTGTGCCTCGGCTCATCCGTGGACACGGCCGGGCCCTCCGCCGCCTGGCAGGCTTCCCCGGAGTCGGAGCCCGTCCTGCACCGGGCCATGACCGCCGGAGCGGAACCGCTTAGCGGCAGGTCTGATGCGGCATTCGAAGCGGGGCTTACGGCGGCCCTGGCCTATCTGGCTTCCCTGCCGCGCCGGAATTCCGGAGCCTATCCCGGAGACGATGCAGGGTAAGCCAGCGGTTCGGTTATCCATTCCAGGTCTGCCCAGCGGTCCATTCGCTGCACAATCTCAAAGCTCGAGCGGCACATGTCCACCACCGCCTGTTCCGGATCCGGATAGGAGAAGGCGTCCTCCAAGGTAAGGATGAACTCGCTCATCTGCGGCCGGAACTCTGCGCGGTCCGGCTTCAGCATGGACGCGTAGCTTTCTATGCCGGAGAAGAACGGGTACGGCATGCCGAAGAACGCCGGCTGGGACATCTTTACGTCCCCGGGCCAGAACCCGTACTCCACGAACTTCTCGTCGAAACAGTTCACGCCGATCACGTCGGTACCGCTGTAGGGGGCGGCCTGCCCGGCGAACACCGAGCCGGAGAGGTCCATGGTGCCAAACCAAAACTCCGGCATATCCACCTTGCCGCGGAAGGGAGACAGGAACCGGGACAGGCAGCGGTACGCGAAATGCAGGTTCTCCAGGTACAGCTCCACGGCTTCCCGGTCCCAGGAGCGGTGCTTGGTGTCCTCATCGAACGGTGTCTCGTCGTAGAACTCCTGCGGCGTGGTGTTGATCGCCGTCGGCGCTCCAATGTAGTCCAGCGCGGCCATTAGCTGTGAGTGGAAGTCGGCCACGCTCAGCCCGTCACCCAGCGGAATGCGTGATGTGCCGCCGTCGGTGTTTTGCACGTCAACATGATGCCGGCGCAGGTTGAAGTAGATCTCGAAGCTGAATCCGCCGGCCGGGATGATGCCGGTGCCGATCCCGTCGACGGTCAGGGGCAGCCGTACATGGGCCCACCCCGGCCGCTTGACGCTGCGTTCAACTTTGACCTTGCCGGCCATCTGGAGGAAGAGGTGCAGGGTGTCTGCTGTGTCCTGCCAGTCGGGGTAATCCAGGATCCGTTTTTCCATGGGTATCGCCTCAGCTCGGTGGGCGGTCAACAGGGGTTCCCCCAGCGTGTTCCTCCAGTGTGGAACTCCGCCCTCCCGGGGTCAACGCTTCCGCCCCTCGCCTATACTGGCCGAGGCCCACCGTCTTCATCATCCTGCTTAGGAGCCCTTCCCCGGTGTCCAAAACCTCCCCCGCACGCACTTCCTCCCGCTCCCGAAGCCTGAAGTACATCCTGATGCTCGGCGCCCTCGCTGCGCTGCCGGCCGTGACCACCGACATGTACCTTCCGGCCTTGCCTGAAGTCGCCTCGGACCTGGCCACCACGACGACGGCAGCCCAGTTCACGCTCTCCGGCACCCTGCTGGGAACCGCCGTGGGCCAGCTGGTCATCGGGCCGCTGTCCGACCGGTTTGGCCGAAGGCTGCCGCTGCTGATCGGCATATCAATGCACGTGGTGACGTCGCTGCTGTGTGCGATTGCCCCGAACATCGGCCTGCTGATCGGCCTGCGTATTATGCAGGGCTTCTTCAACGCTGCCGCCTCCGTGGTGGCCATCGCCGTAATCCGCGACCGGTTCACCGGATCCGACGCCGCGCGCCTGCTCTCCCGGCTGATGCTGATGATCGGCCTGGCGCCGCTGCTGGCTCCCACCCTGGGCCAGGCGGTGGCCGGTATTTGGGCCTGGCGGGCCGTCTTCTACGCACTGGCGCTGATCGGCGTCATCCTGGTGGTCATCGTCTGGCGCTGGATGCCGGAAACCCTGCCTCCGGAGCGGCGCCTGACGAAGGCGAAAAAGGGAACCCCGAAGTCCGGCAAGCCGGGAGGCTACCGGATCCTGCTGCGCGACCGCCGCTTCCTTGCGTTCGCCGTCATTCCCGGCCTGTCCATGGGAATCATCATGAGCTACGTGGTGGGTTCGCCGTTCGTGATGCAGGAGGAGTACGGGCTCTCCCCCGCGGCCTTCGCCCTGATCTTCGCCGTAAACGGCGTCGCCATGGTGGTCTCGTCCCAGGTGAACGCGTCCCTGTTGAACCGGTATCCCTCCGCCGGCATCCTGCGCATCGCAGCCCCGGTGCTGCTGGTGCTGGCAGTGATCCTGCCGATCATCATCGCCACCGGTTTCGGCGGCGTCGTTGGCCTCGTGGCGGGACTCTGGGTGGTGCTGGGCATGCTGGGCTTCATCTTCTCCAACGCAACGTCCCTGGCACTGGACGGCTACGGGCACATGGCCGGAACAGCCGCCGCGCTGCTGGGCTGCCTGCAGGTGGGACTTGCCGGGCTCATCAGCCCGCTGGTGGGCGTGTTCGGCGGTTCTGCGCTGTCCATGGCCGGAGTGATTATCGGCTGTGCGCTGGCGATCAACCTGGTGCTGGCCACGACGCCGGCCTACCGCCGCGGCGGGCGCCGGCTCGGCACCGCGCCCGAGTCCGGCCAAGCCCAGTCCGGCCAAGCCCAGTCCAGCCCAGCACAGCCCGACGGCGCCGGCACGGCGGACCAGGCCTAAACGCTCCCGCCTATTCGCTGGAGTCCGGCGGGGCAGCCGTGCTCTGCCGGACAACCAGGGACGTGGAGAGGTCCAGGCGGGTGTTCTTGGGCTGCTCGCCGTCCCGCAGCATAAGCACCATGCGGGTGGCCTCCTCGGCCATCTCGATCAGCGGCTGGTGCACGGTGGTCAGGGCGGGCGAGGACCAGCGGGCTACCTGAAGGTCGTCATAGCCCACCACCGAGAGCTGGTCCGGAACCGCGATGCCCAGCTGCCGGGCGGCGTCGAGCACTCCGAGGGCCTGCAGGTCGCTGCCGGCGAAGATTGCAGTTGGCCGCCCAGGCCGCGAGAGCAGGTCAAGGGCGTGGTCACGTCCGCCGTCTACATGGAAGTTGCCGTAGCGCACCAGCCCGGGTTCAAACTCCAGGCCGGCGGTGTTCAGGGCTGAGCGGTAGCCGTCAATGCGGGCCAGGGAGCACATCAGGTCCTCCGGCCCGGTAATGGCGGCGATCCGCCGGTGTCCGAGGTCGATCAGGTGGCGTGTGGCCATCATTCCGCCGGCCCAGTTCGCCGATCCCACGGAGGGGACGTCCGGTGCCGGGTCTCCCGCCGGGTCGATGATCGCGAACGGTATGCCGCGCGATTCAAGCAGGCGCCTGGATTCCCGGGCAAGGTCGGCAAAGACCAGAACGACGCCGGCCGGGCGCCGTGCAATCACACCCTCCACCCATTCCGGTCCGGGCGAGTGCCGGGTACCGCTTTCGGTGAGCACCACGCTCAGCCCGTGTTCCCGGGCCACGTTCTCCACGCCCCGGATGATTTCAAGCGCCCACGCGCTTTCGAGTTCATGGAACACCAGCTCCAGCAGCCCGGACTTGGTGCTGCGGCTGGCCCGGCGCTGATACCCGTGTCCATCGAGCAGAGCCTCAACTTTCGTGCGGGTTTTCCGCGAAACATCGGAACGGCCGTTCAAGACTTTCGAAATTGTGGACAGCGAGACCTCAGCCTCGGCGGCCAGTTCCGCGAGGGTGATGCGCCCAGCCGCAGGCGTTTGTGCCATTCGTTTCTCCTCCGTGCGAAGTCCCCGGCGCGAAGACGCAGCAAAAAAGTGTTGCGCATCACATCCCTGCATCCTAAGCTAGCCGCATTCCAGAACTTTCGGCAAGTGTTTCGAAACTTTCGGAACATGCTTCCCGGAAGAACTTCCAGTGAGGAGCAGTTCAATGAGGAACAACCGCAGCTGGCTGAAACCAGCTACCGCAGCCGCGGGTGCGCTGGCACTCGGCATGTCGATGGCCGCCTGTTCGAACAGCGGGGAATCCGCTGCGAGCAACCGGCCGGAAAACGAAGTCCATGTCCTGGTCTACGGGGACGCCGGCAACGACGTCGAACGGGCCATGGTGGACAAATTCAATGAAACCTCGGACGTCAAAGTTGTCCTGGACACCATCCCCGGGGCCGATTACCAGCAGAAACTGCAGACCATCATCGACACGGATTCAGCCCCGGACGTGTTCTTCAACTGGGGCGGCGGATCCATTACGGACTACGTGGACGCCGGGCTGCTGATGCCCCTGGACGATTTCATCGCGGAAGATCCCCAGCTCAAGGACGCTTTCCTTCCCTCCGTCTTCGATACCGCAGTAGTCGATGACAAGGCATACGGCATCCCGATGCGCGGCACCCAGCCGGTGATGCTCTTCAGCAACGAAGAAGTCCTGGCCAATGCGGGGGTCGACGGCGCTCCCGAAACGTGGGACGAGCTGCTGGACGCGGTGGAGAAACTCAAGGCTGCCGGGGTCACCCCGATCGCCCTGGGCGGAGCGGACGAATGGCCCACCCTGATGTGGGTTGAATACGTGTATGACCGCGTAGCCGGGCCGGAACTCTTCGAGAGCGCACTGGCCGGAGACACTGAGGTCTGGGATTCCGAGGAAAGCCGCGAGGCCCTGGGCATGCTGCGTGAGCTGGTGGACGCCGGTGCGTTCGGCACCAACTTCCAGTCCGTGAAGTTCACCGACGGCGGCTCCGCGTCCCTGCTTTCCAGCGGCCAGGCGGGCTTTGAACTGATGGGCTCCTGGGCGTACTCCACGCACCAGGATGCTGCACCCGAGTTCGTGGAGACGGCGCTGGGCTACAGCGAGTTTCCGACCATCGACGGCGGCAAGGGCGACCCGGCAAACCTGGTCGGGAACACCAACAACTTCTACTCCGTCCTGGCGAACACCCGGTACCCGGACACTGTCCGCGACTTCCTGAAGCTGATGTACTCGGATGAATTCGTCCAGGAGCAGGTGGCAATCGGCAACCTGCCCACCACCACCAACACCGAGCAGTTCCTGGACCAGTCTGCCGATCCCGAGTACGCCCGTTTCCAGTACGGACTGGTGGAACAGGCTCCGGCTTTCCAGCTCTCCTGGGACCAGGCGTACCCGCCCTCGGCAACACCTGCCATCCACGGCGCCATGTCCGATTTCTTCAGCGGACGGATCGACGAAGACGGCTTCATTGCCGCCATGCAGGGCCTCTAGGAACCGCTGCTCATGACTGCACTGCTCCCGCCCAAGCCGCCGGCGCTGGCGGACGGATCCGAAAAGGTCCGTCCCGCCCGCGCCGGCCGCTCGGCCCGCACTCCCCGTCCGGGACTGGCTTGGACCCTGCCTGCCACGGTCTTTTTCCTGCTTTTCGCCGTGGTCCCGCTGATCGCCGTCGTGGTCCTGTCCTTCACCAGCTGGCGTGGAATCGGCGACCCGAAGTTTGTCGGAATGGAGAACTGGCAGGAGCTGGCCGGGGATCCGGTGATGCTCAAGAGCCTCTGGCTCTCCCTGCTCTTCATCGTCCTGGGCGTAGCCACCCAGACCCCGGTGAGCATGCTGCTGGGAGTGTGGGCCGCTGGCCCGCAGCGGAACCGGGCGGTCCTCAGTGCCATCTACTTCGTGCCGCTGCTGCTCTCCTCCGCAGCGATTTCGGTCCTGTGGCGGGCGCTGCTCGATCCGAACTTCGGGGTGCCGTCCCAGTTCCGCTGGCTCTTCGGCGACGGCAACCTGTTCGGGCACCAGGCCACCGCTATCGGCGTCATCATCTTCGTGAGCATGTGGCAGTTCACACCGTTCCACACGCTGATCTACCAGGGCGCCGCGCGGGCCATTCCGCAGGTGCTCTACCAGGCGGCGGAAGTCGACGGCGCGGGGCGGGTGCGCACATTCTTCAGCATCACGCTGCCCCAGCTGCGCAATTCGATCATCACGTCCGTGATCCTGATGGTCGTGGGCGGGCTGACCACCTTTGAAACGGTGCTGATCCTGACCAACGGCGGACCGGGCACCGACACCACCATCACGGCCTTCTACATGTTCGAGCAGGCCTTCCGCCGCTTCGACTTTGGCATTGGCGCCGCCGTGGCCCTGGTGCTGGTAGTCGTAGCCACCACCATCTCGCTGATCATGGTCAAGGTCTCCGGCTACGACAAGATGCGCAGCACCATGGAAGGAGTCTAGATGCGCACGCGCCCCAACTACATTGCCGGAGCCGCCGCCGTCGTCTGGCTCCTGATCGTTGCCCTGCCCCTGTACGTCATGATCGCCGCCAGCGTGCAAACCCGCACTGATTTCAGCGCCGGCGGGCCGCTCTCCTTCCCCACCAGCTTCACGCTGGAGAACTACGCGGGAGTGTTCCAGAGCGGATTCGGACTCTACTTCCTGAACACCCTGATAGTGACCGGCGGAGTGGTGGGAATCGTCCTGCTGGTGGTGCCCCCGCTGGCCTACGCGATAGTGCGCAGCCAGTCCCGCACCACCACCCTGATCTTCCGGTTCTTCCTGCTGGGCCTGGCAATTCCGGTCCAGGCGGTGATTGTTCCGATGTTCTACCTGATCAACACCGTGGGGCTCTATGACACCCTGCTGGGCATCATCCTGCCCACGGCCGCGTTCGCCCTGCCGATCTGCACCCTGATCCTCTCCGGAACCATGCGGGACATCACGCCTGAGCTGTACGAGGCCATGGCCGTTGACGGCGCCGGAACCTGGCGAACCTTCGTCCGGCTGGTCCTCCCGCTCTCCAAGCCGGGAATCTCCACGATCGCGGTCTTCGCGGCCCTGCAGGGCTGGAACGGTTTCCTGCTGCCGCTGATCCTGACCCAGTCGGAATCGACCCGGGTCATCACGCTTGGCCTCTTCAATTTCCAGACCCAGTACGGAATCAATGTCCCCGGTATCCTCGCCGCCGTGATGCTCTCCATGATTCCCGTGCTGCTGGTGTATCTCTTTGCGCGCCGCGCACTAGTCCAGGGCCTTATGGGCGCTGGCGGAAAGTGAACCATGTCGAACACCACCACCAAGCGCGTCCCCTGGCGGGACACCTCGCTCACCCCCGCCGAGCGTGCGGATGCACTGTTGTCCCACATGACCCTGGAGGAAAAGACCGCCCAGCTGATCGGAGTCTGGGTTGGCGCCTCCGCTGACGGCGCCGAGGTGGCTCCGCACCAGCACGAGATGAACGAGCCGCCGGATCTGGAGGCACTGCTGCCGAACGGACTGGGCCAGCTCACCCGGCCGTTCGGCACCAAACCGGTCGACGCCGGAGCAGGAGCGTTGTCGCTGATGCGCACCCAGGAACGTATTGCCGGTTCCAACCGGTTCGGCATCCCCGCCATGGCCCATGAGGAGTGCCTGGCCGGGTTCGCGGCCTGGGGTGCCACGGCGTATCCGGTGCCGCTGGCCTGGGGCGCCACGTTCAACCCGGACCTGGTGCGGCGGATGGCAGGAGCGATCGGCGAAGATATGCGCCGGGTTGGCATCCACCAGGGACTGGCGCCCGTGCTGGACGTGGTGCGCGATGCCCGGTGGGGGCGGGTGGAAGAGACCATTGGTGAGGACCCGTACCTGGTTGGCACGGTCGCAACGGCCTACATCCAGGGCCTGGAGCAGGCCGGAGTCGTTGCCACGCTGAAGCATTTCGCCGGTTACTCCGCCTCCCGTGCCGGCCGGAACCTCGCACCGGTTTCAATGGGCCCAAGGGAATTCGCCGATGTGATCCTGCCGCCGTTCGAGATGGCAGTGCGGGAATCCGGCGTGCGTTCGGTGATGCACGCCTACACGGATACCGACGGCGTTCCCTCCGCAGCCGACCACTCGCTGCTGACCGGGCTGCTGCGGGACACCTGGGGATTCGAAGGCACCGTGGTGGCTGACTACTTCGGCATCGGGTTCCTGCAGGACCTGCATGGTGTAGCCGGCAGCCGCGGCGAAGCGGCCGCTGCCGCGCTGCATGCCGGGGTGGATGTAGAGCTGCCCACCGTGGATGCCTACGGTGAGCACCTGCTCGCGGAACTTGGCGCCGGCCGGGTTGATCCTTCCCTGGTGGACGCTGCTGCCCGGCGGGTTCTGCTGCAGAAAATCGGGCTCGGCCTGCTGGATGAGGACTGGAGCCCGGTTCCGGAAGCCTTGGCTGCCGGGGCCCGGGACCTTGACACTGTCCAGTCCACGGTGAATCTCGATCCGCCGGAAAACCGGAAGCTGGCCCGCGAACTGGCCGAAGAGTCAGTTGTCCTGCTCAGCAACAACGGCACCCTGCCGTTGCAGTCGCCGCGGCGCATCGCCGTCGTTGGACCGAACGCCGAGAATCCGATGGCGTTCCTTGGCTGCTATTCCTTCCCTGCCCATGTCGGCTCACAGTTCCCCGACATTTCAGCGGGCATTGAGCTGCCTACGGTGGGCTGCTCGCTGGCGGTGGAATTCCCGGAAAGCAGCATCGAGTACGTCCCCGGCTGCGGGATCGATGATCCCGATCCGTCCGGGATTGCTGCCGCCGTGGCAGCGGCGCAGGGGGCCGACGTCGTTATTGCCGTCCTGGGTGACCGTGCCGGGCTCTTTGGCCGGGGCACCAGCGGCGAAGGGTGCGACGTCGAATCCCTGGTGCTGCCCGGAGTGCAGCAGCAGCTGCTGGATGCCCTGCTGGAGACAGGCACGCCGGTGGTTACCGTCCTGCTGACCGGCCGCCCCTATGCGCTGGGGCAGGCTGCATCCCGTTCCGCCGCCGTCGTACAGGCATTCTTCCCGGGCGAGGAAGGCGGGCCCGCCATCGCCCGGGTGCTCAGCGGCGCAGCCAATCCGTCCGGCCGGCTGCCGGTCAGTGTGCCTGCCACGCCCGGCGGCCAGCCTGCCGGCTATCTGGCCGCGCCTCTCGCGGGGCCAACGGAGGTATCGAGCATCGATCCCACGCCAGCCTTCGGCTTTGGCCACGGACTTAGCTACACACAGTTCGCCTGGGACTCCCTCTCCGTGGAAAGCACAGAGACCAGTACTGCCGGTGAAGCTGCCGCCGCGCTGACCGTGACCAATACCGGCGAGCGCGACGGCGTGGAGGTGGTCCAGCTGTACCTGCACGATCCGGTGGCTTCTGTGGTGCGGCCGGTACAGCGGCTCATCGGCTATGCCCGGGTGCCGCTGCGCGCCGGCGAAGCCGCGCGGGTCCGGTTCACCGTGCCGGCGGACGTTGCCTCTTTCACCGGGGTGGACGGGCAGCGCAGGGTGGAGCCGGGAGAGCTTGAACTGCGGTTCGGTGCCTCCAGCACCGACATTCGGCTGAGCACCGGGATTACGCTCACCGGACCGGTACGCTCGGTGGACCACACCCGTCGGCTGCACTGTGGGGTGGACGTTACGGCCCCGTAGGAGAAATTCACGTGTATACCGATCTGCCCGTTGACCAGCTCGCCACCTATCTGGGCAGCCAAAGCGAACCTGCCGATTTTGACGGGTTCTGGGCGCGGACCCTCGAAGAAGCGCAGGCCCATCCGCTGGGCCTGGTCCTGGAACCGGTCGAAACCGTGCTGTCCACAGTGGACGTCTGGGACGTGACATTCAACGGCTACGGCGGCGAACCAATCCGCGCCTGGCTGCGGGTGCCGTCCGGAGCATCCGGCCAGCTGCCCGGCGTCGTCCAGTTTGTGGGCTACGGCGGTGGGCGCGGCGACGCGCACGAGAACCTTTTCTGGGCGTCCTGCGGTTTCGCCCACCTGGAGATGGACACCCGCGGGCAGGGAGCGGGCTGGAGCACCGGCGTCACCCCGGACGCCGCGGGCAGTGCCGGACCCCAGGGCCAAGGCGTGATGACCCGCGGCGTCACCGATCCCGGGACCTACTATTACCGGCGTCTGACCACTGACGCCGTCCGGGCTGTCCAGGCCCTGCGGTCACTGGAGAGGGTAGATTCCGCCCGGTGCGCTGCTGTGGGGATGAGCCAGGGCGGCGGACTGGCAGTAGCCGCCGCGGCGCTGGCCCCGGAGCTGGCGGCCATCGTGGCGAAGGTGCCCTTCCTCTCCGACATCCCCCGGGCACTGCAGGTGACGGATGCGTACCCGTTCCGGGAGCTGGTGGACTATCTGGCGATCCACCGCACCCGGGTGCAGCAGGTGCACCAGACACTGCAGTATTTCGATTCGATCAACTTCGCCAAGCGGGCCAAGGTTCCGGCCCTGTTTTCGGTGGGCCTGATGGATGAGATCACGCCGCCGTCCACCGTCTATGCGGCGTACAACAACTATTCCGGGCCCAAGGAACTGCAGGTCTGGCCCTTCAACGGGCACGAAGCCGGCGGGATCGAGGACGATGTGGCCGCTGTGGCGTTCCTGCGGCGGGTGCTGGCCAGCGGCTCAGCCGGCAGCGCTAATCCGGCAGACTGAGCAACGGTCTGCCGGGCTCAGCCGATCACCACGGACGCTGCCACAGCGGCAGCCAGGGCAGCCGCATAGCCGGTGACCGTCGCCGGACCCGGTCCCCTGGTTTTGCTCACACGGACGTTTGCCGGTGTTCCGGACTCCGGCTGGAACCGCCGTCCCGGCAGCTCCGGCCAGCGGATAACCAGACCTGCGGCAGCAATCCCCAGCGCGGCAACGGAAAGTACCCACAACCAGACCGTCACGGGCGAGAATTCAATCATCAGCCGGCAAACCACCACCACGAAGCCGACCTCCAGCAGGGCTGCGAGATAGGCGCTGCGGGATTTCTCCGGCAAAGACGGCGTCCAGGCTGAGTAGGCTGCCCAGCCACAGTAGACCACCAGGCATGCCGGGATCAGCCACGCGATCGCCGCGGCCATCATTTGGCACCTGCCGTGAGGAGCTCAAACACTGCTTCTTCGTGTCCGGCTGAGACGTTGGAGAGCATCACGACGGCGTGCCCGGCATCCCGGTCCAGGGCGACCATTGACCAGAATCCGCCGGTCTGCCCGTTGTGCCAGGTGATCTCCCTGCCGCCGTGTTCCTCGGTGATCCAGGCGAGGCCGTACCTGCCGCCGCTTCCGTCGTCCCACTGCGGTTCCAGCGCCGCGGCGCCCGGGGCAGTTCCGTCCAGCTGCGCCCGTGCGTAGAGCACCAGGTCAGCGGCGGTGGACCGGATTCCGCCTGCCGGCGCCGTGCCGTTCGCCGTCCAGGCTCGTTCCGGACGGCCGGCGGCGCTTCGCCCGGTGGGGGCGGCGTCGGGCAGGTTCCCTGCAGTGACCGGCGCGAAGGTTTCCGCCAGTGCCAGGGGGGTCAGCACCCGCTCGTCCAGGAGTTGTTCCCAGCTCGCGCCGGCTGCCCTGGCCAGCAGCTGGCCGAGGAAGGCGTAGCCCAGATTCGAGTAGGTGGCCGTTCCGTCCAGACGGGAGGCCTGAGCCTGCTCCAGAACCTGTTCCGGCGAGGCGGTATACGGATCACGGTTCAGCAGCTGTCCGGCCAGGAGGGAGGGCAGGGCATCGAGTCCCGTTGCCAGCCGCGGCAGGCCGGAACGGTGGCTCGCCAGCTCGGCCAGCGTCACGGTGCCAATTTCAGCTTTCGGGTCCAGGAGGTCTTCCCCCAGGATGTCCGCGACGGTGGTCTCCAGCGTGACCTCTCCCCGGTCCACGGCATCGGCAAGCAGTGAGGCAGTGAAGGTCTTGCTGACCGAACCGATCTCGTACTCGGTGTGCTCGTCGGCGCCAAAACCGGCGTAGCGGACACCGCTGGAGTCAATCCAGGCAACACTGACCTGATCCGCCGGAGAGGTGAGCAGCGGGCGCACCCGTTCAGCCAGGGCAGCATCTCCGGTGACGCTGCCGGACAGCTTGGGCGGCCACGGTGCCGCAGCCAGGCCGAAGACCAGGATAACGACGGCGGCGGCACCTCCGGCCATCATCCGTGGTGTCAGTTTTCGGGTGCGGGTTACGGCCCCGGGCATCAGTTGCCTCCTGTGGCAGCAGTAAGGATGGCCAGCAGCGGAATGACCCGGGGCGCCGGAACCCGATAGCGGGAACGGGCATGGGCAGCCAGCCAGCCCTGGGCGCTGAGCTGGTTCACGTGATGGTAGATCTGCCCTGCGGTGCCGGCGCCCAGTTCCTCCGCGAGCGCGGCGACGGTTTCAGTTCCGCCCAGGACTGCACGCAGGATCGAAAGCCGCACCGGGTTGCCCAGGGCGGCGAGGGACTCAGCGAAGGGTGCCCAGTCGACGTCGAGCAGGTGTCCTGTCTCGAGGCCGTACTGGTACTCGTACCGCTCGCCGGTGGGAGTGCTGGCGGTCCCGGCGAACAGGACGGCACCGGGGTCCGGATAGCGGTCCCGAATACCGTTGAGCGCCCAGAAGATGTCATCTGCCTCCGGGCGGCTCGCCGGCGGCGCAGCCGTCAGCCGTTCCTCCAGGGCAGCAACCCGTTCCTCGAGTGCCTGCAGGCGGTCATCGTGCGAACTCATGCGTCAAGAATTACGTAATTCCTGATATGAGTCAAGGATTATTGAATGCTTTCCTTGAGTTCGACGAAGAACACATGGGTGTCCGTGTCGCCGATGTTCTCACCGACGTGTTCCTGGGCGGGGAGCCACTGGACGGCGCCGGACGGCAGTTCGACATCCCGCTGCGGGCCGCCGGTGCTGAGCCGCCGGCGGAAAGAGCTGGCGGTAATCATCACGCTGTCAGGATGCCGGTGCACAACGGTCCGGTGTCGGGGGGTGTCGCGGTACTCGAGGACGCGCACGCGGTCGTTCTCGAAAACCACCGAATAGTTGTCCGGGTTGGACTGGACTGGATCCTGCGTCATACCCCGAAGACTAGGCCTGCCTGCGGGCATCCCGAAGGGGTCCCGCTAACCCGGCCGCTTTGCCGGAGATGAATCATCCCGCGGACTCGCTACCACAGCTGCCCCGGGAGCTTCAGCTCCTCCTTCGGCGGAAAGCGGGCATCGAACGCGTCCACGTCCTCGTCACTCACCGCATAACCGGGCGGATCCCGGTAGATCCAGGGACCCCCGGCAAGGTAACCCTCCTGCAGTTCCAATCCCTGAAGGTACGGCGTGGGCTCGTCCCGGGGAACGCCGTCGTAATAGATCCCCAAGGTCTTCGCCTCCGCGAAGCCAAAGCGGCGGTAATACTCCGGGCTCCCGGTAATGACGACGGCGCCGAAGCCGCTTTCGGCTGCTTCGGCCAGGGTGTGCCGGATCAGTGCTGCTCCGTGGCCGCGCTTCTGGTACTCCGGCAGCACGGAGACCGGACCGAAAACCAACATTGGAAGCACACCGCCATTCTCCCGGCGGAGTTCGGCACGGCTGTACATAATGTGGGCGAGGATCCTGCCGTCCGCTTCCAGGACCTGGCTGAGCTCAGGAATGAACTGGGGCAGTTCACGGTAACGGTGCAGCAGGAAGTGCTCCACGCAGCCTGGCCGGTACACGTTCCAGAACGCTTCCCGGGTCAGGTTTTCAACTTCGGCGTACGACTTCCCGGCGGATGACGTAGTCAGGGTCCATTCCGGGAGACTACCCCGGAACGCGCAAAAGCGCCGGTCCCGCTTCCTGAGTGGAGGCGGAACCGGCGCTTTGAGGGTTGACCGGGCTACTGAACCGAGTTGTTGTAATTCTCGATTTCGGTCTTGAGTGCCTCAACCGACTCGGTCAGTTCTGCCTTGCTGTCTCCGCCGAGCAGTGCCCCTTCCAGGGCGTCCTCGGCGGCCTTGCGGGCCTGCGGCATTGAACCGGCGGCGCAGCCCTGAGTGGCTGCGGTCAGTTCAGTTGCTTCGAGCTGCTGCACGGCGACGTCGAACTGCGGGTACTGCTCACGCCAGGCGATGTCCTCCGGCTCGTCCAGAGCGGCCTTGGAGATCGGGAAGTAGCCTGTTCCGGTGTGCCAGGTGGCCTGGGTGGCCGGCTCGGCAAGGAACTGCATGAACTGCCAGGTGGCTTCCTGCTCCGCATCGGAGTGACCTTCACCGGAGATCCAGAGCGAGGCGCCTCCAATGATCGGACCGGAGTCGTTCTGCTCGATCTTCGGGTAGAAACCGACTCCCAGTTCGAAGCCCTGCTCCTGGGCTGCCTTCTGCATGCCGCCCAGGGCGCCGGTGGACTCAAGGGTCATGCCGATGGTGCCGCTCTTGAAGGCGTTCTGCGCGTCAGCGGTGGCGCGGCCGGTGTTGCCCGCTACGCCCGTTGCCACGAGGTCCTTCCACCAGTCCACGAATTCCACGGCGGTGTCATTGTTGAAGCTGTAGTCAGAAGCCCGTTCGCCGGAGCGGCCGTTGTCCGGGCTGCAGTAGAGCGCACCGTTGGCAGCGATTTCCTGCTCCAGCAGCCAGCCGTAGATTGCCGCGTTGAAGCCGAACTCGGCCGGGCCGCCGTTCTTCTTGGACAGCGCTGACGCCGCTTCGCCAACCTCGTCCAGGGTTTCGGGTGCGGTTTCCGGGTCCAGGCCGGCAGCTTCAAAGAGGGTCTTGTTGTAGTACAGGACCGGCATGGAGGTGTTGAACGGCATGGACCAGAGGTCCTCGTCGATCGTGTAGTAACCGGCGATGTTGGGCTGCAGGTCAGAAACGTCGTATTCGTCCCGGTCGATGAAGGCCTGGGTGGGCACCACAGCGCCGGAGTCGATCATGAACTGGGTGCCGATGTCATAGATCTGCACCATGCTGGGCGTGCTGTTGGACTGGACCGCAGCCTTGTACTTGGTAATGGTGGAGTCGTAGTCGCCCTGGTAAACGCCCTTGACCTCAATCTTGCCTTCATTGGCGGCGTTGAATTCGTCAATGAGCTTGCCCAGGGTCTCACCGTTGGTGCCGTCCATGGAGTGCCAGAAATTGACGGTGGTGACTCCTTCGGCTTTCTCGAGCGCATCGGCGGCCGGCACTTCGCCCCCGCCGCCCGTGCTGCTGCCTCCGCCGCAGGCGGACAGTACCAGGGCAAGCCCCGCGGCGCCGGCGGCCATCATTGGCAGCCTGCGCCCTCTGGTTGTAGTTCGCAATGTGTATCCCTTCAGGATTGGCCGGAGCCGAAGCTCCGGATTGCTGTGTGTAAGGCTGTGGGTGCGCTACTTGATGGAACCGGCCGTCAGGCCGCGGACAATGAACCGCTGGCCAAAGATCACCAGCAGCAGGGTGGGAATGATGGCCAGGACGGTTCCGGCCAGGACCAGCCCGGCGTTGAAGTTGTCTGCCGAGCGCAGCTGGGTGATGCCGATCTGGATGGTCTGCATCTGCGGGGTCTGGGTGACCAGCAGCGGCCAGAAGTACATGTTCCAGGCCGAGAGGAAGGACCAGATTCCCAGCGCCGCCAGGGTGGGCTTGGACAGCGGCACCAGGACTGAGAGCAGGAACCGGAAGTGTCCGGCGCCGTCGATCTTGGCTGCTTCCCACAGTTCGGTGGGGAAGGACAGGAAGGCCTGGCGCAGCAGGAAGATGCCGAATCCGTGAGCCAGGAACGGCAGCGTTAGCGCCGGAATCGTATTGATCAGTCCCGCGGAGGACATGGTGAGGTAATTCGGGATGATGATCGCCTCGGCCGGCACCATCATGCTGCACAGGAACAGGGCGAACCAGAAGGCCCGTCCCCGCACTTTCAGGAAGACCAGCGCGTAGGCGGCCAGCAGGGAGGTCACCAGCTGGCCCACGGTGATCAGGCCGGCCATAACCACCGAGTTCACGTACTGCCGGCCGAGCGGAATCGAGTTCAGTGCGCCGGCGAAGTTCTCCACGCGGAAACCGTTGAACGGCCACAGCGACGCCGGGTAGGCGTTGATGTCCGCCGGGCCCATGAAGGAGCCGACGAAACCGAAATAGACGGGGAACAGGACGACGACGGCGCCCACGCTCAGGGCGGCGTAGGTCAGGACCCGGCCCGCAGTGAGCGGACGGCGCTGGCGCTTCTTCAAGGCCCGGGTGCGGCTCGCTGCCGCCGGGGGCTTGGCGGGCGCGGGGGCTGCTGTGCGGCTCATCGGTAGAAGACCTTCCGTTCCAGGACACCGAATTGGATGGCGGACACCGCTACCACGATGATCAGAAGCACCACGGCCTGCGCGGAGGCGTAGCCGAAGTTTGAGTTGTTGTTGGCAAATGCCTGCTCGTAGATGGAGTAGACGAGCGTGGTGGTGCTGTCCTGCGGTCCGCCCTTGGTGAGGATGTGGATCTGGCCGAAGCTCTGCAGGGCATGAATGGTGCCGGTGACCAGCAGGAAGAACATCTGCGGCGTCAGCAGCGGCATGATGATCGAACGCTGCATCCGCCAGCCATGGGCGCCGTCCAGCCGGGCCGCCTCCACCACGTCTTCGGACACCGCGCCGAGGCCGGCGGAAAGCACCAGCAGGTTGTAGCCAAGCTGCATCCACACAGTGGCCAGTGATACGGAGATCAAGGCCCAGGCGGGGTCCGTGAGCCAGCCGACCCGGTCAAACCCGAAGAAACCCAGCATGCCGTTCAGCACGCCGGTTGCCTGGTTGAACATCACGCCGAAGATTACCGACGCGGTGGCCACGGAATAGGCAAACGGAAGGGCAAAAGCCGTGCGGAAGAAGCGGATGCCCTTGATTTTCTGGTGGAGCAGCAGGGCCAGTGCCAGGGCAATTCCGATGGAGGGAATCACCGTCAGCACCGTGAACCCAAGGGTCACGCCCATGACGGTCCAGAAACCGCTGTCCGTGAAGAGGCGGGTGTACTGGTCGAAACCGACAAATCCGGAGGGACGGCCGAACAGGTCGCTGCCCTGGAAGGATAGGAAGACGGACCGGCCCAGCGGGTAGAAAAGGAAGAGGGCGAAAACCACCAGCGCGGGTACGAGGTACCACATGGCCCGGATGCTGCCGCGGTCCGTTACGCGCTGGGGAGGGGTTTTCCTTGATTCCTGCTTGGGTGCGGTGGCCGGTTTAAGGGCGCTCATGCCCCGGCGCCCGGTACGGGCCCGCCGGGATGGGGATACGAACAGCGGACGGTTCCATCCGGCTGCAGCGAGTCACTGCAGGTAGCTTTCATTGCTTTATTCCGTCCATCATTTTGCGGCGCGCCAGTGCGCCGGATACCGGTGTTACGCCCGTCACAGTACCCATTGTTTTTTGTTCATGGCAAGCAGGCTTGCCGCTGCCGCCGGAATGCTTTGGTGCAGGTCAGCCCGTGGTACTGTACTGGCGCTGCGCGGCGGCCCGGTATCGTTCCAGGACCTGGGGCGCGGGCGGGGCGGAAACGGTCAGTGAGTCCTGGGTTTTCCATTCCGGCCAGGCTCCGGCGAGCACCGCAGCTGCCTGGCGGGCAGCGCCGTCGGCCACGTACTCCCCCGGTTCCGGGACGTCCACCGGCATGCCCAGCACGGAGGAAAGCGTCTGCTGCATGGCGGCCGAGCGTGCCCCTCCGCCCACCAGGATGACCCGCCGCGCCTCGATTCCCAGCCCGGTCACAGCCCGGAAGGCGTCTGCCAGCGAGCACGCCACGCCCTCGAAGGCGGCGCGGGCCAGGTTGGCGGGAGTGTAGTTGGCCAGCGTCATGCCGTGCAGGCTGCCCTGGGCCTCAGGCAGGTTGGGCGTGCGCTCCCCTTCGAAGTAGGGAACCAGGGACAGCCCCCCGGCGCCGGGCTCGGCGGACAGCGCCAGTTCGGTGAGGGCCGGAAGGTCGACGCCGAGCACACCTGCCGTCGCGTCCAGGACGCGGGAGGCGTTCAGCGTTGCGGCGAGCGGAAGGAAGTTGCCGGTGGCGTCCGCGAACCCGGCAACCAGTCCCGTGACATCCGCCGTGGGGTCTTCGGTCACCGCGAAGACGGTGCCGGAGGTTCCCACGGACACCACGACGTCGCCCACGGTGGCGCCGACGCCCAGCGCGGCGCCGGCGTTGTCTCCGGCTCCCGGGCCGATGAGGGTCCCCGCGGCAGTCTGCAGTCCGGGTTCCAGCGGGCCAAGGACAACGGGCAGCGCCGGCACATGCCCGAGCGTGGTGTCGAGGACCTCGGGCAGGTACTGGCCGGTTGCCGGAGACCAGTAGCCGGTGCCGGAAGCGTCGGAGCGGTCCGTGCGCAGGGCAGCCAGCCCTCCACTGCCTGGCCCGTGCCCGGCCAGGCGCCAGGACAGCCAGTCATGCGGCAGGCATACCGCGGCGGTCCTGGCGGCGTTTTCAGGCTCGTTGTCCGCCAGCCACTTCAGTTTCGCGGCCGTTATGGAGGCAACCGGCACCGTACCTGTGGTTTCCGCCCAGTAGGCGGCGCCGTCGGGCCCGGCACCCTCGATCATTTGCCGGGCCGCGGCGGCCGAACGTGTGTCATTCCAGAGCAGCGCATCGCGCACCACCGCCCCGTCCGCGTCCAGGCAGACCATGCCGTGCTGCTGGCCGGACACGGCCACTGCAGCTACGTCATCCAGGCCGCCGGCAGCCGCGGCTGCCTCCAGCAGTGCCCGCCACCAGTTTTCCGGATCCACCTCGGTCCCGGGCGCATGCCGGGCTGTTCCCTGACGCTGCAGGGCCCCGGTTTCGGCGTCGCGGATAACGACCTTGCAGGACTGCGTGGAGCTGTCCACTCCTGCGACAAGCGGCATAACGGACCTTTCAACAGGCGGAGCGGGCTTCGGTGCCCGGAACCAGGAATGCTAGCAAATGCCTACCGGGCGCCGAGCAGGTGCTCCAGTGCCAGCTGGTTCAGCCGGATGAAACCGAAGGAGCGCTGGGCCGCTGCATCGGCGTCGAACTCTTCGAACGCCGCAGTGTCCGCGAGCAGGTCCGCGGTGCTCTCCCCCGCTGCCAGCGTGGGTTCGGCCAGTTCGCCGACACCGGATGCCGCGAGGGCTTCCTGGACTTCCGGGTCTGCGCGGAAGGACTGCGCGCGTTCCTTCAGCAGCAGGTACATGGACATGTTCGCCGCCGCTGATTCCCACACGCCGTCATACCCGTCAGTCCGCGAGGGCTTGTAGTCGAAGTGCCGCGGACCGTCGTAGACCGGCCCGCCGTTCGGGAAGCCGTTCTCCAGCAGGTCCACTGTGAAGAAGGCGCTGGTCAGGTCGCCATGGCCAAAGACCAGGTCCTGGTCGTACTTGATGGACTTCTGGCCGTTGAGGTCAATGTGGAAGAGCTTGCCGGCCCACAGCGCCTGCGCGATTCCGTGCGTGTAGTTCAGCCCGGCCATCTGCTCGTGCCCGGTTTCCGGGTTCAGGCCCACAATGTCCTGGTGCTCCAGCTGGGCAATGAACCCCAGTGCGTGGCCGACGGTGGGCAGCAGGATGTCCCCGCGCGGTTCGTTCGGCTTGGGCTCCAGTGCAATCCGCAGGTCATAACCCTGCTCCTTGATGTACCCCGCGGCGGTGTCCACGCCTTCGCGCATGCGGTCCAGTGCCGCGGCGATGTCCTTTGAACCGTCATACTCCGCGCCTTCGCGCCCGCCCCACATCACGAAGGTCTTCGCGCCAAGCTCAGCGGCAAGGTCCAGGTTCCGCAGCACCTTGCGCAGGGCGAAGCGCCGCACCGAGCGGTCGTTGGAAGAGAACCCGCCGTCCTTGAAGACCGGATTGCTGAACAGGTTGGTGGTGACCATGGGTACCTGCAGGCCGGTCTCCGCCAGGGCGGCGCGGAAGCGCTTGAGGATCAGGTCCCGTTCCTGGGAAGAAGAGCCAAAGGGCACCAGGTCATCGTCATGGAACGTGACGCCGTACGCGCCCAGGTCGGCCAGCTTGTGGAGGGCTTCTACGGGGTCCAGGTCCGCACGGGTCGCGGTGCCGAACGGGTCATTGCCCGTCCATCCCACGGTCCAGAGTCCAAAGGTGAAGCGGTCGGCAGGTGTTGGCGTCTTTGTCATGGTGCTCTGCTCCAGGTAAGTCGGGATCCACGGGATTAGTTGTGCACAACAACATATGCACGGCTGTGATGCCTGTCAATGGGTTCCCGGCGCGGCTTTCCTGCCGCAACGTGCTGTCGAAAATGGTGTTCCGTGCAACAATCAAGCGTTCAGTTCTCTCCGCAAAGGACCCAGCGCATGCCGAGCAAACCGGCCTCAGACAGCATCCGCGTTCAGAACCTGTCCCGGGTGCTGACCCTGCTGCACCGCCGCGGAGCACTCTCGCGGGCAGACCTGACCCGGCTCACCGGATTCAACCGGTCCACCATCGGAGCACTTGCTTCCGAGCTGTCCCGCCTGGGGCTGGCTTATGAGACCGAGCCGGCCGCCGCCGGCCGCGCCGGGCGGCCCAGTCCCCTGGTCCATCCGAACGAACGCGTTGCCGCACTGGCAGTGCATCCCGACGTCGACGCCGTCACCGTGGGCCTGGTGGGCCTGGGCGGGAAAGTTCACCGCAGGGTCCGTTACGACGCCGCCACGGTGCCGGGGGTGGCGGAAACCCTGAGTATCACCCGGGCGGTGGTGGAAGGCATGGCCGCCGAGCTGGCCACGATGGACCGGATAGTGGGTGTTGGCGCAGCTGTCCCCGGGCTGGTGGACAGCAGCGACGGTTCCGTGCGGCTTGCACCGCACCTGGGCTGGACGGATGAGCCGCTGGCGCAGGCGCTGTCCAAGGCGCTGGGGCTGCCGGCATACGCGGGCAATGACGCCACTCTTGGCACGCTCGCCGAGTCAGTTTTCGGTGCAGGTATTGGGCAGTCGGACGTGGTCTACCTCAACGGAAGTGCCAGCGGCATTGGCGGCGGCGCCGTCGTCGGCGGTGTGCCGCTGGGCGGGCAGGCCGGGTTCGCCGGGGAACTGGGCCACACGCTGGTCCGCTCGGACGGACTGCCCTGCTTCTGCGGCCGGCGCGGCTGCCTTGAAACCGAGGTGAACCTGGGCGGGCTGCTGGCGCCGCTGGGACTCGAGCACGCGGACCTCGAAGAACTTGAGGCCGCCATGGCCGGCCGCCGAACCGCGGAGTTCGACGCCGTGGCCGCCCGGCAGCTGGATCTGCTGGCCGAGGCGCTGGTCAACTTCGTGAACATCTTCAATCCGCGCACCATCCTGCTGGGCGGATTCCTGGGAGTCCTGTTCTCCTTCGATCCGGAGCGGCTGCAGAACGCCGTGGCCCACGGCGGCATCGGAGGCCTGGGCCGGCAGGTGGAAATCAGCCGGGCGGCGCTGGGCGCGGACCTGCTGCTGGTGGGCGCGGCGGAACTCGCGTTTTCCGAGCTGCTGGCGGCTCCGGCGGCCGCACCGCAGGTGGACGCGGGAACCCCGGCGCAGGCAGCGGCCGGGTCCTAGTTCGGCCGGCTCCTGACTGCCCGCGCGGAACTCAGGAATCCCAGCCGAAGCCGAACCGCTCGGGCCGGAACGGCTCCAGCAGAGGATGCCGGCGGCCGGTAAGGATTTCATCGGCCACGAGCTCTCCAGCTATGAGGCCCAGCGTGGCACCGGAGTGGGTGAACCCCACCCAGCAGCCCGGCAGGGCACGCAGTTCACCCAGCACCGGTTCCCCGTCTCCGGGCACGGGCTTGAGCCCCGGCCGCCACGACTGGATCCGGACCACGGGATTTCCCGCCAGCAACCGTCCGGCTTCCGCAGCCACCTCTTCCAAAACATCTGCGGGGACGTCCCAGCTGCCGTCCTCCCGGCGGTGGACCAGGTCCAGGTACCAGGTGTGGTCCATGGCGAGCCGGCTTCCCGGGTGCGGCCGAATGGAGAGCCGCGGCGTGTTCAGCACAGCCCGGAGCCCGTGTTCCAGCGGCTCCGAGACCAGCAGGACGGCCGGATCAGAGGCATCTGGCAGCTCGAGGCCCGCTTCGGCCAGGACTGCCGGGGTGCCCGCACCGCAGGCCACCACCACCGTCGGCGCTTCGTACTCCTCGTCGTCCGCGGTTCGCACCCCGGCTGCCCTGCCGTCCTCCCCCGCGACGACGGAGCACAGGCCTGCAGCTTCCACCAGCCTTCCGCCGCGCGCGGTGAATTCATCAGCCAGGAGCCGGAGCAAATGCGGCAGCGCCACCCATCCTTCACCCGGGTTGACCAGCACCCGGTGCGGAAGGACACCCGGGTCGATCCCGGGCACCGCTGCCGCGGCGTCGTCGCGGTCCAGCATCCGCGCTTCATAGCCTTCCCGGGTTTGCCGGTTATGGCGTTCAATGACCTCGAACGGATCATCATCCCAGTAGAGGCCGCCGTCGAACGCCAGCCAGTCCGCGCCCGGATGCCGGGCGAGCAGCGAGCGGTAGCGGTCAATTCCGGCCATCCGCAGCCGGAAGTACGGCTCCCCGTACGCGCCGCCGGCGTTCAGCCAGGACAGTGAACGCCCGGAAGCTCCGCTGCCCAGTTTCTCCTCGGTCAGCAGCACCACCTCTGCCCCGCCGCGCAGCAGCTCCACAGCGGTGGAAAGGCCCAGGACTCCGCCGCCCAGTACGGCGGCCCTCTCACTCACGGGTTCGGTACCAGGATCGCCCGGCCGGTGAGTTTGCCGGCGTCGAGGTCGTGCAGCGCCTGCACGGCGTCGAGGAGGTCGTAGGTGGTGGTGTGCAGGGTGATCTCTCCCTGCGAGTTCAGCGTCATCAGTTCCGCGAGGTCCTGGTAGGTGCCCACCAGGTTTCCCACCACGCTGATTTCGCGGGAGACCAGGTCGATGGTGGGCAGGGCCAGCGTTCCGCCGTAGCCGATGGCGTAGTAGCTGCCGCGGTTGCGGAGCATGGCCGGACCAGTGATTTCGGTACCTTGCTCGCCCACAAAGTCGAAGACCACGTGCGCTCCCCCGCAGGTAATGTCCAGGACGGCCAGCACGACGGCGTCTGCCGGAGGTTCCCCCACGGCGCGGGCCGCCGGATGCAGGTCGTTGGGGTTCACCGTGGCGTCGGCACCGAGGTCCTTGGCGAGTGCCAGGGCTGCATCCGAGGTGTCAACGACGGTGATGTGTGCCCCGGTCAGGGCCTTGAGGGACTGCACGCCAATGTGCCCCAGCCCGCCGGCACCGATCACCACTGCCTCGGATCCCGGCGGCAGCAGCGGCACGGCCTTGCGTACCGCGTGGTACGCGGTGAGTCCGGCGTCGGCCAGGGCGGCGACGTCCGCGGGCGCCACGGAGGGTTCCAGCTTCACCACGGCGCGGGCGCTGGTCTTCAGCAGCTCTGCCATGCCGCCGTCGGCGTTCAGGCCCGGAAAGGACGAGGCCTCGCAGTGCGAGTCTTCCCCGGCCCGGCACGGGGCGCAGAGCCCGCAGGCAACCACCGGATGCAGAATCACCGTGTCTCCGGGCTGGACGTTGGTCACTGCGGACCCGGTTTCAAGCACCCAACCTGCGTTCTCATGGCCCAGGATGTAGGGCAGTTCCGGGCGCTGGATCGCGTCCCACTGGCCTTCCAGGACGTGCAGGTCCGTCCGGCAGACGCCCGCGGCCCCCACCCGCACCAGCACATCCCACGGTCCGGTGATCTGCGGCTCCGCCACGTCGTCAATGCGCGCGTCTTCCCCATAACGGTGTACCCGTACAGCTTTCATGCCTGCTCCCCTCGTGATCGGCTGTGGCCGGAATCGTACCCGCAGCCTCAGCCGGCCAAAAGCCCCTGGACCTGGCGGCGGCGGCAGGGCCCTGTGGTTCAGGCAGCAGCCGGCGGCGCACCGCCGTCGTCCTCCGCCAGCATGTGGGGAGCCGCGGTGACCACCAGCCAGGCGGGCAGCACGGCCAGGCAAAGCACCGCTGACACCGTTACGTCCCCGGAAACCACGACGGCGATGAACAGTGCCACCCAGCCGTCGCGGGCCACCGCCAGGACCATGCCCAGGACGGCCGCTGACACTGCCACGCTGGCAGGCACCTCCGGAACCAGGACGGCGGCCGCCAATCCGAAGGCGACGCCGACAAACACTGCCGGGAAGATCCGGCCGCCCCGGAAGCCGGTTGCCGCGGCTACAACCAGGGCTGCGAGTTTGACGACGGCCAGCAGCAGCAGCGCCCCAAAGGACTCTCCCCCGCCGGAGAGCAGTTCCTTCGATTCTTCGGCGCCCTTGAACAGGGTGAGCGGCCCGCCCAGCGCCCCGAGCAGTCCCAGTACGGCCCCGCCCAGCGTGGTGTACAGGACGGGACTGCGCAACCGGTGGGCCCAGCGGTGCGCCCAGCGGAAGGCGAACACGCCAAGCACCCCGAACCCTGCCGCCAGCACCGCGATGACCATGGCTGTGAGCACATCCCATCCGCTCCGCACCCCGCTCTGCGGTGCGGCGAAGTCCAGCAGGGTTCCGCTGAGCAGGTTCATCACCGCTGCGCCTGCCCCGGCAGCGCCCAGCGGGAGGAAGAGCTTGTCAAAAAGTGCCCCCTTGACGGCGATCGATCCCGCCAGGCCGGTGAAGATCAGTGCTGCGGCCACCGGTGTGCCGAACAGGGCTCCCACTGTTCCCGCCACGGCCAGTCCGGCCACGAGCTTCCCCGGAACGCGGGGAAAGGCCCGGGCCAGCAGGGCGGTCAGTACCGCGGTATTGATCGCGATGACCGGGTTCTCCGGCCCCAGGCTGACCCCTCCTGCCAGACCCACGAGGGCTGCTGCCGCCAGCCCGGGCACCACCCGGAGCGGCAGCGCCTGCCCGCCCAGTTCAGAGGCCGCCGAGTCGGGGCCGGCATGCCCGGGCACGTAACGGACGATCAGTCCAACAGCCAGCCCGGTGGCCGTCAGCATGCCGAAGATCCACCAGCCGTTGTCCGGGTTTGCACCTAGCGCGTGAGGGAGGTTCTCCCAGAGCACGTGCTGCAGCAGGAGGCTGAGCTCATCGAAGGCGAAGAGGATCAGCGCGGAGAGCGCACCGGTGAGGATCGCCGGGACCGAGGCAACGGCGAGCGCCCGGACACGGTTCTCCTCCGGACGGCTCTTGGCTGCGGACTCGGCCATGGGAAGTCTTCCAGCGGTCGGTAAACGCCGCACACAATCCAGGCGCGGCAGGACTGGAACGCAGGTACGGGCTACACGCTACGCCGCTGCGCTGCTGCGCGGACACCGCCCACGGGCAGCCAGCCCCGGCGGAGGCAGTATTCGGGCTGTTCCCGTCCGGCTAGGGAAGCTGCGCGGACCCCGTGTGCTGCCGGAACTCCCTCAATGTCATTCCATGGGTCTGCTGGATAACGCGGCGAAGCTGGTACGTCGAGCGGAAACCGGCCCTGGCCGCGACGTCGTCAAACGTCATTCGGGCCGAACCTGCCATGAGCTGCTCAGCTTTGGCCCGGCGCACGCAAGGGCAGGCACGCCTAGCCCCTGTCTGCACGAACAACGGACGACGGCGGCACCCGCGCGGGTGCCGCCGTCGTCCTTTGTTCTCGGTTGTCTTTAGTGCTGCGGCTGGCGGGCCGGGAGCAGCGGCGCGAAGAACGCGGCGAGCTCCGCCGTCGCCGTCAGGGGCAGGACGCTGGCGACGTACTGGTCCGGGCGGACCACCACCACGACGCCGGAGCGGTCGATGCCGCGCAGGTCAAAGATGTCTTCCTCCGGGTTGGCGCCGTAGACCTTGTTCAAGTCGGTCAGCCGGAACGGGCCAACCTCAGGCTTGAAGACCTTGGGAACCGCGTTGATGTCGATCCCGGTGTGGTCCTGCTGGTAGATCACCTTCACGTCGAACCAGGCGTCGTCGTCGCCTCCGGCCGGCTGCGCAGCCAGCGGGGATTCAGGAGAGTTCTGGAGCCACTCGGCCAGCTCCGTCACACCCGACGGCGTGCCTGCCGGTGCAGCGTCCGCGAAGACGTAGATGCGCCAGCGGCCGTCGGCCTTGGCCTGGTGGCCCAGCTGCAGCGGGTTGGTGTCGCTGACGCGCAGCACCGGAGCGGACTTGAAGCGTTTGCCAATGGGGAAGCCCGTTGCCAGGTCCTGGTGCTTGGCCTCGCTGATCAGCATGGAGGGGGTGTACTCGGTCATGAAGCCTGCCGGGAATTCAGCCGTGCGGACGTAGAAGTCCTCCAGGTCCGAAGGGTTCTCGAACTCCTCCGGCTTCTTGGCCATGAGGGTGGACCATTCCTTGTCGAAGTCGATCAGGTTCTTGGCCACAACCTGGCGCTCGGCAGAGTAGGTGGAGAGCAGGGACTCCGGGGCCCGTCCGTCGAGGACGTGTCCGAGCTTCCAGGCAATGTTGAAGCCGTCCTGCATTGACACGTTCATGCCCTGGCCGGCCTTGGCGCTGTGGGTGTGGCAGGCATCGCCGGTGATGAAGACGCGCGGGGTGCGGGTGCCGACTTCCTCGGGCTTGACGTCGTCGAACCGGTCGGTAAGGCGGTGTCCCACCTCGTAGACGCTGTGCCAGGCCACGTTGCGCACGTCCAGCGTGTAGGGGTGCAGGATGGCGTTGGCCTTGGCGATGATCTCGTCAATGCTGGTCTTGCGGACGGCACCGTTGTCGCCCTCGGGCACTTCACCCAGGTCCACGTACATACGGAACAGGTGCCCGCCTTCACGCGGAATGTGCAGGATCGAGCCGCCGTTGGAGGACTGGATGGCGCACTTGGTGCGGATGTCGGGGAAATCGGTGGAAGCCAGGACGTCCATGACACCCCAGGCGTGGTTGGCGGCGTCGCCGGCCAGGGTGCTGCCGATGGACTGGCGCACCTTGCTGCGTGCGCCGTCGCAGCCCACCACGTACTTGGCCTTGACGGTGCGCTCGGCGCCTTCGTCCGGGCCCGCGGTGTGGCGCAGGGTCACGGTGACCGGGTACTCGGCGTCGTCGTCGACCTCCAGATCCACGAATTCGTAGCCGTAGTCGGGCTTCATGCGGGCCGGGGAGTTGGCCATGAAGCGGGCGAAGTAGTCCAGCACACGGGCCTGGTTGACGATCAGGTGCGGGAATTCGCTGACGCCGGTGGCGTCGTCCAGGGCACGGCCGGAGCGGACGATGTTTTCCGGGTTCTCCGGGTCCGGACGCCAGAAGCACATTTCGGTGATCCGGTACGCCTCGGCAGTGATTTCCTCCGCGAAGCCGAATGCCTGGAAGGTCTCCACGCTGCGGGCCTGGATGCCGTCGGCCTGGCCGATCACCAGCCGGCTGTCCCGGCGTTCGATGATGCGCGTGGTGATGTTCGGGAACTGGGACAGCTGTGCGGCGGCGAGCATGCCTGCCGGGCCGGAGCCCACGATCAGCACGTCAACCTGATCCGGGAGTTCTTCGGGGCGGTCAATGCCGACGCCGGCTGCCGGCTCAATGCGCGGGTCGCCGGAAACGTAGCCGTGGTGGTGGAACTGCACAGTGTCCTCACTTCTCTGGTTCTTCGTGTTCGATATTTGAACAACTAGTTCAATATTCGAATCAAGCTCGGATTTACTGTACTGGAGGCATGACGCAGGTCACAACCATGGTCTGGTGTGTGACGGAACTTGCCCCGGTTTCCACTTCTGCTGCCGTTTTGCACTTTCACGACCGGTTCCAGGCGGTCGCGACGTGCACCGATAGCAGAAGTGTGTGCCCGGACCCGCTGGGGTCCAGGCACACGCCGGCAGAGGGTCCGCCCGGGTTACCCGAAGACCGGAGCGCCGGCCCGAACCAGCCGCCAGTTCTCCTCGGCAAAGTCAGCAGGGTTGATGCTCTGGTTGGCCACCACGTAGTCGATCAGCAGCTGCCGGATTTCGGTCTGCTGGTTTAGCAGCACTGGAGCCGTGGCGATGTGCGGGAAGTTCCCGCCGCCGGACTGGCGGTAGTTGTTCGTCGCAACGGCGAAGTGCTGCGCCGGATCCAGCGGAGCGCCGTCGTACGTCAGGTTGGTGATCCGCTCCCCCACCGGGGCGCTGATGTCGATGTCGTAGCCGATCCCGGAGAACATGTCGTAGTTGTAGTCCGGGGTACCGCTGGCGTTGGTCAGGGTTTCCGGATCCACCGCAGCGCCCGGCGCCGTCTGGTTGAAGTACTTCGCCGAATACTCCAGGTACTCCTTGATCTGCGCGCCGGTCATGTCCACCGCATAGAGCGTGTTCGGGAAGACGTACAGTCCGGCCAGGTCACGGATGGTCACCGGGCCTTCGGGGATCACGGCGGTGCGGCTGAAGGGAGCGGCAAGTGAAAGCACCGGGAGATCACCCGCCGGGGTGCCGGCCAGCGCCCGCTCCACCGCCTGGATCTGCACCTCGTTGACGAAGTCAATCACTGCCGTGTCCCGGTAACGGGATTCGGCGGCCGGCATGGTCTCCGTCGCCGTGCCCACCGGGGTGTTCACATAATCGATGACCCGCTGGTGCGCATCCCGGACCAGGTCCGAGACCACCAGGTCAGCCTCCACTGTGTTGGCGTTGAGCAGGGAGGCCGACGCCGATGTCACGTCCCACTTGCCGTGCACCTTGGTCAGCTCGAAGTCCATCACGGACAGCCGCATGCCCCAGTTCAGCGGTTCGGTCAGCAGCACCTGCTCGCCGGTGGCCTTGTTGGTGACGAAGTGCTCCGGGATTTCCTGGTGCGCGTGGCCCACCAGGATCGCGTCGATCCCCGGGACTTCTTCGGCAACCTGCGTCGCGGCATTCTCCAGCGGCAGGTCATCGCCATAGGAGGATGTGCCCGAGGTACCGGAGTGTGCACTGACCACTACGACGTCGGCTCCCGCGGCCTTCATCTGCGGCACGTATTCGGCGGCGGTTTCCACCAGTCCCGGGAAGCGCAGCTTGCCCTCCACGTTGCCCTTGTCCCAGATGGCAATGCCCGGGTTGGTCAGGCCCAGGATGCCAACCTTGATCGGCTTGCCGCCCTTCGGCTTGACCGTCTTGATGATGTACGGGGTGAACGCGGGCTCGCTGGTGGCTTCGTCCACCGCATTGGCGGCGAGCAGCGGGAAGTCCACCTGCTCCTCGAACCGGGCCAGCAGTTCGGTGCCGTAGTTGAACTCGTGATTACCCAGGGCTGCGGCGTCGTAATCCATGGCGTTCATGGCAGCGGCCATCGGATGGATTTCGCCCGTCTGGGTGATCGGCTCCACGTTGGCGAAGTAGTCGGTGAGCGAGGTCCCCTGGATAGTGTCGCCGGCGTCGATCAGCAGGGTGTTGTCCACGCCGCGGTCGGCGCGGACCTGGTTCACCAGGCCGGAGATCTTGGCGAGGCCAACATCGTTGCCTGCTGCGTCGTCGTACTCCGCGTTCTTGAAGTAATCCCAGTTTTCGATGTAGCCGTGCAGGTCGGACGTGCCCATGACCGTGATGCTGGCCGTTTGGGCCTTGCCGGGGTGCCCGGGTTTGTGCGGCTTGCCGGGATGTCCCGGCTTTCCGCCGTGGCCGTGGCCGGCACCGTGACCGTGGCCGTGGCCGGATCCGGAACCGGGCGAGGCGGCTGCAGAAGGCATGAGTACAAGGCTAGCGGCGCAGACAGCGGCGAGGACCGCAGCAACGCGCGTACGTGGCGTGGGTGATGGGGAAAACACGGGGAACCAGCTCCTTGGGGGGCCGAACGGGGTGGAGGTACTTAGGCAGCCTTCCCCCCTGCACGGGTTGAGCGAAAGGTGCCGGACCCGTTTGGGCCACTAAATCCGCGAATGTCATGTCGCTGACACCTGCCGTTCCTTCAAGGGAGTATCTTCGGCCTCACACTGGACATTGCTAAGCGCTTAGGTAATTATGGCTAAGTGCTTAGCAAACTTGGGCTGCTGTCCCTTACCGCCCTTGCTCCGGTCGCCTGGGGCACCACATACCTGGTCACCACGGAGCTCCTCCCGCCGGACCGGCCCCTGCTGGCCGCCGTGCTTCGATCCCTGCCGGCAGGCCTGGTGCTGCTGGCAGTGCTCAGGCGCATGCCGTCAGGGGCCTGGTGGTGGAAGTCCGCTGTGCTGGGGCTGCTCAACTTCGGCGCCTTCTTCGCACTGCTGTTCATCGCTGCCTACCGGCTGCCGGGCGGCGTAGCGGCGATGGTTGGCGCAGTGCAGCCGCTGCTGGTGGCGGTGCTGGCCTCACGGGTTCTCGGCGAGCGCCTGGGCCCGGTGAAGCTTGCGGCCGGTGCCGCAGGAATTGCCGGGGTGGGCCTGCTCGTCCTGTCAGCGGACGCCAGGCTGGACGCCGCGGGGGTGCTGGCAGCCCTTGGCGGAGCGGCGTCGATGGCAGCGGGCATTGTGCTGACCAAACGCTGGCAGCCGCCGGCCGGCCCGCTGGTCTCCACAGCGTGGCAACTGGTGGCGGGCGGAGTGTTCCTGGTTCCGGTCATGCTTGCCGTCGAAGGATCCTCGATGCCTGCCTTCACCGGGCTGAATCTCGCCGGCTACCTGTACCTTGCGCTGGTGGGAACCGTGCTGGCGTACTGGCTGTGGTTCCGCGGGATCGCCCGGCTGCCGGCGTCCAGCGTCAGTTTCCTGTCCCTGCTGAGCCCAGTCGTGGCCACGGCTGCCGGCGCGGCCGTGCTTGGCGAAGGCTTCTCGCCCGGGCAGCTGGCTGGCCTGGCCCTTATTCTCGGAGCCTTGGTGGCGGCCAATAGTGCAGCACTGGAGTTTCGTTCGCGCCGGCCAGGAAAGGCCCGGCGGCGGGAGGCTACTGGGTCTGCCAGCTCGCCTCGGTAGGTTCCGTAAGTCCAAATGTCTCTTCCACGAGCACCCGCTGTCCCGGAAGAGCCGTTGCTGGAACGTCCATGCAGACCTCGTACTGGGCTGCACCGCCGTTTTCGAGCGTTGGCACCGAAGTTCCCTGCAGATCCAGGACAGCGAGGCACGTGGATTCGTCATACTGGCGACTGTCGGATCCCACAAAGTTCGTCCTCAGGTCCAGCCATGGGTCACCTTCCTCGTTGCCGTTGTAAACCACGTCGAGGGTGATCAGGACGTACTGCCCCTCGGGTGCCTGGTTGAACTCGTTGAATCCCAGGATCGCGTCAGTCGCATTCAGCTGGACGCTGGAAACGCTCACGCTGTACTCCCCCACCTCAGCCGCTGTTCCCAGCGGCAGCAGTTCAGCACTCGCTGTGGCTGAAGATGAGCCGGACGCAGACGCGGAGGGACTGGCAGTGGCGGACGGCGTCCTTGTGGAGGAGGGATTGCTGCTCACCTCATCCTCCACCGCATTGAAGAGCGCACCCCAGAACGCCGTGACCAGGATGGCCGCAACCAGTGCCACGCCGGAAACCACCACGGCGGCAATGGACAGCCCTTTAGCCGAGGTCCGCTGGCGGACCGCAGTCACCAGGGCTGCTATGCCAAGTCCCAGGCCAATGAGCGCCAGGATCAGCGCCAGCCAGCTAATGATCGGAATCCAGAACAGGAACAGCGCCACTATGCCCAGGATCAGTCCTGCCAGCGCCATCCCCCTGCCGTTGTTGGACTGCATGAGTCCCGGCGGGGGCGGATATCCCTGCCCGCCGTAGCCGTACAGAGGATCGTTTGGCCCAGTACCCATCATCGCCTCGCTGGATTCGGACGCCGCAGCAAGGGAACCCTGTTTCTGGCCCTCCCGGCAGCGGGTCGATTTTTCGGGTCTTTCAACGGTAGGCGCGCACGGCCGGGGCTACAAGGATCTGCCGGAACCCCGGACCTGCCGCACCGGATTCCCCGGCAACTCAGCGCGAGGCCGTCGCCCCGCTGGTGGGGGTGGCGGGGGCGGAAGTCCCAGAGGTGCCGGTGGGAGCGGACGACGACGGCGGGCTGCCGGGGCTGCGCGTGCCGGCGGACGACGACGGCGCGGCGGTGCGGGTGACGGTGCTCGTGGGCCCGGGCGAGGGAGTCACGGTGTTCCGTTCCATCGGAGTAAACAGCGACGCCCACATAACAGCCGCGAAGATGCTCACCACCAGCGCGGCAGCGGAAATGATCACTGCCGCAACCGAGAGCCCCTTCGCCGAACTCCGGGCCCGTCCGGCCGCAACCAGCGCACCGATACCCAGGCCGAGCCCAATGATGGCGAGTACTACTGCCACGAGGTTGACGGCGGGAAACCAGAACAGCAGCAGCGCGGCTATGCCGGCGATCAGGCCGGCAACTGCCAGCCCCCTGCCCGCATTCCGGTCCTGCGGCGGATATCCCTGATAGTCCCGGTGATCGAACTGCTGGGAGCCCATGGTTGCCTCGTTGGTCCAGACACCGCAGGAAGCGGCGGGGTCAGTGGTTTCGCGCTTCTCCCACGGTAGGCGCGCCGGATGAGCCCGGCAAGGAATCGGCAGCAGGGCGTCCTGGACGCGTCCCAACCAGCTGTTCCACCTGTGCCCGCAGAGCCGCCTCCAGCTCGGACCTTCCCTCCGGCCGGGCGCCGCGCACAGCCTGGCCCTGCGAGCAGGGTGCACCGGGTGCGTCTGGTCCGGGTGGTACGCCGGGGGCGCCGGCATGCTCCGCGGCATCCGCGCCCAGGACCCCTTCCTGGGCTGTGAGGCCGATCAGCCGGAACAGCTCGCGGTCCTCCCGGGTGGCCAGGGAGGAGGTCTTCAGGTCATTGAGCACGGCCAGGCCCGCAAGGGAGCGGCGCGGATTGGCACTCAGGGACGCTTCCAGCGCCCACTGTGCCCGCACCCACCATTGGGCACGACGGTCCGCCTCCAGCTTCTGCCGGTAAGCGAAGTAGGCAACCAGCGCCGTCGCCAGGATCCCGAGCGGACCCAGCACCGGAATCCATGTGATGGCCCAGTCTCCGACTGCCGGCCAGAATTCTCCCCAACCCATGTCCGGAGCCTAACCCCGGGCAAGGACTGTGCGGGAGGGCGGTCCCTGGTCCAGGCTGGCCACGGCTTCGATTTCCACCAGCAGACCAGGTCCGGCCAGGGCCGCGACCCGGGGCTGGCCGGTATCGCACGGCCTGCTTTGGCCCGGCCGGGCCGGTAGATTGTGAACTCCTACTAGTCGAGGAGTTCCTTACATGCCCCGCCCCCGCTCGCCGCTGCTGTCCGTGGACGGAATCGTCACCACCGCGCTGGAGCTGATCGACGAAACCGGGAACTTCAGCTTTCCCCGCATCGCCCGCCGTCTGGAGGTCAGCCAGTCCTCGCTCTACAACCACATTGATAACCGCGAGCACATTATCGAACTGATCCGCGCACGGGTCTTCGCCGAAAAGCTGCAGGTTCCGGTCCAGGACCTGCCGTGGGATGAAGCCCTGCGCGCCGTGGTCCGCGCCTACCGGGAGTGCATCGCCGCCCATCCGCGGCTGGTGCAGCTGATCCTTGCCCAGACCGTCCAGGACCCGGGAGCGCTGTCCGCCTACGAAACCATGGCACGTGCCCTGGAACAGGCCGGCCTGCCGCCGCACCGCATCGTGTCCGCGCTGTCGCTGATCGACAACCTGGTGCTGGGATCCGCGCTGGAACTCAACGCGCCTGCCGTGGTCTGGGACCCGCCGGCCGGACAGTTTCCGGCACTGGAGCGAGCCCTGGAAGCCCCGTACACGGTGGAGGGAAGAGCTGAAGCAGCGTTCGAGCTGGGACTGGACGTGCTCATCGAAGGACTGCGGGCGCAGGAGTTTACACAAAGTTAACTGAAAGCCTTTCGTTTTCTATTGCGCGAAGCGGGCCCGTGCCGGAAAGTAAATGAAATCCATTCATTTACTGTTCACTGCACGCACTGAGGGAGACACCATGGCCCAGACCATTTCCGCGCAGGGGCGCGTCCCACTGACCGCCAAACGCGCCGTCGCGGTCTTCGGCATCGGCGTGATCGGGTTTATGACGGCCAACCTGGTGCCGATCATGATCGTCGCCCTCACCGAGGACCTCGGCTTTTCCGTCACCGCAGCCGGCACCCTGATGACCGCATCCCTGCTGGCCTGCGCGGCGTCCTGCCTGCTCACCTCCCGCTGGGCCGCAGCCTCCGGCCGCTACGTCATTGCCCGCACGGGGCTGGCCCTGACCGCGGCCGGTTTCGGAGCTGCGGCGTTCATTCCCTCCGAACCCGTGGTCATTGCCGGCGTTATCCTCGGTGGGCTGGGTGCCGGCGGCGCAGTTTCCTCCGCCGGCGCCGCACTGGGGGCACTGCGCAACCCGGACCGCGCCTCGGGCATCAGCGGCTTCAGCAACCGGGCCATTGTGTCCGTGGTTCTCTTCGTCATCCCCGTCCTCGGCGCGGGCATGGGCAGCGCGTTCGGCCTCTTCGCCGGCCTGGCCCTGGCGGCGCTGCTGGCCACCGGCTGGCTGCCGGACCGTCCGGCAGCGGAGCCCGACGCCGCTGCCGCCTCACTGGGAACCGTGGCCGGGACTGCCGTCCCCGCCTCGCCCCGGGCCACCCGCACCGCAACCCTGGCAGGGCTCGCCCTCCTGGCCTGCTTCGCTCTCTGGGGACTGAGCGAGGACTCGCTTTGGGCAGTTGCCGCCACCATGGGCGCCGACCAGGCCGGACTCGATGACACCGGCATGGGCCTGGTGCTCAGCCTCTCGACCCTGGGCGGCCTGGCCGGCTCGGCCCTGGTGGCACTGGCAGGCCGGCGCCTGGGCCGAACCATCCCGCTCGCCGTCGTACTGGTGGCCGGCGCGGCCATGAAGTTCATCTCCGGCATGGTGGAGGATTCAGGCCTGTACATGGTGGTCATCATCGTCTGGAACACGCTCTACCTGATCGCGTTCGTCTACATCATCGCCATCGCCGCTGCCCTGGATGCGTCCGGCAAATGGTCCGCCCCGGCCCTGGGCGTGTACCTGATCGGTTCCTCCTTCGCACCCTTCCTGGGCACCGCGGTCTCGGCCTCTGCCGGCTACGAGGCCCTCGGCATTCTCCTGGCGGTCATGACCTTGGTGCTCCTGGTCCCGTTCGTGCTGATCTCCCGCTACTCGGTCCGCACTGAAAAAGCGGCAGCGGCAGTACCTGTGGCGGCGGTAGCCTGATGCGCACCCTCTACACCAATGCCGCAGTCTTCACCGCTGACGGCCCGCCTGCCGCAGCCTTTGTGGTCGACGGCGGGAAGTTCCGGTACGTGGGCGACGCCGCGGCGGCGTCAGCGGCCGCCGGCCCCGGTGCCCGCACGGTGGACCTGGGCGGAGCCTTTGTGCTCCCCGGCATCATCGACGCGCACACCCACCTGCTCATGACCGGCCAGGCGCTGGGCAAGGTCCAGCTGCGGGACGCGGCCAGCCTTGCAGACCTGCAGGACCGCCTCCGCCAAGCCGCCGCGGAGAACCCGGACGCACCGCGCATCCTCGGCGCCGGCTGGCTGCACACCGCCCTGGACGGTGCCGCGCCAACCCGGGAACTGCTCGATGCCGCGGTGCCGGACAAACCGGTGTACCTGGATGCCAATGACCTGCATTCGGTCTGGGTCAACAGTGCCGCGCTGGCCGAACTCGGCATCGACGCGTCCACGCCGGATCCCCTTGGCGGCCGCATTGGCCGCGACGCAGCAGGTGCTGCGGACGGCATGCTCTACGAAACCGCCGCCGTGCAGATTGTCTGGCCTGCCCTGGCCGGTGCCGCCCGGGACGAGGACCGGGATGCGTGGCTGGAATCCGCTTTCACGCACTACGCTGCCGCCGGCGTCACCGGTGCGGTGGACATGGCAGTGCAGCACGACGACGTCGCCGCGTTCGAACGGGCCCTCGCCCGCCGCCATGGCAGGCTCCCCCTGCGGGTGAAGGGCCACTGGCTGGTCCACCGCAGGGACAGCACCGCGGAGAACCTGGCGCAGGTGGACCGGGTCCTGGAACTGGCACGAAGGCTGGCTGCGCAGCCGGCTGCCGAATACCTGGAGCTGTGCGGCATCAAGATCATCGTGGACGGCGTGATCGACAGCTGCACCGCGGCGATGAAGGAACCCTATGCGGACGGCAGCACGCCGGGGCCCATCTGGGACCGGGAATCGCTGCTGCCGGTAGTCGCCGCTGCTGACGCCGCCGGACTGCAGGTGGCGCTGCACGCCATCGGGGACGAAGCCTCGGACATTGCCCTGGATGCTTTGGAACACGCCGCCGCGGTGAACGGTCCGCGGGTGCGCCGCCACCGGATTGAACATCTTGAAACCGTCACGGAGGCAAACGTTCAGCGCCTGGCGGAGCTCGGCGTCGTCGCGTCCGTCCAGCCCGTGCACGCAGACCCGGCGATCCAGGAGAACTGGCAGGCCGTGCTCGGTGATGCCCGGGTGGACCGCGCCTACCCGTGGACGGAGTTCACCGCTGCCGGCGCCACCCTGGCGATCAGCACCGACGCGCCCACCGCCCCGTACCAGGCGCTGCCCAACCTGTATGTGGCGGCCACCCGTAAATCGGCCCTGGAACCCGGGCTTCCGGCCAACCTGCCCCGGTACGCCCTGGACCTGGCCGATGCCATCTGCCACGCCACCCGCGATGCCGCGTTCTCCTGCCGTACCGAGGCCAGCCTGGGCCGCATCGCTGCCAGCTACCGGGCCGATTTCGCCGTCCTCGCCACCGACCCGCTCACCTCCCCGGCAGAGAACCTGCTGGCCAACAGCGTGTTACTGACCGTTACCGGCGGCGAAACCGTCTTCGACGCCGCTCCCGCTACCCTGAGCTAAACAACCCGTAAGGATGCACCGCAATGTCTCCGAGCACCACCTTTATGCCCGCCGAATGGGCCCCGCACGAGCGCACCTGGATGGCGTTCCCGCCGTCGAATGACACCTTCGGCGAGCCCGGCAGCAGCACCCTGGACCGGGCGCGCACCGCCTGGTCCGCCGTCGCGCGCACCATCGCCCGCTACGAGCCGGTCACGGTCCTGGCCGACCCGGCAGACCTGGACGCCGCCCGCGACTACCTCGGTGACGGCATCAAGGTCCTCGCCGCAGACCTGGATGACGCTTGGCTGCGGGACTCCGGTCCCACCTTCGTCCACGCTGCCGACGGCTCCGTGGCGGCCGTGGACTGGATCTTCAACGGCTGGGGCGCGCAGGACTGGGCGGCGTGGGACAAGGACCAGCACCTGGGCCGGTTCGTGGCCGGGCAGGCCGGCGCGCCCGTTTCCTCCAGCGCCCTGGTCAACGAAGGCGGCGGGTTCCATACCGACGGCGAGGGCACCGTGCTGCTCACCGAGACGGTGCAGCTGGATCCGGGACGCAACCCCGGTGCAACCCGCGAGTCGGTGGAAGCCGAAATCCACGCCCGGCTCGGCACCACCAAGGCCGTCTGGCTGCCGCGCGGACTCACCCGCGACTACGACGAGTTCGGTACCCGCGGCCACGTGGACATCGTGGCCTGCTTTGCTTCCCCTGGAACGGTCCTGCTGCACCGGCAGGACGATCCGTCCCACCCGGACCACGCAGTGATGCAGGAAATCCGCACGGTCCTCGAAGCCGCAACGGATGCCCGCGGCCGGAAGCTGGAGCTCATCGACGTTCCCGCCCCCACGGTCATCGATGCCGGCGACGGGTTCGTGGACTACTCCTACATCAACCACTACGTCGCCAACGATGCGGTGATCCTCTGCGCCTTCAACGACGCGAACGACGCCGCTGCCGCGGACATCCTGGGCCGCGCCTACCCGGGCCGCATCATCGAACTCGTGGATGCACGGGACATCTTCGAATTCGGCGGCGGCATCCACTGCATTACCCAGCAGCAGCCGGCCGCCCGCGCCGGAACTGAGGCGTAATGTTCGACGTCGTTGAAGCCGGCATTGCCGAGCTGCGGGAAGCGCTGGAGTCCGGCAAAACCACCAGTAAGGAACTCGTCACCGCCTACCTGGCGCGGATCGAGGCCTACGACCGGTCCGGGCCGCAGCTGAACTCGGTCATCGTGGAGAACCCCGGGGTTCTCGAGGAGGCCAGCGCCTCCGACGCCCGGCGTGCCCGCGGGGAAACCCGGGGACCGTTGGACGGCATTCCGTACACGGCGAAGAACAGTTTCAAGGTGCGGGGGCTGACCGTAGCCGCCGGCTCCCCGGCGTTCGCTGACCTCGTGGCGCAGGAAGACGCGTTCACCATCGGGCGGCTGCGGGAAGCCGGTGCCGTGCTTATCGGCCTGACGAACATGCCGCCCATGGCCAACGGCGGCATGCAGCGCGGCCTGTACGGCCGGGCCGAAAGCCCGTACAACGCGGAGTACCTGACCTCAGCGTTCGCCTCCGGGTCCTCCAACGGGTCCGGCACGGCGACGGCGGCGAGCTTCGCCGCGTTCGGACTCGGCGAGGAGAGCTGGTCTTCCGGCCGGGCACCGGCGTCCTGCAACGCCCTCTGCGCCTACACTCCCTCCCGCGGCGTCATCTCCATCCGCGGCAACTGGCCGCTGGTGCCCACCATGGACGTGGTGGTTCCGCACACCCGCACCATGGCGGACCTGCTCGAAGTCCTGGATGTGATCGTGGCGGACGACGCCGAGACCCGCGGGGACTTCTGGCGCGCCCAGCCCTGGGTTTCGGTGCCGCGTGCCTCGGAGGTGCGTCCGCCGTCGTACCCTGCCCTGTCCGTGGGCGCCCCCGGCGAGGCCCGGCAGGTCCTGGCCGGGAAGCGCTTTGGTGTGCCGAAAATGTACATCAACGCCGACCTGGAGGCCGGCACTGCGGACTCCCCCGGCATTGGCGGCCCCACCGGACAGCGGATCGAAACCCGGGAGACCGTGGTCGAACTCTGGCAGGCAGCCCGCCGCGACCTGGAAGCTGCCGGAGCAGTGGTGGTGGAGGTCGATTTCCCGGTGGTCTCCAACTACGAAGGAGACCGGCCCGGCGCACCGACCATCGCCACCCGGGGACTGGTCAGCCCGGAGTTCCTGCAGCGGGAGATCGTGGACCTTTCCGCCTGGGCGTGGGAGGACTTCCTTGCCGCGAACGGCGACCCCAGGCTGAAGTCACTGGCCGACGTGGACGGGGCTGCGATCTTCCCGCACCCCGAGGGCGCGCTGCCGGACCGGTACACCGGGTTCGACGATGACATCGCCATGTACCCCGAGCACGTGCGGAAGCATCCGGTGGAGTCCTTTACCCAGATCCCGCATCTGGCCGAGGGCGTGCGGGGCCTGGAGGAAACCCGGCGGATCGATCTTGAAGAGTGGATGGATTCGCTCGGCCTGGATGCCGTGGTGTTCCCGGCCGTGGCTGATATAGGCCCTGCCGACGCCGATGTGAACCCGGAATCTGCCGACCTGGCCTGGCGCAACGGCGTATGGGTGGCCAACGGGAACCTGGTGCCGCGCCATCTGGGCATCCCGACGGTCACCGTGCCGATGGGCACCCTGCCGGATACTGGCATGCCCGTGGGCCTGACGTTTGCCGGCCGGGGCTGGGATGACAAGGCGCTGCTCCGGTTTGGTGCTGCGTTCGAGGCCACCGGTTCCCGCCGCACCGAACCTCCCCGGACTCCGCGGCTGTAGCCCGCCCCCGGAAACAGCAAAAGCCAGCGAATCCCCTCCGCTGGCTTTTACCCGCAATCTCCGCTGAACCCCCACAGGCAGCGGATGTTGCCTGACCGTCCGGACGCAGTGCGCCGGCGGCGGTCCAAGAACGCGGACGGGGTGCGCGGCTCCGGGACGTATCCTCAAGCCAGGGCTGCAGGCGTGATCCCCCAATCACCTAATGCCTGCGGCTTCACCGTTGGGTGAGCGCTGTCCCCGTCCGTCATTCTTGGTTTCACTCATGTTTCACACATGTGTGAGACATGAGTGAAACCATAGCAGTGCCCCCGGGATGGGTCAAAAATGCCCTAGTCGGATTCGTCGAGGATCTTGGCGATGGCACGCAGCGCCTCGGGGTCCACCGGACCCAGGGCGCGGGCCGCGAAATTGCGGACCTCGGCACGGCGCAGGCTGCGGATCAGTTCGAGTTCGGCTTCGACCCGTTCGGGCAGTTTGCCGCCCTCTTGGAGCAGGTACTCAGGATCGACGTCGAACACTGCAGCAATGGCGCGCAGGGCTTCGTCCGGAACCACCTGTTCCTTGCCGGATTTCAGCAGGGACCACCGTGTCCGGGAGAGGTAATAGCCCGCCTTCTGGGCGCCGTCGCGGATGGCAGGGTAGTCGTAGGGCTTGCCGGATTCGGACATGATCACGTCCAGGAGGAGGTTGATCTTCCTCGCGAGCGTTTCCGCGCGCCGAAGTCCCGCCGCCCGCTCGGGGGGAAGATCCAGATTCTCCACGTAGTTCAGCTCCATGTTCTTGCTAGGAGGAAACAGCAGAAGGTGGCCGTTCCCAGTAAGGCGCCGAAAAGTGCCTCCGGCCAGGTGTGCTCACGGAGAGAGACCCTGCTGAACATCATCAACGGCGATAATATCAACAGCCATGCCCACGCTCCCCCGAATACTGCCATAACCCACAGCGCACCGAACGTTATAACCGACACATGGGCGGACACGTTGAGCCAACGGCGGAAGAACACCAGGCCGGCGTTTCCCAGGAACAGCGCCCCCACGGTCAGCGGCACCGGTGATCCCAGCGGCAGCAGGAAACAGGCGACGGCGCCGGCGAAGGTCAGCACGGCAAGGAGCTGGATCCGCAGCCGGTCGGGGAACCCGCGCCGCTGGAAGGGCCGCTTCGCCAGCTTGTAGAGCAGGCCAGGCACTCCAATGATCCCGGCCAGCAGCACCCCCGCTCCGACCAGGCCAAGTCCGGCCTCGAGCCCGGCCAGGAGAACCAGGACCGCCAGCACGAGGGCCGGCGGCAGGACCCGGGAGAGGCTAGCGGCCAGTGCCGGCCGGGTGCCGGAGCGTTGAACCGTTGTGCTCAATGCGTGCGCCTATCTCGTCAATAATCGTTGTTTCGTGCGGGGAGAGCAGCGTGGGGTCCAGGACCCGGACATCGCCAATAAAAATGAACCAGCGGTAGAGCTGGGCTTTGGAGGGACGTTCTCCCAGGAAAATCTTCGCGGCGCCCATCGAGCTGCGGCCCTGGGGTGTCTGCACCAGCCGCGCGACGATCGGCCGCAGCGCCGCGATGTCCTGCGCGCGCTCGTCCCTGGCCCGGAAGGTTGCCTTGATCCGTCCCGACGACGGAAGGATGAAGCCGACGGCGAATCCCACGATCATCACCGCAAGCAGCACCTGGTAGGCCAGCGCCAGCAGTTCGTTGGTTTCGCCGGAGCCCTGAAGCTCCAGGCCAATCTGGATCATTTTCAGGACCGCTGCCAGCACACCCATCAGGCAGCCGGCGCCCAGGACGTCAAAGCCGATCCGGAAGGCCCGGGATTCCCCGTTCCGGCTGCGGCGCATCATCTCAAGAGCGGTGTAGCCGCAGATCATGGCGAACCAGGCAAAGAACGTGGCCTGGTACCAGGCAATAGTGGGGATGCTGCCGAAGGTGTCCGTGAAGCTGGCCGCCGACCCCCGGGTGTCGGAGACACCCAGCAGCACCGTCTGCGCTGCCGCCAGGACAAGCCCGACGCCGACCAGCACCTTCACGCGGCGGCCGCGGCCGGTCACCTGAAGCAGCAGACGGCTGAGCTCCGTCATACCGGCACCCACCAGCAGGTGGATCAGCAGGTTCAGCACGTTCCGGCCGCCCAGGGCCTGGTCAACGGCCAGGTAGACCGGGTCGATGTTCAGGGTTCCCGCCAGCGCCACGGCGCTCACGGCGGGAAGCACTCCCGGTTTCCAGCCGTACCGGAGCCCGAGCAGCCGGATGACCACCACTGCCCAGAGAACCAGGACGGGGAGGATCTGCAGGGCCGTCATATGAAGGTCCGTTCAAAGTCGCTGGCGCTCCTGCCGTCCCCGGGCAGCAGCGAAAGTGAAAGAAGATAGGCAACGTGTTCGGCGGCACGTTCGGTCTCGTTCCAGTCCAGGGACCTGGCTAGCATCGTCTTGATGCCCCTGCGGCTGCCGATGTGCGCGAAGACGGAGGGCGTCGCCGTCTCCACACCCCCGCAGCCCTGGTGCTGCAGCAGGATGTGGCCAAACTCGTGGCACGCTGCATGGGTGCGGTGCAGCCGGTTATCCCCGGCCGGCAGCAGGATGACGGATTTCTTTTCCTTTTCGATCCACAGCCCGGTGACCGCGGGGATGATCGAATGGTCTATGTCCCGCAGCTCAATGGGTTTGCCGTGCGCTTTGGAAACTGCTGCCAGCAGTTCGTCAAAGCTGACGTGCTCCTCCAGCCTGAGGGCCGACACCACGGCCGCCGCATGTTCGCGCTCCCTGCCGGCGGACCTGGTAAAACGCAGTGCCATCAATTCCCCATCGTTGTCTCACAGCTGCAGCCGCTCCCCGGTGACGGGCACGGACCCTGCGACTTTATCCCACATCCCGGGCACGACGCCGGTGCCCGCGTTCCCAGGGCAGCCGCCCTGTCAGGGCAGCAGCAGGGCTGCGGCAAAGGCAACGCAGCCGGCCAGGTGTCCGGCGAGCACCTGGGTGGGTGTGTGGTCGCCGAGCTTGATCCGGGACCAGCCGGTTGCCGAGGCCAGCATCAGTACAAGCGCGGGGCCGAAAACCGGAACGGGTGCAAGCAGGGCCAGGCCCACGTAGGCCGCGACGGCGGAATGGACCGAGAGTTTCCAGGCCAGGTTCGCCGCCATGCAGATCATCAGTCCGATGAAGACGCCACCAATCTCACCGAAGAGGCCAGCTGGAGCGTCCAGCAGGACCAGGACCAGCGCGCCGAGTCCGATGGACACCGCCGACGCCGCCAGGATCGGGGCGCGCTGTGAGCGCACCCCCACGTGGTGGTCGGTAACGGACCCGCGGCCCTTGAGCCAGAGGATGAGGCAGAACGGCAGGCCCACGGTGAAGACGGCTGCGGTGATGCCCTGCAGCCAGGTGACGTCCGGGCTGAGCAGGGGCTGCAGCAGGAGCAGGACTCCCACGAGCACGGCCGGGGCGGTGGTTTCGGTGACGAGGCGTGCCAGCCGCAGGGACGCTGCGGCGGACTGGCCGGCTGCGGCCTGCTGGGTTTCTGGCATCCGACGATTCTACGGTGGGTGGGCTACCCGCCGGCCGGGACCGCCACGAAGCCCAGCTGCTTGTCCACCACGTTCTCCAGCGGAGCTCCGTCGAGGTACGCGCGCAGGTTCGCCTCGAACTGCGCGGCCATCGCAGGCAGGTGCGAACGGGAGTCACCGGAGAGGTGCGGTGTGATCAGCACGTTCTGCATTCCCCAGAGCGGGCTGGACTCCGGGAGCGGCTCCGGCGTGGTGACGTCCAGGACGGCACCGGCAATGTCCCCGGCAGCGAGCGCCGCTTCCAGGTCAGGCTGCACCACCAGGTCCCCGCGGCCCATGTTCACCAGCACCGCGGAGGTGCGCATGGCAGCCAGCACCTTGGCGTTCAGCATGCCGCGGGTGTCATCGGTCAGCGGCGCCACGAGCACAATCCAGTCGTAGTTGCCCGCCACAGCGGCGAAGTCCCCACTGGCATGGATGGCACCAAAGTCCGCATCGCCGTCGCGCGCTGTCCGGCCCAGACCGTCGGTTTCGATGCCGACGGCGCGCAACAGCCGGGCGGTCGTCCGGCCGATGCTGCCGGTTCCGGCGACCAGGGCCCGGGTGCCGGCCAGGTTGGAGACGCCATAGTGCTTCCACAGGTTCTGCACCTGGTTGGCCCGGGCCTGCGGGAAGTTCTTGGCGAAGTAAAGGATTCCAGCCAGCGCGTACTCGGCCATGGCGGCGTCGAAGATTCCGCGGGCGTTCGTGACGGTGACGTCGGAGGCGGCGAGTTCGGGGAACAGCAGCCGGTCCACCCCGGCGGCGGGCAGGTGCACCCATTTCAGGGCATCGGCGCTCTCCCAGCCCTGCTGGAGCCCGTCCGCGAAGTAGTTCCACAGGTACACGATTTCGGTGCCCGGCAGCGCGGCTGCCAGCTCCCCGGCGTCGGCGGCCAGCCGCACGTCGGCGAGCTCCCGTAGGTTTTCAAGCCCCGTGACGTCGCGGTTGCCGGTGAGGATGGTCAGCACTGGTTTAGCCATGCGCTCAGGCTAGGCGATCCCGGCTGCCGGGCCTGAATCCGTTACGCCGATTGGCTCGTCGGCCCGGGTGAGGCGTTCGATGAAGAGGGTCATGACGCGTTGTTGCGCGGTGTTCAGGTGCTCGTTCATGAGCGCGGTCATTGCGTCCGCGCCTTCCTGTTCCCGGATACTGATGTCGAAGTGCTGGAGGGCGTCGCCCCGCTCGGCGAGGAACGCGGTGATGAGCGCAGCCCCGCGTTCGGCCAGCGCGGTGATCTCCGCTTCTGGCGTGTCTGGCGGCAGCTGCATCAGTTCCGTATTGAGCCGGGTGAGCGCCTCGGGTGCGCCGTGCATGGTCTCCGCGAAGCTGGGCATGGCATCGTTCGGGAGCAGCCGTGCGAGCAGGATGGCCACGTTCCGGGAGCCGGGCCCCGGCCCGAGGGCCTCCATCGCGAGGAGTGCTTCTGGTGAGAGATCGGGAGAGGTGCCCCGAGCGATGAGTTTGTCGATGTCTGCGCGGATGCGGGTGAGTTCGGTGATCCTGCCGTCAAGTTCAGTGCGCAGCCCATGCAGGGATTCCTGCCCCTGCTCCTCGGATTCGAGCATCCCTGCGACCTGTTCCAGGGTGAACCCAAGGCCGGTGAGGCGTGCGATGCGCAGCGCGAGCACGAGGTGCCGCGCGGTGTACTGCTTGTACCCGTTGCTGCGCCGCTCCGGGTCAGGCAGGAGCCCGACGTCGTGCCAGTGGCGGATCGACCTGAGTGTCACCCCCGTGAGGTCAGCGAGCTGCCTCGTGCTCCACGCCATGCTCATCCCTCCTGCTCGACTGGTTCCGGTGCCCCTGAATCCGTTGTCTCTATTGTGTCCAACGACTGGAACGCAGGCACGATCAGCGCGATGACGGCGGTGACGGCCATGGCCGCCGCGATCCCGGCCCCTGCCGCGGTGAGCCCGTACCCGGAGGCGATGGCGGCGATCGGTGCAGCGGTGAGGGCGGGGGCGGCGAGCATAAGCGCGTTCTGCGCCCCCAGCACGCGCCCCCGCATCCGATCCGGGGTCGCCTCGATCGTCGCAACACCCAGCACGGCGGACATGGGCGCGTTGGTGAGACCGATCAGCACCGCGGCGGCGATCACCAGCCACGGCGCACCCATCGCCCCCTGCAACCCCGCGATGACCGCAACAAACACCGCCGTCAAGATGCTCGCACCGAGCACAAGCCGGTTCCCAAGCAGGAACCGCCATCCCGCCACCAGATCGGTCACGACACCACGCACCCCGGGTGAACCGCCGTGTCCCGTAGCGCCGGCTATGGCTCCGACCTGCGCAGAGAGCGCGAGGGAGAGCGCTGCGGCGGCGAGGCTCGTTCCCGCGGTGATGAACAGCGTCGTTGAGCTGACCCCGAGCAGGAATACGAGCAAACCACCGGCACCGGGCCCGGCCAGCATGAGCGCCGCTGAGAGTGATTCGCGCACTCCGACCAGCCGGTCCAGTGCACCCGGTTTGCCGCCGTCGAGTTGCACCAGCCGGGGCAGCATCGTCTCCCGTGCGGTCATGCCCGGCATGTCACCAAACGCCCCTATGACGCCGAGCACGATGAACCACGTCAGGTTCAGCCCCCACACTGCATCCACGACCGGAAGCGCGGCTACCGAACCCGCTGAAAGCACGTCGCTGACGATCGACACCGTGCGCCGGTTCACCCGATCCACGATGACCCCTGCCAACACCCCAACGGCCGCGGCGACCGCAGCCGTCACCGACGCGAGGATCCCTGCGGCGAGGATGTCCCCGGTCCTGGCAAGTACCAGCAGGGGGAACAGCACCGACGCGATGCCGTTCCCCAACAGCGACAGGCTGTATGACCCCAGATAGACCAACGTGTTTCGACTCATGCGCCCCATCAGAAACTATGACGTCACGGCACAGTCAAGCCGCCAATCCAGGACCCGTCTCCAGCCCATAGACCGCCCGGACGTTGTCCTCAGTGAGCACCTAAGCTACGTGTGCGGCTGGTGGGAAATTTGGTGACAGGAAAGATGATCTAGTTCGCGGACTGGCGGGTTCTGGCGCCGTGACCCTTTCCTCCGCGCCGGTCTATAGTTTCCGCACACCAACCCCGTCAGGAGCTGCCGTGAATCCGTACGAACCCGTTCCTCCCGCTGCCTTGGAAGACCTTGCCGAACGCCTGGCCCGGTTCCGGCCCGTGCCCGAACCCCGGCTCTTCAACCGCAGCCGTGACTCCCTCGGGTTCGGCGGGGAGCAGCTCGCCGAACTGGTGGAGCACTGGCGGACCGTGTTCGACTGGCCCGCCCAGGAGGCCTGGATTTCGGCACTGTCGTGGGAGCAGACGGAGCTGTCCACCGTGCCGGTGCGGGCGGTGGTGTCCCGGGCGCAGGCCGCCTACGTCTCGCCGTCGTCGCCTGTAGTGCTGCTGCTGCACGGGTGGCCGGATTCGATCCTGCGGTTCCAGCGGCTCTTTCCGCTGCTGACGGACCTGACCTATGTGGCGCCGGCGCTGCCCGGGTATCCGTTTGCTGCACCGGTGCCGGCGGGCGGGATGTCCACGGTGGAGATGGCCGATGCGATTGCTTCGGCGATGTCTGAGTTCGGGTTCGCCCGGTACGTGGTGTCCGCCGGGGATGTTGGCTCGGATGTGGCGGAGGCGCTGGCGGTGCGGCATCCCGACGTCGTGACGGCGCTGCACCTGACCGATGTGTCCCAGTACCACGTCAACCTCGCGCCGCCGCAGGATATGGACGACGCCGAGCGGGAGTATCTGCAGCGGGCGCGGCGCTGGCAGGGGGCTGAGGGCGGTTATGCGCACGAGCAGTCCACGCGCCCTTACACGCTGGCGGCGGGGCTTGGAGATTCACCGGCCGGGCTGGCGGCGTGGATCGGCGAGAAGCTGGTTCGCTGGACCGATTCGGACGGAACGCTGACGAATGCGTTCAGCCTGGATGAGGCGCTGACCTGGATCAGCGCCTACTGGTTCACCGGGTCCATCGGGACGTCGTTTGCTCCGTATGCCGCCGGCCGTCCGACGGGCTGGCCTCGGATCGAGACTCCGACCGTGTTCACACTGTTCCCGAAGGACCTGGTGAACGCTCCGCGCCAGTTCGCGGAGCGGTATTTCAACGTCGCCGGATGGATGGAATTCGAAAGCGGTGGCCACTTCGCTGCGTGGGAGCGTCCGCAGCAGTATCTTGAGGGTGTCCGGGCGGCGGTGAAGCTGGGGTTTGGGTAGGGCGTGCTACGCCGTTTCTGCTGCCGAATACCGGGGCGGCATCGCTCAGACTAGAGACGTCACTCGATCCCGTCCCTGATGATGGGGCAGGTCATGCAGTGCCCGCCGCCGCGGCCGCGGCCCAGCTCGGCTCCGACAATGGGAATCACCTCGACGCCGGCGTTCCGCAGCGCCGCGTTGGTCTGGGTGTTGCGGTCGTAGGTGAACACCACGCCGGGTTCCAGGGCAACGGCGTTGTTTGCGCTGTCCCACTGCTGGCGTTCGGTGGCGTGGTAGTCCCCGGCGGTCTCCACCAGGCGCAGCCGCTTGTAGCCCATGGCTTCGGCCACCACATCCACGAAGCGGCGGTCCCGCTCGTCCCGGATTTCGAGACCGGGGTCCTTGTCCGAAGGGTGGATGGTGAAGGGGTGGATGCCGTCCACGATGGCCGGATGGATGGTGGCCAGGTCCCGGTCAGCGAAGGTGAACACGGTATCCAGGTGCATCGCGGCGCGCAGTTTCGGCATCCCGGCGACCACGATCCGTTCCGCAGCTCCCTCCGCGAAGAGTGCCTGCGCCAGCTGGGTGATGGCCTGCCGGGAGGTCCGCTCCCCCATGCCGAGCAGCACGGTGCCGTTGCCTACGGGCATGACGTCGCCGCCTTCCAGGGTGGCCTGGCTCCAGTCCTGTTCGGCATCGCCCCACCAGATCTTTGATCCGGTGTAGTCCGGGTGGTACCAGTAGATGGCCTGCATCAGCAGGGTTTCGTCGTGCCGGGCCGGCCAGTACAGCGGGTTCAGGGTCAGTCCGGAGCCAATCCAGCAGGTGGTGTCCCGGGTGTAGAGGGTGTTGGGCAGCGGCGGCAGCAGGTACTCGGGCCGGCCCTGGGATTCCCGGATGAGACCGACGTAACCGCTGCGGTAATCCGAGGGAAGGTCCGACGTCGTCAGGCCGCCGATGAGGTACCGCGCCAGTTCCGGTCCGGAGAGTGAGTCCAGGAACGCGCGGGTGCCGGTGACCAGGCCCAGGCCCACGCGGTTGGCGATGATTTTGCGGTCCAGCAGCCAGGTCCGCGCGTCGGGCAGGTCCAGGGTCTGGCCGAGCAGGTCGTGGAGTTCGACGACGTCGACGCCGCGGCTGGTCAGCTTGGCCACGAAGTCCGCGTGGTCGCGCTGAGCGTTCTCCACCCACAGAACGTCGTCGAACAGCAGGTCTTCACGGTTGGTGGGGGTCAGGCGTTCGTGGGCCAGGCCCGGTGCGCAGACCAGGACCTTGCGCAGCTTGCCCACCTCGGAGTGGACGCCGTAGGACGCGGCCGTGCCTGCGGCGGTTGGGGAAAGCATGGGGTTCTCCTTGAGTTGTGAAGCCGGACCTACTGTCCCTGTTCCGCCTGCGTCCGGCGGCGGAGCGCTTCGTTGACGGCAGGGTCGTCCAGGTTGCGCAGCCAGGTGAGCAGTTCCGGCCCGGCGGCAGGATTCGCGGCGACGGCGGGACGTGCAATTGGCTGCTCGGCGGCAAGTTTCTGCAGGCGCTGCGGAGCGGTTCCGGGATCCTCTGCTTCTGCCAAGACGGCAACCTCAGCGGGATCCACACCCCTTGGCCGGCTGGCCGAGGCTCCGGCATTTACGATGTCTGACGCCGGGACGTTCATCAGCGGAGTTGTCCGGCGGGTGGACGGCGTGTTCTCGTCAGCGGGATGTTCCTGCATGTCTTCGTGCACGGGATGCTCCTTTGTAAGTAGCCTTATGAACATCCTTGCAGAAGGAGCCGTGGTCTCCGAATCGGCGGGGGCGTTTCCAGCGACCGCGGGACCGGGGCTTGCCAGACAAGAAAATGCCGGGCCGCCCCTTTAGGGGACGGCCCGGCAGCACTGCGGAAGTCCTAGAGCTCCGTTGTCACCTTCCACGACGAGTGAATCGCGCCGTGGATGTAGTTGACCGCGCCGGCGTCACCAACGACGTCACACGGGATGCCCGCGTCCCGCAGCTCGTCCGCGAGCGGGGCTGCCGACGTCGTGCCGTCCGCGTAGACCACCATGGCAGCGGGTGCGGAGAAGGACTCCTCCCCCACCGTCCATTCCACGGACTTCTCCGTGATGCGGGTGATCACGGCGTTGCGGTGGATCTGCACACCGTGCTTCTTGGCGTCGCTGACGGCGGTCCAGCGGCGCGGCATGGCCAGCGGCAGGCCCAGCTGCTGCTTTTCGTGCAGCAGGGTGACGCGGCGTCCGCGTTCAGCGAGGAATTCGGCCAGTTCCAGGCCCACGAGGGAGCCGCCGATCACCACTACGTCCTTGCCCATGGGCAGCCAGAACTTGGTGAATTGGCGGACGAATTCGGGGCTCTTGGTCACTCCGGAGAGCCTGCCCATCTTGCCCAGGGTGCTGAGCACGGCGCCGGCTTCCTCGGCCGTGGCGGTGCCGAGCATCATGGCGCGCAGGGTGTCGCCGGTCTGCACGATCGGCAGGTCGCCGCCCGGGAAGTCGGGCTTCGGGCGGACTGCGCCGGTGGCCACGATGACATGGTCCGGGTTCAGCGCGCGGATGGTTTCGACGGTGGCCGGGGTGTTCAGTTTGACGGCGATGCGCAGCCGCTTGATCTCGGCCTTGAACCAGCGCAGCAGGCGTTCGTTGTCCGGCGTCGTCATGGTGGAGAACCACATGGTGCCGCCCAGGCGGTCCGACTTGTCGATCACGGTGACGCGGTGGCCGCGTTCGGTGAGCACGCGCGCGCTTTCCAAGCCGGCCGGTCCGGCGCCGACGACGAGCACATGCTTGGCCTGTGACGCGGGCTTTAGCGGGAGCACGGCTTCGTTGCCGAGGGCCGGGTTGACGGCGCAGAACGGGGTGTCGTCGAAGAAGTTCTCGGCGACGCAGAGGTAGCAGTTGATGCAGGGCCGGACTTCGGCGAAGCGGCCCTCACGGAGCTTGTTCGGCAGTTCCGGATCGGCCAGCAGCTGGCGGCCCATGGCCGCGTAGTCGATCTGGCCTGCGGCAATGGCCTTTTCGGAGATCTCCGGGAGCATACGGCCGACGGCGATGACCGGGATGCTGACGTTCTTCTTCACCCCGGCGGCGTTCTCCAGGTAGGCGCCCACCTTGTTGGGCAGCGGGCCGTCGGTGAAGTTGTCGAACGGGTTCCGGCCCCAGCCGGTGACGTGGATGGCATCGGCTCCGGCTTCTTCGAACAGCTTGGAGGCTTCAATGGCTTCGCGAAGGGTGAGGCCGCCTTCCTGGCCGTATTCTTCGCCGGCGACGCGGACCAGGATGGCCAGCTTGTCCCCCACGCGTGCCTTGACGGCGGCGATGACCTCGCAGGCCAGACGGGCGCGGTTGGCGAGGGATCCGCCGTAAGCGTCGGTGCGCTTGTTGTCCCGCTGGTTGAGGAAGACGCCCAGGATGTAGCCGTGGGCGGCGTGGATCTCGATTGCGTCGGCTCCGGCCTTGGCGATGCGTTCGGCGGCGTCGGCCCAGGTCTCGATCAGCCAGTCGATGTCCTCCTGGGTCATTTCCTTGTAGGAGGTCTGCTTGCCTGCGGTGGCGGCGCCCATCTTGCCGAGTTCTTCCCGGGTGCTGTCAACCAGCGCGGACATGTCGTAGCTGTAGTCCGGCTGGTTCGGGGCGAGGACCGCGCGGTCATTGGCGACGTCGACGCGGGCTACCTTGCCGTGGTGCGTGGACTGGATGCAGAGCTTGCTGCCTGCTGCGTGGATCGCGTCGGCGAGGGCTTTCAGTCCGGGAATGTACTTGTCATCCGAGAGCCCGGGTTCCTTCATGGAAGCTGCGCCGTAGGGGAAGGCGATGGCGCAGGCTCCGGTGATGATCAGGCCTGCGCCGCCTTTGGCGCGGGCCACGTAGTGGTCAATCTCGGTCTGTTCGATCTCGCCGTGCTCGGAGACGTTCATGTCCATGGCCGGAAGGACGATGCGGTTGGGGGTTTCCATCGGACCAATACGGCCCGTGGCCATCAGGTGCGGGAAGGTTCTGGTGCTCATGTTTCGAATTTTAGTCGTCTTGTTTACACCGTATACACGGATTCGCGGGTGCTGGGATGTGTTCTGTGCGACAGGTGTGTGCGGCGCCGATGGGAAGTGCGTGGGTGGGGGCGGGCTACTCCTGCGCCTGGGACCGAGCGGCCAAAATGAGTTCGCGCAGGATGTCAGCATGGCCGCAGTGCTGGGCAAGTTCGCGGAGCAAGTGCTGCTGGACCCAGCGCAGCGGCAGCGGACCTCTCCGGTTGCCGGGGAGCAGGGTGTCGCTGTCCATTCCGGCGACTGCACGGCGGGACTGTGCGACGGCCACAGCGTAGTCCGCCAGAACGGACTCGATCGCGTCCGTCTCCTGCAAGTCGAAGGACTCGTCTGGCGTGGCCGGGATGCTCAGTTCCGTCCTCGATGCGCCGGTGACCGCTTCACCGAACCAGACCCCTTCCACGAAGGCCGCATGCTTGACCAGGCCGAGCAGGGTCGTCTTGGACGGGACCAGCCGCCGTCGGGCTTCTTCCTCCGTGAGACCGTCCAGGCTGGCCGCCAGCATGCTGCGGTGCTGGTCTATAAATGTGCTGATTTGGACGTCAAGGGGGGCGAAGTAGGCGTCTCGACTGTCAGGCTTCAACTGGTTCTCCGTTCAAGGGGCAGGCTTTGAAATCTCTGCTCGAGCTGTTCCAGCTGCTCGGATTACCCAGCTTCGTCTGCCAGAGTCCAGATCTGTTTGAGTGGTAGCTCGCGTCGAACCCTTGCAGGGAGCGTAGCGTAGTGCTGCTGTAGCTGCGCGACCACTTCGTCCGCGTCCCAAACGCGAATGGCGAAACGCTGGGAGTCCAGTAGTTTGCGTGCCGGCCGAGTGAGGCCTCCCCAGGCTACGAGCAGCCCCTGATCGGCACCATGAATCGATAGTGAACCGTGCAGCTGCGAAACCGTAGGCGAGTCGACGGGGGTGGCCTGGCTCTTCACTTGGACGATGATGCGGGGTGGTTCCAGTCCCAGGATGCCTTTTCCTGCCACGATGTCGATGCCATCATCTGTGCCTTCCCCGTGTTCCGTGCAGACGTATCCGGCGCTCCGCAGCAGATCCGCGATCAGCCCTTCCATCTTGTGCCCTGAGTATGCCTCGATCAGTCGGCTCGCGATCGAATCTGCGGCATACCTGGCCAGGTCGACGGGCGCGTCTGCGACTTCCTCCTGGGCCTCCACCAGGGCGAGTCCCATTGGCGCCACTGGGGCGGCAATGCTGGAAATGGCTCCGAGCCGAGCACCGGGATCTGAGTTCCCGTTCATGCAGGACCGGAGACGCTGCTCGGCGTCGTTTCTTTGTATTTGGCAAACAGTGGAGAAGGCTCCCAGGGAGTACAGCAAGTCCTGCTTGACCCTGGAACGGGCCAGGTCTGTGACCTTCCACGTCACTTTCCGAACGTGACGCCGCTGAGGGTCGGGTGTGTCGAGATAGCTGTACTCACCGTCAATGGTACCGATAGCTATTTCGGATGTCCTCTTGAGCGGCATCACAACCAGATCGTCGACGTCCATCCGGTTCCGCAGTGCCCAGAGCTGGGCGGCGAAGTTCCGTACCGCTCCAGTGCTGCGATCTGGAATTCCTGCGGCCACCTTGGCAACGACGGCTTCGCGTGTGGTGCAGTCCTCCAGAGACTCGACGTCACCAAAACCTGCACCGGTGTATCCATTTTCCAGAGCCCACTGCTCACGCTCGCCGGAGGCGCCTGCCCGAACCATCCAAGCCGTCATTGATTCCCCCATAGGTACCTGTGACTGTGCAGTCTACGGGCTCCCTCCGCCCACCAGGAACGCTCCTTGCCGCTCACGGCACACAGCATGCTCAAGCAAAGGCGCAGTCCACCATATAATCGGCGAAGACCCGCAAAGGTGTGGACAAGATTTGGAGTGTTTTAAGTGGGGGAAAAGCAGCCATTCGGCATCGCTGTGCTGGACGTGTATCAGAACCAATGGGCTCTATGGCAGGTTTCAGTTGACAGTTTTTCAGGTCGCCTCAGAGCGTCCAAAACAAACGCGGTTGTAAGAGACCGTTTCAACCGAGCCGAGTTCGAGGCGCTGGTCGGAAACCGGCATTTACTCATGACCCCGCGTGCCGAAGTTTTTGTTCCCGAAGGGGCCGTCGACGGGCCTACACGTTTTAGCGGTGAAGATTTTGTCTCTATGAGCGAATCCTGGATCGATCACCTCGATGGTCTCTTTCGAACAGAGAATGAACGGCGTCTGGCCGAGAACAAGGCACAGGCAGAAGCTAAGAAATCCGGTCAGATCACGGGGCCCCTCAAGAAACTCTCACCGCTGCAGGACCCCGGCTGGCCTGGGGCCCCCGACACATCAGCCTGGTCTTCTGATCTTGGGTGTGAACTAGACGCGCGAGCGGAGGCCCTCCGGCTGGCCGATGGATGCGTACGCCTCTTGGATTATTGGCTTGATATTGAAGTAGCGCGAACTAAGAAAAATCGAACATATTTCCATGGGGTCGGGGGGCCCGAAGTCCGGACTTGGCCATCACCAGCCCCAGAAGAAGACTCATCCGTTAATCAGCTTCCGGCGCAGCATACGGATATTGGCTCCACCCCGAGTGGGAGGGAAGGGCATGACGCTCTCGTTCACAGCCATTGATTTTGAGACAGCGAACCGTAGCCGTGGCTCCATCTGCTCGGTGGGACTGGCAAAGGTAGTCGATGGAAGAATCCTAGAAACCCGGTCCTGGATCATATCGCCGCCAGATGGTGGTGGGTTTGATGCGTTCAATTCCGCGCTCCATGGAATCACAGCTGCGGACACCGTCGACGCGCCGGACTGGAACAGTTCCTTGTCAGAGATTCTGGACTTCATCGGTGACGATACTGTCCTGGCCCACAATGCTGGGTTTGATATCGGTGCTCTGCGAGACGCGTGCGACTTCGCTGGCTTGGAATGGCCCGTACTGAACTACACGTGCACGTTGGTCTTGGCTAGGACCATGTTGGATCTTCCGGTCTACAAGCTGCCCTGGGTCACTGAAGCCCTTGGCATCCCTCCTTTTGATCACCATGAGGCCGGGGCCGATGCTCAGGCCTGTGCTCTCGTTGCTATCGCGCTAGCGGAATCCCGTGGTTCCAATTCCGTGACTGACCTTCTTACTGCAGCTGGTGTCCGGCTTGGCCGGGTTGAAGGGATGTCGTGGTTGGGATCCCAAAAAGCCCGTCCGGTTTCTCAACGAACGCCCCGGGCGGCGCTGGTTCCTGGAGAGATCAACCCGGACGGACCAATGGCTGGAGAGGTTGTCTGTTTCACTGGGAGAATCTCGTGGTCCCGCGAGGACGCGCAAGAAATGGTTGTCCGCAACGGCGGCACTTGCAGCATGGGAAAGCCCACCAGAAAGACGACGATCCTCGTCACGGGAGATTACGACGAAAGCAGCTTGCGGCCCGGTATGACGTTCGGCAACAAACTAGCGAGAGCATTCGAGCTCGTCGAACAGGGCCAGAAACTTGAAATCATGACCGAGGACGACTTCCGACAGAAGCTTGACGTTCAGGAAGGACACCGCGATCTCCCCGTTCCGACCGGAGCCTGACAGGGCTTCCCTAGCCTACCCAGAATGCATGCGAATGCTTTTTAGAGCCCTTCGCTCGAATCGCGGGTAGCCGTTTGTTGCATCCCTGACGGATGCGGTCCCTCCACGCGCCGGACTTAGGCAGTTCGTTCTACCCACTGCACAGATAGATCCACGTTCCACAGTTCGAATTCCTCGGCCAAATTCACTAACCGCATCCGGCTGAACGCATAAAGTGTTTCTGCGTTAATCTCCCGGTCTCTACACATCACCAACACGACCTTCCGCGGCCGATCAGGAACCCAGGAGGGGTCGCCGCCGGCGATTTCCACGCGTGTCCGCAGGGCTTCCCTGGCAGATACATCTTGAAGAAGGGTCTGTGTCGACACCGCCGCCTGCGCGAGGAGGTGGCTTAACGGCGAGCTTCTGTCCACATTCTTGACATGAATAAAAACCTGGTCCCTAGTCAGTACGTCGCAAGCTTCAAAGCCGTCCCGGTTAGATTCACACTTGATCAACTTGGCGTCGAGATTCACGCCCCCCAGTGTTTTAGCTATTTCATCGTTGTAATCGGCTTCATGGCCTGCCGCCCACGCTGGTAAGGACTGCAGAGGGGAATCCCGATCGAAAATCAAACGGGTCCTTTCGGTCAGTCGGTCGTTCAACTGACGATCCAGTTCGTACCAGCGCCCATCGTGGAGGCAGTATCGTCCGCCATCTCCGGGCAAGGACGTCTCGAAAACAATCCACCGTTTTGCCGGCAGCAGGGGACTGGCGGCCTCGTCATCGTCAGAGAAAGCCTGCACTTTCATGGAATCAAGGCGCTCGACACGACGTCCAGGTGGCAGTTCGACGAGCGGCTCGAGAAGAGTTTGAAGGCTGGGCTCGCGCTCGTCATCATTGTTAAATCCCCTCGGGGCGCCCGTTATGCGGAAATGGCTGATCGGCACTGCAGCGTCAGCGCTTTCCGTTGGCCACGATAGACCGAGATCGTCTTGCCCGGCAGTGCCGAGCGCTGAATCCAAGCTTTGCTGAAGGAGCTTCCAGCGCGTATCAGCCTTCTTCACAGCTTGGAGTTGCTCGATTTCGCTAAGACGTGAATGTGGGTCCAGAAGCAATAGGGACTCCAGGGTATCCAGGTCTTTTAGCAGCAGCTTTGGATCCCGAGCCAGAGGCAGCTTAATGGCGTCAGCGCCTCTGATTTCTATGGTCTTATCTCCGCGGACGCTGCGAGCGTGCATGCCTTCCAGATCAGCTGGGGCGACTACTCGCGAAATCAAGTCGGCTATGCCTCCGACCCCATACGCAGCGAGATCATCGCCGCCTGGAATGGATGTACGGGCGACTAGAGCGCGCTGATCCAAGCGAGAATGAGTAACCGACTTGAGGTGATCAGGATCTGCCTGCCGAACAGCGATCTTCCGGCCTAGCCCACTAATGATCCGAGACTGTTCCAATGCGTGCAGTCCCATACCAAAGGAGAGTGCCCAAGTATTCTTTGATGCGTCCTTCGCCGGGAGTAGTAGTAGGGCGGCAGCAGTAGACTGCCCAATGGTTGCCAAAGCGGGGTCGTCGATCCACTCGCCTAAGGGCACCGACCAGTTGGTGCGCTCCTTAGGAATACTGCCTTTAAGTAGCACGCCATCCCGCCCAGCAACAGAAACGTCACTGATGTTAAAGTCTTCTTTGGAGCGATAAGACTCGCGGATCTGTCGATTGACGTTGAGGCGTCCCTCCAACATGTAAACGGTCACTGCAAACAGCTCGGCATTTCTGATCACCACTAAACTCCTCCAATGTGAATATGAAATACCGCACTCTTGTGGATAACGCAGGAAGTCTACGTCACTGTCCAGCGGTCTCGACTTTGGTCCCCGGGGTCGCTGATCCTGCCGCTCGCGGAAGACAACCCCGTCCGGTTCGACGTCCGATGGGCCCATACCATCTTGAAGAATGTGTGCTCTGCCACAACCATGAATACTTCCCAACTGACGAAGCAGACGACCCATCAGTTGGCGGGTGCCAAGTTCGTACGACGTCGTCGAATTGATTCTCCGAAATGGATATCTGCCCAACCGCGCGCAGAACGAGGGGCCGCCGGTCGATGGTTGACGTGACTGCGTCCTTGTCACCTTCGCCCGCCTGCCCCAAAGAATGTTTGTGTCCTTCAGAACACATATACATAAAACCCACAGGTTCAGTTGAAGAGCTATTGCGCCACAGCACTAGCCTCGACATAAACATCCGCAGGCATCGCCCGCTGCAACTTCCACACGATGCCGACCGGTTTGGACCCGGAATGCGACATGTAGTCCAACTGCCCGAGGCAGGTGTACGGCATCGTCATCCCGTTCTCATCCCGCTGCCGAGGCCGGGTGAAGAGCAAAACCTTCGAGCCCAGAGACTTGTGGTTGATGTACCGCTGGCCGGTCACGCTCTCCGGCGACGTCGCGTTCTGTGATTCCCAGTGGAACACCTCCGGACTCATCGCATAGTCCTTGTACATGATGGACGCCGCGCGTTCCTTTTCGTCCTTCTCCAGCGTCACGAAGAACGCATCGGTCTTCGTTTCCTCGCACCAGGCAACGCCTTCCCGGTGGCTCGTCTTACCACCCAGCCCGAAGTACCCCAGGGCAGCAAGGACTTCCTCCCGACGGTAGGTAGCGTGCGAATACAACGGGACCTGCTGCAACCCCAGGCCGAGCCCCTTCGGCGCGTAGCCGGAACGCTGAACGCCCAGCGCTGCGAGCTGCCGTATCTCCGCACAGACCAACGGATAGCTGCGCAGGAACTGGAGTCCGGCGTCGTACGATGTGTGCCCTCCCCCGTTGGGCCAGAGCGCAAAGAAGAGCATCCGGGCCAGGATCTGCTCCCTGTCGCTGAGCTCCGCATAGCGGGGTGCATCCTCCGAGACCAGTTTCGTGTAGGTCTCCGCCCGTTCCGGATCATCGATGCAGAGCATCGCCGTCATCCTGCGCAGCAGGTCCTCTTCCAGCTCTGAAGTCTCGTTCAGCTGGGAGGCCAGTACGACGTCGTGCGCTTGGCTGAGATCCACCAGGCCGGCTTCACGGATGAGCGAGGTCCAGGAATCCCCGGTTTTGCGGTACACGTCGGGCAGGTCCCGCCCGGACTCCCGGAGATAATCCTCCAGCAGGTACTCCCCGTAGGACCGGACCTCCGCCACCAGCTGCTTCCGGTTGACGCGGAGCTGTTCCCGGATGTTGTTCAGCACGGTCTGCTGCGCCACCCGGTCCAGGATGATCTGCGAACCGGAGGGCAGGTACGGGAACCCGTCCTCCACGGCCTTCTCCAGTGCCTTGCGCCGGAGGCCGGTGAGGGCCTTCAGCTTGGCATCGAACCGGAACTCCCGGCGCTGCTGGCCGATGTAGTCCAGCACGGTGAGAACTGACTTCTCCTTGGCCCGGCGCAGGCCGCGGCCCAGCTGCTGGATGAAGACAGTCGCGCTCTGTGTGGGCCGCAGCAGCATAATGGTGTCGATCTCCGGCAGGTCGAGCCCTTCGTTGAAGAGGTCGACGGCGAAGAGGCAGTTCAGCTCCCGGTCCCGGAGCTTGCGCAGGGCTGCCGCGCGATCCGCCTCGGGCGTCTCTCCGGAGACTGCCTGTGAGGCGATGCCGGCACGGTTGAAGACCTCGGCCATGTAGTACGCGTGCTGCACCGAGACGCAGAACCCGAGCGCGCGCATGTCGCTGGTGCTCGTGACCTTGTCCCGGAGTTCAGCGATGACCTTGGCGGCGCGGGCGTCATTGCCGGTGTAGAGGGCGTCCAGCTGGGTGATGTCGTAGTTTCCGCGCTTCCATTCCACCTGGCTGAGGTCGACGTCGTCCGCTACACCGAAGTAGTGGAACGGGACGAGGAGATCGGCGTCGAGGGCGTCCCACAGCCTGAGCTCACCGGCGATCCGTCCGCCGAAGAACTGATCGGCTACGTTGACTCCGTCGCCGCGTTCGGGTGTGGCAGTCAGTCCAAGGAGTTCCTGCGGCTGAAGGTGGTCCAGCAGCCGGCGGTACGTGGGAGCTTCGGCGTGGTGGAACTCATCGAAGACGACGACGTCGAACTGAGTCGGGTCGAGCTTGTCCAGTCCCAGCGCGGCGAGTGACTGCACACTGGCGAAGACCTGCTTCCACTGTGACGGTTTGTGGTCGCCAACGTAGAGCTCACCGAACGACCCGCGTTGCATGACGTCCCGGTAGGTGCGCAGCGACTGCTTAAGGATCTCTTGCCGGTGGGCGACGAACAGCAGCGACAGTTCGCGTCCCGCCACCCCGCAGAGCCGCTTGTAATCCAGGGCGGCGATGACGGTCTTGCCTGTTCCCGTGGCGGCCACCAGCAGGTTCCGGTGCTGGTCGTCGACCATTCGGGCGGCGTCGAGGTTCTCCAGCATTTCCTGCTGATGCAGGTAAGGCTGGATCTCCAGTCCCGTGGTGCTGTCTGGGCGGGCGGTCTGGCGGCCGCCGTTGCGAGCCAGCGCGGCGTCGAGGCGGTCGCCGTCGACCTCTGGATCGTAGGGCTGGAAGGCCGGCTGCTCCCAGTAGCTGTCGAAAGTGATCTCGAATTTGCGGAGCAGATCCGGTGTGCCGACGGAGGAGAGCTTCACGTTCCATTCGAGCCCGTCCAGCATTGCGGGAGCACTCAGGTTTGAGCTGCCAACATAGGCCGTGTCGAATCCGGTGTTCCGGCGGAACAGCCAGGCCTTGGCATGGAGGCGGGTGGCGTGTGTTTCGTAGTTGATCCGGACTTCGGCGCCGTACTTAAGGACCAGCTCATCGATCGCGCGCCGTTCTGTGGCCCCCATGTAGGTGCTGGTGATGACCCTGATGGGGATGCCTCGGTCACGGGCATCTTCGAGGGCCGGTTCGAGGAGCCGCAGACCCGTCCAGCGGATGAATGCGCACAGCAGGTCGACGCTGTTGGCGGAACCCATTTCGGCGCGCAGTTCTGCGGCTAGATTGGGGTCGTCCTTGCCGTTGGTGAGCAGCGCTGGCTTGCGCAGTGGCGTGGAGGGTCGTCTGAGCTCGCGGCGTCTCAGGGAATCCGGTGGGAAGAGAGACAGGAGTTGGGTGGGGCCTGGTTCTACAAGGTCTGCGGAAATGCCCGCGAGAATCGTATTGGCAAGCGCCACCCGGTCCTCCGGGTTAGCTTTTGCGAGCACTTCCCGTGCGCGGCCTGCTATGTGTGCCGCCAGAAGTTCCGGTGACTCCTCGTCGGAGACCTGGCCGAATGATGCGCGGAGTCCAGGAGCCATGCCCAGAAGATCCTGCAGCTCTCGTGTGCGCAGCGCCTCATAAAGACCGTGGTCCAGGTCTCGGTTTCCCCCAGGAATATTCACCTCTTTAGGCTACCTGCGGAACACCACAGACTGCTGCCTTACTGCACCGCGCGCAAAGAAACCGTCACCCCGGCGTCCTTCAAGCGGAATCCGTGTGGAAGTAATACCTAAGGTACTCACGCAGGGCGGGGTCACAGACATACACGTAGGTGCCTAAGATTCCACGGGTGAGGAGCACCGCGTAGATGTTTCTCACGTAGTGAAGGATGTCCTCATCGTCGTAGGTGATGCCCCGCTTGGAATTGTTCTCACGTCCCTTTACATCGAAGTACTTGGCGCGATCAAAAACAGTCCTACCACTAGTGGGGTCGTACCGGAGGTCCTCCCCTATGATTACGCCCGCATAGTTTAAGTCATACCCCTGAACGGTATGAATTGACCCAACCTCGTTCTCAGAACCGGGGCGATTGATCCAATCTCTCTGAGTAGAGTTCCAGCGAAGTTTCTCGCCGTCCATTTCGATATCGAACGCAGCCTTGTCAGTTTTACTTCGCCATGGCCACGCATAGCCTGCGACCATACGAGACAAGCCGTACTCGCTGTCTCTCCGAAGTATTTCACGCTTCATTGTTCCCAGATCGGTGAAGAAACGCAGATCGTAACCATCGAAACGTTCCGCAGACTGTGGTGGTGCGCTGCTTAGGATCGCTCGTACATAGCCAACGTAATCCTGGTCCGCAGATATCCTCATTTGCGAACGCAAACGGTATATGCGGCCGTTGGCTGACGCTTCCTCTAGAAGAGATGTGGTCAAGGCTGCGGGAAGATCCGCTGGCCGTACGGTCTGTCCGGCATCTAGCATGAGGATATTGGTTTTACTCTGCTGTCGAATCCAGTCCAGCTGTGTGAGGTTAGGATCATCCCTGCCGAAGAGGTTTTCATTGATTTCCGCAAACTTCTTGTTGAGACTGCCGGAAGCCTGGTTTGCTCGTTGATTCAGGCGGTGGGCCTCATCAACAATAAGCAAATCGAAACGCTCCTTGCTTTCACCGACCTGGAACGGTGTGAGTACAAGATTCTTGTGGAGTCCAGGAGTCAGAGCGAACACTCTTGCAATGGAGTCACGTAGTGATTGCTGAGGTACGACCAGCCCGATCCTCAGGGAGTTCAGCAGCTCGGCATGGCCCGCGGTGAAGAAATCACTGAAAATGGAATCATGGTCGAGCGGATCCTTCGGGTCATGGCCTGCTATGTCCTTCAGTAACTTTATGAGATAGATCGCTACGACCGTTTTTCCCGTTCCAGGAAGACCTTGGACTACGACGGTATTGGATCGGCTCTGTTCAAGGTCTTCGAAGAGTCCTTCCAAGATATCTTCGACGGCCAGCGCCTGATCATGGTTGAGCGCCTTGAACGGAGACAGCTTGAACAGATCGCTGTTGATTATTTCGGGGAGGGTGCGTTGAAAAAGATGCTCCTGCGACCGCAGCATTTCAAACACACGATCGAATGTGTCCTTGTAAGTGGCTCGGTTGTAGTAGTCAGCATCGGTGATGCCGGCGTTGTGATTAAGCACTTTTAGCCGGCCCTCACCCGAGAACATTCGGATCAGAAACGATTCTAGGTCCAGGCACGCGGACTTGTTGAAAGTCGAATCCAGGACGACACGCGCCCACTTCAGCCTTCGCTTATCCGTGGAGGCGAGATGTTGCCGCATCCGACCCTCCGCATTGAGCGATTCCCCCACGTACACTTCGGTGTCGTTGTTCATTACATATACAACGGGCCAGTTTCGGTGGAGGGGGTCTGCTTCTCCCCACGCTCGCACTTCTTCAGATTCGAGAGGGAACCGTTCCAGCCTAAAGCCGGTCATATTTTTCACTTCTGCCACGGGCTTTGGCTACTGGGTACTTCTCCCGGGTCCTCCCGAGTTTTTCCATCACTATTGTGTCGGGATCCAGGTTGAGACGGTCCGCTAACAGCAAACAGTAGGTCAGTACATCCGCCAGCTCGTCCTTGGCAGACGTCAAATCGGCGCCGCCCCACTGGAAACATTCGAGGAGCTCGGCCGATTCAATACTGATACTCTTCGCAAGATTCTCAGGGGTATGAAATTGTTCCCATTCCCGCTCCCTCACAAACTCCCTCAGAGCGCTGAGCACCGCTTTCTCGTCACGCATCCCTAGAATTTATCAGCACCAGACTCTCTGGCGGGACTTCCACTCACCCGACGGCCTCGTGATGGCTTTGTTTGCTCCACTGAAGGCGTTGAACTTTGCGATGCTTGCTCCCAGGTCGGTATGGCTCCACTAAACCCCCACCCGCCGCCGCTCCTCAGCATCCACGCGGTTCTCCTCCAGATAAACCTTCTTCGGCCAGCCCACTGAATCCGGAGCACCGGGAATCACTTCGCCGCGCAGCGTCGCTTGGGCCGTCTCCCGCATACACAGGGTGCTCACCAGGCCGATCACACCGGCAATCGCCATGTACCAGCCCGGCACCAGCTGGTTGCCGGTCGTCTCGATCAACTGGTTGGCGATGGTCTGCGACGGACCGGCAAAGAACGCCGTAGAGAAGTTATAGGCCAGGGCAAAGCCCGTGTACCGGACCGCCGTCGGGAACAGCGCCGGCAGCGTGGAGGACGCCGACGACACCAGGATCACCAGCAGGAAGCCCAGCACAGCCAAGCCCAGGAACTGCAGGATCAGACTCTCCACACCCAGCAGCATGATCGCCGGAACCGACAGCACAATGTAGCCAACAGCCGCGGTCAGCAGCAGCGGCTTGCGGCCGATCCGGTCAGAGAGCGCCCCCACGGGCGGAATCGCCAGCAGCATCAGTGCCATCACGGCCACCAGCATCCAGTTGCCCTGAGCGGTGCTGTGCCCCAGCTGGCCGCTCATGTAGGTCGGCATGTACCTGAGGATCAGGTAGAACGCCACGTTCAGCAGCACCACAAACCCGGCCAGGACCAGCAGCTGCCGCCAGTTCTGCGCCAGCACCCGCCGCAGCGGGGACTTCAGGGTCTCCCGGTGCGCCGAGGCCTCCGCGAACACCGGAGCCTCCACCAGCCGGGTCCGGATCCACAGTGCCGTCAGGCCCAGCGGGATAGTCAGCAGGAACGGCAGCCGCCACCAGCCCTCCAGCATCCCCTCGTCGCCGACGAGCGTGATGGTGGTGGTGCAGACAATCGCCGCGAGAATGAAGCCCACCGTGGTGCCGAACTCCAGGAACGAACCGAAGAAACCACGGCGCTTATCCGGAGCCGACTCCGCCATATACACCGCAGCACAAAACCCATGCTGCACAGAGATAGGGATTGAACCGGCGCCGTCGTCGATTATTTGCACAGAACTTAGGTGCGTGGAGGTCTGGCTCTGGCCGTCCTGCGGACGTGCGTACAGCTGGTGATCCTCATCGGAGGCATGTGCTGCAGTCCCCACGACGGTGAACCTGCTCGACCCTGCGTTCGGCCTATCCCTAGGAGGCCCTCACACCTGGGAATGGTCGAGCAGTGCAGCCAGCGGAACCTCCACCACCTCGCCGTTCAGCACCCGCGCATACCGCTGGCAGGTGAGCTCCGAGAGGGTAAGCCTGATCAGGGTGCCGTGCGCCACGGCGATGATCCGTTGGCCCGGATACTGCGCGGCCAAACTGCGCAGAGCGGTGAGCCCGCGATCCGCCACTTGCTGCTCCGGTTCACCGATACCAAGTGCGGCCGTGATCTGCGGTTCGGTCAGCCCGTTCAGGTGCAGCCCTTCGGCCGGCCCGTAGTCCCGCTCCACCAGCTCCGGAACGGTACCGGCGAGCTGCAGTCCAGCCGCGTCAGCAATACGACGCGCGGTCTGCACGGCACGCAGCAGCGGCGAGGAAACCACCACATCCCACGGCTCAGCGGCCAGCAGCCGCCCGGCCTTGCGCGCCTGGGCGCGGCCCACACCGTTCAGCGGGTTGTCGGTTCGGCCCTGCAGCCGGCGCTCCTGGTTCCAGTCCGTTTCCCCGTGCCGCACCAGGACCAGCCGTGCCGGCAGCGTCTCAGCACCATTCATACGCGCATCACTCACGGCACCCCTCCCCGGAGCACTCACGCCGTCACCAGCGTCCGGCGGCCAGCGGCCGCGTCCCCCGGCGCGGCCCCCGCAGAACCCGCATCCCCCGCGGAATCCCCCGCATCCCCCGCGGCTCCCGACGCAGAACCAGCCGCCTCCCCCGCGAACACATGGGCCCGGAGCACCTCCGGCAGGACCCGGTCCCCCGGCTTGGGCACCCAACCCGTGACATGCGCCCGCAGCGTCCGGCCCTGCCAGTCCACGGAGACATCGAACCCATGCGGGCCGTAAAGCGCGGAGGTCACCACACCGGTCCGTGCCCAGCCGGTGTCGCCGGCGAGGTTCGGGTGCACCGGGTGCAGCAAGAGGTCCAGCGGAGACACCGCGGCGGTAACCGCCAGTGCCCTGTGCCCCAGACCGCCTTCACCCATGCTCGGCCCGGCTTCGAGCCGTTCGCCGGGGATGCTGATGCCCTCGGCGACCGCAAGCCGGCCCTCCGCCCAGGTCCCGTCCAGCAGCACGGCATCGTTTACGAAGGACGCCACAAACGCCGACGCCGGATTCCGCACCAGCTCCTCCGGTGTGCCGACCTGCTCAATCCGCCCGGCCCGCAGCACCGCCACCCGGTCTGCCAGGGCCAGGGCCTCCGCGCGGTCGTGCGTGACGTGCACCGATGTCAGTCCCTGCTCGCTCGTCAGCGCCTTCAGGTCCAGCCGGAGCCGAGCCCGCAGCGGTTCGTCCAGGGAGGACAACGCTTCGTCCAGGAGCAGTGCCTGCGGAGCGCCGACGATCGCCCGCGCCAGGGCCACGCGCTGGCGCTGCCCGCCGGAAAGCGCAGCCGGTGCCCGCTCCCCCAAGCCGTCCAGCCCGACCAGCCCCAGCACGCTGCGCACCCGGGCCTCCGCGGCTTTGCGGGGCACGCCCGCCAGGCGGAGCGGATACCCCACGTTCCGGGCCACGGACCAGTGCGGCCAGATCGCGTGGTCCTGGAACACCATGCCCAGGTTCCGTTTCTCCGGCGGCACCCAGGCGCCCGGCCCCGCCACCGGCTTGCCGCCGAGGCACAGGGTGCCGCCCTCCGGCTGAACAAACCCGGCGATGCTGCGCAGCAGCGTGGTCTTGCCGGAACCCGACGGACCCAGCAACGCCAGGAACTCGCCGTCGTGCACGTCCAGGTCCACGTCCGAGAGGCCAACATGGCCGTTGGCGTAGACGTGGCGCAGGCCTTGAAGGCTGATCGAAGACATTTACTTTCCCTTCCGGAAACGGGTGCGCGCCGTGCGGCGGGCACCCAGGGCGGCGGTCGCGGAGAGCCCCGCGACGCCGACGATCGTGACCAGCAGCGCCAGGGCGGAAGCCGAGTTGTAGTCCCCGGCCTGCTGGAGATTGAAGATGACCACACCCAGCGTCTGGGAGCCGGGCGCCACCAGGAGGATGGAAATGGTCAGTTCGCGCACCGCGGTCAAGGCGACGACGACGGCGCCGCTCACCGCCGCGGGCACGCTCAGCCGCAGCGCGACGTCGCCCAGTGCCCGCAGCGGGCCGGCACCGGAGATCCGTGCGGCCTCGTCCAGGGAGACCGGCACGGATTCCAGCGGTGCACGCACGGATTGGACCACCAGGGCCAGGAACGCCATCACGTAGGCGCCGAGGATCACCCACGGCGTGTTGAAGATGCCCAGCGCCGGGGCAATCAGGAGCCAGGCGACAGCCAGGACCAGGCCCGGCAGTGCCTGCGGCAGCATGGCGGTGACGTCCAGTGCGGCGTTGGAGCGGTGTTTGGTCCGGGTCAGGAGCGCACCGACGCCGAGGCCCAGCACGCCGCAGGCCACCGCCGCACCGAGGGCGAGCAGCACCGAGTTGGCGATGCCGGTGAGCGCTCCGCCGCTGGTGACGGCGCGGGCGATGTTCGCCAGGGTCAGGTTCTCCCAAGTCAGCGGCACGCCCGGAGCGGGCAGCAGTGCCTGCTCGGTCAGTGCCAGCAACGGCAGCACGCAGACGACGGCGGCGGTAAGCCACAGCAGGCCCGCCACCACCCAGCGGGCGGACCCCAGCTGCAGCGGGAGCGCAGCCGCTCCGGAACCGCCCAGTTCGCTGCCTCCGGGCAGCCGGCGCTGCAGCAGCACGGCAGCCAGGCCCAGGATCAGCAGCACCACCCCGATCGCGGCCACGGCGGGCAGCGGATTGGTTACGGTGCCGGAGGCGAGGTAGCGGTACACCAGGGTGGTGAGCGTGGTGTACCGCTCGGGCAGGCCGATCAGCGCGGGAATGCCGAAGTCGGAGAGGTTGGCGACGAGCGTGAGCACAAACGCGGCCACCACGGCTGGGCGCACCAGCGGCAGCGTCACCTGGCAGAAGGTGCGCAGCCCGCCGGCACCGCTGATCCGGGCGGCTTCCTCCAGGCTGCCCGGAACCCGGCGCAGCGCAGCACTGATCACCAGGTAGGCCAGCGGGTAGGAGTGCACAGCGAGCAGGAACACCACTCCGCCGCCGCCGTAGATGTCCAGCAGCGGGCGCGCGGATCCGGTCAGCGCCATCAGCGCCTGGTTCACGGTGCCGGCCGGGGAGAGCAGCGCCATCCAGGACATCGCCCCAATGAACGGCGGGATGAGGAACGGCAGCAGGAAGATCCAGCGCAGCACGGTCCGGCCCGGCAGATCGGTCCGGTCCAGGACGACGGCGAGCAGCGCACCGAACGCGGTGGCCAGCGCCGCTGATCCGGCGGCGGAGGAAACGGAGTTCCACGCTGCAGCCAGGACGTCGGGGTCCGTGAGCACATCGGCGTTGGACGGCTGGGCCCCGCGGAGCACAATGACGCCGAGCGGCAGGAGCACCAGCAGGGCCAGCACGGTCCAGGCCGCCAGCCGGAGCCAGTGCAGTCCGTCGCCCCGGGGCACGTTGCCCCGGACCCGGCCTGCAGTTCCCCGGGCGGCGGGGCTGAGCTGCCCCGCCGCCAAGGAAACGGAATTACTTGAGGAGGTCATTGAACTTCGCGACGGCGCTTGCCTGCTTCTCGGCAATCACCGCGAGGTCCGGGTTCAGCAGCTCAAGGTCGGCGAGGGAGGGCGCGCCCTCGGGGACACCGGCGTCGTCGCGCACCGGAAGGTAGGACTGCGCCACGGCCAGTTCCTGGCCTTCCTTCGAGACCAGGAACTCCACGAACTCGTTGGCGGCGTCCGGGTTCTTCGAGTCAGTGAAGACGCCGGCCGGCTGGGAAACGTACGGAACGCCGTCGGTCGGGTAGGACAGGCTGATGGGCGAGCCCTTCGCTGCCAGTTCGCGGGCCACATAGTCCACCACGATCCCGATGCCCGAGGTACCGGCGGCCACGGCCTGGCCCACCGGGCCGTTGCTTTCCAGCACGGTCGGTTCGTTGCTGATCAGGTTCTTCAGCCAGTTCTCGCCTAGGTCCGGGGTCTCGAGCCAGACGGTGGTGTTGAAGGCGGCGGCACCGGAAACATCCGGGTTCGGCATGGCGATCATGCCCTTGTATTCGTCCTTGGTCAGTTCGGCCCAGGACTCGGGGGCGCTGTCCACCAGCGTGGTGTTGTAGGCGATGACAGTGGGGATGATGCGGGTGCCCACGTAGTAGCCCTCGGCGTCGACAACGTCCTGATTCAGTTCACCGGCGTTGTCGATGTCCAGGACCTGCAGGTCCCCCTCGGCGGCGTACGCCTCGAACGTGGGGACGTCGGCGGCGAGGATAACGTCGGCCTGGATGCCGCCGGTTTCCTTCTCCGTGGCGATCCGGGTCTTCAGCTCACCGGTGCCGGCGCGGAAGACCTCAACGCTGACCTCCGGGTTGACCTCGTTGTAGGCGGCAACAAGTTCATCGATTTTTGCCTGCGGCTCGGAGGTGTACACCGTGAGGTTGCCGGTGGCCCCGGCCGAGGTGCTGGACGCTGAGGGTGCCGGAGAGTTTTCGGCGCCGTCGGCACTGCCGCTGCAGGCGGTCAGGAGAGCAAGCGACGCCAGGGAAACGACGGCGAGGGCGGGGTACTTAGAGCGGTGCAGCAAGGGGTTCTCCTTGGGAAACCGGCAGCAACGGCTGCTGCCGGGAAGGGTGGCCCGGTGCCCGTGCGGGCTCCGGGAAGGGATGGGTGGAACGGGTAGTGCCGGCGGCGGGGACGGCGCCGGGTGGCGGTGTGGAATGGGGGTGCGGTGTGGAACTGGGGTGAGCTGGGGCCTTGAGGCGCACGGCGGGCTTGGTGAACACCACTGCGCCAGTCGGCTGCAGCGGGACCGGCACGGCGCTGAAGCCGCTTTCGTCCAGTCGGATGACGGAGAGCCAGCTGCTGTCCAGGCCCTGCACCGTCTCCGGCGGCGCGAAGAGGTCCTGGCCGTAGGACACGGCCGGGCCGGCCCAGACCGGCACAGCACCCAGCCGGCCGGACACCGCATGGTGGTAGTGCCCGCACAGGACGGCGCGCACGTCCGTGCCGGCCAGCACGCCGGCGAGTTCCGCAGGCCGGGACAGGCCGCGGCCGGCCAGCTGCGGCAGCAGCGAATCGACGGGCGGATGGTGCAGGGCCAGCACGGTGCCGTCGGGGGCAGGCTCGGCCAGGACAGTATCCAGCCAGTGCAGCTGCTCTCCGGTGAGCCGGCCCGCGGGCTGGCCGGGGTTGTCCGAATCCAGCGTGATGAGGCGCAGTCCCCCGACGAAATGCACGTTGTCCCCGGGACCGGGGCCTGTGTCGGTGCGCGAACCCGTGAACGCTTCTGCCGTCCACGCCCGGGTGCCGGGAAGGTCATGGTTTCCGGGCAGCACGATGACCGGGCAGCCCAGCTCCCGGCCGGCGCGGGCGAAAAGTTCGGCGGCGGCAGAGTAGATATCGCCGCCGGAATCGGCGATGTCACCGGTAACCACAACGGCGTCGGGCCGGTAGCGGGCCGCTGCGCGCAGGGCCTCGGCGGTGCGTGCCCACGTGTCCAGGACACCGAACAACGGCTCGTCCGGCTGATGCAGATGTGTGTCCGTGAGGTGGATCAAGGTGTAACCGGGCGCGTTCATGCAGCGGGTATCCCGGTGCCGTGCAGCAGGACGCGGGCCCGGTCCAGCAGGTCCTGGCCCAAACCGTGCCGCAGCAGGTAGGCAGCGGCACCGGTCTCACCTTCGAAGGACTGCTTGGCCAGGTCCTGCAGTGCGCTGTCCAGAACCTCGGGCGGGCTGGCCAGGTGAAGGCGGACAGCGATGGCCATGTCGGCGGGATCGCTGATCTTATCGCCGAGCCGGGCGAGCACCACCTGGCGGAAGGAATGGGGAAGGGCTGCTTCGGTGCGGGAGTAGTCCTCCACAATGGCGCTGCGGGAGGCCCCGGCGACCTCAAGCACCAGCGCGATGACCAGCCCGGTGCGGTCTTTCCCTGCAGCACAGTGGACCAGGACACCGCCGTCGAGGTTCCGGATCACTTCGCCGACGGCGCTGGTCAGTGCCCGGGCACAGTTCTGCAGCAGATGCCGGTAGACGGCTTCGATCGGTTCGGAGACGGGGAGGCTTCCGCGGTAGAGCGGAACGTTTCGCATCTGCGTTCCCGCTGGAACATTGTCCGGAGCCGAGGCGATCTCCATCGGCTCGCGCAGGTCCACCACCGTGCCGATCCCTGCTGCAGCCAGTTCAGCGAGACCGGCAGGGTCAAGGTCGTTCAGGGCTCCGGACCGGAAGAGCATTCCCCGGCGCAGGCCCGGCGTTCCGGTTCCTGCCGCTGCGTCACGGAAATTGAACAATCCGCCGACTGCGGGCGGAATGCCTGCGAGAGCCTGCGGACTGGAGGGCAACTCGGTATTCATGGAACCTCGGGGGCGTGCTCGGGTGGGACTCTCCGAGTTCATCCAGCCAAGGTTAATCAGCAGTGAACACGCGCTGGCGCCCATGCCAACCAAGGGCGAACATTTTTGCCGTCCAGGTCGTTCCCCCGCTGTGCAGACCCGAACGCGGCCGCCAGCGGCACCTTTACGGCCCTAATCCGGCCGCCACCAGCCTCATCACAGGCTGCAGCCATCCGGGCGGCCCCGACGCCGAGCGAAGGCAGCAAGCCAGCCCGCGATTCGCGACGCTCAGCCGACCCACCCCGCAGTTTCCCGCCCGCTGTTACAGGAGTTACCGCTGAGGTCGCACCAGGCAACCCGTTCAACACTCGCTGGGAAACCGCGTCGGCCTGCCGAAGAACCAATCCGGAGGAAAACGAGCCACCAAACGGCAGTGAGGACGGCTAGCGTCCGTGCACCCGCCGGAAGCCATCAGCCTGCACGGTAAGGAGAGTGAAAGCACCGATCAGCCCGATCAGCAGCAGGAACGGACCCATGCTGTACAGGTTGGAAGCGATGACGCCCGGCCTGCCTTCCATCACCCGTCCCGTTGCCGGGTCAACCGAGACGTAGCTAGGCGGATCGAAAGCTCCGGTCAGCCAAGCCGCACCGGTAGCCAGGATCATGGCTACCAGGGCCCATGCCGCACAGAGGTACGGGTTGAACCGGCGCCAGGGTCCATCAGATGCGGACAGGCCGTGGCTGGCGGAGTACCCGCCGGGAACCGACGCCCCGTGGGCACCGTCGGCGCGGCCCGAAGTGCCCGCGTCTTCACCCCATGTGGACCCGTCAGCCCGTGCGGAACCGTTATCGCGGCCGGATGCGCGGCTCCCACCGGCGGCCCGCCCCACAGCAGACGGAACAGTTCCGCCGTCGTCAACAATCTGCACCGACTCCTGAGCCTGGTCACCTGTTGGCCGCGCATACAGCCGGTAGTCGTCCGAGTCTGTGTGATTCCCCATGGCGGCGAGCATACTCGACATCCCCTTGGGCCGGCCGTTCTCCAGGCAGCCTACTCGAGGAAAACTACCTTGCACCCCTACCCCGCCGGGCAAACCCGACCGCAACAGCAAGCAGCAGCACCAGGCCCTTGATCACCTGCTGCCAGGCGGCGTCGACCGACAGGATGGACAGGCCCTGGTTCAGCACACCCATCACAAGGCCGCCGATCACCGCACCCACCACAGTGCCGACGCCACCCTGAACAGACGCACCGCCAATGAACACGGCAGCAATCGCGTCCAGCTCAAACCCGCCACCGGCCGACGCCACGGCACCACCGGCACGCGCCGTGCTCACCACGGCCGCGAGACCGGCCAGGAAACCCATGTTCACGAAGACCATAAAGTTCACCCACCGGGTCTTCACACCGGACATCATCGCCGCGTTCAGGTTCCCGCCCATCGCGTAGATGTGCCGGCCAAAGACGGTCCGGTTCAGCAGGAACGAATACGCCAGCACCAGCGCCGCGAGGATGATCAGGATGATCGGCGTCCCGCGGTTGAAGGCCAGCAGATAGCAGAGGTACATGATCGCGGCAACGGCCACGGCGTTCTTGAACACGAACGACGCCGTCCGCTCCCGCGGGAGGTCCAGCTTCCGCAGGTCACTGCGGGCCTTCAGCTGCTGCACCACCAGCGCCACTGACGCGAGCGCCCCAATACCCAGCGTGAGCAGGTCCGGGGTGCCGGTGGCCGGCAGCGTGCCGTTGCCGATCGCGTTGAACGGCCGGGGCAGGCCGCTGATGGTTCCGCCGGTGAGCAGGATCAGCGCGACGCCGCGGAACACCAGCATGCCGGCCAGCGTCACGATGAACGCGGGTATCCCCACGAACGCCACCCAGAATCCCTGCCACGCCCCGATCAGTGCCCCCACCAGCAGGGAGAGAATGACGGCGGCCCACCAGGGCATGCCCCAGTTGTTCATCGCCAGCGCCGCAATGGCCCCCACTGTCGCGACCACCGAGCCCACGGACAGATCGATGTGCCCGGCGATGATCACCATGACCATGCCGATGGCCAGGATCAGCACGTACGCGTTCTGCTGGATGAGGTTGCTGACGTTGCCCGGATACAGCAGCCGCCCGCCGGTGAGGACCTGGAACAGCAGCACAATCACCACCAGGGCGGCGAGGATGCCGTACTGGCTCAGGTCGATCCGCATCCGTTTCCGGCCGTTGCCTCCGGCGGGCGGCGGGGCCGGTGTCTTGGCCTGTTCAGGAGTAGTTGTGGTCACTGGCCCTGCGCTCCTTCAATTCGGGCGGATTCAGTTTGGGCGGATTCTGGACGGGCTGCCGTCCCTGATCCGGTCCTGGCGGCCGTCATATGCCGCATGAGTTCTTCCTGCGTTGCTTCAGCCCGAGGCACCTCTGCCGTAAGCCGGCCTTCGGCGATGGTGTAGATGCGGTCGCAGAGCCCGATCAGCTCGGGCAGTTCGCTGGAAATGACGATCACGGCTTTGCCCTGCGCGGCCATCTCGTTGATGATTCCGTAAATCTCGAACTTGGCGCCGACGTCGATGCCGCGGGTGGGTTCGTCAAGGATCAGCACGTCCGGTCCGGAATAGATCCATTTGCTCAGCACCACCTTCTGCTGGTTTCCGCCGGACAGGTTCGCCACCACGGAGGCCACGGACGGTGTGCGGATGTTCATTTTCTGCCGGTAGTCATCCGCCACGGCGTATTCGCGGTGTTTGTCGATCACGCCCAGCCGGGCGAGTTTCCCCAGTGCCGCAGCGGACACGTTCACCACCACGGACCCGATCAGGTTCAACCCGTACCGCTTGCGGTCCTCGCTGACGTACGCCAGTCCGTGCCGGATGGCCTCCCCCACGGACCGGGTCTGGATCTCGACGCCGTCCTTATAGACCCGCCCGGACACCCCGGCCCCCCAGGACCGGCCGAAGATGCTCATCGCCAGCTCGGTGCGCCCGGCGCCCATCAGCCCGGCGAACCCGACGATCTCCCCGGCGCGCACGTTAAAGGACACATCGTTGACCACCACGCGGTCGACGTCGATCGGGTGGTGGACGGTCCAGTCCTCCACCCGGAACTTCTCCTCCCCAACCTGCGGGTCCCGGTCCGGGAACTGGCTGTCCAGCGGCCGTCCGACCATGGCACGGATGATCCGGGTTTCAATTTCACTGTTGTCCTCCACCGGGAAGGAGTCGATGGTTTTCCCGTCGCGGATGACGGTGACGGTGTCCGCGATGGCCCGGATTTCCTTGAGCTTGTGCGAGATGACAATGGAGGTGATACCGCCCTCGCGCAGCTGGTCGATCAGCCCCAAAAGGTGCGCCGAGTCGCCGTCGTTCAGTGCCGCCGTCGGCTCATCCAGGATCAGCAGCTTCACTTCCTTGGACAGCGCCTTGGCGATTTCCACCAGCTGCTGCTTGCCGACGCCGAGTTCCAGGATCTTCGTGGCCGGGTTCTCATCCAGCCCAACGCGTTTGAGCAGGGCGGCGGCCTGCAGGTTGGTCTGGTTCCAGTCGATCACCCCGCCGCGCTGCACCTCGTTGCCCAGGAAAATGTTCTCCGCGATGGACAGGAACGGACTGAGCGCCAGCTCCTGGTGGATGATCACAATCCCGTCCCGCTCGCTGTCATTGATGGAGCCGTAGCGGACCTCCTCCCCGTCCAGGGAGATGGTGCCGGAATAGCTGCCGTGCGGGTAGACGCCGCTGAGCACGTTCATGAGGGTCGATTTGCCGGCGCCGTTCTCGCCGCAGATTCCGTGCACCTCACCGCGCCGGACGGCGACGGACACGCCGTCGAGCGCGCGGACGCCGTTGAACTCCTTCACGATGCCGTCCATGGAAAGGATGACGTCCTGATCGATCATTTCTTGCCTGTTCTTTCCGGAGGGTGCGGGGCACGACGGCGGCAGTCGCCGTCGTGCCCCGCGGGGCGGGCTGCCCTAGAGTCCGACGTCGCCGGCCTCCACGAAGCCGGAGTCCACCAGCTTGGACTGGACCTCGTCCTTGACCACAACCTGCGGTTCGAGGATGTAGGTGGGGACCACCTTCACGCCGTTGTCGTAGGTTTCGGTGTCGTTGACGTCCACCTCTTCTCCGTTGACGATCTGCTCGATCATGGTGTCCACCTGGGCGCCAAGTTCACGGGTGTCCTTCCAGACGGTCATGGATTGCTGGTCGCCGAGGATCGCCTTGATGTTCGCGACGTCGCCGTCCTGCCCGGTGATCACCGGCCAGTCGGTGCCCGGCGTGTAGCCGGCACTGGCCAGGGACTGCTCGATGCCCAGGGCCAGGCTGTCGTTCGGGGAAAGCACGACGTCGACCTTGTCGCCGCCGGTGTAGAAGGACTGCAGGCGGTTATCCATTTCCGCCTGCGCATCCGCCGATCCCCAGCCGAGGATGCCGATGGAGGCCCAGTCATCATTCGAGGCCGGGGACTTGCCGGAGGGAACCACCAGCTGGCCGCTCTCCACGTAGGGAAGCAGCACGTCCCAGGCGCCGGAGAAGAAGAACTTGGCGTTGTTGTCATCCGGGCTGCCGGCGAAGGGTTCCAGGTTGTACGGGCCCTCGCCGTCGGCCAGGGCCAGTTGCTCCTCGATGAACTCGCCCTGGAGCTGGCCCACCTGGTAGTTGTCGAACGTGGCGTAGTAGTCCACGGCGTCGGTCCCGTTGATCAGCCGGTCATAGGCGATCACGGTGACGTCCTGGGACTTGGCGTCTTCCAGGACCGGGCCGAGGGTTTCGCCGTCGATCGCTGCGACTACCAGGATCTTGGCGCCGCCGGCCACCTGGTTCTGGATCTGGCTGATCTGCTGGTCGGTCTTGTCGTCGGCGTACTGCAGGTCAACGGTGCAGTCGCGGGCTTCAAGGTTTTCCTTTAGCCCTTCGCCGTCGTTGATCCAGCGTTCCAGGCTGCGGGTGGGCATGGAGATTCCCACGTTGCATTCGACGCCGTCGCCGCCTTCGCTGTCGCTGTTCGTGGTGCCGGCGGGGGCGCAGGCCGCCATGCCTGCTGCCAGGCCGAACGCCAGGAAGAGGGCCGAAACATTCTTTCTTTTGCTCATGGTCGAACCTTTGAAAAGGATCCTGCCGCCGGCAAGGCACTGCACGGCGAGACTACGGGAAACATCCTTGTGACCCGGACGGCTGGATCGAGCGGATACAACGCTGTAGCGCCCCTGTCGATACCCCTACCGACAATTTGTAGGCGAGCACAACATATCCCCGTGACGTGGATCACGGCAAGGGGTTTCCGGAACGTTATCCAAACGCAATGCGGGGGTCTCGTTCGGGCTCCTGTCAATAGGTGCCCTCAGTACTGGCGGGCAGAATCGGCGCTGCCAACGAATCGCAGTCAGCCCAGGTCAATTCCTCCGATTTCGGTTCTCGGGAAAATACCTGTTTCGTACTCTGTCGCGGGTCCTAATTACTCGATGAACCGGAGGTTCGATCGTGAAAAAGACCCTGACTGGACTCACCATTGCGGCCGCATTTGGCTTCACTGCACTGGCAGCTTCGCCGGCCGCGGCGGCTCCGCCCTATGCCAACTGCGACGCCGCTGCTGCTGAAGGCGTTTACAACATTGCCGAAGGCCAGCCGGGCTATGAGCCGAGCCTGGACCGAGATGGAGACGGCGTCGCTTGCGAAGGCCCCACGTCTTCACCCACGCCCCCGTCTCCATCACCCACCACGACGACGGTGCCCCCCGTCAACAATCAGATCGGGAACACCCCCAAGGGCGGAGCCAACACAGGTGCGCCCGCGGACAAGGGCACCGACGCCACCGGCGTTCTCCTCGCCGCTGGTGGCGTAGTCGCCGTCGCAGGCATCGCTGCCGGGCTGCGGCGCAAGTCCGGAAACCACGCCTAGCCTGCGTTGGGACGACACGTAGAATCCCGCGGCAGCGGCCGCCGGAGCCGAATGGTTCTGGTGGCCGCCGCCGCGGCGTTCCTCGTTGGCGGTGCTGGTGATACGAGCACACCCGATGACGCCGGCCCCCGCTACTTTGCCCTAGCCCAGATCCCGGCACAGGCACCGGTTGATGATGCCCTTCGTCCGTTCCCTGCACTTCCGCAAGATGCTCAGCCCGGCACCGGGGCCGCTCCCGCATCGCCGAGCATCGTCTCCCTGCCCACAATCCAGACCAGGTCGGAGCTGATGGAGCTCGGGCTGCTGCCGGATGGAACGCTTGAAGTACCTCCGGCATCTCCCGGATCCCCCGCCGGTTGGTACACGGGTTCACCCGCTCCTGGTGAACCCGGTCCGGCCATCCTGCTGGGCCACGTCAATGCCAACGACGGCGGCCCGGGAGTCTTCGCCCGGCTTCGCAGCCTGGTACCGGGAGACCACATAGCAGTAGAGCGGGAAGACGGGACAGAATCTGTATTCGTCGTCGTTCGGGGCGAGCAATACGCCAAGGACATGTTCCCTACTGATGAGGTTTACGGAAACACCCCGGGTCCTGAACTCCGCCTGATCACCTGCGACGGGTTCGACAGCACCACCGGACTCTGGCAGGACAACTACGTGGTCTACGCGGTCTTGGCCGACCCTGTCTAGAAGCGAACCACAGCACCCCAGCAGGTATCGTTGCTGCCGACGGGACGACGGGGGGTTTGGGCAGATGGCACTACTGGGTGGAAGCGGGATGGGACCGCACCGGACACCAGTCGATGACCGCCGCTGGAATAAGGCGGAGGCGGAATTCAAGAAACTCCACAAGCGGAACTCCCGGACCACCTTTCTGGTTTTGTTGGCAATCTACGTTCCCCTGGGGCTGATCGCCGCTGGCCTGGTCATCTACCTGTTCAGTGATTCCCGGGACCCGATCTACGACGTCGGGACGGTGCTGCTCGGCTTGGGATTCGCCCTCGTATGGGGCCTCGCGCCCCTGCTGTTAGGCGGTGCGCTCTTCGCGGCAACCCAAACCGCGGTGGTTGAACCGTCCAAACGATCCCGGCGCTGGGGTGCGGCGTTGACCGCAGCGGCTGTGTTCCCCGGTGTGCTCCACGTCGGGGTCCTGGTCTGGGTGGTCATCGACGAGGTGGTCAGTCCCACTGCGTCCCTGCTTTATGCCCTGGATCCGGTCATCATCCCGCTGAGGCTGATCATGGTCGCCGTGCCGCTGGTCATGGCACTAGCCCTCCTTCCAAGCATTCGGCGCTCGGACAGGATCCGAAAAGAGCGTGGACAGCGGCCGCGGCATGACGCACCGGCCACACGCCGTAACATCCCCTGACTTCTCCCAGATTCGGGCCATAGGGTTGGTGCTTCGCTCCGGCCACTCCAACCGAAGGAACCGAATGTCACCCGCTGCCACCGCAGAGACCACCAAGACCATCGACGCCGTCACCCTGAAGTCCCTGCTTGAGGAGAATCCGAACCTCACCGTCATCGACGTCCGCAACCCGGCAGAGTTCGAGTCCGTGCACATCGCGGGCTCCCACAACATTCCCCTGCCTCTGCTCTCCGCCCACACCGTTGAGCTGGCCGCCCGGCTGGATGACGGCGTCGTGCTTCTCTGCCAGTCCGGCGTCCGGGCAAAGCAGGCGCACGAACGCCTCGCTGCAGCGGGCCTGCAGGGCGGGCAGGTGCTCACCGAAAGCGTGGACGACGTCGAGAAGGCCGGCGGTTCCGTAGTCCGCGGCCTGCAGGTCTGGGACATGGAGCGCCAGGTGCGCTTCGCCGCAGGAAGCCTGGTGGGACTCGGCCTGCTCGCCGGACGCATCGCCTCGCCGAAGTTCCGGGTCCTGGCCGGCGGAATCAGCGGCGGACTGGTCTTCTCAGCCCTTTCCAACACGTGCGCCATGGGCAAGGCGCTGGCGTACCTGCCCTGGAACCAGGGCGCTTCCGAGCCGTCGTGGGAAGAGATCCAGGCCAACCTCGACCGCTAGTTCGCGCATAACGTCTGCCCGTTCCATTAGGCGGGTTCCCCCTTTAGGAAGGGTCTGACGACAACTGGCACTTTGTGAACGTTCCCCCTGCGGAATCGAAGCCGTTTCTTCATAACATTCCGGATAAGTCTGCTAACACATTTGAGTGTGTCCGACTCCGGAGTATTAGCCCCGCCCATATGCTCATGCGGTCATTCACACACACTCTTTTGGGGGGAAACATGAAGAAAACTGCAGCAGGAGCAGCAATCGCAGCAGGAATAGGCCTGTCGATTCTTTCCGCAAGTCCGGCGATGGCGGCAGTAGGCCCCTTTGCCAATTGTCAGGAAGCCGCAGACGCCGGGTACACGCTGATGCCGGTGGGAGCGCCGGGGTACGCGCCGCAGCTGGACAGCGACAACGACGGCATTGCCTGCAACGGCGTCGACATTCCGTTTACGGTCGGGCCGAACCTCGGGGCCCATGCGTCAGCCGACTACTTCACCAGGAACCAGATTTCGCAGGTCCCTGTCGGCGCCCCCGACACCGGGGTCCCCACGGACGGAGCAGCGATCGATTCCTCGTTCCTGCTGGCTGCCGGAGCCATGGTCATCACGGTGGGCGCCGCTGCCGCAGCCCGCCGCAGGACAGCTGTACCCACGGGCGACCGGTAACCAGTTGGGCGTTCCAGCCACCAGCAACCGCTGCCGGGCCCTCGTCTCCCTGGCAGCGGTTGCCCTGGCATTGCTGACCGGGTGCACCGGGCCTGCCGCTGTGTCCTCCACACCGGCCGCCCCGGCCACTGCGTCGATGTCCACCACCGCGGATTCCCCTGCTGGCGTTCGCTCACCACTGCGCGAATCCGCACCGGTCTCAATCGCCGTTCCTTCGGTCCGTCTCGATTCCACCCTGATCGATCTCGGGCTGAATCCGGACGGCACCGTCGAAGTCCCCGCTACGGATCCCGGCGCACCGGCCGGCTGGTACACCGGATCCCCCACGCCCGGGGAGCTCGGTCCATCCATCATCCTGGGCCATGTCAATGCAACCGGCGGTGGCCCGGGCGTCTTCGCAGACCTCCGGGACCTGGGTTCCGGCGACCTCATCAATGTGTCACGGGCCGACGGAAGTATTGCGGTATTCCGGTTCCGGGAAGGTCATCAGTATTCAAAAGACAACTTCCCCACTTCCCTTGTTTACGGGAACACGGAGGGGCCGGAACTGCGGCTTATTACCTGCGACGGCTACAACCCCGAGACCGGCCAGTTCGACGACAATTATGTGGTTTACGCCCAGCTTGTGGATTCGCGCTAAGAAGGTCCGCACCCGGCACCTTCACTATCCGCCGCTTCCCGCCGGTACCCGCTGGGCGTAAACCCCAGCACCTCGCGGAACACATCCGTTAGATGGGCGTGGTCGGCGTAGCCCAGCTCGGCAGCGACGTCGGCAATCCCCAGGTCCGGATCGGTGCGCAGCCGATCAGCCGCCTCCTGCAGCCGGTAGCGGCGGATCATCGCCAGCGGCGGCAGGCCCACATGCTTCCGGGCAATCCGCTGCAGGCTGCGTACCGAAACTCCCAGCAGGTCAGCGGCCTGGTCCACGCGCGTGAGGGATGGATCCGCCTCGATCAAGTCCTCAAAGTGGTTGGCCAGCAGGCTCTCCGGTGGAGGTGTGGGCAAGGCGGTTTCCACCCAGGCCGACGCCGCCGCAACAGCCGCTGCTCGGCGGGCGCCGCCGTCGTCGTTCGCCTTTGACTCCATCGCGGCGGTGACGGGCGTCCGCAGCCCCGGCAGCTCCAGTGCGGTGCTGGCATCCTTCAGCGCTCCGGGATCCGGACACAGGAACGGAACGGCTGCCGGGCGCAGCAGCAGTCCGAAGGCCCAGCCGGTGCCTTGCAGATCACGGACGGAACGGCGCGTTGCCGGTCCATACAGCCGCACACAGTCCTGCTCGATCACGAGGTTCAGCGCCGGGAAGGGCAGGACTTCCTGCCGGGAGGTCCGTCCGGCTGCCAGGTCCCACTCGGGGATCCAGAACCAGCGGAAGCGGTCCGCCAGCAGTGCCGGCGCGGGTACCCGGTGGAACGAGGGCAGCCGGGCCGGATACAGCGGGCCGCGCCACTGCTGCTGCATCGCTCCTCCTCCACAGGTCGCCTCTCGCCGGGAAAAAACACCCGGTTGTCGCAAATTGCCAAGCCGCCGGGCTGCCTGCGTTCCTAGCCTGATTCCATGACTACAACCCAGAACCACAACAATCGCCCCGGAGTCACCGGCCGGCACACCACCGACGGCATTCCCCGCGGCCTGACCAGTCTCACACCGTTCGTCGCCGTCCCGCGAGCAGCTGAGGCAATCCGTTTTTACCAGGACGTTTTCGGCGCAAGGGTCGTGGACGTGACGGAGATGAACGGCCTAACCGTCCACGCAGACCTGGACCTCGGCAGCGGTCACCTCCAACTCGGCGAACCGAACCCTGAATACGGTTTGGTGAACCCGCCCGAACCGGACACAGCCTGCTATTCGCTTGGCTTCTACTGTTCCGACGCCGATTCCGTGGTGGCACGCGCGGAGGCAGCCGGCGCCGTGGTGCGGGAACCACTGGAAACCTTCGTGTCCGGAGACAGGTTCGCCAGCATCCGCGATCCCTTCGGAATCCGCTGGACCATCATGACCCGGGTCGAGGACCTGTCGGAGGAAGAAAGCGCAGCACGCGTGGCGCAGTGGGCGGCGCAGCAGGGCTGAGCAGGCGTACCACCTGCCGCACCCGCAGGGCGACCGGCGGCGGAGACAAAAACGGTCCCGCGGCGGTGTGCCGCGGGACCGTCCTCCTGGTGATCTGTTCCACCTGCTACGGCAGGCGGAAGTAAACCTCGTCGTTGTTCTCCTCGGCGAGGATCATGCGCATGGCTATTCGGGAATCCTCTCCCAGGGCGCCGTCCGGTACATCGAAGCACCTTTCAACGGTTACGGAGTCCCCCGTGCTGAGCAGTTCCTGGTCAACGCTGCGCTGGCCGAGGCTGCTGGAGCAGCCCAGGACGCTGTAGATCCGGTTGTCGGTTCCGATCAGTTCTGCCGGCAGGTCGAGCCAGGGCCGCCCGTCGCCGCTGCCGTTGTAGACGGCGCTGAAACGGGCAATCACGTAATTGTGGTCAGGCGCGCCGGCATTGGGATCTCGATCCTGCACCTCAGCTGCGGCGTCGCGGTCCAGCTCGGTCAGGGTGACCGTGTAATCCCCCACGGTCACTTCCTCACCGGCTGAATTGGACGGTTCGGAGACAAGGCCGCTGATGTAGGTGTCCGAGTACTCGTAGGAGTAATCCTCCTGTTCAGCTTCCAAGAGCTCCTCTGAATAGTCCTCGGTTTCCGTGTAGGACTCCGTCCCGGCTTCGGTCTCGCTCTCCCAGAGGCCAGCATCCCGCAGCGAACCAACGAAGAGGGAGTTCACGACGATCGCGGCGACGATGGTCACCACTGCAACGGACAGTGCGGCGATGGACAGCGGCTTAGCGATGTTCTTGGCCTTGATGCCCTTGATCAGTGCCGGAATACCCAGGCCCACACTGACGATTGCCAGCGGGAAGGTGATCACGTTCACGAACGGAATCCAGCACACCAGCAGGGACAGAATGCCCAGGACGAGGGCTGCGATCGCCAGCCCCTTGCCGGGTGTGGACGGCGGCGCGTAGTTGCCGTAGGGCTGGCCCTGATACGGCCCCGGCTGTCCGGGGTAGCCGGGCTGCCCCTGATATCCGGGCTGGCCTTGGTAGCCGGGCTGGCCCTGGTAGCCGGGCTGGCCCTGGTAGCCGGGCTGGCCCTGGTAGCCGGGCTGGCCCTGGTAGCCGGGCTGGCCTTGGTAGCCGGGCTGGCCTTGGTAGCCGGGCTGACCGGAGTTCGCGCCCTGGCTCCCGTATGGGCCGGGCTGACCCTGGTAGCCCTGTCCCTGGTATCCGGGGTTGGCGCCCGCATGTCCTTGGCCGCCAGCGGCACCTTGGTTGGCGAAACCCGGGTAACCCGAGGGGTTGGTGAACGGTGCCTGCCCCGGCTGGCCGGGGTGTTCCCCGCCACCGGTGCCGGAGGGCGCGCCGGGAACCGCTGCGTAAGGGTTGTACGGCGGTACCGGAGGGGCCTGGTCCGTGCCATATGGAAGGGACGGGCCGGCATCGAATCCGCCGGGCACTGCAAACCCGGTTCCGTGTGCAGGCGCTGACCCCGGCTCCGGGGTTGTGACGTTTTCAGGTTCCTGGTCCGCCGCTGTCGATGCCTGGCCGGTTTCCGGCGTCGCGCCTGCGGCCTGGCCCGGTTCGACTACAGGTTCAGCTGCCGGTTCCGTGTCCGGTGCCTGGCCAGTTTCCGGCGTCGCGCCTGCGGCCTGACCCGGTTCGACCACCGGTTCAGCGTCCAGCGCCCGCTCGGCTTCCGGCGAGCTGGCCTCGGTGGGGCTGCTGTCCTCCCCGTTGCCGTCGGCACCGGCGTCTTGGTCCCTGGGCTGTCCCTGGTCCCTGTCCATTCTTTTCCCCCAATAGAGTTGTTCGTTTTGCGTTCAGGCGGACCGTCCGGAGACCGCCGCCACCTATCCTAGCCAAGGGCGGCCCGGCGTATTGCCTAGTCACAGCATCCTGGCCGGTGTCCTCCGGCGTGCTGGCTACCCGTAACTCACAACAAAGGCCCGCCCCGCAGCAGCGGAACGGGCCTTGCAGCGAACCCGGGCTATGCCAGGGCGGCCACCGCGGCGTCGTAATCCGGTTCGGTGGTGATTTCGGGAACGAGCTGCGTGTGCAGCACGCTGCCGTCCGCATCGAGAACGACGACGGCGCGGGCCAGCAGGCCCTGCAGCGGCCCTTCAGCCTGGGTCAGCCCGAAGTCCTCACCGAAGCTGCTGCGGAACGCGGACGCGGCAACAACGTTCTCGATGCCCTCGGCGCCGCAGAAGCGGCCGAGCGCGAACGGCAGGTCCTTGGAAACACAGACGACGGCCGTGTTCTCGAGTCCGGCAGCAATCTCATTGAAGCGGCGGACGCTGGCGGCACAGACACCCGTGTCCACGCTGGGGAAGATGTTCAGGACTACCCGGCGGCCGGCGAAGGTCTCGCTGGAGACTTCGGACAGATCGGTTCCAACCAGCGAGAATGCGGGTGCGGAAGTCCCCTCAGCGGGGAGTTCACCGGTGGTGCGGACAGGATTTTCTTTGAATGCGGTAGTTGCCATGCTTTGTGTTTATCACGTTCGTGCTGCCCGGCACGGTTCGGTGACCTGCAGAAACATCCTGCAGCGAGAATCCCGCGAGAAAGTTGCCGTGAAGGGGTTCCCTCCGGCGGTGACGGTGTTTTACTGAAACTGGTTCCTTAAGGCGGGACCAGAACAGGTCCACTTGGCCGGGACCAGTAGGTTCATCGGCCGGACCTTGGAACGACTCCCTGGCCATGGCTGGGGAGCCGTTCCATGTCAGGCACCAGGGCAGGGTTGGGTTACTGCGCGGCCCAGTACACGCGGTCGTCCTGGAATGAAAACAGGCTCTCAACCAGGATCTTTGCGTCGGTCACGGCTTCAGCCGGCACGTCAAAGCAGACCGAGAAGTTCCCCGCGCCGCCGTTGGTCAGCGTGGGAACCTCATGTGCCGGGTTCGGCGCTACGGCTGTGCAGGTGGAGGTTGAATACTGGCGTGCGTCAGAACCCGCAAACTCAGTAGTGAGGTCAACCCAGGGATCGCCTTCCTCGGATCCGTTGTAGACAACGGCCAGATCCACCAGGACGTACTGGCCGGCGGGCGGCGCGTTGAACTGGTTGGCGGCCATGACCTGGTCATTCCCGTTCAGGTTCACTCCGGTAACCGTAACGGTGTACTCACCGATTTCTGCCGAGCTCCCCAGGGCGAGTGCCTCTGCAGCCGCTTCAGTCTGCTCCGGCTCGGCTGCGACCACGCCGTCGGAGCTGTCTTCGATGCTCTCCACCACCGAGTCAATGGCAGCCGAGTACAGTGCCTGGGTAGCGAACACACCGATGATCGAGAGCACGCTGAGGATCAGCCCGGCGATCGGCATGCCCTTCGGAGCCCGGCGCTTCGAGGCCACCACGAGCGCCGCGATGCCGAAACCGAGACCGGCAAGCCCAACGAACAGGAACACGTTGTTGAGCACGGGAACCCAGCAGAGCGCGAACGCGACGATGCCCAGGACCAGGGCCGTGACGGCCAGGCCTTTCCCGGGCCTGGCGGGCGGAGCCTGGAACGGAGCCGGTGCCGGAGCTGGCGGGTAAGTTTGGTTTTCCATTGCGAATCCCCCATAGGATGCGATGCCTGGCGACCCGCGGGGCCGCCGCAGGACACTCTTTGTCCTGCGCCGCCCACCCTAGGTGCCGCCTCTGACATCGCTTTCCGACCCTGCCCCGGAGCGGCTTCGAGCACCGCGGAACCCGTCAGCTACTCCCCGGTGACGCCGTCGAGCAGTTCCCGGATGATGTCCAGGTGGCCGCAGTGCCGCCCGGTCTCTTCGACCATGTGCACCAGTACCCAGCGCAGGTTATGCTCCGCACTGTGCTCGGCTTGGCACATGTCCTCAAGGCCGTACCTGGCAGCAACCTCACGGGACTCGGCACAGGCTGCCTGGTAGTCGGCGATGATTTCGGCGAGGCTGTCCTGCTCCGTCACGCGGAATTCGGCGTCGGGATCGTCGCTGCTCCAGCGGGTGGGAATTCCTGTCTGGCCGTCCAGCTGCGCGCGGAACCACCAGCGTTCGACGTCGGCAAGGTGGCGGAGCAGACCGGACACCGTGAGAAGGGAGGGCAGGACGCGGCGCGCGGCATCGGCGTCGCTGAGGCCCTGGGCCTTGTGCACAACGCTGGCTCGCAGATAGTCCAAGAAGCCGTTGAGGGTTCCGCGCTCGTCAGCGGCGTCGGGCGGATCGATTCGTTCGTCTGTGAGCATCCGCCCAGCGTAGCGGCGCTTTATCCGCGCCGGAAAAGCCCCGCCGTCATAATCCTGCGAGCCGCAGGACAAGGGCCAGGAGCATCAGCACCACTCCGGCTCCCGCTACGATCCATGCGGCCGTTCGGGTGGTGAGGCGCATCCATGACTTCCGTCGTGTCGCTGCGGAGTACAGCCCGGTGATCAGCAGGATGAGTCCTGTCATTCCCACGTATCCCGGGGCTCCGTTGTCTTCCCCCTGGGCCAGGACAAAGAGGAGCAGAACCAGTCCCACGGCAAAACTCGGCCAGTGGAAACCCGTCTCATGCCGTATTCCTGCGGCATGGCTGTGATCCATTGAGCTCATGGTCCGTCCTTTCCCGCTGCAGCGGCGTCCGGGAGGTGCGCCCGGGAAGAAGGAGCCACGCTACTCCCCCTGCCCCGCGCCGTCTCCGGGAGTCCCCTGTGAAGTTCCTGAATGGGCTTCCGGGACGCCGCCGAAAAACTTCCCAAACCCCCTTGCCGACGAGGCACCACGGGCGTACCTTCTTGGGTAATCAACCACATGGTTGTTCAACAAATGGGTTGGATACCGGCATGGAAGCGGCAACAGCCCACACCGCACCGTTGAAAAACCAACAGATCGAACTGCGACGCGAACGTTGGCCCGTACATGACCGAAGCCCCAGAAGACGTCCTGCTGGACAGGGCCTTTTTGGCCCTGGCCGATCCGGCACGACGGCGGATCATCGCCAGGCTTTCCCGGGGCCCGGCCACGGTCAACGAACTCGCGGAACCCTTCGAAATCAGCAAGCAGGCGGTTTCGAAGCACATCCAGGTCCTCGAGCAGGCACAGCTTGTCACGCGAACCCGTGACGCCCAGCGCCGGCCCGTCCACCTGAACCCCGCACGGCTGGAGGCACTTACTGCCTGGATCGACCGCTATCGGCTGGTCACCGAAGGGCAGTTCCGCAGCCTGGATGCTGTGCTCCACCAACAGGCCGCCGAGCGCGGCCGGCAGTCAAAGGACCAACACCAATGACCAACGAACTGCAGCTCTCCGTCCCCGACGGCGTCCCCTTCATCGACTATTCACGGGAGATCGATTTCCCCGTCGCGGATGTGTTCCGTGCCCACGCTGATCCGGATCTGGTCAGCCAGTGGCTGGGCCCGCGCGGGATGAAGATGGAAATGGACCACTACGACTTCACCACCGGCGGTACCTACAAGTACACGCACACGGGCCCCGAGGGCATCCCGTACGACTTCACCGGCATCTTCCACACCGTCCGGGAGAACGAGTTCGCGATCCAGACCTTCGAATTCTCCGGCTATCCCGACGTCGTCAGCCTCGAGTTCAATACCTTCGAGGACCTGGGGGACGGCCGCACCCGGATCACTGTCCATTCGGTCTATCCCACCCAGGAAGCACGGGACGGCATGGCAGCCTCCGGCATGGAGGAGGGCATGACCGATTCCTACTCCCGGCTGGAGGAACTGCTTGCCAGCCGGGCGGACGTCAAGACCCCGCAGGAGGCGTCATGACCAACGCACTTCACGTCACCCTTCCCGACGGTGCCCCGTACATCGACTACGTCCGCGAGTTCGACTACCCCGCACTGGACGTCTTCCGCGCCCTCGTCACGGCGGATTCGTATGCCCGGTGGGTGGGACCAGACCACCTGGACACCCGCATCGAGGCCTTCGAGGCGACCCCGGGCGGGTCCTACCGTTTTGTCCAGAGCGACGACGACGGCGAGTACGCCTTCCGCGGCGTCTTCCACAACATCCGGCCCGGCGAGTTCATCCTGCAGACCTTTGAATACGAGGGGTATCCGGACCAGGCAAGCCTTGATTTCCTGCGATTCGAAGACCTGCCCGGCGGACGGTCCAGGCTCAGCGGCCATTCGGTCTACCCATCGGTCCAGACCCGGGATAGCTTCGTGTCCTCGGGCATGGAATCAGGCATGGCTGCCGGCTACGACAAGCTCGAGCAGCTGCTCGCGTTCTCCACGGCCTGATTCCCTACGACCATCTTTGGAGGAACCATGGATTGGACCCTGGAAGTCATCCGCGTACCGGTCAGCGACTTGGACCGCAGCCTCGCGTTCTACTCCGACCAGGTTGGATTCGACCTGGACCACCACACCGTCAACGAGCACATGGCGTTCGCGCAGCTCACTCCCCCAGGCTCCGGCTGCTCGATCGTCATCGGCACCCTGCCGGGCGAGGAGCAGATGGAACCCGGGTCCCTGAAGGGGCTGCAGCTGGTGGTTCCGGATGCCCGGGCAGCGCACGAGGAGCTGCTCTCCCGCGGCGTTCAGGCCAGCGACGTGACCGTCATGGATGAGCGCGACGGCGGCACGCTGTTCGGCTTCTCGGATCCGGACGGCAACACCTGGATGGTGCAGCAGATCAGGGCCCGGGCCGACCATCCGCTGATTCCCTACAGTGCGCGCCCGCAGCTGGGAGAGGGAATCTAGGCTTCGGTTGCGGAACCGAGCGGCGCCGCATCAGCCCGCCAAGGCTGATGCGACCCGCTCGATTCCATAGTCGAACGCCCGGTCCAGGTCCCCGCCCAGCCGGAAGGCTCCAGCCAGCTCCATGGTGATGAACCCGGTGAGCCATGCCGTCATGAACCGTGCAGCCTCCAGCGCATCGGCGTCGCCCACCGCGTCGCGGGCCGCGGCCAGGACCGGTTCGCTGGCCCTGGCCAGATCCTCGGCGGAGGCCGTGCGCGTCTGGATCAGCCGGAATCCCTCCGGGTGCTCGTGTGCGAAAGACCGGTAGGTGCGGGCCAAACCGGCCAGCGAATCCTGGCCCTGCATCCGTTCCCGCAGATCTTCAAGCGTGGCCGCAGCAATCATTCCCAGCAGTGCGTTCCGGTCCTTGACCCGCTTGTACAGCGACGGAGCCCGGACACCTACCCGGTCAGCCACCGCGTTCATGGTGACACGGTCCGGCCCGCCTTCTTCCAGGGCGGTACGGCCCGCGGCAACAATGGCTTCGAGGGAGGTTCGCTGCGGCGTTGGCATGGCTCTCCTGGCAATTCGTTTGGCTATTGACATTAGCCATCATAGCTAATTATGTTAGCCATGTAACCCGGACATGCCGGGTAGGCACAAGGAGACAGCCATGAAGCTCGCACCCAATCTGCAACGGATCGGCAATGACATTGTTGCCGCCTACCTCGTGGTGGCCGACGGCGGCATCACCGTCGTGGACGCCGGACTCCCCGGGCACTGGCGGGACCTGGAACGCGAGCTCGCTGCCCTGGACCGGAACCTTGAAGACATCCGGGGCGTAGTGCTGACCCACGGCGACTCCGACCACATCGGCTTCGCAGAGCGGCTTCGCCTGCAGACCGGCGTGCCGGTGTACATCCACGCGGCAGACGCGGCGCGGGCACGGGGAACGGAACGCTACAAGCCGGCGCCAGGGTCTGCGGGCGGCATGCGTCCCGGTCCCGCCGCGAAGTTCCTCGGCTATTCCCTGCGCAAGCAGGGCTGGCGCACTACCTACCTCACCGACGTCATTCCCGTCGCGGACGGCGACGTGCTGGACCTTCCCGGGTCGCCGCGAATCATTGGACTCCCCGGCCACTCCCCCGGCAGCGTGGCAGTCCATGTTCCGGAAGTGAAAGCGCTGTTCGTCGGCGACGCCCTCACTACCCGCAACGTACTCTCCGGCCGGACCGGGCTGCAGCCCTCACCCTTCACCGATGACCCCGCCCAGGCCCTGGAGACGCTGGACCGGCTCACTCCGCTGCCGGACGTTGACTGGGTCCTGCCCGGCCACGGCACGCCGTGGAACGGCCCGGTCAGCGATGTGGCCGGCTCCGTACGCGCCGGGGCCAAAGCAGGACCGAAGGCCTGAGCGGTCAGCGCCCTTTTCCGTGACCGGGGCCGTTGCCCGGACCGTGCCCGTGGCCGTTCCCGTGGCCCGGGCCGTGCCCGTGGCCGTGGCCGTGGCCTGCGCCGGGGCTCCAGGTGCGGTCGTTCACGAACTCGGCCGGCTGGTACTTAATGAAATCGGCGTTTCCAAGTCCGAGTGACTCGGCGCGGCGGTCCAGCTGCTGTGGCTCGGCCAGGTTGGCCCAGCGTCCGGTGTCCAGCCGCTCGTCCATGGCCAGTACGGCCGCCACCCGCTCGGCGTCCGTGAAGGTGCAGTGCCCTGTGCGCTCGACGAAGGACTGCCGCAGCAGCGGCGTCGCCCGTGCTTCGCGAACGGTTTCCTCATATTCCTCCATGTATTCCACCGGGGCCAGGATGTCCGCGAGGGTGTGCATGGTCAGCACCGGGATCTGCAGGTCGCCCTGGGGTGTGGAGGTACGGTCCATCCACTCGAGCGCACCTTCGTCCGGCGCGATATCCGCTGTCGCTGTCAGGGTGTGCAGGTCACGCTTCAGTTCCAGTCCGGCGGAACGGTAGAGAGCTTCCACCTGCTGGCGCTTAGCCGATTGCTGCAGCAGCGTCCCGTAGTCCACGCCCTGGTTCCAGCCGCTGTCGCCGTCCGCGGCGGTGACGATCGAGACCCGCGATCCCACCACGAACGGAATGGTCTGCAGCAGCCAGTTGTATTGGGCTTCCTGCTGGGCCGCGAAGTCCCGGGATCCGGGAGCAGCGTCCCCGCTGAACCAGGTGGGAGTGTTCATCAGCGCTGCTGCGAGCGCTAGCCGGGCCCGTCCCTCGTCGGTGGCCTGTGCCTTCTGCACGGCCTGCATCAGTGCAGTAATGGTCACGCCCGCTTCTGCCGGTGTGCGGAACCCGGTCAGCTGGAGTTCCTGACCGGGCAGCAGCAGCTCCGCGAGCGCGTGCACGCCGTCGAGCTGGTAATTGTTCAGGTTGATGCCGCCGCCCAGCAGCCCGCAGGTGCTCACGGCCCCGTCCACGCCGCTGTTCGGCGTTTCAGCGATAAGACTGCTGACCAGCCCTCCCATGGAAGTCCCGAAGGCAATGGTCCTCTCGGGTTCCCCCGCCGCGGCGGAGAACGCGGCCAAGGTGTCCAGCTGATCCTGCACTGCCGTGCCCAGCGCCCAGCCGGCGGTGGCGTACGACGACGCCGCAACCGCAAAGCCGCGGTCGGTCAGCGCCTGCGCGGTCGAGTCGAACCCGGGGTCCCACGCCGGGTTATCCGGTCCGGGGCGGAACCCGTGGCTGTAGAGCACCAGCTTCCCGTTCCAAGCGGCGGGCATTTCCGCAGCCCAGGTGGCTCCATTGGCCAGTGTTCCGCCAAGTTGGGTTACCGGTTCGGCAACTGTCTCCGCTGCCGTGGCCGTCGCCGGTGCTGCCACCAGTGCCAGGGACAGGGTTATCCCCAGGGTTTTTAGTTTTCGCATGCGATGTTCCGATCCTTCCTGCGCCGTTGCAGTTCGTCGCCCCGCTGCGGCCATCCTTCACGACGGCGGGAGAACAGGCAAGGAAAACTGCAGGTCCGGATCAGGAAGTTGCCCCGCCTAGAGCACGCCGATGTCCTCGTTCCACAGCGAGGGGTAGTCCGTCATGAACTCCTCCATCAGGAGGGCGCAGGCCGGGTCGTCCAGGACGTCCACCTGGACACCGCGCTGGCGCAGCAGGTCCTCGGCTCCGCGGTAGCTGCGGTTCTCGCCTATGACGACGCGCGGGATCCGGTACAGCAGGATCGCACCGGTGCACATTTCGCACGGGGAGAGCGTCGTGACCATGGTGGCCCGCGCATAGGAACCGGCGGGAAGCCTGCCGGCATGTTCCAGGCAGTCCATTTCAGCGTGCCGGATCACGCTGCCCAGCTGCTGGCGGCGGTTGTGTCCGGTGGCCACGATGGTGCCGTCAATGAACATGGCCGCGCCTATGGGAATGCCCCCTTCTTCCCTGCTCTTCCGGGCGGCGTTCAGGGCAGGCAACAGCAGCTCCGATGTCATTTCCCCACCCTAGGACGCTGCGTTCCGGTGCGGAAGGCCCCGCTCTCCCCAGCAGCCCGCCGCCTCCTCCTGGACCGTTCCTCAGGCCGCCCCGGCGCGGGCCGCTGCCACCTTCTCCCGGACCGCTGGCGCCACCTCGGCGCCGAACCGCGTGATGGCACCGGCGTCGTCGGTCGCGAGGATGAACCCCGAGATTCCGTGCAGCAATGCCATTTCGGTGATCTCCTCCACCCACTGGGCCACAGGTCCCTGCAGGAGCCCTCTTCCTGCGGGCTCGAACGAGCCGCTGATGTTCAGCAGCCGGCGCACCGCGGCAGGATTCCTGCCGGCGGACGCAGCGGCGTCGTCAATCGCGGCGTTCAGCGGCACCAGCTCGGCGGGCCCGCCGCGCAGGTAGCCCAGCGAGGGCAGCCAGCCGTCCGCTGCCGCCCCGGTGAGCCGCAGCATGCGCGGCTTATAGGCACCAAGCCAGATGCCGACGTCGTGGGCCGGCGCCGGTCCCCGCTTGGCACCAATGACCCGGTGGATTTTGCCGTCCACGCGCAGCGGAGTGGTGCTGGCAGTGTCCCAGACACCGCGGATGATGCGCATTGCCTCCTCGAGTCCCGTGACGGCGTCCCCCGCTGACAAACGCTCGCCGCCGGCAGCAACAATCGCGTCCCAGAATGCTCCGGTTCCCAGCCCGAGTTCGAGCCGCCCGTTGCTGAGGAGGTCCAGGCTCGCGGCGCTGCGGGCCACCACCACAGGCTGGCGCAGTGGCAGGTTGAGCACGTCCGGCACCAAACGGATCCGGGAAGTGTGTGCCGCTGCGTAGGAGAGCAGCGTCCAGGTGTCCAGGAACCGCGGCTGGTACGGGTGGTCCTGGAACGCGGCCAGGTCCAGCCCTGCCGATTCTGCCGTGACGGTGAGCTCCACGGCCTGCCGGGCTGGAGCGGCCACCGGGGTGATGAAGGCTCCGAAGAGCAGGTCGCGGCCATAGTCGGGCATGTTCGTAACTCCTTCACAGGAAGCTGCGCGCCGGTAGTGGCGGCCAGTCTAGCCCCGGGTGCGCCGATGCGCTCCGGGGTTTGTAGGCTGGAGGACGTGCCTTCTCTTACCCCCGCTTCCGCCGGTGCCGGCCGCTTTGCCCCGAGCCCGTCCGGCGAACTGCACGTCGGCAATCTGCGGACGGCCCTGCTCGCCTGGCTGTTCGCCCGCAGCAGCGGACGCCGGTTTATCCTCCGGGTGGAGGACCTGGACCGTGCCCGGGCCGGGGCGGAAGAGATTCAGCTGCGTGACCTTGCCGCGGTCGGCTTGGACTGGGACGGCGAGGTGATCCGGCAGTCCGACCGCACTCCGGTGTACCTGGATGCCATTGCCAAGCTCCGGGCCGAAGGCAGGGTTTACGAGTGCTTCTGCACCCGCGCGGAAATCTCCGATGCACCGCGGGCCCCGCATTCCCCGCCCGGGGCATATCCCGGAACCTGCCGGCACCTCTCCGGGGCTGAACGCGAACGACGCCGGCGCGAACGCCCGCCGGCGCTCCGGCTGCGCGCCGATGTGCAGGAATACACGGTCCATGACGCCGTTCTCGGGACGTACACCGGAGTGGTGGATGACCTGGTGCTGCTGCGCAACGACGGCGTGCCGCCCTACAATCTGGCGGTCGTCGTCGATGATGCAGCGCAGGGAATTGACCAGGTGGTCCGCGGGGACGATCTCCTCTCCTCCACACCCCGGCAGGCGTACCTTGCGTCCCTTCTTGGATTGCCTCCGGTGGAGTATGTCCATGTTCCACTGGTCCTTTCCGAGAGCGGCAAGCGGCTGGCAAAGCGCGACGGCGCGGTCACCCTGAGCGCCCTTGCAGAGCTGGGGATTTCCGCACCGGAAGCGGCCGGAATGATCCTGGAGTCGCTGGGACTTCCCGGCACTCTTCCGGAAGCGCTGGAGGTTTTCGACCCGGCCCGGCTGCCGCGTCAGCCGTGGATCTTCACCCCGCCGTCGGCGTCGTCCGCCTCCTAGGGGCCTCTGGTGTGCTGTGCCTGATTGGGTGTTAACTGGGGCGCATGCCACTTACCGGTGAATACGCCCCCAGCACCTCCAAACGCTCCCGCGACCAGGTGGAGGAGATCGAGTCCTCCGGCGGCACCCGCGGCACAACCCTGGGAGGCCGCCCAGTGGTGGTGCTGACCACCAAGGGTGCCAAGAGCGGGAAGCTGCGCAAGACGCCGCTGATGCGGGTGGAGCACGACGGCGATTACGCGGTGGTTGCCTCCATGGGCGGCGCGCCGAAGCATCCGGTCTGGTACTTCAACATCAAGGCCCATCCCCGGGTGGAACTGCAGGACGGCCCGCAGAAGTGGGACATGACGGCCCGCGAAATCACCGGCGAAGAGAAGGCAGTGTGGTGGGAGCGTGCGGTGGAGGCTTACCCGCCGTACGCCGATTACCAGGCCAGGACCGACCGGGAGATTCCCGTGTTCGTGCTCGAGCGGATGGAAGTCGCCTAGCCTGTTTCTCCGGTTCCGGCGGGCAGGTCCAGCTGCATCCAGCTGACATCGTGCAAGACGCCATGTTTCCAGCCCACGCGGCGGAATACGCCAACGGGCGTGAAACCCAGTGCGGTATGCAGCCTTTCGCTGGCTGGATTGGGCACGGTCATGCCCGCCACCACGGTTCGGAAACCCAGTTGCCCCAGGCGCTGAAGCAGTGCTTTGTAGAGTGCTGCCCCCAGCCCCCTGCCCGTAGCTGACTGCGCCAGGTAAACGCTGGTTTCTGCTGTCCTGTGGTAGGCCGCCCGGCTCCGCCAGCTTCCGGCATACGCGTAGCCGGTCACCTCGCCGTCGTGCTCTGCCACCAGCCACACATGCCGTTCCTGCGCTGCGGCAATCCGCTGTGCCATGTCCCCAGCCGTTGGCGGCTCCGTCTCGAAGGACACCGCTGTCTCCAGGACGTAGTGGGTGTAGAGAGCGGCGCAGGCGGCGGCGTCCGCGGCTGTTGCGTCCCGGATGGTAGCTGGCATGGCCCTGATGCTATCGAACTCCAGCAACAAAAGTTAGGGGAGCTAATTGTACGTTTGCGTATTGATCTTGTGAAGGGCAAAAGATGCCGTTCCATGAATTTGAAGTGGAATTGTGATTCCGGGACGGTTTTTTGTACGGTGAAAGCGGGGGGATGAGCCACCTAGTGACCGCAATCTACGAAAGGTCTCATCCTGTGAATAAAACCAAGAAATCACTGAGTATCATTACCCTTTCGGCCGTTATTGGCGCAGGCGGCGTTGGTACCGCAGCCGTAGCGGCTCCCTCGCTGGCTCCCGCCGTAACCGTGGAGCCCGGAGCCGCCACCAGCTCGAAGGAGCAGGTCCTGGTCGAAATCTTCGCGGAAATCAACACTTTCCGCACCGCACAGGGACTGGCTCCGGTGCAGTACAACCCCGTGGTTTCCCAAACGGCCCAGGGCTGGTCGGACCAGATGGCGTCCTCTGGGGTATTCGAACACAACCCGGACTACGCCGGCTCGCCGGACCTGGCGGGCTGGAGCAAGGCCGGCGAAGTTATCGCGTCCCGCTCGGATCACAGTGCGCAGGGAATTGTGCAGCAGTGGATCAACTCGCCCGGACATAATGCCATTCTCAGCGATCCGGATTTGAATACGCTTGGAATCGGCGTGACCTTTAGCGACGGGGACCAGGCACTGTACGCAGCGGCGAATTTCTTCCACTATTCACCCGACCATCCGGCCACCGTTCCTGCACCGGGGGCTGAGGCTTCGCCTGCTCCCGAACCGGCGCCCGCGCCTGAGCCGGCACCCGCGCCGGAGCCCGCTCCAGAAACTGAACCGGTTATTAATCCGGCCCCGGCCCCGGTCCCTGCTCCTGCTCCAGCGCCCGCACAGCCCGAGCAGTCCGGAACCGGCGCTCCCCAGCCGGAACGGGATGGGAAGGACTGTTGGCCGCACGGCGACCGTGGAGAGAGCCGCGGCGGATGGAACGATCCAGGGCGTGCGGGAGATCCGCACACAGGCCAAACTGCGGGCTGGCAGCACGGTGGGCAGCATGGCGATCATGGTCCACGCGGCGGCCATCATGGCGGCGGACGTTAGCCGGACGCCTTACCGTCGGTAACCGGTCCACGCGATTCGCTCATCGAGGGCGTACCCTGCCGTGCAGGGTACGCCCTCGAGTGCTGTCCGTCTGGGGTCCCCACTCCGTGACCAGGCGGCCCGCAACGTGTCCCTGCTCAGGCTGTTTTGTGCTCAGCCTGCTTTAGAGCGCTACGGTCCGCGTAAACCAGAGCCGGTAGCGGAAGCCGCCGATCCGGAGCGTGAAGACCGGCGCATCAACCTTGGCCCGTCTGGTAGGTTCCACCGTTCGGGACAGCGTGTCCTTGCGCCGCTGCTCGTGCCTTAGCCGTTCCGCGGCGTGCAGCCTCTCCGCGTAGTCCAGTTTTGCCAGTTCGATTTCAAGCAGGCCCATGTCCGTCTTTCCTCAGCGTCTTATCCGCGGCCGGCTGCTCGACTGGTTCGAATCGTTTGCCGGGAACAGCCGATGCCCGTCTCTTTCACGGGGTTATTCGGTTCTCCTGCCGGTGCGGAACTACCTCCACGCTAGGCGCGCCTGGACAAGCATTCGACGGACTTCAGGACAGGTTGGGTCCGCGATAAAACGCCATGCGGACACCTTTGGTCCGCATAGGGTTCGCCTAGGACGGGCACCCTCCGAGCCGCGTCAGGAAGTGCAGCCGACGCCGTCGCCGTCGCCGTCGAACTTCGGGTCCCAGCCCGGATCCCCGGGACGGATGGGAGCTGCGCCCGCAGCCTTGACGGCCGCGCAATTGGCGTAGACCGGCGTCGTGCTCCCCTGGTCTCCAGCGTCTTGCGCCGTGCCTGCGCCCGAAGCGGGAGCGGTCCGTGGTGCGGTTCCCTCGCGGGCCGGGACGGGTTCGTCCGGGCAGGACGCCAGGACTGCGGCAATTGCGTCGTGCTCCGCCTGCGTCATCCAGAGCCGGTATTCAGCTTTGACCGCCGTCTGGCGTGCGACGTACTCGCAGCGGAAGGCCTTGTTCGACGGAAGCCAGGTGGCGGCGTCGGAATCCGATTTCGCACCGTTGGCTGGGCCGTCTGCGGCGAAGAGATTCAACGGATCGTTCGCGAGCTGGCGGCGTTCGTCCGCGGTGAGCTGCTGCGCTCCCTTCTGCCAGGCGTCCGAGAGCGCGACCACGTGGTCGATCTGCACGGCGGTGCTGGTGGTGTTTCCCCGGACAAAGCTGATCACGGTGCCGGTGTAGGGGTCCGCGAAGGTGCCCGAGGCGACCATGCAGTCCTTGGTTCCCGGCTTGAAGGTCTCTTCTGTCAGGTCCCGCGCAAGAATATCGTTGCGGGTGTCGCAGCCGTTGTGGTCGACGTCGGCCCAGGCAGGGCCGAACTCCTCGCGGCTGTAACCGGTCTTCGGTGCCCTGCCCTTGATCGGGATGCCGCCGAGCTGCTCGAGGGCGGTTCCGGCCTGGGGCTCTTGGAACGTCACCTCCGCCGGCGGCGGCGATGCGGCAGAAGATCCGGTGTCCTGCGGAACGCAGGCTGTGCCGAACAGGATTAGCGGAAGGGTAGCGGCGGAAAGCAGGGCGGAGCGCAGGTATTTCATCGCCGTCAATTATCCGGGCAGGAAGCTGCATTCCCGTTTAGGCTCGCTGGCTGCCCTTCCGCTCCTGCCGGTGTGCCGCGTAGATTCGCAGGAGGACACCACCCTCACAAGGAGATTCTTATGGCCACCGGCAAGAACGGTTCACGGTCCGGCGCAAAGGCCGGGGAAGGGCTGGCGGAAGAGCTCGCCGAGCGCGCGGCAGACTCCGACGGCGAGGGGAGCCGGGTCTCGGTCGCCGAGGACTATGCTGCCGAACTTGATGAGCTCGGTGAACTGGATTCGAACGCCGGCAAGGTGCGGGACAAGGGCGACGACGCCGCTTGGCGGCACAACTACCCCTACGACAAGAAGCTCAGCCGGCGCAGCTACGAGCGGCAGAAGCGACAGCTGCAGATAGAGCTGCTCAAGATGCAGCTATGGGTCAAGGACACCGGCCAGAAGATGCTCATCATCTTCGAGGGACGCGACGCCGCCGGCAAGGGCGGTGCAATCAAGCGTTTCAACGAACACATGAATCCCCGCGGTTCACGGGTGGTGGCGCTGGAGAAGCCGACCGACCAGGAGCGCACGCAGTGGTACTTCCAGCGCTACATCTCCCATCTGCCCAGCGGTGGGGAGATCGTGATGATGGACCGTTCCTGGTACAACCGTGCCGGCGTCGAACGCGTCATGAACTATTGCACGCCGGCCCAGTACCTGGAGTTCATGAGGGAGGTTCCTGAGCTGGAGCGCATGCTCGTGAATTCGGGCGTACTGCTGCGCAAACTCTGGTTCTCCGTGGGCCGCGCCGAACAGCTGGCGCGGTTCGCGGCACGGGAAACGGACCCCGTGAAGCAGTGGAAGCTCTCCCCCACCGACCTTGCGAGCCTGGACAAGTGGGATGACTACACGCAGGCGAAGGAAGCCATGTTCTTCTACACGGACACGGGCGACGCGCCCTGGACGGTGGTGAAGTCGAACGACAAAAAACGCGCCCGGCTTGAAGCCATGCGCTATGTCCTGGCCAGCGTCGACTACCCCAACAAGGACGCGAGTGTTGCGCGTGCTCCCGATCCGCTGATCGTGGGTCCGGCTGCAAGCCATTATGAGGAAGGCGAAGAACCGGACGGCCTGTTTCCGGTAGTCAAGCCGCAGTCCTGAGCCTGCTTTGCCTAGAATGAACAGGTGACTGCCACCCCGGAATCCGCATGAGTTCGCGCCTGCATAGCCTCGTCATCGAATCTTTGGGGCGGCGGATCGTGTCCGGCGAGCTCCAAGCCGGAGACACGATGTTCTCAGAGCACCTCGAGGCCGAACTGAATGTTTCCCGTTCCGTGGCCCGCGAAGCCGTCCGGGTGCTGCAGTCCCTGGGGCTCGTGGAGACCGTGAAACGGGTTGGGATCCGGGTTCTGCCGGAGACTTCGTGGAACGTTTTCGATCCGTACATTGTCCGCTGGCGCCTTGCTGCGAAGTCGGGCAAGGGTGCCCAGCTTCGTTCGCTGACGGAGCTGCGTTCCGCCGTCGAGCCTGCCGCCGCTGAGCTGGCGGCGCAGTACGCTCCCGAGGACATGGCTGCTGAGCTCATGGCCGTTGCCGCGAAGATGCGGGCCGTGGGCCGGGCGGGCGACCTGCAGCAGTTCCTGGAGCTGGACATCCACTATCACGCGCTGGTTCTCGCTGCTTCGGGGAACGAGATGTTCGGGAAAATGCAGTCCATGATCGCCGAGGTGCTGCGCGGGCGGACGGACTACGGCCTCATGCCGTCGCACCCGCATGAGGAAGCGCTGCAGTGGCACGTCGACGTCGCCAACGCCATCCAGTCGGGCAACCCGGATGCCGCACGCGAAGCGATGGACCAGATCATGCGCCGGACCAAGTCTGAAGTCGAGAGCGTCTGGAGCGATGAGCCCCGCATCTTCACTCCGCCGAAGCGGCCGGGGGCTGTGGAGGGGTAGTTGCTGTCGGGGTCGCCGGGGTCTGGTGCTGCGTGCTGGAACCGCGGGCAGGAGCCGCGCGGGCGGCGTGGGCGGTGCGGGCGGCGCGGGCGGCGCGGGCGGCGCGGGCCGCAAGCGGTGCGGGCACCGCGGGGCCGGAGCGGTGCGGGCACCGCGGGGCCGGAGCGCGGGGCGCGGGCGGCGGCGGACG
>NZ_VTFV01000010.1 GCF_009192745.1 Arthrobacter citreus
GATCATGCTGCTTGCGTCCACTATGTGGTTCCCAACCAACAACCCGCCGTTGTTGCTCAGGGAACACCAATAACTGAATACACGCCACCACCCTCTTACCAGGGGCTAGGTGGTCTCTGGTACCACGTACCCCACATTTTTACCCACCCCCCTGGGGGCCTGGGTTCAAGGGTTACGGCGGTCATTGCGCGGGGGAAACGCCCGGTCCCATTCCGAACCCGGAAGCTAAGACCCGCAGCGCCGATGGTACTGCACCCGGGAGGGTGTGGGAGAGTAGGTCACCGCCGGACAATCATTAGAAGAGTTCAGGCTCCGCAACGCTGCGGAGCCTGAACTGCTTTAACACCACCCCCACCACCGGGCCCGCACACACATGCGGGCCCTTCCCCGTTTAACACGCCTCAGGGCCGGTCCCGCCGGGCCTCGTGCCATCCCCGCTGCAGCCCGGCCCGGGCCTTCCCACGGCCTGCGGCACGTGTCCACCCACGGGACCACACCGGGGAACACCCGTCACGGCGGCTGGGAACCGCGGGTTAGGCAGCCTGTACGGCGGGACCGCAGCAGCGGGAGAGGAACCGACGCGGCAGAATGCGTAGTCTGGAACGATGACTCCCTCGCTTTTCTCCCACGCCCCGGAACCTGAGCCGGCCAGCTCACGTGAGCCCATTGCTGACGTAGAGGAGACCTGCACCGTTCCCCGTGAAACCGAGGAGGCGTTCCGGGGGTTCCACGAGTATCCGCACCTGTGGTGGCCTTCCGAGTTCACAGAGTTCGGCGAGGGAACCCACGTGGAGTTCGAAGGCGGCGCACTGGTTGAAACCAGTGAGGAAGAGGAATCCGCCACGCGCGCTGCGGTTCAGGAGATCCGTCCTGGCGCACTGCTGGAACTGGAATGGAACCCGGGTACAGGTTCCACGTCTGTCAGCGTCACGTTCACGGCAGAAGGCACAGACACAACCGTGAGGATTGTGCACACCGGTTTCGATGCTGTCGCTGACGGCGCCGGTCAGCGCGATGAGTCGGAGACGCTGTGGCGCAACGTTCTGCAACGTTATGCCCGGTTCATGGGCGCCCGGTAGCCTTCTTCCATGAGCCTGACTGCCCTGCACGACCTGGAAGTGTCCATCCCCGGTGTCCGAATCGACACGGACCCGCAGACGCTGAAAGTGTACGCCCGTGACCAGGGGCCGGTGCGGGAACTCATTGATCCCCTTGCGGTGGTCTGGGCTGAATCGGTTTCCGACGTGCAGGAAATCCTGCGCTGGGCTTCGCGCACCGGTACAGCCGTCGTTCCCCGCGGAGCCGGGACGGGGGTATCCGGCGGCGCGCACGCGACGCGCAACTGCATCGTCCTCAGTCTTGAGAAGATGAACCGCATCCTGGATATCCGCCCCGGAGACGAACTGGCCGTCGTCGAGGCAGGTGTGGTCAACGCTGACCTGAACGAAGCGGTGAAGCCGCATGGCCTGATGTACGCGCCGGACCCGGCCAGTTACAAGATCTCCACTATTGGAGGCAATGTTGCCACCAACGCCGGTGGCCTGCGCTGCGCCAAGTACGGCGTGACCAGGGACTCAGTGCTTGCGCTGGACGTGGTGCTGGCAGACGGCACGCTGATCCACACAGGGCACCAGAGCTTCAAGGGCGTTGCCGGGTATGACCTCACGGGACTCTTTACCGGTTCGGAAGGCACCTTGGGCATTGTGGTGGGCGTGACCGTTCGGCTTCGGTACCTGCCGCACGAGGTACGCACGGTGGCAGCCTTCTTCCCTGACTTCCGCACCGCCGCTGCGGGAGTGCTCGCAGTTGGGGCAGCGCGGGTCCAGCCCTCCATCATGGAACTGCTCGACGGCGCCACCATGGCTGCACTGGACGGCGCCCATGGCTCGGACCTGGGAACCCGAGGCGGCGCCCTGCTGCTGATCCAGACTGACGGTTTCGGCGCAGACGCCGAGGCCGCCGCCGTCCGCGCGGTGCTTACCGAGCTTGGCGGTACCGTCAGCAGCGAGGGCTCAGAGGAGGCCGAGCGCCTCCTGGAACTGCGCCGGCACAGCCGGGGCGACGACGTCGACCATGAGATCCGCGTGGGCGAAGACGTTGCCGTGCCCCGGTCGCAGCTGGTGCATTACGTTGCCGAGCTCGAGCGGATGTCCCGGGACCACCGGGTCCAGCTCAAGGTGGTTGCGCACGCCGGTGACGGTAACCTCCATCCCACCTTCTGGATTGAGGCGGCCGAAGGTGAGGCAGGCGTCGAGAGGCTCAACGCCGCCTTGGACGAGTCCATCACGGTGGCCCTGCGGATGGGCGGAACCATCACTGGGGAACACGGCATTGGCCAATTCAAGCTCCGCTGGCTGCCGCAGGAGCAGCAGGAAGAAGTCCTCCAGCTCCAGCGGCAGATCAAGGCAGTCTTTGACCCGGCAGGCATCCTGAATCCGGGTAAGGCCGTTCCCGGGATCTGAGGGCAGCACCCCAGGCTAGGGGATGCGCATCCAGACTGTCCGGTTAGGACGAAGGCGGGTGTGCGCCATGGCACCGGGAGAGCTCTGGCACAGGATCTCGAACTCCGGGAGTTCCACCGGTTCGGTGCCCATGTTCATCACGGCGAGCACATTCCCATTGACGAAAGCGACTGCACCTTCAGAATCCTTCTCGGGCCACCAGGCCAGGGACCCGTGGCCCAGGTTCAGTTCGCGCCGCAGCTTCAGGGCTTTCCGGTACAAGCTGAGCGTTGAATCCGGGTTTCGCTGCTGAATATCGCGGGAGTGGGTGCCCCACAGGCCGGGCTGGGGCAGCCAGCTCTTTCCGGTGCTGCTGAACCCGTACGACGGCGCATCCGCGACCCACGGCAGAGGCACCCGCGAGCCGTCCCGGCCCACCCGGACGCCGTCCGTCCGGTGGAAAGTAGGGTCCTGGCGGAACTCATGCGGAATCATCGTGTGGTCCGGCAGGCCGAGCTCTTCGCCCTGGTAGAGGTAGACGCCGCCGGGGAGCGCGAGCATCAGCAGGGTGGCCGCACGGGCACGGGCAAGGCCCAGCACATGGTCGGGCTGCGCGTCGTCAGGGCCAATCCCGTCGCCGCTGCGCAGATCATGGGTCTTCAGCCCGAAGCGGGAGACGTGGCGGACGACGTCGTGGTTGGAGAGGACCCAGGTGGTGGGGGCGCCGACTTTGTCGAAGGCCTCGAGGCTGGTGGTGATGATGCGGCGCAGTTCGTGGGGGTTCCAGGGGTGGTGGAGGTAGGCGAAGTTGAAGGTTTGGTGCATTTCATCGTTCCGGACCCAGTCGGTGAGCCGGTCCAGGGGGTCGATGGTTGCTTCGGCGCAGAGGACGCGGTCGCCGTCGTAGTCGTCGAGGATTTTGCGCCAGGAGCGGTAGATGTCGTGGATTCCGGCTTGGCCGAACATGGGTGCCTGGTCTCCGGGGAAGCCTTCGGTGGAGGCGCCGTCGGCTCGGCCGCCCCAGTCGGGGAGCCCGCTTTTCTTGATCAGGGCGTGGGCGACGTCGACGCGGAAGCCGCCGACGCCGCGGTCGAGCCAGAAGCGCAGGATGCGTTCGAATTCATCGTGGACGGCGGGGTTGTCCCAGTTGAAGTCGGGCTGGGAGGAGTCAAAGAGGTGCAGGTACCACTGGCCGGGGGTGCCGTCGGGGTTGGTGGTGCGGGTCCAGGCGGGGCCGCCGAAGTGGGACTGCCAGTTGTTGGGCGGGTTTTCGCCGTTCTCTCCGGTGCCGTCGCGGAAGATGAACATGTCCCGGGCGGGGGAGTTCTCCGGTGCGGCGAGGGCAGCCTGGAAGAGGGCATGCTGGTCGGAGCAGTGGTTGGGGACGAGGTCCACGATGACGCGGATGCCGTGGTTTTTGGCGGTGGCGACGAGGTTGTCGAAGTCTTCCAGGGTGCCGAAGAGGGGGTCGACGTCGCAGTAGTCGGCGACGTCGTAGCCGGCGTCTTTTTGGGGGGAGACGTAGAAGGGGGAGAGCCAGATCGCGTCGATGTCCAGTTCGGCCAGGGTGGGGATTTCGGCGGTGATGCCGGGCAGGTCGCCGATGCCGTCGCCGCGCAGGTCGCGGAAGGAGCGGGGGTAGATCTGGTAGATCACCGAGGACCGCCACCACTGCTGTTCCCGGTCGGGGGAAGCATCATGGACCGGAACCAGGCGGAGGTTTCCGGTAGGCATGGAAGGAGCGCCAGGAGCGATGTCCATGAACAGAATCATCCTTTACACTTTTGCGGTCTGAGTACGCCTTCTTAAACGCGGCCGTGTGCCCGGTTGTGCCTCAATGTGCACGTGAGAAGCCGCACAACGCATCGACGCAGGTCAGACAGGGAAATCTGCCAATGTTGATGGCGGTACAACACGGTAGGCTGGCTTCCGAACCCCCAAACAAATCCAGCCATTTTTCGGGAGAAGCATGTCAGAGAACCGCAACGACGTCCCGGGCGATCCCGCCGGCGAAACGCAGGAACAGCCGTGGACCCAGCCTTCCGGGGACACCCCCGGCGCTTTCGGAGATACCTCCGGCCCGGATGCCCCGACGCAGCCGCTCTACGGCCGCTACGATTCCGCAGCCGGGGCGGGCCAGCCATCCTCTCCGGAACCCGGCCAGGGGCCGTGGACCCAGCCGAACCAGCCGCAGCAGCCAACCGTGAGCCAGGGAGCGGGCCAGCAGCCGAACTACGGCGCCGGCTACGGTGTTCCGCCGTCGCCCTACGGCTACCCGGGCAACTACCAGGCACCCGTGCAGCAGCCGGGCAAGACCATGGGCATTGTGGGCCTGATCCTGTCCTGCCTGTTCTTCATCCCGTTCGCTTCACTGGTGGGCGTGATCCTGAGCATCGTGGGATTCGTCCAGTCGCGTAAGGCCAAGATGAGCAACGGGCCTGCCCTTGCCGGCATCATCATTGGCGGGGTCGTTTTCGTCCTGACCCTTATTGCCACGATCGCCATTCTTGTCTTTGCAGTGGACCAGGTGAGCACCCTCATCGAGATCTGCGAGGACCGCGGACCCGGGACCCACTTCGTGGACGGCGAAATCTATGATTGCAGCGTCGAGGACTTTGAGCAGTCCCTCTAACTGCGGCCGTAAGAAGCGGGCCGGGACCAGATGGTCCCGGCCCGCTGCTTTTCCTGCCTTGTGAAGCTACCCGGGTGACGCGCCGCTTTCGAGGATCCGCATAGTGGTGGTGTCCGGGTTGAGCAGGATTGCCGCCTCATCCCTGCGGTGGCGCAGCTCGTTGTCCAGGTAGGACTGCACTGCTTCTGCCATGGGCACGTTGCGGTTTTCCTTCTCCGACATGTACCAGCGGTGTTCCAGGACCTCGTGTACCAGCTCAGCCTGCTCCAGCTTGCTGCCAAGCTCCCTCGGCACGGATTTGACGATCGGCTCGAAGACCTGTGTGACCCACAGATGGGCGCTCAGTTCCTCGTCCATGTCCGGGTTGTTGTCCGCCCGGTAGGAGTCAAGGTCGTTCAGGAGCCGGCGGGCCTGGTTCTCCTGTGCATCCAGCCCGGTGAGGCGCAGCAGCCGCCGCTGGTGGTGGCCTGCGTCGACCACCTTGGGCTGGAGCTGCACCTGTGAGCCGTCCGGCGTGGTGCGGATGGTGAGTTCGTCGACGTCGAACCCCAGCTCGTTGAGGCGGCGGATACGGGCGTTGACGCGCCAGCGCTCACCGAGTTCGAAGGATTCCTGCTCGGTGAGTTCCGCCCAGAGGTTTCGATAACTGTCCATGATGCGTTCACTGGTGGCCAGCGGATCGATGCTCTCCTCGACCAAGCCGCCCTCGGCCAGGTCCATGAGCTCCCCGGCAATGTTTACGCGCGCGATCTCCAGGTCATATTCGCGCTGGCCGCGGGAGAGCTCCGGATAGAGTTCACCGGTTTCGGCGTCGACCAGATAAGCGGCGAAGGCTCCGGCATCCCGGCGGAACAGTGTGTTGGAAAGAGACACGTCGCCCCAGTAGAACCCCGCCAGGTGCAGCCGGACCAGCAGGAGCGCCTGCGCGTCAATCAGGCGGGTCAGCGTGACTTCCCGGAGCGTCTGGGAGAACACGGCCCGGTACGGCAGCGAAAAACGCAGATGGCGCGTGACCAGCACCGGGGCCAACTCGTTGCCCTCCGCATCTTGGCGGCCGGTAATGACCGCAACCGGTGCAACGCAGGGGACGTTCAGCCGCCGAAGCTTGCGCAGCATGTGGTATTCCTGCCGGGCCACGTGTTCGCTGGTTTCCTTGATGGCGATGAGCGAATCGCCCATCCGCGCGAACCGGACAACGTGCCGGGAGATGCCGCGGGGAAGTGCCGCGAGGTTTTCCTTGGGCCAGTCTTCCAGCGGTATGGACCACGGCAGGTCCAGCAGGGCCGGGTCCATCGAAGCGGCAGTAATGTTCAGCGATCCGAGAGGCTCCTGTGTGGCCTCGGAATGGCTGCGGGGGAGCTTGCCGGGCTGCTCCCAGTTGGTTGGTTCGTCTCGCCAGTTGGCGCGTGGAGCTTCAGTCATTGGCATTGATGCCTTCTATCGGCGCTGGGATGGGGGTTAAACCAGTGCGGTGGCCTTCCCCTGAAGTCTAGATCAGGGGATAGGCCACCGCACGCGCACAGTGTTGCTAAAGGTTATGCTTCGTCAGCAAGTCGCTTACCGGTGCTCGTGTCAAACAGGTGCACGTGGCCTGCCTTCGGCTTCACGAACAGGGTGTCGCCCTTAGCCGGGGGCCTGCGTGCATCCACGCGTGCCGTGATCTCGTGCTCCTGGCCGTCCAGGAAAGTGTGCCCGTAGACGAACGCGTCTGCGCCGAGTTCCTCGACCACATCCACTTCGACCTTCAGACCCTCGCCGTCGGCGGCCACATCCATGTCTTCCGGGCGGACACCGAAGGTCACGGTGTTGCCGGCAGCGGCGTCGAGAATGCTGCGGGGAACCGGGTACACCGTGCCGCCGAACGTCACGCCGCCCTCGGTTACCGGCAGTTCCAGCAGGTTCATGGCGGGAGAGCCCATAAAGCCGGCGACGAAAACGTTCATCGGCTTGTCGTAGAGGTTGCGCGGGGTGTCGACCTGCTGGAGGACACCGTCCTTCAGCACGGCAACGCGGTCGCCCATGGTCATGGCTTCAACCTGGTCGTGCGTGACGTAGACGGTGGTGACGCCGAGACGGCGGGTCAGCGATGCGATCTGGGTGCGGGTCTGCACACGCAGCTTGGCATCGAGGTTGGAGAGCGGCTCATCCATGAGGAAGACCTGCGGGTTCCGCACGATGGCGCGTCCCATGGCAACACGCTGGCGCTGGCCGCCGGAGAGTGCCTTGGGCTTGCGGTCCAGGTAATCCTCAAGGTCCAGCAGCTTGGCGGCCTCGCGGACACGCTCCAGGCGTTCTTCCTTCGGGACACCGGCGATCTTCAGCGCAAAGCCCATGTTGTCCGCCACGGACATGTGCGGGTACAGGGCGTAGTTCTGGAACACCATGGCGATGTCGCGGTCCTTGGGCGGAACGTCGGTGACATCGCGGTCACCGATGAGGATGCGCCCGGAGTTGACGTCTTCCAGGCCGGCGAGCATTCGCAGCGAGGTGGACTTGCCGCAGCCGGAGGGGCCTACGAGCACCAGGAACTCGCCGTCGGCGATTTCGAGGCTGAGGTTGTCGACTGCAGGGCGCTCGGTGCCCGGGTACAGACGTGTAGCTTGGTCAAACGTTACCGTTGCCATGATATTTCCCTTCACGGGCAGGTACGTGCCCGACGATCCGTTGTGAATGGGTGGATGTTCAGTTGTGAAACAGCAGTAAAACAGGAGAAAAACAGTGACGGACGCCACGGAAGTGCTCACTGATGGAAAGTATGCCACGTCCGTCAAGCGGACAGAAGCAAAACAGGTAGCCGGGAGGTTAATTCCCGACGGCGGCCAGGCGCAGCTCGTGCAGGTGCTCCAGAACGGCGGCGAACTCCTCGGGTGACTCCACCCGGAACTGGGCCGCGGTTTCGCCTGGGCCCACCTTGATTCCCACATCCGCGTCCTGCAGCACGGCGAAGCCCCGTTCATCGGTGACATCGTCGCCGGCGAACAGCACCCCGGTGGCGCCGGTCAGCTCGCGCAACGCCACGATGCCCTCGCCCTTGTTTGCATGGACCACGGACGCTTCCAGGACACGCTTGCCGTCCGTGACCTGAACCCCGTCAAGTTTCCCCAGCCGCGCACGGGCCGCGTCCACCGCGGCAGCGGCGTCGTCGTCGGAAGCGCTGCGGGTATGGAGCACTACGCCCGCCGGCTTGTCTTCAAGCCTGCAGCCGTCCCATGCCTGGGCCACCTCGGCGACGGCGGCGCGGGCCCGGACCAGCAGGTCCGCCTGCTCCGGCGTGAGCTCCAGGGGCGCCGCGTTGGGACCAGTCCAGGTCTCGGCGCCGTGGCTGCCAACCAGCAGGGTCTCCGGCTCGGGCTCGGCCACGGCCCGCAGGCTGTCCAGGGCGCGTCCGGAAATCAGCGCCGTGGAGGTTCCCGGCGCACTGGCCAGGGAACGCAGCGCCGCGGCTGCGGCCGGAAGCGGCCGGGCGTCCTCGGCCCGTTCCACCAGCGGAGCCAGGGTGCCGTCAAAGTCGACGGCGACCAGCAGGGAGTCAGCGGCGGCGAGGGTAGCCAGGGCAGAGCGCAGGTCCATCGGTATCACTGGGGCTCACCTTCCAGGCGCAGGGCGTTGAGGAAGTTCTGCGACCAGCGCTCGACGTCGTTCTGCAGTACCTGCCGGCGCATCAGGCGCATGCGGCGCTGGGCTTCGCGCGGCTGCATCTGGATGGCGGAAACGATCGCGTCCTTCAGTCGGTCGATGTCATGCGGATTGACCAGCACGGCCTGGCGCAGCTGGTCTGCGGCGCCGGCGAATTCGCTAAGCACCAGGGTTCCGGTGTTCTCCGTCCGGGCTGCCACATACTCCTTGGCCACCAGGTTCATGCCATCGCGCAGGGCGGTGACGAGCATGACGTCCGAAGCCAGGTAGAGGGCAACCATTTCCTCCACCGGATAGGAATGGTGCAGGTAGCGGATGGCCGTGTTGGACATGGTGTCGTAGGTGCCGTTGATGCGGCCGACGGTTCCTTCCACCTCTTCGCGCAGTAGCCGGTACTGTTCCACGCGCTCACGGCTGGGGCTGGCCACCTGGATCAGGGCCGCGTCCTCGACGCTGATCCGGCCATCCTCGAGGAGTTCGCCGTAGGCCTTGAGGCGGTGGCTGATGCCCTTGGTGTAGTCGAGGCGGTCGACGCCGAGCAGGATGACCTTGGGGTTGCCAAGCTCGCGGCGGATCTGCTTGGACCGCTCAATGATGTCCTCGCGCTGGGCCAGTTCGGTGATCTGGTCCACGTCGATGGAGATCGGGAAAGCCTCGGCGCGGGAGATGTAGGTGTTGCCTTCCTCATCGGTGATGTGTACCTGCTGCTGGCGGACCGAGTGTCCGGCGAAGCGGCGGACACAGCGCAGGAAGTTCGCGGTGTCGCTGGGGCGCTGGAACCCGATCAGGTCCGCGCCCAGCAAACCGGCGATGATGTCCCGGCGCCACGGCAGCTGGGCGAAAATCTCCAGCGGAGGGAAGGGGATGTGATTGAAAAAGCCGATCTTCAGGTCCGGGCGGGCCTTGCGCAGCATCTGCGGAACCAGCTGCAGCTGGTAGTCCTGCACCCACACGGTGGCGCCTTCAGCGGCGACTTCGGCAGCGGCCTCAGCGAAGCGGCGGTTGACGGTGCGGTAGGAATCCCACCAGGTTCGGTGGAACTCCGGCGGCGCAATGACGTCGTGGTAGAGCGGCCAAAGCGTGGCGTTGGAGAAACCCTCGTAATAAAGCTCTACCTCGGAGGCGCTCAGCGGCACGGGCCGCAGGTGCATGTTGTCGTGGTCAAACGGTTCCAGCGTTTCATCCGGCGCACCGTGCCAGCCAACCCACGCGCCGTCGGCCTTTGCCATGACCGGCGCCAGCGCCGTCACGAGGCCGCCGGGGGAGCGGCGCCACGCGTCGCCGCCCTCTGACCCGTTGTCCGCTACGCGGTCCACTGGCAGGCGGTTGGAGACCACAATGAAGTCGTAATCGCCGTACCCGTCCGTTGAAATCTCTGCTTTCGATTCAGCGGCAACAGCGTTCACCTTTTTGCACTCCTAAGTTGACTTGTTTGTTCGCCACTCTATCCAACGGGGGAACCTTTGTACCCACTCCGGGCGTTGACGGTGGGGTGCAGGGATATCGTTGTCCCTGAAGACCGCGTATCTAATGCCGCCGGAGAGGCGGCCGTTTGAGAGACAGAAGGAACTATGAGCGACCGGAATCCCAAGGCCACCAAGGCCGAGCGCCAGGCCGCAGCCCGCGAAAAGGCACGGGCCCTGCGTGAGGCACAGCTGAAGAAGGAACGCCGCAACAAGCTGCTGACCCGGTGGGGCATCGTCGCTGGAATCGTGGCAGTGATCGTGATCGTTGCTGTGATTGTCATCAACAGCGTCCGCGGCGGCATTCCCGACGCCGGACCGGCCCCGGCCAACGGCAACGTCGACGGCGGGTTCACCCTGACATCAACGACGTCGCTGGAACCTGCGGACACCGGCGAGGTGGACGTCAACAACCTTCCCGAAGCGACCACCACCAACGAGGCAGGGGATACAGTGCCTGCCGGCGTTGAAGCGGCCGGCCCGGGCGAGCCGATCCAGATCGTTGAGTACGTGGACATCAACTGCGTCCACTGCGCCGATTTCTCCGCCACGTACTCAGACCAGGTCAAGACCTGGCTCGACGCCGGTGAGGTCACCCTGGAATACCGCACGGTTGCTTTCCTTGACCGCAACTCGCCTACCAATTACTCCTCCCGTGGCGCCAACGCCGCTGCCTGCGTAGCCGACAAGAACCCGGAGTCCTACTGGGACTTCATGAAGGCGATCTTCGCCCAGCACGCTGCCGGTGAGGTCAACAACGCCGCCCTGGTTGACATGGCCGAGTCCGTGGGCGCTACCGAGGCAGCTGACTGCATCGAGAACGACGGGTTCCGCACCTACGTCAAGTACGCCGACGCCCTGGCCCGCGCGGCTGAAGTCGGCGGCACCCCCACCGTCTACGTCAACGGTGCCGAGGCAGACCTGAACTCCTTCGTGGAGACGGTCCAGAGCGCTATCGACGCCAACAAGGCTGAGGCTTCCTCCTAGCTCCGCTCCTGTCCGGCATACCCGCCGGGACGGAACCAAACCGGTTTCGTTCCGGCGGGTGTGCTGGGCTAATCTTGTCTAGCGCTGTTCTGTTGTTTGCTGGTTACCGCAACGACGGCGGCGCGGGGCCGGGTTTCCGGTCCATGCCTCCTTAGCTCAGTTGGCCAGAGCACCTGTCTTGTAAACAGGGGGTCGCCGGTTCGAATCCGGCAGGGGGCTCCACGAAACCCCTTCTGATCAGGCGATACGCCCGATCAGGAGGGGTTTTCTTATGGGATGAACAAGGTCAGCTGGACGTTTAGGACAAGCTTCAAGCCGGGTCCGGGCCGTGATCAGGCGTTGGCGCTGACTACCCGAAGGTCGTCTGCACGGTGGAGGAGAGCCCAAGCCAGTTCAGGACGAACGGTGCGAGACCGATGGCGGTCAGGACACCGGCGAGAATCCACAGGGCCAGTTTCCGTTTCTTCGACTCGCGCAGCCGGGTCGCCATCGCAACACCTGCGACTACGAGTGGCAGTCCCGGGACGACGGCGGACGCAAAAATCTCCAGGGCGATGAAGCCCGCAAACATCCAGTCGGTCCGGCTGTAGAGCCTCTCGTCTCTGTTCTGTCCCATTGGCTTACTCATCGGGCCATCCACAACGCATGCGTTCCCTTCGGCTTTCGAGGATAATTCCCCATCACACCGGCGACGCTAGCGAAGGCCCGGCCCTGATCTCAAAGCCACAGGATGTTTCGGCCCAAAGGGGCCCTAACATCCCGCAGGTGGTTGTTATCGCCCGGCCGGCCCGCCTAGGGCCCGGCTGCGGAGAGCGTCAGTCGTCTACCAGCCGGCCGACCCTGGCCTTTCTGACACCGGTGCAGTAACCACACGTGACGCCCGGGGGTCACAGGAAATGATCTTGGCATGGAGCCCCTACGCAGGGCGCCGTGGCCGAGCCAGGAAGGCTCGGCCACGGCGCGTGGTGTTAGCTGTGCCCGGATTGCACCGGGAACATCGCAGGCTCAGACGGTGACTGCTCGGTCCGTCCCGTGGGACCCGGGCAGACCGGCTGAAGAACCGCTCGGCAGGTTAGCGCTGCGCACTTCCTGGTACTGGGGCAGGTGGGTGTACAGCTCATCGCGCAGCGGGTTGCGGTGCCGCTTGAGAATGGTGAAGAGCTGGTAGACAGCGACGGCGACGTTGGCCGCCAGCGAGATGGCCGACACCACGAACAGTGCGGTCGGGTTGTGCGAGGACTCGACGGCGAACTCAGACGTGCTGACGAACGACGGAACCGCCATCGTGAACATCATCCACAGTGCCAGGGTGTGGGCGCGGTGCTGCAGCCATGCACCCTTCTTGAGGAAGAACGCGGGGATGGTGCAGGAGATAAGCAGTGCCGCACCGGCGTAGAACGAGTGGTCACCGACGCAGTTGTAGACGTAGGCGAAGTTCCACAGGTCGTAGGCGATGATCCAGAACCACATCATGTCCGGCCAGATCATGTCCTTTGACTTGTCGCGCGAGATGATGATGCCCGTCCAGCCGCAGATGGTGAGCAGGTTCAGGATGCCGGCGACGGCGTTCATGTAGTTCCACGGGCCGCCGACCATAAACACGCCGTCGTGCATGCCCTGCAGCCCCGCCACCTCGAAGTCGCGGATGACTGCCTCGGCGATGTTGATCGCCAGGATCAGCGCAGGAAACAAAAGCATCCAGCGGTTCTTCGCCAGGCGCGGGACGTACCGGATGAGCATAAAGCCCAGGCACCCAAGCAGTGCGGAGTAGACCTTCACCCAGTGGAACCACGTGCCCGTGGACGATCCGTCACCGGCCGTCGTCGGCCACACAAAAACGGTCAGCAGGATGGGCAGTGCCACGAAAAAGGCCAGGCCGGCCCACTTCCAGCGCCGTGTCACCTCATTGAGTGCGATGAGGCCAACCAGGACGACGCCGAACATCGCCCAGGAGTACCAGGGAATCGATTCGTACAAGAACATCTAGGGACCTCTCCTTAGCAGCCCAGTGTCATTAATGCCTTCGGATTAAAGGTAAAAACGCCCGCGCCGCAGGTCATTAGACAGGTGGGGCGATGTGTCCAGCCGTGCCCGGTGTTACCTTCAGGCATGACCGATGAGGTCCGCCCAACGAAGCGTTCCACGGATGCAAGAGCGGCTCTCGCAGCCGCGCTCAAGGCCCGGCTGCGCTCCCAGCCGCTCGATAAGGTGACAGTCACCGAGTTGGTGCGGGACTGCGGGCTGACGCGGCAGGCGTTCTACTACCATTTCCCGGATGTGCGGCAGCTCGCCGTCTGGGTGTTCGAGACAGAAGTAGCCCGCCGGGTCCGAGCCTTCGCGGCCAAAGAGGGATGGGCCGACGGCCTGGTGAGGTTGATGCTGTACATGCGCGAGAACCGCTCAACGACCCTCGGGGTACTCAACGGGGTGGGCCAGCCAGGGCTCGAGCGTTTCCTGTTTCGGCAGATGCGGCCTGTCACTGAGGCAGTCATGGATCAGGACGGCGGCGGACCGCGGCGCCCGCAGGACCGGGTGCTGGTGGTCGACTTTTACACCTCAGCCGTGCTCGCAGTGGTGCTCCGGTGGGTCGCCGACGGCATGGCCGAGCACCCCTACCGCGTGGTCGGCGATCTTGAAATCATGCTGCACGGCGCCGTTCGGGAGTCAGTCCGCCGGCTGGATGCACGCGCTGCGCCGCAGGGAACGAAGCGCACGCAGTAAGCCGGCAGTTTCCGGGACCGTGAAGGCTGCTGGCACTAGGATGGCCGGCAAGGTCCAGACCGTCCCCGGACGGCGCCGGGATGCCGCACTGCAGAAACGAGGATTTCGATGAACCACAACACGGCTCCGGAGGCCGGTGCATGAACGCCCTGGTCCAGGGCTCAATCGGGTTGTTCCTGCTCGCGGCGGTGCTCGGCGCAGTGGCCCGCTTCATCGGGGCCGGTCAGCTAAGCCGCAACCAGGCGATCGGGATCCGGACCCGGGCCACCATGACCTCCGATGAAGCGTGGACGCGCGGACACGAGGCAGCGCTGCCGTGGATGCGTGCCGCAGCGCTGGGCGGGCTGGCAGCGGGCCTGGCCTGCGCCGGCGTCGGAATTGCATTTGAAGGGGACCCGGACAACGTTCTAACGGGGGTTTTGACCTTGGGCGGCTATGCCCTGGTCACCGGACTCATCATCACCGCAGGAGTGGCTGCGAACCGGGCCGCCTTAAAGGTCTGACACAGGAAAACCGGCACGGTGACCTGTTTGATATCCATTTGTGTCCTAAAGCGGCGAAGGCAAAAAGCAATGTTCGCTATTCTCAAGGTGGAACAACGCACAAACTCAAGCGCCGGGCCGAAGCCGGTGATTTCCATGGGGGTGGAATCACCGGCTCCGGGCCGGCACCTGTCTTTTAAGCGTGGGTGGAGCTGTCCCGGTAATCGGTGTACATGTACGGGTTATCCATGATGCGGGTTTCCGGGATGTCCGGGTTCATGTCCTGCTGCCAGGCCTCGGGACCCAGCTCCGACTGCAGATGTTCCACGGTCGTCTCCACCCGGCGGCGCAGGGCATCGAGGTCCACGCCCATCAGCCGGTGGTCATATTTGACTGTTCGTCCGTTGACCAGCACCGTGTGGACGTCGCCCCGTCCGGCCTGCAGAGCCACCTGGCCGTAGGGATTCAGGACCGGGAAGGCCGACGGCGAATGATCGTTGCGCAGGAGCACCACGTCAGCCTTTTTTCCTGGTTCCAGGGACCCGACGGCGTGGTCCAGTGACAGCGCTGCCGCCCCGCCGCGGGTGGCCCAGTCCACTACGTGTTCGGCCCGGAGCGAGGAGTGGGTGACCGTATCCCCCTTCTCATGGGCGCGCATGTGTTCGTACGACCGGTCGGCGCCGAGGGTGGTGCGCATGGCAGTGAACAGGTCCGAGCTGAACCAGACACTGGTGTCGATGGAGAGGGACATGGGGATGTCATGCCGGCGCAGGACCCACGACGGCGGGTAGCCCTGCCCGCAGCTCTGCTCGCTTTCGGTGGACAGGGACACAGAACCTCCGGTGGCAGCAATGCGCTGGTAGGAATCCTCGCTCAGCGTGGCTGCGTGGACATAGACGGTCCCGGGGACCATAAAGCCGTGTTCGTGCATCAGCCGCACGCCGTCGTCGTTCGTGGCGCCCCAGACGCCGGCATGGGTGGTGACCGGCAGGTCCAGTTCGCGGGCCACCTCGAATGCCGCCTTTTCCGGGAACGCCGGGTCTCCGGTGACATCGAAGGCCAGCTGGAACTTCATCATGTCCGTGCGCGGGTTCCGGCGCTTGACGAAGTCCGTGAACTCCGGCTGGGCGGTCCATTCCCAGGGCCCGGCAAAGATGTTTCCGGGAGCGAAGACAAAGCGTCCGCCGGTCTCTTCCAACGCGGAAAGGGCGGCTTCGGCATGGTCGAGTGTGCTTAGGCCGTGGGACCAGTCCACGGACGTGGTCACCCCGGCGTCCAGCGCGTCCCAGGCGGAGAGGGCATTGCCGGTGGCGATGTCTTCGGGGCGGAAAGCCTTGCCGTGCTCCAGGTAGTACCAGACGAAATACTGCGTGAGCGTCCAGTCCGCGCCGTAGCCGCGCATCGCCGTCTGCCACATGTGACGGTGGGTATCCACCATGCCGGGCATGACGATGCCACCGGCGGCATCGATTTCGAAGGTACCCCCGGGGACTTCGAGCGCCGGGCCGACGGCGGCAATGTCCTCACCGATGACCAGCACGTCAGCGTGCTTCAGGACGCGGCGGGTGGCATCCATGGTCAGGATCGTGCCGCCCCGGAAGACGACGGGCTGGTTCTCCTGAGGGGTGGGGGAAGTGCTGTTCATGCTGGGCTCCTGGAAGAGTTGGGGAGGGCAGGGACGGAGGTGCGGTGTGGGTTATCAGGCGGTAGGACTTTCAGCTGTTCTGCGGCGGACAAGGGTGAGGAAAACCAGGGCAGCGACCGCGGCCAGCAGGACTGCAGCCGTTCCGACTGCGGTTCCGCCGAGCAGAGGGGCCAGGCCGGGGAAGCGTTCTGCCAGCAGCGCATCGGCGGAGAACGCCCCTGCCCCGGTGAAGGCCAGGCCGGAAGCAGCCGCAGCGAGGACAAACGGGTACTCGCCGCCTCCGGCCGCGTTCCAGAAGGAACCGGCTTTGAGCTGTGAGACGGCGCCGGCTACGGCCATGGTTCCGGCGGCGGCGGCAGCGCCGAGCGGAAGGAAGAGGCCCAGCAGCAGGGACAATCCGGCCAGGGATTCAGCGATGGAGGCAGTGCGGACCATAACCCGGCCCGGGCGCAGCCCCAGGGACTCGAAGATCCCGGACATGATGTTGAGCCCCTGTCCCTGGAACCAGCCGAGGGACTTCTGCGCGGCGTGGGCCAGCAGGACGGAACCGATCAGCAGGCGAAGCAGCAGCAGTCCTTCATCCACGGGTTCCTCCGGTTCCGGTCGTCCCTGCCCCGGCGGGTGTCACAGTGCCGTGGACGGGTAGGGGCGGCCCGTCCAGTGTTCCAGCCGCTTTGCCCAGTCCCGCTGGTAGGACAGCGGACCCTTTTCCCGGGTCCAGTCTTCCTCGAAGACGCCGATGAACAGGGTCAGGTACAGGAAAAAGTGGCAGCCGTTCTCGAACAGCCAGACGTAGTCATAGGTCTCCAGGGCCGTCCGCTCATCTGCGGTGAAGGAGAGCCAGGTGGTCCGTTCGGCCGGGTTCAGCCATTGGCCCACTTCTTCCTCCCACTGCATAACGGCAGCCGCGGGATCGGACTTGTAGCGGGCCACCCACGAGGGGTCGCGGTCCACGGTGAAGAGGAACTTGTTGACGTAGTACCTGCTCAAGCCGTTGCTCCTTCGCGGTCCGCGTACATTGGGCCCACGACTGCGCCGGAGGAAGCCGCAGCACGCACGGCAGCCTTCAGGAGGTGGTCCTTCTGGGTGGGATACCAGGTCATGAACATTTCCCGGGTATGGAACAGATCCAGCTGGTCCACGTAATCCGCTTCTTCCCCGGCCGCGATGCCCATCATCAGGATCAGGTCCATGAAGCCGTGGGTTGCGTTGCCCGCAGCTGCCATTGACTCGTGGGTGACGTTGGCAAGGATGGCGTCGATGTTGCCGGTGGACAGCCATTCAATGGCCTTGGCGTCAAAAGCAGGATCCGGGCCGTGCTCCCCGAACATCCGGGGACCGCCCAGTTCCAGGGACAGGTGGCCGGTTCCGACCGCTGCGACCTTCCGGTCCGAGGGGAACGCTTCAATGACACGGCGGATAGCCTGCCCAAGGTCCCAGAACCGTTTGGGGGAAGGCAGCGGCGGGGCGAAGATGTTCGTGTAGATCGGAACAATCGGCAGGTCCGCCTCCGGCCGGACGGTGATGATCGGGCAAATGATGGAGTGGTCGATCTTCAGTTCGTGGCTGAAGGAGAAATCGAATCCGGCGTCCATGAGGCCCTGGTGAAGATACCCGGACAGCTCGGTGTCGCCGTCGAGCAGGTAGCGGGGCAGGCCGAATTCGCGCTCCTCGTTGTAGAAGGTGGCGTCGTACTTCTCCTGCTTGCCGATCAGGAACGTTGGGTAGTTGTCCAGGAAGAACTGGTGGAAGTGGTCCGCGCCGACCATTACCAGTACGTCCGGCTGCGCGGCGGTCAGGGTTTGCCGGTATGCCTCGACTTTCCGCTGCCATTCATCGGCCTGGGGCATGCGGGACTCGGAGTGGTCGGTCGTGGCCTTCAGATAGAACGGATGGTGCGTGCTGGCCAGCACTGCGGTGAGCTCGGCCATGGGGTCCCCTTTCCGGGAGAGTTTTCAGATGGTGTCGGGATCGACGTAACCCGCATTGCGGTCCACGGTCATGTAAATGCTGTTGGCAATGGGATTCCGGCGTTCTTCAGCCAGCTGGCCCAGGAGCCCGGCCGCACGGGCCAGCAGCGCGAAGCCCCGCAGCAGTTCCTGGGGCAGCCCGAGATCCGCCAGCGCAGCGCCGCAGACACCGGCCCCGTTTAGCGGCAGCTGCCGGCCAAGGGCTTCGCCGCTCATCCGGCCGACGGCCTCGAACAGGCGCAGGTGCGGGCCCCGCAGGCCTTCTTCTTCGGCGATGCCGATCAGCACTGGGGTGCGCGGGTCGCCGTCCTTGTGGTTGGGATGGCCCAGTCCCGGGACCAGCTTGCCCTGGTCCCGGCGGGAGCGGATCGCCTCGAGTGCCAGCGCGTCCCAGCCGGCGTCGTCACCGGGCAGTTGTTCCTGTCCGTCCAGGACCTCCGCCAGGAACAGGGCACAGTCCTCGGTCACGCCCAGGAACCGGGACCCGCCGCCCAGCAGGCCCGCTGCCAGTGCACCCTGCAGGGAATCGGGGGCGCTGAGGTAGGTGAGCCGGGCCGCGATGGCAGTGGGGGTGAAACCGTGGTCGGCCAGCGCAACCAGCACGGTTTCGAAGACCCGCAGCTCTGAAGCAGAGGGCCGGCGCATGGCCACCAGCCAGAAGGCGAGTTCGCCGAAGCTGACCTTGCCCATCAGGTCCCCGGCCAGGTCCTGGCCCAGAAGCCGGATTTCAGTCCGGCTGGAGGTGCCCAGGGAGGTGGGGAAGAACAGGCCCTGCCCGGTCTGCGCGCTCATCGGGATTCCTTCCGTTCGGCGGGGGAGAGCTCATCGCTGAGCCAGGCCCGAATCCGTTCGGTATGTTCTCCCAGCCCGGGCGGGGCGAGGTCGTAGCGCGGTGGAGTGGCGGAGTAGGTGACGGGGTTGCGTACCACCGGAACGCTGTTCTCCCCGGAGCCGGCGTGGACCACCGGCTCCAGGCCCAGCTCCTGCGCGTACTCCACGCCTTGGGCCACGGTGTTGATGGGCCCGCACGGGACTCCTGCTGCGTTGAGCCGGTCGAACCAGTAGGAGGCCGGGTGAGTGGTGAGCTGGTTGGTCAGCAGGGGACGCAGCTCTTCGCGGCGTGCGGTGCGGTCGCCGTTTTCCGCGAACCGCGGGTCAAGTGCGACTTCGGGGATTCCGAGCACCTCGCAGAGCCGGGTGAACTGTGCGTTGTTGCCCGCTGCGACCACCAGGTCGTCGTCGGCGGTTGGGAGCGGCTCGTAAGGAAAGAGGCTGGGGTGTGCATTGCCCATCCGGAACGGAACCGAACCGCCTGCAACATAGGCCGCCGTCTGGTTCACCAGGCCGGAGAGCGCAGCGGACATCAGGTTGGTTTCCAGCAGCTGGCCTTCACCGGTGGCGTCCCGGTGCCGCAGGGCGGCGAGGATGGCGACGGCGGAGTGCAGGCCCGCCATGACGTCGAAGACGCTGATGCCGGCCCGGTAGGGGGTTCCGTCCGGGTCCCCGGTGAGGCTCATGAGTCCGGACATGGCCTGGACAATCAGGTCGTATCCCGGGAGGGCAGCCCCTGCCTGTGTGCCGAAGCCGCTGATGGAGCAGTAGACCAGGGACGGGTTGGCCTGGCGGACCGTCCGGTAGTCCAGGCCGAATCGGGCCAGCCCTCCCGGCTTGAAGTTCTCGATCATGACGTCCGCACGGCGCGCCAGTGCCCGCGCCGTAGCCAGATCGGCGTCGTCCTTGAAGTCCAGGACTACTGAACTCTTGTTCCGGTTGATCGAGGTGTAATAGGTGGACACGCCGTCGGGCCGGACGGGAGGTACCCAGGAACGGGTGTCATCGCCGGCAGGGCTCTCCACCTTGATCACCTCTGCGCCCAGGTCCGCGAGCAGCATGGTGGCGTACGGTCCTGCCAGTACCCGGGAGAAATCCGCCACCACCACCCCTTCCAGGGGCTGGGGAGATGCGGCTGGGGGAGATTCGGGCACGGTACTTCCTTTCGGAGGAAACGGCGGCTATCGTCGTCGTGTCCGCTAGGCGGACAACTGTCCGCCAGTTCGGCGGTGGCACAAGAATGGACGCTTGCCAACACCGTGTCAAGGGTCACAGATCCAAAAGAAAATGGGGGACCAAAAGCATGCCGGGAGAACGTGGTCCGGATTTCATAGAGGCGCTGGCCCGGGGGCTGGACGTGATACGGCATTTTGGGCCGGACGGCGCCGAAATGTCCCTGAGCGAGGTGGCAGCAGCCACCTCGCTGGCGCGGCCAACGGTGCGCCGCATCCTGCTCACGCTGGCCGAACTTGGTTACGTCAATGCCCATGAAGGGCGCTTCAGCCTCACGCCCAGGATCCTGGAATTAGGGATGGCATACGTCGGGTCCCTCGGACTCTGGGACATGGCCCGGCCACACCTGCAGCGGCTGGTTTCCCGGACCGGGGAATCCTCCTCCATGGCGCAGCTGGACGGTTCGGACATTGTCTACGTGGCCAGGGTGGCGGTGCCAAAGCTCATCGCTCTGCGGGTGGAGATCGGCACAAAGTTCCCGTCCCTGCGCACCTCCCAGGGGAAGGTCCTGCTGGCCGGACTGTCCTTTGACGACGCGCGGCGCGCTCTTGGGGAACATACGCGCTCCGGACTGCCGTCGGCACCGGTGCCCCCGGAGAAAGAACTGCGGGACATGCTCGACGGCGTCCGCGGCCAGGGCTGGGCGCTCGCCGACGAGGAGCTGGCCCCCGGAGTCCGCTCGGTTGCCGTCCCGGTCCAGGATGGATCCGGCAAGGCCGCGGCCGCCATGAACGTGACGGTGCACGCGGCTGAAACCAGTGTGGAGAAGCTCCTGGGTGAGTATCTTCCGCTGCTGCAGGAGGCCGCCGCGGATACGAGCGCGGACTGGTCCCGGTGGCAGGCCCGCCCGCGCTCGGCCTAGCTGAGGGCTGATCCGTCAGCGGGCGGCCGGACGGCTTTCGCGTTCGGCGCTGTCCAGGATTGCGGTCAGCCCCGCCCGGAACGCCGTCTGTGAATCCAGCCGCCGAAGGTCGGCGTGATGCTGGTCGAGGAGCGGGTAGCCCGAGAGCCGGGTGAAGATGCCCGGATTCAGCCATGGCTCCTGTCCCGCTGAGCCGGGACGCCGCTGAACCTCCATTGAAATGCCGGTTCCCAGCGCCAGGGTGTAGCTCTCGAGGGCAGCGTAGTAGTGCACTACCCGGTCCGGCGCCAGGCCGGCGTCCGTGAGGCATTCGAGCACGAACTCGATTGCCTGCAGTTCTCCGGGTCCGTATGTGTCAGTGGCGAAGGATTCGCTGCCCAGGGCTGGGTGCTGCATAAAGGCCTCAAGCAGCTCGCTGATGTACGTTTCCAGCCGGGTTCGCCAGTCCTGTCCGGCTGCGGCGGCCTGGGTGCGCTGCAGGGAAAGATTGAACAATCTGTCCAAGGCGGCCCTAATGACCGCATCGCGGTTGCGGAAGTGGCGGTACACGGCCGTGGCGTCAACCTCGAGCTCCTGCCCGAGTTTGCGGACTGTCAGCCGCTCCCCGGGTTCCTGCCGCGCAAGGCGCAGCACGGCGTCGATGATGCTGCCGGGGTCAAGGCGATTGCGCCGTTCCTGCGGCGGGGTTGGCTGCGCCTGCGCCATCTTCTCAAATCCCTTCCGTCCGATCCGGGTCATTTCCAAGCTACAGGATTACCCGATCGACCTGCGTCGACAACTCTGTCATCAATGATGTCAACACTGTTGACCAAACGTGATCCGCGTCATATCGTGTGTTTGGCAGAGCTGGAAATTCCTATGAAAGGACCCTTCGTGCACGCGGAAACACTCCTGGAGAACGGGTGGCTATACACCGGCATCGATGCCGGTCCGATCCGGGCCAGCCTTGCCATTGCAGACGGCCGAATAATCGCCGTAGGCCCCGGCAGCAGTCTGGAAGACGTGGTCGGTGCCGAAACCAGGCGGGTGGACCTGCAGGGCCAGCTGGTGGTTCCGGGCTTCCAGGACGCCCACATCCATCCGGTTTTCGCGGGGATTGAAATGCTCCAATGCGATCTCACGGGTGCCGGCACGGCTGAAGAAGCACTGGCTGTGATTGCGGAGTACGCGGCTTCTCACCCCGAGGAGCCGTGGATCCTGGGGGCAGGCTGGTCCATGGAGCTCTTTCCCGGCGGCACGCCCCTGAGACAGCAGCTTGATGCCGTGGTGCCTGACCGGCCGGTCCTGCTGCAGAACCGCGACCATCACGGAGCGTGGGCCAACACTGCAGCGTTCCAGGCCGCAAACATCACGGCCCAGACTCCCGACCCGGAGGGCGGACGCCTGGAACGTGAGGCTGACGGCACTCCCGCCGGCACCGTGCATGAAGGTGCAGTGGACCTGTTCAACCGGGTCAAGCCGGAGATTCCGTACGACCTCGCGTACCGGGGGCTGCTCAAGGCGCAGCGGGAGCTGCTGGCACAGGGAATCACTGCGTGGCAGGACGCCTGGGTGCCGGTCCCCGAGGGCGGGCATGCAGACCACCTTGGGGTTTACATGGACGCCGCTGCAGCAGGTGAGCTGCTGGTCCGGGTCACGATCTGCCAGTGGTGGGACCGGACCGCAGGGCCGGGCCAGCTGGAGGACATCCGGGACCGGCGCGACGCCGTCGCCGCAGCCTTTGAACCGTGGCAGCTGAAGGCCAGCTCCGTCAAGGTGATGGTGGACGGGGTAGCCGAGAACTACACGGCAGCCATGCACCACGTGTATCTGGACCACCACGGGCACCCCACGGAGAACCGGGGAATCGAGTTCTTCGACCCCCAGGAGATGAAGCAGTTCGTTACGGCAATCGATGCCGAGGGCATGCAGGTCCATTTCCATGCACTCGGAGACCGGGCAGTCACGGATGCCCTCGATGCGCTGGCGGCGGCACGCTTAGAAAACGGAAGCAGCGGCAACCGGCATCATCTGGCTCATCTCCAGGTAGTGCGGCCGGAAGATGTGCCGCGCTTCGCGCAGCTGCAGGCCGCTGCGAACATGCAGGCACTTTGGGCCTGCCACGAAGACCAGCTGGACACTCTGACCCTGCCTTTCCTGGAACCGGGTGCTGAAGAACGCCACTATCCCTTTGGTGAACTGGCAGCACACGGCTCCCGGCTGGTGGCTGGCAGCGACTGGCCGGTCTCCACCGCCGACCCGGTCGCGGCCATCCATGTGGCCGTTAACCGCCGGTCACCGGGCTCGGACCTGCCGCCCCTGGGCGCGGATTCCCAGAAACTCAGTCTCAAGCAGAGCCTGGATGCCTACACGCAGGGCAGCGCCTGGATCAACGGCCTGGAGGAACAGACCGGAACGCTGGAGCGCGGCAAGCTGGCGGACCTGGCTGTGCTCGACGCGAACCTGTTCGACCTGGACCCGGAAGACCTGCACCGCGTACGGGTGACCCAGACCTGGATTGGCGGGAAGTGCGTCTACCAGCTCGGTGCCGCCGGGTCCGCAGCCGCCACGCACGCCGCGGTGGCGGGGTGAAACCTGCCAGGGACAAGGTGCTGAACAGGGCCCGGCGGTTCAAAGCTGCCGCTGCCTCAGCCGCAGCGGCAGCTTTGGTCCTGAGCGGCTGCACCGCACAGCCGCAGGGCGCGGAAGGCTCCAACGGGCCCAAATTCACGCTCAGCAGTTCCAGCCCGGACCCCGGTTCGGAGATCGACAATTTCAACTGGGCTATGTATGCGGAGCCCTTCTCGCTGGATTACGCCTACGCGTTCGACTATCCGGACAATACAGTGCTCTCCAACGTGTGTGAGTCGCTCTTCCGCTGGAACGCAGACTTGACCACTTCACCGGGGCTGGCCGCGGGATTCGAGAATCCTGATCCCCTCACTTGGGTTTACACCATCCGTTCCGGCGTGAAGTTCCACGACGGAACACCCATGACGGCTGCGGATGTTGCTGCTTCGCTGCGGCGCCACCTGGATCCGGAGGTGGGTTCTTTCTGGGCGTCATCCTTCCAGAATGTTGAATCGGTTGAGCAGACCGGCGACTACGAGGTCACCGTGAAAACGGTCCGTCCGGACTATGTGTTCAACTCTTCTTTGGTTGGCGCCCCCGGAGTCGTGGAATCGGCCCGTACGCTCACGGAAACGGGTCCCGACTACGGGAACTCCACCACCGGCGTGAACTGCACGGGCCCCTTCCAATTCGAGTCCTGGAACGCCGGGGAGAGCATCACGCTCACCCGGTTCGAGGATTACTGGGACAAGGACCTGATGGCCAAATCCAGGCAGGTGACGTTCCGGATTCTTCCTGACGCCAATTCACGGATCAACGCCTTCCAAACCGGAGAGCTTGACGGCGGATTCATGATCCCGTCGAATGCGATCGACATCCTCAACGCCAACAAGGACGCCGGCACCATGTATTTCGGCAAGGACTCATCCGTTCAAAGCATGGTCTTCACGGGTCTGGACGGAACTTTTAAGGATGTCCGGGTCCGCGAGGCACTCATGATGGCCCTGAACCGGCCGGCCTTGATCAATGCTGCAGAGCAGGGCTACGCCGTCGGCACCGATTCCCTGACCACCAGGAACGTGTGGAATGAGGCGGCACCGGCGACAGTCGATGATGCCTTCGCTGCCCTGCCGGCCATTCCCTACGACGTCGAGGAAGCCCGGAAGCTTGTGCGCGAGGCCGGAGCAGAAGGCAGCAAATTCGTCTTCGCCACGGCATCGCTGAACGCTGCGTTCGACATCACGGCCCGGGCCATTGCCTCGGCCGCCAAGGAAATTGGGCTCGAACCCGAAATCCAGACCATGTCCAACGACAAGTACACCACCCTGTTCTCCGACCCGGAGGCCCGGGCCGGAGTCGACCTGATGGTGACCTCCTGGTACCTGTCCGCCAATGAGCCACTGGAAATGTACAGCGTGCTGCGCACCGGTGACTTCAGCAACTACGGCGGGTGGAGCAGCCCAGAGTTCGATGAACTGGTCAACGCGGCCTTTGAAGTCCGGGACCCGGACGAACGGGCGCGCCTGACTGCGAAGGCAGCAGAGCTGGCCGGCGAGGAAGTCGTCTGGGGCCCGCTGTATGAGAGCGTCACCACGATGTGGCTGGGCAACCGCATAACCGGCGCAGATCCTTCCATCAACTACATGTACTTCCCATGGGCAGCCAAGATCGGGGGTCGCTGACGTGACCACAGCAGTACAGGCACCACCCATCTCCGGTTCTCCGGCACCCGGGAGAAAGCCCGGAGGACGAACCAGACGGACGGCAGTCTTCGTTGTGCAGAAGCTGCTGGTCCTCGCCGCAACGCTCCTGACCGCTTCGCTGGCTGTCTTTTTCTCCCGGTTCCTCGTACCCGGGGATCCGGCGCGCTTCCTGCTGCGCGGACGCAGCCCCAACCCCGACGCACTCGCGGAGATCACCCGCCAGTACGGGCTGGATAAGCCAGCCTGGGAGCAGTACCTGAACTGGCTGGGCGGCATCTTCCAGGGCGACTGGGGGCGCTCCCTCACATATCGGCAGGATGTCTCCGAAGTGCTCCTGAGCCGGCTGCCAACCACCCTGCAGCTGGTGGCGCTGGCCGCCGTCTTCATCACCCTCCTGGGTCTGCTGGCGGGAACCATCGCCAGTCTGAACAAGGGCTTCGGCGACAGGTTCATCCTGATCACCCTGACGGCCGCCGGCGCAGTCCCTCCGTTCGTGGCGGCGATCGCCCTGGTTGCACTGTTCTCGGTAGGCCTGGGCTGGTTCCCGTCGTTCGGGAGCGGTGAAGCCGGGTGGGACCGGATATGGCACCTTGCGCTGCCCGCGCTGGCGCTGGGCATTACGTACATCGCCATGGTTGCCCGGGTGACCCGCTCTTCCATGAACGACCAGCTGGTCCGCGAACACGTGGAGGTGGCAACCAGCCGCGGACTGCGGCGCGGTTCGGTGGTGACCCGGCACGTCCTGCGGAACGCGCTGGGTCCCATCCTTACTGTCAGCGGTGTGCTGGTGGCCGGGCTTCTTGTCTCCAGTGCCATTATCGAGCGCACTTTCGGCCTGGCCGGCATCGGACAACTGCTGGTGCAGTCGATCGACCGGCTCGACTTCTCCGTGGTGCAGGCCATCGTGATGGTGGTCGTAGCTGCCTTCGTCCTGGTCAATACCCTTGTAGACCTCATTCAGCCGCTTATCGACCCGCGGATTGCCGCCGGAACGGAGTCCCGATGACGCTGGCACTTCGCCTTCCCCGGCCGGCCGGGCTGCTCCGGTACGGACAGTACCTTTCGCCTCTGGGCTGGGCCGCCGCGGGTTTCGGTGCACTGGTTGTGCTGCTCTCCGTCCTTGCTCCCGTCCTGGCGCCCTATGACCCCGACTATGTAGACCTGAACAATGTGCTGGCGGGCCCGGGAGGCGGGCACCTGCTGGGTACCGACGCCCTGGGCCGTGACCTGCTGAGCCGCCTCATGCACGGCGGACGCACCTCGCTGCTGGGCCCGGCAATCGTGATGGTGGGGTCCACTGTTCTTGGCCTGCTGCTGGGGCTGGCGGCCGGCTGGTCCCAGGGCTGGCCAGGGCGGCTGCTTAGCCGGTTCTTCGATCTCCTCTTCGCTTTTCCGGCACTGCTGCTGGCCATGCTGGCCATTGCACTGTTCGGCAAGGGCCTCACTGCACCGGTCATTGCCATGACCATCGCCTATGTTCCCTACGTGGCCCGCCTGACACAGTCCCTGGTGATGGCCGAGCGCGGCAGGCCCTATGTCCAGGCATACCAGGTACTCGGATTCACCACTCCGTGGGTGGTCCTGGGCCGTGTGCTGCCCAACCTCGTTCCCACCGTCGGCGCACAGGCCACCCTCAATTTCGGGTATGTCCTTGCGGACCTAGCGGCTCTGTCCTTCATTGGGCTGGGTATCCAGCCGCCCACCAGCGACTGGGGAGCCATGATCGAAGAATCCAGGGGAGCGCTGCTGGGCGGACATCTGCTTCCTGCCTTCTGGCCGGCGCTGGTGATCGTCCTGGTGGTGGTCGCCGTGAACATCATCGGCGAGGAGCTCTCAGACCGAATCGGAGGAAAACTCGCATGATCCCGCTCTTGGACATCCAGAACCTGACCCTGGGTTTCCCGGGCAGGGCACCGCTGCTGGAGGACGTGTCCCTGCAGGTAGGCGACGGAGAAGCCGTTGCACTGGTGGGGGAATCCGGATCCGGAAAATCCCTGACCATCCGGGCCGCCCTTGGACTTCTTCCGGAGCGCGCGGTTGCCTCCGGGAAAGTGTCGGTCCGCGGGCTGGACACCCTGACAGCGAGCAGGCAGCAGCTGATGGGCCTGCGCAGGCGGGGCGCCTCGATGATCTTCCAGGACCCCCGGGCCGGAATCAACCCCGTCCGCACCGTGGGGGACTTCCTCGGGGAGTCGCTGCGGCTGCAGGGGCTTTCCCGGGCGGAAACGGCCCAGCGCTCGGTCGCTGCGCTCGAACAGGTGGGGCTTCGCCGGGCCCGGGAACTCACGGCCCAGCATCCGCATCAGCTTTCCGGAGGAATGCTCCAGCGCGTCATGATCGCGGCAGCACTGCTTAATTCCCCGGGGCTACTCCTCTGCGACGAACCTACGACTGCCCTCGATGTCACCACCCAGGCCGGAATCGTGAGCCTGCTGCGTAAGCAGCAGCAGGCACGGAACATGGGCATGCTCTTCATCACGCACGACCTGAATCTTGCCGCCAGCCTGTGCGAACGTGTCTATGTGCTGCGCAACGGCCGCGTTGTGGAGGAGGGAGCCACCCGGGACGTCTTCCAGGCACCCCGGCAGGAGTACACCCGCCAGCTGGTCAGCGCTACACCCACCATTGAACTGGACCAGGTGCCGGCCCCCCAGGCCCCGTCTGGCGGGCAGCCTCTGCTTGAAACCTCCGGGCTTTCCAAACGCTACGAGCTGGCGCACGGCGAAGTGCTCACAGCCCTGAACGACGCCGGTTTCAGCCTTCCGGAGGGCGGTTCCCTAGGGGTCGTGGGAGAGTCCGGATCGGGCAAATCCACCCTTGCCCGGCTGACAGTGGCCCTGGAGACAGCTACGGAAGGCGATATCACCCTCGGCGGAAATGCACGTCCGCGCCGCAGGCTCAAGGCCGCGGAACGCAAGATCCTTGCCAAGGACGTGCAGATCGTTTTCCAGGACCCGTACCTTTCCCTGGACCCGCGGATACCCATTGGCAAGGCCGTAGCGGATGTCTTCCGCCTGCACCGGCGGCAGGGACGCATCGAGGCATCGGCCAGCGCCCGGGAGCTTCTCGGCCGGGTGGGGATCGGGGCGGAACGCTGCGACGCGCTGCCGCGGGCTCTCTCCGGCGGCCAGCGCCAGCGGGTTGCCCTGGCCAAGGCGCTCGCGGCACGTCCGCGCCTGCTGGTCCTGGACGAAGCCACGAGTGCACTGGATGTCTCGGTCCAGGCCCAGGTGCTGGACCTGGTGGAAGAACTCCGGGACCAGTTTGGCCTGACTATCCTGTTTGTCACCCATGACCTGGCCGTTGTCTCCCGGCTCTGCTCCGAGCTCTTGGTGATGCACCAGGGCAGGATCGTGGAGCAGGGGCCAACGGCGCGCATCCTCCAGGATCCCCGGGAGGACTACACCCGAACCCTTATCAACTCCCGTTCCCGGCCGCTGTGGGAAGAGGAGACGGCTCCGGCCTGAGCGCGGCATCACCCCAGAAAACTGGTCGTTGACCCTTTCAGCCAGTACATCCGGGTGCGGGCACACCGCATCCTGACATAGGAGAACACTCTCGTGAACACCACCGTTTTCGAACGGAACGCTCCCCGTCCCGGCGTCGCAGCCAAGGCACTGGCCGGTGCAGTACACCGCCCGTTCTGGATCGATGAACTGGAGCGCGCCGCACCCCGCCACCCGCGGCTCGAAGGAACCGCGTCGGCGGACATGGTGATTATCGGCGGAGGTTACACCGGGCTTTGGGCCGCGCTGCGTGCCAAGGAACGGGACCCGGGCCGGAGCGTGATCCTGCTTGAGGGGCGCCGCATTTCCTGGGCCGCCTCCGGCCGCAACGGAGGGTTCTGCGAATCAAGCCTCACGCACGGCTATGAGAACGGGCTAAACCGCTGGCCGGACGAACTTGAAACCCTGGAACGGCTTGGCCTGGAGAACCTTGAGCGCATGGAGGAGGCCATTGCGAAGTACGGCATGGACTGCGACTGGGAACGCACCGGGGAACTCAATGTTGCCGTTGAACCGCACCAGGTGGAATGGCTTCAGGAAGATGCGCCGGGCAGCGTCTTCCTTGACCAAGCTGCCGTCCGGGCGGAGGTGAACTCGCCTACCTATCTGGCCGGCCGCTGGTACAAAGACTCGGTGGCCATGGTCCATCCCTACAAACTGGGGCTGGAGCTGGCGCGGGCCGCGGCAGAACTGGGCGTGGAAATCTACGAGGACACCCGGGTCCTGGAGCTGGGGGAGTACGACGGCGGCGTGAGGGCGGTGACTGAAAACGGAGAGGTCCGGGCGGGGCAGGCAGTACTGGGCACGAACGCCTATCCGTCACTGCTTAAACGCAACAAGCTGATGACCGTGACCGTGTACGACTACGCGCTGATGACCGAACCGCTCACCCCCGCGCAGCTTGACTCGATCGGCTGGAGGAACCGGCAAGGCATCGGCGACATGGCCAACCAGTTCCACTACTACCGGCTGAGCAAGGACAACCGGATCCTGTTCGGCGGCTACGATGCCCTGTATTTCCGCGGCGGACGGGTCAATCCCCGGCACGAGAACCGCCCGGCGACCTGGGAGAAACTGGCTGCCCATTTCTTCACCACCTTCCCGCAGCTTGAAGGAGTGAAGTTCAGTCACAAATGGGCGGGGCCGATCGATTCGAGCACCCAGTTCAGTGCCTTCTTCGGAACGGCCCGCAAGGGACGGGTGGCGTACGCCGCCGGTTTCACCGGCCTGGGGGTGGGGGCCACCGCCTTCGCAGCGGATGTCCTGCTGGACCTGCTCTCGGGGGAATCCACCGAGCGCACCCGGCTGGAGATGGTGCGGAAACGTCCGCTGCCCTTCCCGCCTGAGCCGCTGGCCTCAGCCGGCATCAACCTGACCAGGTGGTCCATGGACCGGGCCGACCACAACGCCGGCAAGCGGAACATCATCCTCAAGACGCTGGATGCCGTGGGGCTGGGCTTCGATTCATGACCATGGGCCGGTCCGGCGGCTAACCAGCCGTCGGGTGGGCCCCGGCGGCATTGCGGGCTGCCAGGATGTGCGTGCGCATGACGGCCTCGGCCCATTCGCCGTCACGGGCCCGAGCCGCGGCCACCAGCTCGGCATGGTGGAGCATGCTGCGGCGCAGCGCTTCGGGACTGTACTTGCCGAAGGTATGGGCAACCACTGCCGGGCGCATCAGCGTCTGCAGCGCCACCGCGAAGTGCCGGTTGCCGCAGCGTTCCACGAACAGGCCGTGGAATTCATTGTTCAGTGCGCCAAGGGTCCGAAGGTCGCCTTCCGCTGCGGCCGTCTCCATCGCCGTGTTCAGCCCCGCCAGCCGGTCGACGTCGTCATCCGAGAGCCGCGGGACGGCGAGCAGGGCGGCATGGGGCTCGAAACCTGCCCGCACGTCGTAGAGGCCCGCCACGTCCTCGGGCGTGAAAGAGACCACCTGGGCGCCCTTGTTCCGGCTGATCTCCACGATGCCCTCGGCGGCCAGCCGGTTCAGTGCCTCGCGGACCGGCGTCCGCGAAACGCCCAGCCGTTCAGCCAGTGCGGCCTCGCGCAGCCAGGATCCGGGGGCGACATCGCCGGAGGCTATCAGTGCGCGGAGCCGCGCATACGGGCTCTCATCGGCGTCCGCGGGAGCGGGGGAGTGTTCCATGCGAACTACGTTATCCTTTGCCGGAGAAGGGTTCCTCCGCCGGCCAGCGGGCTTGGGCGAGCTGTGCCCGGGTGCCGCCGCGGGAAACGAACGACGCCGAGGCCCGGCCGGTCAGCTCAACGATCCGATCGACTGCCAGCAGGTAGCTGTCAAGGTCCACCCCCGTGTGGATGCCCAGGCCGTCGCACAGATGAACCAGATCCTCGAACGGGGCGTTGCCCAGCACTGACGGATCGCCCGGGAACCACAGATCCCCGCCCAGCCCGGCGAAAGAGCCCTCAATCCAGTCCGTGCCGGCCTGCAGGGCAGCCAACGCGTTCGCGGGGGCAAAACCGTTGCGGTTATGCAGATGGACGCCGACTTCCAGGCCGGGGTGAAGCTCACGGACTTCCCGGATTCCGTCATAGATCTCTCCGGGCTCCTCCTGCCCGGAGGTTCCGGCCAGATAGGCGCCGGCTGATCCGGCGGACACCGCAGCGTCCACCACCCGCAGACGCTCTTCGCGCGTCACCGGGCCCCGTCCCGGAGCGAAGAACGAGCAGGCGACGGCGGTCACCAGTCGGAGGCCCGAGGTCCTTGCCAGTTCCCCGATGCGGGCCAGCCCATCGAGTGCTTCGTCCACGGTGAGGCGCTGGTTGCGCCGGCTGACCTCCTCGTCAGCCGAGACAACCACCACGAGTTCATCCAGTCCGCAGTCCACGGCGCGTTCAGCGCCCCGGAAGTTGGGCGCGAGTCCTCGGTAGCGTACGCCGGCGACCCGGGGGACTGCCGCCATGACCTCAGCGGCGTCCGCGAGCTGCGGCAGCACTTTCGGATGGGCGAAGGACACCGCCTCAATTTCCCGGACTCCGGCGTCAATGAGCAGCTGCACCAGCTCCACCTTGGCGGCAGTGGGCAGCGGCTCCGGCACGGACTGCAGCCCGTCACGGAGCCCTACTTCCACCAGCCGGACCGACGCAGGGAGACCCGGCAGGCTCATGCCACGCCCCGGGCACGGAGGTCCTGCAGCTGGCTTCCGCTGATGCCGATGCCGGCGAGCACTTCTTCGGTGTGGGCTCCCAGCTCCGGGCCGGGCCAGCGGACGGTCCCGCGTGTGCGGCTCAGCCGAGGGAAGACATCCTGCATGGCGACCGGGCCGAGCGACGGGTGCTCCACCTCGGTGATGGACCCGCGGGCGGCAAACTGCGGATCAGAAAACATGTCCACGGGCCGGAAGATCCGTCCGGATGGGACCCCGTGTTCCTCCAGCAGCAGTTCCAGGTCCGCGGCATCCAGGCCTGACGTGAAACCTGCAATCAGGTCATCGAGTTCGCTCTGGCGTTCCCCGCGCGCACCGTGGGTGGCGTAGCGGGGGTCAACGGCCAGGTCCGGGTTCCCCATGGCCTTGGCGAGGCGGGAAAACACGGTGTCCTGGTTGGCGGCGATCAGCAGCCATTGTCCGTCCCGCGTCGGGTAGACATTGCTCGGAGCCACGTTGGGCAGCACCGCACCCGTGCGTTCGCGCTGGTACCCGGTGACCTGCCACTCCGGTACCAGTGATTCCATGACCCCCAGCACGGCCTCGTAGATGGCCGAATCCACGATCTGCCCCTGTCCGGAGGAATTCCTCTCCTGCAGGGCGGCCAGTGCACCGATGGTGGCGAACATGGCCGCGAGGGTGTCTCCGATGGAGATGCCCACCCGGGACGGGGGCGTTGAGGGATCGCCCACCACATAGCGCAGGCCGCCCATGGCCTCGCCGATTGCGCCGTACCCGGCGCGCTGGGAATAGGGGCCGTCCTGTCCAAAGCCGGACACGCGGACCATGACCAGTCCCGGGTTTTCCCGGCGCAGTTCCTCGAATCCCATTCCCCAGCGCTCCATGGTGCCTGGCCGGAAGTTTTCGATAACGACGTCGGCGTCCGCAATCAGCTGCCGGGCCAGGTCCTGGCCCTCCTTCTCCCGGAGGTTCAGCGTCACCGAACGCTTGTTGCGTCCCACAACGGAGAACCACAGGGAAACGCCCTGCGGAAGCTGCCGGCCCCACTGGCGCATCGGATCCCCTCGTTCCGGATCTTCGATCTTCACCACGTCAGCTCCCAGGTCACCCAGGAGCTGCCCGCAGAAAGGGCCGGCCAGCAGCTGCCCCATCTCAACCACCCGGATGCCCGCCAGCGGGCCGCCGGGTTTCGTTTCTGCTGCCATCGGGTATTCCTCCTGAGCTGGGCAAAAGATGCCAATCTGCATACAACTTGGCAGTCTTACAGCTGAACTGTCAAGGCATGCATCGAGCTGCCGCCAACGCTTGTATGCAATCCCTTGACAGTCCAAAGGTGCACATCTAGCCTGATCCCACGAATGTGACCCAGGCAACAGCAGCATTCACCCGTTCGGATTCCCTTCCGCCGTATCCGCCCAAGCGGAGGTGCGGCACCACCCCCCCAAGGAGAACTGATGGCGTTTCGGCTAGGCGTGGATGTGGGCGGCACATTCACGGACATATTGCTGGTGAATGAAGATACCGGCCAGACGCACCGGTACAAGACGTCCTCCACCCCGCAGGACCAGTCCGTGGGGGTCCTCTACGGGATCCAGCAGGTCTGTGCAGCGGCCGGGATTGATCCCTCCGAGGTCAAGGACGTACTGCACGGAACCACGGTTGCCACCAACGCCATCCTGGAGCAGAAGGGCGCCCGGGTTGGGTTGGTGACCACCCGCGGTTTCCGGCAGGTGCTGCAGATTGCCCGGTCCTTTGTTCCCGGCGGACTGGCGGGCTGGATCATCTGGCCCAAGCCGGAACCCCTGGCAGACCTTGAAGACACGGTCGAGGTAACTGAACGCGTCTCGACTACCGGCGAGGTGCTGACCGAGCTGGATGAAGACGACGTGCGCCGCCAGCTCGCCAAACTGCGGAACAACGGCGTCGAAGCCCTGAGTATCTGCCTGATCAACGCCTACGCCAACGGCGACCACGAGGCACGCATCGCTGAGATAGCGGCAGAGGAGCTGCCGGGCGTTCCGGTCTCCCGGTCCTCCGTGGTGCTGCCCGAGCTGCGCGAATACGAACGCGCCATCACCACGGTTGCCAACGCCTACGTGCAGGGACAGGTCTCCGGGTATGTCCGCAGCCTTGATGAGCAGCTCACCGGTGCCGGGATGGATGCCCAGCTCTCGATCCTGCGCAGCGACGGCGGGCTGGTCTCCGGTGCCGTTGCGGCGGACAACCCAGTATCACTGCTGCTTTCCGGACCGGCCGGCGGCGTCACCGGCGCTGCCTGGGCCGCCGAACAGGCCGGCTACACCGATTTCCTGACCTTCGACATGGGCGGGACCTCCACCGACGTGGCACTCGTGCAGAACCTGCAGCCGCGGATCGGCCGGGAAACCACGGTGGGCGACCTCACCGTCCGTGCCACCTCCGTTGACGTCCGCACCGTCGGTGCAGGCGGCGGCTCGATTGCACATGTGCCGGCGCTGACCCAGGCCCTGCGCGTAGGCCCGCAGTCCGCCGGAGCCGCCCCCGGGCCGGCGTCGTACGGGCGCGGTGGAACTGAACCGACGGTGACCGACGCGAACGTGGTGCTGGGCTACCTGCCCGCCGAACTGGCCGGCGGCGAGATCGGTCTGGACACCGAGGCTGCGGCAGCAGCAGTAAAGACTATTGCCGACGCCACAGGCCTGAACGACGTACAGCGGGCAGCCGAAGGAATTGTGCACATTGTCAACGAAAACATGTTCGGTGCGCTGAAACTCGTGTCCACCCAGCAGGGTTTTGATCCCCGGGACTTCGCGCTGGTTGCCTTCGGCGGAGCCGGACCGCTGCACGCCAACGCGCTCGGCAAGCTCACCGGAGCATGGCCGGTGATCATTCCACCGTCCCCCGGGGTGCTTTCCGCCTACGGCGACGCGACCACCAGCCTGCGGAACGAAGCAGCGCGCACCCTGGTGCGGCCGTTCAGCGACTTTACCGACGCCGAACTGGCGGGCCTGCTCGATGAACTCGCCGCCACCGCCCGCGAATCCCTGCTCGCTGCGGGCCTGGGGGAAGAGGACCTCACCATGGGCTATTCCGCCGACGTCCGCTACCACGGCCAGGGCTTCGAGATTCCGGTTCCGCTGGACTACGCGGCCTTCGCCGCGGGAGAAGGAGCCGGCTTTGCCGGCCTGCGGTCAGCGTTCGACGCCGAGCACCAGCGGCTCTTCTCCTTCCTGCTGGATAACGAGCACGAACTCGTCACGGTCCGTGCCACCGTCAACGGACCGCATCCTGAGGTCGCCTCGATCACCCTGGAGGCGGGAGGCGAGGACCCGTCCGCCGCTGAGCGGACCCGTACCAGCCTCTTTGTGGACGGGGAGAGCGTCGAGGCGGTGGTGTACGACCGGAACCGCCTCCTGGCCGGAAACATCGTGCCCGGTCCGGCCATCATTGCCGAAATGGACTCCACCACGCTGGTCCTTCCCGGCCACACCGCCACCGTGCATCCGCACGGCAGCCTGCTCATCCGCCCCGCAGATTCGAAGGAGTAGCCCCCATGGCCCAGCTAGTGGAAACCGCAGCCGAGCCGCTGCGCGAGGTGGACGTCGACGTCGTCACCTTGGACCTGATCGAAAACGCGCTTCGCAGCGCCCGCTATGAGATGGACGAGACACTCTTCCGCACCGCCCTGAGCCCAGGCATCCGGGAACAGCACGACGAGTTTCCGCTGATCGCAGACCCCAGCGGCAAGATGATTGTGGGCCAGTTCGGCCTCTCGATTCCGGACTTCCTGGAGAACTTTCACGGGACGATCGAAGAGGGCGATGTCCTGATGACCTCGGACCCGTATTCATGCGGCGCAGCGATCAGCCACGCCAATGACTGGCTGGTGGTCATGCCCATCTTCTACGAGGGCCGGATTGTCGGTTGGGCCTCGCAGTTCGGCCACATGACCGACGTCGGCGGCAAGACACCGGCGTCCATGCCCACCGACGCGCGCACCATCTTCGAGGAAGGAGTGGTGATCCCGCCGTTCAAGCTCTACCGGCGCGGCGAGCGGGATGACACGGCGCTGGGCATCATCCTGAACCAGGTCCGCAAGCCGGACTGGAACCGGGCGGATCTCAACGGACTGGTGGCAGCATGCAGCACCGCCTCCCGGCGGGTGCAGGAAATGTGCGCCCGCTTCGGTGTGGACACCTACACCTCCGCACTGAACGCCCTGCTGGACCGGAACTACCGGGCCATGAAGACGCTGCTTTCAATGGTCTTCGAGGAAGGCAAGCCGCTCTCCTTCACGGATTACATTGACGACGACGGCCGCGGCTTCGGCCCGTACGAACTGAAAATGACCATCACCCGCACCGGGGACAAGGTGCTGATCGACCTCACCGGCAGCAGTCCGCAGGCGCAGGGGCCGATCAATTACTACATCAACGAAAACCTGATCCGGATGTTCTTCGGCATCTACATGATCACTGTCGCAGACCCGCAGATCCTCTGGAATGACGGTTTCTACCCGCTGGTGGACGTTGAAATCCCCGAGGACACGTTCTGGAAGCCGCGCTACCCGGCGGCCCTGAACGGCCGCAACCACGGCATCGGCCGGCTTTTTGACCTGTTCGGCGGTTTGCTGGGCCAGGCGAATCCGGATCTGCTCAACGGCGCCGGGTTCTCCTCCTCGCCGCACTTTATGTACTCGGGGAACTACAGCTCAGGGGACCGCCGCGGCGAGTGGTTCCAGCTGTACTCCATCGGTTTCGGCGGGATTCCGGGACGGCCGGTGGGCGACGGCCCGGACGGGCACTCCCTGTGGCCCTCCTTCACCAACATTCCGTGCGAATATCTGGAGTCCTACTACCCGCTGGTGATCGACCGGTGGGAAACCATCCCGGACACCGGCGGTGCCGGACTGCACCGCGGCGGCAACGGCGTCGACGTCGCCTACCGTTTCCTGGAACCGGGCACCATCGCCATCCACGATGACCGCTGGCTCACCTATCCCTGGGGCGTGCGCGGCGGGGAACCCGGCGCCCGCGGCCGGAAGTGGATCGAGAAGGCTGACGGCACCACCGTGGTCCTCCCCTCGAAGGTCCATGACGTTTCGGTGGCACCCGGAGATGTGCTGCACTTCGTCACCTGGGGCGGCGGCGGCTGGGGAGATCCGCTGGCGCGTGATCCGGAGCTGGTGTGCAAGGAAGTCCGGCGGGGCCTCGTGACTCCGGAAGGTGCGCGGGCCTATGGAGTGGTGTGCTCTGAAAACGGGGAGCTCGACGCCGATGCCACCGCGTCCCTGCGCGGAAAACTGGCGGAGGGGCGCCCGGACGAGCTGCCGCTGTTCAACCGCGGCGGGGACCTGGCAGATCTGCTCGCGAACGCAGAAGCGGAGACGGGATTAAAAGCGCCGTCCCCACCGGTGGCAATGCTGTGAGTTTCTCGGAGGGATTCGACGGCACCCTTGTCCCGGGGGCGGTGCCGGCCGTTGTATCCGTGGACCTGATGCGGGCATACTTCGATCCGCAGAGCCCGCTCTGCCTGCCGGAGAAACAGTTTTTGGACACCGCTGCCCAAGTGCTGGAATCGGCCCGGGCCAACAGCGTTCCGGTGCTGCACACCCGGGTCAGCTACGGTCCGGAGGGTGCGGACGGCGGGGTCTTTATCCACAAGATCCCCGCGCTGCGGCTGCTGATCGGGGACAGCGAGCTGGGGCAGATCATGCCCGAAGTAGCGCCCTTGGATGGCGAAACGGTGCTGGTGAAGCAGTACGCCAGTGCGTTCTTCGGCACGGACCTGGCCCAGCTGCTGCACACCTGGGGCGTGGACACAGTGGTGATTGTGGGAACCAGTACCAGCGGCTGCATCCGCGCCAGCGCTGTGGACGCCATGCAGCACGGTTTCATCCCGATCGTGGTGGCTGATGCCGTCGGGGACCGGGATGAAACCGTGCACGGCGGTTCGCTCTATGACCTGCAGGCGAAGTACGCGGAAATTTGGCAGAGTCCCGCGGTACTGGAGTACTTCAGCGCGGCCGGGGATTAGCCCTCAGCCGGGCCCCACCACGGTTCCTTGGCGGCGTCGTACGTGCCGTCGTTCTCAGCCAGGTTCAGCCACTGGTTGACGTACTCCTGGAACACCGTGTCCCCAAGCGGCAGCAGGTAGGCCTTCTGCGAGAAGTTGAACGGATTGTCCGGGTCCACGGCGCAGAGTTCGGGGTATTCATTGGCCACCCACTTCACCTCGGCGGCGTCGGTGGTCATCACGTCCGCCCTGCCGGCGACGATCTCGTCGAAGATCGTGTTGTTGTCCTCGAAGCGGATGATCTCGCCCTCGGGGTAGTTCGTGTCCGCGAAGATTTCATTCGTGCCCCCAATCGGGGTGATGGACCGGACGCCCGGGGTGTTGATCTCCTCCACGGTGTCGTAAAGCTCCTCGTTGCCGCAGAGGGTGATCGGGGTCTTGCCGTCGTCCAGGACCGGATCCGTGTAGAACGCCTGCTCGGCGCGGGCCAGGGAGATGGACACACCGCCCACTCCGATGTCACAGCCGGCCAGGAAATCGGGCATCAGGTCTTTCCAGCTGGTCTGCACAAACTCGACGTCGACCTCCAGCCTGGCCGCGAGGTCCTGCGCCATGGAGATATCGATCCCGCTCCACTCACCGGTATCCGGATCCTTGTAAGTGAAGGGCCGGTAGTCGCCGGTGGTGCAGACCTGCAGCGTTCCGCGCTCGGTGATCTCAGCCAGCCGGGAATCGGTGCCGGATTCGTCAGCGGAAGCGGACGGTTCCTCTGACGCAGAGGCTGTGCATCCGGTGGCCAGGAGGGCAGCGGCGGCAAAAACGGGCAGCAGGCGGTACTTCATGTAGTGCTCCTTCTTTCGTGGGGCGGAGCGTCATTGCTCCGTCCCACCAGACCTAGCAGGAGACGTTGGGTGGCGTCTGCCCTAGTCAGACGCACATAGGGGGTGCGATGCCGTTTTGTTACCGCCGGGACGGCACTAGTGTTTTATGGCCAGGGAGGTGCCGAAGCCCAGCAGGGCGAGCCCCGTCAGCCGGTCCGTGATCTTCACCGACCGCGGAGCCTGCAGGGCCTTGCGGGCCAGATGAGCGGCCGAAATGATCAGCCCGAACCAGACAACGCTCAACAGCACATGGATGCCGGCGAGGGCCAGGCCCATGAGCAGGGGAGAGACTCCGGCAGGCATGAACTGGGGAATCATGGCGATGTAGAACACGCCCACCTTGGGGTTGAGCAGGTTGGTGCCCAGCCCTTTGGCCCAGGCGGCTGCCAGCCGCTCGCCCGGCGGTGCCGGAACGCCGTCTACCGGTACGGGCGCATGCCGGCGGCGGAAGGACTTCCACAGCAGGGAAGAACCCAGCCAGAGCATGTAGACGGCGCCAGCCAGTTTCACTGCTGTGTACGCCGTTTCGGACGCTGTCAGCAGTGCGGAAATACCCACGGCGGCTGCCGCCCCCCAGGCGAAGGCGCCGGTATTGATGCCCACTCCGGTAGCGACGGCATGCCGGGGGCCCTGGCTAATGGCCGAGCGCAGCACCATGGCCGAGTCCAGGCCCGGCATGATGGTCAGCAGGACGGCGACGGCCGTGAAGCCGAGTAGGGCCTGTTCAACAGTCACCCGCTTATCGTATCCCTGCGGATCACCCCTCTCCCCGCCGGCCACCCCCGGATGGCGTGGGAAAGTGGAGGTGTGGAACTTAGCGATACTGTCCAGCCCATTCTCCTGCGCGTGGACAAGGAGAACCCGGCTGCGCACGCTGACGCCGTGGCTGCCGCTGCCGTGGCCTGTGTCCTGGCCTTTGCCCGCAGGGAAAGTGATGAACCGTGGGCGGACTGGGTAGCCGGACGCTTCACCAAGACGGTGCGCCGGGCCGGTCCCAAACCCTTCGCGAAACTTACGGCGGATGCGCCGTCGGGAATCGTTGCGATTGGCACGGCGGAGGCAGCGGCCTTCGAACCGCAGCGCTATGGAGACATGCCGCGGGCGCTGCGCTCCCTGCAGGTCTCAGGCACCCAGCTTCCCGCAGGGGACCCCGTGCCTGCCCGGCCAGGGAGTCCGCTCATTGTCCTCAACCAGGAACTGGAGATGTCCACCGGCAAGGCTGCGGCCCAGGCGGCCCATGCCTTGCTGGCGTGGTACTTGGAACTCGGCCCGGAACGGGCCGGCGCGTTCGCGGCGAACCCGGGCGCCGCAGTCACCGAAGTCCGGGCAGCGCGCTTCCGGGAGCTGAGCTCGTGCGCCGGCACCGGTCCGTTGATTGTTGACGCCGGCCTCACCGAAATCGACCCCGGCTCCGCAACGGCGTTCGTGGCTGCGGCAGAGCTTCCCGTGCCCCGCGGCTAGCGGGCGAGGTCTTTTTCCGCAGCCGGCAGCAGCTGTTCCTCGTCTTCGCGGAGGTCCACCGGACGTTTGCCGGAGAGCAGGGGATTGGGCCGGAAGAACCAGCTGACCAGTTCCTCGTCCCGCCACCGGGCGAGACGTCCTATCCGGATGATGTCCTTGACCGCAGGAAACATCCGGGTTCGTTTTTCGTCGAACTGGAACCCGGGATAGAGCACGCTTCCGTTCTCCACGATGGCCAGCACCGGGGCCTTGCCGGTGAGGTTGCGGGCCCGCATATTTTCCGTGCCGCCGAAATCGAGCCGCTCGGCGAGTTCACTGGCCGTGTACAGCCCGAACCCACTGCGAACCTGGTCCCAGTGTTCCGCGGCGGCCGCGCCTTTGGCGCCTTTGCTTCCGGGACGGGATGCTGGCTGTGGCGTCATGGGTGACAACGTACTCCCCGACCGGTCTTTCGGGGAGACCTGTTTGGTCCTGGCGGGGACCTGCAGCAGTAATCGCTAGCCGGCCATCCGAAGCGCGCCCAGGCGCCGGGCATCCCTGGCCCGGGCATCCAGGTCTGCGGCCGCCTGGGCAGGCAGGTCGATAATTCCCTTCAATGAGCGGCGCAGGCTCCGGTAGGCCCCCTCGACTTCGGCCGGTGACGCGCCGCCGTCGAGCAGGAGATTAAGGGCTGATCGGGCTGTCGCCAGCTTCCCTCGCTCGGCGTCCGTGAGCCTGGACTGTCCGCAGCGGCGGGCATAATTCTCGGCCGTGCGCAGCGCCACCTCGAAACGGTCGACGGCGGCGTGCAGCCGGTCGGGGTCCGCGCCACGCTCCGCTTCGCGGATTCCCTGCATCGCCACGATGACTTCCCTGATGACCGGGTCGCTGTAATCGGTCATGAGGGGGTACTCGATGAGCAGTGAAACATCTGTCTCGTACCGGGACCAGGCGACCAGCGCCGCATCCCTGCGGCTCTGGGCCAGCTCCCAGGAAGACTCCGCCGCAGCGGCGCGGGACCGCCGGTTCCGCCGCGCCCTGAACACGCTCGCCGACTTTCCGGCCGCTACACCCAGGCCGGTCAGGGCCGCGATGCCGGCCGGGGGAACGACGAAGGCCAGGACAAAGGTGTATGCCGGCGGCACAGCGCCAAAGATCGCCCAGGACGCAAAGGAGAGGAGGGAATAGACACCCAGGACCACCAGTCCGGAAGCCAGGGCGAAAAGAACCAGTGCAGTCGCAGCAATCCTGCGGGCTATCCTCTTCAGCATGCCGACAGGATAGCTCCCGAAGCTGGAATCCGGCAGGGAACGCGGGCAGGGGAGCTGAACAATAAGGCTGCCGTGGACCTTTCAGTCAGCGGCGCGCTGGAACTTGAGCAAAAAATGCGCGTATCTTTCGCGGATGCAGGCCCTCGGTTCCCTAAGGTTCCTGCATGGGGACTTACAACACACTTACGCGAACGAAGCCCGTCACCGATGCCCTGACACCTGCATCCGCAGGACCAGTCAGCCGCTGGGTCCTGGCCAGCCGTGCCCGGGCCGTCCCAGCTCCTCCGGCGCTGGGACCAGGCCAGGTCTACGTCACTCGCCGGGGCACCGTCTTCCATTCCGCCTGGTGCCAGGTTGTCCAGCGGACCTGGGAGTTCAACCGCCCGGCCCTGCAGGTCTGCGGCCGGGACGCGGCAGGCCAGCGCCGCCTGTGCCGTTCCTGCCTGGAAGAGGCACGTCGCCTCTAGAGTTCCGGCGTGTCCCAGGGCGAACAGCTGCTAGCGCGCGCCCCGAAGCCGCTCCAGCTCGCGGCGGTCCTTCTTTGTTGGCCGCCCGGTGCCGCGGTCACGCTGCGGAATACCCAGGGCCGGAGCGGCAGGGCGTTGGGGGGTGTGGTCAGTGAAGAAGTGCGACGCAGCTTCGGCGCCCACCCGCTTCGCTATCAGCCCGCGGACCTCCAGGATGCGCTCAAACCCGGGCTGCCGGACCCGGACTGTGTCTCCCGGCTGGACCGGAGCTGCGGCCTTTGCGGCGTTGCCGTTGAGCTTCACGTGGCCTGCCCGGCAGGCAGCCGTTGCCGCGGAACGGGTCTTGTAGGCACGGATAGCCCAGAGCCACGCGTCAATGCGCACCGGGCGGGAGCTGTTGTTCGGAATGCTCATGGTGATTCCCGAGTCTAGTCGGCCGGGCCGCTCCGTCTGCTCCGGAAGCCCAGCAGTCTCCGGGCATCGTCCTGCGCACGCAGCTGGTCCGCAGATGGAAGGGCGCCCTGGAGGACGGAGCCGTGCAGGGGCACATCGCGGGAAGCCAGGAGGCGCCTCAGCTCAGCCGGGGTGAACGGATCGGGATAACCGCGGTGGGACACGGCGTGGCAGGTTGGGCACAGGGGCACCAGGTCAGTCACCGGGTCCAGCTCGTATGTGTCCGAGAGAAGGCTGGGCGGGACAACGTGATGGACCTGCAGGACGCCGGTGCCGTCAGGACCGAAAACCGCCTCGGGATCCAACCCGCAGGCTGAACAGGACGGACCGTAGTGGGCAAGGCAGATACGCCGGGCCTCGGCGTCGTGCTCCCAGCGGCTGGTAAGGGACCAGCGTACGGCCGGCTGCGGAAGGGATCCCGGGAACAGGCCTTCGTAGGTCTCCGCGGCATCGTGCTGGGACCACGCGCGGCGCAGCCCCTCGCTGGCGGGATGGCTGAGGATGGCGGAGCCGCCGGCCTCGGGGCACACGGCGAAGACTTCCTGCGGCAAATCCGGCAGGAGGATCAGTTCGTCCAGCGGCAGCAGGACGTCGATGTCGATGTCTACCAGCCGGGCCCAGGTCTCCGGCGAGCCCTGCCGGTCCGCGATGCCGTAGGGGGAGGAAACTACTACGCCGTGACCGGCCAAGCCGGCGCGCTCGCCGGGAACCATGAACCAGGCATCCGAGCCCGGCTCCAGCCCGTCCCCCGCTGGCGCGACGTCCCAAACCGCACGGAAGAACCCGGCGTCGGCTGCTATTGCGGCGGCCTCCCGGTAGTCGGGCTGCCATGCCTCCGGCCAAACCGGATCCCAGGCAAGAAGGACTGCGGTCATGCGCAGTCCCGGACGCGGGCCGTCAACGCGGCTGGTAGGTGAGACAGTCGGCCAGCTCCGCGCCTGGGCCCACCCGCACATCGTGTGCGTCGCACATCAGGTGGTTGTTGTGGCGGCATTCTTCACGCTGGCACGCCCCAACGGTGGCAAGGACCTTGGGGAGGCCGCCCGTGGCGGAGGTGTCAATGAACGTGGCGCAGCTGGCATGGTCCTGGGAGCCTCCCACGGTGATGGCGTAGGCAGTGCAGCCGTCGTGGTTGAAATCGCAGTTGTGGACCGAACAGTCTGATACGGGTGCTACATGGTCAGTCATGGTTCCTCCCGTGCTTGGTGCCGGATTGGATCGTGCCCGAGTTCCGAACGTACCACCGTTGGCAGCGAATAATTAGCACGAATTTCTTGGGCGTAATTCGGCGGTGTGGGGTAGCCGGGAGCTACTGGCGCAGGATCGAGACGGCCACCAGGACGGCAGCGACGGTGAGCACCAGCCGGAGCAGGAAGGAAGCTTCCGGGTAGATCCTGCGAAGCGGCTCCGGTACCTGCCATCGGGGAGCGGGCCAGGACCTGGCATCGCAGCGAATCACCGTCGCGGTGAAGACGATGGCCCCGCCAACACCGCAGATGGTGGTGAGCACACCCACCAGGGGGCTGTCGCTGTTGAGCCCGCCGGAAGCCACTACGCCCACGGCTAGTCCGAGGGCACTGCCTCGGCCCACGAAGTCCAGGTAGCGTCCCATCGCCGGCAGGAAGACGGAAAGAAAACGCCGGGCCGCGCCCCTGCGCAGCAGCGGCACCGCGGCCCGCAGGTGTTGCCGCGAGGCGGCGCGGAGTTCGTTCCAGTCCGCAGCGGAGCTTATCGCCGGTGCCAGTCCGGCCACCGCATTAGCCAGGAGCGTCTCCTGTTCCGTAACGAGGTGTGGCCGGCGCAGGAACCCGGCCAATGCCTCAGCGCTTTGGCGGCGCTGCGCGGGGGAGGGCCTGGAATGCCTGCGCTGGCCTTGTTTCCGCACCCAGGCGCTCTCGTCGGAGGAGGGAAGCATCAGCCGCGGGTCGGTGAGGGTGCGGACCATACGCCTGCCTGCCGCCGCCGCTGAACGGTGCGGCTGTTCTGCCGGCTGACGCAGCTCGGCTGCGCGCCGGGCCGTGAGCTCAAGGCAGTGGTCAGTCAGGGCCGGCAGGACCGTGTTGTCCCAGCACGCCCGCGCAACGATGAAGATGCCAAAAACCGCCGAGACCAGGGCCGTGGCCTGGCTGACAGTCCAAAAATCCAGGCCCGCCCACAACTGCTGCACTTTATCCCTTGCCTGCTGTCCTGACACGTAACGGCAGCCATCTGTGCCGACGCTGAAATCTTGCCACAGCAGAGCATTTGGAGGCGCCGATGCGACTCGGTATAACCGGTGTATGACCTCCGTGCACGTTGAATCCATTTCCTCAGCGGTACGGCGGGCGGCCGGGACCCAGGGGCTGGTGCTCGACGCCGCGCAGCTGGCGGTGCTTCCGCTGCTGGCCCGAGCCGGGGCCGCGGCCACCTCCGGGGCAGCCGGCAGCTCGGTGTACCTGTGGGGGCCTCCGGGCCGCGGGAAAACCTGGCTGCTGGATGCCTTCTACGAATCTGTTCCCCTCGCGGAAAAGCGCCGGCTGCACTTCCACGATTTCTTCCGCGAGCTGCATGCCCGGACCTTCGAGGGATACGGCCGTAAGGGTTTCGCCCAGCAGTCTGCGTTCGCCGCCGGGCTGGACGCCCTGCTGGGGGACGCCCGGCTGCTCTGCTTCGACGAGTTCCACGTTAACGGACCCGCGGATGCCGCCTTCGTGACGCGGTTGCTCCGCCAGGTGGACGAGCGGGGGATCGTGCTGGTGGCGACGTCGAACTACGCGCCGCACGAGCTGCTCCCGGATCCGATGTTCCACCACCTCTTTGAGCCGGGGATCGAGCTGATCACCACCCGCCTGCAGGTGGCGGCTCTGGACGGCCCGCTGGATTACCGGTCTGCCCGTCCCCGCGGTACGTCCGGCTTCGCTGCGGGGCACCATCTCCGCCGTCCGGATGCGCGGTCCCTTGCAGCGGCCGGACTGCGGACGCCGGAGCCGGAGGAAGCGGAAGTGCTGGCCCCAGGGTCGGTGGCCCTGAAGGCGGCCCGGGCTGCGGACGGCCAGGTCTGGTTTACCTTCGCTGACCTGTGCGCGGCCCGGTCAGCGGCGTCGGACTATCTGGCGCTGGCCGGCGAATACCGCCACTGGGTGGTATCCGGGGTTCCGGACACCACCCACGAAGCTCCGTTTGCCTGGCAGCGGTTCGGTAACCTGGTGGACGTGCTGTACGACGCCGGCTGCCGCCTTGATGTACTCGGGCTCAGCGACTACGCAGGCACGTTCCCGGGCACTGCCCACGGTATTGACCTGGCCAGGATCAGCAGCCGCTTTGGGATGCTGGCCCCGCCCGTCCCGGTGTAGGCGGCTCAGGCATCCACGGGCTGTGCCTCGCGCTCCGGGTCCTTCCGGGTGCGGCGGTGACGCAGGTGCTGGATGCCGGAGACAACCAGGGCAATGGCCAGCACCAGGTAGAGGGTAACGGTGATGGGGCTGCCCACCAGGATGCCAAGGTCGCCTTCGGAAACGGCCAGGGCCCGGCGGAGTTCGGTCTCAGCCATCGGGCCAAGGATTACGGCGATCAGCACGGGGGCCAGGGGAATGTTGAAGCGGCGCATCATGAACCCGACCAGCCCGATGGCGATGAGCAGCCAAAGGTCAAGGACCGAGGAGCTGACGGCGTAAACGCCCAGCATCGAGAACACCGTAATCCCGGCGTAGAGGTAGTGCCGCGGAATGTTCAGCAGCTTGGCCCACACGGTGGCAAAGGGCAGGTTGATGATCAGCAGGATCACCAGCCCGATGAACAGCGAGGCCAGCAGCGCCCACACCAGTTCACCGCTGCGCTCGAACAGCAGCGGTCCGGGCTGCATCCCGTATTGCTGGAATGCGGCCAGCATGATCGCTGCGGTTGCTGAGGTGGGCAGCCCCAGGGCCAGCAGGGCGCCCATGGCGGTTCCGGCCGTGGCGTTGGAGGCAGCTTCCGGAGCCGCGAGGCCCTTGATGGAGCCGGTGGTGCCGAACTCCGGGTCCTTGCGGCGGGCGGCGAGCTTCTTCTCCGTGCCGTAGGCAAGGAAGGTGGGTACCTCGGCGCCGCCGGCGGGAATCAGCCCGAACGGCGCGCCGAACGCGGTGCCGCGCAGCCACGCGGGCATGGCCCGGCGCACATCGCGGAGATTGATGCGCGCCCGGCCGCGGGTCTTGATCTGGGTAGCCGCCGGATCCCGGTGGATGCGGGAGGCTATGTGGAACACTTCGCCCAGCGCCAGCAGGCCGACGGTGATCACGATGATGGAGATGCCGTCAAACAGCTGGGGCATGCCGAGGGTGAAGCGCGCGGTACCGCTGGGACCGTCGATGCCCACGAGTGCCAGCGCCAGGCCGATGCCCAGGGCCGCCAGCCCGCGGACTACGGATTCTGACACCACCGCGGAGATCGCCAGGAACGCGAACACTGCCAGTGCGAAATACTCCGCGGGTCCGAAGACGGTGGCGAGTTTCACCAGGGTGGGGGCGAAGAAGACCACCAGGGTGGTGGCGATCAGGCCGCCGATGAAGGCACCGATCGCCGCAGTTGCCAGTGCCTTTGCGGCCTGGCCGTTCTTGGCCATCCTGTGGCCTTCGAAGGTGGAAGCGATCGCGGAGGAATTGCCGGGGGTATTGAGCAGGATTCCGGCCGTCGAATCGCCGAAAAGCCCGCCGAAGTAGATGCCCGCGAACATGATGAAGGCTGCGGTGGGATCAAGGGAGAACGTGACCGGGAGCAGCAGGGCCACCGCCATGGCAGAGCCCAGGCCGGGCAGGACGCCGACCGCGGTGCCAAGGACCGCGCCGATCAGCACCCACAGCAGGTTCATGGGTGTAAGTGCGGCTCCGAAGCCGTCGAAAAGCAGGGATAGCTGATCCATCTAGAGAAGTCCTCCCAGGAAGCCGGAGGGCAGGTTCAGGCCCAGTCCGGCGTTAAAAGCGAGCTGGATTGCCGAGGCGAAGAGCAGGGACACGCCGGCGTCGAAGCCTGGACGTTTGCTGCCGAGCGCGTAGCAAATGATCCAGAAGAGAAAGGCTGCGCTGAGGATCCAGCCCAGGATGTTCAGCACGGCGGTGAAGACCACCACGCCCAGGAGCACCAGCCCCACGGTCCGCCAGTCGGAATAGGTTCGCCAGGTGCCGGCCGGCGCTGCCTGCGACTTGTCCACCGGAAGCCCGGCCAGGTCGCGGAGCATGTCATCGGAGAAGTTGCCGCGGTCGGGGTGCTTGCGGGTGTCCGGAACGGTCGGGCTGCGCAGCACTGAAATGGTCAGGGCCGTCGCGACGCCGTAGAGCAGGATGCACACCAGTACCGGGAAGAAACGGGGTCCCGGTGTTGCGGTGCCCTGCACGTTCATGGTGAGGGTGCCGACGGTCAGGAACACGGCCAGGGCATAAAGCACGACGGCGACCAGCAGCTCGCTGCGCCCGCGCAGCAGGCCGCCTTCCGCGGCGTCGGGCGGTGTGCCGTGGTCATGTCCGGCCTCTGGCCTGCTGCCGGTGATGCTCATAGTCCCAGGTCCTTTACGATCTCGCGTGCGGTGGCCACTTCGCCGGCAATGAACTCCTCGAGCTCTTCTCCGGTGGCAAAGCTGTCCGTCCAGCTGTTGCGTGCCAGGGTGTCTTTCCAGTCATCGGTTTCGCGCATCTCGGTGATGATGGCCGTGAACTCCGCCCGGGCGGCGTCGGAGATGCCGGGGGCGGCAACCACGCCGCGCCAGTTGGACATGGCCACGTCCACGCCCTGTTCCTTGAAGGTGGGTACGTCCACGCCGTCGAGCCGCTCTTCAGAGGAAATGGCCAGCGCCCGCAGTGATCCGGCCTCGATCTGGTCAGCCACTTCGTTGTAGCCGGACATTCCCGCCGCCGTTGTGTGCGAGAGCAGCGAGGTCAGGGCCTCACCGCCGCCGGAGTAGGCCACGTAGTTCACCAGTTTGGGGTCCAGTCCCACTTCCTTCGCGAGCAGGCCGCTCAGCAGATGGTCGATTGAGCCCAGGGAACCCCCGCCAATCGAGGTGCCGCCCGGGTTCTGGATCCAGGCGGCCAGGAAATCATCCAGTGTCTGGAACTCGCTGTCCGCCGGGACCACCAGAGCGGCGTAGTCGTCTGCCAGTTTGGCGATGGGAACCACGTCCGCCATGGACTCCGGGTTGTCCGCCAGTTCGATGGCACCGATCATGACGCCTCCAGTGACCAGCAGGGCATCTTCCCGCCCTGGCGTCTGCACGAACTGGCTCAGGCCGATCGTTCCGCCTGCGCCCGGAACGTTGACCACCTGCGGATTGTTCACGATTCCGTTGCCCCGCAGGGCCTGCTGGGATTCACGGGCAAATCCGTCCCAGCCGCCGCCGGGCGCGGCGGGAGCAATCAGGGTCAGTTTGCTGCGGGCGGTGGCGGTTCCGCCGGATGATGCGGCGTTGATCAGGGCAAGCACTGTGATCAGCGCCGTAACCAGGGCGAAGGCGCCGGAGCGCAGGTTTAGCTTCATGGTTCCTGTTCCAAATAGCGTCGTGGTGGTCATTGGCTGCCTTTGTACACAAGGGAAGTACCTGTATATACCGTGATCCACATCACTGCAAGACTGCTCAAAGCCCTAGCCATATAGGGAAGAGCCTGCTATGTCCGCCTTCTTGATTCGTAAACATCTCGAATCTCTTCCGCATTGTATTTTTATGGACTAGTTTGTATACAGCACAGCAGCGACGACGAAAGAGAGTGTTTTGGTCATGCCACACGAGAATCAGCTGGACGCAGATGTCTTGGTGATCGGCGGCGGAAATGCCGGCTTCACAGCAGCCCACGCGGCCGCCGAACGCGGGAGGAAAGTGATCCTGCTGGAAAAGGGGACTGAGGAACTCTCCGGCGGCAACAGCTTCTACACCGCGGGCGCAACCCGGATTGTCCACGGGGGCCTGGAGGACCTGAGCGGGTTCATCGAAGAGGATGAACGGCATGCCGTAACCGAAGTCCCGCCATACACGGCCGAGGACTATGCCTCCGACCTGGCCAAGGTCACCGAGGGGCGGAACGACCCGGAACTCACCAAGGTCCTCATCGCCGAGAGCCAGTCCACCCTGCGCTGGCTGACCGGACTGGGATTGAAGTACCGCCTGATGTACGAACGCCAGGCGTATGAGCGCCCCGACGGCAGCTACCTGTTCTGGGGCGGACTGCACGTGGGCAACGTGGGCGGCGGCGAGGGCATGATGGCCGACCACGCGCGGGTGGCAGCCCGCCTGGGCGTGGACGTGCGCTACGGCCACGCCGCCACCGGACTGCTCGTCGAAGACGGTGCGGTCACCGGCGTCCGGGCACTGACGCCCGAGGGGGAACGCACCTTCACTGCCGAGTCAGTGATCCTCACCGCGGGCGGATTCGAATCCGATCCGCAGAAGCGCCGGGAATTCCTCGGAGAGGGCTGGGAAAACGCGAAGGTCCGCGGCACGCCGTGCAATACCGGAGACATGATCACGGCGGCGCTGGAAATCGGCGCTGCCCGCGGCGGGGACTGGAATACCTGCCACAGTGTGCAGTGGGATGCCTTCACCCCGCTGAACGAATCCAACCGGGAGCTGACCAACCGCCTCACCCGGCAGAGCTACCCCCTGGGCATTATCGTCAACCGCGACGGCGAACGCTTCCTTGACGAGGGCGCGGACTTCCGGAATTACACCTACGCCAAGTATGGGCGGGAAATCCTCCGCCAGCCCGGGTCAATCGCCTACCAGATCTTCGATGCCACCCTGCGCCCCATGCTGCGCACGGAAGAGTACGACATGCCCGGCGTGTCAGTGGAAACGGCGGACACCATCGCTGAACTCGCTGCCAAGATCGGGATCAGTCAGGAGAAGCTGGAAAAGACCGTCACGGAGTTCAACAACTCCATTGACCGGTCCGTTCCGCTGGATCCGAACGTCCTGGACGGCCGGGCTGCCCGGACCCAGCCGCCCAAGAGCAACTGGGCCAGTCCCATCGAGACCGGGCCCTTCTACGCCTTTGGCGTCACCTGCGGCATCACGTTCACCTTCGGGGGAGTGCGGGGAGACACCCACGGACGCGTCCTGGACGAAAGCGGCGCACCGATCCCCGGACTCTTCGCCGCGGGGGAGATGCTCGGCGGCCTGTTCAGCACGAACTACCCCGGCGGCTCGGGCCTGGCAGCCGGATGTGTCTTCGGCCGGCGGGCCGGAGCGCTCGCGTAAAGTTGCCGGTAGACCTTCCCTAACGGCTCTCGCGCAAGGAAAACCCACAGTGGCCCAACCGGCATCTTCCCGCAAGGACGGCGAGTCGATCTTCCTGGCCCTGAGGTCGGAGATCCTCTCCGGGCTGCATCCTCCCGGAACGCCCATGCGCGAGGTGAACCTCGCAGAGCGGTTTGGCGTCTCCCGGACTCCGGTCCGGGAGGCGCTGTCCCGCCTGCAGCAGGAACGCCTGCTGGAGCGGGTCGCCCGCGGCCTGCAGGTACCCCAGGTGGACCCGCAGCAGGTCATCCAGGTCTATGACATGCGGATCCTCCTGGAAGAAGAAGCTGCCGGACAGGCAGCCAGGGCACGCCGCTTTACCGACCAGATGCGGCTGGAAGCCCTGCTTGAAAGGGACCGCAGCCTGCAGGACCCGGACGACCAGACCCGCATCAAAACCAACCTTGAGTTCCATTCCGCAGTGTGGGCCTGCGCCCACAACCCCGTGCTGCAGGACCTGCTCGAGCGCCTTTCCACCCATCTGGTGCACGCGCCGCATTCAACCCTTTCAGTGGGGCAGCGCTGGGAGGACGCCTTGGAAGAACATGCCGCACTCGCGGCAGCGATCGACAGGGAGGATTCCGAAGCAGCCCGGGCCATCGCCCGGAAACATATGGCAACTGCGCGCAGCCTGCGTCTCCAGCTGCTGCGCGAGGGCGCCCTGCAGGAACAGCTCCGCTCCTACCAGGGCTGATTCGGGCAAAGGAGGGCCGTCAGCGCAGCGAGTCAAGTTTCGCTTCCGCTTTCTCTACCGCCCGGCGGGCCGCCCTCGCCTCACGCCGTGCCTTGTCCCGGGCACGCTCAAGGGTTCCGCGCCGCCGGTCGAGGTCGCTGATTTCGCGCTCCAGCTCGCGGATCCGCTCCCGCAGGTCATCAATCTCATCGGTCAGGCCGTCGCGGAATGAGGCCTGGCCGTCAACCTCGGACTGGACTTCCGCGAGTTTCTGTTCCGCCTGTTTCGCGGCTTCGCTGGCCTTCGCCAGCTCCTGCTCCGCTTCCTCCCGGGCTTTTGCCCGGGCTGCCTGCTGCTGGCGCGGCGTTCCCTTTGCCGGCGCCTTGCCGGCATCCGCGCCGCCGGGTTGCCTGGTCCTGGCGCCCGCGGACACCAGCGGGGAGGCAGACTCCGGATCCGCGACGGCGCCGTCGAGGTCCACCGGCTCCCAGCCGTTCGCTGCCAGCCCACGCACGAGCCGCCCGGAGGCCAGGGCCGCTGCCGCGTCAGGGTCCGTCATGGCTGCCCAGAGAGTCTGCTCCACTTCGGCGGCCACTGCAGCGCTTACCGGGTTGCCGAGCCTTTCGGCCAGCTCCCGTGCATCCCGGGCCAGGCTCCTGAGCATGCGGTGGCGTTCGGAGTTCAGCCTGCGCAGCTCTTCCCTGTCGAGGTCTGCCTGCGCTTCCCGGAGGGACGCACCGAGGGCAAGGACACTGGCGATCGCGGGCCCCTCTTCCCGGATAAGCATGTTGGCCAGCCAGGCAGCAGCCGACGGTTTGGGCAGGGCCTTCAGGCGCTTGCCAAGATCGGCATGACCCTCACGGGTGGCTGCCGCCGCCTCTGCGTTGCGGGAGGCCGTGAACTCGCTCGGCAGCAGCCCGTACAACCGGGTGACTGCCTCTGCCGGACCTGCGGCCTTCGAACTCTGGGAGGGACTCATCCCGGGTAGGGGCCGAACCGGCCAATGGCCACGAAGACGTTCACCGCCAGCAGGATCGCGGGAAGGGCTACCCGCTGGCGTTCGCGGCGCCTCAGATGCACCACCACGGCGCCTGCCATCATCAGGGCCAGGGCACAGGCCGCGATCGGGGTGAGGACGGGAGCCACATCGGTGGCGGCCGGAAGCAGGAGTCCCAGCGCACCCAGGATTTCAGCCACGCCAATCAGTTTGACGCCCCAGGCCGGGAAGTCGGCGGGCCACCGCAGGACACGGACCAGTTTGGTATAGGGCTGGACCAGGCGCATGGCTCCAAGGCCGAAGTACAGCAGGGCCAGTACGATTTCCGCTACCCACAAAAACACCAGCATGGATGTTCCTCAATCCCCCGTTCCGTTCCGGTCAGGCCCGGCCCTGTCATCCTATCCAGCCGTTCCGCCGAGGCACAGCTACGGTGCGGTCCGGCCCTGGAATCCGGGCGGCACGGCAGTGCTGGACCGGACAAGGAACTCGGTGGGGTAGGTGCCGTGCAGCAGTTCGCCGTCAACCGGCTCATTGCGCAGCAGGGACAGCACGGCGCCGACGGCGGCGGCTCCCTGTCCTGCCGGGTCCTGGCTGATGGTGGTGAGGCCAAAAACGGCCGAGAGCTCATGGCCGTCAATGCCGATCACGGAGAGATCCTCCGGTACGCGCAGGCCCAGTTCCCGCGCAGCCAGGATTGCCCCCACCGCGATTTCATCGGCGGCGCAGAAGATCCCGGTGACGCCGGCCGACGGATCCGCCAGCAGCGCCTTGGCGGCAGCGAATCCGCCGGCAACGCTGAATTCGGAGCTTCGCAGCCACTGTGGCCTGGGGGTGAGGCCGGCTTCCGCCATGGCAGAGCGGTAACCGTCCTGCCGGGTGCTTCCCATCCGGAAATCGCGTTCGAGTTCCTCCCCGCCGCCGATGTGGGCGATCCGGGTGTGGCCGAGTGAGATGAGGTGCCGGGTGGCCAGGGCAGAAATGCTGAACTCGTCAACCCGTACCGTCGGGGTGTCCGGCAGCGGGCCGCCAATGGCAACGATCGGCTTGCCTACCTCGCGCAGCTGCTCCAGCTCTTCCTCGGTGGGGCGCAGGGCCACGGTGATGACGGCGTCGAGCCTCTTGCGCTGAAGCATCTCCTTCAGCACGCTTTCTCGGTGGCCCGGGCCGTCGGACGTGTTGTACAGGGTGAGGTCATAGCCGGCCTCGATCAGCGCCGACGCAGCGCCCTCCAGGACCTGGGAGAAGTACCAACGCCCAACCGTGGGAAGAACGATTCCGATGTTCCGGCTCCGGCCCGAGGCCAGCGACGACGCGTTATAGGAGATGACGAACCCGAGTTCCTCCGCTGCGGCCTGGACCTTCCGGCGGGTCTGCTCGGAGACCCTGCCGTTGCCGCTCAGCGCCCGGGAGACTGTCGCCGCAGAGACTCCTGCCCTGGCGGCGACTTCACGAATACCTGCCCCGCGGGCGCTGCGTTCCACTGGCTCAGGCTAGCCGAATCCACACGGCGGCGTCCGGAGCCAGGACACCGTTGCTGCCGGCCTCCGGAATGCTGCGCACCAGGATCTCTCCGGCAGGCAGTTCCACGGGCTCCGAGCCCATGTTCATCATGGCCAGGACGTTCCCGTTGACCAGCGACACAACGCCCTTGCCGTCATGCTCGGGCCACCAGGCCAGGGACCCGTGGCCCAGGTCCAGTTCCCGGCGCAGGGCCAGTGCTTCCCGGTAGACGTGCAGGGTTGAGTCCGGATCCTGCTGCTGCAGGTCCCGTGCGAGTTCCCGCCACTGTTCCGGCTGGGGCAGCCAGCTCTTTCCGGTGCTGCTGAACCCGTACGACGGCGCATCGGCGACCCACGGAAGCGGAACGCGGCACCCGTCCCGGCCCAGGCGCTCGCCACCGGTGCGGTGGAAGGTGGGATCCTGCCGGTGGCCGTGTTCGAGCATGGTGTGGTCCGGCAGGCCCAGTTCTTCGCCCTGGTAGAGGTAGACGCCGCCGGGGAGCGCGAGCATGAGGACGGTGGCTGCCCGTGCACGGCGCAGCCCCAGTTCGTGGTCCGGCTGGAAGTCCTCCGGTCCCAGGCCATCGCCGGGCCGGGTATGCCCCTCGGCCTGGCCGAAGCGGGAGACGTGGCGGACGACGTCGTGGTTGGAGAGGACCCAGGTGGTGGGGGCGCCGACTTTGTCGAAGGCTTCGAGGCTGGTGGTGATGATGCGGCGTAGTTCGTGGGGGTTCCAGGGGTGGTGGAGGTAGGCGAAGTTGAAGGTTTGGTGCATTTCATCGTTCCGGACCCAGTCGGTGAGCCGGTCCAGGGGGTCGATGGTTGCTTCGGCGCAGAGGACGCGGTCGCCGTCGTAGTCGTCGAGGATTTTGCGCCAGGAGCGGTAGATGTCGTGGATTCCGGCTTGGCCGAACATGGGTGCCTGGTCTCCGGGGAAGCCTTCGGTGGAGGCGCCGTCGGCTCGGCCGCCCCAGTCGGGGAGCCCGCTTTTCTTGATCAGGGCGTGGGCGACGTCGACGCGGAAGCCGCCGACGCCGCGGTCGAGCCAGAAGCGCAGGATGCGTTCGAATTCATCGTGGACGGCGGGGTTGTCCCAGTTGAAGTCGGGCTGGGAGGAGTCAAAGAGGTGCAGGTACCACTGGCCGGGGGTGCCGTCGGGGTTGGTGGTGCGGGTCCAGGCGGGGCCGCCGAAGTGGGACTGCCAGTTGTTGGGCGGGTTTTCGCCGTTCTCTCCGGTGCCGTCGCGGAAGATGAACATGTCCCGGGCGGGGGAGTTCTCCGGTGCGGCGAGGGCAGCCTGGAAGAGGGCATGCTGGTCGGAGCAGTGGTTGGGGACGAGGTCCACGATGACGCGGATGCCGTGGTTTTTGGCGGTGGCGACGAGGTTGTCGAAGTCTTCCAGGGTGCCGAAGAGGGGGTCGACGTCGCAGTAGTCGGCGACGTCGTAGCCGGCGTCTTTTTGGGGGGAGACGTAGAAGGGGGAGAGCCAGATCGCGTCGATGTCCAGTTCGGCCAGGGTGGGGATTTCGGCGGTGATGCCGGGCAGGTCGCCGATGCCGTCGCCGCGCAGGTCGCGGAAGGAGCGGGGGTAGATCTGGTAGATCACCGAGGACCGCCACCACTGCTGTTCCCGGTCGGGGGAAGCATCATGGACCGGAACCAGGGCGGCACCGGGAAGCTGGGCGGAGGGGACTGCGATAGTGCTGAGCATGCCTTGCATCCTAAAGGACTGACCCGAGCCGAATGCAAACGCTTCCACAACATGACCAAACATGTCCCGGAACACTTTTGGCCCGGTGTGGCCTGTACAGATGCCGTTTCCCGCGGCCGGAGAGAGGGTCGCAAAAATACCTTCAGTGTGTGACTGGACGCACACTGCGCACACGCTTACACTTGCGTCCATGCCATGGTCCGGGTCACGGGCGGGCACCAATTACCTCCCCGGTATGCCGGGGGCCTGAACATAGAAGAGGTACACCAATGAAGGTGCGCACAACGGGTACGGCGGGCTTTGGCCGCCGTACCTTTACTCTCGGTGCCGTGTCGGTCACCGCTGCCCTGGTCCTCACCGCCTGCGGCGGCGGCTCCGATACCGGCGAAGGAGCCGAATCGAGCGACCTCGCCTCCGGCGGAGCCACCACGCTGACCATGTGGGTGGATGCCGAGCGCTCACCCGCGCTCACCGCTGTCACCGAACAGTTCAAGGAAGATACCGGCATTGAGGTCAAGCTGGTAACCAAGGACTTCCAGCAGGTTTCGGACGACTTCATTACCCAGGTCCCCACGGGCAAGGGCCCGGACCTGATCGTGGGACCGCACGACTGGCTGGGCAAGTTCGTCCAGAACGGCGTTGTGGCTCCGATCGAACTCGGAGACAAGGCCGCCCAGTTCCAGGACAGTGCCGTCAAGGCCATGACCTATGAGGGCAACACCTACGGCGTGCCCTACTCGATCGAGAACATTGGCCTGCTGAGGAACACGGACATTGTTTCCGAACCGGCAGCCACCATGGACGAAGTGATCGCCAACGGCAAGGCGGCCGTGGCCGAAGGAAAGGCCGAGTTCCCGTTCCTGGTCCAGATGGACCCCAAGCAGGGCGACCCGTACCACCTGTACCCGCTGCAGACTTCCATGGGTGTTCCGGTCTTCGGCACGGATGAGTCCGGCAGCTACGATGCTTCGAAGCTTGAACTGGGCAATCCCGGCGGCGTTGAATTCGCTGAGAAGCTGGTGGCGTGGGGGGATTCAGGCGAGCGCATCTTCAACTCCAGCATCACGGCGGACATTGCCAAGGAGAAGTTCAACGCCGGTGCGTCCCCGTACCTGCTCACCGGCCCCTGGAATGTTCCCGACGCCGTGGACGCCGGCATCAACCTGGCCGTCGATCCGCTGCCCACCGCGGGCGATTCCCCGGCCCAGCCCTTCGTGGGCGTCAACGGCTTCTTCATCAGCGCCAAGAGCCAGAACGCCCTTGCCGCCAACGAGTTCGCCCTGAACTACCTCACCACCGAAGCAGTCCAGGACTCCATGTTCGACGCCGGCGGACGTCCGCCGGCCCTGACCGCCTCCTTCGACAAGGCAGCCTCGGACCCGATCGTTGCCGCCTTCGGTGAAATCGGCGCCAACGGCGTTCCGATGCCGGCCATCCCGGAAATGGAAGCCGTCTGGGCTGACTGGGGAGGCACGCAGCTCGCCCTCATCAAGGGAGAAGCAGACCCGGCGACCGCCTGGCCCACCATGGTCTCCAACATCGAATCCAAGATCAGCAAGTAGCGGCACCAACCAAGCCCGCAGGCGCTTGAGTGGCCCGGATGGTTGATGCTCCATCCGGGCCACTCGTAGGAGAACATCATGGCCGTTTCAACGGACACAGCCGTCCGACCTGTTAACCCCGCACCCGCCAAGGCGCCCCGCCGCAGTCCTGACTCGCTGGCCGGAACCCTGGCGAAGATCGTGCTGCTCGGACTCGTGGACGCCTTTGCCGTCTACGTCCTGATCGCACTGTTCCTCAATGAGGAGTGGGTGGTGCTCGCCGTAGCATCGGCGGTCACCCTGGTCATCAACTGGATCTACCTGCGCCGCGGCGGCCTGCCCGCCAAGTACCTTGCACCGGGCGTGCTGTTCCTGCTGATCTTCCAGGTGTTCGTCGTCGTTTACAGCGGCTACGTGGCCTTCACCAACTACGGCGACGGGCACAACAGCACCAAGGACGACGCCGTCGCCGCCATCTCCCTGACCGCGCAGCAGCGGGTGCCTGATTCGCCGGCCTATGCCGTATCCGTCCTGGAACAGGGCAGTGAGCTGTTCCTGCTGGTCACGGATCCGGACGGAGGCATCCAGCTGGGCGGCGCTGAAATGCCGCTGGAAGAGGTCGCAGATGCCCAAACGGACAGCACCGGGAAAGCCACCGGCGTCGAGGGGTATGAAACCCTCGCCTTCAACGACCTGCTGAACCGCCAGGCCGAAATCCTGGCACTGAAGGTTCCCTTCTCCGAAGACCTCGACGACGGCACCTTGGCCACCGCCGACGGATCCAACGCCTACGTCTACAAGCCGGTACTGGTCTACGACGAGGCAGCTGACACCTTCACCAATTCCGAAACCGGCACGGTCTACCGGGACGGGGGCGAGGGGTCCTTCGTCTCGCAGGACGGGGAGCGGCTGGCCACCGGCTGGAAGATCAACGTGGGCTTCGAGAACTTCCAGCGCGCCGTCACCGATCCGGAACTGCGCGGCCCGCTCCTGAGCGTGATCGGCTGGACCTTCACTTTCGCCGTCGCATCCGTGGCGCTGTGCTTCGGACTCGGACTCTTCCTGGCCATCACCTTCAACCACCCCACTCTCCGGGGCAAGAAGGTATACCGCGTTCTGATGATCATGCCGTACGCCTTCCCGGCGTTCCTGGCTGGCCTGGTCTGGTCCGGGATGCTCAACCAGGAATTCGGGTTCATCAACGGCACGTTCTTCGGCGGGGCTTCAATACCCTGGTTGAACGATCCCTGGCTGGCGAAGGCCAGCGTGCTGCTGGTCAACACCTGGCTTGGTTTCCCGTACATGTTCCTGGTCTGCACCGGGGCCCTGCAGTCGCTTCCGGAGGAAGTCAACGAAGCGGCCAGGATGGACGGTGCCGGAGCCTGGCGGATCTTCCGCTCCATCAAGCTCCCGCTGCTGCTGGTCTCCACGGCGCCGCTGCTGATCTCAACATTCGCGTTCAACTTCAACAACTTCAACGTGATCTTCATGCTCACCGGAGGCGGCCCCCGCTTCCCGGGAACCAGCCAGGACATCGGTGCCACCGACCTGCTGATCACCGTGGTGTACAAGGTGGCCTTTGGCCAGGGCACCGGCCGTGATTACGGGCTGGCCAGCGCCCTGGCAATCCTGATCTTCATCATCGTGGCCGTTATCTCCGCCGTCAGCTTCAGGCAGACCAAGTCGCTGGAAGAAGTGAACTCATGAGTACCTCCACCGCCCTCCCTCCCCGTCCCGCGGCAGGAACCGCCGGAACCCCCGGCACCCCTTCGCTGCCGGTGCGGCGCCGCAGCTTCGGCGCCTGGTTCAAGGACACCGGCTGGCGGCACCTGGTTGGGCTCTTCATGACTGCCTTCGCCCTGCTGCCGCTGGCCTACGTGCTTTCGGCGGCACTGAGCCCCACCGGAACGCTGGTAGCCTCCAGCGGCCTGTTCCGCGACATCGGGTTCGACAACTTCCAGGCACTGTTCACGGATCCGCAGAAACCGTTTGCCCGCTGGTTCCTGAACACGCTGGTGATCGGCCTGGTCACCAGCGCCTCCACGGTCTTCCTGGGCGCACTGGCAGCCTACTGCTTCTCCCGGATGCGCTTCACCGGCCGGCGCATGGGCCTGCTGAGCCTCCTGCTGCTGCAGATGTTCCCGCAGATGCTGGGTGTGGTGGCGATCTTCCTGCTGCTTTCGGAAATCTCCGACATCGTTCCGTGGCTCGGGCTGGGCAGCCAGCTGGGCCTGATCATGGTGTACCTGGGCGGAGCGCTCGGTGTGAACACCTACCTGATGTACGGGTTCTTCAACACGGTCCCCAAGACCCTGGACGAGGCAGCGAGGATCGACGGTGCGGGCCACTTCCAGATCTTCTTCACCATCATCCTGCGGCTGGTCACGCCCATCCTGGCCATCGTGGGCCTGCTGACCTTCATCACCACCACGGGGGAGTTTATGATCGCCTCCATTGTCCTCAACGATCCGGACACCCAGACGCTCGCCGTCGGACTCTATTCCTTCGTGGGGGACAACCAGTCCCGGACCTGGGGCGTGTTCTCCGCCGGAGCAGTGCTCGCCGCGCTGCCGGTGATGGCGCTGTTCCTGTTCCTTCAGCGCTACATCGCCTCCGGCCTGGTGGCCGGCGCGGTGAAGGGCTAGCAGCGCTTCAGAAACCGACGACGCCGTGCGGCACGTAGTGCTCTGAGAGCAGTGCGTTGTCCTCGGCGGTGAGCTCCAGGTCCAGGGCGGCGGCGTCGTCATCCAGCTGGGCCATCGAGGTGACGCCGATCAGGGCAGCGGTGACCACCGGGTGGTCCAGCACCCATGCGATAGCCGTCCGTGCCCGGGAAGTACCGTGCGCCTGGGCGACGGTTCCCAGTGCGTCGACGATCCGGCGGTCGGTTTGCTCATGGGCTCCGTACATGGCGTCGGCCAGGGAATCGTGCCCCCGCCGAAGGCTCTCCTCATGCCAGGGCCGTGCAAGGCGGCCGCGGGCCAGGGGGCTGTAGGCCAGCACGCCGACGCCTTCTTCGAGGCAGAGCGGATACATTTCCCGTTCCTCCTCGCGGTAAATCAGGTTGTAGTGGTCCTGCATGCTCACGAAGGGCGCCCATCCGTGAGCCCGCTGCAGCGCCAGCGCCTTGGCGAACTGCCAGGCGTAGGTTGTGGATGCCCCCGCGTAGCGGACCTTGCCGTCCCGCACCAGCTGGTCAAGGGTGGAGAGGGTCTCTTCCAGGGGGGTGGAGCTGTCCCAGCGATGAATCTGCAGGAGGTCAATGTAGTCGGTGCCCAGCCGGCGCAGTGATTCCTCCACCTGCCAGAGGATGTGCTTGCGGGACAGGCCCCAGCCGTTAGGGCCCGGGGCCATCTCCCCATGCACTTTGGTGGCAATGACGACTTCTTCCCTGCGGGCGTACTCCCGCAGTGCCACCCCCAGGATCCGTTCGCTGTCACCGGCGGAATAGACGTTCGCGGTGTCAAAGAGGTTGATGCCCAGTTCCAGCGCCCGGCGGATCAACGCCTTGGAATCGTCCTCCCGAAGCGTCCAGGAATGGGCACCCCGGGCGGGGTCCCCAAAGCTCAGGCAGCCCAGGCCGATGGCCGAAACGGTTGCCCCGGAACGGCCAAGCTTCACGTAGCGCATCGAGTTCATGGACCTGGCCTCCACAAGCGGTAGGGCGGCGGGTGTCCGGCTCTCGGGGCCGGTACAGCCGATGCTACGGCGGTGCCCCTCTCCGGGTACAGGGGGCCTGCCCGGCACAGGGCGGCCCGACCTATACTGAGCCATGGCTTCCGCGACCGACCTCCCGTCCGCGCCCCCGGTGGGGGAAGGCAGCACCGCGGGAGAGGTCCTGCTGGCCTACCTCTCGGAGCAGTACGCGGAGATGCTGCGGCAGGAGCAGCGGCTGCGCGAGGGGGAAACCGATGCCATCCACAAGATGAGGGTCAGTACGCGCCGGCTCCGATCCGTCCTCTCCAGTTACCGCAGGATCCTTCCGCCTGAGCCCGCCGGCCGGATCCGCGGGGAACTCAGGTGGCTGTCCCAGGTGCTGGGCGCTGCGCGGGATGCGCAGGTGATGCGCCACCGCCTGCAGGCACTGGTGGCTGCCCAGCCCGGTGAGCTGGTGAGGGGCCCGGTGTCCGCACGGATCGATGCGGAGCTTTTGGGCCGGTACGACGATGCGCTGGCCGTGATCCGCACCGAGCTGGACGCTGGACGCTACGCGGGCCTGGTCCAGGACCTTGGCGGCCTGGCAGCGGAACCGCAGTTCACCGGGCCGGCGGGCAAACCTGCGCGAAAGGTGGGCAGGCGGCTAATCCGCCGCGACCTGCGCAGGCTGCGGAACCGTGTCCGGGAAGCCAAACGGGAGCCCGACGACGCGCGGCGGGCTGAGGTTTTCCACGAAGCGCGGAAGGACGCCAAGCGGCTGCGCTATGCCGCGGAAGCATACGTGCCGGTGGCCGGCCCCCGGGCTGCGGCGATGGTGGCGGCCGCTGAAAGTGTCCAGAAGGCACTGGGGGAACACCAGGACAGTGTTGTTACCCGCCAAATGCTGGCAAGGCTCGGTGCCCGTCCCGGACGCGGGGGCAGCGGCTTCACATACGGCCGGCTGCACGCCCTCGAGGAACAGCAGGCCCGGGCGGCGGAGAAGGATTTCCGCCGTCTTTGGAAAGGGTTTGCAGGGGCGCACGGCTGGTAAGGGGCGCCCCTGCATGAACGGTTAGCCGGCGCTGGGAGCAGCTGTGTCCTTGATGACGGTGTAGGAAGCCACCGCATTGGGTGCCTGCATGCCGGGCGCCTGGTCGTCCGAGTGCGAAGCCTTGAACGAATCCGACTTCAGCCAGGCCATGAAGCTCTCCTTTGAATCGAACTCCATGGTGGAGAGGTAGGTGTTGGAGGCGCCTTCGGGGCGCATCAGCGTGCTGCGGCCGAGTCCCGGAACGCCTTCCAGGTGCGCCATGCTGTCGATGAAGGCTTTTTCGAACCCCTCGGCCGTGTCGGGTGTGATGTCCAGGGTGTTTACAACTACGTACATTTGGGACTTCCTTTCGGGGCAGGCATCTCGGCGCCGGCCATTTTGGTGACACGATGTCAGGATACTCCCGCCGCGGTCGTGCTCTGGACGCCGCAGGCCGCGCGGACCTACCCTGCCAGTGAGGCGCTCGCGGGGCCCACCCCGACGGGGAGCGCCGCCACCGACGGAGGAATCCGATGGAATCTCCCTGGGCGCCCCTGCGAAACCGATGGTTCCTTATCCTCTGGCTGGCTCAGCTTGGATCCAACGTCGGCAGCTGGATGCAAACCGTCGGGGCGCAGTGGTATCTCGTGGAGCGTGGAGCCAGCCCTGTGCTGGTTTCACTGGTGCAGTCGGCCTCGCTGGCTCCGGCACTGCTGCTGGGCCTCGTGGCAGGTGTCCTGGCTGATGCGTTCAACCGCAGGAGACTGATCCTGGGGAGCAACCTGTTCGCTGCCGGCGCCGGGTGCCTGCTTACCGCCATTACCGCACTGGGCCTGCTGGGACCGGATTCCCTGCTGCTCTACACCTTCCTGATCGGATGCGGTGTCGCGCTGAGTTCACCGGCCTGGCAGGCCGTGACTCCCTCGCTCGTTCCCCGCGGGCAGATTAGGTCGGCGTCCGCGCTGGGATCCGTGGCAGTCAACGCGGCCCGGGCAGTGGGGCCGGCACTTGGCGGAGTACTCGTCTCAGCCGCCGGACCGGCCTTCGTCTTCGGGCTCAACGCGCTGTCCTTCCTCGGAACGGCGCTGGCGGTCTTTCTGTGGCGCAGTGCACCGCAAAGTCCCGAGGACCGTGAACACCTGGGCGAAGCGCTGGCAGCCGGCATGCGCTACATTCGGGCAGCACCGAGGATCCGCCGCATCCTGCTGCGCTGCATCCTCTTTCTGGTTCCGGCCAGTGCCCTCTACGCGCTGCTTCCCGTTGCGGTGAACGGGCACCTGGGCCTTGGCTCCTCCGGCTACGGACTGCTGCTGGGAGCGCTGGGAGGCGGGGCCATCCTAGGTGTTGCCCTCCTGTCTCCAACCCGCAGGCTGCTGGGGGACACCGCACTGCTGGGGGCGTCCGCCGCCGTCTTCGGCGTGGCAGTGTTTTCCGCGGGATACCTGCCGCCCGTTCCGCTGGGAATCCTGCTGGTTCTGGCGGGCATGGCCTGGATCAACACGCTCTCCACCCTGAACAGCGCCATGCAGCTCACGCTGCCTGAATGGGTTCGTGCGCGGGGCCTCGCCGTGTACCTGATGGTGCTCACCGGAACGCAGGCGCTCGGATCGGTGCTGTGGGGCTCGCTGGCCACAGCGTTCGGATACGCACCGGTGCTGGCCGGTGCCGCCGTCGTGCTCCTGCTGGTTGCCGCCAGCGTTGTGCCGCTGCCGCTGCTGCCGGGCACCGGAAAACTGGACCGCAGTGTTCCCGAACCGGAGCTGGGGCTGGAGGTCGAATCCGAACCGGACCCGGGGGCCGGACCCGTGACCGTTCTGGTGGCGTACGAGCTGGACCCGGAGCAAGCGTCGGAGTTTGTGGAAGCTATGCGTGAAGTGAAGCTCTCCCGGCTGCGCACCGGGGCGACAACGTGGGAACTGGTGCACTCGGTCACTGATTCAAGCCAGTTCCGGGAGATCTATGACGTGCCCACGTGGCGGGAGTACATGCGCCAGGAACACCAGCGGCTAACCGGCGCAGACCGGCAGAACCTTGAACGAGCCGCTGCCCTGGCGCGGGAGGAACCGAGCCTTCGCTGGTTCCTCCCGGCTGATGCCTAGCCTTAGTCCTCGTCTGCCGCCAGGGCGGCGCGTACCGCCGGAGCCACCTGGGTGCCGTAAAGCTCGATGCACTTCATCAGGTTCTCGTGCGGCAGGGTTCCCAGGCTGTACTTCAGGTCGAAGCGTGAGAGTTCCAGTGTGCGGGCTGTCCGGATGATCTTGTCCGCGACCGTCTCGGGTGAGCCGATGAACAGGGCTCCTTCAGGGCCCGCTCCGGCCTCGTACTCGGCACGGGAGACGGGCGGCCAGCCGCGCTCGCGGCCAATGCGGTTCTGCATCTGCGCGTAGTGCGGCCAGGCTTCATCCAGCGCCTGCTCGTCCGTGGCGGCCACGTAGCCGGGGGAGTGGGCGCCAATGGGCAGGGCGGGCTTGCCGAACTCCTTGAGCGCCCGCTTGTAGAGCGAAACGAACGGGGTGAACCGTGCCGGTTCACCGCCGATGATGGCCAGCATCAGCGGCAGGCCGTAATGTGCGGCCCGCACCACGGACTGAGGCGTGCCGCCAACGGCGATCCAGGTGGGAATCCGGCCGTCCTGCGTAGGCGGGTAGACCTGCACGCCGCGCAGCGGAGGCCGGATGCTCCCCTCCCACGTGACGGGTTCTTCACGCAGGAGCTGGGTGAACAGGTCCAGCTTCTCCTCGAAGAGCACTTCGTACTCGGACAGGTCGAAGCCGAAAAGCGGGAAGGACTCGGTGAAGGATCCCCGTCCCAGGATGACCTCTGCCCGCCCGTTGGAGACCGCGTCCAGGGTGGCGAAGCGTTCGTAGACGCGGATCGGATCATCGGAGGAAAGCACCGTCACTGCGGAGCCAAGCCGGATGCGGCCGGTCTGGCCGGCAATCGCTGCCAGCACTGTTTCCGGCGAGGACACCGCGTAGTCGTCCCGGTGGTGTTCGCCGATCCCGATGAAGTCCAGCCCCACCGAATCCGCCAGCACTGCCTCGGCAACCACGTTGCGGATGACCTCAGGCATGGGGAGGTTCGTTCCGTCCTCGTTCTGTGTCACGTCTCCAAACGTGTCCAGTCCCAGTTCAATGTGCTGTGCCACTCAAGTCCGCCTTCGTCGTCGTACATATGCGTATGCATCTATTGTTGCGCACAACCGCGGCGTGGCGCGGACTATTCCCCCGCCGCGCGCCCCGCTGGTCACCGGCGCGCCGGGCGGGGTCCGTTCAGGGTGCGGGCACCCGGCGGATAGACTTGGAAACGGCCCGGAGCCGGTGCTCCGTGCGGGGGCGGAATAATGATCCACCAACGAGGACTAGTTGAGGAATTTTGCGAGACTTTAGTGCACGCCTGGCCACCGCTGACGAGGTTGCGGACTGGGACAAACTGGTCCAGTCCAATCCCAACGGCGGCAACGTACTGCAGTCCGCTGCCTACGCTGAGGTCAAGTCCCATCACGGCTGGAACCCCATCCATGTGGTCCTCAGCTGCCCGGAGTACACCTCGTACAACCTGGTCATCGAGAAGAAGGTCCCGCTGCTCGGCAGCCTCTGGTACCTGATCAAGGGGCCCGACGCCGCCGCTGCGGAAGACGTGTCGGCCATGGCACAGGCACTGGGCCGGTTCATCAAGCAAACGCGGCGCCGCGTCTTCGCACTGAAGGTCGAACCGGACATCGTGGACAGCGAAGAGGTCCGGGAACTCTTCACCTCCGCCGGGTTCGTCAAGACGTTCAACCTGCAGCCCAACGATTCCACCGCACTGCTGGACACCACCCCGGACACTGAGCAGATCCTGAAGAATATCTCTTCCCGCGCCCGCAACGCCGTCCGCCGGGCCATCCGCGAAGGCGCCGACGTGCGCCGGGTGGATCCCACCGAAGAAAACATGCGGACCATGTACAAGCTCATGAGCCACATCGAGGACCGCTCGGATGCCCGGATGCGCTCCTACGAGTATTACCACCGGTTCTGGTCCAACTTTGTGGACGCCGGCCAGGGCCGCTTCTACTTCGCCTTCGACGAGGACGGCGAACCCAATGTTGGCGCGTTCGTCATCGCGTACGGGAAAAAGGGAACCTACAAGGACGGCGGATCCAAGCCCCGCCGAAATCAGTACGGGGACTCCCATCTGGTGCAGTGGACCGCCCTGACCGAGCTCAAGGAAGACTTCGGGATCGAGGAATACGATTTCTGCGGCACTCCGCCCAGCAGTGAACTGAAGAACAAGGAACACCCGCACCACGGACTGGGCCTGTTCAAAACCAGCTTCTCCAAGACCGTCACGGATTTCACCGGCTGCTGGGACGTGGTGCTGGATCCGCTTCGCTACCGGATGTGGAACACCATCGGAGAACGCGTGACGCGCCAGGTTTACTGGCGGCGCCACCACCAGCCGTTCTACTAAACCAGACCCACTAGGAGGGAAGCAGGGGTGGAAACCGTGGATAACGACGACGACCGCCGCAGGCCTGCGCCCACACCGGAGCCTGTGGCTGGATTAATTCCCATCATCAAGGTGCCCCAGCGCGGGGACGGCGAGGGCCGCCCGCGCTCCGGCCCCGCTCCGGTTCAGGAGGTAGCCGGGGCAGCGGCTGAGGCCACACCCCTGCCTGCCGTTCCCGGCCCGGGCGGACTGCGGAGCACGAAGCCCAAACCGCCGCCAGCCACGTCCTCGGTGCCTCGCATGCCCAGGGGAAGTAAAGCGGCCGCTGCCCGCAAAGCCGCCGCGGCGGGCCAGCCCGGACGCCCGGTTCAGGGAACCGCTCCGCGTACGGGCAAGCCGCGTGCGCGGAAGACGAATCCGCGCCAGCACAGTCCCTCAGCAGCCCAGCGGGCTGATTCCTCCTCCGCTGCCGCACGGCGCGTGCTCAAGCGGCTGGTGCAGGGCGAAGCCCCGCCCACGCAGGCTATGTCCATTGTCGAACGGCTGGCAGGCAGCCCGTATGCCAACCCGCGGGTCCGTTCCGGCGGGCCCGACGCAAGCGCCCGCAAGACCCTTGACCTGGCGCTGGGCATGGCCGAAACCATGTTCCGGTACGGCGCCGGTGCGCTGGAGGTCGAAACGGCGATGATCGCCGTCACTGCTGCGTACGGGCTGGAAAACATCGAGGTGGACATCACCAACCAGTCTGTCCTGCTCAATTACTCGCCCAAGGACCAGACCCCCATCACCGTGATGCGGGTTGTCCGGTCCTGGACCAACAACTACGCAGGGCTGGCACTGGTGCACCGGCTGGTCACGGACATTGTGGACGGCAACGTTTCCCGAGCTGAAGCTTCGCAGCAGCTCAATGCAATCGTGCACCGGCCCAAGCCCTTCCCTCGCTGGGCCGTTACGGCTTCAGCCGGACTATTCGCAGCAGCCATCGTCGCCTTCATAGGCGGGAGTCCGCTGGGTTCCGCTGTTGGATTCGCCAGCACCATTCTGGTCAGCCTGCTCCAGCGGGTGCTGGGCCGCTGGCGCGTTCCGGACTTCTTCACCACGGCCGCCAGCGGCTTCCTGGTGACGGCCCTGGCCATGCTGTTCTGGTGGCTGGACGCCACTGATGCCGCTGACCTGGATATTGCTCCCGGAATCGTGGTGGCAGGAGGGATCCTGCTAATGCTGCCCACCGGGCGCCTGGTATCCGCGGTGCAGGATGCCATCAACGGCTTCCCGGTCACTGCGGCAGGGCGTTTCCTCTCCGCGTTCCTGACCTTCGGCGCGATAGTGGCCGGAATCGCCGTCGCGCTTGTAGTTGGCGCACTGGTGGGGATGCCGAGGCTGGAAGTAACAGAGGTGCTGCCTTCGCCGTATCCCTTTGCGGTGACCTTGCTGATGCTTGCCGTTGCCCTGGCCACTATCAGCATCACGGAACAGTCTCCAGCCAACCTGGTGCTGCCCACAGTGCTCATCGGTGTGGGCGGCTTCCTGGTGTCCGTGGCCTCGGAAGCAGCGGGAATCGGGCCCAGGCTTACGCCGGCGATCGCCGCGATCGTGATCGGAATGGCGTCCCGGATCGTGGCCCTGCGCATGGGCGCGCCCCAGCTGGTGATTGCCGTTCCGGCGATCTTGTTCCTCTTCCCGGGATTGAGCATCTTCCGCTCGATGTACGGGCTGAGTATTGGCCTTGACGATATTTCCGGCGGGGTAATCGGCCTGTTCAACGCCCTCACAGTCATCCTGGCGATCGCCGGGGGAGTGGTGTTTGGTGACAACCTGGCCAGGCCGCTGACCCGGAACCTGAACGGGAACGACCGCCGCAACCGCCGCCGCTAGGCTGCTGGCCTAGAGGATCTTGCCGACAGGAGTCCGCTTCTCAGCCTGGAAGGCATCCTCGGTGCGCCCTGCGGCCCAGTATCCCGAGAGTGAGACGGCGGCGCGTTCAAGCTTATGCCGGGTGAAGAATATATCCCGCAGGCCCTTCATGGCCTCACGCTCACCATGGGCAAAGACCTGGACTTCACCGGCGTGCCAGGGCAGCGCGTCGAGCGCGGCAACCAGCAGCCGGCCGGATGGCTCGCCTGCACCGCGGTACAGCCATGTCACTACGACTCCCTTGGGGGCTTTCAGGGGAAGTTCGTCCTGCGGACCTTCCACCTCAATGAAGGCATGGCCAACGGCGTCGTCCCCCAGGGCTTCGAGGCTGGCGGCGGTGGCCGGCAGGGCGGACTCGTCAGCAGCGAAGAGGTACCAGTCGGCGTTCGGATCCGGGGCATAGCCTCCGCCCGGCCCCCCGAAGGTAAGAACGTCTCCAGGCTTGGCGGAATTAGCCCAGGGGCCGGCGAGTCCTTCGTCTCCGTGGACCACAAAGTCCATGGCCAGTTCCCGGCGCACCGTGTCCACCCAGCGGACCGTGTAGGTCCGTGAGACGGGCCAGTCCTCGCGTGCAGTCTGTTCCCGCAGCTCTTCGAGTGAGAGGGACCCGTCCAGGGGTTTGCCGTCGCGGCCGAACCAGATCTTGCAGTAGGAGTCCGTGCTCTGGCTTGGAGTGAAAGTGTCAAAGCCGGGCCCGCCGGCAACAATGCGAACCATGTGGGGTGAGAGTTGTTCGCGGCGCAGCACTGTCATGGTGTGCGTGGGCCGGGCGCGCCGGGCGGGTGCCGGCGTCCGGGTTGCGGGGGCATCAGGCATTGCGGTGTTTCTCCTCGAACGCGGTGGTGGTTCTACCGTACCCCGGGCAATCTCCAGTCGACGGGTGTTGCTCCCTGTTGCACCAGGAGCTCGTTGGCCCGGCTGAACGGGCGGGAGCCGAAGAAACCGCGGGATGCCGAAAGGGGGCTGGGGTGTGCCGATTCAATCCGCGGGCTCTCGCCCAGTAGGGGAGACAGGGACTGCGCCTGGCGCCCCCAGAGGATTGCCACCAGCGGGAGCGGAGAACCGTCCGGACGCCGTCGGGCCGCCAGGGCACGCACGGCACGTTGGGTGACTGGTTCCCAGCCCAGGTTCCGGTGGGAGTTGGCCTGGCCGGCCGTTACGCTCAGCGCCCGGTTAAGCAGCAGCACGCCCTGGCCTGCCCAGGCACTGAGATCCCCGTGGGGTGCCGGTTCAATGCCCAGATCTGCCTTCAGCTCCTTGTAGATGTTGACCAGCGAACGCGGCAGCGGGCGCACCGCAGGGTCAACGGAGAAACTCAGTCCGACGGCGTGGCCCGGTGTGGGGTACGGGTCCTGTCCGATGATCAGCACCTTCACCTGCTCCGCGGGCTGGGTAAACGCCCGGAGGATTTGACCGGGCGGGGGCAGGATCTGCTCTCCGGCGTTGATCCTGCGCTGGAGTTCATCGCCGATGCGGTGGATCCGCTCAGTTTCAGGAGCCAGGATGTTCGCCCAGTCGCTGGCCATGCTGCCGGCCAGGGGGCTGCCGGAAGCGAAGGGGATCGGTTCATCCGCGGGGGCGGCACCGTTGCTGCCGAGGTCAAAGAGGGCCGGTTCATGACTGCTGTTCACTGTTCCAGTCTCCGGGAAGCGGGAGCAGGATCCCAGCCGGCGGGGCGGCGCCGCCTGAATGACAACCGTGTTATTCCGGTTTACGATTGCATAAGGAAGCAGACTCTTGCCTGGACCGTGCCCGCGTGCGCCCGTGTCCGGGCGCACCGGGAAACGGGGACAGTAGATTGGCAGGATCAGCCGAAGCCGAGGCGTTTTCACTCGAAGGCGCGGTCGATCCCCAGAGTCCCCTCAGCGAGCGCGACCAGCAGATGCTCGCCCTCGAGCGCTCCTGGTGGAAGTACTCCGGGGCCAAGGAACAAGCGATCCGCGATCTCTTTGGCATGTCAGCCACAAGCTATTACCAGGTCCTCAACGCCCTGATCGACACCGAGGATGCCCTCGCGCACGATCCCATGCTGGTAAAGCGGCTGCGTAGACTGCGTACTACACGCCAGCGCGCGCGTACAGCCCGCCGCATGGGCACCGACGCCTAGGGCAATTCCCCTTACACAAGGACAGACAACGCAGCCATGAGCCAATACCCCAGGGATGAGTTCGACAAGGTCCCGGAGACCTCGACCCGCCAAGGCGTTCACCGTGAGCGGCTTATTCCGGCGCGCTCCAGCGGAATTGGCCTCATCATCACTGTGGGTGTCCTTGCCCTCTTGGTGGGACTGGCCGCGTATTTCGTGCTCCCGCGGCTGGGAATCGGCGCAGGCAGCAATGCCAGCCCCGCGGTATCAGAATCCAGTGCACCGGCCCCGGAACCGTCGCCGTCCCAGAGCCCGAGTGCCTCACCCACGCCGTCGGCCACTTCGACGCCCACTCCCACCCCGGAGCCGACGCCGGAGGCTCCGGCAGCTGACCGGACACAGCCCGTGGTGGTGCTCAACGCGAGCGGAGTCTCCGGGCTGGGCGCGGGAATTTCCGCCCGAATCGGGGCAGACGGATGGACGACAGCGCAGGTTGGCAACTGGGCGGGTATGCCCATGCAGACCTCGGTGATCTTCTTCAACGGCGAAGCGCAGCGTGCCAATGCCGAAGAGCTCGCAGCCCTGCTGGGAATCGCGACTATTACCGAGTCTCCCGAGTTCAGTTTGGTCACAGTCGTGGCCGGTCCCGGGTTCCGCTAAACCAGCGTGCCGGCCCTTTAGTTAAGACTCGATAACTATCCCCGGACCCCGTGGGTCAAGCCGCAGCCGGTGGCTAAAGTAAGGGCCAGCCGTCAGGGATGGGCAGGCAAACCACCTGCAGTCCCGGTATGGCTGCTGCCGTGGAACACCATCGCGGCAGCGGAACCTAAAAGGGGAGAATGAGTATGGCGCAGGGGATCGTCAAATGGTTCAACGGGGAAAAGGGCTACGGCTTCATTACCGTTGACGAAGCCCAAACTGATGTTTTCGTCCACTGGTCCGCGATCCAGTCCGCTGGTTACCGGACACTGGAAGAGGGCCAGCGGGTCGAGTTTGAAATTGGTGAAGGACAAAAGGGGCCGCAGGCCGAGGACGTTCGGACAGTCTAGGCTGCGGCCCGGACAAACCGAGTAGACAGAACAGTGAGCCGGGGCCCGTTGGGGTCCCGGCTCACTGTTCTGTTCAGGCTTCTTTGTTCATGCTTTGGTGTGCTGGAGGCGGCTGACCTGTGCCGGCTTACTCCCGCAGCGGGACTCCGCGGGCATCGGTCCGGAACGACTGTGCTCCGGCCAGGATCATGATTCCTTCGACGAAGCCCCAGATAGCGCCGAAGCCGAAGGTGAACAGGGTGACCAGGAGCTGCACGATTCCCAAGGTGGTGTAGCCGAGGTAGAACCGCTGGATACCGAGCCCGCCGAGGAAAATGCCGAGGAGGCCGGCAGCCAGCCGCGACTTGGGCTCGGCCCACCCGTAATACGGAGCCGGTGCGCCTTGCGGATAGCCCTGGGGGTACCCCTGCTGGTAGCCCTGGGGATAACCGGGCTGGTAGTTACCGGCAGGAGGCCCCTGCTGGTAGTACTGCTGGTATTCACCTTGGTTGCCGGGCTGCGGGTAATCGCTCTGCGGCTGACCGGCCTGCTCGTAACCGGCCTGCGGGCGACCGGCCTGCTGGCCGGGCCGGGAAGCTGAATACGTGCCGGACCCGGATGCGTACTCGCCCGGCGGCGTGCCGTAGGGCGGCGGAGCCGCGCTGGCGCCATGGGCCTGGGGTGCGTGCATCCCGTCTCCCTCGCCGTCCAGGGGAGAAGAATGGTTCGGGGGCTGGTTGGGCGCCATGGCCTGCTCCTTGGCATCGTCGTTTGGTCAGCACCGTTTGGTCAGCACGGTGGCACGGCGTGGCCGGGCCGTGCAGACACTAATCTACGCTGGCATGCGCCCCTCCGGCGGGCAGCCCCGCAGATTCGTCCGGCGGTTTCTGTGCTCAGGATGAAAACGGGGCACGGTGCCGGTCACAGGGGACCGTGACTGCTTGCACTCGAAGGTTGGGAGTGCTAATTATTGACTTAGCACTCTTGCAGACTGACTGCTAAGTCAGCGGCGTTGAGTGAACCAGCAAGCCACTGGGGTGAGGGACTGAGGATGCACGTAAAGAGATCGTGCACTCTGTCCCGTCCGTCGCGGGCACTCCAGCCAGGAATGCAACATCCAAGCATGACTGTTCCGGAAGGACGATAGCCGTTATGGCCAAGATCATTGCATTTGACGAAGAGGCACGCCGCGGCCTCGAGCGGGGCCTGAACACCCTCGCCGACGCCGTCAAGGTCACCCTCGGCCCGCGTGGCCGCAACGTCGTACTCGAAAAGAAGTGGGGCGCCCCCACGATCACCAACGATGGTGTTTCCATCGCCAAGGAGATCGAGCTGGACGACCCGTACGAGAAGATCGGCGCTGAGCTGGTCAAGGAAGTTGCCAAGAAGACGGATGACGTCGCAGGCGACGGCACCACCACGGCAACCGTCCTGGCCCAGGCCCTGGTCAAGGAAGGCCTGCGCAACGTTGCTGCCGGTGCTGACCCGCTCGGCCTGAAGCGCGGCATCGAGAAGGCAGTCGAGGCTGTCACGGCCGAACTGCTCGCCTCCGCCAAGGAAATCGAGACCAAGGAACAGATCGCGGCTACGGCTTCCATCTCCGCCGGTGACCAGCAGATTGGCGACCTGATCGCCGAAGCTCTGGACAAGGTGGGCAAGGAAGGCGTCATCACCGTCGAGGAGTCCAACACCTTCGGCCTGGAGCTCGAACTCACCGAGGGCATGCGCTTCGACAAGGGCTACATTTCCGGCTACTTCGTCACCGACGCAGAGCGCCAGGAAACGGTCCTCGAAGACCCGTACATCCTGATCGTGAACTCCAAGATCTCCTCGGTCAAGGACCTCGTTGCCGTCCTGGAGAAGGTCATGCAGTCCGGCAAGCCGCTGCTGATCATCGCCGAAGACGTCGAGGGCGAAGCCCTGGCAACCCTGGTTGTCAACAAGATCCGCGGCACCTTCAAGTCCGTTGCCGTCAAGGCTCCGGGCTTCGGCGACCGCCGCAAGGCCCAGCTGGCTGACATCGCCATCCTCACCGGCGGCCAGGTTATCGCCGAAGAAGTTGGCCTCAAGCTCGAAAACGCCACCCTGGACCTTCTGGGCAAGGCACGCAAGGTTGTTGTCACCAAGGACGAGACCACCATCGTCGAAGGTGCAGGCGACCCCGAAGAGATCGCCGGCCGCGTCAACCAGATCCGTGCCGAAATCGAGAACTCGGATTCGGACTACGACCGCGAGAAGCTGCAGGAGCGCCTGGCCAAGCTGGCCGGCGGCGTTGCAGTCATCAAGGCCGGTGCCGCAACCGAGGTTGAGCTCAAGGAACGCAAGCACCGCATCGAAGATGCCGTGCGCAACGCCAAGGCTGCCGTCGAAGAAGGCATCGTTGCCGGTGGCGGCGTCGCCCTGATCCAGGCTGGCCAGAAGGCATTCGCAAACCTGGTCCTCGAAGGTGACGAAGCAACCGGCGCCAACATCGTCAAGGTTGCCATCGACGCCCCGCTGAAGCAGATCGCCTTCAACGCAGGCCTCGAGCCCGGCGTTGTTGCAGACAAGGTCCGCGGCCTGCCGGAAGGCTTCGGCCTGAACGCTGCCACCGGCGAATACGAGGACCTGCTGGCTGCCGGCGTCAATGACCCGGTCAAGGTAACCCGTTCCGCTCTGCAGAACGCGGCTTCCATCGCCGGCCTGTTCCTCACCACCGAAGCAGTCGTTGCCGACAAGCCCGAAAAGGCTGCACCGGCAATGGGCGGCGGAGATGACATGGGCGGCATGGGCGGCATGGGCGGCTTCTAGGCCCTCATTCCCGGCCGGTTCGCCCGGCTGAATGCCACTGAACAGGAGCGCGGTACCTTCGGGTGCCGCGCTCCTGTGTTGTTTCCTGGTTCAGTTAGCGCATAAAGAGAGCCGTATTGGCGGCCTCGGTATCCGCGTATTGCGCCGAGGCGTAGGCGAGTGCCTGGTTGATGCTTGCCAGGGATTCCTCGACCCGGGCCTGGGTGGCTCTCCAGTCCGTAATGAGCAGCTGGAAGTTAGCTGATGCCTGGCCCTGCCAGGATTCGCCGAGTGAGGCCAGGCCCGCCTGCATGGTGTTGACGTCTGCCTGCAGCCGTTCGATGGTGCCTCGGACTTCGGCGCTCTTGGCCGCCAGGATGTCGCTGTCTACGAAAAACCCAGCCATGGATCACCTCCGCTTCTAGGGGACCGCCCGGTGCGGTCCTGTCAAGGAACGCTACGTTTGGCCCGTAGCGGCCTGCCTGCGCGGCAGCCAGTCCGTACACAGCCTTCTTATGCAGCGGAGCGCTCCGCAGCCTGTGCAGGGAAGGTTCATGGGCCATCCTTCCCGGGCCGCGGGGGGCCTAGTCCGTTATCGGTCCCTCGGCTTCGGCGTGTTCATTGTCCGGCGACCCGTCCGGGGAGATGAACGGAAGCCTGATGGACATGGTGGCGCCGCCTCCCTCGGTTTCGGTCAGCCGGACAGTGCCGTCATGCTGCGCCACGAGCGCGGCGACGATTGCCAGTCCCAATCCGGTTCCGCCCGTTTCCCGGTACCTGGAGGAGTCTGCCCGATAGAAACGCTCGAAGACGCGGGCCGCATCTTCCTCGGAGATTCCGGGACCGTGGTCCCGTACTTCCAGGACGGCGTCCATACGGTCATGGATCACCGGCGCAACACCTACTGCCACCTCGATGGGGCTGCCGGCAGGGGTGTACCGGAGTGCGTTCGTCATGAGGTTGGCAACCACCTGCCGCAGCCTTGCCTCGTCGCCCATGGTGGGCGCGCTTCGCGGTGAGTTGCCGTCCAGGCCGATCACGCGGATCTCGCGGTCCGGTGCGCTGGCACGGGCGTCCAGCGCGGCGTCGTTACCCAGGATCATGAGGTCAACGGGACCGTATTCCAGCGGGCGCTGCTCATCGACGCGGGCCAGCGTCAGCAGGTCCTCGACGAGCTGGCCCATGCGCTTGGCCTCACTCTCGATGCGGCCCATTGCTGCGCCGACGTCTTCGGGTTTCTGCAGGGCGCCTTGCCGGTACAGTTCCGAGAATCCCCGGATGGTTACCAGCGGCGTGCGCAGCTCGTGGGAGGCATCCTGGACGAACCGGCGCATCTTCTGTTCAGAGGCTGTCCGGGCGGCGAAAGCGGTTTCGATGTGCGCCAGCATGGCGTTCAGCGACCGGGAGAGCCTGCCGATTTCGGTGGCCGGATTGCCCACTTCCACGCGGCGGGAGAGATCACCGGCGGCAATGGCCGCAGCCGTCTTTTCGACCTGGCTCAGGGGCCGGAACTGGCGGGTCACGGCCCAGTAGGCAATGCCGGTAGCTCCCAGCGTTCCCAGCAGTCCCACTGAAAAGACCAGGGAGGCCGCCTCGTCAACGGTTTCCGCAACCGAGTCCAGCGGCACTGCGACGGCGATGGATCCCGGGAAATTCGCGATGTGGAAGACCATCACGCGCCAGCCCTTGCTGCCGGGCGCGGTGCCGGGCACATCGAAGCCTCGTCCGCCCTTGGCATCAACATCTGCTGCGGTCAGATCATCAATGACGGGGGTATCGAAGGTTGGCTCGGAATGTGTTTCCGGGCCGTGGCTGCCGTCCTCGTTGAGGTAGAGGCCGTAAAAGCGGAAGAGGGAAGCATCGGTAGACGGGCTGCCGGAGACCAGGTACCGGGAGATTGCACCTGCGTTGTCCTGGATATCGGTATCCAGCCGGCTGATGAGGATCTGGCGCAGGACGTAGATGGTGGCGAGGCCCGTGATGGTGACGGTCACGACCATCAGCACGGCCATGATGACCACCAGCTGCGAACGCAGCGAGGCGGACTTCCAGCGGCGGAGCAAGGCTTAGCGCTTCTCCGTCGTGCGCAGCAGGTAACCCACGCCGCGCTTGGTCTGAATCAGGGCAGGCGCATCCGGGCTGCTGTCGATCTTGCGGCGGAGGTAGGAGATGTAGGACTCCACGATCGATGCATCGCCGTTGAAGTCGTATTCCCACACGTGGTCGAGGATCTGCGCCTTGGAAAGAACCCGGTTTGGGTTCAGCATCAGGTAGCGGAGCAGCTTGAACTCGGTGGGAGACAGCTCGATCGTGACTCCGCCGCGCCGCACCTCGTGCGCGTCGTCGTCGAGCTCCAGGTCTTCCACCCGGATAACCGCGTCGTCGTCGTCGAGGGGCTGGGTCCGGCGCAGGACGGCACGAATCCGGGCCACCACCTCGTCGAGGCTGAAAGGCTTGGTGACGTAATCGTCGCCACCCACCGTGAGCCCGGTGACCTTGTCTTCGGTGTCGTCCCGGGCGGTGAGGAACACGACCGGGAAATGACGGCCGGCGGCACGCAGGCGGCGGGTCAGGGTGAAGCCGTCCATATCCGGAAGCATCACGTCCAGTACAGCCAGGTCCGGGCTGTGCTCATCAACCGCGGCCAGGGCTTCCCGGCCGTTACCCGCAGCGACCACGTCGAAGCCGGCAAAGCGCAGCGACGTGGAGAGAAGCTCGCGGATGTTGGGTTCGTCATCGACAACAAGGAGCCTGGCCTCAGGAGCAGATTTAGTCACGTGTCCTAGTTTCTAGCATTTGGCTGATGGTTCCCTGAATGCTAACTCAGCGTCCGCTGGATGAATAGCGGGAACTTGGGCTGGTTGGGGAAGGGTGAAGTTCGGGATGAAACGCGCCTTTATCCCGGAGCCCCGTACCTGCAGGCGGCGAGCATGGACTGAAAGCACATTGCGGATGAACCGGAGAAAGCGGAACACAGATGCTGGGAACTGCGCCGGGGTCCAGGCGTTGCGTGGCCCCTCAAGCTGAAGACGACGCCGGAGCGACAGGGCCCGCGGGCGGGCCTTCGGCAGGCAACCCGCCGCCATTAACGGCTGCGCCGCCGACCGCTGGAACGCGGAGGCCCGCCCCCGTCGGCGTCGTCATCGCAGGCCACTGGCCGGTGAGCTTTTACCGGCAGGAACAGGCTCCGCTTCCTTAGCTGAAAGCAGCGGTTCGTGCCGACCCAAGACCGCCGGAGTGCGGCCGGGCCCCAACCCGGCTGCCTGCGGCCTGCTGCGGCAACCCGGTACCCCAACACCCGGAAGCCGCCTCGCGGGAATCCAGGCTTCCTTCGCCGAAGCCTGGGTTCCCGGCTAGAGCAGGCCCCTGCGCAGCGCTTCGTTCAGGGCCTCGTCCCGGCCGGCAACTCCGAGCTTGCGGTAGAGCCCCCGGAGCTGGGACTTGACCGTGTTCACCGAAACAAAATGCATGCCTGCTATCTCCGCGAGTGAACCTGATTGGGCCAGCGAATTCAGGATGGCCAGCTCGCGCGGTGTCAGCTCGGGCATCCCCGCGGTGCTTCCGATGACGCTTTCCGGAAACGGCTCCAGCCCGACGTCGAGACCGGCTTCCGCCGCGGCGTCCCGGACGCGCTCCAGGTCCGCAGCGGGAAGAAGGGCAGTGGACAGCCGGAGGCCATGGCTTTGGTACAGGACCGACAGGCGGGCGAGCTCCAGTTTCACCCCGGGGGCCAGCCCGGGCTCCATCTGCAGGCGGGCTGCGGCCGACAATCCGGCTACCTCTGCCTGCCGGCGCAGGGAACCGCCGGCACCGAGCCGTATGACGGCGCTGAGGGTCTTGCCGGCCTGCCCGGTTGCGAGGTGGATCCGCGCTGTCACCAGATCCCGTTCGGTCTTTGGCAGGCTTCCAGCCATGGCGAGGGCGCGGCCGGGGAACCCGGCCGCGAGCATAAGGAGCGACTGCACCCGGACCAGCAGTGCATGCTCCGGCCCGCTGACGGGCGGCAGCCCGTCCCGCTGGGAGAGCACCTCCTCCAGGCGGGCCGCGGCCGGTTCCGGGTTGCCGGCAGCGAGGTCCGACAGGGCGTCCAGATACCTGACCCGCGGCCATAGTTCCATTGCATCCGCACGGTCCAGGACACCCGCCAGGGCGGCTTTGGCGGCAGCGGCGTCCCCGGCCTCCAGCGCCGTCATTGCCTCGGCCAGCCGGAGGGGTGTTTCCGAATAATGATGCAGTTCCCCTCTGCCCCATTCCAAGTCGCTGCAAAGCCGCAGGAAATGAGCTGCGCCGGTCATATCGCCTCGCCCGGCCAGGAGGCAGGCGCTGAGGGAATGGTAGTAGCCCTCAAAGTCCGGTTGGTGCTGGGCTGCTGCCAGGGAAGCAGCCTGCGTGAACGCGGATTCGGCTTCCTCCGTGGCTCCGGCCCGCCAGAGTGAGATGCCCAGGTGCGCAACGGCAACGGATTCGAGCGGACCAATCCGCTCACGTTCGCCCAAGGGCATTTCCATGTAGGTCTGCAGCCCCGACCTTGCACGCGCCGCCGACCTGTCCAGCTGGCCGCTTCCCCGCAGTGCCACTGCCTCAACCAGCATCAGCAGCAGCCGCTCTGCTTCGGGCATGGAGCGGAAGAGCAGGCGTGCACCTGACAGTGCCAGAGTTGCCAGCTCCGCACCTCGAACGCGGCGAAAGGCGGAGGAGTTGTAGAGGACGGCGAGGGCAAGGGCGGGTGCAGGTTGCCGGGCCAGCCTGCGCAGGGAGACGCCTTCAAGGAGCTTCCTGGTCTCGGGACCGTGGAATGTGAAAAGCTCCAAGGCCCGGTGGCGGATAATTTCCGTGGCCAGGTCCAGGCTGTCCGCAGCCATGGCGTGGCGCAGCGCTTCGAGGGGCTGCCCCTGTTCCAGGAAGTACCGTCCGCAGATCTCTTCCAGGACGTGCACGCGTGCGGGGGACGACTTCCGCGCACCGGCCAGCACGGCGCTGCGCAGCAGCGGGATCATCACGGCGCCGCCGTCGCTGCTCCGGGTGAGGAGGCCTTTCTGTTCAGCCTCGCGGATCATCGTGTCAGCGTTTTGGCTGCCCCAAATATGTGCCGCAAGGGAGGCCGGAAGTTCCTCGGGCACGCAGGCGCCCAGCAGGAAATCAGCGAGCGCGGCGGAGACCCTGGGCGGGGACAGCAGCTCAGCGAGGTCCGCGGCGACGGCGTCCAGCACGGCTGGCAGCTGCCGTCCCGGGCGGCTGCGAACAGGCGCGGAGGAAAGTGCCATAAACCGGACCCATCGCGGCAGGCCGCTGGTTAGTGTCCGGATTTCCTCCGCCTGGGCCCGCAGCCCGGAGCCGGCCAGCGCACGTTCGCATTCCTCCACGGTGAACGCCAGCTGTTCCGGGCCTATCACTGCGACGTCCAGTTCCAAAAGCGCCTTTCGCAGCTCGATGCTTCCCAGCGCTGCCGTGCTGGCCACTATCCGCAGGCCGGGCACCGCCCGCAACATGTCGAGCAGCAGGTCCTCTGCAGGAAACCCGGTAGCCAGGTGGAGGTCCTCCAGGATCAGCAGGTCCCTGGCAGGCAGGTGCGCCAGGCGGGACAGCACGGAGCGGAGTTCAGCTCCCTCGGCCGCCTCCCGTCCAACTTCCTCAATCAGGGCGGCGTCGGCGGGTCCCGGCACTTCAAAGGCACCGGCCAGCAGTGCTGAGAGGAACCTGGCTGACGGGCCGGGCTGCTCGGCGGGCGCCATTGCGCTCCTGCGGGCCGAAACCCATGCAGCAGGCCGGTCCCGCGCAGCGGCCCAGTCCTGCAGGAGCGTGGTTTTTCCCGCTCCGTCAGGGCCGCGCACGAGCGTGAGCGGGGCGGCAGCGGCGTCGTCGAGCGCGTGCAGCAGCCTGGCGCGGGAGAGGACGAGCGGATTCGGGCGCGGGGGGCCCGGGACTACGGCGAAGTGCGGCATGTGGCTGGATCCGGCTCGGCGGGACGTGGATGCCCGAAGCCGCGCCGAAGCGCGCCCGGAAGCAGTTTCAAGATATCCGCTGCGAATCCCGGGACGCTATTATGTGACGCCGTCCCAGGCCTGTGAGGCGGGCAGCTGGATGACCCGGGAACTCTGTACCCGGGAGCGTCAGAAGACTGTCAATGCGGAAACGAGGTCGCGGTAGGCCATTCCGGAGGTCACCGGCTCCAGCGTGGCATGTTCTTCGTCGACGGTGAGCAGATGCTGACCTGCCCGGCCGGCGTCCACGTAGCCCCACTCAGGGACCGCGCCGGCCGCGGTTTGCACCTGGACGCGCCAGATGAACCACGGCTCGCACCACATCCGGATCCACGCCGGATCGTCCGTGGGCGCCGGCTCATCGACGGAAGCGATACGGCGGTCGAAGACCTCGGTCGGGAAATCGAGGACACCTGCCGTGAGGGTCCAGGCGGGACCAAGGCCCAGCCATGAAGCTGCCACCTGGGCCAGATCGGGGAGACCCACGAAATCCAGCTGGACGAGGGACTCATATCGGTCGATGCGGCCGGCGTCGAGTTCCGCCCGGGAGGGGCCGGCGAGTACCAGGGCATTCTCGTCATCGATTTGTATCTGCAGCTCGGTGGATCCCTGGGGATGCAGGCAATGGATGCTGACGGAGGCACGTGTCGAGGTTAGCGGTGCCGTGACGGTGATGCCCTCCGGCGTCAGGCGCCCTGCGGTATCCATGAGCCCGGCCTCGACCAGGGCGGCAAGGCCCGCTTTTCGGCCGGCTCGCTGGAAACGTCCGGCGTAGCCGCTCTCCGCGGCTGCGTCCAGCAGATGTACCGCTTCCCCGTTCAGCCACGGCCCCCGGGAACTGAAGGGCTGCCGGTCGGACAGACCACCGAGTTCTTCAAGGTCGGCTCCAAGAATCCGGCTCGCGGCCTCATCCAGCGCCGGTTCACGGTCCGGGACAACATCAACCATTGGAGGGGTCCTTCAGTGCGGCCGAGAGCGCGATGGCGCCCAGGACCTCGTCGTAGGCGGTCAGCTGGTTGGCGGCACAGGAGGTGGTCACAGAAGCGGCCAGTCCGTTGCGGAACAACAGCAGCTGGCTGCAGTGGATCAGCCCCCCGGATCCCCGGTGCAGGTACTCGAGCCGGCGGACGGCTTCCAGCTGGGGGACCGGGTCCACAGCAAGCAGATAGGGGTCCGCCAGGGAAGTCAGCAGTGATGCCATAACGACCGTGCTCAGTTGGGTTACGGTGCCGGGGAAGGGGAATACCGTAACGGCGACGTTCGGGCGGAAGCCGCCCTCCTCCATCCACTTCGTGAGCGGTGCTGCCACCACCAGTTCCGCGTCCGGGTGCGGAATGACTTCCCAGTCTGACGGGCGCTCAAGGGCGACGTTGGTGCTGTACTCAGCGGTGAACATTCCCGCTCCTTCGCAGCCAGGTGAACGGGGACGAATACTCGGGTTTCAGGACTTCGTCTTTATTCGCACCGCGATCCAGCCAGTCTTTGTACCAAGCGGGCAGCATAAAACGGGGGAGACGGAACAAGCAGGCGACCGCCAAGAGCATGAACGGTGCAAGGACATAGGTGGTGTTGACACCGTCAAACCAGTTGAGGCCGAGTTCCGCACAGACAGCGAGGAAGCTGCCCACGAGTAAGAACGGCAGCAGGTAGATGCCCAGGAAGCCGAAATAGCTGTGCCTGCCGAATTGATACATGTTCCTCTTCGCCGCCCAGCTGCGCCAGGTTCCTTTCATCGCTGCAACCCCGGAAATTACACAGTAGAGCGTTATCAAGAGCATGACGGCGCCGGCCAACAGTATTGCTAGTACGTCCATGACGTTGCATTCTCCCATGCTTCCCGGATCACCATAGCTTGAGGTTTTCCCATGCTTCCTTGAGGCCGCCCTTTGCGCCTTCTGCGATGCCCTTCTCTCCGGCATTCCTGAGGAAATTCCCGACGCCTTCTCCGACGGCTCCGCCGATCCACCCTCCCACAGCTGCTCCCACGAGGGTCCCGACCACTGGAATGGGGATGAAACTGCCGAGCGTGGCTCCTGCCGCGGCACCGAGTGAACTGCCTACCATGGACGCGCCTCCTTCGACTCCGGCAGTGGCGGCGGCGCTGATGACACGGTCTCCCGTACCCATCTCAGGATGGTCCAGCTGGTCCTGGTTCCATTGCTCCGCCCAGTTTTTGTAGACGGACAAGGCGCCGTCGACCACGCCCAGTCCATTGGAGGCCCTGTTCGCCCAGCGCGGCAGCTCCGGAGCAGCCGCGCTGTTTCCATTCGCGGTGGTCCGCCGCCGGGCTCCGGGGACCTTCGGGTCGCGGAAAACCGGTAGGTGAATGGTCAGTGCCCGCGCACCTAGTGGCGCGAGCAACGAGGCCATGAGGCTGCCAGCCGGGAGGTAGCGGTACGGCCGGCGGTTCAGCCGCAAGGTCACTGAGCCGGGCACATTGAGCTGGCGCCTGTTGGAACCGGGATCCAAAGCGATCCTAATGAGCCTCCGGCCGGGGTGCCTGTGCACTGAAACCAATCCGTTGGACGCCAGCCCGACGGCGACCGCGGCGTAGGGCGACGTTGCGACTCTGTGCGGCTCCCAAAATGACGTGTGCAGGCCGGAAATCGCCGCAGCACAGGCGTCTTCGGCAGCTTGGAGCTCGGCGGCGATAGAGGCTGACTCACGGGTGAGGCGTGCTTCTTCTGACCGGGCGGCGGAAGCGCTTTCCTGGCTGTCGTCGTCCAGCGGCCGGCAGGCGTGGGCATCCAGTGCAGCCAACAGAGCATCGTAGCGGGGGCGAAGCGCGTCAACGGCATCCGCGTAGGCATCAAGCGCATCCCGGATTGCGCCGGTCACATCCGCTGTTGCGTCCGTGTAGACGGCTGCCTTGGCCATGGCACCGTGGACTATGTCCTGCTCTGGGGCCTGGTAGCTGTCCTGGAGCCCGGTCCAGGCTGCAACCAGATCCTGGCCGTAGCCTTTCGCCCGCTGTCCCGACGCGTCGATCGCTGCCGCGTCATTGCGGACGGCACCGGTGTCCGGCAGTACGGGGAGGTTTCCTGCACTCACCGTCCGCCTCCTGCGCTGTCCTCGTCCGAGGTGGCGGCGGGGGATTCGCCGGCCATCCGATTCGCGTTGCCGGCCATCTCTTCGTCGCCGCGCACATAGTGGTCCACAGCCTCGCTGGTCGAATTGCAGGCGTTTTCGCTGCGGACGGTGCCGCTGTTGATCAGCCGGGACAAATAGTCCGCATAGCATTCCGTGAGCGCCTGAAGGATCACGGGGCTGTTGGCCGAACCGGCAGCAGAGGTGACTGCGTTCTGGAGTGTGGTCTCCTCGGCGATCAGATCTTCCACCGTGGCGCGTGCCTTCCCAATGACGCCACGGACTGTGGCGACTTGGATATCCCAGCCGTTGACCGGCATTTCTTCCCCCTGTATTGCAGAACAACTTACGTTCCATGTGCTCAAAGCATTCGTAACGCGAAGAGCCTAGCGCAGGACACACAGGGGGCCCATGGGGAGAACTATCCATGGGGGATGCTTACGGGCGTGGGAAAGCGAAGGAAGCTAGGCGGGCTTTTCGATGTCTGCGGCGTCCTGGATGGAATACGCGTAGCCCTGCTCCGCCAGGAAACGCTGGCGCTTGGCGGCGAAGTCCTGGTCCAGGGTGTCGCGCGCGACGACGGTGTAGAAGTGGGCAGCCCGGCCGTCGGACTTCGGGCGCAGCAGGCGGCCCAGCCGCTGGGCTTCCTCCTGGCGGGAACCGAAGGATCCAGAGACCTGGATGGCCACCGAAGCTTCCGGCAGGTCGATGGAGAAGTTGGCAACCTTGGACACCACCAGGGTCTTCAGCTTGCCTTCGCGGAAGTCGCTGAACAGCCGCTGGCGTTCCTTGACCGGCGTTCCGCCCTTGATCACGGGTGCATCCAGCCGCTCAGCCAGCTCATCCAGCTGGTCGATGTATTGCCCGATCACCAGGATCTGGTCGCCTTCATGCCGGCGGACCAGGTCCTGCACCACCTTGGACTTGGTTTCCGACGTTGAACACAGGCGGTACTTGTCCCCGTCCTCGGCCATGGCATAGGCAACGCGTTCGTCCCGCGGCAGATCCACCCGGACTTCGATGCACTCTGCCGGGGCAATGTAGCCCTGTGCCTCGATGTCCTTCCAGGGTGCGTCGTAGCGCTTGGGACCGATCAGGGAGAACACTTCGCCCTCGCGGCCGTCTTCGCGCACCAGCGTGGCGGTGAGGCCCAGCCTGCGGCGGGCCTGCAGGTCAGCGGTCATGCGGAAGATCGGTGCCGGGAGCAGATGGACCTCGTCGTAAATGATCAGGCCCCAGTCGTTGGCATCCAACAGCTCCAGGTGCGGGTACAGTCCGCCGCGCTTGAGGGTGAGCACCTGGTAGGTGGCGATGGTTACCGGGCGGACTTCCTTGACCGCACCCGAGTACTCGCCGATTTCATCTTCGGTCAGCGATGTGCGGCGAAGCAGTTCGTCCTTCCACTGCCGGGCCGACACCGTGTTGGTCACCAGGATCAGCGTGGTCGTGGAGCTGGTCGCCATGGCGGCGGCACCCACCAGCGTTTTGCCGGCACCGCAGGGCAGCACCACCACTCCCGAGCCGCCGGCCCAGAAGTTCTCCGTGGCCAGCTTCTGGTAGGGGCGCAGCGCCCAGCCGTCCTCGTTCAGCAGGATTGGGTGCGGCGTGCCGTCCACATACCCGGCCAGGTCTTCCGCCGGCCAGCCGAGCTTGAGCAGGAGCTGTTTGAGCTGGCCGCGCATCGCGGACTGCACCACCACCGTTTCACCGTCGATCCGCGGACCCAGCAGCGGCTGGATCTTTTTGGCGTGCAGCACTTCCTCGAGGACAGGGTAGTCATTGGTGCGCAGCACCAGTCCGTGCTGCGGGTCCTTCTCCAGCCGCAGCCGCCCGTACCGGGACATGGTTTCCTCGATGTCCACCAGCAGGGTGTGCGGTACAGGGAAGCGGGAATAGGTGAGCAGGGTGTTCAGCACCTGCTCGGCGTCCAGCCCGGCGGCCCGGGCGTTCCAAAGCCCCAGCGGGGTAAGGCGGTAGCTGTGGATATGTTCGGGGGCCCGCTCAAGTTCCGCGAACGCTGCGATGGCGTGCCTGGCCTCTACGGCCTGGGGGTGGTCCACTTCCAGCAGAATGGTCTTGTCGCTCTGGACGATCAAAGGTCCGTCAACCATGTGCTGGGCTGCCCTCCACTATTTCCACATCCATTATCCGATGTATCGACACTACGCGTTCAACGTCCCGGCGGGGGTCGAAGACCCGTACCCGGCCGTCGCCTACCGATAGGGGAACGAAGATTTCCTGGCGTTCATTCCCCTGGCTGTCCACCACCCCCATTCGCACGGAGCTCTTGGTGCGGATGGCCTTGCGCAGGGTCTCCAGGCCCACCAGCGGAACGGATTCGTCCGGCTTGGCCGCTACGGCCGGCCCCCGGCCGCGCAGCGCAGCGAGCTGAGCCTCGAGGTCTTCCTCGGTCAGTTCCCACTGGTTCACGCGGGTGGCGGATGAGGACGGCGCCGGGACGGGCGGCCTGGCATGGGAACCGGATGCTTCACGTGCGCGCCCCTCCATGACCGGCGCGTAGCCCAGGTTTCGGATCGCCAGCGCGAGTTCCTGCGGAGTCGCGGCGGACGCAATGACGGTAGGGGCGATGCGCGTCAGGCCCAGGACGGCAGCCCGGGGATCGGCCATCAGGGCGTTCAGCCCGGGTTCGTCGTCGCTGCGCAGGTAGGACCATGCCGCGCCAATGCGCAGGCGTCCGTGCCGGGCGGCGGTATCCTCCACCAGATAGCGCAGCGGCTGCGGAACTTCGGTGGCGGAGTAGTGAGCCAGGAATTCAAGGATCGACGCCGCGTCCAGGTCGGCGTCCAGCGCTCGCCGCACCGAGTTTGCAGAGAAGCGGTAGATCGTAGCCGGCCCCTGTCCTTCGGCATCTGCCAGCAGCGCCAGCTGCCGGGCAACCTTGGGATCCAGGTACCCCGGAGCGACGGCAGTGAGGTCTGCCTGCAGCAGGAAGGAGCTCAGCGGCTCGGGCAGGGCCGCCCGAAGCCGGTCCACGGCGCGGTCCAGCTCCCCGGCGGCGACGGCGTGGCCAAGTTCGGTCATGGCTCCGGAGCCGATCAGCCCCAGCTGCGCGGCTTCCTTTAAGATGCCGGGGACCAGGCGGGCGAAGCGGCGCTGCAGCCGTGGCTGGTGCCAGGTCAGGGCGCTGATCAGGTCTTCTGCGTCATAGGCGCCGGAATGTCCTTCGTCCATGACTTCCGCTGCGGCGAGGGAAGAAAGCATCTCCAGCGTTCGCCGGCGGACCAGCGGCGCATCCGGGCGGGACAGTTCTCCGGCCAGGGCGTTGACGGAGCCTCCACCGGGCAGTGGCCCGCCGACCAGCGACGGCGCCCGCTCTGCCTCCAACCAGGCCCGGACCAGGTGCTGCCACTGCAGTTCGCGGTCCATGGTGTGCCATTCGCTCTCCGCTGTGCCCCAGCGGGACGTTGCCGCGTCCAGGACCAGAAGCCCGGACAGGGCAGCAAGCTCAAGCAGCCAGGCGGTGGCCGGTCCGTCCAGGCGCAGGGCCTCTGAGACACGCCGGACCTCGCGCACCCCGACGCCGCCGGACCGGAGCGTGCCGATCGGGGCTTCGGCGGCAAGGGCCAGCAGCTCGGTAACCAGCCGCAGCGTCTCCGCCACGGCGCCGAAGGCCGCATTGTCCCGCAGCGCATGGGGGACGGGGCGGGGTGTTGGAGGGACAGGGTCAAGCTGGAAGTCGGAAACGATCACATGGCCGCGGGAAGCCTGCCCCACCGGCCTGGGCAGTTCAACGTGCAGGGCATCCAGGGGCACCAGGAGACCATGTGCAACCAGCCACTCCACGGGGGTGGGGGAGGGGTTGTCCAGGACGGCGCGGCTAATGGCAGCCTTGCGCGGGATAGTGCCCACCGGCGAGTACTTGAACCGCCGAAGGAGGTCGTGGGTCTGCGGCGGGGCGTCGGCCAACAGGGCTTCCCAGCCGGCCGGATCCGAGACCAGGTGATGCAGGGAATGGGCTGCCGTGGACGGCGTGTCTGCCTTCTCGATGGGAAGCCCGCGCTGGCGCAGCCCTTCGACGATTCCCACCAGCCGCTGCCCGAATTCCGGCTGCTGGGCGGCCAGCGTGGAATAGGGCCGGCCCAGGCCGGCCGGGTAGGCGCCCAGCGCTTCGCCCATGACGGAGACCGGCAGGTAGAACCGGCGTCCGGCGTCGGCCTTCGGAGCTCCGGGATGCGGGGTTGCCCGGCGCAGGAGGGCAAGGCTGTGGAGGTAACCCAAGATCGCGTCCAGGGCCTTGATGGTGGACCCGGAGATTGAAGACTTGAGCCAGGACGCGGTGGTGCTCAGGTGCGAGTCTTCGTTGGTGGTCAGGTCGAGTGCTTCAAGGACCTGGAGCTGGGGTGCCGTGAGTTTTTCGAGCGCACGCTGTACGCTGATGCGCGTTGACGCCCGGGCTGCGAGGGCCTGGAAATCCGGCACCGGGGGAAGTGCCAGGTCCGGTCGGGCGAGAAGGAGCTCACGCAGTTGTTCGTCACTGCGCGCTGCAAGGTCTTCAGCCAAGGCTCGGATCGCGGACATCGTCCAATACGTTACCCGAGTGGGACCGAAAACAAACGGGTCAGCCCCGGCGCCGCCGCACGATTGAGTCAATTACCAGCCCGGCCATCATCAGGAAGGCCAGGGGCAGGCAGTAGAACGCGCCGGCAGCGAATCCGGGCCAGACGGTTTCTCCGCGAAGTGCTTCCAGCAGCAGGGCGGCCAGGCTCACGACGCCGGCCACGGCAAGTACTGCGGCCAGCGTGGTTGCCAGCAGGCGGAGGGCAGAGCGTTTCTTCCGCTCCGCGCCCTGCGGGGCGGCGTCGGGAATCCCGGTTCCCCGGCCAAGGGCGGTGCCGGTGCCGGCTGCTTTGTCTGCGGGGCTTGGGCCCAAATGCTCCATGGTATTTAACGCTAACAGCTAAAATTCTGCCCACCCAAAGCGGGACGGGTCCAGCATTAGGGCGCTCGGGATATTCTAAAGGGAAGACTCTTCCCCGTAGTATCTCAACAGGCATCCGCCGCCGGTCCGATTGGACTCCGGAAGACGGATACGCGCGGACGTAACACCCCTTTCATCACCAGATGCGGTCGAAAGCCCGCACCCGACACCTAAGAACGAGGTAAGCGAAGTGCCCATCGGCAAGGTCAAGTGGTTCGACACTGGCAAGGGATTCGGATTCCTGGCCACTGACGACGGCCAGGAAGTCTTCCTGCATGCTTCTGCGCTTCCCGCTGGTGTCAGCGAGGTGAAGCCCGGGACCCGGATGGAGTTCGGCGTAGCTGACGGACGCCGTGGACCGCAGGCACTCTCTGCCCGGATCCTGGAGGCCCCGCCGTCGGTGGCAAAGGCCACCCGCAAGCCGGCGGACGACATGGCCGTCATTACCGAAGACCTCATTAAACTGTTGGATGGAATCTCCAACGGACTGCGCCGGGGCAGGTACCCGGAGAAGAAGCATGCAACCAAGGTGGCTGCGGTGCTGCGGGCTGTTGCAGACGACCTTGATGCATAGGGGCAGAACCACCGAGTGAAAACCACCGAAGCGAGCGATACCCAGGAAACGCCGAAGCCTGCTGCCGCGCGGAAACCTCCGCGCAAGCCGTCCAAGCCGGACGCGGTGCTTGCCGCTGCCGTCGAGACGGCCCGTGCCGGCCTGCTGGAAGTTGTGCCGGAAGAGCAGATAGGGGAGTGGCTGAGCGCTGTTCCCGACGCGGACCGGCTGGTCACCCACCGGTTCCGGGCCAACCGTCCCGGCTATCGGGGCTGGGAATGGTTCGCCACTGTAGCACGGGTTCCGCGCGGCAAGGCCGCGACGGTCTGCGAAGTAGGTCTGCTGCCCTCGGCTGACGCTGTCCTGGCACCGGAGTGGGTGCCGTGGTCCATGCGTGTCCGGCCGGAGGACGTGGCTGCGCAGGAAGCTGAGAAGGAACAGGACGCCGCGGCATCGGAGACTGTGGCAGAGGAAGAAACCGCAGGCACGCCTGCGGCAGCGGAGGACGAATAAGCAGTGAGTGCACGGAACGCGGTTCACTATCCCGGAAGGGGGAAGTGAACCTAAATGTTCCGTTCCCTTCGCATCTTCAACTACCGCATCTGGTTCCTGGGAGCACTGGTTTCCAATATCGGAACCTGGATGCAGCGCACCGCGCAGGACTGGCTGGTCTATGACATCCTGACCAACCAGGATGCTGCGGCCATGGGCATTGTGATGGCGCTCCAGCTCGGTCCGCAGCTGCTGCTCGCTCCGTGGGCAGGGCTGGTCGCGGATACCTATAACCGGCGCAAGGTCCTGCTTGCTACGCAGGTGGCCATGGCGGCCCTGGGCGCAGGACTTGGGTTGCTGGTGCTCTCGGGCCACGCGCAGCTCTGGCACGTATATGCCTTCGCACTGGCACTCGGAGTGGTCTCGGCAATCGATGCACCCGCCCGCCAGAGTTTCGTCTCCGAAGTGGTCAGCGAGGAGAACCTGCCCAACGCCGTCGCGCTTAACAGTGCCTCCTTTAACGGGGCGCGCATGGTTGGCCCGGCGGCTGCCGGCCTGCTGACCGTAGCCGTTGGACCGGGATGGGTGTTCCTCATTAACACCGTGACCTTCGCGGCTATGGTTCTGGCGCTCCTGAAAATGCGGTCCTCGGAGCTGCGCGTGCTGCCCAAGGCCCCGCCCGGCAAGGGCAGGATCCGAGCCGGCCTGAAGTACGTGAGGTACCGGCCGGACCTGGTCATGGTGCTGGTGGCCATTTTCATCGTGGGTACCTTCGGACTGAACTTCGCGGTGTATATCGCGGCCATGGCACGAACCGAATTCGGCCAGGACGCCGGGATCTTTGGCCTGCTGAACTCGATCATGGCCATTGGCTCGGTTGCCGGTGCGCTGCTTTCCGCCCGCCGGGACAAACCGCGGCTGAGGTTCATCTTCGGCGCAGCGGGCGCCTTTGGCGTGGCCTGCCTGATCGCAGCCCTCTCACCGAACCTGTGGATCTTTGCGCTGTCCCTGATCCCGGTGGGCCTGTTCGCCCTGACACTGATGACCAGCGCCAATGCCTACGTCCAGACCACCACGACGCCCGTGATGCGGGGCCGGGTGATGGCACTCTATTTCGCGATTTTCCTGGGCGGCACTCCGCTGGGAGCCCCGATCGTGGGCTGGGTCTCCAACGCCTTCGGCCCGCGCTGGAGCCTGGGTGTAGCCGCTGCCTCCGGCCTGGTCACTGCCGTGATCGGCTTGGTCTGGGCCTGGCGCTCACACCACCTTCGCCTGCATTACGACCGCTCGGCACGCCGGCGCCTGTACCTGACGAGCAGCGCCACCGAGGACACCACCGAGGACACCGGCGAGGACGCCGCCGGGGGCCTGACGAAAGAGGACCCCGGCCCGCGCTAGCGGGACCGGGGTCCTGATTCCGGGTACACGGCCTTGGCTAAGCCGGCCGGCAGCGTTCGGTTAGGCGTGCTCGATCACGTAGTCGATGCACTGCAGCAGGGCGCTGACGTCGTCGGGCTCGATTGCCACGAAGGTGGCGATGCGCAGCTGGTTGCGTCCCAGCTTCCGGTAGGGCTCCACATCCACGATGCCGTTGGCACGCAGCGTCTTGGCGATGGCTGCCGCGTCAATTGACTCATCGAAGTCGATGGTGGCAATGACGTTGGAACGGTCCTCGGGGCGGGTGACGAACGGTGAAGCGACACCGGACTTTTCCGCCCAGGAGTAGATCCGCCCGGCCGAGTCCGCGGTGCGGGCCGAGGCGAAGTCCAGTCCGCCGCTGGAGTTCAGCCACTGGATCTGCGCATCAAGGGTCACCAGGGTGGAGAGCGAGGGCGTGTTGTACGTCTGGTTCAGCCGCGAGTTGTCCACGGCCGTCTGCAGGTTCAGGAAATCCGGGATCCAGCGGCCAGAGGCATTGATCCGGGCAGCGCGTTCCAGCGCGGCGGGGGAGAACATGCCCAGCCACAGTCCGCCGTCGGAAGCGAAGTTCTTCTGCGGAGCGAAGTAGTAGACATCAGCCTCGGCGAGGTCCACGTCCAGGCCGCCGGCAGCGGACGTAGCGTCAATAAGGACAAGTGAACCTTCGTCGGCTCCGGCAACGCGGCGGACGGGAGCGGCCACGCCGGTGGACGTTTCGTTCTGGGGCCAGGCGTAGACATCCACGCCCTCTTCGGCGGCTGCCTCCGGACGGGTGCCCGGCTCGGCCTTGATGATGCTGGACGCAGCAAGGAACGGTGCCTTGTTGGTGGCGGCGGCGAACTTGGAGCCGAATTCCCCGAAGGAGAGGTGCTGGGCCTTGTTCTCCACCAGGCCAAAGGATGCGATGTCCCAGAAGGCCGTGGAGCCGCCGACGCCGAGGACTACTTCGTATCCTTCAGGGGCGGAGAAGAGTGAAGAGAGGCCCTCGCGGATGCTTCCCACCAGGTTCCGGACCGGGGCCTGCCGGTGGGAGGTGCCCAGCAGCTTGGCTCCGGCGTCGGACAGTGCCTGGATCTGTTCGGGACGGACCTTGGAAGGACCGGCTCCGAAGCGCCCGTCCTTGGGGAGAAGTTCAGCGGGAATCGTAACGGCGGTATCGCCCATTTTCTGTATGCTCCAAGCGGGTTGGCAGGGTGCTTCACGTACTCTTCCATTCAACACCCCGCGCCCGCACCGGTCCTATTTGTGACCGGCTGTTCCAGCAGCAGGGGCGGGTGGAGGAATTCTCCCGGGCTTGCGGCGATGGGCTAACGTGGGAACAAAACTGCCGGCGCGTTCTGCGCCGCTGTGGTGATTCTCTTTTGCACGATTGCTAGGAGCGGCTGGTCATGACGGACCTCATCGACACAACTGAGATGTATCTTCGGACGATCCTTGAGCTGGAAGAAGAGAACATCGTGGCTTTGCGGGCTCGGATTGCCGAGCGCCTGCGCCATTCCGGCCCCACCGTTTCCCAGACCATTGGGCGAATGGAGCGGGACGGCCTTGTGGTGGTCTCCGGGACCCGGCAGCTTGAACTGACCGATCTCGGCAGGCGGCGCGCCACCGAAGTCATGCGCAAGCACCGCCTGGCGGAGCGCCTGCTGGCAGATGTCATCGGCCTGGACTGGGCCTACGTCCACGACGAGGCCTGCCGCTGGGAGCACGTGATGAGTGAGCGCGTTGAGCGCCGGCTTTATGATCTGCTGGGCAAGCCAACGGAATCACCCTACGGCAACCCGATTCCAGGGCTGGAAGCCCTCGGCGGCCAGGCAGCGGTGCAGCCGCTGACCCCGTACCGGGACCTGCTCTCCGCCGTTTCGGAGTCCGGCGCCGGGCAGTCAATGCTCCTTGAACGCCTGGCCGAACCGATCCAGGTGGATCCGGAACTCCTGACCCAGCTTGACGAGGCAGGCCTGCGACCAGGCGCCACCATCACCGCAGAGGTTGTGGGCGGCTACATCTCCGTTCGGGTTCCAGGCATCGAAGGTGCCCTTGAACTGCCTGCAGAGGTGGCTTCGCACGTCTTTGTCTCCGCACCCGCTTCGTGACCTGCCGCCGCGCCAGATAACGGAATGGTATCTTTTGGGATTTTTCGCCTATAGTGGCATCTGACTACAGCAGCAACACCGTTAACCGGTCCAACAGCCTAACCCTGCCACTGGACCGCAGGTGCAACCGTTCGCGGGCAGGGGCGGAGGACCCACCAAGCGGCAGTATGACTGCCTTGGGGTGAAGCCTTCGAGCAGCACGGCACAATCCATACCGGACTGGACCGTGCGTCGTGGGCCGAGTTTCTCTACTCGAATCCGACAGCTAACTTCGCAGGCTTGTTAGAGAGGGAACCACTTGTCGAAGCATGCTGCTTCGGGCAGGCGCAGGGCTGAAACGCCGGCCGTCGAATTGCGCCCACGCACCGCTGTCCGGACCGCCGGAAGGCGCCGCGCTGAACCCGTACACCGCCCCATGGGCGGGGCCGCCCAGAAGTTTGCCATTGCCGCAGCTGCCTCCGGGATTGTGCTGACGGTAGCGGTACCGACGACGGCGGCAGCCACCGATCCAGCCGTTGAGCCGCAGCCGGTCGCTGCCGATCCGGTCTCCGCGGATGCAAATGCGGTCCTGGACTTTGAGCGGGCAGCGCTGAGCTCCAAATTCGATCCGGACGCCAAGCTCCGCGGCCTGAGCGTCGCCGGAACGGACGTCACGCCGGCGGCAGCCAAGGGCACGCTGGCAACGCCGCTGAAGTCCGACCTGGTCCAGACATCATCCTTCGGGTACCGGGTAAGCCCTATTACCGGTACCGCTGGTGAACTGCACACGGGCCAGGACTTCGCCGCAGCGTGCGGCACGGAAGTAACCGCCGCGGCCGCCGGCACAGTGAAATCAGCCGGCTGGCATGCGCTGGGCGGCGGCAACCGCGTTGTGGTGGATCACGGCAACGGCGTTGAAACCACGTACAACCACCTCTCCGCCATCAGCGTGTCCGTCGGGGACACGGTGGAGCGAGGACACCTGGTAGGCGCCAGTGGCAGCACCGGTGCTTCAACCGGGTGCCACCTGCACTTCGAAGTACTCGTAAACGGCACTCCCGTCGACCCCCTGGGCTGGTTGTGACCGCCTCAACACGCTTTCGTGACCTGAGCGTGACATTTCAGTGATGTTGTTATATTCTCGTCACCGTGCCTGATTCGCCAAAGATCGGGCACTCTCGAACAGATTGCCGAGCTCTGCCACTGTCCGAGATCCGTTCGCAAAATCGCATGGCAGAGGCGGGGGAACCAATTTCGGGTTTCGAAAGAAGCCCTTGGGGTTAAGTTGCCGGACCTAGCAGTCCAGCAACCGGGTGACTCCCATCCGAATCCGACAGCTCACCTCGCAGGCATTGGGAGAGGCAAAACTGTGTCATCAGTCAATTCCGGCCGCCGTCGTGCCGCCACTGCGCCGGTAACTCCGTTTACCGCGCTGTCCAAAGCTGTTACCGCCAACGCAGGCTCCGTAGGTCGCCAGGCCGCCGTCGTCGTCGCTGCTTCCGGCCTTGTCCTGGCCGCAGGCATGCCGGCCCAGGCAGCCCCGGTCTCGACCGACCGCCAGGCCCTTGAATCCACACCCCTTAACGTTGTGACCTCCAACGGAACCGTCACGGTTTCCGAGCAGGCACCGTTCGAACTCCCGGTCCAGCCGCTGGCCGGTTCCGTTTCCGGAGCCGAAACCCGCGCACAGATCGCCGCTGCCGAGCAGGCTGCCGCTGAGGAAGCTGCCGCAGTTGCCGCAGCAGCACAGCAGCAGGCCGCCGCCGCACGGCAGGCCGCAGCGCCTGCTCCGGCTGCCCAGGGAGCCCAGGCTGCCGGGAACGTCACCACCGCATCCTCCGCTCCGGTCAGCGCCAGCGGCGTTGCTGCGGGCCTCGTTGCATCCGCCTACGCCCAGATCGGCGTCGCACAGGACTGCACCGCCATGGTGGAGAAGGCACTGCGCTCGGTCGGCAAGTCTGTTGGCGACCTGGCTCCCGGCCAGTTCTTCGCCTACGGCACCGTTGTTGGCAGCCCCCAGGCCGGCGACCTTGTCATCACCGGCGGCCACGTCGCTATCTACGTCGGCAACGGCCAGGTCATCAGCGGTGGCCTGAACGGTATGAACACCGGCCTCCACTCCCTGTCCGACCTGCCCGGCGCAAGCTTCGTCCGCGTCAGCTAACGCTCAGTTTCCAGAATCCACGGAGAAAAATGACCACGTCAACTGAGCGTGCGCGCCATCGTGCGCCCGTGCAGCGCAATGCTTCCCTGACTGCCCTTGCCGATGCTGTCAGCAGCGCTGGCACCGTCGGCCGCCAGGCAGCAGTTATCGCTGCTGCCTCCGGTCTTGTCCTCAGCACCGGTGTGGCTGCAAACGCGGCCGGACCCGAGGTTTCCCGCGATGTGCAGACCAGCAAGCTGGATCTGTCCTCCATTCCGCTCCAGGTTCCGGCCGATGCAATCGGACCGAACCTGACGCTCACTCCCGTTCCCGGCGTAACGGTGGCCCCCGAGGTCACCGTCCAGTCCCAGGAAGTGAATACTCCGGTAGTGCAGGAAGCTGTGGCAGGCAACACCGCTGCAGGCAACACCGCAGCGGCACCCGCCGCAGCCCAGGCTGTTCCGGCTCCCGCCGTGGCTGCTTCCGGCGTGGCGGCAACCATTGCTGCAGCTGCCTACGCCCAGCTGGGCGTCATGCAGGACTGCACGATGCTTGCCACCAATGCACTGGCAGCGGCGGGCATCAACTACCACGGCTGGCCGGCCGGATACCTCTCCCTGGGCCGTACGGTCAGCGCCGGGGAAGCAATTCCCGGCGACCTGATCTACTACGCCGACGGCGGCATGGGCATGGCCCACATCGCGGTCTACGTCGGCAACGGCCAGGCAGTCCATGGAGGTTTCTTCGGAAACCAGACCGTGGTTGCTCCGGCTGAGCTTGGTTCCGGCGGAGTTTACATCCGCGTTGGCGGCTAAGAACCACGAATGACACAGAGAAGGGCCCTGCCGGAAACGGCAGGGCCCTTCTGCCGTTTCCGGGGCCAGGCAGGCCCCGGAAGGTCCGCCGACGGGATCAGGCCAACTCGGACCTGTTTAATGGCGGGATCGGCCTGCGCGGCTTACCCTTGCAGTGAACATTCGAAGTACCGCGCGGCCGGTGGACGTTGTTTTTTGCCGGCGGCGGGCAGGCGAAGAGGAACGTGCATGCGAACCCTGGTTCTGAACGCGGGCTATGAACCGCTGGCTGTGGTCACTTTCCGGCGTGCGCTGGTACTCGTCCTTTCCGGGAAAGCCAGCGTCCTGGCCGAGAGCGGAGACCCGGTTGTGGGTCCCGGCGACGTCTTCGGGCGCCCCTCGGTGATTCTGCTGAACCGGTACGTGAATATTCCGTACCGTGATTCAAGCGTCGCGACGCGCAGGGGCGTACTTCGCCGGGACAGCCACTGCTGCGCGTACTGCGGCAAGGCAGCAGCAACCGTGGACCACGTGGTGCCAAAGTCACGCGGGGGACAGGACAGCTGGGAGAACATGGTGGCGTGCTGCCTTCGCTGCAATAACAAGAAGGGGGACAGGACGTTGAACCAGCTCGGCTGGAAACTGCGCTTCACTCCGCGGGCCCCGCACGGGACCCGCTGGCAGATACGTGAACTGGAACAGCCTGCTGACCAGTGGAGCCCTTTCCTGGGAGATACGGCTGCATGAGCGGGCCGCAGCCGGCAGGTTACGACGCCGTCATCCTGGCCGGCGGGCGGTCCTCGCGGTTAGGGGGCGAACCCAAGGCAGAACTGGTGGTTGAGGGCGAGACCCTGCTGGTGCGCACGCTGGGCGCCGTGAAGGGCGCGGTGAATGTGGCTGTGGCCGGACCCCCGTCACTGGCGCGGACCCTCTCAAACTCGGGCTTTGCTCCTCTGCTGGTGAGGGAGGACCCACCCTTTGCCGGTCCGGCGGCGGCGGTGGGGGCCGCGCTGACAGCCATCGGGAGCCATTCGGCTGAGAGCGGTACGCCCCGCAGCCCCTGGACGCTTATCCTGGCCTGCGACATGCCCGAGGCACATCGCGCCGTTCCGGTGCTGCTCGCTGCAGTGCACGCGGATCCCAGCTGTTCGGTGCTCGCGGTGGACGCGGCCGGCAAAACACAGCCGCTTGCCGGCGTGTACCGCACCGAAGCCCTGCTTGAAGCCGTGGCGTCAGGCCCCGGTGCGCTGGCAAATCTCTCAATGTTCAGCATGCTTGCTAGGGTGCAGTGGAGAGAGGTTGCCGTTCCGGAAGGAAGCACTGCGGACGTGGACACTTGGGACGATGCCGGGAAATGGGGTATCCGGTCCCGGGCACGCACCGCCGCTCCGTCATCCGGATCCGCAGCTGCAGCCAAGGACTAAGGAGTCAGCATGGGAACCCAGCAGCAGGAACTCGAGGAGTGGACGCAGCGTTTACTGCAGGCCTTTGAGCTGGACGGGACGCAGGTGGACATCGACGCTGTCCTGGACCTCGCGGCTGCGGCCGCCCACAACGTGGTCCGCCCGGCTGCGCCCCTCACTACGTTTGTTGCGGGATTCGCCGCGGGGCTCGCGGCCGGAAGCGGGCAGGCGGACGAGTCCGTGGCCATGCGGGCGGCCATCCGGGCAGCCCAGCGTGAATGCGACGCCGAAGCAGACCGGAAGGAGTCAAAGTGAACGGTTCCGCACCCGTGATCCTGCCCTTGCAGCCGAACACCTCATGGAAGGAAGCGAGGAAGGCAGCGTACGCGGCTGCCCGTCCGCTTCCGTTTGAAACTGTTCCCCTCGCCGAGGCGCTGGGGCACACCCTCGCCTCCGACGCCGTCGCCCTCCACCAGGTACCGCACTACGCCTCCTCCGCAATGGACGGGTGGGCGGTGGCCGGCCCGGAACCGTGGACGATCGTTGTGCCCGAACCGGAACCGGAACCCTGGCAGATCCACAAGGAATCCGGCAGGCGTCCGCTGCAGTCAGGCGAAGCGGTATCCATCCTGACCGGTGGCCTGGTTCCGGCGGGTGCGGAGGCGATCCTGCGGACGGAGAACGGGGAGCTGTCCCCGGGAGATCCTGCAGTACTGCGCCGTGCGGCCACCGCCCGGGAAGACGAACCGCGGCTCGGTGAGCACATCCGCCCCGCCGGCGAAGAAGCTGCTGCGGGAGAGATCACGATAGCTGCCGGTACGGTCCTGAACCCGGCACACATTGCCTTGGCGGCAGTATGCGGCCATGACACGCTGCCTGTGTTGAGGGCTCCGCGCGTTTCCATGCTCTTCACCGGCGACGAAGTCATTGAGTCGGGCCTGCCGGACTCCGGCCAGGTCCGTGACACGTTCGGACCGCAGCTGCCGCAGCTGGTGGAGATGCTGGGCGGACGCGTGGATGTGGTGCGCCGTCTGCCGGATCGCCTGGATGACGTGATTGCCGCCCTGAGCACCGACGCAGTGGACGAGCATTCACTGGCCATGTCTTCAGGCGACGTCCTGGTGACCACCGGCGGCACGGGGATTTCCGACGCCGACCACCTGCGCAGGGCACTGGAAGCCGTGGATGCAGAACTCCTGATCGACGGCATCGCCATGCGGCCGGGCCATCCCACGCTGATGGCGCGGCTGCAGGACGGCCGGTTCGTCGTGGCGCTGCCCGGTAACCCGCTGGCGGCCATGATGGCTGTCTTTACAGTGCTCGAGCCGCTGCTGCAGGGACTGCGCGGTGCGCCGGCCGGAAAGGACTACCATGTGCTGGCCGGCGTCGATGTGGCGCCGCTGCCCGGACGCACCCGCCTGGTCCCGTGCCGGATCCAGGACGGGCGCGCCATTCCTTCCCAGTACTTCCGCTCGGGCATGCTCCGCGGCCTGGCTGAGGCGGACGCCATCATGGTGCTGCCCGAAGAGGGCTGCACCGCCGACCAGTCCGTCAGTGCGCTGCCGCTGCCGTGGCCGGTGCAGCAGCCTCCAGCCGGATAATCACGGACTTGGACGTCGGGGTGCCGCTGACTTCGGCTACGGAGTCCAGCGGCACCAGCACGTTCGCCTCCGGATAGTACGCAGCAGCGCATCCCACGGGCGTGTTGTAGGCAACCGCACGGAAGGACTCGGCACGCCGTTCAACGCCGTCCTCGTATTCGGAGACCATATCCACCATGTCTCCGTCCTTGAAGCCGGCTGCCGCGAGGTCCTTTTCATTCACGAACACCACCCGGCGTCCGCCGTAGATGCCGCGGTAGCGGTCGTCCTTGGCATAGACCGTGGTGTTGTACTGGTCATGCGCACGCAGGGTCTGCAGGATCAGCCGCCCCTCGGGCACCCTGGGATAGTCCAGTTCATTGGCGGTGAAGCGGGCCTTGCCGGTTGCCGTGGCGAACCTGCGGCCGTCACGGGGTCCGTTGGGCAGGACGAATCCACCGCCCCCGCGCTTGATCTTGGACTCGAAGCCTTCAAAGCCGGGAATGACGTTCTCGATCCGGCGGCGGATGAGCGAGTAGTCGGCACGGCAGGCGATCCAGTCCAGCTGCGGGGCATTTGCGCGGAAGGGGGCGTTCTCCCCGGCGAAGAGACGCTCGGCCAGCTCGCACACGATCGCCACCTCTGACCGGACTTCGGGTCCGGGGGGATCAAGGCGTCCCTGCGAGGCATGCACTGCGCTCATTGAGTCTTCCACCGTGACCCTCTGGTCACCGCTTGCCTGGGTGTCCCGGTCCGTCCGGCCCAGCGCGGGAAGGATCAGGGCCCGGCGGCCGTGGACCAGATGGGACTTGTTCAGCTTGGTTGACACCTGGACTGTGAGTTCAGTGTTGCGCAGGGCGTCCTCGGTGACGGCGGAATCCGGGGTGGCGCGGATGAAATTGCCGCCCATCGCCATGAAGACCCGGACTTTGGAGTCCCGCATGGCCCGGATGGCGTTGACTGTGTCGAACCCGTGGCGCCGCGGCGAGGCAAAGCTGAACTCGGCGTCGAGCTTGTCGTGGAATGCTTCGGGCATGCGCTCGAAGATGCCCATGGTGCGGTCGCCCTGGACGTTGGAGTGCCCGCGGACCGGGCAGACGCCTGCTCCGGGCCGTCCGACGTTGCCCTGCAGCAGGAGCACGTTGACGATGTCGCGCAGCATGGCCACTGAGTGCTTGTGCTGCGTGAGGCCCATGGCCCAGCACACCACGGTGGATTTTGAAGCGATCAGCCGGGCACCGGTGGCTTCGATCTGCGCGCGGGTCAGCCCGCTGGCAAGGCAGATCTCGTCCCAGGACGTATTCCGGATCTCCGCCAGGTAGGAATCGAGCCCATCGGTGTAGTCCTTGATGAAAGCGTGGTCAAAGACGTTCCCGTGTTCCTCTTCCTGTTCCAGCAGGTATTTGCCCAGCCCCTGGAAGAGGGCCTGGTCCCCGCCCAACCGGATCTGCAGGAAATCATCTGCCAGCTGGGTGCCGCCGCCGAACTTGGAGCCCAGCAGGCCGCCGGCCGTCTGCGGGTTGTCGAAGCGGAGCAGGCCTGCCTCCGGCAGGGGATTCACGGCCACGATGGCGGCACCGTTCTTCTTGGCGCGCTCCAGGGCAGTCAGCATGCGTGGATGGTTGGTGCCGGGGTTCTGTCCGGCCACGATGATCAGGTCCGAACCCTGCACATCATCCAGGCTGACGGTGCCCTTGCCGACGCCGAGGGTTTCCGTCAGGGCCGATCCGGAGGACTCGTGGCACATGTTGGAGCAGTCCGGGAGGTTGTTGGTGCCCAGGCCGCGGACCATCAGCTGGTAGAGGAAAGCGGCTTCGTTGGAGGTCCGGCCGGAGGTGTAGAAGACCGCCTGGTCCGGGCTGTCCATCGCGGCCAGCTCTTCGACAATCATCGTGTAGGCACCGTCCCAGCTGATCGGCCGGTAATGGGTGTCTCCGGCTTCAAGGACCATGGGGTGGGTGAGGCGGCCCTGCTGGCCCAGCCAGTAGTCGTCCTTGCCCAGCATCTCGGCGACGGAGTGCTCGGCAAAGAACTCCGGCGGCACCTTCCGCTTGGTCGCTTCTTCCGCCACAGCCTTGGCGCCGTTTTCGCAGAACTCCGCCGCGTGGCGCTTATCTCCTTCCGGCCAGGCGCAGCCGGGGCAGTCGAAACCCTTCTTCTGGTTGACGTTCAGCAGCGTTTTGGCACTGCGCAGCGGGCCCATTTGGTCGAAGGAAATGCGCAGCGAGTTGATCACTGCCGGCAGCCCGACGGCATGCGTTTTCGGATCACCAACCCGCAGCTCTGATTCGTTGATTCCATCTTTCGGAGCCTTGCTTGGCACAGCCACCACGTCCTTGTGTAGGAAATCCCCTAGTCTGAAGTGAGGCCAGTCTAAGACTTATTGAGGAGCGATGGGATGGGACGGGTTTCACGGCGTGCCCGCGTCACGAGGTTCCGCACGGACGGCACGGTGAGCCGGCGCGATGACGTGCTCGCCGGAGAGGAGCCGCTGGAGATCCGGTTCCAGGGCAAATCCTTCACCGTAACCATGCGTACTCCCGGCGACGACTTTGACCTGGTGGCCGGTTTCCTGGTCTCTGAGGGTGTTATCTGGGAAGCCGGCCAGCTGATCTCCATGCGGTACTGCGCCGGCGTGGACGAGGAGGGCCAGCAGACCTTCAACGTGGTCGATGTGCAGCTGCGGCCCGGGACGGCCTTGCCGGATACCGGCATGGAGCGGCATGTCTACACCTCCAGTTCCTGCGGTATCTGCGGCACGGCGTCCATCGAAGCGGTGCGGAAATCGTCCCATTTCGACGTCGCGGACGACGGCGTCCGGGTGCCGCTTGAGGTCCTGGCCGCTTTGCCCGACCGGCTGCGCGAAAGCCAGGCGCTGTTCGAGAAGACCGGAGGCGTCCACGCGGCCGGACTGTTCACCGCCGACGGGGAACTGCTGTGCCTGCGTGAAGACGTGGGACGGCACAACGCCGTGGACAAGGTGGTGGGCTGGGCGCTGCGTGCAGGAATGCTGCCGCTGCGCGGCAAGGTGCTGCAGGTATCCGGACGGGCATCTTTTGAACTTGTTCAAAAGGCCCAATTGGCAGGGATTCCGGTTCTTGCCGCGGTCTCTGCGCCGTCGGCTCTCTCCGTGGACCTGGCGCGCGATGCCGGCATGACCCTGGTGGGCTTCAGCCGGGGTAACTCCCTGAACTGCTACTGCTTCCCGGAGCGGATCCAGGCCCAGGTGCCCGCGCCGGCGGCCGCGGGAAGCTAGCTCGCGGGCAGCATTACCTCAGCGCAGGTTCCTTCTCCGATGGTTGAGGAGATGGAAAGCCTGCCGCCGTGCTGGTTGACGATGTCCTGCACGATGGACAGGCCCAGGCCCGTTCCGGGGATGGCCGCAGCCGTGGCGTTGGATGCGCGGAAGAAGCGGCTGAAGAGCTTGGGAAGGTCCTCCTCCGGGATCCCGATTCCGGTGTCCTGCACGCAGACCCGGATCATGGGTGCGGTTCCGTCTCCGGGCTCGCACAGCCCGGCAGTCAGGCGCACCGAGCCGCTGGGCGGGGTGAACTTCACGGCGTTGGAAATCAGGTTCATAAAAACCCGTTCAAGCTGCTCCCGGTCCCCGTCAAGGCGCAGGTCCAGGCGCAGTTCCGGGTCCAGCTCGTCAAGCGTGAGCTCGATGTTCCGGCTGCTTGCCGCGGGGGTCAGGGAAGCGATGACCTGCTCCAGCAGGTCCCGCAGCACGAGTTCTTCGACGTCCATCCGGGTTTCATCCGCGTCTGCCCTGGAAATGGTGAGCAGGTCCCCGATCAGGTGGTTCAGCCGGGTGGCGTTGCGTCCCACGATTTCAAGCATCTGGGCGACTTCGGGTGAGATTCCGCCGCCTGAGCCGTCCAGGATCAGGTCAAGGTAACCGGTGATCGACGTCAGCGGAGTGCGCAGCTCGTGGTTGATCGTGGCGACGAAGTCGGTTTTCTCCCGGTCCAGTTCGCGCTGCCGGGCAAGGACCGTCCGCTGGGCAGTGATGAGGTGCCCCTGCACCAGGCCGTGGGCAAGGTTCCCGCTGACGTGCTGTATCAGGGAGAGCTCGGTGGGTGTCCAGGTGCGGGCCGCGTTCTCGCCGGCCAGCCAGATGAGGCCAAACGGGCGGTCACCGTGCCCCAGGGGAACAATTACGGATGTCCGCAGGCCGGCGTCCCGGGGTGCCGGGTGGAGGATTGGATGGACGTCCGGGTCCGGATCCTGATGGTCGCGTGAGGCGAGGATCTTTCCCGAGTCCCAGAGCATTTCCGCCACGTCCGCGGCCAGTTCCGGATCCGGAGCGGGAATGGCACACCTGGAGCCGGGCCGGCTCCAGGAGGTCAGGAGTTCCGGGACCCGTTCGTCCGGGAACGTAGTGAGGGCTACGTGGTCTGCCCGGAAGGCGTCTCCCAGCCCGGAGACCACGGCCTCGGACATGACGTGGGGATCATTGGTGGCCCGCACGGCTGCGGAGATGACACGGGTTTTTCCGCGGAGGACGGCATTCACCTCGCGGCGCCGCCGAACTGCCAGGGTCTCCGCGCGGATCAGGGCCGCCCGGTAGGAGAGGTCGCTGCCCGAGACGGGGCTGAGGACAAAGTCGGTGATGCCCCGGCGAACCATGTCCTCGACGTCGAGGAGTTCACCGGGAGTCACAAGGATGACAGGGGGCCCGGAACCGTCTGCAGCGGGCAGGAGCCAGCGGCGCAGGTCGGTGCCTGCCTGCTGGAGGGCCGTGGTGTCCACGACGGCCAGCACGGGCAGCTGAGATTCCGGGGCGGTCCCGTGCAGAACGGGACGCAGCCCGGCAAATCCCAGTGCCTCTTCCACCTCGCTTCGCAGCTGCGGGTCGCTGACGGCTACGAGAGCCGGCAGGTCCTCGCGGAGGGAGTCCGTGGACAGGCCCTCGTGAGTCGGCGCCGTCGGCATAGGGGCCTTTCGTTCTGGGGTCCGTGCAGGTCGGACCGATTTGCAGTGTACCCCAGTGTGGCCCCTGTTACCTGTGGTGAAACGCACACCGGTTTTGTGTCGAGCCGGGGCTGCCCAAATGCGGGAATTCCGCGTCCTGTGCAGCGGTTATGGAACTCGGGAAAGGCCGGTCCCGCGCCTAAGCTGGATACCGGGCTACGTGAAAGAAGAAATCAGCATGAGCATGGAAAGTGCGGCCTGGAGTTCGCTCTACAAGATCTCCACGGCCAAGGGCACCGACAACAAGATCTCCAGGGAAACGCTTCGGCGGATCCTGGCGTTCGCGTCTCCGTACCGGCGGCAGCTGTTTGGGTTCCTGGCCCTCTCCACGGCCGGGGCCTTCCTCGCCGTCGCCACTCCCGTCCTGGCCGGTGAGGTGGTCAACGCGATCGTGGGCGGAACGTCCGTGGAAACCGTGGTGTGGCTGGCTGTCCTGATCGCGGTGGTCGCCATCGCGGACGCAGGGGTGTCCCTGGCCACCCGGTGGTTCTCCTCGCGCATCGGCGAGCAGGTAATCCTGGACCTCCGGACCAAGGTGTTCGACCACGTCCAGCGCATGCCCATAGCGTTTTTCACGCGCACCCGTACCGGCGCCCTGGTCAGCCGGCTCAACAATGACGTCATTGGTGCCCAGCAGGCCTTCAGCGGAACCCTCTCCGGAGTGGTGAGCAACCTCGTAGCCCTGATCCTGACCCTGATCGTCATGCTGACAACCTCCTGGCAGGTAACCATCCTCGCCATGCTGCTGCTGCCGGTCTTCCTCCTGCCCGCGCGCCGGATGGGGAGCCGCCTGGCCGCCCTGAGGCGCGAGGCCGCGAACCACAACGCGTCGATGGGCACCCAGATGACGGAGCGGTTCTCGGCTCCGGGAGCCACGCTGGTCAAGCTGTTCGGCCGCCCGGACCAGGAATCCACGGAGTTCGCCGTGCGTGCCGCGAGGGTACGCGATATTGGCGTCAAGACCGCCATGATGCAGTCCGTCTTCGTGACGGCCCTGACCCTGGTGTCCGCCCTTGCCCTGGCCCTGGTATACGGACTCGGCGGCTGGTTCGCCATGACCGGTACCCTCAACGCCGGCGACGTGGTGACCCTGGCATTGCTGCTGACCCGGCTCTATGCCCCGCTCACCTCCCTGGCCAACGCCCGGGTGGAGATCATGAGCGCAGTAGTCAGCTTCGAGCGGGTCTTCGAGATCCTTGACCTTAAGCCGCTGATCCAGGAGAAGGAAGATCCCAAGCCGGTGCCTGACGGGCCCCTGGGAGTGGAGTTCGACGACGTCACCTTTGCCTACCCGACGGCGGACAAGGTCTCCCTGGCTTCCCTCGAGGACGTGGCAGTGCTGGACAGCCGCGGGGGCGAAGACGTGCTGCACGGAGTGTCCTTCCGGGTCGAACCGGGCCAGACCGTGGCGCTGGTGGGCAGCTCGGGCGCCGGCAAGTCGACGATCGCGCAGCTGCTTTCCCGCCTGTACGACGTCGACGCCGGTGCGGTGCGCTTCTCCGGCACGGATGTGCGGGACGTGAGCTTTGAAGGGATGCGCGGTGCCCTGGGCATGGTGACCCAGGACGGGCACCTGTTCCACGAAAGCATCCGGTCAAACCTGCTGCTGGCCAACCCGGAAGCCTCGGAGGAGGAAATCTGGGACGCGCTGCGCCGTGCCCGGCTGCAGGACCTGATCAGCTCGCTGCCGGACGGCTTGGAAACAATGGTGGGGGAGCGTGGCTACCGCCTCTCCGGCGGCGAACGCCAGCGAATGACCATCGCCCGCCTGCTGCTTGCCCAGCCGCGCATCGTGGTCCTGGACGAGGCGACGGCGGCACTGGATTCGACGTCGGAAGCTGCAGTCCAGGCGGCCCTGACGGAAGCGCTGGAAGGACGCACCGCCGTCGTGATTGCCCACCGCCTTTCCACCATCCGCAACGCCGACCGGATCCTGGTGATCGAGGACGGGCGGATCGCGGAACAGGGAACGCATACGGAGCTGCTGGCGAAGGGCGGACGGTACGCCGAGCTCTACAACACCCAGTTCGCTGCCGCTGAGCCCGAGGCGCTCAGCGGGCAGTCTCCCGCGCAGTAGCGGGCTACTTCCTGGGGGCTGCCACGATCACCCGGGTGCCGGAGGACTCGAATGCGGCCTTAGCCTCGTCGGTGATTCCGCTGTCCGTGATGAGATTGCTGAACACGAATCCGCTGAGCGTGGCGAAACTGCGGCTGCCGATTTTGGAAGAGTCGGCCACCACGTAGGTTTCCGATGCGCGCCGGGACATCAGAGCGTTCACGGCTGCCTCGGCTTCGTCGTTGATGGTGGGACCCACCTGCGGATCCAGCCCGTTGACACCCACGAAGGCGAAGTCCAGCGCTACCCGCTGCAGGATGGTGTCGGTATACGGACCCACCAGTTCGTAGGAGCGGGGATTGACGACGCCGCCGGTCACCATGACGCGGATGTTGGGCCGGACAACCAGCTGGGCAGCGATGTTGATGGCGTTGGTGACTACGGTGAGCGTGGGCTTGCTGGAGGGTTCCATGAGGTCCCTGCGCATCCCCAGCTCGTGCGCGATGGCGGTGCTCGTGGTGCCGCCGCACAGCCCGATCACCGCGCCCCGCGGTACCAGGGCGCTCGCAGCCTGGGCGATTGCCTGTTTTTGTGCGGCCTGGTCGTCCCGGGTGTACCGGGCCGGCAGGTCATAGGCGACTGCTTCCATGGTGGCGCCGCCGCGGGTTCGGGTCAGCAGGCGCTGGGCGGCGAGGGCGTCGAGGTCGCGCCGGGCCGTGGCCGGGGAAACCCCGAGCCCGGAGACGATGTCCTCCACCTGCACATGCCCGTGTTCGGCCAGCAGGTCAAGGATCGCGTTGAGCCGCTCTGATTTTTCCATGTGTTCCTAGTCTTCGCCGGCGGGGAGGCCCCCGCGGAGCGAGAAAAGTGCCAGCAGCCGCCCCGCCTCGGGGGCCAGCGCCTGCCGGCCGGCGTGGACGTACTTCCGTGAATCCACAAGGGACGGGTTGTCTTCCAGGACCCCGCGGACGGCACGGGTGAAGAAGGTGTTCAAATGCGTGGAAACATTGATTTTAGTCATCCCGGCCCGAATGGCGGACACCAGCATCTCATCGCTCACGCCGGAGGAGCCGTGCAGGACGAGCGGAACGTCCAGCGAGCGGCGGAGCTCAGCCACCAGTTCCAGGTCCAGGGCGGCCCTGCGTTCGGTCATCGCATGGGAGGACCCGACGGCGACGGCAAGGGCCCCCACCCCGGTGGCCAGGACAAAATCCACGGCTTCAAACGGATCGGTGCGCACCCCCGGAGCGTGCGCGCCGTCCTTGCCGCCGATCTCGCCGAGCTCCGCTTCGACGAAAACCCCCGCAGCCTCGGCGTGCTTGACCACGCGGGCCGTGGCGGCAACGTTTTCGGCGTACGGCAGCCGGGAGCCGTCGAACATGACTGACCCGAAGCCCAGGTCCACGGCGCGGTACGCCAGGTCCTCGTCTTCGGCGTGGTCAAGATGCAGGGCAACCGGAACAGCGGCGCTTGAGGCAATTGCCAGGCAGGCACGAGCCAGGGGCTCCAGGGCCCCGTGGTAGGCGGCGCAGTTCTCCGAGATCTGCAGGATGACAGGCAGCCCTGCCTCCTCGGCGCCCTGGACAATTGCCTCTGCGGTCTCCAGATGCAGGACATTGAAGGCTCCAATTCCGGTGCCGGCCTCCGCCGCGGACTGGACCAGCGTGCGGGTGGGGGTGAGACTCATGTGGTTCCCTCCTGGGTGCGGATTTCCCCGCGGGTGATGTGGCGGATGTGCACTTGTCCGGCGAACTCGGCGTAGCGCGGCGAGATCTCTCCAGCTGCCGGCATCAGGACTGCGGCCGCGGACCACGCCGTGGCAGCACGCAGCAGCGGCTCGGGATCGCGTTCTCCGGATGCCAGCAGGACGGCAAGGGCAGCGACGGCGGCGTCTCCCGCCCCGGTAGGGTTGCCCGGCAGCGAGCGGCCCAGCGTTGCGGCCAGGCAGGTTCCCGGTGTCCCGGCACTGAAAAGCAGCATGCCTTCCGCACCGTTGCTGACTAGGACGTTTTGGGCGCCTGCGGCCAGCAGCATGTCCGCCCCGGCAGCGGTATCCGGGCACTGTGTCGCTTCCAGCAGTTCCTCCCGGTTGGGCTTGAGCACAAAGGCACCGGCTGCGGCGGCCTCCAGCAGGGCGGCGCCGGAGGTGTCGATGATGCAGGGCAGGCCGGCCCGGTCGCTGAGACGTACGAGCCTCGCGAAGAAATCGGTGGGAGCCTCCGGCGGCAGGCTTCCGGCGCCCACAACGCAGGCTGCCTGAGGAACCTCATGCTCAAGGACCTGGAACAGGTCCTTCCATTCCTCGGGGCGCAGCGGAAAGCCCATTTCGTTGAAGATGCTGGTCAGTCCGTTTTCCTCATCGACAAATGCCATGCTCCGCCGGGTAGGGGCCGAGGCTTCCACCAGCCGGTGGGGGACGCCGGCGGAGGCGAGTTCGGTTCGGCAGGCTTCTCCGGCAGGACCGCCCAGTGGTGCAACGGCAAGGGCCGGGTAGCCGAGCTGATGTATTACCCGTGCGCTGTTCAGGCCTTTCCCTCCGGCGCGGGCCAGCGGTGGCCGGACGCGGTGGGTGCTTCCCGGAGTTACCTTCCGCACCTGGTAAGTCTCGTCCAGAGCCGGGTTGGGAGTCACGGTCAGTACGGTGCCAGCGACCCGGCCGCTCAGCGGATTCATGCCGGTACCAGCAGGTCACGGGCGGCCATTCCGGCCCCGGCCAGCCCGGCGTCCTGCCCCAGGGCGGAGAGGAGCAGCCGTGGACGGCGGTGGAAGGAGAGCCGGCTGTTCACGATCCCGGCGAGCGGGCCCAGCAGTGCCGGGCCGGCCTGGGACAGGCCTCCGCCAAGGATTACCGCTTCACTTCCCAAGACGGCGGTTACTTGGCTGATCACGGTAGCCAGTGCTTCAAGGGCCTCGTCCCAGATATTGCACGCCGTGGGGTCCCCGGCAGCAGCGGCTGCCAGCACTTCCCGTGCGCCGGCATTGTCCGTACCCGTGTGGCTGGCCCAGCGCCGACCGATGGCACCGGCCGAGGCAACGGTCTCGAGGCAGCCGACGGCGCCGCAGGCGCAGGGGAGGCCCCCGGGCACGGGAGCATGCCCGATCTCGCCCGCGAATCCTCCACCGTGGACCCGGCGTCCGTCGCTGAACACGGCTCCGGCGATTCCGGTACCGATGACCATGACGACGGCGTCGCGCAGCCCCTGCCCGGCCCCAAGCCGCATTTCGGCTTCACCGGCCAGGCCCACATCGTGCCCGAAGGCCACGGGAAGCCCGGTGGCGTTCCGGACCTCGGCGGAGAACGGATAGTCCCGCCACCCAAGGTTTGCGGAGAGGATGCCGATCCCGGCCGTTTCATCGACCAGGCCGGGCACAACCAGCCCGATCGAGCGGATGGGCACACCGGAAGCAAGTGCCCGGTACTCCCCGAGCAGGCGTGCAGTCTCGGCAACTATGACGTCTCCAGGGGCCTGCCGGTCCCGCGGCGTCGGCAGCCGGCGAAGGCCGTGGAACACGCCGGTGGAATCCTGGAGTGCAACCTTTATGTCCGTTCCGCCGACGTCGAGGGCAAGGACGAGTCCTTCCCCGTCCGGCGGCGCTGCGCTGTGCATGGCGGAAACTAGCCCGCGAGGATGACGGAACGGGTGAGGTTGCGCGGACTGTCCGGGTCCAGGCCGGCTGCCAGGGCACGTTCCAGGGACAGGCGGTGAATCCGCACGAGCTCGGCCAGCGGATGGCGCCCGGTGGCCTCGAAGCGTGCTCCGGCGGCATGCACGTCCCGGCTCAGGCCGGCGGGCTCAGTCCCCAGCAGCCAGGTGACCCGTCCGGGGGCCGCAATCGCGATCGGTCCGTGGCGGTATTCCATGGCGGGGTATGACTCGGTCCATTCCTGGGCAGCTTCACGCATCTTCAGCGCCGCTTCGTGGGCCAGCCCAACGGTCCAGCCGCGGCCCAGGAAGGTGAACTGCCCGGCCGCCAGCAGCTCATCCGGAATAGATTCATCCAGCACCTCGCGGGCATCCGCGACCGCATCGGAGAGGTCCCAGCCCAGGGAGGTGAGCAGATAGCACAGCGCGGCGGTGGCGAACCGGGTCTGGACCACGGAGGTCTCATCGGCGTAGGGAAGGGCGACGACGGCGTCCGCAAGACCGGCAGCGGGAGTGCCCTCCGCTCCGAGAATGAGCACCGTCGGTGTTCCGGTTTCGCGCAGCCGGGCCAGCAGGTCGATGATTTCGCTGGTGGTGCCCGAGCGGGTTATCGCGATGACCCCGTCATATCCGCGCTGCAGGACAGCTTCCGCTTCCGATGCGGCAAAGGCATCCGTGGCTCCCTGCCCGGAGGACTCCCGTGCTGCCGCGTAGGCCTGGGCCATGAACCAGGAGGTGCCGCAGCCCACCACGGCTACCCGGGCGTTTGGTGCCGGCAGCAGGTTTTCAGCTTTCGCCTGCTGAACCGCGAGTTCCCAGACGCCGGGCTGGGACCGGAGCTCTTCCCGCATCCACTGGCCAGGCAGTGCGGCGGCAGGCGTTGATGCGGGTGCAGTTTCGGACATGCGGGGTGCGCTCCTTTTGGGAATGCGTCCCGCTGCAGGGACGCATGGATGCTTCATGGTGATCAATGATTGGTTCTACGGTCCAACAATCACAAATAATCACATTCCTCGACCGACTGCAATGGGTTGCCCGGTATTGCCGCAGCCCGCCACAGGCAATGTTTCAGGCCCGTGAATCTTTTAGAAAACTCTTGACTCCGCGCATTCAGCAGGAAACTATGTGGAAATCGTCTGCTCAATCGTGATTGTGAGTGGGCAGAAAAAGTCATAACGCATCATCCGCGACGGTAACCAGGTGTCCCGCGATCAGCGGCGGCCCGGGTGCGCTGCCGGTTCCATCACTTGAAAGAGGACTCAATGAAGCGAAAACTCCCCCTGGGCCTGATCGCCGTGGCAGCTGCGGGCTCCCTGGCGGTCTCCTCCTGCGGCTTTGGCGGGGGAGGCGGCGGCGAAGACGGCGCCACGACCCTGAACATGCTTGTTCCCACGTACTCCGACGGCACCAAGGCGCTGTGGGAAGGAGTCATCGAGGACTTCGAGGCAGCGAACGAGGGCATCGACGTCGTTCTCCAGGTGGAATCCTGGGAGAACATCGAGTCCGTCCTGCAGACGAAGATCCAGGCCGGAGAGGCGCCGGACATCTACAACGGCGGTGCTTTCTCTGCTTTCGCCGAAGAAGGCCTGCTCTACCCCGCGGAGGAAGTTGCCTCCGAATCGACCATCGGCGACTTCCAGGAATCCTTCGCCGAGAACGAGGCGCTGGACGGGACCCAGTACGGCCTCCCGCTGATCGCCTCGGTGCGGGCCCTGTTCTACAACCAGGACCTGTTCGACCAGGCCGGAGTGGAAGCGCCGCCGGAGACCTGGGATGAGCTCTACGATGCCGCCAAGAAGATCTCCGCTACCGGAACCCCCGGATACGGCATGCCGCTTGGCTCCGAAGAAGCCCAGGGTGAAAGCCTGATCTGGTTCGCCGGAAACGGCGGAGGTTTTGGGGACGAGTCCACCATTACGGTGGACAGCCCCGAAAACATCGAGGCCGCGGAGTTCATGAAGAAGATGATCACCGACGGCGTGACCCAGCCGGACCCCGGAGCCACCCAGCGCACGCCCATGCTCAATGTCTTTGCCCAGGGCCAGATCGGCATGGTCTATGCCCTGCCGCAGACCGTCGGGCAGATTGAGGAAGCCAATCCGGACCTGAACTACGGCGTGGCCAGCGTTCCCACCAACACCGGCGAGCCCTCCACCCTGGGTGTGGCGGACCGCCTGATGGCCTTCAAGAATGACGGTGACAAGGCTGAAGCCATCACTAAGTTCATGGACTTCTTCTTCGCCGAAGACCAGTACGTCAACTGGGTCCAGACCGAAGGGTTCCTGCCCACCACCAAGAGCGGCTCCGAAGCCATGGGATCGGACGAGACGCTCAAGCCGTTCCTGGAGATGCTGCCCAGCGCCAATTTCTACCCGACCACCAACCCGGCATGGAACGCCACTGACGGAGCGTTCAAGTCGCTGATGGGCCAGCTGGAGGACCAGGACGCTGCCGAGGTGCTTGGACAGATCCAGTCCAAGGCTGACGCCTCCTAGAAGCAGCCCCACCCGGGGCCGGCTTCCTGCACGGGGAGCCGGCCCCTCAGCCCAAGAACGGGACCAGCAGATGAGCACACTGACCCGGCCGCGGACGACGGCCACCACACAGAAACCACGCAAGGCGAGGGAGATCCTGGCCGCCCTGCCCTGGATCGGGCCGGTACTGCTTTTGATCTTCGGCGTGGTGATCTTTCCTGCCGGTTATATGGTCTACAGCTCCACCCGGCGGATCAGCCAGGCCGGAACCAACGTTGAAGGCGTTGGCCTGGCGAACTTCGCGACGGTGTTCGCGGACCCCAACCTTCCCCGGATCCTGCTGAACACGGTCATCTGGGTGGTTGTGGTGGTCACCCTGACGGTGCTGCTCTCGCTGGCGCTGGCAAACTTCCTGAACAAGCCCTTCCCGGGACGCACGCTGGTGCGGATGGCCGTGGTTGTGCCCTGGGCCGCCAGCGTCGTCATGACCACCACCGTCTTCTATTACGGACTTGACCGGGACTACGGCATCATCAACAAGTTCATGGTGGACATCGGCCTCATGGATTCCCCGTACGGCTTCACCAAGAACGTTGCCTCGGCACTGGCGGCAGCGATCGTGATTGGTGTTTTCGTCTCCCTGCCTTTCACCACCTACACCCTGCTCGCCGGATTCCAGGCCATCCCCGGGGACACGCTTGAAGCCGCCAAAATGGACGGTGCCGGGCCGGTCCGCACCTTCTTCGGCGTGATCCTTCCCCAGCTGCGCGGTGCCCTGGCCGTCTCCGTGCTCATCAACATCATCAACGTCTTCAACAACCTGCCAATCCTGCGGATCATGACGGGTTCAATACCGGGCTATAACGCAGACACCCTGATGACCTACATCTTCAAGGTGCTCCAGTACGAGCGGCGGCTGGATATTGCCAGCGCCCTCAGTGTGGTCAACTTCGCGGTGGTGCTGGTGATAGTCGCGGTCTACGTCAAACTCGTCAAGCCCATGAAGGAGGTCTGAGATGGCCGCCACCGCCCCCGCCCCGGTCAAGACCCAGTCACCGCTGCAGCTGCCCGCAAGCACCGCAAGGACGCGGTCGGACGGTTCCAGCAGCCGCAGGATGGCAGTTCGCTCAGCCATCGGAGCCGTGATTGCCCTGGCGTTCCTGGCGCCGTACCTGATCATGGCCGTCGGATCGCTGAAGACCCGGTCGGAGATCCTGGGTGTTCCGCCGGCCTACCTGCCGCAGGACGGGCTGCAGTTCGGGAACTACACCACCATGTGGGATACCCCGGAAACACCGCTGCCGTTCAACCTGATGTCCACGATCATCATTGCGGTGTGTTCCACGATCCTTGTGCTTTTGGTGGCGACGCCGGCGGCGTACTACACGGCACGTTTCCGCTTCCCCGGCCGAATGGTGTTCCTTTTCCTGGTGATTGTCACGCAGATGCTGCAGCCCGCAGTACTCACCGCAGGCCTGTTCCGGCAAATGCTCTGGCTGGACCTGAATGACACCTGGCTCGCCATGATCCTCATCAACGCGGCCTTCAACCTGTCCTTCGCCCTGTGGATCATGCACAGTTTCTTCGCGGCCATCCCCAAGGAAATCGACGAGGCTGCCCAGATTGACGGCGCCGGGAGGCTGCGCGTGCTGTTCACCGTGAACCTGCCGCTGGTCTGGCCGGGCATTGTCACTGCGGTGATCTTCACCTTCGTCTCCGCCTGGAATGAATTCGCTGCCAGCCTGGTGATCATGTCGACGGCGGAGAACCAGCCGCTCTCGGTGGCGCTGACCAAGTTCATTGGGCAGTACTCCACCAGCTGGCAGTACGTCTTCGGGATATCGATCGTCGCGATTGTTCCTGTGATCATTCTGTTCGCCGTGATCGAGAAGCGGCTCATCGGCGGCCTGACCGCCGGCGCCGTCAAATAGCGGCCGCCGGATACAAAAAAGTGCCCCCGGCCGGAATCGAACCGACGACCTGCCCTTTAGGAGAGGGCCGCTCTATCCTACTGAGCTACGGAGGCGTCGCCGCCGGTGCCCGGCAGCGATAAACAGCTTACCTGTTTTCGGCTGCAGGTGCCTCGCGGCCTGCATGGACACGCTGCTATGCCTTGGGTGCGGGTCCTGCCGGAGCGGGGCTGTTCGCTGAATCTTCCAGATGCTGCAGGTAGGTGGTGTACGCCTGCCGCATCCCGATGAGGAAGCTGCGGACGGTCTGAAGCTCAGCTTCCGAGTATTGGTCCATGACCTCGGTGGTCAAAGCCCCAAGCGGACCGAAGTAGGCGCCGGCCAGTTCGCGGGCCAGGGGTTCAAAGTGCAGGGTCACTTTCCGGCGGTCTGCCTCGGACCGGGCCCGGTGGATGTGGCCGATCTGTTCCAGCCGGTCAATCACGGCCGTGGTTGCGCCCGTGGATGTTCCCAGCAGCGTGCTCAGCCGTCCGGCGGTCAGCGGTACACCGCGTACCTCGGCTTCCATGACCAGCGTCAGCGCCCGCATATCCGTCGAGTTCAGACCGTGCTTATGGGCGAATGCGTCCGCGACGAGCTGGCCGTCCAGCCCCATGCCCCGGACAGCCTCCACAATTTCACGACGCAGCGCGTTCATCTCCACCACCATATAGTAGCTTCACGTTGAAGTATCTCTAAATAAGAGATACTTTGTTCTCTAGTTACTTGACCGCTGCAACACCTACACCTCTGGAGTACCCCATGAGCGCGAAGATAGTTAAATCGGCGAGGGCTGCGCTAGTCACGCTGTTCCTCGGCCTGGTGGTGATCGTGGGGCTCTTTGCCATTCCGGTCCCTGCGAACGAGACCTCGACGGTCGGCCAGCTCAGCGACAAGTACCAGGTCACCCAGGTGCAGGAACTGCTCAAGGAATTCCCTGACGCCCAGCAGTCCACCGCGCTGATTGTTGTTTCCCGCGAAGACGGCGGCGAAATGAGCGAGACGGACATAGCGGGCATTGCCGAAATCACTGCGGCCGCAACGGACGCCGGCGTCGAGGCTCCTCCCGCCCAGGTTCCCCCGCTGGTCTCCGAAAACGGCGTAGTCGCGATCATTCCGGTCACGCTGCAGGCAGCCGCCGACGACGGCGATGCCGTGGGCGAGGAAGTCGAGGCACTGCGCGGGGCAGTCAGCGACGCCGCTCCGCAGGGGCTCAAAGCCGAACTCACCGGCGGTGCTGCGTTCACCGCCGACCTGGCCGGCGTCTTCGCCGGAGCTAACTTCACGCTTCTTGCAGTAACAGCAGCAGTAGTGGCACTGCTGTTGATCGTCACCTACCGCTCTCCATGGCTGTGGATCGTCCCGCTGGCCATCGTGGGTACCATCGAGCAGCTCTCGCTGCGCATGGTGGACGTGCTGGCCCCCATCGTCGGCATCGAGGTTGATCCCTCCGCCGTCGGCATCACCAGCGTCCTCGTCTTCGGTGCGGCGACCAACTACGCCCTGCTGCTCATCGCCCGTTACCGGGAAGAACTGCGCGTCCACGACAGCGTTTACGCGGCGATGGGCAAGGCCCTGAGCCGCACCCGCGAAGCAATCATCGCCTCCGGCGGCACGGTCATCCTGGCACTTCTGACCCTGCTGTTCACCGACACGATGAGCTACCGCGGGCTGGGCTTCTCTGCTGCGGTGGGAATTGTCTTCGCCATCCTTAGTGCACTGTTCCTGCTGCCGGTGGCCCTTGTACTGCTGGGCCGGAAGCTGTTCTGGCCGTTCGTGCCCAAGGTCGGAGACCCGGCGCGCGAGGGCAAGTTCTGGGGCAAGCTCGGGGACGCAACGGCCCGCAAGCCGAAGACCATCGCCGGGATCGCCGTCATCGTCCTCCTGGTCATGGCCAGCGGCCTGTTCAGCGCCAAGATCGGCCTGAGCGAAAACGAACAGTTCACGGACAAGCCAGAAGCGGTTACCGCCGCTGAGACCCTCGAAGAGGGCTTCGCAGCCGGCTCGACCTTCCCGGTAATCGTGCTTGTGAACTCGGACGAGGCCGACGCCGCACTCGAAGAGCTGGGCAGCGTGGACGGCGTGGACAACGCCACCATCAGCGACGAACACGACGGCCTGACCCGGATCGACCTGATCACAACCTACGAAGCAGGAACCGATGAGGCCAACACCTTCATCCGCGACCTGCGTTCGGACCTCGCGGAGAACCCGGGCTACGAAGCCCTGGTAGGCGGCGAAGCAGCCGAGCGGGTTGACCAGCTGGACGCTAATACGCACGACGTGACGCTGGTGGTCTCCCTGGTGATCCTGCTGGTGTTCCTGGTGCTCGTGGCCCTGCTGCGGTCCCTCGTTGCGCCGGTTCTGCTGGTGGCCTCGGTGCTGCTGACCTTCTTCGCCGCCAGCGGCATTAGCTGGCTGCTGTTTGTCAACGTCCTCGGCTTCCCGGCCCTGGATACGCTCACCCTGCTGTACAGCTTCCTGTTCCTGGTGGCACTGGGCGTGGACTACAACATCTTCCTGGTCACCCGGGCCCGGGAGAACGCCGCCATCATGGGTACCAAGAAGGGCATGCTGGCAGCGCTGCGCTCCACGGGCGGCGTGATCACCAGTGCCGGCATCCTGCTGGCTGCAGTCTTCGTGGTCCTGGGTGTGCTGCCGCTGGTCACGCTCGCCCAGGTGGGCCTCACCGTGGCAATCGGTGTCCTCTTCGACACCCTGATCGTGCGGACCGTTATTGTGCCGGCCCTAGTGTTTGTCCTCGGTGACAGGTTCTGGTGGCCGTCCCGGCCGGGCGCTAAAAACGGCAAGCACGGACGCCACCAGGCTGAGCCCGAGGAGGACCCAGCGGGCGACCGTGAGGATGCTGGCCAGGCCAGCGTCACCGGCCGCTAGCTCCGCGGACCCCAGAACGCCGTCAATGGCGACGTTTTCCCAGAGATCCGCTATGGCAAAGAGGATCGGAAAGGCCCACAACACCCAGCGAAGCGAACGTCGCCGGGTATTGAGCCCGATGATCAGCAGCCAGGCGAATCCGAACATCAGGGGAAAGAGGGTACCTGCCGTCTTGTGGACATAGCTGAGCTGGCCCAGCGCATCGGCATCCAATGCCGAGCGCAGGGCCGCCAGGTACTCCATGTCGTACCCGCCGATCAGCGAGTCCGGCATGGCCAGGCCCCCCGAAAGCTGGGTCATCTGGTTCAGCACCAGCAGGTGGTAGTACCAGAACATAAACAGCGCGGTGGCCGCTGCGGCAATCACGACCAAATTGGCGTTGGTCTTGGCTTGCTGCGGCGTCCGCTGCGTTGTTGTATTGGCGGGGATCTGCTGCCCTGCCGGAAGTTGTGCCTTGTCGCCGTGCTTCGCGGCGCGCTGTGCCGGAGTTTTACCCATGCTTCCAGTATGGCGGAGGGGGCAGCGGGCATTCCTGCGGGCAGCCGGGGAACGGACGGTTTAGGCTAAGGCCCATGAGCGCGAATGCCACTGAAGAAGATTTCGCCCTTGCCGGGTCCCTGGTCCGGGAGGCCGGTGCCCTTGCCCTGGCCATGCGCAGCGAAGGGTTGACGGGAAAACAAAAAACCTCGGTCTCCGACGTCGTGACCGCAGCAGACCATGCAGCAGAAAAGCTGGTCCTTGAAACCTTGCGCAGGCTGCGCCCCGAGGACGGGATCCTCGGCGAAGAAGGCGCCAGCCATCAGGGAACGTCCGGGCGCACCTGGGTTATAGATCCCGTGGACGGTACCTATAACTTCCTCTCGGGATCGACGTACTGGTGCTCGGCCCTGGCGCTGCGGGCCGAGCCGGCGGACCCGCAGGCGGAAGACCCCGAGGTGCTGCTGGGTGCCATCTACCAGCCCCAGGAGGACCGCCTCTGGCTTGGTGGCCCGGGGCATCCCGCCACGTTGAACGGAGCGGTACTGGCACCACAGGCTGACGCGGGGCTGGATCGTCTCAGCGCCGGCACGTACCTGCACCCAACCTGGCTGCGCCGGGACGACGTCGCCGGCCCATGGATCAGTGCCGCTGCCGGCGCCGCAACCCTGCGGATGCTGGGCAGCGGTTCCTGCGACCTGGGTTCGGTGGCGGCCGGCAGGCTCGGCGCCTGGTTCCAGCACAGCTGCCCGGAATGGGACTGGCTGCCCGGGAAGGCGATTGTGGAGGCTTCCGGCGGCACGACGGCGGTTCTTGAAGTTAACGGGTTCCGCTGGCACATTGCCGGCCCTGCGACGGCGGTGCGGGAGATCCGGCACCGGCTAGCGGAAAGCTAAGGGCGCCCGGGCCGGCCGGGCGGAAACGGCGTCCGGGAAAATGTCGGGGCCAGCACCTAGACTTAAAACCACCATGGACTATCTCTTTGATCCGTACTTTTCCACGCCCGCCAAGACCAAGGCCTCCGCTGACCCCGATGCAGCCCCGGCCGGGGAAGAAGCCGGCCGGAAACCGGGCGCCAACACCGCAGCGGCCGGCGGACAGCCCCGCGCCGGTTCCGGACGCGTGGACGAAGCCCGGGCCGCGGACCTCCTTCGCGGACTGAACCCGCAGCAGGAGGAGGCCGTCAAGCACGCCGGATCCCCGCTGCTGATCGTCGCCGGTGCCGGGTCGGGCAAAACCAGGGTGCTCAGCCACCGGATCGCCTACCTGCTGGCCACCGGACGGTCCAACCCCGGCCAGATCCTAGCCATCACCTTCACCAACAAGGCTGCGGCGGAGATGCGGGAGCGCATCGAGTCTCTCGTGGGCGGGGTAGCCAAAACCATGTGGATCTCCACTTTCCACTCCTCCTGCGTGCGGATCCTGCGCCGGGAAGCCAAAGCCGTGGGGATGAACTCCAACTTCTCCATCTACGACTCAGCGGACACCCTGCGCCTGATCACGCTGGTGGCCAAGGGCCTGGACCTTGACCCCAAGCGATTCGCGCCCAAGGCCATTGCCAACAAGATCTCCGGCCTCAAGAACGAGCTCATCGACGACGAGTCCTACGCCTCAAGCGCCAACTACTCGGACCCGTTCGAGCAGGCCGTGGCCCAGGTCTACACCGGGTACACCCAGCGCATGCGCCAGGCCAACGCCATGGACTTCGATGACCTGATCGCCCAGACGGTCTACATGTTCCGGGCCTTCCCTGGCGTGGCCGAATACTACCGGCGCCGGTTCCGGCACATCCTGGTGGACGAGTACCAGGACACCAACCACGCCCAGTACGCCCTGGTCCGCGAGCTCGTGGGAGTGGAAGGCGAAGGCCACCTGGACATCCCGCCGGCTGAGCTGACCGTGGTGGGCGACTCGGACCAGTCCATTTATGCGTTCCGCGGGGCGGACGTCCGCAACATCGTGGACTTCGAGAAGGACTACCCGTCCGCGCGCACCATCCTGCTGGAACAGAACTACCGCTCCACCCAGACCATCCTCTCGGCGGCGAATGCGGTGATTTCCCGCAACCCCAACCGTCCGGAGAAGAAACTCTGGACGGCAGAGGGCGACGGCGCGAAGATCGTCGGCTACGTGGGGGAGAACGAGCACGAGGAAGCCCGCTTCATCGCCGAGGAAATCGACCGGCTGCAGGATGAAGAGGACCTGCGCCCCGGCGACGTCGCCATCTTCTACCGCACCAATGCCCAGTCCCGCTCGCTTGAAGACGTGCTGGTGCGCGTGGGCCTGCCGTACAAGGTGGTTGGCGGCACCCGCTTCTACGAGCGCAAGGAAATCAAGGACGCGCTGGCGTACCTGCGCGTGCTGGCGAACCAGGACGACGTCGTGAACCTGCGCCGCATCCTGAACGAACCCAAGCGGGGCATCGGTGACCGGGCGGAATACTCGGTGGCCGCACTCGCGGAACGGGAGCGGATCAGCTTCATGGCTGCCCTGCGCCGGGCCGAAGATGCTCCCGGACTGGCAACGCGCTCGCTAAACGCCGTCAACGGCTTCGTGAAGCTGATCGACGACCTGGCCGAAGTGGCATCCGGCTCCGGTGCCTCCGCGGCCCTGGAAGCGGTGCTGGAACAGACCGGGTACCTGGCGCAGCTGCGTTCCAGCGCCGACCCGCAGGACGAGTCCCGCGTGGAGAACCTGGCGGAACTGGTCGCCGTCGTCCGCGAATTCGAACGCGACAATCCCGAAGGAACCCTCGAACAGTTCCTGGAACAGGTCTCCCTGGTTGCTGATGCGGACCAGATCCCGGATGCGCCGGAAGGCTCCGCCGAGGAAGTGGCAGCCGCCGTCGAGGAATCCCGCCGCCAGGGCGTAGTAACCCTGATGACCCTGCATACTGCCAAGGGCCTTGAATTCCCGGTGGTGTTCCTGACCGGCATGGAACAGGGCATCTTCCCGCACCAGCGCTCCGCCACCGATCCGGCCGAACTGGCCGAGGAACGCCGCCTGGCCTACGTGGGACTGACCCGCGCCCGCCAGCGGCTCTACCTGACCCGCTCAGAGGTCCGCAGCATGTGGGGGCAGAGCCAGTACAACCCGGCCAGCCAGTTCGTCGGGGAAGTGCCTCCTGAACTCATTGAGTGGAAGCGCGAAGGCATGGACCGGCCCACCTGGGGCGGCGGCGGAAGCATCACCTCCAGCCGTTACAGCGGGTCGCACTGGGGTGCCGGCTCGGCGTCGTCCACCGGCGGGAGCATCGCCGCTGCGCCTGTCTCCAAGGCCATGGGCCGTGTCCAGCCGCAGAAGGAAGTCATTTCGGTTGCGGTGGGGGACAAGGTCAACCACACGTCCTTCGGCCACGGTCAGGTGCTGGCCGTGGAAGGTTCAGGGGACAAGACCGTGGCGAAGGTGAAGTTCGACGTCGGCGAGAAGCGCCTGCTGCTGCGTTATGCACCGCTGACCAAGGAGTCATAACACAGCCTCAGGCCCATAGCGGACAGGCCGGTTCTTCTACAAACTGTCGAACTGTGCCCTTCGTCACTAAAGCGGTAGTCTGTGGTGGGCCCCCGGTGCTAAGGGACTAAAGTGCCATTGGGGCAGCCCGGCTCGACGCATCTGCTTCTTGATCAGCTGATCAATATGTAAACCTACTTCGACGTAGAAGGACACTAGCCCGTGGACCTGTTTGAATATCAGGCGCGCGATCTGTTTGAGGCGCACGGAGTACCCGTGCTTGCCGGAATCGTGGCGCACACTCCTGAAGAAGCCAAAGCCGCAGCCGAGAAGATTGGCGGCGTCGTCGTCGTCAAGGCCCAGGTAAAGGTTGGCGGCCGCGGCAAGGCCGGCGGCGTCAAGGTCGCCAAGACCGCTGACGAGGCTTTCGAGCACGCCAGCAACATCCTCGGGATGGACATCAAGGGCCACACGGTCAAGAAGGTCATGATCGCCCAGGGTGCGGACATCGCCGAGGAGTTCTACTTCTCCGTCCTGCTGGACCGGGCCAACCGCAACTACCTGGCCATGTGCTCGGTTGAAGGCGGCATGGAAATCGAGCAGCTCGCCGTCGAGCGCCCCGACGCCCTTGCCCGAGTTGCCGTCGATCCGGCAGTCGGCATCGACCAGGCCAAGGCCGAAGAAATCGTCGATGCAGCCGGCTTCGCTCCGGAACTGCGCGAAGGCGTCGTGAACGCCATCCTGAAGCTCTGGGACGTCTTCACCAAGGAAGACGCAACCCTCGTTGAGGTCAACCCGCTGGTCAAGACCGGCGCAGGCGACATCGTTGCCCTGGACGGCAAGGTCTCCCTGGACGAGAACGCTGACTTCCGCCAGCCCGGCCACGCCGAGCTGGAAGACAAGGATGCAGCTGACCCGCTGGAAGCCAAGGCCAAGGCGAACGACCTCAACTACGTCAAGCTCGACGGCGAAGTTGGCATCATCGGTAACGGTGCAGGCCTGGTTATGTCCACGCTCGACGTCGTTGCCTACGCAGGCGAAAAGCACGGCAACGTGAAGCCCGCCAACTTCCTGGACATCGGCGGCGGAGCTTCGGCATCCGTCATGGCCGCCGGCCTGGACGTCATCCTCAACGATGAGCAGGTCAAGTCCGTCTTCGTGAACGTCTTCGGTGGAATCACCGCCTGTGACGCCGTTGCCAACGGCATCGTCAAGGCCCTGGAGATCCTCGGTGACGAGGCCAACAAGCCGCTGGTCGTCCGCCTGGACGGCAACAACGTCGAGGAAGGCCGCCGCATCCTGGCCGAGGCCAACCACCCGCTGGTTACCCTCGCAACCACCATGGACAACGGCGCCGACAAGGCTGCCGAGCTCGCCAACGCAGCTCGCTGACCGAGCCGATCCCCAGAAAGAGAATTCACACATGTCTATCTTCTTGAACAAGGACTCCAAGGTCATCGTTCAGGGCATCACCGGCGGCGAAGGCACCAAGCACACCGCCCTGATGCTCAAGGCCGGGACCCAGGTTGTTGGCGGCGTCAACGCCCGCAAGGCCGGCACCACCGTGACCCACGGCGATGTTGAGCTCCCCGTTTTCGGCACCGTGGCCGAGGCCATGGAAAAGACCGAGGCTGACGTCTCGATCGTCTTCGTTCCGCCGGCATTCACCAAGGACGCCGTGATGGAAGCAATCGACGCCGGCATCGGCCTCGTTGTGGTCATCACCGAAGGTGTTCCCGTACAGGATTCCGCCGAGTTCTGGGCCCACGCCCAGTCCAAGGTCGACGCCGACGGCAACCAGGTCACCCGCATCATCGGCCCGAACTGCCCCGGCATCATCACCCCGGGCGAAGCCCTCGTTGGCATCACCCCGAACAACATCACGGGCAAGGGCCCGATCGGCCTCGTTTCGAAGTCCGGCACCCTGACCTACCAGATGATGTACGAACTGCGCGACCTCGGTTTCTCCACCGCCATCGGCATCGGCGGCGACCCGATCATCGGCACCACCCACATCGACGCCCTCGCAGCCTTCGAAGCTGATCCCGAGACCAAGGCGATCGTGATGATCGGCGAAATCGGCGGCGACGCCGAAGAGCGCGCAGCCGAGTTCATCAAGGCCAACGTCACCAAGCCCGTTGTTGGCTACGTGGCCGGCTTCACCGCTCCCGAAGGCAAGACCATGGGCCACGCAGGCGCCATCGTCTCCGGCTCCGCAGGAACCGCACAGGCCAAGAAGGAAGCACTTGAAGCAGCAGGCGTGAAGGTCGGCAAGACGCCGTCCGAGACCGCTGAACTGCTGCGCGAAGTTTTCGCTTCGCTCTAGTTCCACCAGCACATACCCCCGTGCCCGGTTTTCCGGTGCACGGGGGTTTTGTGCGTCCATCACCAGAGAGACATATTGATGAGTTCCAAGCGAGCCGCCCCCGGTACGCCGGTGCCGGCAGATCACCGGCGCGCCCTGCGCCGCGCCACCTGGATCGCGACCCTTGGCGGGTTCCTTTTCGGTTATGACACCGGAGTGATCAACGGGGCGCTGCCCTACATGCAGGATGACCTGGGCCTTACCCCCTTTACCGAGGGACTGATCACCTCCAGCCTGCTCTTCGGTGCGGCCTTCGGCGCCGTGGGAGCCGGGCAGCTGGCCGACCGGCTGGGCCGGCGCCGGCTGCTGCTGATCCTCGCCGTCGTGTTCATGCTCGGAGCCGCGGGCACTGCCGCAGCGCCCGGGGTAGGGCTGATGGTGCTGGCCCGCGTAGTCCTGGGCCTGGCAGTGGGCGGCGCATCCGCCGTCGTACCCATGTTCCTGGCCGAGCTTGCTCCCGCATCCCGCCGCGGCCAGCTGGTGACCCGTGACCAGTTGATGATCGTCACCGGGCAGCTCGCCGCCTTCGTCTGCAACGCAGTGATCGGCAACCTCTGGGGCGAGGAAGGCAACGTGTGGCGCTGGATGCTCCTGGTGGCCACCGTTCCGGCAGTAGCACTGTGGATCGGCATGCACTTTGTGCCCGAAAGCCCGCGCTGGCTGGGGTCGAAGGGCAGGTACGCGCAGATGCTTGAAGCGCTGCAGAAGATCCGCAGCGCCGAAGAAGCCCAGGCGGAGTACGAAGAGATCAAGGGGCTGGCAGGCACCACACGCACCGGGCGGCTGAAGGACTTCGCCGAGCCGTGGCTGCTGCGCGTCCTGCTGATCGGCATGGGTCTGTCCATCGTGCAGCAGATTACCGGCGTGAACGCGATCATCTACTACGGCACGCAGATCCTGGCTGACGCCGGATTCGGCACGGAAGCGGCGCTGACCGCCAACATAGCGAACGGCGTTGTCTCCGTTGCCGCCGCCCTGATCGGCATCTGGCTGCTGGGTAAGGTATCGCGCCGGCCCATGCTCATCACCGGCCTGCTGGGTACCACCACCACCCTTGCGCTCATCGGTGCTGCCTCGATCCTCATGCCCGAAGGCACCGCCCGCGGTTTCACCGTCCTGTCCCTGACTGTCCTGTTCCTGGCCTTCCAGCAGGGTGCGGTGTCGCCGGTGACGTGGCTGATGCTGGCGGAAATCTTCCCGCTGCGGGTCCGCGGCCTGGGAATCGGTCTGTCCGTGTTCGTGCAGTGGATGGCCAACTTCGCGGTCGGCTTCTCCTTCCCCATGCTGATGGCCGCCCTGGGTATTTCCAACACGTTCTTCATCTTCGTGGCCCTGGGCATCTGCGCCGTGCTGTTCGTCCGCCGGTTCATGCCGGAGACCCGGGGTCTGTCCCTGGAAGAGGTCGAACTGAAGCTGCGCAAGGCCTAGCCTGGGTGCGGTCCGTTCGCCGGACCGCACCCAGCGGCCCGGCGAACGGACGCCGCGGCTACGGCACTACCGGGTAGTTGCCAACCACCGGCAGCGAGACTGAGGCCGTGAAGGAGGCCAGGGCCGTGACCTTCGGGGAGGTGTAGACCGAGGAGCTGGGGGTCACCTGCAGTACCAGCCGGCTCTGCGGGGTTACCAGGTAGGAAATCTCCTCCAGCGGAACGGTAATGGTCCGTTCCGTGCCGTCCAGGATCAGTGGCACCGGTGTCACCTGGTTCCCGGCCACCAGCGAGCTCCGGGACTTGTCGATGATCTGGGCATAGACGTGCGTGTTCGGCGTCCGGGAGGTGCCTCTGTAGGTCAGCGTCAGCTGGGGCGCCCCGAAGACCTGCGTGGCCTCGGCCGGGGCCGCTACCGGGGCGTTGACGGACACCGGCGCCCAGGCTGCGGCGATGACTCCCCCGCTGACAGCCGCGGGGGATAGCAGCAGGGTGCCCTTGCCCGTCCCGATAAGGGAGCCCACGGGTGCAGGGTATCCCTCGGCCGCCCTGGTGGTTCCCAGCTGGTCGATGAACTCGAAGCCTGGTCCGGTTGGAACGTCATTGCCGTCCAGATGCTTGCTGAACCAGTCCAGCACGGCGCCGGTAATGCGGTCCGGTCCGGCCACCCCGGAGGAGCACAGTCCGTGGCCGCCGCAGAACTGCAGCATCTTGACCTCGGTGCCGGTGGATTTGATGAGGTTGTAGTTCCGGGTGGCTTCATCGAGGGTGAACAGGGTGTCCACCGTGCCCTGGATGATCAGTGTGGGTGCCGTGATGGAGGTGAACATGCTCTGCGGCGTCAGGGAATCGAAGTAGGCAACCGATTCCGGGCTGAGGGTGTTCGGATACGTCATGCCTTCCCGGCAGGCCTTCCGCACCGGAGCGGCAAGTGCTCCGCTGTTGCCGACCAGTTCCCCCAGCTGCCCGGTCAGCGTTCCCTCCAGGCAGAGCAGGGTCCCCCAGCCGGACTTGAACGACCCGGCCTTGTAGAGGCTGGTGGTCAGGTTGTTCCACGCGATGGTGGGGGCAATGGCGTCCACGCGCTGATCCAGCGAGGCGAGGACAAACTGGATCCCGCCGCCGTAGGAGGCCCCCGCCATGCCCAGCACCGGATCGCCGGGAGCATCCAGTTCCGCCTCCGGCTGCTGGGCAATGAAGTCGATGAGCACCTGCCCGTCGCGGCCTTCGAAGGCGGGGTTGTTAACATACGCTTCCCCGCCGCTGAGGCCGAAGCCGCGCGGATCCCACGTCACCACGTTGTAGCCGGCTTCCCGCAGCGGTGCGATCCCGATGGAGCCGATCAGGGTGCTGGTGGTCGTTGACGGAGTACGGCTTCCCGGCAGTCCGAAGCCCGGGCCCACCATGACGGTGGGTGCGGTTTCGCCCGCCTGCAGGCCCAGCGCGGGGAAAAAGTTGGTATGGATCGGCGTCCCGTCGAAGGATGGAACGACGACGTCGGTACGCGCCGCCGGCGGCGCAGCCGCCGCGCCGGGCCCGGTCAATGCCGAGGCCGGGGGCGCTGCCAGGACGGACGCTGCCAGGAGGGCGCCTGCGGCGAGCAGGGCTGGGGTTTTTCGCATGGAGGACCTTTTCTGTGACGTCTTTGTCAGGCCGGCTCTTTTCTACCGGCCAGTAGGTTAGCCAGAGACTAGGTGCCCTAAAGATCGGCGGACAAGGCACCGGCCTCCATCAGGCCGGAGAAGGTCCAAAGTTTTTTGCCGGGAAGCCGAAACGCTTAGGTGGCGGGGGTGCTTGTCCCTGCGGCCAGCGCAGGGTCCGCGGAGCAGCGAGAAGTGATCTTGAGTTTTTGCAGCTGGCCGCTGGCCGCGTACGTCACCACTCCGCCGTCGTGGGCTGCCGTAAAGGTGAACTCAGCTTCGGGCGGCGCATCCGGACCCGGAGTCAGCGCCGAGAGCATCTCGGCGCCCAGGGCAGTGAGGACGGACTGGGCCTGGTCTCGGGCCCGTTCCGGAGACTCGGGGAGAGGACCCGTGAGCTGAAGCGAAAGCAGGTGCCTTCTGGCACCCGCGCCGGGGCCGGACCCGGGCGTGACTGCCGTCCCCTGAAGGGAGCAGGCAACCGCATGCGGTTTGGGCAGCTCACCCGGAACCGGAGCGCTCCCGGCCGGCCCGGTCCATCCGGAGGAACCGAGGGCTGCCAGCAGCGCTCCAGCCACAGTCTGCTGCGCTTCGCCGATTTCGGCGGCGGTAAGTTCGGCGCCGCCGGCTGGGGGACCGGCGGCGCGGGCAGCGGGCGGCTGGGGGGCTGCCGAGCCTGCTGCCAGCACGATCCCGGCGGCTACGACGCACAAGGAGCGTGGATCTGGCCTTCTCATCTGCGGCATTGTGCCGGTGAGAAGAAAATCTGTCGAGAGTAGTGGATTCCTACGCTGCCCGAACGCAGCGGGGGATTCGGTTCCAGTTCCGGCGGCACAGAGTGCGCGGCATCCGCTCCCGCGGAGCCAGCCGGACCGGCAATCCCTTGCAGTGCCTCAGCATCTTCCACCTGTCCTTTGGCTTCTCGTGACTTCGTTCTTCAGCTTTCGTTTCTGCCCTCACGCTCACGCTAGACCGGAACCTGGAAAGGCGACATGGGGAGAACTACCCATGCACCCCGCTTTCCCTTGCGGCATTAGGCTGGTATGGAACCTCTGCCCGCAAACAGGAAGGCTGCCATGCGCGCCACGATCATCCACGGCCCCGGCGACATCCGCGTTGAGGAAAGGGATTACCCGACTCTCCTCCGCGGAACGGACGCGGTGGTGCGGGTCAGCGCGGCCTGTGTCTGCGGATCGGACCTTTGGCCGTACCGCGGGATCCGGGAAACCCCTGAACCCCGCGCCATTGGACACGAGTTCGTAGGCGTGGTGGAGAGCGTCGGCACGGAGGTCACGTCCCTCGCGCCCGGAGACTTCGTGATTGCGCCGTTTACCGGCAACTGCGGCACGTGCCCTCCGTGCCGTTCGGGCGTCACCGTCGCCTGCGAGGAACTGGTGGGCTGGGGCAGCAAGGACACCCACGGCGATTTCGTCCAGGGTGCCCAGGGCGAGGCCGTCCGGGTCCCCAATGCCGAGGCAACCCTGGTAAAGGTTCCCGGGGTCTCCGATCCGGACGATGCCCTTCTCGCGGACCTGCTGACCCTTTCCGATGTAATGGGTTCGGGGCACCACGCAGCGGTCAGCGCCGGAGTCTCGCCTGGAGCGAGCGTCGTGGTGGTGGGCGACGGCGCCGTCGGACTCTGTGCGGTGCTCGCGGCCTCGCGGCTGGGTGCGGGACGGATCATCGCCATGTCCCGGCACGAGGACAGGGCGGCACTCGCCCGTGAATTCGGAGCCACCGACGTCGTTGCCGAACGCGGCAAGGAGGGTGCGGCACGGGTACGCGAGCTGCTTGGGGGAGTGCCGGCGGATGCGGTGCTGGAGTGCGTCGGGACGGCGGAGTCGATGGACCAGGCCCTGCGGTCCACCCGTCCCGGCGGGCGGGTCGGATTCGTCGGTGTCCCCGCCGGCGGCGCGGAACTCCCCATCGGTGTCCTCTTCGCCAAGAACATTACCGTGGGCGGCGGCATGGCCCCCGTGCGCACCTACCTGCCAGAGCTCCTCGAAGACGTTCTCGCCGGGAAGATCCACCCGGGCAGGGTCTTTGATTCGGTGCTTCCGCTGGAGGACGCGCCCAAGGCCTATGCCGCCATGGACCAGCGCCAGGCCGTAAAGGTGATGCTCAAGCCCTAAGGGCCTGCCGAGCCCTGTGATTCCTTGCACAACTGCAATTTTGCAGTTGTGAAATCTTGGTGCGGATGACAAAGTAGTTCGGTGAGTCAACTACCTTCCCTCCGCGATCGCAAGCGCGCCGAGACCTGGGCGGCGCTGCACGATGCCGCAGCCCGCCGCGCCCTCAACGAGGGGCTGGAAGGCGTCAACGTCGAAGTGGTCGCCGAGGAAGCCGGCGTTTCCGCCAGGACCTTCTTTAACTACTTCCCGTGCAAGGAAGACGCCGTCCTGGGGCTGAAGGAACCGTGCGTGGAGCCCGAGATGCTGGCGGCGTTCAACGTGGAAGGCGATCTCCTGACGGAAGTCAGCCGCCTGATGCTCGCCGTCGTACGCACCATCCAGGGCGGTGACGACTCAGCCGAACTCCGCGGACGCATCTACGAGGCCTACCCCAACCTGCGCCTGAGGCGCTACCAGTACATCCTCAAGGTTGAGCAGTTGGTCCTTGAGACGGTTCGCAGCCAGCTTGCCGAGTCCCGGCGCTGGCGCGAGCTGCCGGCGGGTTCGGCCTGGCAGGGGTACGACGTCGACGACGTCGCCTTCACGATCGTCCTCACCGCAAGCACCCGCATGCGACACGTCATGCAGAAAACCTGGTCCAATCCGACCGCCACCGCCCAGTTCCAGGCCCTCGATCAGGGCCTGGAACTTCTTCGAGATGTCTTCAAGGAACTTCTATGACGAAATCAGCTGCCGCTGCAGCGCCCGCAAGCCACGGGAAAAAACCCAGCCTCGTGCTTGTCTTCACCGCCCTGGTCCTGGCCATGCTCCTTTCGGCGCTGAACCAGACCATTCTTGGCACCGCCCTGCCCACGATCGTGGGCGAGCTCAACGGCGCCAACCTTATGCTCTGGGTCATCACGGCCTTCATCCTGGCCTCCACGGTGATGATGCCCATCTACGGCAAACTGGGCGACCTGATCGGACGCAAGTACCTGCTGGTGGCTGCGATCATCATCTTCCTGGCCGGTTCAGTGGTCGGTGCCCTGTCACCGGACATGACCTGGCTGATTGTTGCCCGGGTTATCCAGGGCATTGGTGCCGGCGGCCTGATGATCCTCTCCCAGGCCATCATTGCCGACGTCGTGCCGGCACGTGAGCGCGGCAAGTACATGGGCTGGATGGGCGGCGTGTTTGCCTTCTCCTCGGTGGTTGGACCACTGATCGGCGGCTGGCTTACCGAAGGACCGGGCTGGCGCTGGACGTTCTGGTTCAACATTCCCGTGGGCGTCCTGGCGCTGCTCGGCGCACTGTTCTTCCTGAAGCCGCGGGCAGTCACCTCCCGGCCCAAGATCGACCTGTGGGGCATGGTCTTCATTGCCCTGGCCACCACCGGCCTGGTGCTGGTGAGCAGCTGGGGAGGCAGCACCTACGCGTGGGGCGACCCGGTGATCCTGGGCCTCATTGGCGCCACGATCCTCTCCGCCGTCGTCTTTGTGATGGTCGAACGCCGGACGGCTGAGCCGATCATTCCGATGGAACTCTTCCACGACCGCAACTTCAACCTTGCCACTGCCTCCGGCCTGCTCACTTCCGTGGCCATGTTCGGTGCGATCGGGTACCTGCCCACGTACCTGCAGATGGCCACCGGTGCCAGCGCCACCGAAGCCGGCATGCTGATGATCCCCATGATGGGAGCCCTGCTGTTCAGCTCGGTGCTCTCCGGTTCCCTGGTCTCCAAGACCGGACGCTACAAGTGGATGCCCATCGCCGGTTCGGCGATCATGATCCTGGCGCTGCTGCTGATGGGTTCCATCACGGCCGATTCCCCGGTCTGGCAGCTGTGCGTCTACATCGGCATCCTGGGCCTCGGGCTGGGCCTGAACATGCAGATCCTGGTGCTGGTGGTCCAGAATTCCTTCCCGATGCGCCAGGTAGGAACGGCCACGGCGGCCAACAACTACTTCCGCCAGATCGGTGCAACGCTGGGCTCCGCCGTCGTCGGCAGCCTCTTCGCGCACCGGCTCTCGGACCTGCTGGGCGAGCGGCTTCCGGCCAGCGCGGCTTCGGCGACCGGCGGCGGCAATTCACTGACCCCCAAGCTTGTCCATGAGCTGCCCGAGGCGATCCAGGACATCATCATCCGGTCCTACAACGAGGCCCTGATTCCGCTGTTCCTCTTTATGGTTCCGATGGCAGTGGTGGCGACGATCCTGTGCCTGTTCATCAAGGAAAAGCCGCTGGCGACCCGTCTCGAGCCTGAGGTCATGCCCGAAGCGATCGGCGAAGGCAACGTACTGATCAGCACCGATGACGAGGGCAACGGTCCCAGCACCACGGAGCTGCGGCAGGTCAGCGCGTCCACTCCGCGCTAAGCAGACGCGGCATCCAGATAACAGAAACTGCCCGTATGAGCGCTCATACGGGCAGTTTCTGTTATCTGGATAGGGGGAAGGGCCTAGAGCGGGCCGGTCCCGAAGAGCAGCCCGAGGACGTACGTCACGGCAGCAGCGCCCAGGCCGATCGCCAGCTGGCGCAGTCCGCGCTTGAGCGGGGACGCTCCGGAAAGCAGGCCCACGATGGATCCCGTCAGCAGCAGCGCAATCCCCACCAGTGCGCAGGAAAGCACGACGGCGGCGAGCCCGCCCATGCCGAACAGGTACGGGAGCACGGGGATGATGGCGCCGGAGGAGAAGAAGCAGAAGCTCGAGAGCGCTGCTCCGATCCCGGTACCCACGGTTTCGTGGTCCTCGTCCCCGGCTTCCTTCATCTTCTCCGGCTGGAGGGACAGTGACGGGTCACAGTCGCAGGTGTACAGTCCCATGCGTTCCGCTGCCCGGTGCTCGGCCGCCTCCCGGGACATGCCGCGCGCCCGGTACACGAGGACGAGCTCATTGGCGTCAATGTCCAGGGACTTTGCCGCAGACAGGGTCACCTGGGTGGGTCTGGAGGCTTCCAGCAGCTCCCGCTGGGAACGGACCGAGACGTACTCGCCGGCACCCATCGACAGCGCCCCGGCGAGCAAGCCGGCAATGCCGCTGAAGAGCACAAACGTGCTCGAAACGCCGGTAGCACCAATAGCCATGACCAGGGCCAGGTTGGAAACAAGGCCGTCGTTGGCGCCAAACACGGCGGCGCGGAAGTTGCCGGAAAGGCGGGTGCGGCCGCGGGTTGCGAGGCCGCGCACCACTTCTTCATGGATCTGCTCATCGGCAGCCATGGCGCTGGTGGCGTTTGGGTCATCGCTGTAAGGAGAGCGGCCTTCGGCGCGCTGCGCAAGGGCCAGCACGAACACCGACCCGAACCGGCGGGCCAGCAGCCCGAGCATGCGGTTCCGCAGGGACGGGCGCATGGGCTTGTCTGCTTCGGGGCCAAGCAGCTGGCGCCAATGCTCCTCATGCCGGCCTTCTGCCTCGGCGAGTGCCAGCAGGATGTCCCGCTCTTCTCCCTCGCGGCGTTCGGCCAGGTAGCGGTAGGTGGCTGCTTCGGCCTGCTCATCGGCAAGGTACTGCCTCCAGCGACGGCGGTCGGCCGGGCTGGGGGTGGGGTGCTCAGGGGGCGGCTGCCCTTGAGTTGGTGGGTTTTTCACACACGCTCCTGGTCATGGCCGGAGCGAACTGGGAGGGCTCCGGCCAGCTTCTACGTACTGGCCGAAGGTCTCGCTCGCCCCGGTGCCATGCACCGCGGGTGGACTGCCGGGCTGCTTACGCAGCCAGTATGTCGACAGGCCTCGGTCTTGAGCCCAATTTCTGTGCGGCCGGAGCCGAAACTAGAATTGGGGGTGTACCGGAGCTACTCCCCTTCAGCTTTTCAGTGTAGCTCAGACCAGCCGCGATTCCGCTTAGGAGGGTGACCGAAATGCAGGTGGCCCCCGTTCCGTCCGGGTGCATGGCGCCCGTCCAGCAAGGGATAGAGTTCAAACCGTGAGTAGAGCTTCCAAGGGATTCCCTGACTTTCACCGGCCGTGGACACGCCACTACGCCGAAGGCGTGCCGCAGAACCTCAAGCTGCCCAAGGGCTCGCTGGTGGACATGGTGGAGGAATCCGTCAGCCGGTACGGTTCCAAGCCCGCGCTGCAGTTCTTCGGTGCCACCACCAGCTACCGGGAAATGGGGGAGCAGATCCGGCGTGCCGCAGCGGGCCTGAAGCGCCTCGGCGTCGGGCCCGGAGACCGTGTGGCACTGGTCCTGCCCAACGCGCCGCAGCACGTGGTTGCCTTCTACGCCGTCCTGCGGCTGGGCGCAGTGGTAGTGGAGCACAATCCGCTCTACACCGACCGCGAACTGCGCCACCAGTTCGAGGACCACGGAGCAACCGTGGCCATCGTCTGGGACAAGGCCGCGGATCGGATCCAGTCCCTGCCCGCAGACATCCCGGTCCGGACCATCGTGTCCGTTGACCTGATCAGCGCCATGCCGCGCACCACCCGGCTGGCCTTGAAGCTTCCCCTTCCCGCGGCCCGCCGCAGCAGGGCCGCCTTGGCTCCGGAAAAGAAGCCGCGCAGTGCCGGCCGAAGGGTCCTTGAGTGGAAGGAACTGCTGGACAACCGGCCGTTGCCGCGCCGCTATCCGCACCCCAAGGAAACCGACCTCGCTGCCATCCAGTACACCTCGGGAACCACGGCAGATCCCAAGGGCGCCATGCTCAGCCACGCCAACCTCATGGCCAACGCCGCGCAGGGCCGGGCGTGGATCCCGGGACTCCGGATGGGCAAGGAAACCGTCTACGGTGTGTTGCCCATGTTCCATGCCTACGGCCTGACCCTGAGCCTCACCTTCGCCATGAGCATCGGGGCCAAGCTGGTGCTGTTTCCGAAGTTCGACGTCGACCTGGTCCTGAAAGCGGCCAAGAAGACTCCGCCGACCTTCCTGCCGGCGGTGCCGCCGATCTACGACCGTATTGTGGCCGGTGCCGAAAAGCAGGGTATCTCCCTCAAGGGTGTGCGTTTCGCCATCTCCGGTGCCATGAACCTTCCTGCCGCCACGGTGGATGCTTGGGAGAAGGCAACCGGAGGCTACCTGATCGAAGGGTACGGCCTGACGGAAACCTCGCCGGTGGCCCTGGGCAACCCCATGGGGCCCACCCGCAAGGCCGGCACCGTGGGCGTTCCGTTCCCGCTGACGGACATTAAGGTGGTGGATCCGGAAGATCCCGCCAAGGAGCGCCGCCGCGGCGAAGCCGGGGAGCTGCTGATCCGCGGACCGCAGGTCTTCCAGGGCTATTGGAACAAGCCGGCCGAAACCCGGGCAGCGCTGCTCGACGGGGGCTGGTTCCGCACCGGAGACATCGTGTCAGTGGACGACGACGACTTCGTCACCATTCGGGACCGGATCAAGGAACTGATCATCACGGGAGGCTTCAACGTCTCGCCCTCCGAGGTTGAGGAAGCCCTCAAACGCCATCCGGCCGTTGCCGAGGCCGCAGTCGTTGGCCTGACCCGGACCGGCGGCGGAGAAGACGTGGTAGCTGCCGTCGTCGCCCGGCCTGACATGAAGTTCGACGCCGATGAACTGCGCTCCTATGTGCGGACGGAACTGGCGGCCTACAAGGTGCCGCGCCGCATCGTGCAGATTCCGGACCTTCCTAGGTCCCTGATTGGCAAGGTGCTCCGGAGGCACGTCAAAGAGTCGCTGCTGCACAAGGGAACCGGCCACGAGGCCGGACCTACAACCTAGACGGGGGAAACCATGGACAGCCAGCCCGGCTCGAGTCCGAACGTAAGCGAGTCGAAGCGGCTCCAGGGGTATTGGAACGACGGCCTCGGCCATGCCGCCCTGCGCTCTGCCCAGCTCCTGCTTGTCCTGCTGCTGGTGGGCGTGGGTGTGTATGCGCTGACAAGGGTGACGCTGGTGGTGATTCCGCTCCTGCTCGCGCTGATCCTGGCAGCGGCCATCGCCCCGTTCGTCAACTGGCTGCGCCGCAAGGGCTGGCCGGGGGCGCTTGCCACCGGCACGTCCTTCCTGCTGCTGCTGGCGGTCTTCGGCGGACTGGTCACCGGAATCGTCTTCGCTGTGCGCAGTGAGTGGTCCTCCCTGGTAGACCAGGCGGTTGCCGGATTCGACCAGCTCTACGCCATGGTCCAGGACGGCCCCTTCGCCTTCGACGACTCGGCGATATCCGACGCCCGGGACTCAGTCCTAGATTTCGCGACCTCCTCAGCCGTGGGCAACGGGGCGCTGGCCGGAATCTCAGCCGCGGGGTCTTTCGCCACCGGGTTCGCCCTGATGGCGGTGGTGCTGTTCTTCTTCCTGAAGGACGGAGACAAGATCTGGGCCTTCATCCTGCGCTGGTTCCGCGGTGAACGGCGGGAGAAGGCAGCCCTGGCCGGTGCCCGCACCATGGAGGTGCTGGGCGGGTATGTCCGCGGCACCGCAATCGTGGCCGCCGTCGACGCCGTCTGTATTGGCGCCGCGCTGTTTATCCTTGGCGTACCTCTGGCACTGCCGCTGTCCGTGATCGTGTTCGTTGGATCCTTCATTCCGCTGGTGGGTGCCACCGCGGCCGGAATCCTGGCTGCCCTGATCGCACTCGTGGCGAACGGCCCCGTGGTGGCCCTGGTCGTGGTGATCGTGATCATTGCCGTCAACCAGCTTGAGGGCAACTTCCTGCAGCCGGTGGTGATGGGCAGGACACTGAGCATCCACGCACTGGTGATCCTGCTTGCACTGACCGCCGGAACGATCCTTGCCGGAATTATCGGCGCGATCCTCTCGGTCCCGATTGCCGCCGTCGGCTGGGCCGTCATCAAGGTCTGGACCGGTGAGGACACCGGCGATCCGGGGGAAGTGGCGGAGGTTGCTTCACCGGAGCAGGACGCGGATTCAGCCGAAGGCTCAGCGGATCTTGGAAGCACCGGGGCCGGACGGGCAGGGGATTAACCGTCCGGACCCGGTGCGGTACTGGGGGCCGGCGCTACTCGGCGTTGTAAGTCACGAAACTATTGTTTACCCACGCTAGTGGGCGCCTGAGGCGCGGGTCAATTAGTGTGAAACTGCAGCACCGGTCCGCTGCCTTTTGCGGCCGCGGAGCAGGCAATGCCTTCCGGACTCTGCCGGCAGGAACACAGATAAGGGAACGAAAGGACGGCTGCCCTGATGAAGGCCCTGTCGGTTGAACCGAGCAACGCCCCGATTGCCATTGGCTCCCGGATCCGCACTGCACGGCAGGCGCGCCACCTGACCATTGAGCAGGTAGCGGACTCGACCGGGCTGACCAAGGGTTTCCTCAGCCGGGTGGAACGGGACCTCACGTCACCATCGGTGGCTTCACTGGTGACCCTGTGCCAGGTGCTTTCAATCTCCATCGGCGACCTGTTCCTGCCGCCGCAGACCACCCTGGTGCGCTGGCCCGAGGCACCGGGAATCAATTTGGGCGGCGACGGCATCAACGAGCGGCTGGTTACTCCGCGCACTGAACGCCGCGTCCAGGTGATCCGCTCCGAGATTGTTCCCGGCGGAGCCGGCGAGGCGGACCTGTACTCCGTGGACTGCGACGTGGAGGTGCTGCACGTCGCCGAGGGCCGGCTGGAGCTTGTTTTCACTGCGGAGACCATGAACCTCACCGCAGGGGACACTGTGACCTTTCCCGGCAAGGAACCGCACTCCTGGCGCAACCCGGACCCCGACGCTTCCGCCGTGGTGATCTGGACGCTGGTCAGCCCCGGCTCTGCCTAGTTCCCTTCCCAACCGGGCGGTGCGGCGAGCAGAGTGGGCGCATGCATCCGGACCGTGAGCTGACCGAACGCCGCCTTGCCCGTTTCCTCGCCCAGCGGTTGCCGCCGCATCTCTGGACCGCTGCGCAGCCGCTTCAGGCAGCAGCCTGGGATGCCCCTTCAGAGCCGGTGTCCTTCGCCGAAGCCGCCGGGCAGGATTACCAGCCGGTTGCCCCCGGCACCCGCTGGGGCAGGCCCTGGGGAACCACCTGGTTCCGCCTCACCGGCACGGTGCCTGAGGGTGCTCCAGGCTTCATTCCCGAAGCACTGATCGACCTGGGGTTCAGCACTGACATGCCCGGCTTCCAAGCCGAGGGGCTGGTCTACGACGCCGCAGGAAACGTCCTCAAGGCCCTGGAATCAACGAACATGGCGGTGCCGCTGGAGCAGGAACCCGGCAGCAGCCTGCTGCTCTGGGTGGAGGCCGCAGCCACCCCGAACGTCATTGGCAACTTCAGCTTCCTGCCGACACCGCTGGGCGACCCCGATACTGCGGGCAGCGAACCCCTGTACGTTTTCCGCCGCGCGGATACCGCGCTGCTGGATGAGCAGGCCTGGAACCTTGCCCAGGACTTTGACGTGCTCTGGGGCCTCATGCATGAACTTCCCATGGATTCCCCGCGCCGGCACGAGCTGCTGCGGGCCATGGAACGCGCCGCCGCCGCGGTGGACCCGCAGGACGTCTCCGGTTCGGCTGGAACTGCCCGGAAGCTGCTGGAACCTGCGCTCAGCGCACCCGCCGCTGCCAGCGCCCACCGGATCCACGCCGTCGGGCACGCACACATTGACAGTGCCTGGCTGTGGCCGGTGCGCGAGACCCGCCGGAAGGTGGCGCGTACCTTCGCCAACGTGCTGGCACTGATGGACAAGGACCCTGGGTTCGTCTTCACGGCCTCCTCTGCCCAGCAGTACGCCTGGCTCCAGGAAGACCATCCGGCACTGTTCGCCCGGGTAGCAGCCCGGGTCGCGGAAGGGCGGTTCGTTCCGGCGGGCGGGATGTGGGTCGAGGCGGACACCAACCTGCCCTCCGGGGAATCCCTGGTGCGGCAGTTCACCTTCGGCAAACGCTTCTTCCTGGAAGCGTTTGGAGTCGAGCCGCTGGATGTGTGGCTGCCGGATTCCTTCGGCTACTCCGGCGCCCTCCCGCAGCTCATTCGAGCGGCCGGCTCGCGCTGGTTCCTGACCCAGAAACTGAGCTGGAACGAATCCGACGTGATGCCTCACCACACCTTCCTGTGGGAAGGAATCGACGGAACCAGGGTCTTCACCCATTTCCCGCCGGTGGACACCTACAACTCCGCCCTGACCGGCCAGGAACTGGCCCGGGCCCAGCGGCAGTTCCGCGAAAAGGGAGCCACGAACCTGTCCCTGGTTCCCTTTGGCTGGGGCGACGGCGGCGGGGGTCCCACGCGGGAAATGCTCGCCGCCGCGCACCGCACCGCTTCGCTGGAGGGTTCGCCCCGGGTGGAGCTCTCCAGCCCGCAGGCGTTCTTCACCGCGGCAGAGGCGGACTACGCCGACCCGCCCGTGTGGTCCGGGGAAATGTATCTGCAGTTCCATCGCGGGACCTACACCTCCCAGGCCCGGACCAAACGCGGCAACCGGCGCAGTGAGGCACTGCTGAAGGAAGCTGAGCTCTGGGCGGCCGCTGCCGCCGTCCGGTGCGGAACGGACTACCCCTATCAGGAACTCGAAGCGGCGTGGAAAACCGTGCTGCTGGGCCAGTTCCATGACATCCTCCCCGGCTCCTCCATCGCCTGGGTGTACCAGGATGCCGAGCGTGCCTACGCAGAAACCGCCGAGCATCTGGAGCGAATCATCGGACGCTCCCAGCGGGCGCTCGCCGGGGAAGGGGACGGTTCCCTGGTCTTCAATGCGGCACCGGTGGCGCTGCGGGGCATTCCGGCCATGGGTGCCGCTGCCGGGCCGGCGGCGCCTGCCGCGGTTCGGATCCAGGAGTACGACGGCGGCTGGGAACTCGCCTCCGGCCACCTCACCGCCCGCTTTGGGCCAACAGGTGCCCTTCTCTCGCTGCGCGGCGAGAGCGGCCGCGAACTGGTGGCTCCCGGGGAGGAAGCGAACCGGTTCGAACTTTTCCGCGATACCCCGAACCAGTGGGATGCCTGGGACCTTGACGCCGCGGACCGCGCCGGTGCGCTCACGCTCAGCGGGGACCTCACCCATGAGCCGGAAAGCCTGGTCCTAGACTGCTCGTTTGGCGCGTCGACGCTGCGGCAGCGGATCTCGCTGAGCCCCGACGGGCGTGCCCTGGACCTGGAAATCGAGGTGGACTGGCGCGAGCGGCAGAAGCTGCTGAAGCTTGGCTTTCCGGTGGCCGTGCTGGCGGACCGGGCCGCGGCTGAAATCCAGTTTGGGCACATCCAGCGGCCCACTCACGCAAACACGTCCTGGGACCACGCGCGCTTCGAAGTTCCGGCCCACCGCTGGGTACATGCCGGGGAACATGGCAGGGGAGTGGCCCTGGCCAATGACTCAACCTACGGCTACGACATTTCCCGCACCGGGTCGCGGGACGCGGGCACCGGAACCCTGCTGCGGGCCTCGCTGCTGCGGGCCCCGCTCTTCCCGGATCCCGGAGCGGACCAAGGCCGGCACCGGTTCCGGTTTTCGCTGCGTCCGGACGCGACCGTGGCTGAGGCGGTGCAGGAGGGATACCGTCTGAACCTGCCCCTGCGCACGGTCCGCGCCGGCGGCGCCGGAAGCGTAGCCCCGTTGGCGGTCCTGGCGCCCGGAAGCGTGCTGGTGGAGACTGTCAAGCTCGCGGACGACCGCTCCGGAGACGTGGTGCTGCGTCTCTACGAGGCGCTGGGCGGGCACACTAATGCCGTGCTGACCGCCGGCTTCCAGGCCCGCACGGCCCTCCTGACGGATCTGCTGGAACGGCCGGAGGGGACGGGGGCGCAGCTGCCCAGGCGGGATGACGGCCGGTGGGAACTGGGGTTCAGGCCCTTTGAAGTGAAGACCGTGCGCCTGGCCCGGTGAGCCGTTCCAGGTAGGCCACTGCACCGTTGATGTCCGTTCCGTTGGACCGGTACCCGATGTACCCGTCGGGGCGGATCACCAGCACCTCAGGCCGCCGGGCGGAAAGGCCAAGGCGCTCAAACGCCAGCCCGCTGACGTCCTCGATGACGCCCGGGCCCGACGCAGTGAGGGTGCTGGCCACCACCAGGCGCTGCACACTGAGCAGGCGGCCCATGCCGGAAAGGGCGGCGTGCAGCTGCTGGGGCGTGTCCTCCGGCCAGCCCGGGCCGGAGAGCAGAATATGGAAGCCGGGCGCGGACACCAGGTCCTGCAGCCGGCGCTCCTGCTGCTGGTAGTGCACGACGGCGTCCGGCAGCCGGTCTCCCGGACGCGGTCCCGAGGCCAGCACAGCCGGAAGGCGGTTGGCCCCGGCAGCCGTCATGGTGCTGCCGCGGTAGTGGATGCCCAGCTGGGACATGGTGCGGAACGCACGGCTGCGCAGCCGCTCGCTGGCAGCCAGGGAAGGGGCCAGTGCGGGCAACAGCTTGGTGCGGGGGAGCTTCGCCAGGGCACTGCGGCTGGTGGCAAGCTTGAACAGCCGGTCGGTAAAGCTGACGATGCCGCGAGCCACGGGCCGGCGTTCGGCGTCATAGCTGTCGATCAGTTCGTCGGCGGCCAGGCCGCGTGCGCCCAGGGCAAGTTTCCAGCCCAGGTTCAACGCGTCCTGGATTCCGGTGTTCATGCCCTGTCCGCCCACGGGGGAGTGGACGTGTGCTGCGTCGCCGGCGAGGAAGACTGAACCGGACTGGAAGAACTCTGCCATCTGGTGGGAAAGCCGGAAGCTGCTGATCCACTTCGGGTCGTGCAGCTTCAGGCCGCCGCCGGAGAACTTGTCCGCGATACCCTGCAGGTATTCAAGGGTGGCGGCGCTGTTGTCTCCGTGTTCCTTGAGGCTGATCATCCGCCAGGATGCTGGGTTCCCCAGCGGGAAAAGCACCATGAAACCGTCGTCGGTGGGGTAGGCGTGCACAGCTCCGGGGGCCACGCCGTCGACTTCCAGGTCTGCCAGAACGAAGGTGTCTGCGTAGCCGGAACCGCGGAAGTCCATGCCGGCCCGGCGGCGCACGGTGCTTTCGGCGCCGTCGGCACCCACGACGTAGCGGGCCCGGATCCGGTCGATGCCGCGGTCCTGCCGCTGGACGCGGGCTTCCATGCCCGCGAAGGGGTCCTCCGGGTCCAGGCGCTCGAGTTCCAGGAGCTCTGCGCCGCGCTCAACGCGGATTCCGCGGGCGCCCAGGTAAGTCAGGAGGATCCGCTCGGTTTCGGACTGCGGCAGGAAGAGCAGCTGCTGGTGGGCGCAGTCTTCGATCCCGATGTCGAAGAGGCCGATCTGGACGGTCTCCTCAGGCAGGTGCAGATGCAGCTGGTGTGCGGGGTTTCCACGCCGTGCCATCTCCGCACTGATCCCGAAGGGCCGCAGCGCCTCCAGGGTGCGCGGCTGCACAGCCAGCGCCCGGGACTGGGTCGAGGGACCCTGCCTGCGGTCGATGATCCTAAAGCTCGTTCCATAACCGGCGAGCTGGGCCGCAAGGGCCAGCCCGGTGGGTCCGGCACCCACGATCAGGACATCGACGTCGTAGTTCATTCCATCATTGTTCGCATAGGAAACCCGGTCCGCCATAGTCACAGCCTAGTCTTGACGCCGATGGCTGTTCCACTTTAGCCTTCCGATAAACATTTGATGCCTATTGGATAACTTTCGCCCTCCTGCAGGTAGGCTCGGAAACAGGCGCCAGACCCTAGCGAAACCGGAGAACCAGACAGTGGATATGTCCCAGAACCAGCCGCGCATCAACACCAACGGCAAAGTAGGGCCGATCGACGCCGCGCAGGTTCCGCGTTATGCAGGGGCCGCCACATATGCCCGCCTTCCGCGGCTGGATGAGGTGGCACGCGCCGACGTCGCTGTTGTGGGTGTTCCGTTCGACACCGGTGTCTCCTACCGGCCCGGTGCCCGGTTTGGCGGAAACCACATCCGCGAGGCCTCACGCCTGCTGCGCCCCTACAATCCGGCGCAGGACACTTCCCCGTTCGCGAACCTGCAGGTCGCCGATGCCGGCGACCTGGCAGTGAACCCGTTCAACATCAACGAGGCCATCGAAACCATCCAAGCCGGCGCCCTGGACCTGACCGAGGGCGGAACCCGGCTGCTGACCCTGGGCGGGGACCACACCATTGCCCTGCCGCTGCTGCGGGCGGCAGCTGAGCGTGCCGGGCAGCCGGTGGCCATGCTGCACTTCGATGCGCACCTCGATACCTGGGACACGTACTTCGGTGCCGAGTACACCCACGGCACCCCGTTCCGCCGGGCGGTGGAGGAAGGGATCCTGGATACCGAAGCGATCTCCCATGTGGGTACCCGCGGACCGCTGTACGGCAAGAAGGACCTGGAGGAGGACCGCCGCTTCGGGTTTGGCATCGTGACCAGCTCGGATGTGTTCCGGCAGGGCGTCGACGAAGTCGTCGCGAAGCTGCGTGACCGGATCGGAAACCGGCCACTGTACATTTCCGTGGACATTGATGTGCTGGATCCGGCCCACGCCCCGGGCACGGGCACCCCGGAAGCCGGGGGCATCACCAGCCGCGAGCTGCTGGAGATCCTGCGCGGCATGCGGGGCATGAACCTCATCGGCGCCGACGTGGTGGAAGTGGCCCCGGCCTATGACCACGCGGACATCACCGCCGTGGCTGCCTCACACGTTGCCTACGACCTCATCACGCTCATGGGACTCGAATCATGAGCACCGAGCCGGGAACCGTAGTGCGCAACGGCGGGGACCTGGTGGTCGAAACCCTGGAAGCGCTCGGAGCAACCACGGTTTTCGGTATCCCCGGACAGCATGCCCTTGGCCTGTTCGACGCGCTCTCCCGCTCCACGCTGGAGTTCGTGTCCTCCCGGGTGGAGAACAATGCCGCGTTCGCCGCTGACGGCTTCAGCCGTGCCACCGGCAAGGTGGGTGTCCTGTTCCTCTCCACCGGGCCCGGCGCCCTCACCTCCCTGGCCGGACTCCAGGAGGCGTACGCCACCGGCGTGCCCATGGTGGTGGTAGCCAGCCAGATCCCCATCGAGGGACTGGGCGCCCGCCGGCGCGGCATGCTGCACCAGCTCGATGACCAAAAGGCGTCCGCAGCCAATGTCACCAAGAGCCAGCGCCTGATCCAGCACGCCTCCGGCATTCCCTCGGCCATCCAGGACGCCTGGACCGAAGCGATCTCGGCGCCCATGGGTCCGGTCTGGGTCGAAGTGCCGCAGAACGTGCTGCTGGCCCCCGTGATGGTCCCGGCCGTCGAAGACGCCCTGGCAGAGCCGTTCGACAACCCGCCCCGCAGCGAATTGGTCACCGAAGCCGTGAAGTGGCTGTCCGCCGCGAAGCGCCCGGCAGTCATCGCTGGCGGTGGCACCCGCCGCGGCCGGGCCGAAGAAGCGCTCCTCTCGGTGGCGGAGAAGCTCCATGCGCCGGTGATCTGCACGCCCGGAGGCAACGGCGCTTTCCCCTGGAACCACCCGCTGTCCCTGCAGTCGTGGGTGGAGGACCGCCATGCGACGGACCTGCTGGAAGACGCGGACGTACTGCTGGTTATCGGTTCCTCGCTGGGCGAAGTCACGTCCAACTACTTCACCTTCGCGCCGCGCGGCCGGATCATCCAGATCGACGCCGAACCGCGGGTCCTGGAGTCCAACGGGCCCGCGCTGGGTATCCGTGCCGACGCCGGGCAGGCCATGGCTGCGCTGGATGCCGCGCTGCAGGTTCCGGATGCGGCCCCGGACTGGCACGGCAGGACTGCGGAGGAAGTCACCGCAGAAACCCTCGCCAAGATCAGCGCCCGGCTGGATGCCCAGGACCTGGGCCTTGAACGGAAGTTCATGGCGGACATCCGGGCCGCGGTGCCGTCCGGCATGCAGACCTATTGGGATATGACCATCGCCGCCTACTGGGCGTGGAGCTGCTGGGATGCCAAGTCCGGCCAGTTCCACTCCGCGCAGGGCGCCGGCGGGCTGGGCTACGGCTACCCGGGTGCCCTCGGCGGAGCGGTGGGAACCCGGGAACGTGTGCTGGCTGTCTCAGGCGACGGGTCGGCGATGTACTCCATCGCGGAACTGGCAACCGCCCGGCAGCATGATCTTCCCGTCACCTGGCTGATCGTGGACGATGGCGGCTACGGCGTACTGCGGGAGTACATGGTGGACGCGTTCGGCAAGGCCACGGCCACGGAACTGGCCGGACCGGACTTCGTGAAGCTCGCTGAATCCTTCGGTGTTCCGGCGCGACGCACTGATCCTGCCGGCGTCCGGCAGGCACTGGAGGAATCCTTTGCGCAGGAAGGGCCCAACGTGGTGGTGGTTCAAACGCTGCTGAGGCTTTTCGCCCCCACCCACCTGGACGGCTAAACATCCGGAAACCTTTCAGTTGCCGGCGGTAAAGTTACCTCAGGCAACTAGAGGAGGCTGACGGTGGTCAAGGCAAGTAAACGCAGCGGTGCCGCGGAAACAGGACGGGCCTGATGGATTTCCTGATCCTGCTGATCGGCCTGCTGTTCGGGACGGTGCTTGTAGTTGGCATCGGCGAGCGGGTACGGCTGCCGTATCCGGTGCTGATGCTCATCTTCTCCGCACTTTTCGCCTTCCTGCCCATGATCCCGGAAATCCACATTGATCCGGAGCTCATCCTTCCGCTGTTCCTGCCGCCGCTGCTCTACGCTGCTGCCCAGCGCAGCTCCTGGTCTGTCTTCCGGCTCCGCTGGCGCTCCCTGGTGCTGCTGGCGGTGGCGCTGGTCGCGGTCACCGTTGGCGTAGTGGCGTCCGTGGCCTGGGTGATCGTTCCGGCGCTGGCCCTGCCCGCAGCGATTGCCCTGGGCGCGATCGTCGCTCCGCCTGACCCGGTGGCCGTGGAAGCGGTGGCCGGCAAGGTCAACATGCCCCGCCGGCTGATTACCGTCCTGCAGACCGAGGGACTTTTCAACGACGCGATCGCGATCGTGATTTTCCAGGCCGCCGTGACCGCCGCCGTCAGCGGCGGGGAAGTCGGCTGGTCCATCATCCCGAGGTTCCTGATCGGTGCCGCCGGCGCCGTGGTGCTGGGCCTGGCCATGGGTTGGCTGGTGGGCACCTTGAACCGCTTCGTCCCAAACCTCGTGGCCCGCTCTGCGGTTACCCTCGTGGCGCCCTATGCCGTGTACATCCTCGCCGAAGAGGTGCACTTCTCCGGTGTTGTCGCCGTCGTGGTGACCGCCCTGGAGCTTGGCCGCCGGGCACGGCCGCAGGACTCCGAGGAACGCCTGACCCGCACCGCGTTCTGGGAAGTCGTAGAGCTTCTGACCACCGGCGTCGCCTTTGGCCTGGTGGGAATCGAAATGCGGTACGTCATTGAAGACGAGGGCCGTGAAATTTTCGGATTCATTCCAGGTGTTGCGGCGGTCTGCGCCGCCGTGGTCCTGGTGCGTTTCGCGTGGATGTACGGGCTGTACCGGTTCGGCGGCACCGAACGGCTCAACCGGGTACCCGGATCCATGAAGGAAGTCCTGGTCCTGACATGGTGCGGCATGCGCGGCCTGGCCACCCTGGCGCTGGCCCTCGCCCTGCCTGCCACCACGCTCGCTGGGGAACAGCTTCCTGGCCGGAACTTCATGATCGTGTGTGCAGGAGCAGTCCTGCTGGTGACCCTGGTGCTGCCCGGCCTGACCCTGCCGTGGCTGATGCGCCGGCTGAAGCTGCCCAGTGACCACGGCGCCGTCGCCAAACAGGAACGGGAGCTGGCGCGGCGTGCCGAACGGGTAGCGCTGGAAACCATGAAACGGTCCCGCGCGGCAGATAAACTCCCGCCGGAGCGTCGTACGGCCCTGGCCCGCCGTATGTCCTCCCTGCACTCAATCCTTGAGCGTGATTCGGATGCGGATCCGCAGAAGATGCTGCAGATGAAGGCCACGCTGGAAGTGATGGACGCGGTCCAGCGTGAGGCCCTGGCCGCGGCGCGGAAAGAAGTCCTGGCAGCACGCCGGCAGTCCGGCATGGATCCGGAAGCCGTGGACCGGGTGCTGCGGCGTTTGGACCTGCGCACCGTGACCCTGGACCGCGGCGGGCACTAGGGCTTACTGCATGGTGAATCGGCGGGCTACGCCGTCGCTGAGCATGCGGGAGCGGAAAAGCCGGGCCAGCACTGTGTTCCGGGCTTGCATCAGCGGCGCCGGCAGCGGACGCCCCAGGGCCATGTTCAGCCGTGCCTGGGCGGAGGCAACGACGGCGGCCCGGCGTCGGCGGCTGTCGAAGGCAGCCAGCCGGGCGCCGACGTCGGCTCCCCGAACGGCAGCAGCGAGCAGCGGAGCCAGCTCCGCGGCGTCAATCCAGCCCAGGGTCATTCCCTGTCCGCCGATCGGACTGACTTCGTGGGCGGCGTCGCCAATCAGCACCGTGCGTCCGTGAGCCAGCTGCTTGAGTGCAGTAGTGCGCACGGAGAACGCACTGAGCATGGTGCTGGCCGCTGCCTCCGGGACCCGCCCGGTGCGTGCCGCCACGATCCGTGCCAGGTCCTTGGCATCGGCGTCGGACTGCAGGGTCCGGGTATGCGCCACCCAGCGGCGTTTGCCGCCGGGCAGCGGAAAGGACTCAACGATGCCCTCCGGTTCCAGGTAGAGCACACCCACGGGCCCGTCCGCCGTGTTGTCGGGGAAATCGCCCATTAGGTAGGAATCGCGCAGCAGCTTACCGGCGGCCCGGACACCGAGCAGGCCGCGCACGGCTGACCGGGCGCCGTCGGCCGCCACTACCCAGGAGGCACGCACGGCAAAATCACCGGCAGTGGTGGTACCTGCCAGGGATACGCCGCGGCCGTCGTCGTGCAGCGAGGTAATCCGGTGCCCGCGCTGGAGTGCGTCCGGATCAAGTTCCTCAAGGCGCGCCTGCAGCACCGTTTCGGTTCGTTCCTGCGGAAGCGCCAGCACATACGGGTAAGCGGTGGAGGTCTTGGCAAAGCTGATGGAGATCAATTCGGTATCCCGGGTCCGGGCTGACCCGGTGCGGATCTGCACGCCCTCGGCCGCGAGCTGCGCACTGACTCCGGTGGCCTCCAGGGCGGCCATGCCCGGCGGGTGGATGCCGATGGCCCGTGAATGGGAGCTGCGCGAGGTCCGCGCCTCGAAGACCCGTACCCGCAGGCCGTCCTGCAGGGCCAGGATCGCCAGTGCCAGGCCCACCGGGCCTCCGCCCACAACGGCGACGTCGACTTCCGGACGGTTCACTGCCCGCCCCCGGCGCTGCCGCTTCTCCGGTACAGCAGCAGGTTCTGCCACGGGCGCGCCTGCAGCGCCTCCCACCCCGCCGGGGCAGCGGCACTGAACTCCTCGGCGGTGTAGCTGCGCCGGATCGACGTCAGTCCGTCCTGCCGGATGAAGGATCCGTGGAAGAAGGGCAGCGTGCCGGCGGAGAAGAGGCCGTAGGCCCACGGGCTGCGTTCAATGTCGCTGTGCAGGGCAAGTGATCCGGCCAGTTTCTCCGAGTCGGCAAGGATGCCCTGGAATGCGGCGTCGTCCAGATGGTGCAGCACATGGTTGGAGACCACGACGTCGAACACCGCACCCTCAGCCACCAGATCCGAGCTCAGCGCGGCGCGGAAACTGCAGCCCTCGGGAGCCGGGCGGGTGGAGGCGTAGGCGTGGGCCCGTGGATCGGGGTCGATGCCGGTGACCTGCACGGCCAGTCCGTCCCGGCGGGCCCAGCGTGCCAGTGCGCGGGCCAGGTCCCCGCCGCCGGCACCGATGTCCAGCACCGTGCCGCCGCCCTGTGCGGCCAGGACGGGCCGCACATACCGGCGGTAGTTCCGCCGCCATCCGGAGACCACGGAGTTGATCAGGGGAAACTGCGCATAGGTCCGCTCGAGTTGCACCGGATCACAGTCCGGGCGGTCCATCTGCTCCACAGCGTCCACGGCACGCCGGCTCAGGTCCGGTGGCAGGAACGGAGGAGTGTCAGCGTCCAGGAGGCTCACCGGGCTATCCGACGGCGGCAGGAACCGGCTCCGCTGCCAGTGCGTCTGCGGCCGCTGCGGCACCCGTTCCCGGCACCCGGGTGAACAGCCCGGTCTCAACGGTCAGTCCGGGGCCGAACGCCATGGAGCAGATCCGTTCGTTGCCCCCGGTGAAGGGCTGCTCCAGGATGTTCTTCAGCACGAACATCACAGTGGCGGAGCTCATGTTGCCGAAGTTGCGCAGGGTCTCCCGGGCCGGAACCAGCTGCTCCTCCGAAAGCTCCAGCTTCGCTTCCACCTTGTCCAGGATGCTGCGGCCGCCGGGATGGATGGCCCAGTGCTCAATGTCGTTGTACGCCAGCGGGGCCAGGGAGGGATCCCGTGCCAGCAGCGGCTCCAGGGCGCCGACAATGTGGTCGTCAATGATGTGGGGAACATAGGTGCCCAGCACCATCTCGAAACCGTGGTCCCCGATATTCCAGGCCATGGACTCCTCGCCCACCGGCGTGAGCGTGGTCTCGAAGTGGTCCAGCACGATTGCGGGGCTGTCCCCCGGGAGGTCCCGCGCGGTGATCACAGCAGCTGCGGCACCGTCTGCGAACAGCGAGGAACCCATGATGATGTCCGGGTCGTTGGAGGAGCGCACGTGCAGCGAGCAGAGCTCGGCACTCACCACCAGGACGACGGCGTTGGGGTCTGCGTCGCAGAAGGATTTGGCTGCGCGCATGGCGGGGAAGGCCGCGTAGCAGCCCATGAAGCCCAGGTGGTAGCGCTGCACCGACGGGTTCAGGCCCAGTGCACGCACCAGCTTGTAGTCGGGTCCGGGGTTGAAGAACCCGGTGCAGGAGACAGTGATGACGTGGGTAATGTCTTCCGGGCTGATTCCGGGGCAGTTTTCCACTGCTTTCCGGCCGGCTTCGATGAAGAGCTTGGTGGCCTCGGTGGCAAAGATGTCATTGCGGGTCTTGGTGGAGGGCATCAGGAGCAGCCCGGTCTGCGGGTCGAAGAATTGGGGATTCTCGGCCGTGGACGAGAGCGTGAGCTCCTCCAGCGCGGTGCGCCGGGTGTCGATGGCTGCGGAATTGAAGCAGGTGTTCACAAGGCGGGTGCCCAGGCGGGTGAGCCCGGGCTGGGCGGCGAAGACGTCGCGGACCTGGTCCTGCACCAGGACGGTAGAAGGGACAGCAGTTTCCAGTGATCTGAGCGTAACTGTCATCCTCCATTGTTAGGTGAACTACCTTCGGGGCACAATGGCGCGGCGGACCCGGCGCGTCCCCGGCCGCGGGAGCGACCTGCGGCGCCCGTGGACCTGAAGCGGCTGTGCATTTGTGCAGATACGCCATGCGGTTTTGGCCGTTGAGCCGGCAGGCAGGTCCGCACCATACTCATGCTTACTCCGCTCAGGTGCCCCGCGCCCGCCCGGAGTGCTGCAGTGTCAACGAGGACACCAAAGGAGAGACTGGATGAGCACTGATATTCCCAAGCGGACCAGGCGCCAGAAGCCGCCGGTTCCGGAGGGCCTGCGCAAGGTGGTTGTGGCGTCCATGGCCGGGACGGTCGTGGAATGGTACGAATTCTTCCTCTATGCCGCGGCGTCGACCCTGGTCTTCAGCCGCCTGTTCTTTCCCGATGCGGAAACCGAACTGGACGGCATCATTGCCGCCTTCGTGACCTACGCCGTCGGCTTCGTGGCCCGGCCGGTGGGCGGAATTGTCTTTGGGCACTTCGGGGACAAATTCGGCCGCAAGAAGCTGCTGCAGCTGAGCATCATCCTGGTGGGTGTCTCCACCTTCCTGATGGGCTGCCTGCCCGGCTTCGACTCAATTGGGTACTGGGCTCCGGCCATGCTGGTGGCGCTGCGCTTCATCCAGGGCTTCGCCGTGGGCGGGGAATGGGGCGGTGCGGTGCTGCTGGTCGCCGAGCACAGCCCGAACAAGTCGCGCGGATTCTGGTCCAGCTGGCCTCAGTCCGCCGTTCCGATGGGCAACCTGCTGGCCACCGGCGTCCTGTTCGTTCTCTCCTCGACGCTGAGCGAGGACGCCTTCCTTGGCTGGGGCTGGCGCGTGGCCTTCTGGCTCTCGGCAGTGATCGTGCTGGTGGGCTACTACATCCGCACCAAGGTCTCAGACGCCCCGATCTTCCTGGAAGCCCAAAAGGAAGTCGAGGAAGAGGCCAAAGGCTACGGCGTGCTCGAGGTGTTCCGCCGCTACCCACGCGGCGTCTTCACCGCCATGGGCCTGCGCTTCGCGGAGAACATCCTGTACTACCTGGTAGTCACGTTCTCCATCACCTACCTGCGCATCGTGGTGGAAACCGATACCTCCCGGATTCTGCTCCTGCTGCTCATTGCGCACTTCATCCATTTCTGCGCGGTGCCGGTTGCCGGAAAACTTTCCGATGCGCTGGGCCGCCGTCCGGTGTACATGGCAGGGGCGGTGCTGGGCGCCACCTGGGGCTTCTTCGCCTTCCCGATGATGGACACCGCGGATGACCTGATGATCCTGGCGGCGGTAACGATCGGCCTGCTGTTCCACGCACTGATGTACGCCGGCCAGCCCTCCATCATGGCGGAGATGTTCCCCACCCGGATGCGGTACTCAGGTGTGTCCCTGGGCTATCAGGTGACCTCGATCGTGGCCGGCTCACTGGCACCGATCATCGCCACGTCGCTGCTGGCCGAATTTGATTCTTCGACGCCGGTGGCCCTGTACCTGCTCGGGGCCTGCGTCGTCACGGCGATTTCGGTGCTGCTGCTGAAGGAAACCAACGGCATTTCACTGCACGACGTCGATGCCGCTGACGCCCAGGGGACTGCGGACCTGCTCGCGGCGTCGAAGGCGAAGGAGGAACAGCGCAGCTCCTCGGCTGTCGATAACTGAAACCGCACGTAACCGAAGCCGCTGCCCGTCAGAAATCCAGGACATCCTGGCGGGCAGCGGCTTCGGCATGGATAGCCTCGATGACGGCCTGCACCCGTGCGGACCGCAGCGCTTCGGGGCGGGCCACAGCCCAGATGGGCAGCCGGCGTTCAAATGACTCGGGGAGCACCGGCACAAAACCGGCCCGTCCGGCCACCATGAAGTTGGGCAGCAGACCCACGCCCGCCTCCCGGCGGACAGCCTCCACCTGGGCGAAGATGCTGGTGGCCTGGAAACTGGACCGCGGATCCGGGAGCCCGGTGGAGCGGTGTCCCAATTCCTCGACCAGCAGCGCGGATTCGACGTAGGAGACGAAGCAGTGCCTGGCCAGGTCGGCCGGAACCTGCGGGGTGCCGTGGCGGCGCAAATACCCGTCGGCCGCGTAAAGCCGCAGCACATAGTGGCCCAGCAGGATGGCGTGGGCGGTGCGGACATCGGTGTGGCCCACCACTACCTCCAGGTCGACGCCGGAACGATTCTGGCTGACCTTGCGGGTGGCGGAGAACATTTCAACGCTGATGTTCGGGTGGGAACCCTGCAGCGTGACCAGGGCAGGGGTAACAAATTCTGCGCCGAATCCGTCCACGGTGCTGATCCGCACCACGCCGGCCAGCGGATCGGCGTCGTCCGCAAGCGCGCAGCGCAGCGCACCGAGGCTCTCTTCAATGGATTCAGCCGCACGGACCGCCTGGGCCCCGAGGGCAGTCAGTTCCCAGCCGCGCGGTGTCCGGGACAGGGTGCGGCCGCCCAGCTGTTTCTCCAGTGCGATGATCCGCCGCGAAATGGTGGTGTGCGTGGTGCCCAGGGTTTCCGCGACGGCAGTGAAACGTCCCAGCCGGGCCACGGTGAGCAGGATCAGCAGGTCGTCCGGGCTGGGCAGGCGGCTGGCGGTGTCCAGGGCCGTTCCTCCTCTCCCCGCTGTGCACGGGTGCACATGGGGTCTGTGGATTCTGGTCTTGAACGCACTCTAGCGCAGGTGCCACGCTGGTTCCGCGGCGGACGCGCGGCAGCTGCGCAGCCCAAGCCGGCCAGCACAGACTCAGCACAGACTCAGCACAGACCCAGCAGAACTCAGGCGGCACAACAGGCAGTACAACTAGGCAAAGGAGCTTAGCGATGGCGGAAGTGGGATGGATCGGACTGGGAAACATGGGGGCACCCATGGCCGGGAACCTGGTGAAGGCCGGTCACAACGTACGCGGCTTTGACCTCAGCCCGCGGGCCGTGGCCACGGCAGAGGCAGCCGGAGTGCAGGCAGTGGGCAGCATCGCCGAAGCGGTGGCGGGAGCAGACGTCGTCTTCACCATGCTCCCCAAGGGAGAACATTCACGTGCGGTCTACCTTGAACCGGACGGTGTCCTGGCGAGCGCGTCCGCGGACACGCTGCTCATTGATTCCTCCACGATCGACGTCGAATCGGCCCAGGCACTGCACGACGCCGCTGCTGCCGCAGGGTTCCGGTTCGTGGACGCCCCGGTCTCGGGAGGGATGAGCGGGGCGCAGGCCGGGACGCTCACCTTCATGGTGGGCGGCGCCGAGGACGCGGTGTCCGACGCCGCAGGATTCATCGAGCCCATGGCCGGGAACGTGATTCCCACCGGCGGACCCACCACCGGACAGGCAGCAAAGATCTGCAACAACCTCATGCTCTTCATCAACCTCGCAGCGACGGCGGAAGGTGCGGTCCTGGCCGACAGGCTTGGGCTGGACAAGCAGGTGTTCTGGGATATTGCCTCCGTCTCCTCCGGGGACAGCTGGGCGCTGCGCACCTGGTACCCGGTCCCGGGCGTGGTGGAGACAGCGGCGTCGAACAATGGCTTTGAGCCCACCTTCACCACCGAGCTGGCGAACAAGGACATCAACCTGGCGATCGCCGCGGCACGGGACACGGGTACGCCGCTGGAAATAGGCGAGCACGTCCAGCAGCTCTTCGCCCGCCTGATCGACGCCGGGCAGTCCGGGAAGGACTGCTCCATGATCGTGAAACTTGTGGACGGTTCACTCGCCGGCACACCCGACCAGGTCCCCGCGCCGTAGCGGCGCCCCGAAGAGGAATCGAGATTTCATGCAGCGCATCCCGCACATCATCAACGGCAGGCAGGTTCCCGAAGCGGAGCGGTACGGCCCGGTCTTCAACCCGGCAACGGGGGCACAGGAAAAGGAAGTCGCGCTGGCGTCCACAGCCCGCGTCGAGGAAGCAATCCAAGCCGCCCAGGCAGCCCTTCCGGCCTGGCGCGCCACGTCGCTGGCGCGGCGCACGGCCATCTTCTTCAAGGTCCGCGAGCTGCTGACCGAACGCAAGGCCGAGCTGGCCGCGATCCTCACGAGTGAGCACGGCAAAGTCCTCTCCGACGCCGAGGGGGAGATCACCCGCGGGCTGGAGAACATTGAGTTCGCCTCCGCGCTTGCCCTGGCCTTGAAAGGCGAGCGGTCGGAACAGGTGGCCTCCGGCGTCGACGTCCATTCAATCCGCCAGCCGGTAGGCGTAGTGGCCTGTATCACCCCGTTCAACTTCCCGGCCATGGTGCCGCTGTGGATGATCGGCAGTGCGCTGGCCTGCGGGAACACCGTACTGCTCAAGCCCAGCGAAAAGGACCCGTCCGCGTCGGTGTTCATCGCGGAGCTGTTCGCCGAAGCCGGCCTGCCCGACGGCGTGCTGAACGTGGTGCATGGAGACAAGGAAGCCGTGGACGTGCTGCTGGAGCACCCCGGAGTGAAGGCCGTCAGCTTTGTGGGGTCCACGCCGATTGCCCGCACGATCTACCGGCGGGCCGCGGAGCACGGGAAACGCGTCCAGGCGTTGGGGGGTGCCAAGAACCACATGGTGGTGCTGCCGGACGCTGACCTGGACATGGCCGCTGACGCCGCAGTTTCTGCAGCCTACGGGTCCGCGGGGGAGCGCTGTATGGCCGTCAGCGTGCTGGTGGCCGTGGGAAGCATTGCCGATGACCTGGTGGAAGCCGTGCGCTCGCGGATGGCGGACCTCAAGATCGGTCCGGGCACTGATCCGTCCTCCCAGATGGGTCCGCTGATCACTGCCGAGCACCGGGACAAAGTGGCCTCCTACGTAGCCGGCGCTGCCGATGAAGGCGCCACCGTGGTGGTGGACGGCCGGGAAACAGTGTTCGACGGCGACGGGTTCTTCCTGGGCGTGAGCCTGCTGGACCACGTGAAGCCGGGCATGAAGGCCTACGACGACGAGATCTTCGGTCCCGTCCTCTCCGTGGTCCGGGTTGAGACGTACGCGGATGCGGTGCAGCTGGTCAACGAGAACCAGTACGGCAACGGCACGGCGATCTTCACGCGCGACGGCGGCGCCGCCAGGGCGTTCGAGTTCGACGTCGAAGCCGGCATGGTGGGCGTGAACGTGCCCATTCCCGTGCCGGTGGGCTCCTTCTCCTTCGGCGGCTGGAAGGACTCGCTGTTCGGCGACACGCACATGTACGGTCCGGACTCGATCCGCTTCTACACACGCGGCAAGGTGGTCACCACCCGCTGGCCGGACCCTGCGACGTCGGAAATCGATCTGGGATTCCCGCAGGTCCTCTAGCGCCTTAGGCCCTGCGCGCCTGGGGCACCAGCCGGGCCGTGCCCCGCTGCTGCCCCAGCAGGATCAGCGCCAGGACGGCCTGCACCGCCAGCCCGGAGCCAAGCAGCACCAGCGCTCCGGCGGCGGTGCTCCCGGAACCTGCGGGAGGAGCGACGAGCAGCCAGGCCGCGGAGCCGGCATGCGCGACGGCGGCTGTGGCCAGCGCCCCTGCCCGTATCCCGAAGCCGTGCTTCACGGGACCGCAGTTTAGGACAGCCGCGGTGAACAGGCACCCGGTGACCGTCAGATACGCGGTGACCAGCCAGTGCACAGGCATGGACTGCTGCATCGCCGTGAGCAGCGGGGTATGGAACATGGCCCACATCCCGGTTGCCACCAGAAGCGTGGCGGTGACGGGATGGGTCAGGAGCCGGGCGGCCGGGGAATAGACGCTTCGGCGCAGCCGGGCCGCCGGAACGTCGTCGAGGGTTTTCAATGCCAGATCCACTGGACGGGAGAGCACCAGCAGCGCCGGTCCGGCCATCCCGGCCATAACGTGGGAGAGGGCCAGTGCGCCGAAATCATAGTGCGCCCAGCCCGCCAGGGGCTCCAGCACAGTCAGCAGCACGATCAGCACCCCGGCCAGGAAGGACACGAGCCGCCAGGAGGGCCAGGCGCCGGGCTTCCTTGTTCCTGCCCAGTACGCGGCGACGGCGGCAACGGCAGGAATCAGGAAAAGGGACTCCGCCGGGAAGTCGCCGTGGTTATGCATGAGGTACTTCCGGACGGGCAATGGAACGCACTGTCTGGGACGGCGTCATGTTTTCGAACGTAACACCGCACCGGTCCGGGTTGAACCCTCAGCAGCTAAGCCGTACGTTGACAGATCTCATTCCGCGGCAAGGATGGGAGGCATGTGGACGGGGACCCTTGAATTCGACCTGCTGCTTGACGATGTCCATTCGCTCAAGCAGAAGCGCTCGCTGGTACGGCCGCTGGTGGCTGAGCTGCAGCGCAAGTTCGCCGTCTCCGCCGCCGAGACGGGCCAGCTGGATCTTCACCGGCGGGCGGAGGTAGGCATTGGCATTGTGGCTGCGGACCGCGCGCACGTGGTTGAGGTCCTGGACAGTGCCGAGCGGCTGGTTGCCTACCGGCCCGAAGTGCAGCTGCTCAGCACCCGCAGGCGGGTGCTGAGCAGCGAAGACGAATAAACGGATCTGGACCGGACGCGGGAGAAGAAGCATGGACCTGAGGACCCGGCGTGGACAGGTGGTGACCTTCGCTGTGCTGCCGCTGGCGGCCGGGCTTCTGGTCCTTTTCACCGGAGCGCTGCTTCCCGTAAGCATCATGACCGGAATATTGGTGATGCTGTCCGTAGCCGCGCAGCGGGGTCTGGGAGGGCCGGCAGCAGCGGTTCCAGCCGGCGATCCCCGCAGCCGGAGCGGAGTGGCCCGCTGGTGGAACCGGCGCCGGCGCACGGGGTTCTACGCAGCCCTTTCGGTCCTGCTGATGCTCGGCCTCACCCTAGCCCGTTCAGCGTTCACGGATACCTGGGGAGGAGGCGACCTCCTGTTTGCCGTGGGACTGGCCCTTCCGCTTTTCGTTATTCTGCGCCCGCCGCCGCGGACCCGAACCCGGGTGTGACGTGATTGGCGGACCGGCATTCCCACACCGTGGTACGGGTGTGGGCTTTTGGGGCCCCACCAGTGAACACGTGGCACAGAGCGTGGGAAACGCGGGAGAACGCGGCTGGGCCGGGTCGGATTCATCCCAGCCCGGCCCAGCCATGGAACCAGTGCGTGCCTAGTACGCCTTGACTCGCTGTTCCACGATGAGGTGGATCAGGGCGAACTTGCCCTCTTCATCGATGGCCTTCAGGGCGGCCTCGACGGCGGCGGGCACATCGGCGTCGTTCTCCACCCGCACACCGAAACCGCCGAACGCCTGCGCCATCAGCGCGAAGTCCGGGTTCTTCAGCTGGGTGCCGGAGATCCGGTCCGGGTAGTGCCGTTCCTGGTGGGTGCGGATGGTGCCGTATTCCTGGTTGTCCATCACCACCACCAGCGGGGTGGCACCGTACTGCGCCGCGGTGGCGAGCTCCTGGCCGTTCATCATGAACTCGCCGTCTCCGGCGATCGTGACCACGCGTCGTCCGGGGTGCGCCAGCGACGCTGCAATGGCCGAGGGCACCGAGTAGCCCATAGACCCGTTCCGGGCGCTGAGCATGGAGGCATAGCGGCGGGTGGGGAAGTAGCGGTGCGCCCAGTTGGTGTGTTCACCGGCGCCGAGGGTGATCATGGCGTCCTCAGGCAGGGTTGGCACCAGATTGGCCATCAGGGTATCCATCCGCGCCGGGCCGGCAGACGGGCGTGCGGCAGGAAGGGCGGCGAACTTCTCCTGTTCCCCGCGCATGCGGGATGTCCACGCCTTCCACTCTTCCTTCACAGGCAGGTCCATCATCACCAGGTCCCGCACAAACACGTCCGGCTTCGCCACGATCTGGTAGGACACCGGGCCGGAACGCCCGCGCAGCGAAGGATCGATGGTGACCAGGAAGTTTTTCTTCTCCCAGTCCTGGCGAACCACAAATCCGTCAGTAATCACGTCGCCCGGCACGGTGCCCACAAAGACCAGCAGGTCGGTTTCCTCCAGCAGGTCATAGGTGGGCTTGGGCCGCCCGTAGCCGATCGGACCCACATAGGACGGCGAGTCGAAGGAGATTGTCCCCTCGCAGCGCCACTCCGCCGCGGCGGGCAGATGGTGTTCTTCGAGCCAGCGGGTGAGCGTATCGGCGCCCTCCTGCGTCCAGTCGTTGCCGCCGGTGACGAACAACGGCTTGTCCGCATCCTTCAGGGCAGCCTGCAGTGCCTTCCAGTCGGTGACGGTCATGCCGCCGGGTGCTACTGGAATGGGCGGGTGCAGAGCTGGGGAGACTTCCCTGCGGATGATGTCTTCGGGCAGGCCGACGACGACGGGGCCGGGGCGCCCGCTCATGGCGGCGAAGAAGGCTTCGGCCACGATTTCGGACGCACGCTCCGGGTGGTCCAGGACCATCACCCGCTTGGCGCCGGTGTTGAACCAGGCCTTGATGTCGAACTCCTGGAACGCTTCGCGGTCCCGATGCTCAAAGGGGATCAACCCGACGAAGAGCACCATGGGAGTGGAGTCCTGCCAGGCTGTGTGCAGTCCCACGTGTGCGTTGGCCGCACCCGGGCCGCGGGTAACCATGGCGACGCCGGGAAGCTGGTTCATCTTTCCGTCGGCTTCCGCCATGTAGGCGGCACCGCCTTCGTGGCGGCAGACCACGGTCTCGACCGGGCTCTCATGCAGGCCGTCCAGGACGTCGAGGAAGCTCTCCCCGGGCACCACATAGGTGCGCTTCACGCCGTGGGCAATGAGGGAATCAACAATGACATGGCCGGCGCTCTTCACCTCCGCCCCTGCGGCAGCGGGAGGAGAATCCGGAGCAAGCTGAGTCATCTTCGACCTTTCGTCATTGAAACGTTGAACTGCCATCCGCCCTGCGGCGTCCGGCATCCCTATGTTCTACCCCACGGACGCGTTCGTTCCGCAGATCATGAGCCAATGTGTCAATAAGGCAACCGTGTATTGGCCGGCGGCTGCATCCGGGGTTGGCCGCATTGTCCGCTCATGGGGAACAATTGGGCGGGTGAGTCCCGCCAACGCCCTGCAGCCCCTCCGCCAGTCCAATGCCCAGCCCGCCGGCACCGACACCGCCGGCCGGATCTACGCCCAGATCGCCGCCGAACTGGGGGTGGCGCCCTGGCAGGTCCGCGCCGCCGTCGAACTCCTGGACAGCGGCTCCACGGTTCCGTTCATTGCCCGGTACCGCAAGGAAGTAACCGGAACCCTGGACGACACCCAGCTGCGCGAACTCGATGAACGGCTCCGCTATCTGCGTGAACTCCATGAACGCCGTCGGGCTGTCCTTGAAGCCATTGAGGGACAGGGGAAACTCACCGATGAGCTGCGTGCCGCGGTAGAAGCCGCGGAGACCAAGTCCCGGCTGGAGGACATCTACCTTCCGTACAAGACCAAGCGGCGCACCAAGGCGCAGATTGCCCGCGAAGCCGGCCTGGAACCCCTCGCCGATGCCCTGCTGGCCAACCCCGCGCTGGTCCCCGAGGCAGAAGCCTCCCGGTATGTGAACGAAGCGGTTCCCGATGCGGCCCAGGCGCTGGCCGGTGCCCGCGCCATCCTCGTTGAACGTGCCGGCCAGGACGCCGACCTTCTGACCGAAGCCCGCGAGAAGCTCTGGAAGCAGGGCCGGCTGCGCTCGCAGGTGAGGGCCGGAAAGGAAGCAGAAGGGCAGAAGTACTCAGACTACTTCGACTTCGCCCAGGCTCCTTCCGGGATGCCGTCCCACCGGGTGCTGGCCCTGCTTCGGGCCGAAAAGGAAGGCATCCTGGAACTCGGACTGGCCGAGGCTGATCCTGCCGACGCCGATGCCCTGGCAGCTGCCCGGCAGCGCTTCGAAAACTCCGTTGCCTTCCGGCTGGGTGCCGCGTCTGCCGGGGGAGCTGCCGGAGCCTGGCTGCAGCAGACCGTCCAGCTGGCATGGCGGCGGATCCTCGCCAAGCTCTCCGTTGACCTGCGGGTGCGCCTGTTCCAGGACGCGGAAGCTGAGGCCGTCCGAGTTTTCGCCGCGAACCTCCGCGACGTGCTGCTGGCCGCACCGGCCGGCAACCGAGCCACTCTTGGACTGGACCCTGGCCTGCGCACCGGCGTCAAAGTGGCAGTGGTGGACGGCACCGGAAAGGTCACTGCCACGGACACGGTCTATCCGCATGCACCGGCGCGCAAGTGGGATGACGCCTTGGTGCGCCTGGCTGATTTGGTGAAGAAGCACCACGTCCAGCTGGTGGCCATCGGCAACGGCACGGCCTCCCGGGAGACAGACAAGCTGGCCACTGAACTGATGCGCCTGGTACCGGACGCCAAGCTGGAGAAGCTGGTGGTTTCCGAAGCCGGTGCCTCGGTCTACTCCGCGTCGGCACTGGCAGCTGCTGAGCTGCCGGGCATGGACGTGTCCCTGCGCGGGGCCGTGTCGATTGCCCGCAGGCTGCAGGATCCGCTCGCGGAACTGGTGAAGATTGATCCGAAGTCCATCGGGGTGGGGCAGTACCAGCATGATGTGACGGCGGCGAAGCTGGACCGGTCCCTGGACGCTGTGGTGGAGGATTGCGTCAACGCCGTGGGCGTGGATGTGAACACTGCCTCGCCGGCGCTGCTGAGCCGCGTTGCCGGCGTCGGGCCCCTGCTGAGTGAAAACATAGTGGCCCACCGCAACGCCAACGGGCCCTTCGCCCGCCGCAAAGACCTCCTGAAGGTGCCGCGGCTGGGGGAAAAGGCTTTTGAGCAGTGCGCCGGCTTCCTGCGGATCAGCGGGGGAACCGAGCCGCTGGACGCGTCCAGCGTGCATCCGGAATCCTACGGAATCGCCCGCAGGATCCTTGCTGCCGCCAAAGCCGAGATGACACCGGCCGGTGCGGAGCTCACGGGACTGGATCCCGCCGCGTTCGTGGATGAGTCCACCGGCCTGCCCACCGTCCTGGACATCATGTCCGAGCTGCGCAAGCCCGGCAGGGATCCGCGCCCGGAGTTCAAGACAGCTGCGTTCTCCGAAGGCATCGAGAAGATCGCGGACCTGCGGCCGGGCATGGTGCTTGACGGCGTGGTCACCAACGTAGCGGCGTTCGGGGCGTTCGTGGACATCGGAGTACACCAGGATGGTCTGGTCCACATCTCCGCGATGTCCTCATCCTTCGTCTCCGACCCGCACGACGTCGTGAAGTCGGGCCAGGTGGTCAAGGTCAAGGTGATGGAAGCCGACCCGGAACGGAAGCGGATTTCGCTTAGCCTCCGCCTGGACGACGACGCCCCGGCACCGGGCGACACCACGGGAAAGGGCAGCCCGCGTGCTTCCCGGCCCCAGGGGAAGCGTCCGCAGCCAAACAGCCAGGGCGGCGGGCGGACAGCGCAGGGCACGGCGAAGCCCAGGGGCGGCACGGCCGGCACTGCGCCGCGGCGGCCGCCGGCAGCACCGGACAGCGCCATGGCAGAGGCACTGCGCCGGGCCGGCCTGGTTTAGTCCAGCTGGCTGTCCCCAGGCCTGCGCGGCGCTTCAGTCCTCCGCAGCGTCTTCTCCGCCGGCCGGGGGCACTGTGCCGGCGGCGTGGGTGCCCTGTTCCTCGCGAATGTTTCCAGCGGATTCATCGGCGGCGCCCGGAGTCCGGGGCGGGCCGGCGGGCTGCGGCTGCGGGGCGCTTGGACCTAGGGGGTCCTCGGCGTCGTTGGCCGGTCCGGTGGGTTCGGTAGTCATAGCGGGGTCCTTTCGTCCGTGGGTGGTGCCGTCTGGGTGCTAGGCCGCGTGCGCAGGGCCGAGCAGGCTCTCCTGCAGGTTCTCCAGCAGGTGGCGCGGTGATTCATAGACCTCTTCAGCTCCGGCGTCGCGGAGTTCGGCTTCGCTGGTACCGCCGAAGGTCAGGCCAATGGTGGGGATACCCAGGGCGGCGGCGGACAACACGTCCCACACCGAGTCGCCCACGAAGACGGTGGCGCCGGCCTCCAGCTCCGCGGAATCCAGTGCTGCCTGGAGGATGTCCGGAGCGGGTTTGCTCTCCTGGGCATCGGAGGAGCTGGTTGCGCTGGTAATCGCATCGTCGGCGTCGATCGCCCGGCGCAGTGCCTGCAGTTCCGGTTCCGAGGCAGAAGAGGCCAGTACGACGGCGAGATCCCGGGATGCGCAGGCACGCAGCAGTTCAGCGGCACCGTCGAACGCCCGCAGCGCAGGCCAGGAGGTGGAGAAGATCGCCCCGTGGCTTGAATCGAGTTTCTCCTCCACCTCGGGTTCGGGGTCGCTGCCGAGCACATGGCCAATGAGCTTGTCTCCGCCCATGCCGATGGCCCGGTGGATGTTGGCCATGGGAATGTCATAGTCCAGGCGGCGGAAGGCCTGCCACCATGCCACGGTATGCAGGTAATTGGAGTCCACCAGGGTGCCGTCCACATCAAAGAGCACGCCGCGCAGCGGCCGGGAGGTCTTAGTCATCAGAATAATTCCCTCGGGTTGGGTGCAGTGTGTCTGATGAGTCTAACGAGACTGCTTGGCCGGGCGGGCCAAGAAAAGCGGTCAGCTCCGCTTCCAGGGCTGAGGAATCGCGGAGCTCGCACTCCCACACCACCAGCGCCTCCCAGCCGGATGCCTCCAACGCCTGGAGCGCTGCTGTGTCCCGTGCAACCGTCCGGGCACGCTTGGCTGCCCAGAACTCGGGATTCGTGGCCGGTGCGCGGGAGCCCGCGGAGCAGGTGTGCGAGTGCCAGAAGCAGCCATTGACGAAGATGACCTTCCCCCGTCCCGCGAATACCAGGTCCGGCTTGCCCGGAAGGGAGCCTCCGGCTGCTGCGCCGTGCAGGCGGAAGCGGTAGCCGGAACGGTGCAGGAGGCGGCGGACCTTCAGCTCCGGCTTGGTGTTCTTGGACCGGATGCGGGACATATTGCGGCTGCGCTGTTCCGCGGAAACCGTATCTGCCATGCCGCCAGTCTAGGTCCCTGGACTGGTTTGCCGACCGTCGCCGCCGGATGCGGGGACCTCCTAGCCAAGCGGTGTGCGGCAGGCATATGTTGGCTGTGGTGATGCCGGTGAGAGGACTGCTGTTCCATGGCCCACATCAGAATCTTGGCGACCGGAGGGACCATTGCGTCGCGTACCGGCAAGGACGGGGCAGCTTCGGCTGGACGCGCCGAAGACATCACGGCTTCGCTGTCCGGGCGGCACAGCTACTCCGTCCAGGACATAACGAATACCAACAGTTTCCGGCTGCGCCTGGCGGACGTCCGGATCCTCGCGGAGGCGGTTCGCGCCGCCGTGGCGGACGAGGGTGTTGACGGCGTCGTAGTTACCCACGGCACCGACACCATGGAGGAGACGGCGTTCGCCCTGGACCTGGTGCACGACTCGCCCAAACCGGTGGTCTTTACCGGAGCGCAGCGCCCTGCGGACAGCCCTGTAGCCGACGGCCCGGCCAATGTGGAGGAAGCCGTAACGGCCGCTGCGGCGGCAGCCCTGCGCGGCGCCGGCGTGCTGATTTCCTTCGCCGGCCACGTCCAGTCGGCGCGTGGAGCCAGGAAGGTCCACACGATGGCTGCCAACCCGTTTGCCGGGGGAGTGGAGGTGGCGCACTTTGTTGCGGGAACCTTGCACGTCACGGCGATTCCTGTTCGCCCGGCGCCCCTGCCAATGCCGGGTGAGGACTTCGATAACGCCCGCGTGGAAATCATCGTGTGCGCCCTCGGATCCGGTCCGGAGCTATTCAGTCATGCCGTCCATACCGGCGCCAACGCCGTTGTCCTGGCCGGAACCGGTGCGGGGAACGCAGGGGAAGGGTTTGCGCAAGCCGTGCAGGACGCGGTGCGCGGCGGCTGTCCCGTGATCCTGTGCAGCCGGGTCCCTGCCGGCCCGGTGGTTCCCGCGTACGGTGCCGGCGGCGGGCTGGACCTGGTCCGCGCCGGTGCCATCCCCGGCGGGGATCTCGCTCCGGCCCAGGCCAGGATGCTGGCTGCCTTGCTGACCTCCCTGCCCGCCACCCAGGAGGAACTCCTCCAGGCGCTGACTACCGGAACGTCGCGGAACCGCTAGCCCCGAACCCGCCAAGGTCTCGATCCTGCATCACCGGTCCACAGTTGCCGGGGAAGGGGTCCCAAAATCAATAAGTCGGCTTAGTATTGAGGGCACTGAAGGTACCCCTTACAAGGAGGTAAGAGATGTCGGGCTACTTCAAGCTGGTTGACGCCCACGACGGCGCATTCCGGATCAAGCTCATTTCCGGCGACGGAGCACTCATGGCAGTGTCCGCGATGTTCCCCACGAAGGAAGCGGCGGCTGCGGGCATTGAACAGATGAGGGAAATCGCCGGGACCGGGCCGGTCGTGGACCACAGCAAGGATGCCGATGTCGTGGCAGACGCCAAACGCAATACCGGCAGGGCCAGAGCATCCTGACGCAGCACTGCCCCGAAGGTCTCTTTGAAAAGGCCCTTCGTTCCCGACACCGCTCAGGGCACCGGGAACGAAAGGCCTTTTCTATGACTGGCCCTCGTCGCCTTCCGCGGCGTTCTGCGAATGGTCCCTCGTAGAGTCGGCCTGGGACGATTCAGCACCTTCCGACGGTTCCTCGTTGTGTGTCCGGTCTTCGTCATTCGGGGTAGTGCTCATGAGTGCCTCCATGGCTGGTATACGGCATCTGCCTTTTCAGTCTAGGAACCTGCATGCGCTCCCAACAGGGTCTGCGGCAGCTCGCGCATCCCTAGGCAGGGGATGCATCTGCCGGTAGCGTTTGCCGGATGCAGCCAAGAGACGCGGATGTCATTGTGGTGGGTGGCGGGCTTGCCGGCCTGGCAGCCGCAGCCGAGCTGGTGGACGCCGGACGTTCGGTGATCCTGCTGGAGCAGGAAAGTGAACAGGGGCTGGGAGGCCAGGCCTGGTGGTCCTTCGGCGGTCTCTTCTTTGTGGATTCCCCCGAGCAGCGCCGCCTGCGGGTCAAGGATTCAGTGGAACTTGCCTGGCAGGACTGGCAGGGGACTGCCGGGTTCGACCGGAAGGAAGACTACTGGCCGCGCCGCTGGGCCGAGGCCTACGTGAATTTCGCAGCCGGGGAGAAGCGGGCCTGGCTGCATCAGCTGGGACACCGGGTCTTCCCCGTCGTTGGCTGGGCAGAACGCGGCGGCTATGGTGCCACGGGCCCCGGCAATTCGGTTCCGCGCTTCCACATCACCTGGGGTACCGGGCCCGGCATCACCGCACCCTTCCTAGCCAAGGTGCGTGCCGGCGTCGAAAGCGGGCTGGTGCGGCTGGCATGCGATCACCGGATGGACTCACTGGTCAGTACCGGAGGGGCCGTCACCGGGGTGCGCGGGACAATCCTTGAGCGGACGACGACGCCGCGCGGCCGGGCCGCGGAGCGCACCGCATTAGGTGAGTTCGAATTCTCTGCCGGCGCCGTCGTCGTGACGACGGGCGGCATTGGCGGTGACCACGACCTGGTGCGGGCTGCCTGGCCGCAGCGGCTTGGCTCACCTCCGAAGACAATGCTGAGCGGGGTTCCGGGACATGTGGACGGGCGCGGCATCAAGGCCGCGCAAAGCGCCGGCGGCCGCGTGATCAACCCGGACCGGATGTGGCATTACGTGGAGGGGATCAAGAACTGGAATCCGGTGTGGCCGAACCACGGCATCCGGATACTGCCCGGCCCGTCGTCGCTGTGGCTCGACGCCACGGGCAAGCGACTGCCCGGTCCGCTGTTTCCCGGATTCGACACGCTCGGAACGCTTGAGCACCTGCGAGGCACCGGCTACGACTACAGCTGGTTTGTGCTGAACAAGGCGATCATCCGGAAGGAATTTGCGCTTTCGGGCTCAGAACAAAACCCCGACCTGACCGGCAAATCCCTCCGCGGGGTTCTTCGCCGTGCCACGGCAGATGTGCCCGGACCGGTGCAGAAGTTCCTGGAGCACGGGGAGGACTTCCTCACCGCCGGCAGCGTTCCGGAACTGGTGGCGGCCATGAATGAGCTGGCCAAGTCCTCGACGGACGGTGCCGCGCCCGTGCTGTCCGCAGAGTCAATACTGGCTGAGCTCCAGGCCCGGGACAGGGAGATCGCCAACCCTTTCAGCAAGGATGCGCAGGTCACGGCCATTCGTGGAGCGCGGTCTTATCTGGGGGACCGGCTGATCCGCACTGCGGCGCCGCGGCCCATCCTGGATCCAAAGGACGGACCGCTGATCGCGGTGCGGCTCGCGGTGCTGACCCGCAAAACCCTGGGAGGGCTGGAAACGGATCTGGACTCCCGGGTGCTCGGCGCGGACGGGACACCGGTGCCCGGGCTGTTCGCAGCCGGGGAAGCCGCCGGGTTTGGCGGCGGCGGGATGCACGGGTACCGCTCCCTTGAGGGAACTTTCCTGGGCGGTTGCCTCTTCAGTGGCCGTGCGGCCGGGCGGGCCGCTGCCCGCTGACCTGTCACAGAGCAAAAAGGCCGGCACCGCAGCTGCGGTACCGGCCTTTGTGCGTCCGGGAAGACTAGGCTCCCGGGTTGTACTTCTTGAACTGGCGGTAGGCCTTGGCTCCGTTGAAGTATTCAGTGGAGGGCTTCATCCACAGCATGACGACGGCGGCCACGGGGAGCAGGACGGTCAGGACCGTCAGGACAGCCATCAGGGCTCCGGCCGTTGTGAGGTTGGCCAGTCCGAACAGGCCCAGCGCGGCGAAGATGGTGGCGACGATGCGTGCCCAGTTGTAGCCCTTGCGGATGAACAGGGCCACCAGCAGTGCGACCGCCAGGCTGACCACGGAGAAGAACACCGTCGTAGCGGCGGAAATTGCAACGATTGCGTCCATTTCCGAGGCGCTGATGGCGACGGTGCTCGTCTCGGCGAGCATGTCCTTGAACCCGTCAGAGTTCATCCAGGAAATCGTTACCGGGATGCTGATTGCTGAGACGACGGCCGCTGCCATCAGCAGCCAGAAGCCCAGGTCAACCTGCTTGGGTCGCACCGGTGCCGGCGGCGCTGCCGCGGGCTGATTGCCGGCGTAGGCGTTGTAGCTGTAGTTGTTTGCCGGAGGCTGCTGCTCGGACATAGTTCCCCTCATAGGTGTCTGCAATGCGGTGTAGGAGCCGGCGGCTGCAGGTTCCGCCGGCGCATGACCAAGCCAGCCTAACCAGAGAATCCGTTCCTGGCCTCCCCAATAAGGCGGAATTTACAGAATCTGTTTGCCGCGCTGCCTGCACCGGAAGGACTAAACGGCGTTCGGACGGAACTCAAATGTCCGCGGCCGCAACAAGGGGGAAGGTGGGTGTTGTGGATCCTCCGGAGGGTTCAATCGTCAGTGCAATGGTTCCAGCCCGTGAGACGTCACCGCTCAGCCACACCCGGACTTCGCCTCCGCCAAAGTGCGCATCGGGGATTGGGGTCCCGTCTTCCAGCAGCCACAGCTGGTACTCGCGGTCCGCACCGGGATCGGGCAGGTCACCGGCCAGGAACAGGGCCGCGTCCTCCTGTTCCGAGAACAGGAGTGTTGTGGGCTGCCCCTGCACTTCCAGGCGCTGAACGGAAAGATCCGCGGCGGCGAGGAGGCGCTCCTCACGCGCCTGCTGGCCGGCCGCCTGCTGGCGCTGCTCCGACTGCACGCCCAGCGCCCAGCCGGCCAGGGCCGCGCCGGGGAGCAGCAGGGCTGCCGCCGCCGCTGCCAGCAGTACCCGGCGCCGCCTGCGGTTCAGGGGTATGGGGGTGTCCACCGGTGCGGCATCATCTGCAAGGCCGGCGCGGGTGCGGGGGCCGGGAGCCGGGCGGGTGCCGTGAATGGCCGCGAGCACCGAAGAGCGCAGTGCGGCGGGAGGCTCCTGCTCTGATCCCGCGGCCAGATGCGCCGACACTTCAGCGAAATCCGCTACCTCGGCCTGGCACTGGGGACAGCCGGCAAGGTGCTCTTCAAAGGCGGCACGCTCGGCCGGCTCAAGGGCATCAATGGCGAAAAGCGGAGCCAGCTCGTGGAGCCCGCTGCCGGAATACTGTGCGTTCATCGCCGTCCCCCCAAGGCCGACCGAAGGCTGTTCAGGCCGTCCCTGATCCGGGCTTTGGCCGTGCCGAGGGGAATGTCCAGTGCCCTGGCCACTTCCTGGTGGGTGCAGCCGTCGTAGTACGCAAGGGCCACAGCCTCGCGCTGGAGGGGTGTAAGGGTTCCCAGTCCGTCGCGTACTTCCTGGACCGCCATGGACTGCTCCACCTCCTCCCATGTCTGGTCAGCTGCCGATGTGGGCCGCTGGTCTTCGTACGTCTGTTCCCGGTCCCGTTCGCTGACCACCTGGCGGACCCGGTCGACGGCCCGGCGGTGAGCCAGTGTGCAGAGCCAGCCCAGCACCGACCCGCGGGACGGAACGAAACGCTCCGACTGTTCCCAGGCCATGAGGTAAACCTCCTGCACCACCTCGGCCGCCAGCTCGGGCGAACGGGTTACCCGTATGGCTAAACCGTAAACCCTGGAGGAGGTGGCGTCGTAGAGCGCCGCGAACGCGGCTTCATCTCCACCGGCGCTGCGGCGCACCAGGTCTGCAAGGTCCGGCACCGTCCGGCCAAGCGTGGGAACACCGTGCTGCTCACCCGGGGCTGCACCAGGTTCAGTCATCGGCTTGCACTGCTCATCCCTTCGGCGGCGGCGTCGGGGCTGAATGTCCACGGACGCTCTGGACGTGAACTCTGCCATATCCGTGCCGGGGTATGCCAGCCGGATCCGCAACGCCCGGCGCCGGGAAAAGTTTTCCGGCAGGTGACCCATCCGGATGGCCATCGGCTTCGAACTCCCTATGCATTCACACCGATTTGCAGACTCATAACGACGAAGGAAACCGATCATGAATACGAAGCTGCGGCTGCTTGCCGTTCCCACCCTCGCGCTTGGCGCCCTCGCCCTCTCCGCAACGCCGGCGCTGGCACACGGACCGGATTCATGGTCCGGCCAGGCAACACTGAATACCCTGAACAATTCGGGCACCACCGGCCAGGCCATGGTGGAGGTGCACGGGACCGAAGCCAAAGTGACGGTCAACGTCACCGGTGCCGCCGAGACCTTCATGGACGGGCCCTTCCCGCATGCCCAGCACATCCACATCGCCGCGCAGGGCGTCTGCCCCGGTCCGGATGCGGACACCGACGGCGACGGCGTGGTCAATACCACCGAGGGGCACCCCTTCTACGGACATATTGGCACCTCCCTCACTACCGAAGGGGACACCAGCGCCGACTCCGGACTGGCCGTGGAACGCTTCCCGGGCGGATCAGCGTACAGCTATGAGCGGACCTTCGAAGTGAATCCGGAGACCGCCCAGTCGCTGGAGAACGGAACGGCGGTAGTTGTGGTCCACGGCGTGGATCCGACGCTGATGCCGGAGGCGGCCGCGGCCAAGATGTCAGACCTGGACCCGTCTCTCCCTGCCGCTGCGACTCTTCCGGCAGCCTGCGGCACCCTTGCTGTTTCACAGATGGGCGCCATGCCTGAGGGCGGTGCCGACACCGGAGCCGAGGCAGCAGCCGCAGGCACTGGGGTGGACGGTTCCACCCTCGCCGCCGCCGGCGTGGGGGCCGGAGTGCTGGCCTTGGCCGGTGCCATGCTGGCCCGCCGCCGTGCCCGTGGCTAAGGACCCGGCAATGAAGACCGGCTGTTTTCCGGTGAGCCTACAGTGACGGGGAGCAGCCGTGGACGCCGCGCAGGATTTCTCCCCTGCGCGGCGTCCCTTCTCCTGGTCCTGGGCGGATGTTCGGCGTCCGCGCCGGCAGGGTCCGGGCCGGTTCCGTCCGGCCCGGACCCTGCTGCGGCGTCGGAGCCGGCTCCGGTTGCAACGAGCCCGGTTCCGGCTAGCCCGTTGGCTGCGCAGGCACTGCCGCGCAGCCTCACGATCCCGTCCACCGGGACTCAGAGTTCCCTTTTGCACCTGGGACTGCGCCCGGACGGTTCGCTGGAGGTTCCACCGGAGGGCCCCGGTTCTCCTGCCAGCTGGTATTCCGGTTCACCTGCCCCCGGACAGGCCGGTCCCGCAGTCCTGCTGGGACATGTAAACGCGACGGGCGGCGGCCCCGGGGTATTCGCGGATCTGCGGTCCCTGCAGCCCGGGGACCTGGTCGAGGTGGGCAGGGAAGACGGAAGTACCGTCCAGTTCTCGGTCGAACGGGCTGAACAGTACGGAAAGGACAACTTTCCCACTCTTGAGGTCTACGGGAACACTGACAACGCCCAGCTGCGGCTGATCACCTGTGACGGCTTCGACCCCGCGACCGGAACCTTCAACGACAACTACGTCGTGTACGCGGAGCTGGTGGATTAGTTCCGGCCAAGCCGGTGCCTGAGCGCCAGCCGAACCGATGACCATTCGCTGTCAAGGATCGAGAACACCACCACGTCACGGCGGGACCCGTCCAGCCAGAGTTCATTGGAGCGCAGCACCCCGTCCTGCTTCGCGCCAAGACGGGCAATCGCGGCCCGGGACGCGTGGTTATGCCAGTGGGTGCGGAACTCGACGGCGATGCAGTCAAGGTCTTCGAAGGCGCGGGACAGCAGGAGGTACTTTGCCTCGGCGTTGATCGATGTCCGCTGGGCACTGGCTGCCAGCCACGTCGACCCAATCTCCACCCTGCGGTGCTCGGCCTTGATGTTCATGTACGTAGTCATGCCGCACAGTGCCCCGGTGTCCAGGCGGCGGATTGCCCAAGGTGCCATGCTGCCTGCGGCCTGCTGCTGCAGCCGGGACTCCACTTCCGCCTCCATGCCGTCCGGCGTGGGGATGCGGGTGTACCAGAGGTTCCAGAGCTCGCCGTCTTTCACTGCTGCCGCGAGTTCCGGAACGTGCGAGCTGGACAGGGGTTCAAGCCGGACGGTGCTGCCCTCAAGCACCACTGGCGTAGAGAACGGATTCGCAGTCATAAGTTCATCCTAGGTAGGGGAGGGAATTATTACGGCGTGCCCTCCGTTGGCAAGGTAGATGCAATAACATGTATCTATCCGGATGTGAGGAAAGGTGCCGTCGTGGCCGAACGCAGGATTGTTGCAGTAACCGCCGGACTGGGCGTGCCGTCTTCCAGCCGCATGCTGGCAGACCAGCTCGGTGCGGCCGCCCAGGCCCGGCTCCAGGAGCTGGGGCACCACGCAGTGCTCACCACCTATGAACTCCGTGAGTATGCCGTGGATATCGCCAATGCGATGGTTTCGGGCTATGCGGCCCCCAAGCTCGAATCCCTGCTGAATGAAGTGGCCGACGCCGACGCGCTGATTGCGGTTTCCCCAGTGTTCAGCGCCTCCATGAGCGGCCTCTTCAAGTCCTTCTTCGACGTCATGGACAAGGACGCCCTGGACGCAAAGCCTGTGCTGGCTGGTGCCACGGGCGGAAGTGCCCGGCATTCGATGGTGCTGGACTTCGCGCTGCGTCCACTCTTTGCCTACCTGCGGGCGCGGGTGACGCCCACTGCCGTCTATGCCGCTCCGGACGACTGGGGCGCCGGCGGCGATGGCGTTTCCGCACTCGACGAGCGCGTGCGGCGTGCGGCGGCGGAACTGGCAACCCTGCTCGGTGACGCTCCGTCGGACCGGCCCCGGCGTGAAACTGGCGAGTCGCTGCCCTTCGAGCAGCTGCTGGCCCAGATCCAGCCCCGCGGGTAGGCGCCAGCCCCGGGTGGGGTGAATTCACCCGGCAGGCCGCCTGGACCATCCGTGCCCCTGACACGGTGCGAGGGACAGACCTACACTGCTGGGAGGCCAACACCGCAAACGAGCAGGGGCTGATGCCATGCCTGATGATGCCGCACCGGTCATAACCATCCTTCCCGAACCGCCTACCTACCTGGCTGACGCCGTGCGCGACGGCGGAGGTGTCACAGCACCGCTTTCGGCCACTACCTCAGGGCTGGTGGTGCTGGCGGGAGAACCGTTGGAGCAGCTGGAGCAGGTCCTGCGGGAACACTCCGGTATCCGGTGGATCCAGCTCTACCTGGCCGGCGCGGATCAGTGGGTGCCGTTGATGCACCAGTATCCGCAGATCCGCTGGAGCAGCGCCAAGGGGGCGTACAGCCAGCCGGTGGGGGAGTACGGGCTGACCCTGACGCTGGCAATGCTCCGCGCCGTGCCCGCGTTCGCCCGGGCGAAGACCTGGGGACCGCCGCAGGGCACCTCCCTGCACGGCAAACGGGTGGTCATCGTGGGTGCCGGCGGAGTGGGGCGGGAGATCCTTCGCCTGGTAAGCGCCTTTACCCGGCACACCACCGTTGTGCGCAGCCGGAACGAGCCGGTGCCCGGAGCTGAGCGCACCGTCACCAATGAAGGGCTCGACGACGCCCTGGGCGGCACCGACGTCGTTATCCTCGCCGCAGCGATGACCGCCTCCACCCGCCACCTCATCGACGAACGGCGCCTGGCGCAGCTGCCGCCGCATGCGGTGCTGGTCAACATTGCCCGCGGGCCGCTGGTGGACACCGATGCGCTGACGGCAGCGCTCGCCGAGGGGCGGCTGGCCGGAGCAGCGCTGGACGTCACCGATCCGCAGCCGTTGCCGGACGGACATCCGCTCTGGTCCGAGCCGCACGCCCTCATCACGCCGCACACCGCCGAAACCGAGGCAATGATTCGTCCGCACCTGGCCAACCGCGTCCGCGAGAATGTCCGCCGATTCCGCAACGGCGAGCCGCCCGAAGGCCTCGTGGACCCGGCGTTGGGGTACTAGCGCTCCACGAACGCCAGGACCCGGGCCGGGCTGGCCGTGCCGCCCACGATCTTCAGCGGAGACACCACCACCATGGCGCCGGTGGCCGGGAGCTGCGCGAGGTTCTGCAGCAGTGTGACCCCGTACTTGTTGTTGCCCAGCAGGTAGTAGTGCGCCGGGAACGGCGGATCGAACGCACCGGCGTTGCCGGCGTCGATCCCCACGGTCTCAACGCCAAGGCCGGCGATCGGTGTCTCTTCCGCCAGCCACTTGGCGCACGCCGCGGAGATGCCGGGGGTATGTGACCCGGTGTCGTCGAAGTTCAGGAACGCATCGGCGTCGTCAATGAACTTGTCCCAGCCGGTGCGCAGCAGCAGCCAGGCGCCCTCGGGCAGTGCGCCGTGCTCGGCTTCCCAGGCCTGGATGTGCTCCGGTTCCACCAGGAAATCCGGGTCCGTCGCCGCTTCGGCACTGAAATCCATGACGACGGCGGGTCCCACCAGGCGGCGGACCGGGATCTGGGAGACGTCGTCGCCGTCGCGGCCGGTAATCCAGTGCGACGGCGCGTCAACGTGCGTGCCAATATGCTCGCCGGTGTGAATGTTGTTGTGCTTCCAGAACGGCCCCGGCTCATCGAAGGCGCTGACCTGCTCCAGGCTGAAGTCGATCAGGTTCACGAAGGGATCGGGCAGTTTCAGCGTGGGAATGCCCGCGGAGAGCGGAGCGGTGAGGTCCACGACCTCCAGGGCGCCGACGTCGAGGGCCCCGATCAGGTTCTGGATCAACCCGGGTTCAGTGCTGGGAAGAGACATGTTCGTTTCCTGTCCAAGGTCGAAAAACGTTTGCCTGAGAATACCGGGGAACCATGCCGGGCGGCCCGACTGGGTCGCAACATGACGCAGGGGCGTTTGTGCCCCGGCAGCCGCGCGGTCCTAGGATTCTGGTAGACCGCGCCCGAGCAAGCACAGGAGTCCCACCATGAACCAGATGACAGTTGCCGGGCTCGTGGGCCGCACGCTGGCGCAGCTGGGCGCTGCCCACGCCTTTGGCGTGGTGGGCAGCGGCAACTTCCATCTCACCAACGCGCTGCGGGAAAACGGGGTGCCTTTTACCGCCGCACGGCATGAAGGCGGCGCGGCAACCATGGCCGACGCCTATTCCCGCATGTCAGGCCTGGTTTCGATCCTGACCACCCACCAGGGCTGCGGCCTGACCAACGCCGCCACCGGCATCGGTGAAGCCGCCAAGTCCCGGACCCCGATGATTGTCCTGACCGCCGACGCCGCCGGTGCAGCCGTGCGGTCAAACTTCCGGATCGACCAGGACGGGCTGGCCCGCAGCCTGGGGGCCGTGCCGGAACGGGTGCATTCAGCGCAGAGCGCCGTCGCCGACACCGTTCGGGCGTTCCGCACCGCGCAGAATGAACGCCGCACCGTGGTGCTGAGCGTTCCGCTCGACGTCCAGGCGCAGCCCGCTCCCGCGGAGACCCCTGACCGGGTGCCGCCGGTGGCGCCCACTGGATTCGTCCGGCCCAGCCCCGTCCTGGTGCGCGGGCTGGCGGACCTGCTTAGCACCGCGAAACGGCCGGTGTTCATCGCGGGCCGTGGCGCGCGGTATGCCGGCGAAGAGCTTAAGGCGCTGGCTGCACAGTCCGGCGCGCTGCTGGCTACCTCGGCAGTGGCGCGCGGATTGTTCGAGGGCGAAGAGTTCAACCTGGGCATCTCCGGCGGATTCTCCACCCCGGAGACGGCCGCGCTGATCCGCGAGGCCGATGCGGTCATCGGCTGGGGCTGCACGCTGAACATGTGGACCATGCGGCACGGCGCCCTGATCAACCCCGACGCCGTGGTGGTTCAGGTGGACCTGGACGATTCGGCACTGGGCGCCAACCGGGAGATCCACCTCGGCGTGATCGGTGAGTGTGCTGCCACGGCCGCCGACGTCCTGGCCGAGCTGCAGGCAGCCGAGCCGGAGCCGGCTGCGAAGTACCGTACCCCCGAAACCGCAGCCCGCATCGCCGCAGGTTCACGCTGGCAGGACGTGCCGGTGGAGGATCTGTCCACGTCCCATCGGATCGACCCGCGGGTACTCACGCTGGAACTGGACGCCCTGCTGCCCGCCGATCGGCTGGTCTCCGTGGATTCGGGCAACTTTATGGGCTACCCCTCCACCCACCTCTCCGTACCGGACGAGTTTGGTTTCTGCTTTACCCAGGCCTTCCAGTCGATCGGCCTGGGCCTGGGCACCGCGATTGGTGCGGCCCTGGCCCGTCCGGACCGGCTTCCGGTGCTGGGCACTGGGGACGGCGGATTCCTCATGGGCATTTCGGAGCTTGAGACCGCCGTGCGGCTGGGCCTTCCGCTGGTGGTGATCGTCTACAACGACGCCGCCTACGGCGCCGAGGTGCACCACTTTGGTGCCGGGGACGACGCCGCCGGGGCGGACATGGAAACGGTCACCTTCCCGGACACCGACATCGCAGCGATCGCCCGCGGCTACGGGGCTGATGGCATCACCGTCCGCACTCCGTCTGACCTGGCCGCAGTGACCCGCTGGCTCGAAGGTGCGCGAACTGCACCGCTGGTCATCGACGCCAAGATTGCCTCCGACGGCGGTGCCTGGTGGCTGGCCGAGGCGTTCAAGGGACACTAGTCCCGGATTTCCTCCCGCACCGGTCGAAGCCGGTCCGGAACCTCGGTGCCCGTAACCGCCGGAAAGGTGCAGGTGAACTCGCCGCGGTACCCGAACAGGAAGCCGAAAACAGGGTTTCGCACCTGCAGCTGGATGGTGTAGACCTGCCGCTCGTCGTCGTACGCCTCGTAAAGATCTGCGGTGCCGGTCAGCCAGCGGGGAACGGTGAAGCTCACCGGGCCCTCATGGAACCGCAGTGCCTCCGAGCGCAGGTGAAGCGAGCCGTCTTCGCGCACAGCCAGGTCCAGGTCCGTTGCCAGATGCTGATGGGTGCCAAGGTAGTCCACCACTGTTCCCCGCCTGCCGCTGTAGACCATGCTGGCGTCGAACCGCCGCGGCCGCCCGGGCCGCATCTCCAGGGTGCGGGTGAATGTGACCGTGGTGCGGCCGAATCCATCCACGTAGGGGTAGTTTTCGATGGTGAACGGCACGTTGCGGCCGCGCTCGGGAAAGAGGATGTTGCGGAAGGCCCCGAACTTCAGGAACGGCACCGTCCACCAAGCACCGCGGCGGACTTCGGAGAAAACGCCGCGGCCCACGCAGGCATAGCCCGCGTCCGGATCCACGCCAAAGCGCCGCTGGAGCATGGGGTGCAGCCGGCCGAAATTCTCCCCCAGGGCACGGGCGAAGACGGACTGGCCGGCTTCCAGGGGCGGGTTCATGCCGGCTCCGGCAGCGCAGCGAGGGACGCGGGTGGGCGGGAGGCATGCCTGTCCGGTGCGCTCCTGAGGCAGCGTGCCGCGCGGGGAACGTTCCGGCCGGGCGGCAGCAGAAAGGCGGCGGCTGCGGCAGCGGCTGCCGCAAACGCGGTCCCGGCACTGGGACGCCGAAAGAGCAGGCACAGCGATCCCGCCAGCGCTGCGGCACGGAGGCCGGTGTCCAGCAGCCAGGCACGGCGGGCACGTTCGGGCGGGATTCCGTCTTCCGCCCAGAGCCGCAGCCGGTCGAAGCTCCACGCTGTGGCCCAGCCGAGCGCCGGGCGGATCAGCGGCTCGTCCACCCAGCGGCCCAGCCGACCCCAGCCGGGCGCGTAGTCGTAGCCGGTGATGAACCTGATGCCGTCCGGGTCGGGGATGTACCGCCAGTATCCGGCGCCCGGCCCAATCGGAGAGAGCACGTCCCGGGTGGTGAATTTCAGGATGGAGGTGGCCTGGCCCTGTTTGCCGGTCCGGGTTCCGAGGGAAGTCCCGGTTCCATGGATGGTGTGCAGCGGGAGCTTGAACTCGTAGCGGAATGCCTGCGGCACGGTGCCCGGTCCGGGAATGATCGCGGTAAACCTCAGGTCCCATCGGGGATGGCAGGACGGGTCCTGGGTCAGCGTCCACAACCGCTCCAGCGGTGCCCGGACCGGTATTTCCACGTAGACCTGTTTCCCCATGTCAGGAGACTACCCGTCCTGGCGGTGCCGTCCCCCGGGGCATGCGATCACATGCCGGGCGTGTCCTGGGTGTCCGGGCCGTCCTTCCAGCCCAGGTTGGCGGCCATCCGCTGCATGACGGAAACCAGTGCGGTGTACTCTTCCTCGGAAACATCAATGGTCAGCTGGTCCCGGATGCGCTCGACGGCGCCGCGGAGGTTCTCCAGGCTGCGCGTCCCGAGGTCCGTCAGCGAGTACTGGCCGTCGCTCACCGCAACCCAGCCGCTTTCGGCGAGTTCCTCGATGAGCTCTGCGGATGTGCCGGCTTCCACCGCTGGAAAGAAGGGTTTGAGCTGGTCGGAGAGTTCCTTCTCGCTGGCAGGCCCGTTGGTGAGCAGGTTCATCATCTGCCACTGCCGCCGGGTGACGCCGTGTTCTTCGAAACTCGCGCCGAACTGCTCATCGACCAGCTGGTCCAGCAGTTTGAGCCAAAAGCCTATGGGACGTTCCTGGGTAGCCATCCACCCACTGTACAAACCGTGGCCGGTGCTGGGAATGGCAGCCTAGAAGCGGGCCTGCGTTCCACAGGAAGGGCAGGGTCCGGAGCGCGCCAGCTCAACGCACACCACGCAGATCGGCAGGTGTTCGTTGTCGCTGCGGAGCGGCCGGTTGGGCATGGTCTTGCCGCAGTACGGCTTGGGCCGCCGGGCGTGCTGCATGGCCCGGCGCTTGCAGGGGGTGCAGAAGACATGCACCAGTTCATCGCTGTCCGCCGGTGGTGCTTGGACGGGGCGGACGGCTTCCTTGACGCTCATGATTCCCAAGTTAGCGACTTCTACGGTATGTAGAATTTTGGGGTATGGGCGGGAAAGCCTGCAAACGCGCGGATCGGGGCGGATTCCGGGCCGCAAGCTGTGCACGAATTCACCGGAAGCTGTGGCGCCGGCGGCAGATCCCGGACCCTACTGCAGCAGTTCGCGGATGTCCTCTGCGGTGAGTGCGGAACTGAATACGGCGTCGTCGTCCATCACCGAGGAAAACAGGGCAGCTTTCTGCTCCTTGAGTGCCATGACCTTTTCCTCGATCGTGCCCCGGGCCACCATCCGGTAGACCATCACGGAACGTTTCTGTCCGATCCGGTGGGTGCGGTCCACGGCCTGGGCTTCCGTAGCCGGATTCCACCAGGGGTCCAGCAGGAAAACGTAGTCTGCCTCGGTCAGGTTCAGGCCGAACCCGCCGGCCTTCAGGCTAATCAGGAAGACCGGTGCCTGGCCGTCCTTGAACGCGGAAATGACGTCCGAACGGTTGCGGGTGGAACCGTCCAGATAGGTGTAGGCGATGCCGGCGTCATCCAGCCGCTGCGCTGCAAGTTTCAGGAAGGACGTGAACTGGCTGAAGACCAGGGCGCGGTGCCCCTCGGCCGTCACGTCCTCAAGCTGCTCCAGCAAAGCGTCGAGTTTCGCCGACGGCACCCCGGTGTTCTCCGGATCCACCAGGGACGCGTCCAGGCTCAGCATGCGCAGCAGGGTCAGCGACCGGAAAACGATCATCCGGTTCCGGTCCATGTCCTCGATCAGGCCCATCAGCTTCTGCCGTTCGCGCTGCAGATGGGTCTCGTAGATCTTGCGGTGCTTGGGGGTGAGGTCCACTTCCAGAACCTGCTCCTGCTTGGCAGGCAGGTCCGAGGCCACGGCCTCCTTGGTGCGGCGCAGCATGAGGGGCTTAATGCGGCGGCGCAGCTTGCCCAGCTGGGCCATGTCCTGGGACTTTTCGATCCGCCGCTGGTACTCCTCGGCAAACCTCCGGGCGGAGGGGAAGAGCCCCGGAGCCACAATCGCGAACATGGACCAGAGCTCCATCAGGTTGTTTTCCATGGGAGTGCCGGTGATGGCCAGCTTGAATGGTGCCGGGAGGTCCCGGGCGCACTGGTTGGCGCGCGTGGTTCGGTTCTTCACGAACTGTGCCTCATCCAGGATCAGCCCGTCCCAGTCCTGGACCCGGTAGGCCGCGAAATCCAGGCGGAACACGGCATAGGACGTCACCACGATGTCCGCTCCGGCGATCAGATCGCCCAGCTTGCGCCGGGATTTGCTGCTGGTGTCCGGAATGGAGACTGTCCGCAGGTCCGGCGTGAAACGGGCGGCTTCAGAAATCCAGTTGGGGACCACCGACGTCGGGGCCACCACCAGGAACGGGCGGCCCGCCGCGCTGCCGGCAGCCTGCTGTTCGCGGGCACGGGCGATCAGGGCGAGGGTCTGCAGGGTCTTGCCCAGGCCCATGTCGTCAGCCAGGACGCCGCCAAGCCCGTGCTCCCAGAGGAAAGCCAGCCAGTTGTAGCCCTGCACCTGGTAGGGGCGCAGATCAGCCTGCAGCCCGGCCGGCAGCGGGACGGTTTCCACGGATTCGAGTTCCAGCAGGCCGCTGACCGCGCTGCGCCAGGCTGCTGCCTGTTCGGTCTCCTCAGCCAGTTCTTCCAGCTCTGCCCAGAGCCCGGCCTGGTACCGGCTGATCCCCAGCTGGCCGGTGTCCCACTCCTGCAGTGCCTGGGCTTCCTCGATGAGCGCATGCAGCCGCTCAAATTCGGGCCGGTCCAGGGAGAGGTAGGTGTTGTCCACCAGCTTGATCTTGGTCTTGCCTTTGGCAATGGCCTTGAAGACGTCGGCAAAAGCCACCTGCCGGCCTTCCACGGTGATCATCACCGCGAGGTCGAACCAGTCCCGGCGTTCGGTTTCCACGGTGGTGATCTTCAGCTGCGGGGCGGAGGTGAGCTCGCGGTAATCCGGACGCTCACCGAGGATATCCACGCGGATGCCGTCTGCCTTCTGCAGTTTCGGCAGGGTGTATTCACTGAACTCTGCGGTCTCAATCTCGTGCAGCACGGTGTTGTGCGGCGCCCGGCCAAGCACCTGCCGGGCCGATTCCAGCAGTTCCGTCTCGGCTCCGATGTCCCGTGCCGCAGGGTCCGCGGGGGAGGGCCTGCTGTCCAGCGGCATACGGGTGGAAGAAGTGCCCTGCCGGTATTCGAACTCCCATTCCAGTGCCAGCTCGTCTTCCGGCTGGAACCCCGCGGTGAGCACCAGGACGGGCGGCTCAACCTCGGGGAACTGGACCGACTCGTCGCTGCTGGTCACCGGAATGACCTGCCGGAGCTTGGGATAGAACTTCTCCAGGAAGAGTGCGGTGTCCGATTCCGGGATGGTCACGGGCGCGTTTCCTGCCAGGAGCGTACGGTCCTGTTCGGTGAGTGTCCGCGGGCTGGGAGCCAGCAGGATCAGGCCGCTGGCCGCCTGCACATACAGCCCGTGGCTGCCAATAATGCCGGCGGAATCCAGGGGGTAGGGGTGCCCGTCGATTTCCAGGCTGGGCAGCAGCTGCAGCGGGGCCGCAGCCTCGGTCTGGGCTGAGCGCACGTCCAGGGCCAGGACGGCCTCGGAGCCCACCTGGACGCTGATGTCCTTTTTGGTCCCGACGAATTCAACGCCCAGCCGCCGTGCTTCGGACAGCAGCTGCCACAGCAGGGGGTTGGCGAAGTCGTCCAGGTAGAGCCAGGAGTCGTTCTGGCCAAAATAGCTGACGCCGTTGGACCGGTGCAGGGCGGGGAACTGGGAGAACCAGCGGTGTTGTTCGGGGTCCAGTTTCAAGCCGTAGGTCTGGTAGGCAAGGTTGGTCCAGGCGAGGTTATTCTTGACCCAGGCGCCGCGGGCGTTGCGGACCACGGGGCGGACGCCGAGCCGCCAGGCAGGTGCGCGGACACTTCGGCGGGAGGCGGGTGGCCCCCACACTCCGGAGGAGCCGCCGTCGCGCCGGCGCAGCTCAAACTGCAGGCCGAGCGGCGTGACCTTGGCGGGTTCGCTGCCTGCCGAGCCCTCCAGCAGGCCCTGGAGCGATGCCTGCCAGGCGGGCACGGCCGGTTTCGCGGACGCGCTGCGCAGTTCCTGCCGGCCGATGAGATGTTCTGTGTTGCTGTGCAGTGCCACGGCGGCAACATGCTTGCAGTCGTAGCCAACCGGGCAGCTGCAGTGGTTGTCCACCAAGCGGTAGTCGCCCTGCCGCTTGGCTTCCAGGACCAGCATCGTGTTGTACGGGGTGCTGGAATGGCCGTGCACGCGGGCGCGCAGGACGCCGCCTGCAGCGTCCCAGTCCAGGGAGTCGACCGCCCCGCCCTTGGCATAGCCCTGCCCCCGCTGGAATGCGGAGCCGCCGACCACTCGGATGATGTCGGTGACATCGATCAGGGGCATGGTTGCAGGCATGGTTTTATCGTCTCACGCACCCCCGACACTCCCCACGCGGGAGCGTCCCTGCAGGTCGCAGCGGGGGAGGCGTTGCCGTTTGGCCTTTTGGTTCCCTAAACGGGTAGCATCACCTGTAACGCAGATCACAAAGGCGTGATCTGCGTGCAACGCTTAGATCACCGCCGGAAAACCCCGGGATCACCCTCCGCCGGCACAGGCCGAGCGAACAAAACCGTACACCGCAGCCGTGAATTCTGCCGGCGGTTCAAGCCGCAGCTGCCCGTTGCGCGTGGCGGCGATCCCCACCTCCAGCGGAAACCGCGTTCCAGCCTTGTCTTCGGCCAGCGCATGCGAGTCGCAGCGAGCCGGAACTGCGGCCAGCTTCAGCACGGATGGCTCATCGTCAGCGTCCACTTCGATTTCACGCGGCCAGGGGTCGCCCGGTGCCTCGCTGAGCAGCGTCGTCGGGCCTATCCGCACATTGACCATGCCGGAGCCGCCGCTGGGAGTCACCAGAATGCGGACGACGGCGGTGCGGCCGTCCGCTGCAACCTCCAGTTCCGGTGCCAGGGCAAAGGAGGCGACGGCGTCGACCTCCTGCTGCAGACAGTCCTGCCCGTGTGCCTGAGCCACCGTCCGGTAGGGGTCTGTTGCTGGAATAATGAGTTCCCCCGCCGCACCAAGTTCCAGGCGCACGGAGGACTCAAAACCGGGGCCGTGATTCCCGCATGCCGCCTCCGGCAGTTCCACGGGAAGCGCCACCCTGCCGCCGGGACGCAGGGTGGTGGCATCGCCGTCGGCGGGAGTCCACGGCGCGGGTTCGGAGTAGGCGGCGCTTTCCAGCTGGGCGGCGCTGATCACCAGGTCCTCCTCGGTCAGGTTCTCCACCAGCACGTTCAGGCTCCGTTCGCCGAAACTCAGCCTGCTCGCGGCCAGGCTGGCGCTGGCTGCAGGTGGTTCTTCCGGCGCCTCGGCAGCTTGTGTGGGCAGCAACCTGGGGATGGTTTGCACCAGGACGCCTGCGGCGACAGTGAAAATGACCGCCGCGAAAATACGGCTGACGACCGCTTGGTTGAGCCGGTGCGCCAGCCGTGCCGCCGCGAGTGAGGCGGCCATCGCCATGGCGGCGAAGCTCAGGGCCAAAGCCCAGTCGATGGTCAGGCCATCCAGGTGCGCTGCGAATCCCGACGCCGAATTGACGGCGATGATTACCAGCGAGGTGCCGATGGCGCGGGTCATCGGCACGCCCAGGAGCAGGGTCAGGGCCGGAATGATCAGGAAGCCGCCTCCTACCCCGAGCATCCCCGTGAGGAACCCGACCACCAGTCCCACGGGAATGCCGCGCAGCGCCAGTCCGCCCCAGCCGCCGTGCTCCGCGGACCGCATTGCGGAAGCGGTGTTCCGGGCGCTGGCCAGCATCCGTACCCCGGCGACGATCATGATCAGGGCAAAGCACAGCATCAGCCAGTCAGGGTCCAGCAGTTCTCCCACTGCAGCCCCGGCCCAGGAGGCCGGGATGCCCGGCACGGCGATCATCAGCACCAGCGGCCAGCTCACGTCCCGCTGAAGCCGCGGCACTGCGCCGGCCAGCGATGCCAGCCCGACGACGATCAAGGAGGTGGGTACGGCCTCCTCCGGTTCCAGCCCCACCACATAAACCAGTGCAGGGACGGCAATGATGGCGCCGCCGGCACCGACCAGTCCCACGACGGCGCCGACGGCCAGTCCCACTGCCAATCCGAGCAGCACCGTCTCCATGGAGCAACATTCCCAGATAGCGGCGGCGAGGGATAGGGGCGGCGTTAGATACCCCCGGGGGTGTTTTGCATACCCCCATGGGTATATGGGATTGTGGAGGTTCCCCCACTTCCTTCGAAAGGATCCCCATGACTGCGAACACCCCCGCGGCCGTAACCTCCGTTGATGCGCAGACCCTCCGCACCTGGATGAAGGACCCGGACGACCTGATCGTCATCGACGTCCGTTTCGCCGCCGAGTTCGAAGCCATGCACATCCGCGGCTCCTACAACGTGCCGCTTCCACTGCTCTCCGAGCACACCGACGAACTGGCCGAGCGCCTGGGCAAGCGCGTTGTGCTCGTCTGCCAGTCCGGCACCCGCGCCGAGCAGGCCCGCACCCGCCTCGGCGGTGCCGGCATCGGTTCGGCCCACGTGCTCACCGGCGGAGTCCCTGCCTTCGCAGCAGCCGGCGGCGATGTGGTCCGCGGCCAGAAGCGCTGGGACCTGGAACGCCAGGTCCGTATGGTGGCCGGTTCCGCCGTCGTCCTGGGCCTGGCCGGCGGACGCTTTGTTTCCCCGAAGCTGCGGATGCTCGCCGGCGGCATCGGCGCTGGCCTGACCTACTCCGCTGCCACCAACTCCTGCGCCATGGGCGCGGCGCTGGCCAAGATGCCGTGGAACCGCACTGCTTCCGAGCCAACCCGTGAGTCCGCCATCCAGTCGCTCCCCAAGCAGGGCGGACCGGCGGCGTCATGACCTCCACGCTGGTGCTGGTTCTTGGCTTGTCCCTGCTGATCGGGCTGTCGCTTGGCCTGCTGGGCGGCGGCGGCTCCATTCTGACGGTGCCGATCCTGGTCTACGTCGCCGGGTTCGGCGCCAAGGAAGCCATCGCGTCCTCCCTGTTCGTGGTGGGCGTGACCTCCGCGGTCAGCGTGATCGGCCATGCCCGCAACGGCCGGGTGCGCTGGCGGACCGGACTGATCTTCGGTGCCGCAGGCATGGCCGGAGCGTTCGTGGGAGGCCTGCTGGGCAGCCGCATCCCGTCCGTGGTGCTGATGGTCGCGTTCTCGTTCATGATGATCGCGACCTCGATCGCCATGCTCCGGGGCCGCCGCAAGGCCGACCCGGACAAGGCCTACTCCGACCTGCCGATCCTTCGCATCCTCGCTGACGGTGCAGTGGTTGGCCTGGTCACCGGCCTCGTTGGCGCCGGCGGCGGGTTCCTGGTGGTTCCCGCCCTGGCCCTGCTCGGCGGCATGCCGATGGCGATCGCGGTGGGTACCTCGCTGGTGGTCATTGCCATGAAGTCCTTCGCCGGACTGGCCGGATACCTGACCACCGTGCAGATCGACTGGAGCATGACCCTGGCCGTGACGGCCATGGCGATTGTCGGCTCACTCATCGGAGCCAAACTGGTTGGCCGGATTCCCGAGGCCGCCCTGCGGAAGGCCTTCGGCTGGTTCGTGCTGGCCATGGGCGCGTTTGTCCTGGTGCAGGAGATCATCGGACTGTAGCCGAAGTGGACAGCGAAAAACCCCGGCCCGCGAGATGCGGACCGGGGTTCTTTCGCTGGTGCTACGACGCGTGCGCGGCAGCCCAGGCGGGGTAGGCGCCTTCGAGCTCAACGACGTCGTACCCGGCGTTGCGCAGGGCGTTGCCGACGATCGAGCTGCGCATGCCGCTGGCGCAGTAGGCCACGATCGTGCCTTCGGCCGGCAGTTCGTCCAGGTTCCACAGCGCGCGTCCACCGTGCAGCTGGTGCGAGCCGGGGATATTGCCGGCGGCGTGCTCGGTGCGGGCGCGGACGTCCAGCACCATTGCTGCGTCGAAGGAATCCAGGCCCGCGGCGGTGATGGTTGCCGGCGCGGCCTGGGGGAGTCCTTCCAGGCTGGTGACGAAGCCGGCGACGTCGTCAATGCCAACGCGTGCCAGGGAATCCCGCACGGCGTGGGCCTGGTCCTGGCCTGCGGTGAGCAGGATCAGCGGGCGGGTGCGCTCGGACTCGGGGTCCACGGCCCAGGCGCCGAAGCTGGCGGTCTTGCCGCCGGCCGGGATGTGCAGGGCACCGGGGACGGTTCCCTTGTGCAGCTCGGGGACGCTGCGGGTGTCCACGAAGGTGGCCTCGCGGGTCTCGAGCCGGGATACGACGTCGGCGGCCGGGAGCTCGGCCAGCGGCTCGCGGGTGCCCAGTATGGCCGGGCCCTGCTTGTTCTGCTTCTTCATCCGGGCGAAGTAGGCGTGTGCTTCGGGCTGTCCGTCGAGGAGTTCGTTGATGAAGCCCTGCTCATCGTTGGCGGCGAGGTAGGGCCCCCACCAGGCGTAGAGGCGCTCGTAGCCCACGGTGGAGGAGGGGATGGCGCCCAGCGCCTTGCCGCAGGCGCTGCCTGCGCCGTGGCCGGGGTGCACCTGAACGTAGTCGGGGAGGGTGAGGAACTTGTCCCGCAGGCTGGCGAACATCTGCTTGGCGCCTTCGAAGCGGGTGTCGACGCCGCCGGCTGCTTCATCGAGCAGGTCGGGGCGGCCGAGGTCGCCGGCGAAGACAAAGTCTCCGGAGAGCAGGTAGCCGGCCTGGTCGGTGAACGCACCGTCCGTGACCAGGTAGGACAGGTGCTCGGGGGTGTGGCCCGGGGTGTGGAGGGCCTTGATGGTGAGGTTGCCGATGGTGATGGCATCGCCGTCGTACATCCGGGTGCCCTCGAAACCGTACTGCCAGTCCGCTCCGCCTTCGCCGGAGACATAGATCTGCGCGCCCGTGGCGGCGGCCAGTTCACGTGTACCGGAGAGGTAGTCGGCGTGGATGTGGGTCTCGGTCACCGCGGTGATTCTCATGCCGTTCGCAGCGGCGAGCTCAAGGTAAGGGGCGACGTCGCGGCGGGCGTCGACGACGATCGCCTCGCCCAGGCGCTGGCAGCCGATGAAGTAGCTGGCCTGTGCCAGGTCCTCGTCGTAGATGCGTTCGATAAGCATGGGTACTCCTTTGGGGGTCGGGATAGTCCCACGGTAATACCCCCAGGGGTATAAATCCAAATACCTACGGGGGTATCCGCCGTTCAGGTTTGAGTCCTGGGCGAACCGTACTGCCGGGCGCGTGCTGCCGTCGTGTGTTTGCCGCCGTCGCGGTTGGTGCTATCTTGGTCCTGATAAATCTGATTTATTACTGGCCTAGCCACAACCAAATCAGATGTAATGGCGCGTCTGAGGAGTTTTGCCATGTCGTTGGCGAACGAGCAATATCCCCCGCTTGTGGTGATGGGAGTACAGGGCTGCGGCAAGTCCACCGCCGGACAGGCCGTGGCTGCTCGCCTGGGCTTGCCGTTCCTGGACGGGGATGATCTGCACCCGGCCAGCAACAAGGCGAAGATGGCCTCCGGGCACCCCCTGACGGATGAGGACCGCGAGCCGTGGCTGCGCGCCATCGGCCGTGAATTGGCCTCCGGGCTGGAGAACGGAACCGCCACCGTGGTGGCATGCTCGGCGCTGAAGCGCCAGTACCGTGACCTGATCCGCTCCTACGCGCCGGACACACAATTCATCCACCTGGAAGGCTCCCGCGAGCTGATTGCCGAAAGGCTCAGCCGGCGCGACCACGAGTACATGCCGCCGACCCTGCTGGACTCGCAGTTTGCCACCCTTGAACCCCTCGGCGAGGATGAGGCCGGAATCCGGCTGAGCATCACGCTGAGCCTAGATGAAATCGCCGCCGCCGCTGCAGCTGCGTTCACCCCTGCCGGATCCTGATCCCGGCACTGAATCCCATCCTGATAGGACAACGATGACCGATCTTGAGCTCAACTGGACGCTGGGTACTCCCGGCCTCCTGCTGATCGCCGTCGCAGCAATTGCCCTGCTGCTCGTGATGATCATGAAATTCCGTATCCACGCCTTCCTGGCGCTGATCCTGGTCAGCCTGCTGACCGCCGTCGCGACGGGCGTGCAGGCCGGGGACATTGTCCCCACCATGCTCAGCGGCTTCAGTTCCACCCTCGGAACCGTGGCGCTATTGGTGGGCCTCGGCGCCATGCTGGGCCGCATGCTGGAGGTTTCCGGCGGCGCCGAAGTGCTGACCAATGCCCTGATCAACAAGTTCGGCCAGAAGCGTGCTTCGCTGGCCCTTTCGGTGGCCTCGCTGCTGTTCGGTTTCCCGATCTTCTTCGACGCCGGCCTTGTGGTCATGCTGCCGATCATCTTTACCGTTGCCCGCCGCATGGGCGGCTCGCTGCTGACCTACGCCTTCCCGGCTGCTGCGGCTTTCTCCGCGATGCACATCTTCGTGCCGCCGCATCCCGGTCCCGTGGCCGCTACCGGCCTGCTGGGCGCCGACGTCGGACTGGTCCTGATCTTCGGCCTGATCGTTGCAATTCCCACCTGGTACCTCGCCGGTTACCTGTTCGGCCACTTCCTGGGCCGCAAGTTCAACATCCCCGTGCCGTCCATCCTGGATGCGCCCAAGGGTTCGGTCGAGTCCGAGTTCCGCTCCTCGCCCAGCCTGGGCACCATCATCACACTGCTGCTGCTCCCGTTCGTGCTGATCTTCCTCAACACCGGCCTGAACATGGCTGCCGCCGCCGACCTCGTTTCCCTTGACGACACCTGGGTGCAGATCCTGCGCATGCTCGGTGAAACCCCGGTCGCCCTGCTGATCACCGTCTTCCTGGCCATGTGGCTGCTCGGGCGCCGCCAGGGCAAGAAGGGCACCCTGATCGAGACCGTGGTTGACTCCGCACTCGGCCCTGTCTGCTCCATCATCCTCATCACCGGTGCCGGTGGAATGTTCGGCGGCGTCCTGCGCGCCAGCGGCATCGGCAACGCGATCGCTGATTCGCTGGACGCTGTCGGCCTGCCGGTCATCGTGGCCGGCTTCGTGATCGCTGCGATCGTCCGTGTGGCGCAGGGTTCGGCCACCGTTGCCCTGACCACGGCGGCTGCCCTGGTGCAGCCCGTGGTCCTGGACAACCCCGACTTCAACGCGGTACAGACCGTGGCGATCGTGCTGGCACTCGCTGCCGGTTCCGTCTTCGCCGGCCACGTCAACGACTCAGGCTTCTGGCTGGTCAGCCGGTTCTTCCAGATGGACACCAAGACCACGCTGAAGACCTGGACCGTTGGCCAGGCGCTGATCGGCGTCGTCGGCTTCATCCTGGCCCTGGCGATCTACCTGGTCGCCTCGGGGTTCTAGTACATCCATCCGGCCGGGAGCAGTATTGCTCCCGGCCGTTTTGGTACCCGGATTTTTCCCGGGTGCCTGAGAGGAGCTGTTGTTTTGACTGCCAACATGTTTGATATTTCCGGGCGGATTGCCCTGGTCACCGGGTCCAGCCGGGGCATCGGCAACGCGATTGCCCGCGGGCTCGCCGGTGCCGGCGCCGTCGTCGTCCTGAACGGGCTGGACGCTGACCGGCTGGAAGGAGCGCGGGCTGCGCTGGCCGCGGAGTTCGGGGAGGACCGCATCTTCGCACGTCGGTTCGATGTCACCGACGCTGCTGCAGCGGCCGACGGCGTGGCCTGGGTTGAGCGGGAGATCGGCCCGCTTGAGATCCTGGTCAACAACGCCGGTGTGCAGCACCGCGTGCCGATGCTGGAGCTCGACGTCGAGGACTGGGAACGCGTGATGCGTACCAACCTGACCAGCGCCTTCCTGGTGGGGCGTGAAGCTGCCCGGCACATGATTCCGCGTGGACGGGGCAAGATCATCAACATCGCCTCGGTGCAGGCGGATCTGGCACGGCCTACCATCGCTCCGTACACGGCATCCAAGGGCGGAATCCGGAACCTGACGCGTGCCATGACCGCCGAATGGGCGGCAGAGGGATTGCAGATCAACGCGATCGCTCCGGGATACATCCACACCGAGATGACCCAGAACCTGGTCGATGACGAGGCCTTCAACTCCTGGATCCTGGGCCGCACTCCGGCCCGGCGGTGGGGGAGCGTGGAGGACATCGTCGGTCCGGCGATCTGGCTGGCATCGGATGCGTCGAACTTCGTCAACGGTCAGATCGTCTTCATTGACGGCGGCATGACCACAGTGGTGTGAAAGGCAGGACCATGGAGATTCTTGGAGTAGTAGCGCACGGAGCCGGTGACCTGCGGGTTGAACCCGTTGAGATGGATGCCCCGGCCGCCGATGAGGCTGTTGTGGAGATCGCGTACGGCGGAGTGTGCGGGTCCGACCTGCACTACTGGCAGCACGGCGCTGCCGGTGAGTCGATTCTGAAGGCTCCGATGCTGCTGGGCCATGAGGTTGTGGGGCGGGTTGTCCGTGCTGCAGCTGACGGATCCGGGCCTGCTGAGGGTGCCGCTGTGGCGGTTCATCCGGCGACCCCCGGTCCCGGTGACGGGTCCCGGTATCCCGAGGACCGGCCGAACCTTTCTCCCGGTTGCACCTATCTGGGCAGCGCAGCCCGGTTCCCTCATACCGAGGGTGCCTTTGCGCGCTTCGTGAACCTTCCGACCAGGATGCTGCGGGTGCTGCCGGAGACGCTTCCGATGCGCCGTGCCGCATTGATTGAGCCTGCCGCCGTGGCCTGGCATGCGGTTTCGCGTGCCGGTGACGTGCGGGGCAAGCGGGTGCTGGTGACCGGTTCGGGTCCGATTGGTGCGCTCATCACCGCGGTGCTCCGGGCGAAGGGCGCCGGCGAAATCATCACGACGGACATGCACGAGTTCCCGCTTCAGACTGCGCGGGCCGTGGGTGCCACGCGCAGCCTCCTGGCGACTGATGCCGACGGTATCGCTGCAGTGGATGCCGACATCTGCTTTGAGTCGTCGGGAAGCTACCGGGGCCTGATGTCTGCCGTTCAGGGTGCGACGCGTGGCGGACGCGTGGTCATGGTGGGTCTGTTGCCCTCGGGCGAACAGCCTGCGCTGATCTCCCTGGCGATTACACGGGAACTCGAGCTGGTTGGGTCCTTCCGGTTCAACGACGAGATCGACGAGGTGATCGCGGCTCTTGCTGACGGAACCCTGCAGGCGGATCCCGTGATCACCCACGAATTTGCCGTGGAGGATGCGCTGGAAGCGTTCGAGGTTGCGAGGGATGCATCGGTCAGCAGCAAGGTTCTGCTGCGTTTCGGCGACTGAGGCTGGCTTGACGGCCGATGTAGTCCGTTGGCGGGGATTACATCGGCCGGGGACCGCGTCCAGCTCACGGGTTGCCCGGCAGGGATGGTGCCGTCGAGATGTGGGTGTGCCCGGTGGGCGTCGTTGTTCGGACGGTGTGCCGGGTTGCCGGTCCGTGTGGTGCGGACCGGGGTGCGGCCGCAATCTCTGCTGCGTCAATCCGGGCCGAAGAACCTGGAGCTCTTATGGTTGCTGCGCTCCAGCCAGGTGCTTCCTTGGCCTGATTGCAGGCTTCGCAGAGTCCCTGACCGTTGGTGTAGCTGGTGGGCCCGCCTTCTGCATGTGGCTGGATGTGGTCGATGTGCCGGATCGGTGCGTCGCACCACGGTGTGCGGCAGGTTTGGTCCCGTGTGCGGATCAGCCGTGCCAGCCCGGCGGGGAACGCGCGGGCCTTGGATTCCATCGCGGTCAGTTCCCCGGACAGCGGGTCCAGGTACAGGCGGCGCAGACTCACCAAAGACGCATGCTCCTGCGCTGGCTCCACGGTTGGGTCGGGGGCCGGTTCTGGTCCCACCGACGGTTCCGGTTCCGGTTCCGGTCCGGGCCGTACTGGAGCGTCCCGTCTAGAGCTTTCCGTGTCCGACGATGCCTCCCGGCATTTACCGGTATCCAGCGCGGAGCGGACCAGCTCCCGCCCCCAGACGCCGGGAACGATGCCGTAACCGGGGAAGTACGCGGGGGTGTCCCTGTGTGCTGTCGTCGCTAGGGACGAGCCCATAGCTCCCGATGCTCCTGTTGCTCCGGGTATTCCAGGTGCTCCCGGTGTCCCCGTTGCTCCCGACATGCCCGGCGCTACGAGCACTCCCGACACTCCGGGCGCTCCGGGCGCTCCTGGCACTCCCGGTACTCCCGGCGTTCCGGGTACTCCGGGCGCTCCGGGCGTTTCGGGTGACCCGCCCGAGGCGGTTATGGGTTCCGGGTGCAGGATTCCGGTGAGCAGGGTCCGATCGGTAATGACCAGCTGCACCTCAACCGGAACCCGGTCAGCTGTTGCCTGCCCGGTGACGCGTTCTACGAGGGTGTCGGCCATGATCTGGCCCCGGCCACGCTCGTCCCCTGACGCACGCAGCGAATCCGCAGCCCTGGAGAGCGAAGCGTAGACAGCAACTCCCTGTGCGACCGGGAGCAGCCCGGTGAGGA
>NZ_VTFV01000011.1 GCF_009192745.1 Arthrobacter citreus
CCCCTGGTAAGAGGGTGGTGGCGTGTATTCAGTTATTGGTGTTCCCTGAGCAACAACGGCGGGTTGTTGGTTGGGAACCACATAGTGGACGCAAGCAGCATGATCTTCATATCCCTTCTTTGGCGGAACCGTTTGAAGTCGTGTTCTGCCCAGGATATGTGTGGTGTAAGTTATCGGCCTATTAGTACCGGTCAGCTTCACGGGTCTTTAGTCCCCGCTTCCACATCCGGCCTATCAACCCAGTGGTCTGGCTGGGGGCCTCTCACACACAAGGTGCATGGAAATCTCATCTTGAAGCAGGCTTCCCGCTTAGATGCTTTCAGCGGTTATCCCATCCGAACGTAGCTAATCAGCGATGCACTTGGCAGTACAACTGACACACCAGAGGTTCGTCCGTCCCGGTCCTCTCGTACTAAGGACAGCCCTTCTCAAATTTCCTGCGCGCGCAGCGGATAGGGACCGAACTGTCTCACGACGTTCTAAACCCAGCTCGCGTACCGCTTTAATGGGCGAACAGCCCAACCCTTGGGACCTACTCCAGCCCCAGGATGCGACGAGCCGACATCGAGGTGCCAAACCATGCCGTCGATATGGACTCTTGGGCAAGATCAGCCTGTTATCCCCGAGGTACCTTTTATCCGTTGAGCGACGGCCATTCCACAATGTACCGCCGGATCACTAGTCCCGACTTTCGTCCCTGCTCGAGATGTCTCTCTCACAGTCAAGCTCCCTTGTGCACTTACACTCGACACCTGATTGCCAACCAGGCTGAGGGAACCTTTGGGCGCCTCCGTTACTCTTTAGGAGGCAACCGCCCCAGTTAAACTACCCATCAGGCACTGTCCCTGACCCGGATTACGGGCCGAAGTTAGATATCCAGTATGACCAGAGTGGTATTTCAACGATGACTCCACCCGAACTGGCGTCCGGGTCTCACAGTCTCCCACCTATCCTACACAAGCCACACCGAACACCAATACCAAACTATAGTAAAGGTCTCGGGGTCTTTCCGTCCTGCTGCGCGTAACGAGCATCTTTACTCGTACTGCAATTTCGCCGAGTTTATGGTTGAGACAGCGGGGAAGTCGTTACTCCATTCGTGCAGGTCGGAACTTACCCGACAAGGAATTTCGCTACCTTAGGATGGTTATAGTTACCACCGCCGTTTACTGGGGCTTAAATTCCCAGCTTCGCCCGTAAGGGCTAACCGGTCCTCTTAACCTTCCAGCACCGGGCAGGAGTCAGTCCGTATACATCGTCTTGCGACTTCGCACGGACCTGTGTTTTTAGTAAACAGTCGCTTCCCCCTGGTCTCTGCGGCCCACACCCGCTCCGGAAAGCAAGTTTCCATCACGGGGCAGGCCCCCCTTCTCCCGAAGTTACGGGGGCATTTTGCCGAGTTCCTTAACCATAATTCTCTCGATCGCCTTGGTATTCTCTACCTGATCACCTGTGTCGGTTTGGGGTACGGGCGGCTAAAACCTCGCGCCGATGCTTTTCTAGGCAGCATAGGATCACCGGATTCCCCCGTTCGGGGGTCCCATCAGATCTCAGGTGCGTCATCAAAGACACAGTGACGGATTTGCCTATCACTGACCCTACATCCTTAGACCAGGACAACCATCGCCCGGCCCGGCTACCTTCCTGCGTCACACCTGTTAATACGCTTACCTCCCGGGATACGGTCCCGCGCTCCACCAAAACCCGGAACACCACAAGGGTGCACGGGCAGGTTTCGGGCGGTTAGTTTCCCCCGTTCAGTATGGGCGGTTTTTCGCCGGTACGGGAATATCAACCCGTTGTCCATCGACTACGCCTGTCGGCCTCGCCTTAGGTCCCGACTTACCCAGGGCAGATTAGCTTGACCCTGGAACCCTTGATCATTCGGCGGACGGGTTTCTCACCCGTCTTTCGCTACTCATGCCTGCATTCTCACTCGTGTAGGCTCCACCACTGGTTTACACCGCAGCTTCACTGCCCACACGACGCTCCCCTACCCATCCAGACGGCTGAACCACGAAGGCTTACCAAAAATCTGAATGCCACAACTTCGGCGGTGTACTTGAGCCCCGCTACATTGTCGGCGCGGAATCACTTGACCAGTGAGCTATTACGCACTCTTTCAAGGATGGCTGCTTCTAAGCCAACCTCCTGGTTGTCTGGGCAACTCCACATCCTTTCCCACTTAGCACACGCTTAGGGGCCTTAGTTGGTGGTCTGGGCTGTTTCCCTCTCGACTATGAAGCTTATCCCCCACAGTCTCACTGCTGCGCTCTCACTTACCGGCATTCGGAGTTTGGCTGACGTCAGTAACCTTGTAGGGCCCATCGGCCATCCAGTAGCTCTACCTCCGGCAAGAAACACGCAACGCTGCACCTAAATGCATTTCGGGGAGAACCAGCTATCACGGAGTTTGATTGGCCTTTCACCCCTACCCACAGCTCATCCCCTCCATTTTCAACTGAAGTGGGTTCGGTCCTCCACGACGTCTTACCGTCGCTTCAACCTGGCCATGGGTAGATCACTCCGCTTCGGGTCTAGATCACGCCACTCACTCGCCCTGTTCAGACTCGCTTTCGCTACGGCTTCCCCACACGGGTTAACCTCGCGACGTAACACTAACTCGCAGGCTCATTCTTCAAAAGGCACGCCGTCACAGCTACAAGGCTGCTCCGACGGTTTGTAGGCACACGGTTTCAGGTACTATTTCACTCCCCTCCCGGGGTACTTTTCACCTTTCCCTCACGGTACTTGTCCGCTATCGGTCATCAGGGAGTATTTAGGCTTACCAGGTGGTCCTGGCAGATTCGCACGGGATTTCTCGGGCCCCGTGCTACTTGGGATCCTCTCCAAGCGGCAGCATACATTCCGGTTACGGGGCTAACACCCTCTACGGCCTGGCTTTCAAACCAGTTCACCTATGCACCTGCACTCACTTCACCAGTCCGGCAGAACTGATACGGAAAGTCCCGCAACCCCAGTGATGCAACGCCCGCCGGCTATCACACACCACTGGTTTAGCCTCTTCCGCGTTCGCTCGCCACTACTAACGGAATCACTGTTGTTTTCTCTTCCTGCGGGTACTGAGATGTTTCACTTCCCCGCGTTCCCTCCACGCACCCTATGTGTTCAGATGCGGGTCACCCGGTCACTCGCGCGCCGGGCGGGGTTTCCCCATTCGGACATCCTGGGATCAACGCTCGGTTATCAACTCCCCCAGGCTTATCGCAGATTCCTACGTCCTTCTTCGGCTCCTGATGCCAAGGCATCCACCGTGTGCCCTTAAAAACTTGACCACAAAGATCAACAATTAATATCGCTATCGAGAAAACCATGGAAAACCAGTACAAGACCGGTCACCAGGTTTATCTGAAATTGCACTTAATAATTTTTAAGATGCTCGCGTCCACTATGTAGTTCTCAAACAACAACCCCGTCACACCCATCCACCAGACCAGGCACCCCGCAAGGGGAACCACCAGCCGGCCTCCGGCATGCGCAGGAAAAACCAGAAACAACAGATCCTGTTGCCTCAGGACCCAACAGTGTGCCAAACGATTACCCCCGGGCCAACACCCCAGGCCAGCTTTCCAACCCCCAAAGAGGCGTACTCACAAACCCGGAGAAACCCGGACAAACCTGTTTATTGATATTCCACCCATGAGCACCCGCCGAAGAACATATGCCTTCGCAGCGGGCTTTACTCCTGGAAACCGTGCATCCAACACTGTGGAAGAACACACAAGCTTCAGGTGCTCCTTAGAAAGGAGGTGATCCAGCCGCACCTTCCGGTACGGCTACCTTGTTACGACTTAGTCCCAATCGCCGGTCCCACCTTCGACGGCTCCCTCCCACAAGGGGTTAGGCCACCGGCTTCGGGTGTTACCAACTTTCGTGACTTGACGGGCGGTGTGTACAAGGCCCGGGAACGTATTCACCGCAGCGTTGCTGATCTGCGATTACTAGCGACTCCAACTTCATGAGGTCGAGTTGCAGACCTCAATCCGAACTGAGACCGGCTTTTTGGGATTAGCTCCACCTCACAGTATCGCAACCCTTTGTACCGGCCATTGTAGCATGCGTGAAGCCCAAGACATAAGGGGCATGATGATTTGACGTCGTCCCCACCTTCCTCCGAGTTGACCCCGGCAGTCTCCTATGAGTCCCCGGCATAACCCGCTGGCAACATAGAACGAGGGTTGCGCTCGTTGCGGGACTTAACCCAACATCTCACGACACGAGCTGACGACAACCATGCACCACCTGTAAACCGGCCACAAGTGGGGAGCGTATTTCTACGCTTTACCGGTTCATGTCAAGCCTTGGTAAGGTTCTTCGCGTTGCATCGAATTAATCCGCATGCTCCGCCGCTTGTGCGGGCCCCCGTCAATTCCTTTGAGTTTTAGCCTTGCGGCCGTACTCCCCAGGCGGGGCACTTAATGCGTTAGCTACGGCGCGGAAAACGTGGAATGTCCCCCACACCTAGTGCCCAACGTTTACGGCATGGACTACCAGGGTATCTAATCCTGTTCGCTCCCCATGCTTTCGCTCCTCAGCGTCAGTTAATGCCCAGAGACCTGCCTTCGCCATCGGTGTTCCTCCTGATATCTGCGCATTTCACCGCTACACCAGGAATTCCAGTCTCCCCTACATCACTCTAGTCTGCCCGTACCCACTGCAGACCCGGGGTTGAGCCCCGGGCTTTCACAGCAGACGCGACAAACCGCCTACGAGCTCTTTACGCCCAATAATTCCGGATAACGCTTGCGCCCTACGTATTACCGCGGCTGCTGGCACGTAGTTAGCCGGCGCTTCTTCTGCAGGTACCGTCACTTTCGCTTCTTCCCTGCTGAAAGAGGTTTACAACCCGAAGGCCGTCATCCCTCACGCGGCGTCGCTGCATCAGGCTTTCGCCCATTGTGCAATATTCCCCACTGCTGCCTCCCGTAGGAGTCTGGGCCGTGTCTCAGTCCCAGTGTGGCCGGTCACCCTCTCAGGCCGGCTACCCGTCGTCGCCTTGGTGGGCCATTACCCCAACCAACAAGCTGATAGGCCGCGAGTCCATCCAAAACCGCAATAAAGCTTTCCACCCCCATGGCATGCGCCAGGAGGTCGTATCCGGTATTAGACCCGGTTTCCCAGGCTTATCCCGAAGTCAAGGGCAGGTTACTCACGTGTTACTCACCCGTTCGCCACTAATCATTCTGTGCAAGCACAGAAGTCATCGTTCGACTTGCATGTGTTAAGCACGCCGCCAGCGTTCATCCTGAGCCAGGATCAAACTCTCCGTAAATGTGTTACAGACACACAACCGGAGCCAAGGAAAATTGGCTGCACAGTCATGCACTAAATTCGAAACCAGCTAAAAAAACCATCCACACCCACGGGGTGGGCAGGACAGCCAATTCAACCAATTAATAAATAATCGGTATCAATAAACTTGGCACACTATTGAGTTCTCAAACAACAGGCACATCCGGC
>NZ_VTFV01000012.1 GCF_009192745.1 Arthrobacter citreus
CGGGAGGGTGTGGGAGAGTAGGTCACCGCCGGACAATCATTAGAAGAGTTCAGGCTCCGCAACGCTGCGGAGCCTGAACTGCTTTAACACCACCCCCACCACCGGGCCCGCACACACATGCGGGCCCATCCCCGTTTAACACCCCTCAGGGCCGGTCCCGCCGGGCCTCGTGCCGTCCCCGCTGCAGCCCGGCCCGGGCCTTCCCACGGCCAGTGATGAGTTTGGGTGCCGCGGCCGATGATTCTCCTCACTCTCTACCCAGATGCAGACGTGCCGCGTAGCCTCTCAGGCCACGGCCCAGTGCCGCCTTTCCGGAGCTCACCACTTCGGATCCACATCACGCCGAGACTGGAAGCGGGAACCCTATGAGTCTGCGTCTGCCCCCTGTTCATTCCGCTGTCCCTAAGCGGGGAAGGCCGAGCCTGCCCCGCGCTTCTGCGGGGACCGGCGTCGTAGGTGTCCTTGTCTTCCTGCTTCTGCTGCTGCAGTTCGCCATGCCGGCGCAGGCCGTGTTTTCGGGTGAATCGCCCGGGGAGGAGCTCCCGTCGGACATCACCGAGATCACCATGACCGGCACCGGTGCGGGTCAAGGTGTGGCCGGCGGACTGCCTCCCTTAGGTACGCCGTTCGATCCGACAACCGGATATCCCGCGGACGTGCCGGCGGGCTACGAGCCCGCAAATGAGGGGTTTGCCGGCATCATCACCACTGTCGACGCCGTCGGCAACACGCAGCAGATGTACTGCATCGACATTCGTACCTCCACCTACACCGGCCTGGGTTACGAGAGCGGCACCTGGGACGAGTCCAACGTGCCGAACATCGGCTACGTCAACCGGGTGCTGAACAGCTATTACCCGGACCAGCCGGGGCTGCCGGACGCACCATCGGACAACATAAGGGCAGCAGCAGTGCAGGCAGCTGTATGGTTCTTCAGCGATGGCTACGTCCTTGAAGACACTGACAGCGTACGGCCGTACACGGCAGCAATCGTTGCCGCCGTACTCGCTGCGGGCCCGCTGACTGAACCGCCTGCACCCAACGTATCCATTGATCCGCCGACTGCGGCTGGCCCTACCGACGGCGTCACCGGGCCATTCACCATTACTTCCGATCCAGGCACCGTCACCGTCGCGGTTCCGGCCGGCTACACCCTGTACACGGATCCTGCCGGTACCGTTCCACTCACCGGCACGACCGTAACCTCCGGTACGCAGCTGTGGGTGCGGAACGACAACCAGACCACGGATCCGGTTGTTCTGACCGCTACGGCCGTGGTTCCTGTTCAGACCGGAAACGTCTACCTCTATGCGGGCAACAATCCCCAGGTCACCACTGCCCAGAAGCTCATCCTGGCAGCTGACGCGCAGATCGAGTCCAATGCCCAGGCAACGGCCGAGTTCTTTGTAGCCGGCGACCTGACCGTCAGCAAGGCGTTTGCCGGTGAGGGAGCCGGGCTGCAGGGCGACATATCCCTGGTGGTGGACTGCGGGGCATCGGGCGTCTTTACCTTCGACATCCCCGCCGGTACCAATACTGCGGTGACTGAGACGGTCGCAGGACTCCCCGTTGGTACGGTCTGTTCAGTCACTGAACCAGTCACTGGATCGACGACGGCGGTAACGGTCACTCCGGTGCTCCCCGAACCCGTCACCATTACGGATGGAGAGAACCTTCTTGCCGTCACGAACACGGTTGACCTCAATCCGGGCAGCCTGCTGGTTACCAAGACCATCACCGGCACCGGCGCCGGACTGCAGGATGACATTGTCATCCACGTCCAGTGCGGCGAAGGAATCGTAGATGAAGTCTTTGTCCTGGCAGCCGGCACCACGGCAGGCGGATACACCCAGCTCTACGAAGGGATCCCTGCAGGGACGCTCTGCAACATCTCCGAACCGACCTCCGGGGCCAACGAAGATGTCACCGTCGAGTCAACGTTCACCGGTGAAGTGGCAATCCTGCCTGGCGCGACGCAGGCCACCGGGGTTACCAACCTGTATGCGCCGGTTCCTGTTACTCAACGCCTGCCCAAGACGGGCGCGGAGTCACTGAGCCTGGCATTGATGGGAGGCGGAGCGGTAATTGCCGGATCCTCCCTGGTCCTGGCGTCGCTTCGGCGCCGGCAGGGATAGTCTCTTCTGACCGGTATTTAGCTGCGGCGCCGGGTCTGCCCACAAGGGCGGATCCGGCGCCGCAGCGCTGATTTGCGCCAGCCCCCAAACCTGTGTAAAGTCTTCTGAGTCGCCGCAGCCGGGACGCTCACGGAGCGCCTGAAGCATGGCGGCCAAACCCCAACTTTCTTTCGATGGTTGATCTGCTGTGTGCCTTGTGTGCCGGCGGGAAACCTGGGACTGGATGCTGGGTCCGGAAGGGCTGGAATAGCCGGTTTGGTTGGAATTCTACGGAATTCACCGAATTGCTAAAACGGTTCGGATGGAATATGCTGGTAAAACACACAGCGGTGCGAAAAGAAAAGAAAGTTCCCGGT